>NZ_JBFNXO010000001.1:0-3512500 GCF_040812255.1 Bacteroides sp. L008 | reverse complement strand
CATTGGCTAAGTTTGTAGCTAATATCAAAGACGCTTTAGCTGCAGGTGACATGAAGAAAGCACAGGAAATCTGTGACAAACAACGTGGTTCTGTTGCTAACGTAGTAACTTCTACTTTGCGTAAGTATGAAGAAATGGAAAAGAACACTGCTCTTCCTAAAGAACAGAAGCTGTTGGCTATCCAGAAAGAACTTGAAGAAGCTACTGCTTTGGAAATGCCTATGATGCAACAAAACCTTCCGATCATCGCTACTATCACTACTTTGGGTACATTGATGGGATTGCTTGGTACTGTAATCGGTATGATCCGTTCATTTGCTGCTTTGTCTGCTGGTGGTGGTGCCGACTCTATGGCTTTGTCACAAGGTATCTCTGAAGCTTTGATTAACACTGCTTTCGGTATCTTGACTGGTGCATTGGCTGTTATCTCTTACAACTATTACACTAACAAAATCGATAAATTGACTTACGGACTCGACGAAGTCGGATTCTCTATCGTGCAAACTTTTGCTGCTACTCACTAATTCTGCGAACCCTTATAAAATCTATTATTAATCATGGGTAGAGCGCAAATTAAAAAGAAAAGTACGTTCATAGATATGACAGCTATGAGTGACGTTACTGTATTGCTTCTGACTTTCTTTATGTTGACTTCAACATTTGTGAAGAAAGAACCAGTACAAGTTACCACTCCGGCTTCCGTATCGGAAATCAAAATTCCGGAGACGAATGTACTCCAGATTCTGGTTGATCCGGAAGGAAAAATATTTATGAGCCTCGACAAGCAGCAGGATATGCAGGCTGTATTGGAGAGCATGGGTGAAGAGTATGGCATTAAGTTTACTCCGGAACAGGAGAAGAGATTTATCTTGTCTTCTACTTTTGGAGTACCTATCAGAAGTATGCAGAAATATCTTGATCTCCCGGAAGATCAACGGGATAAGATCTTAAAGAATGAAGGTATTCCATGCGATAGTGTTGACAATCAGTTTAAATCGTGGGTACGTAATGCACGTACTGCTAACGCTGATCTACGTATTGCTATCAAGGCAGACGCTACGACTCCATACTCAGTGATAAAGAACGTTATGAACTCACTTCAGGATTTGCGGGAAAATCGGTACAATCTGATTACTTCTCTCAAAGCAGAATCTGAAAATTAAAAAGGAGGAAATACAATGAGTGCTGAAGTACAAGAGAGCGGCGGAAAAAGAGGAAAAAGCAAGCAAAAGAAAATATCTGTCCGGGTGGACTTTACACCGATGGTGGACATGAACATGTTGCTGATTACTTTCTTTATGCTTTGTACCACACTGAGCAAACCTCAGACGATGGAGATAAGCATGCCGAGTAATGACAAAGATATAACTGAACAACAAAAGAGTATGGTGAAGGCTTCACAAGCAATTACGTTATTGCTGGGAGCTGATAACAAACTCTATTATTACGAGGGAGAACCTAATTATAAGGATTATACCTCGTTGAAAGAAACTAGCTACGGCGCAGATGGACTGCGTGCCGTACTTCTTCAGAAGAATGCTGTTGCTGTCAATAAAGTAAGGGAATTGAAGCAGCAAAAACTTGATCTAAAGATCACGGATGATGAATTTAAGAAGCAGGTTTCTGAGATAAAGAGCGGAAAGGATACACCGACCGTAATTATCAAAGCTACTGATGATGCTTCTTATATGAATCTGATTGACGCGCTGGACGAAATGCAGATATGTAATATTGGTAAATATGTGATAACAGATATCGCTGAAGCTGATGAATTCTTGATTAAGAATTACGATGCGAAAGGTGGATTGTCACAGAACTTAGCCGATAATTGATGTAACACCTAAAAAAGAAAAGTAAAATGGCAAAATTAGATTTAGCTTCTTCGGAATGGTGTCAACTGATTTTTGAAGGCAAAAACCAAGCATACGGCGCATATAGACTGCGTGCCAATTCAACAAAACGACATAATGTCGCTATGTTGATTGTAGTGGTCATAGCAGCGGTTGGATTTAGTATCCCTACACTGCTTAAGTTGGCAACTCCGGAGCAGAAAGAAGTGATGACAGAAGTAACTACTCTGTCAAAATTGGAAGAACCTGAAATCAAACAGGAAGAGATGAAACGCGTTGAACCGGTGGCACCTCCTCCCCCTGCATTGAAGAGTTCTATCAAGTTTACAGCTCCTGTCATCAAGAAAGATGAAGAAGTGCATGAAGACAATGAAATCAAGAGCCAGGAAGATTTGAATGCTACCAAAGTATCTATCTCCATTGCCGACGTAAAAGGTAATGACGAGGCTAACGGTAAAGATATCGCAGACCTTAAGCAGGTGGTAACACAGGCTGCACCGGAACCGGAAAAAGTTTTCGATATGGTAGAACAGATGCCGACTTTCCCCGGTGGACAGTCTGAATTGATGGCTTACCTGGGTAAGAATATCAAATATCCGACTATTGCACAGGAGAATGGAACACAAGGTCGCGTTATTATACAGTTTGTTGTGGAACGTGATGGTTCTATTTCTGACGTACATGTGGCTCGTGGTGTAGACCCTTATTTGGATAAGGAAGCTGTTCGTGTGGTAAAAAGCATGCCGAAATGGCTCCCTGGTAAGCAGAATGGAAAAGCGGTACGTGTGAAGTTCACCGTTCCGGTAATGTTTAAACTACAGTAAAGAATGATGAAGAGACAATTAAGGCTGATAGGAATTGTTGTGTTAGCGACGTTGAGTGCTTGTAACTCAAAGTCAAAAGGACCGACGGATACTTATTCTTCCGGTGTGGTATCTATCGCAGCGGATGAGAGTTTTGAACCTATCATACAAGAAGAGATAGAGGTGTTTGAAAGCCTTTACCCTTTGGCCGGGATTGTCCCTCGCTACACAACTGAAGTGGAAGCGATAAATTTACTTCTGAAAGACAGTGTCCGGTTGGCTATTGCAACCCGGACACTGACTAAGGAAGAAATGAATTCATTCCACAGCCGTAAGTTTTTCCCTCGCGAGATAAAATTGGCTACGGATGGTCTGGCATTGATTGTGAATCGTGCTAATCCGGATTCTTTGTTGAGTGTACGTGATTTCCGCCGCATCCTTACCGGTGAAGTGAAAAACTGGAAAGAGGTAAATCCGAATTCCCGTTTGAAAGGGATTCAGGTGGTGTTCGATAATAAGAACTCCAGTACCGTACGTTTTGCAATGGATTCAATCTGTGGTGGAAAAGAGTTGGCTGAAGGTAACGTCAGTGCCTTGAAAACCAACCAGCAGGTGATAGATTATGTAGCGAATAATCCCGATGCTATGGGAGTTATTGGAGTAAACTGGTTGGGGAACCGCAGTGATACAACCAATCTTTCTTTTCGCGAAGAGATCAGAGTGATGTCAGTGAGTGCAGAGGATGTAGCAACTCCTGCTAACAGTTATAAACCTTATCAGGCTTACTTGTTTTATGGTAACTATCCGTTGGCACGATCTATTTATGCATTGCTGAATGATCCTCGCAGTGGGCTGCCTTGGGGATTTGCTTCTTTTATGACATCCGACAAAGGGCAGAGGATTATATTAAAATCCGGACTTGTTCCGGCTACTCAGCCGGTACGTATTGTCCACGTGAAAGACGAATAATAACTAAAATTAGAGACTATAATGAAAAGAGTACAAATGTTTTTGGCTGGAGCGTTTATAGCAGTAGGGTCGCTCTATGCGCAATCATCTGATGCCGAATGGCAGGCCGGGGTTGCGAAATTGAAAGAAACTATTCAGACGAATCCGGCACAGGCTGCTGAAGAAGCTGAGCATCTGATTAAAGGAAAAAATAAGAAAAATGTGGAATTGCTGGTAGCTATTGGAGATGCATATCTGAATGCTGACAAGATTCCAGAAGCGCAGGAGTATGCAGCTCTTGCCAGAAAAGCGAATGGTAAATCGGCTCTTGCTTCTGTATTGGAAGGAAATATTGCCGTAAAACAGAAAAATGCGGGTCTGGCTTCTCAAAAGTATGAGGAGGCAATTTATTTCGATCCGAAATGCACGGAAGCTTATCTGAAATATGCAGATATTTATAAATCAGCCAATGCAAGTCTTGCCATTGAGAAGCTGAACCAATTGAAGGAACTGGAACCGTCCAACACAGCTGTAGATAAAAAATTAGCCGAGATTTACTATTTAAAAAATGATTTTAATAAAGCGGTAGAGGCTTATGCGAATTTTGCAATGGGACCTACTGCTACGGAAGAAGATTTGGTGAAGTATGCTTTTGCTCTATTTTTGAACCATGATTTTGATAAATCACTCGAAGTAGCTAATATGGGATTGCAAAAGAATGCCCACCATGCTGCGTTCAATCGTTTGGCAATGTATAATTATACTGACCTGAAGCGTTTTGATGAAGCGTTGAAGGCTGCAGATGTCTTCTTCAAGGAATGTGATAAAGCCGATTATTCATATTTGGATTATATGTATTATGGACATCTGCTGGAGAGTCTGAAAAAATATGATGATGCAGTGGTACAATATGAGAAAGCGGTAAAGATGGATCCGACAAAGACGGATTTATATAAGAATATCTCTTCTGCATACGAACAGAAGAATGATTATAAGAAAGCAATCAGTGCTTACCAGAAATATTATTCATCTCTTGATAAAGAAAAACAGACTCCGGACTTACAGTTCCAGTTTGGTCGACTTTATTACGGTGCTGGTACGCAACCTGATTCATTAGCAATCACTGTTGAAGAACGCAAGCAAGCGTTAATGTCCGCCGATTCTACTTTCCATGCAATTGCAGAAGCAGCGCCGGACAGCTATTTGGGTAACTTCTGGAGAGCTCGTGCCAATTCAGCACTTGACCCTGAGACAACTCAAGGACTTGCGAAACCTTTCTATGAGGAAGTGGCCGCTTTATTGGAAAGCAAAAACGATCCTCATTACAATTCAGCTTTGGTTGAATGCTACAGTTATCTTGGATATTACTATTTGTTAGCTATCGAAAATCCGGCATTGAAAGCCGAAGCAAAGGCTAATAAAGATAAATCCATCGAATACTGGAGTAAAATTCTGGCTATAGACCCCGCTAATGCTACTGCTAAAAGGGCATTGGACGGCATCAAATAGTGAATAATTTTAGTTGTTTGTCGTGACAGGAGGAGTGGAGAGTGATCTTAGCTCCTCCTTTTTTTGTACTTTTTTCTTCTTTTCTATTGGAATATTCAAAAGATTGTCTACTTTTGTGGTGTACTATTACACTAATACACCTAAAGAACATTATTCATTAAACAGAAATACTATGATTACAGTAGAAAATCTTTCATTTACTTATCGTAAATCGAAGCGTGCGGTACTACATGATTTTTCGCTTTCGTTCGAATCCGGCAGGGTATATGGACTGTTGGGAAAGAATGGCGCGGGAAAATCTACTCTTCTCTATCTGATGTCCGGCTTGTTGACTCCTAAAAACGGTAAAGTGATGTTCCACGATACAGATGTGCGCCGTCGGTTGCCGGTTACTTTGCAGGATATGTTTTTAGTTCCCGAAGAATTTGAGTTGCCTTCGGTTTCTTTGGTCAGCTATATTGAGTTGAACAGTCCTTTTTATCCTCGTTTCAGTAAGGAAGAGATGATCAAATATCTTCATTATTTTGAGATGGATATAGATATTGATCTCGGAGCGCTTTCTATGGGGCAGAAAAAGAAAGTGTTCATGAGTTTTGCGCTTGCTACGAATACCTCTCTTTTGTTGATGGATGAACCGACCAACGGGCTGGATATTCCCGGCAAAAGTCAGTTTCGTAAGTTTATAGCATCAGGTATGTCGGACGATAAAACGATTGTGATTTCCACGCATCAGGTTCGTGACATAGACAAAGTGCTCGATCATGTGTTGATTATGGATGACAGCCGTGTGTTGCTGGATGAGTCGACAAGTAATATTTGCGACAAACTTTTCTTTGTGGAGAGTGATGATCGGGAATTGGCCAAAAGTGCACTTTTTGCAATTCCTACTATTCAGGGTAACTACCTGATCCTTCCTAATGAAAAGCAGGACGAGTCGGAACTAAACCTGGAACTTCTTTTTAATGCTACACTGGCTACTCCTGAAGAGATTGCCCGATTGTTTCACACTCAAAAATAAAAGACGATGATAAAAGATACTTTTTTCAGTTTGCCTCGTTTTATAAATCTCTGCCGTAAGGAGATGGTGGAGAATTGGAGATCGAATGTGCTTCGTATGGTGTTGATGTATGGAGTGATGGCAGTGGTAATGGTTTGGAATGGATATTTTGAGTATAGAAGTACTTATAATTATCAGGAGGATCCGGCGTGGGTATTTCTTCTTGTCACTTTTATCTGGGCTTTGTGGGGATTCGGCTGTTTGAGTGCTTCGTTTACAATGGAAAAGATGAAAACGAAAACGAGCCGTACTTCCATGTTAATGATTCCGGCAACTCCTTTCGAGAAGTTTTTCTCCAGATGGTTTGTATTTACGGTTGTGTATCTGGTTGTTTTCCTGATATGTTATAAGTTGGCGGACTATACGCGCTTTGCTGTCTATTCTTTAGCCTATCCGGAGAAGGATTTTATTACTCCTGTCGACTTGTCACATTTGGTTGGTGATGAAAAATATTATACTTTATGCAGGCGAGGGTTGGAATTTGGAGCGCTGATATCAGGGTATTTCTTTGTTCAATCCTTATTTGTGTTAGGTAGCTCTATTTGGCCTAAGAATTCTTTTTTGAAAACATTTGCATCGGGAACGATTATAGGCATAGTATATTTTTTAGTGGCTGCTTTGGTGAGTAGGGGGTTGTTGGAAGGCAGTAACAAGCACTATTCAGGAGGCGTATTGGAGTCACAGGAAGTTGTCATGTGGATCGTAATTGGCGTCGGCATCTTTTTTGCGTTGGTGAATTGGACACTGGCTTATTTCCGCTTTAAGGAGTCTGAAATTATTAATAGAATGTAATACCTTAACCTATGAATTTTAAAGAAAGTAAAGCTATTTATTTACAGATTGCAGATAGAATCTGTGATGAGATATTGCTGGGGCAATATCCGGAAGAGGAGCGGATTCCTTCTGTCAGAGAGTATGCTGCCATTGTGGAGGTGAATGCTAATACGGTGATGCGTTCCTTTGACTATCTTCAGGTACAAAATATTATTTATAATAAACGTGGCATAGGGTATTTTGTAGCTTCGGGAGCAAAAGAATTGATTCATTCTCTCCGTAAAGATACCTTTTTGAAGGAAGAATTGGACTATTTCTTTCGTCAGTTGTATACGCTTGATATACCGATAAAAGAAATAGAGACAATGTATCATGAGTTTATAAAAAAGCAGAAATAGAATAAAGACGAAATATTATGAAACGTACTACTTATATATTTATAGGCCTTCTCGTTTCCGGATTGATTGTAATTGTGGCAACTATTATTTTCATATTTATGTCGGGGAAGCCGTATCAGGAAGATGGAGCCTTTTTGGGTAATGAACAGGTGAAGATGGATTTGAATGGCATACATGTTATAAAGGTGTTTACCAGCCAGGATGGAGTACCTGAAACGAGACGTGTGTTTATTAGCGGCGAAATGAAAATAGGATCTACTGCCGCTTCGTCAGGGAAAGAACAGGTTTCATATCCCAAAGGGGACTATTTGAATGTTACCCAAAAGGATGATACTTTGTTTATGAAGTTAGATCTTAATGTGAACAATAGTCCGGAAAAGTATCGGGACAGAGATTATATCTTTGTGAGTGGTTTTGATGTGAGTTTGGCTGTGGATTCGCTGGCCAGTATCATTGCTGATGCAGAAGGCTTGAAATTGAATCTGATAAATGTTGAAACAGATTCATTGTTTGTTCGTGGTAATCGTTATAACATATCATTGGATTCTTGCCGACTTGGTTCGTTTGATATTCAGGGAAATGGACTGGACTTTCATGCAAAAGATAGTAAAATTGAAAACTTCTATTTGAATTTGGATGGTGTATGGAGATGGACATTTGAGAATACGGAAGTGGGGACGGAATATCTGAGTGGCAGCGATCGTCACTCTAATGATCTGCAGAAAGGAGAATGTAAGCGGGTGGTCTGGACACCTCTGACAGAAGATGCACGTTTGCAGGTGAATGTAAGAGAGGAAGCGGTGATTATGATAACACCGGAATAAACAGGAATAAGTATGAAGAGATCAAATATGATACGGATTACTAGACAGTATCTAAACTAAAAAGGAGCAATAATGGATTTTAAAGTGCCTCCTAAAAGTAAGATGAAAAACTTTTAGGGGCACATTTATTCCGTTATTGCTCCTTTTAATAGATGAGGTTATATAGTCAAATTACAGCGCTTTCTTCAGAGTGAAGCAGTCGATATCCGGTGCCCAGTTATAACTATTACCCATGCGAATAGTGTTGTATCCGGCTTTTAATTCGACGGGAACTGTGATTTGGTTATGACCATTATCCTCTCCCAGAGAGTCGATTTTGGTAATGATGCCGTTTACGTCCAGTTCTATTTGTCGTCCTTTGCCATATAAATAATGGATGGTCATATCATAGCGTCCGCCATCTTCGCTATATACTTCCCGCCATTCGGCATAATTTTCCGGTTGTCCGCCAAGGAAACCTACTTTCATTTTGCCGGAGGCTTCCTTATCATGGGCATAAAGAATACCTTTAGGATTTTTGCCAAGGTCATTGAAAAGAGGTAAATAAGCCCATTCCGCTTCGTACAAGGTCGGTTCCAAGCGTGTTTCACCTTCTATGCGGAGAAACATGGCACTGTGTGCAGGAAGCGTTTGTTCGAAGGTACCGGAGAAGTTTCCTAAATCACTATGTTTTACCAGATCACGTACTTTTACGTTTCCTCCAAATTCCAGTGAAGAGAACGGCACGGAGAAACTGCAGATGGTATCGGAAGGATTGTAAAGAGCTACTGCACGTACATTCCCACGTTTCTGTTCAATATCTTTAACGAGTACATAGCCTTCATTTTCATGCTGCACTACATAGGCCTGCAAGCCCAGCGGATCTTGGTTGAGGGCAATCAGTTCTTTATTAGTCAGCAGTTCGAGCGAAGAATCCGGTATGTTTTCCAGATTGCATCCGATAAGCAAAGGAGAGCTCATGATACACCATAAACCGAAATGAGCTTCTTCTTCTGTCTGAGTAAGACCTTGTCCGCCTACTTTACTGTCGTTACGGAATCCGATGACCATCATATCCATGTCATTATAATGTCCGTTTCCGGCATAGGCTGACAGGTAGAGATTCTTTCCTACTACATATCTTAATGATCCCCAATGTGCATTAATATCTCCACTGATACGCCAGGAAGTTGCTGCATCTTTAGCCCAAGTGCCTGGAAAAGCCCATCGGCAGATGTTGATGGAAACATCTTTGTTTACTTTGTCTATACTGTTCCGGATGGAAGTGTATCGTTCCTTTTCATTAAGTCCCAGCGCATCTCCTCCACAATAATCAATTTTGATAAAGTCGAAACCCCAGTCGCCAAAGTACAATTGGGCGTCTTGCGGTTCGTGTCCATAGATACCAGCTCCTATACCTGCTGTATCATTGTCCCACATGGAGCCACATGTGCTGTTGCCCGCATCGGTATAGAGACCGGCTTTCATTCCCAAGCTGTGAACGTAATCCGCAATCGGTTTCATCCCATTCGGGAAACGTTGTTCGTGGGTATGCATAATCCCGTTGTCATCGCGCTTTCCGAAATAGCCGTCATCAACATTGACATAATGATATCCGGCATCTTTCAGACCTTTTTTCACCATCAGGTCGGCTTGATGCTTGATGATGTCTTCGCTGATATCTACACGAAATGCATTCCATGAACTCCATCCCATGATGGGAGGATTGACTGTCTTTTCATTCTCGGAAAGGATAGTTTGAGTCTTTGTGCAACTGATGCACATAAATGAAGCTACTGCTACTGTAAAGAGATAAATCCTGTTTTTCATGATATAATGGGTTGTTTTTTATTACATATCCGTCCTGAATTTGTTCAGGTGACTGAATAGAAATAAAGGGCAACTTGCTGTACTCCAGAAAGCTACCCTTTGTTTTTGTCGGAATGAGGCGAATTGTCGCGCAATTATTCTCTCGCAAGGGTAACTGATTATTAAATAGTTATACTCCTTAAAATCTCACGGTTAGAACTTTCTCGTCCCGATTGCATCCCGGATAACGGGGCTTCATTCTTACTATTATTTTTCATAATGTTCATCAAAATTATTGCATTGTTAATTAGTATTTTGAAACTATATAGATTATTTCTCCAAATCTGATTCGCTTACATTGGCTTAAACCTTTATATTTTATAAAATTTATAAGTCTTTCTTTTACAGTCATGTATCGGTTTGCTAAATTGTTTTTAATTGTACAGAGAGAAATTCTATAAATTGGTTGAATTTTACAGATAAATGCTCCATGTTTGCATCGTGTTATAAAAATAACACCACGAAGTTAATAAAACATCTTGTAATAACATTAGTATAAATTAAAATTTTATCAATCATGGCATTTAGTAAGTATATAAAGCTTTCCGAATTAGCAAACTGATACAATAAAACGGATTGCTGACTTGCCGAGCTCGACTACTGCATCTGTGTACCGATGGATAGCAGGTAAAGCTTCCCCACCTTTTTTTAGAAGAGAATATATCAAGGCTTTTACGATCTTAAGATTGCTGCTTGGCTGAAAGAGCAGAAAATGTCAAGACTAAGATGCAAAAGGTTGACTTTTAATTAATTAGAAAGATTGAAAATCTTTTGGTCAAAAGGATAATAAATCCTATCATAATCATTAACGTAACGGTATGGAAATGAATCAAATGCTTATGATTCTTTTTAGGCACGGATTACACGGATTTCACGGTTTTAGCGTAGTGAGTGCGCAAAGCTACCGTGTAATCTGTGTAATCCGTGCCTAAATTTTATGACTTGTTTAATTCAGAACCGTACGAAAGAGAATCAAATCATGAAAAAAAACTTATGGATTGATGTGGTTGGTTCAGTAGAAGAAGTTGAACTGATGAAATGTAAATTGTATGCTAATAATGGGACTAAAGTGGTTAGAAAACTTTATATAATATACAGCGGTATTCTGTTGTGTAATTTATACTGATATATTAATTTTTATATCAGACTATAGCTATGATGAGGCCCTCTTCGGGCTGCTAAAACAATTAAATAATACAAATTAGAAAGTTCTAATAATTTCCTATATTATAGTGTTCATGGGAATTTCAAGCATAAATCATTTCTTTCTGATAGCCTGCATATTAACCTTGGAATATACTGGGCTGAACCTATTCGTTTTGCTGTATGTTCTCTTTACATAGACGAAGAAATCAGAATCGTCACATTTGGTCGGTGAATGTGGCATATTGTTTCACTTTTAAATGTATACGAATATGAAAACTTTATTTGTTTTTCTGTTTGTTTTGCTTGCATTTTACTCCTGTGATATGGACGATCCGATTAATGCAGAAGATTCATTGGTTACAACCGATAAGGAGACTGATGCTATCGAGCTAACTGCCCAATCTGGTAGTTATCTCATCTGGCTTAATGGAGCAAGTGCAGAAACAAAGAAGATTGCAGATCAGCTGCAAGCAGTGAACCACTATGACAAGGCGTTGTCTTTTAACGATTTACCTGGAGTTGATAAGTCGGCAACATTGGTCGCGATGGCAAGAGATACACTGAATGACTTGACTATCGTTGGTAATGTTGCCGATTTTATCGCGGGTACATATACTCCTGAAATGATACAAGATGTTCGTCACAATCGTCAGGGAGTGATCCTGATTGCCAATGACAGCAAAGGCGAAGATTTGAAAGAACAAATGCTGAAACTTTTCGGACTTTATGTAGATAAGGGATATTATAAAGTTAGTTTTCCGCGTGAGCAACGGTACGCTTATTATGATGTGAATGATCCGGATGCTTTGAAGAAACTTTGTGGTACTGGAGGGCTTATTCCCAATACACGTGATATGTTTTCTGCTCCCGGACCTACAGATGATCCATCGGCTCCGGAAGTAACTGCGCGGGCATTGCATGCTATGAAGAAAATTTATATCAGCAACCGTTTTTATGTTTATACTAGCGACTACAAATATCATATGACGGGATATGAGTCGCTTTTGCCTTATACGGCGGAAATTCGGAATTACGTTCCAAGAGATGATAAAAGGTATGATGGACTGGTAGACAGGGAATGGACTATTGATGTATATAATCTACGCATTTATGCTCCGACCAATGGAGATAATATGATTGCCGTCTACAGTTCGGGTGGCAATGGATTCTCCAACAGGCTTGACAATTCACTGGTATCGCTCAACAATCCACCCATGTATGAAGTTTGGGCACTAATTTGGGGATTGCGTAACAATGCCTATACGAAGATTAATATCCGTGATGGCCAGCGCTCGCAACTGAACCTGAAACTGATTGATTTTGCACCCGGGCTGCCGGAAACCGAAAGTACCATCGGGCATTCGTACAGCAAGAGCGTAGGCTTTGATTTGGGAGTAAGCCCCGTTTTGAAAGGTGATTACTGTTGGGGGAAATCCATCACTTATCAATTATCGGAGATGACTCGGGAGGTGACTCGTACTATCACCGATGCCGAGATGGAGTATTGCTGGAAGTGGTATCCTGAAACTCTCTTTCGGGGTAGTAAGGCTATGAAAGCGAATGGCATGATTGATGGTGCTGCTATGATTTCGCCTGCATGGTATGATATTCTCTACGATCATGTGGCGGGTACTCCAGGTACGGACAATGTTTTCTGCGACTATGATAACGATTTGCAGTTTAATCAAAACCTGCTCAATTACCAACAGGAGTGTGCTATCACTGCTCGGACAACTGGGGCATCGGCAGGTGTGGTAGCTGTTGAAATTACTGATGGGATGGCGTTGCAGCGTGGAGGAGCCTGGTTCACCAGCTGGGGGCAGGCCGTCCTACATCCTTTGCCCAGTAGTGCCGGCACAGCCTATGATACAACGGTAGATGTGCATAAAACCACTACCGTATGGATTGATTATAATAATTGGTAAAACGAACTATTAAAAAGGGATTACGATGAGAACAAGAATATTATATAAGACACTCTTGCTTGCAAGCCTTTTTTTCGAGGCATGTGTACAGGATGATATCAACGATGATCCGGTGGCTAATTATAGTAACGAAGAAAAGAAAGATGTCGTCCTGATTCGTATGGGAACCGATGATGCTGAAGTAAAGGATATCACTTCCCGCCTGTTTAACAACATTCCTGCGTCTTGGGAGATTGGGAAAAAAACGATTGTTGACTATGATAAAATGGCAGATCCGGAGGCGGAGCTTAATACTGATATTAAGAACCCGGATATCTATGCGACGGTTGTATTAAATATCAATGATGTGATTTCCGGCAAATATCCGGTATCTTTATTTCGTATGCTGAAGTTTTATAAACGGGATTTCTACATTATAGCAACCGGGACTACGCAGGATCAAAAAAATGAAATGCTTTCTTTGATAGGGGTATATATGGAACCGGGCTATTATGGTATCAACTATGATAACGTTCAGCATTATCGTATCTTCCCTTCTGCCGATCCCTATGCTAAGGATAATATGATAGGCAAGGGAGTGAAATCTTTCAGCCGGAGGTTATTGACCCATTCTGTCGATAATCTGCCTGAAAGTCTGGAATTAGATCCCGGATACAATGCACAGATGGCTGACAAAGAAGCTTTGAAACGTATTGAAATTTATAATCGTATTTATGGCTATGCTCAAGGAGATATGAATTATTCCATGCAAGCGGTTCCTTATAAGATGAAAGAGGGCGCCACTCCGGATGTGATAATAGATAATGCTTGGTCAATAGATGCCTATAACTTTCAGATATATAGTAAAAACAATAACTGCATATTGAGTGTAACAAACACTGCCGGCAATGGTTTTACGGCTAATATCAAGGATTATACAACTCCCAAGGGGATTGATGTATATGCTTATATCTGGAATATGATGCGGCAAGCATCCAGTGAGGTGACAATTCACTCTGATGGAGGTATTTTTCGGGAAGTCAGTTATCAACCGCAAACGGTGAATCATGGAGCTAGTTATACAGAGAACTCTTTTTGGAAAGTATCTGTTGAAGTATCGCCCGTCAAGTTGGCAGAGAAACCTTGGGAAGCTCTTCAAGTATCATTTGGCAAAGAGTCATCTACAGATGTATCTTATAAAACTCTGTCCATGGATTATTCTTGTAAAGGACAATTTGGAAACGGGGTGTATAGTAAACTTTGGCAATTTATTCCCGGTGAGTTTTACGACAAAGCGGAAGCTTTTGTTTACGAAACAAGCGAAGGAAAGCGATGGATTGATGCTGCGCAGGCTATGACCCCCAATTACGTGACATGGGGAGGTTATACGCTACGTCAGAACTATTTAAGCCATATCAATAACAGTATGAAATTACATCAACAACAGTGTATCTATTCTTTGAGTTCAGATGCACAGCCCGGTGTCGTTTCTGTTGTCATTACTGATGCCATTGATCTGCAAAAGTCTTATGTGCATTATAACTGTGGTATCCGCTATGGGCACGATTCAGCCAAGACAGATCTCAAAATGACGAAGATGGTCTGGATTGATTTTAGACAATGGGATAATTGAAAAGCTATTAGATTAATATAGGGTAGCCGTCCCGATTTCGTCCCGGCTGTTATTGAAAAATCGGGGATAACTTTCTGCTAATCAGCTAGTTAACCCCGATTTTGTCGGAATGAGGCGACTCGAACGCCCGACCCCTACGTCCCGAACGTAGTGCGCTACCAACTGCGCTACATTCCGATTGCTTAAGAAGTGGTGCCACCAGGAATCGAACCGGGGACACAAGGATTTTCAGTCCTTTGCTCTACCAACTGAGCTATGGCACCTTTCTCGTTTGCGGGTGCAAAGATAAGTATATTTTTTAATACCGCAATAACTTAAGGGGAAATTTTTACCAATTTTAGACTCGTAGAAATATAAATGCATTTTTGCTAGAATAAATATGTAGATAAACAGCTGTTTGTGCGACATATTTTATAAATTTACGGACTGAAACGATCAAAACAATATAAACACTCTATTACTATGTCATTACTGGCGATTATTGTTATAATAGTTTTGTTAGCTGCCTTCATTTATATGTGGGCAAAGTGTCAGTCACTCCAGAAAGAGGTGCATTTGAAGGAAAACAAAGAGAATGAACTTAAAAAGTTGGCTCTGGTTTTGCAGAACATCAATGCTTACTTTTTATTGATTGACAAAGATTTTGTAGTTTGTGATACCAATTATTATTCTTTGAACCATCTTCCAGTTCAGGTAGGTGGAGTTACAAAAAGAGTGGGGGATTTGCTGCATTGTAGAAATGCGATTGCAGCCGGTGAATGTGGTCAGCATGAACAATGCAAACTATGTTGTATCCGTGCGTCTATCGGTAAGGCTTTTTGCAAGAAAGCAAGTTTTAAAAATCTGGAAGCTTCCATGAAGTTATTGAGTGAGGATGAAACGAAAGTGACTCCTTGCGATGTATCGGTATCGGGTACTTATTTGAATATTCATGGCGAAGATTATATGGTGTTGACTGTTTATGATGTGACGGAGCTGAAAAATGCGCAAAGGCTACTGTCTATTGAAAGAGAACATTCTGTTTCTGCCGATAAATTGAAATCTGCCTTTATTGCTAATATGAGCCACGAGGTACGTACACCGCTAAATGCGATTGTCGGATTTTCGGGCTTGATGGTATCGGCTTCCAGTGAAGAGGAACGAAAAATGTATGCTGATGTTATTGCAGAGAATAATGAACGCTTGTTGCGCCTGGTGAATGATATTTTTGATCTTTCTCAAATAGAATCGGGAACAGTAGATTTTGTTTATACAGATTTTGATGCCAATGATTTACTAAGAGAGTTGGAGGGAATTTTTAAAACGAAATTGAATAACTCGTCGGTGGAATTGGTTTGTGAGGCACACATACAACCTATAATGATGTATTCGGAGCGGGAACGTATCATTCAGGTATTGTCCAACCTATTACATAATGCAATGAAATTCACCGAATCGGGTGAAATTCGTTTTAGTTGTAGCCAGAAAGGAACGGAAGAAGTTTGTTTTGTTGTGTCCGATACAGGCATTGGCATACCGGAAGAGGAACAGAAAAAAATATTCTCACGTTTCATAAAACTCGATCGTGAAATGCAGGGGACAGGACTTGGGCTGACTCTTTCACAAACGATCCTCCAAAATCTGGGTGGAAGTCTCGAACTTGATTCGGAAATTAACCGGGGATCTATTTTCAGCTTTGTGTTGCCACGGGTGATAAAGCCGGAACGGATAAAGCCACAGGCAATAAAATAAGATTCTTCAATCGACAGGTATTGTATCGATTAAATGATGGGGAACATACTTCTAAATAAGAAGGCTGGAGAAAATCCCCTAAAATAAATCACCCTCACTACAACCGTGGAGTGCATCCCAAAGGTTTTATAACTGACTTTAGGGGAGCACTTCACTGTAGTGAGGGTAATTTTATAAGTTCAAGGCTGTTTGAATAACCTCTTACTTTTTTGTGAACAGGATGGACACTTAGTCTTTACGACTTAGGTGCATCCTTATCTTTGTCTCCGGTTCCCGGAGATGCTTTGCCGGAAGTAGAATTTCCACTGGATGTAGCAGAACTGCTGTTTGATGGAGTAGCACCGGAGGCGGTGGCACCAGAGGATGCCGCATCAGAAACTGCTGTACTTGTCCCGGTTGCGCCTCCTGTATGTACAGAAGTTGCGGTAGGACGGGCAGCATTAGTGTTATTTGCACTGACATTGACAGTGGCTGGTTGAGCTTGAACTTCCCAGTGGAACGGTTCGAAATTAGAGTTAGGATCTACCCAAGACGGTTTCTTGGAAGCGTAGATAATAAACGGAGCAACAACAACGATAATAGCACCGATAATCAGTACGGAGAACCAAACGGTGTTGCTACCTGTAGAGATCTGGCTGGGCGGGATGAAGCTGAGGATAAAGGCAAGTAATGATCCGCAGAAACCAAGGCCACCGACAAACCACATCAGACCGTTGCCGGATTTACCGATACGGAACGGACGGTTGAGTTTCTTCATCTTATAACGCAATGCGATAGCTCCGGAGAACATCAACAAGTACATAATCAGATAAAGAATAACTGTCAGCTGTGACAGAATCTGATAGAAGCTCTGTACGGACGGCATGACAACGAACAACAGACTTAATACAGTTACAGCGATACCTTGTACGAACAGGATATTCTTCTGTACACCCAGTTTGTTTGTTTTCTGGAAGAACGGAGGCATATATCCGGCTTTGCCTACGGCAAATATACCTTTTGACGGACCGGCAACCCATGTTAATACACCAGCCAGTACACCAAATGCAAGGGCGACGGCAATGATTGGTGACAACCAGGAAGCATGGATATACTTGAAATAGTTGTCGAAACCGACAAGCAGACTTTGAGTCAGGTTGATATCTTTTGCAGGGATAATCACACCTAATGCAAAAGTACCCAAAACGAAGATCAACACTGTGATAAGTGCACCGATGAATACGGCTTTCGGATAATTTTTAGAAGGATTCTCTACGTCTTTTACGTGGATACCCCCCATTTCCATACCGGCATAAAACAAGAAGATACTGGCAGCAAGAACGACATTGTCAAAGTTGGTAAAGTCGGGGAAGAAGCTGCTATTGAAATCCATATTGGAATGTCCGCCGCTTGCCAGATAAATGATTCCCAAGATAATCAGCAGGGCAGCCGGGATAATTGTACCGACCATACCACCGACTTTGGCAACTTTACCTACCCAGCTCATACCTTTCAGGGAAATGAAAGTAGCCAGCCAGTAGATGATAAGTACTACGACGAGCGTATAATACTTATTGTTTGCCAGTGACATGTCATGTACGTCATTCATTCCGATGAAAGCGATAGATACGGCACCAAACGTTAACACTGTCGGATACCAGATCGTACTTTCGATCCATTGTACCCAAATGGCGAGGAATCCCAGCTTTTTGCCGTAGGCTTCGCCTACCCACCGGAACACACCACCCTGTTTATCCTGAAACATCGCCGCCAATTCGGCTGCAACGAGCGATGTAGGGATTAGAAAGACAATAGCTGCAAAAAGATAATAGAAGGCCGAACTCATTCCATATACGGCCTCGGCTGGTAGTCCACGCAAGGATACTACTGCCGTAACATTCATGATAGCCAGGGTAAACACGCCTAGCTTCACTGCATTTTTAATATTCGCCATAAGTTAAGGTTTTAAGTGAAAAATATTTTAAAGTCAGTGTTATAACAACATTTTGCGTGAGATGTTTCCGCAATCTCTTTCAAAGTTCGTTAATTAACATCCCCGAAATGGGAGATTGTAATCCCGGATTTACTTCTTCCGAAACAATCGCTTTCTTCGATTGTTTCTAAACCATCTAAATAATATATGAATCATTTTATTATAAACTAAGTAGTTATGAAATCAGCGCTTTCAGATTTTATTTCCGGGAAAAAGGGAATCTATGGTATTCTTCACATTATTATATTAATAATGTCCCTATTCCTGGTTATCAGTATCTCGGTGGATACTTTTAAGGGAATACCGTTTTATACACAGTCTTCGTACATGAAAGTACAGCTATTTATCTGTCTTTGGTTTCTTTTTGATTTTGTATTGGAGTTCTTTCTGGCAAAACATAAGGGACGTTATTTGCGGACGCATTTTATCTTTTTATTGGTGGCGATTCCTTATCAGAATATTATCGCTTATTATGGGTGGACATTTTCGGATGAGATCACCTATCTGCTCCGTTTCATTCCTTTATTGAGAGGAGGATATGCACTTGCCATTGTGGTCGGCTGGTTGACTTACAACCGGGCTTCGAGCTTGTTTGTTTCTTACCTGACGATGTTGCTGGCAACAGTCTATTTTTCCAGTCTGGCATTTTTTGTGTTGGAGCATCGGGTGAATCCTTTGGTGAATGGTTATGGAGATGCTTTGTGGTGGGCTTTCATGGATGTCACTACCGTCGGCTCGAATATCATAGCGCAGACGGTGACCGGACGTGTACTTTCCGTTTTGTTGGCTGCTTTAGGCATGATGATGTTTCCTATCTTTACGGTTTATATAACCAATCTGATTCAGCAATCCAACAAACGTAGAAAACAATATTACGAGGAGGAGGAACAACAGAAAAAGGCTTCCGCACAAAAAGAATTGGCGGAAAAAGCAGCCGTGCAAAAAGCAAGTACATAATAATGTGCTTGCGGATAAGGGCAAGAACAATAGTATTCGTTACTAAATGAATGAACTCCACCTTGTCCCCCCCCAAAAAAAAAAAGGTATGGGGAATAGAAAAAGGTTACTATCGGGAGATAGTAACCTTTACCTTTCTTATAAAAGAGATAGAGAGAGTTTTTAGTCAACAACGGTGATATGGTTGTTGCTAAATACATTCAATTCCAGCTTGTTCATGATGTATTGAATAGCTAACTGCGCTTTCACGGAGTTGCCCGAACCATCCAAAGGAGGAGCAAATGCGGCAATACCGAACTGTCCGGGCAGAACACCCATCACACCGCCACCTACACCTGTTTTAGCAGGAATACCGGAAGTATACATCCAGTCGCCGGTATGTTCGTAGAAACCTACTGCGGCAATCATGGCAGTGATCTTGGGAGCTAGTGCGGCATCAAAAACCTCTTTTTTAGTCACAGGGTTCACACCACCGTTGGCGATTGTACCAGCTGCAATGGAAAGCTGCAATGCGGTAACTCCCAATGAGCATTGGCGGGTGTAAAGGTCTAATGACATATCCGGGTCATCATAAATCCGGTTGTAATTCTTCAGCAGCCATGCGATAGAACGGTTGTTGAAGTTGGTGTCCGATTCAGATTTGTACAATTCATCAATCAGTTGCGGGGCACTTCCGCATAGGTCTGTTACATTTCCTACGATGGCCTCCCATTTCCCGGCAGAGTCTCCGATAGGTTTCACCATGCTGCAGGCAGAAATGGCTCCGGCGTTTACCAGCGGAGTAGACGGATGGTCGTTCTCCAGCAAGATAGCGATGATTGAATTGAAGGGCAAGCCTGTTGCGTCCGCTCCAATCTTGTCCAGGATTTCTTTAGCACCGTATTGGCGCAGTGCCAGGATAGCCGTATGCACTTTGGATACGGATTCTATACCGAAGCGATAGTCAGTGTCTCCCACATGGATGGTCTGCCCGTTGAGCAGGCAGACACTGATTCCAAAGAGATCCTTGTTGACATTTGCCAGATAAGGAATATAGTCGGCATTCTTGCCGCCGGTATTGGTCTTTACCTGATCGTATGCCTCCTGTACCACTTCTTTCAATTGAGCGAGTGTTACTTTTTTATCCATAGATCCTTTTATTTTTTTACGGTTTTACGGCGACCACCGTGGTTGAACATCTTGGCTTCTACCGGAAGATTCTTTTCTTGAGCCATGCGGGTAGGAGTCGGATATTCCAGTTTTTCCAGTTCGGCGATGGCATTGTTGATGTCGCCCAGAAGCATATCTGCCATGTCGCGGCTGAATCCCTGACGAACAACGACACGCATCACTACATAATCTTCCAGTTTAGAAGGCAATGTGTAAGCAGGAACCATCCAACCGTGTTGAGACAATTTGTCTTGCAAATCATACAAAGTCCATTTGGCGTTCTTTGCATATTCCGGTTTCATATACCAGATG
The DNA here is from genome assembly GCF_040812255.1 of Bacteroides sp. L008. Classification (NCBI taxonomy): domain Bacteria; kingdom Pseudomonadati; phylum Bacteroidota; class Bacteroidia; order Bacteroidales; family Bacteroidaceae; genus Bacteroides; species Bacteroides sp. L008. The sequence goes on along the minus strand of NZ_JBFNXO010000001.1, from coordinate 3,491,685 downwards.
AATAGTGGGTTCACGACATCTTCGGAGTAGTTGACGAATGGAACCATCTTAGCTATTTCGCTATGGATATATTTGGCTATTTGCAGAGAGTTGTACTGCACTTCTTTGTAACCCTGGAATCCTAAACGGATGAATTGATAATATTGTCCCAGAATTTGTGCGGCCGGACGAGAGAAGTTCAAACCTACCTGTGTAATGTTGGCTCCCAGATAATTGACGCTGAATGACATTTCTTCGGGCAGATATTCTTTGCCTTTCCAACAAACCCATCCGAGTCCCGGATATACCAAACCAAACTTGTGGCCCGATACACTGATAGAAAGTACCCATTTCAAACGGAAGTCCCATTTCTTTTCCGGATACAGGAACGGAAGGATGAAACCACCACTGGCGGCATCTACGTGGATAGGAATGTCATAACCGGTCTTGGCATTGTAAGCATCCAGAGCTTTGTCCAATGCTTCGACATCATCATTCAGTCCAGTCCATGTAACACCTTGAATCGGTACGATACAGATGGTGTTTTCATCACACATTTTTAGAGCTTCTTCGGGGTCAAGAGTGGTTTTTTCAAGTGTCAAAGGCACTTCACGCATTTCGATCTGCCATAACTGTGCAAACTTTTCCCAAACAACCTGGAAACCTGTAGAAATAACAAAGTTTGGTTTATCAAACGGTTTGCCCTGTGCTTGTCTTTTCTTACGCCAACGCAACCAGGCAGCTACACCACCCAACATACATGCTTCTGAAGAACCGATAGCCAAAGCACCTGTTTTCCAAGTCTCTTTTTCAGGAGAGTTCCACAAGTTGGCAACGATGTTGATACATTTGCCGTTCATCACAGCGATACGCGGATATTCTGTTTCATCAATGTAGTTGATGTTGATGGCCTCATTCATCAGCTTGGTAGCATATTCGTCCATATAAGTGGTAACGAAAGTAGCCAGATTCAAACGGGGCTGAGTTTGAGCAAATGTTTCATCTTTCACCATTTGATAGGCGACTTCAGGAGTAGTAGGTCCATCAGGTATTTTCTCTACCGGAGAGGGTTGTAACATTCTGTCTGAACCAAATACATCGGTTTTTGCATCACCTTTTCTGAAATTTAAATCTTCCATACTAATTTGTTTTTTTTTAAAGGTTTAGGGCGATGGGGATTTTCCCCGTCGAATTTCCCACAACAACAGCAGATAGGTTTGAAAGTTTCCGGCTTTTACATTATTTGGCGTTTATTAAGGGGGTGGGTTTGCCTGCACGGAAGAACTTCCCGGGATGCTTTTAAAGCAATAAAGTCCGGATATACGTCTTTTGAACTTTATAAGAAGACTATTGTTTTCTTCAAACCTAAACTTTTAACGAATAAGCATTATGAAGATACAGACGGGACGGGGAACAATTCCTCTTATTACTTTAATTGCCATCTGGTCTATTTCGGCATTGACTTCATTGCCGGGACTGGCTGTTTCACCTATATTGGGTGATCTTACGAAGATATTTCCGGAAGCTACGGATCTGGACATACAGATGTTGACTTCGCTACCATCACTGCTCATTATTCCTTTTATATTGCTGGGTGGTAAACTGACAGAGAAAGTCGATTATGTCCGTGTATTAAAGGTCGGACTCTGGCTTTTTGCCGCGAGCGGCATTTTGTATCTGATTTCCAATCGAATGTGGCAATTAATTGTGGTAAGTGCTTTGCTCGGTATCGGTTCCGGTTTGATTATCCCTTTATCTACCGGATTGGTTTCCAGATACTTTGTAGGAACCTATCGGGTGAAACAGTTCGGATTAAGCTCCGCTATTACTAATTTCACGTTAGTGATAGCAACTGCTGTAACGGGCTATCTTGCAGAAGTCAGCTGGCATTTGCCTTTCCTTGTCTATCTCCTCCCATTGATTTCCATTCTGCTGGTAGGACATTTGAAAGAAGACCGGACGGGAGAAGTCGCTTTTACGCCCTCTCCTTCCTCTTCTGCAGATACTACAAAAGACAACGAAGCCTCCGAACAATCTACTTCCATAGATATAGGAGGCAGCAAATACGGTATTCACATCAAACATCTGATAGAGTTGATGCTCTTCTATGGCGTGATAACATATATCGTGGTAGTAGTGATCTTCAATCTACCTTTCTTAATGGAAAAGCATCACTTTTCCAGTGGCAATTCCGGATTGATGATTTCACTTTTCTTTCTGGCTATCACCGCTCCGGGTTTCTGTCTGGATAAGATCGTAGCCCTGCTGAAAGGACGTACGAAAGCATACAGCCTGCTGTCAATAGCGTTGGGACTGCTATTAATCTGGATAGCTCCAATCGAATGGCTGATTATTCCCGGATGTATCCTGGTTGGTTTGGGATATGGCATTATTCAGCCTATGCTTTATGATAAGACCACTCAGACCGCACTGCCGCAAAAGACCACATTGGCTTTGGCGTTTGTGATGATGATGAATTATCTGGCTATCTTGCTTTATCCCTTTATTGTCGATTTTTTCCAGTGGATATTCCATACCCAATCACAGGAGTTTCCTTTTATCTTTAATCTTCTGATAACTATTGTTACTCTTTTCTGGGCATATCGGCGCCGTAATACCTTTTTGTTTAACGACCAATTGAAATAAAAAATGAAGAATAAGAAACTGGAGGCCAATCTTAGCATGGCTGTCTCGAAAGTATTTAGCGGTTTAAATATGAATGCCTTAAAGTATCTTCTGCCTTTGTGGATGAGTCCATTGACGGGAGCCGCGCTTCGTTGCACATTTGCGGCGGCGGCTTTTTGGGTGATCGGGTGGTTTATGCCTCCGGAGAAATCGTCAGCCAGAGATAAATGGCTCCTCTTTCTGTTGGGGGCTTTGGGACTTTACGGTTTTATGTTTCTCTATCTGTCCGGATTGAGTAAAACAACTCCTGTTTCCAGTTCCATTTTTACCAGTCTCCAGCCTATTTGGGTTTTTCTAATGATGATATTCTTTTATAAGGAGAAGGCGGGCGCTAAAAAAATAATAGGAATTTCTATCGGTCTGATAGGAGCGTTGGTTTGCATCTTAACCCAGCAAAGCGATGATTTGGCCTCTGATGCTTTTATGGGGAATATGCTTTGTCTTCTTAGTTCTGTGGTGTATGCTGTCTATCTGATTCTTAGTCAGCGCATCCTCACGGCCATTGGAGCAATAACGATGTTGCGATATACCTTTTCCGGTGCTGCCGTGTCTGCCATTATAGTCACATTTATTACAGGATTTGATGCCCCGGTATTCTCCATGCCGTTCCATTGGACACCTTTCCTTATTCTGATGTTCGTATTGATTTTCCCTACCACTATCAGTTATATGCTGCTGCCTGTCGGTTTGAAATATCTGAAGACAACGGTCGTTGCTATTTACGGTTATCTGATTCTGATTGTGGCGACCATTGCCTCCCTTGCTCTAGGACAAGATCGCTTTAGTTGGACGCAGACGTTTGCAATCATCTTTATTTGTATTGGAGTTTATCTGGTTGAAGTAGCCGAAAGTAAAGAATAGTAAAGAAAAAAGGCATTCCATCACGGAATGCCTTTCATTATTTCATCATCATGTTTTATAGAGAGGAGTTGATTGCTTGTGCTATGGACTTGAATTCCTCGTCCGACAATTTCAGTTTCGGATTCGAAAACAGCATATCCGATTCCTTTTGAATAGGAATTAAATGAATATGTGCATGAGGCACTTCCAGTCCGATAACAGCTTCACCTACCTTTCGGCAAGGGAATGCTTTCTCAATGGCACGGGCTACTTGCTTTGCAAACACATGCATAGCAGCCAGGTCTTCATCGCTCAAATCGAAAATATAGTCTACTTCCTGTTTGGGCACTACCAATGTATGTCCCTTTACCAACGGATTGATATCGAGAAAAGCAAAAAACTTTTCGTTTTCCGCTACCTTGTAGCAGGGTATCTCGCCTGCGATGATTCTACTGAATATTGTTGCCATAACTTTTATTGATAAATTAAGGCAAGCCCCACACGGAGACCTGCCTTTACGTTAAATTGATATGTTTACTACTTCCAGTGCAATTTTACCTTGTGGAACAGTGATTTCTGCTACATCACCCACTTTCTTGCCAAGCAGACCTTGTGCAATCGGGGTATTAACGGAAATCTTTCCTTCCTTCAGGTTAGCTTCACTTTCTGAAACGATGGTATAAATCATCTTCATGCCATTCTTTACATTCTTCAGTTCCACCTTATTTAAAATCTGTACGGAATCTGTTTTCAATTTAGATTCATCGATGATTTTTGCATCTGCAATGGTAGCTTTCAATTTGTTGATACGCATTTCGAGCATACCTTGCGCTTCTTTTGCTGCATCGTATTCAGCGTTTTCAGACAAGTCTCCTTTATCTCTGGCTTCGGCTATTGCCGCAGAGATCTTCGGGCGTTCCACTGTTTCCAGTTCCTTCAGTTCCGCCATCAGTTTTTTGTAACCTTCTTCTGACATATAAGCCATGATGTTTTCCTCCTTTAATTGTTTTAAATGGTCATATAAACAAAAAAGAATTCCAACATGAGCCATGTTGGAACCCTCTTTTCATTATTTCTTTGCAAAGATAGCTTTTTATGTGATACGTGTCAAGTGAAAAAAGATGCTATGTAACATATTTAAAAGAAATATGCTAAATTATAACAACTTAGAGTAATGACTTGACAGCTGCTTCCAAATCCTTAATATCTTCGCCACGAAGCTTCAATTCGTTGTTACGATTAATCAAAAAGATAGATGGAACCTGACGAACATTATATACAGCTACGTTGGTAGAGTAAACTCCGTTTCCATCGCGCACACAGACCCATGGAAGGTTGTCTGCCGCTGTTTTCCAGTAGTGTTCGTCCGCGTCGAGAGATACCTGGTATATTTCCAGTCCTTCTTTAGCGTATGTATTATATAGTTCGCGAAGCATCAGGTTGTGAGGAGCTCCGGCAGGTGACTGGAACACAGAGAAATCAAGCAAAACGACTTTGCCTTTCAGGTCGGTCAGCTTGCGCACATTTCCTTTCACATCACGCAAGGCAATGTCGATGATGCCGGTTTCTACGATCTTATCCTGTGGAATTTCCAGTGCTTTCGTTTGCGGTTGGCGCGTGTTCTTCATTCCTTTGATTACAATATTATAAAGGTTTTTGGAACGTACCGCATGAGGGAACGAGTTGTTGAGGCTCGTAGCAACAGCAGCGAAACATTTCACATCGTCTTTATTGTTCAACGGATCGAATATCAGATAATTATTGAGCTTCTGGAACAGGGCAAAGTAAGCCGCAGCCGTGTTGGGAGCAGCGAAAATATAGTTCACCTTGACATCTTCCTTATAGTTGTTGAGCAATGTTGCCAAGCTATCTTCGAACACATCGTGCCCTATCCTGTTGCTGCGCAAGGATGCCAGCAAATCGTCCACCTCTTTTTGAAGGCGGATCTGCTTCAACGTCAGTTCTTTGATTTTATTGCTGTTTTCCGAACCTTCCACCGCATAAGCAGTAGAGAAGTCCACATACGGAGCTTTGATCTGGATCGTTTCGATAGAATCTACAGAAAAATTGATGATTTTGTCGTCAATCCGCAAACGGTAAAATTCGGGTGACTCAGGACGAGGCTGCTTGAAACTGAATGTGCCTTCCCCTTTCAGCTTTACTGAATCGAGCGGAACAATACCTTCCAGACCGGAAGCTTCGAGATAAAGCATTTTACCGTCGGCTCCTGATACATCCCCGTTCACCTGGAATTTAGGGCCGGAACTACAAGCAGTAATAGTAAGTGCGGCGAGCGCTGCAAAAGTAACCTTTTTCATATAGTGTGTGTTATTAACGAGATGCAAATATACTTCTTTTCGAGATTAGTCAAAGCATTTTGCTGTGTTCTTCATCCTAATTTTGAAAAAAAATCAGTTCACCACTAACTTTTTACCTCATTTCCACCTGATTACCACGATAAATGTATATCTTTGCAGGAATTTTGAAAGAAAAAGTATAGATAAAACAATTTTTATGATTAACCCAATTGTTAAGACAATCGAGTTACCTGATGGAAGAACCATCACACTCGAGACGGGAAAGTTGGCAAAACAGGCAGACGGTTCTGTAATGCTCCGCATGGGAAATACCATGTTGTTAGCTACTGTTTGTGCCGCTAAAGATGCAGTTCCCGGAACAGATTTTATGCCTTTACAGGTAGAGTACAAAGAAAAATTTGCGGCATTCGGCCGTTTCCCCGGTGGTTTCACCAAGCGAGAAGGTAGAGCTTCTGATTATGAGATTTTGACTTGCCGTCTTGTCGACCGTGCTCTCCGTCCTTTATTCCCCGATAATTATCACGCAGAGGTATATGTAAACATCATCCTCTTTTCTGCTGATGGTGTGGATATGCCGGATGCATTGGCAGGACTTGCCGCTTCTGCAGCACTTGCCGTTTCAGATATTCCTTTCAACGGACCGATTTCTGAAGTACGTGTAGCACGTATCGACGGTCAGTTCGTTATCAATCCTACTTTTGAACAACTGGAAAAAGCTGATATGGATCTGATGGTAGCCGCTACTTATGAGAATATCATGATGGTAGAAGGTGAAATGCACGAAGTATCCGAAGCTGAATTGCTGGAAGCAATGAAAGTAGCTCATGAAGCTATCAAGGTTCATTGTAAAGCTCAGATGGAGTTGACTGAAGAGGTTGGAAAAACAGTGAAACGTGAATACAACCATGAAGTGAACGACGAAGATTTGCGCAAGGCTGTTCGTGAAGCATGTTACGAAAAAGCTTATGCTGTTGCCGCTTCCGGAAACAATAACAAACACGAACGTTTTGCTGCTTTCGAAGCTATCCGTGAAGAATTTAAAGCTCAATTCTCTGAAGAAGAGTTGGACGAAAAGGGTGCGTTGATCGACCGCTACTACCACGATGTAGAAAAAGAAGCAATGCGCCGTTCTATCCTTGACGAAGGTAAGCGTTTGGATGGTCGTAAGACTACTGAAATCCGCCCGATCTGGTGTGAGGTTGGTCCTCTGCCTGGTCCTCACGGATCTGCTATCTTTACTCGTGGTGAAACACAATCACTGACTTCCGTTACTCTGGGTACCAAACTGGATGAGAAGATCATTGACGATGTTTTGGAACACGGAAAAGAACGTTTCTTGTTACATTATAATTTCCCTCCTTTCTCTACAGGCGAAGCAAAAGCACAACGTGGTGTAGGCCGTCGCGAAATCGGTCACGGTCACTTGGCTTGGCGTGCTTTGAAAGGACAGATTCCTGCTGACTATCCGTATGTAGTACGTGTGGTTTCAGATATTCTCGAATCTAACGGTTCTTCTTCTATGGCTACTGTATGTGCCGGAACATTGGCATTGATGGATGCTGGTGTGAAGATCAAGAAACCGGTATCAGGTATCGCTATGGGATTGATTAAGAATCCGGGCGAAGAGAAATATGCTGTATTGTCTGATATTCTGGGTGACGAAGACCACTTGGGTGATATGGACTTCAAAGTAACAGGAACAAAAGATGGTATTACGGCTACTCAGATGGATATCAAGGTAGACGGTCTGTCTTACGAAATTCTGGAACGTGCTTTGAATCAGGCAAAAGAAGGACGTATGCACATCCTGGGTAAGATTACTGAAACAATCGCTGAACCACGTGCCGACCTGAAAGAACATGCTCCACGCATTGAAACGATGACAATTCCTAAAGAATTTATCGGTGCTGTGATCGGTCCTGGTGGAAAGATCATCCAAGGTATGCAGGAAGAAACAGGTGCTGTGATTACTATCGAAGAAATTGATGGTATGGGACGCATCGAAGTTTCCGGAACAAACAAAAAATGTATTGATAATGCAATGCGCATGATTAAAGCAATCGTTGCTGTTCCTGAAGTGGGCGAAGTTTATAAAGGTAAAGTTCGTTCTATTATGCCTTATGGTGCATTCATCGAATTCTTGCCGGGCAAGGATGGTTTGCTGCACATCTCTGAAATTGATTGGAAGCGTCTGGAAACAGTAGAAGAAGCCGGAATTAAGGAAGGTGATGAGATTGAAGTAAAACTGATTGATGTTGACCAGAAAACTGGTAAATTCAAACTCTCAAGAAAAGTGTTGATGCCAAGACCGGAAAAGAAATAAAAGAGTCATATCTTCTATATAATGAATAGTCTGAAAACTTAGTTTTCAGACTATTTTTTTTAATTCCACTTCTCAGAAAGTATAGTATCAATGAGGTGATACCCTCCCCTTGAAGCGTGATTGTTCAAGGGCTTTTTTGTATATGGATGTATAGGGATCTATTCGTTGCGAATTTCGAATATCGAAACTTGGGTTTTACGGATTTTGTGAAATCCGCAAATGCTGATGCGCTGTCAATACGCTTTTTGCATTTTACAATGTATGTGCCTTTGATTTGCATAATCAGTTGTTATTCAATACGTTTATTGCTTATATCAGAAATGGATATAATTCATAGAGTTACGCGAATTCACGATATTTGCATATTGAGAATAGAGAGAGAATTTGATGTTGTGTAAAAGGAAACAATGAATGATGAAGAGTGGAAATAGAATATATAGAAATTGGCTTTATGCGTTATTGCTGATTGTCTTTTCTTCTTGTATAGATGAAACTTTCACCGAGAATACTGTGGAAGGGACATTTCTGACAGTGAGAGGGATAACACCTCTGGGAGCAACCACACACGAGGGTACTCCGGAAGACCGAGTAGTGCGCACCCTGCGTATTCTGGCATTTGACCGGACGACTGGAAATAAGATTAGTAATGTATCTTATGCTGCATCAACAGGAGATATCATTCGGCATCCTATTGATCCGGGAACGTATGATTTTGTGTTTTTGGCCAATGAACCTCCTCATATACCGGTTAAAACCAAGTTGGAAGCTATTGGTAATTACAGTGATTTGAATCATATTGCTTATCCGGCAAGTTTTTTCTCATCGGAGCAACTCATCCCGATGATGCAGGAGATAAAGAATGTAACCGTACTTTCCAATGGTCAGGGGGCCACACTGGAAAATGGTACGACAGTGTCCATGCTACTATTGGCTTTGGAACGACTTGGAGTGAGGGTAGATGTTGAACTGAAAGCAGTGGATGACTTGAATAGTGTTTTTAAAGGAGTAATATTCAGTAATATCCCCAATCTCGTTCCCTTGACGGCAGGTTATGATGGTCCGGCTATTGAACGGAATGTGGTACGTAAGTTTACCTTAACCGACGATGGGGGGTATTTTGCTGACGGCACTGCTACCGCCGAATGGGGATGGGGCAAGAAAGTCAACCGTATTATCTTGCCGGCAAGCGAACCGGCATCTGTCAATGACGAAGATGAGGCTGTGATTTTCACCGTTGATATGGTAGATAATTATAGTCCGTCTTGCGAATTGAAGATAAATTCGAGTCCGGTGAATTATAGTTTGCCTAAAAATACGAAGCTCGACTTGACAGGATATATACAAGACCCATTGCAGGTGAATATAATAGCATCGAAGTGGGAAGATGTGGATGAAGATTGGGACATAGTAGGTGTCAAAGTCTTGAATGTATCGACTTTGGAAACCGGTATTACCGATTTTAATGGGGCGCGGATCTCTTTCAGTTCCAATATGCCGATAGTGAAAGTGTTACCCGAATTGTATGTGGGTGCTACGGGAACTACTAAGGCCGAAACAGAAAAGATATTTAATGACCTTGTATTAAAGTCTAATGATACCAAAGATAATGGGGCGACGATCACATACGCCACTTCCCGTTTTCTGTACACCTATGATAAAACATCTCAAACCGGTACAGGATATATGGATGTGTTGCTTGATGAACAGAATGTGAAGGGTGCGCGGGAAACTTATCGGATTGTTTTGTCTGTTGAAGACGAAGACGGTGGCAAACTGCAAAGAGAAATAAAAGTCAATACAGTTCAAGACGGAAAACGTTTTGCATTTAATGCATACGGAACTGGGTACATAGGTGCTTTTTTTAGAGATGATGAGGTTGGTGAAAGAATTATTACCGGACAGCAGGCTAGGATAGCGGGAGCAAGCGAGCGTCCGGAAGATTTGGGAGCAATTTCTCCTTGGAAGGCGACTGTGGAATCCGGTGATTTTGTAGTCTTGAGTTCTACTCCAAGCTTCGACCCTCGTGTCGGAATGGATGATCCGGGGAATCCAGAACACTATCAGGTGCTCCCTAATGCATATAAAGGAGAGGGAGGAACCTATGTGGAAGGTAGGGGACGTGTCTATTTTCGTATTGGTGTAAAAGGGAAGAATACGGGAACAACTCCAAGGTATGCCAGAGTTAAAATTGAACGTTATGGAGGTAGATGGGGGACAGGGGACAATCAAGTGTGGTACAGTGCAGAATATCTGTATGTCCGGCAGGGGGAAGAGCCCGATTATATTATGAGGCCGGGAACTGCAGACCCTATATCTAAAGGGCCATTGCAAGGTAAATCCCGTGATTATGCTCGTAAAATATCACCTTATAATCTGACCTCTCCGGCCTATTATAACGGTAGTAATGCCCTGTATACTCCGGTGGATCATAAGCAGGCAAAGTTTGTAAAGTATCCAAGTCAGGCTGGGGCTTTCTTTCAATGGGGACTTCCCAAGAAGGCGAATCAGGATTATTTCCGGTTAGCTTATCATCCTACTGCCCTCACTGTAGACCATTGGATTAAAGATATACAGTTCCTCAATGAAACGTATAAGCTGTTTTTACCGGTATGGGGAGCGGCTCCTTCATCACCGGAAATTATATATGATTATGGATACACAGAGGTTTTTGAATCTTGTCCTGAAGGATATCACCGCCCGTCGGATGGGTATATTGATAGAGTCTCTTATAACGGACCGTATCCCAATAATTTGGATCAGAATGGCGATCATGTCATTGTTGATACCGATAAAAATGTCATAAAGGCAAATTTGGTGGATTATAGCGATGATATAGCTTTTTCCGAGTTGCGGCAATCTTTATTTATAAATCCATTAAGTGGAGATGCCGGTTTGAATTCGAATATTGGAGGATATGATGGTTCGGCGGGAGTGGGTGGAATTAAGGTAGACCGATATCAGAACTTTTGGAAGGATAGAAATAGTACAAGTGAAGCACAAGAACATATGAAATTCTCTATAGGTTTTTATGCTGATGGTTTCTTTGACCGCCGACCTGTCAAAATGGGATCGGGTGACGGGAATTATCCTTATTGTGTTTCATCGGAGAATGCGCAGGCTGCGTATATGGGAATTCTGGTCTATAATGAGTCGAATGGTGCTTCTGTTTTCTTTCCTTCGGCGGGAAGACGTCGTAATCAGAATAGTAGTCTGGAGTATGCTGGGCAGACAGGTTATTACCATACCTCTTCCATAGCTGCATCGTCTGCCGAAGATCCTCATGCTGTATGGAGTATGTTTTTGGGTAAATGGCCGAATCCGGGACTTATGTATCAGTTGCCGACATTTGGGCAGTCTATCCGCTGTGTTAAAAATGAAACATCGGGTACGAGATAACCCACAGTATATTCTAATCTGACTCTGACTTAATTTATTGCTTTGGTTAAGCCGAGTCTGTTTTTCTTTGCATTTAATCCCGTTTTTTTTAAAAAACGGGATTTTTTATTAGTAACATTCAGAGTTGACCTGTTTTATATAAAAAGAATCGGAAAGTACCCCCATACTTCCCGATTCGAAACAGTCAAAAATCGACCTTAATCAATTTATTAACTTAACACGTCGCAAAGATATGAGAAAAATTTCTTTGAAAGAGCTTTTTTGCTCAAAAAGTTTATGATACAGGCAAATATACCCGCTAATAAAGCCGCTTTTCTTGCTTTAAAACCAACACTTCGTTCCTTTTAAAGGAAGAGGCCGTTGGTTTAAAAGGAACTGATAGGGTGTTTATATAGAGATTAGGATTAATGATTTTTCGATTATATCAGTTAGTTTATAAGTTTGTTTTATACTCCTCTTCTATTCGTTTTATATGTGCGAGGTTTCTTTCCAGTAATTCATTTAGCTCGTGATTAGAAAAGCAAGCTCCTAAATAGATCGTGCTTTCTGCTTCAAAGTCAAACGATTCATTGTCTTCATTCACTACAATCTCAATTTTTCCTTGTGCATCTGTAGAGATTACTACATTGTATCTAGCCATCAATCCTTTGAGCTCTTTTATGAATCTATATTCTTTGTTTGTTAATATTCTTTTCATGTCGGTCAGCTCTTTTGTTTTGCTATTCTTTCGTGTGGTAAAGTTCGTAATTATTTAACACATTACACGCTATTTGAAGTATTCATTTTATTCTATTTGTCAGGTTGTAATATTCCTTTTATTCATATTATCACATCTATTCGTTTTTTTCGTATATTTGCTTCGAGCGAAACTTTTCATTTGTATATTTGTTGGATTTTAAAAAGAAAGAAAATAAAAATGGAAACAGAAGAATTGATTATTGGGAGAGTCCATCACGGACGCAATATACGTCGTACCCGTGTTGAAAAGAATATGAACCAGGAGGGTTTGAGTGAATTAGTACATCTCTCACAGCCTGCTGTTTCTAAATATGAGAAGATGAGAGTGATTGATGATGAAATGTTGCAACGCTTTGCACGGGCGTTGAATGTGCCTTTCGATTATCTCAAGACTTTGGAGGAGGATGCACAGACGGTGGTGTTTGAGAATAATACGGTGAATGATTCGGAACAAAACACAGGTGGAGCAAAGATTAGTATTGGTACTGTGAAATCTTATACAGAAGATACTGACAGTAGCAATGATAATCGAGTAAACAACTTCAATCCTATCGACAAAATCACTGAACTTTATGAGCGTCTTTTAAAAGAAAAGGATGAAAAGTATGCCGCTTTAGAACGTCGTTTGCAGCATATTGAAGAAAGTTTGCAGAAATAAAGAATAGATAAATTGAAAGGAATCGCAATATGATGAAACAAATACCTTACGGAATAACTGATTTTGGTAGAATCCAGAAAGAAAATTATTATTATGTGGATAAGACAATGTTCATTGAAAAAATAGAGATGCAACCACCTTATCTATTTCTGATTCGCCCTCGCCGATTTGGTAAGAGTTTGACTTTGGCAATGTTAGAGGCTTATTATGATGTTAGTTATGCTGAACAGTTCGACGAGTTGTTTGGTCAACTATACATAGGTCAGCATCCGACGAAGCTTCACAATCAGTTTCTCATTATGCGATTTAATTTCTCGGAAGTGAGTTCTAATGTCAACGAGGTAGAGCGTTCGTTTAAACTTCATTGCTGTAACAAACTACAAGAATTCGTTTACAAATACGAATATTTGCTGGGCAAAGAAATATGGAGTGTTCTCAACGAGGATATACAAGAGGATCCCGGAGCATTTTTATCTGCAATAGGTTCTTATGCTACTCGTAAGAAAAATCTTCGTATTTATTTGCTTATTGATGAATATGACAATTTCACCAATACCATTCTTTCAACCTATGGTACGGAATTCTATAGAAAAGCAACGCATGGTGAAGGTTTCATTCGTGGCTTCTTTAACGTGATAAAATCCGCTACAACAGGAACGGGCTCTGCCCTTGAACGGTTGTTTATTACAGGAGTGAGTCCGGTGACGATGGATGATGTTACTAGCGGTTTTAACATCGGGACTAATATCACAAATGATTCATGGTTTAATGATTTGGTCGGATTCAGTGAGAAAGAGTTGCGTGAGATGTTGATATATTATAAAGAGCAGGGAGTGCTTGAAGAATCTATAGATGAAATAGTTGCCATGATGAAACCTAATTATGACAATTATTGCTTTAGTGAAGACACATTAGAGCAGTGTATGTTTAATTCCGATATGACTCTTTATTTTCTGAAATCTTTTGTACTTCATCATAAAAAGCCTAAAGAAATTGTAGACCCCAACATCCGTACTGATTTCAACAAACTGACATACTTGATAAAACTTGATCACGGATTGGGAGAGAACTTTTCCGTTATAAAAGAGATAGCCGAGCAGGGAGAGATTACTACTGACATCGTTACTCATTTTTCTGCATTGGAGATGACGGATCCTAGTAACTTCAAGTCTTTGCTATTCTATTTCGGGCTTCTCTCCATTAAAGGTGTAGATATGGTGGGAAGACCCATTTTGCATGTGCCGAATTTAGTTGTAAGAGAGCAGCTGTTTAATTTCCTGATACAAGGCTACGTCAAGCATGGTATCTTTAAAATGGATATGAACAAGATGAGTGCTTTATTTGAGAATATGGCTTTCAGAGGGGACTGGAAACCGTTGTTCGATTTTATTGCCGACGCTGTTCGTGAGCAAAGCCGTATTCGTGAATATATTGAAGGTGAAGCGCATATTAAAGGCTTCTTGCTTGCTTATTTAGGAATGTATCGGTATTATCAGCTCTACCCGGAATACGAATTGAATAAAGGCTTCGCAGACTTCTTCTTCAGACCTAGTCCGTCGGTTCCCGTACTGCCTCCTTTCACCTATCTGCTTGAGGTGAAATATGCAAAAGCCGGTGCTTCGGAAAAAGAAATACGTACCCTTGCCGATGAGGCACGTGGTCAGTTGCTGCGTTATAGCGAAGACGAACTGGTGGCAGAAGCCAGAGCGAAAGGTGGGTTGAAGTTAATTACGATTGTTTGGCGTAGTTGGGAGCTTGCCTTATTGGAAGAAGTTACTCTTTCTTAAAAGACAAATTCCATAAATGTTGCTAGATGGTTTGCGGTTCATCTATTTTTTCCTGATTTTGAAACGTTGATGAATAAGGAGATAACTTTTTCCTTTTAATGAATATCTCTAATAAGTCTTGAAGAATAAAATTTGCCTCTGCTATGGATTCCCATAATAGAGGCAAACTTATCAACATGAGACTTAATTAAACAGTCTCTTGTTTTTTATGAATTTAATGAATCTTTTTTAGGACTTTAGAGAAGGAGTAAGGAAAGCTTTCCTCTTCTGTTCCTCTGCTTAAATTGGGCTGGCTTCCCATTTGGAAGTTGATGTTTCCTCCTTTTAATAAGTCTTCATGGCGTAGATAGTTCTTTTTATATTCTGTGCCGTTCAGATTTATTGTTTGAATATACATATTCTTCTTGTTGTTATCGGTTGCCTGGATGATGAGGCTGTTACTGTTTTCAAGATGTAAGGTTGCTTTTTTAAAAAGAGGAGCACCAACGACGTATTCGTCGGTTCCCGGACATACGGGGTAAAAACCTAATGCGGAGAAAACATACCATGCCGAAGTCTGCCCATTATCTTCATCTCCACAATATCCGTCAGGACCCGGTGTGTACATTTTATCCATGACCTGGCGTAGCCAATACTGCGCTTTCCAGGGTTGACCGGCATAGTTGTATAGGTAGATCATGTGTTGGATTGGTTGGTTGCCATGTGCGTAATTCCCCATATTCATGATTGTCATTTCACGAATCTCATGAATAACCTGCCCGTAATAACTTTCATCAAAGACAGGAGGTACGGAGAATACAGAATCCAGCATAGTGATAAACATATCTTTTCCTCCCATTAAGTCAATTAATCCTTGTGGATCGTGGAATACAGACCATGAGTAGTGCCAGCTGTTTCCTTCGGTAAATGCATCCCCCCATTTCAATGGTGAGAATGGAGATTGGAATGTTCCATCTTCATTTTTTCCTCGCATGAGCTTGGAGTCTTTATCGAATACATTCTTATAGTTCATCGCCCGTTTGGCAAAGAGCTGTATTTCTTTTTCCGGTCGTTTTAATTCTTTGGCTAATTGGTAGATACACCAGTCGTTGTAGGCATACTCCAAAGTTCTGGCAGTGTTTTCATTGATTTTTACGTCATAAGGGACGTAGCCTAGCTTATTATAATATTCGTATCCGCGTCTTCCTGTGGAAGATACGGTGGGATGTACGCTTTTTGTTCCATGTATTAACCCTTCGTACAAGGTTTTCACATCTTCTACTTTAATACCTTTTAAATAGGCATCTGCCAGTACGGAAGCCGAATTATTTCCTATCATGCAGTCTCTGTGTCCGGGGCTGGCCCATTCGGGGAAGAATCCGCTTTCTTTGTAGGTATTGATGAGCCCTTCCTGCATTTCTTTATTCATCGACGGATACATCAGATTCAGTAATGGGAAAAGACACCGGAAGGTATCCCAAAATCCGGTGTCGGTAAACATATATCCCGGTAGAACTTGCCCGTTATAGGGGCTGTAATGAACAGGTTTTCCGGCTTCGTCCAGTTCGTAGAATTTTCGGGGGAAAAGTAACGAACGGTATAAGCAGGAGTAGAAAGTGCGGTATTGATCGAGATTTCCTCCTCCCACTTCGATTTTTCCCAGTACCTGGTTCCATGCTTTCTGTCCTTTTTGTTTTATCTGCTCCAGATTGTCATTTCCTAATTCTTTCATATTCCTTGCAGCCTGTTCGAAGCTGATAAAGGAAGAAGCGATGCGTGCATGTACTTGTTCTCCACGTTGAGTTTTAAAACCTATAATGGCTCCTGCATGGTCAGTAGTCTGTTCGGTTGCATTTTCTTGAATACTTCCATTATTCACAGTGGCTTTATAGGTGAAAGGCTTATCGAATTGAATAATGAAATAGTTCTTGAAGTTTTCGGGAACTCCTCCGCTATTGCGTGTACTATAACCGATAATTTTGTTTTCTTCTGGGATAATCTGAATAAAAGACCCTTTGTCAAATGCATCGACTGCAATATACGAATGTTCGTTTTCCGGGAAAGTGAACCGGAAGAGTACAGCACGTTCAGTAGGAGACATCTCCGTGACAATATCGTATTCGGCCAGATACACCTTGTAGTAATAAGGAGTTGCTTCTTCTCCTTTGTGTCCGAACCAGCTAGCCCGCTTTTCTTCGTCGAATTCAGGTTTACCTACCATCGGCATAATGGAGAACTGTCCGTAATCGTTTATCCATGGGCTGGGCTGATGGGTTTGTTTGAATCCACGGATTTTATTGGCTGTATAGACATATTGCCATCCGTCTCCCATTTTTCCGGTCTGTGGCGTCCAGAAATTCATTCCCCAAGGGCGGGCAATGGCAGGGTAGGTGTTACCTGTTGATAATTCAAAAAATGATTGTGTTCCCATTAACGGATTAACGTATTGTGTCCAGTCTTTGGACTGGGCAAGAAGCGTGCAGCTAAGCACTAAAAATAATAACCAACATTTCTTCATAATTTTCTTTTTGAGTTTATAGCTTGCGAAGTAATCACAGCGTTTTCATGCGTTGCCAACGTTGAATGTTCCAACGGGTTGAGACATGACAAAAGTATAGCTTCGTGGTTAAGGTCGTGGTTAAAATCGTGGTTAATGCGATGGCTAATAGGCGCTTTTTTTATTAACCCCGCTAAAGAAACTATCGCAAAAGTATTTTTTACTATGTTATTTAACTATCTATGTGAAATAGACAAATATACCTTACTGTTATTATTTGTATTAGTGTTCTTTTTTTGTCGAACCATTTATGTGCTCAAGGCTTAAAATTTCAGAGAGACGAAAATTCGATTGAAAACAGAACCTCATACAATGACTTTGCCTATAAAAGTCGCACGTTTAAAGACTGGCTTGATATTGCCATTGACTATGCGTCCGCCCTGTAGGGAGGAAATAAGATAATAAAGGCATGAATCAACATGCCTTTATTATTCTCTTGATTCATTTTGCAGTAGTTTGTAATTCAAAGACATGTGTGCCTGGTTCCAAAGCAACTGTACGACTGTCTTTTATATTAGCAGGCATTGTGAATGTTGCTGTACAGTTAGCAGGAATTGTCACTTCATAAATAATCTTTTTCCCTTTACGTTTCCAATTGGAAACAATCAGACCACTTGGTGATTGATAGCTGATGTTGGCGTAAGTTAGCCCTTTTACAAAATGGGGGGCAAGAAGAATATGCCTGAATCCAGGGTGTTTGGAGTCCGGTTTGATTCCTCCTAAAGCTTTATAGAACCATGCCCCAATCTCTCCGAACATCATGTGATTATCTGAAAATTCACCTGCTCTTTGATAATCCCAATCCTCGATGAGTGCTGTTGCCCCGTTGCTAATCCACCATCCCCAGGAAGGATAGTCTTTTTGAGCGGCCACCTGAAAAGCAAGATCGGCATAACCATTCTCACTTAAAGCATTCAACAATGCTTTGCAACCTAATACTCCTACATCTACATGACATCCGTCTTTCTGTACTTTGTTCGCAAGATTTGCGGCTACTTTGGCTTTCATATCTTCCGGAACCACTCCCCACATAAGTGGAACACTTAATTCTGTCTGACTGCCTCCGGCATATATGCCAGTGTCCCGGTTCAGGTATTTCTTGTTAATCGCTTCTTTGATATTTTCAGCTAAAGTAGTGTATTTTTCGTAGTCATCCTGTTTCCCGAATAGCTTGGCCGCATATGCCAATATGTTGGTATCTACATAATAATAAACGGAAGAGGTTAGTTCTTTGGATGATAGTGTTTTGACAGGTACCCAGTCTCCGCGTCCCCAATCACTTAAATATTGCGGGCTATTACGATCTACATAATCTACATACCTTTTGATGTTTTCGTAACAGTCTTCCAGTAGTTTACTGTCTCCATAGAATAAATAGACATTCCAGGGA
Source organism: Bacteroides sp. L008 (assembly GCF_040812255.1). Taxonomy (NCBI): domain Bacteria; kingdom Pseudomonadati; phylum Bacteroidota; class Bacteroidia; order Bacteroidales; family Bacteroidaceae; genus Bacteroides; species Bacteroides sp. L008. Next base: position 3,473,035 of record NZ_JBFNXO010000001.1, on the reverse strand, counting down.
ATAAGTGCGATTGTACTTGTCCAGTCAAGTCCGTTCTCTGTTCCATATCCCCATCCCGATGTCGGAATAATATCAGGGAGAACCCCGTTAGGTTGTTGTTCATCCCGATGATCTGCAAGCCACTTTTCATAGATAGTCAGTGCGTCATAGTTATACAATCCTGCTTCTATTCCCAGATGTCCGTCTCCTGTCCAACCGTTCTTTTCCCTTTGTGGGCAATCGGTAGGATATCCGAATAAATTAGAAAGATAAGACACATTTGTAGCCTTCCATATTTTATTAATGATTGGATCGGAGGTAGTTACATTTCCTACTTCCGGTACATCATTATGCATGAAATAACCGGTCAGGCATTCTTTCTTTAATTCCGTCGGCTCACTACATGACACTTCCACATACCTGAATCCTTTATAATTGAATTTAGGCATAAAGGTGTCTTTCCCTTTTCCGGAAAGGATATAAGTATCGGTTTGAAATAAATCCTCTTCATCCGTCGGACGATGGAAATTGCTGATACGTCCTAAATCTACTCTGCCGTTTGGTGAGAGCCGTTCGGCATGTATCAGCCGGACAATCGTTCCTGCTTTTCCTTCAATTTTCAGTTGTGTAACTCCTGCTATATTTCTTCCCAAATCGAATACATAGAGTGAATCATTCAATTTATTCATGTATTGTGCCGGGATTGTTTCTACATTCCGGATAGGATATAACTGTTGAGCCACTATATTCTGTGACGGAGCAGAACAAAGATTGACATTGTTCCACTGCGAATCATCAAAATTTGCGGAGTTCCATCCTAGTTGAGCCTTATTAGCATCTTGGTTTTCACCGGTATAGATGTTATTCCTTGTTATTTTCCCTCCCGATGTTTTCCATGTCAGATTGCTGGAGATGATTTCTGTAGAATTGTCATCATACGTGATTCTCAAGTCCAGGCAGAAAGTAGGTCTGTTTCTCCAGGGAGCATTGTTGAAGTTCCATACTCCCAGTGCCTGATGATTATACCAGCCATTGCCAAGGACGACTCCAATAGCGTTGTCTCCCTGATTAATATAGTCAGATACATCATACGTCACATATAATATTCTACGGTCAAAACGTGTAAACATTGGGTCCAGACGGTGATTTCCCACTTTCTCCCCATTGAGTGAAAGTTCATACAAACCTCCCACTGCGATATATGCCCGTGCAGATTTGATTTTTTTGCCAATACTAAACTCTTTTCTAAAATAGGGAGCCGGATGATATTCTTTGGATTGTCCATCACTGATCCATGCACCGTTCCAATCAGAAATATTCATCATTGCAGTCTCGAAAGACGAAACTGCAGATTGATAACGTTCGCCTTCTTTATTGCAAATCCGGACACACCAGTAATATTTGGTAAATGGTTTCAGTTCGTTACCAGCATATACTGTTTGCATTTTGTCGGAAGTAACTTCTCCAGTGTCCCATACTCTTCCGTTATTGTTTATAAGAGAGAGTGAATCTGTGTCTACCATAATACGGTATGTTTGTTGACACGCGCCTTGGCGCGTGTCTTCTAATACCCATGATAACCTCGGGTGTTTATTGTCTATACCTAAAGGGGTCACCAGATGTTCGCATTTTAAAAGGGTGGGAACACCGGTCTGTCCATATAAGTAAGAACACCCTGTTATAAATAAAAGAAATAAAATCTTTTTCATATTTATCTATGTTTCTAGTGGGCAGATTAATTTGGAATCTCGTTCCATTGATAAGCTCCGATAAGCTTAGCTGTATATTTTCCTGTTAAATCTTTTATGTTATTATTGTCTTTCGGTATGGAATTTAACGTCCATCCGCATATCAGGTCTGGTTCTTCTCCCGTCACTTCAGTTTCTCCGGAGTATAACTTCTGAATTTCCTCTCCGGTTTTTGCCGTACTCCAGATATGGATATGTTTCATACTACCATTGGCTGCTTCATTCGTTTTGGTAACTCCTTCCGGTGTTAATTGAGTGAATGCTACCATTGGAATTCCATTATCGTTACTTATGTAATATCTGTCCGGCTTATCAGATTGCTGTGAAGCTACTTCGTTTCCGTTCAGATACATCTTGGTAGTCAGTGCGCCTAGAGTTTCGTCTGTGACAATGGCGACGTGTACCCATTTGTCATAGTTGCCGTCGAAGCTATAACCCGGTTCGAACAAATCCAGATCTTTCGTTCCGTAAGTCATTCGGAAGCGTCCGTTCCATTTGTTTACTCCCCAGCCTTTTCTGATTCCGTTTGCATAATTCTCAATGAAAGTGGAAAGGATATAGGTCGTCTGATCTATGTAATCTAATTTTAGCCAGAACTCCACAGTGAATTTCTGTTGTCCGTCATTACCGAATCTTGAGAATTCCGGATGGACACCGAAGTCGATATAACCGCCTTCACGTCCCTGAACGTATAGCTCTGCCGGAGCCGGTACATAATCTTCTAGGCGGATAGTAGATTTAAAGTTGGATTTCACTTCATTAGATTCAATAATGATACGATCCATCTCGCTGGCAGTTAGCTTTTTGGAGTTCTCCTTCATCTTGGTTAATACTTCCTCTAGTCGGGTGATTTCATTATCCAGTAGCTCTTTGCTGGTTTCAGGGTAGTCTCCTTTCTTCTCGCCATAGGTGGATTCATCCCTCAAAGATTTTATATCTGTAATAATGCTTTCGAGCCTTTCAATGAAAATCTCTGTTTCCTCATTAGCATTGATAGGTGTAGATTGACATTCATCCTCCGAGCAGCCAACAAAAAATAAGGCTAGCAGTAGATATGACAATATGACTATTGCCTGTGGTTTTATATTAAAAAGTTTAGTTTTCATACTCTTATTCGTTTGATGTATTTTTTTCAACCCAAGTGTAGTTGCCTACCAGTTTAGCTGAATATTTACCGGTTAAATCTTTAATATCATTTTCATCCATAGCCAGTTTGTCAAATGTCCATCCGCAAACTAAGTCTGCTTCTTTACCGGTTACGGCAGTCTCACCGTTTTTCAGTTTGACAATTTCTTCCTGGGTCTTGGCAGAACTCCATATATGAAGATGTTTGATACTTCCATCTGCGCTTTCCCATGTTTTGAGAGCTCCTGCAGGAGTCATAGCGACGAAGGCGGTCATTGATACATTGTGGTCATTGGATATGTAATATCTTTCCGGTTTGCTGGATTGTTCGGAAGAAACCTCTTCACCGTCCATGTATATCTTTGTAGATAAAACTCCTGAACGTTCGTCGGTAACGATCGCTATATGTACCCATTTATCATAATTATCACCAAAACTGAATCCCGGTTCAAACAGGTCGACCTCTTTTATACCGTAAGTGATACGGAACCGGTTGTTATCCCGGAAACGGTTGATTCCCCAGCCCTTTCTGATACCCGCACCATAATCTTCGATGAAAGTCGATAAAATGTAGTTGGTTTGATCTGTCGATTTCAAATCTATCCAGAACTCGATGGTGAAGACTTGTTGACCGTCTTCTCCGAATCTGGAAAATTCCGGGTGTACTCCAAAATCAATATAACCTCCTTTGGAACCATAGACATATAAGTCCGCAGGAACAACCAAGTCTTCCGTTCGTATCGTATTTTTAAATTGTAGGATTAAGTTGTCCGCTTCTTCCAGCATCTTTGCCGTTGCATCGGGTAGTTCCTGGGTGTTAACTTTATTCTCTTTAATGTCTTGCAGGAAGTTTTTCAGTTTAATTTCCGCTTCTTCGAGAATAGCTCTGCTACTTTCCGGATACATTCCTTTCCGCAACCCATATTTAGCTTCGTTCTGTATGTCTGTCACTACTTTTATCTTCTTTCCTATTTGTTCAGTATATTCGTATACTTTCACTCCATTATCTTCATTGTCGGAGCAAGCACTAAAAGAGAATACAAACAATATTTGTATGACTAATAACCAGATGATCTGATGTCTTATTATGATGGTTTTCATATTCGTATACTTTTTATAGTTAGTAGATTCCTCCTTCTTGTATATACTTTTTGATTGTTGCAGCCAAATCCATCGGGAGCATGTATTCATAAGTATTTGGATAGTCACGATCCAGCTTTTCAAGTTCTTTAATCAGCCGTTCGTACATCACAACTTTTCCTGCTTCCACTCCGTAATCGGATACAAGAATATAGATATTCTTGAATATAGGTCTGCGCTCACTGGGAGATGTGGAAAGTAGTGCACGATAGACATCGCCTTCTTTGGAACATTGTTCTCCCTGATCGATACGTACAGTGCCATTCACATACTTGCAATTAGCTCCTTCTGCATTGGTACGGCTGGAACCGTCCATTACCAGGTCAAGGCCGCTTCCTTCCATGTATTGCTTGAAATTAGCCTGATTGTCCGTACTCCATAAATGGGCTGTATGGAAACCGGCTGTTGAGAGCCACTTTTTATTTAGAGCCAACCATTCATCGTATTTACCACTAAGGGCGTATTTGTCTCCGAAGATGAATTGCATACCCGAAGGACCGGCTGTTAATTCATCATTCTGTGTCATGTTCTTATAAAAGAATTCCAGCAGGTTAGGATTCAGCTCCTGTAAAACGGCAGGCATTGTTACAGCAACAGGCACCTCGCCGCGTCTCTTACCCTCTTTGAAGATCCGATATAAGATATTAGCAGCATACTGTATATTATCTCCATCGCTCAAACTGATTGAAACATATACCTTACCCGGTTGGACTTCTCCGGCAATACCCCGTCGCTGTTGGAAAGACTTGTTGGGATAGCTGCACCAGAAACTGGCATTGGCATAATAATCACTGACAACAAATCCCAGATTGTGTGTATTGATTGCCAGATTCAGGTCGTCTCCAATTGTATTCATACCGAATCCTAAAACAGAAGAACCGACCGGATAATCAATCTTATTGAAGATACGTTCCATGAGAGTCTTGTCACTTTCATTCGTTTCATTCAACCAAAATACAAAACCTTTGGATGCAGCTGCATAATCGTAAATTTTCCAGGGACTGCTGACATAGTCTCCTCTCAACCCGGCAGAGAAGCACAGTGTCTTGTGGCAATTGACAGCCAGATTATCAATAGCCCAATTATAGGCGTCATTTTTGTTGGTCCATCTGCCTCTGATATCTACGATCTCTTTATTCCAGCCTCCCAAGTCGTTGATGATATAATTTTTGAGATCTTCTGTGACAGGGATCGCATGTTCCTGTGCAGCCATCATTTGGGCGATACACCAGGTCCATTGATCGTCCGGACTCCAAACGATTAGTTTGTTGAATACATCTTTATACTTGTTGTAGAAAGCTGTGAAGCCGGGATTGTTCGTCTGGGGAGCAGTGATTAGTTGATAATTACATCCGGCATCGTTCAACTGATCTAAATGCTGGTCTTCCCATATCAGATAGGTCTTGGCAAACTCTTGATTGACTATCCCCTGCATGACTGAAGTCACCACTTTGGCAAGGCTCTCATCTTTTCTTACATCGAAAACATCCAATTCGCTTGCTGGCTTATTCTTGAAGAATAAGCCGGATTGCGGTGTCTCCTGACTATTGTAATCAATCAAAGGGTGTATCTTTTGTGCCCAATTATTTACGATACGAACGGTAATTCCTTGCGATAATTGTCCGCTGGCCGTTTCCACTTTCAGTTCAAATTGATAACTTTTCGATTGATCGTTATTGGTAATGCTGAACTTTGCCTGTTGCACTCCCTTGGCAACAGATTCCTGCTGATCGGTCTGCAGATCCTTGACGATCACGTTCTTAATGTTTTTGATATAGGGATCTATCCAAGTTACTACCGCTTTATCATCCACTAATTTAGCCTGTGCTGCTCTGACTTCATTAATAGGTTCTGTGACAGCTCCCGAACAATCCTTATCGCTGCATGACCACATAGCGGTCAATATCACCATAAGGAAAAATCTTAAACTATTTATTGTATTCATCGTATTATTTTTTATTATTTACACAATTAGTCTTTAATCATATTTTTCTGCCGATGGAGGGATACTACCAGAATTGGAACCCCAATTCTTGTTTGCCCTGTTTCCCATCGTTACTATTAATTGTCCGCCATCTTTTATATCCTCCTGTCCAAACCACGGCTTATCCCATACTTTGCCGTTGAGAGTGGCTGACTGGATATAAATATTATCGGGAGAATAATTCCGGGCTATAATTTCAAAATAGCCATTATTCCCTATATTGATTTTTACCTTCTTGAAAACTGGGCTTCCAATATTATAAGCAGGTATTCCCGGAGTTACAGGATAAAATCCCATCATTGAGAACACTACGAAGGCAGACATGCCACCACCGTCTTCATCTCCCGGAACGCCCATCAAGTCATTGCGAAACCATTGATTGAGTAACCTGCGAATCCGTTTTTGCGCCATCCACGGCTGGCCTGCATAATTGTACAGGTAGGGGATATGTAAACAGGGTTCGTTGGCCATTGAAAATTGTCCTGCATTTCCTGTATGATCGGGCAACTGTTGGTAGAAATCATATCTGTTTCTACCCAAGGGTTCTCTGAAAGTCTGATTTAGATTTCTGATGAAATTCTCATTGCCTCCCATCAGGGATATTAGGTCTGCAGGATTATGCTGCACATCCCAACGATAAATCCAACCATTGTTCTCTCCATAATAATCCCTGCAACCCTGTCCGCCAGAAAAACGGTAATCGAAAGGTTCGATGAAGTTTCCGTTTATGTCTTTCGGATGAAAGAAACCTGTAGCGTGATTATAGAGGTTACGATATGCATAAGAATCTTTCAAATACAGTTTATAATCCTGTTCTTTGTGCAAACTTTTAGCGGTTTGGGCTAAACACCATTTGTCGTAACAATCTCCTAATGTGACGGCTACGGCCTGACGCTTTTCGCCGTTATGTACCTCCTGGCAGGTTTCTGCTTCACCGGGGTGTAATGCCGGAAAGAAACCGTTTTTATGATAAAACCTATCAAGTTCGGTTAATGGAAGTTTCTGCCAGGGGAGCAATGTCTTTTCCATAATGGCTTTTTGGCAAGCTTCGTAGGCTCTCTCCAATGAAAAGTTTGTCAATCCTTTACTATATGCATCCCATATAACAGCAATAGCATGATTGCCGTTCATCCGATGGCTGTCGCCTGTTACTTCCGGGAAAGTAGGCATCCACCCTTGAGGGGTTTGCTCGGCCATACGGATGTAGGAGCTTATCATATCACATTCTATTTCAGGCTCGATGAGAACCCGTAATGGATGAGTAGCCCGGTATGTATCCCAAATCCAGTCATCGGTATAAAAGGGAATTCCGTTATCATCGTGCACCTTACAGTCGAATGCGCTGTAATATCTGCCATCTTCAGAGATGTTTATCATGCGTTCATAAGTGCGGTACAATGAAGTATAAAACACACTTTTATCGTTTTCCGTGCCTCCTTCTACTGTGATTTTACCGAGTTTCTTATTCCAGATTTTTTTTCCTTGGCTAGCTACGGTTTGCACATCATAGGTCCGGATATCACGTTTTAGGTTTTTCTTTGCCTGCTCTTCGCTGATGAAAGAGATTCCATAACGAAGGTGTATTTTCTTCTGTGCTCCAAAAGAGATGATAAGGCTTTTTCCTTGTTTTTGCTTATCATCTAGTGAACCGTTGATTAACGCTCCCGCTTTTTTATATCTCTGCTCTGTCTCTAAATATAAAAAGATTCGGGTGGGTGTTCCGTCTATGATCTGGTATCCGCTAATGCCGTCAGGAGTCACTTTTAGCAGACCGTCACGGGAGTGTATGATAATGTGGTTATCTCCCTCTTTTTCGAAGTTGATCTGATAGATACCTGCTTGATAAGACGGAGCATAATTTACATTTATATCCACTTCATCCAGATAAACAGAATAAGTATACGGGGTTAGTTTCTCCGAGTTGTATGAATAGTTGATGACCTCTTCGGGATAATAATCCCCCTGAACAGGACTGATCCGGAAGGCGGAACTACCTCTGTGACTGGTAGTAGCAACCGGCAAACCGTGAATCATATCTGATGTAAAATCACCTCTTTCAGGACAAACACGCAACATGGAATTTGGCAGGTGCACAGTAGGGTAGGTAGGAATCAACAGGTGACTGATATTCCCCATATATGGGTTCACATAGTCCACCGGAGACTTCTTTTCTGTACTGTTAGGGGCACCTGAAAGCGCCAAAGGAAATACCATGCATAATGTGCTTATTATGGTAATTAGTCTCATTGTTCTTTTTCTTATAGATTTAATTTTACAGCAGTAGCATAATTATATTTAGTCTCGCTTCCTTGAGACTGTGCTCCGATACGAAAGTAGTAACTTTTCCCGCTTAGTAATGTCGAAGAATATTCGTCCAGATTGATAGACAACTGGAATTCTTCGCCATCGGCGATTGCTCTGTTCAGTTCGATTGTCTTATTTACCAGATTTAATTTGCTGGAGACATCGATGTGAGAGTAAGCAAACAAAGAAACACGGTATACTTTGTTGCTAGTCACTTGTTCCAATTTGAACTTGGCTGTTACTACTCTGTCTTTCAATTGTATTTCTGGTTCGATAATTCTTAGATAAGGCACTACCTCAAATACTTTGAAGTTGTCTCCCGGATGAATCTTCATGTCAATCGTATCCTGTGCTACAAAGTTACCCCGGTTCAGAATGATCTTATAATTGCCCGAAAACATCAGGCTGTTATTGAATGTTCCGTCTTTCTTGATGACCATATTCTGTACGGAGGGATTTTCCCAACCTTGTTCTATGTAATAGATGCGGGAACCGTCGGAGATTTCTTGTGGAATCAGTTCTCCTGTCTTTTTATCTCTGATTTCACCCGAGAAGGTCGCATCCGGTCCGTCGAAATTATCTTTTTCGCAAGATGTAATAAGCATGATTGCTGCCAGTACAATACCAGATATAAATAAGTTTCTTTTCATATTCAAATGATTTATATTGTTCTGTATTATGGATTTTGTACCAATCCGTTTGATTCAATGCCCGGAATATCTTTATAATACCATGAATATTCGAACGTTTTTGCTTCCAGTCCCAATGGGTTGACACGAACAAAGATGTAGCAGGGAGGATTCTTTCGCAAATCAATGAAAGGTACTAATCCTTTTCTGGTTCTGGTTTGGAATTCTTTATGGAATGTACGCCAGCGAACAAGATCCCAACGCCTTTTGTTTTCAAAAGCCAGTTCGACGAAACGTTCTTTTCTGACATTGCTTTGTGTCAAGGCTATTTCATCTTTATGGGCAGCTCTTTTACGGACTTCATTCAATGCTTTTTTTCCTTTCTCTATTTCGGCGGAAGTCGGTTCGGATTTCTCGATAATTGCTTCAGCGTAATTCAGAAGAATTTCTCCGTAGCGATAGTCTATCCAATCTTGGGTACTTCTGCTCCATTCTTGTTCTACCGGATTTTCTATTTGCATAAACTTCTTGAATAAGAATCCGCTTCGGGTATAGTGTCCCAATGTCGGGTCGAATCCGGAGTATAACGTTCCGTTTTCTGCACCGTATGTATAATAAGTCAGCCCGTCTTGTCCTTTTTCAGAAGCTTGGGTACGATAGTAATAACCCGAACCGTCGGATTTTACCAACCCGCCTTGAATGATGATTTTTGTGCTTCCCCAATTTTGGCCGGGAAAAAGTACCATTGCATTTAAACGGGCGTCTCTTCCTTCAAAAGCCTTGAAAGGGTTGTCTTTGGGGAACGTCAGATAGTCGGTGGAAAGTCCGAAACCATTGTAATCATTTTCATTTCCGTCTGTACGGGTTTGGATAGGTTTCACCTTTCCTTGTCCGTCATCGGTATAATCTTCGAATGAGTCGATAAATTCCAGAGTTGGATTCATTCGTCCCGGAAAAAGGTTTAAGTTTGTTTGCCGGGGACTAAACCATACATCGTAATTATGTGCCAGAGAGGTGTTTGCTACATAGCTTTTTATGAATATAGGCTCTCTGACGCCATCCAGACATTGGCTTGGATGTTCAAAAAGTTTCTGATAATTGGTTGCTGCTTCTGTCGGATCTGCCGGAGTCGGTTTGTATAATCCGAATTTACCACTTTCCATAATCTTTTCAGAGGCATCTATGCATTGCGAGTAGAATTCGTCGGCATATATTGCTTCTATCCCTGCCAGGTGTTGTTCAACGGCGGGACCGGAGAATGACACGTAGGGCTGATGAGAAAATTTGGCAACAGATGCTGCAAATAATGCTGCTCTGGATTTTAATGCTAAAGTAGCCCATTTGTCTCCTCTTCTCGGATTATTTTCTATTAATGTCTGGTCATCTATCCCCTCAAATGCTGCTACTGCACGGTCGCAGTCAGCTAATATAAAATCCCAGGTTGCTTTTTCTGTGCTTCGGGGGACTTTAAGCGATTCGATGTTCCCTTCATATTCCTGCGGCTTTTCTATCAGGGGCACACCGCCATACCGCCTGGCTAAGGCAAAGTAGGTATATGCTCTTAGAAAGTATGCCTCTGCATTGAGTTTCTTTTTTTCGTTCTCGCTGATAATGGTCAGGGTAGGAACGATCTCCAGTAGACTGTTGACATCACGGATTAATTTGTATCCTTCCTCCCAATAGTCAAAACGTTCTTCACCCCAGTCGTTGTATTCGGGATGGATGGCTTCGTCGCAGTAATGGGCGGCCATAAAACCTCCGTTGTTCACTTCATTTCCCATACCGATGTTAAAGCCTCTGTTAGGAGAGTAGTTGAAATCTTCAATGGGGAGTCTTCCGTATAAATTAGCTAAATGAGCCTGTATACCTTCGGAAGTTGCAAATAATTGGTTCGGTAATATCTTATTTCTAGGTTCTAAATCCAGAAAATCACTGCAACTGACCAGTGTAAACAATGTGCATAGTAATAAATAATGTACCTTTTTCATATCATAGTCGATTTAAAAGTTCATTGTCAATCCAAAATTAAAAGTACGGTTCAGAGGATAATTTAATCCGGCGTTATAGTCACCCTCTATTTTTTCAGGATCGAAGGCTTTAACAAACGGATCGCAGAAAGTCAATAGGTTGTATCCGTTGATGTAGAGCCTTAGTTTGTCAATTCCTACATTCTTCAATAGTTTAGAGTCGAACGTATATCCGATTTCAACAGATTTAAGACGCAGGTAGGAGGCGTCTTTACGCCAGATTTCCGAGTCTCTTGTATATAAGGCTCCCATATCCTGTTCCAAGCGGGCAGCCGGCCATTTTCCGGGAATCCATTTACTGTTTGCATCATAAGGATCTTCCCGATGCCATCTGTCAAAGAAATATTCAGGGAAGTTTCCTCCTTTCAGGTATAGCATGGTGGCATATACTTCATTAAACTGGACGGTGTATAGGGCAGACCCTTGAAACAGTGCATAGAAGTCGAAGTTCTTCCAATTGGCCTGAACATTGAAACCGAAGTGGATAAGTGGAGAGCTTGACCAGAATAAAGGTACTTTATCCATGTCGTTTACGACACCGTCACCATTCAGGTCTTTTAAAATGTAATCTCCCGGCAGTTCTTTAGAGTTACCGTTATCACCATTTTGGATAGGAGAGGTCGCTATCTGGTCCTCATTTTGGAAACGTCCGTCTACCTGATATCCCCAGATAAAATCATTCCAACGTCCTGATGCCTTGTTCTTCCACTGGTCCCAGCTGCTTGTAAATGGGCCGCGTTCGATATGCCGGTTTTTAGTACGTGCCAGATTGAAATTTCCACTGATAACATAATGAAAATCTCTGAATGTCTTTTCGTGCGACAAGCTGAATTCGATACCTTGGGTTCTGTCTCCGTTTAAGTTTTCTTGAGGCAGGGAAGCTCCGAATGTATTGGGAAGTGAACCGTATCTATTGGCTAACAAACCGCTACGTGTTCTTTGATACAAATCAAACTCAACAGAAAACAATCGGTTGAAGATTGAAAAATCCACTCCGACATTGAACATGTTGATCTTTATCCAGGTTAGATTTTGGTTAATCATTACCGGACTTGATACTCCATTGGTATATTTTCCGGCAGAAAAGGAGTATCCTCCGTTATTTAAGCCGTAGCCGGCAATATATTGGAACGGATCACCGGCGTCTTGTCCGGAAAGCCCTGCGGATGCTCTTAATTTGAGGTTATCGATAAAAGTGAAATTATCTTTTATGAAATCTTCTTCCGAGATTCTCCAGCCTATTGAACCTGAAGGAAAAAATGCCCATCGGTTTTCCGGTGCATATCGGTAGGAACCGTCGTATCTGAAAGCGGCTTCTGCCAGATATTTTCCTTTATAATCGTAAGTGAGTCGTCCTATATGAGATAGGAACGCCTGATGATCTGAAGAACCCGATACTAGCTGGTCGGCTGCACGACCATAATCAAGTTCGTCAATGGCATAAAAATCGAATTTCCGTTCTCCGTTGGTCCAGTTAGCTTTTTCTTCTCTGCTTTCAAAAACATAGGTTGCTGAAAGGTGATGATCTTTAAAAGTTTTGTCGTAAGAAAGCTGTAATTGCATATCCATACGTTCCGACTCTTTGTTGTTAGCCTGGATGAGGGCGGGCAAGTAAGCATCTGTCGGAGTATATTCACCTGTGTATTCTCCATAAGTATATGTTCTTAACCCTTTTCGTACTCCTTTATAAGTATAGTTGTTATAATCATATACAAAAGAAGCTTTGGCCTTTAGTCCTTTGACATACGGGACACTGTATTCCAAAGAAAACTGCGTTTGCAGATTCTTGTTTTTCTCGAGTCCGTATCCTGAATAGTCTTTGTCGCTGATGGCAGCAGGATTGGCCTGATAAGAGAAGTTGTTGTAATAGTTCGGATTCCCGTTTGCATAAATAGTGCTGGTTGGCGGATTGATACGGGTTCCTTTGAAAATATCAAAGAAAGACAACCACGGACGGTCTGTAACATCATATCTTCCACCGATATTCATGGATGCGGTTAAATTATCAGTTATCTTTAAACTTACATTCGAACGTAGTGTGAATTTGTCATAAGTGAGTGCACGGTTCTTTAGTAAGCTATTGTCGGTTGAGTATCCAAGGCTACCGTAGTAAGTCATTTTCTCCGTACCTCCTTCTAGTGACAGGGTTGCTTGGTATTGAGTGGCCACGTCGTTGAATACGGCATCATATAGGTCTGTGCTTTGATAACCGGGAGCTCCTTGTTGCCATTTAACCAATTCTTCCGGTGTAATGTATCCCGGACGACCGGCATTCAATTCCGCTTCGTTACGAATCGTCATGTATTGAGCGGCATTGGCCATTTTAGGAACATCGGTTGGCGAAGAAATACCTGCATTGGCATTTACTGTAATCCGGGGCTTTCCTAAAGCTCCTTTTTTAGTAGTGACAATAATCGCTCCATTCGCGGAATTCATTCCGTAAATAGCAGCTGTTGCATCCTTTAGAAAAGAAATGTTTTCAATGTCTTCTGGGTTCAATCGCTGGAATTCACTGGAACCGTCTCTGACTACTCCGTCAATGATGAATAAGGGATTTCCCAATCCTCTAAGGTTGATGTCAGAACTGAACTTACCCGGTTCGCCATTTTGTTGCCTGATTCTCAATCCTGATACCTTTCCTTGTATGACTTGAGCCAAACTCGGTGATTTTGTTTTAATAATATCCGATGATTTCAGGTTGTATATGGCACCGGTCAGACTTTCCTTTTTTTGTACTCCGTAACCAACGACTACCACTTCTTCTAAAGCCAGAGAAGAAGGTGCTAATTTGATAATTCCTAAATCTGACTGTTCTTTAACTTGTATCTCTTTATTCTCATAACCTAAATAAGAAATACTTAAAATGGTAGAATTTTCGGAAATGTCGAGACTGAATATACCGTCCAAGTCCGTAATGCTTCCCATTCCACTTTTTTTGTTTTGTACACTGGCACCTATTACGGGACTACCAGTTTCGTCAATAATTCGTCCGGTGACTTTACGTTTGTCACTTTTTTGTGCTTTCTTTATTGGCCGATATACGGTAATACGTTTATTCTCAACTTCATATTTCAAATCTGTTCCTGCAAATAACATAGCCAAGATCTCACGTACTGTTTTGTTTTTGGCATCGATAGAAACTATTTGCTTGAGATTGACATCATTGTTTCTTACTAAAAATGAATAACTAGTTTTCGATTCGATATCATTGAATACAGTGCCTAATGCAACATTTTTATGTTGTATTGAAATTTTAATGTCCTGTAATGGCAGTTCTGAAGCTGATACTGGGATTTGAAATAAGATGAATACGATTAAAAACGACCATCGTATAGATACAAAATCGGCTTTCGAATGATAAAATAAATAAATCATTCTCCTATACAGATTATTTTTCATACATTTGTATTGATTAAAAGATTATTTAAAAAATAATTTGATCGCGGATCGGAGTAACATGGCCCATATGTGACTCCGATTCTTTTTTAAGAGGTGTCTTTCATTGCTATAAGATTAATTTTGGTGTTAAACATTTGTTTATTTATCAGTAATAGTAATCGTATCTCCGCTTCGTTTCCAGTCGTATTTATCATCTACGTCAATATAATCCAAGACTTCATCAATTGACAGTTTGGTGCTGATACTACCCGAAAAAATCTCATCCTGCATGAATTTGCTCTGAATTACGATTCTTACGTTATATTTACGCTCTATGTCCTTTATGATATCAATTAATGAGGCGTTGACAAAGCTTAGGCGTCCTACTGTCCATTGAGCAGAACGGAGCGCATCTACTTTATCTATTTTTATTGTTTCTGATTCTTTGTTATACGTCATTCGTTCGTTGGGAGAAAGTATCCTGCTTTCTTGGGTAGTTGATGCTGATACATCTACTTTTCCTTCTATCAGGTTTACTTCAATTTCCGAAGAATTGTGATAAGCGCGTACATTAAAGATGGTTCCTAATACTTCGATGTTGATATCTTCGGCATGTACAATAAACGGCTTTTCTGGATTTTTCTCGATTTTAAAATATCCTTCGCCGATTAAATAAACCTCTCTTTTTGAATGATTGATTAAATCAGGAGAGTATTTTAGGATAGAGCCGGCATTCAGACATACAACAGATCCGTCCGGCAATGTCATTTTGGTCTGTGAACCCAAAGGTACTTCTATCTCGCATAAAGTGTTTGATTGTATTTGGGGCTCGTCATTATAAAGATAGATGCCGATTGATGTTGTAATGACAAGGGCAATAACGGCTGCGATACGGGCGTAGAAAACTGGGATCACCAAGCGTTTTTTATGGGGAGTATTAAAATTCAGACTTTTGGTCAGTTCAGCATAATTATCCTTCTTCTCTTTTTCGAATTTAGATATAAATGATTGGGCGTGAAGTTTAGCCAATTCATCATATCTCCGCTGATAAAGCATATCAGACTGTAAGAGGGTGTAAAACTTGCCCGTATTTTCTTCTGAAAGACTACCGGTGAGATAATCAATCATTAATTCATCAAATTCTATAAGGTTCTGCTCCATAAACTTTTTGTCCTTGTTTATAGAGTATACACATCTCGAGTGCAAAACATTTAGGTGAAACCTGTTTTTTTGAATTTTATTTTTGAAACAGGAAAAGAAGCAGGATTCCAAGTGATGTTCCTAGCTTCACTTTCATTTTATCCATTGCATTTTTTATTTGTACGCGCACCGTGTTTACGGATATATCCAGCTCTTCTGCAATTTCTTGTGGTGACTTATTATTGTAGAGGTATTTTTCAAAAATAATACGGCATCTCTCCGGTAATGAATTTACGACATTGTGTACTTGTTTTTGCAGGTCTTCTATCTCTAACAGTTGTAGGGGAGTATTGTCATTGGCACAATATTCCTCCTGGTAGTTGAGTAATTCCTTGCGATATTCGTCCATTACTCTTTCCCTGTTTTTTAAAGCTCGTATATAGTTGAGGCACCCATTCTGAACGGATTGTAAAAGATAGGAATGGATAGGAAATACCAATCGTTCTTTTTTATACCAGATATTTAGAAAGACGTCGTTTACGATTTCTTTAGCTTCATCCGGATTGAAAATATAAGTGGTGGCATACATACATAAATAGCTAAAATAGCTATCGTATAAAGTAGCAAAAGCCTCTTGCTTTCCCTGATTTATGCCGATAATTATTGATTCATCTATTTTAGTAGTTGCCATACTTCAGATATGAGATAAGTGCTGCAAAGTTACATATAATATTTAATTATGCAAGATTTGCAGTTTTGAAGGTGATGCCTTTATAATGAGCACCACTTATTTATAGATTTGTATCGGCAATTCCCCCTTTAGTGCTCCTACGGCATTAAATGCTAACGACTCCATTTCATTCTCTCCGGGATAAACATAGATGGGAGCCAGAAAAGAGATTTTCTTTTTCAGTCTTGAAATCACATAGTCCGAATAGGCGATACCTCCTGTCAGAAGGATGGCATCTATTTTTCCACAAAGTACGGTGGCACTAGCTCCTATTGCTTTTGCAACATTGTAAATCATGGCATCCAGTATCAGTTCCGCTTTTTTATCTCCTTCTTCGATAGATTGTATAATGGCGGGAACATCGGTTGTACCTAGATGGGCGGTCAGTCCGGCGCGTCCGGAGATACGTTTTTTCAATTCGTCTTTGGTGAGTTGACCGCTAAAACATAGGTCGATCAGTTGACCGGCGGGAAGTGTACCGGCACGTTCCGGTGAGAAAGGACCTTCACCGTCCAATGCATTGTTGGCGTCAATGGCTCGTCCGTGGTGATGGACTGCGACAGAGATGCCACCTCCCAGATGGCAGATAATTAAATCCAGCTTTTCGTATTGGGTTCCCTGCTCTTTGGCAAAGCGGCGGGCGATTGCTTTCTGGTTTAATGCATGCCAGATAGTAATCTTCGGCATTAAAGGAGAACCTGTGATGCGTGCTATGTCTTCCAGTTCATCCACCACTCCCGGATCAGCAATGAAAGCCGGACAGCCGGGCAATGTAGCCGCCAGTTCGCTGGCAATCAATCCTCCTAAGTTACAGGCATGGGTACGCATGGCATGTACGGTATCACGTTTCATGGCTTCATTTACCTCATACACTCCGCCCGGTATCGGTTTTACTAAACCGCCGCGTCCGATGATGGCATCAAAAGAAAAAGGTATCTTATTGTTTTCCAATTCTTGTAACACCAGGTTTTTCCGGAATTTAAACTGGTCTATCACCTCGGGAAAAGCGGATAGTTCTTCTACTGAATGTTTTATATTGCTGACGAACAGAGGAGTGTCATTTTCGTAAACCGCTATTTTGGTAGAAGTAGAACCGGGGTTGATGACCAGAATTTTCATGAATAGTAGGCTTTTAGTGGTGAATTTAGAATGATGAGCCGGTGACTTGGCTGACTTGTTTTCTGCATTTGCAATCTCCTGACACTTGTAAGCATGCCATCGCAATGCTGTAATATTTGGACAAGCCGGAATCACTACGCGATGGAAGCACTACAGGGCAAATGGGGCCTTGCAGCAATCCTGCCATTTCTGCCTGTGCAAACAGGGAAACGGATTTGTAGAATGTGTTACCCGATTCAATGTTCGGGAATATCAACACATCCGCTTGTCCGTTGATAGGAGATACAATCCCTTTAATATCACCACTTGCTTGTTCGCAGGCAGTACGTACATCCAGCGGACCGTCAATAATCACATTTCCGAATTCTCCCGCTTCGGCAAGTTCTACGATATTCACATAGTCTAGTGAATGAGGGAACTTGGCACTCACTTTTTCTGTGCAGTGAATCAGTGCGACACGCGGTTGTTCGATACCAAAGTGACGGCAGGTACAGATAGCATACCAGACCATTTCTATACGTTGCTGTAGCGTGGGACGCGGAATGACAGCAGCATCCGAGAAGAAAAGCAGTTTATGGTAAGTCGGAATTTCCATCACTGCCAGATGCGTGAGAATTTTCCCTTTCGGTAACAAACCTTTTTCTTTGTCGAGTATGGCACGCAGTAAGTTGTCCGTATTGATAATCCCTTTCATCAAAATATCCGCTCCTCCTTCACGGACAATGCGGACAGCTTCGCGCGCCGCTTCATCCGGATTTTCTATGTGGATGGTTTTTACGTATTCGGGATATTGCTTGAGCGTGGGATATTTCTTCAGAATGGTAGAATCTCCAATCATCAGAAATTCTGCAATCCCTTCTTCCAAAGCACGGGAGATGGCATATTCAGTATTAGGATCGTTCGCACAGACCACGGCAATTCGTTTTCTATGGTTTAGTTTTTTAAGATGAGCCGTTAACTGGGCAAAATTTAGAATAGGTTCCATAACGTTAGATTTTTAGCAAATATCAGAAAAATGATTGAAAAAATAACGATTATAACCCGAAAAATTACATCCATTATGTAACATTTTGCTATATTTTATTTGTTTTGGCCGTTGGATGTGCATGGAACCGTTTTTTCCTGTATTTTTGCAAATAAATCCCCCAATAAAATAAAAGTACCATGAAACAGTTTAAAAATCTATTATTTCTTAGCTTAATTCTCCTTTGTTGGACGCTTGTTTCCTGTAAAAGCAGCAAGACATCTTCCGGTTGGTCTTTGATCTGGGAAGAGAACTTTAATCAGAAAAAGAACTTTGATTCACAGGTCTGGAGCAAGATTCCACGAGGAAAGTCAGACTGGAATAACTATATGACGGACTTTGATTCCTGTTATGCCATGCGTAAAGGCAAACTGGTGTTGAGAGGTATTGTCAATCATACCCAACCCAATGACACTGCCCCTTATTTGACAGGTGGTGTTTATACGAAAGGTAAAAAGGCTTTTACGAACGGGCGTATTGAGATTTGTGCCAAGCTGAATGCGGCGGGAGGAGCATGGCCTGCCATCTGGATGCTGCCTGAAGGAGCGGCATGGCCATCCGGTGGTGAGATTGATATCATGGAACGTTTGAATAATGATTCTATTGCTTATCAGACCGTTCATTCCCATTACACTTATACGCTGGGAATCAAGGATCACCCGGTATCACATTCTACGGGAGTGATTCACCCCGACCGCTACAATATTTTTGCAGTCGAAATGTATCCTGACAGTCTTTCATTTTATGTCAATGATGTGCATACGTTTACTTACCCCCGCATACAAACGAAAGAAGAGGGACAATTCCCTTTTAATCAGCCATTTTATCTGCTGATTGATATGCAGTTGGGAGGCTCGTGGGTGGGAGCAGTCTCTCCCAAGGATCTTCCGGTAGAAATGGAAGTGGACTGGGTACGTTTTTATCAACGAAAGTCAATAAAATAAGAACATATATGGATATTCAATTTCCTCCCTTTTTGCAGAATGGTGATAAAGTGGTTATTGTATCACCTTCGAGTAAGATAGACCAACAATTCCTGAAAGGAGCCAAGAAACGGATGGAATCATGGGGCTTGAAAGTGGCTATAGGAAAACATGCCGGAAGTTCATCCGGAAGATATGCCGGGACAATCAAGCAGCGGCTGAAAGATTTGCAGGATGCGATGGACGACCCTAAAGTGAAAGCTATTCTTTGTAGCCGTGGAGGGTATGGGGCGGTACATTTGATCGATAAAATTGATTTTACGGCCTTTCGTGAGCATCCGAAATGGTTACTGGGGTTTAGCGATATAACCGCCTTGCACAATCTGTTTCAGAAAAATGGATATGCGTCCCTTCATTCATTGATGGCTCGTCATCTTACGGTGGAACCCGAAGATGATCTTTGTGCAAACTATCTGAAGGATATTTTATTGGGAAATATTCCTTCTTACACGTGCGAGAAGCATAAATTGAACAAGCAGGGAACTGCACAAGGTGTTTTGCATGGCGGTAATATGGCGGTAGCCTACGGTTTGCGTGGGACTCCTTATGATATTCCGGCGGAAGGGACTATACTGTTTATTGAAGATGTTAGCGAACGTCCGCATGCTATCGAGCGTATGATGTATAATTTGAAACTAGGAGGCGTACTTGAAAAACTGTCCGGATTGATTATCGGTCAATTTACGGAATATGAAGAAGACTGTTCACTGGGTAAGGAATTGTATGCCGCTTTGGCAGATTTAGTAAAAGAGTATGATTATCCCGTCTGTTTCAATTTCCCGGTGGGGCATGTGACTCATAATCTCCCGCTTATCAACGGTGCAAAAGTAGAGCTTGTGGTGGGAAAGAAAAATGTGGAACTGAAGTTTATATGTTAATAATCCATTCCATCTGAACGATGCTGTGGTGAAAATGACTAATTTTGAGGCTTTAATAGATAAAAGGACGATGAAAAAGAAAACTATGATAGTATTAATGAGTGCCTTTTTGTTATTGTCAGCATTCTCTTGCGGTGGAGGTAACAAGGCAAATAGTACGAGTGAACAAAATGAAGAAACTGTCGTGAATGTACCTCAATTTGATGCGGATAGTGCTTATTTGTATGTAAAGAATCAGGTAGATTTCGGACCTCGTGTTCCTAATACAAAAGAACATGTTGCCTGTGGCAATTACCTTGCCGGTCAGTTGGAGGCTTTCGGTGCTCAAGTGACTAACCAATATGCCGATTTGATTGCTTATGACGGGACGTTGTTGAAAGCGAGAAACATTATCGGTTCTTATAAGCCGGAAAGTAAAAAGAGAATCGCTTTGTTTGCACATTGGGATACACGTCCATGGGCGGATAACGATTCTGACGAGAAGAACCATAAAACTCCGATTCTGGGTGCAAATGATGGTGCCAGTGGGGTAGGAGCTTTGCTCGAAATAGCCCGTCTGGTCAATCAGCAACAACCGGAATTGGGAATTGACATCATTCTATTGGATGCAGAAGACTATGGTGCGCCACAGTTTTACACGGGGCAGCACAAGGAGGAGTTCTGGTGTCTGGGATCGCAGTATTGGGCACGTAATCCTCATGTACAAGGATATAATGCACGTTTTGGTATCCTGCTCGATATGGTAGGAGGTGAAGGCAGTGTGTTTATGAAAGAAGGATATTCGGAGGAATTTGCTCCGGACATAAATAAGAAGGTTTGGAAAGCGGCAAAAAAAGCGGGTTACGGAAAGACTTTCATGGATGGAAACGGAGGATTTGTAACAGACGACCATCTGTTCATTAATCGTCTGGCACGTATTAAAACGATTGATATTATTCCATATAATCAGGAGGGTGACTTTACCCCGACATGGCATACTGTCAATGACAATATGGAACATATTGATAAGAATACGTTGAAAGCAGTCGGTCAGACCGTATTGGAAGTGATTTACAATGAGAAATAATAGAATCGAGAAATAATATAATAAGGTGTCGATATACTGGTGTGTCGTTTTTAAATACGGCATCTGTTATTCGCACATTGGTATATTGTCTAATTAAATAATTACTATAATGTCAATTAATGAACTACAAGACGAAGTGATTGCAGAATTCAGCGACTTCGACGATTGGATGGACCGTTATCAATTACTTATTGATCTCGGAAATGAGCAGGAACCACTTGAAGAAAAATATAAGACGGAACAAAATCTGATTGAAGGATGCCAGAGCAGGGTATGGCTTCAAGCGGATGATGTGGATGGTAAAATTGTTTTTAAAGCAGAAAGCGATGCTTTGATTGTAAAGGGAATTATTGCCTTGTTGATTAAAGTCCTTTCCGGACATACTCCTGATGAAATCTTGAATGCAGATCTTTATTTTATAGACAAGATCGGACTGAAAGAGCATCTATCGCCAACGCGTAGCAATGGTTTGCTGTCGATGGTAAAACAAATACGAATGTATGCATTAGCATTCAAAGCGAAAGAGAAATAAAATTCACCACAGAGGACGCTGAGTACACAGAGTCTTTTTTGAATTACACATTTTGCGATTACTACATATCCCTGCTGTCAGTATAAACCTTTGTGTCCTCTGAGTCCTCTGTGGTGAAAATTCATGGTCAGTATGATACCGATAAACAGGAGGATTGACCCGAATAGGACGATGAGATACGGGGTACCGTTAATCAGGTCGTCCATATTTTCTGCTTCGGGATATTTGATACTAAGATAGACTGACAATGAGTTGTTTAGTACATGCATGAGTATACAAGGTATCAGACTGCCTGTTTTGTAATAAGTCCATGCCAACAGGATACCGATCAGAAATGCCGGAAGGATCTGGGCGGGATTTATATGAAAGATACCGAACAGAAGTGCGGAAATCAGAATTGCTTTAGTCGGATTGTATTGCTGAAGTAAAGCGTGGGTGATGGCTCCGCGAAACAATAACTCTTCAAGTACGGGGCCTACGATAGCTATTGCAAGAATACCGCCCCAGCCGGATTGGAGAATGTTGAAAGATTGTTCCATGATATTAGGAATCCAATCCAGCAGGCTCATTAATGAGGAGACTGCAAACCCGCAAGTGAGGATTGCGATGGCACTGCAAACCAGATAAGAGGCCGATACTGGTAACCATGTTGCCCTCTTTTTACTGATATAACCGGCTTTCCATAGATAAATACCCATCATAATCTGACCGGCTAGCTGTGCCGGAATCATAATCATTTGCGTCAGAGTGACTTTATCCAGATTTCCCGTGGTGACGAACAAATAGATCGTACAAGGAATCATAATCAGGATTGGAGCAACAATCTGCGCAATGAGAAGGTCTATTAATACTAATTTGATAGCCGTTTTCATGGTTTTTTATTTAGTGGTAAAGAAACTATAGATAAACATTGCTAACATGGATATAGCTATTACCACCAAAGAGATACTCATAAATGACTTTTGCATAAGAATCTATTTTTTAAGAATTGTTTCTGTCTCTTCAGCATCCTTATGGAGCTGTGTTATTAACTCGTCGATACTGGAGAATTTCAGTTCGGGACGTGTCCGTTTTACAAAAGTAAGCCGGATGAATTTATCATATATGTCGGAATGGAAGTGGAGGATATTCACCTCAATCGTCCGGTTCGGACCATTGTCAATCGTCGGGCGGACACCTATATTCAGCATCCCCATATACGTTTTCCCGTCAAATGTCACCCATACGGCATATACTCCATCGGCAGGAATCAGTTTATCGGGATCATCCACCCGTAAATTGGCTGTTGGGAAACCTATTTTTCTGCCTACCTGATAGCCGCCTACTACTATCCCGTCGAGGAAATATTCATATTTCAGACAATGGGCGGCCAGGCTAACTTCTCCTTCATGAAGAAGTTTACGGATCAGGGAAGAGCTTACCGGAATGTTGGGCTCGTCCCCTATTTCTATATTGCTGGTATACGCTTTGGCGCGAATTACTTCTATGCCAATTTCTTTTCCATAACGTACATAATCCTCGAAACCTTCGCTGCGGTTATGCCCGAAACGATGGTCATAGCCGATTACCAGATATTTTACCAGATAACGCTCTTTTAGCAACTGTGTCATAAACTCCCGGGCAGTGAGCCGGGAAATTTCAGGAGTGAAGTCAAGCATCAGGCAGTAATCTACCCCGATGTCTGCAAGCAGGCTTATTTTTTCTTCGGGAGTAGTCAGCAGTTCCGGACGATACTTCGCATTCATCACTTTTCGGGGATGAACGGGAAAAGTAACCAATGCAGAGCGTAGACCTTTCGCGGCGGCTATCTCCTTCACTTGCTGAATCAGATAGCGATGTCCTGCATGCACCCCATCAAAGAAACCGATAGTAGCTACGCAGGGTTCCGGGGTAATTGCCGATGTGTCACGTATAATCTGCATATCTCTAAATTTATTTAAGGTTGAAAAGATGGCTCCAGTCTTCGCCTGCTTTCGCTGTATAGGTGGAAATACCTAAATTTTGGGCTGTCTTACAGTTCATTTCAGAGTCATCAATAAAGAGCGTCTCTTGCGGTTCGATTCCGGCATCCTCTATGATTGCCTTGAAGATCTCCGGTTCGGGCTTGGCCATTTTCATTTCAAAAGAGAGGTATGTTTTTTCAAAATAATCTTCCACCTTAAAGGTGCGGTAAGGAAACAAATGAACGCATGTCCATTCCCAATGAATTTGGTTAGTATTGCTCAATAAGTAGACGACATATTTCTCACGTAATTTTAATAATAAATCAAGTTTTTGTGTGGGTATATCTACTAGAAAACTATTCCAGGCTGCATCTATTTGTTTGTCGCTAACTGCTTTGCCTATCATTTTACGAACTCCGTCACGGAATTCGGCAGGTGTAATCAATCCTTTTTCTTGTTGCATCAGGATTCCGTCCTGATTCTGGATATCCAGCAAGTCATCCACGTTTTGGAGCCCTAACTTCTGAAAGTGCTCAATGCAACGTTGGCGGTCGAGATTGATAAGTACACCACCCAAATCAATAAGAAGGTTTTTTATTCCTTTACTTTTCATTTCTGTTTTTTTTGTGAATAATACGTTGAACAAGGCGAATAAGTTCTCCAACCCATAACACCGTGGACGAAACGCCTATAATAAGAAGCCAGGTTTGCCAGTCAAGCGGTTTCGTACGGAATACAGCTCCACCGAACTGTACGATGAGGAATTGTCCGCCAAGAATAGCCAATACAATAAGTTCCATTCCATACGATTTGGAAAGTCCCTTGAATGCCGAATCGGTAGTGCCGAATACACGGGCATTGAACAGATTCCAGAATTGCAGCATGACAAAGAAGGTGAAGAAAATGGTCAGGTTGTGCACATTCATTCCTTGTGTACTGTGGTCGAAATAATAAATCATTCCGAGCAATACGATGAGGAAGATAGAGCCCACACCTATTATATTAGATCTCATTGCCTTACTGATAATAAAATCGGTACTGCGACGGGGTTTCTCAAGCATGACAGTTTCGCTGGGTGGAATGGAGGCAAGAGCCAAAGCGGCAAAAGTATCCATAATCAGGTTCACCCATAACATCTGTGTTACAGTCAGCGGAAGTTCCGTACCGATTACGGAGCCTAGCAGAACGATAAGCAATGCCACAAAGTTGATTGTCAGCTGGAAAACTATGAAACGCTGGATATTCTTATATAATGAACGTCCCCACATAACAGCGGTTCCGATACTGTTGAAGGAGTCATCGAGCAATGTGATATCACTGGCCTCTTTGGCTACAGAAGTACCTGTACCCATTGACAAGCCTACTTGGGCATGATTTAAAGCCGGGGCATCATTCGTTCCGTCTCCGGTCACAGCTACGACAGCTCCTTTTTGTTGGAGCAGTTGTACCAGACGCTGTTTGTCTGTCGGGCGGGCGCGGGACATGATTTTTAAGTCCATCACTCTGTCCAGTGCTTCTTCGTCGCTCAATTCGGCAAATGCAACACCGGTGATTCGATTTCGTTCCGTATCAGTTTCGGGGTTCCAGAGACCGATCTGGCGTGCGATTTCCGTGGCAGTTCCCGGAGTGTCACCGGTCACGATCTTGATGCCGATACCTGCAGACTGGCATTTCGCAACCGCAGCAGGCACATCCGGACGAATCGGGTCGGAGATGGCAACCACTCCCAAGAAATTGAGGTCGTTGGCTGAAACTAGTTCCGTGCAATCGTTCGGCTCATTTTCTCCGACAATCTTGAATGCAAATCCAAGTGTACGCATAGCCATATTTTGATAGCTCAACAGTTGTGCTTCCACTGTAGAACGATACTCTATCGCATCCACTCGCCGTCCATCCAGAACAACTTCTTTACACTTGCCCAGAACAATTTCAGGAGCTCCTTTTATATAAAGTATTTTTTTGCCGATCAGGGGAGATTCAACAAGAGTTGCCATGAATTTCCGTTCGGTAGAGAAGGTGAGTTGATCGAGGACATGTGCTTGCTCGCGGAGTTGCAGGTAATCTCTTCCCTGTTTGTTAAGCCAGAGCAATAAAGCCACTTCGGTTGGATTTCCTACACCTTTCGGTTTCTCTCCATGGGTTGATTCTTCAAGGAAAGCTGTTGAATTAGCACTGATTCCCTCTGCGATAAGTGCGCTGATATCATCATCAGACAAGTCGCTGCCATTTTTGATACCATAGAAATTGGGTTCGTGCACTTGCATCAGATTTTGCGTCAGTGTGCCGGTTTTATCCGTACAAATCACGGTGATGGCTCCCATTGTTTCGCAAGCGTGCATTTTCCGCACCAAGTTGTTGGTGGAAAGCATACGGCGCATATTCAATGCCAGACTAAGCGTGACACTCATTGGCAATCCTTCAGGCACAGCTACTACAATCAGTGTAACTGCCATCATAAAATATTTCAGTGTCCGTTCGAAAACCGGAAGCCACTCATGCCACCCGTTCAGCGAACCGAAATCAAAAAATAACAATACATCCTTGACAAAGAATATGAGAAAAGCAAGACCGGCAACGGTAAAACCGATCTTTCCGATCAGATTTGCAAGTTTGGTCAACTGTATGTTCAGCGGGGTGGGCTCGAGGTTGTCCTCTGTGCTCTGCCGGGCTACTTTCCCGATTTCAGTAGCATCACCCACATGCTGCACACGCATGGTTCCATGACCATCCACTACTGTAGTACCACGCATCACCAGATTAGAAGCATAAGTCGCTTCTTCATCAAAATCCGTTTCTACAGTGGTTTTATTGATAACAGGTTCTCCGGTCAGATTGGATTCATTCACTTGCAGAGAGATAGCTTCCAGTAACTCTCCATCAGCGGGAATTTCTTCACCTGTTTCCAGGATCACAATATCACCTACCACTATGTCTTTACGAGGGATTTCCTGTACACGTCCGTTCCGGATCACTTTTACCAATGTTTCTTCATTGACTGCATTCAGCAAGTCAAATTTCTTGCTGGCATCATATTCGAAAAAGAAACCGATTCCGGTAGCCAGTAAGATAGCGGCTATGATTCCGATCGTTTCAGCATATTCGTTTTCGATGATGGAGATGATTAACGAGAAAGCGGCTGCCACTAATAACACACGCACAACCGGGTCTTCAAATTTTTCCAGATAGAGCTTCCAGAGAGAAGGACGCTTGGGGGGCGTTAACAGGTTAATACCATTTTTCTCCCTGCTTTGTAGGACTTCGTTATCCGTAAGTCCTAAATGATAATAGTCATTTTTATTTGTACTCATGCAGATACATGCGTTTAATTTGAACTGCAAAAATACAACATATAATTGTGATAGAATGTTTAATTAAAACTTTTTATGAAGTCGAATATGTTAGCGTGGTTTACCGCATGACCGATAAGGGATTGTAAACCAGAATGTGGAGCCTTTGCCCTCTACGGAATCCGCCCCGATTTGCCCGCCAAGTTTGGCGACAATGGTTTGAGAAATGGAAAGTCCCAGTCCCGCTCCCTTCTTATCTTTGTTCAGTTTCACGAAGCGCTCGAATACATCCGGTAATTTCTCTGCCGGAATTCCGGCTCCGGTATCCTTGACATAAAAGTAAAGTTCGGTGTCTCTGGCTTCATAGCCGAGGCGGATACTACCTTCATGGGTGAACTTAATGGCGTTGCCGGCAAAGTTGGAAAGCACTTGTGCCACCCGGTTCCGGTCTGTTTGAATCATGCAGGAAGAGCGAGACGGCTCTGCTATAATTTGTATCTTTCCTCCGACGTCATCAACTCTCATTTGAAAAAGTTGTTGTAAATCTGAGAGTAACAGATTGACGTCGACTGTTGCCTGCACAAATTCCAATGTTCCGGCTTCGATTTTTGACATATCGAGTATGTCGTTGACCAGTTGCATCAGGAGGTCGGCATTCATTTTTATGATTTCCTGATATTGAGCTTTCTCCTCTTCTGTAGTTGCACTGCCTAATACCTCTGCAAATCCGGTAATAGCATTGAGAGGGGTACGGATTTCATGGCTCATGTTGGCTAAGAAGGCAGATTTTGAAATATCAGCTTTTTCTGCTTTTTCCTTGGCTAGTAGCAGTTCCTTTTCAGCTTGTTTCCGCCGGGTAACATCGTGTACGGTGATTACCATATTCTCTTCTTCGTTAAGGAGGAAGTAAGAACCGGATATGACAGCATCACATTCTACGGTAGTATTATCAGACGTAACTACGGATAAAGTGGCTTCCAGATCCGTGAAGTTTCGTCTCTGTTCGAAAGCTTGGCGTATGGCGGTACGTATCGGACAAGAACCGCAGAAGCTATGTGTGCCGCAACCTCCCTCGGCTGCTAATGCATTGCGACATTGCAACAGGTCGCCCACTCTTTTTTCTTCTGTTCCTTTTTTTGTTCCGGTTTTTTGGTAATAGTTGGTTTTCAGAACTTTAAAGTCATTATCTATTAATAGGATAAAGGCGTGTACATTCTTTAAGATGGCACCGGCGATATGGCTGGTGCGTTCCAACTTTCTGGATTCACGGAACAATCGTTGTTGCATCCGCAGGCATTTTCTACGCTCCCATAAAAAACTGATTAGTAGGACTGCGCATAAAACTATTAAGGTAGACAATAGTGCTATAAGCATAGTATGATATTGTTGTTTTAGCTTGATAATATGGATACAAAGATAGTTTTTTTCTTTAGTTTGGAAATAGTGTTGAACAAATATCTTGCTGTTTGTGTTATATTATTTAGAAAACCAATTAAAAATACGAACGTTATGAAAAAGTACATTTGCACGGTCTGTGAATATATTTACGACCCCGAACAAGGAGATCCGGAAAGCGGAATTGAGCCAGGAACAGCATTTGAAGATATTCCTGATGATTGGACTTGTCCATTATGTGGAGTCGGAAAAGAAGACTTTGAACCGTACGAAGGATAAAACCAAGAGAGAGAATTATTAAGAGGAGAATGACTGGGTGTATGAATATATGCCCGGTCATTTTTTTATTTTTATGGCTGGAAATTATTCTGCTGATTATAAATGTAATATCTTTGACGCAAAAATCGGAAGTTATGTATAATAAAGCAACTGTTATGACCGATCTGAGATGTTTTTTATCTCTCTCTCTGTTATTAATATGCGGCCTTCTGATGGCTGGTTGTAGTGATGATGAAAATGAAGAACAGCCTCCTGCTCCGGATGTTCCGGATTATAGCACGATCATAGTGAAAGATATACAGAATATACCTGCGGATTTTACATTCGACCGGGTTGAGGTGAAAGTGACGGGGGCGGATTGGCAAGTGATTGAGACTCTTGAATTTCCTTATAAGGACGGACAGATTGTGATGATACTTCCCACGAGTTTTCCTTCGGAAAAGCTTCAGGCGGTAGACCGGCGTAATGGCATGGGCGGTTACTGGACCGGGACCTCGGATGATGCGGATGCTCTTGTGGCGACCCTAGGGGATTTATTTGTTTTTAATGGCGATAAGAGAGTGGGACGGATTGCTATTTCTAACTGGTCCGGTAAAGAGTCTTCTGCCGGAAAAGCTACACTGGTGGGGTATCAGTATGCCGACCGTCCTTTTACGTTGACAGGCAGTGACAAATCGTATTATTATAATAATTGTTCTTTTAATAAAGGGTGGAATATATTTGCCAATATCAATCCGACCTCGGAAGACGGGACTGCAAAAGTGCTTCGTACAACTACTGTTCCGGAATCTACGTTATTTTGGCGCTTGGCTGAATCATACATATACAATTAATTTATAAAAGATAATGCTATAAATAAAAAGGAGAATCAGTTGTATCAATACATACTTGATTCTCCTTTTATTTTCTTTATTTTATCTATTAAGAAGCTTTTTTCTCTTTCACATCACTGCTGGCTTCCACTACATTCACCACATAGTCACCAAGTTTTTCACATTCGGCGATGATATCCATGTAGTAAACTCCCATTTGATAATCATATTCTTTGTTGTTCACATCCAGAATATTTTGATTCTTCAATTGGTTGCGGTAGTTATTGATTTCGTTTTCAAGATTGAAGGATTTGTTAATGTCGATGCTTTGATGTTCCGGTTTCTCTACCACCACAATCATTTGAGCAAGCGCATCGTTAGTCAGTTTCATCATGAAGTGGATATGTTCGTATTGTTTTTCGGTAAAGTCCAGATTAGTCTGGCGTTTCCGGTTGATGGTACGTGCCAGGTTATAGCAGCTATCGCCGATGCTTTCGATTTCTGTCACTTCACGCAACATAGCACGTATTTGTAGCTTACTTTCAGAACTCAAACGGCCTTCGGACACCTGATTCAGGTAGTTGGCTATTTCAAGTTCCATATTGTCACTGATATTTTCATATTTCTCTATCCGGCTGAACAATTTATTAAAATCGTCATCCTTTTCCGTATGCAACAGATCCTGCACCATGCCGAACATCCGGTGTGTACGTTCTGCGAAAAGATGGATTTCCTTGCGTGCCTGAAGGATAGAAAGTTCGGCAGTGGAAAGCATACCGCCGGTGATAAATCGCAGGCGGGGTTCTTCGTCTTCTTCTTTCGGATGAATTAAAGCACATACGGTACGCTCAATCAGTTTCACAGCCCATATCAGTATACAAACGTTACAGATGTTGAAGATTGAGTGGAAAGCCGACAATTTGTAGGAGATGGCAACTTCCGGATTATTGCTTTGGAAAAAAGTATCTACTACCCAGTTTACCAGTTCCATGAAAGGGTGGAAGACAATCAATACCCAGATAACGCCGAACACATTAAAAACAAAATGGGCCAATGCTGCCCGCTTAGCCTGTGTGTTGGCTGTAAGTGCGGCAAGATTGGCCGTGATAGTAGTTCCGATGTTTTCTCCCAATACGAGTGCTGCTCCCAGTTCCAGGCTGATCCATCCGTTGGCACACATAATTAATGTGATTGCCATGGTGGCTGCGGAGGCTTGCACAATCATCGTCAGTATCGTACCGATAAGCAAGAACAGAATGATGGAGAAAAATCCCATATCCGTGTAGTTCTGTACGAAGGCAAGCATTTCCGGGTTGGCATTCAGGTCGGGTGCATTTGATTTCAGATAAGAAAGCCCCATGAAAAGGAAAGAAAAACCAAAAATGAATTCACCGATGGATTTGCGGTTACTTTTACCGGAGAAGATAAATGGAAGGGCGATGGCCAGGAGAGGAAGGGCAAAGGCAGCCATATCAACCTTAAATCCGAAAATTGAAATGATCCAGGCGGTTACGGTAGTACCGATATTGGCACCCATAATGACGCTGATGGATTCGGCGAGTGTGAGTAGTCCGGCGTTAACGAAACTGACGACCATTACCGTCGTTGCTGAAGAAGACTGGATAAGGGCCGTGATTAACACTCCTGTTAGAACTCCCGTTACCCGGTTGGTGGTCATTGCCGTTAGAATACTTCGCAATCTATCACCTGCGACCTTTTGTAAGCCCTCGCTCATGATTTTCATTCCGTAGAGGAAGAGTCCTAATGAGCCTATGAGCTTTAAAAAATCATAAAAAGAATATTCCATCTATAATATTTTTAATGGTTATTTGTTCTCTATCTGATTATAAGTATATTAGTACCAAATTATTCACCTTTTAACGAACTCGATGAAACAGATGTTACAAATATGTTGCAAAAATAACAATATTTCTAAAGAATTCCCTATCGGAAGCTCACTTTTGGATATTTATTACGGTTTTAATCTTAATTTTCCTTATCAAGTAGTGAGTGCCAAGGTCAATAATCGCTCCGAGGGACTTAATTTCAGAGTATATAACAATAAGGATGTAGAGTTTCTGGATGTGAGAGATCAGTCCGGTATGCGTACTTATGTCCGTTCGCTTTGTTTTGTCTTGTTTAAAGCTGTCACGGAATTGTTTCCCGAGGGAAAATTGTTTGTGGAACATCCTGTGTCAAAAGGCTATTTCTGTAATTTGCGGATTGGGCGCCCTATTGAACTTGAGGATGTGAAGCGTATCAAGCAACGGATGCAGGAGATCATTGCGGAAAATATTCCTTATCACCGCATTGAATGTCATACGGCAGAGGCAGTACGGGTTTTCAGTGAGCGGGGGATGAATGATAAAGTGAGGTTATTGGAAACTTCCGGTTCCCTTTATACCTATTATTATACGTTGGGTGATACTGTTGATTATTATTATGGTAATCTGCTGCCCAGCACCGGATATCTTAAATTATTCGATATTGTGAAGTATTATGACGGGCTGCTGCTCCGGATTCCGAGCCGGGAAAATCCGGATATGCTCGAAGAGGTCGTGAAACAGGAGAAAATGCTGGATGTCTTTAAGGAATATCTGAACTGGAGTTATATCATGGGACTTAATAATGCCGGAGATTTTAATCTTGCCTGTGAGGAAGGACATGCCACTGACTTGATTAATGTTGCGGAAGCATTGCAAGAGAAAAAGATAGCGCAGATAGCCGATACTATTTTCCATCGTGGCGAAAATGGTAACCGGGTAAAACTGGTCTTGATTGCCGGACCGTCTTCTTCGGGAAAGACAACTTTCAGCAAACGGCTTTCTATTCAGCTGATGACAAATGGATTGAAGCCATTCCCGATCTCTTTGGATAATTATTTTGTAGACCGTGAAGAAACCCCTTTGGATGAAAACGGAAACTATGATTATGAATCACTTTATGCGCTCGATCTGGAATTGTTTAATCAACAGTTGCAGGCGCTTCTCCGTGGCGAAGAGGTGGAACTGCCCCGTTTTAATTTCTCTCTAGGCAAAAAGGAATATAAAGGGGATAAACTGAAAATAGAAGATAATACAATTCTGATTCTGGAAGGTATTCATGCCCTAAATCCGGAACTGACACCGCATATACCGGCTGAACGGAAATTCAAGATTTACGTTTCAGCATTGACCACTATTTCGTTGGATGATCATAACTGGATTCCGACTACTGACAACCGTTTGTTGCGCCGCATTATCCGCGACTTTAACTATCGGGGATACTCTGCACGTGAAACCATATCACGTTGGCCTAGTGTGCGTGCCGGTGAAGATAAATGGATATTTCCTTATCAGGAGAATGCTGATGTAATGTTTAATTCAGCACTACTCTTTGAATTTGCCGTACTTCGTTTGCATGCCGAACCTATTCTGATGGGTGTCCCGCGAAACTGTCCTGAATATTGTGAGGCCTACCGGTTACTGAAGTTTATCAAATATTTTATTCCGGTGCAGGATAAGGAAATTCCGCCTACTTCTTTGTTGCGTGAATTTTTAGGAGGAAGCAGCTTTAAATATTAAGTAGAAAAATTAGGATATATTCGTGATTTGTATTTCCTTTGCAGAAAATACAAATAAACCTTTTGTTGTAGTGAAGCAAAGGAACACAAAAATAAACAATATTTGAGTGATATTTAGGGAAAGAATGTTATGGTTGTTATACAAAACTTTAAAATATTGAACCTTTGATTGCTTTTGCTGTTAAGAAGGGACTACATGCAACAAAAAAAATGTGAATATGATTTTTTATAATAGTCTTTTAGCGAAGTGGTTCTTAGGAAAAGGGAAGAAACACTATTTTATGTTAGGCTGGTTTTTCTTTACCCGCTATAAATATCTGGAAGTCTGGGAAGAAATGGAACTACGGATTCATGCCAGACAGTATTGGGAATGTTTTTCTTTAACCCTGATACCAGCACTTATTTTATCAATCCTGTTTTCATGGTGGTGGATGGTGTTGCCATTCGTGACTTATCACATACTTTATTGGTTTGAAAAGATCCTCCGTCCTCATTCTATCTTTAATTGGGAGGCGATAAAGCATAGTGGCGATACGCTTTATCTCAGGAAGAGAAAAGCGTATGCCTGGAAGAAATGGTACGGGAAGAAAGAATTGCCCGCATCCAGATGGAATGATTAAAACTTCACTTTAAATGCTTCTTTATCCAAAGCAGATGTCCATACTCGGTATCGTTGGAAGTCCAATGCTCATTAATGGGAGTAATCAGTGCTTCTTTCGGACAGTCTAGTACATTGTATACGATGTAGCTGGTTGTCGGAGGACATACATCATCGTTGAATCCCCATGTCATATAGGTATCTGCTTTGATTAATTTCGCAAAGTTCACAACATCATAATAGGCCATTGTCTTTATTTTTTCAGGAGTATCCATATCTACCGAATTCCTGAAGAAATGAGGATATCCGCCGGCACGTCCGGCTTTATAGCCTGCCATGTCACTTAATGCAGGATGATTGGCGACACAGGCTGTCACCCGTTGATCCAGTCCGGCAGTGATTAATGCCAAGGCTCCTCCCTGGCTACCTCCTTGTGCTATTACGTTTTTACCATCCCATTCAGGTAGGGAAGTCAGGAAATCAATAGCGCGTACACAGGCCAGATATACCCGTTTCATATAATAATTGTCGCGGCTGTCGAGTCCATTGGTTAAGTAGCCGTTCTCTCTGCCATTAAAAGCATTGCTGATTTCTTTGAATGCTTCGTCACTCATTTCCGGATGAAGGCCGTGTATCTCCATCTCAAAACGGATGCAGCCTTGCTCTGCATAATATTTGTGTCGCAGTGGTTCTTTGATTGTTTTGATTCCTGCTCCCGGAGGGCATAATACAACCGGAAATTTGCCCTCTTTCTTGGGATAGAACAAATATCCGTAGACGCATTGCCCGCGTTTGTTCAATTGCAATTTTACGAGATAACAATCTATTTTATCGGTTGAGTATTTTTCTACATGCTCTTTGGTGTACGTTAGAGGAAATTCTTTTTGTTCCGCTTTTGCTTTTTCCCAGAATTCATTGAAATCCGAAGGCATGGTAGTATATGGAAGAAGCTTTTCCGGCGAAAAACCGACTTTTACATGATGTGAGTAAGTCTTTCCATCTACGGTCGCTTTCAGCCGGCAATCACGGAATCCGGGTTCTTTCATTGTGCCGAGAGGAATTACGGCTTTGCCGTTTTTCAAAGTCACACTCCCTTTGGTGTCAGCGTTAGGCATCATGTCTCCTCCTATTTCATAGGTGACGGTTACGTTATCCCTGGGTATACCATATTTATAGAATTGTACTTCTACAGTTGCTTTT
Organism: Bacteroides sp. L008; assembly: GCF_040812255.1. Classification (NCBI taxonomy): domain Bacteria; kingdom Pseudomonadati; phylum Bacteroidota; class Bacteroidia; order Bacteroidales; family Bacteroidaceae; genus Bacteroides; species Bacteroides sp. L008. The sequence continues at coordinate 3,438,173 of NZ_JBFNXO010000001.1, read as the reverse complement.
TCTCCTGTTTGATAGAGCCAGTCGGCATGGTTGGGAACTGTGACCCAAAGAACGTCACTTCTATAAGGGTAGTTTTCGGCTACGGCGGATAACAAAGTTAGTGACAATAGCCATACGGATAAAAGTAGTCTCTTCATGGTGTTATTCATTGTTTTTATGGATTTGAAATAGTAAGTTGTTTTAATTCTGTTGCAATATTACGCAAGATTCGGGAAAAGGAGGGTAGAAAAAATGTGATTTTAGATGGACTATTTGGTACTCTGACAAAAATAGCGGAAGTTTTTCACCCGGATGAAAAGCTTCCGCTATTGAACAGAAGAAAGGTTCTTCTTTTATCAGGATGGAACCTTTTATCTTAAGGCTTCCACCTCTTCCGGTGTCAATGGAATCTTTTTGCCTAATCGGCGGGCACCGGTTTCTGTAATCAGATAATCTTCTTCATTGCGGATACCGCCGAAGTTTTTATAAGTTTCCACTACATCATAGTTAATGAAATCAGTGAACTTCTTTTCTGCTTTCCACATATCGATCAATTCAGGAATAAAGTAAATACCCGGTTCTACGGTATGTACAAATCCCGGCTCCAATGGGATGGCGAGGCGTTGCGATTTGCGACCGAACTGTGTGCTCTTCGGCTGGCCGTTGTAACCTACCCATATCTCTCCCAGATTCTCCATATCATGTACATCCAATCCCATCATGTGACCTAATCCGTGCGGATAGAACAACGCATGGGCACCTTCGCGTACAGCATCCTCGGTATTTCCTTTCATCAATCCGAGCGTCTTCATGCCATCCACCATGACGCGGGCCGACAGTTCGTATACGTCCATATAAGGAATACCCGGGCGGAGAGCTTTTACAGATTCCAGGTGCATCGCATTCTGAATTTCGTATACTTCACGCTGACGGGTGGTGAACTTCTTATCGGCAGGAATGGTAGACGACATATCACCCGCATAACCGGATTCAACTTCTGCACCGGCGTCGATTAAGAACAAATCACCCGGCCTCACTTTATTTCCGTGATAATGGTTGTGCAGAGTCTGCCCGTTGATAGTGGCGATGGTGGCGAATGAAAGTTGGCAGTTGTTAGATTCGGCCACCCGGTTCATTTCAGCTACCACTTCATATTCATACATACCCGGACGAAGTACCTTCATGGCTGTAATATGCATATCGGCAGTAACATCGCAAGCCTTTTCTATCTCTGCGATTTCTTCTGCAGATTTATAGTTGCGTTGAGCGATCACGGCACGGATGAATGGAACAGAACCTTCCTGATGTGCGGGAGGAATACCCAGCCAGTCCATCAGCTTCAGCTTATGTTCGGGGCGGTAAGGAGGCAGATAGTGAACTGCTTTCCCTTTCTGCACACACTGATGGAGATAGCTTACAATGTCAGCAGACGGCATCAGATTTTTTACGCCTACACGTTCGCATTTTTCGTGCAATGTCGGTTGTGACCCCATCCATACGATTGCGTCGATAGACAACTCATCACCAAAGATGATTTCTTTGTCTTCATCTATATCGATAATAGCCGAAAGTCCGGCACATGAAAGTCCGAAATAATAAAGGAAAGTGGAATCCTGACGATAACGGAACGTGTTATCTTCGTAATTCAGTCCGCACTCGTCATTTCCGAGAAATAACAACACTCCGGAGCCTAAGTTCTTTTTCAGCAGGGCTCTCCGCTGCATATACGTTTCTTTGGCAAACATATGGTCCTAGTTTTTAAGTTCGTGCAACAAAGATAACGAATTTTGTGTTATAGGATTAAAAATTATCTCCCTAATCTGTGTAATCTCTCGTTAAAAAGTTACTTTTGTAGCGAGAAACAGTAGAAAGCAAAAACGAATATGGCACAAGGTTCCCGTCAAATACAATCTCAGGCGCAACAGCAGGTACAGACGCTCTCGCCCCAGCAGATTCTGGTCGTGAAACTGTTGGAGCTTCCCGCAGTAGAGCTGGAAGACCGTATCCATGCTGAACTGCTTGAAAATCCGGCACTTGAAGAAGGTAAAGAAGAGAATGCTACGGATGATGAATATTCTGATACCGACAATGCAGAGGATGGCATGGATAGCGATGCCAACGACTATGATTCTTTGAGTGACTATCTGACAGAAGACGATATTCCCGATTATAAATTGCAAGAGAACAACCGTTCGAAAGATGAACAGGCGGAGGATATTCCATTTTCCGACTCCACCTCTTTTTATGAAATCCTGAAAGAACAGTTGCGTGAACGTAACCTGACAGAGCACCAGTGTGACTTGGTGGAATATCTGATCGGTTCATTGGATGATGACGGATTGCTTCGCAAATCTTTGGAAAGTATCTGCGACGAACTGGCGATTTATGCCGGTATCGAATCGACCGAGGAGGAACTGGAAGAAGCATTGAGCATCTTACAGGACTTCGATCCGGCAGGTATCGGTGCGCGTAGTCTTCAGGAATGTCTGTTGATACAGATTTGCCGGAAAAAAGAAGAAGAGAAAACTCCCAGTCCTATCTTGAATCTGGAAGAAAGGATTATCAGAGAATGTTACGAAGAATTCACCCGTAAACATTGGGAGAAGATTATAAAGAAACTGGATATTGATGAAGAGACTTTCCGGGAAGCCATTACTGAAATAACCAAACTGAATCCACGTCCGGGTGCTTCTTTGGGAGAAGCAATCGGCAGGAATCTCCAACAAATAGTTCCCGACTTTATGGTGGAAACGTATGATGACGGAACCATCAATGTAAGCCTCAATAACCGCAATGTTCCCGAACTCCGTATGAGTCGTGATTTCACGGAAATGGTGGAGGAGCATACAAAAAACAGGGCCAACCAGTCTAAGGAATCTAAAGAAGCGATGATGTTTCTGAAACAGAAAATGGATGCGGCACAAGGATTTATCGATGCTGTCCGTCAGCGTCAGAATACCTTGATGACTACCATGCAGGCGATTATCGACCTGCAACGTCCTTTCTTTTTGGAAGGAGATGAATCGCTGTTGAAGCCGATGATTCTGAAAGACGTGGCGGAACGTACGGGATTGGATATTTCGACCATCTCCCGTGTGAGTAACAGTAAATATGTACAGACGAATTACGGTATCTATCCGCTCAAATACTTTTTCAGCGACGGATATACTACAGAGGATGGCGAAGAGATGTCTGTCCGTGAGATTCGTAAGATTCTGAAAGAGTGTATTGAAGGCGAGGACAAGAAGAAACCCCTGACCGATGATGAATTGGCGGATATATTGAAGGAGAAAGGGTATCCCATTGCCCGCAGGACAGTAGCCAAATACCGTCAACAGCTGAATATCCCCGTAGCACGACTGCGGAAATGAGAGTTTTTTAAGTATTAAGTATAAAGTATTAAGTATTAGTGCTGATGGACAGAGAGAGAGAACATATCATAGCGGATAAGACGATGTTGCAGGTGGCGAGAGTCACTTCGATGGTCTTTACTCCATTTTCTATTCCGTTTTTATCGTTTCTGGTGTTATTCCTGTTTTCTTATCTTCGTATCATGCCGATACAATATAAGTTGATAGTGTTGGGAATCGTTTACTGCTTCACCATACTGACACCTACTATTACCATTTTCCTGTTTCGTAAAATCAATGGATTCGCCCGTCAGGAGTTGAGTGAACGTAAGAAACGTTATGTGCCTATCCTGCTGACCATCATCTCGTATGTGTTCTGTCTGCTGATGATGCGCAAGCTGAATCTCCCGTGGTATATGACCGGTATCATTCTTGCTTCTCTGGTAGTGTCCATCATTTGCATTGCGGTAAACCTGAAATGGAAGTTGAGCGAACACATGGCAGGAATGGGCGGAGTGATCGGGGGATTGATTTCTTTCAGCGCCTTGTTCGGTTACAATCCGGTCGCATGGCTATGCCTGTTTATTTTGATTGCCGGTATATTAGGTTCTGCGCGCATTGTGTTGGGGCATCACACGCTGGGTGAGGTGCTTTCCGGTTTTGCTGTCGGTCTGATATGTGCCCTTTTGGTACTTCATCCGGTGAGTAACATCTTATTTCGAGTATTTTTATTTTAAAACAGTATAAATCCTAAAAACTAATCATTATGAATTTTCCACAGAATTTGAAGTACACGAACGAACACGAATGGATTCGCGTTGAAGGAGACATTGCATACGTTGGTATCACCGATTATGCACAGGAACAATTGGGCGATATTGTGTTCGTAGATATCCCGACTGTTGGTGAAACGTTGGAAGCCGGTGAAACTTTCGGAACGATTGAAGTAGTGAAAACTATTTCCGATCTTTTCCTGCCTGTAGCAGGTGAGGTGCTCGAACAAAATGAAGCATTGGAAGAAAACCCGGAACTGGTAAATAAAGATCCCTATGGCGAAGGTTGGCTGATTAAAGTGAAACCGGCCGATGTAAAAGCGGTAGAAGATTTGCTGGATGCCGAAGCCTATAAAGCTGTGGTAAACGGATAATTCTTACCGTACTTAAATTGTAAATAGTAAATTGTAAAATAGTAAATTGAAATGACTCCAATTGTAAGTATTATCATGGGCAGCACGTCCGACCTTCCTGTTATGGAGAAGGCTGCACAGCTACTGAATGATATGCATGTACCGTTCGAAATGAACGCTCTTTCTGCTCACCGCACGCCAGAGGCTGTGGAAGAGTTTGCGAAGAATGCCCGCAACCGTGGCATTAAAGTAATTATCGCTGCTGCCGGAATGGCTGCCGCCCTTCCCGGTGTGATTGCGGCTAATACTACATTGCCGGTGATCGGAGTACCTGTAAAAGGTTCCGTGCTCGATGGTGTGGACGCACTTTATTCTATCATTCAGATGCCTCCGGGCATTCCTGTAGCAACGGTTGCCATTAACGGAGCGATGAATGCCGCTATCCTTGCCATCCAGATGCTGGCATTGAGCGATGAGAAACTGGCAGAAGCTTTTGCTGCTTACAAGGAAGGACTGAAAAAGAAAATCGTAAAAGCAAACGAAGAACTGAAAGAAGTGAAGTTTGAATATAAAACAAACTAATGTGATTTACGATTTGACAATTTACGATTTACGATTGAAATATCTTCGTGAATCGTTTATTGTCTGCACATTTGTTATACTCAAAGTGCTTTTAATCGTAAATCGTTAAATCGTAAATTAAAATGGTTGATCTATTCAATTATTTTCGAAGAGAGACCACAGAAGTAAATATTGGGGCTGTGCCGTTGGGCGGCCCCAATTCTATTCGTGTCCAGTCGATGACAAACACGTCTACGCAGGATACACAGGCTTGTGTGGAACAGGCGAAACGTATTGTTGATGCAGGTGGAGAGTATGTCCGCCTCACAACCCAGGGCATCAAAGAAGCCGAGAACCTGATGAACATTAATATCGGACTGCGTAGCCAGGGATATATGGTTCCGTTGGTTGCCGATGTGCATTTCAATCCGAAAGTGGCGGACGTGGCTGCTCAATATGCGGAAAAGGTGCGAATCAATCCGGGAAATTATGTAGATGCTGCGCGTACTTTTAAGAAACTGGAATATACAGACGAGGAGTATGCGCAGGAAATACAGAAAATCCATAACCGGTTTGTCCCGTTCCTGAATATCTGTAAAGAGAATCACACGGCTATCCGGATCGGAGTAAATCATGGCTCTCTGTCCGACCGTATCATGTCCCGTTATGGCGATACCCCCGCAGGAATGGTGGAGTCCTGCATGGAGTTTCTCCGTATCTGTGTAGAGGAAAACTTCACAGATGTGGTGATTTCCATCAAGGCCTCCAATACGGTGGTCATGGTAAAAACCGTCCGTCTGTTGGTAGACGTCATGGAGAAAGAAGGGATGGCTTTCCCGTTACACCTCGGAGTGACAGAAGCCGGAGACGGAGAGGATGGGCGTATCAAGTCCGCCCTTGGCATCGGTGCATTGTTGAGTGACGGATTGGGAGATACCATTCGGGTATCTTTGAGTGAAGCTCCTGAAGCTGAAATCCCGGTAGCCCGCAAATTGGTGGATTATGTTCTGTTGAGGCAGGACCATCCTTATATCCCGGGATTGGAAGCGCCGGAATTCAATTATTTGTCTCCCGAACGCCGCAAGACAAAAGCTGTCCGTAATATCGGAGGTGAACATGTGCCTGTGGTTATTGCCGACCGCATGGACGGGAAGACAGAGGTAAATCCGCAATTCACACCGGACTATATTTATGCCGGAAGAGCTTTGCCCGATCAACGGGAAGACGGAGTGGAATATATTCTTGATGCGGATGTATGGCAGGGAGAAGACGGAACTTGGCCTGCATTCAATCATGCACAGTTGCCGTTAATGGGAGAATGCAATGCGGAGCTTAAATTCCTGTTTATGCCCTACATGGCACAAACGGACGAAGTGATAGCCTGCCTGAAACATCATCCGGAAGTGGTGGTGGTTTCCCAAAGCAATCATCCGAACCGTTTGGGTGAGCACCGTGCACTGGTTCATCAACTAATGACGGAAGGTTTGCAAAATCCGGTTGTCTTCTTCCAGCATTATTCGGAAGATGATGCGGAGAATTTGCAGATAAAGTCCGCAGCCGATATGGGAGCCTTGATTTTTGACGGTCTTTGTGATGGCATCTTCCTGTTCAATCAGGGCAACTTGAGCCATGCCGTGGTCGATGCCACTGCTTTCGGAATCTTGCAGGCCGGACGTACCCGTACCTCCAAAACTGAATATATATCTTGTCCCGGTTGCGGCCGTACACTTTACGACTTGGAAAAGACCATTGCCCGTATCAAGGCAGCCACTTCACATTTGAAAGGGCTGAAGATCGGCATCATGGGATGCATCGTGAATGGTCCCGGTGAGATGGCAGATGCAGACTACGGCTATGTAGGAGCAGGACGGGGGAAAATCAGTCTCTATAAAGGTAAGGTGTGCGTAGAGAAAAATATTCCTGAAGAAGAGGCGGTGGAACGACTTCTGGAGTTTATCCGGACAGATCGGGAAGAAAACCAACAATGATATTATATTGGGCACGGAATGCAGGTGATGAGGTACTGATCTCATAGAAAACCTGTAATCCGTGCCTGACTAAGTACTACATATCTTCCAACGACAAACACATTGTTTCAATGGTATAACGAGGCAGTAGCTTTTTCTTCAAATGTTCAACTTTCTGTTCCAGCAACTCCGGCTTAAAGTTTTTACGTTGGCGTTTTACTTCAGCAACTACTGCTTTGTTTTTTTCAAGACAGAGTGCAACAATGTCTATCTCGTTTTGATTCCCTTTGGCTTCCCACCATGACCCGATAGCACGGAATTGATAACTTTCAGCGAATTTCTGTTTGAAGTAAAGTTCTAATATCTTTCCGCTGTAGGTTGGATAATCAGCTTCTATGATATTACGCAGCCCTACAAAGTTTTTAATTTCTATCAATGAACGGTTACGGTCGAAGTAATTGAACCAAAACCTAATAAAATTATCGCATATTTCATATCGGACAGTTGTTGAGCTTTCTTTAGCTAAAATGGGACGTTGGCGTATGATAATATTATAATCGTCTATCAAGCGTTTCAGATAGCCGCCTACGCTTTTTTCTCCTAGTGTTGCCTCAATTTCTGCTTGTGTATTTCTACCTCCGGCAATTGCACTTAAAATAGAAAAGTAGGTCCCGTAATTTTTCCCAAATTCTTCTATCAACAGATTTTTTCCTTCTTCGGTAAAGGGAGAATTGTCGCGAGCCATAAAATGGATCATGCTTTCCACGTGGAGCGTATGGTTGTCACAAAAAAGTTCCACGTATTTAGGTACCCCGCCAGTAAAAGTATAAAGTGCTAAAAGATCATCATTCGAATGTGCCGGGGCATATTCACACATGATTTCTTTCAGAACAGAGAGCTTGAATGCTGACAGCTTGATTATGTTATCAGCTCTTCCGAAGAGCGGCTCTTTATTGTCTTGGAAAATTCTCTGCATCAGAGAATAGATGGAACCACTGACGATCAAATTCATGTGTGAGGACTTCCGATATTGGTCCCAAATATTTTGCATATCGCTGAATATGGATTCATTAATAGTATAGAATTCCTGAAATTCATCAATAACCAGATTGAAAGTCCGTTGAGTCGAAAGCTGCATTAGGTATTGGAATAAGTTTCGGAAACTTCTGATTTCTGTCGGAACAAAGATTTGCAGGGCTTGTGCGATAAGTGGGATGAATTCTTCGCACAAGGTTGCCTCATTTTTACGTCCTATAAATAGATAGACAGTGGGGGTCTGTTCAACAGCTTTCATGATGAGGCTTGTCTTCCCAATTCTACGGCGGCCGGTAACGACTGTCATTTTTGAACTTTCCTCAAATGCCAATTTCTGAATTCGTTTTAACTCTTTTAGTTCTTCTTCTCTATTATAAAACCTCATAGTCTGTGAATTGTATTAGTAACCGTGGTTACAGTAACCACGGTTACAAAGATATTTATTCTTAAGAGAACGGCAAACTTTTTCTTTCTTTTTATAAATTCTTTGCCCTTCCCTATTAAAAACTTTATGATTATCTCTATTGATTTGTATCTGTTTTATTGTCAAACTGTCAGGATGATATTTAAGTATATGAATATCAGTATTATATTACTTGACAATAGATGCTGATAATAGGCTGACAATAAAATATATCTACTTTTACTGTCAGCCTGTTTTTATCTCTTATGCTACCTTTAATAACTTGATAAACAATAGCTTTATGGGCACCTTTCGAAATAATACCGCATTTTTATAACAGCTTTCCAAAGTGATATCCTTTCATTAATATACCTGTATAGTTCCGCTAACACGCCAGTATAGTTCCTCTAAAGTGTTAGTATTGTTCCACTAAAGCACCGGTATCTTTAGTTCGTCACAGCCGTGGTAACTTCTTCTCACGGCCGTGACAAATTCCTACCACAGCCGTGGGAAGATCTCGTCACGGCCGTGGGGAGTTAACAATACCGACACTTTAATGAAACAATACCTGCTTGGTAAGTGAAAGATACCGGCTATATAGCATTCATTTAATAGGGGCATACTCATTTTATAAAGCGTATGTGTTTCTTATGTCGATGATATTGTTACTGTAGACAATGATAGTCTTCAGTAGTTTATAACATGGATCAAGCTGGGAATTAAGTCAGAGTATATCGACACATTGGAACGAATCCCATAATCTTGCCCCAAAGGGGTCAAAGAACAGGCTGACAATAAAAGTTCTAATTTTTTATTGTCAGCCTATTGTCATGGCTTATTGTCAGCATGTAAACCGATGATAATCATTATACTATCGGGAAAAAACTTTGGTTGACAATAAGAATCATTAATTTTATATGTAAATCTGATATCTGTCTTTCCAATAGTACACATCTTTACAAAAATAGAGGGGAACTCCTGGATGAATCCATTTGTTCCCCTTGCAGGTGTAGCTAGCCTCTGTCTCTTATATTTTTAAAGGCAAGTAGCAACATATAGATGTTACGTTTTCGACTTTGCAGTCGTTCAAGTGCCGCTCCACTCGAATTGACTTGCCTTTGTAATTATTACTAATTTGTTGTTTGTATCTATTGCAGCAAATTTATAGGCACAAAAAAAGCGGAGAGCATTTGCCTATCCGCCAGTGAGGGAGTCCAAGCCCTAAACACACAAACAGGAAACACTCCCCGCATATTGCAAGGAGCATTTATCTGCTTCTCTGTGTGTTTGGAATTTTTGGACTTTTCACTAGCACAGAAATCAGCTAAACGCTTTTTTTCTTAAAACAAACAATACAGTCGCGCTACGACTGATTGTGCAAAGATAACAATTAATTAAGTTATACAGTCTTTCATTCTTTGTTTTTTCTCTGTACGGAGTGTTTTTGTTCTATATCTCGTAAAATCGTTTGAAATAGTCCGGTTCCCTTGCTATGACTATACCTCATAAGATTCATATCGTTTATTTTTTATATTTTCACCAAATCTCTCGGAGTTATGCGAATTATTGTTATTTTTGCCTCACATAATTTCTAAACAATAATTAAATTATTTATTCGTATGAAAAAGGCCTTATTATTATTCGCTTTAGTAGCGATAAGTGCGGTGAGTATCAATGCTCAAGATAATCTGAAATGGGGTGTGATGGCAGGTATGAATGTTAGTAAATACACCATTACAGGTTTTGACAGCAGGATAGGTTTTCACGCAGGTGTTAAAGCAGAGTTGGGATTGTCTCAGGATGCGAATGGTAGTGGTGCCTATATGGACTTCGCTGCATTGCTTACATTGAAAGGTGCTAAAATTGATGGAGGATCACTTGCGAGCATAAAATTTAATCCATACTATTTAGAAGTACCGGTACGTGTCGGGTATAAATATGCTGTCAATGATGATTTTTCGTTATTTGGTAGTGTCGGTCCTTATATGGCTGTCGGTCTGTTTGGAAAAGCAAAATTGAAAGTGGACGGTGATATTGCAGATATTGCGGAATTAGGAGATAACTCCATGTCTGAAGATATATTTGGAGATGATGGTCTGAAACGATTCGATTTCGGTCTTGGACTGAAAGCCGGAGTTGAGTTCAGTAAGAAATATCAAATTGCCATAAGCTATGATTTCGGACTTGTTGAAGTGGCAAAAGATTTAGGAATGAAGAACAGAAACCTGATGATCTCATTGGGATATATGTTCTAAAACCGATTTTGCAACTTTGTTGCATGAATCATTTGCTACCTTTGCATCAACTAAATGATGAATGTTATGGGACATTGTAGTTGTGGCGCTCATTCATGCGCAGCAGAAAAAAAGGTTGATGCAAAGGTTTCGGTATTTCATGAATATGGGAAAGTGATATTCTCTCTCCTGCTTCTGGCAGGTGGAATAATTATGAATGCTCTCGATTTAGCATTCTTCCGTGAAGGATCTGTTGCTTTGATATGGTATATCGTGGCCTATCTTCCGGTAGGAATACCGGTGATGAAAGAAGCCTGGGAAAGTATCAGGGAAAAAGACTATTTCAGTGAGTTCACTCTAATGATTATAGCTACTTTGGGAGCTTTTTATATTGGTGAATATCCGGAAGGAGTAGCCGTGATGTTATTCTATACAGTAGGAGAACTGTTTCAGGATAAAGCGGTAGATAAGGCCAGGCGTAATATCGGAGCCTTATTGGACGTAAGACCTGAAAAAACATTAGTGTTCCGGGAAGGCAATCTTGTTATTGAAAGCCCTAAAAAGATAAAAGTCGGTGAAATCATAGAAATAAAGGCAGGCGGACGGGTACCATTGGACGGAGCCATGCAGAATGAAGTGGCTGCCTTTAATACAGCCGCATTAACGGGCGAAAGCGTTCCTCGTAATATTCGGAAAGGTGAAGAAGTTCTTGCCGGAATGATTGTAACTGACAAGGTTATCCGGATCAAGGTAACGAGACCTTTTGATAAGAGTGCACTTGCCCGAATATTGGAACTTGTTCAGAATGCCTCCGAACGTAAGGCTCCGGCTGAATTGTTTATTCGTAAGTTTGCACGCATTTACACACCTATTGTTATAGTGCTTGCAGTATTAATTGTGTTGTGTCCATTTGTCTATTCACTTATTAATCCTCCATTTGTATTTGCATTTAATGACTGGCTATACAGAGCTTTGGTCTTTCTCGTGATTTCGTGTCCCTGTGCGTTGGTGGTTAGTATTCCGTTAGGCTACTTTGGGGGGATTGGAGCAGCATCCCGATTGGGTATTTTATTCAAGGGTGGTAATTATCTGGATGCTATCACCAAGATCAATACGGTGGTATTCGATAAAACAGGAACCCTGACAAAAGGAACCTTTGAAGTACAGGCTTGTAAAAGTGCAGGTGAGATTTCTGAAGAAAAATTAGTGAAACTGGTTGCTTCGGTAGAAAGTGATAGCACACATCCGATTGCCAAGGCTGTTGTGAATTATGCGAAAGAACAAAATATTGAATGTGTAGCTGTTACCGGTACGAAAGAATTTGCCGGCTATGGTCTGGAGGCGACGATAAACGGGACTACGGTTCTGGTCGGTAACTGCCGGTTACTTTCTAAGTTTGATATATCCTACCCGGAAGAACTGTTGGAAATAACGGATACCATCGTAGTCTGTGCCGTTGGAAACCGTTATGCAGGTTATCTGCTGTTGGCTGATGCCCTGAAAGAGGATGCAAAGGCAGCTATTGACAATTTAAAAGCTTTAAATATTGAAAACATCCAGATACTATCCGGTGATAAACAGAGTATTGTTACTAACTTTGCAGAGAAGCTCGGTATATCGGAAGCTTATGGCGACTTGTTGCCGGAAGGAAAAGTGAATCATCTGGAAGAATTGCGGCGGGATGAGGCAAACCGGATCGCGTTTGTCGGTGATGGAATGAACGACGCACCGGTGCTCGCTCTAAGTCATGTCGGCATTGCTATGGGAGGACTGGGTAGTGATGCGGCTATTGAAACAGCCGATGTCGTGATACAGACAGACCAACCGTCGAAAGTAGCCGAAGCTATCAAAGTTGGAAGGCTGACACGAAGAATCATTTGGCAGAATGTATCACTGGCATTTGGAGTGAAATTGCTTGTATTGATTTTGGGAGCCGGTGGAATCGCTACTCTTTGGGAAGCTGTCTTCGCAGATGTAGGCGTTGCGTTACTTGCCATAATGAACGCCGTCAGAATACAGAAAATGATAAAATAGGAGAAAGATGGAAGAAGATATTTATTTGGATAAACTGGTCAGAAGAGACATCAAGCCAACTGCAATAAGGCTTTTGGTGATAAAAGAGATGATGCAGGCAGAGCGTGCAGTGTCATTGCTTGACCTCGAAACATTGCTCGACACAGTCGATAAATCGACCATATCCCGTACTATTGCTCTCTTCTTGTCTCATCACCTCATACATAGCATAGACGATGGAAGCGGCTCGTTGAAGTATGCCGTTTGCGACAACTCTTGCAATTGTGTGGTACAGGATTTACATTCGCATTTTTATTGTGAGAAATGTCATCGTACATTCTGCCTGGAAGGCACCCATATCCCGGTGATTGATTTGCCTGAAGGATTTACTTTGCACAGCATTAATTATGTCCTTAAAGGGATTTGTCAGGAATGTTCTTCTCCAAAATAAGAAAACTTCTATGATGATGTAGCAGAAAGCCTGGAGCTATTTATTAATTTGGACATAATAATCACTGTTTTATATGACTTAAGCGCCTAAAATGTCTATATAGGCACTTTCTTTGTTTTAATCATTTTTTTATTCTATAAAATATTCTCACCTTTGCGAAGTAATTGGGGAAGCCGATGTTCTATATGAAAAATATGAATAATAAAACGGCAATAAAAAATGCAAACATAACATTTTAAATCCATTAAAATATGACTAGAAAATTGTATTATTTAATTCCTTGCCTGATGATGGCAATGATAACATTCACGGGGTGTGGTGACGATAATAATGATGGACCGACAGGCGGTGATGTATTATCAGCCGAGAAGAGTAAAGAGAAGTTGAGTGAAATTGGACAGAACTTAATCAATCTGGTAAATGCTGACGATCAGAAACAGTTGGCACAAGTAGGGAATTACTTCTCGGAAATCGTAGGCTCTTTGGAAATTCAGGAAAAAGCAAATGTACAGCAAATGGTACATTCTTTAGTAGCTGCTTCACAGGGTGATATGGCTAAAGTGTACGCTATGGCGGCTGTCAACAATGAAATGTATCAGGCCAGTGACTATTATGGTGTTTATACCTATAATGACAGCAAAGACAAGTGGGAACGTACCGATTCTGATTCTGAACTCGCATTGAAGTTTGGTTGTGAGGGTCAAACAGCTGAAATCAAGATTGCAGCTACCGGCAATACAACAGATTTTACTTATGATGGCGTTATAGTGAAAGTTCCGGCTAAACTTACTTCTACTATTAAACTAGGAACAACTATTTTGACTTCTCTTGAGATTGCTACAGCAAACGTAAGCAGCTCTCCAAGAAAAGCAGATATTACAGTAAATATAGATGCCAACGGTTACAAAGTATCTACTTCAGTAAGCGCAACACCGCAAGTTGTGAAAGCTAACTATTCAATCAACATAAAAGGAACAGAAGCCGTAAAAGGTGAAGCTTATCTGAATGGTAGCAACATGACAGCAGACGAAGGCGCAAACGAGAATGTTGGAGACCGTTTTAAAGATGCGCGTATAGAGGCAAATATTATGGGTGAAGCTGCTGTGCTTATGCAATGTAGCAGTTACAAGGATTTAGCTCGTGAACTGGAACAAGTGGATGACCAGTATGATAATGCTACTGGAATGTGGGGTGAATCTCATGAAGCTGCACAAGCTACTGCAAATGTATTTAAGAAGTATCTTAGTGGAAGCCTGACATTCGGAGGAAGCAATGAAGCGTCTGCTACTTTGACATTCCAACCTTATATTGACTATTCATACATAGATTCTCAGGGAGTGAAGCATGAATACTGGTATACAGAGCCTCTGTTACAGTTTGAAGATGAATCTCTGATTAGCTTTGAAGACTATTTTGATACTGCTTCCGGACCATTCAAATCATTAGCTGACAGCTTCGATGCATTGGTTAGAAGTTTTGAAGGATTCATAGAATAAGCATGGGGTATAGATAAATGTGAGTAAATTGACGAGGACCGAGGAAGGGAATAATTCTCTTCTTCGGCTTTCTTTTTTATAGGTAAAGTGAATTGAATGTGATAAGATACATATTGGTGCTGTTTGCGGTATTGGGAAATATAAGTGTATATGCCCAAACGGAAACGTGTGACGATGATACGATTCGAACCGATTCTATTTGGAGGATTCAGGAGGTGGAAGTGGTGGCGTCCAAGAAATCTCCTGCGTTGCAGCGTAGTGCAAAAGGTGATTGGAAGCTTGATCCGAATGTGGTAAACTTCATGCCGCGTATGCTGGGAGACAGCGATCCGATCAAGACTTTTCAGTTGCTGCCGGGAGTGACTACTGCCGGCGAATTGAATGGGGGACTTTATGTACATGGCAGCGAACCGGGACATAACCTGATATGTATAGATGGGGTGCCTGTGTACAACTCTTCACATCTGCTGGGCTTTTTTTCTATATTCAATAATGATCATTTTTCTTCTTTTTCACTCAATAAGTCTTACCAACCGGCAGACCGCGGCGGAAGATTGGCAGCGGTAGTAGAAATGACTCCTCGTGATTCGGTGGTGCAGCGGGTAAGCGTGTCCGGTAATGTTGGTATATTGGCTTCGAGAATTACCGGTGCAATACCGGTTACTCAAAATAGTGCTATTTATCTATCCGCGAGAGTCACTTATGTAAATCCGATAATCTCCTTGATAGAAGGGGGATTTGAGGATAACACAAGGCTTCGTTACGGTTTTCAGGATTATAACCTTACTTATGTGTGGAAGCCGAACCCTAAAAACAAAATAGTACTGAACAGCTATGTCGGCAATGATTTGTTGAAACTGAAAGAACATCAGTATCAGGTAGATTTCAATATGCAGTGGCTCAACGGAATTGCTTCTTTGAAGTGGGAACGCAGCTGCAACGAAAAGACGTTGTTGACACAAAGAATCTATATGACGCATTACCGTACCAATCTGCAAGCAAACCAGAATACACTACGTATGAAAATGCCTTCCCGATTGACCGATTTCGGATATATGGGAAATGTAGACTGGCGGTTGGGGACATGGAAAATGAAGTCAGGCGGAAATTTCATACATCATATACTTTATCCGCAATACCCTGAATCGGTGAATATCTTCGAAGGTATCAATGCCGGAAATCCCGGTAGATACGAAATGGAAGAGTTTGCTGTGTATACCGAAGCGGAGAAAAAATGGGGGAAATGGACGATGAATATGGGATTGCGTTATAGTGGCAGCATACAGGGTGATTATTATAATGGAGGAGCCGAACCACGTATTCGTCTGGAATACGAATTGCCGGGGAACAGGACATTGAGCTTTTCCTACCAATTGAACAGGCAATATATGAATCAGATTACGGTATCGAGTGCCGGATTGCCTATTGATTTTTGGA
Organism: Bacteroides sp. L008; assembly: GCF_040812255.1. Lineage (NCBI taxonomy): Bacteria > Pseudomonadati > Bacteroidota > Bacteroidia > Bacteroidales > Bacteroidaceae > Bacteroides > Bacteroides sp. L008. Next base: position 3,422,121 of record NZ_JBFNXO010000001.1, on the reverse strand, counting down.
TGCCTTCGACGAAAGATATATCAGGGCAGAAAGTTCATTCATTAGATGTCTCTTTCTCACAGCCGCTTCGGAATGGAGATTATGAATTGTTGGTGGAAGGGTACTATCGGAAACTGTCTCATCAAACGATATTCAACGGTGGATTGTTAGATATGTTTAATCAGACATACCGGATAGAAGACCATGTACTGACAGGAGAAGGGCGGAATTACGGTGTAGAACTGATGTTGCGGAAAAGCAGAGGACGATGGAATGGCTGGATTGGCTATACGCTTGCCTGGGCTGATCGGCAATTTCCGGAATTGAGAAAAGGAAATATATTTCCTGCCAAATATGACCGTAGACATAATTTGAACGCGATGATTCATTATACGTTGGATAATCATTGGGATTTTGCGATGGCATTTGTGTATGCTTCGGGTAATGCGGTAACATATCCGAGGGCCATGTATATGATAGGCGAGAATGCGGTTTGTGTATACGATGAGTATAACAGCAGCCGCATGCCGGCTTATCACAGAATGGACTTGTCGGTGAACTACTGGCTGGGGCATACAAAAAAGAATTGCATCAATTTGTCGCTTTATAATGCTTATATGAGACATAATCCGGTTTTTGTGCAAGTAGGCGTCAAGCCTTCAGAAGATAAATCCGGTTTGCTGATTAAGAAGAAAAATATGTCTCTTTATAGTTTGTTGCCTTCAGTCAGTTATATATTTAAATTTTGAAGATGTTGAAAGCTTTTTTATATAGTTGGATAGTGATGCTGGTTGCAGCTTTTACCTCCTGTGAGCCGGATTGGGATTTTGACAGTGACTATGAATCGGAAGTTGTGGTGGAAGGTGGTATTACGGCAGACGGATTTGCAAAGGTTTACCTTTCACAAAGTAAAATCCTGAATAGTACATGGGATAGTATAGCACTTTCCAAACTGCCTGTTATGAGTGCTAAGGTAACTGTGAGTGATGGGAGTCAGACCGAAATTCTGGTGGGCAGAATAGATAAAGGCAGATTGCCTTATTTTGTCTATACCGGTTCACAAATCAGGGGAGAAGTGGGCAAGGTGTATATGTTGACTGTCATGTATCGCGGGAAAGAAATAACAGCACGTACTACCATTCCTGAACCGATCCTACTGGATAGCATACGCTTACAGCCAACCGAAGGGTGTGATACGCTTTATCAGGCTACTGCGTATTTTAATGACCCGAAGGGGGAAGCTAACTATTATAAAATATTCACTCAGGTAGAAGAAAAAGATGAGGACTATTATAATGCGTTTATGGGTACGTTTTCTGATGAAATATTAGTGTCTCCTGTCGCAACAGCAGAGATTTACCGGGGATTCCGGCATACGGAACTCAACAAGTATACTCCTTTTTTTACTCCTGGTGAAAAGGTGAATATTTGTTTCTCACAAATAACGGAAGAAGGGTTCCGCTTTTGGAGTCAATATGAAAATGAAGTAATCAACAGTGGTAATCCTGTGTTTCCCAATACGACTAATCTACCTGGTAATATAGATGGAGGATTGGGCATTTGGATGGGGTATGGAACTGCCGTTTATCATGTTGAAGTGAAGAATACCTGTTATCATTACAAGCATTGATGAATTGTTTTATTTTCCCTGGAATGGAATAAAAAAAGGCTGAAACCTGACGATCTTTTCATCGTTCCAGGTTTCGGCCTTCTGCTTTCGCTAATATTGTTTGATTAGTTAATATTTGGATTCAATGCATGCCAGTCTTTAATGGCTGGGATAATCCCCATTTCAATCACTTCATCACGAAGTTTGCATAAATGCTCGTAGCTCTTTTCCAATTCTTCCTGTTCGGCAGGAGTTCCGGCTACTTCTTTATAAGTGACGCCGTCTTTAGTAATTGAAGTTTCCATCGCCATCATGATATGGTCGAATTTGCCGTTAGAAACATACGTTCCGGCAGGCCAGCGGAAAGGTTGTCCACCCATAGCAGCGGCAATCATTTCGATAGAAAGATAAGCCGGGCTTTGGAAAGAAGAACGACCGCGCAGGTCGATAATATGCTTACCACCCTGGATGACACGTACTTTCAGTGCTTCCCAATCTGCCAATGGAAGGCGGGTAGTGCCGATGAAATCGGTCAAAGGTTCTCCTTTTATTTTGGTTGTAGAGGCGAATACAGCCATTTGTTCGCCATGACCACCATACGTACGGCAATTCTGAATGTCGGAAGCCGGGATATGGAAGAATTTCACCAGTTCGTTTTGCAGGCGGGTGCTGTCCAGGGCAGCCAGTGTAGAAACTTGAGAGGGTTTCAAACCTGAATACAACAAAGTTATCAGTCCGGTGATGTCCGCCGGATTAAAGATCACAACGATATGTTTTACGTTCGGGCAATATTGATGAACATCTTTACCGAATTGAGCGGCAATTTCTGCATTTCCCTTCAGCAAATCTTCGCGGGTCATACCTGCTTTACGGGCAGCTCCACCGGAAGAGACAATGTAAGAAGCTCCTGTCAGTGCTTCTTTGATATCGGAAGTAAATGTAAGGTTGACACCTTCAAAACCGCAGTGATACAATTCTTCAGCTACTCCTTCCAGAGCCGGGGCAAATGGATCATACAGGCAAATATTCGGAGTGAGTTTCATCATCATGGCTGTTTGTGCCATATTGGAGCCGATCATTCCGGCAGCTCCTACAATCGTAAGTTTCTCGTTGGTTAGAAATTCCATAAGTTTATATGTTTAAAGGTGAATATTTTACTCTTTCTTTTTGTCGCTACAAAGTTAACATATTAGAAAGCAGATTGTTCATTGCAAATAGTTTTGCCCGATAACGAAAAGTTATGGCTGACTGTTTGAGGGATCTATTCAAAATAGATTATCTTTGTGTTTTATTACAATAAATAGATAAGAATATGAGCATCGAATTAGGAAAGTTCAATCAGCTTGAAGTCGTGAAAGAAGTAGATTTCGGCGTATATCTCGATGGTGAGGAAGAAGGTGAGATTTTGTTGCCTACCCGTTATGTGCCTGAGGACTGTAAGATAGGAGATTTTTTGAATGTGTTTCTCTATCTGGATATGGATGAGAGATTGATTGCTACGACACTGACTCCGTTGGTGCAGGTAGGTCAGTTTGCTTGTCTGGAAGTCTCCTGGGTAAATCAATATGGAGCTTTTCTGAACTGGGGATTGATGAAAGACCTGTTCGTTCCATTCAGTGAGCAGAAGATGAAAATGCAGGTTGGGCGGAAATATGTGGTTCATGCGCATTTGGATGAAGAGAGTTATCGTATTGTGGCTTCAGCAAAGGTGGAACGTTATCTGTCGAAAGAAAAGCCGGAATATGCTCCGGAAGCAGAAGTGAATATCCTTATCTGGCAGAAGACGGATTTGGGCTTTAAAGCGATTATAGATAATAAGTATAGCGGTTTGCTGTATGAAAATGAAATATTCTGCCCGTTGGAAACAGGGATGGAGATGAAAGCTTTTGTGAAACAGGTGCGTGAAGATGGTAAGGTAGACCTGATTCTTCAGAAACCCGGTTTTGAAAAGATTGACGATTTTTCGAAAACGCTGCTCGACTATATCAAAGCGCATGGAGGACGAATCTACTTGAATGATAAAAGCCCTGCGGAAGATATTTATGATACGTTTGGCGTCAGCAAGAAAACCTTTAAGAAAGGGGTGGGCGACTTGTATAAGAAACGTCTGATTACCTTGCATGAGGATGGCATTGCTTTGGCGGATTCCTAAACAGAATAGGGATTTCCCTACATACGAATAGAGAGAATCATTGGGGTGGGGAGTTTCCTCACCCTATTTTTGTGCTATCAGATTAAAGATATAAATAATAAAAACTAGATAAGCTATGCGTAAGATTATAATAAGTTTCTGCATCCTGTTCGCTGCCCTCTCTTTACAAGCGCAGTCTGTTAACGGAATCCGTATCGATGGCGGGAATACTCCGATTCTTGTTTACTTGGGAGGGAACCAGATATGTTTACCCACTACTACCTGCTTTATAGCCAATTTAAATCCCGGACATTATACTGTTGAAGTGTTTGCCACCCGCTTTACCCGTGCGGGAGAGCGAGTATGGAAAGGAGAAAAATTATATAAAGATTTCGTTTATTTTGATGGGAGAGGAGTGAAAGAAATATGGGTGGACGGACGTGATAACATACGCCCGGAAAGCCCCGGCCGTCCAGACCAGGGAGAACATCGTCCGGGATATGGTCATAACAGGGTGATGAACGATCAGCTCTTCCAAACGTTTTATAAAGAGATGAAGAATGAGCCTTTTAAAGATGACCGTATGAAGTTGCTCAATGCTGCATTGGCTGGTTCTGATTTCACATCTGCCCAATGTCTCCAACTGACCCAACTGTATACATTCGACGATGACCGGATGGAGATTATGAAGATCATGTATCCCCGGATTGTAGATAAGGAAGCTTTCTTTACGGTGATTAATACCCTGACATTTAGCTCCAGCAAGGAAAAGATGAAGGATTTTATGATAGGGTACGGTAAACGTTAATACTATTAACTAAAAACGATACGGTTATGAAAAAGATACATATTATGCTGTGTTTGGCGTTGGGAATATTGGTCAGTGGCTGTTTTACCAGCTATGTATCTACCAAACAGATGATGGGTATAAATCAGGGAATGACTCAATCGCAGGTAGAGTCCGTTTTAGGAAAACCTGATTTCCGGCGTTTTGACGGTGATATGGAAGAATGGGAATTCCATCGTGATAACGGTACGCCTGTACTTACTTCGGAACCTGTGACGATAATCGTTCAGTTTGTAAATAGAGAGGTGGTTAGTATGGATACGTTCAAAGGTTATGGCAGACCTTCACCGCATCCGGTCGTTATTCCTCCACCAGTCAGTAATACTGTTCAGCTCTTTCCCGACAATAATGAGCCGGTCAAGGAAATACGTTTAATGACTGATAGTGAGTTTAAAAGCTTCATAGATAAGCTGAAATTTACGATTCCGAGGGATGACCAAAAGGCGTTGATTAATAGTATGCTGGAAAACCATGATGTCAATTCAACTCAATGTGTGGCGATAGTAAAAGAATTTTCTTATACTCCCGATCAAGTGGAGGTGATGAAGAAGTTGTATCCGTATGTTAGGGATAAGCAGAATTTTAACAAGGTGATTGATATCTTATTCACTAACATATATAAAGACGAGGTGCACAAGTTTATCAGAGAATATCATCAGAATAATAAATGATAGGAGATTGAATTATGAAACGAATACTGTTTTTACTCTTTGCTGTCGGTCTGACTGCCAATATGACCGTAATGGCTGGAATGAGCACTAGCAAGGTACGTAAGGAGACGCGTTTTCTTACCGATAAGATGGCATATGAATTGAGCTTGAGTACACAGCAATATAATGATGCGTATGAGATTAATTACGACTTTATTTATTCTGTCCGTAATATCATGGATTACGTAGCACGTGGTTACGAATGGGCATTGGATGATTATTATGAAGCGCTGGATATCCGTAACGACGATCTTCGTTGGGTATTGAGTGATGCACAGTATCGCCGGTTCCTCGATGCCGAGTATTTCTATCGGCCGATCTACGTAACCGGAGGGAAATGGAGTTTCAGGGTTTATGTCAATTACCCGAATCGTAGTTTGTTTTATTTTGGTGTGCCTTACCATTACCGTACTTATTGTGGAGCACATTATCGTCCGCACTTTCACCATGTGAGTTATTATCGGGGCAGATATACTAATTTCAACCATTATTCTGCACCGCATCGGGTGAGAGATCAGCGAGTATTCCACTCGTATCGTCGTTCGGATTTCGGTTCTGTCCGGTTCCGTCCGAATACTTCCACTCGTCCGCATAATGCACCGACACGTCCGGGTAATTCTTCCCGTCCGGGTTCATCGACAACACGTCCTGGTACATCTCGCCCAAGTACCTCTACTCGCCCAGATGCTTCTACTCGCCCCGGAACGACAACAAGACCTGGTACGTCGACACGTCCCCGTCCGGAATCTGGAGCAGATCGGCCTTCGACTTCTGTCAGACCATCTACACCGTCCGGAAGTGGAAGACCTGGTAACAATGTTGCTCCTGATAAAAATGGGAATACGAATAGAGTAGAAAGTGATCGTAATTCTGGTCGTCGTCCGGAAATGGGTTCCGGTTCTTCAAGCTCTAATCGCAGACCAACAAGCGGAAGTTCAACTGGTTCCAGTTCCTCCAATCGTGAAAGTGGAAAAACAAGTAGCAGTTCGAGAGAAAGTTCAAGTAGACGAAACGATAGTAGTTCCTATAATAGAAATAACAGCTCCGATAGAAATAACAGCTCTTCCAGTTCCAGCCGTAGTAGCTCCAGTCGCAGTGATTCTGGTCGCAGCAGCGGTAGTACGACCAGTCGTAGCAGCAGTACCACTTCTAACCGGAGTAGCGGTAGCTCTACCCGGAGCAATGTCTCTAGCGGACAAACAGAAAGGCGCTCTTCTTCCGGAAGTACGAGAAGCAATAGCACTAAAAGCTCTTCCCGTTCCTCTGAAAGAAACAGCAGCAGTTCAAGAAGATAACCTATTCCTTTATTATTTATATCAATCTCATTACTCCTCAGCGGAAGGAGAACTAGACTCCGGGTTTTCACCGGCTAGACTATTCCGGGCAGCGCCCGTAACTTGGATATCGGGGCGGATACTATCCGCCTCGATTTCACTTATTATTCCTTTCTGTGCAAGCCGCTTGGCAATCAACTTATAATAGCCTTCCATATTCTCCTTTAACTGTCCGCCTTCTGCAAAAGAGCTGCGGAAATGCTTGGGCTTCGGGATAATGGAAGCCAGGAAAATACTTTCTTCCGTGTTCAGTTGTGAAGGGCGTTTATTGAAATAATAAATAGAAGCTTCCTGAATACCATAAACGAGCGGCCCCCATTCAACAATGTTCAGATATACTTCGTACATGCGTTCTTTAGAAGTTAATCTTTCATTCTCTATTAGCCATACAATCAATGCCTCTTCCAATTTACGTGCAAAGTTCTTATTACGGTTCAGGAATACATTCTTTACGAGTTGCATGGTGATCGTGCTTCCTCCACGAGCAAAGCGTTTCACTTGCAGGTCGTAAATCAATGCTTCCCGTAGGGCGTCGGGCAGGAAACCGCGATGGTAAAAGAATGCTCCGTCCTCACTTTGCATAACGGACATTCTTAGGATGGGGGAAATGCTATCCAATGGTGTAAAGTGTTCGCACGAAGGGCCAATAGGAAAAGTCCGCACCGGTATTCCGTTCTCATAAGCTGTATAAATGAACTCATCGGACATTTTGGAGAGTGAAGTGGCCCCATAGCTTGTGATGCGGAAGTCTTTCTCTTTCAGTTCGGATTCCAGTTTGAGACTATCCAGTTGTGCAAAATCAATATCTAATAGAAAATGATAGGCTAGCTCGCCACTTGTCTTGATGCCTTCCAGATTGCTGAATAATCCTTTGGGGAGAGAGCTGAACAGATCATCTGCCGGAAACCAGGATTTGTTGACCGCAGCAGTGAAATGCCAGTTTCCTTTCTCTTTCTCGGCTCGCAAATAAGGATGAAACTGGAGTTTGTTGAAATCAACAATGGTCGTACTATCCAGCTCGAGTGAGTGCCCGCTTATGTTCATCTCGTAACAGAGTTGTCCACGATCGAGATGAATTACTTCAGGAGAGAGGGCTTTATGAAATACGTCAAGTCCGTTCACTCTCGCTTTTCCTTTGAGGAGCAGTTGATTGGATGCCCGCTTATCTTTAGTCATATTATAAGATAGGGTGTCGAAAGTGACTTCTGCTCCAAAACGGCGGGTTATATAAGGTAGTGAGATTTTTCTTTTTTCCGGGGCAAAGAGAGATGCTTTTAATGTATAGTCTCTTCTGTTCAGTTCGCCTGCCGTTTCCCATAGTTGTTGAGGCAGTGTATCTTCTTTTATCTGAATGGTTGATTGGAAATGATTGTTCTCAATAATAAAAGAAGGAATGTTGACTGCAACGAAATTACTATCTTTACGTTCGGTTATATTGATTTGACTGAGTTGCCCGTTTTCAGGCAGGAAACCGTAAATGAGGTTTAATATCCGGTCAATACGGTTGGCATAGTCACTTTCTATGACAGGTTTGGGGGCTGCTTCTTGTTGCCGTTTAAAGAACAGGAAATCGTAGTTAGCTATGCTGTCATGCTTGATGAAGTTGATTGCCAGCCCGTTCATAAGTACATTCCGTACTTCGATTTCTCCTTTTAGCAATTCCCAAAAACTTAGTTTTACATTGACGGATTGTAATGTCAGGAGGGTATCCCGTTGGTTGGGAACAATAGAAAGTCCTTGTAAAGCCACTTCATTGCAGCCTTTCATTCGTAACTCCTGATAATGAATTTGCAGACCGTATGTTTGTTCGGCACGTGTAGTTCGTTTGTCAACGATATGGCATAAAATGACATTGCGGAATGCAAAGAGACAAATGAGGCTGGTAAGCAAGATACCGATAGCCGATAGAATGATAATTCTTTTTTTGCTGGACGTTTCCATCTTCTTTTTCTTGATGTGATAATCGCTGCAAAGGTAGATAATAATTCGGGCAACAGGCGGAGTATTTTCCTCTTTTTTAGAGTTATATCCATCAGTAGAAAAAAGAAAATACGAAAAAATGGTTGGTTGTTCGCTTTTGAGCGTACAACTGTCCGTTTTCGTACACCGCTCTGTTTTGTGATTCCGTTGATTATTAGTTGGTTATCTTTTTGGCACGCTCGTTGCATCTCTATAGTCGCAAGCGGACAACGAAGAAAAATGAGAAAAACTTCAGAAGGTTGCAACCGTTTGAGACGCTTGATCCGTCTAATAAACAGAAGAATAAAAACAGAATGTTGAACAAATAAAAAATATACAATTATGAAGACTACAGTATTATTCAGAATGATCGTTTTAGTTGCTATGGTATTTGCAGGAATCGCTAATGCAACAGTGAAGGCACAGGGTAATAACTTCATTACTAATGAAGAAAAAGTAGATGATCTCGTAGTATCGAAAGTGATTTACAGACTCGATGGTTCTCTCTATCGCCACATGAAATATGATTTTACTTATGACGATCAGAAGAGAATATCCTCCAAAGAAGCTTTCAAATGGGATGCTTCTATTGAAAAATGGATACCGTACTTCAAGATTGATTATACTTATTCATCTAATGAAATCACTTTGGTATACGCACGTTGGAATGACTCTCACAGAGCTTACGACGCATCTGTTGAAAAGAGTGTTTATGAACTGAACGACGCTAATATGCCGGTTGCTTATATGAACTACAAATGGAATGATAAATGGATTGAAGAATCCGGTTCCAGCTGGGCTATGAATGTTTCTGCTCCGGCAACTAATGAAGCAACTCTGCTGACTGCCAGCAGATAAAAATAAATCGGAGTTGTGAAACTCCTTCTCTCTCTTTTAATTTAACTACATTAAAAACGGTGGATTTCCTTATGGGATAATCCACCGTTCTGTTTATCTGATGAACAGTTATGATTAGCTTTTGTAACTCTTCAATATTTATTTAACGAGTGGTAGATATTCTCCATAACCTTCCTCTTTCATTTTATCTTTCGGGATAAAACGAAGTGAAGCGCTATTGATGCAATAACGTAATCCACCTTTCTCTTTCGGCCCATCTGTGAATACGTGTCCCAAATGAGCATCTCCGGTTTTACTGCGTACTTCCGTACGTATCATGCCGTGCGAAGTATCTTTCTTTTCTGCGATCAGATCTTTTTGAATTGGTTGGGAAAAGCTTGGCCACCCGCAACCTGAATCGAACTTGTCAGTAGAAACAAACAGAGGTTCTCCGGTAGTAATATCTACATAAATGCCGGGACGATGCTCATTCCAGTATTCATTGTGGAAAGCTGGTTCGGTGGCATTCTTTTGGGTTACGGCATATTGTTCCGCCGACAATTCCTTACGAAGGGTTGCATCATCCGCTTTTTGATACGCTTTAGCTTTCGGCGCATTCGCTTTGCGTGCCATTTCGAATAAAGCAGGATTGATATGGCAGTATCCACCCGGATTTTTATCCAGATAGTCCTGGTGGTAAGTCTCTGCCGGATAGAAATTAGTCAATGGCTTTACTTCTAGGACAATAGGAGTTTTATATTGTGCGGATAATAATTGAATTGCCTGCTTGATGGCAGGGAGATCTTCTTTATCTACATAATAAATTCCGGTTCTATACTGTGTTCCCCGGTCATTACCTTGCCGGTTGAGGCTGGTAGGATCTATTGTCTTGAAATATAGATCGAGCAGTAAATTCAAATCTACCGTTTTCGGATCATAAACCACCTTTACTGTTTCGGCAGCATTGGTTTTTCCGGAACAGACCTGTTCATAACTCGGATTGGCAACATTACTGTTGGCATATCCTACCTGAGTACTTTCTACTCCTCGAATTTGTTTCAGGAAATGTTCTGTTCCCCAGAAACATCCTCCCGCAAAATAGATTTCTGCTTGATTCTTCATTGGTTTAGCAACTCCTAAAAATATATTACTAATCATTATAATCACTATGACGATAAAATACTTCATATCCGTTAGTTCTTTCTATAATAACGAATGAACCAACGGATATGTTTTAAGGAACTACTATACTAAACTCAACTTTATTTCTTTTTTATTCAATGACCTGTCCTTTGTAGAAATCCAGAATTTTAGTCCGGAACAGATACTCGTATTTAGATTGTAATTTATCAGAAAGAGCCTTGGTCATATTTAGTTTGGCTTCATTATATTCCACAAAGGTAGCTTTGCCATTATTAAACTTTTCGTTCATGAGTCGGAAAGACTCTTCGCTGGCTTTCACTGCCACTTCACTGGAATTGTATTTGCTTTCTGCAGCTAAAGCATTGTACCAAGCCTGCTGAATCTCTTTATAAAGAACCTTTTTGGCATTATCCAGTTTCAGATTCTGATTGAAGTGTTGTAAACGTGCTGTACGAACGCGGTTCCGAGTAGCGAACCGATTGAATAAAGGTACACTGAGACTAAAAGCAATGCTTTTGTTTCGATTCTCTCGCATTTGAGTACCGAAATTATTTTTTAAATCAGAAGAGAATCCCGTTCCCCAATTTCCCCCTAGATTGAGTTGCGGATAGAAACCGCTTTGTGCAATACGGATACTTTTTTCACTCCCCAATAATCTGTATTGTGCTGCTTGAATCTCCGGTTTGTTGGTAACTGCATATTGGTAAATTTCATCTGGAGGCGTCAGCAGGGTAGTGACAAATGTGGTGTCAGCCTTCTGTATGGAGAGAAGGTGCGGATTACTTAATTCTAGTAGTTGGCTTAGGTCGAGGAGTGCTAGTTGGTAATCATTATCGGACTGCGTTACACTTAATTCGTCTTGAGCAACACGGGATTTCGCTTCCGCTACTTCTGAAGGCGAAGCTTTGCCTACTTCAAAAAGCCGGACGATTCGGTTGGACTGCTCTTTGCTGAGTTCAACCTGGTTGATTGCTACTTGTTTCAGTTCCTGAGTTAACAGAACTTTTAAATACGCAGAAGCAACCTGAATCGCTATATCTTCTTTCGCTTTCTCCAAATCGGCTGTGGCTGCTTTGAAATTTAGTTTGGCTAGTGCATATTGATTGGGTATCTCAAAACCAGTGAAAAGCGGAATTTCTGTCGAAAGAGATGCGTTAGTTCCATAATTATATGTGTTCTTATAAACTTGATATTGATTTCCATCTTTATCAGTCTCTGTCACACTGTTACGTCCCCAGCGCCAATTTTGTCCGGCAGAGCCGTTAAGGTTTGGCAAGCGTGCCCACTTGGCGGTACTTATATCAACGGCACTTTGTTCTACATTATTGGCAGATTGGCGAACGGTGATATTATGACTGATGGCGTAGTCAATACATTGACGTAGCGAATAGTTGTGTAACGGAACTTCAGATTCTTGAGCGGAGCAAGTGATTGCTCCCACAAGGCATATGATTGCTGTTTTTATTCTCATTGTTATAGGTCAAACTAAATTATTTATCTTTTTTCTCTGCACCACGTATTTTGTCCTGAACGGTTACCCCTTTCTTGATTTCTATCTTGATTCCATCACTCATACCGGCAGTCACCTGTGTACGCTGGAACTTTTGTTCGGGCACTGAATCTGTCATGATGTACACAAATGTAGAGTCACCACTAAATTCAACAGTGCTTTCGGGCACTGCCAAAACCTGATTGGCTCTTTGTAACACGATTTCCGCATTAGCCGAATATCCGGAACGAATCTGAACAGAATCCGGAATGGTAATCGCAGCCTTGATTTCAAACTGGTTGGCTCCATTGGTTTCCACCCCTTTCGGAGAGATATATTCCAGAATGGCGTTGAATGTCAGATTCTGTAAAGCTCCGATGGTCAGCTTGATCGGCATTTGTTCGTGGATACGTCCCACTTCTGTTTCATCAATATTACCACGGAAAATCATGTCGTTCATGTTGGCTACCGTAGCAATCGTGGTTCCATCATTGAACGTGTTACTCATAATCACGGAATTACCCGCTTTTACAGGTACGTCCAGAATTAACCCGTCAATGGTAGAGCGAATCATCGTGCTACTGAAGGAGGCACTGTTTTTGGTAATTCCTTCTTTTACGATTTCCAGATTGTCTTTGGCCGTCTGTCTCTCTTCGCGAGCCTGCTTCAAAGCCACTTCACTTTTCTCGTATTCCTCCCGGCTGATTAACTGACCGTCATACAACTTCTTCACACGGGCGAAATCCGTTTCTGCCTGTGTTGCATTAATTTCTGCCAGGCGCACACGACTTTCTGCAGAATTCAGTTGTCCGAGTTCAGGGATTACTTTTACTTTGGCAATAACTTCCCCTTTTCTTACGGCTTGTCCGGCTTCTTTATATACTTCGTCGATAATGCCCGAAATTTGCGGTTTGATTAAAATTTCGTCTCTCGGTTCCACCTTTCCGGTAGCTACTGTCGTTTTTTGGAGGTCAGTCATTTCCGGTCTTACTGTTTCGTAAGTGATTACCTTAGGCTTGGATTTCTGATAAAGGAATACGAATGTTCCGACAAGAATGATAGCAACGACTACCAATAATGTGATTTTCAGATACTTTTTCATGATTTTATTTATGATTTTATTATTTACGGTTGATGATTGTCTCTACGTCTCTAAACAACTGAACAACACCCGCTCTACAATGATTTCTCAATCGTAAATCGTAAATTGTCCAATCGTCCAATCTCCTTATTCATCCCGGATTGCTTCAATCGGTTTGATAGCCATGGCCCGGTAAGCAGGTGCCAGACCTGCCAACATGCCCAGTGCAATCAGAAGCGCACAAGTACCGATTGCCAGTCCGAAAGTAACTTGAAAACGGACATCCCCTCCGTCAGCATTTGCTCCCATCTCAACCAGTTGCAATACCATGACGGCAAAGGAAATTCCACACATTCCCGCAATGGTAGTAAGTACCATACTTTCCGATAAAATTTGTTGCAGGATATCTTTCGGTCGTGCGCCGATCGCCCGGCGGATTCCAATTTCAGTGGTACGTTCTTTGACCGTCACCATCATAATATTGGATACGCCGATGGCACCTGCCAGCAAAGTTCCCAATCCTACCATCCAAACCAGTATGTTGATACCGATAAACAAGTTATCGACCATAGAGAACATGGCTTCGGCATTCAGGCACATGACAGCTTGTTTGTCATCCGGAGAGATATAATGTGCGGCTTTAATGACCTGTTCCATTTTGGGTTGTACTTCAGACACTTTGACTCCATGCTTCGCGGTGAAACAGATCACATCGATTTGTCCTCCCATGTTGTAAGTCTGCTGCATCGTAGTGAAAGGAAGAGTGACGGCTTCCGACGCCCGCCCCTGTATATTCATATCACCTTCGGAAGAAGACATGCCAATCACTTGATAATAAATGCCATCTACTCTTACATATTTGCCACACGGGTCTTCTCCCGGTTTGAAAAGACTTTCATAAATTCGTTTTCCGATGACACATACTTTGCGTGCTTCCTTTATATCCACCTCATTGATGAACCTGCCGTATGCCATTTCCTGCGATTCAATGTGGAGATAATCCGGATACAGTCCTTTCACGCTACAATCATATTTCTTATCTTCATATACGGCTTTGGAACCCCAACGGGCTACGGACGGAGTAATGATCTCCACCTCTTTCACTTGGGAACGAAGACGGTCGATGTCGGTAGATTCCAGATTCCACCATCTCCCTTTGCGGAAGCCTTTGTAAGCCTCACCCGTTCTTTGCGAGGCAAGGAAACCGGAATTGGTGGCAAATCCTTCAAAGTTCTTTTTCATCATGTCCTCCAATCCTTGTCCGCCGCCGATGAGGGCGACGAGCATGAAGATTCCCCAGAAAACACCGAATGCAGTCAGCAGGCTTCTCGTCTTATTTCTTGTAATGGTGATGAGGATTTCCTCACACGTATCCATGTCTATTCTCATAGTCTTAATCTGCTCTAAGTGCTTCGATTGGCCGGATGCTGACTGCTTTTCGGGCAGGGAATAATCCGGCTAACGTACCAGCTATTATTAATGTGAGTGTAGCCTGTATGGCGATTCTTATATCTACTGTCGGGTTCAGGAAAACAGTTTCCGTCCACATTCCGGTATCCATTGTCTGATTGCCGAAAGCGCTGTTCATCCATTCGGTCACTCCGATACCGGCTACCATGCCGATGTATCCGAATATGGTGGTGATGGTGACACTCTCTACGATAATCAACCAGAGAATGGAAATAGGTTTGGCTCCCAAAGCCTTACGAATACCAAATTCGCGGGTACGTTCTTTTACGGTAATCAGCATAATGTTGGAAACTCCTACGATTCCGCTTAGCAATGTGAAGATACCGATTACCCAGATAGCAATACGTAGCATATTCGAGCCTTGCTGCTGTTGCAAATAGTTGGTAAACCGATTCCAGATCCAGATAGCGCTGTGGTCTGTCGGGTCAAAACGATGATTGGCTCCCAATACTTTGCGGTAATGGGCTTCAAAAGCCTCATTGGCCTCAATTGTTTCCAGATTTTTGGTAGTCATGACCAGGTTATTCAGCTTGTCTCCTTTGTTATAAATCGTTTGAAGAGTGGTAAAAGGAATGTATGCATCGCTGTCACCGCTATCTCCTTTATCATTGTAGAGACCTACTACCTGATAAACCACATTACCGGCATTGACAAACTGTCCGATTGGTTCGGTATGGGTTTTATCAAAAAGAATTTCTGCTGTCTTTTTATGGAGCACAATTACTTTCCGGCGCTCTTTAATATCAATCTCATTGATAAAACGTCCTTTGAAGAGTTTCACCACTTCTACCTCTGTATGGTTGGGATATACGCCGGAAAGGCTCAAACTGACGTATTCTTGCCCGAAGCTAAGATTTACATCTCCTTGCCATACGGTTGCTCCGGCCTTGATGACATGATTCGGGAAATAATGACTGGTAGCATCCATGTCTTTATTGTCCAGTTGCACCCGTCTTCCTTCTTTCAGTCCGTCGTATGATTTGCTGGTCCATCCCGGAAAAATCTTGATGGAGTTCATGGCACGTTCGGAAGCCGATTGCTCGAATGCGTGGATCAGTCCGTTGCCTGCACCTAGCAGGACGATAAGCATAAAGATTCCCCATGCCACGGCAAATCCTGTGAGAAAAGTCCTAAGCTTGTTACGTTTGATGGTACTATATATTTCTTGCCAGATGTCAATCATTTTTTTAAGTATTAAGTAATGAGTATTAAGTATTAAGTATTAAGTATTAGGCTGCGCTGTGGCCGCATGGAATTAATACTTAATACTTATTTCATAATCCCGTCTTTTCCGAAAGGAGAAGCGTCATGGTCGATATTATCTTCAATACGTTCGATGATTCCGTCTTTGATATGTATAATCTTGTCTGTCTGGTTGGCGACTCCACTTTCGTGGGTGACAACGACAATCGTCATTCCCTGTTTATGAAGATCTTTCAGAATCTGCATTACTTCTAC
Source organism: Bacteroides sp. L008 (assembly GCF_040812255.1). Classification (NCBI taxonomy): domain Bacteria; kingdom Pseudomonadati; phylum Bacteroidota; class Bacteroidia; order Bacteroidales; family Bacteroidaceae; genus Bacteroides; species Bacteroides sp. L008. The sequence continues at coordinate 3,406,074 of NZ_JBFNXO010000001.1, read as the reverse complement.
AGAAGTTTTACTATCCAAAGCTCCTGTTGGCTCATCTGCCAGAATGATTTGTGGTTGAGTGATTAAAGCCCGTGCGATGGCCACACGTTGTTTCTGACCGCCACTCATTTCGTTCGGCATGTGATGCGCCCAGTCTTTTAAACCCAGGCGGTCGAGATATTCCAATGCAAGTGCATTCCGTTTTTTGCGACTTATTCCTTGATAGAATAAAGGAAGTGCTACATTCTCTACGGCATTTTTAAAGGAAATCAGATTGAATGACTGGAAGATAAACCCGATCATACGGTTGCGATATTCGGCAGCTTTGGTCTCGCTCAAGTTCTTGATGAGTACGTTGTTCAGATAATAATCTCCGGTATCGTAGTTGTCGAGGATTCCCAATATGTTGAGTAAAGTTGATTTTCCAGACCCGGATGCTCCCATGATAGAAACAAATTCTCCCTGTTCGATATTGAGATTGATACCTTTAAGTACATGGAGAGGCGCTCCGTTGTTGTAGGTCTTGTTGATATTCGTTAGTTGTATCACAATTTTCTTTATTTAGTTTCTGTTTTCTGATAATTTTCTACTATTAGACGTGTGAAAGATACGAAAAGTTGCAAACAGGTTGAACTTTTTTCAAAAAACATTTTGTAGACTCAATCTTCTTTACGTAATTTGTGTGCAGTAAACTTAATGATTAACTAACCCTTTTAAATAGAAGTATCATGAATTCAAACATGGAAAAACCCTACGTAGTAGGTATTGACATAGGCGGAACGAATACCGTCTTTGGAATTGTAGACGCACGCGGAACTATTATTGCCAGCAGTTCAATCAAAACATCCGGTTACCCTACAGTGGAAGAATACGCTGATGAAGTGTGTAAAAGTCTGCTTCCATTGATTATTGCTAATGGTGGTGTTGATAAAATCAGAGGTATCGGTATCGGTGCTCCGAATGGTAACTACTATACGGGAACGATTGAATTTGCTCCGAACCTGCCTTGGAAGGGAATTCTTCCGTTGGCAGCCATGTTTGAGGAAAGACTGGGTATTCCCACTGCTTTGACAAACGACGCAAACGCTGCTGCTATCGGTGAAATGACTTACGGTGCTGCCCGTGGTATGAAAGACTTTATCATGATTACACTGGGTACTGGTGTGGGTAGCGGTATCGTTATCAACGGTCAGATGGTGTATGGTCATGACGGTTTTGCAGGTGAGTTGGGACACGTTATCGCTCGTCGCGATGGTCGTCTTTGCGGTTGTGGCCGTAAGGGATGTCTGGAAACTTACTGCTCGGCTACCGGTGTAGCTCGTACAGCCCGCGAATTCCTTGCTGCCCGTACGGATGCTAGCTTGCTTCGTAACATTCCTGCAGAAAACATCACTTCAAAAGATGTGTATGATGCAGCTGTACAAGGTGATAAACTGGCACAGGAAATCTTTAGCTTTACAGGTAACATCTTGGGTGAAGCACTGGCAGATGCTATTGCATTCTCCAGCCCTGAAGCAATTGTATTGTTCGGTGGTTTGGCTAAGTCCGGTGACTATATCATGAAACCAATTCAGAAATCAATTGATGATAATATCCTGAATATCTATAAAGGTAAGACTAAATTGCTCGTTTCCGAATTGAAGGATTCTGATGCTGCTGTACTGGGCGCCAGTGCATTGGCTTGGGAACTGAAAGATTTGAAAGAATAACATTTCATTATTATAATAAAGGTAATGAAGCCTCGGGAGTTTATGACTTTCGGGGCTTTGTTTTATTTAGTCCTTTCTGACGTATACGGCTTATTCAGACAAAGGGTTATTCTCACCGTAGTGAGAAAATATTCTCATACCTATGAGAACTTATTCTCATTGCAGTGAGAATTTTTTCTCATGGGCATGAGAATGTTTGAGAAAATGCACAATAAAAAAGGGAACCTCATAATGAAGTTCCCTTTTTTATTTCGAATCGAAAAGTTCGGCTTATCCGTTAACTCTTTTTTCTTTGATTCTAGCTTTCTTACCAGTAAGAGCACGCAGGTAGTACAATTTAGCGCGACGAACTTTACCTACCTTGTTCACTTCGATGCTATCGATAGCCGGTGATTCGATTGGGAAAATTCTTTCTACGCCTACAGTTCCTGACATTTTACGTACAGTAAAACGTTTTTTGTCTCCGTGACCGGCGATTTTGATAACAACACCACGGTACAACTGTACACGTTCTTTGTTACCTTCAATAATACGATATGCTACTGTTACAGTGTCTCCTGCTTTGAAGCTCGGGTGCTGTTTTCCGGTAGCGAATGCTTCTTCTGCAATTTTAATTAAATCCATTGTTGTTATTATTAAATTGTTTCATCGTTACAACGCAACATACCAAGTATCTCTTCTCTTGACAGCGATTGCGCGAAAGCGGTGCAAAGTAACGAATTATTTGCCAGATAGCCAAATGTTTTTGTATATTTGTAGCATATCTAAAAATAGCGAACATGAAACAGACTTATGCAAAGTATCTGATGGTGGCAGCGTTGGCAGGAGGCTTCCTGTTTACTTCCTGCCGGACCGCACGCGAGACTACGGCTCAGTACGAAGTAACTAAAGTAGAGGGTAGCATGATAACGATTGATTCCGTTTGGGACACCCATCCCAACGCGAAAGCTGCCGAAATATTAAAGCCTTATAAGGAAAAGGTGGACGCGATGATGTATGAAGTCATCGGTACCAGTGCGATGAAAATGGAAAAAGGAGCTCCTGAAAGCTTGCTTTCCAACCTTGTTGCAGGTGTTTTACAACAAGCGGCGGTTCAGGTGTTGGGGAAACCTGCCGATATGGGAGTGGTAAACATGGGCGGCTTGCGAAATATTTTGCCTGCAGGAGATATCACAGTGGGAGATGTTTTTGAAATTCTTCCTTTTGAGAACTCCCTTTGCGTGCTGACTATGAAAGGGACGGACTTGAGACGTCTTTTTGAAGCGATTGCATCTTTACATGGGGAAGGAGTGAGCGGTATCCGCCTTGAAATTACCAAAGATGGAAAGTTGCTGAACGCCTTTGTCGGTGAAAAGCCACTAAAGGATGACCTGCTTTACACGGTGGCTACTATCGACTATCTGGCAGATGGAAACGGACGGATGGATGCTTTTCTGCAGGCAGAAAAGAGAGTATGCCCTGAAAATGCAACCTTGCGCGGACTATTTCTTGATTATGTACGCAAACAGACTGCCGAAGGCAAAGCGGTTACCTCCAAACTGGATGGACGTATTACCATAAAATAAAAAGGAGAATCTAAAAATATATTGAATATGAAAAGATTTCAGATATTATTCCTGTTATGTCTTGCATTGGGCTTTACTTTCTCAATCTTTGCGCAAGATAAGGATACCAAAGAAGTGATTATTTTACAAACAAGCGATGTGCATAGCCGTATCGAACCTGTCAACCAGAAGGGGGACGAATACTATAACAAAGGCGGTTTTCTTCGTAGGGCTGCTTTTCTCGAACAATTCCGCAAGGAGCATAAGAATGTGCTGCTTTTCGACTGCGGAGATATTTCGCAGGGAACACCTTATTATAATATGTTCCGCGGAGAAGTGGAAGTTAAACTAATGAATGAAATGGGTTATGATGCTATGACTATCGGTAACCATGAGTTTGATTTCGATGTGGATAATATGGAACGCATTTTCAAGATGGCTAATTTCCCGGTTGTTTGTGCCAACTATAATCTGGATGCTACGGTATTGAAAGATATAGTTAAACCCTACGTCGTTCTTGAGAAATATGGTTTGAGAATTGGTGTGTTTGGCCTTGGAACCCAACCGGAAGGGATGATCCAGGCTAATAAATGCGAAGGAGTCGTTTATGAAGATCCTATCCGCGTATCCAACGAAATTGCTGCTTTGTTGAAAGACGAAGAAGGTTGTGATTTGGTAGTATGCCTGTCTCATCTGGGCATTCAAATGGATGAACATCTGGTTGCCGGGACACGCAATATCGACGTGATTCTGGGCGGGCACTCTCATACATTTATGAAAGGCCCCAAAACATACTTGAATATGGACGGAAAAGAGGTGCCTGTTATGCACACGGGAAAAAATGGTGTTCGTGTAGGCCGTCTCGATTTGACTTTGAAACATAAATGAAGATAATCCCCTCAATAGTAACTTTTTTATTCTTTATCGCAGCCGGCACGGTTTCAAGTCCGGCGCAAAATGCTACAACCGTTGAACCTCTGCTGGTGTATAAAGCCCTTCAGGACAAGGACTGCCGGCATTGGGTTGATTCGGTTATGGATAAGCTTTCCTTTAAAGAAAAGGTAGGGCAGTTGTTCATCTATACTATTGCCCCGGTAGATACCAAACGAAACCTGGAACTGTTGCGCGAAGTGATCGACACCTATAAAGTGGGTGGACTTCTCTTTTCCGGTGGGAAGATGCAAAATCAGGTTGAACTGACAAACCGGGCGCAACGGCAGGCTAAAGTCCCTTTGATGATTACCTTCGATGGAGAATGGGGACTGGCCATGCGTCTGCGTGGTATGCCTGTTTTTCCACGGAATATGGTATTGGGGTGTATCCGTGACAACCGGCTGCTCTATGAATACGGGCGTGAAGTTGCCCGTCAATGCCGGCAGATTGGAGTACAGGTCAACTTTGCTCCGGTGGCGGACGTGAATATAAATCCTAAAAATCCCGTTATCAATACCCGTTCTTTTGGAGAAGATCCGATACAGGTGGCTGACAAGGTAATCGCTTATGCTTCCGGTTTGGAAGGTGGAGGGGTTTTATCTGTGTGCAAACACTTTCCCGGGCATGGAGATACCGATGTCGATTCGCATAAGGCACTTCCGGTACTTCCTTTCACTCGTGAACGTCTGGACAGTGTGGAACTTTATCCATTTAAAGAAGCCATCCGTGCCGGATTGGGCGGTATGATGGTAGGACATTTGCAAGTTCCGGTGATAGAACCGATTGGTGGACTTCCGTCTTCCTTGTCCCGCAATGTAGTATACGATTTGCTGACAGATGAACTGGCGTTCAAAGGACTGATATTTACCGATGCGCTTGCCATGAAAGGAGTGGCGGGAAATGGAAATGTCAGTTTGCAGGCTTTGAAAGCAGGTAATGACATGGTATTGTCTCCCCGAAACTTGAAGGAAGAGATACCGGCCGTATTGGAAGCCATTGAAAAAGGGGAGTTGACCCGCGAAGATATTGAAAGCAAATGCCGCAAGGTCTTGACTTATAAATATGTGTTGGGACTCAAGAAAAAGTCGTATGTACAATTATCCGGTCTGGAACAACGGATCAACAGTCCGCAAACGCGTGATTTGGTTCGTCGGTTGAATTTAGCGGCAATAACAGTTCTGAACAACAAGAATCATATTCTCCCTCTGCATACAGACAAAGAGCAGACGATTGCATTGCTCGAGGTAGGAGATCCCGGAGAAACTGATGCGTTGGCGAAACAACTTTCCCGCTATACGTCTTTGGCTCGTTTTTCCCTTCGTGCCAATCAACCGGAAGGGGTAAATCAGCGGTTGCGTGATTCTCTGTCTACCTATAAACGGATCATTGTAGCCGTCAGCGAACAGCGGCTGGCTCCTTATCAGCCTTTCTTTGCGAAGTTTGTTCCCGAAAGCCCGGCCATTTATCTGTTTTTTACTCCCGGGAAGATGATGTTGCAGATTCAGCGGGCGGTGGCTCATGCTTCGGCAGTTGTGCTGGGACATAGTTATAATAGTGATGTACAGCGGCAGGTAGCAGATGTGTTATTTGCCAAGGCATCTGCAGACGGGCAGCTGTCGGCAAGTTTGGGAGAGCTGTTCCCGGCGGGAGCAGGAGTGACCATTACTCCCAAAACACCGTTGCATTTCGTTCCGGAAGAATACGGGCTTTCCTCTGTTCATCTTAAACGGATTGATTCCATTGCACTGGATGGTGTCCGTCAGGGAGCTTATCCCGGTTGCCAGGTGGTGGTGCTGAAAAACGGTCATATTATGTTCGATAAGGCTTTCGGTACTTATACGGGCAAAGGAAGTCCTCGTGTCGAATCTACGAGTATTTACGATTTGGCTTCCCTTTCAAAAACGACGGGTACTTTGCTTGCCATTATGAAACTCTATGATAAGGGACGTTTTAATCTGACAGATAAGATTTCGGATCATTTGCCGTTCTTGCAACGTACTGATAAGAAAGATATAACGATTCAGGAAATTCTGTATCATCAATCCGGTTTACCCTCCTGGATTCCTTTCTACCAGGAAGCTATTGACAAGGATAGCTATGATGGAAGGTTATTCAGTGCACGAAAAGATGCACACCATCCGTTACAGTTGGGGACCACCTCATGGGCGAATCCGAAATTCAAGTTCAAGAGTGAATATGTCTCTTCCGTTAAAACCGGTGATTATATTGTTCAGATCTGTGACAGCTTGTGGTTAAACCGTTCTTTCCGGAAGGTGATAGAAGAGAAAATAGCAGAAGCTCCGTTAAAGCAGAAACGCTATGTATATAGTGATGTAGGATTTATACTCTTGGGAATGTTGGTGGAACAACTGGCCGGTATGCCTATGGAAGTCTATTTGCAACGTGAGTTTTATGAACCGATGGGGTTGGAGCATACTGGTTATTTGCCTTTACGCCGTTTTGCCAAGTCGGAAATTGTTCCTTCTAATAAAGACCGTTTCTTGCGTAAAGAAATTTTGCAGGGATTTGTGCATGATGAGGCTTCCGCTTTCTTTGGCGGATTGGCCGGAAATGCCGGACTTTTCTCTACTGCCCATGATGTAGCCCGCGTTTATCAGATGTTGCTGAATGGAGGGGAAATAGACGGTCAACGCTATCTGAGTAAGGAAACCTGTCAGTTGTTTACTACTGAAACATCGAAGATCAGCCGGCGTGGTTTAGGCTTTGACAAGCCCGATGCAGATGATCCGAAGAAAGGGAATTGTGCTCCTGCCGCACCTGCCGAAGTGTATGGCCATACCGGATTTACCGGTACATGTGCATGGGTGGACCCGGTGAATGAACTGGTTTATGTATTCCTTAGCAACCGGATTTATCCGGACGTAACGAACCGCAAATTGAACCAGCTGCACATTCGTGAGCGAATACAGGGAGCTATTTATGATGCGATGAAGAAAAAATAAAAAAAGAAAGGTAAAAGGTGCCTATATTAAAAGCTACCTTTTACCTTTTTTATTATTAACGTAATATTCTGATAGTTGCAGTTCTTTTTAGAACGATACACCCAAGCGGAAACCGAAGTTACTCAATCCGTCTACACTGTAATGCAGTACGTCAGCCTTGTTGGTACCATAGCTGTAGTACAAAGCAAAGTGCAAGCCCGGTCCGTAAACCCATGGGAATACATTGATACCTACTTCAGGAGAAGCGTAGAATCCCCAGCTGTTTTCTCTTGCTTCCAGCATATTGAAGTTAGAGCGGACTTTTGCATATTCAGCACCTAATTTAGCACTGACATAAGGTTGGAAAGACCCGCCACGATTCCACTGGTAACGTGCAGCAGCACCGAAAGGCAATTGGAAAATAGTATGCTGTTGGTCGGTAGTAACTTCACCGGCACCCATTTGGAAGGTTTCGCGGCCTACATATTCGTGGTTACTGTGATAGTTCAGGAAAAGACCCAAGCCAATGTTAGGAGTAACGAAATAACCACCTTCGAAGTTCATACCCCAACCGCTTGCTTTATCTGCAAAGTGATTACTTAATGGAGCGTTGAACTGCCAGTCTATATTCGCATATCCGTTGTCTGATAACTGTGCCTTAGCCGGCATAGCGAAGGCGATGGCAATAGCCGCCAAGGCTACTACCTTGAAGTATATATTTTTTCTTGTTTTCATAACAGTTGTAGTTGTTTATTTGTTAGTAAGATAAGGTGACTGAGTGAATGATTGGTTGACAGCTTCTACTGCGAGAGTGCGGTTGATAGCTTTGGAACCAGTTTCAAATCCGGTCAGATAACTTGTCCATACAACAGGCAGTTTTTTACTGTCCCCTTGTTCAGCTTTCAAGTTCACCATTTCTGTCAGGAAGGAGTTAGTACTATAACTGTAAGTTACAGCGTACGGGTAGTACCATCCGCCACCCCAGTTGCCACCCCAGTAGCCAGGTCCCCAGTATCCGGGATAACCCCACCACCATTCAGGTTGTGCGTAGCTGGTGAAATAATAAGTACTTGCGATGTAGCTCACTTGGATACCAAGATCTGCACTTTCCTGGTCGGCTGCCGCTTCGTAACCTCTAGCTTCCATATTGTCTGTATAAGCAGCCAGAATTTGTTCTGCGCCTTCGCCTTCGAGATATTCCGGTTCTTTACTGTCACTAATCACCAGAATCTGGGGTGCCAGATAGAATGTAGGAACTTTGAAATCGGCTTTCTTGTCGTAGTTAGTGTATACCAGATAATTGTCATCCAGCTTACCCATGTCCGGGTCTTTTTCACATGAAGCGAGTGCAAAGACCGCCAATAAAATAGGAATTAATTTCTTCATATCTTTTATAATGTTTAGGTTATATAAAAATCGCGCCCAGGTACCTTGGGCTTTTGATAGAAACAACAAGAAAGGTGGAAAAAGGTTCAGATGGAAATTTCTTTTGCCGGAAAATTAACATATATCTTTTGCCCTGTTTAAAGAAAAACGGTGAGCACTCTGCCCCATTATCAGGGAGTTTGCTCACCGTTCATTATTTACAGATAATTGTTTGAAAATCCGTTTATTTAAACAGGGGTTTAAGCAGATCGGGTATCTCTACCTTATCAAGTTCCAGTTCATTTACTCGTTGCTTGCCCGTATGGGTCAGGTGGAAGTACATCTGTCTCCGGTCTTCACTTCCGAGCGACCGGATGATCAGCCCTTTTTCCTCCAGTATTCGCAGCATTTTGGATGTGTGTGAGGGGCTTAGCTCGGTTTGCTTGGACAGATTGGTAGCCGTCACTTTCTCCGATGCCTCTTTGAGGGCACACAATATCATTGCTTCATTTAGCGTTATCTGGTACATTTTTTCAAATGCTGTTTCAAAGTTTCCCATTGCTTTGAATACATCACGCATTGCACATATTGTTTTCATACCTTATTTGAATATTTTATTAGTTCATTTTTTAAATAAATAGATTAACGTTTGCGTTATCCGCTCGTTCCATATACGTTGCTACGCCGCCAATGGTCACCTCATCCAGAAGTTCTTCTTGTTTTACTCCCATCACATCCATTGACATCTGGCAAGCGATAAATTCCACACCGTTTTCCAAAGCTTGCCGGCGCAAAGATTCCAGTGAATCAATCCCTTTCTTGTTCATGATATACCGCATCATTTTTCCGCCCATTCCGCCCATGCTCATCTTAGAAAGTTTCAGTTTCTTGGAGCTGGAAGGCAGCATCATACCAAACATTTTTCCGAAAATATCCTTTTCGGTTTCCGGTTTGTGCAACTTCTTGATAACGTTCAGTCCCCAGAAAGTAAAGAAGATGGTGACTTTTTGTCCTGTAGCCGCTGCGCCGTTTGCCAGTACAAAAGTAGCCAAGGCTTTATCCAAATCATCACTGAACATGATGAAGGTTTTTCCTTTGCCCTCACATGAAGTAACAATATTGCACGATTTTGGTTCTCCTTTTTCTATGACAACAATAGATTTTCCTCCGGAGGTATCTTTCGAAATCAGTTGATTACCCGTCGAACTGCACCATGCGGCGGCGTCGCGCGGAAAACCGGGATCGGTAGAGGTGATTTCCACCCGTTCGCCTGAAACCAGTGTATCCATTGTTTTCTTCATTTTCAGAATCGGACCGGGGCATTGCAACCCGCAGGCGTCCACCCGGACTGTTTTGGCAGGGGTAGCGGAAGCATCAGTTACAGTAGCAGTGACGGGAGCCGTAGAAACGTTGGCCTGACTGGCTTGGGAAGTAGTTTCCTGCTGTATGGGTGATTCGTCTATTGGGTTTCCATTTTCTTCCCGTATGATGATGGGAGCAGTGGCAGCCCGATAAGTCTTTAACCCTCCCGAGAGATTACGTACCTTGTCAAATCCGTGTTGTGTCAGTATACGGTAAGCAAGATAGCCCCGTAGCCCCACCGCACAGAATGTATAAATCATTTTATCTTTCGGCAATTCTGCCAACCGGTCGCGAAGTTCATCCAACGGAATATTCACGGCACCCGGTAAGCTACCCAATGAAAATTCATCCGGGGTGCGGACATCCAGCAGGAATTTATTTTCCATTTCAATGTCCCGCAGTTCTCTCCAGTATACAGGATTGGTTCTACCTGTGATTATGTCTTCAGCTACATATCCTGCCAGTGCTACCGGATCTTTGGCCGAAGAGAACGGAGGAGCATACGCTTGTTCAACTTTCATCAAATCGTAGATTGTTCCTTCGTGCTTGATGACAAGTGCGAGTTCGTCAATCCGTTTGTCCACCCCATCGTAACCGACGATTTGTCCGCCATACAATCTTCCTGTCTTTTTATCGAAAGTGATTTTAATGCTCATCGGCATGGCATCCGGATAGTAGCCGGCATGGGAAGCGGGATGAATGGTAGACGACATATAGTCTATCTCTTCCTGACGCAGACGCTTGCCGGGTAAGCCGGTTGAAGCAACGGTCATGTCGAAAACCTTTGCGATTGAAGTACCGATAGAGCCTTCGTAAGGAATCTTTGCTCCGAGGACATTGTCCGCAACGATACGTCCCTGACGGTTGGCAGGTCCGGCGAGATAGTTGAGCCAGGGTTTGCCCGTGATCGGGTGGCGGAACTCGATCGCGTCACCGATAGCATAAATAGACTCGTCAGAGGTTTGCAGGTAATCGTTTACGGCGATACCTCCTGCAGGGCCGATAGTCAGTTCGGCAGCCCGTGCCAGATTAGTTTCCGGGCGGACGCCGATAGATAGAATAACGATGTCGGCAGAAATTGACTGGCCATTCTTGAAAGTAACTTTCAATCCTCTTCCATCCCGGCTAAAAGAGGCGACAGCTTGTTCCAAGTAGAGGTTTACTCCTTTATCCATCAGATGTTGGTGAACAAGTGATGCCATCGAAAAGTCGATAGGGGCCATCACTTGATTGCCCATTTCCACAATCGATACTTTCGCTCCCTGTGCCTGTAAGTTTTCCGCCATTTCAAGGCCGATAAATCCGGCTCCTACGACAACAGCTTTTCGTGGGGCGTGGTTCTTGATATATTCTTTGATCCGATCTGTGTCGGTGACATTCCTTAGTGTGAAGATTCCACTTAGGTCGATTCCGGGAAGAGGGGGGCGTACCGGAGAGGCTCCGGTAGATATGACTAACTTATCATAGCTCTCTTCATAAGTATCTTCACTGCTTTGGCGGACAGTCACTGTTTTTCTTTTCCGGTCAATGAAAATCACTTCATTTTCTGTGCGTACATCTACGCGGAAGCGTGTAGAAAAGGCTTCGGGTGTTTGCACGAATAATTTATCCCGTTCCTCTATCACTCCTCCTATATAATAGGGTAGGCCACAATTGGCATATGATATGTACTTTCCTTTTTCTAAAAGGACAATTTCAGCTGTTTCATCTACTCGTCTGATTCGGGCAGCAGTGGTGGCTCCTCCTGCAACTCCCCCAATAATAATTATTTTCATCTGTTTATAGCGTAAATAGTTTCCTGTGGAAATAACAAACTGTATCGAAGAAATGTTCATGGATTCAGATAAAAAAACTATATTTGCGCACCCTGTTTTTCATTCTTCTATTTAATGTAGATAAATTGTATGAGTAAAATTCTTATTATTGACGATGAAGTCCAGATTCGCAGTCTTTTAGCTCGTATGCTGGAACTTGAGGGCTATGAAGTGTGTCAGGCAGGTGATTGCAAAGCTGCCATCAAACAACTGGAAATTCAATCGCCCGACGTAGCATTATGCGATGTTTTTCTTCCTGATGGAAACGGAGTGGATCTGGTGTTGAACATCAAGAAAATAGCTCCCAATGTAGAGGTGATTCTTCTTACTGCTCACGGCAATATTCCCGACGGGGTGCAGGCTATTAAAAACGGTGCATTTGATTATATAACAAAAGGAGATGATAATAACAAGATTATCCCTTTAATCAGCCGTGCCGTGGAGAAAGCAAAGATGAATGTCCGTTTGGAAAAACTGGAAAAGAAAGTCGGGCAGATGTACTCGTTCGATTCTATTCTGGGTGAGTCAAAGGTGTTGAAAGAGGCTGTATCTCTGGCGCAGAAGGTATCTGTGACAGATGTTCCCGTATTACTGACGGGGGAAACAGGAACAGGAAAGGAAGTTTTTGCGCAAGCTATACATTATAGTAGTAAACGGAGCAAACAGAATTTTGTGGCAGTCAACTGTTCGTCTTTCAGCAAAGAATTGCTCGAAAGCGAGATGTTCGGACATAAGGCCGGCTCGTTTACCGGTGCGCTGAAGGATAAGAAAGGACTTTTTGAAGAAGCTAATAACGGAACGATCTTTCTGGATGAAATCGGAGAGATGGCTTTCGAACTGCAGGCAAAGTTACTGCGTATCCTTGAAACGGGAGAATATATAAAGATCGGTGATACCAAGCCGACAAGAGTCAATGTGCGTATCATTGCTGCTACCAACCGCAACCTGCAGGAGGAGATCAAAGCAGGACATTTCCGTGAAGACTTGTTTTATCGTCTTTCGGTTTTTCAGGTGCATCTTCCTTCGCTCCGTGAACGTACCGGTGATATCCGGATTCTTGCAACTGCTTTCGCCAAGAGTTTCTCCGAAAAACTTTCGTATGCCATCAATGAGATGACTCCCGCTTTTCTGGAAGCTCTGGAACAACAGCCGTGGAAAGGGAACATCCGTGAATTGAGAAATGTGATTGAGCGTAGCCTGATTGTATGCGAAGGGGGACGGCTGGATATCTGCGACCTTCCTTTGGAAATCCAGAACACTCATTATGAATGTTCGGACGATAGTGTAGGCTGTTTTGAGTTGGCCGCAATGGAACGCAGACATATTGCACGTGTGTTGGAATATACGAAAGGGAATAAAACGGAAGCTGCCCGTTTGTTGAAAATCGGACTTACCACCCTGTACCGGAAGATAGAGGAATATAAAATCTAAGCATACATTTCCGGTTTCTTTTTATCCGGCTTTGAGTCAGGCTGCGCACTGACTCTCGAAAAATTGTCTGGATAACGAACTAATCAGTCTGTTTTTATCTGTGGTATGTACAGATAGTGTGAAACAATGATCGCTTCCTCCATAAGAAATGAGAAATACGGGGATATCTTTGATAGTATCCATAATATGACTTTCTACTTGTGTGTGTTCCCAATGAAGGGAGCCGATGATATGTATCACAGACATATTTTCGTCCATAACCATTTCGGCATATTTATGTAGTTCCCTTTGAATGATTCGCAGGGTGTCCCGGCTGGCTGTCAGCATCATCGAGATGGATACATTGGATGAGGCCATTGAGATGACATTGATTTGATATTTGTTGATAACTTCCAATATCTTACCCATAAACAAATATCCGGGCAATACATTTAATGAGGTAAAACGTACAAAGGTAGCCGAATCCTGTGAGAGGATGGCCTTGACACTGTTGCCTGTGTCATGGGAAGATATATAGAGGCGTTCTGTTGACAGATCGTGTGTATCGGTTAGGCGGATAACTATATTAGAGCGTGCCGCAAGGGTGATACAATCTGCGTAGAGCAGGTGTACTCCGCTGTTAATCAGTTGTTCGGCTTCTATGTAAGTTAGTGAATGTTGTTCTCGCAGGCAATTCCGGTTTGCGTAGATATGATTGATAGGGGTGGATAACAGTATTTCGTCCGCTTTGAATAGGGTGGCAAGCACTGTTGCATAGTAATCGTTGCGTTGTTCGCTCATGAAGTCTATTTCACCATACACATTCCTGCAAATGGAAAGTGGGGCGATAAAAATATCTACATTCCGGTTCTCGTCAATGTATTGTTGGATAGATTCCTGAATATATGGGATATCCGGCTTTCTTTCCAGATTGATCTGTATAAGTTTGCCGGTATCTAATGTTTGGGCACGAAGACCCTGTTGACGTAAGCAATAAGTGAATAAATCACTGGATAATCCGTATACTTCCGCTTTTATCATTTTATCAATCAGTAAATCTGCTTTGTCTTCTACAAGTATATGTATTTTCTTTATGCATTCCAGAATCCGGTTTTTAATTTCCTGATTTAGGTGCGAATCTGTAATGAGATGATTGGCAAGGGTACAGCAATATGTTTCGATGGCATTGACTGTGGCATGAGAAGCTTCATCTTCTTCGTGAAACCAACTGATGGAAATAGCCTGTAACCACTCCTGTAATTGTGCCAATATAGGGACTACAGCTACATAAGGATGTTCTTTCTGAATACAATTGATTACTTGCTTCATTTCATCCTCATCTTTAATTTTCTCGAATTTACAAACTTTCATTGTTATCTGGTTATTTATTGGTTACTACTCTTTTCAAAATGATATGCCTTTTTTCAAAAGAGAAAGATATTTAAGAATCATTCTTTAGCTTTAGAATATGGTATATCTTTATAAGTCAATCTGTTAATGTTGTAATCAATGTTTTTAATACATCTCTTTGCTATAAGTAATCTGCTAATACCGTACCACATTGTGATATAAAGTAAGATTTATTATCTTTGGTATCCACTACGGGAGCGTTAGTCAGTAATTTGATTGGAGCAGGAGCGGGGAAAGAACTTTTTCCTGTTTGTCGTAAAGTTCTTAAGCTGGGCTATGTGGTGGGACTTCCGTTGATAGGGATAGCTCTTTGGAGCAATCAATGGATTGTCGGATTTTATACGAATAACGATAATCTGGTGAGATTAGCTTTCTATCCTTTTATAGTTATGCTGTTGAATTATGCTTTTGCACTGCCCGGATATGTTTATATCAATGCTGTTACCGGTACAGGAAAGACGAAGCTCGCCTTTATCTTCCAGTTAATCACTATTCTGATATATTTGATTTATCTGTATCTGTTAAGTGAATGTTTTCATGCTTCTCTGACTGTATATATGACGGCAGAATATCTGTTTGTTATTTTATTAGGGATACAATCCGTCATTTACTTAAAGAGGAAATCCAACTAGAATATGTACTTTTGTGCTTTCAATACTTGATACTTTCTCAAAATGACTGAAGATATAAAGAATAAACTTTTGATGTGTGCGGAGATTTATCATCGTGCAGACTTTATTATAAGTGATCCGGTGCAGTTCCCTCATCGATATACGTTGAAACAGGATATTGAAATCAGTGGTCTGTTGACGGCAATTATGAGTTTTGGCAATCGCAAACAGATATTGAAGAAGGCGGACGAACTGCATAGATTAATGGGAGATTCACCTTATCAATATGTATTGTCCCGCCAGTGGGAGAAGGATTTTCCTTCGGGAGCGACCAATAGCTTTTATCGGATGTTGTCGTATGCTGATTTTTATGGATACTTTCGGCGATTATATACAGCTTATACACAGTTTGAAAGTCTGGAGGAAGCTTTGATGTTATATCCCGGAATACCAATGGAAAAGTTATGTGCATTTCTTGAAGTCTCTGCTAAAAGTCCTCAAAAGAAACTGAATATGTTTTTGCGTTGGATGATTCGTCGGGATTCGGAGGTCGATTTGGGGATTTGGGAAAGTTTTGATCGCAGAGATTTGATTGTTCCTTTAGATACACATGTCTGCCGGGTAGCGCATTATTTCAAGTTGACAGATACGGAAACTTTTTCTTTGAAAAATGCCCGTCAGATAACGATGGCATTGGGTGAGGTCTTTCCGGAGGATCCTTGTTTGGGCGATTTTGCCCTGTTTGGATTGGGAGTGAATGGGGAGATTTAATATATGTCCTAATAAAATGAATTTTTCGATTATAATCGGAAAAGTGGATGTTAAACCAACTTTTGGGATTATAATCGAAAAAATAGAGAACTGTTAAAACGTTGTTATTTTGTTTGTGAAATCCCTCCAACCATTTGCATTCTTGTATTTTTCCACAGATCCGGCAGGAACACGAATGACAGTAATATCGTCCGGGAATCCGTACCATATTTTTTCAAATACCTGCGGAGGTGTTATCCCTTCTACCTTTACTTCTTTAATACCTGTATTATTGAAAGCTGAAAAATTAATCTGTGCGACGTTTGACGGAATGGTTAGTTGAGTCATTTTTCTATTACCACCCAGTAATCCCTGCCCCAATATACGAATACTTTTAGGGATTTCGAAGTGAGCTAATTTCGGACATCCTTCAAGGCAGTAGGCGTGAATCATAGCCTCGGGATCATCATTGAAAACGGTTCCGTAGGTTGTCACTTCCGTTAATTCCGGACAGTAATAAAAGGCTCTTTGAGCTATAGTTGTAATACCATTCGGCAGCTTCACGGTCGTAATACCACTTTCCCGAAATGCTTCCAAACCTATTGTTCTTACATTTTCCGGAATCTCAATCGTTTTCAGTTGGGAAGTATTAAGAAATGCCTGCGCATCGATTTCCTTCAGTGTCACAGGTAACAGCACTTCTTCAACGCCTGCATATACAAAAGTGCTGGCGGGAAGTTTGGTGAGCTTAGTCCGGCTCAAATCTGCTTTTTTCAGATTCCGGCAATAATAGAATATGTTTTCTTCAAGTTGTTCCAGAGTCGTCGGAAATACAATTTCCTGAACGGTTGAATTGAAGAAAGCCATATCTCCAATAGATTGCAATCCTTCGTTGAGTACCACCTTGTTTATTTGACTACCTCTGAAAGCAGCCTTAGGAATGGACTTCACACTATTGGGAAGTGTGATTTCATTATGTCCTTTCAAAACTTCCGTCAATACTCCATTTTCTACACGGACGGGTGAAATCTGAACGGAAAAGCTTTTCTGTTTTCCTTCTATTGTGATGGTTACTTCCTGTTTTTCGACAGGCGCAGATGAAGAGAAACCACTAAGCTGTTCCGGAGAAACTTTCACAGGTCGTTGTTTCCCGTCATCATATTTTCCTGTCACGTTAAGGCCGGTTAAGTCTATATTCTCTCCTAATGCATAAATTGTTTTTGCGGGCAATTGTTCTATGGAGAAATCCTCAAGTAAGGCTCCGGTGGATTCAGAAGGATTTTCAGCCGAAGGTGAATCTTTCTTGTATTCATCATTTTCGGTGCTGCAACTTAATAATACAGCTCCTAAAATTATTTGCAAACAAGATGCCACAACTATATAGAGTATAGTTTGTTTCATGTGATAAAAGTTTAGTTAGGGAATTGGGTTAAACGTATTTCAATTTTTATGATTTTTCCGGCTTCTACAGTTTTGCCGGCAGACCATATCTGGTAGTTGTCGGGACCGCCTCCTTTTTGTACCACGAATGTCAGTAACCGTTGCGATTGTGTTGCGAACCATTCTTCGCGTGGTAGTACAAAGGTTGCTATACCACTTTCATTTGTTTGGATGACTGCAGTAGGTCGGGTTAAATTATCTTTTTCAAAAATCCTATAATCTTTTTCATTATACATTTTCACGGGAACATCCGTTATAATTTTTCCATTCTCATCATAAACAGCTACTATTACCTTAGCTTCTCTCACTTCTTCATTTCCTTTTTCGCATGCTACCATGAAAAGCATGGTGCATAGTAGAATAACAATCTTTCTCATAATCTTTTCTTTTTTCATTTTTTCGAATGCAAAAATAGTAAGATCGCATCAATTTTGAGTTATGAAGTAATCTGATAAATCTAACACTTTGTTTTTGAATATGTTGGTATTCAGTGTATTAGTTAAACTGTGTTTTGGGGATTTCTAACACTGGTCTAACACCTATCCGAAAAGTGCTAAAAACAGGTCTTTATTAGTGGATTCTGCCGATTTGATACGTGATTTGAGTCGTGATTTACGGGCATATACATTAGCAACGGTATCTTTCATAAACAAACTGATTACTTGTGGAGAAAAACCTACGAAAATATAGCAGAGCAACCGGATGTCAGCTTCTTTCATTGCCGGAAAATCATTCCGTAGTTTTTCCATAGCATTGTCATGGCAGGTGTTCACGATAAGTTCCAGCTCTTGCAGCATTTCATTGTTCTCTGCAAAATCAGTGATAATCTGTTTCACTTCGTGGAACATGGCTGCCTGTTGCGATGCAGTATTCTCTCGCTCGTAGTAAGTTTTTCCCAGTTTGTCAATGATGTCAAAGCGTGAAGCTACCAAACCTTTTAAATGATTTTCCGCATTCTGCTGTCCTTCCATGTATTCTGTCAAGGTTTTGTATTGAGAGTTGGCTTCTTCTGCCAATAGCAGATAGCGGTCGGTACGTTCGCGTTGCAAGCGCAGACGTTGGCGGATGATGTAGTATGCTACCCCTATTATCAGAAGAATTACGGTTGCTACGGCAATCTCCCAAATAGTACGGTTCTTCATCCGGTATTCGGCAAATTTGGATCGTTCCTTGAAATAATCACGTTCCACCATACCGGCAGAGAATTGCATATTCGAACGTGTCAGTGAGTCAGTCAGATAGATATAATGATGTATCTTCTCCGTCGCTTTCTCGAAGTTCCTGGCCTGTGCTTCAATCCGATAAGCGGTATATTGCAGGTCTGCCATATCACGAATATCGGTTGTGTGTGCTTCTGCGAGTGCCAGATAGTAGCGTGCGCTGTCTATACGGTTCTTTAGAAGATTCACATCTACTAATGTATGATATCCGTATAACGTATCTTGTCGGGCAGAGAGTTCGATACGTTGCAGCAGGTCATGAGGAATCTGTTTTTTGCTTGACACCACATAAAGAGAGGCAAGATTGGTGAGACTGGCTTTGGCTAACTTATCGTACTTGTGCTCATCAGCTAAATCAAGGGCGGCAGAATAGAGCCGCATAGCTTTCTCTATATCTTTCGAATGAAAAGTTGCGGCTGCCATATCAAGAGTTGATTCTGTTTCTTCGCGAGTGTTATCAGATTGTCGGAAGTTATTGCGAGCTTCGCGAAAATAATGATAAGCCCGGCTATAGTTCATCTGTTCATAATACACTTCACCGATCTGCCTGTATAAAAGCCCTGCATAATAAGGTTCATTGGTATCTTTCAATTTCTCTTCAACTTTCAGGAAAAGGCGTAACGCTCCCGGCTTGTCTCCTGCGCGCAGTTTGACTTTTCCCCAATAATAGAGAGTTTTGCATTGACTGCGTAAATCTTTGGGATGATGTTTGTAATACTCCCAAGCCCGTCGAATCAGCGAATCATTTGTTGCTTTGATATGATTTTTGTCTAAAGCTTCGGAATAAAGCAACGCATATCTGGCCTGTTCAGCCTGACTGCCTTCCGATTTGAGTTGTTGTAATATTGTTAAGGCACTATCCGGCTTATTTTGTAACAGTGCTTCCGCCTCGTCGAGCCGGGAAATCTGTTCTCTGTTATAGCATCCTGTAAAAAAGAGAATAGCTAATAGTATGAGTATAATTCTGCATTTCATGCTGTGAATGTAATAAAAATATTTTGAATGTAGTTTGGAATCGTCATATCTTTTTTGAGAACTATCGTGTACATGCATCTAAATATAGGCTATATGTGATTTTATATTGGAATTATTTCTGTATATATTGTGGATTATGTGTATTTGAAAACAATTCTCTTAAATAATAATTGTGATTTATCCGTTTTTGGTTTGATTTATATAAATAATTTGTACTTTTACGATGATTTAGTTAGGATATTTAAAAGTGTAAATAACTTTATTATGAAAGAATTACCTAGAAACATAAAACGTGATGATATTCTTCAGGGTATCCGTAAAATAGAAGAAGAAGGTATTCCACCTCAAGCTCATTCGTCCACTTATGATCTGTTATACAATGGAAAAAGGTTTCCACCTAAATTGGTTTTGGCTTATGCTAATATTTTTGCAAATGGAGAAGAATTAGATCGTAATGAATTTGAAGGCGGAAAAGGTACTACTTGTTTTAAGATATTGAAAGATAATGGTTTTAAAATAGTTTTGAAGAGCGAATCCAATTCTATATCGGAAACATTAGTAAAGTTTTTGGAACAAGCTAAAGGTAATAGTTTGAAAACCAAAGATTATATAAGGTATTTTGATGATTTACAAGTGAAAGTAAGTTTTGGAATGGCCAGTTTAGCACGTGTACCATGGATTTCTTTTTTAGCACAGGGACAAAAAACAAGTAATGGAATATATCCTGTATATCTCTTTTATAAAAAATATAATATTTTGGTATTGGCTTATGGTGTCAGCGAAGGGACTGTGCCAGTTGTTACCTGGAATTTAGATACTAATGTAGAAACGATTAATTCCTATTTAAAAAAAAGAAATATAATACCGGATAGATATGGAGATTCTTATGTTTATGCGGTGTACGATACAACCAAACCTTTGAATTATACTTTAATTGAAGAAGACTTGAAAAGAATAATAGCCCAGTATAAGAGCATAGTAACTTCAGATAAAAACTCGTTGATTGCTTTATCAGGTCAAAGTAAAAAGTACGACGAAAAAGATTTTGAGCCTGAATCATTTATGAGTGATTTAAATTCTACAGGGCTTGTTTTCTCATCAGAGTTTGTTTCTCGTTTTATTTTGTCATTGTTGACAAAACCTTTTGTTATTTTAAGTGGTTTAGCTGGTTCTGGTAAGACACAATTAGCTATGATGTTTGCAAAGTGGATTTGTGAAGATATAGATAAACAGGTTTGTATGATTCCTGTTGGAGCAGATTGGACAAATCGAGAATTCTTGATTGGATATCCCAATGCACTGGAAAAAGGGGCTTATGTAAAACCAGATAATGGAGCATTGGATCTTATAATAGAAGCAAACAAGAATCCAAGAAAGCCATATTTCTTAATTCTTGATGAAATGAATCTAAGTTATGTTGAACGTTACTTTTCTGATTTTTTGAGTGTAATGGAGTCAGAAGAAGGGATTCCTTTAATGAAGAATTGTGTAGATAAAGAAATTACTTCTATTATAAAATTGCCTCGTAACTTATTTATTATAGGAACGATTAATGTAGATGAAACGACTTATATGTTTAGCCCTAAGGTTTTAGACCGTGCTAATGTCTTAGAATTTCGTATTATGGAGAAGGACATGAAAGATTTCTTGCAGAAGCTTCAGCCTATTCATAAAGATATTATCAATAATAAAGGCGTTGAGCAAGCAACTTCTTTTGTGAATATGGCAGTTAATTCTTGGGACTTGCAAATTCCTGAAGAACGTAAAGCGTCTATTATTGCTTCTTTAGAATGTTTCTTTTATGAGTTGAAAAAGATACATGCAGAATTTGGGTATCGCACAGCCTGTGAGATTTTTCGATTTATGGCTTTAGCAGAGAAAGTTAACACAAAGTTGGAAGGTGATGCTATTGTTGATGCCGCAATTATACAAAAATTGTTGCCAAAACTACATGGTTCTCGTAAGAAAGTGGAACCTGTACTAAAAGCATTATGGAATCTTTGCCTTGTTAAGGGCTCCGAGTTAACCCTGGAAAATACAATAGAGTTTGTTCACAATGACCAATTTAAATATCCGCTGTCTGCAGAAAAAATATGGCGTATGTATTGTGTAGCGTTGGATAATGGTTTTACTAGTTTTGCTGAAGCATGATGTATGGATGAGTTATCAATACATATTGCTTTAAATAATGGTGATTGTATAACCTTATATGTTTTTGCTAGGCGAAAGAATACTTTGTTTAAAAGTGAGGATGCCAAAGAATATGGAGAATCTCCTTTTCAATTACAAGAAGGTTGTATGTATGATTTTGAGCTTGATAAGAATAGCTACTATTTACAAGAAGATAGAGATATTTTAACTAATAGCAAAAGTCGCCAAGCGATTAGTCGTGGATGTATATCTACAGGAATTTATGTGGGTACATATAGTATTGATGTTTTACAAAAAAAAGATAATAAAAAGGTAGGTGAGGTTGTTTTTGAGATTCGTTCTGCCAAAGTCGGTTATCGTGATGACTACCGTAGAATGTTAGAGGATATCACAGAGTTTTGTACAGAACTACTTATGCAGCAAAGTTCCCCTGTGATACAACGTTATGAGGTAGATATAACTAAAGATCCTAGATCAGATTATCAGCGTTTTGCTTTTGTTCGTTCGCTTGTTGATAGCGACTCTTTTGCAGATGCGATGTATCAGATTCAATTGTCTCCAGTTAAGAGATGGATTGATTCAGAAGAAGAAAGACAACTTTGTAATGTAAAACGTTGGGGGCAACATACGCTAAGGCAACTTGCTCATGCAACTAATAGAGTTTCTTTGTCTAATCAACATCCTTTGAAAGATCGTTTCGATACATTGCCACGCTGTGTACCTGTTGCTTTTAGAAAAGAAACTGCCGATATTCCAGAAAATCGTTTTATAAAGCATGTATTGTGTTCATTTTTAACATTTTGTTCTTCTATACAACATCATTCTAAGGCTAGACAACGATTAAAACAGGAAGCTTCTTTAGTTTGTGAGAAGTTGTTACAGTATCTGTCATATCCTTTGTTCCGCAATATTTCAGAAATAAATGTACTGCCTTTAAATAGTCCAATTTTACAAAGAAAAGAAGGGTATCGGGAAATCTTTCAGAAATGGTTAATGTTTGATATGGCTGCTCGACTTACTTGGCAAGGTGGTGAAGATGTGTATGGAGCAGGAAAAAAGGATGTTGCCAGATTGTACGAGTATTGGCTTTTCTTCAAATTATTAGATGTTTTGAGCCAGAAGTTTCACATTCCCTCAAAAAGTAAAGAAGAGCTCATTGATTGTAGTAATGAGTTAAACCTAACCTTAAAGCAAGGTAAAATGATTATGTTGAGTGGCATATATGAGACAGATAGTCGTAAATTAAATATATGTTTTTCTTATAATCGAACTTTTAGTTATACAGATAACTATCAATTATCAGGAAGCTGGACTCGGAATTTTCGTCCCGACTATACATTGACAATATGGCCAGGAGACATAACTAGTGAAGAAGCTGAACGAGAAGAGTTGATTACGCATATACATTTTGATGCGAAATATAGAATAGAACAATTATTTCTTCGTGACAATACAAATAAGAATAATGATGAAGTATCCGATGACTTATCGGAGATGAAGCGAGAGGAAGAGCGAGGAACTTATAAGCGCGCTGATTTATTAAAAATGCATGCCTATAAAGATGCTATTCGAAGAACAGGAGGAGCTTATATCCTTTACCCAGGAACAGAAAATCAAGTTATTCATGGCTTTCATGAAATCATTCCTGGGCTAGGAGCCTTTGCTATTTCGCCTAAGGATTATGATAAGAGTATACAGGCTTTTCTAACTTTTTTTGATGATGTAGCTGATAATTTCTTAAATCGCACCTCTTTACGTGAGAAGCTAGCTTATCATACATATTCTATATTGAGTAAAAATAATAGTCGTAGTTTACGTGAGCCTTTACCGGAACCTTATGGGAAAAATCGTGATTTATTACCTGATGAGACATACGTCTTAATTGGGTATTATAAAAATGAACAACAATTAGATTGGATTCTAAAAAGAAAATTATATAATACTCGTACTGGTAGTGCTAATGGTTCTTTACATTTGAGTAAAGAGGTTATATCTGCGCGTTATTTATTGTTACATGGAGAAGGAGAATTATTGACTGGAAGATTATATAAATTGCTTCCTAAAGGGCCTCGGATCTTTTCGAAAGAGAAGTTGGAAAAAATAGGGTATAAAGAACCTTCGGGAGATTACTATTTAATTTATAATATAGAAGGAATACCTGAACCTGAATTTGAAGGCATGAAATGGGATATAAGGCTTTTAGATGGATATAAGAAAGGAAATTTGTCAGCAAGTGCTTTTGCTGTTTCGTTGGCTGATTTGATGAAAGTTAAAGTTTTTAATAAATACGAGTATACTAATGAAATTTAATTTCCCTGTTTTGTTATAGCGCCATTCGTTCCTTGACAAGATTGGGTATATATCTATTTTTTTCATGTATATCACCTAATCCGAGTTTGGGGTATATCATTCCACCAACTCCGGGTAATACACTTCCTTGCGCATCTTTGGATGTATCGATAGCAAATGTCAGAAATTCGAATTTATTGCTTATAGATTCAGGAAACTCTTTTTGCAAGTTCTTTTGAGCATCCTTATACATTACTGGAGATAATATATAAATATTAAGCGGGTTCATTTTTTCCACCAATCTGGTTAGTTGTGTTTTTACCACACAGGAACTGCTTATAATTGATTTTACAACAATTAGAGTTTGACACTCTTCAATCGGTTCTATATAAGATTTTACAATCGGACTATATTCCAATTTTGTTGTTTCATCCAAAGTGATTCTCTGATTCCAAAAAACGGCTAATGCAACATTTTTCTGTGAAATAGAGCTTAAAACACCTTGTGCCAACCAGTCAGCATCTTCTGATGCACATGCCAGCATGGTATTTCCATACCTGCTATGTTTCTTTTCATCCAGCAAAGCTCCTAGTGCTTTGCCTAGTTTGTAGAAGGTATTACGATAAATTTCAATTGAGGTACTGGGATTGGATAAGATATGCATCAATTGAATAATATCTCTGTTCTTTTCGTATGTTATATTGGTATAAGTTCTCATATTCATTTTATTTCAACTTAATAATTCCATTAAATCCCAAATATTTGCAGGATTGGCTTTCTGTAACTTTTGTTCAATTTCGCTTGTCCAGACAACCTCTCCATTCATGTTGTGATAGTTCCAGTATACAGTAGTCCCTTTTTCAAGAAAACTGATTCCAAACTGATTTAAGAGAATCTTGCATTTTTCTGATATTTCAACGTTTGGATATGTTTTTATGTTCACATACCCTTTACCTATTGAATGTACAATATCCAAAATCTGTTGTAGAGATACACTTTCTTGTTCAACAGAATTCCATGCTCCTAAAATAGCAGCTGCAATTCCAAATAATTCATCATTTTCTGCTTGTTGTGATACCGTTATTTGCTGGATTGCTTCCTTAAATATAGGATGTGATAGAATTAATTGGTTGATACTAGAACAAGAAGGAAAATATTCTGATGTTGTATACGAACTAATTTCAGAAGGAATAGTAGATACTGAACTATTAGGATTTGAATAAATTAGTTTCAGTTTGAAGTTCTCGTTTCTTTCTGACGAAATCTCTGTTTGTCTTTTAAAATCATATTTTAACTTACTAGTTTCCCATGTTAAATCTTTCACATCTTTTAGTTGATGATAGGTTTTATGAGCATTAGGTTCTTCAATAAAAAGATCATCAACAAAGGCGTCATGTAGTTGTGTCGTTAGGTGGACGTTACTTAATTGGGTAATATATTGATTCATAAATGAAACAATTTGGTAAGTTGTGTAGTAGCTTTCATAGATAGCTCCTTTGCTATTATTTTTCCCACCTTTGTGTTTATTCTTCAGATATTTCTTTTCTTTCTGGGTAATAGGCATATATTTCTTTTTCTGTTATTTCTTTAAAACGATCTATTTTAATACCATTTCGTACTATCTTATCAAAAAACATAGTTTTAGGACGAACCCATATTTCATGCTTACCATATAGTGCCTGATAAACAACCATCTCTTCAAGTGTCTCACTATGCTGGGCAATACCCAGCATTTTATACAGTCCACCTTTAAAATGAATGAAATATCGTTCTTTTTCCATAATACTACCATTGTTCTTATGCAGGTATAAAAGTAGTAAATTCTTAGAAAATAAGAGCCGGTTGTTTCTGATATTTTTTTTTTTAACGTTGTATAACCTGTCGTTGTTAAATGATATCGCTATTAAATAAGGTATGATTTCTTCGTAGCGTCATTTTTCATTTTCTTCCTCCACCTCTGAAACCCTCTCATCAAACTTTCCTCTTCCACTGATTCCACCATATCGTACTTCACCACGAACTCATGCATTGACTTTATATACATCACCCCATTTTTGAACTTATTTTCTAGTAGGAATGAATAAAGCTCCGCTTTCATTTCCACCTCAATTTCCTTTTCAATAATAAAGATACTGTCCTGACCGAAATAATTATAAACTTCCGGATTCTTTCCTTGCCTTGGGCTGGGAAGAACAAAAGTGATATTTCCTGTTTCTTTCCAGGAGAGGCCTTGCGGATGGGGAACGGATAATTGATGTAAGAAGTGATAAATGGGAGTGAGGTGGGAGAGGTGGATTGGAATAGGGAGCCTTGAAGGCGGATTGTTGTGCGATAGAGGTTCTGAACTTAGTCCGTACCGGACATACATATACTTCGCCAGATATGGCTTAATGGCAAACGTAACTGTAACCATGGGATTTGAATTTTGAATTGTTGAAATTTCTTGTATGCTAATTGCCGCTTGAGTCGGCAGATTCCGTCGTGTTTGTTAGAGAAAATTCCATGGGTACGGGGACGGAATTTTAATTTAGTAAGAAGTTGAAATTCAAATGGTTACAAATGATGGCTTTCCTTTAAAACCAACGGGTCGTTCCTTTAAAAGGAACGACCCGTTGCACACCGAGGAATGACCTCTTCCTTTTAAAGGAACGGACGGCTCCTTAAAATCCATATTGCAAAGCTATACGTAATATTCTGATTTTTCAAAATGAATAATAGCTTGAATATATTATTCATGTAATAAAATATGACTATTTTCGTACTTATTTAATTTATGCGCATATATATAGAAGCTATGTAATTAAAACAGAATAAATATATGAGCGTATAATTTAACTATATTTATACTCCAAGTATTCTTGAACTTGCAAAACCTTTTATGGCACTCCTTGTTTTGGCTTGTGAGGGGCAGGTTGGAAATTTAAATAATGTGCAAATAATAGCAAAAAAGGAAGGGAAGAATATGACAACATCAGTTAGGCTTATGCTGAATAAGGGCAGGAGATTGAATAATGGTACTTATCCTTTGGTGTTTCAAGTGATACATAGTAGGAGAAAGAAACTGTTATATACCGGATTCCGGTTAAAAGAGGAAGCATTCAATGAGGCAGAGGAAAAGATTGTTGATGGTACGGATGCCACACTAACCGCTACGGACATCACAAAGATGAATCGTGAACTGCGGAAAATGAAAAATATGATTCATACACGGATCCGGCAGCTTGAACGGACAACGGAGCCTTTTACAGTAGAAGATGTATTGGCACAATTCACCCGTGCGAACGTAAGACAGCAATTTTACATACTGCGCTATATTGATACACAAATTGAACGGAAAAAAAAGTTGAAGAAAGAGGGGACGGCTGCGGCATATAAAAGCACGCGTTCATCATTGGCTAAGTTTCTGGACGGTTCGGACATCCGGATGCCAGAGATTGATTTACGTTTTATCCGGCGCTATGAGGATTTTTTGTATAATAATGGAGTTGCCGAAAATACGGTGAGCTATTATTTGCGGAATTTGCGGACTCTTTATAATCAGGCTGTGGTGGATGGCTATCATCCTCATGGAGAATATCCCTTTGTGAAAGCGCAGACGCGTCCGGCTAAAACAGTGAAGCGTGCCTTGAGCCGTGAGGATCTTCAAGCTCTGGCGAATCTCAAACTAGAGGATGCTCCTGAACTGAAGTTTGCCCGTGACCTGTATTTGTTTAGCTTCTATGCGCAGGGAATGGCCTTTGTGGATATTGTCCTTTTGAAGAAATCTGATATTTATAATGGTGTGTTGACCTATTCCCGGCATAAGTCTAAGCAATTTATTCGCATTGCCGTAACGCCTCAAATGCAGGAGTTGATGGATAAGTATGAAACAGAAGGAAAATATGTATTTCCGATTATCCGTGACAATTCTTCTTCAGAATATACGCAGTACCGTCTGGCCTTGGGGCGTATAAACCGGCATTTGAAAAGAATAGCTGCCATGATTGATGTCAAAATACCTTTGACTACTTATACAGCCCGCCATACTTGGGCTACCCTCGCCCGTGACTGTGGTGCGCCGGTTTCCGTGATTAGTGCAGGATTGGGACATACATCAGAAGAAATGACCCGTATTTATTTGAAGGAATTCGACGTTTCCCAACTTGATAAGGTGAATAGTATAGTGACTAAATTGTTCTAAAAGTAAGATTTTTCATACTATAATTCCTGATAAAAAAATTGCAGATATTAATATTTTATATATATTTGCATTATTGTAATCTATTCCATAATAGAGAGTAGTACAAAAAGGGTTCTATTGATTTATTTGTTTTCACGTTGCAAAGTTAGCCTATATTTATTTTATATTAATTGCAATAAAGTCCGAAAATTTGTTCATTTTGTACAAACATGGAAAATACTTGCTAATTTGTTTCATTATTAGCCTGACAGCGCTTAATTAATTGTTTGGGAGTGCATCCGAAATGCTGCTTGCAGTAACGGCCAAAATAACCTTGTGACTCAAATCCCAGTTCTTCAATGACATCTTTTATACATACCCCGGGTTTAGTCAGTTTTTTCAAAATCAGTTGGTTTCTTTGTTTCAGCATCCATTGTTTGGCTGTCATTCCGAATACTTCGTTGAATCTTGCAAAAAAATAACTTCTCCCCAGATTGGACAGAGAAATAAGTTTCTCGATATTATTCACTTTGGTATAGTTGTTCATGATAAAATCTTTAAAGTCAATGCTTTTTCCAATAATAGGATAAAACAATGTTGCAATATCTTTTTTCTCATAAAACCCGCGAAGTAGGAAGAATAATTCCTGTTGCATCAGTGTGTGCAGGTGTAAACAGTTCATGCCATTTCTGATGCAGTGGATCAGCACCTCTAAAAAGGGAGTCAGCGGATAACGTATTCTAATCGGTTCGAACAGGTATTCCATATTTTCGCAAATATTTGATAATGATTGCAATAGTAGTTTGTCGCAGTTGTTTTCTGGTATATCGAAAAACATTAAAAGCAACTTCGAATCCTTGGGGGCCACTCCTTTAAATAATGAAGAACGTGGAATCAATACCATGTCGCCTGTTTGAAACGACTTGTCGCGAAACTGGTTGTAGCTTATAGTTATGTCACCTTTGAGAAAGAATAAAAGGTAGTTTTTATTTGTGTGGTCTTCTCCAAATTCTGCATCTTCCGTAAATTCAATAAATTTGAATCCGGTTTCAATGGCAGTCATATAGTTTTGACATGACAAATGCTCTTCGATGTATAGCAACTCGCTTTCCATATGTTTTGTTTTTATGAATATTATCAAAATTGTTTGACCTGTCCGATTTTCTTTGTTTCACAATTGTTTCAGAATCTATTTTCTTAATAAATTAAATATCAGCTTTTTGTTTGAACATTGTTTTGTTTTATTCTTCATTTATTGATTCTGAAACAGCTGTTACGTTTGTAAATAATTGTAATGTATTGATATATAGTGATATACGGTGATGTATATGCAGTTTATTTGTGCTACTCTCTATTATGGAATAGAGATGGATAAAGGTGGAGTAAGCTATTTTAATTTAAAAGATATAGTTATCAATTTTTTTTAAAAAAAACTACTAATGAAAGTAAAAAGTTTATTTTTGTCGATGTGTGCGATAGCGGCATTGGCAAGTTGTTCACAAAGTGACGATGTGGCTCTTACAGGGGGTGATGCCCCGGAAGCAAAGGTTATCCTTAAATTGGAAGGAGATGGAGTAAACGCAACAAGGGCGGCGGGTACCGAGGAAGCTGCTACCGAACCCGGTGCTGCTATTAAGAATGTTACTGTGTTTTTCTTTAACCCGACAGGCTTCATTGTGGGCAAACCACAGTTTAAGACGGTTTCTGATGCCTCTAAGCCGATAACTATTTCTACTACTACGGATGCCGCTGAAGTAGTTGTAATAGCCAATCTCGGTGACAAGACCCAGGATACCACATTTGATGGCATAGCCAGTCTTTCCCAGCTCCAAGCGCTTGATTTCTCTTCTATTGCCGGCAGTACGGGTAGTTATACTGTAAACCAGAGCAAGGACAATTTGTATTCAAGTGGAATGGGTGATATCACATTTTCTGATAATGCGGGTACAGCTGAAGTCCAGTTGCATTTTGTGGCAGCTAGGATCAAGACGGTAAAGATTGCATGGACAGCTGACCAGAATTATGCTGCTACTGAAACAGAATTGACTTCTGAAAAAACAAAATGGTTTACCATTAAAAAGGTTTATATGATGACGGCCCAGACAAATTCACCTCTTATTCCGGCCACTACTGGAACGTGGAAAGGATTTGTTCCGCAGAATTACGCTTTTGCAGGTGGTGTGGCATGGGGTGCTGCACCGTGGACATGGACAGACAACAACATCGGTGAGCCGAAGCAAACAGATGATTATCTTGCACTCGCTGCGGATCTTGTGGAGAGCACTTCTAATACCAATCAAATAGATAACGCCCTTGCAAGTAAATCCTGGTATCTGTTTGAAAATTCATCTGCTTCTTCCCATCCGACCGGTCTTGTTATTGAGGTTTTATGGAGATCAAAAGAACAGTCAGAGAAACCGGAAGACCTTTTGACCAAGTACTTTACAATGT
The DNA here is from genome assembly GCF_040812255.1 of Bacteroides sp. L008. Lineage (NCBI taxonomy): Bacteria > Pseudomonadati > Bacteroidota > Bacteroidia > Bacteroidales > Bacteroidaceae > Bacteroides > Bacteroides sp. L008. Next base: position 3,375,560 of record NZ_JBFNXO010000001.1, on the reverse strand, counting down.
ATTTTGGTGAATCTGGAACTAGTGGTGCTGCCCAACCGCTTCTTGAAGCCGGAAAGACTTATGCCATGACTCTGTCTTTGAAAGGTAGTTTTAAACCCGGCGGCAACGCAGGTGGCGGTGGTGACGATCCGACTAAGCCGAGTGTAGACGCTTCAGTTGAGGTAACTGTAAACGCTGCAAAATGGACAACTGCCGAAATCACAAAAGATTTCCAATAATTCTCGCATCCCCCTCTATTCTTTATAATTAAACAAAAGAAAAATTCTTAGAAATCGGTATGTGCCCGATTGTAATCCGCATTCGGGCACACTCCGTTCTTAGCAAAGATAAAAAAACAAGAAAGAATATCCATTATGACAGGTGACTACAAATTCCGGTTCATGCCGGGGATATTATACTCTATGTTCACACTATTGCTGTTATCAGGATGCATAGCTGAAAATAACGACGATTGTTTCAAGGGTGTCCCTCTGAAAGTGAAACTTCCTGCCGGTATTTCACAGGAAACCATCAAGGATATGAGCCTCTATGTATTTGATGACAAAGACTTGTTGCTTGACATACTCCCTGTGAACAGTACGGAACCTGTTAATCTGGATTATCCGGGTATTCCTACCCTTCATTGTGTAGCCTTGTGCAATACGCAGGACGGTACGATGCTCGTCAGCCCCCTGAAAAAGGGCGATTCATGCTCCGACGGTTTCATCTCTATGAAACCCTCCGCACCCACAAGGGATGCACAGAGCATATCCTACACCCCTCCGGCCGATTTATTCTACGGAGAGCTTAAAATAGAAAACACTTCGACGTCCGCCCGGGTAGAGGAACAGACTTTGGCTGTTTCACGGATGGTAGCGTCAATGAATATAACCGTACGCGGTCTGGAACTTCTTAGTGGAAGTAGTGAAGGCGATTATTCGCTCGTTGTGCATGAAACTGCCAGTCGTCTGGATTTTGAAGGTCATTATGGCGGTACTCCCGCTTCCTATCGATTTTCGCCCCCTTTTGAAGCGGGAAAAGATTATAAGATTCCTCCTTTCAACCTGTTCCCTACTCTGGAAGGAGAAAACCAAGGAGTGACCATCGATATCTATCATGGCACAGAGCGGATCAAAAGTCTGAACACGGACAGCAGCCACCAACCCATCATCCCGGTCGTGGGACAAACCCTGAACGTGCTGTTGGATTTCAAATTGAGCGTCAGTGTAGAGGTCAAACTCACCGAATGGGGAGTAGAGACTGTCTGGAAAGAATATAATTGAATCACCGGACGGTGATTGTACATACAGAAGATAATGTCATAGAATATGAAGAATAACCATATATCGAATTTAAGAAAGTGGGCAATGATTGCCGTTGCAATGATATTGCAAATATCATGTCAGCAGGACGATTCATTCTCCCCGGCTGCGGATTCTGCCATCATCAACCTGTCCGTATCCGCTGCCAATAGCGGAACGACAATGGATAATGATGATACCGCCTCGGCCATTAAGTCCCTTTGTATTCTTCAGTTCAATGCGGATGGAAATGCCTTCGGTACCTTGCGCCATGTGGGTATGGGTACGGAGACAGCTCCGAACAGTGGAAAATACAGCGCTACACTGCTGCAAAGTGTAGACAACAATGACAAATACAAACTAGTCATCCTTGCCAACTTTCCCGATGGCGATTACGGAATCTTTTATCGTATGGGGGGGAAGAGCTATGCGGAAGTGCAGCAGGCCTGCCTGAGCGCGGAACTTAGTGGAGAAAGCAATGTGCTTGAATTTACTGCCGCTCAACCGTTTCCGATGTTCGGGATAGCTAAAGACGGAGCTCCCCAGATTATTACTGAGATGATGAATCTCGGCACGGTGTCATTGGTACGTGCGGTAGCGCGGGTAGATATCGGCATCGGGACAAAAAACGCCGATAACAATACCTGGAACAAAGGCGGCGTGCCGTTTGCCATGACCCAGGTCCAGATATGGAAAGATGGAAAACAATACGCGTATATGCCTGTAGAAAACAAGTTCTCTTCTTCGGCAGGGGCATTGGCTATCAACAGTCCTTCCCCTGTCGGAGGTACGGAAACAAAGATCTACGGCAGCGCGTACATTACCGGCACCACTTACTGCTCGGAAAAGATTTACCTACCCGAAGCCGATTTGCTATGGGGAGATGTATATGACGACAATCACTCCAGTCGCCTCGCGATTATCGTAGGAGGAAAGTATAACGGCTCGGATGCGGAAACGTTCTACCGTGTAGACTTCAACTACGATGAGGGGAGTAAGGCTAAGATGGACATCCTGCGCAACCACGTATACCGGTTTACCATCAAGAGGGTGGAAGCCGCGGGCTATGCCACTGCCGAACTTGCGTACAACAGCAAGCCGAAAAACTTGGATTTCAGCGCCGAAATCGAGCCCTGGGTATCAAACGAACCGACTTCCGTACCTTCCATCCAGGGATACTACCTGACTTATGAGGGATTTAATGGAGAGAATGTGAGATGGACTTACGGCAATCTATCAACCCAGAAAATTCCCAAGAAGAAGCCCTATTGGGGTACCAATGTATATCTTCCATTCAACTACAATAATTTTTATAAGGAAGGAAATAGTATTTATGCTCCGGATATGCCGGGAGGACAAAACGGGAGATTGTATACTACGGTGGAGGAGACCCTTAATTATGAAGGTACCTTTCCCAATCTGATGGTTTCCGGTGATGATATAGTGGATGAATCGGGTAATGATAAGGTCCAGTGGAAGACCGGAACTACGCTGACAGCCTTTGACTTATGCCGGGATCTGGAAGAAAACGGATATGACGACTGGAGACTTCCGCGACTCTCGGAACTGGCGTTTATCTATGTGAATCAGGAAAGCTTGAAAGCATTGCGAGGCTTCACACCGTTGTCCGGGACTTATTGGTGCGGGAGCGAGTTTCAGGAAGGTACAAGCGACGAGCAACGGAAAAAGTCCGAATCAGCGTGGGCTGTCGATTTTACTGGTACTACCGCCGGATACGCGTCGCATCATAAGAAAGCGGAAACATTGAAAATCCGTTGCGTACGTCAGCAACAGGATAATCCGAGTTTGAAAAAAAAGTGATTGAAACGATATACAAAGATGAATATGGATACAAACAAGAAATATACCTCGCCCCGGGCAATCCTCCTGACAGCCTTCTCTTTACTTCTGGCAGGAGCCTGTGACAACCGTATCTATGACGGACCGGAGCCGGATACTTCGGCAAGGGAGGTTTCTCTGGACTTCAACGCGTCCATAGAAAAGACGGAGACCGTTCAATCAAGAAATATTACACAGATAGATGGTTTTACCGGAAATTCCTATTCCTTTGGAATGTCCGTCACTAAACGTGATAACGGGAATGAGATTTTCAAGGGATCATCCGACATGAAAGCGACTATGGAACGCTCCGACGTCTCCGCACCGTGGAATTGGTCTTTTATTGATAATTCAACTCATACAAGTGTCACTCCCGTGGGGGCGGAAGGTAAAGCGTTAAAAGTGGTTGCTTACTATCCGCCTGTCTCATCCGCTACCAAGGATGTCTATACGGATGGCATCCCGTTTGATTTCTCCGCCAGGACCGGTCTCCAACAGACGGATCTGCTCTACAATACCGACACCATCTATCCGTTCGCTCCATCCAACGACCCGAGGGTAACTATTCCTTTACGCTTCCGGCATGCCTATACGTGGATTGTTCTTAACATCACGAAATATGTGGATAAAGGACCGGAGTTCAAGCTGAGCAGTGTCTCCCTGGATAACCTGGGGGGCGGCTGGATTAAAAACAAAGGAGCGATTGACCCGGAAACAGGGTTGGCAAAGGATGGAGCCACCGCCGGTCCGATAGGAGTAACCGTAGACCCTGCTGCGGTATTGTCCACTACGAAGGTTCTCACCTACGAGTTTCTGGTTCCCTCGTTCATGGATTCCAAAGTCGGTGACGGCGACCTGCTCATCGTATTGAATGTCAATGGAATTAATGAGCTGTTTACGCTGAGTAAGCTCTATCTTAACAAAAGTGACGATGGTAAGTCGTTCGGTTTCAGACAGGGATATAAAAACACGTATAATCTGGTCTATAATAACTCCGCTCTGAGTTTAAGTATTCAGAGCTGGAATTCAGAGGTAATTAGTGGTAATTTTGGAGATGATGTAACGCCTCCCGGCTCCGGAAGCTATATGCGGATAGATTTTTCAAAGATAAATGCCGTTCCAGCTCTTAACGGATATTATTGGCCGACGGCCGTTCTACCGGGCAGTCAATATGCAACTACATATCCTCCAAAACCTACCTTTTTAGCCACCGGTACGCATACGTACAAAAACTACTTTACTACTGTGGCCTATGGCGGTAACGGATCTTATGTGGGTGCTAAAGCACCAGATCCCTCAAAACTGCCCACGGGCGACGACGGTCTAAAGATTACGGATGATGTAAACGTCTATACAAACGAAAAAGCTTATCCGGTAATTCAGATAACCAAAGAAGATGTCTCCGTCATGCCTGTTCCATGGCAAAATGAAAACGGTGAGTTGGTTGCGAAAGAACTTTGCAGAAAATATAACGGGGGTGGTTTTCATGACTGGAGACTTCCGAGAGCCACAGAGTTGCGGGCGGTATGGGTACTGGTAGCGTCTAATGGAAATATATATAAAGAATTGAACTTTGGAAAGGACGAGAATCGAAATAAACCATACTGGACCGGTACGGAAGTAGCTACAGGCGAAGCATGGGGCATGTCTTTTGATTATGGAAATGGTCTTGCCGATACTAAGTTGGTGATATCTCCGTATGATAAGAAAACGACGGGTTCTGTGCGCTGTGTCCGTGATGCTTCATAAGTAATGATATTATAACAATATGCAAATGAACGATATTATCATGATCAAAAAAATAATTCCGGTATGTATCGCCTGCCTGATCTTAGGGGGATGCACGGAGGACAGCCTGTTGCCCGGCCCGGGAACAGCTTCATCCCCGGAACCGGTGACCGTGAAGCTCACCCTGGGCATAGACGGTTATAATACCTCGTCCGACGGGAAAACACGTGCGGAAGAAATGCCTCCTGTGCTTAGGATGTCTTCGCCGGATATGGATGTGGAACTTGTGGCGACACCTGCCGTCACAAGGGCAGCTTCGTCTCCTGCCGTGACTATTGCTGAAGATTATGCCGTTTATTCGTACATGGGCTTCCAGTTTGACGGAACACTATCGAGCGGAACACTGGTGGAAAAGAAATATTTTACTTCTCCGGACGGCTCCATCAAGACAGATGAGGTGGAGATTAAATCTACGGGAGGGAAGAAAAACATGATTGTGGTTTTGGCCAACGTCAATGAGAGTGACTTTAGCAGTATAACAGTAGGCAGTTCCACCTATGCGGATTTACAGAAACTCTGTATGACACGGGTGGCGGATAATGATGCTATTTTCCCCAGAAAAAAGCTGACACTGACAAAGGACGGCGCCCCGCTACAGGAAAACGGAAAGGACATGGAAAGAACAGGAATCGTCATGTGCGGCCAGGTTGCCGCTGAAATCTCTGATGGCAAACAGCTATACGTCTCTTTGAAGCGCACCGTGGCAAGAGTGCAATTCAATATAACAACCACTTATGACCATTTTAAAACAGTTCCGCATACGTGGGAGGTAGACTTGATGAACATTCCCACGCAGAGTTATTATAATGTGATTGGAAGAAAAGCCGTTTTCCCTTTAGTGGATTTGACCAGATCCGACTTTTTTTGGTCTGAAAAACTCGCTGAGAAGACAACCGTCGCAGATCCTGTGATTAATACGGCGTCTGTATACATCCCGGTCAATCTCCAGCAGAGCGTACCGACCTCTACGCAGAGTACCCGCCGCGATAACTCACCGAAGGGCGGCACTTACCTTCAGATTATAGGACTGGAGAGTAAGAAGGTCGAGGGTACCGTTGATTTGCATATTATAAAAGATTTCTCTATCTACCAGTTGTTTTTGGGAAAGAACTTCACGACTGATTTCAGCGTGTACCCCAATTACGACCTGACTTACAACATTGTCCTGAAAGGAAATAGCGAGGAAGACACCAATGTAGTCCGGTTGATACCGGGCTATTTCTCGGGAGAACTTACGGCATACGATGCGAATGGTAATCGCTTGTCGTCGGTCACTGACGCGAATGCCGTTAAATGGAAATACCCGAACAAGATCGAGGTTTACTTTTCGGACGGATACTATCCGGCGGGAAGTTCGTCCGCAACGCCGGGAGATAAGGAACTGAAATGGTATGCGGGAACGGCGCCACTCGACAAACAGGGAGCCACTTCGTTGACGGACGGACCTGCGAATACCGCACGATTGCAAGCCGCCGGCGTTCCTTGGGAAGACTATGCGGCTGCCCATACCTGCTACCGCGGACTGAATGGATACGACCAGGGAAAACCGGCCGGTGATATCCTGTGGTATCTTCCTTCTATCGGCGAGTTGATAGGAACCTGGATTTCCTCTTCAAGTACGGCAATCCAGCTGAGCCCCAGTTACTGGTCGTCTACCGCCTGTCCGGATACCGATAAGGCCTTTGTCATCACGAATGAAGGGAAGGTGTACTCCGACGATGTCGGCAATACGCATTATGTCAGAGGTTTCCAGGACCCGGGCAAAGCTCAGCATACGGAACTCGGACAAAGCCCCACATGGAGCAATTAGCGATAAGTAAACGAAATGCAACCTAATAAGAAATGAAGATGATGAGTTTCAATACCTGTTCCATTCTATGGACCGTTTTATTCTGCTTCGGCCTTCCTTCGGGAGTTTTCGGGCAGCATATCCAGAAAGAGACTGTCGGCGGAAAAACGTATGCCGTTATTTATGCGGACAGCCTGGCTGGAGCCGCCCAATGGGGAAGCGGAGTAAAGATGATGCGGGACGGCACTACCATCCGGCATCAGGTTTCCAAAGGAAACGGAGCAAATTTGAGCGTCAATGACAGAATACCGTTTCGCTTTATTGTGGCATCCGAGGATGTGGGGAACAATGATGAGAATTGGATGGTAGCGCAAGGAGTAAATGATGGCGGGCGGGATGATAATCCGTATTTTACCACCACTGCAGATACAGGATGCCGTTTGTATGGTAAGTCCGGCCAACCGGGTGCAGGGCGCACATGGCGTGTTCCCACTCAACGCGAGCTGCAACTGATGTGGATGTTTCGTGAAGCCATCGGGGTGATATATAAGGACAAACCGATGGAAGAAGCCGGCAAGGCGAAAAGATACTGGACTTCCACTGAAAAGGGGACGGACAATGCCTGGTTTTTCGACTTTACTCCGGGGAAACCTCACTGTGATACCCAGGATAGACGTACGGCGACCGGTATGGTGAGATGTGTAAGTGATTATTAACCCAATGACAAAATGTAACATGAGAATTCCGGAATTAGTGTTCGACAAGGAAGGTGAAAACCTGTATCATATCTACCTGTTTTTCATCGAAGATAAGTGGTGGTGCTTCGGCTATTCCGCCCATTACCTGAGTATGATCTATCCGCAGCTGGAGGCTGTCAATGCAAAGAGTGAAGGTCCTGCCGAATCCATACCTTGTGTATATGTACCGGAGCGCTACCTGGTAAATCTTACCGACCGCTATGACACGCTGGTTTCGGACACATGCCTGCAGGTAAGTCCTCCGCCTGCCGTTTATAGTTACCGGAAAGAATATGACAATTGGTGTACACAACTAACTGTCTGTTAATATAAACTCCTTATATTGAAATATCAATGAGACAAATTGTACGATATTGCTTATTGTCCTTTTTCCTGCTGCTTGCAGGCAGTCTGACGACCCATCTGCGGGCGCAGTTCTATTCAGTACAGACCAATACGCTAAAATTGGCCACTACCACCTTCAACGCCGAGGGCAGCATGATGCTGAGTACCCACTGGACGCTGAACCTGGGCTTTTCCTATAATCCGTGGAATTTCAGCGACACGCGGAAGATCAGGCACTTCCTGCTGGAACCGGGCGCACGCTATTGGTTCTGGCAAACTTATGCCGGTAGCTTTATCAGCATGTATGCCATGGGAGCGCGCTACAACGTGGCGTGGGACGGACTGCTGGATGGTAAATATCGTTATCAGGGCTGGGGCTATGGTGCGGGAATGACCTACGGGCGTTCGTGGTTGCTGGGGAAACGCTGGAATATGGAAGTGGAAGCAGGTTTGGGACTGTTGGTAACCCCCTACACGAAATATCGTTGCGAACACTGCGGTGACAAGGTGAAGTCGGGCACTTATTTTCTTCCGACACCCAAGCTGGCATTTAATCTTGTTTATTTATTCTGAGGTTGATCCTTATCGTCAACCCATGGATGTATGAAGAGTACTAAAAGTTTCTATATTCTGTTCCTGATCATGCTTGTCACCGCATGCTCTCCATTCGGCAGGCTCTACAAAGAGCAACCGAGGGTGACGCTTGCATTGCCCGCCGCGCGGAAGAGTCCGCCGAAGCGTCCGGTGGTGGTAAAACATGACTCGGTTATCTCCACCCCGTCTTCGAACTTCGTCTTTGTCACTTCCAGACCGGGTGTGTCCATGGAATGGGACAGTATCCATAAAGAGAACCTGACTACCATGGCATTGGATGAAATTGTGATCTCTGCCAGTACCACCCGCAACACGGCGGAACGCAACGGGCTGATTGACGTTGAATTTGTAGTAACGGTGCCCCGCGCCTTGCAACAGGACAACTGGATGGTGAATGTCCGTCCGGTTCTGATGCGGGGAGATACGCCCGATTCCCTGAAAGAACTGCGCTTCACCGGACAACGGTTTCGCGAGTTGCAGGAGCGTGACTACCGGCGTTATGACCGCTTTCTGGAAAAGATTATCCCGGATTCGGTCAATTTTTACCGGACCTATGTCGACTATCGCTCTTTCGAGCGCTATCTGGAACGCCTGAAATGGTATAAACGAGGCTTGGAGAAACGCTGGGCGATACAGGATGCCAGGAAACGCCGCCCGGACCCGTTGCTGCTGCGCTTTGAGATGTTCAACCGTCAGTCTGCCGAACGGGACAGCCTGTTGAAAGACCGTCTGCTGGAGAACTCGTACCGGATGATCACACGCCAGTGGTGGCAGTATGACCGTGCCTTGGCACGGGTGAACGACACGTTGCAATATCAAAACAAATACCTGCTGGAACGCTTCCGCTTCTTCAACGACAAATGGGCGAATTATGCCCGAAGCCTGGAAGATGATTCCCTCACCTGCGCGGAAAATGCCAAAGCGCGTGCGGAAGCATTGATTGCCCGTAAAAGCTACTTCTATGACCGGGCGTTGAGTGCCGCCGCCTGGCAGGCGGAACGCAGATTCAACCGGATACATGAAATAGGAGCGGAACCCGGTGCGCGGATCTACTCTCCCCGCTTTGATTATTTCAATGAAAAGATGGAACGGCTGGACGCCGGCCTTTACCGGTATTACCGCATCAGGGGCGCGCGTGCCGAAAAGAAGGAAAACCTGAAATTCCTGCGCGCTTTTCTGGCAGGGAATGACACGACACACCTGAACCGTGAGCAACTCACGGAAAAATATATCCGTCGTTATGAGAAAGTAAGGAATTTCCTCCCGATGTTCCATTTTCGCCGTCCGGACTTGGACACCCTGCCTCCTTCGTGGGTAACGGAAACGCAATATCAGGAGAGGCCGGTCCGGCCGGATACGGTACGGACACGTAAGGTCCTGCTGTCGCAGTTCTCGAAAGAAGAAATATACGCATATTATGAATCGCACGGACAGGGAATGCCCGACAGGGGACCCGCCGGATTTTTCCGTGGATTGTCGCCTTTATTGACTTATCACCGCATTCTGCCCGACTCGATGCAGCGACGTACTCCCGGACCTAAGGCATTCAGGAATTTAGAGCGCAGCCGGGTGGACTCGGCAGCTACGGTTGACCGCTACATGCGTCGTTACGAAACCCTGCGGTCAGCTTATCCGCAGTACCGTCTGAAACGTGAATTGTATAATATCAATCCGCCCGCCCTTCGTCATGCCGCCAAGCAGGCAGGCTATGGAGAACGGATAGCGCGCATCAATTCGCTCGATTCTACCGCTCTGGTAAAAATGTTCTATAAAACGCAGAAGATTGCCCGCAATGAGGCTCGCAAAGCGATGAAAGACGAGAAATACCGTGATATTGTCCGTTTCCCGTTCAACCCGGAAGCTAAACTCGACACTGTGATTTATGCTGCCGACCAGGTACGCTTTCTCTATTCGCAGAAAGTGCCCGCGGATGAAAACTCGGCGCGCATGAAGGTTTATGTGGTGGGCAATGTGCTGAACAGCAACGGTAGCGAATACCCGCTTCCCAAATCGGATACGCTGACTTTTCTGGTGAGTTCGATGACGAAGTTCGTTGACAAGACTCCCCGCTTTGTGCGTAAAATCGTCACTCGCGACGCGGAAGCGAATACCAGTGTGAATTTTTATTTTCCCAAAAACCGTTTTAGTCTGGATGAATCCATCGATGTGAACCGGAAGGGAGTGAAACAGGTGCGCGATCTTACCCTGGCGCTGATGACCGATCCGGTGTACATCATAGACAGCCTGACACTCTTTGCCACCTCTTCTCCGGAAGGTAACTGGCGCATCAACGGAGAGATAGCCCGGAAACGTGCTGAATCTATCCGTAACATTCTGGTGCGTGACTTCACGCAACTGTATGATTCCCTGTCTGTCGGTGCCGCCATGGAGATAGACGATGCGGGAAATATCCGGAAACGGGAGGTGAAAGACGAGATCCCGAACCTGCCGCAACTGATAAAAGTGCGTACCATTCCTGAAGGATGGGACAAATTGCGACGCCTGATCATGGAAGATGAGCATTTTGTCGGTAACAGGGGTGCCGTCTTGCGGATAATAGATAAGGAGACGGATCCCGACCGGCGTGAATGGCTGATTAAGAGCCAGTATAAGGCAGAGTATGCCTACATGCTCGACAAGCTCTACCCGTCCGTACGTGCGGTAGACTTCCGCTTTACCCTTTCCCGCCGGGGTATGCAGCAGGATACGGTGTATACCACCGAACCGGATACGGCGTATGCACGGGGAGTGGAGTGTCTGGAGAAACGCAAATATGCGCAGGCACTGGAAATTCTGCGCCCGTACGAAGATGTGAATACGGCCATTGCCTATATGTCACAGGGGTATGACAAAGCCGCTTTGCGGATATTCGGTAATTTGCCTCAGACAGCCGACGTCAAGTACATGCAGGCCATTCTTCAGGCACGTTTGGGGAATGAAGAACAGGCGGTACGGCTATTGCTCAGTGCAGTGGATATGGACGAAAAAATGAAATTCCGCGCGAACCTTGACCCCGAACTGTCTGCACTGGTGAAGAAATACGATCTCTTCAAGGAAGAGGATGATTGGTAATTAGAAAGAGTGAAACAGATGAATCTGGTTTGTCATTGATAATATTAAAAACTAAAAGGATGAATAAGAAAGAATTGATTCAAAAGGTCGCTATTCGTAGCGGCATGTCACAGGCAGATGTGGAAAGGGTCTTAAACCATATCACCGACACCGTCAGAGACAGTTTGCATAATGAAGAGTCCGTAACACTTGTGGGATTTGGAAGTTTCCGGGTACAGGAACGTGCGTCACGCGCGGGGTATAATCCGTCAGCCGGTCAGAAAATGCAGATTCCCGCAAAGAAGATTGTTAAATTCAGACCGGGTAAGGCGCTGGAAATTTAAACATGATTTTATATAATAGTATATGGGCGAAGGCCTTTTTAAATAAGAAGAAGTATTATTTCATGCTTTTCGGATGCTGTTTTACCCGTTACAAATATTTGGAAGCATGGGAGGATATGGAACTTCGTATTCATGAGAGGCAATATCTCGAATGTTTTTTGTTGGCGTTGTTGCCTGCGTTGGTTCTTTCCCTGTGGCTTTCATGGTGGTTCATGTTATTGGCATTTGTTAATTATCATCTGCTTTATTGGATAGAGAGATGGTTCGGGCACCATTCTTCATTTGATTGGGAAGCGTTGGAGCATTGTGGCGATTCGCTTTATTTGAGGAAACGGAAATTTTGTGCCTGGATGAAGTGGTATGGTAAAAAAACGCTGCCGCCTTCCGAATGGGATGACTAAATAATTCTCTTGTTATATGTTAGTTGCTGTGAAGCAACTCATTGCCCCAGAATCCATATCCTTTGCCATTCTTTGATATAAAGGAATGGATTTATGGATTCACTGCCTGTGAAGGTAGACTATTGTTTGTTTTGTTTGTGTGGTGCGCCTCTTTCCCGGTGGGGAAAAGGCGCACTTTTTTTGTTAAATGTATGTTCACAGGAATCGACAAATGCGCAAAGGACCAGAATAGGTTAAGGTAAGTTTGTGCATTGTTTGCCATGTGGGCAGAAGTGATGATGATACCTTTTATATAGGTTGAACTTTGGTCAGATAGCAGTGAAATACAATCTGTATATGGCTGGAGCTTTTGAACAAGTTCTTTCTGTTTGGTGCGATAGGCGTGCTAACAAATGATAATAATTGAACTTCTATTGAAAAATATAGAATAAAAACATCGTTATCTAATTTATTGTGTTACCTTTGTTCCCAGAGTTTGAGTTACGAATCATTATTGTGCAGTTCTTCTTTTTAATATATTATTAGTAAGTAGTCCTCTTCTGTAATTATCCTCCTCACTCCAAATTAGTATTTATTTTAATAAAATTTTTAGATGAACATTTACATTTCAGGTTTAAGCTATGGCACAACTGATGCCGACTTAACAAATTTATTTGCAGAGTTTGGAGAAGTTTCTTCAGCCAAAGTTATTTTTGATAGAGAGACTGGCAGATCCAGAGGATTCGCTTTCGTAGAAATGACGAACGATGGAGAAGGACAAAAGGCAATTGATGAACTGAATGGAGTTGAATACGACCAGAAGGTTATTTCAGTAAGCGTTGCACGCCCTCGTACTGAAAGACCGTCAAACGGTGGAGGCCGTGGTGGTTATAATAACTCTAGAAGATATTAATATCCAGATAAAAGCAGAAGATTCTGTCTTCTGCTTTTATTTAAAAGCTGTTTCCGTTTCATGATTTAACGGAGGAATCTCTACTGAATAGGGAGGACGAAAAATCATTTTACATTTAAGTTCTGCTAATTCTGGCTCTTCTATGCAAAATTAGGAATTTCTAATCCTGTACTTTCCATTCTGAAAATAGATTTATTAGGCTTTTTTGTAATACAATACTCCTGAAATAGTCAGGAGCAAATAGTTTAATAAATTATCCAATAAGGTAAATCGTTAGTGGCAGGCTAGTATTGAGTACTTGGATAAAGTATACTCACTTCTGTCTATCTGTTTTGCCCATACAAAATAAAACATATGAAATCGTTCTTTATAGGAAATATTGAAATTAAAACACCTGTTATACAAGGTGGAATGGGAGTAGGAATCTCACTGTCCGGTTTGGCATCTGCAGTAGCAAATGAAGGCGGAGTAGGGGTTATATCATGTGCGGGTTTAGGATTGTTATACCCCAAAGGAAAGGGCACCTATCCGGAGAAATGTATAAGCGGACTGAGAGAGGAAATTCGCAAGGCACGTACAAAGACAAAAGGTATAATCGGAGTAAACGTCATGGTTGCCTTATCTAATTATGCCGATATGGTGCGTACTGCGATTGAGGAAGAGATTGACGTGGTATTTTCAGGTGCGGGACTTCCGCTCGATTTGCCATCATACCTGCCCTCGGGAAGTGTTACAAAGTTAGTTCCTATCGTATCTTCTTCAAGAGCAGCGAAAATTATTTGTGACAAGTGGCAAAAGAACTATAACTATCTGCCCGATGCAATCGTGGTAGAAGGACCTAAAGCCGGTGGGCATTTAGGATTTAAAAAGGAACAAATACAGGATCAGCATTATGCTTTGGAAGCATTGATTCCGGAAGTGGTAATGATTGCATCCAGCTATAAAGAACAGAAACAAATTCCGGTGATTGCAGCCGGAGGGATTTCAACAGGTGAGGATATAGCGCATTTTATGGAACTGGGAGCTTCAGGTGTGCAGATGGGAAGCATTTTTGTAACTACTCTTGAATGTGATGCTTCAGAGACATTTAAAGAAGTATATATTCATTCCAAATCTGAAGATGTTCTTATTATTGAAAGTCCTGTCGGGATGCCGGGACGGGCTATTGATGGAGAATTTATTCACAATGTGAATAATGGTTTGGAGAGACCTAAGAACTGTTCGTTCCATTGTATCAAGACCTGTGACTACACAAAAAGTCCCTACTGCATTATCAAGGCTTTATATAATGCAGCTAGAGGAAATATGAAAAAAGGATATGCATTTGCCGGTAGCAATGCCTTTCTCGCAGAAAAGATTAGTAGCGTAAAAGAAGTAATGGCTACATTGGAACGCGAGTTTTTCTTGGCAACCCATAAACTGGCTTAATTAGGAGGACTTTGCATTTCCATTCCGGATTTGTTTGCGTCTTTCAATCTATAAAAACAAAATCGCTGTTTCAATACAGTATAAATAACAATTATGACATTTAAAGAATTAAATATAACCGAACCGATTTTAAAAGCTATTGAAGAAAAAGGATATGCCGTACCCACTCCTATACAAGAGAAAGCAATTCCGCCTGCATTAGCAAAAAGGGATATACTGGGCTGTGCGCAGACGGGAACCGGGAAGACTGCTTCATTTGCAATCCCTATTATCCAGCATTTGCAGATGAATAAAGAGCTGACGAAACGTCAGGGAATTAAAGCTTTGATCTTGACACCTACCCGTGAACTTGCATTGCAGATCAGTGAATGTATTAACGACTATGCCAAATATACCCGGGTACGTCACGGAGTTATCTTCGGAGGAGTGAATCAGCGCCCGCAAGTGGATATGTTACACAAAGGAATTGATATTCTCGTTGCTACCCCCGGACGTTTACTCGACTTGATGAATCAGGGGCATGTACATTTAGATAGTATCCGGCATTTCGTTCTTGATGAAGCAGACCGTATGCTTGATATGGGATTTATTCACGATATCAAACGGATATTACCAAAACTTCCGAAAGAAAAGCAGACTTTGTTTTTCTCGGCTACAATGCCTGATACGATTATTTCTCTAACTAACTCTCTGTTGAAGAATCCTGTGCGAATCAGTATAACTCCGAAATCATCGACTGTGGATTCTATTGAGCAGATGGTCTATTTTGTAGAGAAAAAGGAGAAGAGCCAGTTGTTGATTTCGATTTTACAGAAGTCGGAAGATCAATCGGTACTGGTATTCTCACGTACGAAGCATAATGCGGATAAGATCGTCAAAATATTGGGCAAGGCAGGGATTGGCAGTCAGGCTATTCATGGAAATAAAAGTCAGGCGGCACGACAGTCGGCATTGGGCAATTTTAAGTCCGGGAAAACACGTGTGATGATCGCTACTGATATTGCTGCCAGAGGTATTGATATCAATGAGCTACCTTTGGTGATTAACTATGATCTTCCCGATGTACCGGAAACGTATGTCCATCGTATCGGACGTACCGGAAGAGCTGGAAACACTGGGACGGCACTTACATTCTGTTCGCAGGAAGAGCGTAAGCTGATTAATGATATTCAGAAATTGACAGGAAAAAAACTGAATAAAGCTGATTATGTAATCTAGAGATCGGTTTTATTGCATTATTCATTCATATCTAGTATAAATAAAAAATAAGTTCTATGGCAAAATCCATGACAGTTGGTAAACGTGAAAATGAAAAGAAGAGACTCGCTAAGCGGGAAGAGAAACAAAAAAGAAAAGAAGACAGGAAGTCATCTAACAGGGGCAGTAGCCTTGATGATATGATTGCTTATGTAGACGAGAACGGGATGATTACTTCAACTCCCCCGGCAAATAATACAAAGAGAGAAGAAATTAATGCCGAGGAAATCATTATTGCCACTCCTAAAAAGGGAAAAGAGGAACCGGTTATTTTAAGAGGAAGAGTCGAATTCTTTAATACATCAAAAGGATATGGCTTTATTAAAGATCTTTCTGGTGTTGAGAAGTATTTTTTTCATGTGAACAATGTGGTTACCGCAATTTCGGAGAATGACATTGTGACGTTTGATCTGGAACGTGGACAAAAAGGGATGAATGCAATTAATATTTGTCTGGAAAATAAACTGAAACCGGAAGATACGGTTAAAGCCGATCCTGTATAAAAACATGGATTTATATTCTGCTTGTGTAATCGTGTATAAACAAAGATATTTAATTGATATATGAAAAAAGGTAATGTAATGCGTGAGTTTGTTTCTTCCAGCCAAGTGATGGAGAATGCAATCAAAGAGTATAAAAAAAGTGTAGGTAAGGTAGTATTGGTTGCCATTACTCCACGAACTACCATTGAACTTCCTGCGCATTTAACCCAGGCAGAAATAGACGCTCGAGTAGAGGTTTATAAAAAACTACATAGTTCAAAAGTGTAGCTGCTTGTACTACGGAAGTAGGTGCAAAATGGACAAGACAAAAATCCCTTGAATTTTTAAAGTTCAAGGGATTTTTGTTATTGGTCTATTGGCGTGTCTTGAATTGACGGGGAGCCATGTCCCCTATGCTGTTCAATGATTCTCACAATATTGTTCCATTGGTATTGACTTAGATATTCCATTTCTATAACTTACTTGTTTTCTTCCTTTTCTTATGGATTGAATATGTTAAAACTTCTGCAATTTGAGATACATTTGCTTGCAGAAGTGTTTTAACCCCGTATTCATCAAAAGACAGTTGTATGTATATTCAGAAGATTCTATTAGTAGTGACGGGAACCGGGACTTATGCGAATAGTGGCCTGGCAACCGGATTATGGCTTAGTGAGTTTACTCACATCTATCATTGTGCCGGAGAAAGAGGATATGAAATGACGATAGCCAGTCCCGAAGGAGGAAATACGCCTGTTGATCCTGAGAGTTTAAAAACAGTCGTTCTGGATAAGATATCCAGGGAGTATTGGGAGAATCCTGAGTTCAGAGAAATGCTGCGTCATGCCAAAAAACTGGATGATGTTCGGGAGCAGCTATTCGATTGTATTTATTTGGCTGGCGGACACGGAACCATGTACGACTTTCCGGATAATGCCGTTTTGCAGGCAATCATTACGGAACATGATGAAAACAACAAGATAGTGGCTGCAATCTGTCATGGAGTAAGCGGACTGTTGAATGTCAAATCATCCAATGGTGAATATCTGATTAAAGGCAAAGAAATAACAGGGTTCAGTTGGCTGGAAGAAAGCCTTGCCAATCGGAAGAAAGAAGTTCCTTTCAATCTTGAAGCATCACTCAAAGCGAGAGGGGCCAACTATCAAAAGGCATTGATACCTATGACCTCAAAAGTAATTGTTGACAATAATCTGGTGACGGGACAAAATCCGTTTAGCTCTAAAGAAATGGCGGAGGTTGTGCTGCAACAGTTGCATGAGAGGGAGATGACAGACCTGTGAAAGAATGAGATATCTATAAAATATAAACTAATGATTAAGCCTATGAATTTAGATGAAGTACTCCAGTATCGCCGCTCTGTGCGTGTGTATGATAAAATGAAACCGATAGATACGGAGAAGGTGAAACATTGTCTGGAACTGGCAACACTGGCTCCCAACAGTTCGAATATGCAGTTGTGGGAATTCTATCACATCACACAGCCTGAACTGTTGGCGAAAGTTTCGAGAGCCTGCCTCGACCAGAAATCGACAGCCACTGCACCGGAAGTGGTGGTTTTCGTGGTCCGCCGGGATGTCTACAGGAAGCGTGCGCGGTTTGTACTTGACTTTGAACGGGATAACATTCATCGCAACAGCCCGAAAGAACGTCAGGCAAAACGAATCAAAGACCGTGAATTGTATTACGGAATATTAATGCCATTTGTGTATGCCCGCTTCTTGGGGCTTCTGGGGCTGTTCAGGAAGCTGTTGGCTAATATTATCAGCATTTTCCGTCCGATGATGCTCGAAGTGTCCGAGAATGATATGCGTGTGGTTGCCCATAAGTCCTGTGCGCTTGCTGCCCAGACATTTATGATTGCGATGGCGAACGAAGGGTATGATACTTGTCCATTGGAGGGGCTGGACAGCCGTCGGCTAAAAAGAGTGCTGAAGCTACCGCATGGTGCCGAAATAAATATGGTTATCCCCTGCGGAATACGGGATGGGAATAAAGGTATTTGGGGTGAACGGTGCAGAGTGCCGTTTGATGAAGTTTATCGAAAGATTTCTTCTTCTTGATTTTCGAAGTGCTGACGACCTGTACTTACCTGCAAATAAGCAATTATCATAATTGAAATGATTTCACTAGTGTCCCAATTTTAATGGGACACTAGTGTCTTGTCTCATATTCTGACAGATTATAATGGTCAATGCTTATATTATATAAGAACGACTACACTGACTGGATTCCTGTATTACCCTTAGTTCGGACTATATGTTTGATACTCCTCCGAACAGTACTCCACTTCGGGAATATCGCAAATGGTCGTACAGGTCCATAGCTGGCGAGTATAATCAAGAGCGATACTAATGCCGTGATAAGCAGCCAACCGTAGATTTCTTTCATAGAGACAACGAGAGCCTGCGTCTGCACCATTCCATAAAGTTGACCGATAGGCACATGGTCTATGGCAGGATTGAAATCTACGATATTTGAACTGAGTAGTGAAGCGTTTTTAGCCATTGTATGTCTTAGGAATTCCCCAATGAGTGCCGGCCCGAGTGTCGCTCCCATAACCGCTCCTGTGAATCCGTTGATGGTAAGGGCCTGTGGAAATACCTGAAATGGAAGTCCGCTCTGTACAATTGAGGTAAGGAAAACAATGGAGATTATCACGGATGCGGCACCACGAAAAAACAGCGGAATGAAAAGCATCTCTTTCTCAATGCCATAATCTATGAAGAAATAGAAACAGGCAAGGTAACAGGCAGCAAGGACAAATGCTATTGCCGCCATGGTCTTGTACCTCCATTTACGTAGTGCGAAGGTGAAATATGTGAACGCACACCCGGCGATGATTCCAGCGAAAACATACCAGTTCAAGTCGATCAGATTGGTTTCATCAAATCCGAGTATATTTGCTGCATAACTGTGTTCAAACACATGTTCAGTGGCAATCAGGGTGAAGAAAACGAGGTAGATGCCCGTTGCTCGTATCACGTTGTGGTTTCTCATCGCCCTGAATGATATGTAGGGATGGTGAAGGAATGTGGCTCTCCACAGGTTTATGCCGAGACAGGCAAGCCCGATAACTGTTGCACCTCTTATCTCCGTGGCATCCCACCAGTCATAGAAATTGCCATAGACGCAGATGAAAGTAAAACAAAGCATGAATCCCGCCCATAAGATTGCGCCTATCCAGTCGATACCGAGCAAAGGAATGAACATTGGCCCGCGTACAGGCTTCACTAATATCATAACCAGCAGTACCATTAGGGCGAGCAGTCCGGTCATAATCCAGTGCATATATTCCCATTGCGAGAAGAATATAATATAGACGGTGGTGATACCGTTCAATTGTATTACGCTGTCAACTATTATATAGACGTAGCAAAAGAATATCGCCATGTCACGTACAGGAGTCAGCCATAACTGTATTGTGGAGTTACAGGCAAGTGTGGCCTGCATCCTGAACCATCCCGCCACGAAACAAGTGCCGACAAGCAACGGTACACTTGTTGTGTGGGCACATATAATATTGGCAACTATCAGGACTATACCTGAAGTAACCAACTGGGTTCGGGTAGAGAAACGGAACTTGATGCGGAACATGACGGCAAAATTGATGGCCAACCCTATCAGTGAGGCATAGCCTGCCATGAGAATATCCTCTTGCATAAGTGCCGTACTACCTACCATGTCAGATGCGGCGGCAAGATAAACTCCGCTTGAGAACTGGATTATCAGTACAAAAAGAATAAACAGATACGGCTTTAGCTGTCGTGGAATGAAATTGGGAACATCCGGAATGTCGAATGGTCCCTGTGGAACGTGCCAGTCTGCCATATCAATACTTTACGTAACATTCCACATTCATACCAGTACGGAGCCGTTCCATATCTTCCGGCTTGTTGTCTTCCGTAAATTCAATCCTTACGGGTATTCGCTGACGCACCTTTACGAAATTTCCGGCTGAATTGTCCTGCGGGATCAGTGAAAGTGAAGCACCGGTAGCTGTGGAGATTGACCGGATATTTCCGTTGAAAAGAACTCCCGGGATAGCATCCACCCTTATTTCCACCTTACTTCCGGGAACTATGTGGTGGAGTTGAGTTTCCTTATAGTTGGCGGCAACCCACACGTCGCCTGATTCAATAATATCAAGCAGTGTTTGGCCCGGTTGTACGAGTTGACCGACCTGTATCTCCTTACGTGAAGTGTAGCCGTTGCACGGGGCGGTAATTATAGTGTAGCTGAGATTAAGTTCTGCAGTTTCAAGGAGAGCTTTGGCAAGTTCAATTCCTGCTTCTGACTGCGATATGCGTTGACGGTTGACATCGACGACCGATGAGGTTGCCGAACGTTGCCTCACAAGCATTTCGTATCGGGCTTTTTTTACCCCATAGTCCGTCTTGGCACCATCATACTGCTGGCGGGTGACGGCATCCTGTGCCAATAGTTTTTCGTATCGGGCCAAATCTGTAGCTGCATTATCCATCAGCACTTTGGCTTCAGTGATAGATGCCTCATTGACGGCTACATTTGCCGAAGCTGATACAACTGTCCGGTCAGCGACACCGCGTCCGGCGAGGGCATTCTGGTAATCTGCGTTTGCACGGGCTACATTAAGGCGCATATCGGCATCGTCAATTATCACAAGTGTGTCCCCTTTCTTAACCTTCTCGTATTCTTTGAAACGGATTTCTTTGATGTAACCTTGTACGCGGCTATTGAGGGGCACTATCTGCCGACGCACCTGCGCATTGTCGGTAAATTCTACATTGCCAAGGTGAATGAACTTGCTGCCGACCCACAATGCTGCGACAGCGATTACTGCGATGGTGATGATATAAGAAAGTATCTTTTTGCTACGGTGTTTCATATTTTTCCGGTGGTGAATAAAAGTTTATAATAATAGTAGATGATGTTTATACGAGCGTTAACCAGCTGCTTCTCCGCATCGAGTTTTGCATTGGCCGCGTCGAGCATATCGGTAATCAATGCCATATCTGCCGAGTATCGCGTAGAAATCGTGCGGTAATTTCGTTCGGCAAGCTCTGCGCTTTTCCGTTGGTTCTGTAGCTCTTCATAGGCCTCTAAATAGTGTATATGGTCGGCTCTTACAGCAAGCGAGACACTTTCACGTGTGGCGGCAAGTTCTTCTATTGTCCTTTGTGTGGCAGCACGGCTCTTTGCCAAAGACTTGTTGCTTTTATATAGTGAGGAAATGTTGTAGCTGACCCCGACCCCGATATACCAATAGCTTAAGTTGCGATTGATTGGCGGTACTTCTACAAGAATGGGACCGTCAATGCTCCAACCTGCCTGAAGCCCTATCTTGGGCAGACGCTCGGAACGGATGATATTTTCCGCTTTGCGACTTATGTCAACACCGGAACGTGCGAGGCTTAATGACGGAGAGTTCAACATAGCCTCCTGCTGCCACCATTGTTCTCCATTCATCGGTAAAGAACGAGTCAGAATGGTGGAATCCGGTACAACGACAGTTCCCTCGGGCAATCCTGCCGTTGTTACAAGATTGACATTAAGGATGTCGAGAGTATTGTTTATCTTGACAAGCTGTAACTCAAGATTCGATACCAAGAGTTCATAGCGTGTGATGTCATTTTGAAGAGCTGTCCCCTGCTCATAGCGTGCCTGCATTTCTTTCAATACCTTTTCGGCTGCGGATATATTGCTTTCCATAACCCGGCGCAGATTAGTATATTTATAGATGTCAAGATAGAATCCTGTAAGTTGGAAGCGGATATTGTCTCGCTGAAAGTCGGTAGCATACCGTGTGGCTGTTGATTTCAGCCCGGCAAGTTCTATGGCATTTGCCACGGCTCCGCCTGTATAAACCGGCTGGGTGACATTCAATGACAGTCCATTTCCCAGATGTGGTATGGGAGCTTTCTGATAGTCGCTGAAATTGCGTTTGGTTGTAAAACCATCGCCTATATAACTGATCGAAAGCGATGCTTTGACATCTGGTAGGCGACCTGCACGCGCAACGCTTATTGCATGCCCGGCTTCGGTCTGTGCAGAAAATGAAGGGCGGAGTTGTGCACTGTTGGCTTCAGCGGTCTCGAAAATTTTTTCCAAAGTTATTACCGACTGGGCATAAGAGCACACCCCACCGCTCAACAAGGTCACGGAAAGCAACCCTGTGAGCAATCGAAGATTGTTCATGAAGAATTTGTTTTTTATGATATAAATTGATTATTTTGTCAGTCATGGTGTATGACCGAACCTAACTCGCAGATTTACGAGCCATAAACTGAAGCTGTGCTTTTCCAGTTTTCCAAATATCCCCAGTTTCTTACAGGGATATCAATAGTTGTGATACATTTATTCTTTATAATCATACAAGTGCAACTTTTTGTGAATTGCGTTGCAAAATTACAAAAATATGTTGATTTTATGATTATATTGGACTATTATTTTATGTACAAATGGTGGTAATGCAAAATGTAAGACTGGGCACTCATTTGGACTCCCGAAAAGAAAAAGCCTTGTAAGTCGTTGTCTTACAAGGCTTTTTGGCTTTCGTTTGTGGTGCCACCAGGAATCGAACCGGGGACACAAGGATTTTCAGTCCTTTGCTCTACCAACTGAGCTATGGCACCATAATATTAACCTGATTCAGTTAAATCTCTTTTGCGGTTGCAAAGGTAGTGAAACTTTTGGATTCTGCAAGTCTTCTGGAAATAAAAAACACTGATAAAAAGTTAGTCAGCTAATTATCAGTGTTGTATAAGATGAAAATATTTCAAGTATGTGATGAAATCTATTGCTTATCCTCCTTTAATGGATTCCATCCCTGCGCTTTTAATTCGAATTCTTGTCCATCACGAGTAATCAATGCACAGCCAAGTTCGGGCTTGGTAATATGTCCAATGAGACGGACTCCTTCCATTTGTGATACTTTCTCATGATCGGCGATGGAAACAGTAAAGAGTAGTTCATAATCTTCTCCGCCGTTTAAGGCACAGGTTGTAAGATTCATATTAAACTCTTCAGCCATAACAGCCGTCTGATAATCGATTGGAATATGCTCCTCGTAAACGCGGCAACCAGCATTGCTTTGTTTGCAGATATGCATTAGTTCTGATGATAGGCCGTCAGAAATGTCCATCATAGAAGTTGGGACAATATTGGCGGTTGTCAATTGCTCGATGATATCCTTGCGGGCTTCCGGTTTTAACTGGCGTTCCAATAGATATTCTTTGCCGGTGAAATCCGGTTGAATGTCTTTATCGCCTTTTAATACCACTTTTTCACGTTCCAAGAGTTGTAACCCCATATAGGCTGCTCCCAAGTCACCGCTGACACAGATCAGGTCAGTGTCTTTAGCTCCATTACGGTAAACTACTTTATCCTTGTCGGCATCGCCGATACAGGTGATGCTGATAGCAAGACCTGTCAGGGAAGAAGTTGTATCACCTCCCACAATGTCGACATTGTATTGCTGGCAAGCCAGACGGATACCGGAATAAAGTTCATCCATATCTTCCACGCTGAAACGCTTGGAAAGACCAAGAGATACCGTAATCTGCCGGGGAGTACCGTTCATGGCATAAATATCGGAGAAATTAACTACTGCTGATTTATATCCCAAATGTTTCAAGGGAACATAAGTCAGGTCAAAATGCACACCTTCCATAAGCAGGTCGGTTGTTACCAATACTTGCTTTTCTGAAGGGTAGGAGAGAACGGCGGCATCGTCGCCCACTCCATATTTGCTGGATTCGTTTTCCAGTTTGATTCCCTCGGTGAGGCGGTCAATCAGACCAAACTCACCGAGAGATGCTATTTCAGTTCTCATAAATCGGGATGGTTGTTTAGGCACGGTTGATAAGTTCGCGCATGATCGTGGTCATTTTCGGTTGAGCAGCGTCAGCGGCTTTCTGAACTTCTTCGTGTGTTACTTCTACGATTTTTCCTTCTACTCCCAAGTCGGTGATGACGGAAATACCAAATACTTTGATACCACAATGGTTGGCTACGATAACTTCCGGAACGGTAGACATACCAACCGCATCAGCACCAAGGATATGGAATAGCTTATATTCAGCAGGAGTTTCGAAAGTAGGACCTTGCGTACCAATATACACTCCGTGTTGTACTTTAATTCCTTTTTCTTTGGCAATCTCGTCAGCCTTACTAATCAATTCCTTGCTGTATGCTTCGCTCATGTCCGGGAAGCGAGGTCCGTAAGGGATATTTTTTCCGCGAAGCGGGTGTTCGGGGAAATAGTTGATATGGTCAGTGATGATCATCAGGTCACCGATTTCGAAATCTGCATTTGTACCGCCACTGGCATTGGATACAAACAAGGTTTTGATACCTAACTCTCGCATGACACGTACAGGGAAAGTTACTTCTTTCATGGAATAACCTTCGTAATAGTGGAAGCGTCCCTGCATAGCCATGATATCCTTATTGCCTAGTTTGCCGAAAATCAGCTTACCGCTATGACCTTCGACGGTAGATACCGGGAAGTTGGGGATATCCGAATACTTTATTTCATACTTCTCGGTGATTTCGTTTGCCAAACTGCCAAGCCCGGTGCCTAGTATAATGGCAGTTTCCGGACTGGTATGCATCTTACCTTTCAGATAAGCTGCGGTTTCTTGTATTTTCTCTAACATAGTCAATAATATGTTGGTTAAATTTATCTTGTTGATTTTGTAATATTTCAATTTCAATAGGCAAGGCGTAGATAAATGGTTTCAACTCCTTGTCCAAAGCCGGATGGTTAATCAGGCGTGTTGCATCTTTCTCGGTGGTAATAATCAACCGGTGTTCTCCTTTCAGTTTATGAAACCGTTCTTTGATAAGCTGTATATCCCGATGAGTGAAATTGTGGTGATCGTCAAACGATAGTAAATCTATCTGTTTGCTACAACCTTCCAGTCTTTCGAGAATGGGAGCAGGTGAGGCAATTCCCGTCATCAATAATATATCAGTGTTTGCCAGTGAGGACAAAGTAATCTCATGGTTTGCCGGAATGGCATTTGTGTCCGGAGACATGGTAGGGAACACAGGTTGCAGGTTACCATACCGGAACGATGAGAAGAATAACTGTTGATATGGATAAAGATTCAGTCGTTTCGTGATAATGTTGTAATCAATAGGCTTGATGTCTTGCGGGCATTTGGTGACAATAACGATTTGCGCCCGGTTCTTGCCGCTAATTGGTTCACGAAGCCGTCCTGCGGGGAGCAAAGTGTCATCACAGAATAACCGGTGATAATCCGTTAACAGAATACTCAATCCCGGTTTGACGTATCGGTGCTGAAAAGCATCGTCCAATAGGATAACATCTACTGAAGGCTTTTGCAGTGCAAGCAACTTCTCTATGCCATGACAACGCTTTTCGTCGACAGCTACTGTGACAGACGGGAATTTTTGATGCATCTGGTAAGGTTCGTCGCCAATGCTTCTTGCCGTACTTTCCGGAGTTGCCAGTACATAGCCTTTCGTGTGCCGTTTGTATCCCCGGCTTAATACAGCTACCTTATATTGGTTACAAAGAAACTTTATCAGATATTCAGTGTGCGGAGTTTTTCCTGTCCCTCCTACAGCGAGATTACCTACGCTGATGATAGGTATATCAAAGCTCTTTGATTGGAGAACTTCCCAGTCAAAGAGTTTATTTCTCATCATTACCACTGCTCCGTAGAGCCAGGAGGCAGGGTAGAGCCACTTATGTATCTTGATAAAGTGTTCGTCCATGTATTACGGTTTATTTAATATTCAGTTCGAACGGAATACGTGCCTGAATCATGGATTGTTCTTGCAGATTTTTCAGTAAACCGAATTGCTGATAGTACTCTCCTAATTTACTTTTCAGTAATTGTGATTCTACATAATTCGTCGGTTTCGTATCAAGCAGGGAAGACAGGAAATCTTGTTTCTCCGGATAAGACACAACGGTATAACCTTCGATACCAGCTTTTGCAACAGCAATATCCAGTGCCTTGTCAATACCACCTAACTCGTCTACTAATCCCAGTTCTTTAGCAGTTTCTCCAGTCCATACGCGACCTTCAGCAATCTTCTCGATAGCTTCCTTCGTCATGTGACGTCCTTCGGCACAACGAGTTACAAAGGTATCATATCCTTCAGTTATCATCATTTGAAGCAATGATTTCTCATCCTCGTTAAACGGACGCATGATATTTCCGAAATCAGCGTATTTATTCGTTTTTACGACATCATAACTTAAACCGATTTTATCAGTCAATCCTTTCACATTAGGAATCATACCGAAGATTCCGATAGAACCGGTCAGGGTAGTAGGCTCTGCAACAATCGTATCGGCAACGCAAGAGATATAGTAACCTCCTGACGCAGCATAATCACCCATAGAGACAATGACCGGTTTCTTTGTTTTCAGCTCTTTCACAGCATGCCAGATTTGTTCCGAGGCGAAAGCACTTCCACCTGGAGAATTGACACGGAGTACAACAGCTTTCACATCATCATTATCCTTCAATTTGCGCAAGTCACGAATGACTTTCGAACCGACAATCCCATCTTCGGAAGTTGCAGAGCTCGGATAGTCTGTAATCTCACCGGATGCATAATAAACAGCTACGATATTACCGCTTTTATCTTTCGGCACATTTTTCCTTACGTTCATCATGTCGCCCAATCCTAATATAGGAAGATTATCATCTTCATTGATCTCTACCAATTTCTTAAGATAATTGCGCACATCATTGCGATAAATCAGAGTATCAGCCAATCCGCATTTTACACTCTCTTCTGCCGGATAGAACATGAGCATGCGATCTGCATAAACATTCAGTGAGTCTACAGAAATATTACGTGAAGTAGATACCCCTTCCGTAACCTGTCCCCAGATAGAAGTGATAAATGTGGTAACCTGTTCGCGGTTGGCAGGACTCATTTCCGTAGCAATAAACGGCTCTACGGCAGATTTGTAAGTTCCCACCTTGAACACTTGCATCTCAACTCCTATTTTTTGCAGCAGATCTTTGTAGAACAGGGGAGCAGAGGCGATACCCCGCCATTCAATCATTCCTTTGGGATTGAGCAACACCTTATCGGCTGCGCTGGAAAGATAATAAAGTCCCTGCGTATAGGAGTCGGCATAAGCAATAACGAATTTTCCACTTTCTTTGAAGTCGAGCAGTGCGTTACGGATTTCCTGTAAAGAAGCATAGGAGGTGCCTAATGAATTTGCCTGCAGATAAATCCCTTTAATATTTTCGTTTTCTTTAGCCTTCTGGATGGAAGAAAGAATATCGTCCAGTCCGTATGTGTTAGATCCGTCACCCAACAACTGTGATAAAATACCTAGCGGATCTTCTTGCGTACGTTCAACCAACGTTCCGTTTAAGTCGAGCATCATTACAGAATTCTTTTTTACGATTGTTTCTGTGTCCGAAGCAGACATGATGCCAAACAACGTTACCATGCTGATTATAAATAATACAATACTTGACAAAATGATACCTGTCACCGTGGCAAGTGTAAATTTCAAGAAATCTTTCATTATACTTATTGTTTTTTGCGCCAGCTTGTTATTAAGCTAACAAAGATAAATAATTGAGTTGATATTTATTCAATAAGTCGTACGAATTTTTGTTTTATCACAGCGAATCCACATAAAAAGGAACTTCCTCCATTTAAGATTTAAGTATATTTGTCTGTATCAAATCCTTTTAAATGAGAAGAAATCTCTAATTTTGTGGCACAACTATTAATACATTGAATAATACTATCATGAAAAAACTCACGTCTATTCTTTTATTGCTCTTGTTTGTATGGACGGTACAAGCGCAAACTGCTCGTGAAGAGATCCGTGCAAACCGGTATTTATCCGCTAATAATTATTATGCATATCCTACGCCTACTGCCAAGCAGACAGCTGCTCCTAAGGGGTACGAACCTTTTTATATCAGCACATATATGCGTCATGGCTCACGGTATCTGATTGATCCGAATGATTATCGTTTCCCCAAGCAAACTTTATTAAAAGCCGACTCTTTAAACAAACTTACTGCAACAGGTAAAAACACACTGGATATTGTTTTGCGCATGGCTGATATGGCGGAAGGTCGTCTTGGTGAACTGACTTCGGTGGGAGCACGCCAACACAGAGGAATTGCAAAGCGTATGTATACTAATTTCCCACAGATATTTGCTGATGGAACAGAAGTGGATGCCCGTTCCACAGTTGTCATCCGGTGTATTTTATCCATGACATCCGAATGCCTCCAATTGCAGGCGATGAATCCTAATCTATGTATCAAGAATGATGCAAGTTACCATGATATGTATTACATGAATCCTCCTGCCAAGGATTTGAGTAAAATAGCTGGTTCCGATAAAGTGAAAAAGGTTCAGAAAGATTTTGAAGCTACCCATGTACGTCCGCAACGCTTGATGAAAACATTGTTTACAGACGAAGCGTATGTAAAAGCAAATGTTGATGAAGCGCGCCTGATGAGACGTCTTTTTGATTTGGCTTGTAATATGCAGAGTCATGATACAGATATGCAGCTATATTCTCTTTTCACAGATGAAGAGTGTTATGATCTATGGAGTTGTAACAACTTATATTGGTATCTGACACACGCTTGTTCTCCTGTAACGGATGGTTTGATGCCCTATCGGGAAGCCGACTTGTTGCGTAATATTTTAGATAGGGCAGATGCTGCTTTGAAAGAAGGTAAGAACCAGGCCACTTTGAGATTTGGTCATGAGTCTTGTCTGTTACCGTTAGTCGCTTTATTGGAACTGAATCATTATGGAGAATCTTACCCTGATGTAGAAAAGTTATCCGAACAATGGAGAGCGTATGATATTTTCCCGATGGCTAGTAACGTGCAATTCGTCTTTTTCCATAAAAAAGGAAGTAACGATGTATTGGTAAAAGTATTACTTAATGAAAAGGAAACTAAACTACCGGTGAAAACAGACGTAGCTCCTTATTACCACTGGAAAGATGTAGAAAGCTACTATCGTGAAAAATTAGATAAATATCAGCATATATAATGCGACATTAACTTAACATTATTATATTTACCATGAGAAGAAAAACCCCTTTTATGGCTGCAACTCTGGCAGCAGGCTTGTTTTTTTATTCTTCTTGTACTCCGGCTGAAAAGACGGATACAAAAGATTATACTCAATACGTTAATACCTTTATCGGTGGCGCGGACAACGGGCATACATTTCCCGGCGCATGTTATCCTTTCGGTATGATACAAACCAGCCCTGTGACTGGTGCAGTCGGTTGGCGTTACTGTTCTGAATATGTTTATGAGGATTCTCTGGTTTGGGGATTTACACAGACACATCTGAATGGAACAGGCTGTATGGATTTAGGCGATATTCTAGTGATGCCGGTCACGGGTACACGTGTCCGTGCGTGGGATGCTTATCGTAGTCATTTCCCTAAAGACAAAGAAGCGGCTACTCCGGGATATTACACTGCGGAACTTTCCGATCCACAGGTGAAAGCGGAACTGACAGCATCTATCCATGCTGCCCTTCACCGCTATACTTATCATAAAGCTGATTCTGCCTCTATATTGATCGACCTGCAGCATGGTCCTGCATGGAGAGAAGAGCAATATCATTCACAGGTCAACAGTTGCGAAGTAAATTGGGAAGATGCGCAGACACTGACAGGACATGTCAATAATACGGTATGGGTGAATCAGGATTATTTCTTTGTGATGAAATTCAACCGTCCGGTAGTCGATTCGATTTATCTTCCGATGGGAGAAACAGAAAAAGGCAAACGTATTATTGCCTCTTTCGATATGCAACCGGGAGACGAGCTGATGATGAAAGTGGCTCTTTCTACTACCAGTGTTGATGGGGCTAAAAAGAATCTGGAAGCAGAAATTCCTGCCTGGGATTTTGAAGGAGTGAAGACTGCTGCCCATAATGAATGGAATAACTATTTGAGTCGTATTGAAATAGACGGTACGGATGATGAAAAAACTAATTTCTACACTTGTTTCTATCATGCATTGATTCAACCCAATCAGATTTCGGATGTTGACGGTATGTATCGCAATGCCGCTGATTCTATAGTAAAAGCCGGAACGGGTACTTTCTATTCCACGTTCTCTTTGTGGGATACTTATCGTGCCGCTCATCCATTTTATACATTAATGATTCCCGAACGTGTGGATGGCTTTGTTAATTCTCTCATTGAACAAGGTGAAGTGCAAGGCTTCTTACCCATTTGGGGATTGTGGGGGAAGGAGAATTTCTGTATGATTGGTAATCACGGCGTATCAGTTATTGCCGAAGCCTATCGTAAAGGATTCCGCGGTTTTGATGCTGAACGTGCTTTCAATATAATAAAGAAGACGCAGACGGTGTCTCATCCGTTGAAGTCCGATTGGGAAGTTTATACAAAATATGGTTATTTCCCGACAGACCTGATAAAAGCTGAATCTGTATCTTCTACTTTAGAATCGGTATATGATGATTATGCTGCTGCCGATATGGCACGTCGTATGGGTAAAGAGGAAGATGCGGCATATTTTGCAAAACGTGCTGATTATTATAAGAATATGTTCGATCCGCAAACGAAGTTCATGCGTCCGCGCAAGGCTGACGGAACTTGGAAAGCTCCATTTAACCCAAGTGCACTAGGACATTCTGAAAGTATCGGTGGAGATTATACAGAAGGAAATGCATGGCAATATACCTGGCATGTACAACATGATGTACCGGGATTGATCCAGTTGTTTGGCGGTGAAGAGCCTTTCTTGAATAAACTGGATTCTTTGTTTACAGTTCAACTGGAAGGAGAGAGTTTGGCAGATGTTACCGGATTGATTGGGCAGTATGCTCATGGCAATGAGCCAAGTCATCATGTTACTTATTTATATGCACTGGCAGGTCGTCCGGAACGTACACAAGAACTGGTTCGTGAAATATTTGATACTCAATACAAGAACAAACCTGACGGACTTTGTGGGAACGATGATTGCGGACAGATGTCTGCCTGGTATATGCTTAGTGCGATGGGATTCTATCCGGTAGATCCGGTGAGTGCGGAATATGTATTCGGTGCTCCGCAATTACCGAAGATGACTTTGCATTTGGCTGATGGTAAGACTTTCACAATTATTGCAGAGAATCTATCGAAAGAACATAAATATGTAGATAGTATTACATTGAATGGTGAACCATATACGAAGAAAACAATCTCACACGAAGAGATTGTAAAAGGTGGTACACTGGTGTATAAGATGAAGTAAATTCTCAAGTATTCTCACTGTGATGAGAAAAAATTCTCATCACAGTGAGAAACTTTTCTCATTACTATGAGAATTTATTCTCAATATGGTGAGAATAATATCCTTTTTAAAGCATACGGAAACGCCTTTTTGAATCAGTCGGAACCCTCTTTGCTTATTATTGCACAGTCTTGCTCACCTCTATACGTTGCTTTTCAAACTTCTCGCTATTGTTACTACGGTTACTGACTTCTTTGCACTGGATGGGTGCACTCATTTCGAGCAAGCGTAAGATCTCATTCAAAGATTCACCCTCAAAAGTCGCCTTATAGGAATATTTTCCTAATTCGGCATCTTTCAAAATAAACTCCACATTATAAGTTTGCCCCAAACGCTTGAATACATATTCCAGTGGATCGTCTCTAAAAATGAGTACTCCATCTTTCCATGAGCACCATTTGTAAGTATTGGTTTTGTTGACGTTATACAAAGAAGTTACCAGATTATAGTCAATCTTCTCTCCCGGTGAAAGGGAAATTGTTTTTTTCTTGTCAAGAGTTACTGCTACCTTTCCTTTTACTAATGTCACAGCTGTTACATTGTCCGAAGTATATGCGTTCACATTGAATGCTGTGCCGGTAGCTTCTACAGTCAGTTCTTTCGTTTGTACGATGAAAGGATGTTCCTTATCGGATTCTACTTCAAAATAGGCTTCACCTTGCATTGAAACCACTCTTTGCTTATCATTGAATTGAGTAGGATATTTTAGAGAACTTCCGGCATTTAACCAAACCTTAGAGCCGTCGGGCAGATTCACTACCGACCAAGTGCCGTAAGGAGTGAATAACTCCTGATAAGTTTCCGCAATTTGTTGAGCTGGCCTAAAATAAAGATAAGCGGATAATATCAGTAGAGGAAGAAGTAAGATAGCTGCAATTTGCTGCCAGTAGTGCAGGAAAGATAACTTAGGACGGACCGCTGCCGGTTGATTTTGATGAAGAATCTGCTCCATAACTTTTCTGTGCGCGCTGTCCACATCTATCTCTTCCGGATTAAAAGCCGGGTGACTGACTTCCCACACATTCTTTTGTGACAGAAAGCTCCTGTAGTTTTCGGGAGTAGCCGATATCCAATCTTCCAGTACCTTTATTTCTTCTGGTGTAGCCTCTTTCGAGAGATATTTGGAAATTATAATTTCTATGTCTGAATCTTTATTTATCATATGCATTTTACCTTATATATAATAGACGTTTCAGAAAGAAAATCCCACATCCATTAGTGGAAAAGAAAGAAGAGAAGTAGCAAATAAAAATCTTTTAATAAAAAGCGAAGCTGCTTCAATGCCTTGCTGATGCGTACTTCCACTGTTCTGACAGAGATATTGAGGCGATTGGCTATTTCCTGATATTTAATATTTTCTAACCGGCTCATTTCAAATACTTCTCTTTCCTGGGGAGGTAATTGCTCCAATGCATTTTTGAGTTGCCGGCATAAATCGGAGTACAGTATGTAGTTTTCCGTTGTATCTATATCTATAGAGCCCGATTTAAGTTCATAAGCAACGTGTTCATCTATAATCCTGCGATGGCGCAATTCATCCAGACAGTAGTTCCGGACTGCTTTCAGTAAATATGATTTTAGTGAATTCTCAATTTCCAGTGTTTTCCGGTCATTCCATAATTTGAGAAAGATATTCTGTACAATATCCTCGCAGGTAGATTTCTCTGGAATGTAAGTACCGCCAAACAACACCAGATCTTTATAATAGGCATGGAATAATCGGGTAAAAGCCTGTTTATCATCCTTTTTCAGTGCTATTACCAGAAAACGGTCGTCGGAAGTCTGTTGTTGGATATTTGACATAGTATTGTAGTAGAGATTCTATTGTTGGGGGTAAAAATAGAAAGATTATTTGGGATAAACGATAGTTTGATGAAAAAATAGTCAGGATGAAAAAATTATGTGATATGGAATGTGGCTTTTATTTTTAGAAACGTCTTATTGATAGCTACGAGAGAAAAACACATTTATTAACCTTTAAATAATACAAGCCATGGGAAAGACATAATCAGTGAATCTTACTTCCGAAAAAACTGATAAAAAAGGAAGGTCTGACTCACCTTCCTTTCCAAAGATTCAGTTATTCGTTAATCAACTTATTTGTAGAACCAATAACCAAACATGTAAAGGTATGAAACTTATTTCAATTAGAAAAATGAAAAAGAGAATTAATGTACCTGCGAATGTAAAAATGGGGAGAATTTGTGCTATATGGTTGTTTTGTATAGCTCTGCAAGCCGTCAGTATACCTATCCTTGCACAATCCGCCAAAATTACATTACGACTGAAGAACGTGACTGTAGAGGAGGTCTTGACTAGTATCGAAAATCAGACAGAATATCGCTTCCTGTATAACAAAGATATTGTTGATGTTAGCCGTATAGTAAGCATTTCTGTGAAGAATGAACTGATGACTCTGGTACTGGATAAACTTTTTAAAGGCGAAGGAGTATCTTATACGATTGAAAAACGCCAGATTGTATTAAACAAGGTTTCATCTCAACAGCAGGATAACAAGCCGACAGTCAAGGTGACAGGAAAGGTCGTGGACGAATCTGGAGAGACTCTTCCGGGAGTGACTGTGATGATAGAGGGGGTGACTCAAGGAACCATCACCGGTATAGACGGCAATTATCAGTTGCAGGTTCCGGAAGGTTCGACACTGAAATTTACTTCAATAGGTTACACTACATATACGCAGAAAATAACCAGGCCGATGACGTTGAACGTGACGATGAAAGAGGATTCAAAACAATTGGATGAGGTTGTTGTGGTAGGTTATGGAACGACCACCCGTAAGAATCTGACCACTTCTATTGCAACGGTCAAAACAGAAAAAATATCAAGAGCCGCAACAAGCAATATGTCACAGATGCTGCTTGGGCGGGCCGCCGGACTGGAGGCTACATTAACAAGTCCACAACCGGGTGGAGCAGTTGATCTTTCAATTCGTGGTGCAGGAACTCCTATATTTATTGTGGATGGAGTGATGATGCCTTCCACCTCTTTAGAGGTTGGAAACGGAAATCAGGTCATGCCTAATTCGATCAGTCGTTCGGGGTTGGCCGGACTTAATCCTGCTGATATTGAATCTATTGAAGTATTAAAGGATGCCTCTGCCTCCATTTATGGAATTGGCGCGGCCAATGGAGTCGTATTAATCACCACGAAGAAAGGTACTGAAACCCGTCCACAAATCACTTATGAAGGAAATTATTCTATTGTGAAAAACTATCCGTATCTGGAGCCTTTGAGCGGAGAGGAATATATGAATGTTGCTAACATTTTCAATAAAGAAAACTATTTATTTACGAACGGCATGTATCCCTATGGCGATAAACCTTTTGATAATAAATGGGTGCCTCAATTCTCACCTCAACAGATAGCTGCCGCTCAAACAACAGACTGGCTGGATTGTGTGTTGAAAGATGGTAGTATCAATAACCATAACATCACAATTACAGGAGGATCTAAACTTCTGAAATATTACTTGTCCGGAAACTATTATAAACAGGAAGGTACGGTAGAAAACTCTGCAATGGAGCGTTATGCTCTTCGGACGAACATATCTTCACAATTGCTTCCATTTCTTAAGTTGACTGCAATTGTCAATGTAAATGAGAATGAATATACAAACTCAACTTCCGGTGGTGGAGGTGGTGGTAATGGTTATGATGCTATCCAATCGGCATTGACTTATCCTTCTTATTTGCCGATCAGGGATGCGGCAGGAAATCCTACTTTATATTCGAACTATCCCAATCCTGCAGAAATGGTAAAAGTGAGCGACCGCACCAAAACGAGCGGTTATTATCTAAACTTTGCTGCCGATGTGGATATAATCAAGGATATGCTGTCGTTCCGTTTGATGTATGGTATCAATAAGGAGAATGCTAATCGTAACCTTTATATTCCTTCTGATATTTATTTTATGGATATGTATAAATCGAGAGGACATCTGGGATATGTTGAGCGTAGAAACCAAACCATGGAAGGTACGCTGACTTTCAAAAAGCAGTTTGGAGATTTGTTGCGTGTTGATGCCGTAGTGGGTATGGGAAGATATACAAACGATTCAAATGGACTTGAACTTGACTACGAGCAGATTAACGATCACATTGCGGCTGATAAAGTGGAAGCTGCGGAAGGTGCTTTCTATCCGACTTCTTTCAGGGCAGCCGACGAACGTCGTTCTCAATTTGCCAGGGCAAGTGTGGATTTGCTTGACAGGTATGTGGTTGCGGCTACTATCCGCCGGGATGGAACGGACAAATTTTTTCCGGGAAAGAAATATGCCTATTTCCCTTCAGTGTCATTAGCCTGGAAATTATCTAACGAACCGTTTATGAAGCATATATCATGGATTGACCAGTTGAAGATTCGTGGCAGTTATGGACAGACAGGTAATGACAACTTGGGCAGTTCACTTTATGGAACTTTCAGTCTGGCAGCCCAATACATCAAGTTCTCTAACAATTCAGTGACTTATGTACCCTATCTGCTTAGCGGTCCTGATTACCCGAATGTAACTTGGGAAAAGACTACCATGAAGAATATAGGTGTAGACTTTTCTGTGTTGAAGGATAGAATCTGGGGAAGTTTCGATATGTTTCGTAATGATGTGACCAACTTGCTGGGATATGATTCTTCCTCTCCGCTTAGTATGACATCTTCCGTCCCGATGAATTATGGACATTATGTACGTTATGGATGGGATGCAACTATCAATTCACTAAACTATGAAATCCCCCGTGTGTTTAAGTGGACGTCACAATTGACCTTATCACATCATAATGCCGTTTGGAAAGAACGGATGCCCAATTATTATTATGAAGAATATCGAATCCGTAAAAACGAGCCGGTGAATGCTTATTACTATTATGAAACGGAAGGCATAATCAATATAGATAAAAGCAATATGCCCGAATCGCAGAAATCTTTACCGGCAGATGCGCAACAACCCGGCTATCCGATTATAAAGGACGCGAATGGGGATAATAAAATAACGATTGATGATGTAAAGATGCGGAATACACTTCCGAAAATTCACATCGGATTTGGAAACACATTTGTGTACAAGGATTTCGATCTGGATATATTTATGTATGGACAATTCGGGCGTACACGTTATAATTATGCATATCGTTGGGCGCTTGTCGGAGATGTGTATTACACAAGCCCGAAGAACTCGAACAAATATGTATATACTATCTGGAACTCTCAAACGAACCAGAATGGAAACCGGCGTGGTATTGCTTCGACAAAGGCTGTCGCTTTGCCCGGTAACGTAGGGTTTGAAGAAGATTATCAGAATGCTTCGTTCGTACGTGTCAGGAATATTACTCTAGGATATAATCTCTCGGGGAAGAAGCTGGGAAGAATAGGTGATTATGTAAGTTCTATCCGTGTTTTTATTGATTGTCAGAATCCGTTGACTTTTACCAAGTTTGTTGGGGTCGATCCTGAAATAAAGACGGGTGGCGACGGCTCCAAGGCGGAATATCCGATGACAAGAACATACTCCTTCGGAGCAAAAATATGTTTTTAAGAGAACCTGTAACGAAAGAAAAAATTGAAAATATGAGCAAGAATAAATTATTTAAAGTATTTATCATGATTGCATTTATCATGTGCAGTTGTGAGGATAATTTTGATCCGAAGATGTATGGCACATTGAATGTTTCTAATTATCCGGTGACTGAAGCCGAATACGAATCATTTATGATGACCTGCTATATGCCTTTTACTACTACATGGACCTATTGGATTGGTGCCGGTACGAGTGGCAACCAGCATGGTTGGTATATACCTGCCGGAGGCGTACTGAAATTCTTTGATTATCCGACCGATGAGATGGCGGTGTGGAATAATGGTTGGGGAGGTGGATACTACTTCCTTTCCAAAGCCGATTTCAGTCAGTGTGTCTATTATACGAGTGGTACGTTAAGTGACGAAAGGCCGAATCATTTTCCGAAAGTAAGTGAGATTTCCTACTTCACCAATGTGATTGGAACTTTGGAGAAGGCTTCTACCGAGGTCGTTTCCGAGGAACGTAAAAGGGAGTTTATTGCCGAAGCCCGTCTTTGCCGGGGATTGATGATGTATTATTTATTGCATGTATATGGACCTGTTCCTTTGATTGTTGATCCGAACGATCTGATTAATCCTTCAAAACTGGAGAATCTGGTACGTCCGACATTGCAGCAAATGACGGAATGGATTATGGCTGATTTTGATTATGCTTATCAGTATATTGCAGATACTCAGCCGGAACAAGGACGTTACAATAAGGACTATGCACGTGTGTGCATCATGCGGCATTGCTTGAATGAAGGTTATTATATGTCCGGTTATTATCAGAAAGCGATTGATATGTATAGCGAGTTGAAGGGGCGGTATAGCCTTTTCAAAAAAGGAGATAATCCTTATATCGAGCAATTTAAAAATGCCAATAATTTCAATTCGGAAGTGATTATGGCTGTCAGTTGTGATGAAACGGCGGATGGTACGAATAAGTCCGGTAATTTTAATCCGCTGATGATGCTCGCTACTCCTGATAATGCGGCGAGAGTGGACGATCAGGGAAATCCCACTCCTTTTTATCTGCAAGGGCAGGGATGGGGACAAACCTTTAACGTGTCTCCGAAATTCTGGGATACGTATGATCCTTCGGATAAGCGTCGTGATGTCATCCTGACTAAATATTATACGACAGCCGGAACTTGGATTGACCGGAATACAACCACATGGGACGGATTTATAATTAATAAATTCCCGGTTGAAACGGCTACGGCTTTTCAGGGGACTGATATACCGTTGGCCCGTTGGGCGGATGTCTTGTTGATGTATGCGGAAGCTGAAGTTCGTAAAAACAATGCTGCTCCGTCTGCTGACGCTGTTGCTGCAGTGAATGAAGTGCGTAAACGCGCCGGACTGGATGATCTTCCGGCATCGGCAACAGCTAGTGCCGAAGCTTTCCTGGATGCTTTACTTACCGAAAGAGGACATGAAATGTTGTATGAAGGAATGCGTAAAATAGACCTCATCCGGTTTAATCAATATGCACAGCGTACGGTGAAGATAAAAGGAGTGGCTCCTACACATCAATATGTGCCTATTCCCAATTATGCGGTTCAGCAAGCTTCGGAATCTTATGGAAAAGTGTTGGTACAGACATTTGAGCGTGAGGGATGGAAAGCAGATCTTGCGGCAGCTCGCAATTAATGTCGTCATTCATGATTGTTAAACTAGAGATCTTAAGAAAAATGAAAAAGATATACGTACTATTCATATCATCGTTACTGCTCTTTTCGTGTGCAAAAGATGATATTAGTAAGCCAAGTGAATGGCCGGAGTGGCCTACGCCTTCAAAACCTAAAATAGAAAATGCTGTATTGCGGGGAGTGAATGGTGAAACGGTTGTGGCGGCTGGTGATAAAGTTAAATTCACCGCACAGATAAGTGATGAGTATAATGATCTGGTTTCATTCCAATTACTGGTAACAATGGATGGAGCCGAGATTTTGAACTTGTCCAAGGGATTGAGCGGACGTTCTGCAGTTATTGAAGAGGAAGCAACTTTGCCCTTTGTTGCCGGTTTTCAGAACGGACGTCCTGTGGTAACCATCAAAGCTGTAAATGATTTAGGAGGCAATGAATCGACCCTGACCTTGGATGAGGCCGCAAGTGTGGCGGTGACCCGTCCGGAAACACCTTCCAAATTATACCTTGTTGATGATTTGGGAAATGTGTATGAAATGGACAAGGAGAATCAGAATGAAACGGATTATAGTTTCCGGACGAGTGCAGCGGATTTGACTGGAATTGGAGACCATTTTAAAGTTGCCGAAAAGATAGTAAACAATAAACCTGATTATTCCGGTTTGGTATGGGGGTATTCGGACAATAAGATTTCGATTGTGACTGATGATACAGCTACTTCGATTCCGACTCCTAAGGTGGGGAGTTATATATTGGAGAATATCACTTTTGATATGTTGAATTTCTCGACCGATAAGACACTGGCATATAGCATTGATATTGACAAGTCCCGGTTCTTTGATGTGGGAGGCGGATATATTCAGTTGGATATTGAATTGGTAGAGAGTGCCAAGATTAATTTTATAGGTTTTGGCAGTGATGTCACCAATATGCTCCGGCCCGAATTTTTTAAAGATGTTTCAGGGAGTAAAGCAAAATTCGATGGTCCGTCGGTACTTTATAACTTGAAATATAATACATCAAATGGTTTCATGTATATGGAACGGCCGCGGGATGTTTTCTATCCGGAGGTGATGTATATTCTTGGTACTGGAGTTGGCTTTCCACGTGAACCTTATGTGGCTACGCTTGCTTGGGACTTCGCATATCCTCACCAATGGTTCTTCTTTAAAAAGGTCGGTGCAAGTACTTTTGAAGCAGTCGTATACATTGACCAAACGATGGGATTTAAATTTTATAGAGGATATGGTTGGGCACAAGAGGAGGATACAAAGGATTTATATACAGTGGAGCCTGTTAACTTGATAACAAGAAATGCTCCCGGTGATCTGATTCCGGGTCCTGATTTTAAAGCCGGACTTTATACGATACATATTGATAAAGCCAAAGAAGTGATACGATTGACTCCTTATAATTAAGAGAGAATCAATATTAATAGTCTTTAATTTAATATTCAATAGAATTATGTATATATCAATGAAAGCATATAGTAAGAAGTTGTTGGTTGCATTCTTTTTTTCGATGTTGCCAATGGTATTGATGTCTTGTTCGATGGATCCGGAGAAAGCCTCTTTCTCTATTTCCGGGGATTTGGGGAAGTTGCAGATCAGCAATGACGGGTTTACGGAAGTTTA
This sequence comes from Bacteroides sp. L008, assembly GCF_040812255.1. Lineage (NCBI taxonomy): Bacteria > Pseudomonadati > Bacteroidota > Bacteroidia > Bacteroidales > Bacteroidaceae > Bacteroides > Bacteroides sp. L008. Next base: position 3,335,170 of record NZ_JBFNXO010000001.1, on the reverse strand, counting down.
TTCGATAAAGTCTAATACGGAGTGGAAATTTGTTAACGAGACCGATCAGTCTTGGGCTACCATTTCTCCGGTTAAAGGGAGCGGGAACGGAAAAGTGACAATTACTGCAAGTGCGAATGCGGGAGCCGGACGTACGGCTGTATTTCGTGTGGTACCTAATGGGGTGAAGACACAGGAAATAGAGATTGTTCAGGGCAACTCCTATATCCCTACAACTGATGGGGAGTTCCCGATTATAGCATGGACTGGGGTGGAAGCGGACAAGTCGTTGGAGAAATTTCCGGTAATGAAAGCATCCGGCATTAATATTTATCTGGGATGGTATGATGATTTGGAGACAACATTGAAGGCGCTTGACGCTGCACAGAAAACCGGAGTGAAAATGATAACTTCTTGTAAAGACCTTTTGTCTGTTGCTACTGCTGAAGAGGTTGTAAAAGCAATGATGAACCATCCGGCTTTGTATGCCTATCATTTGAAGGATGAACCGGAAGTGAATGATTTGCCGGGCTTGGGCGAATTGGTGAAGAAGATTAAAACCATCGACAGTCATCATCCTTGTTATATAAATCTGTACCCCAACTGGGCCTGGGGAAAAGAACTTTATTCTGAAAATGTAAAGTCGTTTATAGAGCAGGTGCCTGTACCGTTTATATCCTTTGACAATTATCCTATTGTATCTATAAATGGTGCTCCCAGCATTGTCCGCCCGGACTGGTATCGGAATTTGGAAGAAATATCAGCGGCTGCCAAAGAGAGTAATAAACCTTTTTGGGCGTTTGCACTTGCGCTTTCCCATAAACTGGATGAAACTCATTTTTATAAAATACCGACATTGCCCGAGTTGAGATTACAAGTTTTCAGCGATCTGGCTTACGGTGCACAGGCAATCCAGTATTTTACTTATCGCGGACTTCAACATGATGAGCCGACCGAAGTATATGATTTGGTCAAGACTGTCAATCAGGAGGTGCAACAGCTTGCAGGTATATTCTTGGGAGCGCAGGTTATTTCAGTGTCTCATACCGGAAGTGAAATACCGGAAGGAACTACAGTGTTGGGAAGTTTGCCGGCCCCTATAAAATCATTGACAACGAGTGATACGGGTGCTGTTGTTTCTGTATTGGAGAAAGATAATAACCAGTATCTTGTAGTTGTAAATAAGGATTTTCGTAATGTGATGAATCTGGCAATTGATGTGGACGGTTCTGTAAGCAGAGTGCTGAAGGATGGTTCAACTGTAAGTCCGGACGGTTCTACGATAGTGGTTGAACCGGGGGATATGGTCATATTTACATGGAGAAAATGAATAAAGGTTTCTAATTAGATAAAGTAAAATTCGATTATGAAAAAGATATTACTCTCGTTTTTTATTGGCATTATGTTAATTGCCTGCAGTCAGAAAACAGTCTCAGTTCGTGAAGTCTGGACAAAAGAGCAGGCTAATGGATGGTATCAACAATGGGGATGGCTCCGTGGGTGTGATTTTATTCCGAGCACGGCAATCAACCAATTGGAGATGTGGCAGGCTGATACTTTTGATCCGGTGACTATTGACCGTGAACTAGGCTGGGCAGAAGACATCGGAATGAATTGTATGCGTGTATATTTGCACCATCTGGCTTGGGAAACGGATCAGGAAGGTTTTAAGAAACGTCTTAATGAATACCTTACTATTGCCGATAAGCATCATATCTCTACCATCTTTGTCTTTTTGGATGATTGCTGGAATCCTACTTATCAGGCAGGAAAACAACCGGAACCACAACCGGGAGTACATAATTCGGGATGGGCGCGTGATCCGGGGGATCTGTATTATAAAGGTGATACGGCAGTGATACTTCCGGTCTTGGAGAATTATGTGAAAGACATTCTTACCACCTTTAAGGATGATAAGAGAATTGTGTTGTGGGATCTATATAATGAGCCCGGTGGTTCGGGTGGATATAGATACGGTGAAAGAAGTCTGCCGTTATTGCAGAAGATATTTACGTGGGGACGAACGGTTAACCCGTCGCAACCTTTGTCGGCCGGAGTCTGGGATATGAGTTTGACTAATTTGAATAAGTTTCAGTTGGAAAATTCGGACGTGATAACCTATCACACATATGAAGGTTTGGATTCGCATCGACAGCTCATTGACACGTTGAAGCAATATGGGCGTCCGATGATTTGCACGGAATATATGGCACGTACTCAAAACAGTACTTTTCAGGATATCATGCCAATGCTGAAGAAAGAAAATATTGGTGCAATCAACTGGGGACTTGTAGCCGGAAAGACAAATACAATCTTTGCATGGGATACTCCGTTGCCTGACGTAGCTGAACCGTCCTTGTGGTTCCATGATATTTTCCGTGGCGATGGGACACCTTATTCAATAGAAGAAGTGGAATGTATTCGTTCATTAACAAAATAATTCCCTTATGATAACTATGAGGAATATATGGATAATGATGTTGGGGATATGCTTGTTTGGTTGTGGGGCTGGTAAACAGCCCCCTTCCTCACAGCTCTCTTTAACATGGAAACTGGAAAAAGATAGTGTGGAAGCCAGATATTTTAAGAATACATTCTGTTTGACGAATAACGGGAATAAAGCTCTGGCTGATAATTGGGTGATCTATTTTAATCAGACGCCAATTTATTATCAACAACCTGTTAATGCACCGTTGGAAATTGAATGTATCGGTTCGACTTACTATAAAATGTATCCTACTGAACACTATCAGGCGTTGGCACCGGGTGAAACACTCTCTTTTACTATAATGAGTGAAGGAAATGTGATTAATGTGTCTTCGGTTCCTGAAGGGGCTTATATTGTAGCTACCGATGAAAAAGGGAAAATGTTGCAGCCGCAAAATATTCCGATTGAGATCGGGCTTTTTAGACCCGATGCTCAATGGATTAGTTCGAAGAACAGTTTTCCCTATGCAGATGGAAATTATTTGTATAAGCAGAATGATGATTTCAGCAAGCCTGTAGATTGTGATATACTTTCTCTCTTTCCTACTCCTAAAAAAGTAGAGAAGACGGGTGGTGTTTCTACTTTCTCTCCAAAGGTCGGTCTGAAGTTTGACGGTGTATTTAAAGAAGAAGCTCTTTTGTTGAAAAAGCAATTGACTTCACTGTTTGGATGTATCGTTTCTGACAAAGATGAAGAAACAATCATTGAATTGAAGAAAACAGAGCTTCCTGCCACCTGCCAGTATCCCGATGAGTATTACGAAATTGTGATAAAGAATAATCTGCTGACTTTGAAAGCTAATGATGCGCATGGCATATTTAATGCTGGCCAGACATTGGTTGCTTTATTGGATAACATGAAACTAGCTTCCTCTCCGCTTCCTAATCTTCATATTACCGATTATCCGGACATGGGACATCGGGGAATCATGCTGGATGTAGCCCGCAATTTTACAAAGAAGACGGATTTACTGAAACTGATAGATATATTGTCATTCTATAAAATGAATGTACTGCACCTGCATTTGAGTGATGATGAGGCTTGGCGTGTGGAAATACCCGGATTGGAGGAATTGACAGCAACAGCTTCTCTCAGAGGACATACCACAGATGAACAGACATGTCTTTATCCTGCATATGCCTGGGGATGGAATGAGGCAGATACCACCTCATTGGCTAATGGGTATTATTCCCGCAGTGACTTTATGGATATTTTGAAATATGCAAAAGAAAGGCATATCAGGATTATTCCTGAAATAGATATTCCCGGCCATTCACGGGCAGCAATAAAAGCCATGAATGCCCGTCACCGGAAATATATGGGTAAGGATCAGTCGAAAGCGGAAGAATATCTTTTGATTGACTTTGCAGATACTTCCCAATATCTATCGGCACAAAATTTCACAGATAATGTCATTAATGTCGCAATGCCTTCTACATACCGTTTTCTTGAAAAAGTGATTGATGAAATCGGGCGGATGTATCAGGATGCGGGAGTAGAATTGCCTGCTTTCCATGTAGGTGGTGATGAAGTGCCGGAAGGTATTTGGGAAGGTTCCGCTATCTGCCGTACTTTTATGAAAGAACATGGACTGACTAAGATACGGGATTTGAAAGATTATTTTCTGGAGCAAATTCTGGAAATGTTGGATAAACGTAATATACAGGCGGTTGGATGGCAGGATATTGTTATGAATCCGGATAACACCGTGAATGAACACTTCAGAAATAGTAAGGTCTTGAATTATTGCTGGAATACAATTCCGGAACAAGGTGGGGATGAAGTTCCGTATAAGTTAGCAAATGCGGGCTATCCTATTATACTCTGTAATGTGGGTAATTTCTATTTGGATATGGCCTATTGTTATCATGTGGAAGAGCCGGGATTGCGTTGGGGCGGTTACGTAGATGAGTATGTAACGTTTGATATGTTGCCTTTTGATATTTATAAGTCTTTACGGCGGAATTTGAAGGGTGAACCTGTGGATGTAAAAACTGCCTCAAACGGTAAACAACCCTTGACAAAAGAAGGCTGTCAGAATATTAAAGGTTTGTCCGGACAAATCTGGTCGGAGACAATCCGTAGTTTTGAACAGATAGAATATTATCTTTTCCCGAAAGTCTTCGGGCTGGCAGAGCGCGCTTGGAATGCTCAACCATCGTGGGCATTATCTTCGGACAACAAGATATATATGGATGCCAAACGGAAATATAATGCCGGTATTGTAAATTATGAATTGCCTCGTCTGGCAAAGCGGGGAATTAATTTCCGGATATCTCCTCCCGGTATTATTGTAAGGGATGGATTATTACTGGCTAATACAACCAATCCAAATGTGGTAATCCGGTATACCACTGACGGTAATGAGCCTAATGAAAATTCTGTAGTATGGAAAGAACCGATAAAATGCGATGCTCCATTGATAAAGGCTAAAGCTTTTTGTTTAGGGAAAGAAAGCGTAACAATTGTATTGATAAATAAATGATATCTGAATAGAAGGCTATTTTAATAATATTAGGATAGCTTTCTATTTATTTTGTGTGTTTTGGAAACTTTAGGAATATTGAAAACGATATAAATTTCAGGTTCTTCTTTACACTGTTCAATAAACTCCACCTGTATACATGAGGATTAATTTAATTATCAGTTGAAATATAAATACATTTATCATATTGTGTTTTTATTAATTTTTTCATATTTTTGCAGGGAGTTTTTGGAATATTTGTGAAAGGCATGGATAGTTTTGTAAAAATGAGAAGGTATTTGTTGTTTATAATCCTTCTCATTAATGGTACTGTAAGCAAGGGGCAGATTTATAAGTACATAGGGCTGGAAGATGGTTTGAACAATCAGAAAATATACCATATCCAGAAAGACCGAAGAGGGTATATGTGGTTCTTGACTCAGGAAGGGGTAGACCGTTATGACGGCAAACATATCAAGCATTACACCTTTTCCGACAACAGCATGAAGTTGGACTCGCGGATTGCCTTGAGCTGGCTTTATATGGACAGAAAGGATAGGTTATGGGTGATTGGTCAAAAAGGGCGTATTTTCAGGTATGATTCACAACATGATAAATTCGAGCTGGCCTACATACATCCGAAGCTGATTAGAAATAAATCTCAGGCATTTCTTAATTACGGTTATCTGGATAAAAATGATCATGTCTGGTTGTGTTATAAAGACACCATTACTTGGTATAATATCCGTACTGGCACAACGCAGGATATGGTAATGCCGGTCCACGGGGAAATAACTGCCATCGAACAGACGGAGGGCAACCATTTCTTTATCGGTACGGGAAGCGGTCTGTTTCATGTTGGAGTAGAAGAGGGGAAACTGAAGTTGGTTTCCGATGAAGTCGTGGAAAGTATAGTTACACCGGTACATGAACTCTATTATCACGCTATTTCAAAACAATTGTTTATAGGAGGCTATAAAGACGGAATACTTGTGTATGATATGGGGGAATCGGGAAAAATCACTTCCTGTCATTCACCAAACAATGTAGAGATTAACCGGATTGTTTCATTGAATGCTCATGAATTGCTAGTGGCTACAGGTGGAAAAGGTGTATATAAATTAGATGTGAATACCTGCCTGAGTGAACCATATATAACGGCTGATTATAGTAGCTATAATGGGATGAATGGAAACAATATCAATGACATTTATGTGGATGAAGAAGAGCGTATCTGGCTTGCTAATTATCCCACTGGTATTACAATCCGTAATAACCGTTATCAGAGTTACGACCTGATAAAACATTCTCTCGGAAACAACCGGTCACTGGTGAACGATCAGGTTCATGACGTGATGGAGGATAGTGACGGTGATCTTTGGTTTGCTACCAGTAACGGTATCAGTCTCTATCAGACCGGTACAAAAGAGTGGCACTCCTTTTTTAGTTCTTTTGATCCGGTACCGGATGATGAGAATCACATCTTCTTAGCACTGTGTGAAGTCTCTCCCGGTGTGATATGGGCTGGTGGTTTTACCTCCAATATTTATAAGATAGAAAAAAAAGGGTTTAAAATAAGTTGTTTTTCTCCTGCTTCTATTGCAGGAATACGCCCCGACCAATATATTTTTGATATTAAAAAGGATTCGAACGGTGATATTTGGTCCGGTGGATATTATAATTTAAAACGTATCAATCTTGAGACTAAAAGTGTGCGTTTGTATCCGGGGGTAAGTTCCATCACCACCATTCTGGAGAAAGATGCCCGGCAGATGTGGATTGGTACGAGAATGGGGCTTTATCAGCTTGATAAGAAATCTGGAGTTTACCAATATATTGACTTGCCTATTGAGTCTCTTTACATATGTGCATTATACCAGAGGGGAAACGGCATCCTGTATATTGGTACCCGTGGAGCCGGACTTCTAGTTTATGATAGCAATGAAGGGAAATTTATTCATCAGTATCGGGCTGACAACTGTGCGCTGATTTCCGACAATATTTATACGATTCTTCCACGTCAGGACGGCAGCCTCCTGATGGGAACGGAGAACGGTATTACAATCTATTCACCCAATGAACACTCCTTCCGCAACTGGACGCGGGAGCAGGGGTTGATGAGTGTCAATTTTAATGCAGGCTCTGCCACCGCTTACAGTAGTAGTACGCTTGTTTTTGGCGGTAATGACGGTGCTATCAGGTTCCCGACAGACATACAGATACCGGAGCCGCATTATTCACGTCTGTTGCTGCGTGATTTTATGATAGCCTATCATCCTGTTTATCCGGGTGATGACGGATCTCCCTTAAAGCAGGATATTGACGAAACCGAGCAGCTTGAATTAGCCTACGGACAGAATACTTTCTCTCTTGATGTAGCTTCTATTAATTATGATTATCCGTCCAATATTCTTTATTCATGGAAAATTGACGGTTATCATAAAGAATGGAGCCGTCCGAGCCACGATAACCGGATTCTTGTCAGAAATTTGCCTCCCGGCAGTTATACTTTACAAATTCGTGCCATATCCAATGAGGAGAAATATAAGACTTATGAGACGAGGAGCATTCAGATCATTATTACACCTCCGGTATGGGCCAGTATGTGGGCCATGGTGGGGTATGCAATTCTATTGGTGTTGGTTATGATTATCATATTCCGTATTATCATGTTGCACAAACAAAAGAAGATATCGGATGAGAAAACACGGTTCTTTATTAATACGGCCCATGACATACGTACACCGCTTACATTGATAAAAGCACCGTTGGAGGAAGTTGTAGAAAATCATATGGTGACTGATAAGGCATTACCTCATATAAATATGGCTCTTAGGAATGTGAATACATTGCTTCAACTGACGACCAACCTGATAAACTTTGAGCGGATAGATATTTACTCTTCTACCCTTTATGTATCAGAGTATGAGCTGAACTCTTATATGAATGATGTTTGCGCTACTTTCCGCAAATATGCCGAAATGAAACATATCAAATTTGTTTATGAAAGTAACTTTGACTATTTAAATGTGTGGTTTGATAGTGACAAGATGGGATCTATTCTAAAAAATATTTTGTCCAATGCATTGAAATACACGCCGGAAAATGGCAGTGTGTGTATTTGTGCTTACGAGGAAGGAACCACTTGGAGTATCGAAGTGAAAGATACAGGAATTGGTATTCCTTCATGTGAGCAGAAGAAATTATTCAGGAACTATTTTAGAGGTAGCAATGTTGTCAATCTGAAAGTAACGGGTAGTGGAATCGGGCTTATGTTAGTATATAAACTGGTCCGGTTGCATAAGGGAAAGATTCAGATTCAAAGTGCCGAACAACAGGGTACTTGTGTCCGGATAACTTTTCTGAAAGGAAATAAACATTTCCATAAGGCTAAATTCATTTCCCCTAAAGAGGTGGATGAATGTCCGGAAGTTACCATGTCGGGTGAGGCTCCGGATTTGCCGGTCATGAAATCTCCACAGATGAACAATTCTTCGCAACGTGTTTTGATAGTGGAAGATAATGATGATTTGCGCAATTATCTTGTTGATATGCTTGCCGTAAGTTATTACGTTCAGTCTTGTTCCAATGGAAAGGATGCACTTGTCATTATACGGGAATTTAATCCGGATCTCGTCATATCTGATATAATGATGCCCGAAATGAGTGGGGATGAGCTATGTTCAACTATAAAGAGTGATATTGAGATGTCTCATATTCCAGTCATTTTGCTGACCGCACTAGGGGATGAAAAAGATATACTCGGAGGACTGGAAATCGGAGCAGATGCTTATATCACCAAACCTTTTAGTGTGGGAATACTTAAGGTTACTATTAAAAACATACTTGCGAATCGTGCATTGCTCCGTCAAGTTTATAATAGTATTGAAGATGAAGAGAAGGATTTACCAGCTAATTGCGCTAATACCTTGGATTGGAAATTTATAGCTTCAGTTAAGGAATGTATAGAGAAGAACATGGGAGATCCGGGCTTTAATGTGGAGATGCTTAGCAGTCATCATCATATGAGTCGTACAAGTTTCTTTAATAAATTAAAAGCGTTGACCGGTTATGCTCCGGCTGATTATATCCGGATGATACGTTTGCAACATGCTGCACAGTTGTTAAAACAGGGTGAACATACAGTAACGGAGGTTTCTGATATTGTTGGATTCTCGGATGTGAAATACTTCCGGGAGGTATTTAAGAAGTATTACGATGTAAGTCCAAGCAAGTATGCAGAGTCGGGAAAGGAGGGAGCTTCTTCGACAACCAATTTTCGAAACGAGACAGATTAACCAAAAAGCCCTGTAAGAATGTTTTCTTCTCACAGGGCTTGTCTTTATGGGAAAAGGAATTATTTATAGTAATTTGTTGGAGCCAAGTATAATCAGCATGGTATATCCCAGTATTAGTCCGATGATTCCCATAATTATGCCGACTTTTTCCATATCTTTTTGCTGAATCATACCCGTGGCATGTGCCAGTGCGTTGGGAGGGGTACTGATGGGTAATATCATTGCTAATGATGATCCGATTGCTACCCCGATCAATAAAGTTTCTACCCCACCTAATGAAGACAGGTTTTCGCGCATGCTGCTTCCTGCAATAGCAAGAATAGGGACGAGCAATGCCGCAGTAGCCGTATGTGAGATGAAGTTTGCCATGGCATAACAAATCAGTCCGGAGCCGACAATCATTAGTACAGGAGGCCATGTGTTGAAGGGGATAGCTTCAATCATATGTTTGGCCAGTCCTGTTTCCTGTAAGGCAACACCCAGTGCGAATCCACCGGCTACCATCCAGAGCACACTCCAACTGATTTCTTCCAGGTCACGTTTGGTGATAACCCCTGTTATACAGAATACGGCTACCGGAATCATGGCTACTACATTGGAATTCACTCCTGTCACTTTGTCAAACATCCATAGGACGACAGTGATAGCAAAAGTGATATAAACCACAATGGAACGCCAGTCTTTTTTTGCTTCACCTTCAATTTGTAATTCGATATTTTTTTGTTTAAAAGGGAATAGTCTTAAGAGAATAAACCACGCAATAAATAATACAATAATGGTATAAGGCAACATAAAACTCATCCACTCTCCGAAACCGATGTTTAAGTTTAGCCCTTCCGGGTCATTCAGGTATTTTAAAGCAATGGCGTTGGGTGGAGTGCCGATAGGAGTTCCCATACCGCCTACATTGGCAGCTACAGGAATAGCCATGGCCAGACCTATTTTTCCTTTACCGTCTGCTGGCAGTGCTTTTAACACAGGAGTAAGGAAAGTGAGCATCATGGCAGCTGTAGCCGTATTGCTAAGGAACATTGAAAAGGCTGCTGTAACGAGAATGAATCCTAATAGTACATAGCGTGACTGTGTTCCGAAAGGTCGCAGCATGACGCGTGCCAACAATACGTCCAGTCCGCTTTTGGTTGCTGCGATGGCAAGTATGAACCCACCTATAAATAGCATAATGATAGGATCGGCAAAGCAGTGCATAATGGATTTATACTTGACTGTCTGCCCTAACTTATCAGCTGAAATATTTTGTGTGAGGAACCATAAGCTACTGTCGGAAACGGTGAGTAATAGTAATACAACAATCAATACGGAAGTTGTCCATGCAGGGACAGCTTCGAATACCCACATCAGTGTGGCAAAAATAAAGATGGAAATAAGTCTTTGTTCTATGACGGTTAATCCTTCTATTCCAAATGTGTCAATAGGGAGGAGCCATAAAATAAGGGAGAGGGTAATAGCTACGGTTAACTTAATGCATCGGGTTACTGTCTGATTTTTTGCCAACCGTTTGGCTTTTTTCAAATCCTGATAAGCCTCTACTAGATGGAAGCCGTGAAAAATTTTGTACATAATACTAGGTTAAGATAAAATTTAAAAAAACGGTGCAAAAATAACTTTTTATTCCATATTTAGTTATTAGGAGATGATTTTTTTTCTTTATTTTTTCTAGCTAAAGTGTCTTTGGAGATATCGGAAAGAAAAAAGGTCGGAAATAATACCACTCTTTTTTATCTCTGTTTTTTAGTTTTCATATAGGTTACTATAATATATTATTTTATTTTTGTATTGTCCTTCTATAATTTGATAACTACTATAATTAAAGCCATGAAAAAACTGAAGATTTTATTATTTCTATGTGTTGTCGCATGTACGCTTACGGTACAAGCACAAAAACAATTTACCTTGAACTCTCCGGATGGGAAACTCCAAACAACTATTACCGTCGGTGATAAGTTGACTTATGACATCCATTGTGACGGACGTCAGATACTGGCTTCTTCTCCAATTTCGATGACATTGGATAATGGAGAAGTTTGGGGAGAGAAAGCAAAGTTGGCCGGCACTTCCGGGAAAAAAGTAGATCAGATGGTTCCTTCTCCTTTCTATCGCGCCAACGAACTAAGAGATTACTATAATGAACTGACTCTCCGGTTTAAGAAAGATTGGAACGTAGAGTTTCGTGCTTACAATGATGGTATTGCATATCGCTTTGTCAGCCGGTCGAAGAAAACTTTCAATGTAGTGGATGAAACTGTAGATTACCGTTTCCCGTTCGATATGGTAGCCTCTGTTCCGTATGTAAAAGCGGGGAAAGACGGTGATTACGAATCCCAATATTTCAATTCTTTCGAGAACACTTATACTACTGATCGATTATCGAAACTGAATAAAAAACGTTTGATGTTTCTGCCGTTAGTAGTGGATGCTGGTGAAGGTGTCAAGATTTGCATCACAGAATCCGGTTTGGAGAATTATCCCGGTCTCTATTTATCTGCTGCTGAAGGGGAAAAACGATTGACGGGTAAATTCGCCCCCTATCCCAAGAAGACAGTGCAGGGCGGACACAATCAACTTCAGATGTTGGTGAAAGAGCGTGAAGCTTACATTGCCAAAGTAGATAAACCCCGAAGTTTTCCATGGCGAATGAGCATTGTTACCACTTCCGATAAAGATTTGGCGGCAAGCAACTTGAGCTATTTGTTGGCTGCTCCTTCCCGTCTGACGGATATTTCATGGATCAAACCCGGTAAAGTGGCATGGGATTGGTGGAATAACTGGAACTTGGATGGCGTTGATTTTATCACCGGAGTAAATAATCCGACTTATAAAGCATATATTGATTTCGCTTCTGCAAACGGAATAGAATATGTAATCCTTGATGAAGGTTGGGCAGTCAACCTGCAGGCGGATTTGATGCAAGTAGTGAAAGATATTAATCTGAAAGAACTGGTAGATTATGCAGCTTCCAAAAATGTAGGTATTATTCTTTGGGCTGGTTATTATGCCTTCGATCGTGATATGGAGAACGTTTGCCGTTATTTTGCCGACATGGGAGTCAAAGGCTTTAAGGTCGATTTTATGGATCGTGACGATCAGTATATGACAGCATTCAATTATCGGGCTGCCGAAATGTGTGCTAAATATAAATTGATTCTCGATTTGCATGGAACGCATAAACCGGCCGGCTTGAATCGTACCTATCCGAATGTGTTGAACTTTGAAGGGGTTAATGGCTTGGAACAGATGAAATGGAGTCCGGCTTCGGTCGATCAGGTGAAGTATGACGTACTGTTGCCTTTCACCCGTCAGGTTTCCGGTCCGATGGATTACACCCAAGGCGCGATGCGTAATGCTTCGAAAGGTAACTATTATCCTTGTAACTCGGAACCTATGAGCCAGGGAACTCGCTGTCGCCAACTTGCTCTGTATGTGGTATTCGAGTCTCCTTTCAATATGCTGTGCGATGCGCCAAGCAACTATATGCGCGAACCGGAATCAACCGAATTTATTGCCAATATTCCGACCGTATGGGATGAAAGTATCGTGCTTGATGGCAAAATGGGAGAGTACATCGTAACGGCGCGCCGGGCAGGAAATGTCTGGTATGTAGGTGGAATTACCGATTGGACGGCACGTGACATTGAAGTAGATTGTTCCTTCTTGGGCGACAAGACATACGATGCTATATTATTTAAGGATGGAGTGAATGCCCACCGGGTTGGACGTGATTATAAATGTGAATCTTTCCGGATAAAGAATGACAGTAAGCTGAAGATTCATTTGGCACCCGGAGGTGGTTTTGCACTGAAGATCAAATAATAGCTACTTTAGGTTCTATATTCTATCTAAATATTGAACCGGATTTGACAAGTCTGAAAATAGGTTCGATGCTGTATCTGTAAATTTGATACAGCATCGAATTTTTATGAACAGGCCGATTGAAGACCTGCCGGACAATGATAAATTAGAACATGTCAGGATAATGCCGCAATACCTGTTCCTATCAGATTGGCATTATTCATACTTTTTATGTCGATCTCTACGTCTTCCAAACCAAATAAACTGAAGAGTTCCCGTAATTTCTCCATGACAATCATATTATAGTTTTTATCTTTTCTGTTCTTGCTCCAGAAAAGACTTCCTTCGGCAACCAGGCAAATTCTCCTTATCTCCTTATTGTATGACTTTAGCAACATGATAAGCCCTGTAAGTGAAGCTGCAACCAATTGCGCCGATCTGCCATATATCCACTGTGCTACCTGCACATACACTTCTTTATAAATATCGGGATAGTTCATGATAGAGGTAAGCTTCTGTGCATCGAATTTTTCTTCAAATTCTTCCAGAGGGAAAGTCGCTTTTAGAATGTCTCCCAAGTACATGCCGGATACAGCTTTCTCGAAACGTTGTCTTCCCGGATTGTCGGAGATTACATCTACCGTATTATCTACTGCGGTGAGGAATGGCGGATGGAAGTTCCCCGACTCCAGATTAACGGGAATCAATCCATCGACCTTATGTGACGGACTTAACTTCTTAATTTTGTCAGCCGGAATAAAAGTAGCCATATTGGTACCTGTTCCCACAATCAGACCTATATATGCATCGTAACTGTTGTCGGTAAGTCCTGCAAATAAACTGGCTACGGTGTCATTAAGCACTTTTATATTCGTAAACTTGATTTTATTTCTTTCGTTTAGATAGTCCAGCAAAGGCTTCCCTACCACTTCTCCGATCATCTCTTTTATGTCAACTCCTTTTGTCCAGCGTAAGAGTTTGGCATCTCCGCTTGGCACAGACTCTGTCGGATAAGAAAAGCAATATCCGATTGGCATTTCTTTCTCCCGTTTTATTCCGGTAATCATGTCTGCCAATTCTTTGAATAACTCCTCGCGGGTATAGCCGGGAGATTTCATAACCGACATGTCTTTCTTCCAACCATTGTTGGGGTGAATGGTTGGAGGAACTTTACTGAAGTCAACGATTGCCACCCGATAATTGGTTCCTCCCAAATCAAGCACTAACGATTTACCATTAATACTACTTGCTTTCGGAGTGATAAAAGTTGGAATGCATTGTATCTCTGCATTTTCTGTGTTCAATCCCTCTTCTACTTTTGCTTTGAATGAACGGGCAATTTCTTTGAGTTGCTCATTATCTAACTGAAAAATATTCTTCTCCATGATATTGACTTTTATTGTGTATACTATGATATATATGAATAACAACTGAAAAGGAATTTTGCTCGGTCGGTCGGTATACGGTATATGGATTCGGCCGGATTCCTGATTTATCTCTTTCTTTTTTGCTCTTTCCTAAAAAATAACCTTTCGTTGAATTCAGCCTTCCTGCAAATGATTTTTCATTTTCATTTCTCATATTCTCATGAGCGATATGGTAATCGGTTGTAAATCAATTATATAATGCTATGAGAAATAAACCGTAGAATGGTATTTCTCATAGTATTTCCATCATTTAGACCTAAAAATGATGCATTTCTCATAGGTTTTAAATCATTTCTCATCTTATTCTCATACTCCTTTTATCTATTTTGCTCATTTCTCATGCATGATGGCTGTAGCTTTTTCCGGACTATCGCCGGACTTGCGATTATTCCTTTCCTTATGTCGTTTATTAATCAACTTCCTATTGTTTACTGCTTTCCTGTGTGTCATTCACCTTATATCTTTATGTTTTTCCTTAATCATAGTCATTCCTTCCTACTACTATCTGTATCGTTCCACTCCAGTGAACAGGCTTTTGCACTAGAGTGGAAAGAACCATCCACTCGAGTGGAACGATCTGTTCACTGGAGTGGAACGATGCAGATGCAGGTAGGAAAATATACAAATGTCCGCTCTATATACTTTCAATAAGCACTGGTAATATATTGTAAAGCAGTGTATAGTCTGGTATTCTACTTGGTCTTTAGCTTAGAATCTGGCTTGATAATTTATAGGATAAATGGTTAAAATACTATGAGAAATACCTTGAAAAGGTATGAGAAATGCGTTGTTTTATGGACAAAATGCTGGTAATACTATGAGAAATGCTATTTTCTATTTTATTTCTCATAGTGTTATGTCTTTGATTTACAAGATATTATTATGTGCGTTATGAGAACATGAGAAATGAAAATGAAAAATCGTTTCTAGTAGAATGTCAGATTCGTGTTTTTTATATGATATAGACTAGATTAATTGATAAAGCATATCTTTTTTCTGTCAAAATTGTTTGTTTAATAGATATTTATTTCTACTTTTGTCATAGTTTACTTTCGAGCGAAGGAAGTAGCTTTTTAATCATTTTATTGAGAACGGTTATTTATTATATATCTCTCCAAAAGAATCCGCTAATTTTTTTCCTGGGGATTGTAATAAGTGTCGGGTCTCACGCATCTTTTGTATATATACTTTGTTATATACTCAATTGGGCGTGGGGCTATCACTTATGCATCTGGGAAGGGTCTTAGCGGATACCATTTGGAGGGCGTAAGTAGATAGTTCCCACGTTCTCTTTTTATATAAACCTCGCACCACCGGGAACTGATGTGGTAATTCATATAAACTATGTGCGGAGACTTTAATCGTATCATCATTCAGCTATCGCAGCATCCTGTTGTGAACAAATCTTTCTCTGATTTAACCTGTACCGAATGCGAACAGGCGTATGTCTTGATAAATGAATTGATTAGTTTATCAGTAGAAGAAGATTATACCCTATTGGATTATATTCAGATGGCACGCCTGAAGTATTATCTCGGTGAGCTTTCTTGCAAGATATATTCTGTAAAGGAAGATGCCGCCCTTCATTATGGTAGCGCCCTTCATTTATTGGAGAAAGGCGGTCTCGATCTGAGCCTAAAGAAATGGATTGAACTTGTCAGCCTCCGTATGGAGGAATAAATCGTCGTTGCATTTCAATTCTGCATTTCCTGACGTATGTTTGCCTCATTTCTTTTTGCATATACTTGATTGAATAATCCTGTATATGCAAAAATCATCATGTCTTATAATCCGGTTTTGGTATATTTTATATGGCACTTCGCTTTTCTCTTATGATTTTCTTCTTAATTTATCTTTGCCTTACGCTCGCCCGCTCGCGTGTGATATAATAATGTATAGTTCTCTTCTTGTTTCCGCGCACGATCTACCCGTGCTTAAAAATATGTTCTACAACATCGTTCTGCGTCAGCACTTTAGCAAATGTATTCAAAAATAATTAGAAAAAATAGTTTGATATATTTGGATTGTATACCAAAAGGGGCTACTTTTGCACCCGCTTTCCAAGAGAAGAAAGCCTTGAAAAATTGACTTAGTGAAAAAGCGGAATCCCACTTAAAGAAAAGAACAAAAAACTTCCGAAAAAGTTTGGATTATACTGAATAAAGTTCTTATCTTTGCAGTCCGATTCGCAAAGAAAACCGGCGAGTTCTTCTTTCATACATTCTTTCCCTTTCGCATAGAGAGCCAGAGAAAATAAAGTAAAAAGAAAAACTGAAAAAAAAACTTCCGAAAAAGTTTGGTAGTTAAAAATAAAGCCCTTACCTTTGCACCCGCTTTTAAAACGAAAGCAACAAGTTCTTTGAAATATTGATAAACAATACAAGTAGTACAAGTAAAAATAGAACCGTCAATACTTGTCTTATGAAGTAGCGATACAATTAAGACTAACAGGTATTTGAATAAGGTCAATAAAATTACGGCGTCCTGAACAGAGCAAATAATCATCTTAACTGATGATAAAAATACTTTTACAATGAAGAGTTTGATCCTGGCTCAGGATGAACGCTAGCTACAGGCTTAACACATGCAAGTCGAGGGGCAGCATTTCATTTTGCTTGCAAAGTGAAGATGGCGACCGGCGCACGGGTGAGTAACACGTATCCAACCTGCCGATAACTCGGGGATAGCCTTTCGAAAGAAAGATTAATATCCGATAGCATATCAATCCCGCATGAGATTGATATTAAAGAATTTCGGTTATCGATGGGGATGCGTTCCATTAGTTTGTTGGCGGGGTAACGGCCCACCAAGACTACGATGGATAGGGGTTCTGAGAGGAAGGTCCCCCACATTGGAACTGAGACACGGTCCAAACTCCTACGGGAGGCAGCAGTGAGGAATATTGGTCAATGGACGTAAGTCTGAACCAGCCAAGTAGCGTGAAGGATGACTGCCCTATGGGTTGTAAACTTCTTTTATATGGGAATAAAGTATTCCACGTGTGGGATTTTGTATGTACCATATGAATAAGGATCGGCTAACTCCGTGCCAGCAGCCGCGGTAATACGGAGGATCCGAGCGTTATCCGGATTTATTGGGTTTAAAGGGAGCGTAGGTGGATTGTTAAGTCAGTTGTGAAAGTTTGCGGCTCAACCGTAAAATTGCAGTTGAAACTGGCAGTCTTGAGTACAGTAGAGGTGGGCGGAATTCGTGGTGTAGCGGTGAAATGCTTAGATATCACGAAGAACTCCGATTGCGAAGGCAGCTCACTAGACTGTCACTGACACTGATGCTCGAAAGTGTGGGTATCAAACAGGATTAGATACCCTGGTAGTCCACACAGTAAACGATGAATACTCGCTGTTTGCGATATACAGTAAGCGGCCAAGCGAAAGCATTAAGTATTCCACCTGGGGAGTACGCCGGCAACGGTGAAACTCAAAGGAATTGACGGGGGCCCGCACAAGCGGAGGAACATGTGGTTTAATTCGATGATACGCGAGGAACCTTACCCGGGCTTAAATTGCATTTGAATATGTAGGAAACTATATAGCCGCAAGGCAAATGTGAAGGTGCTGCATGGTTGTCGTCAGCTCGTGCCGTGAGGTGTCGGCTTAAGTGCCATAACGAGCGCAACCCTTATCTTCAGTTACTAACAGGTCATGCTGAGGACTCTGGAGAGACTGCCGTCGTAAGATGTGAGGAAGGTGGGGATGACGTCAAATCAGCACGGCCCTTACGTCCGGGGCTACACACGTGTTACAATGGGGGGTACAGAAGGCAGCTACCTGGTGACAGGATGCTAATCCCAAAAACCTCTCTCAGTTCGGATCGAAGTCTGCAACCCGACTTCGTGAAGCTGGATTCGCTAGTAATCGCGCATCAGCCATGGCGCGGTGAATACGTTCCCGGGCCTTGTACACACCGCCCGTCAAGCCATGAAAGCCGGGGGTACCTGAAGTACGTAACCGCAAGGAGCGTCCTAGGGTAAAACTGGTAATTGGGGCTAAGTCGTAACAAGGTAGCCGTACCGGAAGGTGCGGCTGGAACACCTCCTTTCTGGAGTGATGCCGTAAACGATGTAATTCTGCATGAATAATGTAAAATACAACATCGTAAAAAAAAGTGACTTTAAAGGTTCTGTTTTTTGTACTACTGGTACTTGTTTATTTATAATATATAGATCAACCATCTATAGAAGTATAGATAGAGATAAACAAGAGAAAAAAGAAGCCGAGTCTAACATACAGGTAGACAAGGTTGAACTAGTCCTATAGCTCAGTTGGTTAGAGCGCTACACTGATAATGTAGAGGTCGGCAGTTCAACTCTGCCTGGGACTACCAAGCTCAAGAACGAAGGAATGACGCGTAAGCGGAATGCAGCAATTCTTGATAACCTCTTGGGGGATTAGCTCAGCTGGCTAGAGCATCTGCCTTGCACGCAGAGGGTCAACGGTTCGAATCCGTTATTCTCCACGATCTCTTAAAAAGAGAAACGATCTTTGACATGATGTACAAAAAGTAAAATTTTAGTAAGAGCTAAAAGTATATATCAAACCGTACGTGATTGATATTGTCATTGAGTATTATTTTTAAATTCTCAATTCTCAATTTTCAATTTAAGAAGTTTGAAAGAAAGTAAGCAAGGGCGCATGGCGGATGCCTTGGCTCTCGGAGGCGATGAAGGACGTGATAAGCTGCGATAAGCTTCGGGCAGGTGCAAATAACCTTTGATCCGAAGATTTCCGAATGGGACAACCCGGCATTCTGAAGGAATGTCATCCATCCTAGATGGAAGCTAACGCAGGGAACTGAAACATCTTAGTACCTGTAGGAAAAGAAAATAATAATGATTCCCCTAGTAGTGGCGAGCGAACGGGGATTAGCCCAAACCAATGTTGTTACGGCAATATTGGGGTTGTAGGACCACGACATCGCAAGACATTTCATGAGTAGAACCCTTTGGAAAATGGGACCATAGACGGTGATAGTCCGGTATACGAAGTGAAACGAAGCGTAGTGGTATCCTGAGTAGCGCGGGACACGAGAAATCTTGCGTGAATCTGCCGGGACCATCCGGTAAGGCTAAATACTCCCGAGAGACCGATAGCGAACCAGTACTGTGAAGGAAAGGTGAAAAGCACTTCGAATAGAAGAGTGAAATAGTCCCTGAAACCGTGCGCCTACAAGCGGTCGGAGCTGCGTAAGCAGTGACGGCGTGCCTTTTGCATAATGAACCTACGAGTTACTTTTTCCGGCAAGGTTAAGTGTCTCAAGACATGAAGCCGAAGCGAAAGCGAGTCTGAACAGGGCGATTAGTCGGAAGGAGTAGACGCGAAACCAAGTGATCTACCCTTGGTCAGGTTGAAGGTTAGGTAACACTAACTGGAGGACCGAACCGATAAGCGTTGAAAAGCTTCCGGATGAACTGAGGGTGGGGGTGAAAGGCTAATCAAACTTGGAGATAGCTCGTACTCCCCGAAATGCATTTAGGTGCAGCCTTGGGAATTACTACTGTGAGGTAGAGCGACTGATAAGATGCGAGGGCTTCACCGCCTATCAAGTCTTGATAAACTCCGAATGCGCAGTAGTTCGATCCCAGGAGTGAGGGCATGGGTGCTAAGGTCCATGTCCTAAAGGAGAAGAATCCAGACCATCAGCTAAGGTCCCGAAATAATTGCTAAGTTGAACTAACGAAGTCAGATTGCTAAGACAGCTAGGATGTTGGCTTGGAAGCAGCCATTCATTTAAAGAGTGCGTAACAGCTCACTAGTCGAGGAGTTTGGCGTGGATAATAATCGGGCATCAAGCAATTTACCGAAGCTATGGGATCAGTAATGATCGGTAGGGGAGCATTCCACTCCGCGTCGAAGGTGAAGCGTGAGCTTTGCTGGAGCGTGTGGAAAAGCAAATGTAGGTATAAGTAACGATAAAGGGGGTGAGAAACCCCCTCGCCGAAAGACTAAGGTTTCCTGATCAACGCTAATCGGATCAGGGTTAGTCGGGTCCTAAGGCTCAGCCGAACGGTGAGGCCGATGGCAGAACAGGTTAATATTCCTGTACTACCTTAAAGAGTGACGTGGAGACGGAGGAGTGACAGCGCCGCGGACTGACGGAATAGTCCGTTGAAGGGTGTAGATGTTGATTGCGGCAGGCAAATCCACCGCAAGAGTCGAACCTGATAGTATACCGAATTCTTCGGAATGAGGTAATAGTGCGTGTAAACATACTCCCAAGAAAATCCGCTAAACTTAATCTTTAAGGTACCCGTACCGCAAACGGACACACGTAGTCGGGTTGAATATACTAAGGCGCTTGAGTGATTCACGGTTAAGGAACTAGGCAAATTGACCCTGTAACTTCGGGATAAAGGGTCCCAACGAGAGTTGGGCGCAGAGAATAGGTCCAGGCAACTGTTTAACAAAAACACAGGGCTGTGCCAAATTGAAAGATAACGTATACAGCCTGACACCTGCCCGGTGCTGGAAGGTTAAGAGGAGATGTCATCGCAAGAGAAGCATTGAATTGAAGCCCCAGTAAACGGCGGCCGTAACTATAACGGTCCTAAGGTAGCGAAATTCCTTGTCGGGTAAGTTCCGACCTGCACGAATGGTGTAATGATCTGGACACTGTCTCAACCGTGAGCTCAGTGAAATTGTAGTATCGGTGAAGATGCCGATTACCCGCGATGGGACGAAAAGACCCCGTGAACCTTTACTATAGCTTAACATTGAATTTGGGTAATTGATGTGTAGGATAGGCCGGAGACTTCGAAGCAGGTACGCCAGTATTTGTGGAGTCGCTGTTGAAATACGGCCCTTTGATTATTTGAGTTCTAACTCGCTGATGCGAGGACACTGTTTGGTGGGTAGTTTGACTGGGGTGGTCGCCTCCAAAAGTGTAACGGAGGCTTCTAAAGGTGCCCTCAGGACGATTGGTAACCGTCCGTAGAGTGTAATGGCATAAGGGCGCTTGACTGGGAGACAGACAAGTCGATCAGGTAGGAAACTAGAGCATAGTGATCCGGTGTTTCCGTATGGAAGGGACATCGCTCAAAGGATAAAAGGTACTCCGGGGATAACAGGCTGATCCCTCCCAAGAGCTCATATCGACGGAGGGGTTTGGCACCTCGATGTCGGCTCGTCACATCCTGGGGCTGGAGAAGGTCCCAAGGGTTGGGCTGTTCGCCCATTAAAGTGGCACGCGAGCTGGGTTCAGAACGTCGTGAGACAGTTCGGTCTCTATCTATCGTGGGCGTATGAAATTTGCGTGGCTCTGACACTAGTACGAGAGGACCGTGTTGGACTGACCGCTGGTTTACCAGTTGTGCCGCCAGGTGCATTGCTGGGTATCTAAGTCGGGATTGGATAAGTGCTGAAAGCATCTAAGTACGAAGCCAGCCACAAGATTAGATTTCTTAGGGTCGTCAAAGACGATGACGTTGATAGGATGCAGGTGTAAAGGTGGTAACATCAAAGCCGAGCATTACTAATTGCCCGTTCACTTTCTTTCGGACATGTACCGGTTGGGTATATACGTTTAGCTTGCTAGACACTGAAGTTTTACTTTTCATCATGTCATAACCTTATTCAGGTGGTTATAGCACGAGGGTTCCACCTCTTCCCATTCCGAACAGAGAAGTTAAGCCTCGTCACGCCGATGGTACTGCGTAACAGTGGGAGAGTAGGTAGCCGCCGTTTTAAAGAAGCCCCTTGATTCATTTTGAATCAAGGGGCTTTCTGTGTTTTATCACTTCTGAATCAGGGCGTTCTCTAAGGCCGGATAAAAGATAACCTCTTCTCTTCTTCTGCAAATAAGATAGCTGTATTTACTAATGCCAGATGTGAATATGCCTGCGGGAAGTTGCCCAACTGTTCTTTGGTTTCGAAATCAATATCTTCACTAAACAATCCGAGATGATTGGAGTATTTCAGAACTTCGTCAAACAGGCAGCGTGCTTCTTCTTTATGGCCGGTTACAAACAATGCCCGTATAAGCCAGAATGTACAAATCGTAAAAGCAGAAGTAGGCAACCCGAAATCGTCTTTGCTGTTATAGCGATACATAAGTCCTTTATGGAAAAGGGCTTTCTTGACAGCTTCCACTGTTTTATGATAGCGTATATCATCTGCTTCTATAAATCCATAGGGTTCCATCAATAGTAATGAAGAATCCATTGCTTGATTATTATATGTCTGTGTGAAGCTTTGAAGTTCCTTATTCCAGCCATATTTCATCACGTCTTTCTTTATTTTTTCGGCTTCCAGTTGCCAACGTTCGCTATAATTATATTTGTTAAGCATTTGAGCGATTTTAGCTCCGCGATCTAAAGCTACCCAACACATCACTTTGGAAGAAACAAAGTGTTGTCCTTCTCCCCGGATCTCCCAGATTCCCTTATCGGGCTTTCTCCAGTTTTCTACTACTTTTGCTAAAATGGTCTTTACCATTTCCCACATGTCTTCAATTTCATCCAGTGTGCCGGGCATGAGGCGATAATATTGGTAAATCAAGTCCATCAGGTAACCAAAAGAGTCGTTTTGTTTCTGATGGTATGCATCATTTCCTATTCGTACAGGTTTGGAGTTCTTATAACCGGATAGATGGTCGAGTATCACTTCGGTTAGTTGGTGCTCGCCCCGGATGCCATACATAATTTGATAGTCATGTTTGGAAACGAATGTGGATTGGATAAATTTCATAAAGCGTTTGGCTGCACCGGTATGTCCGATTTGAAACATGGTTTCGATGGACATGGAAGCATCCCGGAGCCAGCAAAAGCGATAATCCCAGTTGCGCACTTCTCCCACAGCTTCCGGTAGGCTTGTAGTTAGTGCTGCCAGCACGGCTCCGTTGTGGTAGGACATTAGTTTCAGAACCAATAAACTCCGTTCGATTACGTCATTATATAGAGTGTATTTCTTGCTTCTGTCTGTCCAGTTCAGCCAATATACCAGCGTACGGCAGTATTCTATTTTCTCCCTTTCTATGTCGATTGGGATCACTTTCTCGTTATAGGAGAGCAGGAGAAATTCGTCTTTCTCAAGAATGATTTCTTTTTTCTCTTTGATGTCCTGAAGAGACAGGGAAGCATATAAATATTGTCTGTCCTTGTTGTCGAAGGAGCAGTAGGATTCGATATACTGTGGAGTGATATTAAGGATCACTTGTCCCTGTGCATAGTTCGGAGCCGGGTGGTAGTTGATCTTGAAACGCGGTTTTCCTTTTATCCAATGTATGTAGCGGTATAATTCGGCTGGTAAGTAATGCCCTGTTTCGTCTTGGGAACGATAGCAGGGCATATAGTCGAGTACTACGAATTCTCCTTCATCGGAGGAGAATTGAGTAGAAAGAATATTGGTGTGGGGGACATAACTTTGTGTGATGCGATAGTCTCCGGAAACTTCGAATCCGAAAGTTCCTCCTTTCTCCCGGTCGAGCAGACTGGCAAAAATAGAAGGAGAATCGAAATCGGGAAAACAGAGCCATTCGATATTTCCGTTCTGCGAAATGAGAGCTGCGGTTCGGCAGTTACCTATCACTCCATAATTTAAATTATTCATATTGATTGCTTTTTATTGAGTTTTTAATAGATCTTTGAGAAAGTCGAAAGCGAAAGTCAGGCGATTCTTAATACTTCCTTCTTTTGTGGCAGTTTTTTGTTTGCCTAGTAAAGACCGTAAGAAAGGAAGTACGTCAGATTGGGCAGACAGGTGATAGTTGGCGGCTTCGGATACGCTACCTATTTTAATGGTGATAGCGCTCATTGGCAATGCCTGAAACATATCTTCATCTGTAGTGTCGTCTCCCATCGCTATAACAAAATCATAGCGTCTGCTGGCTAGCAGACGCCCTACCTCCGAACCTTTATTGCAATCCGGTGATTTGATTTCGATCACTTTATTTCCTTGCAGAATTTGTAGTTTCTGCCGGGTACAGAGCGAAATCAGCGTGTTGACGAGTTGCTGGGCTCTTAATGTGCCGAGCCATGCGTCACTTTCACGATAATGCCAGGCCAGGGCAGTTTCCTTCACTTCCAGATGGGAACGGGGAGTACGGTCTACAAACATTTGAAGGATAGAGAGAATACCTGCTCCCCATTCTATCTTCTTTATGTTTTTATGCCAGACTCCGTTTTCTTTATAGAAAGCCCCATGTTCGGCAGCCATAGAAATAGGAAGGGTGCCAAGCCATTTTTCTAATGTAAAGTGATCCCGCCCGCTATTGATAACAATATGATTGGCGGGATCGCTAGCCAGTTGTTGTAGA
This sequence comes from Bacteroides sp. L008, assembly GCF_040812255.1. NCBI lineage: Bacteria > Pseudomonadati > Bacteroidota > Bacteroidia > Bacteroidales > Bacteroidaceae > Bacteroides > Bacteroides sp. L008. The sequence continues at coordinate 3,310,438 of NZ_JBFNXO010000001.1, read as the reverse complement.
ATAGAAATGAGTTCCGGTGTAGGTTGTGCATCCTCAGGACGTGGTTTGAGAGCCGTCAGTGTACCATCATAGTCCAGCAGAATCAGGCGTTGTTTGGCATGGTTATACTTGAGTTTGATTTGTGCAATGCTAGCGGCTACGATACGTTTTTTTCGTAACATATCGTTTTTCATACATGTCGCGTTTAGTTCATTGACAAAGTCGGCTGCCCATTTGTTGACTGTCTGTACGGACAGAATGCTTTGCATACGTTGCAGGCGTTGCTTTTGTTCCTCTTCGGGCATTTCAAGTGCCTGGCAAATAGCATTTTCTATTTGTTCCGTATCGTTCGGGTTGATTTGGATAGCGTCCGTCAATTCTACGGCGGCACCTGCCATTTCGCTAAGGATAAGTACACCGGGATTGTCACATTTGGTAGCTACGTATTCTTTGGCTACCAGATTCATTCCGTCCCGAAGTGGAGTGACGAGGGCTATGTCGGCCACATAGTACATGGCAGTCAGTTCTTCCAGTGAAAAGCCATGATAGAAATAACATACGGGAGTCCAGTTCATTGTGGAGTAACGTCCGTTGATAGAGCCGATTTCTTCGTCAATTTTTGTTTTTAGTTCCGCATAGCTGCCTACATGATCGCGTGAAGGGACAATGACCATTGCCAATGTAACTTTACCGTGATATTCGGCATGATGTTCGAGGAAGGTGGCAAAGCCACGAAGACGGTGTAATATGCCTTTGCTGTAATCCAGTCTGTCTACTGACAGGATCAGTTTATGCTCGCCGAAAAGTTTCCGGGTTCGTTCAATGGCCTGATGTACTTCTTTATTTTCTGAAGCCTGATGATAGGATTCATAGTTGATTCCCATCGGCAATGCTTCTACTCTGACCATCCGGTTGTTGATCTGTACTTCATCCAGTTTGAAGTCGAGATGCAGCACACGTTCTACGGCACTGATGAAGTGACGCATATAGTCATGAGTATGGAAAGCTATGAAGTCTGCTCCCAGCAAACCCTTCAGAATCTCGGCACGCTCCGGAAGAATACGGAAGAGTTCGTAAGAAGGGAACGGGATATGATGGAAATAACCGATACTTAGTTCCGGATATATTTTCCTCAACATTCCGGGAAGTAGCATCAGTTGATAATCCTGTATCCATACCTTATCGCCGGGACGTATCAGCCGGCAAATCTCCTCACAGAAGAGTCGGTTGACTTGTTGATAGGATTGCCAGAAACAGTTCTTATATAAGGTATAAGCATAAAAGTAATGACACAAAGGCCAGATAGTACTGTTACTGTATCCTTCGTAATAGTTTTCAATTTGCTTTTCCGACAAGAAGACCGGATGAAAATTCATTTCCTGTAGTTTCTCGTTAATCTCTTGCTGGTCCTTCTCTTCATTTGTACATATTCCGGGCCAACCTATCCAGTGCTTCTCATAAGAAGTCTGGAGAGAATCCAAACCTGTTGCCAGTCCGCCTTCGCTACGCGAAAATACGAATGTGCCGTTTGTGCCGGCTACTTTGACAGGTAATCTGTTTGCAATAATATAAAGTTTCATATCTATTTCTTTGCAAAGCATGTACCAATTGACTTATGTTGATGCTTAACCGTTTATTATCAACAGATTATAAAGATATAGTATCCTCCTTTTGTCTTTTCAAAATGGAATCCTTTTTTCAAAATGGAAGGGTATGTTGGATGGAAAGAAAGTAACAGCTTGTTTGTATCTATTTGAATGTTAGCTCATTATGCATTCTTTGCTTTTTGTGGCACGCATTTGGCATGAAGAATGGCAAGTAAAAATTTATAGTAATCATTTAAAAGGTAAAAACATGGGAATAACACTATCATTTATTTTCTGCCTGTTGAGCGGTTTCGCTTGTTTCTGGCTGTTCTGGAAATGTGTAGACTGGTTTGAGAATATTTAAAGAAAAAAGGAGAATTGATTATGTACACAGCATTATTCGTATTAGGTATTGCAATCTTCGGTTATTTGATGTATGTGCTCATCAAACCCGAGAAGTTTTAAAGTAACACACACAGTTTAAGGTAAAAAGTATATGAATACAGAAATTTTAGGCGTGGTTGTTCAGATAGCCTTGATGGTGATTCTGGCTTATCCACTGGGAAAATACATTGCCAAGGTCTACAGAGGAGAAAAGACCTGGTCTGATTTTATGGCTCCTATCGAAAGAGTCATTTATAAAGTTTGTGGAATCGACCCCAATGAAGAAATGAACTGGAAACAATTCCTGAAAGCATTGTTGATTTTGAATGCTTTCTGGTTTTTCTGGGGAATGGTACTCTTGGTTTCACAAGGATGGTTGCCTTTAAACCCGGACGGCAACGGACCGCAGACTCCGGATCAGGCATTCAATACCTGTATTAGTTTTATGGTGAACTGTAACTTGCAGCACTATAGCGGTGAAAGCGGACTGACTTATTTTACTCAACTCTTCGTCATCATGCTTTTCCAGTTTATTACCGCAGCAACAGGTATGGCTGCTATGGCAGGTATTATGAAGAGTATTGCTGCAAAAACAACCAAAACGATTGGTAACTTCTGGCAATTTCTGGTAATAAGTTGTACGCGTATCTTATTACCTCTTTCTCTGATTGTAGGTTTTATCCTGATTCTGCAGGGAACTCCGATGGGATTTGACGGTAAGATGAAAGTCACTACTCTTGAAGGTCAGGAACAGATGGTTTCTCAAGGTCCTACGGCCGCAATTGTTCCTATTAAACAGTTGGGTACGAATGGCGGTGGATATTTTGGCGTGAACTCCTCTCATCCATTGGAAAATCCGACTTATCTTTCTAACATGGTAGAATGTTGGTCTATCTTGATTATCCCGATGGCGATGGTATTTGCACTGGGTTTCTATACCCGCAGAAAGAAGTTGGCTTACAGTATATTCGGAGTAATGCTTTTCGCTTTTCTGGTCGGTGTGTGCATTAATGTCAGTCAGGAAATGGGGGGTAATCCGCGCATCGATGAGCTGGGAATTGCACAGGACAATGGTGCGATGGAAGGTAAGGAAGTGCGTTTGGGAGCCGGAGCAACCGCGTTGTGGAGTATTGTAACGACCGTAACTTCCAATGGTTCTGTGAATGGTATGCATGATTCTACCATGCCTCTGTCCGGTATGATGGAAATGCTGAATATGCAGATTAATACCTGGTTTGGCGGTGTAGGTGTAGGGTGGATGAACTACTATACATTCATTATCATTGCAGTGTTTATCAGCGGTTTGATGGTGGGACGTACACCGGAATTCCTCGGTAAGAAAGTAGAAGCCCGCGAAATGAAAATCGCTACGATTGTAGCTCTGCTTCATCCGTTTGTAATCTTGGTGTTTACGGCAATCTCAAGTTATATTTATGTACACCATCCGGATTTTGTGGAAAGTGAAGGTGGGTGGTTGAACAACTTAGGATTCCACGGTTTGAGTGAACAGCTTTACGAGTACACTTCCTGTGCCGCCAATAACGGTTCCGGTTTCGAAGGCTTGGGTGATAATACTTATTTCTGGAACTGGACATGTGGTATCGTTTTGATTCTGAGTCGCTTCCTTCCTATTATCGGACAGGTTGCCATTGCCGGGCTACTGGCGCAGAAGAAATTCATACCGGAAAGTGCCGGTACGTTGAAGACGGATACACTGACTTTCGGAGTAATGACATTTGTAGTTATCTTCATTATTGCCGCTCTGTCGTTCTTCCCGGTACATGCATTGAGCACGATTGCTGAACATTTAAGTTTGTAATACTGAATTAGAGAAGATATGAAAGATAATAAATCAGCTTCTTTGTTTCCAAAGGAGCAAGTTATAGAAAGTTTGAAACAATCATTCGTGAAACTGAACCCACGAATGATGATAAAGAATCCGATTATGTTTACGGTAGAGGTGGCTACGGTAGTCATGCTGCTTGTGACGCTCTACTCCATTGTTAATTCTTCACAGGGTTCGTTTGCTTACAACATTGCCGTGTTTATCATTCTGTTTATCACTTTGCTGTTTGCCAATTTTGCCGAAGCTATTGCAGAGGCACGTGGTAAAGCACAGGCCGACAGTTTGCGTAAGACTCGTGAAGAGACACCGGCAAAGAAAGTGGAAGGCAATAAAATCGTTACTGTCAGTTCTTCACAGTTGAAGAAAGGGGATGTGTTTGTCTGCGAGGCAGGAGATGTGATTCCTTCCGACGGTGAGATTATTGAAGGGTTGGCTTCTATTGATGAAAGTGCCATTACCGGTGAGTCTGCTCCGGTCATTCGTGAGGCAGGTGGCGACAAGAGTTCGGTAACAGGAGGTACGAAAGTACTGTCCGATCATATAAAGGTGATGGTGACTACCCAACCGGGAGAAAGTTTTCTTGATAAGATGATCGCATTGGTGGAAGGTGCTTCCCGCCAGAAAACCCCGAATGAGATTGCGTTGACTATTTTGCTGGCAGGTTTTACGCTTGTTTTCGTCATTGTGTGTGTGACTTTGAAACCGTTTGCCGATTATAGTAATACGGTCATCACTATTGCTTCGCTTATTTCTTTGTTTGTGTGTCTGATCCCGACAACTATCGGTGGACTTCTCTCTGCCATCGGTATTGCCGGTATGGACCGTGCACTTCGCGCCAACGTGATTACTAAATCCGGTAAAGCGGTTGAAACTGCGGGCGATATTGATACATTACTGCTGGATAAAACGGGTACTATCACCATTGGTAATCGTAAAGCAACTCATTTCCATACAGCTCCGGGTGTCGATCTGCACGATTTTGTGGAAACTTGTCTGTTGTCTTCCTTATCCGATGAAACGCCGGAAGGTAAGTCTATCGTAGAATTGGGACGTGAGTCGGGCATTCGTATGCGTAATCTGAATACAACAGGAGCACGTATGATTAAGTTTACGGCTGAAACCAAATGTTCGGGAGTAGACCTGGCAGATGGAACGCAGATTCGTAAAGGTGCTTTTGATGCCATCCGTAAGATGGTGGAAGGTGACGGGAATGAATTTCCGAAAGAAGTGGAAGAGATTATTTCTTCTATCTCAAGCAATGGTGGTACACCGCTGGTAGTATGTGTAAACAGAAAGGTGACTGGTGTTATTGAACTGCAGGATATTATCAAACCGGGTATTCAGGAACGTTTCGAACGTCTGCGTAAGATGGGAGTGAAGACGGTAATGGTGACAGGTGACAACCCGTTAACTGCAAAATATATTGCTGAAAAAGCCGGTGTGGATGATTTTATCGCCGAAGCGAAACCGGAAGATAAGATGGAATATATCAAGAAGGAACAGCAGGCTGGTAAATTGGTTGCAATGATGGGAGACGGAACGAACGATGCTCCTGCCCTGGCACAGGCCAATGTAGGTGTAGCCATGAATAGCGGTACACAGGCAGCGAAGGAAGCTGGTAATATGGTCGATTTGGATAACGACCCGACGAAGTTGATCGAGATTGTGGAAATCGGTAAACAATTGCTGATGACACGTGGTACGCTGACTACTTTCTCTATCGCCAATGACGTAGCGAAGTATTTTGCTATCGTTCCGGCCTTGTTTATGATCGCCATTCCCGAACTGGCTGCTCTGAATATCATGCATCTGCATAGTCCTGAAAGTGCTATTCTTTCGGCAGTCATTTTTAATGCGATTATTATTCCGATTCTGATTCCGTTGGCTTTGCGTGGTGTGCAATACAAGCCGATAGGTGCGAGTGCTTTGCTTCGCCGTAATCTGCTGATCTATGGTGTGGGTGGTGTGATTGCTCCTTTCGTGGGAATCAAATTGATAGATTTAGTAGTAGGTTTATTCTTTTAATTAAAAAACAATAGCAATGAAAACTTTATTGAAGTCATTAAAAATAACACTTGCTTTTTGTGTCTTTTTCTCCGTGTTCTATATCCTTATCCTGTGGGTGTTCGCACAGGTAGCGGGTCCTAATAAAGGAAATGCCGAAGTAGCTACATTGAACGGGAAAGTAGTGGGAGCAGCCAATGTCGGCCAGATGTTTACAGAGGATATTTATTTCTGGGGACGTCCTTCTTCTGCCGGTGACGGGTATGATGCTACGAGTTCCTCTGGTAGTAATAAGGGTCCTACGAATCAGGAGTATCTGGATGAAGTAAAAGCGCGTATCGATACTTTTCTTGTACATCATCCTTATTTGAATCGGGCGGATGTGCCTGCCGAAATGGTTACAGCCAGTGCTTCGGGACTGGATCCTAATATTACTCCTCAATGTGCGTATGTGCAAGTGAAAAGAGTAGCACAAGCACGTGGATTGAGAGAGGAACAGGTGAGAGCAATTGTTGATAAAAGCATAGAAAAACCGTTTTTGGGGTTGTTGGGAACAGAAAAGGTGAATGTATTGAAATTGAATATCGCTTTAGAGGAAAGCAATAAGTAGATGAAGATTGAGCAGCGTTCCTGTCCGGACCGTTTGGGTTATGCCGCGGTTCAAATTAACAGGGTTGGATAGGGCGCTGCTTTTTTACGGAAACATAAAATAGAATAAGATAAGAAGTATGAAAAGTTTTTTTAGTAAAAAGAGTTTTTTAGGAACAATGGCTGTAGCAGCCGTTTGTATGTTGGGAACAGTTAATGCACAAGCACAAGAGTTTACTATACAAGGTGATTTGGTAAGTTCGTATGTATGGCGTGGTATTTATCAGGGGGGAGCTGCTTCCTTTCAGCCGACTTTGGGATTTAGCGTAGGTAATTTCTCGCTTACTGCATGGGGCTCAACCAGTTTGAGTGAGAGTAATAAAGAAATTGACCTGACCGCAGCTTATAAGTTCGGTGAAGCAGGACCGACGCTTTCTGTAGCCACTCTTTGGTGGGACGGACAAGCTGATGTGGCCAATGGAGAACTTACCAATAATTATTTTCATTTTAAAAGTGGAGACACCGGACATCATTTTGAAGCAGGGTTAGCTTATACGCTTCCTATTGAAAAGTTCCCGTTATCTATCGCATGGTATACCATGTTTGCCGGTGCTGACAGAAAAACGACTGATGAGGGGGAAGAAAAGCAGGCATACTCTTCTTACGTAGAACTGAATTATCCGTTCAGTGTGAAAGGAGTTGATCTGAATGCTACTTGTGGAGTGGTTCCTTATAAGACTCCGCAGTATAATGTGAATGGGTTTGCAGTGACGAACCTAGCTTTGAAAGCAACGAAAGCAATAAATTTTAATGATAAGTTTTCATTGCCTATATTTGTACAGGCTATATGGAATCCACGTTTGGAGGACGCCCATTTAGTATTTGGCGTAACTTTAAGGCCATAAAATAAACTCATGAATTTTTGTGAAACCCGTGGTGATCGTGATGATTACTACGGGTTAGGATGTTTAAAATAACAGATTGACGTAATGGATGATAGAGAACATAGTGTACAGTATTTTTTGGATCTGATAAAGAAGTCCCACCGGGGCAAATTCAAGGTCTATATCGGTATGATAGCCGGTGTGGGAAAGTCATATCGTATGCTTCAGGAGGCACATGAACTGCTGGAGAACGGTGTGAACGTGCAAATCGGCTATATCGAAACTCATGGACGCGCCGGAACGGAAGCATTGTTGCAAGGGCTCCCTGTCATTCCGCGTCGTAAAATCTTCTATAAGGGGAAAGAATTGGAAGAAATGGATCTGGATACGATTATCCGTGTCCATCCGGAAATTGTAATTGTGGATGAACTGGCTCATACCAATGTAGAAGGTAGTTTGAACGAGAAACGTTGGCAGGATGTGATAACTTTGCTGGATGAGGGAATCAATGTGATTTCGGCAATCAATATTCAGCACATTGAAAGCGTGAATGAAGAAGTGCAGGAGATTACGGGTATTGAAGTGAAAGAACGGGTGCCCGACAGTGTTCTTCAGGAAGCGGATGAGGTGGTGAATATTGACTTGACGGCAGAGGAGCTGATTGCACGTTTGAAAGCGGGTAAGATATATCGTCCGGAAAAGATTCAGACGGCATTGGATAATTTCTTTCGGACAGAGAATATTCTTCAGTTACGTGAGTTGGCTTTGAAGGAAGTAGCGTTGCGGGTAGAAAAAAAGGTGGAGAATGAGGTGGTGATGGGAGTAGCCGTCGGACTCCGGCATGAAAAGTTTATGGCTTGTATCAGTAGTCATGAGAAAACACCCCGGCGGATTATCAGAAAGGCGGCAAAGTTGGCAACCCGGTATAATACTACTTTTATAGCCCTGTATGTTCAGACTCCGAAAGAGAGTATGGATAGAATTGATCTAGCCAGTCAACGGTATCTGTTGAACCATTTTAAGCTCGTGGCGGAACTTGGGGGAGAGGTGGTGCAGGTGCAGTCGAAGGATATTTTGGGGAGCATCGTCAAGGTTTGTAAAGAGAAACAGATATCGACTGTTTGCATGGGAACTCCTAATTTAAGGTTGCCATACGCTATTTGTTCTATACTGGGATATAGAAAGTTTTTAAATAATTTGTCACAAGCTAATGTAGATTTGATTATACTTGCATAATATTAATCGTATGAACGTTATGAATATTAAAACGAAACTGATTCTCGGTATCGGAATGCTGGCCGGAATGATTATTTTGCTGGTAACACTTTCAGTTGTGAATCTTCAAATTCTGACAGCGACAGAACCTGATAGTCCTGCTGCTATGCCCGGATTGGAACGTGCTTTGTTATGGATTTCCGTAACGGGAGGAATCTGTATCTTGACCGGACTGATATTGCTTTATTGGTTGCCCCGTACTATCAGCAAGCCTATTAAAGAGCTGAAAGAGGGAATTCTTGAAATAGCCAATCATAATTATGAGAAGCGTCTGCAGATGAATAATAATGAAGAATTCCGGGATGTGGCGGATAGTTTTAACCGGATGGCGGAGCGTTTGACCGAATATCGTGCCAGTACTTTGTCGGATATTCTTTCTGCAAAGAAATTTATTGAAGCAATTGTAAACAGTATAGATGATCCGGTGATCGGCTTGAATATGGAGCGTGAAATTCTGTTTATCAATGAGGAAGCACTCAATGTCTTGAATCTGAAACGGGAGAATGTGATTCGTCAATCGGCGGAGGAACTGGCTTTGAAGAATGACCTGTTGCGGCGGTTGATCCGTGAACTGGTGACGCCAAGCGAGCAGAAGGAACCATTGAAGATATATGCCGACGACAAAGAGAGTTACTTTAAGGCCTCTTATGTCCCTATCATTAATACGGAGGCTGAAAAAGGGGAACCCCGCAAACTGGGTGATGTTATTTTATTGAAGAATATCACGGAATTTAAGGAACTGGATTCTGCCAAGACTACATTTATCTCGACGATATCTCATGAACTGAAGACTCCGATTGCTGCTATTATGATGAGCCTCCAGTTGTTGGAAGATAAGCGTGTCGGTGCATTGAATGATGAACAGGAGCAGTTGTCTAAAAGTATCAAGGAGAACAGCGAGCGTTTGTTGAGTATCACCGGAGAATTGCTTAACATGACCCAGGTGGAGGCGGGAAAACTACAGTTTATGCCGAAGATCACCAAACCGATTGAGTTGATCGAATATGCGATTAAAGCTAATCAGGTGCAAGCGGATAAGTTTAATATCCAGATAGAAGTGGAATATCCGGAAGAGAAAATCGGCAAACTCTTTGTCGACAGTGAAAAGATTGCCTGGGTATTGACGAATCTGCTAAGTAATGCTATCCGTTATTCCAAAGAAAACGGACGTGTGATTATCGGTGCCAAACAGGATGAAAATATGATCGAACTCTATGTCCAGGATTTTGGAAAGGGGATTGATCCGCGTTATCACAAAAGTATCTTCGACCGTTATTTCCGTGTGCCCGGAACGAAAGTACAAGGCAGTGGTTTGGGATTATCTATTTCCAAGGATTTTGTGGAAGCTCATGGCGGTACGCTGACGGTAGAGAGCGAATTGGGGAAGGGAAGTCGGTTTGTGATGCGGTTGAAGGCATAGTTTTGAAGGAGTCTATGAAAGAATTGGGTTATTGCTATCTACTTCCTATGTTGTTTTAATTCTTTGTTGAATTGAATACTATAACAGCAAAAAAACGTGACTCTGTTCTGAAACTTTAGAGAATCAATGTATTATAGTCTCTCTAAAAATCTTTATATTTGCAGACCGTTTGGAAACGATAGTGAATAATAAACAATACAATAACTTAAAAAACAACCAAAATCAGATGAAGCAGGATATGATTGTTATCCTTGACTTGGGTAGTCATGAGAATACGGTATTGGCTCGCGCCATCCGTGCATTAGGAGTTTATAGTGAGATTTATCCTCACGATATCACAGTGGAAGAACTGAAAGCATTGCCCAATGTAAAGGGTATTATTATCAATGGTGGACCGAATAATGTAATTGATGGCGTTGCCATTGATGTAAATCCGGCTATCTATACTTTGGGGATTCCCGTCATGGCTGCAGGTCACGATAAAGCAACTTGCGAAGTGAAGTTGGCAGAATTTACAGATGATATTGAGGCTATAAAGGCAGCAGTGAAATCATTTGTTTTCGATGCTTGCAAAGCTGAAGCTAACTGGAACATGAAGAATTTTGTTAATGACCAGATCGAGTTGATTAGGCGTCAAGTAGGTGATAAGAAAGTTTTGCTGGCTTTGTCGGGCGGAGTTGACAGTTCTGTGGTAGCAGCTTTACTTCTGAAGGCAATTGGTAACAATCTGGTTTGCGTACATGTTAATCATGGTTTGATGCGTAAGGGAGAGTCTGAAGATGTGGTTGAGGTATTCAGCAACCAGTTGAAAGCAAATCTTATTTATGTAGATGTAACCGATCGTTTCCTGAATAAACTGGCAGGTGTGGAAGATCCGGAACAGAAACGTAAAATTATTGGTGGTGAGTTTATTCGTGTGTTCGAAGAAGAAGCACGTAAGCTGAATGGTATTGACTTCTTGGGTCAAGGTACTATTTATCCGGATATTGTGGAAAGTGGAACGAAAACAGCTAAAATGGTGAAGTCTCATCATAACGTAGGTGGTCTGCCTGAAGACCTTAAGTTCGAGCTTGTGGAGCCATTGCGCCAATTATTTAAAGATGAAGTTCGTGCTTGTGGCTTGGAGTTGGGATTGCCTTATGAGATGGTTTACCGTCAACCTTTCCCTGGTCCAGGTTTGGGCGTACGTTGTTTAGGTGCTATTACGCGTGACCGTTTGGAGGCTGTACGTGAGTCCGATGCTATTTTGCGTGAAGAGTTTCAGATTGCCGGATTGGATAAAAAGGTATGGCAATACTTTACGGTAGTACCCGATTTTAAATCTGTTGGTGTACGTGATAATGCCCGTTCTTTTGATTGGCCGGTGATTATTCGCGCTGTCAACACGGTAGATGCTATGACGGCTACTATCGAACCGATAGAATGGCCTATCCTGATGAAGATAACAGACCGTATCCTGAAAGAAGTGAAGAATGTAAATCGCGTTTGTTATGATATGTCACCGAAACCTAACGCGACTATAGAATGGGAATAGAGAGATTTTTTAAATGATATTTCGATAGCCTCAATTTATAGTAAGTTGAGGCTATTTTTATTGTTTAACATTGGCTTCTGACAGAAATGTAATTGAGCTTTTGTTGAACTATGTTATATTGGATTTGATTTCGGAACAACTTGGAAATTGTTTTATGTTATTTGAAGCTTATGCGCACCATTTAGTATCTTGTTTGGGCAGTTGAACGAATGGGAAAAACTGTAGATGAATATGTTTTGGAAAATCCTAAGTTTCAGCAATGGTTAGATGTAACGAAGCTTCCCACTTTTAAAAATATAGAATAGTTTACTCGTAAATTTTATGCACCACTGGGATATATGTTAAAAAAATCAAGAAACTTTTCCCATACCTTTTTGGGTAAAAAAGAAAACAGAGCCCATAACATCAATGTTTACGATATTATAATCGAGATGAAGGAACGTCAAGAGTGGCTTTCTGAATATCTTCGTAGAATGGATTTTGGACAGATTGACTTTGTCGTCATCTTTAGTATCTTTTCAATTATATAATATTTGGAAAAATGAACCGAAAATAAAAAGAGATAATAATCAGGGCGGTAATTTTTATCCTTCTGCGATCAAAAAAAGTAGTTGCACTTTTCTAAGTCATGTAAATAATGCGTTAAATAGGAATATGTTGCTTCACATGGATGCTTATCGTCTGACGGGTTTGAAAGGCGATACATTTCACAAAATCTTGAATTCCCCTTTTTTTATCCAAGATTATGAAATATATAATAGATTCAAACAGCTTTATAACTCCTCACCGTACCTTTTGTCCAACAGATGTAGGGATAAGTTGTTGGAATTTAATCCTAAAAACAATATTTATATACAGATATTTATGAATAACCAGTCAAATCTCCCGAAGTCCATGCAGTCTATCCTATCTAGTGTTGTTGGATAATATGAAGCATCTCAAAAGATTATTCAAAATTTGATGTGATTACCTTACACATAAATAGAAATAATTTCTTTATTTTGCAATAATTAAAGGTGCATTCATAATAGCAGAATGGATATAGAAAAAGAGAAAACATTCAAAATGTTATTTGAGAAACATTATCAGCAATTATATCAGCATGCTCTCAGTTTTATGAAAGATGAAGAGACTGCGAAAGATATAGTAAATGACGTATTTCTATTTTTTTGGGAAAACTTCGATCGTTTTTCCAACTCAACATTATAATCTATGTCTTCTGATGCAAAGTCAGCTATACAGGTTTCAAATGAGGAAGAAAGAACAATCATAGCACGTTGTTATCTGCCTAATATTGCAAAACGGACTATGGGAGATAACTCATATAGAGTAAGTATTCGACCACTTATTAAATTTGATTTTAAAGAAGAACGTATTCGAATGACATATACCTTACAGAACTATGAGGTATTGAAGATAAATGACGATAGTGGATATGTCATAATGTTTGGTGGTGGTTTTGGTGTAACAGGTAATGGCGTTACTAAAGATACCCAAATATGGGCACTTTCTGATTGCTTTCCATTTACAGAAAACAGACAACATCCTAAAGTAACCTCATCACGAGCTTTTGTTTATTCACTATCATGTTATAAAATCCTTGTAGACAAAATTGATACAGTTCTAAAGAAGCCATTGCAAACAAGTAATGATGATTGGTAATTATCCTATAAATGTAACTTTGACATTTTGAATTAAATATCTCTTTGGTATGGTGGTAACTAACATGGTTATCGCTATTTGAAGAAATTCATTTGCTGTTTTTTATAGAATAGCAATGTCGTACAATTGTATTATTAATCTTTTCAATTAAAATTTGAAAGTAAAATAGTATCTTTGTAGAGATAAAATTTGTTGAACCATGTTACATTGAATTTGACGCTAGCGCAAACCATAGCGCAAACCGGAGCTAAAAAAGAAAAAGGCATCCAAGAGTGTCTATTTTTTTTAGAAAAAAACAATGCATTGTTTTACAGTAACTTATAAACTTTTGTTCCTGTTTTGTATCGCTTTTGTTCCTGCTTTTTTATTCTTTTGTTTTTATTTATATACATTATTTCGAGTATGTTTGCAGATATAAATAAAATCATATTATCTAACTAATAATACGCAATGAAAAAGAAAAAATGGATATGTTTATTATTGACTGTATTGCTGGGTATAGGCACTCTCTTTCCCAAACAAAAACAGGAATTACCAATTGAGAAGGTAAAAAAGGTTGGTGACAAACTAATTCGAGAAACTCCTTTTGCCTATAAATTAAAACCTGCCTCCAAAAACCAAACTTTTAGTAAATTGACTTTTGTGGATTTTGGACGTACTTTCGGTTTGGGGCAAAAGGCGGTGGCTTACGCTTATACACAACTCTCATTTCCACGTGACACAACGATTTCTGTAGAAACAGATCATAACGACGCTTGCAAAATTTGGTGCAACGGAAAACTTGTTTATAAATATAAAGGAAAACGAGACATTCGGATAGATCGGGGAGAAAGAAGTATGAAACTAACTTCCTCATTCCAACTTCCACTAAAAAAAGGTAATAACGATATATTGATAAAGTCAGCAACCATCGGCAAGGAATGGTGTGTGTTCCTTCAACCACCCAGCGACAATGACGCAGTACTGCTTACGGCTCGGAGTTATCCCCAAATTGGACTCACTAATTTAAAAAATGTGGATCAGCAACTATCCGAACTTACTAATTGGCTTGTTGTCGGCCCATTCAAGGGTGATATTGATATCGCATACGAACCCGAACATGAATTTAAGTTTGGTCGTATGTACCAAGGGCTTAAAGGAGCGGTTACCTGGACAATTCCCAAAGTAGAAATACTAGGCGACATGATAGACCCTAAGCCATGGGGAACTACTTACCAGTGGAATTATCACAATAGCGGTGTAGCTTGGGCCATGCAATTACTTGGCGAACAGACCAAAGAATCTAAATATACAAAGTGGGCAATTGATTATTGCGACTTCCAAATGGAAGGAATACCTTTTGTAGACTATCAAGTCAATACGTTACGTGGCTATAATTCAGCCAATGCATTGGTGATAAACTCCACATTGCTCGATTTCACATTAGCCCCTTCATTACCTATCCTATATCGTTTGCGTATGGAGAAGGAGTTTAAGAACCGAGAGGTTTACCAAGCTTACATAGATAAAATGATCAATTATGCCCGTTTCGGGCAAATTAGAAGCGAAGGTATGAGCAATTATACCCGAGACACTCCAGAAAAATATACTGTATGGGTGGACGATATGTTTATGGGAATTCCCTTTTTGATACAAGCCGGAGCATACAGTGACTCTCCGGAATTACAGAAAGTCTTTTTTGACGATGCAGCTAATCAAATTCTGGACTTCACGAAACACGTGTGGGATAAAGACTCCAAACTATATATGCACGCCAATTATACTTCTCGTCCAGATGTGAAACTTCCTCATTGGTCACGTGCTAATGGATGGGCTATTTGGGCCATGTCGGATGTGTTGATGATGTTACCCAAGAGTCATCCTAAATATAAAGCCATCCTCCAGCAGTATCGGGAATTTGTTAATTCTTTGATCAAATATCAAAATAAAGAAGGTTTCTGGCACAATGTTATCGAACGAAATGACTCTCCCGAAGAAGTTTCGGGTACGGCCATCTTTACGATGGCTATAGCCCGTGGGGTTAGATACGGATGGATTGATAAAAAGAAATTTACTCCAATCGCATTAAAAGGATGGAACGCCGTGGCCTCTGAAATTGAAGATGATGGAACGGTGCATAAAATCTGTATAGGAACTATGTGTACTGAAGATATTAATTATTACATGAATCGCCCGTTTTACGATGATGACACACACGGTGTATTCGCTGTTATTTTTGCAGGTTTAGAGGTGCAGCGGATGATGGAGCAAGGCGTTAACTTATTAAATCAATAATATGAAAAAGAAAGTACTTACATTCATAGTTGGAACTTTTGCTGCTATATCAACCTTAACTGCACAAATGAAAGCTCCTGAGGACTGGATAGATTATGAAGAAGTCATGGGTGTAAAAAATGGATTAAGGTCTTATGACTTTAATGTGAACTTGATAGAATCATCGGCACCGGCTAATGTATTTTGGCCTGGAGACGATATCCGGCTGAAATTCCAATTAGTTAACAATACATCAATGCAGATAGATGTAGATGCTAAAGTACACGTATTCCGATATGGAACGAAAGGTATTCCAAATGATATTTGGCTGCCCAAAATTGTCAAATATGACTACGAAAAGATCATCCCGACACACCTATCGATTGCACCTAATGGTTATATCAACACATCTATAATAGTGGATGATATTAAGGACTTCGGAGGGTATGCTGTTGTGTTTGATCTTGGAAATCATGGCCGTATGCTAGGAACAAGCTTTGCTTACAGCATGAAACCTTCGTCAGTAAAGATGCAATATCCCAAACAGTCCTTAGATTATTTAGGTGTAGATTTCTTAAATCGAGTGGGTGTGCAATCCATTCGTTATGGCATTCCTTTCGTTTCAACGACTAATCCTGATTATCAAATATTTAAACAAGATTTAACACAACTGATGAAGGATTTCGCAGACAGTAATATCACAGTCATGTTGATGTTTGGCGAAGGACGTGTTGCCCAATCAACGCCGTTAGGTATTGCCCGCCCACATTTGGACGAAAATGCAGTATTTCTTCGCACGAAACAAGACTTGGTATGGCTTCCAGAATTGGATGAGGACTTTAAGGAATATGTGAAAGAACTATGCCTTGATTTCGGCTGGCCCAAAGGACCGGTAACAGCTGTCTGTTTATGGAATGAACCTTGGGAAGGAACTTCCATATCCGGTTGGCAGGCTGATATGATAAGGTACAAAGAGATATATACGAAAATGGCTGAAGCGGTGATTGAAGCCCGTGAAGAAGGCATTGATGTCCTTGTAGGAGGAGGCGATTCCAATTCAAATGCTTTAGATAAATTTTTTGCAGATGGCACTATGGATATGTTACCTATATTTGATTTCTTGTCCATACACTATCAAGGTATGGAATCACCAGTGTTATATCCTGAATGGAATAATCGTAAGCACTATAAAGGACGTGTGAAGATATGGGATACAGAAAGCTGGGTTGGGAATACGGATGACCGCATAGGACTTGTCATTGCAGTAAACCGCTCTGCCGGATACGATAGGTCAATGGGAATATTTGGTGGATATATGTATTCGGGCGATCCGAATCGATCAGTACGTAACATAGAAATCCGTACAGAGAAAGGAAAAGAAAAAGTGCTCAAATTGCACAATACATGGTCAACTGCAGCTGCTATGGGCGCAGCACAAAGCATGATTGGGGAACGGGAGTTCAATAAGCTACTTTTCAAGAATGGCCTTCCATGGGTAATGATTTTCGATGGGTATGAAAATAATAAAGACGATGGAACCATTGTCATCGCAGGAGATTTGGGCGAAGCGTTCGGTACAGAAAATATTCTATTCCGAGAAGTACGCAGTTTGAGTGAAGCGAAAAAAGAAATGGAATTATGTGATAAGTTAAAACTACTGCCTATTGGCTGTGCTGAACGTGAAAAAATAGAAGAAGAGCTGAATGCATATGATCCTATTGACGGGAAAATGATACTGAAAGCAGATCCTTCCTTCCTACTCTATGACTTTTATGGAAACGTGATTACCCCTAAAAAGGGCATCTACGAAGTTCCTTTAAATTATCAAGGATATTATATGCGCGTAAACAAAAAGGGCACATTCGACAAACTTATTTCCGCTATTAACAAAGCGGAAATCTTGGGGTATGAACCACTTGAAATCATAGCTAAAGACTTTACGTCGCCCATTGCCAGCAAACCGGAAATGGAACTTCAACTGACCAATATCCTCAATCGTCCGGTGAAAGGTGTATTATCTGTTTCTATTGGTAATCTGGATATATCTTACCCGCAGAATGTATCGTTTAAGCCCAATGAGACAAAAACTATCAGAGCGAAAGTGACAAACGGAACTGCCACTGTGGACAATAACTATCCGCTTGAAGTTCGTTTCAATGCTGGAAAAGATGGATTCGCCGTGCATTGGGAAAATATGCATGTCAATTACATTGCAAAGAAAAAAGTAGAAGTGGATGGTAATTTGGACGAATGGAAAGATGCTATTCCGCAAGTCATCAAAGGTTCTTCCAAAGGCAGTATCTCTCTGACGGAAGCTGCATGGCATCCTTATGAACAGTTTGACAACAATGCAGAAGGATTGGCATATACCTATCAAGCCTATGATGACGATTACTTCTACTTTGCAGCTAAGGTAGCAGATAAATCCCCAAACAAAGGAACACTTAGATTTGAAACCCGCAATGATGACGATTTCTTCTATCCAGACACAGCTTATATGCAAACAATAAATGCCATGCATGCCGTACTAGTAAATAAATCCGTATCAGAATCAGATCAAGGAGCTTTGCAATTACCTACAGCCAAAGGGCGAGTCCTCAGCTATTATGAGAATACAAATACAACGAAAGCCATAGGTGTAGATTTAGATTTGCCTTCAGACAAATATACCCGTACGTCCTTTTACTTTCCTAATATAAACCAACGAAATGTTACCGTAACCGTATATGACAGAAACGATGGAAAAGAAATCTTTCAGACAGTTGTGGATAAAGTTTGGAATGGAGCCTACCTGACATTAGATTTAGCAGGAAGGATAAGAGTGCGTTGCTCTACTTCTACTTGGGATTCATGGAGAAACACAGTTAAATTGGCCGGACTATTTTTTGACTTGTCGGATAATGTACCCAATACTAAAAATGGGAGAGCATCCGCCCATTTAGTAACAAAAGATTTTAACATATTGGGAAACTGGATTGACCAATACGGTAAAATCGGTTATTATTTGGCAGGAGCGGAATCTCAATTGCCCAATGACATCAAATGTGAAGTCGTTTCCGCAGATGATCTTGTACCTCTAGTATGGCCTAAAGGCATCAGACGATTCTCATATCGCAAAACAGGTGTGCTTCCAGACGGAGTAACAGGAAAAAGAACAGACAATATATTGATTGCTTTCAACGTGATTCCTATAGGACAAGACGGAATGAAAGCCGAAACCAAAGGTACCATGCCCCGTTATATCGGATACAAATGCACAGATTACGAATATGCCTTAAATACAGTTGCTCCTAAATACGGCGGCGGATTTGAAATTTGGAGAATGCTTGTTCCAGGTATGCCACGCAAACATTTCTATCCTCGCCAACCCAAATCACCTTATGACGGGGCCGTGAAAGACGGAAAACTAGTGACTATACGCAAAGGCAACACGCTGTATTACGAATGTGCCATTCCTTGGTCGGAAATATCGGAAGTGAAAAAAGCCATTGAAAAAGGAGATAAAATAAAATTCTCGGCTCGCATCAATGACGATGGTGCCAGCGCAGCCTGTATGGAAATAGCACGTGGACGAAGCGTCTCGAAAAAGAACTCTAAGGCATTCCATCCAGACTGGAAAGAACATTGGGCCAACGAAGTTGAATTTGGTGTAGAAAAATGAAAAAAGACAATTCTTATTCAAAATATATTAACCATGAATTAACAAACTTAGTGTATTAACTTTAAAAAAATCAACAATGAAAACATGTATCAGAAGTACTATCGTACTAATGTTTTGGCTGTTCGTCGTAGGAATACTACAGGCGGGTGCACAAAAAGTGACAGTAAAAGGTACTGTCGTTTCCGCGCAGGATGAACTCCTGGCAGGAGTTTCTGTAGTTGAAACAGGCACAACGAACGGAACAATAACAGACATGAACGGGAATTTTACCATCTCGTTAAGTAAAATACCTTCCGAACTGACTTTCAGTTATCTTGGCTTTATCACTCAGAAGGTAAATGTAATCCAATCAAACAAAGGACTAGAGATCGTTTTGAGGGAAGACGTGGAACAGTTGGAAGAAGTGGTCGTAGTAGGGTATGGAACGCAAAAGAAAGCCTCATTGACAGGCTCGGTTGTTGCAATCGACAACACACAACTTATGACTACCAAAGGAACTAACATACAAAATATGTTGACCGGTAAGCTTCCAGGATTACGCGTAGTGCAAAACACTTCTGAACCCGGACAATTTACCAATATGTTTGATATTCGTGGACTGGGTAGTCCCTTGTTCGTAATAGACGGTGTTCCTCGTGATGAATTCGCACGTTTAGATCCAAATGACATCGAGAGTATCTCTATCTTAAAAGACGCCTCAGCCGCCATCTATGGCGTCAGAGCTGCTAACGGTGTAGTACTCATCACGACTAAAACCGGAGCCAAACAAAAAGCTTCTATAGAATACAACGGTTACTACGGTATTCAGACACCAGCAGAAATATTGAAACCTGTGAACGCATATAATTACGGGACATTGAGAAATGAACAAAGTATGCGTAACATTAATACTCCTTCCAAAAAATACAGCGACCAATGGTTTCAGGACTTGGCTAACGGACTTATGCCCGATACAGACTGGTATGATGCAATTATGAGAAACACGGCACCACAACAACAACACAATATTTCGGTAAAAGGCGGTACTGACAAGGTGAGCTACTACATCAATGGCGGCTATAACAGTCAGGAAAGTTTCTGGAAAACTAATTCTAACAATTATAAAAGATATAATTTGCGCACAAACCTTGATGCGGAAGTCATCAAAGGGTTGAAAGTAGCAGTAAAGTTAAATTTCATTATGGATGAAACAAAACGGCAGGCAACCGGCTCAGATGTTATCTTTAAAGATTTATGGAGTTCATTGCCTATTGAGCCTATATATGCGAACAATAAAGCGCCTTACTACAATCACCCCGCTAGCGCCAATGTCGCACATAATGTTGCAGCTTTGATTCATCCTGAAGTAAGCGGTGAAGTAAGCAATAAAAAAACCATGTTGCAATCGAATCTGGCACTAAATTACAAACTGCCGTTCATCAAGGGATTGTCTACCAATTTTATGTTCAGTTATGACAAAACTTTTAATGACAATTCAACCTTTACAAAAGGATATAATGAGTATACTTATAATGAGGCAAACGATACTTATAACACATATCCAATGAATGGCAAGACAAAATTAGACCGTTTTTACTCCACAAGTTTTGCCAGATTGTGGAACTGGTCGATAAATTATGAAAACACTTTTGTCGACCGCCATCATGTCAACGCAATGCTGCTGTGGGAGGAAAGTTATAGCCAAGGATATGATCTTAGTGGCAGCAGATATATGTCTATTCCGATTCCCTACTTATTTGCAGGTGATGCTGACGGACAAATTGCAACCGGTAGCGGATTGACGGAAAAAGCAAACAAGGCTTTAGTAGGTCGTATCAATTATGATTTCAAAGATAAATATTTATTTGAATTCACCTTCCGTTACGATGGTTCCTCCAAGTTTCCCAAAGGAAAACAATGGGGGTTCTTCCCAAGCGTCCAATTAGGTTATCGTATTTCTGAAGAAGCGTTTTTCAAAGAAAAAATTCCGTTTATCAATAACTTGAAAATTAGAGGATCATGGGGAAAACTCGGTGACGACGGCGCTTCACAGTTCCAATTCGTGGAAGGCTATGACTACCCGGTATCAGGCGCTGCTAATATGAAACCGGCAGGCGCTGTATTCGGAGGAACTTTTGTTAACGGCATCGGGTTCCGCAACGCTCCCAATTTGGACTTGACATGGTATACCTCAAAGATGAAAAATATCGGTTTAGATGCAGATTTGTGGAATGGACTTTTAGGAATTTCAGTCGATCTTTTCCAACGTGATCGTGACGGTTTGCTGGCCAATCCCATAACAGAAGCTCCTCAAACATTTGGCACCGGCTTCTCTCAGGCAAACTTGAATGGTGACCGTACCAAAGGATTTGAAATTGAATTAAGGCATTACAACCGTGTTAACAAAAACTTCAATTACCACATCACGGGATTCGTTTCACTGACACGCAGCATGGTTACAAAACGAAACCAAATGACATACAGCAATTCATGGGATAACTGGCGTAACAATCCACTAAACCGCTATCAAGACATTTGGTTTGCGTATGGAGAAAATGGTATCTACCATTCATGGGATCAAATATCCAATAGTATCTATGCTAATTCCGGAAGCCTCCCCGGTGACCCGATTTATGAAGATTGGAATGGGGATGGTGTTATTGACGGAGATGATATGCATCCGATCGCAACTACCACCAATGCCGGTTCATCATGGGATGGCAAAAGAAATTATCCGTTGATGAATTTCGCTCTGAGCTTTGGCGCACAATATAAATGGTTCGACCTAAACGTACAATTCCAAGGGGCAGCCATGTCGTACGTTTCATACGGCGAACAGTTAATTGCTCCGTTCAGGGAAGATACTAATGCACTTGAACTTTTGTTGGATCGTTGGCGTCCAGCTAATCCAGACATCGACCCCTATGATCCTTCTGCCCAGTGGATTTCCGGACGCTTTCCCTATGGTTTCGTCCGTGCAGATATGAACTCGAAGTTTAACATCCAAAACGGTGCTTACGTTCGTTTGAAAAACATAGAACTTGGATTTACTGTACCCAAAAATATCGTAACGAAAAAGTTGAATGTCTCTAATCTCCGACTCTTTGTAAATGCCTACAATTTGTTTACCATCACCAAGATTGTAGACCTAGATCCCGAGAAACCGACAGAGCATAATGGGTATATGTACCCATTAAACCGTGTGTTCAACTTTGGTGGAACATTAACTTTCTAATAATTATAGTACTAACAAAAAATAGAAATAAATGAAACGAATATTTATAGCAGTGACAACGGCGATGTTCTTATTATCGCATATGACATCCTGCGAAGATTTAAATATCACACCTACTACAATCATCACCGGTGAGGCTATATACAACGAAGAAGGCATCCGAGCTTATATGGCTGGAATATATTGCCAATTACCGATGGAGGATTTCAAGTACAGTACCCTAAACCGATATACTCCTAGCGAGTCATATGCTGGCTATTTCTCAAGAACAGGCCAAGCACCGCTTTGGGGATATACTGGTGAGATGGTTGGCCAAGATACCAACCTGAATTCAGATAATATGCTTGCGAAAGGTTATTGGGGAGAAGGATTCAAAATCATCCGTCAACTCAACACTCTAATCCATGACTTGCCTAACTATCCGGAATTAAGAGAACAATCAAAAGCATGGATAGCAGAAGCTAAATTCCTGAGGGCATATGTCTATTTCCAATTGGCAAAACGGTATGGTGGATTGCCTAAAATACTGGAACCGCAGTATCTGGATCCCAATGACGAATCGTCTGTCTGGGTAGCCCGTGAAAGTCATGCGGACACTTACAACTTCATTCTGAAAGACTTGGACGATGCTATTGCCGATCTACCTGTGACCAGCGAAACAGGTCGTGCAAACAGATACATAGCTGCCGGAATAAAAAGCCGTGCCGCACTATATGCAGCTACTACCGCCCGCTATGGTTCCCGGAAATTCCAAGACTGGGAAATTGATGGCGTATTGTTACAAGGAATTCCTTCAGAACTCGCCAACGGCTATTTCAAACAAGCTTGGGAAGCCACTAGAATTTTTGATGGTGGCCCTTACGAACTTCATCGGGGAAATGCCGACAAAACGAATAATTACGCTGAAATTTGGGAAAAAGCCGAAAGTAATAAAGAATCGATATGGCTTCGCCTATTTTCTTATGGCAATTTTGTTCATTCTGTAGATGCGATGTATGCCCCCAAACGCATGCAGACAACCGAATATGGCAGTCGTAGTAATCCTACACTCGATTGGGTGGAATTGTTTGAAGGAGTTCCTTTGAACAATGAAGGACATTTTAATGCTTTCGATGACGACGGCAATTACATAGTATACAACAATTGCCATGAATTATTTGACGGATTCGAACCTCGACTAAAAGCAAATTTGTTGATTCCCGGAAATATTTACTGGGAAACTAAGTATGATATCCGCGCCGGTATTATCGATAAGAAGTTCGACCCAGAAGTGGATAAGTTCAAAAAATTCACTATTGACGATGGTGCCAATGGAGAAAGATTCAATACCACTTGGAATAAGGGAAATTATAGCAATAGTCCGTTTATGCCGCAGGACAATCCTTCCATCGTATGGTGGACCACAGAAACTCCCACAGCTCAGACTAACCTCTATGTTGTGAACAATGATATAAAACTGTATAAGAAAGGATTAGACGGACCATCCTTGGGTAGTGAACAAGCCACCTCCAGTGGACTCCACATGCGTAAATGGTTGAACTTGAGTATGCCTAAGGAACAACTCAAACTTCATGAGAGTACCCAACCTTGGATAGAAATGCGATATGCGGAAATTATACTCAACCGTGCTGAAGCCGCCATTGAATTGGCACAGAGCGGAGAGACTACTTATCAAGGGATTAATATGTTACAAGATGCGCTTGAATGTATTAACGATGTGCGCGATCGTGCAGGAGCAACATTGCTTACATCAACCAGTGCACTCTCTACGGACGCAGCTTATACCAATTGGTCGAAACCAGGTCCCAAAGGGCAAGGAGGATTTGTAGAGGCTCCCAATCGCGCTTTGCAAATTCTTCGCATAGAGCGCTATAAAGAATTGGCTTTTGAAAGCAAAATTTACTGGGATTTACGCAGATGGTTTACATTCGATACCCAAATAAATAATTACCGTAGACGAGGATTATATCCGTTCATGTTTGCTAAGGGTGCCACGGTAGATAATGAACATGGCGGAATACCCGACGGCAAATATATTTATGACTCTAAGACATCAGAGCATCGCAATTCTTTCTTATCCTTCAATGTGAATGATTATTACGAAGGTATTCCAACGAATGAGTTAAAATCCAATCCTTTGTTGCAGAAAAACAGAAATCAATAATGATAAAGAAATAGAATATGAAAAAGTTATTAGCATACATAACGATTATTGTCGGCTGTTTTATGACGGCATCTTGCGAAATCGACAATTATGAAGCTCCCGACGTTACGATACAAGGTACTATTTATGACCACAATGGCCAACCGTTGCAAGTCGACCACGGAGTATCCTACATCCGCATGAGAGAGATTAGCTGGGGAGATGGAAATAACTACATAGGCAACCGTTCATTAAAAATACAACAGAACGGAACTTACCGTAACACTAAGCAGTTCGCAGGAGAATATCTCATGCTCCCTTACAATGGTAATTTCTATCCCTATTGGGATGCTGACGATCCCGTCAAAGACGGTGATGAAGCTGGTGAACTAGTAAAAATATCAGGTACGACCACTAAAGACTTTACTGTCATACCTTATCTGACGATTGAATGGGTGAAAAAGCCAACAGTCACTCCCGACAATTATCTGGAGTGTACAGTCCGCTTCAAACGGAATAGAAAGGAGGGATTCGGTATGCCAGATGTAAAGGAAGCCTATTTGTCGGTATCAAGAACCATCAACGCCTCGGCGTCTGACGGTAACCTATTCCCAACAGCCCGTGTATTAAACAATAACGAAGAAGGGCAAGACATCACCTTTCGGACATCGAGACCCTTGAAGTATAATGGAATTAATTACTGGGTGCGCGTGAGAATGAACTGCCAAACCGCAGCCGGAAATGCCACTACTAATTATCCGGGTATGGGACAATTCAACTGCTCGACCATAGAACAAATATTTGTACCGTAAATTTTATACATTAAGAGTGTTGCTTTGATTCCGCCTGTTTGGAATCAAAGCAACTTCTATCTTTTGAATTTTATCACTTCAAACTAATCTTATTTACATGAAAAAGAAAAAATCATTTTCGATACAATACTTGTACTATATCTGTTGGCTGACTCTATTACTTGGATCTACTTGCACTTGTTTGGCCTGTTCAAAATCCGAAGAGGAAGTTGTAACAAATAGCGATACTACTGAATATGTACAGATTAAATGGAAATTAAACGGTGGTAGCTGGACTGACGGATACAACTATGTAACCCAAATAGAACAAGATGGCACACTTGTGGAACCCAATACTCCAGTAAAAGTCGGTAATAGTTTCGATGGATGGTACAAAGAGGAAGAGCTGACAAATAAAATAACCTTTCCTTATGTTGTAAGCAGCGTGTCCAAAGAAATAATATTTTATGCCAAGTGGAAACTTTTAACAACGTCCAAATATTACATTGACAATGTAGATGGAGATGATGATAACGACGGGTTATCTCCCGCTACCGCATGGAAGTCTTTGGACAAAGTAAACAACACGACATTTGTCCCGGGAGACTATATTCTTTTCAAACGCGGTGGTTCATGGACTGGACAATTATCTTTGAATAATGTCACTGGAACAGAAACCGACAGAATTACGTTCAGCGCTTATGGCAGTGGTGAGCAACCAAAACTGGTGGGAAATACCGCACAAACAGTCCTTCTACAGAATCCTAAAAACGTGACTTTTGAGAATTTCGATATTTCCAACCGTAGCACAACCATGCCACCCAAAGATACCAAACGCGGTATTTATATTACGATAAAGTCAGCAGGTATCTACCCCAATGTCGTTATAAAGAATAACTATATACACGACATTGAAGGTCAGCCTATTACGAATCGTCATATGCAAGCCGGACTATTTGTCCGCCCCGAGCACACTCAAGGTTATTTCAAAAATTTTGTGGTAGAAGACAATAAATTTGAACGTTGTTCTTCAAGAGGAATATTATTTGGAGATAATGGTCAAGCAAGGACCTATGATTATTACAATGATAACATAATAATTCGTAATAATGACATCAGTTATACAGCATTAGAAGGTATCCTTCTTTCCAAGAATTCAAAAACGGTATTAGTAGAATATAACAAAATATTTCATGCTGGCGCTTATGCTTTAGATAAGTTGGATGGGGTATTAGCTGGCCTTTGGGGAAATGCGAAAGACGTAATCATCCAACATAATGAAGTGGCATACACGCGGCTTACCAATCCGGCCAATCGTTCGGAAATGGACTCTGAAGCTTTCGATATTGACTTTAACAGCCCAGGCTATCAAATTATCCAATACAATTATAGTCATGATAACGAAGGAGGTTTCTTCCTAAGCATGGGAGATCCGGGACCGGATTTTGAATATGGTATTATACGTTATAACATCAGTCAAAATGATGGTCACCCCGAATTTGATTATCGTACTTTCGAGTTACACGGACATCCCAATGGTAAACAAGTTCCTATCTATGTGTACAATAATGTATTTTACAACGATGTGAAGATATCAGTACAGAAAAGAACAAATAATGCCATCTTGCCGGGCATCGAGTTTCAGAATAATATATTCTCGGCTCCAGTCCTGCAATTTGATGATCAGGAACATATCAGATATGAGAACAATCTGTACCATCAAGGAGAGAAAGCAAAAGCAGACCAAAGTGCCATCGTAGCGGATCCCCAATTTGTATCTGGAGGTAATGGAAGCGATGGTATGAATACGGTAGACGGTTACCAACTGAAAGATAGTTCTCCTGCAATCGGTACAGGCATATTTATCTTAAATAACGGTGGATTCGACTTTTGGGGAAATATTGTTTCTGCAACAGAAAAACCTGCCATTGGAGCTTTCCAACCTTAAGGATGACTTTGTAAAAGTCATTAAAGTGATTTTCAGGTCTGATTCGTTTGTCTGCAGAAAAGTTATGAACTATCCAACACAAGTATCAGGTGAACGATTGAGAAATATCAACGGACGACCATTCATTATTGAGTAAAAGGTTACTTACTCTTCAAACAGAAGCTGCTTTCCATGAGCCTGAATTATCTTTAAGGATATTCATAAAAAAAGACAACTGATTCATTGAAAATTAGTTGTCTTTTTATATTTTCAAGTATTCTTCTAAAATACGGTTTGTCCCCCCAATGAGGGTTATTAAAAATGAAAACACATAGTAAAAAAAAGACATTAGGAATAGAATCATCTTTATCTTTTAAAAAAATAACATTCTAAGGAAATATCATCAATGGTCTTGCATGCAGTCAATTAAGTAGTACAATGAAGATGAAAGACTGCTTATACACCTATAGCAATGAAGGTATATCGTAATGGACGATGCACCTTCATATATTATTAGAAAGTAAAAAACAAATTAGTCTATTCTTTGACAAAATGCAGCCTTGGCTTTATACCAGGCAGTTGGGACTAGACTTAGGGCGACTTAAGCTGTGAGTGAAATATCGTTTATTGTCGTTTAATTAAAAGAAAATTGTATTTGATGAGAAGCTACTAATAATTGGGAAAGTGCAGATTTCGAGCTTAAAATATTATTTACGTACCCGCGATGTCATTTTTTTTGAAAGCACAGTAGTTTCTATTTATTTTATTCTTTTTTCCTCCAACTAGATAATACTTTATTGATTTAATGCCAAATATACTTACCTTGTCATATATTGATTATTTTTTTGTTTTAGAGAATAAACTTTTTTAGCTTATGATTGCAATTTATATCTGAATTTCTCTTCTTCAGATGGACTTAGTAATTCTCCAAACCAATAGAAGCTCTCAATAAAGTAAATCAGATGTTAGTCGTGGAACTTAATAATGACGAGGTCGCTAGAGAATATGTTGTACCGATAATTTTGGTTGAGGGGTTAACATCATATGTGCAAGAAGATGCTATATATGATAAATATAGCGGTATTCAGGGAACTTTAGACCGTGTGTTGAGTTACAAGCAGCAAATATTATTGAGAAAGCTGTACTGTAATTGGAGAGAGAATTAAAAAGTATAGCTAACAGTGTAATTAATTTGGAGAGTAGGCTACTGTTTTATTACTCAAGATAAAAGTACTTTCGAAAAAAGTGTTTCTTTACTCTTTAGATCCCGGACTAATTGTGTTGTTTTGGGATAATAGTGTTTAGGATTAATCTAATTTGTAGGTTTTGATTTTCCATGTAGATGAAGGCTTGGATTTTTCCGGAAGTTTGTAAGCTTATCAAGGCTCGTGTTATTGTTTTTTATATATAATGCGAATCAGTATTTGATTCTTAGTTAAAAATTAGAGTAATTAATGCGATGGCAATTTTTCCCATCGTATGTACCAGAAGTCCAGATGTAGATCTGACTTTCATCGCTCTTTGAATATTTGTTTTTTCATTCAACCAGTTGAATAATGATTCAATGGGTTGTCTGACTTTTGAGACTGCCGTTGAAACCAAGTCTCTTGCCGCTTTCTCCCTTTTTGTTATTTCAGGTGATTCTCCTTTGATAGCTTTTACAGGAGTAAATAGCTCGAGCTTTTTGGATTCTTGTGTCTCTTTATAGAATGATATATCCGAATATATTTTATCGGCATATCTCTATTGTTCAGATTTCCCACACATTCTCTTTTGAATACAGTGGAGTCATTTTCATCAGCAGCGGAAAGTATGAGCATTTCAGAAAAAGGTATAGTTCCTTTTCTACGGAAAGCCACTGCATGGAGTTTTAGTCCGAAGTAATACATGTTCTTTGTTGAACAATATCCTTGGAAGTAATCTCAGTGGCGAACTTTCCTACTTTGTTCTTTCCCGCGCAAGTAATGATAGGTATCGAGTCAACTAATGATTTCATACTGTCACAATCTTGAGGTTTGAATGAATGGATTAACTGCCTGACAAACTTTTAAATTTCTTGAATCAGTGAAAAAGAAACTCCTATATTTCATAGAAGGGGGCTGAGGGTCTTGCAAGGGTAGTAGGTATGAAAGAAGCACAATAATGAATTGTATTCTCCCTTTTTTCATCCATTTTCATCCTTTTGAAGTAGCTGTGTGCAAATGGCGTGCAAATGCTCTAAAAACGAAAAAAGACAACCAAGAGTGGAAGCCTCCTAATTGCCTAATTTTAAAGCCTTTCGGCTTTGTAGCGGGACCCGGGATTGAACCGGGGACCTCATGATTATGAATCATGCGCTCTAACCAGCTGAGCTATCCCGCCATCATTTCTCGATTGCGGGTGCAAAGATAGATGATTTTTTATAATCTCCAAAACAATTCATAACTTTTTTGTGTTTTTTCTTTAAGAAGGGTCCTGATTTTCCCTATAAACAGGGAGTTTGAGGCTCGATAATGAAAGAATAATTAAATAAAGTGTCTGATTTATGCGGTGTATTTAGAAAAAAGTATTTATCTTGGCACACGTAAAAACAATTCGAAATTGCTATGAAAAAGGAAAAGATTCATTTGGAGTATTTGTTGAATGCAACGTCTAAAAATATTCTTTGGGGAGCTATTAGTACACCGACCGGGTTGGAGGACTGGTTTGCCGACAAAGTTGTTTCTGACGATAAAATAGTAGAGTTCCATTGGGGGAAGACAGAACTGAGGAAAGCAGAGATTATTGCCATTCGCTCTTTCTCTTTTATCCGCTTCCGTTGGCAGGATGATGAAAACGAACGTGATTATTTTGAAATCAAGATGACTTATAATGAGCTGACTAGTGACTATGTGTTGGAGATTACCGATTTCGCAGAGCCGGATGAAGTGGATGATATGAAAGAATTGTGGGAGTCACAAGTAGCTAAATTAAGAAGAACTTGTGGTTTTTAGTTAACTTTCAACTAAAAATTTTCGATGCTCCTTTTTTTGTGCTAATTTTGCATCCTAATTGCACGAACCTATTAAGATGCTACGCATAAAGAAATTAGATATATTCATCGTAAAGAGCTTTTTGATGCTCTTTATTGGTACATTCTTCATCTGTCTGTTCATATTCATGATGCAGTTCCTGTGGAGATATGTAGACGAATTGGTCGGGAAGGGATTGGAGATGAGCGTAATGGCTCAATTCTTCTTTTATTCCGCATTAACACTAGTGCCAGTATCGTTGCCATTGGCGGTGTTACTGGCTTCTTTGATTACTTTCGGTAACTTTGGCGAGCGTTATGAATTGCTTGCGATGAAAGCTGCAGGTATTTCCCTCCTTAAAATCATGCGTCCGCTTGCTTTCTTCGTTTGTGGGCTTGTCGGTGTCTCATTCTATTTCCAAAATGTAGTAGGTCCTATCGCCCAGGCTAAGCTGGGAACCCTGATTCTTTCGATGAAACAGAAATCTCCGGAGTTGGATATTCCGGAAGGAGTTTTCTATTCTGAAATAAAGGATTATAATTTAAAGGTAGCTAAGAAGAACCGGAAGACCGGTATGCTATATGATGTGTTGATTTATAGCATGAAAGATGGGTTTGAGAAAGCACGTATTATATATGCTGATTCCGGACGTTTAGAGATGACAGCGGATAAGCAGCATCTTTGGTTACATTTGTATAGCGGAGATTTATTTGAGAATTTGAGGGCACAAAGTATGAAATCGGAGAATGTACCTTATCGACGCGAGGAATTCCGGGAAAAACATACCATTATTGAGTTTAATTCCGATTTCAATATGGTTGACGGTGAGATCATGGGTAAGCAGTCCAGTGCTAAGGATATGGCACAGTTGCAGAGTTCCATAGATTCAATGACGGTAGTGGGCGACAGTATCGGGCGACAGTATTACAGGGAAGTGGCAGAAGGAAACTTCCGTCCTTCTTATGGATTGACAAAGGAAGATACGATCAAAATAGAAAAGGCGGATATTCATGAATATAATGTAGACAGTCTTTACGAAGTAGCCTCTTTAACGCAGAAACAGAAGGTGATTTCTTCTGCTGTCAGTCGTGCGGAGAACGTGGCCAACGATCTTGGGTTCAAGAAATTCACGATGGAGAACAACGATTATAGTATTCGCAAGCATAAGACGGAATGGCATAAGAAGATAACGATTTCACTCTCTTGTCTGCTGTTCTTCTTTATCGGAGCTCCATTGGGCGGAATTATCCGCAAAGGAGGTCTCGGAATGCCGGTAATTGTATCTGTGTTGGTATTTATCATTTACTATATCATTGATAATACAGGATATAAAATGGCCCGTGACGGTAAGTGGATAGTATGGATGGGAATGTGGACAAGTAGTGCGGTCCTTGCCCCGTTAGGAGTTTTCCTTACCTATAAATCGAATAAGGATTCTGTGGTGCTTAATGCAGATGCCTATATTAACTGGTTCAAGAAGATTGCGGGAATCCGTAGTGTACGCCATATATTTAAGAAAGAAGTGATTATCCATGATCCTGATTACACACGTCTGAACGGTGATTTGGAACAACTTACTGCAGAGTGCAGAGCGTATGCTGCCAGGAAACGATTGGAAAAAGCACCGAATTATTTTAAATTGTGGATGTCGAGCGAGGATGACAACGAAGTAATGGCTATCAATGAAAAGCTGGAAGCGTTGGTTGAAGAAATGTCCAATACGAAATCGACCACTTTGATCGGTGCATTAAACAATTATCCGGTTATTTCCGTTTCTGCTCATGTGCGCCCGTTCCATATATATTGGTTGAATTTGGTAGCCGGAGTCATTTTCCCTATCGGTTTATTTTTCTATTTCCGCATTTGGGCGTTCCGTGTTCGTCTGGCTAAGGATATGGAACGGATTATAAAGAACAATGAACAAATTCAATTCATCATACAGAAAATCAATAAATAAGTGTTATGAAAGAGACTATTAAAATGGATAGAATAGAAGATGCGATTGCCGACTTCAAAGAAGGCAAGTTTGTCATAGTAGTGGATGATGAAGACCGCGAAAATGAAGGCGACTTGATTATTGCCGCTGAAAAGATAACTCCCGAGAAAGTGAATTTCATGTTGAAGCATGCGCGTGGGGTGCTTTGTGCACCTGTCACAGTGTCTCGTTGCAAGGAGTTGGATTTGCCGCATCAGGTAAGTGACAATACTTCCGTGTTGGGAACTCCTTTTACGGTTACCATTGACAAACTGGAAGGCTGTACAACAGGTGTTTCTGCTTCCGACCGTGCTGCTACTATTCAGGCGTTGGCCGATCCTACTTCTACACCGGCAACCTTCGGTCGTCCCGGACACATCAATCCGTTATATGCACAAGAAAAAGGAGTGCTTCGCCGTGCCGGACATACGGAAGCTACGATTGACATGGCTCGTCTGGCAGGACTTTACCCGGCAGGTGCCTTGATGGAAATCATGAGTGAAGATGGAACAATGGCACGCTTGCCCGAACTCCGCCAGATGGCAGATGAACATGGACTGAAACTGATCTCTATCCATGACCTGATTGTCTATCGTTTGAAACAGGAATCCATTGTGGAAAAAGGAGTGGAAGTAAACATGCCTACTGAACATGGGATGTTCCGTCTGATTCCTTTCCGCCAGAAATCAAACGGATTGGAGCATATGGCTATATTTAAAGGTACATGGAGTGAAGACGAGCCTATCCTGGTGCGTGTCCATTCATCTTGTGCTACAGGAGATATCCTTGGTTCGCAGCGCTGTGACTGTGGCGAACAGTTGCATAAAGCGATGGAAATGATCGAAAAAGAAGGAAAAGGTGTGGTGGTTTACCTCAATCAGGAAGGACGCGGCATCGGTCTGATGGAAAAGATGAAAGCATATAAACTTCAGGAAGACGGAATGGACACCGTTGACGCAAATATTTGTCTGGGACACCTTGCCGACGAACGTGATTATGGAGTAGGTGCACAGATTCTTCGTGAACTGGGCGTACACAAAATGAGACTTTTGACAAACAATCCGGTAAAACGTGTTGGTTTGGAAGCCTATGGATTGGAGATTGTAGAAAATGTACCTGTTGAAACAGTTCCTAATCCGTATAATGAGCGATACTTGAGAACGAAGAAAGAAAGAATGGGACATACTTTACATTTTAATAAGTAAATTGCCAATTTGTTTCCATATATCAAATATTATCGTTTATTTTGCAACGATTTTCACTCAACAACAATAAAATAGATACAAAATGAATCAATTATCAGATCGTTTGAACAGCTTGTCGCCGTCGGCGACGCTTGCCATGTCTCAAAAGAGTAACGAGCTCAAGGCACAGGGTGTTGATGTTATTAACTTAAGTGTAGGAGAACCTGATTTTAATACTCCTGACCACATCAAAGAAGCTGCGAAAAAAGCCATAGATGATAACTTTTCCCGTTACTCTCCGGTACCGGGCTATCCGGCTTTGCGCAATGCTATTGTTGAGAAACTGAAAAAAGAAAACGGTCTTGAATATACAGCCGCCCAGATTTCATGTGCAAATGGTGCAAAACAATCTGTTTGTAATACAATCCTTGTATTGGTAAATCCGGGTGACGAAGTAATCGTTCCGGCTCCTTACTGGGTAAGCTACCCGGAAATGGTGAAAATGGCAGAAGGTACTCCTGTAATCGTTTCGGCAGGTATCGAACAAGATTTCAAGATTACTCCGGAACAGCTGGAAGCTGCTATTACTCCGAAAACGAAAGCTTTGATTCTTTGTTCTCCGTCCAACCCGACAGGTTCGGTATATACAAAAGAAGAATTGGCCGGACTGTCTGCTGTATTGGCTAAACATCCGCAGGTGATCGTAATCGCTGACGAGATTTACGAACATATCAATTACATCGGCGCACATCAAAGTATCGCTCAATTCCCTGAAATGAAGGAACGTACAGTGATTGTAAACGGTGTTTCCAAAGCTTACGCTATGACAGGATGGAGAATCGGTTTTATTGCCGGTCCGGAATGGATTGTAAAAGCGTGCAACAAATTGCAAGGTCAGTACACTTCAGGTCCTTGTTCCGTTTCTCAAAAAGCTGCTGAAGTTGCATATACAGGAACACAGGAACCGGTAAAAGAGATGCAGAAAGCATTCGAACGCCGTCGTGACCTGATTGTGAAATTGGCTAAGGAAGTTCCGGGATTTGAAGTAAACGTTCCGCAGGGCGCTTTCTACTTGTTCCCGAAATGTGATGCTTTCTTTGGAAAGAGCAACGGCGAACGTAAGATTGCAGATTCTGATGATTTGGCAATGTACTTGCTGGAAGAAGCTCACGTGGCTTGTGTAGGTGGTGCTTCTTTTGGTGCTCCTGAATGTATCCGCATGAGTTATGCTACAAGCGATGAAAATATCGTAGAGGCTATCCGTCGTATCAAGGAAGCATTAGCTAAATTGAAATAAGAGTTCACCACAGAGGACTCAGAGGACACAGAGAAGAAACAATGAAAGGATGTGTCGTCACCCATATAAATTAGAAATCCCCCTTGCCACAAATGCTTTGTAGCAAGGGGGATTTCACTGAAAGGAGAGTTGTGACACATCCCCAAACTATTTTACTCTGTGTCCTCTGCGTCCTCTGTGGTGAAAAAAAAGGCTGCCTTCCGTAGAAAGCAGCCTGTACATTTTTTGTAGCTTGTATTATTCAGCCGGGTGAATTGCTTCAGACGGACAAACGTCTGCGCAAGTACCACAGTCAGTACATACATCTGGGTTGATAGAATAGATATCACCTTCAGAGATAGCTTCTACCGGACACTCGTCAATACAAGTACCGCAAGCAATACAATCGTCACTAATTACGTAAGCCATTTTTCTAAGATTTAAATTATTAGTACTAATTTCTTCGGCAAAAATAAGGCTTTTATTGATTAGTTGTTATGCTTCTATGATTAAATTGACTTAATTTGTACGTCTTCTAAATAAGCAACCTCCCTATTATCTGCTATATTTTTCGTATTTTTGCATTCAAATTACTAATATATAGCGATTATGCCTTTAAATTTACCCGATAAACTACCTGCGATAGAGCTTTTGAAGGAAGAAAATATTTTCGTGATCGACACTTCCCGCGCTACGCAGCAGGATATTCGTCCGCTACGAATTGTGATTCTGAACCTGATGCCGTTGAAGATTACGACGGAAACAGACTTGGTGCGCTTACTTTCGAATACCCCTCTTCAGGTGGAGATTTCGTTTATGAAGATCAAGAGCCACACGTCGAAGAATACGCCGATAGAACACATGAAAACGTTCTATACGGATTTCGATCAGATGCGTCATGAGAAGTATGATGGTATGATTATCACCGGAGCCCCTGTAGAACAGATGGACTTCGAGGAGGTGACCTATTGGGATGAAATTACGGAAATCTTTGATTGGGCACGCACGCACGTCACTTCTACCTTATATATATGTTGGGCTGCACAGGCCGGATTGTATCATCATTATGGAGTTCCAAAATACCCGTTGGAAAAGAAGATGTTCGGCATCTTTGAACATCGCGTACTGGAACCTTTCCATTCCATCTTCCGTGGTTTTGACGATTGTTTCTATGTGCCGCATAGCCGTCATACGGAAGTGCGCAGGGAAGACATTCTGAAAGTTCCGGAACTGACGTTGCTTTCCGAATCGAAAGAAGCCGGTGTCTATATGGCAATGGCACGGGGCGGACGTGAGTTCTTTGTCACGGGACACTCTGAATATTCTCCGCTGACACTGGATGCGGAATACCGCCGTGATTTGGATAAAGGCCTGCCGATAGAGATCCCCCGCAATTATTATATAGACGATGATCCTGAAAAAGGCCCGTTGGTACGTTGGCGTGCCCATGCCAATTTGTTGTTCTCCAATTGGTTGAACTACTTTGTTTATCAGGAAACACCTTACAACATCAATGATATTAAATGATAAAGCAGCGTAAAATAGAACTTCTCGCTCCGGCGAAAAACCTGGAATGTGGTATTGAGGCTATCAACCATGGTGCAGATGCTGTATATATCGGTGCTCCGAAATTCGGTGCCCGTGCGGCAGCTGTGAATTCATTGGAAGATATTGAAGCATTGGTGCAGCATGCTCATTTGTATAATGCACGTATTTATGTCACGGTCAATACGATTCTGAAAGAAGAGGAGTTGAAAGAGACGGAGGAGATGATTCATGCACTTTATCGGATTGGTGTCGATGCACTGATTGTACAGGATATGGGGATCACGAAACTGAACCTTCCTCCGATACCGCTTCATGCCAGTACGCAAATGGACAACCGTACGCCGGAAAAAGTGAAATTCCTTTGGGAAGCAGGTTTCCGTCAAGTGGTGTTGGCGCGGGAGTTATCGTTGCGTGAAATAAAGAAGATTCATGAAAGCTGTCCGGAAGTACCTTTAGAAGTATTTGTACATGGGGCGCTTTGTGTCAGCTATAGCGGGCAATGCTATGTCAGTCAGGCCTGTTTCGGTCGTAGTGCCAATCGCGGAGAGTGTGCGCAATTCTGCCGTCTACCTTTTAGTCTGGTAGATGCGGACGGGAAAGTGATTGTTAAAGACAAACATCTGCTTTCCCTGAAAGATATGAATCAAAGCGACGAACTGGAGCAACTGCTGGATGCCGGAGCTTCTTCATTTAAAATAGAGGGACGGCTGAAAGACGTGTCTTATGTGAAGAATGTAACGGCCGCTTATCGCCAGAAACTGGATGCAATCTTTGCCCGTCGTCCGGAATATGTACGTGCTTCTTCGGGTACGTGTAGTTTCGAATTTAAACCACAACTCGACAAGAGTTTTAGTCGTGGATTTACGCATTATTTCTTGCACGGACGTGATAAAGAGATTTTCTCTTTCGACACTCCTAAATCGCTGGGCGAAGAGATGGGAACCATGAAGGAGTCCCGTGGCAACTATCTGACAGTTGC
Organism: Bacteroides sp. L008; assembly: GCF_040812255.1. Classification (NCBI taxonomy): domain Bacteria; kingdom Pseudomonadati; phylum Bacteroidota; class Bacteroidia; order Bacteroidales; family Bacteroidaceae; genus Bacteroides; species Bacteroides sp. L008. Next base: position 3,273,335 of record NZ_JBFNXO010000001.1, on the reverse strand, counting down.
CGGACTTAAATCTTTTAACAATGGAGACGGTGTCTGCTATATCGACGAACAGGGACGTTTGCAGGGTTTCCGCATCAACCGGGTGGACAGCAACAAACTCTATCCGCAGGAAATGCCCCGTATCAAACCCCGCACTACGCTATACCGTAATTTCGACCAGGAATTTGAGCGAATCCTTTCCCGCAAATCTGCCGAAAGGAAGATCGCAGTGAAAATCTTGCTTGCCGACAACAATTTCGGTTTCTCTCTGACATTGACTGACGAAGATGATAATAGCGTTACAATCACTCTCCCTCGTGAGAAAGAACTTGCCCGGACTCCACAGACGGACAATCTGAAAACGCAACTGTCCAAACTGGGGAATACACCTTTTGAAGCAAAAGAAATAGAAATATCCTTTACCGGGAACTGGTTTTTGCCGGCTTCAGTGTTAGCTGATTTCCGCAGACAGGCAATCGACCGGTTAATAACTGCCCGTCGAATCAATTATCGTCAGGAATTGGCAGTATGGAAGCCAACGAGTCATGCTTTCCCGCAAACGACATTAACATATCTGGGGAATGTAATGAATACTCGTGCAGCTTCTTTCTATCAGGAGCATGGGGTACAACAGGTAGCCGCAGCGTACGAAAAAGAAGCAGTGGAAGATGCGGTACTGATGTTCTGCAAACATTGTTTGCGTTATAGCATGGGCTGGTGTCCTATCCATCAACGGGTACGTTCACCTTATAAAGAGCCTTACTATCTGGTATCGAATGACGGCAAACGTTTTCGTCTGGAATTTGATTGTAAGAATTGTCAAATGAAAGTAAAGGCTGCGCAATGAGAATCATTTTTCACCACAGAGGACGCAGAGGACACAGGGGATATAGTGAAGGTAACATCTTCACTCATTCTTCTGATACAGACTGTTTGCGTGTTTTGGGGAAAAAGTGTAGAAAGTTTCTCTCTTTCCCTTTTTTCCCCCTTTTACCCTCTGTGTCCTCTGCGTCCTCTGTGGTGAAAACTGTGATGAAAACTGTGATGAACTTACTACTATGTTTATTTTTGCTCTCATCCTGTTATTATAAAGCCCCGGCTCTGGATTCGGAAGAACTGTCGAAGAAGACGAAAGACTCGTTGACCTACTTGTACGAGCGGCATTATACCTGGAATACAAATCTGGAAGTAGTCGATGATTCCATCTCTTTGGAATGTCTTCCGATAAAAGATACTTTTATTCAGTTGAATAAAGGGGATAGGGTAGTGGTGGCAGAGTTTGCGGTTCATCCTGCCGATAGTGTAGACAGTATTTGGGTGAAGCTGGCTCATACACAGGATGAACAGGGCTGGATACGTGAAAAAGAACTCAAAACATCATTTGTGCCGACTGATAGTATTTCGCAGGCCATTCATCTTTTCAGTGATACGCATGCTTCTTATTTTATTATAATCTTCGCTTTATTCGTTGGTGTATATCTGTTTCGTGCTTTTCGTCGAAAGCAATTGCAGATGGTCTATTTTAATGATATAGATAGTGTTTATCCATTATTTCTCTGTTTGTTGATGGCTTTCAGTGCAACGATTTACGAATCAATGCAGGTCTTTGTGCCGGAAACGTGGGAGCATTTTTATTTCAATCCTACTTTGTCGCCATTCAAAGTTCCTTTTATTCTCTCTGTCTTCTTGTTGAGCATCTGGTTGTTTTTGATAGTCGCTTTGGCGGTGCTGGATGATTTGTTTCGACAGTTGACTCCCGCTGCGGCTATTTTTTATTTGCTAGGGTTGATGTCCTGCTGTATTTTCTGCTATTTCTTCTTTATCCTGATGACACATATTTATATCGGTTATCTGTTTCTTGCCTTTTTTATGCTGGTTTTTGCGAAGAAAGTCTGTCGGAACATTGGGTATAAGTATCGTTGTGGACGTTGCGGGGAAAAAATGAAGCAAAAAGGTATATGCCCCCATTGTGGAGCGATTAACGAGTGATTTTATTATCTGTTTTATTTCTGAATAACTTTTCAAATGATGAAAACCAGGTCTACTGAAATAAAAGATCTCCCTTTAGTGATGGAGATTTATGACTATGCCCGTGCTTTTATGCGTGCAACCGGGAACACGACCCAATGGATTGACGGCTATCCGTCTGAAGCATTGATTCGTCAGGAAATTGAAGAGAGCCATAGCTTTGTCTGTATCGGTGAACAAGGAGAAATCTTGGGAACTTTTTGTTTCATACTAGGTGAGGATCCTACTTACCAACAGATTTATGAAGGTGTATGGCTCAATGACGAACCTTATGGAGTAATTCACCGATTGGCAACGAACGGAAAGCAGAAAGGGGTGTCGGAAGCTTGTCTGGACTGGTGTTTTCAACGTTGGCCTAATGTCCGGGTAGATACTCATCGGGATAATAAGGTCATGCAACATATACTGACGAAGTATGGCTTTCAACGTTGCGGCATCATTTATGTTAAGAATGGGACGGAACGTATTGCTTATCAGATGAAGCGTTTGCATGGTGGGGTGGAGGAATCTGATCGTACTGAAGTATAGGTCAGGTACGTTGGATGATGAACGAAGCAGTCTTAGGTATAAGCAAACTGATAGCAAGCAGTAGGTAAACTAATGCCGAAGCATTGATAAAGTTCCGGTAAGGTGTCGGTATAGTTGTGGTAAGGTGCCGCTATCTTTACCTTCCCACGGCCGTGGTAACTTCTTCCCACAGTCGTGACGAGATCCTCCCACGGCCGTGGAGAGATGCGACCACGGCTGTGGAGAGTTAAGGATAGCGTAGGTCTGACAGAACAATACCGATTGGGTAAATTAAGTATAACGGCTTTATAATGCAAACTTCATAGGGACATACGTTCTTCTATCCCGTATTCTATGCTGTTAATCTACAAAGAGACAGGCTGACAATAAAAGTCCGAATCTTTTATTGTCAGCCTGTTTTTGGTTATTGTCAGCGCTTATTGTCAGCCGTTAATGTGCTGAAAATCATTGCTCTGTATGGATAAAAACCTTTGGCTGACAATAAAAAGACTAAATAATATCCTTATGAGTAAAAATGATTAGAAGCGGCAGCGAAGATCTACTCCAAATTGCATTGGGCGTCCTTTCTGCATGAAACCTTTGTTCATTGTTTCGAAATAGAAGGCCGCATAGTCTTTATTCAGGAAGTTGCGTGCCCAGAAACTAATCATTGCATCACCGATTTCCAGATTCGTTCTCCAGTTGAGCGTGCCATAGAAGGATTGGCTGACGTCGTTTTGTTCAGTCCAGTAGATACGTCCGGCAGCATTATAGTTCGCTTGGAGCACAACTCGGTCGAAGATAGAACGTGGGCTGCAGGTGATCGCATATTCTCCACCGATATTTAATGTATGCTTGGGAACGAAAGGGACATATTTGCCATTATAATCCGCAGTTACTTTGGAACTGCCATCTTTTTGTCCTTCTGTAATTACATAATCAGTAAAGGTGGCATAGGTATATCCGTAACTGGCATTCAGACTAAGTTCTTTAGTCACGCTGGCACGAAGAGATGCTTCTGCACCATAACTACGGCTTTTTCCCGCATTGATGGTAATACGTCCCAAACCGCTTTCTGCAAATTGAGAGAGTTGTTGGTCGCGGGTGTCCATATAAAATGCTGCAAGATCAGCCCAAAGCCTACCTTCCCACAACGTAAGATGACTGCCCACTTCGTAGTTCCACGAATATTCGGGTTTGTACGTAGTAGACGTTTTCACATTAATCTCTTTGGCCGGTACCATTTGGTCCATCATTTTTATGATGGTTGCCCCCCATGTGGCATCTTGCCCTATTGTCGGACTTTCTTTAATGGCATTCATCATCGAGTTGGTCAATTCTGTTTGTGATAAGTCAGAGAACATCTGGATATTATATCCTCCCGAACGATATCCCCGGGTAACGGTGGCATACACATTATTTTGGTTCTTCCATTCATATTGAATAGCGAATTTAGGGAGAAGTTGTACATAGTCAGTCGATAGCTTGCCTACGAAAGAGGCCGGAGCTTTCATATTCTGATCGGACAAGTTTATTGAGTTGGGACCCATAGCTAAGTGAAAATCAAAGCCAAAGTCTACAGGAGTACTAAGGGAATTGTACTTCATACTGATCTTTTCGTAATCGAGTCGGAGTCCCGCTGTAACGGACAGTCCTTCGATAAATAGGTTGTTGAAAGTAGACTGATGATAAAGTGCGCCGCTAAGAGTCGGGGTATCGAAGGTTCCTCCTACACTTAGTGTCGGGTTATGTACGGTCATTCCCATAGTAGGTGCACCGGGTTTGGAGGCAATCTCTTCAAAAGCGGAATTGGCGTTGTTTTCAATCATCGTTTTCACTCCTTCTTCTTTGAACAGAACGGGACCTGTGGTATGTAGCCATTGGTAGAATCCGAAAGCTCCCGTAGTCCATTGCCATCTCTTTCCGGGTTTGGCTTTCAAGACAATTTCTTCGGAAATGGTATTTGCCCTTTGCTTTTGCTCGATATTAAAGATATCTCTTTCTGTGAAGTCCTGATCGAGGAACATACGGTCATTCAGGTTCTGATAACCTGTCGCGGCACTCAATATAAAGTTACAGGCTTGATATTCGATGTTGACACCAGAATTGAGCAATCCACGGCGGTAACTGCTGCGGTCGTTATATGAAATTTTACCGATGTAGTCTGCCCGGTCCTCTGTAATTTCTTTACCCTTTTCTTTAGCTTTGGCTATGCCGTTTTGAGTAATCCCGGTATAGTAGTACGGATACCCGCCCTGGTCGCTATATTCATAGTTCACGGTCATGTCTATTTTCAGATTAGATGTCGGCAGGTAAATCCCACGAAAACGTCCGCCTCCGGCGTTGCTTTTGTCGACTTTTTCATTGTTCCGTGCAGAGTTTTCAAAGAAGCCGCCCGTGTGTTCGTAGAAACCTCCGGTAGAAAAAGCAAAGCGGTCGGATATACGGTGATAATGGGTGAGTGAAACGTTATAATTATTGTAAGTTGCTGCTCCCATGCGAATATCGGTACCTTGATAAGTGAAAGGCGATTTTGTGTGCACCTTGATAAGTCCTCCCATCGTGTTACGTCCGTAGAGGGTACCTTGTGGCCCGCGAAGAATATCAATACGTTCGATATCAGCATAGTTGAAGTCGAAAGCGGATTTGTCGATATAAGGGATATTGTCTACATAAAGTCCTACGGACGGAGTATTGATGCGTGAGCCGATTCCGCGGATATAAATCGAAGTAGTCAGTTTGGAACCGTAGTCAGGGATAAACAGATTGGGAACAATACCTGTCAGGTTCTTTACGGAATTTACCTGATTGGCGCGCATATTCTCCTGTGATAAGACGGTGGCGGCTACCGGCAGATCACGCAGTTTACGGTTTTCTTTCGGAGTAGCAATCACTACCACCTCTTCGATGTCTACTATTTTTAGTGAGTCTTTGGGGAAATCTTCAGCCCATGCTGTCCCTGTCGTCAGGAGCATGAGGGCAATCATAATCTTTTTTGTCTTCATCTGCTGTTAATTTATCTGGTGCAAAGTAACGGCAAATATAGATGACGGTCAATCCTCATTTATTAGGATTTGATTCACCACAGAGGACGCAGAGGACACAGAGGATATAAAATTTTAAGAATCATACCTCTGTGTCCTCTGCGTCCTCTGTGGTGAATCAGATTCGGTCGGCTTCGATATATCCGTTCATTACAGCATAAATAGTCAGCCCGGAGACAGACTTAATGCCTAATTTCTCCGTGATATTTTTTCGGTGAGTGATAACGGTAGTCAGGCTGATATTCAGTTTATCTGCTATTTCTTTGTTGATTAATCCTTTGGTTATCAGTACGAGCACTTCTATTTCACGGGCAGATAGAATTTCCTGATGAGGCTGCATCGGAGGCATGGGCGGCATATCTTTTACCGGATAACCGTCGTGGTGAGCATGTTGGTGAAGTTTCAATATATTTTTTACCAGCTCTTCTTCGGATTCGTGAATGTTGAGTACAGGTACGCCGGACAGTTGGAATTGCGGACTGTCGCTTGCCAATACAATCGTTTTTCGTTTCCGGGGGAGAAAGAAAGCGTTGTGCTCCACGTAAATCTGTGCGGAAATGAAATAGTGGGCATACATATCCGGAGTATCGTCCATCAGTTCGCTGAAGTGATGGAAAGTCCGTATGGTTGCCATAGGAATCATTTCCTCCAAGATTCCCTTCAGACCGAGAGAGGTCAATGTGTTTGCTTCTATAATTGCTATTTCGGGTTGATAATTCATTTTAGTCTAATTTTAATTAATGATTGAAATAGTTGGCTACTGCTTCTGCACATCGTTCGCCGTCCACCCCGGCAGACACAATTCCTCCGGCATAGCCTGCGCCTTCTCCGCAAGGAAATAATCCGCGAACGGTGACATGTTGCAGAGTATCCTTATCGCGTATGATACGAACGGGAGAAGAAGTTCGTGTCTCCACACCAATCATTACTGCCTCATTAGTCAGGAACCCGTGACTGCTTCGTCCGAATTGTTGGAAACCAAGAGATAGCCTTTTATTAATAAATGATGGCATCCAGAAATGAAGTGGAGACGAAATCAATCCCGGACTATAGGATGACTCGGGCAGATCGTAACTCAATTTCTTGCGGGTAAAATCCAGCATGCGTTGTGCTGGAGCAGTCTGTCGTCTGCCTCCCTGCAACCAGCATTGACGTTCCAATTCCTCTTGAAAGTGAAGAACAGATAGTAACTGTGAATTAATCTCTGAAAGTTGTGAACTTTTCAAATTCGGATTCAGTGCCATTAGTTGCTCATCTTGTTTCGCAGCCAACTCTTCATTCCTCATTTTTAATTCTTCATTTTCCAAATCTTCCGGTTGAATTTCCACTACCATTCCCGAATTGCTCCACCGTGACCCACGGTTGGCAGGAGACATTCCGTTTACTACCACTTGTTCCGGTCCACTGGCGGCAGGAACGATGAAACCTCCGGGACACATACAGAAACTATATACTCCTCTGCCTTCTGCCTGTGTTACAAAGCTGTATTCAGCAGCGGGCAGGTATTTGCCCCGTCCATTCTTATTATGGTATTGTATTTGATCGATCAACATTGCCGGATGTTCCAGACGTACTCCGACAGCGATTCCTTTCGCCTCAATCGTCACATTATTGGCAGCCAGCCAACGATATACATCTCTTGCCGAATGTCCGGTTGCCAGTATCACAGGTCCGAGAAAGGTCTTTCCTGTATTTGTTTCGATACCTTTGACTTCACCGTTCTCAATAATCAATGCATCCATTCGTGTCTGGAAATGTACTTCTCCGCCACATTCGATAATGGTATTCCGCATATTTTCAATGACACGTGGCAATTTGTCTGTTCCGATATGCGGATGCGCATCCACCAATATCGAAGTCGAAGCTCCATGCTGGCAAAATACATTCAGAATCTTATCTACATTTCCTCTCTTCTTGCTCCGGGTATAGAGTTTCCCATCCGAATAAGCTCCTGCACCTCCTTCTCCGAAACTGTAATTCGATTCCGGATCAACAGTGTGTTCCCTGCTGATTTGTGCCAGATCTTTCTTACGTTCGCGCACGTCTTTTCCACGTTCGATGACAATAGGACGTAATCCGAGTTCAACGAGGCGTAAGGCAGCGAATAGCCCGCCGGGACCTGCGCCAACGACAATCACTTGCGGTTTTCCCTCTACATTATTATATATAGTATGTTCGTACTCATCTTCTTGCGGCATTTCCTTGATGTATGCCCTCACCTTCAGATTGACGAAGATAGTCCGCTGGCGTGCGTCAATACTCCGTTTCAAAATTCGGGTAGCGGTGATGTCACGCAGATTCAGACCTTTTTCTTTAGAAAGATATTCCTTTAATTTCTGTTCGTTTGCAGCAATTTCGGGAAGTATACGGAGTTGGTATTCTTGTATCATATATTTTTTACCACAGAGGACACAGAGGTCACAGAGTTTAATTTTTTAGATAATAAAACGTTTGATTCCTTGTTTTAAATGGGGTACATTGAAATTTAGTAATAATCCATATTTCAGGTTACTAAGTTTCATGTACGTTAGTAATTGGGCAGAATGTACCGGTTGCAGTGTTTCCACGCTTTTCAGTTCTATAATGAGTTGATTATCTATCAACAAATCTATTCTGTAATCTGTATCTAATTGGGTTCCTTTATAGATTATAGGTAATTTCTTTTGCCTTTCTACATCTATGGCGTTTGCTCTCAATTCATAAAATAAGCAGCTCTCGTATGTACTTTCAAGCAAACCTGCTCCCAATTGAGTATGCACCTCAAAAGCTAATCCCAGCACTCTACTCGTTAAATTATTAATATCTTCTATCATCATTTACTTACTTGATTAATCACTCCTCTGTGTCCTCAGTGTCCTCTGTGGTGAATCTAACCGAATAAAGCCCTGAACGCCTCTTCCACTTTTCTCACCGGCACTAATTCAATCTTAAGCTTTTGAGTATCAATCCCCTGCAGATTATATTTCGGCAACAAGAAACGTTTGAAACCTAACTTTTCAGCCTCACCGATACGCTGTTCAATCCGATTCACAGGACGTATCTCTCCCGACAGACCGATTTCTCCCGCCATGCAAACTTCCGGTTCAATGGCTGCATCCATATTGGAAGAAAGGATCGCACTGATAACCGGCAGGTCGATAGCCGGGTCATTCACTTTCAGTCCTCCGGCAATATTCAGAAACACATCTTTCTGTGCCAACTTAAATCCCACACGCTTTTCGAGAACAGCCAGCAGCATATTCATTCTTCTCAAATCGAAACCGGTTGCCGAACGTTGCGGATTTCCGTAGACTGCAGAGCTTACCAAAGCCTGTGTCTCAATCAAGAACGGTCGAATCCCCTCAATGGCGGAAGCAATGGCTACCCCGCTCATCCCTTCATGATCCTGACTTAGCAAAAGTTCGGAAGGATTACTAACTTGGCGCAACCCATCCTGACGCATTTCATAAATACCTAATTCTGCCGTACTACCGAAACGATTCTTGATACTGCGTAGAATACGATACATATAATGTTGGTCGCCTTCAAATTGAAGAACGGTATCTACGATATGTTCCAGCACTTTAGGTCCTGCAATACTTCCTTCCTTATTAATGTGTCCGATCAGCAATACAGGCGTATGCGTTTCTTTCGCAAAACGAAGAATGGACGCCGAACACTCTCTGACTTGCGCTATACTTCCGGGAGACGATTCGATACTTTCGGTGGAAATAGTCTGTATAGAGTCGATAATCACTAAATCGGGATTCGTATTCTTGATATGCACATAAATCTGTTCGAGTGAAGTCTCGCAAACGATCAGGCAATCGCTGGAAGTGTCAGAGAGACGGTCTGCACGAAGTTTCAGCTGTCGTGCACTCTCTTCACCGGATACATAAAGAATCTTCTTTTCCGGCATGTGCAGTACGGTCTGCATGACGAGCGTCGATTTACCGATTCCCGGTTCGCCGCCTATCAAGACAAGAGAACCCTGTACAAGTCCGCCCCCCAATACACGATTCAGTTCATCATCGTGCATATTGATGCGTGGTTCGTCGTCTGCCTCTATGTCGCTAAGCGCCAGTGGCTTGGGCTTCTGTGTTTCAATGCCCGACACCGGACGGCGGTTAGTGGGTTCTTTCCGTACGATTTCCTCAACATACGTATTCCATTCTCCACACGACGGACATTTACCCACCCATTTCGGTGAATCCTGTCCGCAATTACTGCATACATATACGGTTTTCTCTTTTGCCATATTCTTACTCCTTCAATATAAAAATCCGAATGTCCAAAGTGGAATCTTGTTTCCGGCGGAATATTCAATATCATCTGCAGCGATAAATCCCTGCTGACTATTGGCTATCTGTTTCCCGTCTTTACTTTTTCCTCCGACTTCTATCGTATATTTGCTGTCTATTGTATAGTCTGCACTGCGTGTGCAATATTCTACACGATGTTGATAGGAGAGTTGGTTTACCATGAACACTTCTCTCAATGTACTTTTGTTTACATCCTTAAAGGTCAATGCATAAAGCAGGTTGGTATTTTCCATATAAATCTTATCCGGCTTTTGTAGTTTCTTGATAGAATCATTATCCGAATAAAGAAGGTGGATTAATTTAGCCCTGTCCAGATATTGTAGATAAGCCAGAATAGTAGTCCGTGAAAGTTCCGCCATGGCGGAAAGTTTGGTGATATCCACCATAAAGGGCACTTCGGAGGAGAGGATTCCCAGCAGGCTTTTTAGTTTACGTACGTTACTGATATCCACTCCACATTGCTGTGGAAGTTCGATTTCAAGTATCAGGTTTGCTATATTTTCGATGCGTGTATAGTATTCCGCATTTCCTTCCAGATAAAAAGGATAGTATCCATGTTTCAAATAATCTTCAAAATAGGCAAGAGGGCGGCATTGGGAATTTACTGCATTACAGATTCCATCACTGTTGTCCAGTATCTCTTCCAGTGTATAAGGGCGGATTTGAATCTGATGGAATAAGTGCAGATATTCACGGTAGGATAGCCCCTGCATATTATATGATATGCATCGGCGGGATAAGTCGGCTTCCGCATTCAGAAGTTGTAGTAAGGATGAACCGGTAAATACTATTTTCAGTTCAGGAAACTCATCATATATGTTTTTGATTTCTTTGCTCCACGACGGATATTTGTGTACTTCGTCCAAAAAGAGGCACTTTCCTCCTTTCAGGTAAAACTGTTCGGCAAGTTCGCTAAGAGAATGTTGCGTGAAATATAGACTGTCCAAACTCGTATATAAGGCACTTTGGCTATCATTCGCATAATGAAGTTTTAAGTATTGAAGCATTAAAGTAGTTTTTCCGACTCCACGGGCTCCTCGGATAGCAATCAGGCGATTATCCCAGTTGATTGTATCCATCAAGCTCCTGATATATGCGGTAGAAGTAGCCGTTAATAGCCTTTTGTATCTTCTGATGAGTGTATCCATATCTTAATATGTTTTCTATGGAAGACAAAAATAGACATAATTTGTTCAACGTGCAAAACAAATTCAGATTAAATCTGTTCAACGCATAAAACAAATAGAAGATTTACAGCGTTATCTCTCCTGCTATCGAACGGTTCATCCGGTCGCGTACCTCATCCGGGGTATATCCATGTCCCAGTAAGAACATTAATTTGGTGACTGCCGATTCTGTTGTACTGTCATATCCGGAGACAACGCCTGCCTGCAACAACTGATATCCCGTTTCGTAACGTTCCATTTCTACCATTCCTGCGCTGCATTGTGTCACGTTGACAATCACAATTCCACGCTCACTCGCCTGACAGAGCCGGCGTATAAACCATTCCTTCCGGGGAGCATTCCCCGAGCCGTATGTTTCGAGCACCACCGCCTTTAAACCTTCAATCCCCAGAATGGTGGCAATTACATTTTCCTGGATGCCCGGAAAGAGCTTCAGTACCACTATATTGGTATCCAGCAAATAGTGCGGTTTCAATTCCCGCTCTTCCCCATTTCCGTGAATCTGCACATTATTATATTTAATATGGATTCCCGCTTCCGCCAATACCGGATAATTGAAAGAACGGAACGCGTTGAAGTTTTCCGCATTCATCTTTGTCGTACGGTTTCCCCGCATTAGGTGATTTTCAAAGAAGATGCATACTTCCGGCACTAGCGCCCTTCCTTCCTTGTTTTGTGCGATGGCAATCTCGATACTGGTCATCAGATTTTCCTTTCCGTCCGTGCGGAGTACGCCGATGGGAAGCTGTGAGCCTGTGAGGATAACAGGTTTGTCCAGTCCTTCCAGCATAAAACTTAGTGCGGAAGCGGTATAAGCCATCGTGTCCGTTCCGTGCAGGATGACGAAGCCGTGGTAACGATTGTAGTTATCATGAATAATGCGTACCAGCTTCCGCCACATATCCGGTTCCATATCCGACGAATCCATCGGAGGATCAAACTGATAGGTGTCAATTGGGAAATTGAACTTTTGCAGTTCGGGGATATACTTTTGCAGTTGCTCGAAGTTAAAGTTCTCCAGAGCACCTGTCGCGGCATTCTCAATCATACCAATTGTTCCACCGGTGTATATTAATAATACGGAAGTATTTAACGGGTTCATAAGCTGATTTTGTGCGATTGTTTTCGCAAATATAAGAATAGATTTGATAAATAAGTAACAAAATGTCATAAAAGTAAAGGCGAATGACCGGATAAAGAAAAGGCGGAAGATTCTTTTTATCAGAAAAAAACCGAAAAAAGTGATAGATTGAACGTTTTTATTATTACTTTTGCGACACTTATCAAAAACAAGAGTAGAAACAAGGACTATGATGAAGTACTATCCGCATACAGTCACATCCATGTGTACCATGACCCTTAGGGGTTAATGGATAGTTTTTGTGTATCTACGTGATTCACGCTTGTATAAGCAGGCAAAATTCAAATTCAATTTTATTCGTAAACAACCAATCGTTCTGTAAAAAGCAAACTGCAGGACATTGCATTTAAATAAGTATCTTCATGAAAGTAATGAAATTCGGCGGAACATCCGTAGGTTCCGTGAACAGCATTTTAAGCGTAAAGAGAATTGTAGAGTCGGCAAATGAGCCGGTAATCGTAGTTGTTTCCGCATTGGGAGGCATCACTGACAAATTGATAAATACATCGAAGATGGCGGCAGTGGGAGATTCAGCCTATGAGGGTGAGTTCCGTGAAATCGTTTACCGTCATGTGGAGATGATTAAGGAGGTGATTCCTGCCGGAGAAAAGCAAGTATCGTTGCAACGTCAGGTTGGCGAGCTGCTGAACGAATTGAAGGATATCTTTCAGGGAATTTACCTGATTAAAGACCTTTCTTCGAAGACTTCGGATACAATCGTCAGCTATGGTGAACGCCTTTCATCGATCATCGTCACCGAACTGATTGAGGGAGCAAAATGGTTTGATTCGCGCACTTTTATCAAGACGGAAAGAAAACATAGCAAGCACACGCTGGATACAGAATTGACTAATAAACTGGTGAAAGAGGCTTTCCATTCTATTCCTAAAGTAGCACTGGTGCCGGGATTCATCTCTTCGGATAAGACAACAGGAGATGTGACGAACCTCGGACGCGGTGGCTCGGACTATACGGCTGCCATTATTGCTGCGGCGCTGGATGCGGCAAGCCTGGAAATCTGGACAGACGTAGACGGATTTATGACGGCTGATCCGCGTGTCATTTCGACTGCTTATACCATTACGGAATTGAGTTACGTAGAAGCGACCGAACTTTGTAACTTCGGCGCAAAGGTGGTTTATCCGCCGACTATCTATCCCGTATGTCACAAGAATATCCCTATTCTAATAAAGAATACATTCAACCCGGATGGAGTGGGAACGGTTATCAAACAAGAAGTTTCCAATCCGCAGAGCAAGGCTATCAAGGGTATTTCCTCCATCAACGACACAAGTCTGATTACTGTTCAGGGGCTTGGTATGGTAGGTGTGATCGGTGTGAACTACCGTATCTTTAAAGCATTGGCAAAGAACGGAATCAGCGTATTCCTCGTGTCACAGGCTTCCTCGGAAAACAGTACTTCTATCGGTGTGCGTAATGCCGATGCCGACCTGGCTTGTGAAGTGCTGAACGAGGAATTTGCGAAAGAGATAGAGATGGGCGAGATTTCTCCGATTCTGGCGGAAAGAAATCTGGCAACAGTGGCTATCGTAGGTGAGAACATGAAACATACACCGGGTATCGCAGGTAAACTTTTCGGTACACTGGGACGTAATGGTATCAACGTTATCGCTTGCGCACAGGGAGCTTCGGAAACCAATATCTCTTTTGTTGTCGATTTCAAATCCTTGCGTAAATCATTGAACGTAATCCACGACTCTTTCTTCCTCTCCGAATATCAGGTATTGAACCTCTTTATCTGTGGTGTCGGTACGGTAGGTGGTAGCTTGGTAGAACAGATTCGTTGCCAGCAACAGAAGCTGATGATGGAAAACGGACTGAAACTTCATGTGGTAGGTATCATTGATGCCTCCAAGGCAATGTTCAGCCGTGAAGGTTTCGACCTTGCCAACTTCCGTGAAGAACTGCTGGAAAAGGGCAAGGACAGCAGCCTGCAAACCATCCGCGACGAGATTATCGGAATGAATATCTTTAATTCCGTATTTGTAGACTGTACGGCCAGTGCTGACATAGCATCGCTTTACAAAGATTTCCTGCAACACAATATCTCTGTGGTAGCAGCCAACAAGATTGCGGCTTCTTCCGCTTATGAAAACTACCGTGAACTGAAAACGATTGCCCGCCAACGTGGTGTGAAGTATCTGTTCGAAACCAACGTAGGTGCAGGTCTTCCGATCATCAATACAATTAATGACCTGATTCATAGCGGTGACAAGATTCTGAAGATTGAAGCGGTGCTTTCCGGTACGCTGAACTATATATTTAATAAAATCAGTGCCGATATTCCTTTCAGCCGTACCATCAAAATGGCACAGGAAGAACGCTACTCTGAACCGGACCCACGCATTGACTTGAGTGGAAAAGATGTGATCCGTAAACTAGTGATTCTGGCACGTGAAGCCGGCTACCGTCTGGAACAGGAAGATGTTGAAAAGAACCTCTTTGTACCGAATGACTTCTTCGAAGGTTCTCTCGAAGATTTCTGGAAACGTGTTCCAAGTCTCGATGCAGACTTTGAAGCCCGTCGCCAGGTATTGGAAAAAGAAAACAAACACTGGCGCTTCGTTGCCAAACTGGAGAATGGAAAAGCCTCCGTCGGCCTGCAGGAAGTAGGAGCCAACCATCCGTTCTACGGTCTGGAAGGCAGTAACAATATTATCCTGCTCACTACGGAACGCTATAAAGAATATCCGATGATGATTCAAGGATACGGTGCCGGTGCCGGCGTAACGGCTGCCGGAGTATTTGCCGACATCATGAGCATCGCAAACGTTTAATAAATTAAAAATTGAGAATTAAAAATTGAGAAATACCATTCCGAAACGGATCTTAGGCTTTCTTTCATTTTTTAATTCTCAATTCTCAATTTTCAATTTATGAAGCATATCATCATATTGGGAGACGGAATGGCCGATTGGCCTGTGAAGTCATTAGGGGACAAGACGCTCCTGCAATATGCAAAGACGCCTTATATGGATAAGCTAGCCCGCATGGGACGTAACGGCCGCCTGATTACTGTGGCGGAAGGTTTCCATCCGGGTAGTGAAGTTGCCAATATGTCCGTGTTGGGATATAATTTGCCAAAGGTATATGAAGGTCGCGGACCGCTGGAAGCTGCCAGTATCGGTGTGGATCTGAAACCAGGCGAGATGGCAATGCGCTGTAATTTGATTTGTGTGGAAGGAGAAATTCTGAAGAATCACTCCTCCGGACATATATCTACGGAAGAAGCGGATGTATTGATTCAATATCTGCAAGAAAAACTGGGCAATGACCGCGTACGTTTCCACACAGGAGTTCAGTACCGCCATCTGTTGGTTATCAAGGGAGGTAATAAAGAACTGGATTGTACCCCTCCGCATGATGTACCTTTAAAACCTTTCCGTCCGTTGATGGTAAAACCATTGGTTCCGGAAGCGCAAGAAACGGCAGATCTGATTAACGACCTGATTCTAAAATCACAGGAACTGCTGAAAGATCATCCGTTGAATCTGAAACGTATGGCAGAAGGTAAAGATCCTGCCAACAGTATTTGGCCTTGGAGCCCCGGTTACCGTCCGCAGATGCCTACTTTCTCCGAGACTTTCCCGCAGGTAAAGAAAGGAGCGGTCATCTCGGCTGTCGATCTGATAAACGGAATCGGTTACTATGCTGATTTACGTCGCATCGCAGTAGAGGGAGCCACCGGACTTTATAATACGAACTACGAAAACAAAGTGGCCGCTGCCTTGGAAGCATTGAAGACGGATGATTTTGTTTATCTGCATATCGAAGCCAGTGATGAAGCCGGACACGAGGGAGACATCGACTTGAAACTTCTCACTATCGAGAATCTCGATAAACGTGCCGTAGGTCCTATCTACGAAGCAGTGAAAGATTGGGACGAACCGGTAGCCATCGCTGTATTGCCCGATCATCCTACTCCCTGTGAGCTTCGTACCCATACATCCGATCCCATTCCGTTCCTTATCTGGTATCCGGGTATCGAGCCGGACGAAGTGCAGACGTATGATGAAGTAGCCGCTTGCAACGGTAGTTACGGACTTCTGAAAGAAGACGAGTTTATAAAAGAATTCATGAAATAAGTCACCACAGATTATGAAATATTATAGTACGAATAAACAAACACCTGTTGCCTCACTGCAAGAAGCGGTGGTAAAAGGGCTTGCTGCCGACAAAGGGCTGTTTATGCCTATGTCTATCAAACCTCTTCCACAGGACTTTTACGATACGATTGATAGTTTATCCTTTCAGGAAATTGCTTATCGCGTAGCCGATGCTTTCTTCGGTGAGGATATTCCTGCCGATACGCTGAAACAGATTGTATATGATACATTAAGTTTCGATGTACCTTTGGTTAAGGTGGCAGATAACATCTACTCACTTGAACTATTCCACGGACCGACGTTAGCATTTAAAGATGTAGGCGGTCGTTTTATGGCACGTCTCTTGGGATACTTCATTAAGAAAGAAGGACAGAAGAATGTCAATGTATTGGTAGCTACTTCCGGTGATACGGGAAGTGCTGTTGCCAACGGCTTCCTCGGTGTGGAAGGTATTCATGTGTATGTGCTTTATCCGAAAGGAAAAGTGAGCGAAATACAGGAGAAGCAATTCACTACGCTCGGACAGAATATCACTGCGCTCGAAGTGGACGGAACGTTTGATGATTGCCAGGCATTGGTGAAATCTGCTTTCATGGATAAAGAATTGAATGAACACCTTTCATTGACTTCTGCCAACTCCATCAACGTAGCCCGTTTCCTGCCGCAGGCATTCTATTATTTCTATGCTTATGCACAGTTGAAACGTGCCGGAAAAGCCGATAATGCCGTGATCTGTGTGCCTAGTGGAAACTTCGGAAATATCACTGCCGGATTGTTTGGTAAGAAGATGGGATTGCCTGTGAAGCGTTTCATTGCTGCCAATAACCGCAACGATATTTTCTATCAATACCTGCAAACAGGTAAGTACAATCCCCGTCCGTCTGTCGCAACGATTGCTAATGCTATGGACGTAGGCGATCCGAGTAACTTTGCCCGCGTACTTGATTTATATAGCGGTTCACATGCTGATATCTCTGCCGAGATTTCAGGAACAACTTATACCGACGAGCAAATCCGTGAAACGGTGAAAGAAACTTGGAAAGAACATCATTATCTCCTTGATCCTCATGGTGCTTGTGGGTATCGTGCGTTGGTAGAAGGTTTGAAAGAGGGAGAAACAGGTGTATTCCTTGAAACGGCTCATCCTGCCAAATTCCTCGAAACAGTGGAAAGTATTATTGGAGAAGCGGTAGAAATCCCTGCCAAATTGCAGGAATTTATGAAAGGCGAGAAGAAAAGTTTGCAAATGACAAAAGACTTTGCGGACTTCAAGAAGTACTTGTTGACGCTTTAATCCTCTTCTTCCTATGAATGAATTTGTGCCACCTCGTTGGCACGGTTGTGCCATCGAAGTGTCACGGTCGTGCCAACAAGGTGGCACAGTTGTGACAATAGGGTGGCATAAACCGGGTAATTGCCATATCGTTTATATAGAAGCTAGGAACACTAAATATTCTCCCGTACAATGAACAGTAAACTCATTAGCTGTTGCTTCATTAAGCGTTCCTTGCCACCAATTCGTAAAATCACTAAGAGGATAAACCAGTCCCTTTCCTTGCAATCCTTTCGCTCCGAAATTGAAAATAGAAACTTGCTGTCCCGGATGAGAGGCGAAAGCTTGCGTGTCTTTGGCGGGAATAAACATACCATAATCGGTAACGGTTCGTACTTCCATACCGCTTTTCATATAATCTAGCAACAAACTGATATTTCCTAATGTGTGGTCTTCCCGTTTTCCGGTAGCACCGACGATGGCTATTTTCCGGTAGCCTTTTTCTTGTAAGAAGTGGACGGCCTTGGTTTGGTCATTCGTTTCCTGATCGGCTATATGGTGGATAATTTCTGAAAAGCGTGTTTTGTTTTCCGGCGAAAGAGAATCTCCGTCGCCAATAATAATATTGGGAGTATGTCCACGTAAGATATATTCATCGGCTGCTCCATCGCAGCAAATCACGAATTTAGCTTCTTCCAGTATTTGCAGGGGAAGAGGATGGCTGGGATATTCGCCATTGGCTAGTATCACAGCTTCGGGAGTATAGTGTTCGTTTATCATTGTATGCTCATTAATTTTTTCCACTTAAAGTAGCCAAAGATAGCTATAATGGAGTAAAGTCCGTACAAGGCGGAAGTAAAATAAAGGTCTTTGTAGATATAAAGTCCGCAGCAGACAATATCCACAAGAATCCAGGCAAACCATTGTTCAATGTATTTGCGCGCCAGCATCCACATGCCGACAATACTTAATGCAGTAGTAAAACTGTCCAGCCAGGGAACGTTGCTATCCGTATATGCTATCAGTATCCATGCAATACCGAGGAAAGAAACGACGAATACCAGAAAAAGAGGTAAGTAACATTTTCCCGGAGTATGTATGATAGGAAGATCTTTGGATTTTTCCCCTCCCCACATCCAGAATACCCAGCCGTAGATGGCAGCTATCAGGTAGTAGATATTGATGCCAAAGTCAGCATACAATCCGGCTTTGTAATATACGAAGATGTAGATGGCAGGCATCACGATGCCCGCTATCCAAAGGTAGATACTTGCCCGGTACTCTAACCAAAGGTAGACCAGTCCGACAATCGTACCGAATATTTCCAGAAAATTCAATTCCATAACTCTGTTTGATTAAAAGCGGAAAGAAACATGTCCCATAACGTTTGTCCCTGCTTGTGCGGCATATCCGGCATAGTTTCCCCGATTTTCCAGCGTATCGGTGTAGTCACTTGACGCCCAGCCGTTGTTTTCATATTTTTCATTAAACAGATTGTATACAGTAAATCCTACCGTAACTTCTTTCAGTACTTTCTTGGGGTGGAAGCTGTACGCCAGATTGAGGTTGCTGACAAAATACTTATCAAGAGTCAGTTCTTCAACTTCTGCGTTTGTCATATACTGTTTGCTTACAAACTGTGATTGCAGGGCAGCTTCGAATCCCTTAGATTTGAATGAAAAACGATTGTTGAGTAGGAAGTCCGGTGAGAAAGCAATGTGAGTGTCTTTATGCTTTATCTGAATAGTCGGGAGAGAAGTAGAGCTACCGTCATTATTATAGTGGTAGCCCGGCAGGCTCTCTACGAAATCCTGAATACGGTTTTTGCTCCATGTAGCGTTGATGTCCCATTGAAACCATTTGCACGGTTTGATTCCCAGCATGATTTCGATTCCCATGCGATAACTGTCCGGCACATTTTCGGTCAGTGCTTCACCTATATCGTTTAAGGCTCCGGTCAGAACCAGTTGGTCGGTATAGTCCATGTAGTAGAAGTTTGCACCTGCCGTCAGCCATTGGTTGGCGAAGGTATATCCCGCTTCATAGTCGAGTAGCTTTTCTGCTTTGGGGTACGAATCCGGATCACCATCCGTATAATTGTTTCTTGTCGGCTCTTTTTGAGCAACCGAGAAAGACGCATAGACACGATGGTTGGAAGTAATGTTCCAGTTTAATCCTACTTTCGGATTAAAGAAATCGAACTTTTTGTCTACTGCCAGTGGGCGCAGCGCATTCTTGCTCCAGTCATATTTATCATTGTTTCCGTCGATGGTATAGTTGATGTGGCGATACTGGAGATCGGCATAAGCACTTAGTCCTCTGGTAAGATCGTAATTTGCTTTCAGATAAATGTTGCCATCGGTCTTCTTGGATTTGTTGCGGTAGTATTCATGGTCGGGCGATAGAGTACCCACGTAATTTTTCACCCAGGGGACTTTTCCGAAGTTATTGCCCCGGTATTGATTTAATCCGCCGCCCAGAGATGCACTTAGTCTGTTGGTTGTGTAATTGAGGGAAAAAACACCACCGCCAAATTTGTTGTCCATCTTCTTTTGACGGACTAGATCGCTTTTAGCTATTTCGGTTCCATCTATTGTAAATGGCTTTAAACCATATTCTATCAGGTATCTGTCATCTTTATACTCTTCGTAATAACCGTCACCTTTAGTATAATGTAAGGCAATGTTTAGATTCCAAGCCGTTGAGAAAGTATGGTTGAAGAGAAGTTGATAATTCTTTTGCAAGTAATTATCCGTTTGGTCGTCATAATAATGTTTTTTGCCGTTGGCGTCGGTGTACATTTCCCCGCAAGGATTGTAGCGTCTGCCAAATTCTTCCATTTGCTCTTTTGTTGCGTATCCCCAAGCATGATATGTCTTTTCTTTTCCGGCAAATGCAATCAGTTTCACAGAGGTGTTTTCTGCAAAATAACCTCCTTGCAGGTAGTAAGAGTTCAAGTCCACCGAAGCACGGTCTATGTATCCGTCCGTACCGATATTGGAAAGGCGGGCATCAAACGTCCAGTGGTTATTGAGTAAGCCGGTTCCCACTTTCACTGTTTCCTTGTGCGTGTTGAACGAACCGTATGAACCATTGAATTCGGCGTATGGTTTCATAGATGCACCTTCGGTTTGCATATTGACACTGGCACCGAAAGCACCTGCTCCATTTGTTGATGTACCTGCTCCGCGCTGCACCTGCATATCTTTTACGGAAGAAGAAAAGTCGGGCATATTCACCCAGAACAGGTTATGGCTTTCGGCATCGTTCATCGGTATGCCGTTTACCGTGATGTTGATTCGTGTGCCATCAGTTCCACGTACGCGAAGCGTTGTATAGCCAATACCGGCTCCTGCATCTGACGTGGTCAGTGTGGAAGGAGTCATACTTAGCAGATAGGGGATATCCTGTCCGAAGTTTACCTTTTTGAGTGCTGCTTTATCTATATTGGTGAATGCCACGGGAGTTTTGGCTGTGGCACGTGTGGATACTACCTGCACCTCTTGCAGGTTTACTACTCTCATACTGTCCTTTGCACTCGTCTGTGCATGAACAGTGATGCCTGCGCCCGATAAGGCGACGGCCATCCATACAATTCTTTTCATTTTGCTTATTAATTAGTTCTCTACGCCGGCATTACCCGGATCAGATTCTATGGGTATGTTCTCAGCCCGTCATGTTAAGGCACCCCTACCAGTGAATCGACTGCAAAAATACGGTTTTTGAAGGAGGAAAGCAAAAAAAACTTTTAGATTTACTAAAAACAATATAACTTTGTAGATTGTTGAAATACCAATACAACAGTTTATTCATTTAATATATAATTTAATTATGCTACTCTTACTTCAAGCAACACAAGCTGCGGATTCTGTGCAAGTGGCCGCAGATGAATTAATGAAAGAGGCGATTGCCAATGCCGACGGATTGGATAAGCTTTCGCTAATTACTCAACAACTGATAGATTTTGGTATTCGTGCCGGAGAACGTATACTGATTGCGGTCATTGTCTTCATCGTCGGACGTTTTTTGATTTCGCTACTTAATAAGTTTATAAGACGTCTGATGGATAAACGAAAAGTGGATGTAAGTATCAAAACTTTCGTTAAAAGTCTGGTAAATATCCTGTTGACGATCCTTTTGATCATTTCTGTTGTCGGCGCCCTGGGAGTTGAAACTACTTCGTTCGCAGCTTTACTGGCTTCTGCCGGTGTGGCTATCGGTATGGCTTTGTCCGGCAATTTGCAGAACTTTGCCGGAGGATTGGTTATTCTTTTGTTCAAACCTTATAAAGTGGGTGACTGGATAGAAACACAGCAAGGTTCATCCGGTACGGTAAAAGAAATCCAGATATTTCACACCATCCTTACGACTGCGGATAATAAATTGATTTATATCCCAAATGGTTCATTGAGCAGTGGAGTAGTGACCAATTACAGTCATCAGGAAACCCGCCGTGTAGAATGGATTATTGGTATAGATTATGGGGAAGATTACAATAAAGTTCAGCAGATAGTTCGTGATATTCTGGCCGCCGATAAACGTATCCTGAATGAACCAGCTCCGTTTATAGCTCTTCATGCCCTGGATGCCAGCAGTGTGAATGTAGTGGCACGTGTCTGGGTAAACAGCGGAAATTACTGGGGTGTCTATTTCGATACAAATAAAGCAATTTACGAAACCTTCAATGAAAAAGGTATCAACTTCCCTTTCCCACAGCTTACTGTGCATCAGGGAAATTGATTGTTATACTCTGATAATTCAAAAAATAAGGGAGTTGTACTTAACGTGCAACTCCCTTATTTTTTGGAAAACTTGTCTGGCGTGATTGAATAAATCTCTTTTTTATTTTATACCGAAATCTTCGGCTAATTCATATCTATCTTCTTTGATTCCCAGTACATGATTGATTTTTCTCCTTTTCTCGAGATCTTTAAAGTAGTTTTCCACAACCTGATAGAGATCGAAGTTAGTGGTTGATCCTGCGGCTAAATCGAGTGATTCCACCATCTTTTCTACGGCTTGATGGATTTTCTCTGCGTCTATCAGATGCAGTTCGTTGCTGTGTATTAAATATTTTTCCATGACTGCAATGTTTTAATGTTATATAGGTATAACATCTTGCAGTCATGGAAAGTTCAATGATTGAATGTTAGATTTTGGCAAGTGCCTGATCCAAATCCGCAATCAGGTCATCAATATGTTCCGTTCCAATCGATAAGCGTACAGTGCCCGGATAAATCTCTTGTTCGGCGAGTTCCTGTGCATTGAGCTGCGAGTGGGTAGTGCTTGCCGGGTGGATCACCAATGATTTCACATCGGCAACATTGGCAAGCAAGGAGAAAATCTCCAAGCTGTCGATGAAGCGGTGTGCTTCTTCTTGTCCGCCTTTGACTTCGAAAGTGAAAATAGAACCGGCGCCGTTCGGAAAATAACGCTGATACAGCGCATGATCGGGATGATCGGATAATGACGGATGGTTCACTTTCTTCACTTTCGGGTGATTGTTTAAGAAATTCACGACCTTCAACGCGTTTTCTACATGACGTTCTACGCGCAAGGAAAGAGTTTCCAATCCTTGTAACAGGATAAAAGCATTGAATGGACTGATGGTAGCACCTGTGTCGCGCAGCAAAATAGCCCGGATGCGGATGGCATAGGCAGCCGGACCTGCCGCATCAACAAAACGTACTCCGTGATAGCTTGGGTCGGGTTCGGTCAGTTGTGGGAATTTGCCGGAAGCCACCCAGTCGAATTTGCCTGAATCTACAATGACTCCTCCTAATGAGGAACCGTGTCCGCCAATGAACTTTGTTGCGGAATGTACAACGATATCTGCTCCGTGTTCGATAGGGCGGATTAAATACGGAGTACCGAATGTGTTGTCAATAATCAAAGGAATTTTGTGGCGATGAGCTATTTCAGCTACTGCCTCTATATCAATGATATTTGAGTTCGGATTTCCCAGCGTCTCGATAAATACGGCTTTCGTATTTTCCTGAATGGCTTTTTCAAAGTTCGATAAATCACTGGGATCGACGAATGTGGTTGTGATGCCATAGCTGGGTAAGGTATGAGCCAGTAAGTTATAGCTTCCTCCATAAATCGTTTTGGCTGCTACAATATGATCGCCTGCACGAGTGATATTCTCGAAAGCATAAGTGATGGCAGCAGCACCCGAAGCAACTGCCAGTCCTGCTACTCCCCCTTCAAGAGCAGCTACGCGTTGTTCAAAAACTCCTTGAGTGGAGTTGGTCAGACGACCGTAGATGTTTCCCGGGTCCTGCAGGCCGAAACGTGCGGCTGCGTGAGCGGAGTTGTGAAATACATAAGAAGTAGTCTGGTAAATAGGTACTGCGCGGGCATCTGTTGCCGGATCTGCTTGTTCTTGTCCTACATGAACTTGTAAAGTCTCGAAATGTAAATTCTTTGTTGCCATAATCGTATATTTTTAAGTTTAATATTCTTTCCTTATTTTCTTGCAAAGTTATGGGATGGAGATATATCGAACAAGATATAGATAAAATACAGAAAATAATGCTATTTTTGTACCGTTATATAGAATAATATAGTTGCGTTATTCCTAAAAATCACCTTTTAGAAGAATATTTTTCTTATGGATACTTTTGATAAACTGGATAGAGTCGATTTGCAAATACTCCGTACTTTGCAAGAAAACGCCCGATTGACAACCAAAGAACTGGCCGCACGGGTGAGTCTTTCTTCAACTCCTGTTTTTGAACGTCTTAAACGGTTGGAGAGTGGAGGATATATAAAGAAGTATATTGCCGTATTGGATGCGGAAAAGCTGAATCAGGGATTTGTCGTATTCTGCAGTGTGAAGCTTAGACGGCTGAACAGGGATATAGCAGCCGAGTTTACGCGGATCATACAGGATATTCCCGAAGTAACCGAATGTTATAACATATCAGGTAGTTATGATTACCTGTTGAAGATTCATGCTCCCAATATGAAATACTATCAGGAGTTTATTCTGAATGTGTTGGGGACGATTGATAGCTTGGGATCATTGGAAAGTACGTTTGTGATGGCGGAAGTGAAGCATCAATATGGGATACATATTTAATTCTTTGTGTAATAGTATGAAATTTATCTTGTATATTTGCTATGTAATATAAATCCTTTTCTGCTGACACAATGAAATGGCAACTTTGTAAATAGCTTCGCCCATACGGATTGTAACAATAGAAAGTTCTGCTGTTACAACTGTTTGTGATTTAACGTAAATCACAAGTTATTTTATTTATTCTATTCAATAAACCATATAAAAGTAGCTATTACAATGAATTCGAACATATATCCTCGTACCAATGATTTTCAGACTATTTACCTGAATACGGTGATTAAGAATCCTGCTATTATCGTAGGTGATTATACAATATACAATGATTTTGTAAATGATCCGGTTCTTTTTGAGAAGAACAATGTTTTATATCATTATCCGATTAATAAAGATCGCTTGATAATAGGAAAATTCTGCTCCATAGCCTGTGGAGCTAAGTTTCTTTTCAACAGTGCAAATCACACATTGAATTCTTTATCCAATTATACATTTCCTATCTTTTTTGAGGAATGGAATTTAGATAAGGGAGATGTAACTTCTGCCTGGGATAATAAAGGAGATATAGTAATAGGTAATGATGTCTGGATTGGATATGAAGCTGTTATCATGGCAGGAGTACATATTGGAAATGGGGCAGTCATTGCGTCGCGGGCAGTGGTTACTAAAGATGTTCCTCCTTATACGATAGTAGGTGGGACACCGGCCAAAGAAATCCGGAAGCGTTTTGATGAGAATACGATTGCCCAATTGCAGAAATTGCAATGGTGGGATTGGAGTATTGAGAAGATATCCGAATGTATACCTTATATTACAGGTGGAAAGATTGAAGAATTGAAAAAGATAAATGTTACGTTATAAACATGAAGAAGCTAATTATTGTATTTGTTCTTTTATTATCGGCACTCTCTTGTTTCTCACAAACAGAGTTTACAACTTGCCTTTTTGATACTTCAAGAAACAGGGCTCATGGAAACACGTATGCCAAATTGGGAAAGGGGAGTGGCAAATATTCTTTTCACTATTTCCTGATGTTTATCCATAAACAGAACTAATTACGTAACTGCTTACGTATTTTTACGAAAAATGTTTGTTTATATGATGAAAAGCTGATATATTTGCGTAATCAATTACGTATTTAGTAACGCAACTAATAAAAACATGGACTTTTTTAATCAGACGGGCAAATTAGCCATCGGTAGCAGATTACGCATGTTGACCGATAAAATAACAGTAGATGCGGCCGCCATCTATAAAATGTTTGGAGTAGACCTCAAACCGAAATGGTTTCCTGTATTTTTTGTATTATCGCATGGGGAGGCAAAAACCATTACGTCCATAGCCAAAGAGATTGGTCATTCTCATCCTTCCGTGAGTAATATTATTAAAGAAATGGTAGCTAAAGGATTAGTGAAAGAGACAAAGGACAAATCCGACGGGAGAAGAAACATGGTCATGTTATCTGCCAAAGGAAAAAGAATGTCCGACTCTTTTTCGGAACAGTGCATAGATGTTACGGCAGCTATTGAGCAAATCACGCAGCAAACCCGGAATGATCTTTGGAAAGCTATCGAAGAATGGGAGAACCTTTTGTCGGATAAATCCCTGTTGGAGCGGGTGAAGGAAGCGAAAAAGGAACGAGAGAGTAAGGACATCCAAATAGTTCCTTATGAACCTTGCTATCAATCTGCTTTCCGGACTCTTAACGAAGAGTGGATAACTGCTTATTTTCGGATGGAAGAGGCCGATTACAAGGCTTTAGATCATCCAAAGGAATATATTCTGGATAAAGGAGGAGCTATTTTGGTGGCTCTTTATAAAGATGAACCGGTCGGTGTATGTGCTTTGTGTAAGATGGATCATCCGTTGTATGATTATGAGTTAGCCAAGCTGGCTGTCAGCCCTAAGGTTCAGGGCAAAGGTATTGGAGTACTGCTTTGCGAAGCAGTTGTAAATAAAGCGAAGGAGCTTGGGGGCAAAAGGCTCTTTATAGAGAGCAATACACGTCTGAAACCGGCTATCCATATTTATCATAAGTTAGGCTTCAAGGAACTTCCCGAATATCACACGACTTATGAAAGAGGAGATATACAGATGGAATTAATGATTGAAGAGTGAAAATGAAAAAGGTGGATGGTGAATTTATTAAGGGGCGCATTGCCCCTTGTGGACTGCATTGCGGAAAATGCTTTGCTTTTGCCGATGGAGATATTTCTTATCACAGCGGTGAACTCAAGAAGGCATTAGGCAATTTTGATGTCTATGCACAACGTTTTGTAGAGATGCTTGATGAGCCTGTCTTTGCAAAGTACCCCAATTTTAAAGAGTTTTTAAATCATTTGTCCGTGGCGACTTGTCAGGGGTGCAGAAAAGAAAAATGCAAGTTGTTCAAAAACTGTAATGTTCGTGTATGCAGCGAAGAGAAGCAAGTGGATTATTGCTTCCAGTGTAGCTGTTTTCCTTGTGAGAATACAGGTTTTGATGAACATTTATATAAGAGATTTGTAGCCATCAACAAACGGATGCAAGAGATTGGAATAGAAAAATATTATGAAGAGGTAAGGGATTTACCTCGCTATTAATTTATGGCTTTCTCTCTGCTTCATTCCAGTTCCTGTGCATAAATGTTGATGGCGCGTAATGCCTTTAATATTTCAGTCGGGGTGATCCCCTGACATTCTATTCTCAACACTTTTTCCCAATCCTCCATATCTACATTCCATTTGTAGATTTGGGGACATAGGGTGAAAAGCGCTGCGATATGTTTGATATCCCGTACATTCTTTACCGAGGTGCGAAAAATTAGTATTTGCTCTTCCATAGTTACTATCGATTACTTTTGTTTTCTGTGCAAAGGTAAGTTTAAACAGGGTTCTGTATAGGATTATTCGACGAACGCCCTGATTTCTCATGACGAAATAAGTAATATGGGAGATTAACTTCATATAGCTATCCTTTGAAAACTCCCTCATCTGTACCTGTCAATATATAAAAAAGTGTATCTGTTCTCGTCTTTCTTTTTTGCTTTACTTTGCAGTGTTGTTTTAATCTCCTAATATACTTAAAGGTTATGAAGTTGAATTTTGCTAAAAGAATGTCTTATATAAAGGCTTCGGAAATAAGAGAGATATTAAAAGTGACTGAACAGGAAGATGTGATTTCGTTTGCCGGTGGTCTGCCTGCTCCGGAACTTTTCCCAATAGATGAAATCAATAAGATTAATCAGATTGTATTGAAAGAAGCAGGTACAAAAGCACTTCAATATACCACAACGGAAGGTTATGCTCCTTTGCGGGAATGGATTGCCAACCGGATGAACGGGCGTTTGGGCACGGCTTTCGATAAAGACAATATTTTGATAACCCATGGTTCGCAACAAGGATTGGACTTGTCTGGAAAAGTTTTTTTAGACGAAGGAGATGTCGTGCTTTGTGAAAGCCCGACCTATTTGGCTGCGATTAGCGCATTCAAAGCGTATGGGTGTAGCTTCATTGAAATTCCCACGGATGAGGAAGGGATGATGATGGACGTTTTGGAAGATGTTTTGAGTAACACTCCGCATATAAAACTGATATATGCGATACCTACCTTTCAGAATCCTACAGGAAAAACGTGGAGTCTGGAAAGACGCAGGAAATTGGCTGAATTATCTGCCAAATACAGTGTTGCAGTTATTGAGGATAATCCGTATGGCGAGTTAAGGTTTGAGGGAGAACCTTTGCCCTCTATAAAGTCTTTTGATGAGGCTGGAAATATCTTGTGTACAGGCAGTTTTTCGAAAATATTCTGTCCCGGCTTTCGGATTGGCTGGATTGCGGGGGATAAAGATATTATCCGCAAATATGTATTAGTCAAGCAAGGTACGGATTTACAATGTAACACTATTGCCCAGATGACCATTGCCGAATATCTGAAGCGGTATGATATTGATAAACATATTGCAAAAATAGTCGAAGTATATAGAAGGCGCAGGAATGTTGCGATTGAAAGTATAGAACGTTATTTTCCGGATACAATAAAGTTCACTCGGCCCGAAGGCGGACTATTTACCTGGATAGAACTTCCTGTGGGGATTTCAGCACGCGATGTTTTAGTCAGAAGTCTGGAGAAAAAGATTGCTTTTGTTCCGGGAGGTTCTTTTTATCCGAATGGCAACAAGGAAAATACGCTTAGAATAAACTACTCCAATATGCCTGAAGACAAAATAGAGAAAGGGCTGAAGACTCTCGGAGAGGTGGTAAAGGAGTATATCCGCCAATCAGAATGATTCTTTGATAACACTTCCTAAAACCTGCAAGCGTTCTTCGATAAAAGGACTCCATTGCTGGCCGAAACTCAAACGCATACAGTTTCTGTACTGGTCGTGCAGTGTAAACATGCGTCCGGGAGCAATGCTGATCTTGTGTTGCATGGCTTTGTAATATAATTCTGTGGTATCAATCTTTTTGTTTAGTTCCACCCAAAGCATGAAACCTCCCTGCGGAGTTATGATTTTAGTGTCTTCGGGGAAATAGTCGGTAATAGATTGTGCCAGATGAAGACTGTTGGAATGTAATTCATGGCGCAACCTGCGCAAATGATTCTCATACCTGCCGTTTTCCATAAAGTTGGCGATAGCCTCCTGATTGAGGGTAGGAGTGGATATTAAATGAATATGTTTTTGGCGAATAACAGCATCTTTAAATTTACCGGGGGCAATCCAGCCTACCCGGTAACCGGGAGCTAATGTCTTTGACACAGAGCCACACCATAACACAAGTCCCTTTTCATCGAAAGCTTTGCATGGCTTAGGGCGTGAATGTCCGAAGAATACATCACCGTATAAATCATCTTCAATCAGAGGAATATTATATTCAGCCAACATCTGCACTACCTCTTTTTTATGCTCATCGGGCATACAACTTCCCAGTGGATTACTGAAATTACTGATAAGCAGGCATAGATTAATCTGCGGTAATACTTTTCTTAAAGCATCGGGCTCAATACCTGTTACAGGGTTGGTGGGCAGTTCCAACACCCGGAGTCCCATGCTGTTGGCCAACTGCAATATGCCGAAATAAACAGGACTTTCAACAGCTATCGTATCTCCTTTTCGGGCAATAACAGATAATGCTAAAGAGATAGAATTGGTCACTCCCGTGGTAGTGACAATATCATCTTCAGTCAGATTTCCATTCCAGCTATATGCAAAACGGGCAATATAGTTTCTTAACCGAATATTTCCCTGCGGGTCTTCATACCTGGTACCGTTTCCCGGAAGTGAATACATTGCCTTGATTAATTCCTTATTGAGCTTTGCAATAGGCAATAGAACGTCTTCCGGTATTCCCAGTGAGAAACGGGTGATGGACAAATCTTCGATGGAATGATATACTTCCATGATTAAGTCGGCCTCTTCCTTTCCTAAAGATTGAGTTGCAGGTTGTGTTGTTGCCGGAGCAGACAAATTTAATGGTTTATAATTGACAATGTACCCTGATTTGGGGCGGGAGATGATAAATCCTTCCTTTTCCAGTTCATAATATACCTGGATTGCCGTGTTTAAACTCACGCCATATTCATTGCTGATAGTACGTAAAGAAGGTAATTTCTCGCCTGCTTTCCATATACCTGTTTTTATTTGCCAAGCGATAGTGCCGGCTATCTTTTGATATAGGATTTCTCTTTTCATGTTTATTCAGTCTCCGGCAAAGATACAAAAATGATGTCTGCATCTGTTGTGTTTGATCTATTTTGTGGGGTACTTCAGGGTATAAGAACTCATTTTTCGCTATGCTATTTTTAGTTGTTCTCCTTGAATACAATATCTTTTTCGTTGCCTAATGAGTTTTCGTTTGACTTAAGTTGAACGAAAACTGGAATGTATATTCGATAGTTATTGATAGTAAGGAAAGAAATAACTAGATGAAGTAAATATTCATAATAGTGGCATTTCTATTCTCGTCACCTGTTCTTCTTCGGGTATGTTGGGATTACTGTAATAATATTCTATGGATGTTCCCGAAGGTTTGTAACCGTTGTTTTTTATCCATTCCATCATTTCATTGTACAGGACAGCCAGTTCACTGTAAGTTCCTCTATGCAGACAGGAAGCTATTTTTCTTTCCGGTATCGTAATAGATCGTATATTCCCTTCACCCTGTAACTCTCTGGATGATTTTAGACCAATAATCATTTTTATATTGTGCTCAGTCAGGCTCTCAAAGTCGGGATACTCAACGTAAGGAATATCAGTAGTGACTTCGCCTTGTGCCTTAAATAAAGAGTCTATTTTTACGAAGTTCTTCCCGATAGCCTCCGACATTCCGTTCATATCCGTGTGTACTTCAACAGCCAAAGCGGATTGCTCCGGTTGTTTCAATAGCATGATTTCTGAAATCTTTCCCATAATACATTGTTTTTAGAGTGTTGATAATTTCTTATTTCTTTGTGACCGGAATATAAATGTCGGTC
Source organism: Bacteroides sp. L008 (assembly GCF_040812255.1). Taxonomy (NCBI): domain Bacteria; kingdom Pseudomonadati; phylum Bacteroidota; class Bacteroidia; order Bacteroidales; family Bacteroidaceae; genus Bacteroides; species Bacteroides sp. L008. Next base: position 3,242,217 of record NZ_JBFNXO010000001.1, on the reverse strand, counting down.
ATTAATTCTGTTCTAAGAGTAGAGTAGGGACGGTTCATATACATCTCAAAGCTAAAGGTACTTTGAGGGCGATATTTACTTTCCGGAAACCACTTTTCATAAATAGTCCGGTATAACTTATGCAACAAAGAGTAGTCTCCGATATGTCTGAATACAGCATAACGTCCACCGGGAACTTCCATCACTCCCGGTTGCGAATCATTTTCAGTGGCATCGATTGTCACCCCGAGATAGAAGCGGCATTTATTCATGGGAGTTATGGACGGGTCATCCATACTAAGGCTGACAAACTTATAATTCAACTTTTCTTCATTATGCTGCTTGGCGTAATTGGCCAGTCTGTTCCATATTAATTTGTATCGGAGCTCATCTTTGTATTTTTCACCAACCTCGATACAAAATACTTTCATTGGCAGAATCGACCGGATTTCAGGAGTGATAACCGCATGTTGCTCATCATACATCGGCTTGTACTTCTCTCTATATTGAGAGCTCGATACGCCAAAATGTTTTTTGAAGGCTTTGGCTAGACTAAATTTGGTCTGATAGTTTGTCTGTTCCGAAATCTGATTTAATGTAAACTCGGTGGATACTAACAAATGTGCTATTTGTTCGAGACGTAAACGCTGTATGTAGCTTCCGATATTTTCTCCGGCAACAGTTTGAAACACTCTTCTGAAGTGATATTTGGAAAGTCCGCTTATCGTGCTAAGCATGTCTGTATTCAAAGTCTCGAATAAATGATTATTGATATAAACGATTATATCCTGAATCTTCTGGTGATGGATATTACAGGTTTCCAGCTTCTGTTTCCACCGTTTCAGATGGGGTAACCGTTCGTTGAGGATGTGCCTAAGTTCCTCCGGCGAATAAGCAGTACCTGCATATTCATTGTACTTGTCGGTGTATTTTATCCAGATATTAATCATTTCCGACATCGGAATGTCAACGATATATTTTCCGTCTTTCAGACAGTAATAGCAATATTCATCACTTCGCGAACCGTCGGAGTTAGTACCCAGATATTTCTCTACATCAAAGCGGAGAGGCATCCCGCAACTTTGACAATACCTCTTATTTATTTCTGATTCAATCATCGGTTGGGTTTTCGTTTGATAGATAGGAGCCGCTCTATATCATTAAATAAAGAAGTATCTTTTAATTCGAACATAAGCCACTTCCCATCATGGAAAGTGGTCGTCTCATCATATATCTTTTGAGCCGCATTGGAGAACATTTCTCGCATGGATTCGAATTTAGTGCGTTCATCTTTACCTAAAATAACCATGAACCCAATCGTTTGCTCTTTGGCGTATAGGGCACATAGAGTTTTTCCGCCTCTGCGATATTTGTATTCGTAGGTCCATTTTTTTCCTCCATGATTCCACATTTGTTCCATATTGTACTTCTGTTCGATAAGTTGGCGAAGTGAAGTCCATAGATCATAAAGTTCCTTACCTGTCAAGGCTTCCAAAGTTTCGGGAGTTGGGATTTGAAAAGTTTCTTTCATGGCATTCCGTATTTACTTTTGATTATCTACATCACAAAGGTAGACTGAATTTCTAATAGATCGTTGTCCAATATAGGCATTTTAGGCAGTGCAACTGAACAAACTGTCCCGAAATTAATTTATTTTATAGAAGCGGGATATTGATGTATAACCTTTATCTTTGCATTAATTTAAAACAAAGCAAAATTTAAAGAAAATGAAAACAATGCTATTAGCGGTAGGCACTCTGTGCCTCATGGCAGGTTGCTCGTCGAAAATGAGCAGTTCTAAAGGAATTGTAAGTGATGCAACCATGAATATGGTAACGATTGTCACCGATAAGAATGATACCCTTTCATTCAGTACGATGGATGCGAATAAAGAAGAAGTCAACGGTTTACTTCTGAATGATACGCTGGAAGTCTTTTATACAGGAAAATATACACCGGGGATGCCGGCTTCCAAACTAGTTCAGTATCCGCAATCTCCGCTTGTGGGAGGTGACCGGGATGAACATGGCTGTATCGGCTCTGCCGGATACGTATGGTGTGAAGTGCAAAAAGACTGTATCCGCTTATTTGAGAAAGGGATTCGTACAGAAGCGGTGGATGGCAGCGGCATTTCAGCTTTCATTGTCTTTGGTCCCGATTCTACACAGCTGGAACTTTTCTTCTCCAATAATCAGCCCAATGAAATATTGGAAAGGCGTGGACTGCTTTCAGGAGGTTATGCATGGAACGTGGAAGACGATGATACGAAAAATGTACGCTTGATAGATGGCTTGTGGACAATCAGCCAAAGAGATAAATTAATTTATACCCAGAAGGCCGGAAGCTGATTTAAAAAGTTCCGGTATTCTGTAGGCTTGTTTATAGCGTCATATTCCTGGCCGTCAATGTGGCATAGACATTTTCTGCGTATTGTCTTCCTATGGGGATTACAATCCGGCATCCGGTCAGGTTTATTTCCCGTTTAGAGAACCGTTCCACCTTATTAACCGGAATGATATAGGAGCGGTGCGTACGTAGAAAAGACTTTTCGGGTAACATCTCCTGAATACTTTTCAGACTTGTGCGCGATAATATATAGTTGCCGTTTATACGGAATATTTTCGTATAATTCTCCATTGCTTCGATATAAAGAATATCGGAGATAGGGATGGATATGTTATTGTATTCTTGTTTGATTATGATGTTTTCCGGTACTTTATGCTGGCGTGCTTCAATAAGGACAATCGCTTTCTCAACAGCTTTTTCAAATCGTTCATAAGCAAAGGGTTTATGCAGGAAATCCACGGCATCGAGGTCGAAGCCATCCAGTGCATACTGTGCATGGGCTGTCGTAAAAATAAGGCAACTTTCGGGAGGAAGCGCATGGGCAATATCTAGTCCGTTGGTACTGTTCATTTCAATATCCAGAAAGACCAGATCAGGTTTGCGCCGGGCTATTTCTCGCAGTCCGGTCAGCGGTTCGCTGAAAGTAGTAAGTTCCAGTCCTCCTTTTCGTTCGCAAAACTGGCTGATGATGAGCAATGCAATCGGTTCGTCGTCAATAGCGATACAAGTAAGCTTTTTCATCGTAGTTGAATGTTAAGATAGGTTTTGAAACATCCGTTTTCTTCTTTTGTAATCAATGCAAAGCGGCTGGGATAAAGAAGCTCCAGTCGTTTACGGCAATTGTCTATTCCGATGGCATGAGGATTTTTGTGGTTCTTCTTCATAATCATATTCTCGGTTTCAAAGTTTAGCAGGCCCTCCTTTACAATGATACGAATAAGAATTGTACAGTCCGTGTCGGACGAAACGCCGTATTTGAAACTGTTCTCGACAAAAGTAATGAGAATCATCGGAGGAATCTGTATCTGTTCGTCATCCATCTCGGTTTCAAATACCACTTTCGTATGCTTGTTTAAACGCAAAGATTGCAGGTCAACGTATTGGCGTATATATTCTACTTCATTGCTTATGGAAATCAGATCTGAAGTAGTCTGGGCATACATATATTTCAGAATATTGGAAAATTTGATAAAGGCGGATTCTGTTTTGTCCGACTTCGTAAGTACCAGCCCGTAGAGAGCATTTAATGTATTAAAAAGGAAGTGCGGATTGATTTGTGCCTTGTAGAGAGCCAGCTCCGCCTTGTTCTTTTCCGCTTCAATCTCCTGTTTGGAAAGAATTTGCCGGAAAAGTTCAAAGATCAGTTCTATGGAAAGGCTGAACCCCGTCACTACCAGAAAAAAGAACCACACAGTCTGCGCCCGCATATGTTGCCGGGTTTTATGCATTATCGGATCTATATTGTCGGGTTCCGGTGGATATGGAAAGTGGGTTAGCAACCATGTGATGAAGATAAGCGATAGCATGAGCAGTAAGATATGTCCGAACTTCCGTTGCATGAAAAGCATCGGTAGTTTCACTTTACGGTAGATGAAGTACAGACCGTAAAGATAGGCAATCAGGGTCAGCATAAAGACCGTGTGGTGTACAATCCATTTGTCTACCGGCACTAGCATGATGATGGGCGGCATGATTACCAGACAGAAAAGCAAGTCGATGTAAACAGGTATATTAGTACGTTTCATATTCTTCTCATTGCTCGTTTAACTCCCGGAAGTATATTTTCTCACTTCTTTGCAAAGATAAAAGATTGTTCTGAAACCCCAAGCATTCCCTTTTGTCGTTCGTCATCATATTCTTGCCGTTCGTCACTACATTCTTATTTTATTGTTTGATAATTCTTAGATTTGGTCAGTCGCGTTTTTTATGGAATAATGGGTTATAAATCATTAACAATCATTTAAATATAGCTACAATGAAACAACTAATCATTTTTGCCTTGGTTTGTTTGCCTCTGTTATGTGCTTGTGGAGGTTCGCAACAGAAAAAGGCAGAGGCCACGTACAAAACACTTACCGTAACACAAAGTGACCAGATTTTAAAATCCGATTATACAGCTACGTTACGAGGGCGGCAGTATGTTGAAATTCGTCCGCAGGTGAGTGGCATTATTACCGGAATATGTATCAATGAAGGGGATCCTGTCCATAAAGGGCAGACACTTTTCATTATCGACCAGGTTCCTTATAAAGCAGCGTTGGAAACAGCAGTTGCCAATGTAAAAAGCGCGGAAGCCAAGCTTGCCACTGCTAAATTGACAGCAGATAGTAAAGCTGAACTTTACAAAGAACAGATTGTGTCCGAATTCGATCTGCAAACAGCCCGTAATGAACAAGCGGCGGCAGAAGCGGCATTGGCACAGGCTAAGGCACAGGAAGTGAATGCGCGCAATGACCTTTCTTATACCGAAGTGAAAAGTCCGGTGAACGGAGTCGCCAGCATGATTCCTTATCGGGTAGGGGCGTTGGTGAGCAGCAGTATCACCGAGCCGTTAGTCACTGTTTCGGACGACAGCGAAGTATACGCCTATTTCTCCATGACGGAGAATCAGATACTCGACTTTGTGCAACAATATGGCTCACTTAAAAAAGCGATAGAAAACATGGACGAAGTGGAGCTGACTATGAGCAATGGAAAAACCTATTCCCATACCGGAAAGGTAGACGCTATCAGCGGTACGGTGGATGAAGGAACCGGTGCTGTTGGACTGCGGGCTGTTTTTGCCAACCCCGACCAGTTCCTGCGTAACGGTGGAAGTGGTAAAGTAGTAGTTCCTACTATAAAGAAAGGATGTATCATTATTCCGCAAGCGGCTACTTACGAATTGCAGAATCGTATATTTGTATATAAAGTGGTCGACGGTAAAGCGAAATCAACCCCGGTAGAAGTGTTCCGGTTGAATAACGGTACTGAATATATCGTTGAAACAGGACTTGAGCCGGGTGATGTTATTATAGCCGAAGGTGCCGGACTGGTGCGTGAGGGAACAGTAATCAAGAGTGATCCGACTAAAGAATAAGATGCCGTTATGAAAATCAGAACATTTATAGACCGGCCTATTCTCGCAGGAGTAATTTCGGTCGTTTTTCTTATCATCGGATTGATAGGACTTTCGCAGCTTCCTGTTGAACAGTTTCCTGAAATTGCACCTCCTACCGTCAGTGTTTCCGCTACCTATACCGGTGCTAATGCGGAAACAGTACAGAAGAGTGTAGTCGTGCCATTGGAAGAAGCACTCAACGGGGTAGAGAACATGATGTACATGACCTCTTCCTCTACCAATAACGGTTCAGCGAGAATCACCATTTACTTCCGTCAAGGGACCGACCCCGATATGGCGACAGTTAATGTGCAGAACCGTATTGCTACGGCACAAGGATTATTACCGGCAGAAGTCACCCGCAGCGGTATCACCGTCCGTAAGCGCCAGACAAGTAATATCAAAGCATTGGCATTGTATAGCCCCGACAACACGTTCGATGAAAGCTTTCTGAATAACTATCTGAAAATCAATATCGAACCCCGTCTTTCACGTATTGCCGGTGTGGGTGAGGTGAATGTGATGGGAGCGGACTATTCGTTGCGTATCTGGCTCGATCCTGCCAAGATGGCTAAATATGGATTGGTTCCGTCCGACATCACGACGGTACTTGACGAACAGAATCTGGAAGCCCCTACGGGAACGCTTGGCGCCGAATCGAAGAATACTTTTCAGTATGTATTGAAATATCGCGGACGTTATGAAGAAGAAAAGGATTATGGCAATCTGGTAATCCGTTCGCAGGCAGGAGGCGAGGTGCTACGGCTGAAAGATGTGGCACGTATCGAATTGGGTGCCAACTCTTATACATACATCGGTGAAGTGAACGGGCATCCCGGCTCCAACTGTATGATTGCGCAGACTTCCGGTTCGAACGCCAATGAGATTATTAAGGAAATAGATAAGGTGACAGCAGAGATCGCTCAAGGATTGCCTAAAGGAATGGAGCTGGTAGACCTGATGAGTTCGAAAGATTTTTTGGATGCATCCATTAAGAATGTGATCAAAACCTTGATTGAAGCCATTCTGTTAGTGGTACTTGTGGTTTACGTTTTCCTGCAAAATTTGCGGTCTACGTTTATTCCGGCCATTTCTATCATCGTTTCCCTTGTGGGTACTTTTGCTTTTCTCTATGCCGCAGGTTTCAGTCTGAATATGTTGACGTTGTTTGCACTGGTGTTGGTTATCGGAACGGTGGTGGATGATGCTATTGTTGTGGTGGAGGCGGTGCAGGCAAAGTTCGATGAAGGATATAAATCGGCTTACCGGGCCACCATTGATGCCATGGGGGGCATTACCTCGGCACTGGTAACTACCACCTTTGTCTTCATGGCGGTATTTATTCCCGTATGTTTTATGGGAGGAACTACCGGAACGTTCTACACCCAGTTCGGACTGACCATGGCTGTTGCCGTAGCAATATCTCTAATTAACGCGTTAACTTTAAGTCCCGCTCTCTGCGCACTGATAATGACACCGCACATGGAGGCTGCGAAAGGGGAGAAGTTGAGTTTCTCATCCCGTTTCCACATGGCATTTGATAGTGCTTTTCATCGGTTGGTACTGAAATACAAGAGTGGCGTATTTTTCATGTTGAAACGTAAATGGCTGGCAGGAGCATTGTTGTTAGTCGCTTGTGCGGGATTGTTCCTTCTGATGAAAACCACCAAGACCGGGTTGGTTCCTCAAGAGGATATGGGAACTATCTTTGTAGATGTGCGTACTTCACCCGGAAACAGTCTGGAAGAAACCAAAAGTGTAATGGACGAAATAGATAAGCGTATTCATGACATACCGCAAGTCAGAATGTTTTCTAAAGTGACGGGTAACGGTATGATAAGCGGTCAGGGAGCATCGAACGGTATGTTTATCGTCCGTCTGAAACCGTGGGATGAACGTACGGAAAAGGAAGACGGTATCAATGCTGTTATTAACGAGATTTACCGGCGTACGGATGACATTTCTTCTGCGCAAATTATGGCCTTTGCACAACCGATGATTCCCGGGTATGGGGTAAGTAGTGGTTTTGAAATTTATATCCAGGACCAGAAAGGCGGTTCGGTAGAAGATTTGCTGAAATACACCCGTCAGATGATTGACGCGTTGAATGCCCGGCCTGAAATCGGACGTGCTTCGACTTCGTTCGATACAAAATATCCTCAATTTCTGGTAGAAGTGGATGCCGCCCTTTGTAAGCGGAATGGAGTGTCACCTTCGGATGTATTGAGTACTTTGTCCGGCTATATCGGTGGTAACTATGCATCCAATATGAACCGTTTCTCCAAACTTTACCGTGTAATGGTGCAGGCTTCACCGGAATTCCGTTTGGATACCGAAGCATTGAATAATATGTTTGTCCGCAATTCCAACGGAGAGATGTCTCCTGTCAGTCAGTATCTTACTTTGACACGAGTCTACGGTGCAGAGTCGCTGACGCGTTTCAATCTGTTCTCTGCCATCTCCGTCAATGGTGCTCCGGCAGATGGTTACAGTTCCGGACAAGCTATTCAGGTGGTACGTGAAGTTGCGGAACAAGTGTTGCCGGCAGGTTATGGCTTTGAGTTCGGAGGTATGTCACGTGAAGAATCCTCCACAGGGAATACCACCACACTGGTATTTATCATCTGTGTAGTCTTTATCTATCTTATTCTTTGTGCGCTCTACGAAAGTTTGTTCATTCCGATTGCGGTGATTCTTTCTGTACCATTCGGTCTTGCCGGAAGCTTCCTTTTCGCCAAGATGTTCGGGTTGGAGAATAATATATATTTACAGACAGGTTTGATTATGCTGATCGGCTTGTTGTCGAAGACAGCTATTCTGCTTACGGAATATGCTTCCGAACGCCGCCGTCAGGGAATGACAATCACACAAGCGGCTGTTTCGGCTGCACAAGTCCGTCTGCGTCCAATTCTGATGACTTCTCTTACGATGATATTCGGTATGCTACCGATGATGTTTGCATCGGGAGTAGGAGCAAACGGTAATATTTCCATCGGTGTAGGAACCGTAGGTGGAATGTTGATCGGTACGGTTGCTCTGTTGTTTATCGTACCTGTATTGTTTATCGTATTCCAGTATCTTCAGGAAAAACTGATGCCGGCACGTAAACCAGCAGAGTTGGAGAATCTTTAATTGTTGAAGTGTATGAAAAAGATAATAATATGTTTATTCCTGTCGGCCGGATTGAGCGGTTGTCATGTGTACCGGACTTATGAACGTCCGGATATGACGGTTACCGACAGTCTTTACCGGCAGCCGGTGGTTGCAGCGGATACCGTTTCCATTGCTTCCCTTTCGTGGAAGGAGTTATTTACTGACCCGCAACTGCAGCAACTGATTGAAACGGGTATTGCGAATAATACCGATTTGAATATCGCCCGTTTGAAAGTGAAAGAAGCAGAAGCATTACTGCTTTCTTCCAAGTTGGCTTATCTGCCTTCTGTATCGCTCACTCCGCAAGGAACATTGAGTAGCGTGGATGGTTCGAAAACCTCCAAGACCTATGATCTGGCAGCATCGGCAGACTGGGAACTGGATATTTTCGGAAAGTTGACCAATGCCAAACGAGGAGCCAAAGCCGCCCTCGAACAGAGTGAAGCCTATAGGCAAGCGGTACAGACACAACTGGTAGCAACGATTGCCAATAGTTACTATACCCTGTTGATGCTTGATAAGCAATTGGATATCACCCGTCGCACGGCTGAAACATGGGATGAGAACCTGCGTGCAATGAAAGCATTGAAAAGAGCCGGGCAAACGACGGAAATGGCTGTTGCCCAAACAGAAGCGAGCAAGCTATCGGTAGATGCCTCCGTACTTTCTATTGAACAGCAAATCAGTGAAATGGAGAATTCTCTTTCCGCTCTGTTGGGTATGGCTCCGCAGTTGATAACACGTTCTACGCTTGACAACCAGCGTTTCCCGGAATCCCTTTCAACCGGAGTGCCGTTGCAACTGTTGCACCGTCGTCCGGATATTCGTCAAAAGGAAGCTGAACTGGCTGGGGCTTTTTATGCAACGAATCAGGCACGTTCTGCTTTTTATCCCTCTATCATGTTGAGTGGTTCCGCAGGATGGACAAACTCGGCAGGTGGCGCTATAACCAATCCCGGACAGTGGTTGCTTTCCGCTGTCGGCTCATTGGTTCAGCCACTTTTCAATCGCGGGCAGAATATTGCTAATTTGAAAGTAGCGAAAGCACAACAGGAAGAGGCATTACTCACCTTCCGCCAAAGTTTGCTTGATGCAGGAATGGAAGTAAACGATGCGTTGGTGCAATGGCAGAAGGCGCAAGGCCGTTTGGCACTCTCCAAACAGCAGGTCACTTCGCTTCAGTCCGCGGTGCGTAGTTCCGAACTGTTGATGCGGCACAGTTCGCAAAACTACCTGGAAGTACTTACTGCCCGTCAGACTCTGTTGCAGGCAGAATTATCCGTCGCTTCCAATCGTTTTGATGAAATACAGGGAGTTATTAATCTTTATCATGCATTGGGAGGAGGATACTGATTGATAGTAGATGGATTAAAATAAAATTGTTAATAAGTTGATATCAAAGATGCTGAATATATAAACTCCCATCATAATCTTTGTATTTAGCATCTTTGTATATATCAACTAGTTGATTACTGTAATCAAGGATTATATCTGTGGAGGTTTGGGATAAATTGGTCGCCAGAATACCACTTCCCAAAATGCCGGGATTACATAATACACTGTCTTTCCTTATTGAATTCATGGTAAGCTCTACACCTGTGTAATCTTTGATGCCGGCCTTTTCCAGACTGGATGTAATATAGTTGTCCAAAGATGCTTTATCATCTCCGGTCATGAATCCATACCATAATAAACACTTCATTCCTAATAGAGTAGCCTGTATCAGGACATCGAGATAGGTTACTCCAGAATCTCCTTTCTTGTCTATTTCGTAAGGATCGATATGGATGAAAGAGGATGTGGGAAGTGAAGGCAGTAGCTCTATGGTACCTCTCGAAGAGTCGGCATGATGTATCTCTACAGAGGCACTTGATCCGATTTGTTTGGCATAGGTACCCACATTCTCCAGTGCACTCTTTTCTAAATCAAAGAATACAAACCTTTTTGCTTGCTTCCCTAATACATTCATAGCCAAGGCAGGTGAACCTAAATAATTTCCTTTTGCCATCTCTCCGCTTTCCAGTTGGTAATATACAGAATCTTTTAGAGATGGGACCTCATCTGCTTTCTCCAGGAAATGATAGATGCCATATTGTTGCTCCGGGGTTTGTGTCATCGGATAGATGGCACATGCCGAATTGGTCTCTACATATACTTGCGGAGTTTCATTCTTGAGTACTTCACAGAGTATCAGATGTTTCAAGACATCGGGTTGTTTTGCGAAATGAGTGTAAGTTGCCATATCGGTGTATTTAGGAATTAACCAATTCATGAATCGAAGTCGCACCAATAGCTTCGGAATTTTTGGCATGGTGCTTCCTTTCTTTAAATGTTCTTTGTGAATTACATAATTCTACAAATATAAACAGATAGGATAATACGGGAAAATAAAAGGGTACTTTTTATCTGAAATCATTATGGACAAATTGTATTTTTAGTTAGCTTTGTAGAAATAAAACAAAGAATTATGAAAATGAAAGTCTTGCTATCTGCCATTGTATTTACGCTCTATACTGTTTCCTATGCTCAGAATATGAAAATGATTGATACTAGTGTGCCTAAAAAAGATAAAAAGGAGGCTGTGGTAGTTGAATATGATTCGTTAACTAATATACGCCCTTATAAAGATGCTTCCTATTATAAACAATTTGTTGGGCAAAGTATTTTGTTCTATCCCCGGAATCCAAATTCTTCGGAATCACTACCTAAGTATTATGCTAATTTTCTAACTTCTAATGAGCAGGTTGTTGCCATTGACACTATTTGGCGAAAAAAAAGATCTAACCCTAAACCTAAAGATTATAAATTAAATCAAATAACCTCCAAGAGATATAAACCTCAGTTGGTGAAGGATGGTTATGTTACTTTATGTGCTTCTTTTCACGATATACTTGAACAAGGATATAGGATTTTTCCATTTGAAATATATAGAGCAACGAATCATTCTATGGAAAAACATGATGGCATTTTCACACCTTATAATGAGATAGAAGGCAGGACTTTTAAAATTTTAGATATAGAGCTGTCTGATGCCGGAGTTGAAAAAAACACAATTTTTGCACTACAGTCTGAAGAAGGTGATACTCTTTATTGGTATGCTAAACGTGGTGAGTATGATGGATTCAATTATACCAGGCAACACTATCCTGTCATTGTATTAGGATTTATGGATAAAATGAAACAGTTGTATTTGAATAAAGACATATACATTAAAAATATTCATCCGATTAATAAATATAAATGTATGGAAATAGCCTATTCAGGCAGTGAAGATACTTATATGGTTCCTTCATTTGTTCTGAAGAATGATAGTGCCGATTTGATAATGCCATTATGTGAGAGTCCATCTCTATTTTCATACGAAGTAAGCATATTTGATAATCAGAAAAGAATGACTCAGATGTATTTCTATAATTTGGATGTTGTCGAAGCAGACGTTTATGAGGAAACAATGGAAAGAGAAAGACTTGCTAAAGAGGAATTATTGATGAAGGAAAAGTTAGCACAAGAAGAGGCAAAGAAGTTAGCTAGTATAAAAAGACAACAGAGAACTAAAGAATTATATAAGAAATACGGAAAAGCTACGGCGGACTTGATATTAAAAGGCCAAGTGTGTATTGGGATGACTAAGGCTATGGTTCTGGAATCATGGGGGCATCCTTCGGGTGGCATTAATAAAACTACTGGTGCATGGGGGACACATGAACAATGGGTATATGGAATGGGACAATACTTGTATTTTGAGAATGGAAAATTGACAACTATACAAAATTAGTCTGTTCTTGTTTAGTATAAGCAGCCTGTAATTTTAACAAGGGAGGCACTATGAAATATCAGTCTTTCTTAAACCACCTGTAAACCCATTTACCCACCTTTTCATAATGCCGGGTTTCGGTATCAGTGTATAGTTTAGAGAAGAATGATGTATCTAATGGTTCTCCCGATTGGTTAGGATATAATACGATTAAGCTATTGTTGGAGAAGTATTTACTAAGCTGTCTCGGTAGTTTCTCAAAAGAACTGTCGTAAGAGAGAGTTCCCGGTCGTGCACTGATAATAACTAATAAATGGTCGTAGCTTACTTGTCCCGTCAGCACCAGCAAGTCATTCCAATCTTCCAAAAGGGAGAAATCGGTAAGTGTCTGCTTATGCCGTTTCTTTATCCACGTTTGCAGGCGTATGGTCGTTTTTTCATTGGCAAAGAAATGTACCCGGCATCCGAGGGTACTTCCCATTCGACAGAAATGTTCCATCCAATGAGGAAAACCGGATTCGTATTCGGCTTTAGGAGGGACGGCAATGACAATTCGTTTGATTGTATGGACTGGTATTAGAAACTTAGAGATAATTATCTCACAGTTTAATCCATTCAATAAATGTTCGGCAAGTATTCCAAAGTATGAGTCTGTGATATTTTTCTTACGATGCAGACCGGTGATAATACTTGTGATCTCATTTTCCTTGACTGAATGTATAATGCCGGAAGCTATATTCAAATCATACCGTGTGACTTTCTTCAGTGGTACATTTGCTTCTGTTGCTGTCATTTCCGCTTTTTCCAGGTAATATTTGCTTCGAAGTCGTAGATTATCGGAATTATTATTGTCGTTGATTACATTGAGGGCCAGTAGATTATCTTTCAATTTAGAATCACGTATGATTAGAGACAGATTCACCATGTCCTCGATAGTGTCCGGGTTGGCTATGGATACTAAAATCTTCTCTGTTTCTTTTGAAGATTCATTTTCCGATAGTGAGTCATCCATTGCCACTTTTCTGGCTGCCCGTTCGGTAATCAGTGAACTCACTACGCAAGTGACCAGGATAAGCAAAACTGTGCCGTTTAGTACATCATCATTCAGCAAGCGCTCGCCGGTGGGCAGAATAATGTTATATCCGACCAATACGGCTGCCAATGTGGCTGCTGCCTGTGCGTTACTTAAACCATACATCAGGTTTCGTTCAAGAACAGACATCTTGTATATCTTTTGTGTCAGCCAGCACGCAATCCATTTGCCTGTCAGTGCCATGGTTATCATTACGGCAGCAACTTTTAAAGCATCCCCATGTCCGAAAATAACCCGTAGGTTGATTAACATTCCTACTCCGATAAGGAAATAAGGAATGAAGAGGGCATTACCGACGAACTCTAAATGATCCATCAATGGAGAAACGTGCGGAATGAGTCGGTTGAGTACTAATCCAGCGAGGAAAGCTCCCAAAATACCTTCCATACCTACAAGTTCCATCAGTCCTGCTCCTAAAAAGACCATTGCAAGCACAAAAATGAACTGCATCACGTTGTCATTGTATCGGTGGAAGAACCAGCGACCGATGCGTGGGAAGAAATAAATGATAAGTGCTCCTAGAAAGATTACTTTTACTACTAGCCAAATCCAGAATAAACCACCGGTTTCTCCTTTGAATAATCCGCCTATAACGGCTAGTACCAACAGCGTGAGCGTATCCGTCACCGCCGTTCCTCCTACAGCAATACTTACACTACGATGGCGGGATATACCGAAGCGGGTGACGATGGGATAGGCAACGAGTGTGTGGGAGGCATACATACTGGCTAGCAGCACAGAAGTGATTACGCCGTATTTCAGATAAGATATATTTGCCACGAACCCAATCCCGATGGGAATGATGAAAGCCAGTAATCCCAGTACTAATGCTTTGTTTCGCGTCTCTTTGAAGTCTCCCATGTTCATTTCCAGACCGGCCAGAAACATGATGTAATAGAGCCCGACTTTGCCGAATAACTGAAAACTGCTGTCGCGTGCCAGGATATTAAATCCATGCTCACCAATAGCCAATCCCGCCAGAATCATACCGATAATGTGAGGAATACGCAGCTTATTCAATAATATCGGAGCAAACAATATAATTAGGAGTACAAGGAGAAATATCCATGTAGGGTCGGTGATAGGGAATGTTAAATCAAGGCCAATCCAATCCATAATTTGATGAGTTCGTGATATTTGTTCCGCAAAATAACCTAAAAAAAAGCTTCTAAAAAAGGATTAGTTAATAAAATTAGTCATTTATTTTTTCTTCAGATTCATGATCGATGGAATGAAGAATGCGAGTGTCCCTGTTATCACAATTGCAATACCGCATATAGCAAAGAGATTGGCTATACCGATAGCATGACTCTAATAAAATTCTAATAGCGTTCTAACAAATCTCTAACAGGCTTCCGGAATACCTCCACTTACCTTTGCATCCGAAAAAGAATGCTAACAATATTTTTATGGATGATGATGAAAAAGAAAAATTTGCAAATGCTTTTAATTTGCGGTGCATTGCTAGTTACCGCATGCAAGAGTAAATCAAAGGAAGAACAACAGAGTGGTTATCGTATGGAAGGTGACACAGTACAGATCACAGACCGTTTTTTATCTGAAAAGATAAAAGTGGCTGAGGCCAGACTTGAACCTTATTCCAAAGAAGTGATAACTTCCGGTGTGGTGCGTCCTATTCCTACCCGTTATGCCTGCATTGCTTCCCCTTTTGCAGGAAGAGTTACAAAATCGTATATACAAATCGGACAACAGGTGAACCGGGGAACCCCTTTGTTTGAAATCAGCTCACCGGATTTTACTACGGCACAAAAAGAATACTTCCAGGCATTATCGTCACGTGAGCTGGCTAAGAAAGATTTAAAGCGCAAAGAAGACCTGATAAAGAACGGAGTTAGTTCGCAGAAAGAACTGGAAGAAGCACAAAATGCTTTGCTTATTGCCGACAAAGAGTTTGAAAATGCGTCTGCTGCACTGGAAGTATATCAGGTAGAGCATCCGGAGAATATGACACTGGGACAGCCCCTTGTGGTGCGTTCGCCTATTTCGGGCGAAATTATAGAGAATAATATTGTGACCGGACAATACCTGAAAGATGATATCGAACCTGTTGCGATAGTGGCAGATTTGTCGGAAGTATGGATTGCCGCCCAAGTGAAAGAAAAAGACATTCGGTTTATCAATGCAGGCAGTAGTCTGGATATAGAAGTGTCGGCCTTACCGGGGAGGGTGATTAAAGGTAACGTCTATCATGTGGAAGAGGCGGTTGACGAAGATACAAGGTCTATCAAAGTACTTTCGGTTTGTGATAATTCGAAGAAACATTTGAAATTGGGTATGTATACTACCGTCCATTTTCTTAGTGCTCCTATTGAACAGATTCAGATTTCGGAGAGCGCATTGTTGCAGGGAGAGAAAGACAGTTATGTGTATGTGCAGGTTACTCCGAATATTTTTGTAAGAACACCGGTGAAGGTAGAAGCGACCAAAGATGGATTTGCTGTGATAAATGAGGGATTGCATCCGGGAGATAAAGTCATCAGTGAAGGAGGATATTATTTAAAATAGGAGATTATGAAGAAGGATTTGATGCTTTCAATTATACAGAAAAGATGGATCATGCTTTGTCTGTTTGTGATGATGTGTGTGTTCGGATATTACTCATGGACGCAACTTTCGATAGAAGCCTATCCGGATATTGCAGATGTCACATCGCAGGTTGTTACCCAAGTGCCGGGACTGGCTGCCGAAGAAGTGGAACAACAGATCACTATTCCTTTGGAACGTGCCATCAACGGTTTGCCCGGCATGCATGTTATGCGTAGCAAAAGTACGTTCGGACTTTCTATGATTACGATTGTATTCAAGGATGGGACAGAAGATTACTGGAGCCGCCAACGGGTACAGGAAAGATTGAATGAAGTGGAACTACCTTATGGGGCAGTCCCCGGACTCGATCCGTTGACGTCACCTGTGGGAGAAGTCTACCGTTATATTATAGAAAGTGACCAACATTCACTTCGTGAACTGACCGACCTCCAGAATTGGGTGGTTATTCCCCGTATCAAAGAAGTCTCAGGAGTGGCGGATGTGACAAATTTCGGAGGTATCACCACCCAGTTTCAAGTAGAAATAGATCCTTATAAACTGGAACAATATCACTTATCCCTTAGTCAGGTTATTGAGGCTATTGAAAATAACAATGCCAATGTGGGAGGCAGCATATTGAATAGGGGAGATCTGGGGTATGTGGTACGCGGTATAGGTTTGATAGAGAATCTGGACGATTTGGGGCATATTGTGGTCACTACAACTTCCGGAGTTCCTGTCTTTTTAAATGATATCGGCTCTTTGAAATACGGTAATCTGGAGAGGAAAGGTGTATTGGGATATACCGATCGTACCCGTGATTATTCGGAAAGTTTGGAAGGGATTGTGCTTCTTCTGAAACATGAAAATCCGTCTAAGGTATTGGATGGCATTCATGCAGCAGTGGATGAATTGAATCATGAAATTTTGCCGGAAGGGGTGCGTATACATACTTTTCTGGATCGTACCAGCCTAGTGGATACAACTTTGGATACTGTTTCCCATACGCTCTTAATGGGGATGGCATTGGTTGTTATTGTGCTTATTTTGTTTTTGGGCAACTGGCGTGGAGCATTACTGGTTTCAATCACCATTCCGGTATCCTTGCTTATCGCTTTTATCCTGATGCATCTTACGGATATCCCTGCCAATCTTCTGTCACTCGGAGCCATAGATTTTGGAATCATTGTAGATGGTGCCATTGTTATGCTGGAAACTATTCTCAAGAAACGTGAGGATTATCCCGAACAGTACATCGAAGAACAAAGTATCGCACAACGAGCCAAAGAGGTAGGACGCCCGATTCTTTTCTCCACCATAGTCATTATTACAGCCTACTTGCCATTATTCGCTTTCGAACGTGTGGAACGTAAACTGTTTACTCCTATGGCATTTACGATGAGTTATGCAATGATCGGAGCACTTTTGGTTGCTCTTCTGCTGATTCCGGGACTGGCTTATGCTATTTACCGTAAGCCGCGCAAGGTCTATAAGAATAAATGGCTGGAAAAATTGAAGGAGAAATATACTGGCGCAATAGTGAAACTCATAGAAAAACCAATAAAGACCATACTCTTTTCATGTTTGATTCTGATTGCAGGTAGCTTGTTAAGTGGTGTTGTAGGGAAAGATTTCCTTCCTGAATTGGATGAGGGTTCGATCTGGTTGCAGGTGAATCTTCCTCCCGGCATTTCTGTTGAGAAATCGAGAGAGATGTCCGATACCCTTCGTTTCCGTACGATGAAGTATCCCGAAGTAACTTATATCATGGTTCAGGCAGGGAGAAATGACGATGGTACAGATCCGTTCACCCCTTCGCATTTTGAGGTATCTATCGGGATAAAGCCTTATGATGAATGGCCGAAGGGAAAGACCAAGCAAGATTTGATTCATGAACTGGAAGAAGAATATAAGACACTGCCCGGTTTTAGGGTAGGATTCAGCCAACCGATGATAGACGGGGTGATGGATAAAATAGCCGGTGCGCATAGTGAATTGGTTGTAAAGGTGTATGGTGAGGATTTTCGGGAAACACGTCGTATTGCGGAAGAAATCACCCGGGCGCTGGGAACGGTGAAAGGTGCCGTTGATCTGGATATTGACCAGGAACCTCCATTACCTCAACTGCAAATCATTATGAATCGGGATGCGATTGCCCGATATGGTCTGAACGTGTCTGATGTGGCTGATTTGATAGAGGTGGCAATTGGAGGGAAAGCTATTGCTCAGCTTTATCAGGGAGACCGTCAGTATGACATTACCTGTAAATATAAAGAAGAAATGCGGGATACACCCGAAAAGATAGCCGGATTGATGCTGACCTCTTCTACCGGAGCTAAAATACCCCTTTCGCAGGTAGCCGAAGTGAAGTTGAGTGTCGGAGAAAGTACGATCACGCGTGAGATGAACAGACGTCACCTGACGGTAAAGTTGAATCTGCGTGGACGCGATCTGGCTTCTTTCTTAAAAGAAGCGCAGAATGTGATCGATGCGAAAGTGAACTATGATAAAAGCAAATATACAGTCAAGTGGGGAGGGGCTTTCGAAAACCAGCACAGGGCCTATACCCGTCTTTCTGTCATTCTTCCGTTGACGCTGATGTGTATGTTTATTTTGCTTTATGCAACGTTCGGTAAGTTCCGGCAAGCCGGTCTGGTATTGTCCATCGTGCCTTTGGCGCTCTTTGGCGGAATGCTTGCGCTCAATGTACGCGGTATGACATTGAATGTATCGTCTGCCGTGGGCTTTATTGCCATGTTCGGACTTTCCATTCAAAACGGAATTATTATGGTATCTCAGATAAATAACTTGCGTAAAGGAGGAATGGAACTTCGGAAGTCTGTTATCGAAGGGGCACGTCAACGGTTCCGTCCCATTCTGATGACCTCGGTCACTACGGTACTCGGACTGTTTCCCGCTTCTCTGGCAACTGGAATCGGGAGTGATGTGCAACGTCCTTTGGCAACGGTTATTGTATATGGATTGATGTTCTCCGCACTCATTTCTATGTTTGTGCTTCCGGTTTTTTACTATCTGATTGAGAATAACGTTTTAAATAAAAAGAAGAATGATGAGAAGGAATATACACTTTAATATCTTGCTCCTTTTGTTGCTTGTGGAAGCAATGTCTGTTCATGCAGTGGTGCAAATACCGGACAGGACTCTCTATCAGAGTATTTCTCTCGATGAGTATCTGAAACGGGTAGGGGAAGGTAATCTAAACTATCTGGCAGAAAAATTGAATGTAAGTATAGCTGATGCGGAGATGATTGCGCAAAAAGTGCTTCCTGATCCGGAAGTGGGATTTGAAGCCGGTCATGAGACTTTTTCATTAGGGCTTTCCTATTCACTGGAATTAGGAAACAAACGAGGGGCACGGATAAAGTTGGCACGTAGTCAGATGGAGCTTGAAAAACTAATCCTGGAACAGTCATTTCAGAATTTGAGGGCCGAAGCTGCCAGTCTTTTTTTGGAGGCAGTTCTTCAAAGAGAGTTGCTTGAAGTACAGCAAAGTTCTTACCAGTATATGTTGCAATTGAGCCAGTCAGATAGTTTACGTTATGTGGCGGGAGAGATTACAGAGAATGATGCCCGGCAATCAAAGTTGGAAGCTGTCACTTTGCTCAATGCGGTTTATAGTCAGGAAGCTGCCTATCAGTCGGCATTGGTCGTGCTGAATAGACAGATGGGGATGGCTGCGGACACTCTTTATATTCCGTTAGGTCATTGGGATGAACTAAACCGTGAGTTTTATCTTTCGGAGTTGATTAAAGTAGGTCTGGATAATCGTATAGATTTGTTTACGGCTCAAAAAAATACGGAAGTTACTTCCCGTGCATATAAACTGACGAGGGCAGAACGCCGCCCGGATATTGGCTTGTCCGTTTCTTATGAAAAAGACTGGAATCGTTTTTTTCCATCGGCTCGTTCTGCTACGGTAGGAGTGTCTGTTCCTTTGGCTTTTTCGAATATCAATAAAGGGGCCGTTAAGGCTGCTAAATTTCGTATTTCCCAGTCCGAAATTCAGGAGAAAGATATAGAACAACAAATACAGGCAGAGATTATGCAGGCATGGTTCAGTTATGAAGCAGAGAAAAAGAAAGTGGTTCAATTTAAGTCGGGAATGCTTGGAGATGCTCAAAAAGTAATGGATGGGATGGTATATAAATACAAACGTGGTGAAACCAACATTCTGGATGTATTAGTCGCCCAACGTACCTATAATGAAGTGCAGCAAGAATATCTTGAAACGATGAAAGGATATGCTGTCTCGTTGGTAGAACTGGAAAAGGCTTGTGGCATTTGGGACATACGTTTCTGAAAAGGGAGGATTCTTATCCGGTTCTACATTCTGCAATGACAGTAGAACCGGATATTTATTGTTAGAATACTAAATTGTAATTCTGATACCTGCCAACGAGAGTTTATGGCATTCTGTATCTTTCGCATATTCTATAATATTCTTCCTGTTTTTTCTTGGACAACTTCTTGATGACTTCTTCTACCGAATGATTAATCAGTTCTTTGATAAGTTTGTCGGGCACATCTCCCTCTAAGTATACGGTTATCCAATGTTTCTTATCAGAAAATGGTCCCCAAAAAATATCTCTATACTGTTCTATTAATTCTTCTGCCTTATCAGGAGCACATTTCATATCAGCCCAGAATCTTCCGTTCTTTGGTTGTAATGTGGCAAAAGTGAACATTTTATCCATGACCTTAAAAACCAGGACATTTTCACCAAACGGCATACATTCTGTTGCTCCTTTAACAGACAGGCAATAGTCTCTATACTCCTCTATATTCATGATTTCCCTCTTTGTTCTTTTTCAGAGCATTCGTTTCAGCTTTGCCCTGATCCGGCTCAAACTTACCGGAGTTATTCCCAGATAAGAAGCAAGGCATTCTAATGGCATTCTCTGCAATAACTCCGGATTGTTCCGGATCAGCTTCATATACCGTTCGGATGCATTGGTGAATAATAGGGAAATAAGTCTTTCCTCCGTTTGCATGAATTCGGATTCGGCAAACTTACGTCCCCAGTTGGCGATATGAATGTCTTCTTTGAATAATTCCTGTAAGTCTTTACGCTTCAGTAAATACAACTCCGACTCTTCCATCAACTCCATCGATTCATATCCCTGCTGGTTATCCACATAACTTTTCAGCGAGACAATGGCAGCACCCTCTTTCCCGATCC
The DNA here is from genome assembly GCF_040812255.1 of Bacteroides sp. L008. Classification (NCBI taxonomy): domain Bacteria; kingdom Pseudomonadati; phylum Bacteroidota; class Bacteroidia; order Bacteroidales; family Bacteroidaceae; genus Bacteroides; species Bacteroides sp. L008. The sequence continues at coordinate 3,221,045 of NZ_JBFNXO010000001.1, read as the reverse complement.
AGAATGTAACTTCTTTCCCATCCACAGGAATATAAGCTCTGACAATTCCTTTCTCGATAAAAAAGATATTCGTTTCAGTTTTACCGGCTTCCAGTATATGATACCCTTTGGGGTACGTCACTTTAGACAGATGCTTTGTCAATTTATCCATCGAAGCTTCCGGTATCGGGTATATCTTATTGATAATCTCGTGTATATCCATATAACATGAATGTTATGTAGGTCGGCGGCATTGCTGCCGCTTTCCCCATTAAGAACTGTACGTGCGACTTTCACCGCATACAGCTCCGATAATTCTAAATTTAATTCTCATAAAATTAAATCGGCTCATAATCATCTTGCGATGACTTGTTTCCGATAAAGTTTTCTTCACGCACGTTGACGGGCACTTTTGAGTTTCCGCCTTTCGAAGTATTCGTCCCATGATGGGTCGAACGGATTGGCCTCGCATCTTATCTTTGTGTGTCGCTTGATTGGAATTTCTGTCAGTTGCTGTAATGTGAACTTATCCTTTATTTCTCCACATACATATTCAAAACCGAAAATCCAATTTCTGCCACCTTTTCGGATAAAATACTTCTTCCTTATCCATTTCCTTGACTTGTCGGTATGTCTGCGATATGACCATCTTTTAAGTTGATTTATTAAGATATGGTCACATCGGCAGAACACCTCCTTTGATACCACATGGCTGTAGTAGTTACCCCATCCCTTTATTATAGGATTGAGTTTCTCTATCAGCTCCTGCTGGGATGATGCCTTACCTTTGGTCAGCACAACCTCATGCAGCTTGTCAGTGAAACGTTTCTGACTTTTCTTTGACGGCTTTATTAACAATGTGCCGTTGTACTTCCGGACATTGAAACCTAAAAAGTCAAATCCGTCACTGATATGTGTTATCAGTGTCTTCTCATCGGATAGGGTAAGTCCTCTTTCCTTTAGAAAAACTGTCAACATTTCCTTTATTTCAAGTAACGTTTTCCTTTTGTCAGCAGTGACAATGAAGTCATCCGCATATCTTACGAGATTGACTTTGGGGCAGTAAAGTTTTCCATTGACATAACTTGCCTTGTACTTCTCTTTGAGCATCCTTTCCATGCCGTCAAGAGTTGCATTTGCAAGTGTCGGTGAAATAATGTCGCCCTGTGGTGTCCCTTCAATAGTCGGTTGAAGCAGTCTGTTGAATACAACTCCACTTTTCAGCCATTTTCTTAATATCTGCCTGTCGATTCGTACGTTATCGAGAAGCCATTCATGGCTGATATGGTCGAAGCAGCCTTTTATGTCTCCCTCCAATATCCATTCGGGAGAGCAATCCCTGCTTAGCCATCTGTGAAGCGCATCTATCGCATCTGCCGTACTTCTGAACTTTCTGAATCCGTAAGAGTTTGCATCCGCTTCACTTTCCGTTATGGGTTCCAATGCCATAAGATACAGTGCCTGCATGGCTCTGTCTTTCATGGTCGGTATTCCCAACGGTCTTGTCTTGCCGTTTGCCTTAGGTATGTTAACTCTTTTCAATGGGAGGGCTTTATATCCTCTCCGTGTCAAAGAACGTATAGCTTCTATTTTATTGGCATCGGTATCCCACTTTATGTGGTCAACCCCTGCCGTGCGTTTACCTTTATTGGAGGTCACTTTCCTTACTGCCAATGCCTTGGCTTCGAACGAAGTGACAAGCAGGTGCTGCAAGGCTTTAACCTTGTTGTACCTCTTTTCTTTATGAGCCTTTGCTATTCGGACTTGCAGCTTTCTGACCTTTCGTTCACATTTGGAGAAGTCAATGCTTTTCCATGTTGTGTTACGCTCGGCTGAAGATGCACACTCGGCTTTCGCCTTGCTCCTTTGCTGTTTCTTCATTTCGTTAAAGTTCTACAATCATTTCACAAAGAATTACCCTGCGGAAGTCTGCCTGCTTTCGCATGAGGTGACGTTTAAACCTCTATCTTCCGCATTACACGGAAGCGTTCGCTTTCTCCGCAATCCTTTACCCGCACATCATTCGGCTTCTCTTGCGATTGGCTTACCTGCCCGATAAAGGACAGGAGAGATACGGGCTTACCAAGTTCCGTACAAGTAACTTACGACCGACTTAAAGTCCGCCCATCCACCGGCAGTGCTGCATCCGTGTAGTCCTGAAAAAGAGAGAACTATCCTGACTGCCCGCCATTTTGGCTATAGCTTGTAAATATCCGTAAGCTATTCTTTTGTTACGATGGTGCAGCGGTTCACATACGTTACTCATATCGGTCAGCCTAACAGCCTATACATTGGATATTTCTGCATAGAACCATATTGTCAAGAGGGCTTCGCACCAAACAATTACTCGTAAAGCACGCCTCTTTAGGCTACTGTTGACGGAACAACAGGTTCAGACATTATGCTGAACAATTACTTGTACGACTTCTTGTCGCACCATTTTCTGCAAAAATACAAAAAGTTAGATTAGGAAAGAGGAATTGTTCATACTCTTATGCAGTCATTTCTTATCAAATGTAAAGTGAAAGCTCCAGCTGTCTGCCTAATTTTGCAGTCTGATTTTAAAATAGAAAGATATGAATTGGATAATATTGATTATTGCCGGACTCTTTGAAGTCGGCTTCACTTTTTGTCTGGGTAAGATAAAAGGAGCAACGGGTGCTGACTTTTATTTATGGGGAGCGGGGTTTGTAATCTCTGTAACCTTAAGTATGTACCTGTTGGCAAAGGCTGCGCAAACATTACCCATCGGCACTGCATATCCTGTTTGGACGGGAATAGGGGCAGTGGGAACCGTATTGGTCGGTATTCTGTTTTTCCATGAACCGGTCACTTTGGGGCGTTTGTTTTTTATGACGACTTTGATTCTTTCAATCATAGGATTGAAACTGATGTAGTCCCGAAACCGCAATTGCTCGATGCCGACCGTAAACTCACGGGTGTTCATCTTTGGGAAGACTATAATCCTAAAACCGAACGTTGGTACACCATCCAGAGTATGGCGATCAAAAACGTTTCAATATGCCGCATTTATCTGCAAACTAAAATAACCCATATTTTGTTGTCTTTATACAGTATTGAGTTTTTAGCGATAAATATATAAATAATGATGAAGATGACAAAGAACTTATTGTTAGGGATTGCTGCCGCCGTATGTGGCAGCACTTTTCAGGCTGTAGCTTGTACGGGAATCTCGCTGACATCCCGTGACGGCAGTTATGTGCAAGCCCGTACGATTGAATGGGCGCGCGGTGTGTTGCAAAGCGAATATGTGATTATTCCACGTGGCCAACAGCTCACGTCATTCACTCCTACAGGTGTCAATGGACTGACGTTTACGGCAAAATATGGGGTGGTCGGTCTGGCTGTTGTGCAAAAAGAGTTTATTGCCGAAGGAATCAATGAGGCAGGACTTTCAGCCGGACTATTTTTCTTTCCTCACTATGGTGGTTATGAGACGTATGATGCTGCACAGAACCAGCGGACACTGGCAGACCTTCAAGTGGCGGGGTGGCTGTTGTCGCAGTTTTCCACTATTGACGAGGTGAAGGCAGCCCTTTCTTCTGTACGTGTCGTAGGGCTGGAAAAGACAGCGGTAGTACACTGGCGTATCGGTGAACCGTCGGGACGTCAGGTTGTGTTGGAAATTGTAGGTGGTGTGCCGCATTTTTATGAGAATGAAGTAGGGGTATTGACGAATGCCCCCGGCTTTGAATGGCAACTTACTAATTTGAACAACTACGTCAATCTTCATCCGGGTGACGCTTCCGTGCAAAAATTGAGCGGTATTACGTTGCAGCCGACTGGTGGTAACTCCGGTTTTCTCGGCATTCCGGGCGATGCCACGCCTCCTTCTCGGTTTGTACGTGCTGCCTTTTATCGGGGGACAGCTCCTCAACGTGCTACAGGCTTTGATACCGTGCAGCAATGTTTCCACTTGCTTAACAATTTTGATGTTCCTATCGGTATAGAACATTCGCAGGGGGATATTCCTGATATTCCAAGTGCTACGCAATGGACCTCGGCTATCGACCTGACGAACCGGAAGATTTATTATGAAACGGCCTATAACAATTCGATACGTTGCATCGATTTAAAGGCTATTGATTTCTCAAAGGTAAGATATCAGTCACACCCGTTGGATAAGATACAGGAGCAGCCGGTTGAAATGGTTAAGATTCCCCGGTAAAAGATGGAACTGTATGGAGGTACTCTTGTGCAATAGTTGCTTGCATTAAGAATGTTCTCAAATAAATGTTGGTGACGTTTTTACCCTCACCCTATGCTTAATCCATTTATTCATCGGGGTTACAGGTGTGAGGGTAAAGGTGAGAGTAGGTGAGGGTAACTTTTTACCCTCACCCTGATTCGTCCTGATTTGGGTTGGCTAATCTTATTCCGTTTTTACACTAATTGCTTCATTATTACCATAATATCCATTTCCCGGCACATAAATCGGCTGCATGGCTCCACCCATATTGTTCAATTTACCTTCATCGCGCAGACGCCGGATATGTCGCATAGCTGTACTTCTTGCCATTCCGCAAAGGTATTGAAAATCATATCTTCGCATGAATGGGTGGGTTTGGAAGTACTTTGTCAGTTGCAGGTCAATTTCCTCATTCGTTAGTTGGGTGAAATCCAGTCCTCCTTTGAGGCTTTTCACTTTAAGCACGCCAAATTCGTTTTTCAATGTTTGATCGGCACGAAACTGGATGGCTTTCAGTTTCACTTTAGTTGCTTTCCGTTTAGTGCCTATCGTCACAGGTTCCGTGGTGGTCAGGCAGGGATGGAAATAACCGATGCCGTCCAGATGTACCTGGCGTCCCTCCGCCAATTCCTGTCCCATGATGTGCGAAAGAGCGTCGAGCACGGCAGAGACGTCCGTCTCCGTCAGTGAGCAACGTTCCTGAATACGCCGCCGCAGTACGTCGGTCCCTGTGGAACCGTTGTATTTGATGCGCGGATGCAGGGTCTTTTTGTTTTCTCCCTGCTGTTTGTCTGAAGGTTTCGGGTCTTCATACCAATCGAATAATATTGCCATAGCTTTTGTTTGTTTTTAAAGTAACGGTTCTTGTTATGTATTCTCTTAAGTAGTAATACGTTAGCGCTTAATGTTTCTTTTGTTAAGCTCTAATGTTTTGCAAGGGCTTACTCATGTGAACAAGACTGTTTACGTCTGTGGACGTTTTTATTTACAATTGATAGCCTGTTTGTTCACACGGGTGAGCCCTTGGCAACTACTAAGCAAAGATACATAAATAATAAGGCAAATGCAAATGAAATACGGGTATTTATCAGATGAAATGCTTGTTTTCCGGAAGATAAAAGCGTATCTTTACAGGAATTAAACATTTATATTTGATTGTAGAAAAAATAGACAAAAATAGGATGAAAATTACTTTAATCAGACAAGACAACGGGAGCGGAAAAGAAGCTCTTAGCATTTGCGAGGCAGGCACATTATTCGACAAAATGAAAACGGAAACGAAAGCGGGGCATATCACGGCTTTGCGGGAAATTATACCGTTATTGGAAGGTACATATGCCCGGTACGAACATATAGATAAGTTGCCATACATTTATTCTGCTGTGGAATATACCCGGACCAAAGAGGGTGAACGGAAGATGAAGCAGTATAACGGATTGGTACAGTTGGAAGTGAGCCGGCTGGCCGGTGGGTCGGAAGCGGAATTTGTGAAACGGCAAGCGGCACTTCTGCCACAGACTTTTGCCGCTTTTTGTGGTTCCAGTGGTCGTAGTGTGAAGATATGGGTGCGTTTTGCCTTGCCGGATGATGGAGGGTTGCCATCTGAAGAGGCGGAGGCGGAATTGTTTCATGTCCATGCTTATCGGCTGGCTGTGACATGTTATCAGCCGATGTTACCTTTCGATATCGATCTGAAGGAACCTGTGTTGACCCAGAAATGTCGTATGACGTTGGATGAGGCTCCTTATTATAATCCGGATGCAGTGCCGTTTTGTCTGGAACAGCCGCTTACGATGCCGGGAGAAGAGACTTTCCGCCAGCGGAAGCAGGGCGAGAAGAATCCCTTATTGCGATTGCAACCGGGATATGAGTCGGCGCAAACGTTCACGAAGATTTATGAAGCGGCATTGAACAGGGCACTTCAGGAAATGGAGAACTGGAAACGTGGGGACGACTTGCAACCTTTGCTGGTCCGCCTTGCCGAGCATTGTTTCAAGGCGGGTATCCCCGAAGAGGAAGCGATACGGCAGACGATGATTCATTATTATCGTGAGGAGGAAGAACTGGTGATTCGTTCGATACTCCATAATCTTTACCAGGAATGTAAGGGATTCGGCAAGAAATGCAGCATCAGCAAAGAGCAGGAGACGGCTTTTCTGCTGGAAGAGTTTATGAAACGCCGTTATGAATTCCGTTACAATACGGTGCTGGATGATTTGGAATATCGTCAGCGTGACTCCGTTCATTTTTGCTTTAAGCCGGTGGATAAACGGGTGCGCAACAGCATTGCAATCAATGCATTGAAAGAGGGAATCAGTGCGTGGGACCGTGATGTGGATCGTTTTCTGAATTCGGAATGTGTTCCTTTGTACAATCCTGTCGAAGAATATCTTTATGAGGCAGGGCGTTGGGACGGGAAGGATCGTATTCGTGCATTGGCTGGTTTGGTTCCTTGTGATAATCCGCATTGGCAGGAATTGTTTTACCGTTGGTTTCTTAGTATGGTGGCGCATTGGAGGGGAGTTGACCGGCAGCATGGTAATAGTACTTCGCCTTTGCTAGTCGGTTCGCAAGGGTATCGCAAGTCTACATTTTGTCGCATTATCCTGCCGCCGGAACTTCGTTTCGGCTATACGGACAGTATTGATTTCAAGAGTAAGCAGGAGGCGGAACGTTATTTGGGGCGCTTTTTTCTGATTAATATTGATGAGTTCGATCAGATTAATGTCAGTCAGCAGGGATTCCTGAAGCATTTGTTGCAGAAGCCTGTCGCGAATTTGCGTAAGCCTTACGGTAATACGATTCGGGAAATGAGGCGTTATGCTTCTTTTATCGGAACCAGCAATCAGAAAGATTTGCTTACCGATCCCAGTGGTAGCCGCCGTTTCATTTGTATCGAGGTGACGGCTCCTATTCAAACGAACGTTACCATCAATTATAAACAGTTGTATGCTCAAGCAATGGAGGCGATTTATAAAGGGGAACGTTATTGGCTGAATGATGAAGATGAAAATATATTGAAACAGACCAACCGTGAGTTCGAACAGGCTAGTCCGTTGGAGCAGTTGTTTCATTGTTATCTTAATCCGGTAGAGGAGGAAATGGAAGGCGAATGGCTGACTGCTATGCAGATTTTGAGCTATTTACAGACGAAAACACGGGATAAGTTGGCTATTAGTAAGGTGGGACAGTTCGGGCGCGCACTTCAAAAACTGAATATTCCTTGCCGTAAATCTCGTAAGGGAACGCTTTATCATTTGATGAAGGTGGAGTAGTTGATAAGGGGAATAGTCAATCGGAATCAGAGTGAGGGCAGGGTGAGGGTAAAAGTCACCCTCACTCTGCCCTCACCTTTACCCTCACACCTGTAACTCCCATGAGTAAAGGATTTGGTTCAAAGGGTGAGGGTGTGAGGGTAAATCGTATACAAAAATAAAATCGCGGCTTATTTTGAATTTAGTTGTCCTCTTTTTATAAGAATCGCAATTTTCGGGTCGTTTATCAGATATTTGTGTGCTAATTTTGTGGCATTAGAAACTAAAATGGGGTTGAAAGTCAAAATATGATGGATTGCTTTTTCAGTTGTAAGTACAATAAATGTATTTTTGCAGGTGTGGAAAACAAAAGCAGTGCTATCAATCCCCGAAAATAAGTTAAGATGGAAGATAAAAGGAAAGAAATAGTTGGCAATGTCATTCAGATACAGCGTTATCATTCTCCTTGTGGCGATTTGATGCTTGGCTCGTTTGAAGATCGGCTTTGTCTTTGTGACTGGGCGGTTGAAAGTCATAGAGATATGGTAGACAGGAGGTTGCGGAAAGTGTTGAAAGCCTGTTATGAAGAAAGTACATCCGAGGTTATACAGGAAGCGATTCAGCAGTTGGACGAATATTTCAATGGTGAACGGACTGCGTTTGAAGTGCCTTTGCTTTTTGTAGGTACGGATTTCCAGAAAAGTGTATGGTATAAGTTGCTGGATATTCCGTACGGTTCGACTGTATCGTACGGAGAATTGGCGAAACAGCTGGATATGCCGAAGGCTGTCCGTGCGGTTGCCGCTGCTAATGGTGCGAACGCTATTTCTATTTTTGCTCCGTGTCATCGTGTTATCGGCAGTAACCACACGCTTGTGGGTTATGCCGGCGGTCTTCCTGCTAAAAAACGGTTACTGGATTTGGAATTAAACGGCAAACCTCTGTTATGAATGAGCAAGAAACGCTTGATTATGCACGTATTGCACAGGCAATCGGGTATATAAGGGAGAATTTCAAAAGGCAACCGGGATTGGATGAGATTGCCCGGGAAGTGGCGTTGAGTACGGCACATTTCCAACGTATGTTTACGGAGTGGGCAGGGGTTAGTCCTAAGAAGTTCTTGCAATATACCAGTATTGAATATGCCAAGAAAATCTTGGATGAGACTCATGCGTCTTTGTTTGATACGGCACAGGAAACGGGACTTTCAGGTACAGGCAGATTGTATGATTTGTTTGTAAATATAGAAGGTATGACACCGGGTGAGTATAAAAACGGTGGTGAAAATCTTTCTATCAATTACAGTTTTGCCAAAAGTCCTTTTGGTGAACTATTTATTGCATCTACCAATAAAGGTATTTGTTGTCTGGAGTTTGCAGACGATCACGATGCGGCATTTCATTCCTTGTTGAAGAAGTTTCCTAATGCAACGTTTACTCCGGCTGTGGATGAGATGCAGCAAAATGCTTTATCCATCTTCACGCAGGATTGGAGGAAACTTAAAGATATAAAGCTGCATTTGAAAGGTACTGACTTTCAACTAAAGGTCTGGGAGACTTTACTGAAAATCCCTGTCGCCGGATTGACTACTTATGGAGATATAGCCGCAGGTATTAATAACCCGAAGGCTTGCCGGGCTGTAGGAACGGCTGTCGGTGAGAATCCCGTAGCTTTCCTTATTCCATGTCATCGTGTCATTCGTTCTTCCGGTGAGTTGGGTAATTACCACTGGGGAGAGATTCGAAAGACTGCAATTATTGGTTGGGAGGCTGCGAAAAATGGATATTTGAATAAATAATAAGTACTGGCGGTAAGAAAAGTCAGAAACGAGATATCGGGTTCTTCTTTCATTTATAAATCCCGGCTCAAGGATGAAACCGCAAGGCCGGGATTTATTTGTAGTCGAATGACTATCATTCCTCTTCTTCATTTATTCCTTCATAGCACCTGATATCCGCTTCAATCATGAAATTATAAATCAGTCGGGTTTTAAACATCATTCTCTCCTGCGACAATTCTAAATCAGCAAGCGTTGCTTCGATTCTATTGCAGAATTCATTTATTCTTTCTTCTTCCAGCATCGGATACATTTCGTAAACTCGCCGGACGAAAGGTACCATCGAAGCCTGCACCTGATAAAGTAGTATTTGGGGTTCATACTGGAAATCCACTTCGTCCATCTGTTTATGCAAGTGCTCGTTTTCGTAGGCTATTTGTTGAAACTCTTCGAAACAAGGTAAAAGCTGCTCTGAGTGATGAAGCAGTAATTTTATGGTTGCAATGGCTGCAAAACCTTTTTCCAGTTCATTTCCATATTGAAAATGGTTATACAGGGAACAAAATGATGCTTCCAGACAGAGCCGTTCAAATTCGGTGTCTTTTACCCACGGAAGATAAGTGAGCATAGGCAGGCATTCACCTAGCGTAAGCTGATCTTTACAGTCAAGTATTTTGATAAGATTACCTGGTCGGGTAAGGAATTGATACATAGTGTGCATGGTCAGGTATTTTTCCGCAAGCCGGTCCTCGTCCAATTCACGGGATGCTTCCAATTCGGACAACAGAAAATCGATATTCTCCTCCTTGTTATCTGGTTGTTGCTCTTCGGCACGTGCTATGTCTTCGTCAACCATATTTAAAATTTCCTGAATATTCATATTACATTATTATTTTTATACCTGTTTATTATTCTTTCTTAGTTTGGGGCTTGTCTTATTGCGACAATGCGGGTATTATAGGGTTCTTGCATACTGTCGGGCAATTCCTCCAACAGTCCGTGAAGTTGGTCGATCAATTTTTCTGCCTGTTCGATGTTGCCTGTTTGGAACATATAATCAATCAATTCAATGCCGATGGATATCCTGTACAAAAGGTCGTTGCTCTCATCTTTCAGTAGTTTCATGGCAGAATGTACCAGCTGTGTGGCATCCATTTCGCTACCGGACAAATAGAGTGCGAGAGCTTTGTGGATAGTCATAGGGGAGATTCCTGCATCGGTTTTGTCAGCTTCGTAACGGTTGAAGGCGTCCAGAGCTTCCTTGATATGCCCTGTGTCGAGAAGTATCTTACCGAGAACTTTGTCAATTCCGGGCAATGTGGAAATTGACGGATCTTGCTTCATGGCATTTTCCAGCATCTGAAGAGCCTCTTGCGGGTGGCTTAATGCATTGTAACATTTGGCCAGTGGTATGATGAGATTGGGTTCGTAAGTCAGGTTGGTTTCATAGAGCGGCAGGGCTTTATGATATTGCATGGTGTCGCAGTAGGCATTTGCTATCGTTATCTCTATTTGGCTTTTTATTTCGTCGGAAGGAGGCTGTGATTCAGCCTTCTGTAGCAAGTTGAGTCCCGCCGTGATTACCCTGTGCGGATTATCCAAAACGGCGTCCATTGTTATTCTTCGTAAACTAATCAGGTAATAGCCGTCTACGGTTATTCCACTGTTTGCAGCTATTTCTTCAAGAAAAGAGATGTACAGTTGATGTGCTGTATTGTACATGCCTAAGCCGATTGTGTAATCCATCAGAACAATTACTGCACTTTCGAGATCGATTCGGTAGTTTTGGTCATCAAACGATTCGTCTTCTTGTTTTAGATGTTCAATCGACGTACCGATTCCATTGCTTGCACTTTGGTGTGACTGCTTGTATTCTTCGTTATCGCTGGAGAGGACATAAACAAATTCGAAGCATCGGAGGATGACTTGCCAATATACAGTATCTTGTTTGGTTATGGCCTGCGCTATGTTGTTCAGACATGCTATCGTTTTCTTGTTGTAGAAGCCATACAAACTTAGCAAGCATCGTATTTCATGCCAGTAGCTCATTTCTGCCTGCTCGAAATTACCTCGATTCCAATTGAATTCGGCCATGTCTTTGAATACCCGTTTGGCCACAGCATCATTATCATTTTGGATAGCGATGTCGGCTGCCATACGATAGTATTCTTCTGCTTGGTCTTCTTCCTTTTTCATTTCCATTGAATAAGCCAGATAGCGATAAATCAGGCTTCGGGCTACTGACATTTTTTCAACCCCCTTTTGGTTGCAATGATGAAGGGCGCGATTGAACATATCGGCAGCTCTTTCAAAATAACCCGTCTGAAAGGCGTCTCTCCCTTGTCGGAAGGTATCGGTCAATGCCGGATCATCTATACCGATGTAGGTTGCAAATTCTTCGATTTCGGCATTTGCATTGGCTGTTTGCTTTTCATTGGGTTTGTCATTGGCCGAATCTTCTGTATTTTTATTTGCCTGTTTCAGTTGTTCAACCGTGTCCTTGTACTGCCTTGCCATCTGATCGTCGGGACCGAACAGGGCGGAGCGTATCTCCCAGGCTTTTTCAATGTGTTCGATTGCCTTGTCTATGTGTCCTAGTCTGAAACATATTGCTCCGTAATTATTGTTCGCATAGGCAGCTGCTTCATCCTGACTTTTATCGCATTCTTCCAGCAAAGCAAGTGATTTTTCGAGCGCAACTGCTGCATCTTCGAAACGATTGAAAGTGTTGTATGCTGCGGCCAGATAGGAGTATGAGGCAGCTTCTTTTTCCAGGTTATCCATATTATGCCAGGTTTCGGCTCCTTTCAGATAATAATGTTCTGAAAGCTTTTCATCATTTAGGACGAGATAGACTTTACCCAGATTGTCATACATGGTAGCAGCCAGTTTTGAGTCTGTTTGTTTTAATGTTTCGAGTAGACTGATGCACTCCAATGCTGTGTTGAGAGACAGATCAGGTTGGTTGGCCCGAAGATATATGGAGGCCTGGCTGTTCAGTAGCTCGGCCAGCGTTATGTCACGGTCTCCAATCTTTTGGTAAATATCTATCGCATGTCTCATATATTCGGTCGCTTTGGGATAGTTTCCACTATACATCTCAATTTCTGCAAGCGAGTGATATTCTTCTTGGGTATGCGTATTTTCATCTCCTAATATGTGCTGATATATCGTAAGGGCTTTTTCGGCATACTCTCTGGCTTGGTCAAAATCTTGTTCCATGCGGCATTCGAGTGCATAATTATGATATGCGATGGCTACATCAATGTCATTCTCACCTTTGAGACTGACATATATGTCCTGACTTTTCAGACGATATTCCTTAGCAAGTTCTTCTTCACCAAGCAACCTGTATATACCGGCGAGATTATCGTATGCTACGGCAATATCATCATGCATGTCCGGCAGGATGGATTTGCGCATCTTAAGGACTTTTTCGAGGATCAGCTTCGCTTTTTCCAATGCGTCTTTATCGACCGGATCTTGTGATTCGCCGATACTGTGGTATACATCAGCGATGTTACACAGGTAAGATGTTATTTTCAGGTCGTCTTCTCCGTAAGCATGGACTGCAAGTGATAATCCTTCCCTATATTCCTTTAACGCCTGGATGTATTCTTTTTTGCGAATACAGATCATACCAGCCAGATTGTGGAACGAGCAGCGTTCTTCACTGGTATCGCCGTCGGCCATCTGGTCGCACATACGGATTAGGAATTCTACCAGTTCGTAGGCTGCATCCAAATCATTCAGATAAGAAATACAGATGTTGGTCAGCCGGATAACGTCATTGCGGAACATCTGCCAATAAGCCCATTGTAGCATAACTGCCATTTCAGCCTTTTCAGCCATACTTCCCATAATCTGTTCAATATAGGCTTGTGAAATTTTATATTTTGAAGCATCGGCTTGTTTTAGTGTACGCCAGTAAAGTATGAATTCGTGAATGTTGTTGGTGCTAAACTGTCGGCTCATATAGCCGAGTGTTGAAATACATTCGTGGAGCTCGTCCCATTTTTCGGCGTGATAAAGTTGATAGGGGAGTTCCTCCATCTTGCGGAAGTTATTGTTTTCTTCGCGATTGAAATAGTCTATAATGTTCTGTCTTAATTGTACTTTTCTTTCGCTGTTAAGGTATTTCTGTTCAATAGCCTGTCGTATCATGTCGTGTGCAAAAACTACTCGTCCGTCCCTAATCATTAGGTGGGCCGTGTTTGCACAATAGAATTGAGACCAGTAGAGCGACGGGATGTTGCTAATTGCAATCAGTTCTGTTTCAGATAATCCATCTTTGGATAATGCTATCAGTGACAGCAAGTCTGATGTTAGCGAGGGGTAAAGTGGGGTGTTGTATATTTGCTCTTTGCGCTGTAATAGTCTGTCAAAAAACGAGTTGATGTCTGGCAGGTTAGTCATTTGGCTGATGAAGCTGGTCAGGCTGTCGAAATTTCCGAAACATCTGATTTCCTCAAGTAATGACATCAGTACCATGGTGTTGTCTGTTATGTCACTGCCTTTGAGTATCATGGTCAGTTGTTGTTCGGACAGCCGCTTGCGATAACGATCGAAAAAGTCTACAATCAGTTCCTTGCGTTGGTCGAGCAGTAAGGGGTAGACTGTTATTACAGGGTATTTCCGTTTTTTGAATACCTGCATGGTTTTATCTTCCTCGATAGTTGAAAAGATTATTTTTACATTGTCCGGGAAGTCAGGCAACCAGTTTAATAGTTTTGTTCTATGATTCCGGTCTGAAAGTTGATTGGCGCCGTCCAAAACGATTAGTAAAGGTTTTTGTCCGGCAATTAGTTGGGCCCTCAAGGCTAGTTTCTGGTAATCTATATTATCTGTATCGGTAGCATTGTGTTCGATTTGTCGGTCGTTTTCCTCCATCTGCTCAAGCCCGTATAGAGAGTCTATCTGGGTGGTTATATGCTTCGCAATATCCGTCGTGTCCAAACTCTGCGATGAGTTGGCGCTAAAGTGTGCTACCACATTCCACCGATCATCTTCGATGATATTTTTAAGCCAATAAGCCAAAAGGGCACTCTTACCCATACCGCTTTCTCCGGTAATCACCAGATGCTGGTTGGGTGTATTGTTTAGAAACTTGTCCAGGTAGGAGATATAAGCTTTATTGGGTATATAATTATCCGATTTGTCATCCAGAAAGGCTTGTAGTTTCTGTCTTTCGTGTACGGCGGGATCTTCGACTTTATCTTTGGGGAAAAGGTGGTCGAGTAATGTTTTGAATTCCGATTCCACCTGTTCGCCCAATTGTTCGGGGGAACAGTAATCATAGGTGTTATATCTTTTGTTATTTCTTACTGTTTCTTTTAGCTGCGCCTGCCTTGGATCGGTTTCCATCGTCTTTTCATCTGCTTCGCGTATATAGAACGAAGCATAGACCGGTTCGAGCGACCGAAGCACGCCATATTGAATTTCAATTTCCGTAATGCTCATCCCATGATCGAGGTCAGCGGCAAGCCATTCGTATCTGTCAGGCATGGCCTGGTGTTCAATGAGTGTTTCTTTCGATGGACACCAACCGTATCTTTCTCCTAATAATCCGATGAAAAACGGGTGTGAATTCCGTATCTCGTCCAAACATATTTCCACCACTTTGCTTGACTTTGCTTCTTCTTCGGTGATTCCCCATCGCAGATCGACTTCAGTCAGTGTGACATTGCGTTCGTAGGCAATCTGCCGCAGTCTTGGAAAAACTTTGTTAACCAGCATATCTCTTTCGCTCTGCATATCTTGAAAGGTGGATGAAATAAATATCCTGATGTTCCTTGATTTTTGAAAATTGTTTTTCATGGTGGTATATGTATTAATCTGATTTCTACAAATTGTCGGATGGAACCTGGAACTTATAAAAAATCTCATTTATTGTATAGGCTGATACATCATACTTTTTTGTATTATCATCTAATTCCGAGATTTTAAATCTTGTTGCCCTTTAATACAAACATAGGGAAAAACTTTGATTTATTATAGCAATCTTGTAAAAAAGTTAGATTTTGCACTTCGATTTTTAAAAACACGTCAAAGAACACAGATAAATGGAGCTTGGGAGTTATCGCCTGCCTATGACCTTTTGCCAAGTAGCGGATATTCATTCTCAATGCGAATCTGTAGTCGAAATGTACAGGTGCCAGGATTGACTCCATAGCACCTGTACATATTGAAATATCTATTTAGTATCCCGGATTCTGATATTCACTGCCATTAGTGATTGTTGCGGTAAATGTGGTTGAAATGGGACGTAACGCATAATTCGGATGGAAGAACCGGGCCAAGTCCGGATGAGTATTCTCCAGATACTCTGAGTTCTTAAACATGCCTGTCCGTTTCAAATCGTAGAAGCGGCAATATTCTCCGCAAAGTTCACGGCCTCTTTCGTCTAAGATATCCTGCACCGTAATACTCCCTGTGAGCGGATTTGCTCCGGCACGTTCGCGAACCTTATTGATATAACCGGCTGCATTCGTCCCGCCATTCAGGTAAATATCTGCTTCTGCCGCAATCAAATAAACTTCTGCCATACGCATGATAAACGTTGCATTCAGATTACCGTTTCTCTGTTTGGAAGCATTGGCTACATAATAATTACTGCTGTTATGCTTATTCAGTGACGGATAATAGTAGCGGAACTGGTTCTCGTTTGTGCCGTCATTCTTGTAATTGCCTGTGACGTTTGTATAAGCATAATTCATGTTCACATTATGATTGTCGTCACTATATACATGATGATAATCAATCAGCAAATAATCAGAAATGTGTTCTTTTTGTTTCTCTGTTGCATAATCGATGTCCTGCGGCATGATGAATTTAATAGCTAAGTCACCTTTATTCAGAGCTTTGCCAATGACGGTTTCTTCCTTGTCATACATGTGTACGGCACTTTCGTCCCAAGTGTAATTCTTGTTCGCGTTCCACTCTGTAGTGAACGATTCATGAAATCTGGGGTCTAATGTTCCGTCTTTCTGCACATACAAACTCAATAAATGCTGTGTAGGCATAAAGATACCGGTTATTGAGCCTTCCCAGGTAAGCCGTGTCTCCTGATTGTCTTCACGAGCACCGAATTTATTGATATTACATAAGAAATACTCGTCGTTGCGATTCAACTTATAATTCCCATTGCTTGATCCGTGTCCGTCTGCTCCTGCATACCAGCGATGTTTCCAGAGAGCTTCCTTGTTTTCCCAGTTGTTGCTCTCTTTAAACACCTCGCTATACGATGGATACATATACGTATTGTATTTCCCACCGCCAGTTTCGCAATCGGTAATCAATTTCTTGGCTGCATCCAAAGCTTCCTGCAAATATTCGGTGCTTCCATATTCGTACGTCTGCAAGCAGGCTTTAGCCAGAAAACCGAGAGCGGCTTTCTTTGTCGGAGTGGTAGTTGTTGCATGCGTACCTGTTGGCAACCATTCGGATGCAAATCTTAAATCGGGGATAATAACCTCCTGATAGATGGTCATCGGATCGGTGCGGGTGGGGGAGTAGGTCAACGTTTCCGTCACTACGGGTTCTGTGAGCATCGTCACTGCTCCGAATTGTTCCACCGCGTTGAAATAATACACAGCTCTAAGAAAACGGGCTTCCGCAATCTTTGCATTCCGTTCCTCTTCCGTGGTGTAAGGAGGTTTGTCTCCTAATGCGATGGCTTCGTTACAGGCTCCCACACCGTCGTAAGTCCCGTTCCACCAATTATTGGTGTAAGTCGTATTGGGCGATGTTCCTGCGAAAAACCAGAACCACTGCGTGTAACTGGTTGATTCGTTGGCTTTATACGTCCAAAGATCGGTGTCGCCTTCAGTCAGTGACATCCAGTCGGCAGCACCATAATAAAATCTTTCCATAGCAAAATAGCACTGGTTAATCAGGGTTTCATATCCATCGATGGAAGTAGCTAAAGCCTCTTTGGTAAATGCGCCCGGGTTGTACTCGTCCAAAGTGCAGGAGTGTAGAGAAAGGGCCGAGAGCAGCACGCTGCAAAATATGAATTTTATATATATACTTTTCATGATTATAATCTTTAGTTAAAATGTCAAATTAACGCCAAAAACAAATTGCCGGTAGGTAGGGAATGCATCCGAACCGTTGGTTTCGGGATCAGTATCTTTCAATTGTTTGTCTTTTACAAAGATGAACGGATTGTAGGCTGTGGCATAGATGCGGCATTTTTCCATCAAAACCTTGCGTGATATGTTTACGGGCAGTGTATATCCCAGTGTGATATTCTTAATCTTGATAAAGGAACCGTCGCGTACTCTTAATGAAGGATATACGGTTTTTTGCTCATCTGCCGTTCCGGGACGGGGGAAATAGGCGTCCTGATTATCCTCTGTCCAGTAGTCTACACCTGCCAGCTGATTCTTGGTTACGCTCTGTTCGGCGGTATAATAGCCGAGCAGGTCGCTGTTGATCGTTTGTCCGTAACGTGCCATGGCAAAGACAGATAAATCAAAATTCTTGTAGGTGAAGGAATTGCTGAATCCGATGATCCAGTCCGGATTGGAGTGTCCCAGAATTTGTCGGTCTTCCGTACTGTATTTATGTACGCCTCCGTCACCTTTCTGGTCTAAGGTTTCTATCTTGATGAAGCCGGGTTTTACGCCGTAGGCATCCAATGTCTCCTGTGGAGTATCGGTTCTCCAGATTCCGGCATACTTATATCCGTAAATGGCTTTAATCGGTTCACCGACAAACAGATTTTCAGCAATCAGGTCACCGTCGGGCAGGTCGTCTATTTGTTCCTTGTTCCAGGTGACGGATAAAGTGGTGTTCCAAGTGAAATCCTTGTGCCGTATGTTGTGTGAAGTGATCGTTGCTTCCACACCTTGATTGCTGGTCTGGGCGATGTTTTGCCAGATGGCCAGAGGCGATCCCCATCCGGTCAGACCGCTGGTGATGGGCAATGTACGTTTGAATAATAATCCTTTGGTTGTTGTTTTGAACCATTCTAACGAGCCGTCGATGCGACCGTTCAGGATGCCGAAATCCAACCCCACATTCCAGTTGTATGATTTCTCCCATCCGAGATCGGAACTACCGTAACTATCAGCGTATTGCGTGAAAGGAACGATTTTCCCATTAATGGAAATTCCCGAAGCGGTATATACGTATGCTTGTGTTGTGGTGCTGTATGCGGTGGTTCCTCCCGAGTTACCCGTGATACCGTAGCTCACTCTCAACTTCAGGTTGTCCAGCCAACTGCGTGTCTTTTCCATAAATGCCTCGTCGGATATTCTCCACGCCAGTGCGCCTGCGGGGAAGGCATCCCATTTATGTCCGGTAGAAAATTGTGAAACACCGTCCCAACGGGTCGAGAAATTAAACAGGTATTTGCCCTTGTACGAATAGTTCAGACGGAAGGCAAAAGACATTTTCTGTGTCTGTGCGAAGTCGGATTCCACATGTTGGGAAGTGCCCGATGTCAGTCGCCAGAAAGACCATTGATCTACCATCTGACCGCTGGCGGCAGCCATGCTACTTTCCGACTGGTTCTTATTCCAGGAAGTAATCAGTGAACCTCCCAGATTATGGTCTTTTGCGATGGTTGTGTTGTAAGCGAGAATATTTTCCCAAGTGTAATTCCAGGCATTGTTGTTGGTGATGGAAGCATGCGGTGAACCTGCATAAGACGGACGGTTGGCATTACACTTTTCTCCCCAGTATTGCCCGCGGCGTGAGTGATTCAAAGTTCCATTGACACGACTGGTAAAAGTCAGGTCTTTGACGGGAGCTAGTTCGACATAGCCACTCATGTTCAGGTAGGTGGAACGGGTGTTGTCTACATACTGATTCTCTATGAAATCACTCATCGGGGAATATTGTCCCGTGATGAATTCGTGATTGATCTCCCCTTCTTCGGTATAAGCATCACCCAGCGGGATGGTGGAGAGAGATTTGGTGAATGTGTTTTTCACGCCGGAGTTCAAGTCCCGGTAGACTAAATTGGAAGTAAAGCCTACCTTTGCCCATGAAAATATCTGCTGATCCAGATTGAGGCGTAACGAATATCTGTTCAGATTCTCGTTGCTAAGTAAACCTTCCTCCCGGTTGTAGGAAGTCGAAGCAAATAATTTTGTCTTTTCAGTGCCGCTACTGACTGAAAGACTGTATTTCTCTGTGGTAGCTGTATTGCCCGATACTTCATCCACCCAGTCTATCCATTTGCCGTTGTTGTATGCATCTATAAAATCCTGTTTTCCCAGTAGGGCGGACATATCTGTGGGATAGTCACCGTTTTTATATTTATAGGCTTCCCGTTGATAGGTGACCCATTCATCCCGCGTCATCCCATGCCTGTAGTTGGGTGAACCGCTGAATCCGTAATAAGCATCGAAGTTTACGGTAGCTTTCCCCTCTTTTCCTCTTTTGGTGGTGATGATGACAACGCCGTTTGCTCCTGCGGAACCATAAATGGCGGTGGAGGAGGCATCTTTCAATACATCTACACTCTCAATGTCCGACGGGCTGACCTGGCTATAGCTGCCGGGGATTCCATCGATAATAAACAACGGTTCGTTGCTGCCATAGATGGATCGCGATCCGCGCAGCAGGATAGTGACATCACCCCCTATCTGCCCTGAAGTTTTGGTGATATCCATTCCGGGTATCTTGCCTTGAAGGGCTTCCATTACATTATTGGTAGGAGCGGCCAGCACTTCCGCGCTCTTGACAGAGGTTACCGCACCCGTCAAATCCCGTTTTTTGACCGATCCGTATCCTACCACCACTACTTCATCAATCAGTCTGGCGTCTTCCGTCAGTATGATTTCCACCTTGTTCTTGTTGCGTGTATTGACTTCCTGTTCCGTGTATCCCATATAAGATACCTTTAATATTGCATTAGGCGATACGTGCAGTGTGAATTGTCCGTCTACATTCGTAATCGTCCCGTTGCTGGTACCTTTTTCAACGATATTCGCTCCGATAATCGTCTCTCCTTGAGAGTTTTTCACTATACCAGAGATCGTTCTGCTCTGTTGGCAATAAGCCCGTGTTGATCCAAGTATCGATAAGGAACCTATTAATAAAAATAATAGGTAAAAATTCATTCTATAAACAGTCTTTAGGGAATTATTCCACCCTATGTTTGTTTTATCAGAAAATGATTTCATGTTTTTTGTTTAATTGTATGTTTACTAATTTGTTTTTGGATAGCTAAATTTCCGGACAATTTAAAGCTATGTCTCGATTGTAACGACTTTACTTATCCCATAGGCTATTAGATTTTATTGGTTAAATAATGATTGTTCAGAATGTCAATGTTAATTAAACATTATTCTGTTACTGTTTTGAATGTGGCGCCACGATTCCTGTCAGTAAAAAACTGACAGGACAAAATTATGCATATAGAACTGGGAACTGAAAAAAATAAAGTTGACTTTTATCAGGACAGAGTTGTTTCTTACTACCTGTTGTATATTTGATTTTATAAGGTAATATTGTTGTTGATTAAACCTTTACCCGTTGTAAACTTTACGGTAGTAAAGTTTTAGAAGTAGATAAGAATGATAAAGACTGGGATAAAATAGATCTAATTAGGTTATATCAAAAGAGAAACAGATAGAAAGCTGTCTTTTTCAAAGGGCGATATGTAGTTGCGAATTTTATTTTCATTATCTTTGTCTCAATGTATTTACTAAAGCAATAATGATATGGATATTAAAGTAAAGGACAAGGTGAATCAAAGGCATGTCGGTCGCAATCTACAAAGAATCCGTGTGTATCTAGGTATGAAACAGGAGGCGTTAGCTTCTGATCTGGGTATTAGTCAACAGGAGATTTCGAAGATAGAAAAACAAGATGAAATAGAAGATGGACTGCTAACAAAAATAGCTGAAGTCTTGGGAATATCTACTGATGTCATCAAGGATTTTGATGTTGAAAAAGCCATTTGTAATATTAATAACTATAAAGATGCCACGATTTCTCCGGGAGCAACCGCTACTGTTTATGCAGCTCATACGCAACAGATTAATCCCATTGAAAAGGTGGTTGAACTGTATGAACGCTTGTTGAAAAGTGAACAGGAGAAAATAGAGATTCTAAGAGAGTGCATAAAGCAGGGCAAATAATTAACAGACTGGAATATGGAAACGGAAAAGTACACAAATACGATTCATCTGGGAAGAAAAATTGAACGGGTACGTCGGCTTCGGGGAATGACTCAAGCGGAACTCGGTGATCTGTTAGGTATAACGAAACAGGCTGTTTCAAAAATAGAACAAACAGAGAAGTTTGACGATGAACGATTAGGCGAGATTGCTTCAGCACTAGGCGTTACTGTAGATGGCCTGAAGAACTTTAACGAAGAAACGATTCTGTATAATACGAATAACTTCTACGAGAATTGTGGTGTTAAAAGTGCTGTCAGTAATACAGGCAATAATCAGACCTTTAATAGTTTTCCTGTTGAACAGGTAATTGAGATTTTCGAAAAGCTGTTGGATAAACAAAAGGAGCAATTTGAAACTTTAAAAAAAGAGAAGAAATAAATATCTCCAAGATATTGAATTTTATCAGTAGTAATTATATTCCTGATGCAATGATAGCTGAATTGATTTCCTCAAAAAACAAGGAAATAGATTGGTTGAAAGAAGAAATTAAGTTTTTAAGAGGGGAAAATGAAAAATTGCTGCGAATTGTGGTCGAAAAGATATGAGATGATGTTGTCATAATTATGTGATACACTTCTGTCTGTTTATATGGGTAGTTATCACATTTATGTTGTAAGCATAATTAAGATTTGATTGAAACTTTATAAATAATATTTTTTACTGTAAATATTGAGGTATCCAAACTCTCTTTAGTTCCCGGAGTTTGGATACATTTTTAAGTTTACTGTATTATGGTGTAGTGTTCACAACACTGTAATTCTGATTCACTAATGTCCCAATATTTTGTTTCCAATAATAATTTGAGAACAATCCAAGTCTTTCAATATTAATTTTAGTAATCATGGTGCTTTAAATAGAATTCACATCTACATATCTTCCATTGAAAAAAGCCTGCTTTCTATCTCATACTTAAACAAGACTTTTTTCCGTAATTCCTCTACTTTTAGTGTGAACAAATCCGGTTTGAAATTTTTGGATTGTCTTTTCACCTCTGCTACCAGAGCTTTTTTCTCTTCTGCATATAGTCCGACAATATCTATTTCATCCTGATCTTTATTATTCTTGCCTTGCCACCAAGAACCTATATCTGCAAATTCCTTGCTTTCCATCATCTGTTGGCGGAAATACATTTCCAAAGCTAAGCCGGAAAAAGTTGGATAATCCTTTTTAATAATATCAGCCAAGCGTTCAAAATTCTGTATCTCTATATAATTTTGATACTTGATAAAATACCGGAACCAGAAACGTAAAAACATATCCGATACTTCATAACGGACTGTCTGGGAACCCTCTTTTGAGAGTATAGGCCGTTTTTTCTTTATCAAATCATAGTCTTCTTCCAATCTCTTTAATTGTCCGCCCAGACTCATTCCACCCATAACAGTTTCCATTTCCGGCAAGGTATTCTTACCGTTGGAGATTGCTGATAAGATTGAAAAGTAATTGCCGTATTTTTTTCCGAACTCCTGTATCAGCAAAGCCTGTCCTTCGGTCAGAAAGGACGAATCGGGTTGCAACATGAAATCAACCATGTTTTCCATACTCGTACATCCATTGTCCATAAACTGCTCAATATACTTTGGAACACCACCGGTAAAGGTATAGAGTGCCAATAAATCATCTTTGGTATAGTCTGCTTTATGATCCGACATGATTTCTTTTAATATGGAAGTAGTGAAAGAAGACAATTTCATTATACTGTCAGCACGACCATACAGCGGTTCTTTGGAATCTCTGAAGATTTTATTCATAAGTGTATAAACCGAACCGCTCACGATAAGATTGACATGGCTCTGCTTCCTCAGCCGATCCCAAGTATCCTGTATCAAACTGTAAATCTCTTGATTTATGTAATAGAATTCCTGAAACTCGTCAATAACCAGATTGTATTCCATCCGTGTTCCCAAATCCATTAAGAAACGAAACATTTCTGCAAAATTGGTAAGTTCTGGTACATAAATATTAAGTGACTGTCGGATCTCGGAAGTAAATCGTAAACAAAGATCTGTTTCATTGCTTCGGCTGACAAATAGATATACCGTAGGAGTATCTTCACAACTTTTGAATATAAGACTGGTCTTACCGATACGCCGCCGACCGGTAAGTACCGTCATTTGTGAATGTACGGAAAAAGACACTCGGCGGACCTTTTCCAATAATGCTAGCTCTTTTTCTCTATTGTAGAATTTCATATCCTATCTTTTTATATTTGATTTCACCGTCGTAAGGTTTACCATCGTAAACTTTACGACGGTGAAATTTAAAATCAATAACAAAGTTACTAATAATTTCGAAACTATAATATGATTAAGGTTCTGAAAATCAAAAAAGAGTGAATACTTAACATTTCAGTTCATGCAGCATGTCTTGTTACACTAAATTAGTGTTCCGATACGTATTCCAGTTTTCAATGTCATTGCGGCTATATTCTACGAACACTATGATGATATTCTAAACTTCTATAACAAGAGGACATCAAACGCGGCAGCAGAGTCTTTCAACGCCAAGATCAAACTCTTTAGGGCAAACTTACATGGAGTGGCAGACAGAATTTTTTTTCTGTTTAGAATGGCAAAGATATATGGATATCCCCACTAAATTTCTACTGCCCCGAATTACAACTGATCCCCCTTGATCCTCCTTTTTCAAACTGAGCCGGAGAAAGCTGTAGGGTAATAAAAAAGCCCCTGAAAATCAGAGGCTTTTTTATTTTCGTGATCCGCCTGGGGCTCACCAATAAGAGTTACCACGCTGATATTTAAAACTTTATATTTTTGGCTTCAAGCATATCCCATGAATTATCCCACTAATTTGCTACTTGCTTTTGCGGTAGTTTGCTCATGGAGAATACTGAATGCAAAGATAGATATTATTATTATCTTCACAAAATATAGGTCTCAGACATTTTTCTAGGACCTAATTTTGTGAAGATAAGCGGTAATAAACATGAATTGAGATTAATGTTATTTCCTGTCAATTAAAGCCTGATAAACAATGTATCTGATATATTCAATCGCATCAATATCTTCATTAGCAATAAGCTCTATCTTTTTAAAAAGAGTGAGAAGCTGAATTATATTTGAGGTTGATTCATTTAGTGTATCTAGTATTTGTTTTTTATATCTCTTAATAGAATCACCTTTTGCAGATTCAACTTTCCTCTTAAGTAAGAATTTTATTTGTTCAGGTGATTTTATCTGTGTTATTGTTGCAATATCCTCAAATAAACTAGTATGAATGTTTCCTGCATCACTGATGTGAGATAATTCTTCTATTGCTGTTTTAGGTAATACATTATGCTTAATAGAGAGGATTCTAGATTTTATTTCTTGCGGTCTAATTATAAATAGTTCATTATCAATATTGTTTGAGTCTTTGAAACTGATATAGCAAACTCCATTGAATTTTAAAGCTTCACGTTTGATTTCATCATTTGAAACTTCAATCAAATTTCTGACATAACCAATATTTTGTAATTCTTTTGCTTTCGAGCTTTCAAAAAACATGCTGATAAATGATTCATTGTATTCACAAACCTTCAAACGATATTTTATATCATATTTCTTCATTTCTTCATGCAGTGCTAGCAAAGAAATTACAATAGCAATATTATTATCATAGTTAAAGTAGCTGCTCAATGATATAATTGCTCTTAAGTAAAAGTTATCTTCTTCACGATCATGTAGTATCCTAAACTTTTTTGTAAGAGTTTGTATCCCTTTTAGCATTCTTAAGTTTGCTTCTACTATATCTTTGTATCCATCTTTTATTAACTTACTAGCATATTTCTCCATTTGGTATAACTCGGAGAAGAAGTCGTTTGTGGCAGAATAAATTGGAACTGTATTAATTTGTTTTGTACCTAAACTGACGAAATACTTATTTTGCTCTAAAGCATTAAAATTTATAGTGAAGTCTTCACCTGAATATAATGAGATGCTATTTAAATCACTTTCTAAATCCTCTTTATGGTACTTCTGATTTATTGCATTTTGAATTTTTACAAGATCTCGTGAACCCGGTATCTGGATTATTTCACCGAGTATTGATTTTACATCAAGTAATTTCAAAATTTCCTTTGCTAAAGGATTATTATCTACTAATGTTATCAATTCTGCAACTTTTACTCCTTCATCAGAAGATGCGAAATGAACTGTTTTTTTTCTGAATTGTTCCATATTTAATTATGTATTAATATTATTATCTTTTAGAAACAACGCCTATATAGAGGACTATGTTATTAAGTTCTTTATCAGGCGTTGTTCATTAACCAATAAATACCTAAAGGTATTTTGAAAGAACAAAGATGTTTTTATTTTTCGGTTCTAACTCCTTTGAACTTTCCACCAGTAGTTTTTACATCCATAAATTGTCCTGTGTTAGCATTACGCTTAACATAAAGGTTTGTTTTAGGATTAAGAACTTGGCTTCTTTCTCTCACTGCTCCTTTGCGAGCATTATCACCATACGGTTTATTTACAGCCATAAATATATTTTTTGTTTTAGCAGATTATTTGGAACTAAGGTATCTGCTTGTATGACCCGAGAGACAATAAAATGCTGATAATCAGAATAATACAATAATAGTCTTGTCTCTTTAACATCATTATATTTGTTATTCTGCAAAAAAACACTACCTTTGTTGCATGAATTAAACAAAGAAGTAAAATGTTGCTGCAAAGATACAGTTTTTTATTCTGTTTCACAAATGAAACAGCGTTTTATTTAAAAAAAATAATTTATGGAGTCAACGCTTAATACCGAGTTGCTTGCAACTATGTTGAAAGACAAAAGAGGAAATAAGGGATTAAGGGCAATAGCCCAAGAAATCGGCGGAGTTAGTTTTGCTACTTTATCAAGGATTGAGCAGGGTAAAATTCCTGATGTAGATACTTTTGTTAAAATATGCAAATGGATTGGGGTGTCAACTGATACATTTATAATAGGTGGAGAGGAATTAGGTGAAGTTTCCACAAAAGATATGGTGATAGCTCATTTAAGAGCAGAGAAAGTTCTTAGTAAAGATACAGTAAACATGCTTGTCAAAATGATTGATATGGCATATAATTCAAAGTAGTTTGTTTTGGCAACAGATAGTATTCTTAAAAGAGGTTTTAAAGCACAGGCTGAACGTTCTGCTATAAAATATAGAGAAGCCCTGCACATCCACCCTTGTGGAGCATTGTGTGCTTTTGAGTTAGCAAAGTATTTGGATGTGCATATATGTAGCGCATTGGAATTTTTCCCTGAACTAAAGGCTACTGATAGTTTGTCTTGTGAGTGGAGTGCATTAACATTGGTTGCTCAGTCAGGAAATAGAATAATTATTTATAATCCATTTCATACGGAAGCACGTAAACAAAGTGATGTCATGCATGAACTGGCTCATATAATCTGTAAACATACAAGGGAACAAAAACAATATGAGTTTCAAATTCCGTTTGGAATGCATGAATATAACGATACCCAAGAAGAAGAAGCAAAATGCTTGGGTGCAACTTTACAATTACCTCAACCTAGTCTTTTATGGGCTAGCAAAAACAATATGAGTAATAAAGAAATAGCTTCATATTTTAATGCCAGTGAGGAAATGGTTCAATATCGGATAAATTTGACAGGCATAAATAAAAGGAAAAGACAATGGTCTAAAAATTAATATTTTATCTCTATTTATTGGTGGCTGAATAAGGAAAAGACTTACAACTTACGCTTTTTTGTTTTTCTTTTTTTAGGTATTAATCTTGGCTCTTCGGAATTCAGTGAAGAACCTTTTCTCAATGAATTAGATAGAAAAGATGTTTGATTGTTTGTCGGAGAGAAAGACGAGTTGATATAAATTTTATTTTCTTGATTTGTATTAACATGGGTGCTTATGTCAAAATCTTGTTTTCCAGTTTCCTTATTTTCAAAATTGATAGAAAATAATTTATCTATATTACTGTTTTGGCTGACTTTTGTTTCTTTTTTGTTGGACTGAATCTCTAGTTGTTGTAGTTTGAACTGCTCAGATATAGAGCCGTTCTTCATCGTATTACGATAACCAAATGATTCTGTTTGTTGGCGATTGTAATTGAACAGTTTATCAAATCCTTGTTCTACTTGTCGGAACAAGTTTACACGGTCAAAGCCACCTTTTATTATTCCGTTCTTTGTATTCTTATGATTGGTGAGTGGTGATAGTTTCTTTTTGTTAGTTTGGTCTTTTCGGCTCACAATCAAATGGCAGTGCATATTCAACTCATTATCGGAACGGTTGCGGTCAAAATGAATCTTACCATAAAACTTTATATCTACTTCGGATAGCCCTTTATTGAAGTTTTTGGCATATTCAGGGATAAACACCTCACGAATATAACGTTTCATGGCTTCGGCTTGCTTTTGTTCGGTGTTTCCTATTGCCCGAAGTTCACTTTCCGATGGACTGACATGAATAGCATAAAACTTTGCATCAGTTTTCAGGAGTTGCCCGATATTACTATCTATATCTTTTATGAGCTTTGATTTATATATGTTATCCTCTGTCAGATTGAAAAAGCCTTCGGTATAAATACCTTTCTCCATCCTTTCTAAATCTTCATGTTCGAGGTAATTAGCTAGCTGTCGGCTACTTCCAGAATTATTATATGTCCCGTTTGATGGCGGTGCAAAATCTATGTGCATAATCCTATGTATTTATCAGATTGTTGATTTCTGCTTTCAGGTTCTCTTTCCTTTTGCTATCCATCACACCACAAGCAGAAAGTTCCGAATAGAGTTGTATCAGGTGAAGCAACTTTTTATAATCCCGTTGGTGTATTTGGTAAAGTGTGTTAATCTGTTTGGATTGGTTGTTTATCACATCGGCATGATTGCCGAACTGTTCGCTTAACTTTTTCAGCACGGCTGTTTGTCTCTCCTGATTGGCTTCCAGTTGGGAGAGAATAAGAGCTTCTAAAGTTTTGCTGATTGCATCGAAGCGCAAAGCGATAGAATTTGTTACCCGTATCATGGGATTCAGTTGATCTTCCTCATAGTGACGAATAAAACGTATAATATCATCCTGTCTCTTATTTATTTTCGCCAGTTCTGATTTTACAGATTCCGGTGCTTCGGATGGGTTGATATGTGCCTTATCTATATACCCGAACGCCAACTTTACAACTTCGCTCTTTTTCAGTGAATAGCGTTTGCATATCTTCTCTACCAAAGCTGCCGTTTCCTTGTCTATGGAAATGGTAGTGAATATCGTTTTCCGACCACTGTTTGACATGGTAATTACTTTTTTATAGAAATATGAATAGATAAATTACTGATAATAAGTATTATAAATAAAATACTTATTACAGGTGTCATTACAGCGTGTTCTTGTAACACGCTAAAGCCGAAGGCTTTGCCCCGCAGGGCAAGAGGGAAGAACAGGACTTGTCCAGTTCCCTCTTGCTCAATTTAGCGAAATGAGCGAAGCCGGAAGGCGTAGCTGTTTCTGCTAAATAGGGGTGGTAGTATAGAGGAATAGCCTAAATATAGACTTCTTTTCTCTGCTACATTTTGCTTTCAAGATTTATTCTCTAATTGATTAGCTTTTTCAAACTGCTTGTAAGTTTGAGAGTCGGCACGTTCACGAACAAAAGCCCGAATATCGTTCGCTCGATAGTAGGTTTTCTTTCCGATGGTAAAGTAGGGTAGTTGTCCGCTCACTCTGTAACGTTGGAGAGTTCGGAACGATACTTTCAGGAGAAAAGCCAAATCTTGGTTATCTAACAGCTTCTCATTATCATCGAGAACATTGTCCGTATTGATAAGTGACTTTAGGTCTTTACCTATTTCGATCAGTTTCTTGGAAAGCTGCTCCATCCACTTCTCGAAGTTTTCATTGTCTATATACATTTTGCTCCATTTTTAGTTCAACATTATTGTTTTCAATCGATTGATGAAGCAAAGTTCGGCAAATAGATGCAAATAAGTTAGGGGAGTAGATATACTACACCCCTAACAATTATTGATAAGTATCTGATTTATAGATAGCCTTTCTTTTTGCTTTCTTCGAAAATGGCTTTACGAAGTAAATCCAAAAACTCCGTGCGTTTATTGGCTTTCCGGCAAATTACATTCTCGTGTTTTTTGTGGATGTCCCCCAACTTGATATTGAACAGGTATTCAAAAGCTCGTCCAATTTCCGTAAGTGGTGATTTTGTTCCATTGTGGGTTACAACTCTTTCAGATAGGAATATTCCGCTAACAAGTTCCATGATTTCTACAAGATATGTTTCATCAGTAAGATATAGAGGTGAGCGTAAAAAAATATTTTCCCGATTTTGGAACTGAACCGGATATTTGATTCGCCATTTTACAATGCATATTTCATTATTTATCAGCTCTATTGCTTCATCAAGAAGTAATAGAAAAGCATTTTTTTCCCTGCTCAAATTGTACTCGATACGATTTGAGCCTATTTACTCCAAAGGAAAAATAGCGCAATAATACTGCATAATCCTGTTCGTTTATACTAAAATTGGCTAAATGTATAGCCAATTCCTCAATAGCTTCTGCAAATTCAGATACAGAAACTTTACGTTGCGAGTATTCCGACAATAGACGGAAAAATCTCTGTTCTAATAATTGTTTCATACTTACCTCATTCTAATGTTTATAGGATTTTCCTTATTGTAAAGAACTGATTTAGCCTTGAAGGCATAGAATAAGGTTAATATCGTCGATAGTAAGTCTGCCACCATTGGCGTATACAGCACGCCACGCAGCCCCCAATAAGTAGGCAGTATCAATATAATAGGAATAAATATAATTCCTTGCCTACTGACATTGAGCAGGAGGCTATGCAGACCCATGCCGGCGGACATGTAGAACGCAGCATAGACGAATTGAAAACCTAGTGTAAAGAACATTATTGTATTGATATTCAATGCTTCTACTGCTGTTTTCTGCATGTTCACATCTTCCCCAAACCATCCGATAATAGAAGTTGAAAATGAGAAGATAACAACAGTCCATAGGATGCAATAGGAAGTGGTAAGTACGAGCGACCACCGTATAGCTTGCTTTAGTCTTGGATAGTTTCCCGCACTATAATTATATCCGGCAATGGGCTGAAATCCTTTGACGAATCCGTAAACTATATTTGACCCAAGTGTGACTATTTTTAGAACGATGCCTATGGCGGCAACAGCTTCATTGCCATACTTGGCACTTGCTTTCTGCATCAAACTAATAGACATAGCCTGAAAAACTTGCAGGAAGAGCATTGCTATCCCGATTTTTAAGACTTCGGCATAAATGGCTAAAGTTGGCTTAAACAACCGTGGAGATACCTTGATGATAGTTTTCCGGCTATAATGCCAACAATATATGAGGGCTGTTATTAGTTGGGAAGCAATGTTTGCATACGCCGATCCATTCACTCCTAAACCAAAGATATAGATAAATAAGGGCACAAGTCCCATATTGACGACAGCGCCCGTAATCATTGCCGTAGCAGAGACTTTGGAAGCCCCTTGCGACACGAAAATATTCGCTGATGCCACATTGAAAACTCCTATTGCGCAGCAGACGGTGAATAGACGTCCATATCCAATCGCAATGTTAATACTTGCATCGTCCGCACCCATATAACAGAGGATTCGGTGTATGAACAAGTTGCAGAATGTCATGATGAAAATGCCTGACATAAACGCTGTCAACACGGAAACGGAAGCCACAACGCTTGCTTCATTCAGCTTCTTTTTTCCCAACAGTCGGGAGACAGATACTCCACCGCCTACACCGAAAGTCAGTCCGACCCCCGTAAATATTAACGCAAAAGGGAAAACAATGGAAACAGCTGCGATAGGAATCGTACCTAAATGAGATACCCAGAATGTATCTGCAATATTGTAAACTGCCATGATTAACATGGAAATGACCATTGGCAACCCCATTTTAACAAGGGACTTCATCATGTTTCCATCTCGTAAAACATTGATTGTAGCTGAATTATTTTTCATCATAACCTTTACACCTTTTTTGGGGTGCAAAGGTAATATGGGAATAATGGAGAAATTGTGTATAAATTCGACATTAACGCTTGCGGCGATGCACCTCCGAAGCGTTTGAACTCACGTATCAAATGACTGTGGTCATAATATCCGCAGTCCAAGGCGACCGAAAACAGACTTTCATTAGGATGAAGCCTCAAGTATTTCTCGGATAAAGAAAATCGAGTGATGCTACTGAACATCTTCGGCGTCATTCCCGTCAGATTCTTAAACTGTCTTTCAAATTGGCGTTGGCTCAAACAGACCTTATCCAACAGTTCATTAACGGGAACCATACCATTTGTCATTCGTATGTATTCTGCCACATAGATGAATTGTTTATCAATATTGTTCAGACAATTCAGTTTTCCCAGCAGATATTCTTCTATATAATTCAGTCGTTCTATTTCATCTTCTTTTTCAGCCAACCGTTCCGAATTAAAATCTGCAAAAAGCGACAAGAACAGACTTGTGTCTACTCGGCAATTATTAAATTCATATACAGGTACTTTTGTGTAAGCGGAGATGGCACATGGACGAAAGCGCACACCTATCATCCGGTCTGCCCTCTCATGCACCACATTGGAAAATGTTGTCTTTGTACCAATGATATAGGGAATGAAAGGCTTTATGATGTCTACTTCATTCTCTGCCAAATTAAACAGCACATTTATGCCCCCATCAGGTAGGATACGTAAAGTCTGTCTACCCGATAAACTCTCGTCCGTAGCCCAATAAGTTTCAATATATGGCGCAAGTAATATGTTTGGTTTATATTCTCTGTACATTTATACAATTGGCTAATTGGGAATATTGATAACGAAGATAGGGATTTTCAACAAAAAGGAAGTCTTTTTACAAGAAATTTAATTCATACTCGTAAGTTAGTTGAAATGTTACAGATTCAAGGGGGCATAGGTTGATAGCAAATATCAATATATTCAATTCGTATCTCCTTAAATATTAGCTACTATTTTGATCATTTTAGAGGTTTGTCAATCTTTGTATTATGAGTTTCAAATAGTAGAGAAATAAGGCTGATTAAAGAATTGCGCTCGTTGCTATATCGTTACCCATTATTATACTCTTCTTTTTCAAAAGTCTATTATTCAGTAGATTAAATTCACATTTCTTGTTTACTAGAATTTACTTTGCATAGTTGTTTTTTCATCCACTTCAGATGGATTAGTGAGTAAATAGATAGACAATGCTAACCACTTCATACCACTTCCGGACAGTTTTGAAAACGGCTCTTGATTCTTCTTTCATTTGCTGGTGAATTTTAATCAACACGTTTTATAAACTATTTAAAATTAAAAGCATGGAAGTAGTAACCATTGAAAAGAGAACCTTTTCATATGTCTGCGAACGGTTCACCGAGTTTGCCAAACGAATAGAAAGCTTGTGCAGCACTCATGTCCAGAAAGTAGAAAACTGGCTAGATAGTCAGGAAGTATGCCTGTTGTTGGGCTTTAGCAAGCGAACGTTGCAATATTACCGAAGCAGTGGACGGCTGGCTTATTCTCAAATTGGGAGCAAGATTTATTATAAGTCTTCCGATATTGAAAGAATTATTGCGGACAGTGAAACACAAAATCAATCACCCAAACAAATTATGCCTTATGAAAAGAACTAAAGAAGATTACCCGTCCTTCAACCTGTTTTCCATTGTCGGCACATGGGAAAGCGTTAATCTGAATCCTACGGTTATTATCTATCGGAACGATAAAGAGTATCTTCTTTCTATTATATATGTATCGGAAACTACCAAACAGGCTTCACCCGCTACTTATGAGATACAGCAAGATGGTAGCCAGTATTTTATTACCATTACATCCAAACGGCTCTATGTAGATTATGATCCGGCAAAAGATGTACTTAACATTTCATCGCTGGGTGACTATCTGCGCAACTAACCAGCTATCTAGCCATCTTGAAATCAATATTTCAATAAAACAATCTTTCAATCATGGAATTAATTAATAAAGATACACCGCAGGTCAAAGAATTTATTTCTTCGCTTGATTCGATGCTGAACGGCATTGAATCTATCGTCAAACACTACAAGCCCCACCTGAACGGGGAACGCTTTCTTTCTAACAATGAAGTTTCCAAGAAACTGAATGTCAGTTTGCGAACCTTACAAGAGTGGCGAGATACAGGGCTAATCCCCTTTATTCAGATAAAAGGAAAAATCATCTATCGCCAAAGTGATATTGATAAACTGCTCCAAAAGCACTACTTTGAAAGTTGGAAAGAGTAACCTGCCAAGCCTAAAACATTGTTTTTCGGAATTTAATTTGAATCATTGACTTTTCCAGTGAAGTATTTAGTCTGTGCAAGTCTTTGGATAAAAATACGCTCGGAATGAAATGGAGATGAAGATTTTTATTCAAACCGAAGGCTCGGACTTGAACAGGCTAAATACCGAACTTACCTTTGTCAATGCTTCATATTGAGTTCTGGAAAACTTACTATAAAAGAAAAGGATTGAGAAAATGAAATTCATTCTTCCCAATCCTTTTTCTATATTGGCTATTACCTTTATTATATAGTTAATTCTGATAAACAGCTATTTACTTTTTGCATATCCTTGAAAATATTCTGATCCAATACCCTTGCATAGTGTTTTGTTACGCTTGTATCTGCATGACCTAACATTTTAGCAACATTCTCCATACTCACGCCATTTGCAAGGCAAATGCTTGTGGCGTAGCTATGTCTGGCGGTATGTGTGCTAAGATTTTTATGAATTCCGCACACATCGGCAATCTCCTTCAAATAACTGTTCATGCGTTGATTACACAATACAGGTAAAAGTTTTCCGGTACACTCTGCCACATCCTTATATTTATCAAGTATGGAAGCTGCCACAGGTAACACAGGAATGTTACACATGATTTTGGTCTTTTGGCGGTTCTTCCTTATCCAAAGTTCCCCTTTGTTGTCTTTTACCAAGTGTTCGGGTGATAAATCTTTCACATCGCTGAACGCCAAACCAGTAAAAATGCAAAAGACAAAAACGTCACGTACCTGTTCTACTCGTTTAATTGTGAACTCTTTAGCGAGAATGATTTTAATCTCGTCCATCGTCAGGAATTCAGGATCAGTTTCTTCCAACTTAAAGCGATAGTAAGCGAACGGATCTTTCTTTATCCAGTCGTTTTCCAAAGCAATGCGGATAATTTTCTTCAAGTTCTTTAATCGGGTGATAGAGGAGTTCTGCGCACAGCCCTTTTCTATCTTCAAGAAAGCATCAAATTTAGAAATGAAATTCGCTTCTAAGTTATTCAAGGCAATATCCGATAGTTGATATTCTTTTTTAATGAATTCCTCCAAATATCGGGTAGTGGTTTCATACCGTTGAACGGTCTTGCTAACAAAGTCCTTACCAATTAGCTTACGGCTTTGTTCGTTATGCTCCCTGAATACCTGCAATAGTGTTTTGTTATCTTCGTCCACACCATAAAACAACTTTCTCACAAGATCAACAGTAATAACTTTGCCGGAAGTTTCCAGTTCTCTATAAATTTGGTGTACGTGCGAGCGTGTGATTTCTAAATAGTGGTTCAGTTCCACCGACATACGGTCTTTTCCTTTTGAATTCTCTTTTGCTTGATTCCATAGGTTTACGGGACAACTTCTTTTGATAGAAATATCTACCATACAGCCGTTTACGGTGATTCTCATGCACACAGGTGCTTCTCCGTTCTTTAATAGTTTGCCTTTCTTGATGAAGAACAAAACAGAAAATGATTTACGAGCCATTTTTACATCGTTTTTAGAGTTACAAATCTATGTATTCTCTTCCAAAGTATGACCATGCAAAATACTAGGAATCAGTGAGAAAGATGCAAATTCGTGGGACTTTTTCTAATTACATTTTAGTCCCACGATTTATCCACCGATAATATGCTTGAAACGGCTATTTTCTGCTACCTGCTAGAAAAAAGAAATCCCCGATAATGCTTGATTATCAGGGATTTGCTTGATTTTTCTTTTGTTTTCAGTGATCCGCCTGGGGCTCGAACCCAGGACCCCAACATTAAAAGTGTTGTGCTCTACCTGCTGAGCTAGCGAATCAATCCTTATTTGCGAATCAGTTATTTCCTGATTGCGGGTGCAAAGGTAGTTACTTTTATTTAATTTGCAAGCATTCCGTAGAAAAAAGTTTCAATTATTTTTCCTTGTTATGGCTTGTTTCTTGATTATCAGTAGTTTCTACTTCATCATATTTTATCTTTTCTTTGTTGATAATAAAGCGTTGGTAGTAGGAGAGCATCAAAGTTGTTAGTGGCAAGGCGATAATCATGCCGAGCATTCCCATTAATGAACCCCAGATAGAAAGAGATAAAAGGATGATGGCAGGATTCAGTCCGGTAATCTTTCCCATGATTTTGGGGACAAGGAAGGTGTCCTGTATGATTTGCACGATTGCAAAGACGGCTAATGCACATGCAATGATAATCCAGAAGTTCTGTCCGGTGTCGGCAGCTTTGAGGATCGCCAATAAAATAGTGGGAAGGAAACCGATGATTTGCAAGTAGGGAACCATATTCAATGCTCCGATGAAAAGTCCCAAAGCGATAGCCATGGGGAAATCGATAATCAGGAAACCAATGCTGAAAAGAATACCTACGCAGAAAGCAACCAAAGCCTGTCCACGGAAATATCTGTTCATACCATCCTGTACGTCGTGAACCAGGTTGGAGGCAAACGTACGGTATTTATTGGGTAGCAGATGCAACCATCCTTCAGCTATCGCTTCGTAATCCAATAATATAAAGATTACATATAATAATATAATGAAGGAGGCAAGGATGCTGAATAGAATGTTGAGAGATTCTGCAAGCAAAGTCCACACTCTGGGGACGGTATCTTTGATTGCCGCCAGAATATTCTCTTCACTTAATACACGGTTCAGTGCCTGAAGATCGATGTTCTCGTGGATAAATTCAGAAAGATTCTTAGGCACATTGTTGCCGGCTCCATTGGTGAGGTAAGTCACCAGCAAGTCGTTCATTCTGCCTATTTCCGAAATCATCGGCGGCACTAACAGATAAAATAAAGTGATTCCGATAACTGTAATGAGGAATAAGGAACAGAAGATGGAAATAATGCGACTTTTTAATCGTAGTTTATACTGGAAGAATTTGACTAACGGATAGACCATATAAGCGATCAGCCACGCAATAAAGAAAGGTAATAACACTCCGCTAAGACGTTCCACAAGCATTAATATGCCTACAACTAACACACATCCGATGGAACCGCGTATAAAACTGTCGAATGTTATCTTTTTCCTTTCCATAATCTGTTTTTTTATAGAGTTTATATTTTCTGTTCATCTTCCCCTCGCGCACGGAGATAACATTCCCTGCACAGAGGCTCATATTCGGCTGTTTCGCCTAAAAGAACCTGTTTCTCATTTTTGACTGTACGATGTGAGAAAGAAGCCAGCTGACCACATTTCACACAGATCGCATGAACTTTGGAGACTTCATCGGCAATGGCGCACAATTGTGGCATTGGACCGAACGGATTTCCTTTGAAGTCCATATCCAACCCTGCAATGATAACACGGATTCCATTGTTGGCGAGCTGGTTGCATACATCAATCAAACCACTGTCGAAGAACTGCGCTTCATCAATGCCAACTACATCTATCTCGGAAGTAAACAGTAAAATACTGGCTGACGAATCGATGGGAGTGGAGGCGATAGAATGGCTGTCGTGAGAGACTACGTCTTCTTCTGAATAACGGGTGTCGATAGCTGGTTTGAATATCTCGACACGTTGTTTCGCGAATTTCGCTCTCTTCATTCTGCGAATCAATTCCTCTGTCTTTCCGGAGAACATAGAACCGCAGATTACTTCGATCCGGCCTCTTCTTCTAGTTTCCTGTATGTGGTCTTCTGAAAATAATACCATGAGATTTTGTGTTTTCTTGATTAAATAAATATGTGGACAAAGGTAAGCAATTCAATGTGCAAGAACTGTTAAATTATCCATTATTTTAAGTTATTGCATAAATTATTCCTACATTCGCACCGTATAAACAATGGACTGACATGAAACAGAAGCTATTAACAGATATTGAGTTGGATGTTCATGAGTTGAAGTATCTCATGGATTTATTTACCAAGGAGCCGACTCCGACTTTGTCTGAACTGTTGAAGCGGAGCATTACACGGATGCAGGGACGTTTGGACGAACTGCAACAGGAGGTGGATGCTGTTCAGGTAATTTCTCCGTCAGCTGTGGAAGAGACAGCGGAAGAGAAGGATGAAGTTGCCGGGTCTGAAGAAGATTCCTCCGTTATTATACAATCTCTCGAATCGGTTGACGTGAAAGAAGACGAGGAGGGAGAGACTATTGTTGCGGAAGAGACCCCTTTAGTAATAGCAGAAGAGGAGCCTGCAATAGTGGAGGAACCTGTCGTTGAAACTGTTGTGAAAGAGGAAGAGCCTAAATCGGCTGTGTTGGGAGAAAGTCTCAAACTATCTGCCGGCTTGCGACATTCTATCAGTTTGAATGATTCTTTCCGTTTTTCTCGTGAACTGTTCGGAGGCAACACTGACTTGATGAATCGGGTTATCGAACAGATATCAGTAATGAGTTCCTACAAGACTGCAATCGCGTTTCTGTCCTCGAAAGTCGAATTGAATGAAGAAAAAGAAGCGGTGAACGACTTTCTGGAGCTACTAAAGAAATATTTTAATCAATCAGCATAAAACAAAAACAAGATGGGAAAGCTATATGTGGTACCTACGCCGGTAGGGAATCTGGAGGACATGACTTTTCGGGCTATCAAAGTCCTGAAAGAGGTCGATCTGATTTTGGCGGAGGATACACGTACTTCCGGTATCTTGCTGAAACACTTTGAAATAAAGAATGCAATGCAATCCCACCACAAATTTAATGAACATAAAACGGTGGAAAGTGTTGTTAATAGAATAAAGGCAGGTGAAACGGTGGCACTAATTTCGGATGCCGGAACGCCTGGAATTTCCGATCCCGGATTTCTGGTTGTTCGTGAATGTGTGCGCAACGGTATTGAAGTGCAGTGCTTGCCGGGAGCAACCGCTTTTGTTCCGGCACTCGTTGCATCGGGATTGCCGAACGAGAAGTTCTGCTTCGAGGGATTTCTCCCCCAGAAGAAAGGACGACAGACACGACTGAAGACATTGGCGGAAGAACACCGCACGATGGTGTTTTATGAATCACCCCACCGTCTGTTGAAGACGTTAACACAGTTTGCCGAATATTTCGGCGCTGAACGTCAGGCAACCGTGTCGCGTGAAATATCCAAACTCCACGAAGAAACAGTTCGGGGCAGTTTGGCTGAATTGATAGAACACTTTACCGCTACCGAACCCCGGGGCGAGATTGTGATTGTATTAGCAGGAATAGATGATTAAATAACTTCATTAAAAAACGTAAAACGTAAACGTATGAAAAAGTTAGCTGTTTTATTTGTATGCGTAGCCATGTTGGCTTCGTGTGATGGCTTTAAAGGTGGAAGTAAAGACCTGAAAGCTGAAAATGATTCTCTTTTGATGGAACTGAACCAGCGTAATGCTGAACTGGATGATATGATGGGTACTTTCAATGAAGTTCAGGAAGGTTTCCGTAAGATCAATGCTGCCGAAAGCCGTGTTGACTTGCAGCGTGGAACCATCACTGAGAACTCTGCCAGTGCCAAGCAACAGATTGCTTCTGACATCGAATTCATCTCCAAGCAAATGGAAGAAAACAAAGCGCAGATTGCAAAGTTACAGGCACAGTTGAAGAACAGCAATTACAATTCTGCACAGATGAAAAAAGCTGTTGCCGCTTTGACTGCTGAATTGAATGCTAAACAACAGCGTATTGAGGAACTGCAAACTGAACTGGCTTCCAAGAATATCCGTATTCAGGAATTGGATGCTGCTGTCAGCGATCTGTCTGTAGCAAAAGAAACTCTGGCTGCAGAAAACGAAGCGAAAGCTAAAACCGTTGCCGAACAGGAAAAGAGCTTGAATGCTGCCTGGTTTGTATTCGGTACTAAATCTGAATTGAAAGCTCAAAAGATTCTTCAGAGCGGAGACGTATTGAAGAGCGCTGATTTCAACAAGGATTATTTCACTCAGATCGATATTCGTACGACCAAAGAAATCAAGTTGTACTCTAAACGTGCTGAGTTACTGACTACTCATCCGACCGGTTCTTATGAATTGGTAAAAGATGACAAAGGTCAGTTGACATTGAAGATTACTAATCCTACTGAATTCTGGAGTGTATCCAGATACTTGGTTATCCAGGTAAAATAAGGTAGATATCCCTTTTGAATTGCCAATGTGCTGATTCCTGGATTCAAGAAATTAGCACATTGGCTTTTTTGTTTCTTATTATACGCATAACTACTGATGAAATATAAAAATCTTTTTTTTGATCTTGATGATACCATTTGGGCTTTTTCTCAAAATGCCCGTGACACTTTTGAGGAAGTATATCAGAAATATTCGTTTGATCGCTATTTTGACTCATTCAATCATTATTATACTCTTTATCAACAAAGAAATACAGAACTCTGGATTGAGTACGGTGAAGGAAAGATAACGAAGGATGAATTGAACAGCCAGCGTTTCTTTTATCCTTTACAGGCTGTGGGAGTGAAAGATGAAATGCTCGCCGAACAGTTTTCGAAAGATTTTTTCGCTATTATCCCTACCAAAAGTACTTTGATGCCTCATGCAAAGGAGGTATTGGAATATCTTGCTCCCAAATATAACCTTTATATCCTTTCCAATGGGTTTCGTGAATTGCAATCACGCAAGATGCGTTCGGCAGGAGTGGACGGGTATTTCAGAAAGGTGATTCTCTCGGAAGATCTCGGAGTGTTGAAGCCTTGGCCGGAGATATTCAATTTTGCTTTGTCTGCCACTCAATCCGAGTTGCGCGAATCCCTGATGATTGGTGACAGTTGGGAAGCGGATATAACCGGAGCACACGGAGTAGGCATGCATCAGGCTTTCTACAATGTGACAGAACGGACTGCTTTCCCTTTCCTCCCTACTTATCACATCCATTCCTTGAAAGAATTAATGGATTTATTATAGGTTTTCTGGATTAAGTCGTATTTTTGTTGCGTTTTAGTTTTGCATAAAATACGATATAATCATGGATAGTACGCTTCTGCCTTTCGCCTTGCTTTGTTTCACTTCATTCTTCACATTGACCAATCCATTGGGAACGATGCCTGTCTTTCTTACCATGACTCATGGTATGACGGATAAAGAACGTCAGTCTATCGTACGTCGTGCTACTATTGTGTCGTTTATTACATTGATGGTATTTGTCTTTGCCGGCCAGTTTCTTTTCAAATTCTTCGGTATCTCTACCAATGGTTTCCGTATTGCCGGTGGGGTGATTATCTTCAAGATAGGTTTTGACAT
This sequence comes from Bacteroides sp. L008, assembly GCF_040812255.1. Lineage (NCBI taxonomy): Bacteria > Pseudomonadati > Bacteroidota > Bacteroidia > Bacteroidales > Bacteroidaceae > Bacteroides > Bacteroides sp. L008. The sequence continues at coordinate 3,180,241 of NZ_JBFNXO010000001.1, read as the reverse complement.
GCTTCAAGCCCGCTATACACCGATGAAGTTGAAGGACGAAGAAATCAAAACGTATGCGGATGATATCTCTATTACGCCTCTCGGTATTCCTATGTTATGCGGTCCCGGAGCGATTGCCAATGCAATCGTTTTGATGCAGGATGCTCATTCTTATGAAATGAAGGGGATACTGATCGGTACTATTGCCCTGATTTATCTGCTGACTTTCTTTATTCTTCGTGCTTCCACGAGATTGGTAAAAGTCTTGGGTGAAACGGGTAATAATGTGATGATGCGTCTTATGGGATTGATTTTGATGGTGATTGCAGTGGAATGTTTCGTTAGCGGATTGAAGCCGATTCTGGTAGATATTGTGAGAGAAGGGATGATTCCCTGATGAATAAGAATATGAGGGACGGAGAGTTCCTATAATGAAACTTGCCCCTGCTACAACTCTTTTTGTAACAGGGGCAAGTGCTTTTAGATACGTTTTTTAGATATTTTGCATGTCTTTATGTTACCTTTCTGTGGCTATTTTCCTTTGGGATATACATAATGTGTATTTGCCCATTTGTTCCATTCATTTACCATTTGTTTTAGAATTTTGGGATTTTCCCTGGACAAATCAACACGTTCTGTACGGTCTTTCTCCAAGTTGAAAAGTTCCCATACTTTAGAATTCTGGTCTTTAACGGCTTTCCAGTTTTTCCACCATACTACACAGTTGTCAAAGTGTTCACCAAAAATATATTCGTGCAATTCGGTGTCCGTATTGGTTAGTATCGGTAGCATGCTTGCGCCTTCCAAAGGAATGATCTCATTTCCTCCGTGATAGGTCTTCGGATAGGTTGTTTCCGCTGCATCGATGAAGGTTGCCATGATGTCGGGCAGGAAAGCTCTGTTGTGTCTTATCTCGCCATTGTATTTTGCATACTTGTCGGGCCAGGAAATAATCAATGGAGTGGAAGTTCCGCCTTCATACGCTCTTACTTTATACTTACGGTACGGTGTATTGCTCACCTGTGCCCATGGCAGACCATAAGACGGGTTGACCCATTCATTTGGATTGTTAATCATATCGATGGTTCCGAAACCTTTCTCACGATGAGGCTCGGCACATGCACCATTATCCGACAAGAAAATAAGTAAGGTGTTATTCAGCTCCCCTTTTTCTTCCAGGTACTTTATTAACCGTCCCACATTATAATCCATGCAATGAACTTGTGCCGCATATACTGACATTCTTCTATCCAGTTCTATTTGTTCATCCTCGGTCAGTTCGGACCATTGGCGACCCTCCCATTGAGCAAGGTCCCAGTTTTTGTCCACCAATCCCATTTTAATCATACGTTTCAAACGGGCTTCACGTACTTTCTGCCAACCTTTCCGATATTTGCCTACAAACTTGTCTATATCCTCCTGTTTAGCATGTAACGGCCAATGGGGAGCGTTGTATGCCAGGTAAAGGAAGAACGGATTGTCATCCTTGGGGCGTTCATCGACAAATTTAATCGCATAATCAGTAAATGCGTCAGTAGTGTAATAAGGTTGTTCCGGTGGAGGCAACTGTTGATTGTCTAAAGTCAGATTGCGATCTCCATGAGGTTGCAGATAACTGCAAGCTCCCGACAAGATACCATAAAAATGATCGAAGCCACGTTGCAACGGCCATTTCTCTTGTCCGTGCATACCGACATGCCATTTCCCCGACATATAGGTATGATAACCGGCTTCTTTCAGCACTTCTGCTATAGTGACTGAATTACGGTTCAAATATCCCATATATCCGTGCACTCCATGATCTTCGGCAGAGTGAGGATCTTCGGACATCATTCCGATACCTGCCTGTTGGGGATAAAGTCCGGTCAGCAGACTGGCACGGGAAGGACAGGAGCGTCCTGTGTTGCAGAAATGGGTAAAGCGTACTCCTTTCTTTGCCAGATTATCCAAATTGGGCGTAGGAATTTCTCCTCCGTAGCACCCTAGGTCGGAATATCCCATATCGTCCACCATAATTAAGACAATGTTGGGCTTTGGGTCATTCTGGGCTGCTGCATGCAGAGACAGTAAGGATGCAGTTCCCATTAATAACATGTTTTTGTTTGTCATACAATTTTGTTTTATTTTTGGGTTAGTTTATTTGTTTGACAAATATACTTATAAATTATTTCTCAGGTGAATTATTTCAGTCTGAAAATTTCTGAATAGACAGCTTGGTCCGCTCCGTTCGCTTTTATACCGATGCGGGCGAATAGGGCTTTGGCCGACTGTACATTCTGATTACTCGTAATATCCAGCGAAATATTTGTTACTCCGGGATTTATATTGGATAAATTTTGCCGGGCTATATTTGTGTTCTCGTCAACAAAAGTTGTTTTGCTGACGAGCAGCATTGCCTGGTTTATCTTTGCATCCTGTACTATTTGCTGTATATTGCACGTGCCGGATACGATGTTGTTATCCAATGTGATATTTTCGTCTGATATTGTAAAATAAGGGGTGACTTTTACTTCACACTGTGTTTTTCCTTTTACTTCCACATATATGGTATCGCGTTTATTCACCCAGGGACCGTTTTTGTCTTTAGTTACCAGTTTGTACGGACCATCGAAAAGTACTGCAGAGAAAGTTCCGTCCTGTGTGGCATACACGGTGATAGGATCATGGTTGGCATAACCATCCTGATACAGTTGTAGTTGAATACCTCCGTTTGTACCTTTCAAACCGAGTTGTTTTCCCTCATACGTGATTTTCCCTTCCAGAACTGATTCGGGTTCGTCGTAATTGTCTAAACCGCAACTTACGGCAAGCAGGGAAAGTGAAAGCAAAGAAAATATAGTTCCTATTTTTTTCATTGTCTTACAGTTTTATGTTTTACTGATACGGATTTTTCACTAATAGCGGGTTCTTGTTGAGCCAGCTGTTATCGAAGAAGTTATAATAGTTCTTCATCTGGAAATAGCGGGGGTAAGGAACCATGTAGGCTTTCTTTTTGTCGAATACCCACATCTTGTCATTGGCGCTTCCCGGATCATTGACCTGATAAGGGAATAGCTCGTAGAGCTGCGCATCCGGATTTTCCGAATTACCATCCCAGATTTCGTGAGCCAGGCGCCAGCGTTTCAGATCCCAGTAACGATGATCTTCCAATGCAAATTCCACCCGGTATTCGTGAACAATATCTTCAAATGTGATTGATTCCAGTTCGCTGATACCGGCGCGTGTACGAACAGGATTGATGTAGTTCAACGGAGCATCTTCTCCGGTTTTATTAAGCTCATAAGCAGCCTCACAAGCTATCATATATGCTTCTGAAATACGGAAACGAGGATACCACATGGTACTCATCTTTGAATTGGTAGAAGCACCGATGGTTTCGTCCAGGAATTTGCGGAAGAAGAAACCTGTTTTGTTTATACGGATTTCATTTGATTCCATTGGTCCGTTGATAGAAGTTATCAGGCGGTTATTGTCATCGTAAGAATCGGCTTTACCTATGATTTCTTTCCAATTTCCGTTTCCGTCGGGCACTTTCTGACCAGCTTGCAACACTACTTCACTACCTCAAATATAAAGTATATTGATAATCAGTTAGTTACTGTTATCAAGATACAAATGATATGCAAATGTAAGTATAAAACCATATAGAAAAAGTACAAATGGACATTACTTTGTATGATAACATCCTTTTCTACAGATTAAGGGTTAACACAATGTTATACTACTGATATTCAGCATATTGAAGCTGTTCTTCCTTGCATTCAACAAAGAGTGTTAAATTATATTAAATCCTACAGGGCAATTATGATTCGTGCAAAGATAATATTTTGCAGTCAAAGGAAGAAAGACTTCTTGAACCACTTCTATGGTTCTATACTTCTGTTTCTGACGTAAGCTGACCCGTACGGTTTTCGGGTTTTAGACGGACATATATACAGTTTACTTTAGGTTAGCATATATATAAGAGCTAACCAAGGTAAACTAAAGTGTTTTTGTCCTGTAGATACTGCACTTTGTGGACTCTTTTCTCCTTTGACTGCAAAAACCTCTTATAGCCTTATCTCCACCTATAACGTCACTTCACACTGCTGTACCATGCAGTCTGCCATGTACCACCCCATCGGGCTTTGATAAGAATTGTGTTGCAAAGGTACCTGTCATGGCGTTCATCCTGCAAGGTCGGTGCCTGTGGTTTGTCCGTGAAATCTCCACGCTCTGATTGTGGCAGAGGTAGTATTTGACGGCAAAACCTTGCATTGATGAGCCATAACACCTTTTGGGGCAACATAATTCTTTAATCAATCCCGATGGTAGTTGGTTCTACATAAGGGAAGAAAATAAAAATTTTATCTTATGGCTAACATTTGCGACACTCAGTACAAGGTGACAGGCTCACGCAAAGCCGTGGCAGACCTTTGGAACACACTCCAAGAGTTGGAGGTGAACAGTAATAATGTGTATCTGTATCTCTTGGCAGAACACTATGGCATTGACTACGAGAAGAAAGGCATCTCGGTGAGAGGACACATCTATTGGGCAGAGTATGAGGAGAACGTGGAAGACGATTATGCCCTCTTGTCCTTTGACACCGAAAGTGCTTGGTCTTCATGCGACTTGTTCTTTGAGGAGGTGAACAAGGCACTTGGCGATGAACTTTCAATCAGTTGGCGAGAGGTTGAGCCAGGTTGCGACATCTTCTATACGCACGATGAGAACGACTTCTTCCCCGAAGAGTGCTACGTCACTGCATACGGAGAACTCTTTGAGGATTGTGAGGGTGCTTACTCCACCTTTGGTGATGCTATCAAGTTGTGGTGTGAGAAGACTGGTGTCTCACAGGACGGAAGAAGCGAACAGAAGATGATTGACTTCATCAATGAATACGAGTATGAGGCAGAGGACACGAATTTCTGCATCAATCCAATCACATTCGGCTAACAAGGAGGAACGGATATGGCAACGATAGACATGGAGCAGTTGGACGGCGTTGTAGGGTGTTTCTGCACCTTGCTTTATCCCCGAAGAGGTCAGACAGAGGGAACGATTGTCGAGGACTTGGGTTGTGAGGTCATTGTCCAGCTCATCAACGGCAAGGAAGTGACGGAGTACAAGGATGATGTTGTCATCTGTGAATAATCAGGAGAGAGTCTGTTGGCTATGTGGCTTGCAGACTCTTTCTTCCTTTGACTGCAAAAACTCTTTTAGGACAATCCTCCAATGAGGTTATGGCTGTTGTAACTGAAATACCTTGGGAGCAAGTTGTGCGGTTTGCTCACTTGCTCCAGTCCTGTTATAGAAGCGATGCTTCGACACCTGTATAGCGATACGTCGCCAAAGTCCCTTCGCCGTTTTAAGCGTCTCTGTACCTTGTTATAGGAATGGTCATTTCGCCTTTTGGTTTTACTCGTCTGTCTTTTGCGACTCTTCCTTGTCGGACACAGAACTTGGTCTTAGCATGATGACAGTGCTATCGCCAATCCTCTGATGTCTGTCCTCTTTTGGCTTGATGCCTCTATTGCTAAGCTGACCCTTAGGCTTGTCGTTCATCGTGCATCAGTGTTCATGCTCCTCACTCTTCTGATGATACAGCTGTAAGGTCGGATTTCCCGCTTCGTTTCTCCAGGCATACAGCCATAGCAGTGCCCCTGTCTGTTGCATACGGATTGCCTCCTTGCTTACAACCTTTGTTCCATTGTTTGGCCCCGTCTTTTTCTGAATTGAGCTATTTGAAAGCCACTTATTTTTACCATGCAAAGGTAGCGTGATGCTGCGAAGGACTTCCTCCTTCTTGTGTGGCCGCTATCGCTGTGACCAATAAAATAGTGCGTAATCTTCCTTTTTCTCCCTTACCGCCAACGACAAAAAGAGTATTGCGAACGATTTTCATGGTGCTTCCCACATGGTGCCACATCCCTGCTTTTGAATGCATGTAAAAATTAAGTTTCACTTTTAAATTCAATTCAAAATGAAAAAGATCGAGAACAACTTCACAGTTTCAGGTTTCGTAGGTAAGGATGCAGAAATCCGTCAGTTCGCAAACGCCAGCGTAGCACGCTTCTCATTGGCAGTAGGCCGTCAGGAGAAGAACGGCGAGGAAACCAACCGCGTATCGGCTTTCATGAATATGGAGGCATGGCGCAAGAACGAGCACACCGAATCATTCGACAAGCTCACCAAGGGCACGTTGCTCACCGTCGAGGGTTTCTTCAAGCCAGAGGAGTGGACAGACAAGGATGGCGTGAAGCACTCCAGAATCATCATGGTTGCAACCAAGTTCTACGAGTGTCCCGACAAGGAGGAGACTCCTGCGGAAGAGCCGGCCAAGCCAGCAACCAAGAAAGGCAAGAAATAGCCTTTCCTCTCCATAACAAGGCGACCTTCGGGTCGCTTTTGTTTTGCTCAGGGACATCAATCTGCTGTTATAGCGTGTGATAATCTTCTCTAATAACAACCATGTGCATTTATTAACCATAACGGCAACGCCGTCTTCCTTTATTCTAACCACTTCGTCCCTCACCATTTGCGAAACGTCACCAAGATGGTTGGCATACAGATATTCCCGGCTGATGGCGACAAAGTCGCTATTAGCCAAGAAAGACAGTATGCCAAGGTCTGAACGCGAGAGGACTGCCATCTATGCCACAAGATGCCGAAGCCGAGGCTTCTGATAATTGTGTCCTTTACTGGCTATCCACTCGCCTTGATATTCAGACCGTCAATCTTGCGACAGCTTCACTACCCACCCACACCTGCTTTACTATTCTTCTTCTCTTTGACTGCAAAATATTTTCTGTTATAAGCGGTGGTTTCGTCCAAGTGCGTTGTATCGCTTCGCCCCACACCTTCAGAACGGCATTACTGTACGGACACCGCACGAATCCCATGTGACAGGCAGCCAACAATGTCACTATCAGAAACTGACACTTCTGATAACTGCCTTTATTGCTGTCTGGCTGTCCCATTATCGGGCTTCGGCAATGTCCGTGTAATGCCATTCTGCCCACCCATACCACCTTTACCACTAATCAACTGTTTTACAATTTCTCTTCTGCTATACAAGAGGCAGTTCTTGTCCACTCAGGCATATTGAATGTGGCAGACATGTCTGCTACGTCCAATCTGCCTCAGTGTCCTGCGGCAAGGACAAGGCACATTTGTCATGCTGACAGGAGTGCCCGATTTGTCCGTTGCGCAACTGTCTCTTCTTGCCTGATATACGTTACTATCTACTTCTAAATTATACTGCTTTGCCCCACGCCTTTGCGAAGCGTTACATGGTCTGTCGTCATACAGACATCCTTGGCTGATGGCAACACGTTGCTATTAGCCAAAGCTGACAGTATGCCGAAGTACCGACGCGAGAGAATTGTCTGTCCGTGCTACAAGCTATCAAGGCTGAAGCTTTGATGACTTGCATCCCGGTCAGCCAACACACTCGCTTTATGTCGGTACAGCAGACCTGCAAACACTTCACTGCCCACCCTTACTGTTTCAATCTTTCTTCTTACCTCTTTATATATAACACATCATTCCTCTTGCAGCCAATATCAATAATCTTCTTCCAATCAGCGCAGTGGTAGGCATATTTCCTGCAAAGTTAGCCGCGTCTGAGACAATCGTCAAATTCTGCTTGAGGTCTTGTGACTGTGAACAATCTTCCTTTTCCTCGGAAAAGAGTATTCTTCACACATAATTTGTCTTTATGTCTTTTCTTGCGGCTTGTGGGAGCAGAAAATATCCCTCCACAGGCTGAAAGGTCTCGAAAGGAGGGAAGAGAAAGAAACGGTTAAGCGAACGCAGAGGGAATTTATTCACTATGCTGAGCGTAAGTTTCTTCAACGTAGTTAAACAAGTCCAGCGACATGGGCGACAAACTTATTTGTATCACTAAAAATAGAAAGGCAATGAAGATTATCATCCTGCATGATGCTGACGCACGCATCGAGTATCTTGACGTAGCCGACCACCTTCTCGGCTCAGACATCGAGGAGTTCCTCACCAGACAGGGCTTCTCAGTGAACAACATCACATGGCTTGTCACATCGGCAGACCATATCCCAGTGGTTTACCACAAGTATGACATCGACTGCAAGACCGGCGAGGCAACCCACACCAAACGAGAGGCAGAACTGCAAGACCTCACTATCCACGGACAACTCCAGGCATTGCAGCACCGGGAGCAGGACGAGCTGAAAGCGGCTCTTCGCAAGTACGGCACGGAGGTGGACGGAGGCTTTGAGGTGCATTTCGAGGGAGAGCAGCCCATCGTGGCAGGTTATCTCTTTGACGAGCCTCGTGACATCGTCATAGACGCAGCACGTTTGGATGCCGACGGAAACTTGTCGCTTCTTGGAGAGGACAAGGAAGTGAGGGATGGACAATACGACATAGAGCCAAGCGACATATTTGGCGGTCAGTTGGACTATGTCACGTCGAGTATAGGTGCATGGATGAAGTAGGAGCATGTATGACCCAGTGCATCGTATATGACGAGACGACCAAGGAGAGCGAGACCTTTTGCTCATTGACCGCAGCCAAGAAGTGGATGCGAGAGCGCATCAAACAGAAGCATGAGGTAAGCGGACAGAAGTACAGAGTCTATTCCGACGGAGAGTTTGTTAATTGCGGCTCTATCAGTCTCACAGGCAGCAACAAGTCTTTTGTCGCCAATACAAGGCAGACGAAGAAAGGATATTAATAACAAGGTAACGGCAAGCCTAACCAACTTGCCACACATATATTGATATGGAAAAGCAAATATTGAGTTTTAATGACTTGCCATCAGCATTGTCATTAGTAATAAACAAGCTGGAGATTTTAGAAGAAAAGTTTTCCACACTAATGACTCAAATTCAGCCCGATAAGGGATTGGAATGGCTTAGTGTTTCCGAATTGAGTGAGTATCTCCCTACCCATCCAGTTGAACACACAATCTATTGTTGGACAAGCAATAAACAAATACCATTCCATAAGAAGGGGAAACGTATCATGTTCCTCAAATCTGAAATTGATGAGTGGATGCAAGATAACAAGAGTAGGTCACGAGCAGAAATTATGAATGAAGCAATAGCTTATGTTCAATCAACAAGAAAAGTCATTTAAATAACAAGGTAACGGCAAGTCTAACCAACTTGCCACTATAACATTTTCACATTATGATTTACACTCACACTATCGGACGCATCGGAGCAAAGGATTGCCGCGTCATCACAGGTACACACGGAACATTCATGGCTGTTGACATCGCAGTGGACGACTACAGTAAGGGCAAGCAAATCACCACTTGGGTAAGGGTGAAGAGCAGCAAGGAGAACCATATCCGTTTGGCTGAATACCTCACCAAGGGTCGTATGGTGCTTGTGGAAGGCACACTGACTTCTTCCATTTGGACAGACCGCAACGGAGAGAACCACATACAGCATAGCATCATAGCTGACTCCATCGCCTTTGTCAATGCAGGGAAGAAGGATGCAACCGACACACCTGCAACAAAGGCACGCAAGGCAGCCAAGGCAGAGGGCGAGGCTCCCGTACCGCCAGCCGATGCACCGCAGGACAAGAGCGAAGACCTTCCCTTCTGAGGGTAGTATCAACTGAGAGTAGTACGTACTAATCGTAGTAAATCCGCTTTTACTATGGTTAGTATGTACTATCAGTAGTAGAATAGTAAAGTAGTATTCACTAATAGTAGTATCATGTTATGACACAGATAATTGCAGTATTAAATCACAAGGGTGGTGTAGGGAAAAGTACGACCGCAGTAAGCCTTGCGGCAGCTCTGCAACTGAGTAAGAAGAACGTCTTGGCTATTGACATGGATGGACAAGCCAACCTCACGGAAGCCTTGGGATTGTCCATCGAGGAAGAACAGACAGTCTATGGCGCAATGTGTGGACAGTACACCTTGCCGTTGGTCAAGTTGCACAACGGCATCACCGTCTCACCCTCATGCCTTGACCTGTCTGCGGCTGAGTTAGAGCTTATCAGCGAGCCGGGACGGGAGCTTATCTTGAAGGGACTTATCACCAAAGCCATCGCCAAAGAGCATTTCGACTACATCATCATCGACTGTCCACCGTCATTGGGCTTGCTGACCTTGAATGCCCTCACCGCAGCCGACTACATCATCATCCCTGTTCAAGCGCAATACCTTGCCATGAGAGGTATGGCAAAGTTGATGGACATCATCCGCATCGTTCAGGAGCGGCTCAACCCCAACCTTAAAGTGGGCGGCATCGTCATCACCCAGTTCGATCGCCGCAAGACGTTGAACCGAAGCGTGAGGGAAATCGTCAATGACAGTTTTCACGAGAAGGTTTTCAAGACCGTCATCCGTGATAATGTGGCTTTGGCAGAAGCACCCATCAACGGCAAGACTATCTTTGAGTATAATCCCAAATCCAATGGTGCCAGTGATTATATGTCTTTGGCAAAAGAAGTGTTAAACTTAAAATAGCATAGCCATGAGCAAGAGCAGTATGTTGAAAGAGGGAATGAAAGGCGGTCTCAACGGACTCCTTTCTTCCACAAAGAAGCCGAGTAAGGAGCAGATAGTCACAGAAACTACACCAGCACCACCTGTGTCTGTTTCTGAGACTACCGAAGTGCCGGTGCATTGCAATTTCCTTATCAACAAGAGCATCCACACGAGGATGAAGTACCTCGCCATCAAGAAAGGGATGTCCTTGCGTGATATTGTCAATGAGGCAATGACAGAATACCTAAAGCGGCATGACACATGAGTGCCGCGCGGTATCATCGCCGAACAGACGATGATACCGCTATCTCTTCTATAAACAGACTTTACTATCCGTAGTATGGTAGTAAAAACTATTCGACTATTATACTATTCGTAGTCGATACTACTTTTAGAAAATACTATCCAACTCATTTTTAGGGCAATAGTTTTCTCTGCTTGTAGGACTGTCTCCATGCTGATAAAAGGCAATGTCGTTCCCTATTACAAGATTTTCTCTTTTTCCCTCATATCAACTATCGTCCTTCCCCATATACAGCTTCGCCCCACGCCATCCCGCCCGTTTCCTCTTTTACATAACAGATTTCTTTTCGCCTGCCTTGCCGCTGCGGATATTGTTTTGCAAAGGTAATGCTGGCGATTGTTCAAACACCAAATCGTCCATTGCATTTGACCGAAAAATCTTCCTCTGCGTGCAGAGCGTATTTTTCGCTCCCGATTTGGCTTTTTGATCGCCATCACTCTTGGAAAGCAAAAAATATCCCTTGGGCAGGCAGGAAAAGCCTCCGAAATAAGGGAAGAAAAAACATAAGAGCAATGGCACACAAGAATGACTATCAAATCCAAAAGCAGTTAGACAAGCCTCAGACTTGGTTCTGCAAATACTATCCCGCACGCATCCGCAATGTGGGTGAGAAGGAGATTGCCGACAGACAATTAGTGTTTGACTTCAAGGACGGAAGAGCCTACGAGGAAGTGGCGCAGCGCACCGCAGAGAATATGCTGACACTCTACGGCAAGGGTTGCGTGAACATCGTCTTCGCCCCCGTTCCAGCATCCACAAGCGAGAGCAACGAACTCCGCTACAAGGCTTTCTGCCACAGGGTGTGTGAATTGACAGGAGCGGAAAACGGCTACGAGCACGTGAGGGTATGCGGAGAGCGTAAGACCATCCACGATAACCGCAAGAACGAGGATGAAGTCCGCAAGGCGAATGTCGTTGAGTTTGATGAGCCGTTCTTCGACAACAAAATGGTGTTGGTCTTTGACGATGTGATAACCAAGGGTCTCAGCTATGCCAAGTATGCCAACCAACTCGAAAGGCTCGGGGCATGTGTTATTGGCGGTATGTTCCTCGCACGCACACATTATAAAGTAAGGTAAAGTATGACAAAGTACGACAAGGCAGTGTCCGTATGCTTCAGCGGACACCGCAGCGTACCTTTCGCCAAGCGGAGGGAGTTGAAGCAATGTCTCAAATCGGAGATAGCCAAGGCGTATGCCGACGGCTACCGGTATTTCTATTGTGGCATGGCAATGGGATTTGACCTGCTGGCGGCAGAAGCCGCCCTTTCGTTGCAATGCGAGTTGAAGGACTTGCAGGTGATAGCCGTTGTGCCGTTCCGTGGTCAGTCTGACCGGTGGAGCAAGGAAGAGCAAGCCAAGTATGATGCCATCCTGCGCATCGTGGATGACGTGGTCGTATTGAGCGAGCAATACTACAATGGCTGCCTTCTGAGGCGCAACGACTATATGGTCAACCGCAGTTCACGTCTCATAGCCTACTTCGATGGCAATCCCAAGGGCGGCACGTTCTACACCGTCAGAGAAGCCAAGAGGCAGGGATTGGACATAGTGAATCTTCATAATAGTGTATAACCCATAAAACAGAAAATGCTTATGGACGATATTGTTGCAATCATCGTTTGCTACTTCGTGTTCGGAGCTTTGGGCAATGTGCTCAGAGCTTTGTTCGGCGGAGAGAGACGAAACGACTTCCGCCGTGACCGCTAAGCGTCTTTAAACCAAGATACGCTGACAGCCATACGTCTGCACCTTACCCCAAAAAGATGCAGCGGATAATTGTGTCCGTAGGCAAGGATATTCAGATTCCTCACCTTAACATTTTGATAAAAATAAAGATACTGCTGCCTATATTTCAAGACAGCAGTATAAACCTTACTCTGCAGGTGCCCATTTGCAACGCACAGGAGAGACGATTGCACCCTCTGCTTTCAGCTGCTTCATGGCTGCATCTACCTCTTTGCGGTCGAGACCGCTGAGTTCTGCGATTTTACCTGCGTTGAGAGGCTGACCAGCCTCTTTCATTGTTGCCAATACTTTTTCTTTTGCGTCCATTGTTTTGATGATTTGATGTTTTGTTTATAATCTTGTTATTAACTCTTGTATTTTGTCTTCCCTTATAATCTTCGGTTGTGCCTTACCTGCCAGAACGAGAATTTTCTTCCCGTTTCTGTAGATGTGCAGCTGTCTGCTTCGTACCACTGCTGTCAAGGTCTCATCATCCTGCATGGCTTGCCATATAGGATAATACACACCTTCTGGTTCAAACAACTTCTTCTGAAGGTGTGAGCACATGTTGGTTGTATCTATTGTCATATCGTTACGTCATATCATTAACATGATTCTGCCAGCTTCTTTTGTGAACATTTCAGGGAAACGGCAGATTGTTGCATACACCTGCTTGCTTGTCACAGGCTGACCGTCCTTTCTCAGGTGCAGCCTATGACGATTGATGGCATCGGCAATCTGGTCGGTTGTCATGCCGCCATTTCGCTTTACCATCACATATACTATGGCTTCTTCTATCTTCATCCTTTATTCATCTGTTTTTCAATCCATGCCATCAATACGGCAACAGCATATTCCTGTTCTTCCTTGGTCAGTGCCCTGCCTGCTGAGATGTGATGCCACTTGAAGAAGCATCCCCGGCAACAACAGCCAGTGGCATGTTGAGCCAGGAAAACAGGATGCCCACGCATGGGAGTCTGCTTGCCGTCGTTCGGTATGACAGCCGGAGCAAGTCTTTTTGCCACAAAGTCCTCTGCGTGTTTTCGTATCGTCGGCAATCCCTTTTCCATTACATACTCCCTGTCTTGCTTGGACAGATGGAACCGGCTGCGAAAATCAGACTTTGCCAATCTCTCAAAGAGATTCGTCAGGTCATACTCTTTCTTATCACCAGGAACGCTTTCTTGCGGCTCTTCCTCTTGGAACAACGATGGATATATGTATTTCTGTGACATCATTATCTGTTGCTTCTGATTTCTAATGTTATATCCATATATGACCGCTTGCCGTCTATATAGTCTGCATAGAGTATTTCTTCGCTTCTGCCTTTCAGAATATGGCACTTACCGCACAGCTCACAGTTGTGCAGACATCTCCATTCATTCAGAACGTAATCCAAACGTTCCTCTCGTGTAGATGATTCAATAGAGGGTGTGCTCATAATCAGTGTCTCCCACAGCGTGGTCAATCAGTGCCTGAAACTCTTCTTCCGTATAGTCTTCTTCCCAACCATACGTTACGTCCTTTATGCCCAAAGTAAACCCTAATGCCTCAGAATAGGATATGCCAATTTCAGCTGCAAGGTCTCTTGCCGCTTGAAAAATCTGCTCTTCTTTGCTTAAGGGCAGTTGTTTCGCTTTCTTATGTTTTTTCTTTGGTTTCCCCATTTGAGTATATTCGTTTAATAATCAGCGTTGATGGGCATCTTGAAATTCCTGTATTTCTTTCGGAGTTCCTCATTTTGCGCCTTCATTTCCTCATACATATCATTCAGTGCGTCAGGAAATCCCCATCCACAAGGGCTTGCCCAACGAAGGCATTGCTTGATTCGGGAATCATACTTGTCCCAAAGGTCATAAAGCACGATGTGGCGCAATGTCTTGTCGAAATTACTCTCAACAGAATCATAGAATTGCTCCCACATGTCTCCATAGTCATAAGTGAACTGACAGGCATTCTCCATATAGAACACCATCAATTCTGCGACTGAATCTTCCGAAGGCTTCAGTTTCTTGAAGTCGGACAATGCCTTGCGGCACACTGAGAAGCGTGTCTTTGGCTCTCTGTTTCTGCTCGGATAGAACTCTTCCCGTATGATGTGCTTATACTCTTCCAGCTTCTGGCCCTCATTCGGCTCTGCATAGAAGTCAAGATATTCCTTTGCCTCTTTCCGTGCAGAATAAAGTTCCAATACCATTTTTATTATTTCACTCTTGTCCATGGACATGAGGACAGACTTTAATTTAGATTTTGACATTTCTGCTCTTTTATCTTAAAAACGGGTCAATCGTTGCCAGCAACTCTGATTTCTGCATCACACCGCTCGTCCTCCACAACACTTCGCCGCGTCTGAACAGCATCAATGTGGGCACAGACTGTATGCCATACTGACTTGCAGTCACCCCATACTTGTCCACATCTACCTTGATGATGCGGATTCTGTCACCCAACACTGCCTTCACCTGCTCAAGGATGGGGTGCATCATCTTGCATGGCTGGCACCAGGTGGCGAAGAAATCGACCAAGACAAGTTGGTCACTTGATATAACGTCTTTGAATGTTTCCATTACGATTTTCTGTAAAATTATGCTATTTTCTTTCCTGTTATCTTACAATACTGCCCTGCAAATGTTAAAATCGAGAAGAATTCAATGAAAAACCTTCGTTATTTCAAAGAATATTCGTACCTTTGCAGCGCTCATCTATAGATAGAAGGAGTTTCGAGACCCGGTTGCCTTTGATGCAATTCGGGTCTTGCGTTTTATAGTGGTGTCTGCAATCTCTTTTTCATCTTCTTTTCCAAAGCCTTTAGTCCATACTCTTTGTTAAGATGGTATGCTGTCAACAGATAGAATCCGTTGCTACGTTGTTGTTCCAAGACAATAACATACTTTTCCACTTTATCATAGATGTATGTTTTCTTGACCTTACGCTTTTTGCCGTCCCTCTCTTCTATGGTAAATACATCCAGATTGTCTGGTGTCAATTCTCTCACATGGTGATTTATCCAATGAAGCCTTTGTGAACGAGCCATCTCGAATACTCGCTTTGGATAAGTCGTACCGTCTTCGTTCTCAACCATGATTTCTTCACAGGTAAGATGCTTGAACAATCTTGCCATGTCAATCTCGCCATCTGTCTTTATAGGATAGATGCGCCACCCTCTGAATGAGAATTGACAGTTATCTTCTATATCACGCTTGAATATTGCATGAAGATCATGCTCTCTTTCTCGTTCACTGAGATATGCCAGTTCCAGCAGCTCAGGGTATTTCTTGATAATATTCAAACTGCTCATTGGCTATTTCAGTGCGATAAAAAACAAATTAAACTTCTTTCTAAATTTGGGAGTTGTGGTGTTGAGACTGATATTACTGTGTTTTTTTATCTTTTCAATCAGCTTCATTTTGGCTCTCACCCTTCCTTCAACTTCTCCCTTTTCATATCTAAGGTTGTAGTTGATGGCTCCCATTAGAACATCTGCCAATTGGATGAAGACACTTTCGTGTGAACGTATAAACTGAAACCTGCCAATGGAAGAGTTGTATTCCATTATTTTTCTGAGCCTCTCCAGCTTATCGCTACTGCATGTGTCCTTGATATCCATATATATGTTATATGTATAATCCATGTCCATCTTGTGATGCAGCAATTGGTAGTACATGCGAAAGTAGAAATCATTAAACGTATAGTCTTCTCGTTTCTCGTCAATCTGACTCTTGTCAACAACCACAGCCCTAAATTCCATGTCATTCATAAAGAACCAGTCTATAAGCTCTGCATAGACTTTATACGTGGCCTCGTGGACATTTGTCCATTTCAGCTCATCACTATAGCCGTGCTTCTTCTTAATATCTTTTATGGCATCTTTTGCCATGCGGATTTGTGTGTATGCTATACTTGTACATCCCAAAAGCATGTAGGGATGACCGTCATGCACCATGTGGGTGCTTTCATCACAGTAGATGTTGAATGTCTTATTCATTGTATCTGTTTTTTGTTTATTCTTTATTCCTTTTCTTCAGCGGTCCACTATGAGGTCCACGGTTCAGCGTCACACCATGCTTGTTGAGTATGCGGAACACGGAACTTCGGCTTGTGAAGCCGCTGATGGCAAAGATGTCATCTATGCTGTGCCCCTCGTTGTACATGTTCACGATATTCTTCTCACGCTCCAGTTTCGACAGTGCCCTTTCCGACTTCTTGGGCGGCCGGATATTCTGTTGCAGATGGATGATGTGTGCCGATGCCTTGCGCAGCACGGCACACTCCTCAGAGAGTGACCCGAACATACGGATGACCTGTGAGGGCTTGGTGTCGGGGAAAAGTTCGTCAAACGTATCGATGCGGTCTTGGATGGAGATGATGCGAACCACCTTCACACGGCAGTATTCTATGAATGTAGCCAGTTCACGGGTGCCACGCAGTGCGTTACTGAACCTCGACACCACCAGCTCGTCGCCGCGCTCCAGACTCGATATGAGCTGCTTCCACATCGGGCGCAGCCTCTCGTGTTCGGACAGTTCCTCTATCACCTGAACACAGCCGTATTGCTGCATCCAAGCCTTGTCTTCTGCATACTCTTCGCCATTGGTGGCGATAAAGATGTAACCTACTTTTGCCATACTGTTGTACGCTATTAAATGAAATCAAGTGCAAAGGTACACTATTTTTCCGAGAAACAATCATACTTGAACGAAAAATCATACTTAAACACGATAATTTGCCATTTTCTTTTCACTTGATTTCATTGAAAATCATACTCGCAAGTATGATACACAAATAAGATTAAACTTACTGTCATTCTTGCAAATATATCGCTGAAACGCATTAACTTTGCACCGTCAATTTCAAAATCAGACTCAAAATAATGACAACAATGAAATATGAAACCCAACTTTTCGGAGGACAAACCAACCTCCATTGCATGAAGCAAATATTGCATAATGCAAAATCAAACTCGCATGGCTGTATCAGACTTGCCATTTGTATTGCCACTGCGTTTGCCGTAGTCATGCTGACAGCATGTTCAGACGGAAACGGCACGAAGTCGTTCCATTCGAGCGATGAAGCCATCAGAGAGTATCATGGCTTTCTGACCACTCTTCGACAGAACGGCAAGGTCTCAATTCAGACATTAGTTAAGATTGTCAACGAATGGCGCGTGTTGGACGATTCCGTGACATCGTGCATCTCACGTGACACTGTCAGGAAAGCCCACTCATACCCGTTCACGGTATATCATGAGTTGAACGACTCCATCCACATCGAGCTGTGCCGTATGGCGATGTCTAAGCAACGCACCTTTCACGACCTGCTCTATCTCAGAGAACAGACCTCTTCCCATGTTGGTGATGAGGAACTACAGCAAGCCGTGAAGGAAGCACAGCCATTCTTCGCTTCCTTGGATAGCCTGCCTATATATAATAAAGGTGGCAAACAGTCGGTGCTGAAGCGTTACCTGCTGTTCCTGCAAAAATCCGCCAAGCAAGGCATTCACGGCAAGGAAGACCTGCTCGCTTTCATCAAGGAAGAGCATTTGTATTTCAAATCCTTCCTGCAATACCTGCCGGATTTTGCTGACGATGACATCGGTGACATCAGACGAAACACCGAACACTGCTGTCGGGAGATACTCCGTGCCGCCGACCGCAAGGATTTGTCCCACAAGGATGCAATGATATACCTCTCCATGCGCACCAACCACCGTCTGCTGCGCAACGCACAAGCGGCTATCGAGGATCTGAATAGTGGCAGGGTAAAGGACGAGCACACCATGCACGCCTACCTCCTGATGATGATGCAGCCGTTCATGACGATGGATGACCTTTCCGTGAGCGTGCTCTCCGACAAGGACAAGGCAGACCTCTACAAAATAGCCGATGCGCTCCCCAAGGAGATGGACGGTCTGGCCAAGAAACTGCACCTCGACAAGCAACGCCTGTCGGATATGCCCATGCTCATGATGAAGATTTATGTCACAAGATTATAAACACCCCAAACAGAGAATACGATTATGTTAGAACAGTTTTGCGATGATTTCCTTGCCGTCGTGCCTTTGCAGTTGCCAGAACTGCTGGACAAGCGCAAGATGGAGAAGCCTGTCAAGTATGACGATTACGTGCTTCTTACTTTCCAGTTGAACACCCCTTTCACGATAGAGGAGGTGATGGATATGCTCGAAGACGAGATGGAAATGATAATCCTCTATCACCACATTCCAAGCCGTCATACGGAGTTCGGACACAGCTGCTGTGCCTATTCCAACCCTTCTTTCGGACGGATGTTCAAGGTCAACGGCTCCACAGATGAGCGTGGCATGGTCAGCCAGATAAAAGTGACCATCTATGACTCGCTGGAGCACATGTCGGCAGATGTATGCCTCGACCTCAGTCTGCATTGCAAGAACGGGTTCTTCAAATACATGAAGCCCAAGGAGGAAGTCCTGCTCGACTTCATTTGAAAGTTACATTTGCCAGATGACAGTCCTGTTCTACCGCAACAACGCTCCATTCTGTTGTCCACAACAAAGGCCAAAGTCATGCCACAAGCTCCCGACCATCTGATGAAGGAAACGCTTTACATGAAGATTATCCATCTTCTCGACCGTCACCGCACATGGCTGGAGATTGAGAGCATCGCCACTGTCCGCAACCACACGATAGTCAGGAACGGCAGAATGACCGACATCCTCAGCCGTGTGCTTGTGGTCAAGGCCATCCACCATCATTTCCCCTACACGAGAGGGCAAGTGTGGCAGATAGCCGAGTACGACTTGGAACAGGCTATCAAGAGCCTTCGGACAACCGACGGAGCTTTCCGTCAGAGAATAATCAAGGGAGAACTGACACTGGAGGATGTGGAGCGTATCATATCCACTGCCACACACGGTGTCGTCCAGCCCGACCTGAGTCCACTTCCATTATTCACATGCTATACATATTATGACAAGTAAGATACTGTTTCTCATCCTGATGTCAGCGTTCTTCTTTGTGACGATGATTCTGCACAGAAGCCGCAGACAGTTTATGACACGGTTCTATCTGCGCATGACCGCGCTTGTGACAGCAAGGAAGCTCTACCGGTTGATGCTGCTCATCCTGCTGTACGTGTTCCACTTCCTCTACCTCTGTGTACACTATAACGACATAGGCGTAGTGGCTTCCACCATAGCGTTTGCCATATTCTTTGTCTTTATGGATGTGGAGAGGTGGCTACAGCGTCTGCACGAGGAGCGGACACCCTTCTGCATCGCCGCGTTGGCGGCAGTGGTGTTTGTCTTCACTCCTCATCTGTTCACGCTTGCTGTCACCATCTCCTTTGTCCTTCTGGCATCACTGTTCTATCCCTCGCGCATAGTCATATCGCTGTGGAAGAACAAGGCTGACCGCAAGATGCTCCTCGAAGACACAGAAATGCTCATCATATACTACTATTAAGTATCACCTGTATCATGCCGTTCCTTTTGTATAATGGAGCTGGCGACAAACAACAGTATTCACCAAACAGATTATTGAAATGAAGAAACAGAAACATAGAACGAGTTCCGGCAAGATGTCTGAACGGATGTCCCTGTTGGAGTTCTTGAAAGAGAGGTCCGGGATAAGGCTGTCGAAGCTCGAAGCCTACCTTGACCTTGTAGACAAGGCTTCTGTACAGTACATCCCCAAGGATCTGTGCAAGCAGGAGTTCAGCCTGTCCAACGGGCAGTTTGTAATCACCATTACCGAACTGGCAGGATGCTGGCATTGGCACCGCGCCACTGTCCGCACCTTCATCGAGCAGTTGGAGAAGATGAACCAGATTTCCGTCACCCGTCTCACGAAGAGCCAAATCATCACCATCCCGATGTTGGCTGAGACACCTGCCGTTTCTCCGATTGACGCAGCCTTGGATGTGTTCCGCCAGAAGATGTGTACCGCATTGGACGAATGGCGAAGCGGCAAGATGTCCGCATCGGCTTGCGCCTCGGAATGTGAACAACTCTACGAAGATGCAACAGAGGAAGTAGCCATTATCTTGCAGAAAGCCGACAATGGCAATTCAATTGGCAAGGTGCCATGCGGAAGAAACATTCCCGAATCTGTAGGACACGCCTTTTGTATGACTGCACTCACAGCTGTCTGCGAAGCCACCTTCCATCAGGTGCTTTCGCAGGAAACAGATAACGCCCTCGTTACCTCCCTTCTTCCCTTCTTTTACAAAGACCTGGGAGGAGACTGGCTCTCATTCATCGAGGCGGCAAAGGCAATATCAGAATTGGCATTGGATGGCAGCTCACCAGCCTTGCATCAGGAAAGCGCAGCCATCAAGTCACAGTTTCAGTCACTCTGCCGACCGTTCCTTGCCATTGTAGCCAACCAAGAGGGCTCCTGTCCATCAAAAGGCTGTATTAACCTCTAATAATCACCGTACAACGCTTCTTCTTTTCTACTGGCACAGTGTTTACACGTCTGCCATTGCTGTAAAATAATCGGGCTTGCCCGTTGGTCGGAAATGAGGGAATTTGGGTAGCCTAATACCCCTCTTGGTCTCCGACCATCGGGAGGCTGTCCTTACAAGCAGCAAGCTGGAGACAGGAGAGTTGTACACACATAAAAGGAAATAGGTTATGGCAACACCAAAACAGGTTATGGATTTCCGACCATCTAAGGGAATCACCACAGCACAGAGCAACGAGCACCAACGCCGTTGGACGGAAAAGGGTTGGGGATCCGCTGAATCAACAGGCAACTACGACCGCAGCCGTGAGCGGCTCAACTTCGAGGTTCGGGGCGGCAAGGTTTGTCCTATAGACAAGAGCCGAAGCATCCCGGAGCGCATGGCAGACATCCTGCGGAGCCGTGGAATCAAAGACCCCAACGAGGGACTGGCAGAGCCACGCTTCCGCACAGTGGTCAATTTCATCTTCGGAGGCTCACGAGAACGTATGACAGAATTGGCATTCGGTGACCAGAAGGTGAATCTCACTCACGGAGCGGACAATTCGCATCTAACCCGATGCAAGGACATTGAGGAATGGGCAAAGGATGTTTACCGCTTTGTTGCGGACAAATACGGTGAGGAGAACATCGTCGCTTTCATCTTACACTTGGACGAAACCAATCCGCACGTTCACTGCACCCTCTTGCCAATCAAGGACGGCAAGTTTGCATACAAACAGATATTCGCCGGAAAGGACAAGTACGAGTTTTCTGCCAGGATGAAAGCCCTGCACAGCGAATTTGCCGATGTCAACAAGCGTTGGGGCATGGAGCGCGGAACTTCCGTCTCAGAGACGGGAGCACGCCACCGCACCACCGAAGAATACCGCCGCCAGCTGTCAGAACAGTGCACCACCATTGAGCAGTCCGTCGCCACCCATCAGCGGACACTCGCCTCGCTCCAATCGGACATCCGTCTGGCAGAGCGGAGAGTAAAAGGACTCACCTCAATGGTCAACAACCTCTTGCAGGAGAAGGTTGAGAAGGAGGCGGCACTTGCTGAATTGCATCGGCAGATTCTTGCAGGTCACGACAATCCTGATGCTCTCCGTCAGCAAGTCCAAGAGCTGGAGCAGGAACTGTCCGCTATCCAGTCGAAACTGGACGACAAGCAGGAGAAGCTCTCAGAGGCTGACCGCAAGCTCGATGCCCTGCGTGAGGAGATGACCGCCATGAAGGAGCGCACGGAGGAGTTGCGGCAGGAGGCACACAGATATTCCGATACTATCCGACAAGGTGCGGACACCGTTCTCAGAAATGCCCTTCTCGAAAACATGGTCAGCGAGTTCTCCGAACGTGTGGCACGGCTTTCCAATGAGGGCAAGGACGTGTTTGACGGTTCCCTGCTTCAGGCCTTTGCGGAGAATGGAACGGAGGTGATGTACTGTGCCACGCTTCTATTCCTCGGCTACGTCGATGATGCCACCACCTTTGCCGAAGGTCATGGCGGTGGCGGCAGTTCGTCCGACCTCAAATGGGGACGTGACGATGACGAGGATGAACGCGCTTGGGCACGCCGTTGCATGATGAAAGCTGCACGCATGATGCGCCCCTCTTCCGGCAAAAGGAAGAAACGATAAGCGGCACTGTCACGTATCACCTGTTATAGTATTCACCAGATTAAATTGAACAACATGAGAAAAATACTTATTATATCCCTTGGCTTCGCCCTTTCATTGGGTGCGCAAGCCAAAGACTATCACCGCACGGCGGACACCACCACCGTTGTATGCAGACTTTCGGCAGACGGTATGCTTCGTCCGCTTAAACCTTCCTACATGAAAGGGGCATTGGTAGCTTCGCCATGGACGGACAACTGGTTTGTCCAAGCGGCAGGAGGAACTACGGTCTTCCTCGGCAAACCGCTCGGATGCAACGACCTATTCGGTCGCATGAAACCGGCATTCTCCGTGTCGATCGGCAAATGGTTCACACCTTCCGTCGGCGGTCGTCTGAACTATGGCGGTATGCAGTTCAACGACTGCAACAACTCCTCGCAGGACTACCAGTACCTGCGTGCTGATTTCATGTGGAATGTCCTCGGCAACCTCTACAAGGACGATGTACACACTCTTGCCAGATGGAGTGTCATTCCATACGTGGGCGTGGGTATGCTGCACAACAAGGTGAATGCCCACAAGCCCTTTGCCATTTCCTACGGCATACAGGGGCAGTATCATCTCTCCCCACGCATTGCTGTTACGGCAGAGATAGGCAACATGACCACCATGCAGGATTTTGACGGCTATGGCAAGGCACACCGCCTTGGCGACCATCTGCTGTCCGCATCCCTCGGCCTCTCTGTCCGCATCGGCAAGACTGGCTGGAAGCGAGTGATAGACGCTCGCCCGTACATCGCACAGAACGAATGGCTTTCGGCATACGCCTCATCCCTTTCTGACAGCAACAGCCGCTATCACGCCCAGCACGATCGAGATTGTCAGACTCTGGAGCAGCTGCGCAAGATTCTTGCCATCGAGGGACTTCTGGACAAGTACGGCCACCTCTTTTCTGACGATGCCGCTTCTTCCGTCACAAATGGCTATCCTCGAAACGACTACAGCGGTCTCAACTCGCTGCGTGCAAGAATGAGAGACAAGTATGGTAATGGTCAAAAGACAAAGGTCATGGAGTCCGCCTCTTGTACAGAAGAATATGGCAATGCTGAAGGTGAGCCGGAAGACGATTACCTATCGCTCATCCACTCAGGAAAGGCTTGCATAGGTGCGCCCATCTATTTCTTCTTTGAACTTGGCACTGACAGGTTGCTCAACAGGTCACAGCTCGTCAATCTCGACGAAGTAGCACGCATCGCCAAGAAATATGGCTTGAAAGTTAAGGTCATCGGCGCTGCCGACAGTGCCACAGGCAGTGAAGCCATCAATGATAACCTCAGCCGTTCCCGTGCCAGATTCATTGCAGAGGAACTGATGAAACGTGGTATGGAAAATGGCACCATCTCTCAGATTTTCGATGGCGGCATTGACGATTACTCGCCCAATGAGGCGAACCGCCATACCAGAATCCTGCTGTATCTATAGCCAGACATACAGCTCCGAACAAGAGCACTAAAACTTTTTTTTCATTGATAAATTTTAGAAAGGGAGGGCTTGTCCGTGATGGATAGGCCCTCCCTTAATCATATATGTATTAACGCATATTCTATGCGCATATCTTTTTTTTATCCGTGTTTCTCAGTACTTGACCAGTCAAGCAGGAAGTCATATATACTCATTATCTGTATGCCGTTTTCGTCGCTCCACTGCTTGGTATGTTCTCCCACGATCAGCAGTTTGCGGAAAGAGTCATCTACAAGACGCAACGACCGTTTCTCCTGTTCCATCTTTTCTGCATCGGGCATACGCCACGCCGACTGGATGTAGATCCGCTCGCTCCCTTTGTTGCAGACAAAATCCACTTCCAATGTCACCCTCTGCTGCTTTCCTTCCGTATTCCTCACTCGATGATAGACGTTACCCACATCCACGAGCCATCCTCGCATACGCATCTCATTGTAGATGACGTTCTCCATGATATGTGTCGGCTCGCTCTGACGGAACGACAGAATAGCATTCCTCAGACCTACGTCCTGATAATAATACTTGGACAACGAACCTATGTATTTCCGTCCTTTGATGTCGAACCTTTCGGATTTTTCGATAAGGAAAGCATCCTGCATATATTCCAGATAAGCCGACACAGTCTTGTCGGTTATGCTCTGCACATTGCTTACGGACTTGAACGTATTGGCTATATTCAGTGCATTGACAGGTGCTCCTATACTGGATGCTACGGTCTTCGACAATTCTTCAAATTCAGGTCTCAGTTCTATGTTGTTCCGCTCGTAGATGTCACGTAGATATACCGTGCGATAAAGGCGACGCAGGAAATCAGCCTTCTTCTCATCCCCAACCTGTGTAAGTAGTTGCGGCAAACCTCCGTACAGTCTGTATTCAGCCCAACCGTCTTCTTTCGAACCATCATACACCGTCATGAACTCCTTGAAGGATAGTGGCCACACATGTATCTCGTCACCTCTGCCTCGGAATTCCGTCACCAGGTCAGAGGACAGGAAACGCGAGTTGGAGCCTGTGACATACACATCCGCCCCTTCGGTAACTGACAAGGAAGAGAGCACCTCTACAAAGTCTTCCACCTCCTGCACCTCGTCGATGATGATATAATAAGTCTCATAGTCAATCATCATCTTTTCCACCCAGTCCAACAGGTAGTCCGGGTTCTTGAACTCTCTGTTCTTCCTACTCTCCATGTCGATGACGAGAATATGGTCTTCTCTCACGCCCTCATCCAATAGATGCTGATGAAAGAGTTTCTTCAGAAGGAACGACTTGCCTGAACGTCGCAATCCTGTGATTATCTTTATGAGCCCGTTGTTCTTTGAACGGCTCAACTGTTCTATGTATCTATATCTGTTTACTATCATATTTTACGAAAAACTGTCACTTGTGACACTTTTTCGGAGGCAAAGTTATATATTTTATCCTAAATCAAAGAAAGAAATAAAGAAAAATGCACTAAAAATCAATGATTTTCCTGTTTTGTAGTGTCTATTCCACTTGCCGATGCCCATTTTTCTTTGCAAAGTTACTGCCCGGGCGAATGGTCAAGTACCGCCATGCTAACAGGCAGAGGACTGAACGACAGCTTTCCGCAAATCAAAGATTTGGGTATTTCATTAACTCCTCCGTCTGTTTTCTTGCCTTATCGCCCTCATTCCGCAGTCTTTTGATGCACGAAAAATCAGTTCCCGACAAGAGGAGCCGAAAGGCTTCAAAAGGAGGGAAGAAAAACAAGTTGAACAAATAATTTCTTTGCGTATGGAATTACACAGATTATCAGAAAACGAGCAGGCATTTGTCGAGTGCTTCTCACGGTTCGTAAACGGTCAGATGGGGTCAGCCGCCAAGGTAGGCAATGCCCTTGCAGATGACCATCGCTATCTTATCAACGAAAAGGGCAAGGTGGTGTTTGCCTTCTTGGAACGCCTTGCCAACGACTATCAAAAAGGTCGTTATGACCAGCGTGACGAGTGGGTGTGCCGATTGGCAGCAGAGGCCATCGAACACCTTGTAGAGAACAGAATGTATTACAGAACACTTAACAACGATTGACTATGGCAAGCAGATTGATTACACCCGTATTGGAGGAGATACTGAAATCCTATCCTCTGTATTCACAGGACGGCAAAGGCAAGGATGCCGTTTGTGTGGCAATATTCTTCATCGGACACGTCCGTTGGTTCGTACTTGAAGGACAGCCGGAAGGTAACGACACCACGTTGTTCACCATCGTATGCGGTCTGCATGAAACGGAGTATGGCTATACCTCCGTCAATGAAATGGAGAGCGTAAAGGTGGATGGCTCCAAATATGGAGTGGACGAGATATTTCAAGTGGAGCAGTTGGACGGCTTCAAGCCGGTGAAACTGAAGAGCATTCCAGACGAGGATTTACAAGCATTCCTTCATAATATGGAATGACCCCAAATTAAATCAGCCGCAGGGACATTACTCCTTGCGGCTGACTATTGTTAGTACCTACTATGAGTAGTAAAGCCTACGATTAGTATATACTACGATACTACTCTCATCTTCGGAAAGCGGACTTGGCAACGTGCTCCTCTTGTACCTCTTCCTTCTGGTACTCCTCCATGTCAAGCAGTTGCTCATACGCAGAGCTGATGTTTGCGTCCATAGAATGGTTGTGGCTGAAAGGGAAGGTATGCTTCACAGAGAGTCCTGCATTGGTCACAGTCCCCACATCCAGGCTATCCTTATCCTTGTTATATTGCAGGTTCAGCAAACCACCATTCGGCATTTGGAATATCGGCATTTTTCGCTGCGCCAATTCCGAAAACTCTTCGGCGGTCATCTCCCTCGCCACAGCCTTCACGTCCTCACTGGCACGTCCTATGCCATAGCGAGTGATATGGTCACGCACTTCTTGCTCCGTATGCTTCAGGAACACCTCATACGTACCGCCGACACTCCCGTTATAGACCACTGCAAAGTCCTTGTCCTCTATTAGCAGGTCATCGCCTCTGTTCTGGCACGGCTTCCTGTAGGTCTGCTCCTCGTCCATGCCGTTCCCGTCATAGTATTCCTTGGCAAGCGTCAGCAGTCCTTGATAGTCACCTTTCTCCTTTAGCTTATCCAGTTCCGATGTGTCATCCGTTGATTGGAGATAGGCGATGGAGGCATAATAGACGTTTTCTTTCGATTGTGAAGGCTCTGTCAGGCTTTTGTACTGGGCAAAAGCCTCCTGATAATTGGTGTCAAGGTCTTTGCCGTGGTCGTAAGGAACAGAGAGTTTCACTTCCAGACCGTTACTCGTCGGCACAGCAATCTTTACAGAGTCCTCCTTCTCATGATGCTGGATATATACAGCAGAACCATTATATGCCAAGACTGCATGGTCGCCGTCATCTATGGATAGATAACTTTTCCCTTGCCCGTTTTCCTGCTCAGCCTTTTTCTCCTGGTCTATCTCCATAGCAATCTTGTCGATATGCTGCGTGAGCATTGAGGTAGCTTTTTTCACATCGAGTAGCGTGGTCTTGATGAACTGCGGCGACTCCTTCAGCGAATCCAGCCAAGACTTCAAATAGGCAGCCGAATCTCCTTTCAGATGCTTTGTCATGCCATACCGCTGAGCGGTCAGCGCAGCCGTCAGTTCTGCCACCAGTTCCTCGCGTGCATACTCTGCCGAGCCGAAGGTAGCGGGCTTGATGCGGTCTAACTGTCCCTCCGCACCCGTGGAGTGTCCCATCTCGTGGAAAAGGTTCGAGTAGAAAGACTCCCCATCCTTGAACTGCCTTTTCTCAGGCATCACAATCTCATTCTTGCTGATGGAGAAATAGGCGGAATCACCGAACATCGGTTTGATGGGACATATCCAACGGTTGTCCGCTATCATCCTATCCACGGGTTCAAAGGCAAACTGCTCGTCCTTCTCTACCTTGGGCATCGAGTATTCCTGTTCCAGTTTCTCCCAAAACTCTGGTCTGACCTCCTTCAGGTTGGTCTGCGCCACATTGAAGACATGGTAAGTCTGAAGCTTTGGATATACATTGTACTTTTCGCGCTCTTCCTGAGAGAGCAGTTTGTAGTCCTCCCACTTGATGTGTTCCTTTGTTTCCTTATTGACCACCGTAAACGTGGTGAGCATCACGGGGAAAGAATGCTCACCTTTCAGTACTGACACACGGGGCTTCTGTTCCTCGTCTTTCTTGCCAGTTTTGTTAAACTGCTGTATGCGGTCGAAGGTACAGAAGCGAGGAATCTTGTAACCCTCCTTCTCGCAATGCAGGAGCAGTAGGCTCGATATTCGGCGCCTTGCCACCTTTCGGTGGTAGGTTTCCAAATATCTGCCCCCAAACCGTACGTACATGTCTCCATGTATACGGCTTTCCATTAATAACATCAATCTATTTTTCACTTGCTTTTTGGATTTTCGCATTGCATGTTTCGCATACTACTAACGTTTTCCTACGCTTTTTGAGCATAAGTTTTTCCCATTCGTTCTCACCCTTTAAAAGTGTGAGTTTACGCACGTGATGCATCACTACATTGCCAGTTTGGCCGCATAGTTCGCAACATGAAGTTTTAAGTCTGTCAACAAGAGTTGGCTCAGGAAGCCAACAAGTATTTGGCAGATTGTCCACATCGGGAAAATCGTTGATAGTCTGGCGCTTAAAGCCTTGGTTGTATAACACTACACATTTCTCTTTGCCATTCTTATCCTTGTAGGGAATCACAAAGTCCTTATCTTTTCGGTATTTCTTTATTACCTTACTGATAGTACTATTGTGCTTGTTGGCAAGGGTTTTGTATAGGCTAAACCTCATTGCATAGCCAAATCCGCTTCCTACCGCAGCTATATTGTTGGCAATAGAGAAATAATTGTAGAAACCTCTGATTTCAAGATTATATTGCATCAAGATTTCTTCTTCCTTCTTGCCTACTAAATATCCACGAGATTCGGGCCACCATAATCTTCTTCCTTGAATGTCCTTGATTCTTATGGCCTTTAGAGCCAAAAGTTTCTTTTCGACACTATCGGGAGAGAGTGATATGACAACCTTCCCTTGGAAAGACCTACGGGTGAAGCCAAGGCTATTTCTTCGTAGCGTATCTGACTTTTGGACTGAGATTTCAAATCCGAGAAATTTAGCATGTTCATGCGAATGAGTGATTAAGGTCTTTTCATCGGAAAGTTCCAACTTAAGTTTATCACGCATGTATATCGTGATGTCCTCTTTCATCTTCTTGCAATCTTCTTTACTGCCAATTACTCCGATTAGGAAATCGTCTGCATAACGAACATATTTCATTCGTTTGTAGTTTTCATCCATTGCCATGTTGTACGGAATTGTAACCATTTTGGCTTTCAATGCTTGGATTTCGTCCATTAGTTGTTGTCTAACAGATTCGTCCATTTCGCTTTTAAGCTTGCGTTTCAGTGCATTACGTTTGTTGCAGAAACGGTTATATTCGGGGTTGACCCTCCTACCTTTTCCAGTGTTGAAGTTTTCGGCATATTCCTTGATATACTTATCGAACTGGTCAAGATAAATGTTTGCCAAAATTGGGCTAACGATTCCACCTTGGGGTGTTCCCGAGTACGTCTTGTGATATGTCCATTTCTCCATATAGCCAGCATTGAGGAACTTGCGGATTAGTCGTAGAAAGCGTTCGTCACTAATTCTCAGTTTGAGAATATCGATGAGTACGTTATGGTCAATATTATCAAAGAAACCTTTTATGTCTCCTTCGATAAACCATTTCGCACCAGTGAAGTGTTTTTGGATGTCATCCATTGCAGTATGGCAACTCTTGAAAGGTCTAAAGCCGTGAGAAGTGCATTCAAAGTGCCCTTCATATATGGCTTCAAGAAGCATTCTTGTTACCTCTTGCACAAGTTTATCCTCAAAGGACGGAATACCAAGAGGACGGAGTTTTCCGTTTTTCTTTGGTATATACGTTCTTCTTGCCGGAACTGGTTGGTAAGTCTCGTTTTTGAGGCTTTCGATGAGTCTTTCTATTCTTTGAGTTGACATTTGGTCTATAGTTTTGCCATCTGCCCCAGGTGTCATATTGCCTGGCTTTGCATATATGCGCTGATAAGCAATATAGAACATCTGTTCATTGAATAGATTCCGATACAGCCTTTCGAACTTGTAATCCGAAACTTTGCTGTGAACGATTAGATTGTTTAATACTTGCTCTGGATTTCTCATAATGTCTCTCACATTATCCTTTGTTTGTATTAAGTTATTAACTGCTCTCCTTCGCCATGTGCAAGGCTTTCCCTTGCTCGAACTACTACGAGAGCTCCGTTACCATGTCGGGTATTCAGAACCTATAATTCATAGCCTTTCGGCATCCCGATTTAGGTAATCCCAGTTTAGTTACGTAATAACTATTAGCACGATAGATTTTCGGATGCGACTTTCGTCTTTTTCTACTTATTGCAGTGTGTCGTAACCGATTCTTTTACCACTCAGACTAATGCTTTGAATGAGGGTGTTACGATACGTCGTTTGTAATTGCCTTCCGACGCAGCCACAGCGTATGCCACTTGACTATCGTTTAACCAATCCAGGTTTCATCCTTGTATCTATCTTTCTACATCACCCCTCAGTAGCAACATGGCAATTAGTTGACTTAGGGTTTTACTGACATGCTACACTCCCCATCGGGTTTCCCCTACGGATAAGTCAGTTGGTAGTAGGTGATTCGAATCCTCACCTAATCTCTTGCCAAAGAGATATTTATTACGCAGCCAATACTGGCGCACACATCATAGCGTTCATGCCATTATATTCTCGTCCGTTCAGGTTTTTCGGCCATTGCAACGCACCTTCAGTAAACCAGGGCTTTTTCCATCCGTCTTTGCCCGACAGCGACTGAATACGCTCAATCATCATATCGGCAAACAGGTCGAGTGCCTTGTCTTCGGCACTCGGACCTTCCTTAGCATAAGGCTTTCCCATAGTCAATTAACCATTATAGGGCTGCGGAACATATTCGCTCATTTCAGACACTCGGCAGGAGAAGTCCAGTTTGTCATTGAAGACACTGACAGACAATGCCCCTTTGATGTTCGCTTTCACGCCTGGTTGCAGCCATGCCTCGCATTTGCCATCGAATAGGAAGAAACTTACCCAGATGTATTCAAATCCGTCCTGTACTTTCTCTGCGCTGAAAGCGGAGAACTGGCAGTACGGCACACCATTCTTGTCCGTCTTGTCCTCAATGCTCTTGCCCACCTTGCCGCGGAACTCCATCACGCCCTTGATGCAGTCCTCTGCCTCGTCAGGCTGGTGGCTGATGCTGCTTGCCGACAGGTTGAAATAAAGGACATCGCCCCATTTTCTTGGTACCAATACACCGGCTACCTCAATGCGTTCGCCGATGTTGCAGCTGCCCACCTCCGTCAGTGTCCCATCTTTGATGACCGACACCTCGATGGTCTTGTTAATCCCGCTCTTCGCTGGAATGACTACGTTCATGGCAAAGCTCACGAATGCCTTGCCCTCCTTGTTCGTGCGGCAGGTCGCAGCCTTGCTGACCGTTCCGCACACTGTTACATTACATTTGATCATTGCTCGATACTATTTGAATTATACATATCCATCGTCCAAGTGAAATGTCTTAGCAATGACAATAATCTCTTTTCAATCATCATATACTAGCGCACGTATCAGTTCATAGACTATCCACGCTGCTATGATAAGTTGGAAGCCGAGATAGATGATGGCCACGGTCTGACCGAAAAGCCATTGGGTAAGCATGAAGTGTCCTGCCACAGCTACCATACCCACCAGCAATGTACACAGATGACTTGCTATCCTTTTCATTTCCTTTGCAGATTTTGTTGTTGACTCTCAGCCTCCATCCCTTGCTCGAAGTTCTGCGAAGCCTGCTGTGTCGCCACGATGCCTGTCACCATTCCCGCAATCTTCGTCCGTTTGCTTTCTTCCGACAGATTGGCATTGCCCAAAATGAGCGACAGGCGGTTCATCTCCGAGGAGGTCAGTTCACGGTCAATCTTCACCGTACCGCTCTCTGCATGAAGCACAGTCTTGCCGTTCTCACCCACAGTAATGGTGCATTGCCTCATGCCTGGAACAAGCGAGGTCAAATCTACGAGCCGGTTGGCTGCCATGGCAGAGATAAGTCCTTTTTGTCGTTCCTCATCATTGCTGTCAATCTGCGCTGCCAACATCATCAGCGACATGAAGGTGGTCATCGCCATGTCGAGTATAGGGTCATTCGTTCCCGAAATGCCCACGCCGCTGTCCTCCGAGGAAAGGATTTTCTTCATCCAGTCCTCCGACGAAACCTTCTGCTCCTGTGGCGCATTGCTCTTGTATTTTGCCAACAGGTCATTGCCGTTATGCAGGGCCTGTAGCTTGATGTTGCCTTTCTGTCCGATTTCTGCCAGATAAGCGGCTGGATCCATATCCCTTTTTGAGCCGTCAGCCGATACACTCTTCACTCCGAAATGCAGATGCTCGCCAGTGGTTCTGGTGCCGGTATTTCCCGACACCCCCAACTTCTGACTGGCATTAACCACGTCACCTACCTTTACTGCTATGTCAGACAGATGCAGGTAGGAGCATTGCACCTTGCTGCCATCCTCACGGCTGTATTCCACGGTGACGGATTTCCCTCCTGCCGTGTTCGCATTATGGTTCACCGCCACCACCTTGCCGCCGTTCTCCGTGGCCAACACCGCCTCATGGTTCGTCTTGATGTCAATGCCCTTGTGCATCTGCTGCTTGGTGGCATCCATCGGATCCTGGCGATTGCCGAAAGGCGAGGTGATGAAGAGAAACTCCTCTCGCTCCACAGGAAAGGAACACCCGGCAGACTGCGGTACATGGGCAGCAGGCATTTCTCTACGAGGATTATTCTCCACCCCGAACGACCGACCTTCTGCCCGCATCTCAGCCATCACCTCACTGTCATACTTGTCCAGTCCGTTGGCTTCAATGATGCGCTGCAGACTTGCAGCATAACCGCCGCCCGTGGCATAGCCGGCACGCTCAATGCCCTTCGTCCATCCCTTGTAGTCGTCAGGCGACAGCGTGAAGCACTGCGCATAACGCTTGTTCTGCTTCAGGAACTGCGAGTGATGCTCATAACTGTCACCCACGCTTTTGTACTTACAGAATTTCTCGTTGGGCCTATCATCCGTATAGACTCCATACTCTCCGCCATTCTTCAACCACGATGCCGTAGCCTTGATGCCAAAGTGGTTGTTGCATTCGCGCGACAGTTGGCTCTGTCCGTTGCTGCTCTCCAGTATGGCTTGCGCCAAGATGACGGAGGCAGGAATCCCATACATCCGCATCTGTTCTTTGGCTTCCTCCGCATATTGTGCGGCATACGCTGCGTTCTTTCCCATAAGCCTATCTCCTTAGACTGGTGTGTTGTTCTGTTTCTTGACTTTCCTGTGCCATCTGCTTTCCTGTCTCTTTTCCAGGTGACACCATCTCCGTAATTCCACGCTTCGATGATGTTGTCTGCTTCGGCATTTCCAACTGGTCACAGATGGCCACCCGTTCACCAGCACGAATGAGCTTCGGCAGATAGGTGTCGAGGGCATGATATGGGAATCCTGCCATTGCCAACGGCTTGCCTTCATCATCCTTGCGCCCATTGCTCTTTGTCAGCGTAATACCCAATATTTTGGATGCCTTCACCGCATCATCCTTGTAGGTCTCATAGAAGTCACCGCAGCGAAACAAAAGAATGGCATCAGGATGCTTCTTCTTCAAGTCAAGATATTGTTGGACAAGGGGAGAGACAGCAGCCTTGACAGCCTTTTCATCCTTCTTTTCTTCTTTCTTTTCCTCTTGTTTCTTCTCTTCCCTTTGTTCAGAGCTTTTATCTTCCTTAAGTACCACTTCCTTCTGTTCATCATGCTTATCGACAATTGCCGTCTCCGCTTGCTTCACCTCCGTCGCTTCTTCCTGCTTCTCTTGTGTACTTTGCTCGACATTGTTGTCTTTCTGCAATACATCAGCAAACAGCGAGGCGGCAAGGTTCTGCTTGTAGGAATCCCTGTCAGGAGCCACCCACAATCGTTGCCATTGTGACGGACTGACACTTCTCGGCTGCAACTTCTTGCCGTCAATAGTGGCTGCACACAGGCATTCGCCCGATTTGGCACGGAATACTGCCACACGCTGGATGCGGTTCAAATCAACCTCCTGCTCATTACCTCCGAAGATGTCCACCTTCAGGTCGGGTTTCGCCTCTGCCATAGCATAATACTTCTGTGCCAGTTCCTCACGCACACGCTCGATGTTGTCCATCGACTGCTTCAAGGTGGTGAAGAAATGATTGAGGTCTCCTTTGTCGGGATAGACGGCAAAGCCCTCCTTACCTTCGGGCTTGATGTACAATGCCCACCGCTCCTTGTCATCCTTTACCAACTGCACATTGTCGAAACCGATGTCACGGCTGTGGGTTACGGCCTCAGAAGCATCCAACGAGGATAGGTCTTCGATAGACCAGTTGCGCAGTCTTGATACCGTGATTTTCTTGTCGGCGAAATAACTGTCGTCGGGACGGAAGCCCAAGGCTCCGTCGGGATTGTAGAAACGCACGTTGTCATAACCCTCTTTCTGCAAGGCATTGGTGAAGCGTTGCTTGTTCATGCCCTTGATCTCGTTGTTCACCTCCAACGATGCACCCTGTGGCAGCACCACATCGGCGGTCTTGCTGGCATCATCACGCACGATGACCACAGTACGCTGCTCCTCGTTGGGATGCTGCTTGATTTCGTCTGCTACGAAGTAGTGGTTGGGCAACTGCACCTGTATCTGCGCCGTCTCTCGCTGATGCTGGTCGGTGGCATACTCCACCTTTTCACCCAGTTCGGCTTTCTTCAACACCTTCAGCGCACCGTTCACCTCACTCTCGATGGCATCAATCAGACAAGGGTCTTCCTTCAGTTCCCTCGTCCAATAGTCCACCATGCTAAGGCTGTCCTTTGACAGACGGGCAGGCAGTCCCAGTTCGAGCATCTTCACGCCCGAAGCTATCTCAGTGATGAGTCGTTCCTTCTTCACGGCATCCTCCGACGGGGCTTTGCCGTTCTTCATGACCATGCCCTCACGTGCCAACCGCTGCTGATGACCGGTGGCAGACACCAACTGACGCATCATCTCCTGTACATAGTCATTGTAGTGCTCGAAGTCACGCTGCCGTGGCAGGTAGATGACATCCTTCTCGGTGTCGTAGTGCGCCACACCCGTGCCGTCCTGACGTACATTCACGAGGTTGTCCTTCATCTTCTGAAGGAATCCGTTGACGCACCCATGCAGCTGCTTGTCCTCCTTGTCGCCATAACCTCTATCCTCCACCGTGCCATCCTTCTTCAATGCCGTAGTGTAGGCTGTTTCGTTAGCCATAGGCAGTAGCGTCTGGTCGATATTGAACAGCACACGGATCTCACGGTTTTTCACTCCCTTGTACTGCTGTTTGTCCTGTTCCGACAGTTCTGCGTATGCCTCCTTGGTGATGACATCGTCGGGATTGTTGCGGTTGACGTACTTATTCCAATTGTAATACAGGAACGGCACACCTTTCTCATGCTCCCTCACGCTCTCACCCCGTGCCTTCGCTTCGGAGAACTGCGTAAACAGATTGCTCTTGCAACCCTTGGCATCGGAGTCAAGGGCAAGGACAAGGGCATTGAACGGACTGACCGAAAAGCCCTTGGGATAGAGCTTCGGATAGAGTTTGCCGCTTGCATTCAACCAATGTCCCTTGGCATCCACCGCACTCGTCAGTGCCTCAGTGAGCAGCGACACCTGCTTCTCCGCCGTCCGCTTCTCAAATTCTGATTTCTCTTTCATGCTTTTATCTTTTTGTTTATCTCAATCACATTCTATAATTGGCTTACCAAGCCACCGTTCCCGACAATTTTGTTGTCGGGCTTCACTGTATTCCCCTCGGTCGCACCACGCTCTCCCGTGCCTGCTCTTCGTACTGCATTGCTGCCATCTGTCGCATCTGGTCGTTCTTGGCAAGTATGGCGTTAGCCAATGTATTCAGCGGCAATGCCCCCGACTGATGCGCCCCAATCACACTGTCAGGCAGTTGAATGGTACAAGGCACATGGTCAATGTTGGCAACGAGACACCGCCCTTGCAGCATCGGGTTGCTGATACGAGGATTGAGTGGTTCATCAGGATATTGGCGGTACTGAATGCGAGATGCAGCAGGACTAACTGTAGGTGCAATGCCTTCCTGCTGTTTCCTGCCCAGCACCTCATGTCCCGCTTTGTTGAGCAGATTGGCACCTCCCATACCCATCAACAGCATCTTCAGTATAGGATTCTTCACGAACATTCCAGCCACGATAGAGGCCAAAGGAAGGAGGCTATTGTCCATATTCAGCGATTTTGTCTTGCCAGTGAACAGTCCCACCAGTACATCGGGCAGCATCGCCAACACATAACCAAGGTTCTTGCCGATGTCTGAAAAGCCGTTCAGTCCAAAACTCTGCAACAGCCCGTCCCATCCATTTTCGTTTGTTTGTAAGGCTGTTTCCTCCTGCTGGACTACAGATGGTGTTGCCTCTTCAGTCGATGAATCAGGAGTTTCTTTCGGTTCTGCCTTCTTCTCCTTCTCAGCCTCTGCATCCAGTCTCGCCTTAACCTCCAGATACTCGTCTTCCTGTCCAGGCGCAACTATCAAGGGCACATCCTTGTACTTGCCTGTACGTTTGGTTGCTTCGTTTCTCTGAGGGTCAAGGAACGTACCTTTGTTCCAAGGAAAAGAGGTCTGCTCGGTTTGTTTCGTCCAATCCATAAAAGTGATATTGCTCGTGGGAATCTTGTTCTTGAAATGGCTGTTGGTAGCCTTGATATAGCTGTTCTCGTGGTTCTTGATGACTTTTGCCTGTTTGCGGAATGAGGCGAAGACGTTGGTGCCCGTACCGAAAACTCCCTTGCTGATACACTCCTCGACACAGACCTCTTGGCTGCTACCTTTCTTGCTTAGGTGCTCCATGCCGACATTCATCACCATATCGATACCGACAAACTTGGCGAAGGTTGCCCATGAGCCAATCCCTCCCATGGCCACGACATCGGCACCCGCTCCGGCTGCCCATCCCGCTGCCTTCTCTGTTCGAGAGGGCTTATAGGCTGCCTCTCCTTTGGCTTCTATCTCTGCGGCAAGGGGTGACTTGTTCAGTTCGTAGGGCAGACCGAACAGACTGCTTTGTGCCGCCTTGCGGATGATATAGTCGGCAGAAGATGTTGGCATACGGTCTTTCACCATTTTTTCTATCATCAGCTGCTCCATGCGGTGATCGATATAGGCGTATGCCAAATCACAACCGAGTTGTTTAGAGAGTGCATCGTACCGCTCTCGTCCTATCTCCGTCACCACCGCCTTGCGCCATTCCTCAGCCATCACGGCAAGGTCACGCTGCATATCCTTGTTGCCGACAATAGCCTCCTTGCACATCGCCAGATAGTCTTCGGTGGTCTTGCTGTTCCACTTGCCTGTAATCTTCAGCGTGGCGTATGGGTCATCACCAGGCATATTGGCAGTGGCCAATGAGCGTAGGATGCCAGCCGTACTGTTGGAGTAGGCTCGCATCTCGTCTGCCTGTCTGTTGGACAAGTCCCGTTGCACCCTGCCCATCACGGGGGCAAGGTGACACCCGAAGTAGTCGCCCATCAGACGCTCTATCTCTGCGAATCGCTGACTGTTCTTAACTGCCATATACCTTGTTTATATATTATACTGCTGTAATATCTGTTCCTTTGTCTGCTCGATGGCATTGTGATATATCTCCATCTGCTTAGGATAGTGTTCCTCCAACCATGCGTCCTTGTCCACTTGGCAGTGGATGAACTGCACGGCCATACGTTCCTCAATCTCCACGGAGGGTTCCCCCTCTTCCTTACCATTGAACCATGCCTTTGTCCACCATCTCACGCCAGCCCGGTCGGGATAGACGCTCACTATCCTCGGAATGTCGAAGCTCTGGATATCCACGTCCAAGTCGGCAAGAGGGTCGATGATGCCGTCATGCGTCAGGGCTTGCTCTTGGAGTTTTTTTTTAACACCTCGTCCATCGTGGAGAGATATACCTGATGTCGCATGGCAAGATAGTTGAGAAAGTCGGCAATGAGCAGGTTCTGCACCTTAGTCGCCAAAGGCATACAGCGGTTGCCGATGCCCAAGGGATTAGCCATGCTCGGCATGGTCTCGTAGAAATAATGCTTGCTCGCTCCCAACGAGAAGATGTTTCTCAACGACTGCTCCGTATGTTCGGGCAGAGAGTATGCTCCTTGTTGAAGGTCCTCGAAGTAGGAGGGAAGGAAGCGGAGCATCAATGCCTCTATCTCCTGACGGTCGGTGTCGTAGGGTGAAGGGATGTTCATGTCCAGTTCATTGATGCCCATTTGGGAATTGTGCTCCAATGCCTTGATATTGCCGTAGAGCATGGTGAGGAACTCCAACGGATTGATTTCCTCTCCGTCAAACCTCACCTCCATGTGCAGCAGGTCGCCACTGATGGCGATGGTCTGACCGGCCTTGACGCTTTGGGAGAAGTTGGCGAAGACATTGGAGAGATGCCTGTAAGTCACTTCGTATTTGCCGTAGCGGATGGTCTGGTAGATGCCATGCTCCGCGTCCGACCCAATGGCAGAGACGGTTCCCGTTGCCACCGCCGACAGCAGGTAATGGTTCACTGAGAAGTCTATGCCGTGATGGAAGAATGTTTCTCCCGTCACGGGATTTTTCTGCTCTCCGTAACCCAAGGACATCTGCACGTCCTGCTTTATAGGCTCCTCAAACGGCATACAGTAGCCGCTCGATGAGCGCAGTATCATTTCTTCTGTATATCTCATATCACTGTATATTGGTTATCGTTTCATCCCTCTGCTTTGGGTCTCTGCTTCTTTCATGTTCTGCCCATGTGAAGACGTACCGCCTCTGTTAGGCAGAGTTTGCGCCACCTTAGAATTGTTCCCGATGATCATCGCTCCAAGCAGGGCACCCGCAATCTTGCTCATCCAACCAAAGCGTCCGAATACCATGAAGGCGGCAGCCACCAGTCCGACGATGCTCATACCCGACACGTTGCCCTTGCCGATATTGCCAAAGAGATTGCCTATCATGTCGCATCCTACGCCTCCGAACATATTCCTAAAGAAATCACTGATGCCGCTGAACTGGGTGTCCATCTTTCCGGCTACAGTGTTCACCGCATCAACGGCTTCACCAGCCTTGCCCGTCAGACGTTGCACATCGTTGGCGGTTTGTGCCACCGCTTCCGTGGCATTCTCGCCGATGACAGCATCACCTACGATGCGTGCCACGCTCTTGTCTGTGGTCAGCTTCTCCCATGTCACATAGCCTGCGGCACTACCCACTGCGGCCGTCTGCATAGCCTTGCCGGCTCCCATAAGGGTGCGTTGCGGGTGGAGTGCCGCACTGCCTAAGGTCTTTCCAGTTACTCCGATGACATGGCCAGTACCTCGTGCCGCCTTGCCACCATATTTCAATAATGAACTCCAAAATCCCATATCTTATCGTTTTTTAATCACGGTTTGACTTCGTCTTCTTCTGTCACGACTCGGCATAGCTCGAACAAGTTCGGCTCTGCTCTCGCTGCTCCATCAGTTTACGTTCTTGCCCACCTGCTTCCACCGCCTCTTGGCAGCCGCTGCTATCTCGGCTTTGTTCGCTTTGGTGGGTCTTGCCCCTTCGTCTATCTCCATCCAAACATCGCCCATGGTGGTGTATTTCACCGCCCTCGTCAGTCGCTTCAACTGCTTGTTCATCTTCTTCAGTTTGGGTCGGATGCCGAAGACTATCTCCACACGCTCCTTCTCGGTCATCTTGTTGCCCGACAGGCATACCGTGCGTATGTCATTAACTATCTCGATGCTGTTCATAATCAGCTCGCGGTATATCTTGTTGCGCTTGGCTGACAGGGCTACGGCAAGTCCGTTGGCAGGATGGGCATCCAACTGCGCCACCAATCCACCCATATTGTCCACCAACTGACCTATCTCGTGATAGAAACCATATATCTGTGCGGCATAGCTGACGATGGAACGGAAGGAGTCCAGATAGTTGTTGAACTCCCGCTGCAGGTCGGTAGTGGCTTCCACTTCCTCCTTGGTCCAGATATGGCCGGTGGATTGTAGCAGCATCACTTTCTCCTGATTCTTCAGTTCTTTCTCCGCCTTGTTGGTGTACATCAGAATCATCCCCGCAAGAGTCGGGTCGTTCTGCGCCCGCACTCCTGCAAAAGATGATATAAACATAAAAATGGCAATTGATATGAAATACTTCATGACTGATTCCTTTATCGTTAATCACTGATGGTCATACGTCCTGCTCTGCGCCATCTGCTAAGGGCTTGGGTGGCTATCTCTCCATTGCTTCGGTCTATCATCCCTGCCGTCACGCCGTTCCACACATCGGTCATGGTGTAATATCGTATAGACAGATAAAGACGATGCAGCTTCTTGCTGAAGGCACTCAGCTTGTCGTTCAGTGCCCACAGCGTCTTGCTCCTTTCCGCACCAGTCAGCATGTTCTCTTTGCCTCCTTTGGCGACTGCATCTTTCAGCAGTGTGAAGACGGACACCAATTCCGTGGCGGTCTCCATATACAGGTTGTTCATCGAGAGGGTGGCAACGATGCCTTGCGGATTATTGTTGATGGCCTTGCGCATCTTACACAAGGTGATGAATATCTTCACTCCATCGTCGTACAGATAGGTACAGGCTTTGAGGGAAGAGGCATAACCACTGGCGGTTTTCAGATAACTGTTGTACTTCTTCTCCCATTCGTGTATCTTGGTGAACTCTGCGGCGATGGTATTCTGCAACAGGGCAGTCTTGGTCTGACCTTTGATTTCCTTCTCTATCTCACCGTTGATGGCTTCGTTGCCCTCTGCTAATGCCATCCATTCCAAAGGGTTGGCAGTCACAATCTGTGCATGGGCTGACGGCACGCTCAGTACCAATGCCACGACAATGAACCAAATCTTATCTATTCGTAATCTCATATACGCCCTTTCTTCGTTTGTTCGTTTCTACTCTTGTTCGTATCACACTCACCACGTCATAGCTGTTGCTGATGCCGGTCATTTCCAGTTTCGGTGTCGTTCTATCCATCGACAACACGGTCACGCTTTTCAGTCCGCATAACTGTTGTATCAATGTCTGATGCTCGGCAAAGTCCACCACTCGGTACAACTCCATGTAGTTCACGCTCCGCTGAAACACTCCGTGCTCACAGATGAGTTGCTCGCTCCCGATATGGTAGCGGATACTCCTCAGATAGATGAATCGGTAGAGTAAACAGAGGGAGAACAGGAGGCTGAAGACAAGCAACAGGGTACTATATGCACAACCGGGCAATCCTCCGATTAGGAGCATTGCCACGCACAACAGCAACAGAGGCAGTTCGTTGATGAAAAACTGTCCGATGCTGGGGCACAAGGTGATGATGCTATTATCTTCTTGTCTCATACGCTTCTATGATATGTGTTCTTTTCTTCTTTTTCCCTTTGTTTCTCTGCCTTGCCGGCTGCGATAAACTCGGCATAGTCGAAGGTATCTGGTTCGCCCTTGGCAATCAGTTCTGCTGATTTCTTGTTGAGCAGCGCATCGTTCCAGTCCTTGTAGCAACCCAATGGATGATAGGCTTGCACATGCTCGTGACGGAAGCCCATCTCTGCTGCCACCTTCCTGAAGTTTGCAACAAACTGCCGCCCTGCATCGTCCTTGTCAAAACCCAAATAGTGCCGTGCGTTGGGAGTAACGGACAGAAGTCCTCGCATCTGTCCCTCGGTGGGTGTGCCGCCCGTAGATACATACACCATCTTTACAGGATTTATCTGATACTCTGCCATGGCATCGTAGGCACTCTCAAACCATACAATTTCGCTTGCTTTATCCAACGGCTCGCCCGTGAGGTTGGCAATCCACAGTCCTTCACTGCTGTTGCTTCCTTCTGCCTTGCCCTTGTAACCGCCGCTACCGTCCATCTTCGGTCGTCCTCGTTCCTCAAAGCCCACAGTCTTGTCGGGTGTCTTGGGCAGTACAAGCGGAAAGGCAAGGTTGGCAAAGGTAAGTCCATCCGTCCGATGCTTAGTAGCCAGACAGAAATGCCGATGAAAAGCATACTGCGTATAGAGGTCGATGCCTCGGAA
Source organism: Bacteroides sp. L008 (assembly GCF_040812255.1). Lineage (NCBI taxonomy): Bacteria > Pseudomonadati > Bacteroidota > Bacteroidia > Bacteroidales > Bacteroidaceae > Bacteroides > Bacteroides sp. L008. The sequence continues at coordinate 3,138,035 of NZ_JBFNXO010000001.1, read as the reverse complement.
CTTAAAATAGGGATAAAACCTTTTCTGCGTTTCCCTGTCCTGCGGATTGAACTTGTGGATGTCGTAGTCATTCAGGTTGAATGGCTTTCCGTCCTTTCTTGGTTCTGTAATCTTCGATGGTCTGTCCTCTATGGGTTGGTTGAGCAGTCGGTTGCAGACGAGGTTGACGAGTCGGTCAGGAGACATTCCCACCTTGTTCTCTGAAAACATTTCTGGATGCTCCTTGATGAACGAAATGACATTATACACCTTCTGCTGCGGTGGTTGGAAGCAACATTTCCCATTCTGCGTGACAATGAACTTATCACCACGCACCCGTCTGCCCTCACTGTCAGTACGCACATACGACGGATAACGCAAGCCATCTCTCTTGTTCAGATGATACCCTGCGTCCACCAGTACTTCCTGTATGCTCAACCTGTCCAGAAAGTCATCGTATGTCAGTTCACTACTCATTATAAATTATAAATTGTAAATTATACATTGTTAATATCCTCTCCTTATCTCCGTGGCAACATGATTTGCTTCTGCCTCAAAGTACCTTGCCGCAATCTCCTGTGGCGAATCCACTCCCGGTTTGAAGTAAGGACGTGGACCGCCATGATGCTCTGCATAGAACTCCGGGGCTGGATGGTGATGATGGTGGCTTATGTCATGCGCCACCTCTGCTGTAACGACTGCTCCTGCCGTCAGAGCCGCCAATATCTTCGTGCCCAGTCCGGCGTTGGTTTCGGGGCGTGTCTTCATATCCACTTCACTGAAAACCTTGGAGAAGAGTTTCATGCGATGGTAGTCATCCACCGCCAAGAACTTGTCGTAGTCCTTCTGCTTGATTTCGTGCGTGATGGCTTCTCCATTGATAATGGCGGTCATGCGATACTTATCTTCGCCTTTCTTATCTCCCTCCATCGGAGGCACTTTCTCCACCATGATGTCACCGACTTTCACTTCACGCCCATGCGCTCCCTCACGATACCAACCCTTGTTCTCATTAATCAAGGCAAGGTCTTCACCTCTCACCATGGCATCGCCTTGCAACACGTCACGTCTGACAGTCTCGTCCTCTTCCAACGGAAGCAACCGTTCCTCGTCTTGTTGCTGACGCTGCTGCAACTCCTGTTCAAGTTCGGGATGCAGATGCAGGTCGATGCGCTCCTTGCTATTCAGTGTGTCCATCAGGATTTTGTCAGCAAAGTCGTCCTTGATGATGCCATTCAGCAGTTCCAAGCGTTGAACGACGGGCACTTCCTTGATGGAGTTGGAGGTGAGTTTCTTCAGTTCCTCATCTGTCAGGTCATACACCATGTCGGCATTGACGCTGTTCGACTGAATGGTCAGCGTCTTCGCATTCTCATCAATGATGATGCCATGCGATGCCAGACACTCCTGCCACTTCTCATTGGTGAAATAGACAGGCGAGGTAATCAGTTCCTTATAAGGCTTGGCTGGCTCCGTGCTTCTCGTGCGGCTGATGGAAGGCATTATGATTCCCTCCAAATCTTTCAGCACATCCTGTTGCTGAGGGCTATAACTCTGTTGCTGTCCCTTATAATAGAACCCATAACCGCCGCTCTGCAATTCGCCAGGCTTCATTCTGCCGTCCCAACGTTCAGGCACAATCGGGGCTTCGGGGAAGAACAATCGTCCTCCAACTCTGCGAAGATGGAATCCCTCCTGACTGCGTGGTGTCCAACCTAAAAAGGGTGGTGGCATATCGATGCGCCCCATCCGTCCATACTCGCCGATACCAACACGATAGCCGTGCAGCCCCATAGCTACACGACCGTTGGCATTGCGTGCATGAACGAAGTTCTTGGGCATATAGAAGTCGTTGCCCACAATGCCCGTAAAGGTATTGTAGGCTAACTTGTTGGCATGATTCGTACCCCAGTCGGTCAGAGCCAACATCTGCTTCTCGGTGATGTTATAGGTAAGCAGCGGACTGTCATGCCCTTGCACCACAAGCTGATAGCCGCTGCCATTACTCACCACATGAGCCTGCATACCATTGCGCATGAGCAAGTCACGCATCTCTGGTTGCAGGTCCATCTGTTGGGGATTCGTATTCTTTCTTATCGCCATACTTATTCTTCACTCTTCATTCTTCACTCTTCATTTATCATGCTTCACCGTTCTCTATTGCCTTCTCCAGTTCCTCATCTTTGTGATGGACAAACTGCTCCGCACTCTCTTCACAAATGCAGAGTCCGTTGTTCAGACAATAGCTCTCATATTCTTCCTGCCATTCAGCAGAATGATGGTTGACATACTCCAACCAACCGTACTCGCCGCTCTGTATCTTCTCGACGAGCACATCCTCTGGATAATATTTATTTGATGCCATATACTTATTATATTATGTGTAGATTATTTGTGCATGGAAAAAGAGGCGCGGTTGCGCTCTCCATTCTTCTTCTGCTCATTCCAAAGTTCTTCCGTGTATTCCTCTTCAGGCACATAGTCAAGATTACCGTCATCGCCCATTACCCAACAGCCATAGCACCCGAAGGTGTATTTGTCCCACTCTCGCTTGGTGTTCTCCTTCCACTTCTGACTGTCGCCTTGATTAATCCTTATGCCGGTCTTATCGTTCAGGTCAATACCCACCGTCACCTGTTCGTCCTCCATGATGAGCGTGAGCGGCTCACCCTTCTGCATCACGGTCAGTTCTGCCGAACTCAGTTTCAGTTCATCCTTCAGCACCTCCAAGTTGCGCCCGATGACAGGCGTAGGTACCGACATCACCTGATTGGTCTCCGTGTCAATCTGCACGAAAGCCTTGCTGCTCCTGCCATCAGCATCCTTAACATCGGCAAGGATAGCCTTTCCAGCCAGCAAGTCCTCCTGCTGTTCCTGAGTAAAAGCCTCCAATGGTGATTTCTCCAACTGCGGATAGAAGACCACATCCACCTTGCCGTCCTCCATACGGACCAACGCAAATCGGGTGCGGCTCTTCAATGTCTCGCCCTCATCATTATTCACCTGAATGGGCAGCAACGGTGAACGTCGTCCCTGACCAATATCTTCCAACGCCCACATGGGCAGGTCTTCAATCTTCTCTTGTGTGAGACCAAAACGAGCCAGTGTCTGATAAGGCACCTCGCTCTCTTCAAATCGTACTTGCTTCATACTTTAACTTTGAATTTGAAATTAAACTCATGCAAAGTTATATACCTATTCAGAGACAAGCAGAATTGCATAAGATAATGCGTGTTATTTTTGACGATTATTATTATTTGAGTTTGATTTCTGCTCAAAAATCAAACTCGATTGCTATATTATGTTACAATCTTCTTGTCTTCCCTTTGTTCTTTATGCCAGTCAAAGAATTGCTTGTTACTTTTGCACCATGAAACGATTTCTACTCATCACAATAGCAGCAATATTCTGTTCATCAGCAACAGTATGCGCTCAGTTCAATACCGTCACACAGACTAAGGTACACCGCAAGGCTGTGCCAAAAACGACGCAGTCCGCAACATCCGAACAACTGCCTCCGTGCTCGCCGCATCAGCGGCGAGACTCTCTTGCCTTTGCCCCATTACAAACCCAAACGGAGCAGACCGACCGCCACACGGCACTTGTCAGTCCACTCCGTCATATCTCTGTCACCAGCCCTTTCGGCTACCGCAGAGACCCATTTACAAAAAGAAAAGCCCTACACAACGGGCTTGATTTGAAGGCAAATTACGAACCCACATACGCCATGATGCACGGCGAGGTCATCAAGGTAGGCAAGGACAAACGTTCAGGCCTCTATGTCACCCTCCGTCACGGCGACTTCACCGTCAGCTATTGCCACCTCTCCCAAACTCTCGTCACCAAAGGCACCCACGTCCGTCCCGGCATCATCATCGCGCTGACAGGCAACAGTGGTCGCAGTACTGGTCCCCACCTGCACCTCACACTCAAAGACACAAAAAAAGGACGAGCCATCGACCCGTCCATTCTTCTCAATCTTATCAAGCATCCACTCTAATAGAACGCCTTGTCTTTTGTCGTTCACATCACCCCTTCCGCATTGCAATAATGTCTTAAATATCTAATCCTCAACAATTTCTATTCTTGAAAAACAAGTGTTTTATTCACGAATATAATATGATTTCGTGAAAGATGTCATAAGATGATACTAATATCTATGCTATTTGTCAATAAAGAACCCGTTTCTATGCAGATATTCTGAAACGGTTAGTGTTCCAATCCCTATCTGCTCACACAACAAAGGAAGTTTCTTGAACAACTTACCGTCATTCTGCTGCCTTGTTTCCTCCGTCATTACTTGCATCTCTTCCAGATGGATAGCGTCCGAGTGTCGTACATTCAGTGCATAAATGATAATCTTAGCATCACCTGTTTTAAGGTATTCTTCCTTTTGCTCTATGTATTCTTCTTCAGTCAGTTCCTGCTTCTTCAGTCTTACACAGAAATTGTTGTCTATCATGTTGCTGAATCTCTCTGGGGCACATGGAAATAGATCCTTTGTCGGAATGACCAATTTCTTGTCTTTGAGGAAAGGCATCTTTTCAACTGCAATTCCTTTGGAGGTGCGTTTTGATTCATCCAGAATCACATCAAGTAGCATCAAATCCTTGCGGGAGAACGCCTCTTCCAGGAATGAGTACAACTGTCCGTCCTTATCCAAGGGAAGATAATTCTTGGCAATCATCACCAATGAGCATGTATCAACAACTATCGCCATAACTCCCTCTCAAAATTTGCTGGTTTGACATTGAGTCTCGAACAGAAAGTGGTCTCGTTGACCACTCCATTGAAATAGGCATATTGCATGGTTTTCAAGAATAGCGGAGAAATGATGGGCTTTGGTGTTCGCCCGCCTCTCTTCTCAGAGTTTTTCAACTTTTCCTGTTCCTCTCTTCTTCTGTATTCCTCTGCCAATTCACTCTTGACATTGCTGTAGCTCGAATAGCTGATTTTCCTGTCGATATACATCCTTGTATATAAGGCAAGACGGCTAATGTGCGTCCGTGCACTGATAGCCTTGAAGAGGTCAATGCAGTAGTCGTTACGGGAATCTACACATGCTATGTTAGCAAGTGTTTCTGCTTCTTGTCCCATAATGAACTGATATGCAAAATCATTGCACCATCTTTCGACATCACTGTATGAAGTCTGTGCCGAGATGTCCATCATGTCCACCGACTCCACTTCTTCAATCCCCAATAGACAATGCCCCAATTCATGCGCCAGAGTGAATATTTCTCGCTTGTAATGCTTATGATGCTTAAGCACTATCACATTGGGCTTAAGGTAAAAACCGTCAATGTTGGTTTTCTCTTTCTTGTTCCATGTCTCTATGTATTCAAAGACAAAAATGCCATGATCGGCGATTTTTTCTATCATCTTCACAAGAAACTGCCTATGATTGACAGTTTCCCCGGGATAAAAAAAATCTCTTGCACGTACGGCTACTGTCTTAGGGTCATCTTGTAGGGTGTAGTGTTCTATGTCAAACTTCACATCCAGTTGCGACAGTTTGTTGTATGCATCCAAAGCGTTTTTCAGACTCTCGAATCGGTTTACAGTACGGATCGACTCCAAGTTCAGCTCTGTTCCGAATGAGGTCTTGCGGAAGAAGATACTGCTGCTTGCATTGGTTGACAACTTAGAATAGTCTTGAAAGAAACTGACTTCTTTGTCGAATATCTCACCTATACGCTTCAACACCCCCAAATCAATAGAATCTCCACTGATGTCTGCGGCTCCTGTTATCCGTTTCCTGCCTTTGTTCAGAAGAGACAACAAGTCATCCACCGACATCTTGTATAATGCCAGCAGGTATTCTAAACGTTTCTTGTTAATCTCTACTTTCATATCAGCCTCGATTGAACTATTGTTGTTTTGATGCAAATGCTTAGGCACAATTTTGCGTTGCAAAATTACACATTTTCACTTAAATGGGCGAATTTTCATGCTGAATATCACTGGAATTTATGTTTATTTTGCTAAATCGCTACATTTTGCCACCAAAAAGACACAAAAATAGGACGAATCATCGACCCGTCCTTTTGTTTTTAGCCTTTTTCGTTCTAACCACAGCCTGCAATGTTATTCATCAACTGGTTCATCACTCGCATGTCTCATTTCGTAAACTGTCCATAAGGCTAACACACATTCAATGGCTATCACGGTAATGGCCGCAGTCATGCCCCACCAGTGGGCAATAAGCATAAAGATGCCAGCCTCAATGCACAACGCAAAGAGGATGGTAACAATAAGTGATAATATTCTATTCATTCTACGGTAACTGATTTAGCAAGGTTTCTTGGCTGGTCAACATTCCTATCCTTGTTGATGGCGATGTAATAGGCCAGCAACTGCAATGGGACGGAAACAACGAGAGGTGTAAGGCATTCGGGTACGTCGGGCACTTCAAGGCAATGGTCGGCGATGTCCTTCATTGCGTCATTGCCCTTGGTAATGATGGCGACAACCGTACCGCCACGCGCCTTCACCTGCCTTACATTACTGATTATCTTGTCATACAGCGAGTCCGTTGGAGCAATGACCACCGTGGGCATCTCGCTATCTACAAGTGCAATCGGTCCATGCTTCATTTCCGCAGCAGGATAACCCTCCGCATGGATATAGGATATTTCTTTCAGCTTCAACGCACCTTCAAGGGCGGTGGGGTAGTTGTACCCACGACCGAGATAAAGGAAGTTGCGGGCATAGGTGTATATCTTCGACAAGTTCTTGATTTTGTCAGCAAGTCCCAACACATCTTTTATATATAGGGGCATGTTCTTCAACTCCCGGACAATCCTCTCTACGGTTGCATCATCCACAGTACCACGCATCTGTCCCACGCAGAGGGCAAGCAGCATCAGCACCGTTACCTGTCCTGTAAAAGCCTTGGTAGAAGCCACACCTATCTCAGGTCCTACATGGATGTATGTCCCGGAATCCGTATTTCTTGGGATAGAGGCACCCACGACGTTGCAGATGCCATACACAAAAGCCCCCTTGCTCCGTGCCAACTGTATGGCGGCAACGGTTCCGAGCGGTCATACTTCCTTTGTAACTCCATACACTTCTCAAAGGAGAAGTCGGATGCCTCAAAAAGAGGCTGGATAAGGTGGGCGCATTCGTTCAGCAGTCCCTTGACGATGTGGATGTTCATCTCGTGGCAGTTTCGGCAAATTGCACTGTTGCAGTTGATATACCGATGACTGTTGATGAAGTCATCCACATAGCGGTCATACCGCTTGCCATTCAAAATCACATCCTGAAGATAGAGTTCTCTCGCTTCTAAGAGTAACTCAAACAATTCTTCTGCTACATCCTGTTCGGTAGCGAAGTGGGTCAGGTGTTGCTTCTCTTCAAAAAAAGAGAAGACTTTTTAATTTGTTTTTGCATACTAAATTACTTATTTATAAGTTTATGACGACTGAAATATAAAAATTACACAACATGGTTCAGTATTAGGTTATAATTCTTGTAAAGTTACATTCCTCCTCCCAACGCATGGTAAAGTTTAATTATACTTTGTATGCGTTCAAAACGAGTTTGTAACTGTTGCACTTCCGCTTCGAGAAGAGACTGTTTGGCGGTCAGCACTTCCAGATAGGTGGTATTGGAATGACGCATCAGCGATTCTGTCTTTCGCACAGCGTCGCATAATGTTTCAACCTGCCGAGCATTGATTTCAATTTGCGATTTTGCCGTCTGCCATGCGGTCAGAGCATCGTTCACTTCCTTTCCTGCGTTCAGTAATGATTGCCGGAACAACAGTTTGGCTTCTTCCTGACGGCTTTTGGCTATCTTCAAGTTGGCGATGTTTACGCCCCGGTTGAATAACGGCTGTGTCAGGGAACCGATGGCATTAAGTAACCATTGTCCGGGATTTACGATTACGCCACCGCCGTTATTAGTCCATCCAAGAATTCCCGAGAGGGTAATATTGGGATAGAAGGCGGCACGGGCCGCATTGGTGGCGTAGAATGCTTGCGCCAGTTCCATTTCAGCCTGACGCACGTCGGGACGGTTGGAAAGCAGTTGCAAAGGGACTCCGATCGAGACAGTATCGGGGAAAGCAGCCTCGGCCAGATCACTTCGTCCAATCGAGTGTGACGGCATGGCAAGTATCGCAGACAGGGCGTTTTCTGTTTCGGAAATACTCTTGCGTATGGATAACAGGGATGCTTCGAGTCGCATCACGTTCGCCTTTGCCTGCAATACGCCAGCCTCGTTTGATTTCCCCACTTTTTTCAACGCTTCAAGAGTGCGTACGGTAGTCCGCCAGTTCTCCAAAGTCCGGTTACTTATTGTCATTTGTGCGTCGAGCATGGCAAGGGTATAATAACTGTCGGCAATCGTGGCGACAAGCTGTGTCTGTACGGCTTGCCGGTAATCACGGCTTCCTTGCAAGGCGGCAGCGGCACCACGCTTTGCAGCTGTGAGTTTGCCGAAGATGTCCAGTTCCCAGCTTGCTGACGCTCCTACATTATATGCCTTTGCCGTTGCTCCATCTTGCCTGCTGACATTACCTTCGGCATTCAGTCCGAGTGATGGTAGATAGGACAGTTTGGCCGTCAGCAAGGCGGCTTCTGCCGCTTCCACCCGTAGCCGTGCCACATTGAGGTCTGTGTTCCGTTCAAGTCCCATTTCAATCAAGGACTGAAGTTTCGGGTCGGTAAACATCTCACGCCACGATAGGGAGGCCAAAGTGGTGGTATCGGCGTCTGTCGGCAGGTTGCTATACAGATTTTCCATCGAGAGGTCGGGGCGATGATACCGGCTGTATGTGCCGCAACCGGTAAGCATCCATCCTGACAATATGATATATATGGCTGTCTTCTTCATTTAATTATGCTTAATACGTTCTTGGATATATTGGAATACAATAAATAATGACGGAACAAGGAACAACAGAGCCAAAGTACCGACAATCATTCCGCCGATTACACCTGTGGCAAGCGAACGGCTGCCGTTGGCACCCACCCCGTGAGCCAGCATCAGCGGTATAAGACCGAACACCATAGACAACACGGTCATCAGTATGGGGCGCAGACGGACTTTTGCCGCACTGTACGCCGACTGTGCCAGCGTCATGCCTTCCGACCGCCGCTTGCCTGCATATTCGGTAAGCAGGATGGCTGTCTTGGCAAGCAGACCGATAATCATAATCAATCCGGTCTGCATGTAGATGTTGTTCTCCAGACCGAAGAGCCACGCAAACAGGAAACTGCCCATCAATCCGCAAGGCACCGACAACAGGACCGCAAAGGGGATAAACACGCTTTCGTACAAGGCACACAGAATCAGATAGACCAGAACCATGCAGAGCAGGAATATAAGCGTAGCATTATTGGTTGTCTTGCTTTCCTCACGCGAGATACCGCCGAACTCGTAGGTGTAATTTGCCGGAAGCACTTCGCGTGCCGTCTCACCGATGGCTTCAAGCACTTGCCCCGAACTGTAACCCTGGGCCGGAGATCCGTTGATGGATATGGCATTGAACAGGTTGAAGCGGGTGAGGTCTGACGGGCCGTTGGTCTTGGTCAGGCGCACGAACCGGCTCAAAGGCGACATACCGCCATCGGAGGTGCGCACATACATGTGGTGAAGGGATTCCGCATTCACACGGTATTCCGCCGGAGCCTGCATGGTGACGTGGTAGAGCTTGGAGAAACGGTTGAAATCGGAAACATATTGTCCGGTATAATAGCCCGACAAGGTGGAAAGCACCTCTGCGGGCGACACTCCCGACTGTTCGCATTTCGCGGCATCAATATCCACCCAGTATTGTGGATAGTCTGTGGCAAAGGAGGAATAGACTTCGCCTATTTCTGGTCGCTGCGACAAGGCTTCGACAAACTTGTCCGCCTCTTCCTTGAAAGCGGTGATGTCTCCACCCGCCTTGTCTTGCAAGTAGAGTTCAAAGCCGTTCCCCATGCCATATCCGGCTATCATCGGGGGCGACATGGCAAACACCGTGGCATCGGGAATATCGGAGGTGGCGGCATAAATCTTTCCGATGACATCATTGACCGACTGCCCCTCTCCCTTGCGCTGCTCCCAGTCTTTGAGTGTCACGAAATACATCGCCTGCGACGGGCCGGAGCCGCTGAAAGAGAAACCGGCGACCGCACCGCTGTATTCAATCTCGCCGATGCTGTCGAGACGGCTGTTGATACGCTCCATCACCTTACTTGTCTGAGCCATGGACGTGCCGGGCTTCGTGTTCATGCTCACCATGACCGTCCCGGTATCCTCTTCGGGAATAAGTCCCGTCTTCGTGATATTGACCAGCAGCACCAGCAACCCGAAAGAGACGCCTATAATGCTCCACAACAGCCACCGGCGGTGGATAATGAACATCACCCCACGTACATAGCGTCGGCTCAGACGCTCAAAAACAGCATTGAACGCTTTTCGGAAACGGGCTGCAAAATTGTTCTTGGTGTTGCCGTGCTCGTCGATATAGGGTTTCAGTAACAGTGCGCAAAGTGCCGGTGAGAGTGTGAAGGCATTGATTGCCGAGATACCCACGGCAACAGCCATCGTGATACCGAATTGCGTGTAGAAAGCCCCCGAAGTTCCGCCCATCATGGCAACGGGGAAAAACACTGCCATAAAGATGATGGTAGAGGTAAGTATTGCCGAAGATACCCCCTTCATGGCATCATCGGCCGCGAGAACCGCCGACTGATAGCCTTCGTCGAACTTCGCCTGCACCGCCTCCACCACTACGATGGCATCATCGACCACGGTTCCGATGGCAAGTACAAGGGCGAACAGGGTGAGCAGGTTGATGGAGAATCCGATCATGGACATCACGGCGAATGTGCCGATGATGGAAACGAAGATGGATATGGTAGGGATAAGCGTCGATTTGATATCCTGCAAGAACACATACACCACTACGATAACCAAAAGTATCGCTTCCAGCAAGGTACGGAGGACCGAGTGAATGGAGGCATACAGGAACTTGTTGGTATCGGTAAGCACCACGAATTCCGTCCCTTCGGGCAAGTCCCTGCTGAGGTCGTCAAGCACTTCGTGAATCTCCTTGAGGGTGCTCGATGCATTGGACCCGGCTTTCTGGTTGATGAGCATCATGGCTGCCGGATGCCCGTTCACCTCGGAGGAGTAGTTGTAGGATTCATCGCCCAGTTCCACATCGGCAACCTCTTTCAACCGAAGCACATTGCCACCCGGTAGTGACTTGATGACCAACTCGCCGAACTCTTCCGCACCGGACAAACGCCCACGGTATTTCATCGTGTATTCATTGGCGGTAGGATGATTGGCACCGAAGGAGCCGGTGGCAGCCTCGATGTTCTGCCGTGCGAGTACGGCGGATATGTCATCGGGGATAAGCCCGTATTGCGCCATCTTGTCGGGTTTCAGCCAAAGTCGCATGCTGTAGTTGGAACCGAACAACTGCGCCTTTCCCACGCCGCTGATACGTTTCAGCCTCGGCTCGACATTGATTTTCACGTAATTGTTCAGGAATGTCTGGTCGAAGCGGTCATCGGGCGAATAGAGCGCGAAAGTCATCAGTTCGGCGTTCTGCTGTTTTTCGGTGGTGACACCGGTTTTGGTGGCTTCTGCCGGAAGCTGGCTCAGTGCGCCGTTCACGCGGTTCTGTACGTTTACCGCTGCCATGTCCGCGTTGGTTCCCTGTTTGAAATAGATGTTGATGGAAGCATCTCCCGTATTCGATGCCGTGGAAGTCATATAGGTCATGTCCTCCACTCCGTTGATGGCTTCTTCCAGAGGGGTTATCACTGCCTTCTGCACGGTTTCGGCGTTTGCACCCGGATAGGTTGCAAATACGTTGATGGTCGGAGGTGCGATGTCGGGGTATTGTTCCACAGGCAGGGAAAACATGGAAATCATACCCAACAGTACGATTACCACCGAGATAACGCCCGAAAACACCGGGCGGTCTATAAAAAATCGCAAGTTCATTTCGCTTCGTTTTTAGGGGTTATGCTCATACCTTCTTTCACCAGTCCCACGCCTTCGGCGATAATGGTGTCACCGACCGAGAGCCCTTCTCTTACGATAAACCGGTTGCCGTCGTTCAGGCGGTCCACCGTGAGATAGGCGGCTTCCGCCTGTCCGTTTTTCAGACGGTAAGCGATAATCTTGTCTTGCAGTTCCACGGTGGCGGTCATGGGGATGGTTACGGCCTCCGTTTTCGGGTTTTGAAGGATGACATTGCCGATGCTGCCGCTCAACAGTTCGCGGTCGGGATTGGGGAACAGGGCTTTGATCTGCACCGTTCCGGTAACCGGGTCCACCACGCCGCTTACGGTTTCGATACGTCCTTTCGCCTTATACAGGCTGCCGTCGTTGAGTTGCAGGCGCACTTCCGGCGTCCCTGCTATCATGCTGTCAATCGAGCCATAGCGAGCCGAATATCGCCGTAGCATATTCTCCGAAATGGAGAAATAGGTATACATCTCCGCATTGTCGGACACGACCGTGAAAGGCTGTGCCATATTGGGACCGACAAGCGCACCGATGCGATAGGGCAATGTGCCTACTACTCCGTTGCTCGGGCTTTTGATTTCCGTATAGGAGAGATTGTTGCGTGCATCCGATTCTTGTGCCTTTGCCTGTTCGAGTTCAGCACACGCCACTGCCAGTTGGTTCCGGGCGAGAGAAAGCTCGTAGTCGGATATGACCTTCTCGTCAAACAATGCCTGCTTGCCCCGCAGCTCGATTCTTGCCGTTTCCACTTTTGCCTGTGCCGCGCTGACATTGGCCTGCGCCGTGCGTAATGCCGCCCGATAGGGCACTTGGTCAATTACAGCCAATACTTGACCGGTCTTCACCCGTTCACCCTCTTTCACTTTCAGACGGATAATGCGCCCGGATATTTGCGGCAGGATGTCCACATCCTGCCGTCCGCGTATGGCGGCGGAATAGGACTCGGAGATTTCCACCGGACTTGCCGCGACCTTTATGACCCGATAACTCTGCACCGCATCCTGCTTGCCGTCCGCCTGCCTGCATCCGGTCGGCAGGAACAGCATGAGAGCAAATGCGGCGAAATTCGTGATAATGAATTGCTTGTTCATATTTTCTTCTTGTTTTGTATTAATTCATAATAGGTTTGGTGTGTCACCACTGACGGATGGTATTCCACTCTTTTTCGAGAATGGCATAAACACAGGTATCTTCATATTTTGGGGAGCCGTCAGGATTGTTTACGAATGTCACAAACTCTTTGAAACATCCTTCGCGGCGCATACCAAGACGTTCGCATAAGCGTTTGGAGCGGATATTGTCATCTTCCACAAATCCATAGATACGCCGTGCGCCCGCCTCTCGGAAAAGATATTTGTGCTAAAAGTCGGCTCCATCGCCAATTTGCCAGCCGTTATGCGGCAGCTTAAAAAAAGACGACACCAAACCAAAAAAATCATCTTGACAACCACCCGACTTTGAACTACGAAGGATGAAATTTTTCAGGGACAACTTCCAGCATTTCCAAAAAACAGTTTAACCATTGACTTGGAGACAAACAAACAATTTGAGCATTAAGGTTTAAACCGAATTTTTCCGAAATTGACCTGACCTGACTTTTCCTGAAAATCGACTTTAAAGCTGTTTTTACAGATAAATCAGGTTTCTCTAACAGACAGGAAATAAATGCTAAGTATTTGGCTTTAAACTTAAAATCAAAAAATAAGTGTTTTCTTTTAATGTTTAACAGGGCTGATTTGACAGTTGGCGGTGGCAAGAAACTTTCAGGACCTACCTCATAGACAAGTTTCAAATCAAAAAAAGTATGATAGAAAACGGTATATGGATTGTAAAGCTTCCTCGAAAATAACTTTTGTGTAGGTTCTAATTGAAGGACAATGGAACCTCCCAGAAAATTTCCAAGACTCTCAAACATCAGGATTTTGAAAATATCGGAAGTAATGCCATAAGGAATATTTGACACCACTTTGAAAGGAAATTTCGGAACTGCAAAATTCCTAAAATCACAACCGACAACTTGAACATTTCGGGCATCAGAAAATAATTTTCGTAAATGTTCAACCAAAGCTGTGTCGTTTTCAATAGCAACAACATTGTTGGCGATTTTTAATAAATGAACAGTAAGAAACCCCTTGCCTGCCCCAATATCTAAAACCGTATCCTGATTACTTATATTTGCTTGTCTTATTGCATCTTTTATTAGCACTTTATCAATAGTAAAGTGCTGACCCGTAAAACGAACGGGCAATTTCTTTTTTGTCATTAGTAACTTCTTACAGGTGAATACTACAATAGTCATCTATTCTCATCTTTCTGAGTCCACCCCCTGCAAAGCCCCTCTTTACGACATAAAAATTCGGTCGGAAAAGGTATGCAAAAGATGTTTCTCTCTTTAAGAGAAATATCGTTTTGCTAAACAGTTGATATTGAGGTATCATTTTATCGTAAAAGACATATTTGCTCAACAATTGCTTGACGGAAATCAACAAATTTTAGCATTTTTGTAAAAAAGTCGCTATATAATTTGGTGAATTGGAGTTATTTTCATATTTTTGCATCCCGAAGAGTTTCTCTTAAAGAGAGAAACACCTTTTTGCTCAACAATCCCCGACTTTTTTATTATAGTTGCGGTATCACACCGCAATACAATAGTTATAAATATTGAAATAAAGGTGCAGTGAGACGCTGCACCTCCTAAAGAGAATTGATGATGAGATTGTTGGCGTTGTCAACGACAGAGGTGTCCAATGAGGAGAGGTATATCTGTGTGGTTTTCTCGGAGTCATGCCCCAATGCCTCGCTGATAGTAGATACGGGCACGTTCTTGCTCTTGGCTATGCTTGCCCAGGAGTGGCGGGCTACGTAGGTGGTCAGGGGTACGGACAGGCCTATCATTTCTCCGATTTTCTTCAACTGCTTGGTGATACGGCTATAGGCATTCTTGTACTGTCTCCAGAATATGGCTCCCTCTCCTTTTGCTATAGGGAGCAGGTAGGGAGAATCATCTGTTTTGTACTTCGCCACTATCTCCTGCATGGCAGGTTCCCATTTGATGTGCAACTGTTGTGAGGTCTTCTGACGGCGGTAAATGAGCGTACTGCCATGCAGATTGCTTGGTGTAAGTTGTGCCATATCGATGAACGACATCCCACGGGTATAGAAACTGAACAGGAACATATCCCTTGCAAGCTCCAAACGGGGGTTCAGACTCAAGTCCAGCTCTTTCAGTTGCTTGATGATTTCCAAGGGGAGTGCCCGCTTGACGGTCTTGTCGATGCCGGTATATACATGCTTGAACGGTGAGGAAGAGATGACCAGTCCGTCATCTACGGCATGATTGTAGATGGTGCGCAGGTTGCGGATGTAGAAAGAGGTGGTGTTGCGGCACAGTCCGCTGTCTTTCAGCCACTGTTCATAGCCTTGTATCGTTGTCCCATCGACTTCCTCCAATGGCACATCGCCTCCTTTCAGGTAACGCTGGAGGCTGTTGAGGGTGGTTTTGTACCTTGCTACCATCCGCTTCTTGCCGATGCGTCTCAGTTTTTCGTTCAACTCCAGCGTATAGCCGATAATGCCATGTAATTCTTTTCCCTCATGGAAGTTGTCAACGACGGTGTCTGCTGTATATGACTGCCCTTCCTTGTCCAACCGTGCAATGACCAACAGCAGTTTCTTCCTGTCAGCATCCAATGTATCTTTCAAGGAAAGAAGATAGGCTTGACGTTGTGGAGTGACGGAAGTTGGCAAAATGATGTTTGAATGGTCCGCATCCCACTCTGAGGAATAGATTCTGTACTCTGTATGGATCTGACGTGCCACACGATTGTGTATCACCTGATAATACAGGCGACCCTCTTTCTCTTGAACAGATGATGTTCTGAACTTTAATTTGATGGATGCCATAATGCTCTGACTTTAACATTGAAATTGCAATTATTACCTTTATATATAATATAAGTGACAGACAAACAGGTATAGGAGGGATGGTGCCTCACCGCTCGGCATACAACAGCTGATATTCCACCCACCTCCGTTTCCTAATGGATGCCACTGCTTTTCCCCTCCATTTGCAATAGCTCAGATAGAGTGGCAGGATGTCCCTGTCGCCACGTTCCAATCGGGTGAGCAGGGACGCTTTCGGGTATCGTCCATTGCCTAACAACTTGGCTGGTCCAATCTGGTACGAGAGGGTGGCAAGCAGATAAGCATCCCTGCCATAACGGGCATATAGGCGCAGGTGCCGGAGGAGGTCTGTCCGTAACAGCAAATCTGCACGCTGACGTGTCAGTGTTTTCGGGAAACGCTCTCCCTTCTGTAGCTGGTGACCATAGCCCACATAGCCCGGTGTGGTCTTTGGGTCGTGCCAACCCTCGAAGTGTTTGGTAATGGCTACCATCCGTTCAAACAGTGCCCTGTCAATGGTTTGGCTTTGACAGGGCACGCTACAGATGGCCAACATGCTCAATAGTACGATGATGTATCTTCTCATTACATTATTTTATATAGGAGGTGCGATGTCTCACCGCACTCTAATCAATATCACTACATCATAGTGCGGAACTGCTGAATCTCTTTAATCATGGCTTTCACGTCCTCCCCAACCTGAACGAAGTTCTTGTAGAGGATGCGCTCTCGCTCTTCTTTCGACTTGAACTTATAGAACTTAGGGAGAGGGACATACTCCGATTCCTCCTTCTTTATTTCCGTCATATCGAAGTCGGTCTTGCAGTAGAACTTGGATGTCTTGAACTCCTCGCTCTCCTGGATGTTCATGCTTCCGTTCATCCCGGTCTTGGTGACTACGAAGTCACGGGCGGTCTGTCCACATATCCAACCTGTGGGCATATCGGAGATTTTGCTTGCAGGCACCAGGCTGTCCATATTCTCATTGAGGTTGATGGAGGTCTTGTCACGGTCGATGGTCACGCCCTTTTTGAGTTGCACTACTTTACCGAAGATGTCACTCGACAGCCATTCGAGGGTTTCCTTGGCTCTTGCCGAACCGCTCACCACATTGCCCACGGTGGTGATGATTTTCTGCATACCCACCTTGCCATAATCGGCTTCCAACTGCGGAAGTTCCTGAAAGCCAAGTGCCACGCTCACCTTGTTGCTTCGGGCTGTGCCTATCAGTCGGTCTATCTTGTGGAAATACAAGGTCGGCAACTCATCGACGATGATGCTGACAGGAACGTTCTTGCCCTGTCCTGTATTCACCCTCGTTACAAGGCGGTTGAGAATCAAGGCATTCAGTGCACCGATGATGCTCTCCATCTCGGGGTCGTTGGCAATGAGCAGATAACTTGGATTCTTCGGGTCACTGACCTTCAGGTCGAAGTCATCGCCGTCCTTGTGGAATATCCAGTAAGATTCCTTGGTGGCGAGACGGGAGGTATAGACACGTAGCGTGCCAATCATACCTTCCAACTGCTCCATGGCTTTGTTGGCAAAGGCAGTCTGGAACGGGCCAAGCAAGGGGGCTACCTCGTTGTCGGTCTGAAGTACCTCGAAGATGGTCTGATAACTCTCATTGAGGAACGATAGGATATGTGGCATGTCGCTGTACTTGCCCAACCAATAAGCGGGCTGCACCTCCGCGCCCGAATGGTCGAACACCCGTCCTGTGGGTATCAGCCTTTTCGTCTTTGGGTCTTCACGCCGCTCGGCAATCAGCATCTTTCCGTCCTTGTCGTAGGGCTCCTTGCCGTAGTTGCAGAAGAAATAGATGCAGGCGGCAAGGAAGTTGACGGCAGAGGTCTGGAAGAACTGGTCGCTGCCACCGCCGCCTTCCTTCTTGCCTTTTTGCAGGGATTCAAGCAGGGTCTCGGCGGTCTCGCTCGCTGCGGCAAGGTTGTTGATGTACTTCAACTGGATGGGGTTCACACGGCGCGAATACTCCACATCCACAAAGTTGATGATGTTGAACTTCATGCCATGGGGCATCTTGCTGTCCTTGGCATTCTTGTTCTTCAAGTAATGATAGTAGAGTTTGGTGGCGAGAGTGGGAAACTTATAGTCGTACACCACCATGGCAAAGCCCTTCTCGCTGTGCTGCCTGATAAACGGCTCGATGATGGAGAAGGTCTTACCAGAACCAGGAGTACCCACAACCCATGTGCCACGGAACGGATTGACGATGTTCACCCATCCCTTGCGGAACTTGCCCTTGTAATAATAGCGCATAGGGATGTTCACGCTGTACTTGTTCTCCTGCAACTCCCTGCATTGCTCAAAGCTCTCATTCTCGAAGTTGAAGCGGTCTTTCAGCAGCCCTTCCTTCAGGAACTTAGAGATATTGTCGAGGGCGATATGCACCAATACGACACCGACGATGGAAGTGAGCATATAGAGCCAAGTGTTCAAACGGAGGGTATAGAAACAGGGCATTATCGAATGACCGAACAGCCATACGGACTGCACAATCAGCAGCACTCCCGACAGCAGCGGATAGAGCACCTGCCTGCGAGCGTCAAACTCCAGATGCTTCTTGTTGCGCGTTCCCACACAGGTGATACATATCAGCAGGAACGTAGCCACCTTGCTATACACGAGGTTGCCGTCATGGTAAATCATCCACCGCTTGATGCGAGTGTGGATATCCGTCACTACGCCGCCCAAGAAGTCCAACTGCTCCGGCTCCAGTGCGTAGGCGAAGAACTCCATCAGGATGGAGACATAAATCACCGCCCTGAATATCTTGTAAAAACCCTGTAACTCTTTGCTTTCTTCCATTTACTTTACGATGATGTTGGGTGATAATGAGAAAAGATGAAGGATGCCACGGTGGACACCCTCCAATCCTCTTATGAGTTTTATTCGTAGCCGTTGATGGTCTTCTCAGACTCTACTGTCCACGGAGAAATAGTTGCAGATATGACCTCCAAGGTGTTGCGTACAGGCTTCAATGAATAGCTGTAGGAATGACCCGCTTTCCACGTGTCGTTTGTGAGGAATACGAAGTTCTCCCCATTGCTGAGTTGCAATGTCATGTCTGGCATAACCTGTGCAGGAACATAAAGCGTATATTCCATGTGGTCACTTTGTGGGTCGCCGAAATAATAGGTCGTCACCGACTCGTCACTGCATTCTACCTTTCCGGTCTTGATGTTGAAAGTACCGCTGTCAAAATAACCGACGAACGTGAGTAGGCTTCCTGCAAAATCATTGGTGGTGAAACCGTATTCTGGTGAGGTATAGACCTTGATGATGACACGCACCATCTGATGGGTGAAGTTCAATGTAAGGCTCGGATTGGCGTATGATGCCGCTCCACTGGCAAACAGAAAATCATTGACCTTCTGCTCACTCTGTACAGCTGCCTCCGGCACTTGGAACTCTATGAGGTCGTTGGTAGGATTTGCCGTATAGGGATAGTAGGCATTGAAGGTGTGAGTGTCTGTGTCCGTGAAAAACACCTTGTTGGCTGACACAAACTGATTCGTGCCGCCGCTTCGGGTGAACTTCATATTGTTGATCATCCCTGTGGAAGAGATGCCAATCATATCATTGAGTTCCCACTGGTTGTCAACGGCTCGTGTGGAAACGGCAGGTTGCAGCATCTCCAGATTGGTGAATACCTGAAGCTGCTTGGTTGATGTGCTGTCGGTCACGACCACAGAACCTCCGCCACCGGGCAGGTAAATCTCATTGACGATGTCTTGGTCACAGGACGTGAGGAGCATGGCTCCAAGTCCCAACATTAGAAACAAATTCTTTTTCATGCTTTTTCTTTTTTAATTGTTGTACTTTGATGATGATACGGGTGATACTCGATGTCTGTATATGGGCTAATCCATAATCGTGATGATGGGTCTCGCCTTATGCGGCTGCCACTTGGGAGTCTCCTGTATGGCACCGCTTCCCAGTGAGTAAAGCCATGCCTTGGCGGTCGCTTGTCCTTCTACCTCCGTTGAAGTCCAATACCAACAGTCATCATCCTCATCGGGGATAGGTGTGCCGCCGCATTTCAGGATGTATGGGTTGATGATGTCCTTGGCATGATAGAGCAGACGCATCTGTGCCACACTGGGGATATAGGCACTTTGCCCGTAACGCCACATGTCGAAGACACGCTCAGCCAAAGGCGACTTCACATCGGTCGTGCCATAAAGGGCAAAAGTGTTCTTGTTGCCGTCGTAGGCGGTGAGGTCACAGGATGTGTCCTGTTCCACACCGATACTGTCAGCAAAGGCTTCGGGAGCGATGTCCCACAGATAGACGGCATATCCGTTTCCCTCCATTTCTTCCCTCTGATTGACGTTGAACACCACTGCAATGGCTTGCTTGCACGATTGCTCGTAGGTTTCGTAGGGCATCACCTTGCCGTCAGTGGTCAAGATATGGGTGACCTTCATGGCTGTGTCGGGAAAGTCCTGATGCTCGTCACAGGCAGTCAGCAACACCGTTGCCGCAACTGCCAAGATTGAAAACAGTTTCTTCATACGCATAGTCATTTTACAGGAAGTTTCACACCCAGGACAATACCCGTTCTGAACAGGTCTTCACCCTTGATCATCACATCGGTCTTCACCTGCCAGAAGAGCTTCCAGCCGTGTCTGAGTGTATAGTTTTGCTCATAGCCGAGGTGGATGCCACCCAAGAACCTGTCAGTATCGCTACCTGCCGATGCTCCTATGCGCATGTTGCCATGGTGGTTGCGTCCTCTTGCCACACAGGGCTTATAGGCAAAGCCGAAACCATAACTGCGGTAGTTGTTCCAAAAACTCTCAGGACAGACATGACCGCACGATGCGCACTCGTTCCACTTGATATATCCGTTTGCAAAATACTCCCACGCATTGTGGTACTTCGTCTCATACTCGTAGGACAGCGTCACGTCCAGTCCTCGCTCATACAGGCATCCGAACCCCAAGGATATGCGGTCGCTATTCTGCTGCGCCATTGCCGGAGTCATGCTTGCCATAAAACAGATGACAACGAGTAAGGTATGCACAAGCCAATTCCTCACTCCTAATTCCTCATTCCTAATTCTCATTATTCCTCCTCCAACAGTATATGGTTAAACGAATCGGCAGACAGCACATCCTCATAGTCGATGCTGAGCGAGATGGTGCGTCCACTTATCTGTTTTTCCGACAGCTCGATGGTCAGCACCTTGTCGTTGGGGAAGGTCATCTTCTTCACCACAATCACGTTGCGATAGCCATACTTGAAGGTCTTCGCATCGTCCAACACAAGAGATGGGGTCAGTTCCACTATCTGCGCATTGGTAGCCTTGCTCTGCTTCTTGTCCGATAGTTTGATGCGCATCTCGTCGATGTCGAAGCGGATGTTGGTCTTGTTCTCCACGGAGAAGTCGATGAAGAAATATTCGCCCACGCTGTAGATGTTGTTCAGGCGCATTACCATGCGGTGCATCTTCGTCGCCACGTTGCGGTATTTGGCAGACGATGACCATATCTGACGTGCATACTTGGTCATGTCGGCAGTGGACAGGCTTACAGCGGGATTGTTGTAGGCATTGCGCTCCGAGCATTCTATTTCCTTATCGGTTACTGCCTCCTGCATCCTCGTGGTATAGAGCAGTGCATACTGCGTGCGGTAGCGTTCCGTCACGATTGTCACTATCGCCAACACCTCACCGTCGGCATACACGTTGTCCTTCGGCTTCAGGCGGATGGTGTTGTTGATGGGTTGGTCGCCCACCACCTTGTCTGTGGATATATCGACAAAGCGGATGGGTTCGGAGGCGGTGATGACGGTGGTCACTTGGTCGTTGACCGTCAGCTGCTCCATCTCCATGTAGGTGGTCTGCGCCTTGGCTGAAAGCACGCTCAGCGAAAGCAATGCACAGACATTCATTTTCTGAAAACAATTCATATTAGTTGATTTTTTGATGTTTATACTCTATGAGCCACCGTTCCCGACAATTCCGTTGTCGGGCAGTGTCTATTTCCTTTTCTCTTTCCCATTTACAAGGTAAACAAACGTCCCATACTTCAGCTTCACTTTGTTCTTCTTGATAGCCTTGCTGATGGCATTGCTTGTCTTCTGGTAGGCATTGGTCACGGCTTGCATTCCCCATTGCGAGAAACTGTTGTTCGCTCCACTCTGGTCGATGTTCATGTTGCTCTGCATAGCACCGCTCGCCACATCTTTCGTGGTCTCACGGAACTGGCTGCCGGGGACATACAGTCCCTCCAGTCCGTCCGTGTCATAAAGCGAAAGCGAAACCTTTATCAGCTCGTCATCCACAAGGATGGAGTTGATGCTACCCTTCACTCGCTGCGAACCGAAACCGCTCATGGTGGCATAGAGGTACGACCCTTTCTTCACCACGGTCTCACCAATCTCAATATCGTCCAACAGTCTCAGCCGCACCCTCGACCCGTCCGTAGCCTTCACGTCCTCGTCAATGATGGCCTTGATGAGCTTTGGCTCATGCTCGTTCTGCGTCAGGGTGTTGAAATAGTCCGAAGTCACCTTCACCTTCTTCACCACCTCCTGTGCCTTGTCCTCCTCGTCCAGTGCCTTCACCGCCTTGCTGTCCTCGGCAATCTGACCTTTCACCTCAATCTGCTCCTTGGGAGGCCCAGCCTGTGTGGTATCCTGGGCCACGGGGGCAACTGCCGCCTGTCCTCTCAGCCTCGCTTCGGCGAGTGCCTTGTTGAGTGCTTCGAGTGCTTCCGCTTCTCGCGCCTTGGCATCGGCCACTTCGGCTGCATCGTCCTTCTCTTCTGCCTGACGGACGAGTTCCGCAAGGTCTTCTTCTGTGTACTTGGATTCATACGCTTCTTTCTCTTCTTCGTTGTCACGCTCAATGTTATCAACAGCCGAATAGTCTGCTATGCGACCATACGACTTCGCCATGTTCTCATACTTGCCACCGATGCCGTCACCATTCTTAATCTGCGCTCCGGGCAGGTTGGGGTTCAGAAACTCGGTGGTCTGCAGGTTCTTGTCCTGCGTTTCCGCCACCTCCGTATTGAACATGTCAAAGACAAAATAGCCTGTGGCAATCAACGGGATGTACACGATGGCTGGCAGCATGTACTTCGGCTGACGGAAGTTTATCTTATCTGTTATTCTCATCGCTGTCTGATTTTGATGTTACTGACTTGTCTCGATTCTCCTCGTTGGTTCGATGCGTCACGGGAGGAGTGATGCAATGGGCTGCATTCATCATCTGCTTCATGCGCCCTTCCTGCCGCTCGATGGCACTTGCAGCCTCCGTCCGATGACCGTAATACCGCACCATCCTGTAGATGTTGATGCCGAAGCACGTGGCGACAAAGCCGAAGACGATGACGAGAAACAGCGTCTTGTGGGCATTGGCAAAGCCTTGCACCTTAGCCGCCGCACGGTCTATCCTCGCGGTCTTGGCAAACTTGCGCCCTGCCGCCACCTCCTTCTCATACCGCTTCTTGTACTTGGGGTCGTTCTTGTCGGGCATATCCTCGCCCACAAGCATCCGTCTGATTCCTTTTACACTCATACCGCTAGGATATTAGAAGTTTGACTTCGACTTCTGCTCAATATCCTTGTTGAGCAAGGTTCTCCAGTTCGTGATGAGCAGTCCATGAGGATTGTTCTCCGTCCTCGGCACGCGCTTCACCTGTCCCGCCGTCACCAATTCACGCATCAGAATATTGCTCCTTCGCTCTATCCTTTGCCTACCGTAGTAGGTGAACTCCATCTTCTCCTTGTTGAACTTGATGCTGTCGCAAAAGATGCTGAACACGGCACTCGTACCCATGATATTGTTGTAAAAGCCCTTTTCCTTCAGCGTATTGTACTGCGCCAAACCAGTTTCATCGACCAAATACATCGCCTTCTCCATCGAATAGCGGATGTACTTGTCATCGGGAGCAAGCGTAAAGAAGTAATGGTGGAACATCTCGATATGGCTCTTTGCCTCCACATCCAGCGTTTCCTCCATCGTGGTGCGGTTCACCAGTATGGGCACGTTGCCGTCCAATACATACACCTTTTGCTGCGCGTCCGTCACCATGCAGCGCGCCGTCCAGATGCTCGACACCGAGATGATGATGCAGCCCATGAGGAACGCAGAGCAGATGATGCCCACCAGCTTGATTTTGTTTTCTAAGTTCTTGATTACCATACGTTACTGCTTGTTTGAGGTCTGATTTCTCTTCATTCTCACATATTCACGGTGCAGGATGGTGTATATGTCCTTCTCAACTTCTTCCACCAGTTTGGCGTAATACTTGATGCAAGCCTCTACGTAGATGCCTTCGTATTTCAGTTGGATCCACACCCACCAGATGTCACGTTCACGTCTCCGTCGATTTCTGTAGATTTTGGCACGATGCAAGCGATAACTCAGGTAATCTACCATAGGCACTACATACTCGTCGTTATCCTCAAAGCCTTCTGCCATCTCCTCATACTGTGGGTCGATGTAGTTGTTTTCGGAATTGAAAAACTCTTCCTTTGCACGCTTGTTGGCAAACGCCATGAATTTCTCATCTTTGAGCCAACGCTCAATTTCATTTTTTGCTTTCATTTTTCTTGATGGTTACTTTTATTTGTTTCAATAGGAGGTGCGGTGACTCACCGCACACTCACATGTTATCTCATCACGGTCGCCATGGTTCCCGTAGCCGTCATCTTGGCTTGTTGTGCCACGCCCTCGCCGAAGTTTCGGGTTGAGAAGGCGGTGTCGCCCTCTGGTATCATCCATGCCGCAAGGTCGGGCACGAGGTTCAGGCATTTCAACGCCACGATGCTCGCTGCCATCAGATAGCCTGCCGAGAAGAACGAGTTTTGCAGATAGGCTGCCATCGTCTGCTCACTGGCGGTGATGGCCGTCAGGTTCTCTACCTGTATGCAGAGCACAATATCAAACAGCAACAGGACGTAGAAACCGACGAAGTAGAGCATGGCTCCGTAGAAATGAACTGTCAAATAACGGGTTAGCCACTTCGCCCACGCTCCTTCCCACTTGGGCAGCAACGAAAATGCCCATTGTATTGGACCGAATATAGTGAGCATTCCGAGCAATATCTGCTGACAGTATATCGTCGCCCATTAGCCAATGTATTGAAACGAAGGGAAAATAAAAACAAATAAAATCTATATAAATATTGATTATCAATGTATTATTAAGTAATGATGATTTCTGTTGTATTCCTTAAAAATCTCTATTATTCGACATTTTTGTTACCTAAAACGATACTTATATCCGGATTATTTGTTATCTTTGTATATGGATATAAATCGCTGATATACAATGGGAAGAAAAAAGAAATCATTAATAGAGAAATCTCCGTTCAAGTTACGTCACCGCAAACTGGCGGACGGACGTTTATCCCTGTTTCTTGACCGTAGCGTAGACGGCGGGCATGAGTACGAGTTTCTGCAACTCTACCTCATGCCGGAAACATCCGCCAAAGCAAAGCGGCAAAACGCGCAGACACTCCGCAAGGCGGAAGATATCCAGCGAGAACGGACAGAAGCCCTGCTCAATGCGAAGGTGGAAACAGTACCGGAAAGCAAATCTTCCGATATGCTGCTGTCCGACTGGATGGCCATTGTCCGCAAGAACCACGAACACCGGGGAGCACGCGACCTGAACGGAATTGACAACGCCCGCAAGAACCTGCTGAAATTCCGTGCAGATGTCAGGCTCCGTGATGTGGACAGACAGTTCTACCTTGATTATATCGACTGGCTTCGCTCTTCCTGCAAGACCGCATGGGGAAAACAGGTTACTCCCAAGACGGCCCATTCCTATTATACCACTTTGCGTACCGCTTTGAACGAGGCTGTGCGTGAAAGACTGATTGAATCAAATCCTTGGTACAAACTGGAGATGACCGAGAAAATCAAAGTTCCCGAAAGCAAACGGGATTTTCTGACCATCGAGGAGATAAAGAAAATGATAGCCACGCCATTCTTTAACGAGCAGGTACGGCAGGCATACCTGTTTTCCTGTTTTTGTGGACTTCGTATCAGTGACATACGGAAATTGCGCTGGCGTGACATCTCCACATCAGGCGGGCAATGGCTCGTGTCTGTAGTTATGACAAAGACCACGAATCCCGTTTATATCCCCCTTTCGCCCCAAGCGGTAAAATGGTTGCCGGAACGTAATGGCTGCACACCGGATGGCCTTGTCTTTGGAGGGTTGCCCAATACAAGCAACCTTTGTGTCAGTCTCAAGAACTGGGCTGATAAGGCAGGCGTAAAGAAGAACGTGACATTTCACACGGCACGTCATTCATGCGCGGTGCTGCTGCTGACGCTCGGAGCGGACATCTATACCGTTTCCAAAATCCTCGGCCACCGTTCCGTGCGTGCCACACAGGTTTATGCGAAAATAGTAGACAAGAAAAAGGACGATGCAATCGCCTTGGTTGACGACGCATTCTAAATACATTATTATATATGGCAACAACAAGGAAATCAACCAGACTCAAGGAACCGGTAAAGGTGCGCACGAAGAAGCTCGCCGACGGTTCGGAATCCTATTATCTCGACATCTATGTTGACGGAAAACGCAGTTACGAGTTCTTGAAACTATACCTGTTGCCCGAAATCAATCCTATGGTCAAGGAGCAGAACCGTGCCACAAAAGCGGCGGTAGAAGCCATCAAATCAAAACGCATCATCGAACTGACCCACTCGAAGGCCGGACTGAAAAAGACATCCGTCCGTTCCAAAATGCTGCTGGACGACTGGATGGAAACCTATCTTGCCGAACAGGAACGAAAAGGCGCGAGAGGACTGAAACTGTTACGGACAGTCTGCCGGTTGCTTCCCCTTTACAAGAAAAAGGTGAGGATGAGAGAGATTGACAAGGACTGGTGTCTGGGTTTCATCGACTGGATTCAGCACACCTACAAGACCCGGTGGGACAAGCCGCTTTCACCCAAAAGCGCAGCGGACTACGTGGGCTATTTTTCCACGGCACTCAACGCCGCCGTCCGTGCCGAAGTTATCCCGGAGAACCCGATAATGACACTTGCAGCCACAGAACGTATCAAGGTGCCGGAATCCAAACGGGAATACCTGACCATTGACGAGATTAAAATTCTGATCGACACGGAATGCCCCCGTGAAGACGTGAAACGTGCCTACCTTTTCGCCTGTTACTGCGGTTTGAGGTTGAGCGATGTCTATGCCTTACGATGGAAAGATATTGTTCAGGACGGGGAACAATACCGGATGTCAACCGTGATGCAAAAAACTACCACACCGATTTACTTGCCTCTTTCCCGCCATGCCGTCCGTTGGCTGCCTGAAAGGAACGGTGCGGAAGACGGGCTGCATGTCTTTGCCGGACTCCCGGCAGAACCCAATATCAACAAGGTACTGGCCAAATGGATGGCAACGGCAGGAATCAATAAAAAAATCACCTATCACACGAGCCGCCACACGTTCGCCACGATGATGCTTACCCTCGGAGCGGACCTTTATACCACGAGCAAACTGCTCGGCCACGCCAACGTAAAGACCACGCAGATATACGCGAAAATCGTTGACAGCAAGAAAGTTGAAGCGGTGAATCTGGTTGATAACGTATTTGGCTGACATCCTGCGTTGTACTCCATTACCACCGGTTCCAATCCTATTTGAATAATTGCCGAATTTTGACCTTCCCTGTCAGATTTCAATCCGAAGAGGTCAAAACTCGGCATATCTGTTTATCAGATACATAAACCTGAACTAATCTTCTTGATTGAGATAGATAATTTCAGATTTATGGACGCAGCTCATAAACCTCACAAAACCTTATATCTGAATTTACAGCGTAATATTTTGTAGATAATTTCAAATAAGTGGTTCTAAAATTTGCTTGGGCAATTCCAAATGCGTAATTTTGCATCAAAACATGAAAGTATGGATAAACTTATTGGCCGCGACAAAGAACACGCGGAACTGGAAAGATGCCTGAACTCGGACAGATCGGAGCTGGTCATAGTCTACGGCAGGCGGCGTATCGGAAAGACATTCCTGATTGAAGAATTTTTCGACCGGAAGTTTGATTTCAAATATGTCGGTGCGCATGGAATGACCACCCGCAGACAGTTGAACAACTTCCTGAATGTGCTCAACAGTTATTCGGAAAAAAAGTTCTCCCATTTAAGCAACTGGGATGAAGCCTTTTATGCCCTTGAAGAATACCTGTCGTCCCTGCCCGCTGACCGTAAACGGATTGTGTTCATAGATGAAATGCCTTGGATGGATTCGGGAAAATCCATATTCGTGTCGGCCCTTGAAAACTTCTGGAACGGCTGGGCCATGTCACAGCGGAACATCATGCTTATCGCCACGGGGTCCGCGACCTCATGGATGAAAGACAAGATTGTCGCCAACAAGGGAGGCCTCCATGCCAGAGTGACGTGTAACCTGCATCTGTCCCCGTTTACCCTGAATGAGACGGAGCGGTATCTCGCAACCAGAGGCATCGAATGGGACCGTTACCAGCTTACCCAGACATACATGGTGCTTGGCGGTGTTCCGTTTTATTACAGCCTTCTTGACCCCACGTTGAGCCTTTCCCAGAATATAGACCGGCTGTTTTTCAATGAAGGCGCACTTTTGAAACTGGAGTTCGAGGAGCTATACAACGCCCTTTTCGACAATGCCGACCTGTACACGTCAATCGTGCAACTACTCAGCGAACACGAATCGGGAATGACAAGCAAGGACATATTCCAGTCACTATCATCGAAGAGCAGCAACATAACCAAGGCGATAAAAAACCTTGAAAGGTCCGATATGATAGAGAAATGGCTTCAGTACGGCAACAAACGTCGCGGAGCCGTTTACAGGCTTACGGATTTCTTTTCGCTGTTCTATTTCAAGTTCCTTGCCGACAACCTCTCACACGATGATGAATGGTGGAGCAATCATCTTGATTCCGGAAATGTATTCGACTGGATGGGCAGCAGTTTCGAGCTTGTCTGCATGAGACATCATAAACAGATCAAGTCGGCTTTGGGAATAAGGGGCATGGCTACATCCTTGTCCACATGGCAGGTCAAGCCCAACAAGGAGGAAGGAATGCCCGGCGGACAAATAGACATGATAATAGAGCGGGCTGACCGGATCATACACCTGTGCGAGATGAAATTCTGCATGGACACATACCGTATCAAGCCCGAATACGAACGCCGGTTGCGTGACCGTTCCGGTTTGTTCAGGGAACTTACCAAGACCAACAAGACATTGGTTCATACCTTTATCACGACGTATGGCGTGGCCAATGGCAAGAACAGAAGCATCGTCCACAGCGAGGTGACGATGGACGACCTTTTCAATTCCTGACGACTATGATGATACGGCAAATAACACAACGGTTGCACGAAGTGAACACACTTCTTGCCACTTACGGACAAGGTGTTTTGTCTTTTGAACAGGTCTTGCCTCCGTCCCTGTTCTATCAGGATTTCAACGACACGAACCTTCTTGTCAAGGAGGCTGCCTGTCTGGTAAAGGAAAACCCCGGACAACTTCTGGACTTTTCCTCTTCCCTTCTTTCGGAAACGAACAAATACCTTTCACTCGACAGGACGCCGTTGCAGGTGGCGGACTTTGAAACCCTTTTCAGGGAACACCTCAAACCGCTTGAACTCCGGTACGAGGAAGCGAAAGCAAGCGCCACAAAATTATGGAGCGAATATTCGGCGATGAGCAGCCGGCTGGATTTCCTGCCTCTGGATTCGGAAGAATACAGGTCGCTCGATGCGGAATGCGGTGCGGCAAAGGCAAAGTATGACGTGGCCCACGCGCACGCGAATCTATTATATAAAGAATGGGTGCAGGAGCGTGACCGGAATTTCTGTGTCTGGTGTTTCAAACCGATGTTCCTCGACGTGCTGGTGGAGCGTCTGCAGGGTATCGCCGGAAGCATCATCTCCGACATCGGACGCATGAAGGAGGGGAAACCATGAACCGTGCAAGCCTGCTGCAAGAGACCGCCGCATGGATGGACACCGTTGACCTCGCCCTGTGCCTGTTCATCTACGAGGTGTGCAACG
Source organism: Bacteroides sp. L008 (assembly GCF_040812255.1). Lineage (NCBI taxonomy): Bacteria > Pseudomonadati > Bacteroidota > Bacteroidia > Bacteroidales > Bacteroidaceae > Bacteroides > Bacteroides sp. L008. The sequence goes on along the minus strand of NZ_JBFNXO010000001.1, from coordinate 3,108,102 downwards.
ACTACCAGTTCGAGTACCTGTCGGGCAGCGACTTCGTGAACTTCCTGAACCTGAAACCCACCGGACGGGCGGTCATCGTGCGCCCGAAAGAGAACCTGCGCATCTGTTACATGGTGTTTTCCATCGCCCGTACCATCAGGCCGCGCGAGCGCGGGAAACTCTGGTCGGAAGAGTTCCTGAAACGCTGCGGCATATCCAAATCCTACTACGACAAGCACCGCAGCGACGTTTGCAACAAAGGTGCTACAAAAGAGAACCAAGATTTCCGCAAATCCATCGACAGGGCCGTTGAAAACGCAAGACGGCTGAAAGGCACCCCATAACCGCCCGCCGTTTCCCCATTCAGCCCGGTATCTCCCCATTATAGCCATGCGCTATACCGTTCATACACAACGGTATGGCGCATTTTCTTTTTATACACTTTCCCCATTCGTCCCCCATTGGCCCACCTTGGGGCAAACTTAACTTTGCATCGGAAACAGAAGAAAGGAAAAGTCTGAAAAACAGCAGATTTCGATTCTACAAAAGTACAAGTAACAATAAAAATGAACGTATATGGAAAGTGAACGCAATTTAATGACCACCACGGAAGCAGCCCGCTACCTCGGACTGAAGCCCAGCTATCTCTACAAGATGATGATGCGCCGCGCAATCCCTTATTACAAACCGGGCGGCAAGCTGTGCTTCTTCGCCAAGGAAGACCTCGACGCATGGCTGAAACGGGTACGGGTGAAGTCGCAGGCCGAGATCGACAGCGAGGCATCCCGCTATCTGGTGGCACGTGAGAAAGACAAATGATTCATCAACCTTTTTTAGAACAATGCAGTCATGGACAATTCAAAGAACATGGAACCGGGTATCAGGAATATCGCGGTTCAGGATTCCCCGAACAAGGAACAGAGAAAGAAAGAGAGCAGACCCGCAATCAGCGCGAAGGCGCAGACCATTCTGGACTTCCTTCGCGGCTGTACCCCCTACGAGGCAGATTCCATACGGGTAATGGTCGGCTACGGAACGGGCAATGGCGATACCGCAACGATTGAGGCGACAGACATGCTGACCGTCAACCGCTTTCTCAACCACGGGCTTACCAAGGAAAACGGGACAGATGGCGAGGCCGTGATGAAACACCGTCAGGAACGTGCGCAAAAACTGATGGAAGCCGTCAAGGATTTTGTCGACATCGGCCAGCTCTGCCGCGTCAGCGTCGCACTGATGAAAATCTCTTCCGACTTCAAGGCGGTGGAGGACGCACGGGGGCACCTGCAATCCCAACCCGCCGCCAACGTGAACCGGAACTGACGTCAAACCGGAACGGGGTATCGGACGGACAAGGAAACTCCCGCACGCACTATCTCATTGAAACTGTTGTAGGTTTTCCGATACTCCATTCCCTTATTTTTTATTAAATTATGCAAGAAAACAAGAGGAACAAGGAAACATCCCTTTTCAAGAAGCCGCAGGGATTCCGTACAATCCGCATCCGTCTTACTGCGGAGGCAATCGAATGGCTCGGAAGGACAACGAAAGATGACGACGGCAATAGAATCGGCAACCACACTCTTTTTTATGACCTGCTCTCACGGATGCGACTGTCACCCGGCAGGGGCGATTCATTCCGCAGGCCGCAGGAATTGCAGCCCGGACAGTTCCAGTTCTCGGAAACCAGACTCGCGGAGGAATGGAACGTAGGGAGAAAAAGAACCCGCAATCTCCTTGCAACGATGGAAAGGCTGGGCATGATAGCGGTGGACGCTTCCAAAACCGCTTCCGTCGCTTCCATGACCTGTATCGAGGAATGGACGGACTTTCAGAACCGCCGCGTCATAAACCTTTGCAATCCCGCCCTGAATGGCATTTGAACGGCCTTTGAATGGCATTTTATCCGGCAGCGGAGGCACGCCGCAGGAGAACTGAAAACGTCTTTCAGTTTCGAGATATGCCAAGGTATCACCTCCCTTCGGTCAGTCATCCCTTGGCGCTCTCGCGGCTCACTGGCAGTTCGCCGGTGGCGGCGCTCGCAGGCTCGCACCGCTTAACCCTTATAAAACAACATTTATGACAGAAGACAACAAGCAAGACACATCATTTCCGTCCGGCGGCAGCCGCACCGAATACATCGGCGCCAAAGTCACCGCGGAACAGAAACAGTACATCCGCCGCCTCGCCGCCGAGTGCGGCATGACCGTCAGCAGCTACGTGCTGGCAAGGGCTTTCAATTACAGACCGAAAGCGAGGCTGACGGCAAGGCAGGAGGCAGTCATGGAGACCCTTATAGGATGCCGCAGCGACCTCGTGAACTACACGTCCGCGCTCCGTGGCATGAACCCCGAAAAGCGCAGACAGATGTTTAACAGTTACCCTTTCATGCTCGAATGGCTCAAGGAACTCGGCAGGCTGGCCGAGCGTGTCACGGACGTGCTCGACAAGGTACGGTTTTCCAACCGCTTGCCCGACGGGACAAGGAACGGTGAAGACGGGGAGGACGAGCCATGATAGGGAAAGCGAAATCCATCTCCCACGGGATAAATGACATCAGATACATCACGGGAGAATCGAGGAACAAGAAACATCCCGAACGCATCTTCCACGTGGGGGACAATCTTCTGCCGCCCGGTCTGGATGCCACGGGTATATGGGATTCCATGCGGCTGACGCTGGAGAAGTCCAAACGGGTCAAAAATTCCGTCATCCGCATCGAGGTCAGCCCCGCGCCGGAACACACCAAAGACTTTACCATTGACGACTGGCAAAGGTTGTGGGACGACTTCACGGATGAGTTCGACAACATCGAACTGCTTGACAAGAACGGCAAGACCTATTCTCCGAAAACCGACCTCAAAGGCAGCAAGGGCACGGTGTGGCTGCATCTGGAATCCAAGAGCGGCATTCCCCACCTTCACGGCGCGTTCTGCCGTATCGACGAAAGGGGGAATATCAACAACGACCATGACATACACCTGCGGGCACAGCGGGCAGCCGAGCGTGTGGCCCTGAAACGGGGCTGGACGACTGCCGCCGAAGTACGTGAGACGAACATCGGGCAGGTGAACCGGGACTGCATGGAAACCCTGCAATCCATGGAAAGCTGGTCATGGGACGAGTACGTGGCCAGACTTAGGAGCAAGGGATATGAGTTTTGGGAGCTGCGCGACAACAAGAAGATATTGCGCGGTTACGTGCTGAAGAAAGGCAACGCCAGATACAAGGCTTCCGAACTCGGCAGGGGGCGCAACCTCATGGCGACCAAGCTCGAAAGCACGTGGAAAAAGCTGCACGCGGCTCCCAAGACAAGGACTGTTTCGACACAGCCCGCCGCAGGGAAATCTATACCGACTACATCTCGGACGATTCCGGTTCACGCACAAGGAACGGCACCGGTTCCGCAATACACCGGCTATCGTCCCGGTACCAGCCCGTACCATATCGACATCGACGGGGAAAGCCGCCGGTTCTTCATTCCCGATGAAGCGTTGGACGTATTCAATGACGAGTTCGACTACCGGGAGACAGCCAACAGCCGTGACCTCACGGACATGGCAGCGGCACTTTTCGTCGGGATGCTCGATACTCCGGCGGTTCCTTCGGGAGGTGGTGGCGGCAGTTCCAACGACCTGCCTTGGGGAAGACGCGAGGACGAGGACGAACGGGAATGGGCACGCCGGTGCGCCCGTGAAGCGGCAAGGGTGATCGGAAAGAAACCGAGGACAGGACGAAAAAGATAACAGCCTATGAATAAAAAATTCGATTTCTCGGAAATAGACGAGGCCCTTCCGGCTGCCGAAAAGATGCAGGAGCAAGAGCATATAATCAACGCGCTGGAAAACAATTATGAAGCTGTACGCATTCTTAGTGCTAATGTGGAAAAGCTTGAAAACAGACTTTCGGAAGCCCTGCCCAAAATGGACGGGGCTGTTTCTTCCCTGCGTGGGGCGAGCACGGTCACAGTCGGCGAGGAAGCGAGAAAGACGCTTGAGCAGGAAGGGGAGAAAATCTGCCGGAAGATGGCCGACAGGATGGAACGGGAGTGCGCAAGGCTGGCCGGACGCCTCTCGGCGAATGACCGTGTGCTTATCTCCGCAACCGCTTTCTGGTGTATGGTAGAGGCAATCATCTCCCTCGCGGCGGCTTTTGTCTGTACCTGCATGGCAAACAGCCAGTTCATACACAGTCTAATGCTGTGGAAAATACTTGGCTATACGGCAGGTTTTCTTGTACTCTGTATCGTGCTGACCATTTTTATATGCCGCAAGTTAAGACAATGAAACATTATCAATTAAATAAATATAAGTATGACAACAGTAAAAGTGAAATTCCGCCCGTCGACAGTCGAAGGCCGTCCGGGCACTATCGTTTATTTTGTAACTCACCGCCGTGTCGTCAGGCAAATCACAACCGGTTATAAGGTGTTCCCCCATGAATGGGATGATAAACGGTCAAGACCGGTTGCGACACCGGAGGGCGAACGGACAGCCGTTATTCAGGCTGTTGCACAAAGGATACGCCGGGATATGAACCGGCTGGACAAGATTATAAACGGATTAAACAGCGGCAAGCGTGCATTTGCTACCGACGAGATAGTGAGACTGTTTCATGAAACGGAACGGGAAGCGTCCTTTTTCGAGTTTATGGCGGAGGTCATTCTTCAACTGGAACGATTGGGAAAGGAACGGACTGCGGAAAATTACACGACAGCCCTTAATAGCTTCAAACGCTTTCGGAACGGGAACGACATCATGCTGAATGAAATTGATTCAGACCTGATGACGGAATACGAAGCCTATTTGAAATCCCACGACGTAGCCATGAACACCGTTTCCTTTTATAACCGGATTCTCCGTGCCGTGTACAACCGTGCGGTGGAAAAGGAAATGACCGTGCAACGGTATCCTTTCAAGCATGTCTATACAGGAATAGACAAAACGGTCAAGCGTGCTCTTCCCTTGAAAATCATCAGACGGATTAAGGAACTGGACCTGTCGCTCAAGTCCTCATTGGATTTTGCAAGGGACATGTTTCTGTTCTCATTTTACACACGCGGAATGTCGTTCATCGACATGGCATATCTCAAGAAGAAGGATTTGCAGAACGGCATCCTTTCCTATCGCAGACGAAAGACGGGGCAGCAATTATTCATCAAGTGGGAAAAATCCATGCAGGAGATTATCGACAAATACCCGGCAAATGAAAACGGCTATTTGCTGCCAATCATCAAGACAGACCGGAACGAACGGTTGCAGTACAGAAATGCGCTCCGTCTGGTCAACAACAAGCTCAAGGAAATATCCGTATCAATCGGCCTACAAGCCAAACTCACGATGTACGTCAGCCGCCATTCATGGGCCAGTATCGCTAAAAGTCAGAACATTCCCCTGTCGGTCATCAGTGCGGGTATGGGGCATGATTCGGAAAATACCACGCAAATATATCTTGCCTCTTTGGACAATTCAACGATAGACAAAGCGAATGATCTGATATTGAAAAAATTAAGGTAGAATGTCAGGCAAAAAATGTTACCTCTTACCAAGAGAGGGATTAGACGATGCAAAAGTATAAAAAAGAATGTATAGCAAAGAATTTTTTCTATAAAAAATGTTACTTCTATGTTCAAAAACACATAAATGTTTAGCAAATTTCAATTTCACCCCAACGAAATATACTGATTGTTAGTGCATTATTCTTTTTATCCCTCTCTTGGTAAGAGGGGGATAAAAAAGGGAATTGAAATGCGGACAAAAAGTTTTATAGTATTGGTATTCACTCTGTTCGGGAGCGTTCATCTTTTCGGACAGGAAAGCCGGAAGGAAATCTGTGTGGATTTCCGTGTCGGCAAGAGCACGCTGGACACAGCCTATGTAAATAACGCCGAGCGTCTGGCGGAAATCGTATCGTTTTTGGGAAGTGTTAAAAATGATGGGGCACTCGATCTGGTCGAGGTGTCCTTCTGTGGTTCTGCTTCACCGGAAGGGTCTGCCGGAATCAATCGAAGGCTGGCGGAAGAACGCCGTGCGGCAGTGGAGAACTATGTGCGCAGATGTATTTCGCTTCCGGACAGTATCGTCACCCGTTGCGATGCCACCATCGCTTGGGAACGTCTGGCCTGTCTGGCGGAACAGTCGGACATGCCTCACAAGGAGGAAGCCGTGGAGGTGCTGCGCAATGTCCCCGAATACACGTACAATGACAAAGGGGTTCTGATTGACAGCAAGAAAAAACATTTGATGGAACTGCAGTACGGGCGCACTTGGTTCTATATGCTGGAACATTTCTTCCCGCAGGTTCGCAACGCCAGCGTCGTATTCGTGACGGTACGGCAAAAGCCGGTAATAAAAAGCGATACGGTCGAATTACAGACGGTTCCCGCCATTGATACGGCTGCCGTTATTCAGGAAACGGACACGCTCGTACCGCAGGCTATCGTACCGGAGCAGGAAGAACGGAAACCTTTCTACATGGCCGTCAAGACAAACATGCTTTATGACGTCTTGGCCGTGCCCAACATCGGCGTCGAGTTCTATCTCGGCAAGGGATGGACGCTCGGCGGAAACTGGATGTACGGCTGGTGGGACAAGGGCAGCAAGCACCGCTATTGGCGTGTGTACGGCGGCGACATCGCCGTGCGCAAGTGGCTGGGAAAACGTGCTGCCGGGAAGCCGCTCACCGGGCATCATCTGGGCGTTTACGGGCAGGTGTTCACATACGACTTCGAGTGGGGAGGCACCGGCTACATGGGAGGCGAACCCGGAGGGACACTTTGGGACAAGGGCAACTATGCCGTGGGCGTGGAATACGGCTACTCCCTGCCGGTGGCACGCAGGCTGAACATAGATTTCACTATCGGCGTGGGCTACTGGGGCGGCAAATATTATACCTACAGCCCTCTCGATGGGCATGACGTGTGGGAATCCACCAAGAACCGCCACTGGTTCGGGCCGACCAAGGCGGAAATATCTTTGGTCTGGCTGCTCGGACGGGGCAACAGCAATAACAGGAAAGGAGGTATGAAATGATGAGATACACGATAAGATACGTTTCCCTGTTGGCAGGAATGCTGACGGTGTTTTCTTCCTGCGAACACAAGGACTTATGTTTCGACCATGAGGCACACGCCCCGAAGTCAGACGTGCACGTGAAGGCAGTGTACGAAAAGGAATGGGAACATACTTGCGAGGGAGGTCCCGACTGGGAGCAATACCCCGCATGGGAGAGCAGGTTCGGTATGGAGTACCATGAGCTATGCCCCGACGCTCCCGACGGGTTGCGCGTGCAGGTATATAACGAGGACGGCACCAACAACATCCTGAACGTGGCACCCGAAGGCGACATCGTGCGGATGCGTCCGGGAGAACACTCCCTGCTGCTCTACAACAACGACACGGAATACATCGTCTTTGACGACATGAACTCGTTCGCATCGGCAAAGGCCACGACCCGTACACGTACCCGTGCGTCGTATGCGGGCAATCCGTACATGGAAAATACCGTCGAAAACACGGTGAATGCTCCCGATATGCTTTATGGCAACTACATGGAGAACTACACGGCCGAACGCAAGATTGAGGCCGACGAACTGCCCGTGACCATGCACCCGTTGGTTTTTACCTATCTGGTGCGTTACGAGTTCAGCCACGGGTTGGAATACGTGGCGTTGGCACGCGGCGCATTGGCAGGCATGGCCGGTGCGGTATGGCTGAACAGCGGACGCACCTCGGAAGAGGCAGCTACCATATTATATGATTGTAGCGTGGAAGATTTCGGAACACAGGCCTGCGTCCAGTCGTTCGGCATACCGGACTACCCGAACGAACACTACACGACACGTACCGAACGCCGTTACGGGCTGAATCTTGAAGTGCGCCTGAAGAACGGGAAAGTCAAGTCGTTCGATTTCGACGTGACCGATCAGGTCGCCGTACAGCCGCAGGGAGGGGTTATTGTGGTGAGCGGTATCGAGATTTCCGACGAGGAAGGTACGGAAGGCGGTTCCGGATTCGATGTGACGGTAAAAGATTGGGGTGAGTACGAAGACATCGAACTCCCTCTCTAAAAGATTGAATGTATTTATTAATTTATTTGTTTCACTAAAAAAATTTAGCGACATGAAAAAAAATCTTTTTTTTGTGGGAATTGCTGCCGCCGCAATGTTGGCAAGTTGCAGCAATGATGAGACTATGGATATAGCCCGTAACAGTCAGGCTATCCAGTTTAGCAGTTTCGTAAACAAAACGACACGAGCCACTGACATCGACAACTCCAATTTCAAAGCCTTTCAGGTATGGGGCTTGATGGAAAAGGACGGTCAGACTGGTAAGCCGTTTGAAGGTACTGAGGTTACAAGTTCCGACGGTAGTGAGTGGAGTTACACGACACCCGTTTATTGGGAAGATGGCTACAAATATAGTTTCGTAGCCGTAGCCCCCAAAGCGACCGGTGATAACTGGACATTCACTGCCCCGACTACTGTTGGTCAGTGGGGAAGCATTGCTTTTAATAACGGCGATGGTACTACCGACCTGATTTACGATATTGACGATACGTATGCCTCTTCTCCTGTAGTCATGAACAAACAATGTCCTGCTGCAATTAATTTCACACTCAACCACATGTTGTCCCGTGTGAAATTTGCTTTCCAAAATGGAATGGATGATGGTTCTGTCATCAATGTTACCGGTGTAAAAATCACGAATGCCAATGTAAAGGCGACTGCTGCTTTGGACGAAAATGTAACATGGACTTTGGCTGCTGATAATACCCCGGCTTCACTGAATTTTGGCAACGTGGTATTGGACGGCGAGGCAACCGGTTTTGCAGCTGCTGAGACAAAAGAAACCGACCACAAGTACATGATTCCGGTCATGGGCGAAGAACAGACCTATACCGTGCAATTCAAAGTTATACGTACTCATCACGGTGTGACAGACGAGTATGACCATGAAGTATCCATTCCTTCTGTAGACTGGGCAGCCGGAAACAGTTATGCCTTTGTTGCGAAACTCGAAGCTAAAAACATTGACCCGGATACCCAACTCTGTGAGATTAAGTTCTCAGCAACGGTTGATAAATGGGAAGATTTCAACACCCCTGCAACAGAACTTCCGGTTGAACCTGTTGAATAATCATCCGGATTTGTCCGTTAGGGAATATACCGGAAAGCCGAAAAGATGTTTTACGGGGTGGCACGACAGTCACCCACGTAAAATATCTTTAGGGTATAAGGGGTTGAATGTTCCCCTTATACTCACGAATAGCCGCCGCAAAGAACTTTCACGGCATAATTGAAAAATCAAAAGATATGAAAGCATATAAAAATCGGTACTTGATAACAGGCAGGATGACGGTACTGCTCACCAGTCTCTTGTTATTTTCGTGTAACAACGATGACTTTCTCGATAATGACAGCGATAGTAACATCGGGAAATATAGCGACCACATTTGTTTCGACATATCCGGGACGGAAAGCCCTTTGACAAGAGGAATTGTCGGCACAGGTAAGGTAAAGGAAGAACACACCACCGGACGTTTCGTGTTGCGGAGTGCGAATACGCCGGACACACTTTGTGTCCGTGCTACGGTTTCCGATGGTATCGACTGCTCCTCTTTCTCCGGAGAAACACCGGTGACACGCTCGGCTCCCGTCAACTCGCTCGAAGAATACGGCACTTTCCATGTACAGGCCCATTGCAAGGAAGACGGCACACTGGTCAACACGTTCTACATGGATGACAACGTAACTTACCGGAACAATAATTGGAGCACAGACAACGTGTATTACTGGCCGGGAGCGACACGCACCCTGCAATTTTTCGCTTGGGCACCAATTGACGCCGAATTAGCTATTCCCGAAGCACCGGGTAACACGACGCTGACATACACTGTTCCTGCAGCTGTGAGTGAACAAAAAGACCTTGTGGTGGCGAAAACGGACGAAATCGAAGGAAATAAGAACGAAGTGATACCGCTTGCTTTCGAGCATATTTGCACAGCCGTTCGTTTTGTGACCGGCAGTCAAATGCACCCCGGAACGATTAAAAGCGTAGCCCTGAAAGGAGTTCGATATAAAGGTTCCTACGACTTGGAAAACGGAAAATGGACGTTGAATGATGATGCTAATGACTTTACACAATCATTGGATAAAAAGATGAGCGGAAACGAGACAGACGGAACGGAAGTCTCCGCAGGAGAAGGCACGTTCATGATGCTACCGCAAACCTTGCCGACAGGTGCGAAGGTGGAAGTGGTGTTCGCCGATGGAGTAACAGGTGAAAATCGCACTCTCGAAGCCCCCGTTGCAGGAATGGAATGGCCTCAAGGGAAAACGGTTACTTACAAATTGTCCATTTCGCCGGAATACGAGTTTAAGTTGGAAAATGAAAATCCTGTATTAGACGCACATTACGACATTCTTTTAACAAAACTGATCGTGTCCGATGTTCCGGCAGGTAAGACATGGACGGTTACTGCTCCAACCCTGAATGATGAAAAGGTCACTATTCAGAAACAAGACAACATGAACAGCTATGCCAAGCAAGGTTATTGGACGGCCAATTATGCACATGGAACAACAAGTGGTAAACTCGAAATTACCGGTAGCGCACGAGGCGAGACAGTTTATCAAGGTACGGGAAGCGGCGAATTTCCTATTGCAGTTTTTGTGCCGGAGAATATAGGAGATGCCTCACGTACAGTAGAGTTGTCTGTACGGCTTGACGATAGCGATGACATAGTACAGACATTGACCATTTCCCAGCTTGCTCCCGCTTGGTATGGCAATGGTATTGGTTGCGAACGGATAGAAGGAGAAAAGGTTCCTTGGGGATTTTCTTGGGACAGTGATTTCAAGTTAATCTATGATTTGACCAGTTGCGATAATGATGATTCTCGTGAAAGTATCAGACAATATGTAGAGTGGACTAAGGCATTAAAGGCATTGGGCGATTCATGGTTGTTGGGTTGGCTGATTCATGCGATTTTTGGTGATGATATTCCCGATTTGTCTTTCGTTGATATGGAGAAATCCGGTGATGTTATCGGCTTAGGGGGGAAAGCTGATAAGATAACGATCAACCTCGGTTCTCTCTCGACTTCCGGTGTTGCCGAGAGTATGACGGATGGGCAAAAAAATACGCGGGAAGTGTATAACTTCAACGGTATTCAGTTTGTGAATGAGATAATCAACCGGATACAAAATATCCCCGGTTATCAGGTTGCAACAGAAGGTAAGGGTGTGTTCCCTACGAATAATGCAAGTATAGCTTGTATGAAACTGAACAGTTGGGATATTATCGAAGCAAATAATGAATATATCCTTTCGTTGACGGGCGGCTCGGAAGTTATGGACCCGAAGTGGTATCTTCCCGCAACAGAAGAGGTAGCAGGAATAAATGATACGGAATATCCTTTGGAGGGTGAATATTGGACTTCTACGGCTGTAAAGGATGACAACCAGTACGCCTATAAACACAGCGATGGCTCAACCTCTTCCAAATTGCGTAGTAGGGAACTTTCTGTACGGGCTGTCCGTAAGAAACCCTGAAAGAGGATATAAAAATTGATTTTTATATACATAAGGTTTACAATGACAAACTCTCTTTTCTTAATTGAAGAGGGAGTTTGTCATGTTTATAATAATATCGAACTATAAAAATGCTCTTTAAGCATGTAACGCTAATCATGCCATTCCGTATTGAATAATTCGGAAAAATCCCGTAACTTCGCAAACGCAATGATGTGTAAGTAAATCCAAATGAGTAATCATTCCGCATCGAAAAACATGTGCGTTCTGTGCCAACTTTCAAATAAAACCACTATTTGATACTCATTTGTTACCTTTCTTTTGAATTTCCAATAAAACTCATCTAATAATTAGATAGTTAAAGAATGGAATTGGTTAGTAACCCACCAACCGATGCGGAACACGATCAGGGCTATCAGCATCACTATCTTGTCGATGCCCACCACGGCCCCTGCCGTCAGTGAGGTGAACCACAGTTTGCTGGCATCCTTCTCCATGTTGGTCACTTCGTCCACGCCCGTCTGCTCCATCGTCGCCTCTATCAGGTTGGGGTCTGATGTGCCCTTATGCGCCACGTCTGCCTGTGCCTGGAGGTCAGTGTACATCGAGTCCCTGACATATACCAACTGCTGCACCTCCTCAAACTTGTCGGAAATTTGGGTCGCCTCTGCCTCATAGAGGTCGTGGGTGTAACTGCCGATGCAATTGGGAATATAGGATAGAAAATCCAATACGCACCAGCTGCTGCCGCTGTTGGTCATGCCTGTGTCAGCAGGTGGGTACCACCAACAGAGGATGATGCTCACCACCAAGGGCTTGAACAGTTTCATCACGTCCAACGGTTCGTTCTTCACCATCATCTTGTAGGCCATGCTTGCCGCCACGATGATAGAGAACAGTGCCGCCAATGCCATACACATTTGGAGGATCCACCAGAACGGCCCTTGTGAGCCTGTGAAGGTGGCATCGGTCAGGAACTCGTTGGTCTGGAATATCACATCGTCAATCTCCTCTTCGAGGATGTTGATGCCGAAATCGCTGAGTATGTTGTCTGCCATCAGTGCCTGGTTCTATTGTTGATAATCTCTTTGATAAACTCTATGCCTTTCGGTGTCCATGACAGATAGAAGTGGTAGAAGCAGCGCATCCTGCCTGTGACATATACCGCAATGCCCTTGTCCTGAAGGTCTTCACGCAGTTTCCACATTCCATATTCCTTGGTGATGATGCCTTCCTCTTTGAGGGTCTTCACAATCTTGCCGTAGTAACTTCCGACATATTTGTGAAGCTTTGACATTGAAACTACCTCTAAATCAGATGGCATATAATGCTCATCAACGATGGGTGTCCTGCCGATAACGCTGATTCGCTTCGGCATCCTTGACATCTCCAACTGCCACTTGCCGTTTTTCCTCTTGGCGGCATAGAGACGTAACTGTATTTTTGATATTGATTCCATAGCTATTTCTTTATTTTATGTTCTTTCGATAACAGGAATGACTCCCACGCTCTTCAGTTTCTCATAGAGGAAGCGGCGACCTTTCTGTGTCCATTTGGTGTTCATGCGCACATCCTCCGTACCGTCCTTGTGTTTAATGAGGTAGGTCTCGCTGGTCACATAACCGCAGTCCTTGTAGTCGGCATACAGAATCCACTGCTTGCCACGCTGATACTGGATGTTCATCTCCTTCAGACGTCGGTTGAAGCGGATGGACGACTCGCCATAGTCCTGTGCTATCTGTGTGACCAGGACACTGCTCTTCGTGGCAAGGATGATGTCAAGGTAACTCACCTTGTCCTTCATCTCCGTCACCTCCTGTTGCAGGTCATCCACCTTGGATCCCAACTCAACGATGCGTGTCCTTTGGTGTTCACACTCCTGTTCGACAAGCAGACGCTTTTGTCGTTCTTCCTTCAGATTGACTGCTAACCGTATCAGGAAGTCTGGCTCTGCCAATGCCTTCTCGATGGTCTGCTGTGTCATATAGGCACCATGCTTGCGGATAGAGGGGAGCACCTCCGATGTCACCCACTTGCGGAAACGTTTGGCTTCGGGTTTGCGACTGTCAAGGATGACATCATACAGTCCGTCTTCATTGATAAAGTTTGTAACCTGTTCTCTTCCAAGACTATCCGAGATGGGGTACTTTGAAAGTACATCATCCGAAAGTCGTTGTACCAACTTGCTGGTTTTTAGTCCAAGAACTCTTGCCACATCAGCCAAACAGAACAAGGGTTGCTCTGGTGTTCCTGTGGTTCGGACTGCTCCAAATTCCTCGTTGTTGAAAATCTGAATATCGTTCATATCTCTATGCTGTTTTGTGATTATTTCTTCTCTTCCCTTATTTCTATCTGTTCACACTTTCTTCACCCTCACCGCTGTTGGCATCATCGCCGTCAGTGCCTGTCGAGCTCCTCACGCCCTTCATGTTTTCCTGCCAACGGCTCTTGGCATCGCTGATGATGCTGCCTTTATGTACTACACGGTCGTTGGTGGCTGCCAAGAGGGCGGTAGTCTGGCTTTGGGTGTTGAGCTGCACAAGGTATTTCAGTAGTGTCTCGTTCTGTGTCGTCAGGTCGGCATAGATGCTAAGATACTGCCGCTTTCTCTGTGCATTGGGCATATAGGCATCCTTGGTGGCTTTCACGGCACACTGGTACATATTGTACAGTTCCTCCCACCGACGCTTGTCGTTGATGGTGCCTCCTGTAGGGATGATATGGTCTATGTTCGCCTTCATCTTGTCCAACTGACCGTTGATCTTGCTGCTTTCGGCAAGCCAGGCGAGGTCTATCTGTCGGTCGGCTACGTTCAAGGCTTCCACCTCAGCACGCTTGGTGAGGGCAGAGTCTATCTTCTCCGCATCATCTACTTGGTTGTAGAGGTTGATGCCGGCAAGAGTGCGGAAACCTAACTTGTTCTTCTCTGCCGCTGTCTTCTTATAGTTGTTATGTAACAGCCAATAATAGAACTCAGGGGTGAGAGAACCGCCACCTGTCTCCATCACCGTTATCTGGTTCTGCTTGGAGGAGTCGTGGTTGTAGGTCACGCTCTGGGCTGTGGCTTTGATGGTGGTTGCTACCGCCATGATGAGTATCATTGTCTTCTTCATGTCCGTTCTTCTTTTGTTTACAATCCGTCAATAGTCAAGTTTTCCTGCCACTTTCCATCGGCTGAAGGCATCTTCCAGTATCTCTTCCTTCGTCCTCGTCCGATACACCTTCTCCTTCCAATAGCCCATGCGCAGCTGCACATACCGCCATGTCTGGAAGTAGGCTTGGTTCAGATGTTTTTCTATCAGGTCCAACGAATTGTTGATATTGTCCAACACCATCAGCAGGTCGGAAGTTGAACAGGCTGCCGCTCCTGTGGCATACAACACGAGGTCGTTGACGCTATGGTAGAGTTGGCTTCCTTCGTTGTATATGTTGTCGATGGCTTTCTTGTTGATGCTGATGAGCATCGTGTCAGCCAGTTCGATGTGTTTCCGCTTGATGACCTTATCATTGAAGTCCTCCAACAGGTTCTTGTAGTCACTGATGCGGTCGCTCACCGTCTGGTAGGTGCTCTTCACGTTCAGCACCGTGCGCAACGACTGGTACATCACATCGATGATGTCGAAGGCCCGGGTGTATTTGTCCAAATCCACATTCAGTTCCTTGTATTTGCCCACCTCTTCACTGCTGTATTCATGCAGCAGTTGATTGCTGTACTCCAAAGTGCTGCGTGCCAGCAAGAGGCTGCGCTGCTTCTTGTGGTCGTTGATGTATGCTTCCACCGATACCGCATCGAATCCCCATTGCGCCAAGGCTGTATTGGGGAAGAGGGTAATCAGCAGGAGAGCTATGATGATGGTATGTCTCATTCTCCGTTCCTCCCTCAGTTTTCGTTCTCGTTATCTTCACCATTCCCTCTGTTAGGGTCTGCATTCTCTCTCCATCGCTCGTAGCACTCTTCAATGAGTGTCCTTCTGCGACCTTGGTCTGCGTCGATTGAAGGAAGAATGTCCTTCAGCACGTCAATGATGCTGCGCTTGTAGTGCATCATTTTTTCTAATGATACCAAGTCGGCGTAAATCTTGGTGATACGGCTATCTACTTCACGGGCTATCTCCAGACGGTCGCTCGACCAGAGCAGGTGTATTACATCGTCATTGTCGGCGGTCTGGGTTGCCTCGCTCTTGGCATATTCTGTGGTGATGCTGCACGACGGGAACTCCTGGGCTATCTCCGAGATACGGCTGTTCACCTGCCTCGTCTTCTCCTCGTCAGAGGCATTCGGGTCAAGGGTCAGCACATCCACCACCTGTGTGTCGGTGTATTCCGAGGTCAGCTCCCACGATATTTGCAGTATCGCACGGTGTATCTTGATGCCAAGGAAGTACTTGGGCTTCCTTGCAATGGACAGTGTCGCCTTGAAGGTGATAATGCCGTTGATGTTGGGCATGGTGGCAGTTCGGACGTAGGTGTAGCCGTTCCACGAACCGGCACCTTGCCACGTGAGATTGTAGGCTGACTTCACATCCTGCATGATGGCAGGGATGCGGTAGTAGTCATCGGTGGAGGTGGCATTGTCGTTAGCCGCCTCGCTCTTGGCATTCTGTATGTCTGCCAACTGCTGCTGCCATGTCGCCAATTCCTTCTTCAGGTTGTCTATCTTCGTCTTGTTGACATTATGTTGCTGCCGCAAGGCAGGGGCTTCCTCCACAGAGGCATTGGCTATCTGCGTGAGCAGGTTCCTGTTCTCTGTCTCCAACTGGCTTATCTGCGCCTCCAACAGGGCTATCTTGCTATTCGCCTCACGTTCCTTCTCGTCCAGTTCCGATAGGTCGAGATTATTTTCTGATACGCTTGTCCTCATGGCGCATTCCTTGCTGTGGGCATTGAGCGAACCGCCGCACTCACGGCACTTGTACTGCGTGCTGCCCTGTCCGAGGGTGACACCGTCCGAACAGGTGACGCTGATGGTCACGCTCTCCACGCCCTTCAGTTTGGCGGCATCGGTGGCTTGATAGTAACGGCGTGCGTCACTGCCGATGTAATAGACATAGCCCTCCTCGTTGTCGTTATACTCCGAGAGACGTGCCTGCAACTGACGCTTGAAGGTATTCAAGTCCATGCTGTAGGAGTCGAAGACATCCTCATACACCTCTTCCACGTTGTTCCAGCTCTTGGTAACGTGTATCTCGTAGGCGTAGGCCTTCTTGGTCTGCTTGCCGCCACGGCTGATGATGTACGACGACATCCAATAGTTCATCGTATAGGTGAAGCCGTCGCTCTGGGCGTTGAGCTGCTGCACACGGCTGCGGCTCCATCCGGCATGGTTCTCCGAGTTGGCCAGTATCTGCTCTCGCTGCGTGCTGTTAGGGTAGAAGTTGGGGTCGGAGGTGTTGATACGATACCAATGGTCACCGTTCAGAATACTGTTGTCATCGGTCGGCGGATAGTAGTCACAGAGGCTTACGCTGCCTTGGTCTCGTCGGGCAATGTACCAACGCTGTGTATAGTAGTTGCCCTGCGTCTCGCTCAGATAGTCTGTCATCCACGAGGTGATGTTGTAGTTGGAGAGGTCGAAGAGGGCTGCCACGTTGTCCTCGCCACCCACCAGACTAAGGAGTGTGCTGCCGATGCCGTTCTCTGCCTGTTCATAGAGGTCATGGTAGTTGTCATAGATGTCGATGATTTTACTCACCTTGCCATTGAAAAGGTCGTTGAAGGCACTCTGCTGCAAGAGTGCGCCTGATGCCCCGTTGATACCTGCCGTCGCCAACGATGCTCCCATATTGTAAAGCGTCTCGATGTCGGCGGTGAGGTTCTCCACGGTGAAGTTGCCGGGCACACTGGCGATGTCATCCAACAGCTGCTGCCAATCTACATTGCCTATCTCCGAGAGTTTGAGGATGGCGGCTATCTCTTGGTTGATTTCCAAGAACTGAATGTCGGCAAAGGTCAAGCTACTGTTGGTCACGACACTCTCAAACTGCATACACAGCGACTTTGTGTCGGCGCATATCTTCATCAGGTAACTGCCCCAGTAGAGGGCGGTCTGCGGACTTTTCAGCATCATTCCTGCCACCGTCCATATCTTGGGCATAATCTTGTTCGCCACCATATTGTGGATGCGGCGGTAATAGTAGTTCTCCGTGCTACTGCTCCAAATGCCGAGGTCGGTGAATGCCTTGCGCTCCAAGAACTTGGCAGCGAAGATGCCGGCAGTGGCAACCTCTGCGGCATTGTAGTGCTTCAAGATTTCGCCCACCTGCTCGTTATAATAGCTCTCTGCCATAGCTCCAGCACCGAATGCGGCAGCCATGGCGGCAACGATCTGCTTGTCGTAGTTCACGCTGTAATACTGCGCATGAACCCTTCCCACGACAAGTGTAAGACACATATATATTATAATAAGGTATAAACGTCTCATTGCTTCACTACTTTACGTTTTTACTACTTTCAGTTTCTACTATTCCACTACTTTACTACTTGTAGTATTTACTATTGGTAGTATTCACTACTAATCGTATTTACTACTAATCGTAAATACTACCCAGCCACCGTTCCCGAAAGTTTTGCTTTCGGGCATCTGGGCTTTACGTCTATTCCGGGATTTCCGTTTCCATCAATCAGCCCCCGTGCTCGCCGTGTCAGCGGCGAGTGGCTCCATCGTCCGTCAAATTGAGCACATGCCCCGCCTCATTGACCTTCTGCGCAAATGCCAACGACTTCCCGATGCCACTGGCATCCCAATCTCTGCAATACCGCTCGATAGCCTCCTGATGTCTGCACTTCAGTTCATGCTTATAGAGTTTCAATGCCTCCTTCTCAGCTCGCTCGGTGGTGTAGGTCATATAGCACTCGTGCGGCTCCTCCACACCATACACTCCGCTCGTCGATCCACGTCGGATAAACACCTCACGGAAGAAACTTCTTCCCTCCTTGTTATCCAAGCGGTTGACAGTGAATATCTTCTTGCAATCCACATCCGTCAATCCTAATATCGCCTTGATCTCGTCGAATCGCTCACGAAATTTGCTTTGGTCGAGCAGCATCACCACGTCGGAGTTGTTGATGATGGCTTCCTTCACGATGGGACTGCCGATGATGTCCTGTATCTCCTGTGTCACTACGCCCACGCTCGCCCAGAACTTTCGGGCTGTCTTGTGTAGGCTAAGCACCCAGCGCCTTATCATATTTCTATGGTAGGTTTCCAAATGCTCGCCCCCGAACCGGACTTACACCTCTCAGCGTATCCGGCTCTCCACTAATTTCAGTCTATCTTTCCGTCATGTATCTTCTTGTGACAACTCCTGCACACGGCAATCGTCTTGCGTTTACGGGCAATCATGTGTCGTTCCCAGCTTTCCTTTCCCTGCAAGTTCTTTAGTTTCCTTACATGGTGCATAACAAGGTCGTCTGTCGCTCCACATAATTCACACTCACGGGCTTTCAGCCTTTCAACAAGGCTTGTCCGCCCCGCAGTATAAATTGTTCGTGGCATAATGTCACATTCCGATTTATAGGTGGGCTTCTTTCGTTTGAAGCCACCGTCGTAAAAGTATCTTTCCTTTACACCAGTTTTAGTCATGTGCGTTACGATAAACCTACCGTTCTTACGATATTTCTTGTTTACCTTACGTGTTCGGCACTTATATTTGCCTGCAAACGTTTTGTACATGCTGTATTCCATGATGTACTTGAAATTATTCAAGGCATGGGCGCAGTTGTTGGCTATGGAGTAGTAATTATAGAACCCCACGATTTCCCGATTATAACTATCAAGGATTTCAAGGTCGTCATTGAATATCAGTCCCGATTTACATTTCGGTTTCCATATTTCCTTTCCGTTACGGTTTGTCAGTTCCAAGACTCCCCAATCGAAAAGTTTTTTACGGACTGTTTCCGTACTGACATTCAAGCAGACCCTTTTACCATAGGTTCTTCTCAATCTACCCCGTTTATCCCGTCTTTGGTCATTGGACTTTCTTACAGTGATTTCATATCCGAGAAACTTGGCCGGTCTTTCCGTGTGAGTGACAAGTGTCTTTTCATCGGACAGCTCCAATGCCAGTCTGTCAGCAAGGAAGTTTTTAATATCTTCTTTTATCTGTTGCGCATCCTGCTTGCTTCCGATAATTCCCACAAGAAAATCATCTGCATATCTTGCATATTTCATTCTTCTGTAATCGGCATCCATTTCTT
The DNA here is from genome assembly GCF_040812255.1 of Bacteroides sp. L008. Taxonomy (NCBI): domain Bacteria; kingdom Pseudomonadati; phylum Bacteroidota; class Bacteroidia; order Bacteroidales; family Bacteroidaceae; genus Bacteroides; species Bacteroides sp. L008. The sequence goes on along the minus strand of NZ_JBFNXO010000001.1, from coordinate 3,088,394 downwards.
CGCCGTTGGGATATTTAGCCCGTCCTTGTTCTATTGCTTTCAGTTCAAGGATTAGCTTTGTCCTTTGCCTTTCGTCTTTTACGAACTTCAATCTTCGCACAATACGTTTTCTTGCATTGCCAAAGTCCATACTTTCTCTACTGAATTTTCGTTTCTTCCCTTTGTCGAATTTGGCTGTGTATTCCTTTATATACTTATCCAGCTTGTCAAGGTATATATTAGCCAATATCGGGCTGATGATACCCCCTTGCGGTGTGCCACTGTAAGTATTGTGGAATTGCCAGTCTTCGATATATCCCGCTTTCATAAACTTGCGTATCAATCGGATGAAGCGTTCATCCGCAATACGCTCCAAGAGAATGTTTATCAATACATCATGGTTTATATTATCAAAGAAGCCTTTTATGTCTCCCTCCACAAACCATTTTGCACCATTAAACTCCTTTTGGATATGAGTTAATGCAGTATGGCAGCTTCGATTGGGACGGAAACCATGCGAGGTGTATTCAAAATTTCCCTCGTATATGGCTTCCAGTACCATTCTTACTACTTCTTGTATCAACTTGTCATTGAAAGTCGGCACGCCAAGAGGTCTTTTCTTACCGTTTTTCTTCGGTATGTACACCCTCTTTGACGGTTGGGGCTGGTACGTTTCATCTTTTAACGTATCAATCAACTTTTCAATTCGTTTCAGGCTCATGTTGTCAATGGTCTGACCGTCTGAACCTTTAGTCATGTTACCCTCTTTAGCGTAGATACGCTGATAGGCAACGTAGAACATTTCCTCATTGAACAAAATTCTGTAAAGACGTTCAAACTTATAGCTTGCATCCTTACTGTGTTCTGATAGACTGTTTAATACTCTTTCTGGACTTCTCATAATGTCTCTCACATTTTCCGTTAATTGTATTAATAATTAGCTGCTTCCCTTCGCCATGTACAAGGCGTTACCTTGCTCAAAATACTATGGAAGCTCCGTTACCACTCCGAATTTTCATAGGTCGAACCTAATAGCCTTTCGGCACTTCGGGATAGGTAATCCCCGTTTATTACATCGTAACTGTTGGCATGATAGATTGTCGGATACGACTTCCGTCCTTTACTCGCTTACTGCGGTTGTGTCGTGATAAGTTCTTGCTACCTTCATTCCTATACACTGAAGTAGTATCACGATATGGCGATTGATAGTTACCTTACGCCATAGCCTCAAGGGGGACCATTCGGACTATCGTTCAATCAATTCGGACTTTATCCTCATATCTATCTTTTCATCTCGCCATTCAGTCGCAGTTTGGTAACTAACTGACTTATGACTTTTCCGACATGCTACACTCCCTGCTCGGTTAAGTTTTCCCGAAACAGATAAGTCGGCTGATGATAGGTCATTTTCAAAGAACACTTTCCTAATCTCTTGCCAAAGAGATATTTACGATGCAACCTTTACGGGCGCACATAGGTACTTGATGTACTCGGCCATCAGCGGCGAGGCGATGGCTTTCCATGCCTCCTCGATGACAAGGCACTTGCGGTTCTTCTTCAGGCGCATCTTCTGCAGGAACACGTCCATGATGATGAGCGTCACGATGGGGAAGAGCTGCTTGTTCTCCTTGATGGCATCCACCTCGAAGACGATGAAGGTCTCGTCGAACAAGGTGCTATCCACGTTCTCGTTGAGAATCTTGTCGTACTTGCCGCCACGGTAGAAGTTTTGGAGCATATAGGCGAAGTTGTCGCAGTCGATGGTGGTGATGTTGTTCTCGATGCAGATCTGGTCGAGACGCTCACAGGCGAACTCATAGAATGAGTCGAAGGAGAGGGTCTTCACGCTCAATGCCATGCGCCGTTCCTCCAGTCCCTTGATGAGTTTCTCCACCTTGTCGTGTATCTGCGTCAGCTCCGTGCCGCGCCGCTTCTCCATGGTGGAGAGGTTTTTTCTCAGTGTCTCCTTCTGTGAGGAAGGATAGGGCTGCACACCGTTGAAATAGAAATCGTAATACTCCGTCACCAACTGCTCCACGACACGGAACTCCAGTTCGGGTATCTGCGTCTCCGAGCCTTTCCATATCAGCAGTATCAGGTTCTTCAGGAAGTCTATCTTCTCAATGTTCAGCTCCCGCTTGCTGATGTTGAAGGGGTTCATGGTGATGGGCTTGTCCTCCGTATAGGCGATGTACTTGCCGCCCACATACTCGCAGAGTCCCTCATACGAGTTACCCGTATCGACCATGACGATGTCGGTGTTCTGCTCCCACAACTGACGCACCACGCTGTTCATGTGGAACGACTTGCCGCTGCCCGAAGGACCCAAACAAAAAAAGTTCGAGTTGTCGGTCAGCTTCTCCTTTCCCTCCTTTCCTGTGATGTCGATGGCTACGGGCACACCTTGGCGGTCGGTATAGTATATCTTCAGCGGGGTGTCCTCATTATGCACGATGCGCTCCTTGTACATCAGACAGGTGGCGGCATCGCCGAGGGTGAGGAATCGGTCGTAGTCGGCATTCATGCCATAGCAGTTGCCGGGGAAAGAGTTGACGAACAGCTCCAACTGGTTGTAGGCCCGCTTGCTGATGTGGATGCCCATGCGCGAGAAGGAGTTTTCGAGATGGTTGGTGCATTTCTGTATGTCGGTGTCGCCGCTCACTGCCACCACGAGGTTGTAGTGGGTATAGACGAGCTGCTTGCTCTCACGGGCTATCACCTCCTGCACACGCTTGATGTCCTCTACAGCCATCAGGTTGCTGGGGTTGGGCATGGAGGCATGGCGGTTTTTCTTCTTGTCGAGTAGGGCAAGCTCACGCTTCTGGTTGGGCACGAACACCATCTGGTTGAACACCACGCAGTCGGCTCCGGGCACGCTATCGACGATGCTCACGAGATCAACGGGCATACTGGTGTTGTTCACCTCGATATTTGCGTAGGGACGGATGACCGACGGCAAGTTGGCATAATCCACATCCACAAGGCTATACACCTTGCAGCTACGGTCCCCCATGCCGATGGTCTCGTCATCGACCTTGAAGTTGGTCATCGACACCACCTTGTCACGGAAGTTCATGGAGAAGAAACGGTCCACATACTCGCAGGCTTCCGTTTTGCCGAGGAATCGGGACTTCACGCCGGCATCCCTCAGCTGGTCGTGCACCTTGCGTATCTTCACCAAGAAGTCACGCCATTTCTTGTTGTCGAACGACATCAGACGGCTCTTCTTGTTCTCCTGTGTGATGGTGAGGTAGCAGACGCTGTCGGTAAAGGGTCTGCCGTTGAAATAGCGGAAGTAACTCTCGCTCAGGAACTCATGATTTCCACCGTTCTCTTCCTTGAATGCCTTCCTCACAAACACGTCCTGCTTGTGCAGCGCATAGCCTTCGCCCAAGGTCTGGGCAAGGGCGGCGAAGAGGTGGGTGAACTCATAGTAGGCCTCGATGTTGGCGGAATACTTCTGCACAGGGTTCTCCATCTTCAGAACAGCGGAGTATTCGCCCGTCTTGGTATAGAGCACGCCGATGCCATCCACTTCCTCGATGGAGAAGTAGATGTCCTGGAAGATGCGCTTGCGCTTCCCTCCCGTGCCGAATGCCTTGACACTGATGGCCATGCCCACGCAGATGGCTGAGAATATGAGTATGATGTATAGGGTCATTGTTCTTTTTCTTTTTTAATCGCAAAAAGGCGGGCGCACCCTCATGCGTGATGCCCCCACCTCCATTCACTTACAATCATTGATAGCTTTCCACTTGGACATAATGGATTCTCTTTTTTGTTTTACACTTTCTTTGAATAGGCATAGATGAATATGCCGTTGTCACTCTTCTTGCTGTGCAAGCCCTTGCGCTGCTTCATGACGATGAGAACGCCACCGACAGCTACGGCGAGGACTAGCAGCACGAGTCCTGCCACGAAACCGAAGATGCAGTAGCCGAGGATGAAACCCGCAACGGCTCCTCCTGCGGTGGCTGCCGCCCAGTAGATGTAGCGTCCCTGCAACCCGAAGAACTCCAATGGACGTTGCAGTCCCTTGAAAATGGGATAATCCGGAAAACGCTCTTGCTTTGTATCTGCCATAACTGTCAGTGTTTTAACGTTCTACATACTCACAATCTCACGCTGCGTTTAACCTCCAATGCCGAAGAACAGAGGCAGTGCCTGGGCTGCTGCAATGAGGAAAATACATGCGCCGACGACCATCATGATCTTCTTTTTCACGTCCTGTTCCTCGTTGTTCATGGCGATGTAAACGCTTATGGCTCCGACAATTGCAACGACACCTGCAATGGCATAGCAGAGCTTCACCACGATAGGTACATACTTGGCAATCTCCTCCGTCACTGTGGTAAGCGCGGTCGTTCCTGCCGAGTAGTCGCCGGCTGCGTTCTGTGCCATTGCTGCGGTGGTGCCGACAAGCAACATCAGGGCGAGCGTTTTCATGCGCTGTGAAGAGAAGAATCCCTTCACCTTCTTGTTAATCCTTTCAAACATTCTTTTTACCTTTTAATTTGTTACACTTTGAGTTATCTTATCTCGTATCACCTGTATCTCAAATCTGATAACCGAAGAAAGCGGGGAAGACGATGGTCGCTCCTATGAGGAACAGGCAGGCTCCCACCAGCATCATGATGTTCTTCTTCACTCCTTCTTCGCCCGTATTCATCTTTATATATATCTGCAAGGCGCTGACTATGACCACGATGCCCGCCACTGCATAGCACAGATAAACGATATAGAGCATCATCGTCACGGCATAGTCATGGGCACTCGCAAGTGCGTCCGCTCCCCAGCTGTAGTCCACGTTGCCACACTTAGCACTGGCCAGAGCTGGGGTTAAAGCGGCATATAATGATAGAAATGCACTTCTTGTTTTTGACATCATATCTCATTATTGAGTGATTCCACCTTGACCATGTCACGTCCATTGTGACGAAGACCGCGGGCGATGATGGTGTTGTTCAATTCTTCCGAATACATGGGGTCGGAATAGGTGGTATTCACTTCCTCCATCTTCTTCTCGATTGCGCTTTGTATCTTTTCAAGCACATGAGGCTTGCTCTCTTCCGCAGTGGCGGCTGCCTCCTCTGTAGGCTCTGCAAGCTGCTTCTCCTCGTAGGCTGTCTCATATTGGTTGTCGCCTACGCTGAAACCACCGTCGCTCTCGCTGACCGCTATCGACTCTTCCTCGTCGGTCATGTCACTGACATCAAACGACTCGCCCTGTGACTTCTCGTCCTTGGGCTTTCCGTACAGATCCTGCACGATGATGACCGTATAGTAGATGACATAGATTATGGTCACGACAATGGCGAATATTACAAATGACTTCATATTTTCAAGTTTGATTTTACTATGGTTTGGCTTATTGCCGATGCAAAGGAACTACCTTTTCTTCAATCTTAAACCGAAATGACTTTCCGCGGAGCCAAATCTTAACTCTAATTTTGATTACACTCGCAATCATACTCAAAAATCAAACTCGAAAGGCACAAAAAAAGCCCTTCCGATAGGGAAGAGCTTGTAAAGAGGGTGGATGAAAAAAATGTGGATGGCTATATGGTCAGGTACTTGCCATGGGAGAAGTCCTGATGTTCGTTAGAGAAAACATAGCCCAACTGGTTGGACAAGCATTGGGTGTTGCCTATCCTGGCATCGATGTTGGTGTGCGAATGTCCGTATATCCAATAGTCTATGCCGCTATCGGTGATATAGTCCTCCAACTCTACGGTGAACGCCACGTTTGCCTTGCTGCCTTGAAACTTTGGGTGGAGCATACGGAACGATGGTACATGATGGGTGACAACAATCTTATGGGCTGCTTGCGAATATGCCACTGCATCCTTGATAAAGGTGAGGCAACGTTCATGCTCAGCATTGAATTGGGCATGGGTCATCAGCTCACCTTTATATAATATACGGCGGAAGTCGCTTATCACTTGCTCGGTGAAGTAAGCGTCCTCCAAAGGAATCCTCGACCAAAGGGTGGAGAGGATGATGTCGGTGTCGCCAATCCTCGCAATACCGTTGTAGTGGCTGAATACATTGGGACGTACCTCCAAGAGATAGCCGTCGGGCAGTGTCGCCACATCATAATATTTGTAGAACTCATGGTTGCCCATGCAGCAATGCACCTCCTTGTAGTTCTCCGATGCCCAGTCCCAAAAGGGATGCTTGGAGTAGTTGTCATCGCCGAGATAGCCGATGTCGCCGGCAAGCAGCAGTATGTCGCCCGTCACCTCCAAGGGGTGGGCTTTCAGATACCGCCAATTGTCGGCAAACTCCAGATGCAGGTCGGATGCGTATTGTATCTTCATATTGGTCATGCTTCTATAAACAATTCATCCAGTTGATCTAACAGTCCGGTCACAAATGCCTCGTCTTGACCGAGTGACTTTGACAATGGTTCTGCGAGAGTTGACCAGTCGGCTCTGATGGAGGCGACAAACTCCCTTATACATGCCACTATTGAAGCAGGAGCCTCAATGTTGTCCTCAGTCATTATGACCACATTTTTCAGGATGTCCGAACGGTGCTTCTTGATGTCTTTGGTGTTCACATGCTTGCCGTCCCGCTTGTCTGCCATGAGATTTAGGTAGGCTCTTGCCTTCAGTGCTATCAAGGCAGCGGAATTGGCATGGCGTATGCCATCAGTCAGTTGGCTGTGTGCGATAGTAAAGTGATAGTAATCATCGTCCATGATGATGGCACTAAGACTCGACACATCTTCATCGGTCGGGATAGGTTCTATGACAAATCCCTTTGGCTCTCCAAGCACGTCGGGGTGGCGTGACAGCAGTTCTATCATCTCGGGATAGCCGTCTTTACCATCAAGGAAACGATACATTTCATACCTTGGTGGCTCACCAGCCTCCTGTTTCCTCTTTTCAGGTCGATAGCCAGCCTCCCGCACAAACTGCCAGAAGCGATTGGCGAAAGCCTCGGTCATGTTCTCTACGATGACTATCATGTCGATGTCGTGTGTGGCGCGTGGACGCACCACGGTATTGGTCAGGGTGATGTCACAGGCTGCTCCGCCTATCACCACATAGTTTTCTGAGTATTCCGCAAATGCTTCACGGAACTTGACTAATCCTTCCATTTCTGTTCACTGATTATTCGTTCTACTTCTTTTTCTACTCTCGGATCATCATCATCTCTCAACGAAAGGACAAGGGAAAGGCGATCAACCCACTGGCTTTTGTCGCCCATTTTGCTGACAACAGGGTATTTCCATACCTCTATGATATAGTTGCCGTCATAGATGTTGGGATTCTCCATGACATCAGCCGACTTGACGGCACGATATTCCTTGCTTGTCATCATTATCATCTCTTCCCGGTCACGATTAAGCATGGAATAATGTGCCAGGGCATTGATGCCGCATACGGGGTATTCCGCATCCAAGCGTATGTCATCGCAAAAGATGCGGTTCTCCACAGGTGACAGCAAGACGTTCTGAGCCTTGTCCCACAGTTCCTTGCCCTTCAACTCGAAGTGTACCACCTTGCTGCGCTGTCCGTTCTGAATCTTTTGACACAGTCCTACATCTTCAAGACAGGTGACACCCAACGTGACGCTTTCGTAAGAATATGGAAGCAACGGTGCAATATCCCTTGGCGACATTCCTTCAATACTGCCCACCTGTAGGTGATAGAGTAGTATGTATTGCGCCACAGGGGTCAATACTTCGGCAATCTTCCTGTTGCTTGTCTTCTCCAATGCTATGATGCCTGGCAGATGGGCATATTCCTCGGACATGACAAAGAAGACTCCTTTGTCTGCCAGTCTGTGTCGCTCGTAGGTGGGTCCGGGCGCAAGGATAAACACCGCAGGCAGTCCCAGGGCTTCGGTCAACCGCTTGCCCGTGATGGCGCAAGTCCGTGGAGAGGGATTGCCCTTCTTGGGCTCAACGAACAGCAGGGGCGTGCCTTGGTATGTGCCATCATAGAAACGGTATGAGAGTTTCTCGCCAACCGTGATGCCTTTCAGGCTTTCCTTGGCACGAGGTTCCACCTCAAAGCGTCTGCCCAATATCCTTATTTCTTTTTTCAATTCCATTCTGCTACATTTTAATAATGTATTAAAACGATGCAAAAATAAGGATAATAATTGAGAATCAAGCATGTTTGGGCGAAAAAGTGCAGATTTGATATGTAATTTCAATGCATTTGAGCCATTTTTGCATCAAATGATGGTGTTTTCGTCTTTATAATGTCATTCAGATGCCGTTCGTTTCTTCCTCATCAGATAGTCGTTGACATCCTTGTAGTCGGCATATCTGAAGGACTCGTCCGTCACCCTGTACTCGAATACATTGCTGATGCTCTCAACCGTCTTGCGTCCTGCCTGGTCGTTGTCGAGGAAGCAATGGATGTGGGTGTAACGGTCAAGGTAATGCAATGCCTGTTTGAGGTTGGCGACTGAGTTCAGTATCATATAGTCGCAAGGGCTTTCAACGACAAACCATCGGTCTTGCTGTTTAACGAGGGTCATATAAGCAAGGAAGTCCATGAAGCCCTCAAAGACCAGACAACCGTTTTGCCACTCGTTGAACGTATGGGCAAGCAGGGTGATGTCCTTATGCCCGATGCAGCCCTTGAAATAGGGATTGCGCACCTCATGTCCTTCACTCAGATTGCCAAAGGCAATGCCATAGTAATGTTTTTGCTCAACCTTGTAGTGTATCTCCCTGCAATACATCCTGCCAATGGTGATGTCTATCCGTCGGCTACTGAAATAGGACAGCAGAGAATGGTTGCTCAGTGGGAGCAGCTTCACATCGTTCATCTTGGTTGTCGTGTATTCCTTGGCTGCGATAGCGGTCTCGATTGCCTTATCCACAGTGGCAATACTCTTGGACGCAAGGTAGGCAAGGGCATCGGAAACGGATTGTTTGTTATACATACGCTTTACCAGCTCCACAAGGTCACCGCCCTCCTTAATGGCGTAGTCGTACCACAGGTTCTCCTTCTTGCTGACCTTGAACGATGCGGTCTTCTCGTCCCTGAAGGGTGACAGATACCAGTAGGCATTGCCCTTCTTCTTTTTCAGCGTTACATTCTCCTTGTCTAAGAAGTCTATAATGCTCAGTTTCTTCGATTGTTCAATATTCATTGTACTTTCATTTGTTCGGTTTTACTTTGTCCATGGAAACAGTTTACTTTACCCTTTCTCCTATATAGGCACACCCGTAAACTAAACCATTTGCTAAACTACTTTTCCGCTTCCCAATTCAGCCTCCGATTTCGGTTTACTTTGGCCTTATTTCTTATATATAGGTACGGACGTAAACTAAACTGGTTTCTGAACTGTTTTTATTCCTCTTCATGGAACAGGTCAATCTCGGCAGGTGTATATCCGAAATAGTAATGATTATCCCGCTTCACTATGAGCTTTTGCTCGTTAATCAGGTATTTCAGCATTTTGATGATGACGCTTCTGCCACGCTTAAAGCCAATGTCTGCATAGGCTTGCGTTAATTCCTCCACCATGCGATCGAATCCTTTGATAGGTTTCTCCTTGAATGCAGCCGTCAGCGCCTCGTTATGCTGTTCGGATGTCAAGTCTTGGTAAGTAAACCTTGACGGTTGCTTGTCACCTTCTTCCTTCTCCGGCGTGTGCTCGACAATCTCTGGCAACCCTTCCTCATTGACTGTAAAGGCAAACGGCTTGAACTCCTTCTCACGGATGTGCATCGCCTTCACCTCGCTGATGTCGGGATTGGTGGTGCTCTTGGTGATGACAAGCACCGTCTCTGCCTTGTTGTTCATCTCCGTACCGATATGCCCGCGCACGTTATTGTCGCCCTTGTTCTGATGCAATACGCAATGGATGTGCAGGTCATACTTTGATGACCATTCCATCATCTTGTTGATGACCTCGACCGATTCTCCCGCATTGTTGATGTCGAGAAGCAGGTCTCTGATTCCGTCGATGATGACCAGTCCATAGCTTTGGTCTTGGGCAAGCGCATAGTCTATGACCTCTATCCTGACGGAGGGCGTGTACTCTCTCAGACAGATAAAGTCAAGGTTCTCGTTGTCGATGCTTGTAGGTAGACCAGCGAGCTTCAGGATGCGCTCCAGCACATTATGGCAGTGATAGCGGCTCTGCTCCGTATCTACATACAGTATCTTGCGTTTCCCCTCTGGCAGACTGGCGCGATAGTTCAGTACCTTGCCGTTGGCGAGGGAAGCGGCTACCAAGGCAGACACGTTGAAGGTCTTTTTCGCCTTTGCCTTACCAGTAGAAGCACTGAAGTTGCCCAATGTGGCTATGCTGGAATTATCAACCCATATAATCTGAGGAGGTGTTTTATAAGTATCTGTTGCCTTTATCAACGATTCGCTCAATATGCGATTGAGACGCTGTACTCCTTCCTCTTTTGAGTTAGGCTGTACATGTTTGTTATTTTCTTCCATTTTCATTCTTTCGGATTATCAATTTCTATTTTCGTTACCATTCCAATGACCTCTTGTTTGTTTTGGAGCAGCCACTTGTCGATTTCTTCTCTATTAAAATACAGCATTTTTCCCCTTGGCTTATAGTGTGGAACTTCTTTTGCGGCTGTAAGTTTGTATAGCAGGCTTTCAGAAACACCAATATACTTACATGCTTCGTCAAACCCCAAGACGGTTTTGGTCTGCTTGACCATCTTCTCCAATTCCTCGATTCGCTCTATTAGTTTGTCAATAGGTCCCAAAGCCTCCAAACTGTCTTCTATTGCGACAATTCGCTCATAGAGTCTAAAATGTCTTTCATTCATGTGTCACGTACCTTAATTAAATTGTTTACAGACAGTAGCACGGTTATATTAGCCGTCTATTCTTTCTTTGTGTAGATAGTACATATTCCTCTGCTTCTCTTTGAATCTCGTTCTTCGATTTGCCCTTGGTTCCTTGAAGCCATTCATCTATCTCAGATTTGAGGAACATGATGCGTTTGCCTCTCTTGTGAAACGGTATTTCCCGATTGCTTGTCCAGCAATATATGGTATGCTCTACCGGATGTGTTGGGAGATAAGCACATAATTCAGCAACCGTAAACCATGTTTCTTCTTTTTCTGATTGAACAAGTTCATATATACCATCAATCTTGTCTTCTAATGATGACAGCTTTTTCAGTACCCCCGTTATAGCGTTGGGAATATCTTCAAATCTTATACTATTTTCTTCCATGCTAATTATTTTTTATGATTTTTGATGCAAAGTTATGGGGAGACTGTCACTAAATAGAAAAAGTAACGTGATAGTAAGGCAGTATCAACCAAACTATCACGTTTTTACTTTCATTTAGCAGAATTATTGTGATTTATTCCTCTCTTAATATCTGTTCGATGGATTTGCAGATGGCATATTGACTTGCTGTCATGGAAACGTTTCTTCTTATCCTTGAAAGAGAAGAGGAAAGACAACTTGAAGTTATGAATTTCTCTGTTCCATCCTTTTTGATACTGGTTAAGAAGCGACCTTCTCCCATGACATATTGCCAATTATTGTTTATCAAATGGTATTGAGCCATAGCGTCAAACAGTACGGCTACATTACGTACATTCTTTACACGGATAGATGCGTCCAAGTCGCACTTGAATAGGCGACACAACTCGCTACGCACATCACTGTTGTCGGCAAAATCAAATATGTCGTGACTTTGGACAAGTTCTACCAACAAATCCATCTGTCTGTCTGACAATTGGCATCCCAAAGTGAGGATGGACGATTTCTTTCGGGTAAGGATTGGCAGACCAGTACCCACATGTTGAAGAAACAACTCAATAAGTTCCTGCTTGGAATAATCTTCTTTTTTCTTGATTATTGACACACACTTAGAGTCTCTAAACAAAGTACCAATAATGCCAATTGCCATCTGTCGCGAGTTCTTACAACGTGCACAATCACAGTCAATATATTGGTGACTGCGCTCAAATAGTTCTATGAAGTACTCTGTCTTCATATGATTCTTTTCAGCTTGAAGATACCAACTTCTTGCGATCTCAAACAACTCATACAGTTCTCTGTAGAAGTCTTCTGTACACTCCACATGTTTGTGGACACGCTTGCTCTCTTCAAAAAGAGAGAAGCCAAAAAAGGCTGTCTTTTTTCATTTTTATCTGTTTATTGTTATAAATGTTTGGTTTCCACGAAAGGTTAAAGTGCCAAAACAATAGCATCATTACATAGAATGTTGAAAATGAAAGGCACTAAAAACCACCTGTACAATAAAGGACTTATTGATACAAGTGGTCTTCTATACTAAGTGCTTACAAATGATAATCACTATTCATCTATGTCCAACTTAAAAGCTTCTGTAGCTTCATCTTTCTTCTTGTCAATTACTTTTGCGTAGATTTGCGTGGTTTTTACATTGGTATGCCCTAACATTTTGCTTACGGTATATATGTCTGTACCGTTAGCCAATTGTAACGTTGCATAGGTGTGGCGGAAGCAATGAAAGGTGATGTGCTTGGTAATCCCTGATGCTTTTACCCACCGTTCCAAAGGCCTAGATATCCATGAAGGGTCAGGCAGTCCGGCAAACACCAACAGTTCTCCGTCTTTCTTGCGCTCACCGCAAAGCTTGTATGCCTGTGGCGATATAGGCATGTATTCAACGCCCTTAGTCTTCTGCTGAGTGAAATTGAGACGGTACCCACCATTGTATTCTTCAACCTCTGACCATTTAAGCTTTTGAATATCGCTATGTCGCATTCCTGTCAGTGCAGAGAACAAGGCTGCCCGTTTTAGTATATCATCACACGGAGTCTTTGCCAATATATTAAGTTCTTCCAGTGACAGATACTCTCTTCGAGCACTCTGAAACATGATATTTTTAGCCTTGGCAGCAATATCACAATTCAGATAGCCATCCACGAAAGCTTGTTTGAGTGCCGCCTTGAAGATAGAGAAGTACGTCGATGCCGTATTCCTTGAAATAGTTCCTTTCTTAGAACCACCCTGCGGTGCCTTTATCAAGAAGGAACGGAATGCCTCAATATACTTCATGTCAATCTGCGAGAACTGTATGTAGTCACACTTGGCAAACATTGACAACAGTGTGTGCAATCTGCGCCAGTTGACAACTATCGATTCTGACGCAGTTTCCTCTCTTTCTTTGATTAACTTCTCAATATACTCCAGAACATTGCATTTTGAGCGTTCGCTTTGTTCTGCCATTTCCATTTGCTGGTCAGTAAAGAGAGCCATGTTGTCGTACTCTTTTTGACGCAGGACTCGAACGCCATCCGCATAAAGGCAAGTTTCCATATCTTGCTTGGATTTACACTGAATAACGCCATTGTCATCTCGCTTGGGCTTGTACTTTATTCTACCAGCAACGGCTCGCTCGCTTCGTCGTTTATCCCATATAGGGGTAGTAATAGACCTCCTGAGATATTCACGCACTCGTTTGGGTTTGTCATTTCCCGTCTCATAAACAGGATAAGCTTCAAGATAGATGAACCACTCATCTCTCCACTCACTTTTCTTTAATTTGACGGAGACTTTAGTATAATCTAATCTTTTCATAATGGTTTTATATCTTTATAAAGTTTGTCTATTGATTCCTTGTGAGCATACACATAATTACCGATTTGCCGGGTCGGTATTGAGTATTTTCGTATATGAGCATACACGGTGCTGTCATCCAGATGAAATTTCTTGGAAATCTCACCTATTGTATAGCAATCCTCTGGTTCCATGCGGTACATGGTAACTGGTTTCCTTGGCTTGGTGTCAAGCGGAGACTGTCTTAACGGAAACAGATTCATTAGTTCTCCTTTGCATACAAGTCGTATTCCTTTCTCTGGCTCAATGAAGGAAATCTTTTTCATGTAGATGAGCCTATAAATGGTTGAGCGGCTTGCACCAAACATAGCATACGCTTCCGTTATGCTGATATACTCTTTAGACTTGGGCATATTGCTTACAATCTTGTCCAGTTCAAGTTGGCGTTTTTCTTCATCATGCTTACGCTTCCACGCCACCTTGGAGCATTTGGGTGAACAATACCAGGACTCCAAAGTCCTTGCGAAGAACTCTTCTCCGCACACAGGACATTTCCGTACTATCTTATACTTTGCTACTGCCATAATTCATTCATTTTGTAGTTCTTAATATCTATTCTTCTCATCATATCTACTTTTTCTTACAGGTACAAATAAGGTACAGATGTTTATAATAATAACGCAAAGATAGCAATATTATTGTGTACGGCCAAAAACAAGAAAAGCGTGTAACTCATTGAGCTACACGCTTTCCATTTGATATTGTATTCTTATTTCTCTATGTGCTTATTTCACTTCCTCTGAATTTGGCTCCCGGATAAAGTACGGTTCCCCACAACCGTGCATCTTTATTGGCAAAGGCATCTTCCGGCCGACTGTACATGATGTAATTTCCGGATTCATCCTTAACTTTGATTGTGCCGTTGCGGTTGTCTTTGTATTCAAATGCTTCTACCAGATTTAATACTGCGCCGGAATAACAACGTTCCTGATCTTCTGCTAGAGAAGCGGGAATATTCTTTTGTGTGAATCCATGGGTGGCTCCTGGATATGCATAATCTTTGGCCCAGATCACTTCATGATTATTCTCTTTGACACAGACTGCATTATAAAAATTCTGTCCCAGATCATTAGGAACCGTTATGTCCAGGTTGTAATAGGCAGAAGCTTGAGTTATCACCTCTTTGGCTGCTTCCAATGCTGTTTCGTAATATGGGGTAGCCATTTCCGCCGGAATACCGACTTCATTTCCTTCTGTGCGTATAGGGGCAACCATCTTATTATTGTAGTTGGCCAATGATCCTGCATAAACGGCAGCACGTGCTTTTAACATCAGGGCAGCCCAGCGTGTGGCACGGGCGGCATTGGTGGTAGGCTTTGTAGGCAGGTAATTTGCAATAGTCGCACATTCATTGATGATATAATCGTAGACTTCTGATTCTTTGGAACGGGGAACAGCCAAACCTGAAACATCCATTCCTGCCTCATATTCGTATACGTTATCATTCACAATAGGTACACCGCCTAAACCTCTGCACATACTAAAATATGCCCAGGCGCGTAAGAAGCGAATTTCACCTTCATATCGCAATTTCTCTGTAGATTCAAGTACGGTTGTAGCTCTTAATCCCGCCAGGAACTGATTTAAATTGCGAATATATTTATATGGATAAACTCGCCATTGATTGTCACTGTATTCCTGCATGTTATCACGGCCACCATCGGTCACGCAACCGTCGTCCATTTTAGTAAAGCTGGCGGGAGTAGCAAAACTTTGTCCCCAATTCTCTGTATTTCCATAAAAACCGGCCAATACGGAGTTAATCATTTTAGCATCGCTGAAGATCTGGTCATTTGTCAATATCTGATCGGGATCACGATCTAAAAAATCAGAACAAGATCCTAATATCAAAGTTAAACCCAATAACAGGTATCCTTTTATATATTTCATTGCTTTTAGAATTTAAGTGTTAAACCCAGATTGATAATTCGCATACTTGGATAAGCTGTTCCGTTACCGGCTGAAACTTCCGGATCGATAGGTACATTGGTGAGTGTGAACAGGTTCTGTCCGGCAAGATATAACCTTAGACTGTTAATTCTGCATTTTTGCAGCCACTCTTTAGGGAAAGTGTAACCAAATTCCAGATTACGCAGTTTTAAGTAGCGGACATTGTACTTCCAGAAAGAACTTTCCCAATAATTACTGTGATTATTGGCATTGTTTCCGATTAGTAATGTCGGGTATTTTCCGGGAATCAAGTCACTGTTTGCATCAAAAATGTCGGCTAGTCTCCATGTATCTTCCATATAGTAAGCCGGGTTGTTTCCATTATTGTTAAATGGGATTTTTTGAATTAATGTCGGATTCCAGGTAGACATTCCCGCACCGGAGAAATCCAATGCTAAATCGAAACCTTTCCATGCGAATGCAAGGTTAAATCCAAAGTTCAGAACGGGTGTGGAGTCTTCTTTGTATCCGATGGGGCGTTTGTCCATATCGTTGATTATGCCATCCCCATTTTGATCGACATATTTGATATCACCCGGGCGTAATGTCGTATTTCCTTTCTGGTCATTGTCAATCGGCCACGACGCAATCTCTTCCCAACTTTGGAACTGGCCGTCTGCCTCGTATGCCCAGTTGACATTTCCGAAACGATGCCATGTAGAATTACGATATTCATCCCATGAATTACTGAACTTAGGATTATACTGTTCCCAGTTGTAGAAACGGGAATAGGTGAAATTGGCACTGATAGAATAGTGAAAGTCATTGACCTTATCACTCCAACGTGCAAGCAAATCATATCCGGTATGAACATTGGAATTGAGATTTTCCTTGGGACGCTCAAAGCCCACTTCTTCCGGAAGTAATACATCGTCACGGGAAGCCGGAATACCGGTTTTGATACGTCGGAAGAAATCTACGCTTCCTGATAAACGGTTGTTCAGGAAAGCAACGTCGAGACCAATGTCCAGAATTTTAGCCTTTGCCCATGAGAGCGTGGTAACAGGCAGGTTTCGTGGGGTAGTACCAATGATATAGGAACCGTCGATTACTCCTCCTCCCTGTTTGTAGTCGTAGCCTGTCATATAGTCGAAAGCACTGTAGCCGTCAACGTTGTCATCTCCTACCAATCCATAAGATCCCCGGATCTTTAAATCGCTGAAAATTGAAGCTATTCTTGATTCTTTCCAGAAGTTTTCTTCTGATATTCTCCAGCCTAATGAGGCGGAAGGGAAGAAACCCCAGCGATGATTGGGCGGGAATTTCCATGAACCGTCATAGCGTGCGGAGAAGTCTATCAGGTATTTGTTGGCGTAGTTGTAGTTGAAACGTCCCAGCCAGCCTAAACGTGCTTCCGTATTGTTACCGGTATCTTCGTATTTGTCAATCGTATCATAATAGATCAGATGCAATGAGTTGGAAGCCGGGATGGCATGCAGCCAAGACTTTGGGGTGTCTCTTTTTATTGCTTCAAAGCCGACAACTGCATTGATGGAATGTGCTCCGAATGCTTTTTCATAAGCCAGTTGAATGTTTGAAGTCAACTCTTCCACATAAGCATTCGTTCTTTCCCTCCAGGCACTGGCGCGTCCACCTACATCTACATATTCGTCCGTTGCTTCGTCATATCTATAGACACGATAGGTATATTCTTGATTGTTAAGTAATTCGCTTGCAAAATAATATCCGAACAAGGCTTTAGCTTTGAGTCCTTTGATAATTTCATATTCTGCGTTCAGGTTTAATTGGGCCATTCGCCAAGTGTCTTCAAAGGTTCCGCTTTTCTCAAAATTCAATAATCCGAAGTTTAAGCCATTGTCAGAGCCTACTGATGCCGGATAGTTAGGATTGTCATTGGCAAACGGGCGGACAGTCGGTAGATTGCGGTAGGTGGCCGCTGTCGGGTTTGAATAGTCGTCGGTTCCCGGTACACCCGGATTCTTCAACTGTTTGATACGTCCGTTCATGTTCATGCCGATTTTGAATTTATCAGTGACCTGTGCTTCGACATTCATTTGTACGTTGTATCGTTTCATACCGCCATAATTGCGAATGGCAGATTCCTGATTCATGTGTCCGACACTGAAATAATAATTGATCTTGTCCGAACCTCCGGAAACATTGGCATTGACATAATATTGCGGAGAAGTCACCCAGATGTAATCATACCAGTTAAATGGCACATATCCCTTTTCTGTACCTTGCCGCCATTTCTCCAGATCTTCTTTATTATATAAACGGGACGTCTTTCCCTGAATCGTTTCAGACTGTATGTAATTCTCTACATACGTTACGGCGTCTGCCGGTTCCGGTAAGCGTGATACATGTTGCCAGCCATAATAAGTATTTAGCGTAACTGTACTTTTGCTGTTTTTCTTTCCTTTCTTGGTGGTTACAACAATGACTCCATTAGCGGCACGTACACCATAAATGGAAGCAGAGGCGTCTTTCAGAATGGAAATGGATTCGATGTCATTAAAGTCAATATTATTGAATTGGCCTTCATCAGACTGCACGCCGTCAATTACAAATAAGGGTGTTCCCATGTTACGGATTTGCAAGGTAGTGGCATTTCCCGGGCGACTGTCTGTAGATCTGTAGTTCAATCCGGCTACCTTTCCAACTAATGCTCCGGAAGTGTTTACCGCTGAAGATCTGCCTATATCATCAGCTCCTATGGAGGCGATAGCTCCTGTCAGGGTGGCTTTCTTTTGAGCAAGGCCAAAGCCAGTCACTACGACTTCATTTAATAATTTGGTGTTTTCTGCCATTATGATTTTGACATTTGTCTTTCCGGAAACTACGGCCAGTTCCTTAGTCTCATATCCGATATAAGATACCTGCAGTTGTGATTGTACCGGAACTTTTTCTAAGGAGAAATTACCGTCAATATCAGTGATGGCTCCATTGGTAGTTCCTTTCACTAACACGTTTGCACCGATTATAGGATTGTTCGCTGTGTCTACTACACGCCCTGTTATGCTCTGTAATTTTGTCTGTTGTGAAGGCAATTCGTCAGATAATACAATCTGGAAATTAGGCTTAATCAGATAACTGAATGGAGCCTGCGAAGAAAGCTCTTTTAAAACCTTTTCTATACTGCTATTCTGTGCTTCGAGAGAGACTGCCTTATTGAGATTAGCCAACTCTTCATTATAGAAGAAACGATATTCACTTACTTTTTCTATCTGTTTTATCACTTTCTTCAAAGGTTTGTCTTTCATGGTGAGAGTGATTTGCCCCATGACACTTAGACTACTTGATAAAAATATAATAATATATAATATTCGGGAAAAGAGATGCTTGATGTTACTCATTTTATAGGAAATTAATCATTAAACAATAAAAAAGATGTAACTTTACAAGCTGAAAATCGGGTGTATATACCCTCTGACACTGCCTTCCGCCAGTTGTCAGTATCAGAGTGAGTTTCCAAGTTCCGATTTAAGCTTAAAGGAGATAGTCCTGACCTTGTCAGGCTATCTTTTTTTATTCTATCGGGGCTATTTCATACGCATTGGATTTTAAAGGTTAATAATTAGAAATATATTGGGTTACCTATTGCCTAGTATTATCGTGTCTCCACGAGTTTCATAAGTGATGGGAGAGGTTAGGCTAATTAGTTCGATTACATTATCAAGGCTATTGTTGCAGATCACTCCGGAGAAGCGGTGTTTTTTGATACGTTCGGATTTAAATATTATTTGGACATTATACATCCTGTTAAGTAGCACGGCAATTTCTTCCAGCGTTTCTCCATTAAAGACAAGATCATTGTTTCGCCACATTTTTGCATACGATGAATTATCCAGTTTATGCATTATCAGCTTGCCAGAACTCCGTTCAAATGTAGCGTTTTCGTCAGGAGAAAGAATAACGTTATCTCTATCGGAAGAAACACGGACCGAACCGGAAAAAAGTGTTGCGATGATTTGAGAGTCTTCCCGGTAGGCTTTTACATTAAAAGTAGTTCCTAAAGCTTCTACATTCATTCCCGCCGTTTCTACAATAAATGGTTTCTCCTTATCCTTAGCTACTTCGAAATATGCTTCGCCTGTCAATGACACCACTCGTTGGGTGGCTCCATAATTTGCATTGTAATGCAGTTGGGTATATGAATTTAGCCAGACGACTGTACCATCCGGTAAGGTAATATTTGCCCGTTGGCCTTTTCCTGTCTGGACAAGATAGCTCTTGTCCGTTACTGTGGGTTCTGTGAGAGAAACTGTATATAAATGACCTCCTATTCCTGCTCCTATGATTAAAAGAATGATTGCTGCATACTGGAATAAACGTCTGATTCGCATTGTCCGTTTCTGTTTGAGTCTATTCAACTCTTGTGCAGCATTATGCATTTGACTTTTGACCCGTTCAAACATACGTCCTTGTACTTCGGCAATGAGCTTGTTATTAGAGCCTTTCCAGGTTTCCTGATAATAGTTGGATAACTGTTCTTTTGCTTCCTGACTGTGGAGCCAGTCCGACAGTATTCGTTCTTCATCCGGAGAGGTTTCTCCCCGCATAAAACATTCTAATAATAATATATTCGTATTCTTCTCCATGGGCTTTTATTATGTATATCTCCATGGAGCCAAGAATCCTTACAGGGGGCAAAGATTTTACTCTGTATTTAACACTATTTAAAATTATAAGAAAGAAAAAATAGAGCCAAAGCTACAATTTCATTAGCTAATTTAGAACGTAAGAAATGAAGGGCACGATATAATTGCGTTTCAACTGTTTTTTCAGATAGAGACAATTGGGTTGCTATTTCTTTATTTGTCAGATGTTGTTTCCTGCTCATGAGGTAGATTTTCTTCCGGGAAGAGGGTAACTGTTCTACCAGCTCGTCTATATATTCTTGTAGGGAGTCGGTGTCAACGTCTATTTCAAAGTGCTTGTCGGCATCAGTTTGTTTGATTGAATCCAGAAAACGTTCCGAGAGCAGCCGCTTCTCTGTTTCTTTATATACCATGTTGCGTGCTATCGTGAAAAGATAGGCTTCAAAACCTTCTTCCGGTTTGATATCCTGATGTCTTTCCCAAATCTTCAGAAATACATTTTGAGTGAGGTCTTCTGCTAGTGTTCTATCATATAGAAGTGAATGAATAAAGTGGAATACACGTGAATTGTATTTCCAGAAAATAGTATCAAAGGCTTTCTCATCACCTTTTTGTAAAAGTGATAAAGTATGTGTATCTATTTTCTCTAAAAATTGATCCATATAATTTTGTGTTTTCAGTTTCTTTCAGAGAACATTTAGAGAAGCATAAGTCTCTTAATCGTTGTTTATAAGGGAAAATATATGCTCTTTTAATGTAAAGGTTTTAAATGGATGGCAAATATAAGGAACATTTTTTATTTTAAATTCTTTTTATAAAGAAAATATGTTGGTTGGTCGAATGTACGGAAAAGTGTATTTTATGAGATTGAATGAATAAGCGAGATGGGTGTTTCTATTGTAATAAAGGGTTATCTGATTATAAATAGTGAGGCCTGCAAATTCGATTGACTCAAAATTTGCAGGTCTCATCTTTTACTTAAAACTGATCCTTATATTAAAGACAATTTTAAAAAGTATTATCGAGGTAGATTATTACTCCACCCCTCTGTTTGTATAACTCCAAAACCTGAATTGACTTCAAAAGAAGGTATTGGGTACACAAATTTTGCGATGTTGAAATTAGTGTACGATCCATCTGCTA
Source organism: Bacteroides sp. L008 (assembly GCF_040812255.1). Lineage (NCBI taxonomy): Bacteria > Pseudomonadati > Bacteroidota > Bacteroidia > Bacteroidales > Bacteroidaceae > Bacteroides > Bacteroides sp. L008. Next base: position 3,067,192 of record NZ_JBFNXO010000001.1, on the reverse strand, counting down.
CACTAATAATTTTGCCTAATCTTCTTGCATCAAAGAAGCGATGTCCTTCTTGAACCAGTTCTAATTTTCTTTCTTTATCAATGGCATCAATAACCGTTTGATCCTCTGCAATTTCACTGTCATCCAAGTCCGGGTTTCTTTTTGCAGCTACTTCCAATAGTTTTTCTTTGGCTTTGCCATAATCAGGAGTTGACTGTTTTGCATATGCTTCTGCCTGTATTAAATACATTTCAGGCAGTCTGAAAACCGGCAAATTAGAAATCTGATTATTGGTTGTAATACCACGCATTTTTCCACCAGTCCACGTATCGCCAAGAAGTGCCAGACGAATATCATTAGGTGAATATTCTGCTATTGTTGCGCTGTTAATAGACAAACCGTATTTATTCCATAAAGTATTCAGAGCATTAGCGGACAAATAATCATCTTCGGCTTTTGCTATAAAGAAAATGTCTTCTGTCGAAACAGCTAATGTCGTGTACATATTCTTATAGTCTTCTTTGGTTGATACAATTGTACCGCCACTTAGGGTTATTGCCTCTTGAGCCGCTGTAATAGCCCCTTCGTAATTTTTCATATAGAGTTTTACGCGAGCTTCAAGTGCAGCAACTGCAGCCGTATTCATATACTGTTTACCTACATTTTCAACAGCTTCTTTAGCATAATATTCTTTAGCTTTCGTTATATCATCAAGAATCAGGCTATAATTTTGTTCTACACTGACTCTTGACACCTGTGAATAGGCAGGGACGGGTTCAGTAACGTTCACGATACCTAATGTCGTTTTATTGGCTTCCGAATATGGCAAACCGAACATATTAGTCAAATAGAAAGAGCAGAGGGCTTTAATTGCATAGGCTTGAGCGATGCATCCTTCCACTTCTGCCAGATCCCCCTTTGTTACTTCTTTAAATGAAGCACCTTCTTTAATGATACGTGCACAACGGTCGATAGCCCAATATCCGTATGCCCATATTTCTTCTATGTATGAATTAGTATCCAGTATCTGATAGCGGAAGATGTCATAGAAATGAGACGTTGCAACGGAATGTGAAGTGATATCCGTTGGCGCATCTCCAATTGCTAATATATCACGTCCCAGAAAACGATATGAACCTAATGTGTAATATACACCATTTAGAGCATTCTGAAAATCTTGGGTAGTAACCAAGGCTTCTTCTGTCGGAACAGAAGTTGATGGCGTTTCTGTCAAGAAGTCATCGCATGCGGTGAATGAAATTGCCATCCAACCGGTTAATAAAGCAAATAATATTTTCTTCATTGTCATAAATTTCTAAAGTTATTTTTTTAGAAGCTGAGATTAAGACCGAACATGATATTTCTAGCTACAGGATATGCCCAAGACTGCATACCGGTAGATCTAGTTTGTGGATCAAATCCTATAAAATCTTTAGCAGTGATAGTGAACAAATTGTCAGCAGAGATATAAACTCTTAAATTGTCAATAGCCACTTTATTCATAAGGTTCTTTGGAAGAGTATATCCTAAAACCATGGATTTCATTCTTAAATAAGAACCATTCATTAAGAAACGGCTGGAATTAGTTTCTGCTCCCGAGTTGTCTCCAGCTACGAATTTGGGTACGTCGGTTATATCTCCCGGCTTTTGCCAGCGATTGTCATAAACATAGTTGGACACCGGGCCTAAGAAATAGTGTCCAACCTGCATGTCAAATGCAAATCCGGAGTTATACACTTTATTTCCCAGGGTGAAACTGGTATCAAAAGAGAAGTCAAAACCTTTGTATTTGAAATTCATTCCAAAGCCACCATAAAATTTAGGATCGGCGGAGCCTACAATTCGCTGACCGGCCTCATTTACATTTTTTGTTTTCTCATCCCCTTCTTGTCCTTTATACCACATTGCTTCTCCTGTTTCAGGATCCACTCCTGCATATTCCGGCATATAGAATGTATTATATGCTTCGCCAACTTTTCTGATAGTTAGAGTATTCTCAATTGGTTTTTCTGTGGCAAGTTTTATGATTTTATTTTTATTTGCCGTACCAGTGAAACGAACATCCCAACTGAAATCCTTATTTCTAAGTACGTTAGCGTTAATCAAGAATTCTATACCTTTGTTTTCCATCTCACCTACATTTTTCAGAATAGACCCGAATCCAGTTGTGTAAGAAAGTGGTACATCAAATATCATATCTTTTGTCCGTTGGTTATAATAGTCTACTTCGAGTGTCAGTCTTTCGAAGAAAACAGCATGGATACCGATATCGGCTTTCGCAACAGTCTCCCATTTAAGATCCGGATTGGCTATTTGGTAAGGAATAGCTCCAGGTTTGCCATTATAAGAATATCCATAATTATACAATCCCATTGCTGCATAATAACCAATATCCTGATTACCTACAGTTCCATAACTACCTCTGATAGTCAAATCTGTCAACCAGCTTTTGGTGTTTTCCATAAAGCTTTCGTTAGAAATACGGTATTTTGCTCCTATAGACCAGAAAGGAGCCCATTTGTTGTTTATACCAAATCTCGACGAACCGTCATAACGGAAACTGCCTGACAGATAATATTTATCATTCAAATTATATTCTGCATTCATAAAGAATGAAGAAAGAGTGCTTGCTTTGGTTGAAGATCCCGCCCCTGTTGGTTTGGAAGCATTGTCCAGTTCAAAAACAGCATCACTAGGATATCCACTGGCAGCTGCATAAATTGTTCTATAAGATATTTTCTGTGCTTCTTGTCCCAACAATACATTCAAATGATGCATGTCTTTGAAAGTGCGGTTGAAGTTTACGGTATTGGTAATGGTTAAGGTTGTTGCCCTTTCTTGGTTTCTTTGACCAAGCATACCGCTACCGGAATATTGAGGATTATAAATTGAACTGTAAAAGAACTCGTCCAAGTCAATCAGGCTCAATCCTGCATTTGTCTTCCATGTTAAGCCATCAATAATATTATAAGTAAAATATGGATTCACAACCAATGTAATCTGCTTTTGATTACGTTTATCACCTTTTTCTTTATCGTTAATAGCTACAGGATTATAATTAACATTTGTATTATATGTTCCGTCTTCATTGCGCACCTGTTCAAACGGACGGATGTCATATACTGCTACAATAGGATTAGTATATTGGCTTTCAGTCATCGTGTTGTTTATATCGGAGAGTGCTCCATTCACAGAAAGTCCATATCCTATCCGCCCGCTTTTTCCATCTAAACTAATACGTCCGCTATAGCGTTTCATTCCAGTTCCGATGACGATACCTGTATTCTGAAAATATCCTCCACTAATATAATAGCGCAAATTTTCATTCCCACCTTGAGCACTGATATCATATTCTTGTGAAAAACCATTTTGCAGAATCTCCTTCAGCCAATCCACACTCTTGATATTTTGCGTCAAGTCCACATTATACCAATCCATAACATAGGCATTCAGCCATTCAGCAGAAGTCATGCCATCTTCACCGTCATATCCTGCATTTGTTAGTCCTTCAGTCCAGATTTCTTTGTATTTATCCAGATTTGTCGTACGGTAATCATGATTTATCTTACCAATAAAGCTAGTTCCGACTTTTGCGTTCACATTAAAACGCGCTTTTCCCAGACTACCTTTTTTAGTAGTAACTACAATTACTCCATTCGCTGCACGAGCTCCGTAAATAGCCGTTGCTGTAGCATCCTTCAAAACTGTGATGGACTCAATGTCGTTAGGATTGATATTAGCCATCGGACTTGCTGCCATATCCCCTGTTCCGGCTTTGTTATAAGCTCCCATTTTGTCTGTGTAGATGGCAATACCATCAATTACATATAAAGGTTCAGTTCCGGAGTTCATTGAACCGACCCCACGAATAGTAGTAGAAGCATATGCACCAGGTTGTCCAGTCAAGCTGTTTACTTGTAAACCAGCAACTGATCCTTCCAAAGACTTCATAAAGTTTGCATCTGTTTTTTTCATCAAGTCCTTGTTATCCACCGTTTGGGCAGATCCCGTAAATGCCGCTTTTTTAGTTACCCCATATCCGGTTACCACAACCTCATCTATTAGCTGTGCATCAGATTTGAGAATCACTCGCAAATTGGGCTTTATCGCCACTTCCTGAGTCTGCATGCCGATATACGAAATCTGCAAAGTCTTTGCAGAACTTGGTACGTTCGACAAATTAAAATTACCATCTACATCTGTGATTGTACCCAGAGTGGTACCTTTTACTAACACAGAAGCGCCAACAACTGGCTGCCCGTCTTCTTCAGAAATCACAACGCCTGTGACCTTTTGAGTCTGGGCAGTTACTAGGCCTATGCCCACAAAAAGGCATGCCAATAACAGCATTAATTTTCTTTTCATAAATTCTCTCTTAAAGTTTAACTTTACATTATTTGTATCTTTACTCTAACAATTTGCAAATATATTAATAAAACTGAAACTAGCAATTATATTAATAAAAAAAGGTTGCAAATATAACATTTTGTTATTTTATAAGCTGTATTTATGCCGATAAGCATATTTTTCTCAATCAAAAGCGTTGATTACTAAAATAGCAATTGACACTTTGTATGAGCAAAATGCATCTTTTAATATTTCTTTTACTCGTTTTTAGTCATAAAACACCTTTAAAAGCCATTCTTTTTGCTTTTTTCGTAAAAAAGCGAATAAAAAAGTGGCATTTAATTTAAAGTTTTGTGAATACCAAGTGATTTGAAGATTTATTTTTTAGAGATATTAATGCTTATTCGCCTCTGATATAGCACAGAATTACGTCTAATTTGTTCTATTATTAATTAAAAAATGAAAGTATGGAAAAAATCAGTTACAACCTTGTGTTTAACAGAAAGAAGAGATTGAATAAAAGAGGAATGGCATTAGTTCAGGTAGAAGCCTATCTGAACAGGAAAAAGATGTATTTCTCCACCAAAATATATCTCAAACCGGAACAGTGGGATGCCAAACGAAAAATGGTGAAGAATCATCCTAATGCGAATGTTTTGAATCGTATGTTATATGAAAATATAGCAGCTATTGAGCAAACAGAACTTGGACTATGGCAACAGGGAAAGTCCATATCGTTAGATTTATTAAAAAATTCTATTGATAAACCCCTAAGCAACGGAAGGTCATTTTTGACTTTTTTTAAAGAGGAGATAGCTAATTCTTCTTTGAAAGAGAGTACCCGTCAAAATCACCTTTCCACACTTGAATTACTTCAGGAATTCAAGAAAGAGGTATTATTTACCGATTTGACATTTGAATTTGTGTCTTCCTTTGATAATTACCTGCAATCTAAAGGTTATCACCTTAATACTATTGCCAAACACATGAAGCATCTGAAACGATATATTAATGTTGCAATAAATAAGGAGTATATGGATATACAGAAGTATGCCTTTAGAAAATATAAAATTAAAAGTATAGAAGGAAGCCATACACACTTAGCTCCGGAAGAGTTGCACAAATTTGAGAATTTGCAGTTGATAGGAAGATATACGAGACTGCAAAAAACAAAAGATGCATTTTTATTTTGTTGTTATGCAGGATTACGATATTCTGATTTTACTAATCTGACCTCTGCAAATATTGTTGAGTTCCATCAGGAGACTTGGATAATATACAAATCTGTCAAAACAGGTATGGAAGTACGTCTTCCTTTATATTTATTATTTGAAGGTAAAGGAATCCAGATATTGCAACGCTATAAAGATGACCTCAACAGTTTTTTCAAGTTAAAAGACAATTCCAATATTAATAAGGAATTAAATATATTGGCAGGTCTGGCTAAAATTGATAAACGTGTATCGTTTCACACCGCCCGGCATACAAATGCTACCTTATTATTATATAATGGTGCCAATATAACTACTGTACAAAAACTATTAGGGCATAAAAGTGTAAAGACCACACAGGTATATGCAAATATAATGGATATTACAGTGGTGCGTGATCTTGAGAAAACTGCCTCTTCAAATAATAATAAGCACAAAGGCTAAACGAAAGTGTTCTGTTTTTAAGATTTGGTTTTAGAAATGGAAGGTATAATTTTCTCTAATAGAAGAAAGTGTGTATAATTAAATGAAAGGATATGCAATATAAGTTCCGAAAACGCATATACATAATCTAAATATACATTATTATTACGAATATTATTACTCGTCCCATTTAAAGGAATGACTCGTTCCTTTAAAAGGAACGAGTCATTGGTCATAGAGAAGCCTTTGCTTTCTTTAAAAGGAGAGGATTAAAAGCTAATTTATAAACTTGACGACCTCTAATAGCTACTAAAATTCGGTATTTCTGGTTCTACCATTTGTTCATCAGATAAATGACAAATGGTTCCTTTGATATAGTTATATGTAATTATGCAATCTATTTGATATAAAAAAAGTATATAATCATCCAATATGAATATTCATTAATCATATTCTCTGCGATTTTGAGGAAGATTTGAGTCCGCCCCTGCATATTTAAAAATATACAGTAATAAAATATGCATTTTTTCATTTGGAGTTTTTCTTTTTCATAGGTTATTGTTTACTAATGGATATATTATTATAATCAGTAATTATTGGATATAATTTAGAACAAGAAAACCCATCTTCAAGCGTTAAGATGGAAATAATTTTTAGTTTATATCATATAAGATAAGAGCTTAAACAATTAATTAATAGAAGGTTATGTCCTATTTTTGATAGAAATCTGGTATCATAAATCAGCAATTTAATATGTTTGACAGGTGTTTAACATATTGATAATCTGCACAATAACCACAACAAAAGATTTATTGTCACAAGAAAGTAAATAGGTATATATTGTTAGTAATCAATATATTATACTTGTATTTAGTTCTGCAAAGACTTTGCAGATTTCGTACATTGGTATGCAGACTCAAGAAGTAGCTATCAAATCTAATTTAAAGGTAGTACTTAGGTCTGATGCCCAGCAAATTGATGAAGTTGTTGTTACAGCAATGGGTATTAAACGCTCCGAAAAAGCATTAGGGTATGCTGCGACTTCTGTGGGAGGTGACAAAATTGCGGAGAGTCGTACTTCCGATGTTATGTCAAGTTTAGCAGGTAAAATTGCGGGGGTTCAGATTTCCAGTACTTCATCAGATCCTGGTTCTTCAAATTCTGTAATTATTCGTGGTGTTAGTTCACTATCGGGTACAAATCAACCATTATATGTAGTGGATGGTGTACCATTGAATAACTCTACAGTATATTCTACAGATGGTTTGAACAGCGGATATGATTTTGGTAATGGAGCAAACGCTATTAATCCGGATGATGTGGCAAACATGACAATTCTAAAAGGTGCGGCAGCAACTGCTTTATATGGTAGTCGTGCTGCAAATGGTGTAGTCATGATCACAACGAAAAGTGGACGAAAGAATAAAGGTGTTGGTATTGAGTACAATGGCGGTGTACAATGGTCTACAATTTTACGTTTACCGGAATTTCAGAATGAATTTGGTATGGGATGGAACGGTAACCATACGGAGTTGGAAAATGGTTCTTGGGGACCTCGTTTTGATGGTTCAATGCAATTATGGGGAAATGTGTATAATAACTCGCAAAAGTTGAAGCCTTATGTAGCAATGCCTGACAACATTAAAGACTTTTTTGATGCCGGGTTCAGGTATAGCAATAGCCTTTCATTTAATGGAGCAACAGACAAAAGTGATTATTATGTTTCTTTCTCTCAAATTAGCGACGATGGTATGATTCCAACAGACGCTGACAGTTATGACAAATATACCTTTTCCGCACGTGGCAGCCATAAGGTAGGCGCATTAACATTTTCTTCTTCATTAAACTATGCCTATCAGAAAAATAAGTTTGCTACTACGGGGCAAGGGCTCTCTATGCTGAACTCCCTCTATCAATCACCACGCGATGTCAGTATTATAGGGCTGGAAGACCAGAATGATCCGTTTAACACTCCGGGCTATTATTATACTCCTTATGGCGTGATGAATCCATATTATATTCTGGAAAATTATTTGAACGAATATGAATCTGAAAGATTTTATGGCAAATTCCAATTAGATTATGAATTCTTGAAATATTTCAAATTCACATATCGTATGGGATTGGATACTACAACCGGCCAGAGCGATAAAGGAAAACCTAATTTATATGCTCTTTATTACGAAGGAACACCCAACGGAGAAGGACAAGGTTCCAGTAGTCCATTCTCTGGTGAGACAGGACAATATACAGAACAGATAACCCGGCGTCGTGAAATTAATCAAGATATTATGGTTAATTTCAATATGCCGATCAGTGATTTTAATATCAATGCGTTAGTCGGATTCAATGGAAATGAGCGTAAAGTCTCTTACCAATATTCGGAGGTAAACGATTTGACTATCCCGACATGGTTTAACTTGAAGAATTCTGGTAAAACTCCAATTGTTGAACAACATTTGGAACTTAGACGTCTGATGGGTGTGTTCGGACAGTTTGAAGGTTCTTGGAAAAACATGCTGTATCTGACAGTTACAGCTCGTAACGACTGGTCTTCTACTCTTCCGAAAGGGAACCGCAGTTTCTTCTATCCGGGTTTTACCGGCAGTTTCATTTTCAGCGAATTATTAAATAGTGATTTAAGCAATATCATTTCTTTTGGTAAAATACGTGCCAGCTGGGGTAAAACCGGTAATGATGCTGATGTGTATATGGTTAATCCTGTATATGCACAATCTTCAAATAGAATACCTTTTGGATACCTCACCTTCCCGCTAGGAGGTGTCAATGCTTATTCGGCAGGTAACATTTTAGGTAGTAATACACTAAGTCCGGAAATGACGACAGAGGCTGAAATCGGTTTAAATATGGCTTTCTTCAAAAATCGCTTGTCTTTCGATGTTTCTTATTATAATCGTAATACTGACAAACAGATTTTTTCTTTAGCCATGGATCCGGCTTCAGGCTATACAGCGCAAAACATGAACTTAGGTAAGATACGAAATCGTGGTATAGAATTGTTAATTAGTGGAACCCCGATCAGAACTAAAGATTTCAGTTGGGAACTAACATGGAACTTTACAAAGAATTGGAGTAAAGTAATCAGTTTGCCTGAAGAACTGGGTGGTATTACAAATATTTATGGATTAAATGGGGGAACTAGTATGTACGCTATTACAGGAATGCCTGTCGGAGTATTCAAAGCACAAGTAGCTGAACGCGACCCTCAAGGACGAGTTGTTGTCAACTCTTCAACAGGTCTACCTGTTGAAGCTGGTGAGTTCGGAATCTGTGGAGATATGAATAATAAATATCAAATGGGCGTTTCTACAACATTGAGATACAAAGGTTTAAGCTTGGGTATTGACTTTGATATCCGTCAGGGTGGAGTCATGTATTCACGTACCAAAGATATTAATTATTTTACAGGTAATGCAATCCAGACTACTTATAACGATCGAAATCCTTTTATTGTGCCAAACTCTGTAAATAAGATTGTAAATGGAGATCAAATTACTTACGTAGAAAATACAACGCCCATTACCAGTTCTAATATTTATAAATACTGGGGCGACGGAGGTTCCGATCTGGGAAGTTGCTTCCTTGTAGATAAATCGTATGTAAAACTTCGCTCTGTAGTATTAGGTTGGGATTTGCCAAAAAGATGGCTGGCCAAAACACCTTTTCAGGCAGTGAAAGTTTCCGCATATGGTAATAACTTATTCATCTGGACCCCATCCAGCAATACATTTATTGATCCCGAAATGACTTCATTTGGCAATGATCTTGAAGGTAACTATGGAGAATACACAGCTAATCCTAGCTCACGCCGTTTCGGTTTCAACTTAATGGTTAAATTTTAAACAGGAATAAATATGAAGAAAATATTATTATATGCATCATTGGCAACAACGGCATTATTTACAAGTTGCGACTTGGATATCAACAACGACCCGAACTATCCGATGAACGATCAGGTAACAGCCGACTTGATATTCCCTTCCATTAGTGCTTCTATCGCTTCGGCAGTAGGAGGAGAAATTTATAATTATGCAGGCTTTTTCGCCCAATACTATGAACAAAAGCCGGAAGCGAACCAATACAATACTTTATGTGAGTACACTTTTACAGAATCATCACAGCAAATGGACTATTCATATAGAATCTTGTTTGCAGGTGCTTTAGAAGATGCCAAACAGGTTTTGGAAAAGACGACCAATCCGGCAGACCGTTTTGCCACCACTATCTTGAGAGCGTACGCTTTTCAAATAATGGTAGACAATACAAGCGACTCGCCTTATTCTGAAGCCTTGCAAGGGAATGCCAATGCAACACCCAAATGGGATAATGGCGAAACTGTATATAGAGGCGTATTGGATGAAATGGATGCAGCAGAGTCAGTCTTGGATGGAAGTGGTATGGACGTACCGGATTTGGTGTTCAATAAGGATCTTGCTCAATGGAAAGGATTTGCCAATGCTCTCCGTCTTCGTATGTATCTACGTTTCATTGATGCCAATATAGACGTTGCCTCTTACACAGAGAAAGTGAAAAATCTGGTACAAAACAATGAATTCTTTACCGGAGATGTTAAATTAGACTGCTTTGTAGATGAAACAGACAAACGTAATCCATGGTATAATACAAATGCAGTAGGATTGACGGGTAATCATTGCGCTGCATATCCGCTGATTTCTTATTTGAATAGTACAGGAGACCCACGTATTGCCTATGGTATTAACAAAACGGATGCAGATGGAAAATATGTCGGACAACTTCCTGGAGGAAAAACACATATGCAAAGCATATTGGGTACTGATAATTGGAAAAATAAAAATGTAAGTGCTATTGATTATTCCATCGGTCCAACAAAACCTGTTTACTTTTTTACTCAGGCTGAATTACAATTCTTAATAGCAGAAGTTTATATTCGCTTTCTGAATGATGACGCAAATGCGAAAAGTGCATATGAAGCAGGGGTAACTGCTGATTTTGCTGTTCGCGGATTTACAGGACAAGAGAACACTATCTTAGAGGGAGCATGTGCATGGTCTACAGCTTCCACATCAATTGAAAAACTGAATTTGATTTATATGCAGAAATGGGTTTCTCTTTTCTATATGGACCACATGGAAGCATGGAGTGAGATCCGACGCACAGATTGTCCGCAACTATCTTCTTATTCGGCAGCACAGATACAAGCTAATGAATCAATATACACTCCGGGAGATTTAGTTGCACCATGGACCAATGGGCTGGAAGCAGGCGGGCTGATGAAACGGATGACTTATCCGTTAAGTGCACGTCAACAGAATGCAAATACTCCTGCAGGGGTACCGGGAAGTACTCCTATCTGGTGGGATATCAAATAAAAAATAACTTAGCAAGTTTTACATATGAAAAAAATAGCATATAGCATATTGATATGTTTGTCGTTTGTCTTCGGGTCTTGCGACAAATCAACGGATGATACCTCCAAGGTTACCTACTTCGTAACGTTAGAAAGACTGGGTGACACAAAGATTGTTTTAGAAAAAGGGCAACCTTATGTAGAGCCTGGATACTACGCAGAAATGAATGGGGAAGATATCACATCATCCGTAGAGATAAAAGGAAATGTTGATGTAAATACCCCGGGTATTTATAACTTAGTGTATGCGGCATATAATGAAGATGGTTTTGCCAAAACCTTTACGAGAACAGTATATGTGGCAGATAATACTCCTTCTCCACTACAGTCCGGGATTTATACTTTGGCTGAAGGAAGCAAACGGACAGTTCCTTCAGTTGTGGCTTTTAGTGGATATGAGATTGTAATATTTCAAATAGAACCGGGAATATTTTATATCACGGATTTCTTGGGAGGCTGGTATGATCAGCGTACAGGCTACGGACCAGATTATGCAATGGTTGGAAAATTTGAATTAAATGAAGACAATACCATTACTCCTATAGAAAGTTATGTTGCAGGCTGGGGAGACTCTATGGATCAAATGACTAATACATCGTTGGATCCTGCAACAGGAACTTTGAGATGGAGCATCGATTATGCCGGTCAATTATCTTTTGATATTATAGTAAAAAAATAAAAATATGATTATGAAGAAATATATGATATTGCTTTTGGCTTCACTGGCTTTTACAGTTGTGGCATGTGATGACGACACAGAACCAGGTGGTACTGCTATTGAAAAAATGGCTGGTGACTGGTGGGTTACAGTGAATGCAATAATTGATGGAGAAGAAGTAGAAGACCCATATGGTGCCGGACATATACAAATGAGTACTTATAATACCGCTAGCAACAGTAATACTGAAATGTGGTTGGATGATTTAAATAATTTTTGGGAGTATAAATTGAAAGTGAATGTGAACTATGCCGAGCGGACTTTCTCAACTCCTGATTTTGTGAACAATGTTATTTATGAATCTAAAGTAAAGATCAGTGATGGGAAAGTATTAGAGAATGCAGCGACAACTCCTAGTGGTATGCCTGCTGATAGTATTGTATACATGGTACAGTTTGATGACGATGAAAATGGATTAACTTATAAAGTTTCCGGATTCCGTCGTACTGGATTTCCTGCTGACGATTTCTAATTAGAAAACCGTACAATCATATAAAAGGCTACTTCGAATTTCGGAGTGGCCTTTTATATCTCATAATCATTAAATATATAAGGAGAAAAAGTTTTGCAATATTTACAAGAGGTTTATCTCCACTAGAATAAAAAGAGCAAACTACATTTTTATTGAGAGGTTTACTAATATCTGACTAATTATATACAAATGAAGATGCCTGAAAACAGCAAGATACTACTTACCCTATATAAATATTTTTAGTTAAACTATTATTTACCTGATTATTAACTCATTGTGTGTTATTTGGGTAGAGAAATAGTATCACATATGCAAAATGAACTGTTCGCGTTTTTTCTTGTAATCAGCTGTTAATTAAATATCTAGTTCATTATTAATCAAATAATACTTTTTTTTTCACGTGTTTGCGTGAATGATAACTGTTTAGCATTCAATATATTACAAAATTATTAGTTCTGCAAAGACTTTGCAGATTTCGTACATCGGTATGCAAACTCAGGAAGTGGCTATCAAGCCTAAAATGAGGGTGGTAATGAAGACTGATGCAGAAGCATTGGACGAAGTGGTAGTCGTAGCTTATGGTACGGCTAAGAAAGAATCATTGACAGGTTCCATTTCAGTGGTTGATTCAAAAAAGATAGAAAAGCGTCTTACCACTAGTGTGACCGGAGCGCTTGAAGGGTCTGCACCCGGTGTTCAGGTAAATAATACATACGGGGAACCGGGTAAAGCGCCTTCTATCCGTATACGTGGTTTCGGGACATTGGTTTCAGGAGCTTCCGATCCATTGATTGTTGTAGACGGTGTGCCTTTTGATGGAAATATTGCTGAATTGAACTCTAACGATATTGAAAGCATGTCTATCTTAAAGGATGCCGCTTCTGCCGCTTTGTATGGAAATCGTGCTGCTAACGGTGTTGTGTTGATTACAACAAAAAGCGGGCGTGGCTCGGATAGACCAACTATTACTTTGCAAATAAATCAAGGTATTTATAATCGTGGTATTCCGGAATATGAACGGCTTGGCGCTAATCAATGGATGGAAACATCATGGATGGGGTTGAAAAACTATGCCATGACCGGTAGCTTGGGATATAACGAAGCTGATGCCGCAGATTATGCCACAAAGAATATTATAAAGGGGTATGCGCGTCGCAATATTTATGATGCTCCTGACGATGCTTTATTCGATGCCAATGGCAAACTGATAGCCAATATGTTACCAGGGTATGATGACCTTGACTGGGCAAAGGACATTGAACGCAATGGATACCGTCAGGAATATAACTTATCCGCCAGTTCCTCTTCCGAGAAACTGAATGTTTATTCCTCTATTGGTTATCTGAATGAAAAGGGATATATCATTGCTTCCGGTTACGAACGTTTCTCCGGACGTATTAATACTGTTTATACTCCAAACAAATGGTTGAAAGCGGGGGTTAACTTAAACGGGTCTATAACTAAGAGAGATTACAATGACAATGCTACCGGAGATTATTTTGCCAATCCGTTTTATACTGTTCGTTATATGGCTCCGGTATATCCGTTGTTTATGCACAATGCCGATGGCTCTTATGCTTTGGATGAATTTGGTGAAAAGCAATATGATGTTACTTCTTCTTATTTGAGTAATCGTAATATTGCTTACGAATTGCGTAATAATAAGGAAGAAAGCCGTCGCAATGTATTGGGTGGACAAGCATTTGCTACGATTAATCTGCCGTATGACTTTTCAGTAACAGCCAAGGGGGATATGAGCAACAGCACTTCGAACAATAAGAAATATGATAACCCCAAAATTGGTGACGGTGCCACAAACAATGGACGGTTGACTAACTATGCTTACCAGTATACCAATTATACTATGCAACAATTAATAAACTGGAATCATACTTATAAGAATATACATAATGTGGATGTGATGCTGGGGCATGAAAATTATAGCTGGCAGCGTAAAGTGACCTATGGAATGAATACGGGTATGGCTGTCGATGGTAATCTGACGATGGGTAATTTCCTTACTAATTCTTATTTCGCTGGTTATGATGACGAATATAAAACAGAGTCTTATCTAGCGCGTGCACGTTATAACTATGATGAGCGCTATTTTATTGAGGCTTCTTTCCGTCGTGACGGTTCTTCCCGTTTCCATCCGGACAATCGTTGGGGGAATTTCTATTCATTGGGTGCAAGTTGGAATGTGAAGCGCGAAGCTTTTATGCAGAATATCGACTGGGTAAACCATTTGAAACTTCGCGCATCGTATGGCGAAGTGGGTAACGACGCAGGCGTAAGTTATTATGGTTATATGGCATTGTATACTATTGACAAGAATGCTAATGAGGCCGCTTTGTTGAAAAAATCTTTATCGGCTCCGGATATCAAATGGGAAACTACCCAGACATTCGATTTCGCTTTGGAAGGTCGTTTGTTCGATCGTTTGAATTTTGAGATTGGCTATTTTGACAAACGTTCCAAAGACTTGTTGTTTGAAGTGAGACTGCCACTTTCGGCTGGTTCCTATCCTTGGGTGGATGATGGTGCACCGATGAACCTTACTCAATATCGGAACATTGGTACGGTGTCTAATCGTGGTTTTGAAATTTCTTTGGATGTGGATGCCGTCAATAAAGGAGACTGGAAATGGAATATCGGAATGGACGCTACTTTTCTGAAGAATAAGGTGATTAAATTGCCGGATGGAAAAGATATCTTGCACGGTAGACAAAATTATTCGGAAGGTCATTCTATTTATGAATTTTATACCTATCATTTCGTTGGAGTTGATCAAATGACCGGACAGTCGCTTTATACCCTTGATCCTGATAAAAAGGATGCTGCTGCGGAAAA
Organism: Bacteroides sp. L008; assembly: GCF_040812255.1. Lineage (NCBI taxonomy): Bacteria > Pseudomonadati > Bacteroidota > Bacteroidia > Bacteroidales > Bacteroidaceae > Bacteroides > Bacteroides sp. L008. The sequence goes on along the minus strand of NZ_JBFNXO010000001.1, from coordinate 3,051,782 downwards.
TGATGCGCTGACTACGATTAATGGTACGGATTATACGACTATAACTTCTTATGGAAAGCGGGATTGGGCAGGCTCTGCGTTACCTACGGTTTATGGTTCTGTACGTTCTACGCTTACTTGGAAAGATTTGAGCATGAATGTTTTGTTAACCTATGGTTTGGGTGGTAAAGTGTATGATGGTAGTTATCAGGGGTTGATGGGCTCATCAGTGATGTCATCAGGTTCCGCGTTGCATAAAGATGTGTTGAAATCATGGAATGGAGTTCCTGAAGGAATGACTGCTACATCTGCTGACCGCATTGATCCTAATGGAACACCCGCTTATGATTTTAACCGCGCTTCTGATAACAACGCTGTGAGCGACCGTTGGTTGGCAAATGCTTCTTACTTGGTATTCAAAAATTTGAATTTGTCTTATAGTTTACCGAAGAAATGGTTGAATCATTGGGGGATTGGTGGATTGACATTGACTGCCGGTGTTGAAAACCTCTTTACAGTTACTGCGCGCAAGGGATTGAATCCGCAATTCTCATTTAATGGTGAATATGATGATACTTATGTAACTGCTCGAGTTTATAACTTGGGGCTGACTGTCAAATTCTAAAGACTGGAACATTTAAAACAATAAGAATAATTATGAAAAAATATATCAATAGATTGTTTATAGGAGCTTTAGTTGCAGGCGCATCTTTACTGGTATTTTCTTGCAGCAGCGACTATCTTAATACAGCTCCAACCGACTCTATCGGAACGGGCGATGCTGTCGGTACAACCGACAATGCCATGAAGGCATTGAATGGAATTGCTAAGATCATGACTACTCAGCAATATTACTTCGGTGGTGGCTTTTGCGGTGAAAACAACATTATGATTCAATATGAAAGCTATCCGAGCGAAAACTACAATTATAACTATTATGCGAACGGATGGGCGCCCATTTTCAATCAGACGTTTCATAACCGCACAAATAGCATTTATGATGCATACGCATGGTACTATTATTATACGATTATTGGTAATGCGAATACCATTATCTGTAATATTGACGCAGCGGAAGGAAGTGATAGCGAAAAGAATTTCATCAAAGCGTCTGCACTGACATTTCGTGCGTATGCTTTCGAGAAGCTGACGCATTATTATTGCTGGCGTTGGCAAGATTCCAACAACGGGGCTTCTCAAGGCCTTGTCCTCCGGTTGGATGAGTCGACAGGCAGTATGCCTTACTCTACATTGGCGGAAACATATACGCAAATTTATAAAGATTTGGATGATGCTATTTCTCTTTTTCAGCAATCTGGTTTTGACCGTGAAAATGGAAAAGTTTGGATTCCGAACATTAATGTCGCCCACGCTGTTTATGCTCGTGCTGCCTTGACTAAACAGGATTATGGGAAAGCTCTTTCCGAAGCCAAACTTGCCCGTGAGGGATATCCGTTAATGAACAACACTGATTATCAGAATGGATTCTGTAATCCTACAAGTGAATGGTTGTTTGGCAGTTTCGGTAGCTCCCAAGAAAATAACTGGTATTGGAGTTATGGCACACAGTATGCTTGTAACGGTTATTATGCGAACAAACAAGGTGCATATGAAGGTGCCGGAGCTATTGGTCGCGAATTAATCAACCGGATTCCTGACAATGACGCACGTAAAGCATTGTTTCTGACAGAGGATAAGTTTCCCGGATATGATTGGACGGATGAGGATGTGTTAGATCCTGATTATGCTATTTTCTGGGACGATGCTTTGAATAGTGACGTGAAAAATTATATAGACAGAATAGCCGTGTCCGGTTTGGAGGCTCCTTATCAGGCTGGAACTTATTATTTGGGTGCACAGTTGAAATTCTATGTGTTCGACACTCCGGGAGTATCTTATTTGCCCTTCATCCGTTCTTCGGAAATGGTATTGGTGGAAGCAGAAGCCAATTATTTTTTGGATAAGCCAACTGATGCGCAAGCTGCATTGGTTGATTTGAATGCCACTTCCGGACGTAATCCTTCATATACTTGCACCAAGATTGGTGATGATCTTTGGAATGAAATCATGGATTATCGTGAACTTGAACTTTGGGGTGAAGGTTTTGCATGGAGTGACTACAAGCGTTGGAACCGTCCCGTGGTACGGAAGTCTGTTGCACAAGGTGGCAATGCATATCCTTCTGTTGCCATTACTATTCCTGCTGACGGTGTTAATAAATGGACTTGGGATGTGCCGTTGAATGAGACGGACTATAACGATGAACTTCAGTTTGGAGGAAAATAGGAGGCTGTTTGGTATACAATTTCTGAACCTAAGTATATAAAAAATGAGGATAATGTAATATGGGGACTTTTTCAATGTCCTCTAAAACATTGTCCTCTTTTTTTTTGTTATATTTGCACCCGCAATATTATATATAATAAAAGAATGAAAGAATTTGTAATATCCGAAGCCAAAGTAGAAACAGCAGTGCTTGTAGGACTCATCACACAAACGCAGGATGAGCGTAAGACAAACGAGTATCTGGATGAACTGGCTTTCCTTGCCGAGACGGCTGGGGCGGAAGTTGTGAAACGATTTACGCAGAAGTTACCGACGGCTAACTCTGTGACTTATGTCGGAAAGGGAAAGTTGGAGGAAATCAGACAATATATCCATGACGAAGAGGAAGCAGAACGTGAAGTAGGAATGGTCATCTTTGATGACGAACTTTCTGCGAAACAGATTCGTAATATTGAAGCTGAACTGAAAGTGAAGATACTGGACCGTACTTCACTGATTCTTGATATATTTGCCATGCGTGCACAGACTGCCAATGCGAAGACACAGGTGGAACTGGCACAGTATAAATATATGTTGCCACGTTTGCAGCGACTCTGGACTCACTTGGAACGCCAGGGAGGTGGTTCCGGTGCCGGTGGTGGTAAAGGTTCCGTGGGACTTCGTGGTCCGGGTGAAACACAGCTCGAGATGGACCGCCGTATCATCCTGAACCGTATGTCATTGCTGAAAGAACGTCTGGCAGACATTGACAAACAGAAAGCTACCCAGCGTAAGAACCGCGGACGTATGATACGTGTTGCACTGGTTGGTTATACCAATGTGGGAAAATCAACCATGATGAACCTTCTCGCAAAGAGCGAAGTGTTTGCAGAAAACAAGCTGTTTGCAACGTTGGATACCACTGTACGCAAAGTGATTATCGATAATCTACCGTTCCTGTTGTCGGATACGGTAGGGTTTATTCGTAAGTTGCCTACCGATCTGGTAGAATCTTTCAAATCAACGCTGGATGAGGTGCGTGAAGCGGATCTGCTTGTACACGTAGTCGATATTTCCCACCCCGGATTTGAGGAACAGATTGAAGTGGTGAACAAAACACTGGCAGAGATTGGTGGCAGTGGCAAACCTATGATACTTGTATTTAACAAAATAGACGCTTACACCTACGTGGAGAAAGCGCCGGACGACCTTACCCCCCGAACAAAGGAGAACTTAACACTCGAAGAACTGATGAAGACGTGGATGGCAAAGATGGAGGACAACTGCCTCTTTATTTCCGCCCGCGAACGAATCAATATAGACGAACTGAAAAATGTAGTTTATCAGCGAGTGAAAGAATTACACGTTCAGAAATATCCCTATAACGATTTTCTTTATCAGACCTACGAAGAAGAGGAATAATTAATCAATATGCTTATGTACTGATGTGCCAACTGGCTGCGTGTACTGCATCGAAATTGGCGTATTGGCATATGGGCACATTAACACATTATTAAAAATGAAAGACTATCGTAGATTGACTGAAGATGAGGTACTTCAGTTGAAGAGTCAGTCGTGTCTGGCTGATGATTGGGGAAATGTATCAGTGGCAGAGGGGTTTAATTGTGAGTACGTCCATCATACCCGTTTCTCGGGTGAAGTGAAACTGGGAGTATTCGAAGCAGAATTTACATTGCCGGGGGGAATCAAGAAACATTCGGGATTACGTCATGTGACGTTGCATAATGTATCGGTGGGCGATAACTGTTGTATTGAGAATATCCAGAACTATATTGCTAATTACGAAATTGGCAGTGATACCTTCATTGAGAATGTAGATATTATCTTAGTGGATGGGTTGAGCACTTTCGGTAATGGGGTGGAAGTGGCAGTCTTGAATGAAACGGGAGGTCGTGAAGTGTTGATGAACGACAAACTGTCGGCACATCAGGCATATATACTTGCACTGTACCGCCATCGTCCCGAATTGATTAACCGCATGAAATCCATTGCGGATTATTATTCCAACAAACATGCTTCTGCTGTCGGCAGTATTGGCAATCATGTGATGATTCTCAATACGGGCTCGATCAAGAATGTCCGGATTGGAGATTACTGCCATATCTGTGGAACTTGCCGCTTATCCAATGGCAGCATCAACAGTAACGTGACGGCACCTGTTCATATCGGACACGGTGTAATCTGTGATGACTTCATTATCTCTTCCGGCTCTAAAGTGGATGACGGCACGATGCTGACTCGTTGCTTCGTCGGTCAGTCCTGCAAGCTGGGACACAATTATTCTGCTTCCGATTCTTTGTTTTTCAGTAATTGTCAGGGAGAGAACGGTGAGGCATGTGCTATTTTTGCAGGTCCTTTTACAGTGACACATCATAAATCTACTTTATTGATTGCCGGTATGTTCTCGTTTATGAATGCGGGTTCGGGGTCCAATCAGAGTAATCACATGTATAAGTTAGGTCCTATCCATCAGGGAACGATGGAAAGAGGAGCGAAAACCACTTCCGATTCATATATCCTGTGGCCGGCACGTGTTGGGGCCTTCTCTTTGGTAATGGGACGTCATGTTAATCATGCCGATACTTCCAATCTTCCTTTCTCTTACCTGATAGAGCAGCGGAATACCACTTATCTGGTTCCGGGAGTTAACTTAAGAAGTGTAGGTACCATTCGTGATGCACAGAAATGGCCGAAGCGTGATAATCGAAAGGATCCGAACCGACTGGATTATATCAATTATAATCTGTTGAGTCCTTATACCATTCAGAAAATGTTTAAAGGACGTTCCATTTTGAAAGAATTGAAACGTGTGTCCGGTGAAACTTCAGAGATTTACTCCTACCAGAGTGCTAAAATCAAGAACTCCTCTCTGAACAATGGAATTCGTTTTTATGAAATCGCTATTCACAAGTTCTTGGGAAACTCCATCATTAAGCGGTTGGAAGGCATCAACTTCCAGAGCAATGAAGAAATCCGTCAACGACTGAAACCTGATACGGAAATCGGAATAGGGGAGTGGGTGGATGTTTCCGGACTGATTGCTCCCAAGAGTGAGATCGACCGATTGCTGGATGGGATAGAGAAGGGAACGGTCAATCGTTTGAAATCCATCAATGCAAGCTTTGCAGAAATGCATGAGAACTATTATACCTATGAATGGACATGGGCTTATCATAAGATTCAGGAATTCTACGGTCTGGATCCGGAAACGATTACAGCACAAGATATCATCGGTATCGTGAAAGCATGGCAGCAAGCTGTTGTCGGATTGGATAAGATGGTATATGAGGATGCCAAGAAAGAATTCTCGTTGTCTTCCATGACCGGATTTGGTGCTGACGGCTCCCACGACGAAATGAAGCAGGATTTTGAGCAAGTACGCGGTGATTTCGAAAGCAATACTTTTGTGACTGCCGTCTTGAAACATATTGAAGATAAAACAGCTCTTGGAAACGAGCTTATTAGACGTATCGAAAGCATACAAGAATAAAATAAGCAAATGATAAACGGGAGAGTTCCTCCGTTAATTATGTTTTAATCTTTAATTTTTAATCTTTAATTTTTAATTTTTAATTTATATACTACCTTTGCCACACTAACTAACAATTACGTAATAAAATAAGAAACTTATGGCAACACCTCCGTTTAAGTATCAGCCCATGTTTGAGAAGGGAAAAGATACAACTGAGTATTATCTGCTTACAAAAGACTATGTATCAGTAAGCGAGTTTGAAGGAAATCCCATCCTGAAAATTGAGAAAGAAGGTTTGACTGTGATGGCTAATGCAGCTTTTCGTGATGTGTCATTCATGCTTCGTCGTTCACACAACGAACAAGTTGCTAAGATTCTGAGTGATCCGGAAGCAAGTGAAAACGATAAGTATGTGGCACTGACTTTCCTGCGCAATGCGGAAGTTGCTTCAAAAGGTGTACTTCCTTTCTGTCAGGACACTGGTACTGCTATTATCCACGGTGAAAAAGGACAACAGGTATGGACTGGATATTCTGACGAAGAGGCTCTTTCGCTGGGTGTATATAAAACATATACTGAAGAGAACCTGCGTTACTCACAGAATGCGCCTCTGAATATGTACGATGAGGTAAATACCAAATGTAACCTTCCCGCACAGATTGACATCGAAGCTACCGAAGGCATGGAGTATGAGTTCCTTTGTGTAACAAAAGGCGGTGGATCTGCCAACAAGACATATTTGTATCAGGAAACAAAAGCAATCCTGAATCCCGGTACACTGGTTCCGTTCCTGGTTGAAAAGATGAAAACATTGGGAACAGCCGCTTGTCCTCCTTATCATATCGCTTTCGTTATCGGAGGTACTTCTGCTGAAAAGAACCTGTTGACAGTGAAGCTGGCTTCTACTCATTTCTATGACAATCTGCCGACTACCGGAAACGAATATGGCCGTGCATTCCGCGACATCGAACTGGAAAAAGAAGTTTTGGCAGAAGCTCATAAAATTGGATTGGGCGCGCAATTCGGAGGTAAATATCTTGCTCATGACGTACGTATCATCCGTTTGCCTCGTCACGGTGCTTCTTGTCCGGTAGGTTTGGGAGTATCTTGCTCTGCCGACCGTAACATCAAATGTAAAATCAATAAGGAAGGTATCTGGATTGAGAAACTGGATTCAAATCCGGGTGAGCTTATTCCTGTAGAACTGCGTCAGGCAGGTGAAGGTGATGTGGTAAAGATCGACCTGAACCGTCCGATGTCGGAAATCCTGAAAGAACTGACTAAATATCCGGTAGCTACCCGTCTGTCATTGAACGGAACGATCATCGTAGGTCGTGACATTGCTCATGCTAAACTGAAAGAACGTTTGGATCGCGGCGAAGACTTGCCACAGTATATTAAGGATCATCCTATTTATTATGCAGGTCCGGCAAAAACTCCGGAAGGCATGGCTTGTGGTTCTATGGGTCCTACTACAGCAGGACGTATGGACTCTTATGTAGAACTGTTCCAAAGTCATGGCGGTAGCATGGTAATGTTGGCAAAAGGTAACCGTAGCCAGCAAGTGACAGATGCTTGTAAGAAATATGGTGGTTTCTACCTTGGTTCTATCGGAGGTCCGGCAGCTATCCTTGCACAGAACAACATCAAGAGCATCGAGTGTGTGGAATATCCGGAATTGGGTATGGAAGCTATCTGGAAGATTGAAGTGGAAAACTTCCCTGCATTTATTCTGGTAGATGATAAGGGTAACGACTTCTTCAAACAGTTGAAACCGTGGAATTGTACTAAATAATCGGTTTAACTCCGTTTATATAAGACTTTGAGAAGACGGTGTAAAAGCCTTTAATTAAAAAATCCCCTCATTACAATCGTGTAGTAAGGGGATTTCTCATTTTAAGGACTTTCCGGATATTCGCTTTGGTAGGGTAAATATCAGTCTTTGATTATTTATTCTGTTCTTTCTTCCATTTCTCGTATCTTTTCAGCACCTTACTTCCATCTTTGTTATACCAACTATAACCATTCCGGCGTTCGTGTCCGATTTCCGAGATATCATATTTTTTTATACCGTCACGATCACAGAAGAAGGGCCGGTTAGTTTCCAGTTCATAAAAGCGTGCCCAGAGAGTGGGGCAGTCTTCACAAGGAACCATACGATAGTCTTTTTTCCCTTCGCTGTTAGTGAAATATTCTTTCTGTAGTCCCTTGATTTCAGACTTCTGGAACCATTTGATGGCTCCTTCTATCGATTTTACAACTTCTGTAGATGGATTGGGGAGTGACATAAGTAGTAATACAATGTTGTCTGACTCCTGCCCGCTTAATGACGGAAGTTCGTAAGCACGTGCTTTGCATGGTTCCAGAGTGACACGGTCGTGCTGCGCACACCATACTGCCAATTCTCCGTTTTGGTGCACTTGTGTTTTGAGTATACACTCTATGCCTTTATCAAAAGCTTTGCGTGCCTGTTTGCAGATATCTTCAGGCAGGAAAGTGTAAGGAGTCTTCTTTTCGTATATTTCCCGAAGCTGATTCATCACTCTTACCATGGCGTTGTCATTGTAGGTGATTTGTATGTAATAACCTTTGGGGCGTGGATAGAATTGAGGCCATCCACCATTTTCATATTGCGCTTTGAGCAGATATTGGATGCCGTTCAGAACTCCTTCTTTATATTTTTCTTTTTGGGTAGCCAGATAAAGCCGTGCCAGATATTCGATTTCCGTAGTGGTGGCGTTGTTGTCGATTGTGCTTTGGTTGGTATCCTCTTTGGCCTTTAATGCTGCCTTATATTCCTGTTCTGTCAGTTCTGCCGGCATATAGATATTCTTGGGCCAGCCTCCGGTGGTTTGCTGATACAGTAACACGTTGTCACCAATGCGTAGGGCTTCTTCCGTCTTGAAGAAATCGTCGTCAAATTTGGGAGCGATGTGTACCCATTCTTTGTAATTTTGCTGTTTTCTGTAATCTGCTGCTTTTGGGGCTGAGATGTTTGTCAGGATAAAAAGTAGGAATAAGAAAAGACTTGGTTTTCTCATGGCTTTGTTTTTTAATGTTTGGAAACTACTTCCTTATTCCAGAAACTTCGTAATTTTTCCACTGATCTGTAACAGGGATATTTCGCAGAGCTTCGTATTGTATTCGGCGGAGAGGATGCGTTCTTCTGCATCTAACAAACTCTTTTGTGCTTCGCGTACTTCAAAACCGGAGAGATCTCCCTGTATATAACGATCCATGGCAATATCGTGGTTGTCCTTGGCAGTTATCAGATTCTGTCGTTCCAGATTCAGCAACTGGAGGTTGTTGCGATAGGCTTGCCATAGATTGCTGAGATCGGAACGGAGTGCTAGCTCCAGGTCCTGCCGTTCCAGACGACGATTCTTGAAAGCCAGACTTGCATTTCTCTTTTCCCTCCGTCGGTTTCCGTCGAATATGTTGAAGCCGACAGTTATTCCGGCATTAAAGCCCAGATCACCTCTTCTGCTGTTTGCATTGATGTCATACTTGTTGAACGTATATCCATATCCGGTATTTAATTTGAGATACGGATAGTTGCGCGAGTTTATTTTCTTGTAGTCCAATTGGGCAAGTACCGTATTCTGATCCGCCTTTAGCAAAGAAGCATTGGTTGCCAATGTAGAATTCCATAAATCATCAAATTGCAAGTCGCTGTGTACGTCGATGGTGGAATCTTTGATAATAATGTTTTGGTTTACATTGTTGTTGGCCATCAGCTCGTTCAACTGGATTCGTGAAGAATGCAGCAATTCCTGTTGTTTGATATATTGGGCACTGTCTGCATTGAAGTCCACCTTCGCCTGCTGATAATCCAGCCCTGAAAACTTTCCGACCAGATGGCTGGCCTCTGCTATACGCAAGCGTTCTTTGGAAAGTGACATTGCATAATGAAAGTTTTTCAGACGGATCTTCTGCTGGATAAAATTATAATATTCCGAAGTCAGGGCTGCAATAAAGTCCTCAATGGCAATACGGGTATTTGTTTCGCCTTGACGCTCCAGTTCTTTCAGCTGTTTGTATGTAGTACTAATATTAAACCCGTCGAAAATAGTCCAGTTGAGGTTGAGACCGACGTTAACCGTCTGATCGTAGACGCCGTTGTTTTTTGTTATCTCTCCGGTAGCACGCGCTTTTGTTTCAATATTGTCCAGATTCCCGGTGTATCCTGCAGAAAAGTCCAATGTAGGCAGATATCCGGCATTCCCTAGCGTTGCATTATTCTTGCTGATCTGCTCTTCATTATGTACGATACGTAGAGAATAATTGTTTTGTAATCCCTCCTCCAGGCAATCTTTCAGGGTGCGTATCTGTTGTGCCTTAGCAAAAGAGACTGATAAGAAAGCACAGGCAATGGTAATATAGATGATGTGTTTCATGCAGATTCCTTTCTGTTTCATTCTTGTAATTTTTTGATTCGGTTAGTTGAAATGTAACTGTAAATAGCCGGTACAATATACATCGTGAGCAGAGTGGAGACCACCATACCGCCCACAACTGCCGCACCCATGGCAATACGTTGGTTACAACCTTCTCCGGTGGCAAACGCCAGCGGGATAAGTCCCAAGACCGTAGAAGCACTAGTCATCAGAATCGGACGTAGGCGTTGCAGGGCGGCATCTTTAATAGCGTTTATTTTGTCCTCTCCGGCTTCCTGTTTCTGATTGGCAAATTCCACAATAAGAATACCATTCTTTGCCACCAGGCCGATCAGCATGATAATACCGATCTGGCTGAAAATATTCATTGTAATATTGTTGAAATACATGAATACCAAGGCTCCGGCAATAGCCAACGGCACTGTCAACATAATAATTAACGGATCTTTGAAACTTTCAAACTGGGCGGCCAGAATCAGGTAGATCAGAAGGATTGCCAAAATGAAAGCAAACATCAGACTGGAAGAACTTTCGCGATATTCCTTGGAGTCTCCTGCCAGAGCAGTACGGAAGGTATCATCCAGTGTCTCTTTGGCAATCTTGTCCATTTCGTCGAGACCTTGTCCGATTGTTTTGCCATCCGCCAAACCTGCGGAAATGGTAGCAGACACAAACCGGTTGTAGCGATATAACTTTGGAGGAGCAATTCCGCTCTCCAGTTCAATCAAGTTATCCAGCTGAATCATATCCCCATTATTGCTACGTACATAAATAGCTTTCAGGTCGGCAGGCTTGTTACGTTGCTGGCGATTGATTTCCCCCAGAATTTCATACTGTTTCCCGTTCATATAGAAATATCCCATACGCTGACCGCTCAATCCGTATTGCAATGTCTGAGCAATGTTTTTAGTGCTTACCCCCATGATGCTGGACTTGTCACGGTTGATTTGTATACGGGCTTCCGGCTTGCTGAATTTCAAGTCGACGTCCGCCATTTGGAAAACAGGATTTTCGTATACCTTAGCCATAAATTTGGGCAGCACTTCTTCTAATTTTTCCAGATTGGTGGCTTGAAGTACGTATTGGACGGGCATACTTCCACGGCGTCCGCCGAAAGAAGATTGCTGCTGTACGAATGAACGTGCCATCGTTTTCTTCTGTACCGCTTTCGAGATATTCTCGGCAACTTCCATCTGTGTGTAGTTACGGTCTTGCATATCCTTCAATGTGATGCGTACATTTCCGCTACCACTGGATACACGGGCGGTAACAGCTTCCGCATCGGGAAGGATAGAGTCTACCAGTTGATTAATATCCTCCGTGTAATCCCGGATATATTCGTAAGTGACACCTTCTGCCCCCCGGGTGTTAATACTGATTTGCGAACGGTCCTCAAGTGGAGCCATTTCTGCGGGAATGGCATTCCATAGAAAACCGATCAGGCAAATGGTGATGAAGGTAAATGGAAGAGCAATCCAGCGTTTGCTGAGGAAAGCGGCAAGTGACCGGCTGTACAGCCGGTTCATTCCTTCGAAGAATGGCTCGGTCTTCGCATAAAACCAACTTTGCTTTTCCCTCTTTATAAGCAATTTCGTTGCCAGCATCGGAGTGAAAGTCAATGCCGCAAACGAAGAAATGATGACTGAACCCGAAATAACGATACTGAATTCCCGGAACAATCGTCCTGTCATTCCATCCATAAAGACGATAGGGAAGAATACGGCAACCAGCGTGATAGTCGTTGAGATGACGGCAAAGAAGATTTCTTTAGCTCCTTCTATTCCCGCTTCTTTGGGAGCCATTCCCTTTTCAATACGGATATAAATATTTTCTGTCATAACGATGGCGTCGTCCACCACCAACCCCACCGACAGTACGATGGCGAGCATGGAAAGTACATTAATGGAGAATCCTGCCAGATACATAACAAAGAATGCTCCGATCAGAGAGACAGGGATTACGATACAAGGCACCAATGTGACGCGCCAGTCACGCAGGAAGAGGAAGATAATGATGATTACGAGTACAAAAGCTTCATATACAGTCGATTTAACCTCATTGATAGATGCGCGGATAAACTTGGTGTTGTCAAAACCATAATTATAGTGCACATCTTCCGGCAAATCTTTTTTCATCTGCTCCATGCGCTGATATACAGCATCCGCGATTTCAATATGGTTGGCACCCGGCTGTGGAATGACTACGACACCTACCATAGGAACTCCGTTCATTTTCATATAACTCTTGATATCGGCGGGTCCCAGTTCTGCACGTCCGATATCACTGAAACGTACAATACGGTTATCCTCTTCTTTGATAATCAAATCATTGAATTCATCTGCAGTATGCATCAATCCCAGTGTGCGGATAGTCAGTTCGGTGGTATTTCCTTCGATACTACCGGAAGGAAGTTCCACGTTTTCATTGTCCACGGCATTTTTAACATCGATAGGAGTAATACCATATCCTGCCATCTTTACCGGGTCGAGCCAGAGGCGCATGGAGTAACGTTTTTCTCCCCAGATAGATACACTACTAACGTCGGCAATCGTCTGTAATTGTTCCTTTACAGTCAAATCTGCGATTTCGCTCAATTCCAATAACGTGCGCTTGTCACTTTGAAGAGCAACCATCAGGATGGGCATGGCGTCAGCGTCCGCTTTTGAAACGGTCGGAGGGTCACAGTCGCGGGGCAGATAACGCTGGGCACGTGAAACCTTGTCACGTACGTCATTGGCCGCCGTTTCCAGATCGACGGACAATTCAAATTCTACCGTGATGCGGCTTTGTCCCTGCTGACTCACACTAGACAAAGAACGGATACCGGGAATACCGTTGATATTCTGTTCCAACGGTTCGGTTATTTGATTCTCGATAACATCGGCATTAGCTCCCGGATAAGAGCAGCTGACAGAAATGATCGGATTATCCACCGACGGATACTCACGGACACCCAGATAATTGTATCCGATGAATCCGAAAAGGAGGATGATGATCGTTAATACTGTGGCTAATACCGGGCGACGTATACTTAATTCGGATATATTCATAAGGTGCTGGTATTATTAATCAATGTTGTCAAGAGTAACGGCAAGTCCGGTACGTAGTTGCAGTGTTCCTGAAGTAATGATGGTATCTCCCATGTGTAATCCTCTGATCACCTGCACTTCAGATGCGGTGCGGATGCCGGTAATAATATCCACCGGTTCGGCTTTTCCTGATTTATACAGATAGACCTTGTCTTTACCCATTTCCGGTACAATTGCTTCTGTGGGAATGGCAATTGCGTTAGGTATTTCATCCTTTTTCAACAGCACGCTTGCGTAACGGCCGGGAAGCAGGATGTGATTGACATTCGGGTATAATGCACGGGCGGTAAACTGATGCAGGTTCGGGTCAATAGCTGATTCCACAGCATACACTTGTGCGCCGAAAGCATCCAAGTTTCCTTCAACGCTGAAGTTCAGGTTAGTCCCCTTCTTGATTTGCTTGGCATAACGTTCCGGTACGGAGAATTCCACTTTCAATGGAGCGATTTTAGTCAGTTTGGCAACAACAGTGGTCGGAGAGGCATAAGTACCGACACTGACTTGGCGAAGTCCGATCACTCCGTCGAACGGAGCACGAAGTTCGGTTAACTCGATATTGGTTTTGATGATCTCTATATCTGCGTTCAGGGTTGCCAAATCCGTTTTCACCTGTTCGTAAGCTTCTTTACTGACGGCATCCCGTTTCAACAGAGCATCTTGGCGGAATACACGGTCTTCTGCCAGTTTTAATTGTGAAACGAGGCGTTGTAATTGTGCCTGCAACTGCCGGTCGTTTACTTTGGCAAGCAACTGCCCTTTCTTTACGGCCGTTCCTTCTTCGAAGTTGATTTCCACAATTTTTCCCGAAGTTTCGAAAGACAAATCCACTTCCTCATCGGGTAGAAGTACGCCGGTAGTGGTAAACTCGTCTGTCAGGGATTGTGGCTTTATGACTTTAGCATTTACATTTAGAACTTGTTTTCCTTTTTTCTGATTGCCGCCCATCACTTTGTCGGCAGCTGCTAGTTCGTCGTTTTTTTTCGGTAATTGTGAATAGATTCCTCCACCGATAATTCCGGCACCAACAAGAATAATGATGCCCCATTTAGTTTTTTTATTCATGGTTTAGTATTGTATATAGCAGTTATGATACATCTTTAGAGATTAGACTTCCCCCGTCGGGAAAGGTTTAAAGAAAGAAAGGGTAAAAAAGAGTTAATCAGTAAGCAGCCCGATATTTGCCTTCCTCTTTATCCTCCAGCATATTTAAATAAGAGGTATAGCGCGATTCGCTGATAAGGTGTTCTTCTACGGCCTTGCGTACGGCACATCCGGGTTCATGACGGTGAGTGCAGTTGCCATATTTGCAGTCGGCGGAAGTCTTGAATATTTCGGGAAAATAATGCCCGATTTCCTCTTCTTCCATATCGAATGTACCGAACCCCTTGATGCCCGGAGTGTCGATAATGTAGCCATTTCCCTCCACGGGGAACATTTCGGAGAAAGTAGTGGTGTGCATACCTTTGTTATGGTAAGAAGAAATCTCGCCGGTCTTGGCTTCTATGCCCGGCAGTATGGAATTGATAAGAGTCGATTTGCCGACTCCCGAATGTCCGGAGAATAAAGTGATCTTGCCTTCCAATGCCTTTTTTATTTCGTCCACCCCATTACCGTTTTTTGCAGAAACCTTGAAACAAGGGTAACCGATCTGTGTATATAGGTTGATAAGTGCGTCCAGATAGCGGAGTTCATCCTCGTCGTAAGCATCTACCTTGTTGAATACGAGTTTGACGGGAACGCGATAAGCTTCTGCGGATGCAAGAAAGCGGTCAATGAAAATAGTGGAAGTTTCGGGGTAGTTGACGGTTGCTACCAACATACACTGGTCGAGATTGGCGGCAAGGATGTGGGATTGTTTGGAAAGATTGGAAGAACGGCGGATGATATAGTTTTTCCTGTCTTCGATCTCGCTGATAAAAGCAGTTCCTTCCTGATTAAGTATAATCTGAACACGATCGCCCACTGCGACAGGATTGGTGCTGCGAATCCCTTTCAGTCGGAAATTACCCTTGATTTTACATTCGATAGATTGTCCGTCATCGGTTTTCACCTGATACCAACTACCCGTGTTTTTGATTACTAATCCCTTCATAAATTGAGGTTGAGAATTGAGAATTAAAAAATGAGAATGAACTGTGACATGTAGTATGCCGCACTTTATTTCTCAATTTTTAATTCTCAATTTTCAATTTAAACAGTCATAATTTCTTTATCCTTTTCAGCCAGCATATCATCGATTTGCTTGATATACTTATCATGGATTTTTTGCAGTTTGGCTTCCGCATTCTTCTGTTCGTCTTCTGCCAGTCCGTCTTTTACAGCTTTCTTCAGTGCGTCGATACCGTCACGACGAGCGTTACGTACACTTACTTTAGCTGTTTCACCTTCTCCCTTACACTGTTTTGCCAGTTGTTTACGACGTTCTTCCGTCAAAGGAGGAATACCGATACGGATCATTTCACCATTGTTTTCGGGCATGATACCGAGGTCAGAGTCGATGATTGCTTTTTCGATAACGCGGAACATGCTTTTATCCCACGGCTTGATTACGATACTGCGGGCGTCCGGAGTAGTAATTGCTGCTACATTGCTGATAGGCACCATACTTCCGTAAGAATCTACGCGGATACCATCTAATAAGCGGGCACTCGCTTTTCCAGCGCGGATATGTGCCAGTGCTTCTTCCAGATACATGATGGCCATGTCCATTTTTTCTTGTGCATTGTCAAGGCAAGTCTTTACGTCTACCATATTTTTTGAGATTTAAAATTGCATTTTGATTGATTAAGTAGCAAAAGTATATTATTTTTTGTTCATCTGCAACAGCATTCCCATCTTTTTTATGAGTGACTTACCGATGATAATCAAGGTAACAGCGGTGATAATCATTAAAATACCTGCCATTAACCGGGGAGTCAGTTTTTCGTGAAACAGGAGAACACCGAAAAATAGAGCTGTCACCGGTTCCAGGGCACCCAGTATGGCTGTTGGAGTAGAGCCTATGTAATGGATGGCGAGTGCGGTACAGATCAGTGATACGGCAGTCGGCAGAATGGCTAGTGTCAGTACGTCGGCCCAGAGCCAGACTGACGGTATTATTTGTAGCTCCGTACAAAAATTTAAACGGACGATATAAACCGATAGTCCGAACAAAATGGCGTAGAATGTAAGCTTGGTGGTCGGCAGGTTTTTCAGTGTCGAACGGTTCACGCCTACTATATATATAGCATAAGAGAGTGAGGACAGCAGAACAAAGATGATTCCCAAAGTCGACAGCGGTTTGTTTCCATCTCCCTGATAGAGCAAGGCGATACCTGAAAGCGCCAGCAGGATGGAAAAGACGGTAATTGCGGAAATCTTTTCTTTGAAGAATATCCCCATAATGACAGCTACCATCACCGGGTAGACGAAGAGAATGGTAGAAGCTATTCCGGCATCCATATAATTATAGCTCATAAACAAAAGCAGTGATGAAAAAGAGAATAGCAATCCCATAATGACTAAGGGCAAAACGTCTGCCTTGTGAAGCGCAAAGGATTGATGCTGCATTTTCATCAGAATACCCAGTACGATTGCGGCGAAGAAATAACGGTAGAATAAAACGGTATCGACACTCATTCCGGCTGCATAGAGCGGAAGTGCAAAAAGAGGATTCATACCGTAGCTGGCAGCGGCAATCGCTCCATAGATAAAACCTTTGGTTTTTGGGGTCATTGTTCTATTTTTTATTGGCGTGCAAAAGTACGCAGTTCACCAATGATAAACAAGTGTTTAGGCGGTTGATAGTATAATTTAATCTTTCGTATGCTAAAAACTATTTCTTAGTAAAGAGGGAACTAATCTTGTTTATGCATAAAATTAATCGTCTGACAGTTGTTGAACTTGCGTCTGACTACTGTTGAACTTTCGTCTGACAACTGTCAGACGAAAAAGAATCAACTGTCAGACGATTAATTTTATTCGATCGGGGGATTAGTTATATGCAGTCCGGGGGATAATTAACAGGTAGTAGCCAGACAGTTTTTTGAATAAATGCTTGCATATATCTTGGATTTTCTCGAATATTGCATCCGAATTATCGAAAAACACTGATGACCAAAGCTAACTTTCTTGTTATTTACTGCCTGTTTATATCGGTACTTTGTTGCATGGCAAATGTGACGAAGGATATCAATATGCGTTTTAAAGATGTAAGGCAAGGACTTTCGCATCAAACGGTCAATTGTTTCTATCAGGATGAATTCGGATTTTTATGGATTGGTACTCAAGACGGACTGAATCGCTTTGACGGTCGTAAATTTGAAGTCTTCAAACCGGATAACGCGAATCCCTATTCAATCAATATAAATAATATCCGGCAGGTTTGCGGAAACAGGGAAGGATTGCTTTTTATCCGTAGTTTGCAGAGTGTGACTCTTTATGACATGCGTTTGAACCGCTTTAAGGTGCTGCGTGAAGGAGAAGTTGCAGGAATCTGCTATGCGCACGACGCGTTGTGGATAGCTACCGGAAAAGAAATCTATCGTTATCGTGACCTTGACCAGGCGCCCGAATTATTCTTTTCATTTTCTTCGGATGGCGGGGATGTATTGATGAACAGTCTAATGGTTCGTCAGAATCAGACCGTGGTGGTGGGTACTTCTTCCAAGGGTATTTATTGTATCGATCAGGCTGCTCATATCACCCGTCATATTGATGTGGGGGCTGTTAATTCAATTACGGAAGACAGAAACGGGAGCATCTGGATAGCTACCAGAAACCGGGGACTTACCCGGTTGGAGGCAAATGGGGAGCTTACTCATTACAGATATAATAAGGTGGCTGATCATACGATCAACCATGATAATGTGCGCCATGTGACACAAGCCAATGATAGTCTTCTGTATATCGGAACTTATGCCGGTTTGCAGACTTTAAATCTCTCTACCGGAGAGTTTACGGATTATGAATATGACTTGAATGTGGAGGCGGCCGATACACGTTCCATCATTTCGATGCATTACGACACTTCGGGAACTTTATGGCTGGGCACTTTCTATCAGGGAATACAATATTATAATGTAGCGAATGATGCTTATCACTTTTACCGTTCGTCTACGGCTGTTGGCGGGCATTTGAATTCCTATATCATCAGTTCCATTGCCGAAGACCGTTCCGGGCGGATCTGGTTTGCAAGTGAAGGAAGCGGATTGAACTATTATGATAAACATGCCAAACGTTTTTTCCCGCTTAAACATTTATATGCTCAAGAGCTGTCTTTTAAGATTGTGAAGTCTCTGTATTATGAGAAAGAATCGGATTATCTTTGGGTAGCTTCGCTTTATCAGGGCATCAACCGGATTAATCTGTCGACCGGACATATAGAATCTATTTCGGAAAATATCGATACTCCGGAGGGGAAAACGGTTGACAGGGCCTATAATCTGGTAAAAATGATAGAGTTTTCCGGTCACGATTCCTTATTGATAGCCGCCAAGGGTGGGCTGCTTGTATTGGATAAAAAACATCTCCGGTTGCATTATTTCGAACATCCTTCTTTAGCTTCCAGACATTTGTCGCAGGTTTGGGATATGACGTTTGATAAAGAAGGGGATTTATGGCTGACCACTTCTTTTGATCTGATACGGGTCAATTTGAAAGCAGGCATTTCCCATAGTTATCCTTTCTCTCAAATAGCGCAGAGCACGGCGCAGCACCACATTAATCACATTTTATGTGATAGAAAAGGACGTATATGGCTGGGATCTACGGGATCGGGAATTTATCTGTTCGATAAGAAGAAAGATATCTTTGTAGGATACGGAGCGAAGCAGGGACTGGAGAATGGATTTATCACCGGATTGGTAGAGAGTCCGCTGGACGGTTCCATTTATGTGGCAACGAATGGCGGTTTCTCTAAATTCAATCTAGCCACTACCACATTCGAGAACTATAACAGGCAGAGTGATTTTCCCTTGAATAACGTGAATGACGGAGGGCTGTACATTGCGTCCGACCACGATATTTATGTCTGTGGACTGGCAGGCATCGTTTCCATAGCCCAGGAGAAACTGAACAAGCAGTCTGTGGAGTATAATGTGTTCGTAAAACGCGTGCTTGTGGATAATACGGAAATTCAACCCCTTGATTCGTTGGGACTTATCAAGGAAACGGTATTGTATGAACATCAATTAGTATTGCCGCCCAGGTATTCTTCCGTCACTTTTGAGATAGCGAGTAATACCCTGAATAATATTTCCAACATCGGTCTGGAATATAAACTTGAAGGATTTGATAACGAATATATGAAGGCGGGAGATAATACGATGGTTACTTATACCAATCTTCATCCGGGGCGTTATACTTTTCATGTTCGTGGCGACCAGTTGCGCATTCACGATCAGGAAGCACCTTCTGCCAGTTTTGAGCTGATAGTGGAGGCTCCCGTTTATCAACGGGCATGGTTTATTTTGCTGATGATATTGGCAGGTATCCTTATTGCAGGCTATATTATCCGTATGTTCTGGATACGGAAAACCTTGCAACATTCTCTATTGGCCGAGAAACGGGAAAAAGAGTATATCGAAAATGTGAACCAGTCCAAACTACGTTTCTTTACCAATGTATCGCATGAGTTCCGTACTCCGTTAACGCTTATATCCAGTCAGCTTGAGATGCTCCTGATGCATAAAGACATGATCCCCGAGGTGTATAATAAGATTTTGGAGATTTATAAGAACTCCCGCCGGATGAATAACCTGGTGGATGAGGTGATTGATATCCGTAAGCAGGATCAGGGATATCTGAAATTGAAAATTTCCAAAGAGAATATTGTTGCGGTGATAGAGGAGATTTGTTGTTCTTTCTATAGCTATGCGCAGCTGAATAAGATCGATCTCCGCTTTTCTTCCACTTTGAAAGAAGCGGATTTGTATATTGACAAGACGCAGATAGAGAAAGTGTTCTATAATCTATTGTCCAACGCTTTTAAATATACGAAGCCCGGTGACTGGATTTCTGTAGAATTGGCAGCGGAAGGAGAGAATGACATTGTGATTTCAGTCAACAATTTGGGTGTCGGTATTGAAAAGTCCAAGATCAAACATGTATTTGAACGGTTTTGGCAGGATGATTCGGCAACAACTACACGGACTGTCAAAGGATCGGGTATCGGGCTGGCAATGGCAAAAGGTATTGTGGAATTGCATCAGGGAACTATCGGAGTGGAAAGTGAGCCGAATGGAATAACGTCTTTTATCGTTACTCTTCACCGGGATGCAAATGTGAATGTGGAAGCATCTTCCTCTGCAGATGAACGCGTTGCCGAACATTATGTAATAGAGCCTCAAGAAATCTCGGAAATGGTGAAGCCGGATAAAACGGTGAAAATACTGATTGTGGAGGATAACCCGGAGATGCGTAAGGTGTTGGCACAGATTTTTGAACAGATATATGATGTATATACGGCTGCCGACGGACAGGAAGGATTGGAGCAGGCTTCTTCACTACAACCACAGATGATTGTGAGTGATATTATGATGCCAGTCATGTCCGGCCTGGAGATGTGCGAGAAGTTGAAAAGCAATTTGCAGACCAGTCATATTCCTGTGGTATTGCTGACTGCCCGCAACCGGGAAGAACATACCTTAGAGGGCTTGCAGACGGGAGCGGATGATTATATCTCCAAACCTTTCAATATCAAGATATTGGTGGCCCGTTGCAATAATATCATCCAGACTCGTAAACTGCTCCAGCAGCGGTTTGCCCGGAATGATGAACCTAAAGTGGAAGATCTTCCATTTAATCCGATCGATAAAAAGATGCTGATGGATGCTACGGCGATTGTGGAATCTTATATTGATAATGCAGACTTTGACGTAGCCACTTTTGCACGGGAGATGTGCATGAGCAGAACGTTGCTTTTCACCAAACTGAAAGCATTGACCGGACAGACCCCGAATGACTTTATTTTATCTTTGAGACTGAAAAAGGCAACAGAAAAATTAATCAATGATCCCAATGCCCTGATTGCTGATATAGCATTTGATTACGGCTTTTCTAATCCAAGTTATTTTATCCGGTGCTTTAAGAATGCTTATGATATTACTCCGGCTGCTTATCGAAGAAAACACGCAAATTGTTAATATATAGCGTTTTATGTGTTTCTCTCTTAGCGAGAATTGTACTATTTGAACTTTTATACGGACGATTCTATTATTCGAAATCGCTAATTATTTGGATTTTTGCGCTGTAATCATTCAAATTATTACATAGTATGAAAAACATCGTAATTAAATGGGCTGTGTTCCTGACAGCCTTTCTTATCTCTTTAGAGGTTAGTGCTCAAAACGTCAGAGTTTCTGGAGTTGTGACAGACGCACTTGGACCAATCCCCGGAGCTAATATTATGGAGGAGGGGACTACTAACGGTACAGTGACGGATGTAAATGGAAAATATTCAATCAGTGTATCTGCAAAATCTACCCTTGTTTTCTCTTGTATAGGATATAAGGAACAGAAGATACGTGTCGGTACGAAAACGGTATTGAATGTGGATATGGTAGAAGAGTCGAAAATGCTCGATGAATTGGTCGTTGTCGGTTATGGAGTTCAGCGTAAGAGTGATGTGGCAACTTCGGTAGCCTCGGTCAAAGCGGATGAAATGAAGACATTTCCCGCCGGCAATGTGGCTGATATGTTGCGTGGACGTGCCGCAGGTGTGAATGTAACGAGCAGTTCGGGACGTCCGGGATCGACTCCTTCGATCACCATTCGCGGTTCCCGTTCTATCAGTGCGGACAATGCTCCTTTATATATCATAGATGGTTCTCCTTCCAGTGCAACGGAGTTTAGCACGTTGAGTGCGGACGATATTGAGTCGGTTGAAATTCTGAAGGATGCTGCATCGCAGGCTATTTATGGAGCACGTGCCAGTGACGGTGTGGTACTGGTTACTACCAAACGCGGTAAAGCCGGAAAGGTGGAAGTCAGTTATAATGGTTATCTGGGTATCCAGTCCCTATGGAGAAATTTTGATTTTTATTCTCCCGAAGAATATATGCAGCTTCGCCGTGAAGCGAAGGCACATGATAAGGGAATTGTTGATGCACGTGAGATTTCGATAGCCGAGGCATTGGAAGATGAGGTTATGCAGCGGGTATGGGCCAGCGGAAAGTTTATCGACTGGGAAAAAGAAATGTTCAGAAATGCAATTTACCATAATCATGATGTCAGTGTACGTGGAGGAACAGAGAAAATCAAAGTATCGGCAGGTGCCAACTATTTTGACCAACAGGGAATGGTGGTTACCGGATCGGGATACCAGAAGTTTTCTTTAAGGTTGAATCTGGACTTTGAAATATCAAAGTGGATTAGTTTTGGTATCAATTCTTCTTATGCGATGACTAAACAAGATCGTGAGGATGGTAACTTTAATGATTTTATTACCAGTTCCCCATTGGCGGAAATATACGATGCGGATGGCAAGTATACAAAGTATATCAACTCGGAAGGAAATTATAATCCTTTGTACCGTGCCCAGCATTACGGACGTGAAGTCTCCCGCGATAATTACCGCCTGAACTTTTTTATGGATGTGAAACCTTTCAAGGGATTCAATTATCGTCTGAATACTTCCGTTTATAATCAGACATCTGAAGACGGCTCCTATAAAGATTCCCAATATCCGGGAGGCGGAGGAACAGCTGTGCTCGACGAATCACGCACGCAGAACTGGCTGGTTGAGAATATTGTGACTTATAAAGTGCCTATCCGCAATAAGAAACATCAGTTGACGTTGACCGGTGTGCAGTCTGTCGACCATAATGGCTCGAAGTCTATCGGCTATTCAGTAGAGAATCTTCCGGTAGATAAAGACTGGAATTTCATTTCTCAAGGTGAGTTTACAGGCAAGCCCCGTCGTCAGTTTAATGAAAATAATCTGGTGTCGTTCATGGCTCGTGCACAGTATTCGCTTTTAGACCGTTATCTGTTGAATGTGGCTGTTCGTCGCGACGGTTCCAGCCGTTTCGGAAAAGAAAATAAATGGGGTACATTCCCGTCGGCTGCTTTTGCCTGGCGTGTAAATCAGGAGAATTTCCTAAAAGATGTGTCGTGGATTGATAACCTCAAACTGCGTGTCAGTTATGGTATTGTTGGTAATCAGAACGGTATCGGCAATTACACTACTTTGGGGCTCGCAGATAATAAAGGATATGAGTTTGGAGATACTTTCCAGATGGGATATTTGCCGGGTAAGGAGCTTTCTAACCCGAACTTGAAATGGGAACAGTCTGCAACGGCTAATTTAGGTGTTGATTTTAGTTTCTTCAATGGTCGCCTGAATGGTACGGTGGAATATTACAATACGCATACGAAAGATCTATTGGTGGAACGCTCTTTGAATGCATCACTTGGATATACCACTATGCTGGATAATCTGGGAAAGACGAAATCCAGTGGTATTGATCTTTCTTTAAATGGTGATGTGATACGTACGAAAGAGTTTACCTGGTCGCTTGGAACCAATTTCAGTATGTATAAGAATGAAATTGTCCGTATTGACGATACGCTCGATGAAAATGGTAAACCCGCCAGTCAGGTAGCACAGGGGTGGATTATCGGAGAACCGATCAATGTATATTATGATTATCTGGTAGACGGAATTTTTCAGTATGATGATTTTGATATCACTCGTGACGGTACGGGGAATTTGGTATATACGCTGAAAAACACCTATGACAGTAACAATGACGGTGTAGCCGACAGCCCGATTGATTACGGCGGCGCTATTGAACCGGGTATGGTTAAAGTGCGTGATAACAATGGAGATGGAAAGATCACGGCAGATGACAGAGTGCCTATCCGGAAGGATCCGAAATTTACCGTCTCTCTTTCTTCCACATGGAACTGGAAAGGATTTGACTTGTTCATGGATTGGTATGGAGTTTCCGGCAGAAAGATAAAGAATAGTTATTTGTATGACTATAATTCCGGAGGTTCTTTGCGCGGAAAACTGAATGGAGTGAAGGTGGATTACTGGACTCCGTTCAATCCGTCGAACAAATTCCCGCGTCCTTCTTATAGTGCAGACCCTTCTTATTTGAGTGCCATCGCTATTCAGGATGCATCTTATATCCGTTTACGCACCTTACAATTGGGATATACTTTCCCGGCCGGACTATTGAAGAATACTCCGATTCATAAATTGCGTCTGTATGCAACTGCTACTAATTTGCTGACATTTACGGAGTTTAAGTCTTATAGTCCCGAACTGACTCCCGGGTCTTATCCGGAGTCCAAACAATATGTATTTGGTGTCAATGTTTCATTCTAAAATAAAGAATCCTTATGAAAAAGTTAATATATACAGCCTTTGTCATCTGCGGAATGTTGACCGCTTCCTGCTCGGATTTATTAAATCTGGAATCAAAGACAGACGTGACGAACAATTATCTGTTCACTACTCCCGAAGGGTTGAATACAGCTGTCACAGGTCTGTACTCCCTGGCACGTGAATTGCCGGGTGGAGCGGATAATAATGAATCCAATCTGTACATCGTTACTATGTGTGACTTTAATACGGATATTGCGATACTTAGAGCAGGTGTTTCTACTTCAATCGGACGTTTGAATACGAGCTTTACTCCAAGTACTGGGGATGTCAATAAGTTCTGGAAACATCACTATGGTATTATTGGAAAAGCAAATGAAATTATTGTAGCCGCAGAAGCCCTGGGGCTGGACGACAGCGATGTGCTCCATGCATGGAGTGAAGCGAAATTCTTCAGAGGACGGAGCTATTTTGAACTCTGGAAACGCTTTGACCGTCTTTATCTGAATATCACCCCGACCACTGTCGACAATCTGAAACGGGAATACAAACCGGCTTCTCACGCAGAACTGATGACACTGATTACAACTGACTTGGACGATGCCATGAAAGGGCTGGACTGGTCGCTTTCTCAAAATAATGGAAATGTATTGTATGGACGGGTAACAAAAGCTACTGCCAAACATGTCCGTGCGCAGGTTGCCATGTGGGAGTCGGATTGGGATACAGCCATTGAGGAATGTGAGGATATCTTTAAGCAGGAAGGCATCTACTCGATGGAAAAGAAAGCCGAGAATGTATTTAATGGGGCAGATTTGAAATCTCCGGAAGTGTTATGGAGTTTCCAATATTCACAAAACTTGGGTGGAGGTGGTTCCGGAACTCCGGTTGCCGGACATCGTATCTCTATTCAAACCACTACCCGGATCAATAAAATTTCGGGTTGTATCAATACAGCCGATCAGGGTGGATATGGTTGGGGACGTATTTATCCGAATACCTATCTGTTGAGTCTGTACGATCAGGCAAAAGATACGCGATATAATGAGTTGTTTGTTCACCGCTTTAAATACAATGACCCGACTTCTCCTAAATATGGAGAATTGATTCCTCTAACACAGAGTTCCAGCTATTGTGAAACACTGCATTTTATGTCGAAAAAATACTTTGACCAATGGACGACGGCTGATAATCCGGACCGGACAACGGGTTTCAAGGATCTGATTGTCTATCGACTGGCAGAAACTTACTTAATGGCGGCAGAGGCATATATGCGTCGTGACGGAGGTATGAGTACAGATGCTTTGCGCTGTTACAATAAAACATGGGAACGTGCGGGAAATGATAAATTTGCAGGTCCTCTGACACAGGATATACTTTTGGATGAATATGCCCGTGAGTTGAATTTTGAAGGCGTTCGCTGGCCTTTGTTGAAACGTTTGGGACTCTTGGGCGAAAGAGTGAAAGCGCATTATGGCGAGACGAAGGCTGAAAACCCTTATCTGGATAAAGACTATGCGGAATGCCGTACCAGTTTTGTGGTTGGAAAGCACGAATGTTGGCCTATTCCACAGGAACAGATTGACTTGATGGGGAAAGAGAATTTCCCACAGAATGAGAACTGGTATTAAGCGATTGATTATCTGTAAAACATGAATGAATATGAAAAAAGTAATATACTTCTTATTGATTTTAAATCTGGGATTGCTTTCCTGTGTCGATGATGCATCGGTACGCGTGATGCCTGAATTTAATTGTAAAGATACAAAAGTAAATTTGGCGAAAGCAGCGGGTTCTTCTGTTACGTCGCTGTTATATACCAATGTCGGTCAGGTTGTTGCACAGTATGAAGCGGAGTGGCTTTCTGTAGATGTAAGTTCTAAAAGTGTTGTCTACACGGCCTTGACACAAAATGACGGTGAAGATGCAAGAACGACTGTTGTGAAACTGACTTGCGGCTCATATACAGTGGAGGTGACGGTTACCCAGGATTCTAAAGAACCGGATCTTTCTTTGAAGATAGGACAAAGTGTGGATGAGGGTATCGGTATGATTTTCTGGGTAGATCCTTCGGATAATATGGTAGGAAAAGCGGTTTCAGTGAAGCGTCAGGGAGGGAATCCTTTCGAGGCTTCTGTGATGTCTCATAATGCACTTTCCACCGTCAACGGATATGCTAATTCTGCCTTGTTCACTTCTCCGTCGGCAAATGATGCGGTAGCATATTGCCAGTCGTTGGGTGACGGATGGTATCTGCCTGCCCGTGATGAATTATGGGAATTGTTTGATGCCTATAATGGTGTTGGACATGCTGATCCGGATTTTATTTCAGCCGTACCTGATAAACTGACGGAAGTAGAGAAGGCGGCACGTGCTGCATTTGATAAGATGTTGACTGATTTACAAGGTGATGTGATGAACGAAGCTGCCGGTTCGGGCAATGGCGAAAGCTATTGGTCGAGTACGGAAAACGCAGCGGGTAATCAGGCTTATTGGGTACGTTTCGGTAAATCGGGAGCTGATGCAGGAAATAAGACTGCTACTAACCGTTTTGTAAGATGTATGCGTACAATCGGTGATTATACTTATCCTGAAGAACCGGCAACATTGACGGTTAATCCGAATCCTGTGACATTGGAAGGAGCTAATGAAGCGGAAGCAAATGTGACATTGACATCCAATAAAACGGTATTTAGTGTGGTTTTGGCAAATGATTCCTGGCTTTCGTATATTATTTCGGGCACAACAGTTACGTTCAAGGCAAAATCTAAAAATACCACTGGCGATGTTCGTACGACTATTGCTACGGTTACAGCCGGTACTGGCACAGCCGCTAAGTCGGTGGAGGTAACGGTGAATCAGAATGTTGCGGCTGAAGGAGGCGCTTCTCTCGAGTTAAGTACAAATACCGTGACTATTACTCCTGATGCTGTGACGAAATCAGAAGGAATAACGATGATTTCTGATGAAACAGAATTTACAGTAAATATAACTGATGAGTCTTGGGTGAAAGCGTATGTTGATGTAACAAGTAAAACTCTTTATTTCTGGACATTATCTCCTAATTTGAATAGTTCTAACCGGATAACGACTGCTACGGTAATAGCCGGAAGCGGAGCGAATGCACCTAAGCAAGAAGTTACTATTACACAAAGAGGGCTCTTAAGTTCCGAGTTTGCGGTGGGACAGGTGATTGCGGATAATGGTTCGTTAAAAGGAGGCATTGTGTTCTGGGTAGATGGCACTAATCGTGGTAAGGCTAAGATTATGTCATTGGACAGAGAGAATCTGGCATGGTCTACGGCAAGCTCTCCGGCTTCTACCGGTTTAACTTTATCCAATGACAATGGCCTGGCAAATACTACTGCGTTGGCAGCATTGCCGAATGCAGCAGAAATGCCCGCTCTTAAATATTGTATGGATAAAGGTTCCGGATGGTATTGGCCTACGAGAACGGATTTGGAACAGATGTTTGAAACTTATAATGGGACTGCAGTGGCAGATGCAACGGAGAATAACCCGGATGCGATTACTGATTTTGAGAAAGCAAACCGTACAGCTTGGGATCAAGTGATTACTGGTGCAGGAGGAACTATCATGAATACGGGAGCAGCATCTGCTACCGGAGATTCTTATTGGGCTAGTCGCGAAACGTCGAGCGGTACAAGCGCATTTTATGTACGTTTTGGAAAACCGCTTGCCTGGGATAAATCGAATGCTAAAAAAGACGGTAAAAGATTTGTTCGTGCAGTCCGTTCAATTTCGAAATAATGGTATTAGGTATGTATAAGGTATATCAAAAAACAATTTTAGCCTGTTTGTTACTGGTTATGACCGGCACGGTTTATAGTCAGCGTGTGACGCAAACGATTAATGACGGTTGGAAGTTCTCCCTCTTTGAGGGAGATGCGTCCACTGCTGACTTTGATATTTCCGGTTGGACTGATGTTTCCATTCCTCATACGTGGAATGCAAAAGATGCAGAGGATGAAATTCCCGGTTATTTCCGGGGAAAAGGCTGGTACAGGAAACTGGTGACAGTGGAGGAACTGATCCCCGAACAAAGAGTCTATCTTAGTTTTGAGGGGGCCAATCAGGAAACGAATGTGTTTGTGAATGGAACGTTTGTTGGAAATCATAAAGGTGGTTATTCCGCTTTTACGTTTGACGTGACTGATTATGTTCATGCCGGACGCAATCTGATAGCTGTGAGTGTTGACAACTCGCATAATCCGGATATTGCTCCTCTTTCAGCGGACTTTACTTTCTTCGGGGGAATCTATCGGGATGTTTATCTGGTGTATACTTCTCCTGTGCAACTGTCTGCTACTCATTACGCTTCTAGTGGTGTGTATCTCAAAGCATCGAAGATTACGGATTTGCAAGCAAATATTTCAGTGAAGACATTCTTGTCCAATGCTTTGAAGAGTAATCAATCATTGATTCTTGAAACGGAGATTTTGGATGCAGATGGTAACAGAGTAGCGCTTTCACAAAAGAAAGTAAATGTGAAGGCGGAAGAAAAGAATGTAGCTTTTGAATCGCTCATGACTATTATGCAGCCTAAACGTTGGGATGTGGACTCTCCTTATATATATAAGGTGTATAGCCGTCTGAAGAATAAAAAAGAGGAGGTGCTCGATTGTGTTGTCAATCCGTTGGGAATTCGTGAATATCATTTTGATGCGGAGAAAGGTTTTTTCTTGAATGGGAAATATCGGAAATTGATTGGTACCAGTCGGCATCAGGATTACAAAGGAATGGGAAATGCTTTGCGGGATGAAATGCATATCCGGGATGTACAGTTGAGCAAGGATATGGGAAGTAATTTCCTGCGAGTGGCTCATTATCCGCAAGATCCGGTTGTGATGCAAATGTGTGATAAGTTAGGACTATTGACTTCAGTTGAAATTCCGGTAGTGAATGCCATCACTCAAAGTAAGGCATTTATGGATAATTGCGTGGAACAGGTGACAGAAATGGTTTGTCAGAACTATAATTATCCGTCTGTTATCATTTGGGCTTATATGAATGAAGTGCTTTTGCGTCCTCCTTTTAACCCCGAAAATAAGAAGGAGCGGGCGGACTACATGACATTCCTTCATCAAATAGCTTCGGCGGTTGAGGCGCAGATCAGAAGTCTGGATTCGGAACGCTATACCATGTTGCCTTGTCATTCTACTTCTCAAATCTATCAGGAAGCGGGAATTACAGAATTACCGATGTTATTGGGTTTTAATCTTTATAATGGATGGTATGGTGGTAGCTTGAGTGGATTTGAAGAGAAACTGGAAGAACTTCACAGGGAGTTTCCTTACAAACCGTTGCTCATTACCGAATACGGGGCGGATGTGGATACTCGTATTCACTCTTTTTCGCCGATGCGGTTTGACTTTAGTTGTGAATTTGGTTCCATCTACCACGAACATTACTTGCCTGAAATTCTAAAGAGGGATTATATCGTGGGAGCTATGGTTTGGAACTTGAATGATTTTTATTCTGAAGCCAGAAGAAACGCCATGCCTCATGTGAACAATAAAGGGGTGGTAAGTACGGATAGAGAACGTAAAGATGGATATTATCTTTATCAGGCTTATCTGAAAGAGTCGCCTGTCCTGCACATTGCTTCTAAGTCATGGAAGAATAGGGCGGGAGCCAGTCGGGATGGAAAGAGTTGTACGCAACCTTTGAAGGTGTATACCAATGCAGATAAGGTGGAAGTCTTTTTAAATGGAAAGAGTTTGGGAGTATATCCGGTATCGGATAAGGTCGTTTCTGTGGATATTCCTTTTGTCAACGGAGAGAATGTGGTAGATGCTGTAATTGAAAAAGAGGGACGCGAATATCGTGACCAGTATGTTTGCAATTTCCAATGTGTCAATGTGAAGAGCGGCTTTACGGAAGTCAATGTATTATTGGGTGCTCAACGCTATTTCGAGGACCGGACAGCAGAACTGTGCTGGATACCCGAACAGGCTTATGAAAAAGGCTCATGGGGATATATTGGCGGAAAAGTGGCTCCGAATAAGACTCGTTACGGTTCTTTGCCTGCCAGCGACACTGATATACTGGGAACGGATCAGGATCCTATCTTTCAGACGCAACGGGTAGGTATTGAGGCCTTTAAAGCGGATGTGCCGGATGGTGTCTATGCTGTATATTTGTATTGGACGGAACTTACTTCCGAAAATAAAAGAGAGGCTTTGGTGTATAATTTAGGAAATGATGTGGTGAAAGAGGAGTATGCAAACCGGGTATTTTCTGTGGATATAAATGGGGTATCTGTCGCCGGGCAAATGAATATTGCAGAAGAATACGGTTCCGAACGTGCGGTCATTAAAAAATATATTGTTCCGGTTTCAAAGGGAAAAGGGCTTGTCATTCGTTTTGGAGCGGTGGAGTCTGTGCCTATTTTAAATGCAATACGAATCGTAAAAGAATATTAGAACATGAAAAATAGTATAGTTATATTGTTTTTACTGCTGTTGTCCCAGTTGGGCTATGGACAGGGGCACGCATTTAAGGTCACTGCCCGTCCGTGGGTGAAAGGACAGAAAGATCTTCCATGGAAGGAGTATGATACCCGTACCATTGCTCAACTGGATGGTTTTAAAGCTACTGATAAAGTGCATGTAAATGAGTATGGAAGTGATTTGGATGCTCCGAGGCACCGGGCTACTGGATTTTTTAGAGTGGAACGTATTGGAAATCGTTGGTGGATGATTGATCCCGATGGATATCGGCATTTACAAAAAGTGGTGGTTGGAGTACGTTTGGGTACCTCTGAACGCAATAAACAAGCCATGCTGGATAAATTCGGTACGGAAGAAAAATGGATCGAAGGGACGGCACAGTTGATTCATTCACTGGGCTTTTCTGGTGCGGGCTCTTGGAGTAACGAAGAGGCGATTGCTTCTTACAATGCATCCCACAAGGAGGTTTTGACCCGCTCAATCATTCTTAACTTGATGAGCGGATATGGTAAGAAACGGGGAGGAACTTATCAGTTACCTGGTAACACGGGATATCCTAATCAGTGTATTTTCGTTTTTGACCCGGAATTCGAAACTTATTGTGATGAGATGGTGCAAAAACTGGTTGCAAATAAAATGGATAAAAACATCATTGGTTATTTCTCGGATAATGAACTTCCGTTCGGACCCAAGAATCTGGAAGGCTATCTGACTTTACAGAACCCTGGTGATCCGGGAAGAGTGTATGCGGAATCCTGGTTGAAAAAACAGGGAATTACTTCGCAGCAAATAACCGATGAGCACCGGGAGGAGTTTGCGGGGGTGGTAGCTGAACGATATTATAAAGTGGTATCGGAAGCGATTCGGAAGTATGATCCCAATCATCTCTATCTAGGCAGTCGTTTACATGGAAAACCGAAGTTTATCCGCCAGATTGTGGAAGCGGCAGGCAGGTATTGTGATGTCGTTGCAATTAACTACTATGGAGCGTGGACGCCGAGTGAGAAGAGCATGAAGCATTGGGGAGAATGGGCTCAAAAACCTTTCATCATTACGGAATTTTATACGAAAGGAATGGATTCCGGACTGGCGAATACGACAGGAGCAGGTTTTACCGTTCAAACTCAACAGGAACGTGGATATGCCTATCAGCATTTTGTTTTAGGATTATTGGAAAGTGGAAATTGTGTCGGATGGCACTGGTTCCGTTATCAGGATAATGATCCGACGGCAAAAGGGGCAGATCCTTCGAATCTGGACTCTAACAAGGGGCTGATAGATAATGAATACAATCTTTATAAACCGTTGGCCGATGCTATGAAAGAATTGAATATCAATGCCTATCGTTTGGCCGACTGGTTCGATCAACAATCAAATAACAATCAATAAAATACATACCATGAAAAAAATATTTATACTGGGAGCTTTACTGTTTATAAGTTCTATTCCTATGGTTTCTTGTACGGATGATGATGATAAGGACCCTAATTTTATGCCTCCTGATATAGTGATAGGTGAGGGAGATGTGGAGTCGGAATACCCGGAAGATTTGCCCGTTCCCGGAGCTTCTGTGGTATATGCTCCGTCATTAAATACCAATATGTATCGTCCTATCAGTGTCAAGTATTCCAGTGCCTATCCTCCCATATCCAGTTGGACAACGGGGAATACACGTATTATTGCTTATATGGATGGATATAAACCGGCTATTAAGACATTGAAAGCATATCAGGAGTCGGTGAATAAGTATGGAAGTTCGACAACACTTCCGAAACAAGCAGCTACGGGCAGGTTTTATACGAAGAAGATAGACGGGCGTTGGTGGTTGGTTGATCCGGAAGGTTATCTGCATCTGGAACGTAGTGCGACTTCTTTGCGTAAGGGGACTTCCAGTCGTAATAAAACAGCTTGGAATAATAGGTTTGGAACTGATGAGAAGTGGTTGTCTACCACTCAACGTGAATTGAGTGAGATCGGTTTTCATGGTACAGGTGCATTCTGTACAGGAACGTACTCGTTGATTCAGACTCATAATGCTTCCAATCCGAGCAGTCCGTTGACTTTGGCACCTTCCTTTGCTTTTCTAAGCCAGTTCAAGAGTGCGAAATCTTATAATTATCCCGGAGGAAGTGATGATAATGCTGCAGGCCTTGTGTTTTATAATGGATGGGCTGAATGGTGTGAATCATATTTGGCAGGTAGTGCTTTCGCAGATTATCTGCGCGATCCAAATGTATTGGGTTTCTTCTCGGATAATGAGATAAACTTCTCTTCGAACAGTTCCCGGATTTTGGATCGTTTCCTGGCTATTAACAGTTCGAATGATCCGGCTTATGTTGCGGCAAAAGCCTTTATGGATTCCAAGGGGGTGCAAAGTGTGACGGATGCCTTGAATAACGAGTTTGCAGGTATCGTAGCAGAGAAATATTATAAAGCAGTGAAAGAGGCAGTGATGAAAGTAGATGATAAGCTGCTTTATCTGGGGACTCGATTGCATGGAACTCCTAAATATATGGAGGGAGTGATGAGGGCTGCCGGAAAATATTGTGATGTCATTTCTATCAACTATTATAGCCGTTGGAGTCCCGAACTGACAACAGCGATTGCAGACTGGGCAAGTTGGGCGGATAAGCCGTTTCTTGTAAGTGAGTTTTATACGAAAGGGGTGGAGGATTCCGATCTGAATAACCAGTCGGGAGCCGGATATTCTGTTCCTACACAAAATGAGAGGGCTTATGCTTATCAGCATTTTACATTAGGATTGCTTGAAGCTAAGAATTGTATCGGATGGCATTGGTTTAAATATCAGGATGATGATGGTACGGATAATTCGTCGAAACCTGCCAATAAGGGTCTTTATGATAATTCTTATCAGTTGTTTCCTTATTTATCTTTCTTTGCCCGCGAATTGAATTTTAATGCGTATGATTTGATCCAGTATTTTGATAAATAGGTATTCGTTTCGATCTAATATTTGAAAAGAAAGACAAAGTGCGAATTTTGCAGTAGTAGTTTTTATCAAAGCTATACTGCAAAATTCGCACTTTTTATTTTCTGATTAATTGTGTACTAACGTACCTATCTCTTCTCCGCTGATTACTTTCTTTAAGTTACCTACTGTGTCCATATCAAATACGACGATAGGCAGATTATTTTCTTTGCACATACAGGTCGCAGTTAAATCCATAACTTTCAGACCACGTTTCAATACTTCATCATACGTAATGTCATCGAATTTGGTTGCGGTAGGATCTTTTTCAGGATCAGCTGTGTAAATGCCATCTACGCGAGTACCTTTCAGCATAACGTCTGCTTCGATTTCTATTCCTCTTAGTGAAGAACCGGTATCTGTAGTAAAGAAAGGATTTCCCGTTCCTGCAGACATGATAACCACTTCACCGTTTTCCATACATTCGATGGCCTTCCATTTACTGTAGAATTCACCGATAGGTTCCATCCGTACTGCAGTCAATACACGTGCTTTTACACCGGTAGCTACAAGAGCAGAACTTAGAGCGAGGCTATTGATAACGGTAGCCAACATTCCCATTTGGTCCCCCTTCACACGGTCAAAACCTTTATTGGCTCCGCTTAATCCGCGGAATATGTTGCCTCCTCCGATGACGATACCAATCTGTACCCCTTGTTCGTGGATTTCTTTGATTTGTTGAGCATATTCTGCCAGTCTTTTTTCGTCAATGCCATATTGCTTTTCGCCCATCAAGCTCTCTCCACTGAGCTTTAGTAAGATTCTTTTATACTTTGCCATACCTTTTGCTTTTTATTGTTTGCCGCAAATATAGAGATAATTTATCGGATAGCCTCACTGGGATGCGATTACTTTTTTCATTATTTGCCTTCCCAAAAAGGTTTGTACAACTCCTCGCAGGGAAAGATAAATGAGAAAAGCCAGCCACAGGGCGTGATTTCCTAGAAGAGGATGGAAAGCGTAATATACTCCGAAGAAGCTGGCGGAGGCGACTAACATGGAGTAAAGCATCTGGCGGGTAGCGGTGGCACCAATAAATACTCCATCCCACAGGAAAGCAGAAAAACCAGCTAGCGGAATGATAAGTGCCCAGTAAAAATAAGTGTCTGAAGCGTTGATTACTGAAGTGTCATTGGTTAGCAATCCCAGAAATTCTTTTCCGCCGATTGCATAAAGGATAGTGAATATCAATGAAAGACCCAATCCCCAATAGAAAAGGTGATGTACTGTGTTGCGTAAGGCTGTTTGATTCTTGGCGCCTATATAACGGCCGGCTAGTGCTTCACCGGCATAGGCAAATCCGTCCATGATGTAGGAAAACAGAGTGAATAGTTGCATGAGTAAGGTGTTTACGGCTAATACAATTTCTCCTTGGGCGGCTCCTGCAGAGGTGAAAAATAGGGTGACCGCAACCAAGCAAAGGGTACGGAAGAAAATGTCCCGGTTGACTTGGAAGAAACGGTACATGGCTTGTTTCTGTATAATTTCTTTCCATACGATTCGCTTTTTTAGTGCACTATAATAGCGCATATATAGCAATATGGCCATGAAGAAACCTGCATATTGGGCTATTAAAGTTCCTGTTGCCACTCCTGCCACTTTCATATCCAGCAAGTAGACAAAGGATAGGCTGGCTACAATATTGACAATGTTTTGAGTAATAGCGATATACATGGGAAAACGTGAATTCTGCATTCCGATAAACCAACCGGCGAATCCATAAAGTCCTAATGTGGCGGGAGCTCCCCAGATACAGATATAGAAATAAGTAGTTGCCAGTTGCTCGACTTCTGGTGTGGTTTGTATCAGGGTGAATGCCAATTTCAGGATAGGGTATTGGAGTATCAACAGGCAAAGAGCTATAAACAATCCTACGCCAACGGAACGTAACAGTAACCGGGTGATTTCATTTAGATCATGCTGGCCATACGCTTGTGAGGTCATGCCACTCGTCCCCATGCGCAGGAATCCGAAAATCCAATAGATAATATTAAACAACATTCCCCCTACAGCGATGGCTCCAATGTAGGCCGGAGAACCGAGGTGTCCTACGATGGTAACATCGATAAGTCCCAGTAGCGGGACGGTAATATTTGATATAATCGATGGTATGGCTATCCGTAATATTCGTCTGTTTTCGGAGGATGTTTTTTTATCTATCATTTTATAGAAACACTTTTATCAAATTGATTGTTCTTTTCGTCCGCAAAGGTACATTTTTTATTTTTTTGTTGTATCTTTGTGAATCACGAACTAAATAGCAATCAGATGGATTATGAGGACCTTAACTATTTTTCTTTTATCTTTATTCTCACTGCCGCTGGCGCTGAATGCACAGTCGGTTGATGAGATGTTGCAGAAAGTATCTGCCGCTATTGAGGCTGGGCAGAATGGACAGGCTGTGAGCTATTTCCGGCAGACTATTCCTCTGAATATAGACCGTACGGAAATGTATTATTGGACGAATGTGGACAAGAATAGTGAAATTTGCTCCAAACTGGCTACCGAATTAGCTCTCGCCTATAAAAAGAAACGAAATTACGACAAAGCTTATTTGTTTTACAAAGAGTTGCTGCAAAAGGACCCAAATAATGTAGATTGTTTGGAAACATGTGCAGAAATGCAAGTGTGCCGCGGACAAGAAAAAGATGCTTTGCGTATGTACGAAAAAATATTGCAACTCGATGCGGATAATCTGGCTGCTAATATCTTTTTAGGAAACTATTATTATTTGATGGCAGAGCAGGAGAAGAAAAAGTTAGAAATGGATTACAAGAAACTTCCTTCTCCCACTAAAATGCAGTATGCCCGCTATCGGGACGGATTATCGAAGTTATTTACTACCCGATATGAGAAAGCACGTAGTTCGTTGCAGAAAGTTGTTCTACGTTTCCCATCGACAGAAGCTCAAAAGACATTGGATAAGATATTGAGAATAGAAAAAGAGGTGAATCGCTAAGCGGTTCACCTCTTTTTATTATATTCAATTTGCTATTTTATAGTTCGTATTGGCAAATCCAAAGGTCCTTCATTAAGTGCACGAGTATTAATGTCTCCTTTCTTTGGTCCGGGTATTAACGGGCTATATGATAAGACATGTCTGATACGTTCACGTTGGTTTTGAGTGAATTGATTTGAATAGCTGATAGCATAATCCATGATATTATAAGAGATAAACTCTATACCGTCACATCCTGTTCGTTTTACCAAATTTTCAAATGTATATTTTGCTTCCTCATTCTCATATATATAGTCACAATAGCTATCATACTCTTGTTTGTTATAGCTTTTAGTATCTTTGCAATAATCAGTATCTTCACACGTTCCATTAGTTGTTTCGGCAAAGACATGATGTAGTCCTAGATAATGTCCTAATTCATGAGCTAACGTGACAGTGATGTCTGCTGTAGTATATTTAGTTGAAGTAGATTCTTCATTAATATATAGACTGTTAATAGAGACACATAGTGGGAATTGTAAATTTGCTAATGTTAGATGAGAGTAGTCTGTTTTACTAAGCCCTTCTAAATAGTGGTTACCTGCAGTAGAAAAAGGAATATGGGAGATACCTAATGTTATTAAATTAGAATTAGAGCCCGAATCGAAGTTATAAACCATAATATTGATATATGAGTTCGGATCCCATAAGTATTTTACATATTTACCCGAATCATCATTCATAAAATCATCGCAGTTGATTGGATATGATTCTGACCATTGGATATATTCTACTCCGGGATTGGGTAATGTTTCTCCATTTTTATCTGTTGTTGCTAATGTAAAAGTAAGATTCATGTCTACGCTGTTATTCTTGTTTTTATACAGGCTGTTTACTTTGTCAAGTATATAGGATAAACGGCTTGAATTTACTTTCTGTAGAGAATTTCTATCTTCTTTATACAATACATGAAAGATAACAGGGATTTTATAATGGTATTCTTCAGCAGTGTTGGTAGAGCCATTTTGAGTTATTTGAATTGTTTTGCTAACCTTATGGCTTATAATAGTGACAGTGGCTGTTCTGGAAGCAGATTCCAAATTAGCATTAATAGTTAAGATTAACTTTCCATCATTTTCCCCTTTTTGTGTATTAGGAATACACCATTGTTTATTACTTGTTACAGTCCATGAAGAACTGCAAGTAATATCTATCGTCAATGATTCACCGCTTGCACTAATGTTATTGAACTTTGATTCTGATATATTTAACGTGGCAGAATCCGAATCATCGCATCCTATTAATATCCATAGTAATGGAAGAAGAAAAATTAATCTTGTTTTCATAAATAAAAGAGTTTTATATAAAACGCATGTTTCAAAGATAATGTTTTGATCTGAAATAGGATGGTTTATTTCAGTAAATATTCTACCTCCTTAAACATATAGCCTTTTTTGTTAAGCATCTCATCTTCCAGTATTAATCTTCCT
The DNA here is from genome assembly GCF_040812255.1 of Bacteroides sp. L008. NCBI lineage: Bacteria > Pseudomonadati > Bacteroidota > Bacteroidia > Bacteroidales > Bacteroidaceae > Bacteroides > Bacteroides sp. L008. Next base: position 3,013,358 of record NZ_JBFNXO010000001.1, on the reverse strand, counting down.
TCGGGTTCTACACAAATGATTCGTGCAAGAAATTCACCGTTGGCATCTTTAAAACGATGCATTCCTTTCTTTCTGAAAAGAGACATTTCATATTGACAGGCTATTGATTCCGTATTCCCTTTTTTGAGGAAGTTATAATAAGACTGGATGCGCAACATGATGTTCTTCAGTATTTCAAATAGATCGAACTCTTTTCCGGTGATTTGTCGCAGTGAAACAGGATTAGGGGCAGAACAGTGAAATGTTTCCTGATTAATATTGATCCCGATTCCTGCAATACTTTGACTGATGTTCCGTCCCATCAGATCGTTTTCTATCAACATTCCACATATTTTCTTTTCTTTCCAATAAATATCGTTCGGCCATTTGATAGAGATATCGGTGGTATAGGTCTCCAGTTCTTCCTTAATAGCCAAAGAAATAATTTGTGAAATAAGAAACTGGCGTCGTGCTTCCAGGAATTCAGGGAAGATGACGGTGCTGAAAAGAAGATTCTTACCGGAATCTGATTCCCAAGAGTTGCCGCGTTGTCCACGACCGGAAGTCTGGAAGTCGGCGACTACGACAGTGAGTTCTTCCACTTTCTGTTTAGAACAGAGAGACTGCAGATAGTTGTTGGTAGAATTAGTCTCGCTGATATGAATCAATGGAACCGGGAATATTTCAGGGGAGAGCATCATATTCTGCACGTAACTTTTTGGTAAATTTTTTGATTACCTCGTCATAAGAGTGATCAATCAGTTGCTTGATCAATTTATCATCCACATCTCGGTCAAAGAATACCTGATTCCAGTATTTCTTGTTGAAATGCCATGCACCTTCCACGCCATTATAATGGTCACGCAATTCAATGGCATATTCAGGATCGCATTTCATGGTAATCCTGTCAGGTGTATTGAAATTGATACATAAAAACATTTTACCCATGACCCTGATGGTTAGGAAATCATCACCGAAAGGTGTATCTTCCGTTACAGCTTTTTTGTTGAGGCTGTATTCTCTGGCTGTCTCTATATTCATAATTCTATCAATTATATACTCATTCGGTGTCTTTCAGCGTTGAATTTTAAAATAAAGGAGGGTAAAATGCTTCCTCTATATGTTCAATCTTGAAATTTATCTCATCGCCTACTATCGTAATGATATCAAAGCGTACAGGAGTGTCAAGCTGAAACAATCTGATATAGGTATCCGCTGCGCGTACCGTACGTCTTATTTTGGGTAAATCAACAGCGTCTTCCGGTTCGGCAAATAGGGTATTGCTGCGGGTTTTCACCTCTACTACAATCAGTTCATTGTCCTTTGCTGCTACAATGTCCAGTTCGAAATGTCCTTTTCTCCAGTTCCGGTCACGGATGCAATACCCTTTCTGTTCAAGATAAGCTACAGCGGCATTTTCTCCGGCTTTTCCTAAATCATTATGTTTAGCCATCTTTTTTTGCAAATTTACTGCTTTTATTCTTTGTATTTACAGAAGTAAAAGTAATTTTGCAGAAGATATGAGAAAAAGGAGTAAAAAGTGCCTGAAAATGCATGTCGAATGTACCAAAAGGGAACGACGAATGAGCATTTTGTTGAGCGACGAAGAACAGCTGATTGTAGATCGTTATCTGGAGAAATATAAGATAACGAACAAATCCCGTTGGCTTCGTGAAACCATTCTCATGTTTATCCATAAAAATATGGAAGAAGATTATCCGACCCTTTTTGGTGAACATGACATGAGACGATAATCGATAATTAAAAATAATAATTGAAAATTAAAGGGGGATGCTGGACGATGTTTACTTCATGAAACAGGCTTTGATAGAGGCAGGCAAAGCTGCTGATCGGGGAGAAGTTCCTGTTGGGGCTGTCGTGGTTTGTAAGGAGCGGATTATCGCACGTGCCCATAATCTCACAGAAACATTGAATGATGTAACGGCTCATGCCGAGATGCAGGCTATTACAGCTGCTGCCAATGTGCTTGGTGGCAAATATCTGAACGAATGTACTTTGTATGTCACGGTTGAACCTTGCGTGATGTGTGCAGGAGCTATCGCTTGGGCACAAACTGGCAAGCTAGTATTTGGTGCCGAAGATGAAAAACGCGGCTATCAGAAATATGCAGGTTCAGCTCTACACCCTAAAACTGTGGTTGTAAAAGGAGTAATGGCTGACGAATGTGCTGCATTAATGAAAGAGTTCTTTGCTGCGAAACGAAAATAGAAGCGGTATCCTGTTTATTTGATTTCCTCAAAATCTACATATTCACCATCATCCTGGGTGAATATTTTTTTATGTCTTTTTTCCGAAATATTCTCGGAATATATTTCCTCTTCATCATTAATCGGACGACGATTTCTCTGGTCATAGTCCTGTTGGTTTGTATGTCCCGATTCCGTTTGTCTCGGGCGGGATGAAGATGAACCACGTCCTAATCCGAAAATAGTTCTTAGTATGAAGCCGACAATAGAAAGGCCAAATACAAAAATGGCGATGATAAAAATGAGTATAAATAAAAGTATATGCATTGGGCTATGATTTTTATGTTGTTACTTCGATAAAACTCATAGTACAACAAACGTGCCAAGAGATTGTTTATTTACTTTTTCTTGTAAAAAGTGAAAGTAAAATATACCATACAATGATGGCGGCGAAGCTGCTGATCCCCAGAAATATAAGGAGGGGAATACAGATAATCAGGAATATAAAACTGATTTTGTTGTCATTCCATGACAGATTTTTAAATTTCAGCGAAAACATCGGTATTTCTGATACCAGTAGTCCGGAAAACAGACAGACAAGTATAAGAAGGTAGACAGGATGGCAGTTGTCTGATATCAGGAAATCATGCGCCCCTGCTACTAAAGAGGCCCAGAACAACGCATTGGCAGGAACCGGAAGTCCGACAAAAGAACTGGTCTGTCGCGTGTCATTATTGAATTTAGCCAGACGCAATGCTGAAAAAACAGAAATTAAGAATGCCAAATAGGGTAGGTAAGGAGCGATGAACTCCATACTTGCCGGATAATACATTTCTTTGAACAGAGAGAATACGATCAGTGAAGGAGCAACTCCAAAACTGACATCATCTGCCAATGAGTCCAAGTCTTTTCCGATAATGGAATGTGCGTTGAGCATACGAGCCAACAATCCGTCGAAGAAGTCGAAAATGGAACTTAAAGCAATGAAAAGTAGAGCCAGTTCATATTTCCCTTCAAAAGCCATAACACAGGCAATACAACCGGAGAAAAGGTTTAGGCAGGTTACGGTATTCGGAATACTGTTTTTAATAACGTTTGTCATTGTGACAGAATTATTTAAGTTTGGCGATAACCGTTTGGTTACCGGTCGTTAATTGTCCCATGCTGACACATACTTCTGTGCCAATGGGTAAATACACATCCACACGGGAACCGAATTTGATAAATCCCATGTGTTCGTCAATATAACATTCTTCTCCTACTTCAGCGTAGGTGACAATACGGCGTGCCACTGCACCAGCAATTTGCCGGGTGAGTACTTCCACTCCTTCCGGAGTTTCGATCACTACCGTAGAACGTTCGTTTTCTGTGCTGGCTTTCGGCAACCATGCTTTCATAAAGTTTCCATTATGATGTGCTACCTTTTTAATGGTACCGTCCACCGGATACCAGTTGGCATGTACATTCACAATGCTCATGAAGATGGATATCATTAACCGGCGGTCATGGAAATATTCGTTTTCATCGACTTCTTCGATGACGACGATTTTTCCATCGGCAGGTGCAACGACAATCTTTTCAGTGTCCTGTCCGAAGAGACGGATCGGACATCGAAAGAAATTCACCATCAGCAGATAGACTGCTATACTCGCTACTGCTACCACATAAAATGGTATTTTGCAATCGATTCCCCAATAAAGAGCCGCATTAATCAATAGCAATAGCAAAAAGCTAGCCCATAATATATGTGTTCCTTCGCGGTGAATACGTATTTTTTTCAATTTCTTTAGTCGGCCCATGAATGCTGTTTAATGATATTGTCTGCAAAAATATACTTAATTTAAAAATTCAGCAAGTAAATGAGCATAGAAATGCGAATGTTGATAACTTTTTGAGGATTATTTTTGTTTATAACCCAGGAGGTAGTAATTTTATGCCTTCAAATTAACTACTTATCATTATGCAGGATTTCGTTCATTTACATGTCCATACTCAATATTCTTTGTTGGATGGTCAGGCTAGTGTAGCTCGTCTGGTCGATAAAGCCATGAAGAATGGGATGAAGGGTATTGCCGTGACCGATCATGGGAATATGTTCGGTATCAAGGAATTTACGAACTACGTCAATAAAAAGAACAGTGGTCCGAAAGGTGAAGTCAAGGATCTGAAGAAGCGAATTGCAGGAATTGAGGCCGGCACGATAGAGTGCGAGGATAAGGAGGCGGAGATTGCTGCTTGCAAAGCTAAGATTGTGGAAGCGGAAAACAAACTATTCAAACCGATTATCGGTTGTGAAATGTATGTGGCACGCCGCACCATGGACCTGAAAGAAGGCAAGCCCGACCAGAGTGGTTATCACCTGATCGTATTGGCTAAGAATGAAACAGGTTATCACAACCTTATCAAATTAGTATCGCACGCGTGGACGCGTGGTTATTATATGCGTCCGCGTACTGACCGTAGCGAACTGGAGAAATATCACGAAGGACTTATTGTCTGTTCGGCCTGTCTTGGTGGTGAGGTGCCGAAACGGATTACTGCCGGACAATTTGCAGAAGCCGAAGAAGCAATACAATGGTATAAGAACTTGTTTGGGGATGACTACTATTTGGAATTACAACGCCATAAAGCGACTGTCCCCCGTGCCAATCACGAGTGTTATCCGTTACAGGTGAATGTGAATAAGCATCTGATAGAGTATGCTAAGAAATTCAATATCAAACTGATTTGTACGAATGACGTTCACTTTGTAGATGAAGAGAATGCGGAAGCGCACGACCGTTTGATCTGTTTGAGTACCGGTAAGGATTTGGATGATCCTACCCGTATGCTTTATACCAAACAGGAATGGATGAAAACACGCGAAGAGATGAATGAACTCTTCGCTGACGTGCCCGAAGCATTGAGCAATACATTGGAGATTCTTGACAAGGTAGAATATTACTCTATCGATCATGCACCTATCATGCCTACTTTTGCTATTCCGGAAGATTTCGGAACGGAGGAAGGCTATCGGGCGAAGTTTACAGAAAAAGACTTGTTCGACGAGTTTACTCAGGATGAACATGGCAATGTGGTATTGAGTGAAGAGGATGCGAAAGCGAAAATCAAACGTTTGGGTGGCTATGATAAACTCTATCGTATTAAACTTGAAGGAGACTATCTGGCAAAACTAGCTTTTGACGGAGCTAAGAGAATTTATGGCGAACCTCTGACGGAAGAAGTCGAAGAACGAATGAATTTTGAGTTGTACATCATGAAAACAATGGGTTTCCCCGGTTACTTCTTGATTGTACAGGACTTTATCAATGCCGCACGTAAGGAACTGGGTGTATCGGTTGGTCCGGGACGTGGCTCGGCTGCCGGTTCGGCGGTGGCTTATTGTCTGGGTATTACGAAGATAGATCCTATCCAATATGATTTGCTGTTTGAGCGTTTCTTGAATCCGGACCGTATTTCCTTGCCTGATATCGATGTGGACTTTGATGATGACGGTCGTGGTGAGGTGCTTCGTTGGGTGACGAATAAATATGGTCAGGAAAAGGTGGCGCATATTATTACGTATGGTACCATGGCGACAAAGATGGCTATCAAGGATGTTGCACGTGTGCAAAAGTTGCCTTTGTCGGAATCAGACCGTTTGTGTAAATTGGTTCCTGACAAGATTCCTGACAAGAAACTGAATTTGCCGAATGCCATTGCTTATGTTCCCGAATTGCAAGCAGCAGAAGCGTCATCTGATCCACTGTTGCGGGATACGATCAAGTATGCCAAAATGCTCGAAGGCAACGTACGTGGTACGGGTGTGCATGCCTGCGGTACGATTATCTGTCGTGACGATATCACCGACTGGGTACCTGTCAGCACTGCTGATGATAAGGAAACAGGTGAAAAGATGCTTGTCACTCAATATGAAGGTTCGGTCATTGAAGATACCGGATTGATTAAGATGGACTTCCTCGGTCTGAAAACCTTGTCTATCATTAAAGAGGCCGTTGAAAATATCCGTTTAAGTCGTAATATTGAGGTGGATGTCGATGCGATCGATATCTCTGATCCGGCTACTTATAAATTATATAGTGACGGACGTACAATTGGTACATTCCAGTTTGAATCTGCCGGTATGCAGAAGTATTTGCGTGAATTGCAGCCTTCTACATTCGAAGATTTGATTGCCATGAATGCCCTCTATCGTCCGGGACCGATGGATTATATACCTGATTTTATTGATCGTAAACATGGCCGCAAACCGATTGAGTATGATATTCCGGTAATGGAGAAATACTTGAAGGATACGTATGGGATTACGGTCTATCAAGAACAGGTGATGCTTTTGTCGCGCTTATTGGCCGATTTTACCCGTGGTGAGTCTGATGCGCTTCGTAAAGCGATGGGTAAGAAGTTGCGTGACAAGCTGGATCACATGAAACCTAAATTTATTGAAGGCGGAAGAAAGAACGGACATGACCCGAAAGTGCTTGAGAAGATTTGGACAGACTGGGAAAAGTTTGCGTCTTATGCTTTCAACAAGTCGCATGCTACGTGCTATTCGTGGGTAGCTTACCAGACAGCTTATCTGAAAGCGAATTATCCTTCTGAATACATGGCGGCTGTGATGAGTCGAAGTTTGTCTAACATTACCGATATCACGAAACTGATGGACGAATGTAAAGCAATGGGTATTCAGACACTGGGGCCGGATGTGAATGAAAGTAACCTGAAGTTTACCGTAAACCATGATGGCGATATTCGTTTTGGACTTGGAGCTGTCAAAGGTGTAGGTGAAGCTGCCGTGCAAAGTATTATGGAAGAACGCAGGCTGAATGGTCCTTTCCTTGGAATCTTTGATTTTGTACAACGTGTCAACCTCAATGCCTGCAACAAGAAAAATATGGAATGTCTGGCATTAGCCGGAGGATTTGATAGTTTCCCGGAACTGAAACGGGAACAATATTTTGCTGTAAACTCTAAGGGGGAAGTGTTCCTGGAAACATTGATGCGTTATGGTAACCGTTATCAGGCAGATAAGGCGGCTGCCGTCAATTCCCTGTTCGGCGGCGAAAATGTTATTGATGTTGCAACTCCTGAAATACCTCAAGGGGTAGAACGTTGGAGTGATCTTGACCGTCTGAACCGTGAACGTGATTTGGTTGGTATCTATCTTTCCGCTCATCCGTTGGATGAATTCTCTATCGTATTAGAACATGTTTGCAATACACGTATGGCGGATTTGGAAGATAAAGCCGCACTTGTCGGTCGTGAAATAACGATGGGAGGGATTGTGACCAGTGTTCGTCGTGGAGTCAGCAAGAACGGAAATCCGTATGGTATCGCCAAGATCGAAGATTATTCAGGTTCTACCGAGATACCATTCTGGGGAAATGACTGGGTGACTTACCAGGGATATCTTAATGAAGGAACGTTCTTGTATATTAAGGCCCGCTGTCAGGCCAAGCAATGGCGGCAAGATGAGCTGGAAGTGAAAATCACCTCTATGGAACTTCTTCCCGACGTGAAAGAAGAACTGGTGCAGAAGATCACGATTATCATTCCCCTGTCTGTCTTGAACTCGGCTTTGGTCACTGAACTCGCTACTCTGACAAAGGAACATCCGGGAAATACGGAACTATACTTCAAGGTGACAGATGATGCTGATGTAACTCATATGTCGGTTGATTTGATTTCCCGTCCGGTTAGGCTTTCAGTAGGCCGGGATTTAATAACATATTTAAAGGAACGTCCCGAACTGGGATTTCATATAAATTGATTATATTTGTGGCGAGAATAAGCTAACAAAATAACATTTAATAATTAATACTTAAAAAAATGGCTTTAGAAATTACAGACAGCAACTATAAAGAGGTTCTTGCAGAAGGAAAACCGGTTGTTGTAGATTTTTGGGCTCCTTGGTGTGGCCCTTGCAAGATGGTGGCTCCTATCATTGAAGAATTGGCTGCGGAGTTTGAAGGACAAGTAATCATCGGTAAATGCGATGTAGATGAAAATGGCGATATGGCTGCCGAATATGGTATCCGTAATATTCCTACTGTATTGTTTTTCAAGAACGGTGAAATAGTAGACAAGCAGGTAGGTGCAGTTGCTAAACCGGTATTTGCGGAAAAAGTAAAGAAGCTTTTATAGTCGATAATACTTAATACCTATTACTTAATACTTAAATTACCATGGGACTGGAAGACGATTTTTTATTAGCAGATGCCGATGACGAAAAGACCATCGAGTTTATCAAAAACTATCTGCCTCAAGAACTGAAGGAAAAGTTCTCGGACGACGAATTGTATTATTTTCTCGATTTAATCGACGAGTATTACTCTGAAAGTGGCATTCTCGACGCTCAGCCTGATGAAGATGGTTATGTCAACATCGATTTGGAAGAGGTTGTGGCTTACATTGTAAAAGAAGCCAAAAAGGATGAAGTAGGAGAATATGATCCTGAAGAAGTCCTTTTTGTGGTTCAGGGAGAGATGGAATACGGAAACTCTCTGGGACAAGTGGACTAAACGACGTCCGGTCTCATTGTAGATAAAATTAAGATAAGGGGTGTGCTCTGTGAGTATACCCCTTTTTTGTGTGGTGTTTTTCTCAAACATTCTTATGCCTATGAGAAAAAGTTCTCACTACGATGAGAAAAAATACTCATTGCAATGAGAATTAATTCTCACTGTGGTGAGAATAATCCCTCGCCTGAATAGTTTGAAACGGCGTATTCTGGTTATATTTCCTCCAATGCATAATACTGATAATCGCGAAGTATAGTCTGAAGAAATTTTTCCTGATTACCGTCACGAGGAGTAATGGAAAGCAGTTCCTGTACTTTCTTAGCAAGTGCCATGATACGTCTTGCCCGGTCTTTCTCGCTGGATTCCAGTGTTCGGGTAATTACATTCACTTGTTCGAGTGATAAATCAGCCGATTGCGGATATACCGGATTATAATTCTGGGTAAGATAATCGAATTCATCCAGGCTGACATGTATCTTACGGTAGTTTTTCTCTTTAATCACCATCGTACCGGCAGCAAGATCCCCTAACCGTTGATTGTTTTTATTCAATAAAACGACCAGAAGCCCCAGCCCGCTTGTGATGGGACCATCAATGGGGAAAAGAATCCATCTTAACAGATAAGAGCCTATACTGGGAGTGGAACCGTCCACTTTTACAACACGGATATTGATAAGTTTCTTCCCGAAACTCTGTCCGTGATTGAACATTTCGCAAAGAAAAGAATAACCGAGAATCGGCAAATAAACGATACATAGGAAAAAGAATAAACTGAATCCTGACGGTAAACTTAATTCGGATAAGAGAGTGGCAGTGGACAAGATGTAAAGCCCGATCAGAAAATAATCGATGATTAAAGCCATCAGTCGTTCGCCGATACTGGCTGGCGTTTGGCTGATACGAACGAATTGTCCGGTTATTATCGTAGATTCTGCCATTTCAGGTTAAACATTTTTAGGATTCCGTTGCAAATATATCATAATTCTCTTATTTTTGCTTCCGGTTTCGGACAAAACTTATCTGAAATCTATTGAAAAGCATGAAAGAAGTAACGTTTATTCGTCGGAACATTGAAAAATGGAAGGAGACAGAGAAGGTTGTGGAGCGGGCGGCGAGTCTGTCTCCCGATCAACTAGCCGATGCATATACGGACTTGACAGCTGACTTGGCATTTGCTCAAACACATTTCCCGACTTCCCGTATTACTATTTATCTGAATAATCTGGCTTCGGCATTACATAACGAGATTTACCGGAATAAACGCGAGAAGTGGACACGCATTATTACCTTCTGGACACAGGAAGTGCCACGAACCATGCACGATGCACGCCGCGAATTACTGACCTCCTTTCTGATTTTTGTAGCCAGCGCATTAATCGGTGTATTATCAGCAGCGAATGATCCGGATTTTGTCCGGCTGATATTAGGAAACGGTTATGTAGATATGACACTTGATAATATAGCCAATGGTGAGCCCATGGCCGTGTATAACGGTTCTTCTGAAGTACCGATGTTTCTAGGCATTACGCTTAATAACGTGATGGTATCTTTCAACTGTTTTGCCATGGGATTGCTGACTAGTTTCGGCACAGGATATATGCTTCTTTCCAATGGCATCATGGTAGGAGCTTTTCAAACTTTCTTTTATCAACACGATTTGTTGTGGGAATCCAGTCTTGCCATCTGGCTGCACGGAACGCTTGAGATTTGGGCGATTATTGTGGCCGGTGCTGCCGGATTAGCTTTAGGCAACGGCTGGCTGTTTCCCAGCACCTATTCCCGACTGGAATCTTTCAGAAGAGGGGCGAAGCGAGGCTTGAAAATAGTGATTGGCACTGTCCCGGTATTCATTATGGCAGGCTTTATAGAAGGTTTTATTACCCGTCACACAGAACTTCCCGATATGTTGAGGCTTGGTGTGATACTCACTTCTCTGGCATTTATTATATTCTACTATATTTATTTACCAAATAGAAAAAAACATGGAATCACAGAAACCTAAGATTGCGATGTATGTGAAACGTCCTTTCGGTGAGAAGTTGAACGCTTCTTTTGATTTTATAAAAGAGAATTGGAAACAATTGTTTAAGTATTCAACTTATCTGATACTTCCTATATGCATCATTCAGGCTGCTAACTTTAGTGGTTTAATGGGAAGTATGACAGATCTTACTGCTATGCAGACTTCAGGAGGAATAGGTGAGAATCCATTGGCTGCTCTGGGACCCTCATTTGCATTGAATTATGCAGGAGTGATCTTCTTCTCATGCTTGGGAGGTTTGCTGCTGACTTCCCTGATTTATGCGATGGTACGATTGTACAATGAACGGGAAGAACGCCTGAATGGAATTGTATTTAGCGATATAAAATCGTTGCTGCTCCGTAATGTCAAGAGGCTGTTCCTGATGGGAATTGCTTGTGGTTTCTTGTTCTTCTTTGCGGTGATCCTTGTTGTTCTATTGGCTGTGTTAACACCTTTCACGCTCATTCTGACCATCCCGCTTTTATTCGCATTTATGGTACCTTTGGCATTAATGGCTCCCATCTACTTGTTTGAAGACATTTCGTTGGGCGAGGCATTTGCGAAAACATTCCGGCTAGGATTTGCTACGTGGGGCGGAGTCTTTCTGATATTACTGGTGATGGGGCTTATTGCCAGCGTATTGCAAGGAATCGTTTCTATACCCTGGTATGTGATCTATATTGTCAAAATGATCTTTACGATGAGTGATGGGGGGGCAACTTCTTCATCAGTCGGACTGAACTTCGCACAATATTTGTTCTCTATCCTGATGTTGTATGGTTCTTACTTGTCGGCTATATTCAGTATCGTCGGCTTGGTTTATCAGTACGGTCATGCATCGGAAGTGGTAGATAGCATAACGGTAGAAAGTGATATTGATAATTTTGACAAACTCTAAAACAGACCTCAACTAAATGAATCTCACTTCCCCGGCTGATACATTAGTCTGTGATACGGTGCAGATTGCCCTTTGGCAGTCTGATCCGGCATACAACTATAACCGTGAATTGATTACTCCGGAGATGAATGTCTTTGAGTGGATCAGCAGGCAGTTTGGGGAATTGATGCGTAAAATATTTGGCAGTCGTTTTGCTGAAGAGTATTCAGGGCTTATCCTGATATGTATTGCGATTTTTATTTTGCTGTTGATTGTTTGGTTTCTCTATCGGAAACGTCCCGAATTGTTTATGGTCTCTCGTAAGAATGCATTGCCTTATACGATTGAAGAGGATACAATTTACGGTGTGGATTTTCCGGGAGGTATTGCAGAGGCACTTTCCCGTCAGGATTACCGGGAAGCGGTACGTTTGCTTTATTTGCAAACTTTGAAACAACTTAGTGACGCAGAACGTATTGACTGGCAACTTTATAAAACACCTACCCAATATATTAATGAAGTACGGATGCCGGCATTCCGGCAACTGACCAATCATTTCTTGCGGGTGCGTTATGGTAACTTTGAGGCGACGGAAGAACTCTTCCTGACCATGCAGTCTCTACAGGGAGAAATAAAGAAAGGAGGCGTCTCATGAAAGGAAGCCGCTGGTTCATTATCTTTATTGCCGCCTTTCTATTTATCATGTTTGCAATAGAATATCATTTGCCGAAGAACTTTGTATGGAAGCCCACTTTCGGACATTATGATGAGCAACCTTTCGGATGCGCGATATTCGATAGTCTGTTGTCTTTTTCTTTGCCACAGGGCTACACCTTTTCGAAAAAAAGTCTCTATCAGTTGGAGCAGGAAGATACGACGCAGCGCAGAGGGGTATTGGTAATCTCTGATAATTTGAGATTGTCGGATGTTGATGTAAACGCTCTGTTGAAAATGGCGGAACGCGGAGATAAGATCATGCTGGTGAGTACCTTGTTTGGCAGATATCTGGAAGATACTTTGAGTTTCAGGTCTTATTATTCTTATTTCAGTCCGATGGCTTTGAAGAAATATGCAACTTCATTCTTATTAAAAGACAGTCTGTGTTGGGTGGGAGATTCGGCGGTTTATCCCCGTCAGACCTTTTATTTTTATCCCCAGTTGTGCTCTTCTTATTTTTGGGGAGATTCGCTTCCTGAAAGGGTGCTGGCACAAAAAGTCCTTGAGTCGAATGAATTTAAATACGAAACCGAGGCGGACTCACTGGTCACGGATAGTGTTACTTATATGCCTGTAGCGATGTCCCGTCAGTGGGGTAAAGGAGAGGTCATTTTAGTTTCCACTCCGTTGATTTTCACCAATTACGGTATATTGGATGGCAAGAATGCAACCTATATTTTCCGTCTGTTGTCACAGATGGGAAAACTGCCCATAGTTCGTACAGAGGGATACATGAAGGAGACGGCACAGGTGCAGCAATCGCCTTTCCGCTATCTTTTGGCACACCAGCCGCTTCGTTGGGCGTTATATCTGACAATGATTACCATCATACTCTTCATGATATTTACTGCGAAGAGACGGCAACGGGCTATCCCTGTTATTCAGGAACCGGCCAATAAATCTCTTGAATTTACCGAACTGATAGGTACACTTTACTTTCAAAAGAAAGATCATGCGGATCTGGTCCGAAAGAAGTTTTCCTATTTGGCCGAAGAACTTCGGAGGGAGATTCAGGTAGATATTGAAGAAGTGGAAGATGATGAACGCTCTTTCAACAGAATTGCCCGGAAAACAGGAATGGATATACAAGAGATTGCGGAACTGATCCGCGAAGTACGTCCGGTGATTTACGGAGGACGTACGATTGATGCGGATCAGATGAAAGTGTATATTGATAAAATGAATGAAATAATCAATCATATCTAAAGAAGAAATTTATGGAAGAGAATACAGAACAGCGAGTAGATTTAACTCTCTTTTCCGAGAAGATACAAGAGTTGAAAGACCGGATTGCTTGCGTCATAGTAGGACAGGAGCAGACTGTCGATTTGGTACTGACGGCTATTCTGGCGAATGGACACGTATTGATAGAAGGTGTTCCGGGTGTTGCTAAGACACTGTTGGCTCGTTTGACTGCCCGTCTGATTGATGCCGATTTCAGTCGTATCCAGTTTACTCCGGACTTAATGCCGAGTGATGTGTTAGGTACGACTGTGTTTAATATGAAGACCAATGGCTTTGATTTTCATCAGGGACCGATTTTTGCAGATATTGTATTGGTGGATGAAATCAACCGTGCTCCTGCCAAGACACAGGCCGCCTTGTTTGAGGTAATGGAAGAACGTCAGATCAGTATTGACGGAACTACTCATCGGATGGGAGATCTTTATACGATTCTGGCTACCCAGAATCCGGTAGAGCAGGAAGGAACATACAAACTTCCCGAAGCACAGCTCGACCGTTTCCTGATGAAGATAACAATGGATTATCCCTCATTAGAGGAAGAAGTGAACATTCTGGAACGTCATCATACTAATGCTGCATTGGTGAAGTTGGATGATATCACTCCCGCCATTACCAAAGAAGAAGTGCTGTCGCTCCGTGCTTTCATGAATCAGGTGTTTGTAGATCGAACGTTGCTTCAATACATCGCATTGATTGTGCAGCAGACCCGTACCAGTAAAGCCGTATATTTGGGAGCCTCTCCACGTGCATCTGTAGCTATGCTGCAATCGTCGAAAGCTTATGCCCTTTTGCAGGGACGTGATTTTGTGACACCGGAAGATATTAAGTTTGTAGCTCCCTATGTACTTCAGCACCGCCTGATCCTGACTGCGGAAGCTGAAATGGAAGGTTATTCTCCGGTGAAAGTGACACAACGTTTGATTGATAAAGTGGAAGTTCCGAAATAGTTGATAGTTGATAAATGATAGTTGATAGTTTATTGCTACAATCTAACCACAGTCTTTAATCTTTAATTTCTAATTAATCAGTTAATCAGTTGTTTTTAACTCGTCGTTTCTATATTGCCCTTGTCGTAGTTATCCTGTTATTGGGTAGCGGATACGTCTTTGCTCCGTTCTTTGTCATCGGGCAGTGGACTCTTTTTGTCCTGCTTCTGGTGGTACTGGCAGATGCATATTCTCTTTATCGCATTCGTGGAATCCGCGCTTTCCGTCAGTGTGCCGACCGCTTCTCCAATGGTGACGAAAATGAAGTGAGTATTCGGGTGGAAAGTAGTTATTCGCATCCTGTATCTTTAGAGATCATAGATGAGATTCCTTTTATCTTTCAGAAACGTGATGTTGACTTTCAGGTGAAGCTTGGAGCAAACGAGGGAAAAACAGTTACCTATCATCTTCGCCCTACTCATCGTGGTGTTTACTCTTTCGGTCATATCAGAGTTTTTGTGACCGGAAAAATCGGCTTTATATCCCGACGTTATACTTGTGCGGAACCTCTGGATATTAAAGTGTACCCGTCCTATTTGATGCTCCATCAATATGAATTGTTGGCAATAAGTGATAATCTGACTGAATTGGGAATAAAGCGTATTCGCCGGGTAGGACATCATACGGAGTTTGAGCAGATCAAAGAGTATGTAAAAGGTGATGATTACCGCACGATTAATTGGAAAGCAAGCGCCCGCCGACATGGACTTATGGTGAATGTATATCAGGACGAACGTTCCCAACAGATTTATAATGTGATAGATAAAGGTCGAGTGATGCAGCAAGCCTTCCGAGGGATGACTCTGTTGGATTATGCGATTAATGCTTCGCTGGTATTATCGTATGTTGCCATGCGGAAAGAAGATAAAGCCGGCTTAGTGACCTTTGATGAGCATTTCGATTCTTTTGTTCCTGCTTCTAAGCAACCGGGATATATGCAAACCTTGCTAGAGAATCTTTATAGTCAGCAGACCACTTTCGGAGAGACGGATTTCTCGGCTCTTTGTGTCCATTTGAACAAGCATGTCAGCAAACGTAGCTTGTTAGTACTATACACAAACTTTTCGAGTATAGGAGGTATGAACCGTCAATTATCTTATCTGAAACAATTAAACCGCCAGCATCGCTTGCTTGTAGTCTTTTTCGAAGATGTCGATCTGAAAGAATATATAGCTCAACCCGCAAAAGATACGGAAAGTTACTATCGTCACGTGATCGCAGAAAAGTTTGCTTACGAAAAGCGGCTGATTGTATCTACTTTGAAACAACATGGAATCTATTCCTTATTAACCACACCGGATAACCTTTCAATTGATGTGATTAATAAGTATCTGGAGATGAAGTCACGGCAACTATTGTAATATGAATATCAATAATAGTCAGACTTTTTATTCTTCTTTATTATTCCATAGAACTTATAATCCTATGGCTTTTCGTGTTTCCACAAAAAAGAATATAGCCATGCCGATAATGATAATCCCTAATATCCCATAGAAGAGTCGTGCCCGGTTGCGTCCTACGTTTCTGACAATGGTTTGCGCATTACGTGTTGTGAAGAACCAGTCCCAGTTAAGCAATGACGCCAGCAGGGAGACAGTTCCTGCCAGCGCAAAGATTCCTTGTACGATATATTGCCCGGTCATAGTTTAATCACTCTACTTCCGTCTTCCAATTCTTCAATTGTTACTTTTACGGCGTCACCCGGTAGTAATTCCTCCACCAGTTCCGGCCATTCGATAAAGCAGAGAGCACCACTGTAGAAATAGTCTTCGTATCCCATGTCGTACACTTCACTTAGTTTCTTGATGCGGTAAAAATCGAAGTGATAGATTAACTCCCCGGTTTCGTCCGAACGGTATTCGTTGACAATAGCAAAAGTAGGAGAACTGATAACATCCGCTACACCCAATTCTTCGCAGAGTGCTTTCACAAATGTGGTTTTACCGGCACCCATCTTTCCGTATAAAGCAAATACAGTGTTGTCGCCCATAGCAGCGATGAATTCCCGGGCTGCTTCATGGATCCTTTCCAGTGATTGAATTTTGATTTCCATATACTATATCTATTATGATGACTTTTTCCTGCAACAACTCTTTCCGATTTTGCAGACAGCATAAATCAGGATAGAGAAGAATATGATGGAAGCTCCCGAGGGGACTTTCCAATGATAAGAAATAAATAATCCGCCCAAGCATCCCAAGAAACCGATACCGATGGACAACCAGATGATTTTCTTGAAACTATAAGTGAAGAGGTTGGCCGTCATTTGTGGAATGGTGAGAAGAGATATGGCTAACACAATACCTACCATCCGCAGGCAGGCTACAATAGTCAATGCGATGAACATCATCAACACGTATTCGAATATCTCTACCGGAATCTTCTGCGAACGTGCAAATTCACGGTCAAAGGCAATATATACAATAGGACGGATAAACAGATAAAAGAATCCGGTCAGTATGAGTGCCAATATGCCGAGCATCCATAAGTCAATTTGATTGATGGTCAGGATATTCCCGAAAAGATAAGCTGATAAGTCTGGTGCAAATCCGGGTGACAAAAAGCTGAACATGATTCCGAGTGCCATTCCCAATGTCCAGAATACTGCAATGGCAGAGTCCTCGCGCATATCTTTCCGTCTGCTGAGCCACTCCACACCGAAGGCTGATAAAACCGAGAATACAGCTGCCGAGAGTATCGGGGAAATGCCGGCAAACAATCCTAACCCGATTCCTCCGAAAGAAGCATGAGTGATTCCTCCACTGATAAATACCAGGCGGCGGGTAACGATGTAGGTACCGATAATCCCACAGGCAATGCTTGCCAGCAGACTACCCAACAAGGCGTGTTGAAAGAATGTATATTGTAGTAAATCCAAGTAAATTAAAAATTAAAGATTAAAAATTAAAGACCGTGATTAGATGATAACAACAGGCCATCATCTCTCACCTATCATTTATCACCTATTACCTATTACCTCTCAACTTTCTCCGTTTCTTCTTTCTCCGATAATTAGAAAGACCTCGTCTTTGAGATCATCCGGCAGTTCGATGCCACGGAGTTGAAGACTACGCACCCATCCGGCCACTTCTACATCCAATGTTGTATACAGTACATCCCGAAACATATCTGTCTCTTCTTCCGTATATGCATTTCCAGGTCTGCCAATGAACTGGTCCAGCTCTTCATCATCGTAATATTCTATCTTTTTACTGACAGCAGCCAACAAACTATCCCGTTCGCATACTTCATGTTGGCCGCAGCATTCCACATCTACTTCCTTCACTTCCGGCATACGGTCCAGTTCGCCTTTCTCTATTTTCTTTTGTAGTCTTTTGTTGCGGATGATTCCGGCTATCAGCGCGATAATCCCCAGCAGTACCAGACTTATAATAAGTATCCACATGACAATATAACAGTTACAAATCAAATTTGTGCAAAGTTACTTATAAATTTGCATTCTATCATGTTAGGCTATCTATTTCTTTTCTTACTTTTGTATCTTACTAACCTAAAGTTCATACATGATGAAACAAAAGAAACTGTTATTTAGCTTGATAGGAGTATGCTTGTTATTAGGATTCTCTTCCTGTTCCAGTGAAGACAAAAGTGTGTTTGGGGACGACTTCGAGATTCCTGAATTGACAGATGCAAATACTATTCAATTCACGGTAGATGCTAGCGGTGAATGGAAGGTGATAGAAATGAATGCAGGTGGTGGACGAATTGCTATCGAATGGGGTGATGGACGATTACAAAAAATCGAACATCCCGATAATGCTTCGATTCAATACAGATATAAGCCTTCAAGGAGTTTCACGGTAAGGGTTTGGGCAGAGGAATTGACAGCTTTCAGTGTTAGTGGTGTGTTGATGCCGGTAAGTAATATGCATTTGGGGGATTTTCCCAGGATGAAGAGGATTGAATTAAATAGTATAAAAGAAAGCAGTTTCTTAGATTTGAATGCTTCCTGCCCTAATTTGGAATATATGAATATTGGAAATTGGGAGGGTTTGGAAGAATTACATTTTGATGAGTGTCTGAATCTGAAAACGGTACAGGTATACACTAATCCGAAATTGACTTCCATAAAATTGGGGCATTGTGAATTTTTGACCTCGTTGTATTGTATAGATAATGGAATAACTTCACTTTCATTGAAAAAGTTACCAGCATTACATACGGTAGAGTTAACCGGTACACCGCAGTTGTCGGCTTTGGAAATAGATGATGATAATATGATTAGTGTATTGCATATTGAAGGATGTGTATTTCGGAAACTGGACTTTTTGAACAAGTTAATGTCATTGACTGAATTATATTGTAGCTCTAACAAATTGACAGACCTTGATACATCTGGTAATAAAAAACTGTGGTATTTGGATTGTTATAATAATCAATTAAAGAGTTTGTCTATCCCAATGAATAATAATTTGAGAAAACTTGATTGCCGATATAACAAATTGGATAAAGATCAACTTAATAATATCTTTAATACTTTGCCAGATGTTACAGGGTATCCCGCTTATTATGATAAATGTGTGATTATGTACAAGAATAATCCGGGAGCGGCAGATTGTGATGAGACTATATTACAGAATAAACATTGGCGGGTGAATTGAACTTTGCCTTATCAATAAATGAAAAACGACTTAAGATATTTGAAGTATAATGAAGAGAAATTATTTACTATTAGCATTCCTGTTTGTTGGAAACATTACTTTTGCCCAATCTTCTATTGAGAGAGGGTTAAATACGATCAATCGTTCCTCCGCCGAGGCTACTATCAACTTTTTGGCAGGCGATGAGTTGCAAGGTCGTGAGGCAGGTTTTCACGGTTCACGTGTGACCTCGGAGTATATTGCCTCTTTATTGCAATGGATGGGAATCCCACCTTTGGCTGACAGTTATTTCCAGCCTTTTGATGCTTATCGCAAAGAACGCCAGAAAAAAGGGCGCCTGGAAGTACATCCTGATTCCATAGCTAAACTGAAACAGGAAGTCCATCAGAAGCTCTCTATGAGGAATGTATTGGGAATGATTCCTGGTAAAAACACGAAAGAATATGTGATTGTAGGGGCTCATTTCGATCATTTAGGCATCGATCCTGCACTCGACGGCGATCAAATATACAATGGTGCTGATGATAATGCTTCCGGTGTATCGGCAGTGTTGCAGATAGCGAGAGCCTTTCTTGCCAGTGGACAACAACCCGAAAGGAATGTAATCTTTGCCTTTTGGGATGGAGAAGAAAAAGGATTGCTAGGCTCTAAATATTTTGTACAAACTTGTCCTTTCTTGTCTCAAATAAAAGGGTATCTGAACTTTGACATGATTGGACGTAATAACAAACCTCAACAGCCTAAACATGTTGTCTATTTCTATACAGCTGCTCATCCGGCTTTTGGTGATTGGCTGAAAGAGGATATCAAAAAACACGGCTTACAGTTGGAACCGGATTATCGCGCCTGGGATCATCCGATAGGAGGAAGTGATAACGGTTCGTTTGCCAAAGTCAATATTCCGATCATCTGGTATCATACCGACGGGCATCCTGACTATCACCAGCCTTCCGATCATGCAGATCGATTGAATTGGGATAAAATAGTGGAAATTACCAAAGCATCTTTTCTCAATATGTGGAAGATGGCGAATGAGAAGTCATTTTAAGGAAACAGATAAAATACAATCCTGATAATGAACGGGAAAATGTGTCAGGATTGTACTTCTTATTTTTTGAGTATTCTTTTCAAGTAGTCGATATTTGGCAGATTCACAGTTTCAAAAACTCCTTTATAAAACAGGGCGAAGTTGTTGAAAACACAAGGCAATTGCTTTGCTTTTTCTAATGTGTCCACTTGAATGAAAGAAACAGGAACATTATTTGTTTCGCAATACTGTTTAATCATCTCAATGTATTGATAGATATAAGGGCATTGCATATCATAATAAACAGTCAGTTCTTCGCTTTCTATTTTTAGCCTTTTAGCATTTGGAGTGAATTTCGGGGTTGTCCCATCAAAAGAAAGGGCAAGCAATTCATATCCATTATCGGTAGTGTCAACCACCTCAAAGCCGAACTTCTTTGCAAATGATTGGTCTGAAAGCCAATTCTTCTGTTTTCTTGCTCCAAGCATACAAATGCCGGATTTACCTTTTTCTTTAGCATCAGTTATACAGTACTCCATCAACGAACTTCCATATCCATTTCCTCTGGGATTACCTAAAACCCACAAACAATAGAGGTAATAGTAGTTGTCTCCCATTATCGGAATCCAGGCTTTTTCAAGAGGAGCATATTCAATAAAGACCGTAGCTTTTGCATTTAACTTTCTAAAAACATGGCCTTCCTTCAGCCGGTCGGAAAGCCATTGTCGTTTTGCTTCAATGCCCGGATGAGATTTCCTGCTGCGGATAATGCAGCATAAATGCTCATTGGAAAGATTTTCTGCTGTTAAGTTTACGAAATCAGTATTCATATGCACCTTCGTTTCAAGTTAGATATTATCAATCGGCTAGTGTGGTAATTGTAATATTCAATTGGCACGGTTGACAAACAATTAAGTACAAATGTAGTGAATTTATGCGGATTATCTCTGTTGGAAGAGCCTAGAAATCACAAAGGATGATTTCGTATATCCGGTGAAGGGGCAGGGAGCCATCCTAATGTAAAACTTCATTGCCTTACTTAGGATTCGATTGACCGCAGTTCTACCTAATCTAAAGTGAGACAATGAAGCTGAAAAAATAAAAAGATAACAGGTATATAATAGTAAGGTCGATATATTTGTAAATTCAATGAGCTTGTTCTTTTATCTTTTTATTATTCTACAGGCTGTGCGCCGGTATCGCCTTCAATTTTCCAGCCCGGATTCTGATAAACGACTGAACTTGTAAAGTCGTTCTTATCCGAGGCTGTCTGACGAAATACAGCCATACCTATCGGATCCAGATAATGAGCCGGTGTGAAGAGGAAACCATTCTGCCCGGCAATCAGATTATTCTTCGTGATTTTTTCGTAAGGAAGAATATATTTGCTTAAATCTGGCGAGGACATATTACCTTCTGCCGGGTCTACTTTGCATAAATCTGCCAGTTGTGTTTCATATTTGCTTCCCCAGTATAGCATACCTTCTATACGGTAAGGTTTGGACACCAACTGGTCGCATGCACGCCAACGTTTCAAATCTTCCCAACGCAAAGCTTCTGCACAAAGTTCGTTGCGGCGTTCACGGCGGATATTATATAATGTTGCATCTATTAATTGTCCATGAGAATAAGCACCGAAATCGCCTTTAGCCTCTTCACTCATTTGTGTTGCAGCGATTGTTTTATTATAGTCTTCGTCCACTTTGGCGCGTCGGCGTAAAGCTTTCCAATATCCATCGGCTGTTCCGTCAATTCTACCATTTTTCTCGTATGAGGCTTCCATATAAATTAGCATCGCTTCTGCTGCACGGAAAACGATCCCACCTGATGTTCCTGCATTGTGATCATTTGCCATGTGGCTTGAATAGTGCTTGCCTTTTTTGATGATAAATCCAGTTGTTGCCAAACTTCCTTTATCACCATAAATGAAGCGGATTGAGCAATAGCTGGGAGCTCCGTCATTTCCGTAATAATTCACGTCACCTTCGTTTTCGGTGTTGGCATCGCCCGGCTTTTTGGTAAAGATAACAATGCGGGAATCGCGATTCTGCAAAGTAGAGTTTACTCCTTCTTTTTCCCACTCGGAATCATAGCCGGAACCAGCTGCATAGATAGGAAGACCATTGCGCATCAGGAAAGAATTGATCATGCCACGAGTCCATCCGGAACCACCGCCATTGCGCTCCAGCTCCATTTGCAAATTACTGGTTACTAATCCTTCCTTGAATTGTTTCCACATTAATATTTCATCATATCCTTCCATGTTTTCATCGCAGAACATGGTGTAATAAGGATTGATGGAAACCAGACTGGTATTCATACCTTCGGGGGTATCGGTATTATCTGCCAGTTTTCCGACGATATAGTCGCCTACTACTTTTGATGATTTCATTGCTTCATCAAGAAAATAAGCTACTTCTGTATCAATATTAAAACCGCTTATATCTGCGGGATTACCCGGCCATCCTTTTCCACCGGGTACGAAAGCGGTTCCTTTGTGATACTTTTCCCAAGTTGCTTCGAAGAGGGCAACGCGTGCACGTAGCAAGTGGGCTACGTTTTTGCTGATGCGATTCTTTCCACCGGGACCTTTGTCAAGCAATAATTCTGTTGCTTTTTGCAAATCGTCCAGAATGAAGCGTGCCACCTTATTACGTGGTTGGCGCTTGCTGGATTCCACCAAAGTTTCTTCTATGTCGGGCAAAGCAGTAGTGATGATAGGTAAATCTCCCAAAGAAACCAGTAATTTATAATAATTATATGCCCGAATCACATACATTTCTCCGATGTAATGTTTCACGTTATCTTGATTGCCGGTAATGATACCTGCTTCGAATTTTGGCAAAGTGTTGTCAAAGAAATAATTGCAAGCTCGTATTTTGCTCCAGTCCCATTCGCCTTCGCCTGACGGTACTTTCTTTTGGCCGGGTATCCAGAATGCTGGTGAGCCATCACTGGCTTGATTATCGGTATCATTATCTTTGCCGAAGAAATTAATGCCATACGCATCAGTCACTGTTTCAAATGGGTAAGCATTGATAGTGTATGCAGCCAGATCACTCTCGGATGCAAAATATTTTTCAGGAATTACTTTATCCAGTGGTTCCCTGTCGAGAAAATCATTACAACCGGTCAGTCCGGTCAACAGCAATGTCCCTATTGTCAAAAGTTTGATATGTTTTTTCATAATCGTTTATCTTTTAAAATGTTGCACTTAAACCGAATGATATAGTCTTGGATAGTGGATAGGTACATCCGTCCCAGTTACCGATGCCGACAGTTTCGGGGTCAAACGTATCGGCCAGACTGGTGATAGTAAATAGATTCTCTGCTGAAACAAAGAAACGCAGATTGTTTACGCAGAATTTTTCTGTCAATGATTTCGGTAATGTATAACCTATGGTAACATTTTTCAAACGGCAGTAAGCCGCATTTTGCAAATATCGGGTCTGTGGGTGACGGTTTCTATCGCTCTCAAGAGGACGCGGATAATATCCGCCCAAATTAGCTCCTAGCGGATTGGTTGTATCTTCTCCACGGAAATAGTCCAAATGAGGTTTGAAGAAGTTAGTCTGCCAGTAACCTACTGCTCCCCAAAACATTGTTGAACCACTTCCCGGCATATAATCGCGTTTCATCGTTCCCTGGAAGAATAATTTTAGGTCGACCCCTTTCCAGGCGGCATCCAGATTCAAACCAAAGTTATAACGCGGTGTGCTGTTGCCTATTTTCTTCAAATCACCATGATCGGTCAGCGTTTTGTTGCCTCTGCTGATCTGACCATCACCATTCAAATCTGCATACATGATGTCACCTGCTCCCCATCCGGAACCGAGTACATCTTGTGCACCATTGGGCATACTGGCTAAATGATCTTTCATCTCTTGATCGGTCTTTGCGATGCCGATAGTTTGGAATCCCCATATATCACCTACATGAGCGCCTGCATAATACGTATTATTATTGTCTTTATCTAAAATTGTGTTTGACGGGTTGGGATATTTATCAATAACGACTTGATTGTCTGACAAAGATAAGGTAACTCCATACTTAAAGTCACGTATCTGGTCGCGCCAGTTCACTTGTATTTCCCAACCTTTAGAAGTCATATCGAGGTTGTTTACTTTTGGAACTGCAATACCTAAGAGGTTGGGTAGTTCAGGGGCGGGACCTACCATGTTCTTGGATTTACGTTGGAAGTAGTCGAATGTTACATTCAAACGATTGTTGAGCATAGATAAGTCTAAACCTAAATCTAATGTTTGTGTCTTTTCCCACGTTAGCAAAGAAGATACCAGAGCGGATTCTTTGGATATATTCGGTTTTGTGCCATTTACCAGCCAACTGCCTAATGCATAATTACCCCATTGGTCTTTGTTAATATCGATTGTTCGATAGAATGGATACCAATTATCTGTATTTTGGTTGCCTAGTTCACCCCATGAACCACGAATCTTGAATGTGCTGATTAAATCGGTCAGATCTTCAAAGAATGCTTCACGGGCAATGTTCCACCCTAAGGAGAATGATGGGAACAAATTCCAGCGGTTGTCTCGGAGGAAACGTGAGGTGCCGTCGTACCGCATATTAATTTCTGCCAGATAACGTCCTTTATAGTCGTAATTTACACGTCCGAAGAAACCGGCTGTTGCCCATTCGGCATACCCTCCTCTGTTTAGTGCATTTGTTTGTGTGGTGTTCAAGGTAGCCACTTCCGACATGATGCCGTCCTGGGAGGCGGTAATGTCACGTTGTTTGAATAGTTCGCTCTGAAAACCCAGCATCACTTTAAAGTTGTGTCCGCTTTCTAATGATTTGTTGTATTCGATAAAGATATTCGGATTAAAGAAATTACTCTTATAAGCATATTCTGTTACACTGGAAGTTTGATTAGCAATGATGTAGGGATTTTTACTTACATCATAACCATAAACGGTTTGATAATCGGTATGGTTGAAATTATAATTGGAACGGTAGTTCAATTCGATGTTGATTTTCCAGTCTTTGACGGGTTCCATGATTAAAGCAAGTTGATGCGCTGTCACGTCGTTTTGTGATTTATATCGACCTCCTTCTGTTAATTGGTAAATCTTGGATTCAACAGTATAGAATCCGTTTGGATCTACTACCGGAATGACAGGCCAGTAACGGCATACATCGAAATAGAATACATTACTCTTGATGTCACCTCCGGCAAATGAAGGAGATTCATAATCCGTACGGTTAAAGCGCATACTGTAACTAATCTTTAACCACTTGGTCAGGTTGGCATTGATTTTTGCTGTAAAAGCATACCGTTGTTTGTTGTCATTACCAAACTTCAACAGACCACCCTGATCGAGATAATTGGCTGAAAGATAATATTGTATTTTATCTGTACCGCCGTTTACGCTCAATGAATGTTCGTGAGTGAAACTGTTGCCGAATAACGTTTTTAGCCAGTCTGTGTTGCCGGCCGGCATTACATCCTTACGTTGCGGGTCGTCGAATGAGTTCCATCTTCCTGCATCAGTCGGCCACATATACTGTGTACCTTTTCCTGCCTGGAAATCCTGAATTTGTTGAAGTTTGACGGCGCTATACATCGGAGTTTGTCCTCCATTGGTTAACTGATCATTAATTGCCAAAGCAAAATTGTATGAATCTGCCATTTCCGGCATATTCAAGGGTGATACAAAACGGAAGTTGTTATTATAGTTAACCACTGTTTTTCCCGATTTACCTTTCTTGGTCGTAATTAGGATTACTCCACCTGGTGCACGAGAACCATAAATGGAGGAAGCAGCTGCATCTTTTAGTACGGAAATATTCTCAATATCTTGTGGATTGATAGCGTTCATATCTCCCTCCATACCGTCAATGAGTACCAATGGCTCTACTTTTGAGCCAGCGCCAATTGTTCCGACACCACGAATATTGAATTTTTTATCAGAACCTAGAGAACCACCACCATCGCCGGTAGAGATATTCATACCCGGAACCATACCTTGCAAAGCTTCTATGGTAGAGTTGACGGGACGTGCCGAAATTTCTTTTGCTCCTACGGTAGATACAGCTCCTGTCACATTCACTTTCTTTTGTGTACCGAAAGCAACTACAACTACTTCGTCCAACGTTTGTGTATTGTCTTTAAGGATGACATTCAATGATTGTCCTGCAAATTTAATTTCTTGAGTCTGATAACCAACAAAAGAGACTACAATAATGTCTCCGGTTTTTACATCACTTAAAGAGAAATCGCCGTTAATTCCGGTGATTGTGCCGTTTGTCGTACCTTTAACTACAACGGATGCACCGATGATGGTTTCACCTGCTGCATCTTTTACTACACCTTTACAAATACTACTCTGTTGTACAACGGAAACTTTTAAGGTGCTAACAGTCTCCGGATAAGCAGTTTCTACTGATATTATCAGTAGAAACAACAACATACTGACTGACTTTAATTGTTTAAACATAGCATTGAATTTAAAGTTTCTCCTAGAATCCAGAATTACTTTTTAATAAGTTCTTTCAGAACTAGGATGGTTTATAAAATTAGAATTAACAGCACAAATATATAATATATTTTAATTTATATCGTTCTTTTTCGAAAATAATATCAAATTCTCGTGCATTTTCTCTTTGCAATCACACGATAAGTTGCATTTCACCTTAATATTTAGGTGAAATGATTTGTTTATTTTCACCATTCTCATTATTTCATCTAACACAAACAGGTACGAAATAGAAATAGAACAGGTAGAAAACAAGTAGAAAAGATTGATTAACAGAAAGCTCCTTTTTTGAATTTAAGGCTTTGAATCCAACGTTTTATGCACGTAATAAGTTCTGAAAGAACTTATTTTTTCATCATTGATTACTGAATCTTAAAAGTGTCCTCTAATTGTAAGAGAGCTGTTTATTTGTGAGTTAGCTACTATTATTAATATGACTCCTGTACAGTCTTACATACATAACCAGAATTTGGTAGATACCAATATATGTATTAAACACTTGGGGGAGATATCTTTTTAAAAGATTTACTTAGACAAATATGTGTTGGCTGTGGAGTATCTATCATTACATCCGGCAATAAATAGCAGATGGCAAAAGACGAAATAGAATAGTCACATATTTCCATCTTTTAGAGATGAAAGCTACTTTTTTCTTTTTAGAAATAGCCTTTTTTATTTGTCTCACAGCCTTGTCAACAGGAGTAACCCAGAACAATCCTTCTCCTTTTGCCATGGCAGTGTCTACAAATCCGGGACGAATATCGGTCGTATAAATAGGATGGTGAGATTTGGTCGCTTTCTGCCGTAGCCCTTCCATATAATTGATTTGATAGGCTTTCGATGCATTGTAGGCAGGGGCAATACCACTGCCCCGAGTACCTCCAACGGAGGAGATAGTAACCAGATGCCCGCTTTTTTGCCGTTCGAAATATCGGAATCCCCAGTCTACAATGTTGGTGAATCCTATCACGTTGGTTAGTAAAGTGGGCTCTTCCAGTTGGTAGGATAGTTTAGGGTTTAGTTCTCCGGTACCGGCACAGATAATCAGTATATCCATTCCACCCATTTTTTGAACGAGTGTCTCAAGGGATGAAATAGTGGATTGTGTGTCGGTGATGTCACACACTTGATAGAATAGTTTGTCTTCGTCACGGGCGCATACCTCTTTCAATAGATTTTCTCTACGACCGGTAATGCCGATAAGGAAATCTTCTTGAGAATAAATTTCTGCCAATCCACGGCCGATGCCGGAGGTTGCACCTATAATTATAATTTTTTTCATGAAATACCGTATACTTTATTTGTCCGCAAAAGTAGGGGTAGGGAATAAATAAACTCTTGACTGAAATCAAGAATTTACTTTTGTACGACTTTTCTTCGGATGCGGCTTAATGTTTCGGGACGGATTAAAAGGTAAGAAGCCAGTTCTTTTAAAGTAATCAGTTTCAGTAAGTCGGGACAACGGTTGATAATTTCGAGATAGCGTTCCTCCGGCGTCAAGCTGTACATTGATATCATCCGGTCGTAGACCTCCCATAACAAAGTTTCTGCAATGCGGCGTCCCAACTTTTGGTGAGCGTCGTTGGTATCGTAGAATTCTGTCATTTGCTGGTAATTGATTACGTATACCGAGCAGTCACATAAAGCCTGTATATCTACATTGGATTTATCCTGTAGCTGGAAAGCCGGATAGTTGCCAACAAAAGAGTGATCGAAAGTATATCCTACGATGCTGTTTTCGCCTGCACTGTTAGTACAACAGTACCGGAAAGAACCTGAACTGACGAATCCCATTGTTTTACATACTTCTCCTTGACGGGAAAAGTATTCTCCTTTTTTATAATAGGTTTGCTTTCCCTGTTGCAATACGAAATCTACAATAGGGGAGTAGTTGATATGGGAAGTATATTTATTGAAATCTTCCACAGTGTCCGGAGATTATCCTTCGTTTATCACCTGAAATCCGGCCTGCTTCAAATCCTCCCAATATCCGGGATATGATTTGGTAACGACCTGCGGATCAGCAATAAGCAAATTAGAATGACAGATAACTGCCGGAGCAAATGCCATAGCCATCCGATGATCTTCGTAGGTGTCAATCACCGGAATTTCCTCCGGTTCACATCGTTCGCCATTCCACATTAATATGCTGTCATTTTCTTCCTCAATAACATATCCCAGCTTTTTAAGCTCTGTGCGCAATGCGGCAATACGATCAGTCTCTTTTATTTTCAGACTTTGTAATCCTGTGAAACGGAAAGGAATATTCAGCAAGGCACAAGTAACGACAAACGTCTGTGCCAAGTCCGGAATATCGACAAAATCCTCTTCCAGCCTTTCCGGCGCTTTACCTGTTTTTTTCAGTTTCACACCCTGCGATGTAAATTCGGTAGTTATGCCTAAGCGTGAGAAAACTTCTGCTCCCCGACTATCACCCTGATAGCTGTTACGGAACAATCCTAACAGCTCTATTTCTGCTTTGGGAGACAAGGCAGCAATCTGATACCAATAGGAAGCCGCGCTCCAGTCACTTTCCACTTTGAAAGGAATGCTCTGATAGAGTTGTGGAGCAACGGAAATACAGTTTGGAGAAGTCCATGCGGCTTTGGCTCCAAAGTCCTGCATCAGTTGCAATGTAAGATTAATATATGGACGGGAAATAATCTCCCCGCTCAAATGCAACGTCAAACCGTCTTTGAGTACCGGACCTATCATCAGTAAAGCAGATATATATTGGGAACTGACATTTCCTTTCAGTGTTATTTCATTTCCTTTCAGCTCTGCCCCTTTGATACATAGAGGAGGATACCCTTCATTGTGGGTATACTCTATTTCAGCTCCTAACTCCCGAAGAGCATTGACTAATATCTGTATCGGACGTTGCTGCATACGTGCTGTTCCTGTGATGGTCCGTTCTCCCGGAGTCACACTTAAATAGGCGGTAAGAAAACGCATAGCAGTGCCCGCAGCCATGATATCAATCATCTCTTTCCCTTCGGTGAGAGCCTTTATCATCACCTGTGTATCGTCACAATCAGACAGGTTTTCAGGAGCATACGTTCCTTTACCCAATGCATTGATGATTAATGCACGATTACTGATACTTTTAGAAGCCGGCAACTGGATAGCTGCTGTTACCGTTGAGGGAGGGATGAGTTTATAGAGCATCATATTTAAATATATTCTTTGTTATGAAGTACAAAAGTAGAGATTTATTCGGAGACTTCCAACTGGTTTTGGCTCTTGGTAAGGGAGTTGAGGTAGTATCTATCTCTTCCGGCTTATTCTTTTTATTATTAACAATGGTTTGTTTGGAAAGAAATTTTATATTTGCAGTATACTAATAATAAGCTCATGAAAATAAAATCCTTGTATGCCTTATTGTTTTGTATTTTTACGACTGGATGTTTGGACGGTCAGAAACAGTCGGATCATGCAATCCTTATCGCTTATACGTCAACAGAATTTCCGGAATTAGGCTCTTCTGTCTGTTATTTGAATGAACGAGGTGATACGGTGATTCCTTTTGGTAAATATCATTATGGAGGGAGTGATACCATACGGCATATCGGTTTTGTAGTGGAACCTCATACCCCCGGATGGACAACGATCAACAATAAAGGAGAAAAACTTTTTTATACCTTTAGCTTTGATAATGGGCCGGACTATGTAGAGGAAGGGCTTTTTCGTATCATAAACGATGAAATGCTGATGGGGTTTGCCGATACATTGGGGAATGTCGTCATCCAACCGCAGTTTGCTTTCGTTTTTCCTTTTAAAGACGGGAAGGCCGAAGTGACCTATACCGGGGCAAAGAAGGCAATGGATGATTATGGGGAGCATTGGATGTGGCAAAGCAATCATTGGTTTTATATTGATAAAAAAGGTAATAAATTGAAATGAAAATATCGAATATACGTTTATTAAACCAACAGTTGTTAAGTCCTCTTTTCTCTCAACCGAAGGAACTTGTGTCCTGGATGGGAGCCATACAGGCGCAGAATTATTCCATGGTAAAGTGGGCAGTAGGAATGCGTTTGAAGTCGGCAACGATTCAGACTGTGGAGAAAGCGCTACGCGAGGGTGAGATTTTGCGGACTCATGTTATGCGTCCGACATGGCATCTGGTAGCGGCAGAGGATATCCGATGGATGTTGAAACTTTCTGCCGAGCGTGTGATAGCTGCCAATGAATCTTATGCGAAAGGACATGATCTGGATATTTCAGAAGAACTTTATGCGAGAAGTTATCGGTTACTGGAAAAGATTCTTAGTGGAAAAAAGAGTCTGACAAGGCAGGAAATTGCTGAACATTTTAGCCGTTCGGGAATTGTGGCGGATAATCATCATATGACTCGTTTTATGACACGAGCGGAACAGGTAGGTATTGTCTGTAGTGGAGAAGATAAAGGAAGTAAATGCACGTATGCGCTTTTGGAAGAACGTGTCCCGCCAATGCCCGAATTGACAAAAGATGAATCTTTAGCTCGTTTGGCCAGAAGCTATTTTCGGAGTCATGCTCCCGCCGTTTTGCAAGATTTTGTCTGGTGGTCGGGACTGCCTGTTACCGAAGCACGACAAGCTGTCTATCTGATTGATTCAGAATTGACTACGGAAGAATGGAATGGACAGACATGGTATATTCATGAAGATTGCCGGACTCGTGGAAAAGTCTCCGGAAGTTTACATCTTCTTCCTTCTTATGATGAATATTTGCTTGGGTATAAAGACCGGACAGACGTTTTGCCTAAAGAGCATTATGCAAAAGCATTTACGAATAATGGTCTGTTTTATCCGATTGTTCTTCATGAGGGGCAGGTGATAGGAAACTGGGATAAGTCTGTTAAAAAAGGAGGCTCGTTCATAGAACATTCATGGTTCCGGCTGGATGATTGTGTCGATGAAGTTGCTTTGAACCGTGAAAAGGACAGGTATATACGATTTTGGAAATAATATGAAAAACGTATATTCTATCTTTCTGCAATTCACCTCTATTAATTATAGTATTTGTTTTTAATCCCCTTCACCCGTGAATGCCCTATTTATCAGGTGTTCAGAAGAAAGGTGAAGGAGATAGATAAAATGCTATATCTGTAGAAAGAACGGATATACCTCTTATTAACTCTCAAAAGCATAGCTTTAGACTGGTTAAAGCTATGCTTTTCATTCCCTAAAGCTATGCTTTAGTCAGGTAAAACAACCTGTATATGTGAAGTACCTATTTATTCATTTGTTTTTTGGCCCATTCCAGTCTTCGTTGATCGGTTAATGGAGTCACTTTAAATTCTTCGAATGTAGCGGTGAAGCCTTTCCCGTCCGGACAAGCTCCCATCAACCCAACCATGACAGGACAATTATCTTGCAACCAACAAGTGCGCATCATAATATATTCTTTATCGTCACGTGAGAAAAATATTTCTACTGCATCCAAACGGCGGACTGCTTTTATCCATATAGAACGGGGAGCATCCGGCAACTGCACTACGCTCCAATCGCTAGTCCGATGCGTTACAACAGCACTCACATTCTGTTTGCCATCTACATATTCCACACCTGCTTTGATCCAGTTTTCATGGTCGATGCGCAGCATTAATCCCATTTGGTCGAAAGTTGTTACGTAATTGCCGGTTATCTTTACTTTGGCTTCGAATTCTCCACCGTAAGTGGCATAATAGAAAGGACCGTCGTCTACGGTAAATCCATAATGAGAAATCCGCCAGAAGTCAGTTTTTGCCGGAACGTCCATCACTAAAGTTTTACCATCTTTTATTTCCCATTGTTGAGGCTCATTCAGCCAGTTCATTTTATTCAAACTTTGTCCCATAGAAGAAGTTGCTACTGCCATAAAGGCTATTGACATGATTTTGATTTTTAAATATTTCATGATTATTTCTTATTTGATTATCTTTGTGGTGCAAAGATAGCACAAGCCGCCGTGTGTAACAATACTGAATAATAACCATTTTATAGAATGGACGTATTACAAAAGGAAATAGATGAAGTTTATGCAACGCAACCGATCACTGATGAAACATTGGATAATAGGGTTGTAGAGCAGCATCGGCGATTTATTCATTCATTGACAGAGATAAATGGCGGGTGTGCTGTAATTTCGGATCTTTCGAACAGGAAGAGTTATATTGCCGTTCATCCGTGGGCACATTTCTTGGGGTTGACTCCCGAAGAAGCTGCGTTAAGTGTAATTGATTCTATGGATGAAGATTGTATTTACCGGCGTATTCATCCTGAAGATTTGGTAGAAAAGCGGTTATTGGAGTATAAGTTTTTTCAGAAAACCTTTGCAATGCCTTTCGATGAACGGCTGAAATACCGAGGAAGATGCAGAATACGTATGATGAATGAGAAAGGAGTGTATCAGTATATTGATAACTTAGTGCAGATTATGGAAAATACTCCTTCGGGAAGTGCATGGCTGATCTTTTGTCTTTATTCCCTGTCGGCAGATCAACGGACAGAGCAAGGTATATACCCTACCATTACTCACATGGAACGTGGAGAAGTGGAAATACTTTTCTTATCGGAGGAACATCGCAATATATTGTCCGAACGTGAAAAGGAAATACTTCGCTGTATACGTAAAGGACTATCAAGTAAAGAGATTGCAACAACCCTTTATATCAGTGTGAATACAGTCAACCGGCACCGGCAGAATATTTTGGAAAAACTTTCTGTCGGGAATTCGATAGAGGCGTGTCGGGCTGCTGAATTGATGAAACTGTTGTAATTGTAATCCAATTTTTTCACCTGTTTTAAATGATCATGTGTGAATGCATCTACTACTACTTCAGTTTCCACCATAGAAATGGTGAAAGCTTTGGCGCCATATCCGAGATATTTCAGATTGCTCATTTCTGTTTGAAATAAAGCGGCTGAAATATCTCCGGAAGTGCCATAAGGTTTTAGTAGATTGGTATATTGTTTTTCTATTTCCTGAAAAAAGATTCGTTGCTCCATAAGGTATCGTCTGCATCGAAAGCTATAACTATAATAAGTCCTTTCATCGGTTTCGTCGTCAA
This sequence comes from Bacteroides sp. L008, assembly GCF_040812255.1. NCBI lineage: Bacteria > Pseudomonadati > Bacteroidota > Bacteroidia > Bacteroidales > Bacteroidaceae > Bacteroides > Bacteroides sp. L008. The sequence goes on along the minus strand of NZ_JBFNXO010000001.1, from coordinate 2,979,624 downwards.
TTTATGATTTTTGTAGATATCCGGGTATCTCATAGAGCAAAGATAGAAGAAAAATCAATATATCATTTAAAAGTTGACTTTGATATTTTTTCGGAAAATAATATCTTCTGCATTTCTCCCGATCATAATTGTATAATCTCCATCAGCTTTTTCCCAACCGGACTGACCGTAATACGCTAGTCGATCAAAAGGAATTTTGAGTTGGATTGTTCGTTTCTCCCCTTTTTTTAAAAACACGTTTTCAACAGCTTTGAGCTCTTTTACCGGACGGGTTGATTCTCCCCACCATTTTCGGGTATATATCTGGATTAGTTCGTGTCCGTCCATTAAGCCGCTATTATAAATAGGTATGTTGACAGAAATAAATTTTTCCTCAATGCTGATGTCAGGCTGCCCATATTCAAAAGTTGTATAGGAAAGGCCGTAGCCGAATGGATATTGTGGCTTGTTGTCAATATCAATGTAACGACTTGAGTAGTTGCCTTCCTTGTCTACTGCCGGACGACCTGTGTTTTTATAATTATAGTATACAGGGATCTGACCTATATGCTTGGGAAAAGACATAGGTACTCTTGCCGACGGATTATATTTTCCTGTTATGACATCCACCATGGCATTACCGGCTTCTGTTCCGAGAAACCATGTATAAAGAATGGCGGGTGCTTTTTCTGCTATTTGGTTAAAGATTAGTGGTCTTCCACCCATTAGTAAGGTTATGCATTTTTTATTGACCTTATAAATTTCACAGGCAAGTTCTTCTTGTACTCCGGGAATATGTATGTCACCTCTTGAACGGGCTTCCCCACTCATTCCCCAGTTTTCTCCCAAAGCCAATATAACCAAGTCGGACTCTTTGGCTGACTTGATGGCAGCCGGAAAACCTGACCTATCATTACCGGAGATAGAACAACCTTCTATAAAAGTGATTTCAGTTTGTGGAAATTTGTTTTTGAGTGCTTCAAGTAAGGTGACGGCAACATCTGTTTCGGCAGCTACTGTCCAGTTGCCGTCCATAGCCCGTTGGAAATTGGCCAATGGTCCGATGACGGCTACTTTTTGAGGTATCTTCACTGGAAGCAGACTGTTGTTTTTGAGTAAGATAATGGACTTGCAAGCCATTTCGTATGCTGTTTTCCGGTGTGAATCCGTTAATATTTCATCAGCTTCTTTCTGGCTGTTGCAATATCGATACGGATCATCGAAAAGACCTAATTGATATTTTTGTACCAAGACTTTGCGAACTGCTTCATTTAAGGTAGCTTCTGAAACTTTCCCGGTTTCTACTAATTTCTTCAGTTGGTCGGAATAGACATTACTTTCCATATCAATGGTAACTCCTGCCTGAATGGCTTGCATAGCTGCCATTTCCCTGTCTTTGCTATAACCGTGTACTACCATCTCCCAGATGGAAGCCCAGTCGGAGACTACGAGCCCCTTATATCCCCATTGTTTATAAAGCAGATCATACAAGTATGCATTGCCGGAGGAAGGTACACCGTTAATCTCATTAAAAGAGCACATAAAACTGGCCACCCCATTCTCTGCTGCAACTTTGAACGGAGGAAGGTAAACATTATGTAATGTTTGCATAGAAATATCCACAGTGTTATAATCTCTGCCTCCGATAGCTGCTCCATAAGCTGCGAAATGTTTGGCGCAAGCCATTAGCTGGAGTCCGTCGTCGAAAGGTTGCTGGTAACCGTTAATCATTGCTTTCCCCATTTCGCAGGCCCAGTATGTATCTTCTCCCGGTCCCTCCATCACTCTTCCCCAACGAGGATCGCGAGCAACATCAAGCATTGGTGAGAAAGTCCAATGAATACCGGAAACCACCGATTCACGTGCTGACACCCGGCATGATTGCCATATGGCTTCTGTGTCGAAACTGGAAGCCATGGCCAGGGGAATAGGAAATACAGTCCGGTAACCATGAATGACATCCAGTCCGAAAAGAAGTGGAATATGCAGTCGTGATTGCATGGCGAGTTCTTGCATGGAACGAGTTGCATATTCACCGCATACATTCAACATAGATCCTATTTTCCCTTCTTTAATCAGTTTCCGCTTATCTCCGGAATCAGTGATAGGACCGGTTGCCATTTGGAATCCCGTTATCTGATTAAGTTGCCCTATTTTTTCATCCAATGACATTAACCGGATGATAGAATCTGCCTTGGTCTCATAACTTTGCTGGGCAAAGATTGAGGATGAAGTGATTATTCCTAAAAGGAGTATGATGATATGTTTCATGTTGTTTCTTATTTTTCAGTAACGCCTTTCCAGCTATCTGTACGAAATGGAATAGCGGGAAGACCTTGTGCATTAAATAGATTGGCGGCGGGGTTGTTGCTCCAAGCATAACGGACAGCAACCGGTTTTGCTATATTCTCGTTGTATACAATGATTTTTCCATTTGCATCAATAAATGCTTTTGCCCATACAAATTTCCGGTCTTCTCCGGCAATGCTGAATCCTTCCAGATAGCCATACTTGTTATGAATAGTCAATTGAGAACCATATGTATTCATGGTAATAACAGCTGTATTTTCTTTAAAACTGACATTCTGGAAAGTAGGACCGCTGTAAACAAGTGAGTCTCTGCCATAATCTTTGTGCAATGCAATTAAGGATAGGCGTCTGCCCACTTCCTGTTTATTTGTAGGGTGTATACTATAAGCGTCGCCGATGTCATATATAGTGGCCTGTCCTGTGTGTGGCAGTTCCAATGTCATAGCTTGAGATTCCCGAAGTTCTGCCCATGAACTTCCGACAGGGGTCGTGTCTTCCGGATACAGGTTGGCTAATTGTACCCAATAGAAAGGTAATTCATACCCCCATCGGGTTCGCCAATCTTTTATCTGTGTTTGAAATAGTGTCCGGTAATCATATCCTGCTCCTACATTATTCTCTCCCTGATACCAGATGACTCCTTTTATACGGAAAGGAGTGAGCGGATGAATCATTGTATTATATAAGGAGGAATGTACCATGTTGGGAGTTATATCCAATACATGGTAATCTGCATTGGCAACTGACATTTGATATTTCCAGTTTCCTGCCAGAGAGTGACGGGTATTGTCAATTTCCAGATAGATGTCCGCTTCCTGTCCCCACATGCCACCACTTCCTCCGTTATCAGTTACTCTGACAGTGATGTTGTTACTACCTTCTTTCAATATGCCGGGAGGTATGGAATAGATTCGTGGAGTATCCCATCCACTGGCATTACCAACTTTTGTTCCATTCACCCATGTGATATCTGCATCGTCGATGGTTCCAAGAGAAAGAGTGGCGGGTCTGCCTGCTTCCGTACAAGTTAAGTTCAGATCATATTTGAACCATACATGTCCGTCTATTAGTGATAAAGGAGTTGTTCCCCATTCACCGGGCACTCTCATTTCTTCCCATGCCACAGTGTTGAATCCGGGAATAAACCACTGGTTGTTAATTCCCGGATCATTTTCCATGGCATCCAGAAAAGCCTGTTTCTGTCCCTTGTTCTGGCGAATATATTCTTCCAGATTATTGACGACTTCCATGTTATATTGCTTTTGAACGTTGGAGGGGAGTGCAGTAAAAGCTTCATCACTAATCCATGTTTCAATATCTGTTCCTCCCCAAGAAGCGTTGATAATCCCAATAGGAATTTGCACTTCTTTATACAGAGCTCTGGCATAATAATAGGCTATTCCCGAAAAAGCTCCGACAGTGGAAGGAGAACATATCTCCCATTGGGCATTAAAATTGTCCTGTGGGCTGTTTTTGATGCTTTTAGGTACTTTTAATGCTCTGATTTCCGGATAATTGGCATTTTGAACTTCTTGCTTTGAATTGGCGGACTGTTCAACAGTCCATTCCATATTAGACTGTCCGCTGCATAGCCAGATGTCTCCAATCAATATATTTTCTATTTTAATACTGTTTTCTTTTCCCTGGACCGTTAGAGAATAAGGACCTCCATAAGGTATAGGAGATAAAATTATTTCCCAAGTGCCGTCTTTCTTACACCGTGTATTCACTTTCTGATCATGAATACTGACCGTCACAGTTTCATACCTGTTTCCCCATCCCCAAATCTTTATGGGCATATCCCGTTGTAACATCATGTTGTCGGTGAAGTATCCGGGCAGTTTGATTTCTGCCCGGATACTTTGAGAGATGAGTAAACAAAATATGACTAAAAAGAAAGTATCATATTTTTTGAATCTATCCATTTTTATACGTTTTTATCGATTAATTGTCTGTTGCAGGGATAAAGAGTACTGCATCTGCTACAACTATTCCATCTGCTTCTTCGTTCGAGATTCTCACATAGTTATCCATTCCCTTTGTAAGTTTATATTGCCCGATAGAGACCCATTCTCCGGAAGTTTGTCCTTCTACAACAATATCCGAAGATCGGATGATCTTTTTATGTAACTCATTTCCATCGTAAATGTCTATGTGCGTTTGTGTAGTAGCATTTTGTACTTTGGGGAAATAAGCATATATTTCATACAGATTGTCTACCGGTATGACCGGAGTATATTGTATGGTTTTAAGATTCTTTCCTTTGGAATCGTCAGAAAAGAAATCGGGACCATAAGCTTTCCATATTTCAGTTTTCCACTCTCCGGTACGTTGAACATGGGACGTATCATGGTTGTCTATCAGGATTTCCGGTTGGCTTTTGTCCGCCAATGGGTTTTCTCTGAATTCTTTCAGGATAGCTTTGGCATCTACTTTCTGTACGCAATTATCATATTTGTCAATAGCCTGACCGGCGGCAATGGCTGCTGATTGTGCTAATACCATGAATACCGGTTCCATGCGGATTGAGCCATATGCGATGTGTGACGTTGACAAACAAACAGGGACCAGCAGATTTTGCACTTCATTTTGTTTGGGAGTGATGGCTCTATATGAAATAGGGTAGGGGCTAAAGCCTCCGATTTCTACATTCCCTTCATTTTTCACCATGCCATTCACGATATGGCGGTCACAGTTATGTGAGTCCATGGTATAGGCGGCCCAGCCTATACCGTCCGTTACAGTTTCCCTGCCTTGGCAGTGATGTTGTGTCATGACCAGTTCACCGATCATCCGTCGGGCTTCACGTACATACAGTTGGTGTGTCCAGTGTCCATTGTCTGTGTATTCATCTTTCGGGTAACCCCATTCCAACATCTGGTTGCGGATTGATTCGGGAATCCGTTCGTCATGTCCCACGAAGTAGAGCAGGCCTTTGGTATAATCTTCATGGAATTTCCAAATTCGTGCCCGTTCTTCATAGTCAGCATCCGGGTAATTCCAATTTTCACCTATTACATCTGTAGAAAAACCTCCGAAGTTATTAATGTCTGTCTTTCCATTAGGCATATCACTCCAAATAAAAACATCTGTATGTTTATTCCATGGATGTAACTCTTTGAGCCGTAGCAATAATTCATAGCGTGAGGGATTGTAATTGTCCGGTTTGGTGATTGGAATCCGATTTTCCGGACGGTTTGTTAATGTTATCCTGAAGTTGTATGCCTGTACTTTTTTGTCACCGGTTCCATTTGAATTGACCGGAGCGGGATTGATACCATAAATTAACCCACTGGTTGAATCACCTTTTATCTTATAGGGGTCTATACCGTCAGGGAATTGATGACGGTCCATTAACTCGACACCATTATATGTTTCTCCATATTGACTGTTCGCTTCTCGTCCCACTATATAGGAAACACCACTTTTTGCCATCAAGTCTCCTTCGTAAGAACAGTCAATAAATACCTTTGCCCGCACTTTTCGATTGGTAGTATGGTTCGGATGTTTACTATCCTCCAATGTAATGGTGGTGATGGAGTTTCTTTGTTTTTCTACATCGGACAATCGGTTTTCATACCAGACTTCAATTCCCGCGCGTTTTATGTAGTCTTTGAAAATGGTTTCGGCCACGCTTGGCTCAAATATCCATTGTTCTAGTTTTCCATAGTGTGTGCCCAACCGGCGATAGAAATCTAGCGCTAATCCTTGCACTACATACTTGTTTCCAATGTCAGTAAATCCTAATCCTCCCGAACTCATGCCGCCTAAATGGCGGCCAGGTTCGATGAGTAAGACACTTTTTCCTGACTGTTGTGCCGTATAGGCTGCGATTACACCTGCCGATGTACCGCCATAGATACAAATATCTACTTCTTTAACTGATTGTGTACGGCAGGAAATCATTGTTGTCAGGATAACTGACAGTAATAATATTATTCTATTTTTCATTTTTACATTAAGTACTTTATAGGTTATTTATTTGAAATCAAAATTCATTACCTTAAAGGACATGGTAGATGAACTGCCTCCGGCAGCTTTTGCATAGATTCCAATCGTACATTCTCCTCCTGTTACATTAATTTGCATGGAATTCTCTTTCCAACCGCCTCCCGGTAATGTCATTTTCTGTTGCGTTTCGTTTCCGTTTTTATCAATCACAATGAAATAAACCCCGTCAGTGGCAGCTGAATTTCCCGGATAACCGGCTGCCTGACAAGATAATATGTAAACTCCATCGGTCAGGTTTGTAAGTTTTTGGGTGACTCTGCCTTCAAATCCGCTTGTTGCGGAGATATTGTTTTTAAGATAGTAAGCTCCTGTGGGGGATCCGGCTGCAATGTATGCGTCAGTAGCCAGTCCGAACAGGCCGCTAGTACCGCTTGTTGTCCAATGTTCCATGCTGTTATTGATGAAAAAGCCGTTTTGTAGTATTGCATTGCCACTTTGTTTCACGATGATTGTTACATTTGGAAAATCTCCATTGGGATGTATCGTTATTGAGGTTCTTCGTTGTGTGACATCATTAGGAGACGCTGTAAGTTTGAAACCATTGGCGGTAATATCGCTTATGCTGCACCAAGTGTCAGTTGGAGGATCCACTGTATAATCTATATTTGTGGCAAGAGTCACATATAGTTCGCCACCGGCTTGTGCGAATGTTTTATTCAATTCCTCGTCTGCTATGGAGAAGTTAGGATCGCCTTGTTCTTGTGTAACTTTGATGATGTAGAAAGGAAACCCTACGGTAGCTACTACTACATCGACACTTCTTGTTGTTGTCAATGCATTTGTATTGACAGAGAAGAAAAAGCCATCTTCCGTTTTTTCTCCGATGGTGCACCATGGCTCGGAAGACATAGGTACATAATTGTCTGTGGAAGTTACGGGTATGAATATTTCGCCACCACTTTTTCCGACAGTTAAATTTTGTGCGCTATCTACTTGGAAAATTTTTCCGGATAGTTCATTGTCTTTATCGCAACTAAATATGATTAATGCGAATGTGACTATCATTGATATTTTCAAATACTGCTTCATATGTAGATATAAATATAGTTATATATTTTATTTAGAAAATGCTCCCAAATAGTTGATTCCCTGAACCGGATTTCCAGCAAAATCAGTATCGGCCATTCCGTCGAACAATATTCCGTCCGTGAAAACTTTGGATTCAGTTGGCCGGAATCTTAGGGCCTGACTGAAACCATTGGCTGAAACGGGTGCATTTATTTTCGGATCATAACGGAGTGGAGATGAATCTATAATAAAGGAACTACCCACATGGAAAAACAGATTGTTTTCAAACGAATACTTCTCCATATTGTGAAGGTCTATTTTTCCCGTACATGGAGTCATTGACACAAAAATATTGTTCCGGTAAGAAATATCATGAGACTTTCCGGCATTAGCCCAGTCGTCAGTAAAAATGATTACTGGAGTTGTCCCATTATCCAACACAATTGTGTTGTTGTAAATGTCTGTTGCTCCCACATTACTTGAAACTGTCATCAGACTGCCACGGTAACTTCCGTCATTCTTGTAGAAAATGTTATTGCGGATAACCGTTCCGCTATGGTCTCCTGTTTTTATATTACACAGAAGAATGCCTCCTCCTTTATTATGATGAACATAATTGTATTGTACTAATGTGTTTTTGCAGGCAATATCCACATCAAGTCCCTGACCATCGGCACTGCCATGAGCCAGCCAAGTGTAGGCGGCTTCGTTGTATTGCATGACGATATTAGTACAGCTATAAGGCCAAAGGCCAGCACTTGCCTGTCCGTTTCGTCCGAGGAAGTTGGCATGGAAACAACGGTTATGATCAATATAAGAGTCGGTGGAGCCCATTAGGATCAAGCCGTCGCCACCGCAGTAGCTGAAATCATTGCCTTGTATCACCACATTTCTGGATGGGTACCAGTTTTGGTCGTCGCTAATATATTCATTATTGCCGTTGCCCGGTTTGTCACGTTGTCCCCATTTCCCCTGAATCAGGATTCCTGTGCGGCATACCTGACGAATAATGTTGTTGGTGATAAAGAGATTTTCATACCAGCTGGCACCTTGTTCTTGGGTTGTAGCATTTTCGATGATGATACCACCGAACTCTTTATTGGAGAAGCGGCTATCCGGTGCTATTTTTTCTACATCGATCGTTTCCGGATCAACATTTTCAAAAGGTATATCACCGGTCCAGTTCACTTCTTCGATGAGGCAGCCTGTAATTTCTACATTGAGGAAAGCTCCGGCACCTTGGATTTGGGTTTGTATGCGAATACCACGTGTTCCGGTCTTGTTGGTTACACGAATATTGCGGAAACGCATATTGTCATCCTGGATCAATACGGCTTGATCGCCTGTTCCGCTGATGGTAGGACGTTCTGTTCCTCCGTAAATGTCCATAATAAATGGCTTGTCGACACTACTGTTCAGATTTTTCAGAACCAGATTTTCTGCAAAGACAGAACCGCTTTTCAGCAGGACTTTCATCTTGGGAATCTTGACCATATATGTAACTTTGGATAACGTTTTGAAAGGAGTTGCCTCGCTTAGGCCGTCATTTGTATCATCGCCTGTATCAGTATCTACATAATAGACAGTATAATCGCTTTCGTCGATGACGGGGATTGAAGGAGGAGTAATTCCCTTGTCGTAAGTCACTTCTATTGATTGATTGGGTTTGTTGTCGATCGGGTCATTGTTCCCTTCACAACTGTAGCAACAGCAGATAAATGCATATAGCCATATATATTTTTTCTTCATATTATTAACTTGATTATGGTGAAAATATTAATTGGTATATCCCGGATTTTGCTTGACCACCCCTTCTGATTCGAGAATGTATTTGGAGGGTATGGCAAAACGTACTTTATGACTTGCCGACTGGCTATTGGGAAACATTGCCTTGGAGTCGGAAACAAATACTCCATGCCGTATTTTATCCTGACGCGACAAACCTTCTGCCATAAACTCATGTAACCGTTCGTTGAGGATGGCTTTATTGAAAGCATCCTTGTCCGACGTTTGTACATCAGTCAGTTCGGGTAAGTTTACGCGGTTGCGAATTTCATCAACGAGGTCGATAGCTTCCTGTGTCGGACCATTGTTGTTCATATTGATACATTCCGCTAATGACAGCATAACATCGGCAAAGCGGTAAACAATCAAATCTACTGAAGCAAATTCACCTCCGGTATAGGTATGGTCATCTACTTTTATGATGGCCGCTGCGTTAGCAAGGAATCCGTGCGTGCGGTCATTTGCTTCATTGGTGATACTGGTATAAGAAGTAACGATGGAGTTTAACCGGTCATCACCACTTTCAAAGGTGTCGTAGAAATCCCAGTTCATGCCGAAGGTAAACCAGCATAGCCTGTCCTCGCGATAGCGTACCGGCCAGAATTGAATGATACTTCGGTTTTGCATTCCATCGGCAAGTCCACATGGAATGGCATGGATGATCTCTTTGTTTTTGACATTATATTTGTTAAAAATTTCTCTGTATTTACCTTTTTCCATCAAATCATACGTGGTTCCGCGATAACTGTACAGTTCTCTTGCTATTTTTTCGGCTTCTGTATAATTTTTATCTATCATGTAGAATTTGAGTTTCAACATCAGTGCCAGTCCTTTGGACACTCGTCCCCAATCGTCATCTTGTCTGATGGGCAGTTCGGTGATGGCATCATCCAGATATTTGTGCATGATGGCGGTGTATTCGGTATCGCTCAAACGAGGGATAAATATTTTTTCATTCGGATTAGCCAGTGCTTCTTCTGTGACCAATGGTACAGGGCCGAATAAGTCATAGAGAATGAAACCAATCCAAGCGTAAATACATTTTGCTTCAGCTATGGCTTTTGCTTTAAGCTTGTCGGTGATAGGGGCAGCTTCTATGCGTTTGATAGTTTCCAATACAGAAGTAAGTTTGTTATATTGCGAGTACATCCCTTCGGCAAAATCCTTGGCATACCCTGCGGGAGCATTTTCTTCCCAACGATGTTCCTGATATTGCGGATAACCTGTGGCAGTGGTCCAACGGCTAGCCAATGTACCAGAGGTGAAGTCAGACACTACCTGATAGCTATATTGGTCGACTCCGTAGAAACTGCCGTATCCCATTCGGAATGGACCGTAGTACAACCCTGCAAGTGCTTTGTTCACATCGTCTTCATTGCGGAAAAAGTTTTCAGGATAGATTTCATTGTATGATTCCCTTTCGAGTGTGCAAGCCTCCATTGAAAGGATTATTGACGCAATTGCTATTATGAATTGTATTTTTGTTTTCATGATGATAAGGGTTAAAATTTAATATCCACACCAACAGTGAAAGAACTGGTACTCGGATACGTGTACACATCGTATTCTGGATCATATCCTTTGTAAGGGGTGAGTGTCAGAATATTTTTCATAGATGCATAGAAACGCACAGACTGCAGGACCTTCTTGGTAATACTCTTGGGAAGTGTGTATCCTAACGTGATATTGTCCAGACGGATAAACCATGCCTTTTCCATAAAGTAATCGGCATATCCAAAACTTGACGAAGTATTCTGTGTGAAAGCCGGAATGGTAGACGTAGTATTATTGAAAGTGAATCGATCGTTGAAATAAGGAGAGGTGTTGGTGCCTTCATAAGGGCCATAAGCGATGTTCACCAGATAATCAGTGTTTTTATAATGATTAAACTTACCATACATATGGATGCTCAAGTCGAAATTCTTGTAGGAGAACGTGTTCGTCCAACTGACCGGTATCGGTGTCTTATTATGAATAACGACCAGGTCGGCATTATCGATCTTTCCGTCCGGTTCGCCCAAATACATCGGACGACCATCGGCGTCTCTCATTATACTACCATCTGCATCGTATAAATAGCCATTAATGTCCTTGATTTTAATAGTGCCGGGAAGGGCACCGGGCATATGAGGAACTGTTTCTCCGGGCATGATTAACCCGTCTGAAAGATAGCTCCAGACGTCGTTCCAGTCAATGTTACGGGCCGGAGTATTAATATCGAGTACCTCAGACGGATCTCGTTTGGAGGTAAAGTCACGATAATAAGTCAATGTGAACTGGCTGCGCCAATTGAATCCGGATTTGGTGACTACGGTTCCATAAAGTGAGAGGTCAACTCCTCGTGTGTTGTCTATTCGCTGAGTATTGTAATTTAATGTGTTGATTTCGTGATACGACATCAGGTTCTTTGTACCGATACGGTCTCTGATTTTTCGTTCGTAAACATCAATGGTACCGCCAAACTTATTATTGAAGAATCCGAAATCCAAACCGATATTGATGTCTTGCTGTGATTCCCAGGATAAATCTGGGTTGCCAAGTACGGCGAGTGCTACACCACTTGTCAATTTGTTATTGAAATAATAATCTTTTCCGGGAGTATAATAAGTACGAGTGCCGGTCAGACTTCCGGCATATCCGGTGATACCTGCTCCAAATCGGAGTTTTAAATTTGACAGCCATTCGATTGGTTTCATAAATGATTCTTCGTTCATACGCCATGCAACAGATATACCACCAAAATTACCCCATTGTTTATTGGCTGCAAAGTTGGACGACCCGTCTCTACGAAAATTGGCGGTCAGCAGGTAACGATCTTTATAGGTATAATTCAGACGTGCGATAAAAGAAGCGTTCTGGTCTGTAGTTTTTGAAGATGACGCAATAGGCTTTTCGTATGTACCAAGATCGAGGTTATGCCATTTCACTCCATCGTATGGAAATCCGCGATTTTCACCACTCAGGCTTTCCGATACCACTTTCTGATACTCCCAGCCCGCCATCAATGTTAAAGCGTGGTCGTTGGCAAATGTCTTGTTGTAAGTGGCGGTCATATTGATGTAGTAGTTCGACAAATTGTTTTCGTTGATTTTGGCGATTCCTCCATTGGCGTTGATCCCTTCTTGAGTAGTCATAGGGAAATATGCACCGGTACTGGCAAATTTCCGGTCATATCCTACGGTTGTTTTTACTACTAAACCTTTTGCTGGCATAATATCCAAGAAAGCGGAGGTCAGAAGGTTATCTTTCTGGGTTAGCATGGTGGCGTCCAGAATAGATGCGGGATTTTGGGCCAAACCATAGATGCGTCCAAGAGCGTAATTACCATTTTCATCTCGTATCGGAATCGTAGGATCATATTTGCGTACTGCCATGAAAAGGGTTGTTGATCCTGACTTTCCGGATATGGGCACATCATTCGACTTTATATGTGAGTAAGAGACTGTTATCCCTCCTTTGAAATACTTGCTGAATGTCTGGTCGAGGTTGATGCGGCCTGATGTCCGGTTGTAATCGTTATTCTTGACAATTCCGTCATTACCCATATATCCCAATGAAATGAGATAGTTGGATTTTTTACCGCTGCCACTGACTGAAAGATTGTAATCCTGTATCTGTCCGTTTCTTGTCACAGCATCATACCAGTCTGTTCCTCCTGTGAAATTCTGAATCTCGTCCCAGCTGTAATTCCATGCCTTTCCGGCAGCTTCGTAACGGCGGCGCATCTCGTTAATGTCTTCGGAAGGCGGAAGAGTTCCCCACGGATAATATCCGCTGGATTGCATCCACCGTTCAAGTTGAGAGTCATTGGAAGCGATCATGTATTCTTTGGGGTTCATTACTTCCGGTTTTTCTGCGATCCACTGGCCTGTATAGGAAGCTTTGAAGGAAACATTCACTTTCTCGTCTGTCGATCCGCGCTTGGTTGTGATTAGAATGACACCTCCGGCTGCACGGGAACCGTAGATTGAGGTAGCGCTGGCATCTTTCAAGACTTGAATATCCAGAATATCGTCCGGGTTAATATTATCGAGTACACTTTCCTTGTCACCTTTCCCGAAATTAAGCCCCGGATCAGGCTCCCACATCGTACTGACTGGTACACCATCTACTACAATTAATGGTGAGGCACCGGCGGCCGCACCGCGGATTTGCATCCAAACAGCGGCGCCCGGCTGACTGCTGGTTTGCGTGAAAGACATACCTGCTACTTGTCCTTTTAGTGCTTGTCCCAAAGTGGTGGAACCTATTTGAGGCATTTCTTCCCCTTTGATGGAAGAGATAGAACCTGTTAAGTCTCTTCTTCTTTGGGCACCATATCCGATGACTATTACTTCATCGAGTGTTTGAGTGTCAGGAATCATATTGACTTTCAGATTTGTCTGGTCTTTTATTTTCTGCTCTTGAGTGAGATACCCTAAATACGAGAATATTAGTGCGGTATTAGGGTCTGCATCAATGGTGAACTTACCGTCAATATCTGTAGTCGTACCTTTAGATACACCTTTAACCTGTATTGATACCCCGATGAGAGGTTCATTGTTCTCATCTACTACAACGCCTGTCAATTTTTTACCTTTTTCTTGCTTCATGGGGATAATGGCAAAGGTGTTTCCACTCTTTTTGAAGGTTAAGGACATTGGAGGCAATACCTTATTCAGAAAGGTTTCAATCGGCATTTGATTGACTGTAATAGTCACTTTCTTTTCTTTTGTCAGGTTTACATCCCGATATGTGAAACGATAAATTGTCTTATTTTCTATTTGGTCTAATACCTCTTGAAGACTTGCATTCTTGACCGATAGAGTGATCTCTTTGTTTTGAGCGCATAAATTCACCGGATGAATGACTAAAATGAAAAGAATACTAAACAAGATTAGATAATTATTGCTACATTTGTAGCGATAACTTTTCTTAAGATAAAAATTATCCATCATATTAAATATTAAGGTTGATACTAAAAACTATTTGCAAGTTTGTATTGACTATGGAACCGGAGGGTCTGCCAACCTTTCGGTTCCAATTTTGTTAGGGTGCTCTCTCTTTCATATCTGTTTTTTTTAAGTGATTACTTCATTCTTATCAGGATTTTACCATTTTTCTCTGTGTAGGTAAATTGATAGTGCATTTGTAAGAGTCGCAATACTCCATGAATATATTCTTCTTTAAAGCTACCGGTAAAGAGGTCGGTATTATATTTGTCTCCGGTTATCTGAATTTCGACTCCATAGCGTTTTTTCAACTTTTCTATGATATCAGAGAATTTGGCAGAGCGGAAAACTAGTTCTCCCCGTGTCCAGGCTGTTTCGAAGTGCCCGGTAGTTTGCCGGGAGGATAGCTGGTGATTCTTCTTTGAATAAATAACTTTCTGACTAGGTTTCATAATGATAGGATGCTGACTGTTATTTTTGGTAGTCAGTTTTACTGCTCCTTCTATCAAGGTTGTTTCTACTTCGTCCTGATCCGGATATGAGTTGACATTGAACTTTGTACCCAATACTTCAATTTCCACATCATCAGTATGTACATGGAAAGGTTTTTCTGCATCTTTAGCTACTTCCAGATAGGCTTCTCCCGTCAGGTATATATCTCTTTGGTATAATCCGAAGTCGCTGGGATAGGAAAGGGAGGTGGCTGCATTCAGATATACTTTCGTACCGTCAGGGAGAGTGATTGCTGCTTTTTCTCCGCTTTCTACTTGGATGGCTAGCTGTTGATCGATAAATTTATTCAGTTTATCGTTGGTTATATATAAGTGGATTTGTATACCTATAAGTAAAGGGATTGCAATGACTGCCGCCACTTTTGCTATAAATAATAAGGTATGCCTCATGGATGATTGGGATTTAATGGAAAGTTTTCTTGCTATTTGCTCAAATGCTACAGGTGAGGTAGCTTTTGTTTCATATTGCTCCCATACGTCGGACATTGCCTGCTTTAATTCTTCATCTGATAACTCTGTAACAGAATTTTTCAGTACCTTTCGTTCATCCGGAGTGATATTCTCATTGATGAACTTATTTAATAGATTATTTATATGCTTTTCCATGTAATGACTTTGTTGTTCTATAAGTTAATACGGGAGGAACTAAAAAGTCTACTATGGGAAAGTGTTTTTTTTCGGTATTATTCAAAAAAAATGGTGAAAAGAAGAAGAAAAGCACTGCCCACTTCTTTTCTTAGAATGCGGATTGCAGCTGAAAGTTGGTTGTAAATGGTCTGTTCACTGATATTTAGCTTCTCGGATATTTGTGGGGAAGTCATTCCCATCTCTTTGCTTAATTCAAAAATTTCTTTTTGACGACTCGTCAGTTTTTCTTTTGCTTTATTCAGCCGTTCTACAAACAGATCATAGTCTAGTTTCTGTTCGACTGAAAAAGGATTGCTGATTGGTAGGTTGTCGGAATAATCCAGATAACTTTCAAAGATGGGATTGTTGAGACGTTTGCGGAACTCGTCTATAATTAGATTATGGGAAATTTTAAATAAATAAGATTTGAAAGATTGGGTGGGATCAATGCTTTCCCGGTTAGTCCATATTTTGATAAAAGTATCCTGAACAATGTCTTTGGATAACTCGTGAGAACGGGTCAATCCGAAAACAAATCCGTATAAATTACCGGCATACCTATTATATATAACTTTGAAGTCATTATAAGAGCCACACCGTAATCCTTCTATGTGCTTTTCAATCTTCATATCGATTACATTCCGTATTTTTAGAGACAAAGTTACTGAAATATTTCATAGAAATCTCTATCTTTGTTACTCGTTTTTTTGAGTTTGAATTTTAATTGGATATACAACCATGAAAATAGGAGATAAAGTACGCTTTCTTAGTGAGGTAGGCGGTGGAATCGTCACTGGATTCCAAGGAAAGGATTTTGTGTTGGTGGAAGATGCAGATGGATTTGATATTCCGATGCCGATACGTGAGTGTGTCGTGATTGAAACGGATGACTATAATTTGAAGCGTAAACCGACTTCTTCTGCTCCAAAACAAGAGGGAACTGCTAAACCGGTAAAACCGGAGATGCCCGTCATTCAACGCCAGCCGGAAGTGAAGGGAGGAGATACGCTGAATGTATTTCTGGCTTATGTGCCTGAAGATGCAAAGGCTATGATGACTACTCCTTTCGAGACTTATTTGGTAAATGATAGCAATTATTATTTGTATTACACTTATTTGAGTGCAGAAGGAAAAGCCTGGAAGAACCGTTCGCACGGGTTGGTGGAACCCAATACCAAATTGTTGCTGGAGGAGTTCACAAAAGATGTACTGAATGATATGGAGCGGGTGGCCGTTCAGTTGATCGCTTTCAAGGACGGTAAGCCTGCAGCTATCAAACCGGCTGTCAGTGTGGAAATACGGATTGATACCGTGAAGTTCTATAAACTTCATACCTTTAGCGATTCTGATTTCTTCGAAGAACCGGCGTTGATTTATGACATTGTGAAAGATGATATGCCTACTAAACAAGTATATGTTTCGGCAGAAGAACTTCAAGAGGCTTTGCTGCAGAAGAAGTCTGTAGATAAACCCAGATCACAACCTATTGTGAAACCGAACCATGCTCATGGTGGAAAGAGTGAGATTGTCGAAATAGATCTTCATATCGACTCTTTACTAGATGATACTCAAGGAATGGGTAATGCTGAAATACTGAACTATCAATTGGATAAATTTCGCGAAGTGATGGAGGTTTATAAGAACAAGCGTGAGCAGAAGATTGTCTTTATTCACGGCAAAGGAGATGGTGTGCTTCGGAAAGCCGTTCTTGATGAATTGAAGCGCAAATATAGTAATTGCCGTTATCAGGATGCTTCTTTCCAGGAATATGGGTTTGGAGCTACGATGGTGACTATTAAATAATAGAATAAAAAAAGTGGAAGCCCAAACTGGCTTCCACCCTCTCTCTCTTTTGCATATTACTCATTTTACTTATTCAGTTCAATACCTTTATTCTGTAAAGTGATGTTCATCAATGCAGCATACTTGGCATACTGTTCAGCACTAAGAGTCTTTCTCATCAGCTTCAAGTTACCATAAACAGCGTTACGCAATTTAGCTTCTTTATCTTTCTTTGCTGTTGTGGCTCTTGACATCTGTTCGGAGAAATAATCGCAGATGTTTGCAACCTCTTCACTCTGAACTGAATTCAAGTTCAAATATTTACCTAATTTACTAACATTGATGTTACCTTCCCATTTTGCAGTTGTAGGTTGATTTCCGGCTGCAAATGTTATAGCAGCAAGGCAGAGCGCTGCCACTAATGTTAATCCTAAACGTTTCATAATACCTACTTTTTTAATTGTTATAGCTAAAAACTATTCCTAAAAACAAATCTAATACCTATTGAAAATTAGTCTAAGCGCTTAGTTTTTTCTTTTTACCTATGCAAATATAAGAATATGTTTTATAGCATAAAAATAAAGAAAAGGAAAAGATTCTATTTAGCCTCATTTCTTGATGTAAGTCAAGAGATGATATGCTTTTTGATACAAAAACGGTTCTTTATGAAACATATTTGTAATACGTGTGCGAAAACGATAGTGGAAATAATCTGCTTTTTAGGATTTATTCCTGTTAAAATGATATTGAGCAAAGGAACGTGACTAGGAAAGGAACACTGAAATCAACAACAAAACCATGGAAAATGGAAATGATTACAAATTCTTTTCCCGAATATCGGGTAATAATAGGAAGAGTGGTATCCATTGTAGTGGCTCCACCAACAGAAATAGGGGCTAGCTTTCCGAAATACTTCACTAATAATGGCGCACACAGCAAAGCGATGATTTCACGCATGATATTGGAAAGTAATGCAATAGTTCCCAATTCGGGCCCCTTGTATTCAGTAATGAAAATGCTGGAAAGTGAATAATAGCCAAATCCGGCTCCGACTGCCATACAGTCTAAAGGGCCTCGTTGGCTCATAAAGGCTCCTGCTACGGCGCAGCCTGCTAATGTGCCAATGATCGTCATGATGGGAAGGAATACAAGCCGCGGATTCAGGGAGCGAAAACTCTTCAGGGTATTCGGATCGTTACCAATACTGATACCTACGCAGAACATGAGTCCGCAGAGGGCATAGTAACTGAGCTTGCTGTCGGTGAAGTCGTATGGAATGAGATGATAAACTCCACAAAGAGTACCGATAATGAAGAAAGAGACGATAATCAAACTACCTTTCATGCTTTTGTCTCCTTTCCTCTATTCCATCTATATAATAGATACCATAATCCCCAGGCACATAACGTACTTCCTGCAACGGCAGCTACAGTGATGATAATAGCTTCCAGTCCGAGAGTATGCAAACCTTTGATAATAGATTCGTTACCTCCTACATCTATTCCGAGAAGAAAGAGGAGAATCCATATAAGAAGAGTAATTATCTTGTGTATCCATGATAGTCTTTTACTGCGTAACAAGTAGCCAAGAAGCATCCCTGTCAGCATAATTCCAATAATGATAAACATAGTTAGTGCCTGCTTTTTGGCTGCAAAGATAGTATTAAATGTATATCCCGACTAATCTCCTCCACGATTTCTTTCGTAGCCATTGACAAACATTCGGTCATATCATCCAGGCAAGCGGCATTGGCGGACGGTGAATCTTCGAATCTTTGCGCTTTTGTAGTTTGCTGATATTCTGTAGAGTAAGTTTTGTCAAGCAGACAATCTTCCTTTTGAGTGAGGCGGATAGAAATGGCAAGACTGGAAGTTGCCGGGCGAATTTTGTTATTGACAACCTCCAACATTTCTCCCTCAAACCAAGGGATGCTTGACTGGTTGAGTTTGATTCTGCCATACGTCTCATTCTTTCTGATTTTTACTTCCAGCCGATAGGCGGAATCGGGAATTATTTTCCCTTTCTGATTATCTATCAGATGGTAGCAGGTGCTACTGTTACATTCGGTAAGCAGTGCCTCCGTCAGAAATTCCCGATAGAGTTGGGTGAGCGAAGACTCTCCTAACCGGAGATGGAAAAGCTCACCTTCGTAGTTATATAACAGTAACGGTATATACGCAGACTTTTTTCGTTTCACGCTCGTGTAATAATCCATGTTGGAATAGTCGATGAAGTCCAGATATACGGTTTGGTCTGCTTTCTCCTGATAGATAGGAGAAGTGAGCTCGTAATACAAGCTGGATTTTAAGGCTTGTATCTCTCTTAGCATACTCCGGCTGCTTCGGCAGGAACAGAACAGTGGGAGTAAGACAAATATGCATAATATACGATTGGTTACCATCGTTGTGGTGTTTCTATTTCAATTTTTTTGCTGACCTCTGTTGAGATTCCTATCATTCCGGTTCCTCCATGTACATTGCTGGGATATTTGATTGGTTCATCGATTGTCTCGTCATAAATGTCAGAGTCCACAAGGTTAAGCGCTTTCAGATAATAATATTCTACTTCCGTGATGCTTCTTAAGTGGATAATGATGTCCATTTGATGAAAAAATCCCTCTTCGCTGGCAGTTTCGACGTGTGTACTATTATATACTGTCATTGTATAAGATGTGTTTTTAAACCGGGAGTCATCGAATACCCCATAGATATTCCTTGCCGTGTCAAATAATCCGTTATCCTCGTCTTGTCCGGTAGACGGTTGCCCGTCTGTCAGTACAATGTCTTCGCGTCCGATGAATGAGTAACTGTGCTTTGTCCAAAAGATGTACTCGCCTTTTCCCTCTTCTTCATAATTATATTTCCGTAAAGTAGTTTGTTTGTCCACCACAATGCGATAATAATTAGTTTCATTGGGACGGTCTTTGAGGGTTATCCGGTAACGAAGATATTTTCTTATGTGACCATACTCCAACATTGGAACGGTAAGAGTGTCGATGTTTTCTATTTCGGCAGGACGTTGAGGAACCGTCACTTCTGCCCACGCATGATATTTCCCGTCATCAGTAAGTGCATCAATACGTACCACGTCACCGGGAGTAAATTTGCTTGTAATGTTGAAGCGGCATTGCGGATCTCCTTCCTGTTCCGGTGGAAGGGGACGCAGGCTTTCTGTCAGTTGTCCGTTGACGCGTACCTCTATCGTTGCATTTTGGATATGAGTTGTAGCGTCCTTTCCTGTGAAGTTGAGGAAAAGAAGATTTGCCTGGCTTTCAGCATTAATCAGTGCATTCATTACTAATTTGGGCGGATTGTCCTTGATGCTGAAAGGAAGCTCATTCTCACACGAAACGATTATTAATGTTGCAATCAGTACGGATAAATAATGTATAAAAGTTTTCATTGTCGGTTTAGAATTTATAAGTATAAGTAAACGAGGGTATTATAGGTAATAATGTATATTTCTTGATGACACCTTTTCCTTGTTCATTGTGAGCTCGGTAAATCCATGCAGGATTCATCGCGTTATACACATTGTATAGACTGATATTCCAAGTTCGTATCCCATGCTTGGTTTTTTTATTGAAATTGATGCCGATATTGAGCCGGTGGCTTGCAGGTAGGCGAAAGTTGTTCCGGTGCTCCACGTAGTTAGTTTCTCCGATAGTGGGAGATGTATTGGTAAAGCTGGGTTCGTAAGGGATTATCCATCCTCCGCCCGAACCGTTGTTTATACCGTCGTTAGGACGGATAATTGCAGTTTTTTCTTCGGGAATAGTACTTGTTCCCCCTGTGTAGAACGCCCAGGAAACCCCGATGTCGATGCGGTCGTTGAACTGGTGGTTGATCGTTAGGTTAATGCTGTGACGGCGGTCGTACTTGTACGGAAACCGTTCTCCGTTGTTAATGCCGCCTTTGGCGAATTTGCGGTCACTTTTAGAAAGGGTATAGGATAGCCATCCTGTAGTCTTGCCGACAGTCTTTTGTGCCATAAGTTCAATGCCCATCGAACGCCCTTTTCCCATCTCCACTTTGTTTTCCCAGCCTGCCGAAGTGCCGAAGAAACTGACTCCGTCTTTGTACTCCAGCACATTGCGCATAGCCTTATAATACCCTTCTGCCGAAAATTCCCAGCCTTTGATTCCCGTATAATATCCGCCTAGGGAAAACTGGTGGGATTGCATAGGTTTGATTTTTTGGGTTACAGGGACCCATAAATCAGTCGGCATACTGATGGGCATGGATGAAAGCAGATGTACGTACTGGCTCATTTGAGTATAAGATGTTTTCAGGGCAATATCCTTCACCAACTGATAACGGGCGGATATGCGTGGCTGAAAGGAAAAGTAGCTTTTATTCTGTACATGAAATAAAGAAAGATGGGCGCCCATATTCAGCCGGAAACGTGTGTTGAGTCTGAAATTATCTTCCGCATAAGCTGATATTTCATGTGCGTATAGAGGGTTGTTGTTTATGCTGTAGTATGTTTTCTCCTGTCCGACCTGTTTGCTGGTATGATCTGAAATTTTGGATGTCATGACTTCCGGGCGGAAGATATGGTATATATATTCTGTGCCGAACTTTATGCGATGGATAGGGCTGGGGTTGAAATCGAAGTCTATCTTATAGCTCCAGTCCTGAATGCCGGAACGGTAGTCAGCGGAATATCTGTTGACTTTATTTTCGGTTGATCCGAAGAATTGATTGGTCATGTATGAATGGATGCCAAGCTCGTAATTGTTGAAGGCGACTGTTGTGTTGCTGAACAGTCGGTTGTTGAATATATAGTTCCACCGGGCAGAGGCAATGGTGTTTCCCCAGTTCATTTTAGAACCGTCTTCATTGTCGGTGTTTTCGTCAAATTTAGTGGCGAAGTGGTCTTTACCATTGTATATGCTTAAGAAGAGACGGCTACGGTCGGAAAACTTATGGTTGATTTTGGCATTTATGTCATAAAAATAATAGCTGTATTTTTCGTCATCGGGCATGAATGGCTTGGCAAGTAAATCAAGATAGGAGCGTCGGGCAGAGATATTAAAGGATGTTCTCCCCTTCACAATCGGACCTTCCAGATTGAACTTGCTGGTCAATAATCCGATACTAAGCATACCGTGGTACTTTTGCATATCTCCATCATTAGTACGAACATCGATTACCGAAGAAAGCCGACCGCCAAAGCGTGCCGGAAAAGAACTTTTGAATAGCATCACTTTCTTGACTGCTTCGGGAGTAAAAACCGAGAAGAATCCGAACATGTGATCTACATTGTATACCGGAACTCCATCCAGCAAGATTAGGTTTTGGTCGGGACTACCGCCACGTATATACAATCCCGCAGAACCGTCTACACCTGCCTGTACGCCAGGTATGAGCTGGATAGCTTTCATGACATCAGCTTCTCCCAGTATGCTCGGAGTACTTTTAATTTGTGTTATAGGGATTTCAATAGACCCCATCTGTGTAGCCATGGCTCCTGCTTCCGCTCGGTCCGAGACAACAACAACTTCCTGCAATTGCGTATTTCCTTGCATACGTATATTCATCAATGTATCCTGCGAGAGAATGAACTGACAAACTTCTGTGGCATAGCCTAAATAGGAAAAACGCAGGCTGGTCTCTCCTTCAGGTAGAGTGATGCTGTAAAAACCGTAAGGATTGGTGGTAGTTCCCTGATTCTGATGACTCTCAAAGATATTTGTTCCAATCAACGTCTCGGAGGACGTTCCGTCAGTGACATATCCGCTGATGGTAAACTTGCGGCTTACGTTTTTAGTTTTTTTCTTTTTTTGCAGCAGGATATAGCGGTCGGAGAACTGGTAACTGATTGTTTCATCCTTGAATACAATATCAAGTATCTCGTGCAGGGGCTTTTCTTTAACTTTCAGGTTGATTCTATGTTTGATATTGATTTCTTCGCTGTATATAAAGGAATAACCGGTTGAGTTTTCAATTATTTTGGTGAATTCCTTCAATGTCACATTTCGTAGTGTTAATGTAAGCCGGGCATTTGCGTTTTGTGCGTGTACCTGGGCGGTGATAAAGAGCACCATACCTATCAGAACAATGGTTCTGACAGGCAGGTGGCCTTGGTGAATAGTTTTCATTTTAAGTCTGGTTTAGTAGTAATAATAATCTGTTTATTGTTTAATGAGTAGTTGAAATAACCGGCGTTATGTAATACAGATAAAATAGTCTCCAGATCTTCTCCATTGCGGAATCGTGCTGTGATCCGGTAATTTTGCAAAGTTGTGTCGGCTATATGGATAGTCGTTCCGAATGAGTTGGACAGTTCGCGGGCAATTTCCTGCAAAGGCAGATCATCGAATATAAATTCTCCCTGTCGCCAGGAAATTTCATCTTCTGCATTTGCTAGAACTTTACGAGTGAGTTTTTCTTCCACCTTATTATATATAGCAATCTCGTTAGGCTTCAAAATCATACGAACAGACTTGCTTTTATTGCTGACTGCTACCGAGCCGGACAATAACGTTGTCTTTACATCCGGATTGTCAGGATATGCATCTACATTGAAATGGGTTCCCAATACCTGAATGTCGATCGTTTCAGTCTGCACGATAAACGGATGTTCTTTCTTCTTGCTTACTTCAAAATAAGCCTCCCCATTGAGTTCCACTTCCCGCTTGTCCGATTTAAACTTTTCCGGATAAGAAAGTGAAGAATAATGGTTGAGTGTCACTGTACTGCCATCGGGAAGACAGACCGTGCGTGTCTCTGCCAAGGTGGAAATCGTTTGTATGGTGGTTGGTTGTATATATAAATAGGCTGTCCACGTCGATAGGCAAAGTAGAGCTACTGCCGCTGCTGCCGAGAAGGTACGTATCAGCATCAGACGCCGGGTATGTGACTTCAGTCTTTTCTCCAGCTTCGGGTAACTGGCTGTTGCTGAAAACCGTCCTCGCGGTGAACGCGTGGAAGCGACGAGCTTGTACAGTATTTCTTCTAATTCCGTATCGGTAAATTTCATAGTTTTTTCCGTATTACTCTTGATCTGTTATTTTCGTATCAACAGAATGGTCAACTTACTGATTCCGCCTTCTTTCCACTGGGGAGTACAGGATAAAGTGATATTCTGCTTCTTCAATATCATCTGTTTAGGATAGATTTTTAGAATAGTCGTAGCCGACTTCTTACCCGCTTTGATGATTACTTTTTTTCTGTCAGCTGTACGACTGCCGCTTGTCCTGCTAAAAGAGTGGGCGTAGCAAGTATTACCGTCCGGTCTTCTTTCGTTTTTTCCGTTGCAACAATTTTAATTTTCAACTCACATTCGGATTTACCGCTTTCACATTCTATTGTTTCCTTCGAATGTTCGAATCCTGCATAGTCCTTCGGGAAATTGTCGTTATCATTGTTGCATGAAAACAGGTACAGACAAACTGATAGAAAGGCAAAGATTCTAATGATTGCGTCATTTAGCTTTTTCATTTTTTCTGTCTTTTAGGTGATTGATTTATTTGTTGATAAAGACCGGAGGTTGACAGAAACTCCCTACGCTCCTTTTCTAAATAATTGTTAATCTATTTCTGCCCGGCTAATCATCTCTTTGAGTCGTGTGATTGCTTTCTGAAGTTGTGCGTCCACTGTATTCGTGCTGATACCTAATTCCTCCGCTACCTGTGCGTAACTCTGTTTTTCTTCACGGATGCGAATGAATACTTCCCTGCAACGCTCCGGAAGCCGGTCGAGTGCTTTTACGTAAAGAGCAAACAATTCTTCACTGATGAGTGATTCTTCCGGCGAATAGCTCTGTTCCTGTGGCTCCGGCAGAGAATCGGGATGAATGTAAGTGTGTTTTAATTCTTTTTCCAGATAATTGAGCGAAGCATTCTTGACGAGAATGAAACAATAATCTTCGATGTTTCTCACATCAAGTAGATTGCTACGTTGTTTCCATAGTTTCAGAAATACGTCGAGAACGATTTCCTGCGACCATTCTTCCTGTTTCACATAGTAGTAGGCAATGCGGAAGAGGCGGTCGTAAGTCATATTGTAAAAGTTCCGGAAAGCAGTTTGCGAATCCAGTTCTTTCATTTGCCGCAATAACTTTCTAACTTCTGATTCGGTCATCGGCTTGCTGTTTGTTTTGTTAATCTACCCAAAGTAAATCCCTCATTATACTGTCGGAGATGAAAATACCTTCGCGAGTCAAGCGTAAGGCTCCGTCGTGTTCTTCCAGTTTCCCATTTTTCAGATAAGGCGCAGCCATTCTCTGGCAATACTCCCACATCTCATTGCCGAACATCTGTTTTAGCTTTTCTATAGGTGTTCCCCATACTGTACGTATGGTAGTGATAATAAATTCATTGTAGCGGGTCGTCTGGTCCAGATACTCTATTTCAAAAGCACGGCTGTCTTCCTCTATACCTTTTATATATGTATCGATGGAAGAAACATTCCATTCCCGTGTCATCCCGTCAAAAGAATGTGCCGACGGTCCGCACCCCAGATAAGGTATTCCTTTCCAGTAAGAACTGTTGTGGCGGGAGTACTTGTCCGGACGGCAGAAATTCGAAATTTCATAATGTTCAAATCCCGCTTTCTGCAGATGCTCTATCAGTAACGTGAAAAAATCTAAACTGGAATCTTCGTCCACCTCCGATATCTGATGCTGTTTTAACATATTATATATAGGTGTATCTTCCTCGTAAATCAGATGATAAGCGGAAATGTGCTCCACGTTCAGACTGACAGCCTGACGAAGATCATTCTCCCATCGTTCTTTGGTTTCTCCCGGTAATCCGTAGATGAGATCGATGCTTATATTTTGAAAACCGGCTTCCCGACATCTGTGAACAGCTTCGATAGCTGTACGGGCATTGTGACGACGTTTCAATAGTTTGAGAGTGGGATCGTCAAAAGTCTGTATTCCCATGCTGATGCGATTGAAAGGGAGCGAAGAAAGCATTTTCAGATATTCACTTGTCAGATCGTCGGGATTGGCTTCCAATGTGATTTCCTGCCAATGGCTTAATCCGTAATGTGTCCGGATCGTATCAAATATCTGTTCGAAATCTTCTTTTTCCAATTGAGACGGGGTTCCGCCACCGAAATAAACGGTTTCTATATCTTCTCTTTTCAGGTAGTCTTTCCGCATGGCTAACTCCTGGCAAAGTGCTCGTACATAACGGGTTTTGAGCTCGCTACGGGTGGTTGAGTAGAAATCGCAGTAGATGCACCGTGTTTTACAAAAAGGAATATGAAGATAGATACCTGCCATAGTTGTGCCGTTTGAGTTTAGTGGCTGTAAAAGTAAGATTATTATCAGATATAACAAAAAATCTTATTGACTGAAATCATTCTTATGAGGCGTTGCATAGATAAGTTGTCTGACACCCGGGTGTCGGTATGCCTGAGACCCGGGTGCTGAACAATCCGTTTGTGCAGTCTAAATATTATATGCATATATACTATTGAATGGTGGTTCGTATAGAAATTAAATTATGAGCGAGCAAAAAATGTTTATGTTAAAGATGTGTTACATAACATTGTTTAGTAACACCGTCATAAGTGTTGCTTTTCCCCCAATTAATCCCTAATTTGCGCATCACAAAATTAATGGTATGTGAGAAACATACTGAGTAATTACTAAAATCTTATATATTATGAAAGTATATCAGACTAATGAAATCAAGAACATTGCCTTGTTGGGAAGTTCTGGCTCTGGGAAAACCACTCTCGTGGAAGCGATGCTTTTCGAGAGTGGTGTTATAAAACGTCGCGGATCTGTTGCTGCAAAGAATACTGTTAGCGATTATTTCCCTGTTGAACAAGAGTATGGTTACTCCGTTTTCTCCACCGTTCTCCATGTAGAATGGAATAATAAAAAACTTAATATTATTGACTGTCCGGGATCGGACGACTTCGTAGGCAGTACAGTAACTGCACTAAATGTGACCGACACAGCAATCATTCTTCTTAATGGCCAATACGGCGTCGAAGTCGGTACGCAAAATCACTTCCGTTATACAGAAAAGCTGAATAAACCTGTTATTTTTCTAGTCAACCAGCTTGATAATGAAAAATGCGATTATGATAATATCCTCGAACAGTTGAAAGAGGCTTATGGCTCTAAGGTTGTTCCTATTCAATATCCAATAGCTACCGGTCCGGGCTTTAATGCGCTGATCGACGTGCTGTTGATGAAGAAATATTCGTGGAAACCCGAAGGAGGGGCTCCGACCATCGAAGATATTCCGGCAGAAGAAATGGATAAGGCTATGGAGATGCACAAAGCATTGGTAGAAGCTGCTGCCGAGAATGATGAAAATCTGATGGAGAAATTTTTTGAACAAGATTCTCTTACAGAAGATGAAATGCGCGAAGGTATCCGTAAGGGATTGGTCGCCAGAGGTATGTTCCCTGTATTTTGCGTTTGTGGAGGTAAGGATATGGGCGTTCGCCGCTTGATGGAATTCTTGGGTAACGTTGTTCCTTTTGTTTCTGAAATGCCGAAGGTGCAGAATACCGAAGGTAAAGAGGTGGCTCCGGATAGTAACGGACCGGAATCTCTTTATTTCTTCAAGACCAGCGTGGAGCCGCATATCGGTGAAGTTTCCTATTTTAAGGTAATGAGCGGTAAAGTTCATGAAGGAGACGACTTGCTGAATGCCGACCGTGGTTCGAAGGAACGTATTGCGCAAATTTATGTGGTAGCCGGTGGTAACCGCGTCAAGGTGGAAGAGCTGCAAGCAGGTGATATCGGTGCTGCTGTGAAACTGAAAGATGTGAAAACCGGTAATACACTGAACGGTAAGGATTGCGACTATAAATTCAACTTTATCAAATATCCGAATTCTAAATATACTCGTGCCATCAAGCCGGTGAATGAAGCGGATGTGGAAAAGATGATGAGTATTCTGAACCGTATGCGTGAAGAAGATCCTACCTGGGTGATCGAACAGTCAAAGGAGTTGAAGCAGACTTTGGTACACGGACAGGGAGAATTCCATCTTCGTACATTGAAATGGCGTTTGGAAAACAACGAAAAACTTCCGGTGAAGTACGAAGAACCGAAGATTCCGTATCGTGAAACGATTACAAAAGCCGCTCGCGCTGACTATCGTCATAAGAAACAATCCGGTGGTGCCGGTCAGTTTGGTGAAGTTCACCTGATTGTAGAACCTTATAAAGAAGGTATGCCTGTGCCCGATACGTATAAGTTCAATGGACAGGAATTTAAGATTACCGTGAGAGGTACGGAAGAGATACCATTGGAATGGGGTGGTAAACTGGTGTTTATCAACAGTATTGTCGGTGGTTCTATCGATGCACGCTTCCTGCCTGCTATTATGAAAGGTATTATGTCTCGTATGGAGCAAGGTCCGTTGACGGGTTCGTATGCTCGTGACGTGCGTGTCATTGTTTACGATGGTAAGATGCATCCGGTAGATTCTAATGAAATCTCCTTTATGCTTGCCGGACGTAATGCCTTTAGTGAAGCCTTCAAGAATGCCGGTCCGAAAATTCTGGAACCGATTTATGATGTAGAAGTGTTTGTTCCGTCTGATAGGATGGGAGATGTAATGGGAGATCTTCAGGGACGTCGTGCCATGATTATGGGTATGAGTAGCGAAAAAGGTTTTGAGAAACTGGTTGCTAAAGTACCTTTGAAAGAAATGTCTTCTTACTCTACTGCTCTTAGCTCACTCACCGGCGGACGTGCTTCGTTTATTATGAAGTTCTCTAGTTATGAGCTTGTTCCGACAGATGTTCAGGATAAGTTGATGAAGGATTTTGAAGCTAAACAAATTGAAGAATAAAGATAAATGATAGTTGATAGATGATATGTGATAGTTGATGGAAAACTTATTATCATATTCGTTATTTACTATCTGTTGCTTATAGACTATCAACTTAAACGTTAAAACTGTTCCCTTTTTTAAGTAAAAGGGGGCAGTTTTTGTTTAACTATGATTAATAAAGATGGAAAAACGCAAGGAAAAGATTTAATTTTTTATTAAATTTGCAAACCAAAGGAGGGCTTTTATTGTTGTAGTAATCAGAATACAACCTAAATAGCTCCTTACGGTTAATTTCCGGGAAGTTCCGGTTAAATCAAGTTAATGCATTAGGAGTGTTAATTAGGGAGTGTTAATTTTGTTGCTATGAAGAAGTCAACAATTTGGATATTAGGTATTGTAATGGGGCTTTCCTTCCTTAGTCTGCTGTATTTGCAGGTTAGTTATATCGAGGAAATGATGAAAACCCGTAAGGAACAGTTTGATTCGGCTGTACGCAATAGCCTGGATCAGGTTTCCAAGGATGTGGAATATGCAGAGACTAGACGTTGGTTGATCGAAGATATTTCAGAAGCGGAAAGAAAAGCACTGATTGCGAATAACGCTTCCATACAACAAGACAACTTGATTCAGCAAACGCAACGGTTCACGGTGAAGTCTAAGGATGGAAAGGTATATTCGGATTTTGAGCTGAAAGTGATGACCACTAAGCCCTCCGAGCTTCCAAAGGCTATGATTTCTCCTTACAGGGGAACAAAGACCATTCCGGAAACTTCGCGTTCATTAGTGGAAGCCATCAAGAACCGGTATATGTATCAACGGGCGTTACTCGATGAAGTGGCCTGGCAGATGATTTATCGGGGGAGTGACAAATCGATTGGAGACAGAGTACGGTTCAAAGAACTGGATGACTATCTGAAATCGAGCTTATATAATAATAGTATAGACTTGCCTTATCACTTTACGGTGATTGACAAAGACGGTAGGGAGGTCTATCGTTGTGCGGATTATGACGCAAAGGGAAGTGAAGACGCTTATCAGCAGGCATTGTTCAAGAATGATCCGCCTGCGAAAATGAGCATATTGAAAGTGCACTTTCCGGGTAAGAAAGATTATATCTTTGACTCAATCAGTTTCATGATTCCGTCGCTGATATTTACGCTGGTATTGTTAGTGACATTCATCTTTACGATTTATATCGTATTCCGGCAAAAGAAACTGACGGAAATGAAGAATGACTTTATCAATAATATGACGCACGAATTTAAAACACCGATATCTACCATTTCATTGGCAGCACAGATGTTGAAAGATCCCGCGGTAGGAAAATCACCGCAGATGTTCCAACATATATCGGGAGTGATTAATGATGAAACCAAGCGCTTGCGCTTCCAGGTGGAAAAGGTGCTCCAGATGTCGATGTTCGAACGTCAGAAGGCAACTTTGAAGATGAAGGAGATCGATGCGAATGAATTGATTGCAGGTGTTGTCAATACTTTTGCTCTGAAAGTGGAACGATATAATGGTAAGATAACATCGAACCTTGAGGCTACCGATCCTGTTATATTTGCAGATGAGATGCATATTACAAATGTAATCTTTAATCTGATGGATAACGCGGTGAAATACAAGAAACCGGAAGAGGATCTGGAGCTGAAAGTGAGAACGTGGAATGAGTCGGGTAAGCTGATGATTTCGATACAGGATAACGGTATTGGTATCAAGAAGGAGAACCTGAAAAAAATATTTGAAAAGTTCTATCGTGTACATACGGGTAATCTGCACGATGTGAAGGGCTTTGGACTGGGATTGGCTTATGTGAGGAAGATTATATTGGATCATAAGGGAACCATCCGGGCGGAAAGTGACCTGAACGTGGGAACTAAATTTATTATTGCATTACCTTTATTAAAAAATAATTGATATGGACGAGAAACTGCGTATTTTATTATGCGAGGATGACGAAAATCTTGGCATGCTTTTAAGAGAATATCTACAGGCAAAAGGTTATTCTGCTGAGTTATATCCTGATGGAGAAGCCGGTTATAAGGCTTTCTTGAAGAATAAATATGACTTGTGCGTGTTCGACGTAATGATGCCTAAAAAAGATGGCTTCACACTGGCACAGGATGTCCGTGCAGCAAATGCTGAAATACCTATTATCTTCCTGACTGCTAAAACGCTGAAAGAAGATATCCTGGAAGGATTTAAAATCGGTGCGGATGATTATATCACTAAACCGTTTAGTATGGAAGAATTGACGTTCAGAATTGAAGCAATCTTGAGACGTGTTCGTGGAAAGAAGAACAAAGAAAGCAATATCTATAAGATTGGTAAGTTTACTTTCGATACACAGAAACAAATTCTGTCGTCAGAAGGCAAACAGACTAAACTGACTACCAAAGAATCTGAACTGCTCGGATTGCTTTGTGCACATGCAAATGAGATTTTGCAACGTGACTTTGCTTTGAAAACAATCTGGATCGACGATAACTATTTCAATGCCCGTAGTATGGACGTGTATATCACGAAACTGCGTAAGCATCTGAAAGAAGATGATTCTATCGAGATTATCAATATCCACGGAAAAGGCTATAAGCTGATTACCCCGGAAGTTGAATCTTAATAATCGCATTTGAGATGACTACAAATAAAAAATCCCGGAAACATTCGTTTCCGGGATTTTTTATTGATTTCTGCGAAATTAATCTGCGATTTTCTTATTAATAATAATATAAGAAATGAGTCCCAGTACTACAAGTACTACTGAAGTACCCAGGATGGCGTTGTTGTTTACATTTCCTGTAAAGGAACAAGCCAACAGGATGACTACTCCGGCCAAGATTAATATCAATCCTAAGTTCTTTAATAAGCCTTTCATGCGTGTGTATTTTAATAGATTATAATATTCCAGTCACAAATTAAAGCATAATTCTTTAACGGGCGAAATTATTTGGATAAAAATTCCATTATAAATGCACGATTTAGTGGATTTTATGATTTTAAGTTCTGTTCTTCTGCTTAATCTTTCGTATTATAGAATACCTTTTTCAGTACCTCCTGACCAATGCTCAATTCGTCGAGAGTGATGCCATGAAGAGCCTCTTTCAGAGTCTGGCCGGCAATAACGCGTGCTTTTTCTTCCAGTTCTTTTCCGTCTTTAGTCAGGTGGATTAAATTGGTACGGCGGTCTTTTTTATCGGAAATGCGCACAACGAGATGCTGCCGTTCCATATTGTCTATCAAACGGGTCATGCTGGGTTTGTCTTTAAAAGTTGCATTACACAACTCTTGTTGTGTAACACCGTCTTTTTCCCACAGAAAAATGAGTACCGTCCATTGTTCCGGACTGATTTCCAGCCCGTTCTGACGGAAGTTACGGTACAGTTTCCGGTTGATTGCCGCGGAAACTTTGCCATTTAGTATGGCGAATATAAGCCGGATATCGAAATTAAATTGCTCTATCATGAAATTATTGTTTAAACAACTTTGCAAAGGTAAGTCACTTCCCGGATAAATCCTATCTTCGGATACAAAAAAAGATTAAATATTTGTAGTTCAAAATAAAATGTCTAACTTTGCACCCGCATTTAAAATCAAATAATTTATTTATTTAATTAAACGAAGTATGAATCAATACGAAACCGTTTTCATTTTAACTCCCGTTTTGTCTGACGTTCAGATGAAGGAAGCGGTAGAAAAATTCAAAGGCGTTCTTCAAGCTGAAGGTGCTGAGATTATCAATGAAGAAAACTGGGGACTGAAGAAATTGGCTTACCCAATTCAGAAGAAGTCTACAGGTTTTTACCAACTGATTGAGTTCAATGCAGATCCTACTGTAATTGACAAGCTGGAACTTAATTTCCGTCGTGATGAACGCGTAATCCGTTTCTTGACTTTCAAGATGGATAAGTATGCTGCTGAATACGCTGCAAAAAGAAGAAGTGTTAAATCAAACAAAAAGGAGGATTAATCATGGCACAACAAGTTCAATCAGAAATCAGATATTTGACTCCGCCGTCAGTAGATGTTAAGAAGAAAAAATACTGCCGTTTCAAAAAGAGTGGTATTAGGTATATCGACTACAAAGATCCTGAATTCTTGAAGAAATTCTTGAATGAACAAGGAAAAATCCTTCCGCGTCGTATTACAGGTACTTCTTTGAAGTTCCAACGTCGTATCGCGCAGGCTGTGAAGAGAGCTCGTCACTTGGCATTGCTGCCTTATGTAACTGACATGATGAAATAAGAAGGAGGAAAAGTATGGAAATTATATTGAAAGAAGACGTAGTAAACTTGGGTTATAAGAACGATATCGTAAACGTGAAATCCGGATACGGTCGTAATTATCTGATCCCGACTGGAAAAGCTGTCATCGCTTCTCCTTCTGCAAAGAAAATGTTGGCTGAAGAACTGAAACAGCGCGCTCACAAACTTGAGAAAATCAAGAAAGATGCTGAGGCTATGGCTGCTAAGTTGGAAGGCGTTTCTTTGACTATTGCAACTAAAGTTAGCTCAACCGGTACTATCTTCGGTTCTGTTGGTAACATCCAGATTGCTGAGGCATTGTCTAAGCTGGGTCATGAAGTTGACAGAAAGATCATCGTTGTAAAAGACGCTGTGAAAGAAGTTGGTAGCTATAAGGCTATTGTTAAACTTCACAAGGAAGTTTCGGTAGAAATTCCTTTCGAAGTAGTTGCTGAATAAGAGCAAATTTACTTCATATACAAAAAGCGATTTGTTCTGAATGGATGAATCGCTTTTTTTTGTTATCTTTGCTATTACTATTATGAAATTCAACTGTTGTTTTCTGAAGAAGAGGTTTTTGCTTCTGCTGATTGCTTTGGGAATTGGCAGTGTCCTTTATGCGAATGATGAGTTGAAACTATTGACGGATTCTTTGCGTAGAGTGATAGATGAGAAACATGTCTATGTTCAAAAGAAAGAGGAGAGAATAAACCGGATAAAATGTATGTTGAAAAGTCCCGGTTTGACTCTTGAAGGGGAGTATAGAATCAATTTACGGTTATATAGCGAGTATAAAAAGTTTCATATTGATTCTGCCATTCATTATGTCGATCGCAATATCGAGATTTCCCACCAGTTGAATAAACCTTATTTCACCAACCAGTCATCTTTAAATCTTAGTCTTTTGTATTCGATGTGTGGCAGATTCCGCGAAGCTGAGATTATTTTGAAAAGTATAAAGACGTCAGAACTTCCAAAAGATTTATTAATAGACTATTATCAGACTTACTCCAGTTTCTGGGGGCATTACTCCATTTCTGTTGCCAACAATCTGTATGGAAAGCAACAATCTGCTTATCAGGATTCACTGTTTGCTCTCATAGATCATACTTCCTGGGATTACCGGATGTCACAAGCTTCTTATTATATCTGGCGTGATACCTTAAAATCGAAGGAAATTTTTAAGGAATTGTTGGATATCGAGGAGGTGGGAACGCCTAATTATGCCATGATTACTCATTCGTATTCCAGATTGTGTCATCATCAGAAGAAATATGATGAGGAAAAGAAATATCTGATGTTGTCGGCGATTGCCGATACCCGGAATGCAACGCGTGAAAATGCCTCTCTTCAATCTCTTGCGTTGATACAATACGAAGAGAAGAATCTGGCCGATGCTTTTAAATTTACACAGTCCGCTATTGATGATGTAATTTCTTCCGGTATTCATTTTCGTGCAATCGAAATCTATAAATTCAATTCGATTATCAATACTGCCTATCAGGCGGAACAGGCTAAATCGAGATCGCATCTGACTACTTTTCTTATTTCTACAAGTATTATCCTTTTTCTTTTGATTCTGCTCGTTGTTTTCATCTATATTCAGATGAAGAAAACGTTGAAAATAAAGCAGGCATTGGCGCAGAGTAATGAGGAACTTCTGCGGCTGAACAATAAACTGAATAGTATGAACAGCCAGCTGAATGACACCAATAATCAATTGTGTGAAATTAATGGCATAAAGGAATATTATATAGCTGAATTCTTCGATGTGTGCTTTAGCTATATCCACAAAATGGAAAAGTATCAGAATATGCTGTATAAAATAGCTATTAATAAGTACTATGACGAGTTGATTAAGAAGCTGAAGTCGTCTGCGCTTATTGATGAAGAGCTTAGTGCACTGTATGCCCGTTTTGATAAGGTCTTTTTAGGTTTATATCCTACTTTTGTTTCTGATTTTAATGCTTTGTTGAAAGATGAAGAGAAGATTATTTTGAAGCCGGATGCTTTATTGAATAGGGAACTTCGTATTTATGCTTTATTACGTTTGGGTATTACGGATAGTGGGAAGATAGCGAACTTCCTTCGGTGCTCTACAAGTACGGTTTATAATTATCGTACGAAGATGAGAAATAAAGCTGCTGTCGACAGAGATGAATTTGAGAACGAAATTATGAAAATTAGTTCAACACAAGAGACATAATTGTTATTTTACTGCTGACCTCCTTTCCAAATCATCTACATTTTTTTGATATACTTAAAGTGTTAAGTGCTTGATTAATAGTGTAAAATGTTAATTTACTATCTACATAAAGTAGTGTAAGTCAAATAAGCCGTTATTTATTTGGCTAGATTTGCAATATCAGTTTTTTACTCATCAGCTTGATGGTGAAAATTGATACTTTATCTATTATTTGTACTTAAATTCACTATGTTTTATTATGAACACGCAATCTTCAGTAGACACGAGAATTAAAGTTGGAATTATCGGTTTTGGTAGA
Source organism: Bacteroides sp. L008 (assembly GCF_040812255.1). Classification (NCBI taxonomy): domain Bacteria; kingdom Pseudomonadati; phylum Bacteroidota; class Bacteroidia; order Bacteroidales; family Bacteroidaceae; genus Bacteroides; species Bacteroides sp. L008. Next base: position 2,944,170 of record NZ_JBFNXO010000001.1, on the reverse strand, counting down.
ATGGGAAGATTCTATTGGGAAGCGATGACAAAAAGTGGGCGATGGAATATTGCTTATATTTGCGATACTGATCCGGAATCACGTCAATTGGCTAAGAAGTTATCTCCTGAATCTCTTATAGTAGAAGATAATCAAAAAATTTTTGAGGATGAAAGTGTACAGGTAGTCGGTCTTTTCACTTTGGCCGACTCACGGATGGAACAAATAGAAAAAGCTATTCGCTACGGCAAACACATTATTTCAGAAAAACCTATTTCAGATACCATGGAAAATGAGTGGAAGGTCGTGGAGATGACAGAAAACACCAACCTCATTTCTGCAGTAAACTTGTATCTGCGGAATTCCTGGTATCATAATCTGATGAAAGAGTATATCGAGCAGGGAGAAATCGGAGAACTGGCTATTATCCGTATTTGCCACATGACTCCCGGTTTGGCACCGGGCGAAGGTCATGAGTACGAGGGACCTGCTTTCCATGATTGTGGAATGCACTACGTCGATATTACCCGTTGGTATGCAGGCTGTGATTATAGAACATGGAATGCGCAGGGAGTGAATATGTGGAATTATAAAGATCCTTGGTGGGTACAATGTCACGGAACTTTCCAAAATGGCGTAGTCTTCGATATTACTCAGGGCTTTGTTTATGGACAATTATCTAAAGACCAGACACATAATTCGTATGTGGATATTATAGGTACCAAAGGAGTTGTGCGTATGACGCATGATTTCAATACCGCTGTTGTTGATCTGCACGGTGTCAATCAGACCATTCGTGTGGAGAAACCTTTCGGTGGCAAGAATATAGACGTGTTGTGTGACCTGTTTGCTGATTCGGTAGAAACCGGAAAGCGCAATTCCCGCTTGCCGTCTATGCGCGATTCGGCCATTGCATCCGAATATGCGTGGACATTCTTAAAAGACACACGCAAACACGATTTGCCCGCTATTGGTAATTTGCGCACTCTGGAGCAAATACGCGAGCGAAGAAGAAACATGAAAAATGGATATGGATTGTTGCATGGCAACCTTCCAAAGATTATTAACCCTTAAATAAATAAAATCATGTCAAACATTTCGAGGAGAAAGTTTCTCAAAACGGGGGCTGCTGCTTTAGCAGGCATTACTATTGCTCCCAGTACTATTTTAGGTATGAGCCACGGGCATATTTCGCCTACTGACAAACTGAATCTTGCAGCCGTGGGTATTGGTGGTATGGGACATGCCAATATTAATCACGTGAAGGGCACTGAAAATATTGTGGCTCTTTGTGATGTGGATTGGAAGTATGCAAAAGGTGTGTTCGACGAATTCCCCAAGGCTAAAAAATACTGGGACTATCGTAAGATGTATGAAGAAATGGGTAAATCTATCGATGGTGTGATTATTGCAACTGCCGACCATACTCATGCTATCATCACTGCTGATGCAATGACAATGGGAAAACACGTGTACTGTCAGAAGCCGTTGACCCACTCTGTTTATGAATCTCGTTTATTGACAAATTTAGCTGCTTCAACAGGTGTTGTTACTCAGATGGGTAATCAGGGTTCGTCAGACGAAGGTACGGATTTGGTATGCGAATGGATTTGGAATGGTGAAATCGGTGATATAACTAAGGTGGAATGTGCAACAGACCGTCCTATTTGGCCGCAAGGATTGAATGTTCCTGAAGGTGTAGACCGTATTCCTAGTACATTGAATTGGGATTTGTTTACAGGTCCTGCTAAAATGAATCCTTACAATGCTATTTATCATCCTTGGAACTGGCGTGGATGGTGGGATTACGGAACAGGTGCATTAGGTGATATGGCTTGCCATATTTTGCATCAGCCGTTTAGAGCATTGAAATTGCAATATCCTACCAAAGTGGAAGGATCATCTACTTTATTGTTGAATGCTTGTGCTCCGCAGGCACAGCATGTGAAAATGATTTTCCCTGCTCGTGAAAATATGCCGAAAGTAGCTATGCCTGAAGTGGAAGTACATTGGTACGATGGCGGTATGATGCCTGAACGTCCGAAAGGATTCCCGGAAGGAAAACAACTGATGCAGAGTGGTGGTGGTTTGACTATTTTCCACGGAACGAAAGATACTTTGATTTGCGGATGTTATGGACAGAATCCTTGGTTGCTTTCTGGTCGTAAACCAAATGCGCCAAAAGTTTGTCGTCGTGTTCCTAATGCTATGAACGGTGGGCACGAGATGGACTGGGTACGTGCATGTAAAGAAAATAAATCTAACCGTATCATGACTAAGTCTGATTTCTCAGAAGCCGGACCCATGAATGAAATGGTAGCAATGGGTGTATTGGCTATTCGTTTGCAAGCGCTGAATAAGACTCTTGAATGGGATGGAGCTAACATGTGCTTTACGAATATCGGTGATAACGAAACGATCCGTACCGTTATCAAAGACGGATTCAAGATTCATGATGGTCATCCGACATTTGATAAGACATGGACTGATCCGATTAATGCGAAACAGTTTGCTGCTGAATTAGTGAAACATACTTATCGTGACGGTTGGAGACTTCCTGATATGCCGAGATAAAAGTAAATTAAAAATTAAAAATTAAATAGTTGATATCATGAAAAAAGTATTTTATCCATTAGCTTGTTGTTGTCTTGCTGCAGGCGTTTTCGCTTCTTGCGGTGGTCAGAAGAAAGCAAATGCTCCGGAAGAGCAAAAAGTTGCGTTGTCTTACTCTAAATCATTGAAAGCACCGGAAACTGATAGTTTGAATCTGCCTGTTGACGAAAATGGTTATATCACAATCTTTGATGGTGAAACATTTAACGGATGGCGTGGTTATGGAAAAGACCGTGTTCCTACTAAATGGACAATCGAAGATGGCTGCATCAAATTCAACGGTTCTGGCGGCGGTGAAGCTCAAGACGGTGATGGTGGTGATTTGATCTTTGCTCATAAATTTAAAAACTTTGAGTTGGAATTGGAATGGAAGGTTGCTAAAGGTAGCAATTCGGGTATTTTGTATTTAGCTCAGGAAGTTACTTCTAAAGACAAAGATGGTAATGATGTGCTTGAACCTATTTATATTTCCGCACCTGAATATCAGATCCTGGATAATGCCAATCATCCGGATGCTAAATTGGGTAAAGATAACAATCGTCAGTCAGCTTCTTTGTATGACATGATTCCGGCAGTTCCTCAAAACTCTAAACCATTTGGCGAATGGAACAAGGCTAAGATTATGGTTTATAAAGGTACAGTGGTTCACGGACAAAACGATGAAAACGTACTTGAATATCATTTGTGGACAAAACAATGGACTGATATGTTGCAGGCAAGTAAGTTCAGCGAAGATAAATGGCCTTTGGCATTTGAATTGCTGAATAACTGTGGTGGAGAAAATCACGAAGGTTTCATCGGTTTGCAAGATCACGGTGATGATGTTTGGTTCCGCAACATCCGCGTGAAGGTTTTGGACTAATCGCATAAATAAGAAATAAGGCACGGATTACACGGATAACACGGTTTTTTAACTATCGTTATTATATAACAACCGCGTAATTCCGTGTAATCCGTGCCTATTTTTTTCTATATAAATCTAATAATTGTAATTCCCTGATATCTATTATATGAAAACAAAAATTTATTTATGTGCGTTGGCTGCTCTTTTCATGATTCCACAGGCAATGACCGCTCAAACTAAGAAGAAAGCTAAAAAAGAAGTAGCTATTCAACTCTATTCTGTCAGAGATATATTGAATAAGGTAGACAATAAAGATGGTAAGTGTGACCCCACTTATACTGCTCTTCTGAAGAAATTGGCAAACATGGGATATACCGGTGTTGAAGCTGCCAATTATAATAACGGTAAATTTTATGACCGGACTCCTCAACAATTTAAGAAAGATGTCGAATCGGCAGGATTAAAAGTCTTGTCTTCACACTGCACGCGTGGACTGTCGAAAGAAGAACTCGCCTCCGGTGACTATTCGAAATCACTTGAATGGTGGGATCAGTGTATTGCCGATCATAAAGCTGCCGGTATGAAATATATTGTAGCTCCGTGGATGGATGTACCTAAGACGCTCAAAGATTTAGAAACGTATTGTGCATATTATAATGAGATAGGCAAACGTTGTAAACAACAGGGTCTGTCGTTTGGGTATCATAATCACGCTCATGAATTTCAGAAAGTAGAAGATAAAGTGATGTATGATTATATGCTGGAACATACGAATCCTGAATATGTCTTCTTCCAGATGGACCTTTATTGGGTAGTTCGCGGACAAAACAGTCCTGTTGATTATTTTAATAAATATCCCGGTCGTTTCAAGATATTCCATGTGAAGGATCATAGAGAGATCGGACAAAGTGGAATGGTAGGTTTTGACGCTATCTTTAAGAATGCAAAAACTGCAGGTGTTAACTATCTCGTTGCTGAAATCGAGGGCTATAGTATGCCGGTAGAAGAGAGTGTGGAAGTAAGCTTGGATTATTTGTTGAATGCTCCTTTTGTGAAGAGTTCATACGCTAAATAACGTGTGAATAGCTAAAATAAAGGCATAAAAAAAGTCTGTGCATGCTTTCGCATGGCAGACTTTCAATTCTCTCTAAGCTGTTTCTGAATTATTCAGCTACAGTTTCAGTTGCAGTGCTATCAGCATTCAAAGAATCTGCTGCTGCGGCTGCTGCTTGTTCAGCTTCAAGAGCTGCTGCTTCTACTGCTGCGATTGAGTCAGCGATACGGATAGAATCTGCAGTTGCTTTTGCTGCGTCAGCTGCTTTGTTACCACATGATGCGAATGATACTGCTACGATAGCTACGGCCATCAAAACTAATTTTTTCATTTTCTTTGCTTTTTAAAAACGTAATACAATCAATTGCTTTATTAAAACGTTGCAAAGGTATGTACTTTTTCAATATGTTGTTCTCGAAACACCAACTTTTTTTATATATTTTTTTGTAACTAGCCACTTTTTCCCCACTTTCGTATGTTTAAAAACATGCTAATCGACAGCAATACTGTTATATAGGTATCTTTTTATGCTTCTTTTGGGAGTTTTTTCAAATTCCGTAGGATAAAGTTGGATTCTGCTGATTTTTTCATAAGCGGCTACATTGCTGTTCAGATTCTTAAGATTTTCATCCATGATTGTTTTCAGGTTATCCGGATTGTTTAATCCGAGAGAATCCAACGCTTCATAATCGGCATAAACGAGTGCTACTAATTTTTTGTTGCGTTCGATAACGAGACTTTCAAGAATGAAAGGTAGGTTATTCAGTTTTGTTTCCAACTCTTCGGGGAAGATGTTCTGTCCGTTTGAACTTAAGATCATGGTCTTGAGCCGTCCCCGGATGAAAATATTCCCGCTGTTGTCCATGCTACCGAGATCACCCGTACGTAGCCAGCCGTCTTGTGTGAACACTTCCTCTGTTGCTTCCTGGTTCTTGTAATATCCTACCATCACGTTTTCTCCCCGGACTTGGATTTCTCCGGTTTCTGCTTCAGGGTTTTCCTTATAGATACGTGCTTCCATTATATCCAGAATCTTTCCGGAAGAGCCTTGTACAAATTCATCCCAAGGGGCATAGCTGATTAGCGGTCCACATTCCGTCATACCGTAACCGATAGTAAAAGGGAATTTAATTTTGTAGAAGAATTCTTCTACTTCTTTATCCATAGCGGCGCCACCGATAATGATTTCCTTAAACCGGCCTCCCAGTGCATCAATCAGTCTTTTGCGTATCTGGTTGTAGATCTGTGTGTCGAGCAGCGGGATATTGAGTGCCCACTTCATGCCTTTTTTATTAATGAGTGGTTGAAGGATATTCTTATATATCTTTTCGATCACTAGCGGGACAGTAATAATAAGGTTGGGTTTCACTTCCTCAAAAGCTTTCATTATAATCTTGGGAGAAGGAGTTTTTCCAAGCAAAGTGACATGGGTGCCGACAGCTGTTGCTGTCAGAAAGTCGAACGCACAGCCGTATGCATGAGCGAGTGGGAGGAAAGAGAGTACCTTGTCTCCCTTTTTAAGAAGTTCGGTGCGGATACCGAAGGTAACATTTCCTGCCAGATTGTTCCCTGTCAGCATCACTCCTTTACTGAAACCGGTGGTTCCGGAAGTATAGTTTAATAGCATCACTTTGTCATTGGATAAAGTGGTATATTGAACATCTTCACGGGCAAATCCTTTCGGATACAAAGAATGCATTTCTTTATCGGTGTTTTTCAGAAACTTCTGTATGGTTTCTCCGTCACGCTGATAAAGACACCGGAAATCGGTCAGTGAGAATACGCCTCGCAGTCCCGTTAGTTTTTCCTCTTCCAGATTGTCCCAGATGCTGTCACTGGTGAACAGAAATACAGATTCGGAATGATTGACGATATGATGAACATCGTTGGGCGTAAAGTCTTGAAGGATGGGGACAATGATTGCTCCATACGTGATAGTTGCCATATAGGCGATGCACCAGTGAGCATTGTTTTTGCCGATAACTGAAATCTTATCCCCTCTGCGGAGGCTACAGTGTTTGAATAACAGATGTAAACGGGCGATTTTTTCAGCTACCTCCCCATAAGTATATTGGGTATCTTCTCCATAATCGGTGTAACAAGGTAGATCCCAATTTTCACGAAAACTATTTTCGTATAGTTTAATGAAATTCTCTTTAATCATTGCACGTTTTTTAGTGAATTGTGCAAAAATAGGAATAAACTTTCGTATCCAAAAGCGTTTTACTAATAATAATGTGTAACTTTGCAAAGTTAATGTGTTTATAACAGCTTATGATAGATACCACTGTATTTCAAAATAAGACAGCCGTTTATTATACTTTAGGCTGCAAATTAAATTTTTCAGAGACTTCAACTATCGGTAAAATTCTGCGTGAGGCAGGAGTCCGGACTGCGCGTAAAGGAGAGAAGGCAGATATCTGTGTGGTAAATACCTGTTCGGTGACGGAGATGGCGGATAAGAAATGCCGGCAAGCGATTCATCGTCTGGTAAAACAACACCCAGGTGCTTTTGTGGTAGTGACCGGATGTTATGCGCAATTGAAGCCCGGCGATGTGGCAAAGATAGATGGAGTGGACGTAGTGTTGGGAGCTGAACAGAAGGGAGAATTGCTTCAATATCTAGGTGACCTCCAAAAGCATGAAAAAGGAGAAGCTATCACTACGGCGACCAAAGATATCCGTTCTTTTGCTCCCTCGTGTTCACGGGGAGACCGTACCCGTTTCTTTTTGAAGGTGCAGGATGGATGCGATTACTTTTGTTCTTATTGCACGATTCCTTTTGCCCGGGGGCGAAGTCGTAACGGGACTATTGCTTCCATGGTTGAACAGGCCCGTCAAGCAGCTGCCGAAGGAGGAAAAGAGATTGTTCTGACCGGAGTGAATATTGGAGATTTTGGTAAAACAACAGGGGAGAGTTTCTTTGATTTGGTAAAAGCGCTGGATCAGGTAGAGGGAATCGAACGTTATCGGATATCTTCTATAGAACCAAATCTGTTGACCGATGAGATCATTGAATTTGTGTCTCACTCCCGTAGTTTTATGCCTCATTTCCATATCCCTTTGCAGTCCGGTTGTGATGAGGTTTTGCAATTAATGCGCCGCCGTTATGACACAGCTCTTTTTGCTTCCAAAGTGAAGAAGATCAAAGAGGTGATGCCGGATGCTTTTATCGGTGTGGATGTGATTGTGGGAACCCGTGGAGAAACGCCGGAGTACTTCCAACAAGCTTATCAGTTTATTGAGAGTTTGAATGTGACCCAGTTGCATGTGTTTAGTTATTCCGAACGTCCCGGAACGCAGGCCCTAAAAATAGAATATGTGGTTTCCCCGGAAGAGAAACATCAGCGTAGCCAACGTTTATTGACACTGTCGGATCAAAAAACGCAGGCCTTTTATGCTCGTCATATTGGGCAGACAATGCCGGTGCTGATGGAAAAATCGAAGGCAGGTGCTCCGATGCATGGATTTACGGAGAACTATATACGTGTAGAAGTGGAAAGCGATGATTCGCTGGATAATAGGGTGGTCAATGTACGTTTGGGAGATTTTAATGAAGAGATGACAGCACTTAAAGGTACAATTCTGATATAAGTATGGGATCAAAACTTATCTACTGGTTGGTATATAGTGGGATGTGGTTGTTTTCGGCACTTCCGTTCCGGGTTTTGTATATGTTCTCGGATTTGAATTATCTGCTGATGTATCATATTGGAAAATATCGCCGGAAAGTAGTTCGGGGGAACCTGTTGAGATCATTTCCGGAAAAAACTGATGCCGAGAGATTGCAGATTGAACGCAAATTCTATCGCTATCTGTCGGATTATATGCTTGAGGATTTGAAATTGTTGCATATGTCTGCCGAAGAGCTTTGTGTGAGAATGATTTATAAGAATACGGAACAATATCTGGAACTGACAGAAAAGTACGGAGGCATTATTGTGATGATTCCTCATTATGCCAATTATGAATGGTTGATTGGCATGGGTGCGATCATGAAACCCGGAGATGTTCCCGTGCAGGTTTATAAACCGTTGAGAGATCAATATCTGGATAAACTTTTTAAGCGTATCCGCTCTCGTTTCGGAGGATATAATATTCCCAAACATTCTACTGCACGTGAAATTATTAAGTTGAAGCGTGATGGAAAAAAGATGGTAGTCGGTCTGATTACCGACCAATGGCCCAGCGGATTTGATAGATATTGGACTACTTTTTTAGGGCAGGAGACTGCTTTTCTGAATGGTGCCGAGCGTATTGCTAAAATGATGAATTTCCCTGTTTTCTATTGCGAACTTAGTAAGAGACGCAGAGGATATTGTGAAGCGGAATTCAAACTAATGACGGAGACGCCGAAAGAAACCAAGGAAGGAGAAATCACTGAAATGTTTGCTCACCGATTGGAGCAGACAATTCGTAGAGAACCGGCATACTGGTTGTGGTCTCATAAACGCTGGAAATTAACCAGAGAGGAAGCTGAACAACAGGAAGAATTGAACAAGAAGAAAGAACAGCAATGAAAGTTTCAGTTGTAATCTTGAATTGGAACGGATGTGATATGCTCCGTACTTTTCTTCCGTCTGTTGTCCGCTATTCGGAAGGAGAGGGGATGGAGGTTTGTGTGGCTGATAATGGCTCTACAGACGATTCTGTGACTTTGCTTCAACAGGAATTTCCTTCTGTTAAGACGATTGTGCTCGATCAGAATTATGGTTTTGCAGACGGATACAATTTGGCATTACAGCAGGTAGATGCAGAATATGTAGTGCTTTTGAATTCGGATGTCGAGGTGACGGAGCATTGGCTGGAACCAATGGTTGCTTATCTGGATGCTCACCCGGAGGTGGCTGCCTGTCAGCCGAAGATACGGAGCCAGCGACAAAAAGAATATTTCGAATATGCCGGGGCAGCCGGTGGTTTTATTGATAAATATGGTTATCCTTTTTGTCGGGGGCGTATAATGGGCGTTGTGGAGAAGGATGAAGGTCAGTACGATACAGTGATTCCTGTTTTCTGGGCGACGGGAGCAGCCCTGTTTATCCGACGCGCTGATTATATGAATGCCGGAGGATTGGATGGGCGTTTTTTCGCACACATGGAGGAAATAGATTTGTGCTGGCGACTTCGTTCGCGAGGACGTGAGATTGTTTGTGTGCCTCAAAGTGTTGTCTATCATGTGGGGGGAGCTACTCTTAAAAAAGAGAATCCTCATAAGACTTTTCTTAATTTCCGTAATAATCTTGTCATGCTCTATAAGAATCTTCCACAGGAGGAGTTAAATAAAGTGATGCGTATCCGGGCCTGTCTCGATTATGTGGCAGTGTTTAACTTCTTGTTGCAAGGGCATTGGGACAATGCTCGTGCTGTTATGCGTGCACGAAAAGAGTACCAACAGCTACGTCCTTCATTTTCTTTATCCCGTGAAAAGAATATGAGAAAAAAAACTTTGAATCCGATACCTGAACGGACAAAAAGTAGTATCTTGTGGCAGTTTTATGTGAGAGGATGCAAAAGATTCTCTCAATTGTCGGATTTAAAAGGATAGCAAATGGAAGCAAAGGTTAGAAGAGGCATCGGGCTGGTAGCGCATGATGCGATGAAAAAAGATCTCATCGAATGGGTATTGTGGAATTCGGAACTGTTGATGGGAAATAAATTCTATTGTACAGGTACTACCGGTACTTTGATATTGGAAGCATTGAAAGAGAAGCACCCTGATGAAGAATGGGATTTTACGATTTTAAAATCAGGTCCGCTGGGTGGTGACCAACAGATGGGATCACGTATTGTGGATGGACAGATTGACTATCTGTTTTTCTTCACTGACCCTATGACACTGCAACCGCATGATACGGATGTGAAAGCATTAACCCGCTTGGCTGGTGTAGAAAATATTGTTTTTTGCTGTAATCGTTCTACGGCGGATCATATTATTTCCAGTCCGTTATTTATGGATCCTGACTACGAGCGCATTCATCCGGACTATTCCGGCTATACAAAGCGTTTCCAGGATAAACCTGTGGTGACGGAAGCTGTTGAATCAGTAAATAGAAGAAAAAAGAAGAGAAAATAAGCCGGTAGTTTACGGCTGTGAAAATAGGAGCAGATTTTGCTTAAAAAAGGAATGCAGATGATACGGATTACTTTATTAATATCGTATTATCTGCATTTCGTTATTTATGTTTCATTACCAACAATGTGATATCTTATTTCTTGCTGCAGTGTAGCTCAATTCCTGCGGACTCTATATCTGCTCCCATCGGTGGATTCCGTTTGGAAAGCCGGAGTTCTATTTCTTCAATACAGGGGAATTGGGCAAAGAGTTTTTGTATAATCCGTCCGCTCACGTGTTCCAGCAATTTTGAGGGAATAGCCATTTCGTTTTTTATCACCTGATGTACTTCGGCGTAGTTGACGGTGTCGGTAACTTCGTCTGTCCGGGTAGCTTTGCTGATATCCACTTTCAGTTTCAGGTCAATGATATATTCATTTCCGATCAGATTTTCTTGCGGTGCAACTCCATGATAGGCGTAACAACGAATTTCTTTCAAAAGAATATAGCTACTGTTTATCTTCATATATTGTCTTTTTAGTGTGATCTTGTTTGACTTTTAACAGGTCTTTCTGTGCAACCATTTGTGGAATCACTTTTAGAAAGACGGGGGTGAGCAGAATGCAGATACTTAGTGTTATAAGCAAAAGTACACTTGCCTGTGCCCAACTATTGTGAATATAACGGCTGACCAATGGACCTAAAAAATGAAGTATCGGTCCATGAATACTTAAGGTGATGATCGAATATCGCCCTAAGTAAGAAATAACCTTTATTTCCTTTACTTTTTTGCAAAGTAACATAATCATAAATATTCCTGCAAATGCAGCGATATATACTTGAAAAATATTTCCCGTATAGTTGTTGGTGCGCATACCCAATGTGGTAGCGGTAAAGTACATGACTACCAGTGCCAATAGAACGAAAACCGGGATCAACTTGTCGAAACGATGACTGGGATACAGAAAAAAGTTATACCGCCGAATCCAGAAACCGGCTACATAGAAAGGGAGGGCGGTCATGGAAACATCTATATACAAAGGCAACTCTATCTGTAACTTTCCGAGATAAAATCCTGTGCAACCAATCAGGAGTGTGACAGCAAACATGATAGGCAGGTGTTTCTCACGCAGAAAGTGGATCAGATAAAACAGGATATTGCAGTTGAATAGTGCAAGTAGAAACCAAATCGGAGGATTGAACTTGATAAGGTCATGTCCATGAAACACTACCAAGAGCTCATTCCATGATACAGGCAGTTGAAATACCCCGGGTGCTATTTTCCAAACGATATATTTCATTAGAAATGCGCTTAGATAGAAGAAAAGAAAAGGGATAATCAACTTGTTTATTTTCCGTAGGATAAATCCGAACAAGCCTTCGTATGATTTGAAAAATACTCCGGAGATAAAGAAATAAAGCGGCATGCGAAAACAGGAGAGCATGGAATTGGTATCCAGCTGTTCGAAGGCTCCTCCAACGTGCGCTATTACTACAAGGATGATGCAGACTCCTTTGGTTAAGTCCACGAAATCAATACGTCTGCTTTGGTTGCCTTCCATTATCTCTTTTCAATTTCACTTTTCGGCGCAAAGATACTTCATAAATTGGAATAAAAAGAGTTAGTGCCTTTTATCTTATTTATTCGGATCTCTTCCTGTATTTTTTATCAGTTCACAAATCTTATCATTGAGTGTTTTTGCTTTCATCAACTGTTCCAATGTGAGGTGCATCCGGTATCGCCAATAATTTCGTGGATTTGATGGAATATTAATCCGTTCTTCCGCCACATTCGGATTTCTCCACTTCTCGTCTATTGATAACCAATCTTGGAAAGACAAGATGCAGAGAATAGAATTACTGTTGAGATGATTGCGTACAATTTCCTCGCACAACTCGGGAGTAGCAGTGGTTGGTGCAGTACCGTAGTGTCCTAACGTTGCATTATAGTAGCGTTGGGTCTGTTGATAATCTTCTTCCCACCAGCCACGCAGGGTAGACATATCGTGGGTGGAGATTGTGCAGACAGACCGGTATGGATACTCATTCAAATGCCCGAATTCATACATTGGATTTTTAGGCATCCGCTGAATTTCCAAACTGAGAATACGGAGATCATTCATCACTGATGATACACAAGCAGGAATCATCCCCAGATCTTCTCCACAAACCAACATACGGGTGGATTGTGTCAGCTGGGGCAATTTCTTCATGGCCTGTTGAAACCAGAACTCATTGTGTCGGTGGTAATAATACTGGTCGTATAGTTTGTTAAAAGCATTCTTCTCCTCTTCGTTTAGCAATCGGAATACGAAATCTCGTTGTACGCCGATTCGAGGGTGGTATTTCCCTTCCTCTTTTTTGTCCGCAACAAATAAAACGTTGCTGATTAATGAATAAAGCCCTTCCCGAATCCAGATACTATCTTCATCATTTTTGCCGGCAAAGAATTGTTCTACTTCCCTTTGCGTCTCAAATTCCGGTTTCATCCGATAGGTACCGGAGTCGTCAACTAATTGGAGAAAGTCTTGTTTTACCAAGTTGGTATGGGGGCCGAACAACTGTCCAAGGAAAGATTCATGAATAGATGGGAGCAGGTATTCATCCCGGAACGTGAGGCCATAACTTTCGATTTCTTCCCGACTCATGGGGAGAGAAGGATCAAACTGACCTAACAATCCGTGTACGGCGTGCATCGGTATTTCCCAGATACGGAAAAAACCGAGGATATGATCGATCCGGTAGGCATCGAAGTATTCCGCCATTTTCTGAAAACGTTTCATCCACCAGCGGTAGCCGTCTTTTTCCATGACATCCCAGTTGTATGTAGGAAATCCCCAGTTTTGCCCGTTGATGGAGAAATCATCGGGTGGAGCACCTGCTTGTCCGTTGAGATTGAAGTAATGAGGTTCTGTCCAGGCTTCTACACTGTTGCGGCTGATACCGATTGGAATATCTCCTTTTAATACAACACCGTGTTGGCGGGCATATTCGGTTGCAGACAGTAATTGCAGGTGCAGGTGATACTGAATATAGTAATACAATGAGATATGAGGATAGTCTACGGTTTCCGGCTGGCACATTTTTTCTATATCTTCCGCATTATAAACAGAGTGTCGTGGCCATTTACGGAAATTGGGTGTTTTGTAGGCGTCGCGCAGATAACTGAAGACTGCATAGGGTTGCAACCATTCTTTGTTGGCTTCAAAGAAGTCTTTGAAACCTTTGGAAGCTAAGACTTTTTTTCCTTCCTGTCGGAATAGTAAGTTGAAAAACTCCCATTTAGTCTGGTTTACTGCTTCGTAGTCAATGGCAGGCAGACTGTTCAGTTCTTTTTGCTTTTTGTTGAATTTCGATGCGGCTTCTTTGTCTTTCAGAGTTCCCATTTGCTTGATATCCGCATACATCGGGTGGAAGGCATAAATGGAAATGCTGTTATAGGGGTAAGAGTCGGTCCATGCGTGAGTCATGGTGGTGTCATTGACCGGTAAAATCTGAATAACTTTCTGATGGGTGATTACTGCCCAGTCGATCATACGTCTCAAGTCACCAAAATCACCTACTCCAAAACTTTTCTCTGATTTTAAGGAGAATACAGGTATGGCGATTCCCGCACCTTTCCAGGCGGGAATGTCGAAATAGGCATACCGGTCGGAGATCACGAGCGTTTCGTTTGTCTTCAGTTCCGGGTCTGCCAGATAACGGTTGGGGTTCTTTTCCCAGCAGTCCGCTTTCTTTTCTTGTTTGTTGTAGAGGATGAATTTGTATTCCAGCGGGTATTTTAGTTTGCTGGCATCTAATTCTATCTGCCACTCCGGAAAATGGACGTCACTCATTAGAACCGCTTTCTCCGGGTCCCAGTGGCCTAATGATTTCTGGTTACCACAAATCGCCAGACAATAATCTTTATTGATATGTGGAGCATAGGCTTTGATTACCAGTCCCTTCTTATAACTTTGCGGGATACTTTCTCTCTCGGGATGTGCCAGTAAAGCTTCTGTAAAAGCTGAACTATAAAGGTACGACTGTTCCGGAATGTTTTTCCAGCAATCATTGATTCTGTATATCTTCTTGGAAGTGCCTGATAGGAAAATAGATCTTGGAAAACTGTCCCATTCCTTGCGGATAACTATTCCGTTCTGTTCTATCTGATAGTTATAATTGATAGCCATCCCTTCATGGGGGATTTCAAGCTCAACTTCTGCCGTCCAATAGATACCATCGGTGGTGTGTAAAGGAATTGATTCCGGAAATAAGCCGGAAATTCTTACTTCTTCTCCCCAATTGGTACGGTATTCAATATTAAATGATAGAATCATATATATTAGATTTTAATTGTACATATAAGACACTGCAAGTATAAGACATTTTTTTGAATAAAAAATAAAAGGAGCCGCATTGGACTCCTTTTAATCTTTTGTTTATATATTAATTAACATACGTAGGACTATTATCCACACCTGGAAGCACCGCAAGTTGTACAAATCAGACAGCCTTCCTGATAAACCAATGTCTCATTACCGCAGTTCGGGCATTTCTTACCTTTGGCTTCTGTTCCATCCTGAATATACTTCTTCAATGCACGTTCCACACCGTTTTTCCAAGTGTTGATACTTTCACTGTTTAATTGGAGAGAGCCAACCAGTTTGATAACCTGTTCAATCGGCATCCGGTAGCGAAGCACACCAGAAATCAATTTAGCATAGTTCCAGTATTCTTTGTTGAACTTCTCTGACAATCCTTCAATGGTCGTCTTATATCCGCGTTTGTTCTCGAATTGGAAGTCGTAACGTTTGGTACCGTCTTCATCTACATTTTTGATGATACGTCCGCAAGTCACGCTCTTAGGTAGCAAGATACCTTCATCATCATCTTGCAAACCTGTGAATATTTCATAAGGGTGTCCATCTAATAATCCGACAAAAGCCACCCATTTTTCTTTGTTGTTCTGGAAACGGACAACATCTGCTTCCAATATTCTCGGACGTACCTCTACAACCGTAGGCGGTTTGCAAGGAGGAAGGTCTTCTTTCTTTTCCTTATTTGATTTAGTGGAAATCAAAACTCCGGAGCGTGAACCGTCGCGATATACGGTACAGCCTTTACAGCCGGATTTCCATGCTTCTACATACAAACGGTTTACTAAATCCTCGTCTACATCATTCGGTAGATTGATCGTTACGCTGATGGAGTGGTCTACCCATTTCTGGATTCTTCCCTGCATCTTCACCTTCATCAACCAGTCGACATCGTTGGAAGTTGCTTTGTAATAAGGAGATTTAGCAACCAGTTCATCAATTTCTTCTTGGGAATAGCGTTTGGCCGGATCGTATCCGTTAGCTTCCATCCAGGTCACAAACTTGTGATGGAATACGATATATTCTTCGAATGCATCTCCTGTTTCGTCTACAAAATCTACATGTACATTCGTATCGTTCGGATTAACCTTTCTTCTGCGTTTGTAAACAGGCAGGAATACAGGTTCGATACCGGAAGTTGTCTGTGTCATCAAACTGGTAGTTCCGGTTGGAGCAATTGTCAGGCAGGCAATGTTACGGCGACCGTATTTCTTCATGTCCTCATACAGTTTCGGGTCAGCTGCTGCCAGGCGTTGGATGAACGGATTATTCTGTTCACGTTCGCTATTGTATATTTCGAAAGCACCACGTTCTTTGGCCATTTCCACTGAAGAACGGTATGCGCCGAGAGCTACTGTCTTGTGTACTTTTTCAGAGAATTCTGTCGCTTCTTCCGTTCCGTAACGCAATCCCAATGCAGCAAGCATATCACCTTCTGCAGTGATACCTACACCAGTACGGCGACCTTGTCCACTCTTCTTGTAGATTTTCTCCCAAAGTGTGCGTTCTGCATGTTTTACTTCTTCATTTTCCGGATCTTCGTCAATCTTGGTCATGATACGTTCGATTTTCTCGAGTTCGAGGTCGATGATATCATCCATGATACGTTGAGCAAGAGCCACGTGTTTCTGGAACAGGTCAAAATCAAAATAAGCATCCGGTTTGAACGGATTCACTACATAGGAATATAGATTGATAGCCAATAGACGGCATGAATCGTAAGGACATAGAGGAATTTCTCCGCATGGGTTGGTAGATACAGTTCTGTAACCCAGATCTGCATAGCAATCAGGCACGGACTCACGGATAATCGTATCCCAGAATAAAACTCCCGGTTCTGCCGATTTCCATGCATTATGAACGATTTTCTTCCACAAGGTAGAAGCGTTGATTTCTTTGGTAAATGTCGGGTTGGCAGAGTCAATAGGATATTGCTGTACATACGGCTTTTCATCTACGGCAGCTTGCATGAAAGCATCGTCCAGCTTGACAGAAACATTGGCTCCGGTTACTTTGCCTTCAGTCATCTTGGCGTCAATAAATGCTTCGGAATCCGGATGTTTGATGGATACACTCAACATCAGTGCACCACGACGTCCGTCTTGAGCTACCTCACGAGTAGAATTCGAATAACGCTCCATAAATGGAACAAGGCCGGTGGAAGTCAGTGCCGAGTTTTTAACGGGAGAGCCTTTCGGACGGATGTGTGATAAATCGTGACCTACACCACCGCGTCTTTTCATCAGTTGCACCTGTTCTTCGTCGATTTTGATAATAGCACCGTAAGAGTCGGCTGCGCCATCCACTCCGATAACAAAGCAATTGGATAGTGAAGCAACCTGATAGTCGTTACCGATTCCTGTCATCGGGCTACCTTGGGGGACGATGTACTTGAAGTGATCTAATAAATCATACAGTTCTTTTGCTGTCAACGCATTCGGATACTTTGATTCTACGCGTGCCACTTCATTTGCAATTCTCCAATGCATGTCTTCCGGGGATTTTTCATAGATATTACCGAAAGAATCCTTTACTGCGTATTTGTTTACCCAAACCCTTGCAGCAAGCTCGTCGCCTTGAAAATATCGTAAAGATTCTTCATAGGCTTCGTCGTAAGAATAAATTTGTTTTTCCACGATTCAATTTGTGTTAAATCTCGTTTTTAATAAGTAATATGTAGAAGTTTACTTATCGTTAACAAATGTAGCCGCAAAGCTAAGAATGTTTTTTCATCTATCAAAATAAAAATGAAATAATTTATTAACAGGTTGCAAGTTTTCCATTTGTTTATGCTAAGTATTTGATAAACAGTTGAAAGTGGTTTTTGTTCAAAGGTTAAAGTTCTCCAAAAAGAAAACTATTCTATTCTGCTAGTGTGGTAGAATGTTTTTTTCTTTTTATATCTTTGCAAAAAAAAGATATGTTTGAAACCGTAAAGAACAGAAGAACTATTCGGAAATATCTGCCTAAAGATATAAATCCTGGTTTGTTAAATGATTTGCTCGAAACCTCTTTTCGTGCTTCTACGATGGGGGGAATGCAACTTTATAGTGTAATTGTGACTCGTGATGCAGAAATGAAGGAGAAACTCTCGCCTGCTCATTTCAATCAGCCTATGGTAAAAAATGCACCGGTCGTATTGACTTTTTGTGCTGATTTTCGTCGTTTCAGTAAATGGTGTGAACAGCGGAAAGCTGTGCCGGGCTATGATAATTTAATGTCTTTTATGAATGCCTCCATGGATACTTTGCTCGTTGCTCAGACTTTCTGTACACTGGCGGAAGAAGTAGGACTCGGCATTTGTTATTTGGGGACTACTACTTATAATCCTCAAATGATTATCGATACTCTCCAGCTTCCCGAACTGGTATTCCCTCTCACCACAATAACGGTAGGCTATCCGGATGGTATTCCCGCACAAGTAGACCGCTTGCCTTTGGAAGCTGCCGTGCACGATGAAAAATATCACGACTATACACCGGAAAAAATAGATAAACTTTACGCCTACAAAGAATCATTGCCGGAAAACAAGCAGTTTATCGAAGAAAATGAAAAAGAAACATTGGCTCAAGTCTTTACGGACGTGCGTTACACAAAGAAAGATAACGAATTTATGTCCGAAAATCTATTGAAAGTACTTCGCCGGCAAGGATTCTTTTAAGTATTAAGTATAAAGTATTAAGTATTATCCATGCGGACAAGCTTTATTATGCGGTTTCGCACCAAGGTAATACTTAATACTTTATACTTAATTTCAGTTTCTCTTCTTCAGTAACGACTCTATTTCCTGTACTTCTGCATGAAAGCTCTTGTCTACCTCCAATTGTCCTTTTACGGTTTTGCAGGCGTGAAGTACTGTTGCATGGTCTTTGTTACCGATGAACTTACCTATTTTAGAAGTTGAAAAGTCTGTGTGGTTTTTAGCTAGATACATGGCGATCTGTCGTGCTTGAACGACTTCTCTTTTTCTGGATTTTGTATGTATGGCAGACGGCTCCAGGTCGAAATGTTTGCATACCACTTTGAGAATATCATCAATAGTGACAGCTTTCGTTTCATTGTGAACCACGCCATGTACAATGTGTTGTGCTAAATCCAGGTCTATTTCCTTATTGAAAATAGTAGAACGGGCCATGATAGCGATGACGATACCTTCCAGATCACGTACACTTTCATTCACATTCTCGGCAATATAGTCAATCACTTCTGCCGGAAATTGTAACCCGTCACGGTGTATCTTGTTGCGTAGAATATTTTTGCGAAGTTCTACGGTCGGCTTTTCCAGCTCGGCTACCATACCCCATTTGAAACGGGTCAGGAGGCGTTCTTCGATACCCTGCAATAATACGGGAGCACGGTCCGAAGTCAATATGAGCTGTTTACCATTCTGATGTAAATGATTGAAGATATGGAAGAAATTGTTTTGAGTCTTGGTGACACCGGCAAACTCCTGAATATCGTCAATGATTAATACATCGATCGTCTGATAAAAATTAATAAAGTCGTTGGTCGTGTTATTTCGTACAGAATCCGTATATTGTACCTGGAACAAATGTGCCGAAACGTACAATACTCTTTTCTCTGGATAAATTTCTTTAATTTTTGTGCCTATTGCGTTTGCCAGGTGTGTCTTTCCCACTCCGGATGCTCCATAAAGGAATAACGGGTTGAAAGCGGTCCCTCCCGGTTTTTGCGCTACAGCTTCTGCTACACTTCTTGAAAGTTTATTGCTGTATCCTTCAATGAAGTTCTCAAAATTATAATTGGGATTCAAATGCGGGTCCAGATCTTGAACGGCAGGAGCCTGTAAGAAACTGGGAGCTTTGTTTCCTCCGATTATACTTTTAGGGGTAACAGCTGTAGAACGATTGCTTGCTTCGAGATTCACGGTTTGATTTGGAATCGAAGTCTTGTCCACCATGACGTTGTACATCAACTTGGTGCCTTCGCCAATGACCTTATATAATGTCTTGCGTATTAAATCCACAAATCTCTCTTCCAGAATTTCATAGAAAAACTGGCTCGGGATCTGTAAGATCAAAGTTTTGTCCTCATATTTCAACGGAACAATAGGGGCAAACCAAGTATTATATGTCGTCTCAGGAACATTGTCTTTAATTACGTCGAGACAGCGGTTCCAAAGTACGACATGATTTGATTCAATCATAGTAACTTTTAATACATTTATTAATTAAGCAAAACTTCTACGTTTGCAAAATTGGGAATCTTATTCGGAAAAAACAAATCTATTTTTTCTTGTTTTTTTCATGCGAACAATAATGTGTTTACTTTCAATGACTTATGTATTTGTTGTCGGACACAGTCTGCTTACCCTCTCTTGCAATTTTATAAGTATTTGTATATTAATGTTTTACGTGCTTGAAATTAGCAATTTTCTCATCTCTGTACGTTTGTACGGGAATATTATTTCGGTTTATAGATAGACATTTGAAGAGCAATCTACTTTCTTTTGAAAGCTCCTTGTTATTTAGATAAAATCTATATAACAAGAATTTGCTACTTATCTTTCTTGCCGAATAATGAGAAGTGAACGTATCGTTTCGGATGCTCTTTCAGGTCCTCTAATAAGCTGGCTGCATTTTCTGTTGTAGCGTTCAGATTATTGTATAAAGTCGGGTCGTTGAAGAGCAGACCGAGCGTGTTATCTTTGCTGTTTAATTTTTCTGTAAGTATTTTTACGTTAGCCAGTGTTTCGTCTATTTTTTTGAAAGTGGCTGCATAATCTATCTCTTTCAAATTTCCGCTGATGACCACAAAGTTGTCTCCGATGGTATTCAGTTTACTTGTGAGTTGGGGAATATCGTTGCTCATTAGTCCTTTCACCTGTGAACTGACTACTGCCAGATTGGCGGTTGTTTTTTCTATTGAGTGCAGTGTAGCAGGAATGCTCTTGTCACCTAAGATATTGTTCAGGGAGATGAGGATAGAGTCCAGCTTAGGCAGCATCTCTTCCACTTTCGGTATCAGTTGTGCTGCGCTTTCCATCATTCCGTTGTTTAGTGTGCCGGGAATGGTATCTCCTATGGCATATTTTTCACGTGGGTTGTTTGCCAGGAGAATATTCATACGTACGCCTCCCATAAGTTCGGATACGAGTTCGGCGGTACTTCCTTTAGGAATTCGCAGCTCGGTGTCCAGTTCTACTTCAACAATCACATTTCCGGGTTTGACATAATCATAATAGATGTCACGTACAATACCTACACGGACACCGTCGGCAAATACCGGGCTTGATTTAGTGAGTCCGTTTACGTTTTCAAATTTGGCATAGAAATAGCTGGAAGGCTGAAACATGTGTATACCTTTCAGCCAGTTGATTCCATATATAAGCACACATAGTGCAACGATACCTGCAATACCTATTCTGACTTCTTTTGTAATGTACTTCATTTTATCTTTTTATTTATTTTTTCTTTTCTTGAATTCGGCAATCGCTTCATTGATGTTCATTTTCTCTCCATTTCGGAAAGCGATGATGAAGGCATCCTTGAATTGTGCCGTAATGGTGCGCTTCGTACGCAACACCTTGTTGTAATCGGCGGAGGATCCATACGTGTATTTGTATATTCCCCCTTCCTTATAATAATCTACGTCTTTCAGTCCTTTCAGCCGTTTGTCGTTTTTGGCGAGAGGCTTGGAAGAAGTGAGTATCTGTATCTTGAACGTAATTTCACTGTCATTGGTTGCGCTTTCTGCTACAATTGGGCGCTTCGGTGCTGTTTTTGCTGTTGCGGCAGGTTTGGTTTTTGCTTCGGCTAGTAATTCTTGCTGTTGAGGAGCTGTGTTTACGCTTTCAGTATCCTTTTGGGCAATTTTCGGGGCGTTGTCTTCTTCCTGCTCGGTTGGGATAATCGTTTTGCTGACTCCCGTAAGGCGTAACTCATGTTCTCGTTTGTAATTCAGGAAAGCCCGGTAAATACCTTTGGCCATACTTCCGGCCCCTTCTTCGGAATTCAGATAGCGTTCTTCTTCCGGAGTAGAAATAAATCCCAATTCTATTAGAATGCTTGGCATCGCACTTGCTTTTAAGACGAGGAATCCTGCTTGATGCACTCCCCGGTCTGCCCGTTTACAGGTTTGGCGGAACTGTTTTTGCATCAGCGAGGCCAAGTGTACGCTCTGTTCCATATATTTGTCCTGCATGAACTCAAATATAATATATGATTCGGCAGAGTTCGGATTGAAACCGGCATATCTTGTTTTATAATCACTTTCGTAGAGGATAACGGAGTTCTCCCGCTTGGCAACTTCCAGGTTAGCGTCTGATTTGGCCAAACCCAGCGTCCAGGTTGAAGCCCCTTTGGCTGTACGGTTGTTTGCCAGTGCGTTGGTGTGAATGGAAATAAAGAGATCCGCCTTTGCGTTGTTTGCAATTTCTGCCCGCCGGTCCAAAGGAATAAATACATCTTTGCTACGGGTGTAGATCACTTTGACGTCGTCGCAGTTTCTCTTGATTAGATTTCCCACTTTCAGGGCAACGTTCAGATTGATATTTTTCTCTTTCGAGATTTTGCCTATAGCACCAGGGTCATGTCCACCATGTCCGGCATCGATAACTACTACGAAATCTTTCCCCCATAAGTGGTTGGTACATGAGGGTAGAAAAAGTAGCCAGAGGCAAATGAATATGTATAATATGTACGGTCTATTCAGTTTCATATCTATAATACGGTGCAAATGTAGTAGAAATTTGTAGAAAACTCATGATTTGCCATTAAGTTTTGTGTTTTTTTCGGTTTAATGATAGCTTTTTTCCCGAAATCTCCGTTACTTTGTGCTTCGAAGTTAAAATGTACGACGATGCTTAAGTTTTTGAAGAATTGGACGTTACCTATTGCTATGCTGGTAGGTGCTGCAGGTTATCCGCTGTTTATCAGTCTTTCTTTTCTGACTCCCTATCTTATTTTTACAATGTTGCTATTGACCTTCTGCAAGGTATCTCCTCGTGATTTGAAGCCTAAACCTCTCCATATGTGGTTGTTGTTGATTCAGATTGGCGGGGCGTTGGCTGCTTATCTTTTGCTTTATCGCTTTGATAAAATAGTAGCAGAGGGAGTGATGGTTTGTATAATTTGTCCTACGGCTACAGCTGCTGCGGTGATTACTTCCAAGTTGGGAGGGAGTGCAGCCAGTCTGACCACTTATACATTGATAGCAAATATTGGAGCGGCTATTGCTGTGCCTATTCTATTTCCTTTGGTGGAGGTGCATCCTGATGTCACTTTTGGGGAGGCGTTTCTTGTTATTTTAGGTAAGGTATTTCCGTTGTTGATTTGTCCTTTTTTGGCTGCCTGGTTGTTGAGCAAGTGTTTGCCGAAAGTACATCAGAAGTTATTGGGTTATCATGAACTTGCTTTTTATTTGTGGGCTGTATCTTTAGCTATCGTAACTGCGCAAACATTGTATTCCTTGCTCAATGACCCGGCGGATGGTTTTACGGAAATCATGATTGCTGTCGGTGCACTGATTGCCTGTTGTTTGCAGTTCTTTTTGGGGAAGACAATCGGCTCGATTTATAATGACCGTATCAGTGGTGGGCAAGCACTTGGGCAAAAGAATACGATTCTGGCTATTTGGATGGCGCATACTTATTTGAATCCATTGTCTTCTGTGGCTCCCGGTTCGTATGTGTTATGGCAGAATATAATCAATTCGTGGCAGTTGTGGAAAAAGAGAAAGAAAGAGATAAAATAGTGAATAATTAGGGATTATATGATTACTATAAGGGTAGCTTTAAATACGGATATAGAGGAAATTCAGTCTCTATATCGAAACACAGTGTTAGTGATAAACAGGCGTGACTATTCACAGGCAGAGGTTGAAGATTGGGCATCGTGCGGAGATGATCTTTCTAAAATAGAGGATATGATAAAGACTCACTATTTTATTGTAGCTGTTAATCAACGGTCACAAATCGTTGGTTTTTCATCTATTACGTCTCAAGGCTATTTACATTCTATGTTTGTTCACAAGGATTTTCAAGGTAAGGGTATTGCCACGATGCTTTTGGAAGAAATAGAACGGTATGCAATTACAGCCGGCATTGTGCGGATTACATCCGAAGTGAGTTTAACAGCTCGTCCTTTCTTTGAAAAAAAAGGTTATGTAGTAGAGGGAGAACAAAAGCGCAAAGCGAATCAGCTTTCTCTTAGTAATTTTAGAATGGCAAGGGAGGTGGCTAAAATTAAGTTATGATGGTCGTATTCCTGCTTGTGGTGTCTTTTGTGGGGGGGGGGCCATATATACGAGGGAAAAAAGACTTTGCAGAGGAGTCGAGCTAAATAGTTCTCGCTGTGAAAAATGCAAAACATTTATAATAAAAAGATTACAGATTGAGTTTAGTACGTTCCTTTGTTTATATATCCAAAACGGACTAAACTTCTTTGTCCTGACAGCAAGATAGGTGCTGGTGAAAAGAAAAAATACCTTTGTTTTCTTTTCGCCAGCATTATTTTTGTACTTTTGTCGCATATAACAAAGCGCAAATGGGTATAAATCAGAATTATAGAGAAGCAGTAAAGACCATAAAAGAAGCTATCCTACGCAGCCAGTACCGTGCAGCCGCATCGGTGAACAAGGAACAGCTATCTCTTTATTACGGCATCGGACGTTACGTGTCGGAAAATTCTCGTACAGGCTTCTGGGGGAAAGGTGCGATTGAACAAATATCTTCTCTGTTGCAAAAAGAATTGCCGGGGCTAAGGGGGTTTTCAGCAACAAGCATAAGAAATATGCGTATTTTTTATGAGGAGTGGGATAAGGTTTTAAATCATCCGCCGTTGGCTGATGATTTGGTGTTGAATGAAAAATTGCTTCTTGTAGAAATTCATCAGCCACTGGCTGATGAATTTAACTGGTCAGACTTCCTTTCAATCGGCTTTAGTCATCATACCGAAATAATATCCAAAGCTAAGACTTTGGAAGCAAGGCTGTTTTATATACATGAGTGCGCCACTCGCTATTGGAGTAAGTACACTTTAAGGGATTACTTAAAAGCAGACCTGTACAGCCATCGGGGAACTTTGCCTAACAATTTCGCACAAACATTGCCTGATACTAAGCAAGCTTTAAAAGCTGTTTGTTCATTTAAAGATGAATACTTGCTTGATTTCATCAATGTGGAGGAACTGAATGAGCAAGAAGAGGATTTGGACGAAAAGATAGTGGAAAAGGCAATTGTTGCCAATGTGAAGAAGTTCATCATGACCTTTGGGCAAGATTTCAGTTTTATAGGCAATCAATATCGCATGGAGGTTGCAGGTGAAGAAATGTTCATTGATTTGCTCTTTTTCAATCGGGAGCTTAATTCCCTGGTCGCGGTCGAACTTAAATCCGGAAAATTCCGTACATCTTATTTGGGGCAGTTGAATACTTATCTATCCGCCTTAGATACATATATCAGAAAGTCGCATGAAAATCCCTCTATAGGAATAATTCTTTGCAGGGAAATGAATCAAACCTTTGTAGAGTTTGCAGTTCGTGATTATAACAAACCGATGGGAGTTGCTACATACCGTGCGTCCAAGGATATGCCGGAGCGACTTCGTAACGCTCTGCCGGACATTGAGGATTTGAAAAAGCTATTGTAAGGAAAAAGTCTTATTTATTTTTTGGGCAGGTAATTGCCTTTTGTTACTTTTGCACACGAAGCCCACCACTAAACGAATTTCTTCGTTTTTTTGTTATTATTTTGTTACCCACTGTTAGTAATAGGTGGGCTTTTATTTTGATAATCAGGTTTGTATGCTATTATATATAATGTGGCAGAATATTATTAATTCGTGGCAGTTGTGGAAAAAGAGAAAGAAAGAGACTGAGATTTCTGCATAATACTAAAAAAACTGGGATTGAAATTAAGGGCAAATGTGATGGAGCAAAAGATATTTGAAATAGAAGACTTAAAAGAACTGGAAGAATTTTTGCAATCCCAATCAGAAATAGAACAGTTGCGCGAACGCTTGTTTGCCGAGTTTCTGAAATATGCGGATTATAAAAATGCCGGAGAATGGAATAAAGCCGTTCGTCTTTGCGAGAGCCTGGCTATTATCGGCTGGGGAAATCACGAACCTGTCGAAGCATTGAGAGGGCAATTCTTTAATGGAAACCCCGCGACTTGTTTTCAAAATAAATTTGGAGAAACTCGTTTTGTCGATGCCATTTGGTCGAAAAGAGTCAACGGTTTTACTATGGAGCAGGGAAGAACAAGCTATTGTTCGAGTCCTGACGACCCGAATCAAAAGCAATCTGTGTCTTGGAAATATGAGATAAAGGAAGATATACAAGATATAAGACTTGAAAGCCAGCGAAACTGGATTCCTAAAAATCCGGTTTGGATAAGGAGGACAATTGGTAACTGTTATGAAAACTCCAAAGCAGTAATCGAGAGTGTTGATAAAGAATTGAAACCGGAGTTGGATAGAAGGATGCGCCCAGAGATGTACGGACGTGTTATTAATCGAATTATAATTAATTGTTCGTATAGCTATTATGATCATGACCATTGTAAAACAAACTATATCATTGCTGATGAAAAGTTGAAATTGAAACAAAAAGATTTCTATCGGACATTGCTCACTATGTTTACCAGGCAAGAAATAGAGAAGAATGGATATTATCTTCGCAATCGTTTTGAATTTGGACCATTCAGGGCAGATACCGGGAAAATTAGAATCGGACTATGCCTTGAGAAAGAATTCAGTGAATTGAGTCATGCCAAACAGAAATCGAAGCTAAGCGAATATATTCTGCTTGCTCTGAACCATGTTACCAACAAGCTGAAAAAGAAGAAGCTGGATTATGACTTTGACTTGATGCTTGAAGATTTTAATTCAATACTGGCTGAGTGGAAAGCATGAAAGATATTATAGAGTTATTATGCTTTGATGATATTATAATAACATGGAAGTAATCTTTTGTGTCAGTTATATTTTAGAATTGGTTTTGTTATCTTTGCGCCGAAATATTGTAACATACAAGAAAACAAAACATGAAAAATAAAGCTGTTGTAGTTGTTGTTTTCTGCAAGAAAAATATGACGAACAAGGTCGGTCAATTGACAAGCGACCGGGATTTGAAATACTCTATAAAGATTTTCAGGACTACGAATATGATGCGAATGGCAACTGGATTGAAACAAAGAATTTCAAAGATTATGTTGATTCAGGCACAGGACTCGGGCATATACTGAAACCTTATGTGGAGCGTGTCTTTACTTATTACGAAGAATAAAAACTTTAAATAGTTAGAGTTAAGGATTACCCCTAGAGTAGAAAACAACTATCATAACTCTCATTCTTTTTGCTAATATAGTTATTATCTGATGAATAAGAATGATAGATGTTTCTGAAATTTTGTATCTATCATATTTTCTTCATGAAATATGGGTATCTATCATTCTTATTCCACTGTTTTTGCTGTTTAATCTTTCATGGCATTAACTCGCACATAAATTTTATGACTGCCGCTTCCAATGGTGTCAAGTACTCCTTCCTTCACCCATCCGTTCAATTCATTCAGTGCTTTGTTCTTTAGTAGTCCCGTTAGTTGCGTATACTCTTTGCGTCGTATCATCGGTCGTTCATCCAGAAATTTCTCCAGCCTGCGCCGGCGTTCTTCCACCGGAACTTCGGCGGAATGTGCAAATCCCGACTTCGCTTTTTCCACAAATCCGCGAACCTTCTTTCGGAAAGAAGATGATGGACGAAAATTTACATTATCGAAATAAATGGACTGTGCATGTATCTCTTTGGCATCCATCACCGGGCGTGCTTTTAACTTGGCTGAAAAATATCCAAGGTTCCCCAACTGGACGTGGTGTCCGCTGACTAAATATTCGGATATTTTATTTTCAATAGCTAGCTGAACTCCTTCAATGTCTGCCGGTGTAAAACTGGAAGCTTGAGCGATCTCTTTTACAATTTGTTGAAAGTCGATGGTTCCGTTCGATACGATGCGGGGATACAACGGCTGTTCGTCTTCGTCTTCTTTCGAAGACGGCTTTTTGCGAAAATCATATTTTGCGTACATGTCTTTTCTATTATGGGTTAATGTAGCTAAAATGCCTTTTGAAAGGCATTTTAAATCTTGTTTTGCAGCAAGATAACCTACAATTGCAGCTTGGATAATCAACTTGAATCAGTCGCTTTTCTTGGGCACACATTCATGGGCTGTAGAGCCCACAGATGTAAACTGTACAGCCCGCATAGGTGGGCTGTACGGCACACTTATGCGGGCTGAAGTCTTACTGCCTGCAAAGATACATTATCCTGCCTTTATTCGCAAATTTAGTAAGCATTATTTCTATAAAATAAAGTCGTGTGGCGTGGCAAATAAAAGCGGTGAAATTTGTTTGGGCGAAGAGCATGTTGTATCTTTGTATGGCTGTAGTGCAGCTTTCCTTTTACTGGAAATAATAATAAAAAAAGATGAGAATAACATTAGTCAGAGACGATGGCAAGGTAAAAACCTTACGGACGTTGAAAATGGAGCTCCTTTTGGAGCAGATGAAAACGGAAGTCAAGGCGCAGCCCGTCTCAAAGATGAGGGAAATATTGCGGTATACTCTTCCGGGAAATTCGATTGAAGAGGTGCGTAAAGTTCCCAAAGTGATGCCTGCCGCAGCTTTTGTCCGTAAAGAAGGGGTAATGACCCTGAATGAATATAACGGCATAGTGATGATGGAGGTCAATGATCTTTCGGGAAGAGCGGAAGCAGACGAAATAAAGGAACTGGTCAAAGAGTTTCCGCAAACATACCTTGCTTTCACCGGCTCTTCTGGCAAATCAGTAAAGATATGGGTACGGTTCACCTATCCGGACGACTGCTTGCCGACTTTACGTGAGCAAGCGGAACTTTTTCACGCGCATGCTTATCAGACGGCTGTGAAATATTATCAGCCACAACTTCCTTTTGATATCGAACTGAAAGAACCGTCGCTCGAGCAATATTGTCGGTTGACATACGATCCCGGACTTTATTTCAATCCGAAAGCAATGCCTATTTATATGAAGCAGCCCGTCGGTCTTCCGTCCGAAGCGACTTTTATCAAACGAACGCGAGAAACCGATTCTCCTTTGCAGCGAATGGCACCCGGATATGAAAATTATGAAGCATTATCAGTACTTTTCTCCGCTGCATTTAACAGGGCGCTCGAAGAACTGAACGGATATCGGGAGGGAGACGATCTGCAACCGTTACTGGTGTGTTTGGCAGAGCATTGTTTTCGGGCAGGTATTCCCGAAGAAGATACTGTGCGGTGGACAAGGGCGCATTATCGGCTCCCCTCGGATGAGTTGCTGATTCGCGAAACTGTGAAAAGTGTCTATCGTTCCGCAAAGGGATTCGGCAAGAAGAGTAGTCTGACGACCGAACAGCTCTTCGCCATGCAGATGGACGAGTTTATGAAGCGTCGTTATGAATTTCGATACAATACGCTGACCACGGAAGTGGAATATCGCGAACGAAATAGTTTTAATTTCTATTTTCGTCCGGTAGACAAGCGGGTGCTGGCGAGTATCACGATGAATGCCATGTATGAAGGGGTGAAAATGTGGGATAGGGACGTAATCCGCTATTTGGATTCCGATCATGTGCCTGTTTATCAGCCGGTGGAGGATTTTTTGTATCATCTGCCTCACTGGGATGGTAAAGACCGGATTTTGGAACTGGCTAACCGCGTTCCCTGTGATAATCCGCATTGGGCGCCGTTGTTCCGTCGGTGGTTTTTGAATATGGTTGCCCATTGGAGGGGAATGGATAAGAAACACGCCAACAGTACGTCACCTTTGCTGATTGGCCCGCAGGCATATCGGAAATCGACTTTTTGCAGAATGCTTCTTCCTCCTGCTTTACAGGCGTACTATACGGATAGCATTGATTTCAGTCGGAAGCGGGACGCGGAGTTGTATCTGAATCGCTTTCTACTTATTAATATGGATGAATTCGACCAGATTAGTCCTAGCCAGCAGGCTTTTCTGAAACATATTCTGCAAAAACCGGTGGTGAACACACGTCGTCCGAATGCTTCGGCGGTGGAAGAGCTTCGCCGGTATGCATCGTTCATTGCTACGAGCAATCATCGGGATCTGTTGACGGATACTTCCGGTAGTCGTCGTTTCATCGGTATTTATATGACGGGAGCTATAGATGTGTCGCGTCCTATTGATTATGAACAGCTTTATGCACAGGCGTTGGAGCTGCTTTATCATAATGAACGTTATTGGTTTGACTCCGAAGAAGAGGCTATCATGACGGAAAACAACCGGGAGTTTGAACAATCACCTGCCATCGAACAATTATTTATGGTTTATTATCGCGGGGCGGAAGAAGAGGAGGAAGGAGAATGGCTGCTGGCTATCGACATTCTGCGGCGGATTCAGAAAGCGAGTAAGATGACATTTTCTGCCAGGCAGGCTTCTTATTTCGGGCGTATCTTGCAGCGGCTCGGAGTGAAATCTAAACGGAAAACGTATGGTACGTATTATCATGTTATACCTTTGGAGGTAGAATAATCAAGTATGATAGATACCTCGTTTTTGATGGTCTAAGTATGATAGATACCGGAAATAATAGTTGTCTATCATACTTATTCTTTTAATTATAAGTGGTTTATAAAAATGAATGAGAGTATGATACTAGTTTTTTTACTTATAGAGAAGATATTTTTTTCTAATCTCTTTGTAATCCTGTAATTCTTTTTGCCAACTATTCCGGATAGCCTCTTCCGATTCCCCTTTGAGGATAGCCTTGCGTACGCTGTCAGTTCCCATCAGCAAATCAAACCATCGGGCACGGGAGAAGAAGGCTGCGTTTTCACCGGATAAGCGATAAAAGTTCAAGAAGTAGCGAAGCGTAAATCCATTCACATCGGTTACATTCCGGAGATCTTCCCCATAACAGGTGATACCTTTGTGCATTGGATTTTTGTCAAAACCGGATAAGGAGCGGGGGGTAAAAGTGAAACTTCCGTATTTCTTATTAGGTGCGCCCAATACCTGGAAAGGAAAAGTTGTTCCTCGTCCCACGCTGATACGGGTGGCTTCAAAAGGACAGAGTGAGGCGTACAATCGGATAGACTGGTCGTTCGGGAGGTTGGGTGACGGTTTGATGGGAGGTGAATAAGGTTCTCCATGTTTCCACCCGATCATTGGAATTACCTTTAATGAACAAGGATTTTTCTTGTTGGCAATCCATCCTTCTCCGTTTATCATCTGTGCCAGTTCGCCGATAGTACATCCGTGAAGTACAGGAATGGGAAGCATGCCGACAAAGCTCCGGTAGGCAGGTTTGAGTATCGGACCATCCACATAGTCGCACGGATTAGGGCGATCCAGTACAATCATTTCTTTCTTGTTCTCTGCGCAAGCTTCCATCACGTAATACATCGTGCTTATATAGGTATAAAAGCGTGCTCCTACATCCTGAATGTCGAATAAGATCACGTCAACATCTTTTAGTTGGGTGGCAGACGGCTTTTTGTTATCACCATAAAGCGATACGATAGGAATACCGGTGCGGGAATCTTTTCCGTCTTTCACCGTTTCACCCGCATCTGCATTACCTCGGAAACCATGTTCGGGGGCAAATACTTTGACGACCTGAACATTTCTTTTTAATAAGGTGTCGAGAAGATGAGTTTGCTTTGCCCCTACAACGGAAGTATGGTTGACTACCATTCCGACGCGTTTTCCTTTCAACAACGGTAGGTATTGATCCATCTGTTCTGCTCCCGTGACAATTTGACTGTTTACACGCATTGGAAACAGCATAATGAACAGAAATATAAGAATGAAGAAAACTCTAGTTTGCATATCGGTGATTTTTTTTGTAATATTGCACAAAAATATTAATTTCTCGTCAAGAGAGCAAAAAATAAAGCACATGAATCCATACGAAATCATTGATAAATATTATCCGGAGAATACGCAGCAGAGACAAATATTAGTAATACACAGTTTGGCAGTGTCCGGAAAAGCAATGAAAATGCTGGATGCTCATCCCGAGCTACGTTTGAACCGGAGCTTTGTGAAAGAAGCTGCTCTGTTGCATGATATTGGTATTTTTCAGACCGATGCTCCAACCATTCAGTGTTTTGGTCCCAATCCTTATATCGCTCACGGATATTTGGGAGCAGAAATCTTGCGGGCGGAAGGTTTCCCCCAACACGCATTGGTGTGTGAACGTCATACGGGAGCCGGACTTTCGTTGGAAGATATCATTGCCCAGCAACTTCCCGTTCCTCATCGTGAGATGTTACCCGTCACTTTGGAAGAACAATTAATTTGTTTTGCGGATAAATTCTTTTCTAAAACCCATCTGGATGAAGAGAAAACAGTGGAGAAAGCCCGGCAAAGTATTGCAAAATATGGTGAGGAGGGTCTAAGTCGCTTTGATAGATGGTGTTCTCTCTTTTTATAGCACTAAAAAATAATTAAATAACGAAGATTCTGACTCATATTTGATGAAGTTTGCGTACTTTTGCCACTTCAAGCGTAAACTATTAGTTAATGGCGCCATTGAAAGCAAAAATACTTATATCATTCATACTGCTGATTGTCTTACTGATGCTTCCCGATGAGGCTACGTCTCAGCGTCGAAGAAGAGGAATGATTGCCTCCAATACCGCACAAACGGATTCCCTTCAAGGAAATGATTCGTTGAGAGCAGATACGGTAACGGTACGCATTGATTCCATCGCACCGGTAAAGAAGAAACAACCACTCGATGCACCGGTTGTTTATGAATCCAACGACTCCACTGTCTTTACTTTGGGAGGAGCTGCTACACTTTATGGTAGCGGAAAAGTTAATTATCAGAACATCGAACTCGCTGCGGAAGTTATTTCGATGAATCTGGATAGTAGTACTGTGCATGCATACGGTATCAAGGATACTACCGGAGTGGAAAAAGGTAAACCGGTATTTAAAGAAGGAGATACCTCCTATGATACGGAAACCATCCGATATAATTTCAAAACCAAGAAAGCGGGAATTACCGATATCGTCACCCAGCAGGGAGAAGGATATGTGACCGGAAGCAAGGCGAAGAAAGGAGCTAATGATGAAATTTTCATGGAGCATGGGCGTTATACAACCTGCGATCATCATGACCATCCTCACTTCTATATGCAGCTGACGAGAGCTAAAGTGCGTCCTAAAAAGAATGTGGTGACAGGACCTGCCTATCTGGTAGTGGAAGATGTGCCTTTGCCGTTGGCCGTACCGTTCTTTTTCTTCCCATTCTCCAGCAGTTATTCTTCCGGTTTCATTATGCCGACTTATATGGACGACTCCAGTCGTGGTTTCGGTCTGGCAGAAGGAGGATATTATTTTGCCATCAGTGATATTATGGACTTGAAGATGACGGGTGATATCTTCACGAAAGGCTCATGGAGATTATCCGGATTGACAAATTATAATAAACGCTATAAATATTCCGGTACGCTGCAAGCGGACTATCAGGTCACCAAGACGGGAGATAAAGGTATGCCGGACTATACAGTTGCTAAGGACTTTAAGGTAGTATGGAATCATCGCCAGGATGCTAAAGCCAGTCCGAACAGCACATTCTCCGCTAGTGTAAACTTCTCAACCAGTAGTTACGAACGTTCCAATATCAACAACCTTTATAATTCGCAGTTGTTGACTCAAAATACCAAAACATCAAGTATCAGTTATTCTCGTAGTTTCCCTGATATCGGTCTGACCTTATCCGGAACCACCAATATCGCACAGACGATGCGTGACTCTTCGGTTGCAGTCACTTTGCCTGACTTGAATATTACATTAAGCCGTCTGTTTCCGTTCAAACGCAAGAAGGCGGCAGGAGCTGAACGCTGGTACGAAAAGATTTCCATTAGTTATACGGGACGTCTGACAAACAGTATCCGTACAAATGATAATCATCTGTTTAAAGCCGGAATAAGTTCATGGGAAAATGCGATGAATCATAACATTCCTATCAGTGCTACTTTTACGTTATTCAAATATTTGCAGGTTTCTCCTTCGGTCAATTATACAGAGCGTTGGTATACTCGTAAGATCAATCAGCAATATAATGAGGTCGATCATAAGTTGGAGGCATTGCCGGGTGATACCCTGAACGGTTTCTACCGGGTATCCAATTACTCGGCAAGTTTGAGTTTGAGTACGAAAGTGTATGGTATGTACAAACCTCTTTTTGCTAAAAAGAAAGAGATACAGATTCGTCACGTAGTTACGCCGCAAGTAAGTCTTAGCGGTGCTCCGGGATTCAGCAAGTATTGGGAAGAGTATACCGATTATAATGGCAATACGCAATATTATTCTCCTTTCACCGGTCAACCTTATGGTGTACCTTCGCGGGAAGGATCGGGAACAGTCAGCTTCTCTATTTCTAATAACTTAGAGATGAAGTACTACGATGCAAAGAAAGATACACTTAAAAAGGTTAGTCTGATTGATGAATTGGGAGCAAGTATGTCTTATAATATGGCTGCCAAAGAGAGGCCTTGGAGTGATTTAAGCATGAACCTACGTTTGAAACTGACTAAGAATTATACGTTCAACATGAACGCATCGTTCGCTACGTATGCTTATACATTCGATAAAAGTGGTAATGTAGTAACCAGTAACCGTACAGAATGGTCGTATGGTCGTTTTGGACGTTTCCAGGGATATGGTTCTTCTTTCAATTATACCTTCAATAATGACACATGGAAGAAATGGTTCGGTCCGAAAGAGGGGGATGAAAAAGGGAAAGATAAGAATAAGTCGGAGGATAGCGATGATGAGGAATCCGATGGAACGGAAGGAGATGGCACTACGCCTAAGAAAGTAGAGAAAGCACAGGCTGACCCGGATGGTTATCAGGTATTTAAGATGCCTTGGTCATTGAGTCTTAGCTATTCGTTTAATATCCGTGAAGACAGATCGAAGCCTATCAACCGTTATTCCATGCGATATCCTTATACGTATACGCATAATATCAATGCAAACGGAAATATAAAGATTTCTAATAACTGGTCGCTCTCGTTCAACTCGGGCTATGATTTTCAAGCTAAAGAGATTACCCAGACTTCTTGTACAATATCCCGTGACTTGCACTGTTTCAACTTGTCCGCCAGTCTTTCTCCTTTCGGACGTTGGAAATATTACAATGTAACAATCCGTGCGAATGCAAGTATTCTGCAAGACTTGAAGTATGAGCAGAGAAGTCAGACGCAAAGTAACATTCAGTGGTACTAGGATAAATTGAGAGTTGAGAATTGAGAATTAAAAAATAAGAATAAAGTGCAGGGTATTAAATTCGGGTGCTTTAATGAGATTGAAAAAGGGACTGTCTGGCAAGTTGAAGACAGTCCCTTTTTTATGTTTGAGCCTCAATGTTTATTTACCAATTGATTTCCGTTTCTCCGTGTGCTTTCAGATAATCGTTTGTACGGCTGAAATGTTTGTTTCCAAAGAAGCCGTTGTAAGCAGAAAGAGGAGAGGGATGAGCGGAAGTGAGTACCAGGTGTTTGTTACGGTCGATAAACGCTCCTTTCTTTTGAGCGTATGATCCCCACAGGATAAATACCAGATTTTCTTTTTCTTCTGCCAAAGCACGGATTGCAGCATCAGTAAATGTTTCCCAGCCACGGTTCTGGTGTGAACCAGCTTGGTGAGCACGTACGGTCAGCGTAGCGTTGAGCAACAATACTCCCTGTTCTGCCCAGCGAGTCAGATTTCCCGTAGCAGGGGCATCAGTGCCAATGTCGGCTTTAATTTCTTTAAATATGTTCACTAATGAAGGAGGGAAAGGCACCCCGTCGTTTACAGAGAAACAAAGGCCATGTGCTTGTCCCGGTCCATGATAGGGATCCTGCCCTATAATCACAACTTTCACTTTATCAAAAGGACAAAGGTTGAAAGCATTGAAGATCAGTTTTCCCGGAGGGAAAATCTGATACTGGCTATATTCGCTTTTGACGAAATCGGTCAGCGTGCGAAAGTAGTCTTTGTCGAATTCTGGTTCTAAATGAGCTTTCCAGCTTTCTTCAATCTGTACGTTCATAGTCTATTATATAAGGTGTATATCAAGTTCTTCACATTCTTTGCGCATATCTTCGGGCCAGATACTGGCTTGTATTTCTCCGATGTGAGCTTTGCGAAGGTAGAACATACACAAGCGGGACTGTCCGATACCTCCTCCGATAGATAGAGGGAGAGTGTCATTCATCAATCGCTTGTGGAAATAAAGTTCCAGCCTTTTTTCTTCTTTTTCTTCTTTCAACTGACGTTGCAAAGCTTCTTTATCTACACGGATTCCCATGGATGACAATTCGATGGAGCGTTGCAGTACATCGTCCCACAGCAGAAGGTCGCCGTTCAGTCCGGGCAGGTCGTTCAGTCCTTTGGTGGTGTAGTCATCGTAGTCTGGTGCACGTCCGTCGTGCTTCTTGCCATCACCAAGTTGACAGCCTATTCCTATGATAAACACAGCTCCGTATTTCTGACAGATGGCGTGCTCGCGGCATTTAGGTTCCAGGTTCGGATAAAGCTGGCGCAATTCCTCTGAATGAATGAAATGTAGCTTTTGTGGCAGGCAAGGTTTGATTTGCGGATACATTTCATATACCATATATTCTGTGCGGATCATAGCCGCATAAATACGGTTGACGATTTCCTTTAGGAAGTTCACAGTCCGGTCTTCATTGGTGATGACACGTTCCCAGTCCCATTGGTCTACGTAGAGAGAATGCAGGTTGCCCAGTTCTTCGTCCGATCGGATTGCATTCATATCCGTATAAATACCATATCCCGGTTCAATGTGATAGTCAGCTAAGGTCAACCTTTTCCATTTAGCCAATGAATGAACCACTTCGGCTTGCGCATCGCCCAGATCTTTGATTGGGAAAGAAACAGGTCGTTCTATTCCGTTCAAATCATCATTGATACCCATTCCTTTCAATACGAAAAGAGGGGCAGTCACACGTCTAAGGCGCAGTTCGGATGACAAGTTTAATTGGAAGAACTCTTTTATTTGCTTGATTCCCAGCTCGGTCTGTTTGAGGTCGAGTAGCGGCTTATAGTTCTTAGGTTTTATCAAGTAACTCATAGGTTTGTTAAATGTTAATTGTCGGCAAAGATAGGAATAAAATTGATATATGTAATGGGTATTGTCTAAAAGATTGTCAATTTGATAAAGTAAATGCTCTAAAGCATTTCAAAATAACAGTCTCCTAATATAGGGAAGTACCTTAAGAACTATAAAAAAAGGAGAATCATTAGGAAGATGAGAAGATTTTTTATACTTTTGTCCTCGCATTTAGAAAGAATGGCCCCGTAGCTTAGTGAATAGAGCGTCAGATTCCGGTTCTGAAGGTCGTGCGTTTGAATCGCACCGGGGTCACAGAAAAATCCCTTGATAATCAGTTGATTATTGAGGGATTTCTGTTTCTACTCCTGTGTGAATAAGGCTGGAAAACTAGCTTAAAGTCCATTGAAATGGATCGTTGTTGGCTAATTGTTGGTGTAAATGAAGACCTAACATGCTGACATTCAGGCTGGAAAATAGAAAGAGTAAAATGAAAAGCTTAGTACACATATCTGTATAACTTTTGAGGGCATTTCATTCTTAGTATTCTTTCTTTTATCTCGTAAGAGGTTCTGTTATTAGTCTTTCTTTGTATAAGAGTTACAAACTAATCGTCTATTTGGGTCATCTGGAAAATCCGGATTAGTTATTTGATTATAAAATTCCCAGTCTCTTTCAAGTCTTTGGGCTACATCTATATTGGCCGTATGGCAGATGTATTTTTTATTTGCTACATCCAGAATACCATAGGTAAGAATATCCTTTTCCTTTCCCTCCTTATTTTTATATACGCTTTTGACCAATAATATCTTATATTTTCCGTCTTCCCGAGTACAGTATTCTTTATTGGTTTCAAGAGTATATGTACCGGAGACATCTGTAAAATCATTGGAGGCCATTTCTACGATAATCTGTTTGGGCTCTCCTGTTTCCGGAGTGTCTGTTGAGTCATCGTTGCATGCGGATAGCAAGATGACGGATAAGAATAATAGTTTAAGTAATTTCATCTTTATATTTTATTTGTTTTTGATCCTTTTTTTTAGTCCAGTATATTCAATTGAGATTATTTATAGTGCAAATGTACAGTTTTTGTATGATATAAAAGCGGTAATGGATAAAATAAATATGTTTCATATTCTTGATATTTAGATTAATAATCCTTGGATAGTCAGTTGTGTATTTTACTTTGCATTTTCTCAAACACAGTTAGTTATTATTGTAGGTAGTTGTATAATTTAGCCTAAATAGAAGGAAAAAGTTGATTTAAATAAAATATTTCTTGTGAGAAATGCTAACTTTGTAGATATGAAAAAGTAAAGAACGATATTCTGTAGTAGTATGTTCATAGCTTTCCAGATGTAGACATTTGACGATAAATTATATTAATCCCAATAAATATAAATAAGAATGGAAGAAGCTAGAAAAAAGAAATGGGCTAGTATTGCACTGGTTATCGGAGCTATTGGTTTTATCATTATTGTGATTTACTTTACAGTTATTTCAAGTCTCAACATGTAAAACAGATCATTATGGCATTGAAAAATTAAAGCTTGGACATTTCGTTTGAATCTGTCCAAGCTTATTTTTTATGATTCCGGATGATTGACCTGCCTTATGGTAACGCTTTCTCTTTAGCTTCTTGAAACCTGAAGTCCCTTATCAGAAAGAGTCATTTCTACAAAACGAGCACGGGAATTAGGGGCTTGTTCCGTTAGTATCCGTCGGATTTGTCCGGCTGCCTGCGGGTCTTTTGCTACCATATATAGATACCCCCCGCCACCTGCACCGGGGAGTTTGTATCCCAGGGTATAATCCTTGATTTTCTCAATAATGGCTGCTACTGCCGGTGGATTGGTTCCGCAATCTAATGCCTGATTCTGTATCCAGGTTTTGCCGACCAAACGACCGAAACTTTCGAAATTACTACGTAAAATAGCTTCACTCATATCCATTGCATGAGCTTTCATTTCGGCCAGCAAACTTAGATGCGGACCGGAATTGAGGAACATGGAACTGACAATCTCTGCCAAAATACTTTTAGCAGTACGAGTAATTCCCGTATAATATAACAGATGACAGTCGCGGTAATCAGGATGAACAAAGAGCTGATCGGGTAACCAGCGTACTAACGGATTCTGTTCGAAACCTGCTTCAGATTGAAGCAACTTAATACCGGAAAAGACACCGCCATATTGGTCTTGCCAACCTCCCCCTGTGGTCAGGAGCTGTTCTAATACTAATGTGTAACTGCATATATCATTTTTATCCCAAGCCAGTCCGCAGAAATCATTGATTGCTCCGAGCACGGTAGATGCCAGTATGGAACTGGTTCCCAAGCCAGAGCCTGCGGGAATAGCAGCCAGTAGAGTAATTTCGATTCCTGAACCGAAATCTTCCAGCTGTTTAGCTAAAGAAGGATAAGATTCCGTAGAGAATGCCGGTGCAAAGCCCGCCAATGTAAGGGCGGCTTTCGGGATAGAGAATGGAGAACCTACCTTTTTATAATCTTGCAGTTCCTCGTAATTCCTTATCACTTCCATTGCACCCATGTCGATAGAGCGAAGAGTGATGTGATATTCCTTGCAAGGTTTCACATATACTTGTAGCGGCGGTTGGCCGTTCAGCTCGATAGCAAGATTTACAACACTTCCTCCTGAATAAAGAGAGTAGGGAGGTGTGTCTGTCCATCCTCCGGCCACATCAATACGCACAGGACTGCGTCCCCATACGATTTGGTCGGAATAAACATTGAGTATGGGATGACTTTTACGTTCGCTCATTATCCCCAATAAACCGTCGCGAAGCAGTTGAAAAGCTGCCTGTTCCTCTTTGGCACAATCCTTGTTTTCACGTAGTTTCATGATACGTGCACGAAGCATCCGGTTGTGTATCCGTAACATGGGGGCGGCATCTTCTTTCAATACGTCAGGCATATCTAAATTGAAACGTACAAATTCATTTGCGGCATCCAGCAAATCAAGTTGATAGAACACACTCTTCTCATAATTGGCTGCCAGTCCTTTCCAGTTCTCCTTGCGGAAAGCATTGCGTTGTTCGTAAAGACGCTTGAGGTTGGCGCTTGCGGATATTTCGTCTGCAGAAACTTTCTCTGCTTTCAACCAAAGTTTTTTCCCTTCTTCCAGTCGTGGTTCCGAGGTCATCCAGCGTACTAATATGCCTAAATCTTCCACAGAAGCTACTTTAGGGAAGATGGATGCCGATTGTAAATCATCTGTACGCCCTTTTATATCCTCCCATGTAATTCCTCTATCTTCCATCCAACGGGTAAAAGGAATATTAAGATAAGTAGTCGTTATTTTGTCCAACGCTCCTTTGAATACATCATCCAATCCATACGGACGCGCAACAAACTCATTCTCACCGATAGGAATAATGTCGATGCAAACCCCATCCGGCAAATTGATGCTCCACTGATTTTCAGGAACTCCTGTAATAATCTGGCGGGAACCTAATTTCCATTCCTTTCCCACATGGCTATTCTCAATCCATAAATTGGCGTTGTCGGCAGAAAGAGAAATTTGTGTGATGGAATTCTGTATAAAGATAGCCGGATTCGGCTTTACTTTCCGGTGCATGATTCTTCTTTGGTCCCGTACCTTATCCTGTATGGCTAAAGTAGAAGAAATCAGTTCGTGACTTGTGCCGTAATGATAGAATTCTCCCCCCGGCAACGGCAATATAGCTACGGACAACTGATTGATTTCTTCATCTTCCGTTTTAGGATGCTCTCCCAAAGCCAAACCATAGTCCGAGTATAAGTCATAATAAGTAATATCCTTCGTACCTTCTTTCAACGACCGTTTCATCAATACTTCTATGGCGCGGTCACTCAAAATCCAGATACCGATATCCATCAGGAAAAGATGAGTTTTCGACAATCCTTCCAACTCTTCCAGAGAAGGTTTCTGCAACATGAAGTCGAGCACCTCCGGTTTTTTCCGGTCGGAAACAAACACGCCATGATGAGTTGCCAATGACGGATTCACCCACAGCCCGTAGCATACTACGTCTGCGTTCGGAATATCCTGAAGCGGTTTTTCCGAACGGATATATACATCTCCGCTAGCAATCAGCGTATTCAGACCGGCCGGAGCCTGATTCATAATCCTTTCATAGAGCGGGAGCTGCAATGACAACAGATTCTGTCCCAGCTTTTGTCCTCTTTCCCAACTGAAGATCGGGATAGGAGTTAATATTTTGCCGGAAGGGCCGTAGCTGGGTAGCCGACGGCTTTGTCCGCCTGCATGGAGCAATATTCTTTTTTCATGTCCTATCCAGTTGCTGAAAGACTCTTGTGGAGCGAATGCCTGATGGCAAGCTTGCAATAACCATGTAGTTCCGCCGCCGGAGCCTAGTTTGCTCCCTATGGGGTCTGATGTACAAAACCAATCGGTATGGTTAACTTCTTCCAGTTCGTGGAAGCAATGGATCAAATTGGGTGGTAAAGATAATAACTTTTGCATAGTAGAATCTGCGTTGGCTTAGATAGAATCTAAGCGAATTAAACTCCCGTAAAAATACTATTTATATTCCTGCTTTTCAATATTTCTCTCCTGTTTTGAAGAATAAATTTTCTTTTCAGCTTTTAGATGTCATTTTCAGTCATCATGTCCCAGGTGTCATTAAGTGCCTGCATAGATGGAAATAATAAATCAGCCCCGGCATCCAGCAGCACTTGTCCGTTCAAAGGACCCGTATTGACTGCTATGGTGAAAATACCCGCATTGTGTCCGGCTTCCACTCCTAACGGAGCGTTTTCTACAACAACCGCTTCATCCGCTTTAATCCCTCCTTTTTTCAAAGCCATCAGATACGGCTCGGGATTGGGTTTACCATATTTTACATCGAACGCTGTAACCATCAGTTCTTTGTGAAACATTCCCGGATAGTGGTGTTCCAGCCGTTCGAGCAGGGATAACTGACCGGAACCGGTGACCACCATCGGAATCAGACCGTCCTTCTTCACTTTTTGCAGCAACTCCCATGCACCGGGCATAGGCTTTGCTTCAGGATATGAATTGAACAAAACACTTTTCTCCTGATAGATACTTTCTATTTCCTCTTGTGTGGCTTCTCTACCCAATTCACGTTGAAAAACAATATTGATTGTTGAGGCTCCTGTCCGTCCTTCATGCATATATGCTTCTTCGCGACTAAGAGTGAGCCCATGAGATTTCATTACTTTATGCCAGGCTTCCGAATGGTAAGGCATAGAGTCAAAAAGTACGCCGTCCATGTCAAACAGGACGGCTTTCAGTTTCTTTTTCATACTTTGTACGTTGCGGAATCTTTTTAAGATAATATTTTATTTTTCTATAATCATTTTCTTTAGATCGGACTGGGGGATAATCACATCATATTGTTTTCCGGAATCCTTACCGATATATCTGTAAGCAATGTTTTTATTGTTCTCCACACAGGTTTTTATGAATATCTGGGTGGCAGGATCGGTCTGACTTGCCAGCGTGGACACAATACCCTCTTTCACTTCTGCTGCGTTTTCTTCAATCTGGCTGATAGGACACAACTTTTCGTCCACACTGCATATATAAACAACCGATTCACCTATGACTTCGATCTTTTCGACAATGACCTCTTCACTGGCCTGCATTGGAAATTGCAGATTCGCCATTTTCAGTTGCGCTTCAAGCTTTGTCTGTCCGCTTTGTGCCGGGTCGGCATTTGTATTGATCACCTCTTTCAATTCTTCGGCAGTAAGTTCGCAAACCGCTTGCTCGCCCGACTTATTCCCTACAAATATCATGTGTAATCCGGAATTACACTTAGCCATCAGCTTCAACATTTCCTTTACATCAGCAGCCGGATTCTGAAACATCATTTTGATCGATGATTTCATGCTTTCCGGATTATCTTTCAATATCTTAATATTGGTAATTTCCTCGTTCATGTTGAGAGTGTACACTACGTTATCTCCGTCGTAGATGATGCTGGTAATCTTGCCGACTTCCCCCATGTCCAGCGGGCACTGTTTGTTGGCTATCCCGATCACAGTTTTGAGTTTGGCTTCCTGACAACCGGTCATGACTATCATTAGCAATGATATGCTACATAGTAGCATGAGTCCATTGGACTTCTTTAATAAATTTCCTGCCATTCTATTTGTTTTTTAAGTTTGATTCGCTTCATCTACAACTGTATACGAGGCAAAGATAACGATAAAAAATGAGAGATAAATTAGAAAAGGAAGATAGTTGTAAATGATGCTCCCAAACGATTAACTATATAATTATTTGCTGTTTAGAGGAATATGTGTATTTTTGTAACGTTATAAACTCGACGATAGCATGAAAAAGAGAGTATTATTGTTGCTACCATTGTTTTTAGGTGCCTGCTCTGATAGTGGAGAAAGTCCTGTTATCAAGATAGAAAAGCTTTATGCAAAGATCGAATCGGACGGTGAAAATACCAGTTCCGGTGAAAAGGACTATGCGAATCAGAGGGAGGAGTTGCCGGCCTTGAAAGTGGGAGATGAAGTGAAAGCCTTTC
Organism: Bacteroides sp. L008; assembly: GCF_040812255.1. Taxonomy (NCBI): domain Bacteria; kingdom Pseudomonadati; phylum Bacteroidota; class Bacteroidia; order Bacteroidales; family Bacteroidaceae; genus Bacteroides; species Bacteroides sp. L008. Next base: position 2,900,668 of record NZ_JBFNXO010000001.1, on the reverse strand, counting down.
TGTTTTTGGATGGAAATGGGGCAGAACTGAAAACCTTTAAACTTCAGAATGACGATGAAGTGGATACTAAACTCTTTTATGAGCAAACAGAAGTATCTACGGAGGGAAACTTGACGGATGTGGAGAAAGGACAGCTCCGTTTTAAGGATGGGGTGTCAAAGGCCAGAATTATGGTTATGGCGACCATTAAACAAGTCGATAAGAACGGTGATGTAAAATTAGAGTTCTATCTTTCTTCCAAAGCCGAATGTGAAGGAGCACAGGAAGAAATCGGCTTGAAGACGAAAGCCGAAGATGATAAATAAGAGTAATAATAAATAATGAACGGTGAACAAATCCATGCATATAGCATAGTTGTTCACCGTTCATTGTTTATAGTTTACCGTTTATAAAACGTTCTTGATTTATAGTTTTGCACGGATTGCTTTGGATTCCTCTTCATAACCCGGTTTGTCCAGCAAGGCAAACATATTCTTTTTGTATGCTTCCACACCCGGTTGGTTGAATGGGTTCACGCCCAGCAAATAACCGCTGATACCACAAGCCTTTTCGAAGAAGTAGAGCAGACCACCGATGTTGTATTCGCTCAATTCCGGAAGTACGATGCGCATATTAGGTACACCACCGTCTACGTGAGCCAGTTGTGTTCCCAGTTCGGCCATCTTGTTTACTTCGTCCACACGTTTGCCGGCTAAGAAATTCAAGCCGTCCAGATTTGCTTCGTCAGAAGGAACTTCCAGTTTGTGGTTAACCTTCTCTACTGAAATCACAGTTTCGAAGATAGAACGTTCGCCTTCCTGAATCCATTGACCCATAGAATGAAGATCTGTCGAGAAATCTACCGATGCGGGGAAGATACCCTTATTATCTTTTCCTTCCGATTCTCCGTAAAGCTGTTTCCACCATTCGCTTACATAGTGCAGTTTCGGGCAGAAGTTAACGAGGATTTCGATCTTCTTGCCATTTCTGTACAACTCATTGCGGGTAGCAGCATAAATAGCAGCCGGGTTTTCAGCAAATGCAACGTCCGATCCGCATACTTTTTCCATATCGGCAGCACCGGCAACCAGTTTGTCGATATCGAATCCGGCTACTGCGATAGGCAGCAAACCAACCGGAGTCAGTACAGAGAAACGTCCGCCTACGTTGTCAGGGATGATAAATGTTTTATATCCTTCTTTGTCAGCTGTAACACGGGCAGCACCTTTCTTTGCATCCGTCACTGCAACGATTACTTTCTTTGCAGTTTCTTTGCCGCGCTGATCTTCGCATTGCTTTTTCAGTAAACGGAAAGCAAGAGCAGTTTCCGTAGTAGTTCCTGATTTAGAAATATTGATGATACCGAATTTCTTATCTTTCAGATATTCAGTCAGTTCATACAGATAATCTTCGCTGATATTGTGTCCTGCATAGATCATGACAGGAGCCGTTTTCTTTTCCTGTAGCCAAGTGAAGCTGTTAGACAAAGCTTCGATTACGGCACGGGCGCCCAGATAGCTGCCACCGATACCGGCAACGATTACTACTTCACAGTTATCTCTTAATACTTTTGCTGTAGCGTTCAGGTCGGCCAAGTGTTCTTTAGTGATAGAAGAAGGCAAATGCAACCATCCTAAAAAGTCATTACCTTTGCCTGTACCTTTTTCAAGCATTTCCTGTGCGGCTTTTACTTCAGCTTCGTAAGCAAAAACCTTTTCTTTGGAGATAAATCCAAATGTCTTTTCAATGTTTAAACTAATCATATCGTTCTTGTTTAAAGATTATCTAAAAGAGTCAGTCAGCAATTTAATCTCGATCATTGGTGAGATGCGTTCGTACAGGATGTTGTACACGGCGTCCAGTATCGGCATATTGACATGATGATGCTTATTGATTTCTTTGATACATTTCGTACCATAGTAACCTTCCGCAATCATTTCCATTTCAATTTGCGCACTCTTCACGGAATACCCTTTACCTATCATCGTTCCGAAAGTCCGGTTACGGCTGAAGTTGGAGTAACCGGTCACCAATAAATCCCCCAGATAAACAGATTCATCCACGTTTCTGTTCAACGGATGCACCGTGTTCAGGAAACGGTTCATCTCCTGAATGGCGTTAGAGATCAATACAGCTTGGAAGTTATCGCCATATTTCAGTCCGCTACAGATACCGGCAGCAATGGCATACACGTTTTTGAGTACCGAACTGTATTCGATACCCGCCACGTCATCACTGACAGATGTTTTGATAAAGCTGCTTCCCAGACGGCGTGCGAAGATACGTGCCTTGTCTTTATCAGGGCAGGCGATAGTCAGGTAGGAGAGTCGCTCCAAAGCTACTTCTTCTGCGTGGCAGGGACCTGCAAGGACTGCAATGTTTTCTGGTGGCACACCATATTCTTTTGTGAAGTATTCCGATACAATAACGTTGTCATCGGGTACGATTCCTTTGATAGCGGTGATAATGAACTTATCCTTAATCTTCATTTTCAGCTTTTTCAGATGTGCTTTCAGATAAGGAGAGGGGGTGACAAAAATCAGTGTATCGGATTCTTTCACAATATCATTGATATTGGAACTGAAGTTGATACGCTTTGTGTCGAATTTCACCCCTGTCAAATAGGCCGGATTATGTCCTAATCGTTTGAAATCGGCAATGCGGTCGTCTCGTCGCATATACCAATTAATAGAATCTTCCTGCGCCAGACACATCTTTGCGATGGCTGTGGCCCAGCTTCCTCCGCCCATTATCGCTATCTTACCGGGTAGTTTCATTTGTTTAATTAAAAATTAAGAATGAAGAATGAAGAATTATGAATGAAAAGCCGAAACGATTCTCCATTCTTAATTCTTCATTCTTAATTTATTTAAGTTTATTTATCCACTCGGTCACGTCGTTTACGGACGGATTGGTCAGTTCTAATTTATATTTCTTGTTAATGCCGCAGATATCCTGGTGTAGCTTCTGCGGATTGACATCTTTCATGTCGGTAACTGTGTTGTAACCGGCTTTTTGAATCACCGGAACCCAGTCTTCTGCGATTCCCAATTCCATGTATTTGGCAGCAGCGTCTTTTTTCACTACTTTTTCCGGGCGCATTTGCGGGAAGAACAATACTTCCTGAATGGTAGTCTGTCCGGTCATTAACATCACCAGACGGTCGATACCGATACCGATACCCGATGTAGGAGGCATACCATATTGTAAAGCGCGCAGGAAGTCCTGATCGATAATCATCGCTTCGTCGTCTCCCTTGTCGGCCAAACGCATTTGTTCTTTGAAACGTTCTTCCTGATCCAGCGGATCGTTCAATTCCGAGTAGGCATTAGCCAGCTCTTTACCGTTCACCATCAGTTCGAAACGTTCGGTCAGTCCCGGTTTAGAGCGGTGCATCTTGGTCAGCGGAGACATTTCAACCGGATAATCGGTGATGAAAGTCGGCTGGATATATGTACCTTCGCAGAATTCTCCGAAGATTTCATCAATCAGCTTGCCTTTACCCATCGTCTCGTCGATTTCTTCCATCTTCAGTTCTTTGCAGACTTGGCGGATTTCCTCTTCGCTCTTGCCGTTCAGGTCATATCCTGTCTTTTCTTTGATAGCGTCCAGAATAGGCAGACGGCGGTAAGGAGCTTTGAAGTTGATGGTTTTTCCGTCAACCACTGTTTCTGTGCTACCGTTTACTGCGATACAAATACGTTCCAACAACTTTTCGGTGAAATTCATCATCCAGTTGTAATCCTTATATTGTACGTAGAGTTCCATACAAGTGAACTCCGGGTTATGGGTTTTGTCCATACCCTCGTTACGGAAGTTCTTACCTATTTCATATACACCTTCAAAACCACCTACGATCAGTCTCTTCAGATAAAGTTCTGTTGCGATACGCAGGTAAAGATCCATATCCAGTGAGTTATGGTGAGTGATGAACGGGCGTGCGCTTGCTCCACCGGCAATAGATTGCAGGATCGGAGTTTCCACTTCCGTATAACCGGCTTCGTCCAAAGCATTGCGCAATGTTTTCACCACAGTGGCACGTTTCAGGAATGTTTCTTTGATACCGTCGTTCACTACCAGGTCCACATAGCGTTGGCGATAACGGAGTTCGGGATCTTCAAAAGAGTCATAAGCTACCCCGTCTTTGTACTTAACGATAGGCAACGGTTTGATAGACTTTGCAAGTACAGTCAGTTTCTTAGCATGGATACTGATTTCACCCATCTGTGTGCGGAACACGAAACCTTCGATACCGATAAAGTCACCTAAGTCGAGCAGGCGTTTGAATACAGCGTTGTACAGTTCCTTGTCTTCTCCCGGGCAGATATCATCACGGGTGATGTACACCTGAATGCGACCTTTAGAGTCTTGCAATTCAACGAAAGATGCTTTACCCATCACGCGGCGGCTCATGATACGACCGGCTACGGAAACTTGGCGTGGCTCCTCATCGTCTTTAAATTCAGCTTTAATATCTGTAGAGAAAGCATTGGTTACATACTCTGCTGCTGGGTACGGATCAATACCCATCGCACGAAGCTCATTCAGGCTGTTGCGTCGAATGATTTCCTGTTCACTTAGTTCTAATATATTCATTTCGTTACGTATTAACTCAATTTTGGAGGCAAAAATACGAAACTTTTCTCATATATCCTGTAATCCATCTCTTTTTTGTATCTTTGCCGCCTCAAACTAATAGGTATGACAGGACAAAAGACACCCACTGCGTTGGGTACGGAAAAGATTGGGAAGCTTTTAATGCAGTATGCCATTCCGGCAATTATCGCCATGACGGCGTCTTCTCTTTACAATATGGTAGATAGTATTTTCATCGGTCACGGGGTGGGTGCGATGGCTATTTCCGGGTTGGCGTTAACTTTCCCGCTAATGAATCTTGCCGCGGCTTTCGGCTCACTGGTCGGTGTCGGTGCGGCTACATTGATTTCGGTGAAGCTGGGACAGAAAGATTATGATACCGCACAGCGGGTTTTGGGAAATGTGTTTGTATTAAACCTTATTATAGGTATTTCTTTTACGGTAATTGTTCTTCCTTTCCTCGATCCGATACTTTACTTTTTCGGGGGAAGCGATGAAACGGTGAAATATGCCCGTGAATTTATGCAGGTTATCTTGCTCGGAAATGTGGTTACTCATTTATATCTGGGACTGAATGCAGTGCTCCGTGCTTCGGGCCATCCGCAGAAAGCGATGATGGCAACAATAACGACAGTGATAATCAATATATTGCTTGCGCCATTGTTTATTTTTGTATTTGACTGGGGAATCCGTGGGGCGGCTACGGCTACGGTTTGTGCACAGTTGATCGCATTGGTCTGGCAGCTTCATTTGTTCTGCCGTAAAGACGAGCTGATACGGTTGAAAAAAGGTATTTTCCGTTTGAAACGGAAAATCGTGCTGGATTCATTGGCTATCGGTATGTCTCCCTTCCTGATGAATATGGCTTCTTGTTTTATTGTGATTCTGATTAATCAGGGATTGAAAGAATATGGAGGTGATTTGGCAATCGGTGCATTCGGTATTGTCAATCGCATCGTCTTTGTCTTTATTATGATTGTGTTGGGATTGAATCAGGGGATGCAGCCTATTGCGGGATATAATTTTGGTGCGAAGCTCTATCCCCGTGTGACGAAAGTGCTGAAAGCAACCATTTGCTGTGCTACTGTAGTGACGACGATTGGTTTCCTGATAGGTATGTTCATTCCGGAAATCGTATCTTCCATCTTTACTTCGGACGAAGAATTAATCAATATTGCTTCTAAAGGTTTTCGTATTGTGGTATTTTTCTACCCGATTGTTGGTTTTCAGATGGTAGCTTCCAACTTCTTCCAGAGTATCGGAATGGCAAGTAAAGCCATTTTCTTGTCGCTGACGCGGCAGATGTTATTTCTGGTTCCCTGTTTGTTGATTTTGCCTCATTATTATGGACAAATAGGCGTTTGGGCCAGTATGCCTGTGGCAGATTTGGCGGCTAGTCTTATATCCGGAGGTATGTTGTGGTGGCAGTTCCGGCAGTTTAAGAAAGTAGCTTAATACATAGGATAGTAAAAGCCGGTTATTGAAAAAATCACTCAATAACCGGCTTTTACTATTGATACATTGTTCACATTTAGTAAGCACCTGACAATTTATATAATTCGCTTCCTGCCAATAAGAAAGCACCTACGCCATATACATCTGTTGCATCGAATCCGGCAGCTTTGGGTGCGGCACCAACAGGTTGTATATATCCCAACTTTCCATCAGAATGAACAGCTTTTACCAATGATTGCCAACCTTTTTCAAGTACAAGTTTGTAGGTTCGTTGGGGCAGGTAGCCATTACGGATTCCCCAGGCAATGCCAAAACACATAAAGGCAGAGCAACTATTTTCGGGCATATTATACGAATCAGGATCTAGTAAGCTGGTACGCCAGTCCCCGTCTTTGCATTGAGTTTTACGAACTGCTTCCGCCATTTCAGTAAATAGCCGGATATAGTAGTCACGTGAAGAACAGTTGAGAGGCAAATTGTCAACAATAAGAGGAAGTCCGGCAAATACCCAACCGTTACCTCTTCCCCAGAATTGTTTACTACCATTTTTCTCACGGAGGGGAATTCGTTTATTATCTCTATAAAAAAGATGTTCTTTCTTGTCATATAGTGAGTCTACACACTCTCTATATTCACTGTCCATATAATTCAGAAAGATTTTATCTCCGGTTATCGTGTATAGAGCCGCATAAACCGGAGGCGCCATAAACAAGGCGTCCGACCATGACCAACGTTCCGTTGTTCCCACGGCATCTGTCTTTTGTAGCGGAGCTTTCGAAGGATGGGAAGCCACATAATAAGCGCGTTCCATTACCGGTTGTAGCATACGCTTATCATCAAATCTGCGATACATCTCGATGAAAGCCTGCCCTACACAAATGTCGTCGGCATGATATACACGGTTCCACATATCCCAGTTATGTCTTTCACCAATAGTGCGGACAAAATCATAGCAGGACTGATTTCCGGAGACTTTTCCCCATTCAGTCATTCCGCGATATAAAGCGCCGTTTGTCCAGTCTAATGGATTATGCTTTACTTCGTTGTGATGGCTAATTTGCCACTCGGATACGGCATTACAAACTTTAGTAATATCTTCTTTTTCCATCTTTGATGAAAAAAGCTGTTGAGCATTCAGGGTGCAATTTATTGATACTAAAAATAAGGCAAGAATCTTTTTCATTTATCATCTATTTTATCGGGGTTCTATAATTTTATTGCTTTATCCAATTTTACATCCGGATTACCTGACCAAATCTTTTTCCCTGTCCATTCCGCATAAGGGGCACTCCAGAATTCATCAGTGGCGGGAAGTCCCAATGCTGTGAATACAGTAGAGCATAAATACAGGCTACCAGTAGAAATGTATCTTTCAGCGATTGAAGGTTGATGTCCGGCAAACCCTAAAGTCAGCCATCCATGTTCGTCGAAATTTCCTTTTATAGCCAGATGTCTTTTTATGACAGCTGTTAGTCCGCATCGGACTTGTGCTTTAGTAATGGTAGTTGGCAGCAAATCATTTAGGGCTGCCAGTGAAAGTACATGGAAAGTTCCAAAACGATATGCTATAGAGCGTCCGGTTACAGGATATGCTCCATCCGGAGAGATCATTCTTTCCTGTTGTTCCGCATATCGGGAGAAACGTTGCCGTTCTTTTCTATAGAAGTCGACTTCGCCTTTACTGTGTTTTTGCATGATTTCCAGAACGTCTAAAAGCATTGGATGAATGACAAAACTATTATAGTAGTCTATATGTAGATTTGCTCCGTCACCATACCAGGCATCGCCTTTGTACCATTCCTTGAATCGCATGACAGCATACTCAATAGGATGCATATTGCATTTACCTGTTAATTCCAGCAAAGTAGCTTCGACCATAGCAGAAAAGAGTAACCAGTTGCTTTCTACCGGTTTAATCTTACTTACCTGTTGTAAGGCGTTTAGGATATTCTTTTGGGTTTCAGATGATAGTTTACTCCATATTTGTTTCGGAGAACGCAATAGTCCCTGACAAAAGAATGCAGTATCTACCAGAGGTTGCCGAGTGACTGTAAAATTCAGATAATCCGGAGATTGGGGATTGAATCCGTGATTGATGGACTCAGTCATCAGGCGGATATATTTCTCACGTATTTGTCCTTCTTGTGTATTGTCCGGGCCGAGTTCCAGCCAAGGGGCCATTCCTACAAATAAGCGTCCTAAAGCTTCCAAATGAGTGGTACGCGCATTGGATGGATTAGGCATACCGGAGATAGTCTCTACAGGCATGTTCTTTTTTAGTTCTCCTTTACTCATATTATTTAATAATGGGTCTGCAATTTGAGATAACATGTTGACCCAATATGCCCTGTCTTCCTGTCCTGAAGTTGTTTGTGAATAACCTGTGAAGTTAAACATCAGAAAGGCAATAATCAAAATACTATATCTCATGATTTTATTTTATGGTTTAATAAACTTGTCTATTGGAAAATCTATACCGCCAAATGCTTTTATACTTGTCCATGGTTCAATCGGGTTGCACCAAAAAGGGTTATTGGCAGGGAGTCCTAAGGGCAGGAAACCTAATGCACATAGATAAACACAAGGAGTAGACAGATAAATATCTCCTAGTTCTGGTTGTTCGCCACAAACTCCGATCGTCAGCCAACCTTCTTTATCGAAAGTTCCCGGCTGCTCAAAAAGACGCTTAAGCATGGCTGTCATGGCTCCACGTACTTGTCCGGGCTTCAATGATTCCGGGAGTTTTTCGAATAAAGCACATGCCCCCAACACTTGGAATGCTGCTGAACGGTAACTGACTGAACGGCCTAGTATCGGATAGCTGCCGTCGGGAGCTATCATGCGCTCTTGAATTTCGGCGTAACGAATAAATCGTATCCATTCTTCATTCAGAAATGACTGGAAAGATGGCCTCTGTTTTACTGTCACTTTCAGGATTTGCAGTAACAAAGGATGGATAACATAGCTATTATAATAATCTAAATGAAAATCTGCTCCATCTCCATAAACTCCATCTCCTTTATACCATTCTCTATGAGAAGTCAAGGCTCTTTCTACTGTCGGAAAATTCCATTCTCCGGAAAATTCTTTTAATCCGCACTCCACCATAGCAGAAAATAACAACCAATTATTATTTCCCGGTTTCATGGTGCGGGTCGATTTCCACTGTTCAATGAGTCTCTTGCGGGTGGTGTCATCCAGATTTCCCCATAACTGTGTAGGTGCTTGCAATAAACCCTGTATTAAGAATGCGCTGTTTACTAATATCTGACGGGTAGCTGTGCTGTTGAAATAATCATTTGATTTCGGGTTTACAGAGTTTGCCAGAGCCTTGCACGTCATTTTAATATATTTTTCACGTAGCTTGCCTTCTGGAGTATTGTCTGGTCCAAGTTCCAACCAAGGTGCTATTCCTGCGATGGTTCTGCCTACAGCCTCCATATGAGTGATAAACTCCCGACTGCTGGCTAAAGCTGATGACGAACGCCCGACAGGAATATTTTTTTTCAGTTGGTCTTTGCTAAGATTGCTTATCACCGGATCAGCTATTTTCACGAGTGTCTGAATCCAATATTGTCTGTCATCATTAAGCGTATCACGTACTTGTGCATATGGCATAGTAGAAGTTGATTGATACTTTTTCATCACTTCCTGCAGCTCTTTCACTTTGTCCGGATACTGTAGATGAAGATTATTCGATTCTCCGATATCCAGTTTTAGATTAAACAATTCGGGAACATCTCCTTTTTTAAACTTACTATTACCTGTTTTAGGCAAATAGACCCAATCACCTTTGCGTATACCGTGAACTTCACCACCTTTTACATAAACATATTCGTCACGTAATCGTAGAGAAGGATTTTTGAGAAAAGATGAAATATTTATACCATCAATCTTTTGTTTGAAGGATTGGCAACCTGCATAGTGCATGATTGTAGGGAAAAGGTCGATGCTGGCAATTATTGCGTCACTAGTTACACCGGTAGGTATACTCCCTTTCCAACGGATGATACAAGGAACTCTGACGCCTCCTTCATAATAAGAGAACTTACCGCCTCGTAACGGCTCAGCGGAACCTCCGTCTTCTTTGAAAGACAACCACGGTCCGTTATCCGATGCGAAAATAACTAAAGTGTTTTCTGCTAATTTCTTTTTGTCCAAGTAATCGAGTAAACGACCTACATTCCAATCAATTTCTTCTACAACATCACCGTAGAGTCCCCGTTTGCTTTTACCTTTAAATTGCTCGGAGGCAAATAACGGCACATGAGGCATTGATGGGGTGATATAGACGAAGAAAGGTTGCTCCGGATTATTTTCTATAAAATCTATGGCATGATCAAAATAACGTCGGGTGGTAGTAGACTGGTCGCAGGGATACTCAATAATTTTATCTCCTTCAAATAGTGGAGAAGCGTTGTTCAACCTTTTTTTTATATCTGCTCTACTGGAAGTCCTCACAAATTCTTGGTCTTCTTTAGCTTTTGACAGATTATAACCTTCCCTGAAAGTAACATTGGAGGCGAACTGCTGGGAGGGACCGATATACATATCATTGCTGTATGGGATGCCATAGTAGTAATCAAATCCTTGATCTGTAGGTAGATGCCCTTTCAAATCGCCTAAATGCCATTTACCGAAGCAACCGGTTGCATAGCCTTGCTCTTTCAACGCTTCGGCCAAAGTGATTTCCTCTGCAGGCATCCCTTCAGATTCGGGGAAAAATACCCCTTTTACTCCATTCCGTGTATTTAATCTGCCGGTCAGAAGTCCTGCACGCGAAGCACTTGATACGGAAGACGATACATAAAAGTCGGTCAACTTTATGCCTTCCTTTGCCATGCGGTCAATAGAGGGAGTCTGTATCAATGGCGAATCATAACAACCAAGGTCCTGGTAACCCTGATCGTCTGTAAAGATAATCACAACATTAGGTTTCTGCCGGGCTTGCAATAGCCCGGCAGAAAAGAGTAGAGGATAAATAAGCAGTCTTTTGTTCATATCTTTTTATTCAGAGATAACGATGCCTTCTGTAATTCCACTGTCATTATAGCTGTCAACGCGGTAATGATACTGTACGCCTTTGGTAAGGATATGGAGCAGTAAACCGGTTGTCTCTTTATCTTTGACCTGGATACATTGATTAAGAAAATCAGGCTGATAACCAAAACGAACAAGATAACCATCAGCATCGGATACTTTATTCCAGCTAAGCGAAGCATATCTTTCATCGTCTTTGTTTCTTTTTACTGACAGTTCTTTAACAATTTCCGGTTTGTCCGAATGGCCAAAACCGAACACACGCAAATCCAATAAGGCAAACTTGCCTTCTTTGGGAGTATGGACATTTTCTATTTTAACAAAAGAAGTTTCTATCGGTTTCGGAAATTCTACATATTCATGTGGTATGGCAACCATGTTCCTTGATTTATCCACTATTAGTTTCCAATCCCTTCCATTGTCGGATACGTACAGTTTATAAGCGTGATAATCCGTTTCTTTGGGAGCATCAGGGTTAATGTCTTGTTCTGCAAAGTTTATCTGAATGGAATTCATACGTACTTTTTTACCTAAGTTTATTACGAAATATTCACCTACTTTGCCACTTGTAGCCGACCACCAGGTGCGAACATTTTCATCCACTGCCTTTTCCGGTTCGAAACCCGGTAATGAAGAAGACGCTGTACTCTTTTTATGATATGATTGGAGCATCCAGCCAAAAGCGGAAATATCTTGAGGATTGAATTTCTTTTGCGGTAGTGATATGGGATAATCCCCTAATACAGTATGGGTTCTCATTCTTCCTTTATCATCAAAAGAAACAGGAAATAAACCAATTCTTCTTTCAAATTCGTCATGATTACCCACCCACATGGAGGTGACTTGCCACCAATTTTCGTATTTGTCTTTAAATACACAACTATGTCCGGCTCCTCCGATAAAACCACCGACTTTTAGAGATACAGGATTATAAGGTTGTTCTACAAAACCACCATTTACACTATCACTCTCCAGAACCACATCACAATACCAATTGCAGATAGTACCTGGAGTGGCATATTGCAGGTAATATTTATTTTTGTTCTTCACAATCCATGCACCTTCAGGACATGGTACTTTGGAAAAATTTCCCTGCCAGGCAGAGGCATCAATTTCATCATATAATTCTCTACGTCCAAAATGATAGCCTGATTTACACTGATTGATGTCTGTTACATATTCTCTCAAGACCTTTTTTGAGCCTTCTATTTCTTTGAATGTGGCAGGATCTACTTCGAAGAAAGTAGTAGATTGAGTTCCACCTAAACCATAATAGAAAAAGAAGCGTCCATTGTCAATAAATAAACAAGGATCGGCCATACGTCTTACTTCACCACATTTTTCCCATTTTCCATTTTCCGGATCGGATGAGCGAATGACATCTACCGTTTTCTTGGTACGGTCTCTGGTGAAATTAATGAAGTATACATAGTTTTCATCGGCTGCCACAGCGGGTGCCACATAATGATCGACATCAAGGGCGGATGTCTCCACTTCCGGATTGAAATATACATTTTTCCATGTAATTAAATCATCGGATACTCGATAGCCGCCAATGTCCATTGTGGTAAATAAATAGTATTTGTTTTTAAATAATACGATAACAGGGTCGGCTGCGGAACGGGCTTTCTTTTCTCTTGTCTGAAAGTTTCCCCAACCATAATCCAGATTCATTGGATTACAAAAAGTCGTCTGTTTTTCAACAGCTTTGTTCTCCGAACAGGAAAACAAAGTTAGTGAAGCGAATAAAATAAATAGTATATTTTTCATGAGCATACTTCTTTCATTCTATTTTTTCAAGGCTTTATCCACATTCAAATCAACACCTGCCCAACCTTTTTTACAAGTCCAATCAGCAGAAGGAGAAGACCAAAACTCATCAGAATCCGGTAAACCAAGCGCGATAAATACGGCTGTACACAGATACAGACTACCTGTTGATATATATGTCTCACCGATATGAGGTTGATAACCGGCAAAACCTACTCGTAGCCAGCCTTCAGGGTTAAACGTTCCGGGCGCATTAATCTGACGATTGATTATAGCGGATAGAGCGGACCTTACTTGAGCAGGTTTTACTCTGTCCGGAAGTAATTTTCGATAAGCAACATCAGATAATGCATGAAATGCACCGAATCGATAAGCCAATGAACGGCCCACTATCGGGAATGTACCTTCAGGTGATATCAGTCTTTCTTGTTGTTCGGCATAGCGTGCATATCGTTCGACTTCAAGATCATAGGGTATGGAACTCTCTATACCGTTTTTCTTCATTATTTCCAGCACCTCGACCATCATAGGATGTATGACGAAGCTATTGTAATAATCCAGATGAAAATCAGCACCGTCACCATACCATCCGTCACCTTTATACCATTGTGCAAAACGATCGCAAGCGTACTTTACACGTTCATATTCCCATTCGCCGGTAAACTCTTTCAAGGCGGCCTCTACCATTGCTGCGAAAAACAGCCAATTGGTTTCAGAAGGTTTTATTGCTCTTGATGATTTAAGTTCCTTGATTACCCGTTCTTGAGTTGTCTTATCAAGCTTGTCCCATAATTGCGTGCGTGCTCTTAATAGGCCGTGAGCAAGGAAGGCGGCATCAACTAATGGCTGGCGTCCGTTATTGAAGTTTAGATAATCAGGAGATTGGGGATTTACTCCATTAGAAATAGATTTCAAGGCTAAATTAATATATTCGGCACGTAGTTTGCCTTCTATCGTATTGTCGGGTCCTAGTTCCAACCAAGTTGAGATACCGGTAATTAGCCTTCCTAAAGCTTCCAGGTGTGTGACTTCTTTTCTTTTTTGCATATCAGCGGCGATAGACTCAACAGGCATATTCTTTCGCAGTTCTCCTTTTGCCATATTCGTTAACAGCGGATAGGAAATTCGATGGAGCGAACTTAGCCAAAGAGAACGATCCGAATTTTCCGAGAAGGCTGTTATTGTTTCAACTACCGGACGATTTTCCAGTAGTTTTTTATATCTGATTAATGCCTCTATAAAATAGTAGTCTGCGTATGTCAGAGGAGCATCAATCTCGTATTGTTTTGCCATGAAACCTGTACTATGTTTGATAATGTAATGATTATTATCACCCACTTTCTTTGCGCGATAACCTGGAGAAGCTAACGACTTTATTTGTTGTTCACCTATCGCGAGGAATTGTTTGCTTAGTTCTCCTTCCACATAAGTGCTTAATTCCACATAGGCTGATGCCATGATAGCACCTGCAGAGGCATCACGGTCTTCTTTGGGAATATTGGGAGCATCAAAGTCCCAATAAGGAATCTTATCCTTGGGCAGGCGCGGATGATTCATAATGAACTTACCAATCTTAATAGCATGGTCCAAATATTCTTTTTTACCAGTCTGCCGATACATCATTGTAAAGCCATATAGTCCCCATGCTTGTCCACGTGACCAGGAGGATTGATCGTTTACCCCTTGATGCGTCACTTGATTCAATACTTTTCCCGTAATCGTGTCATAACTTACCACATGGTATGAACTTCCATCAGGGCGGAAATGATTAATCATTGTCCGGTCTGCATGCGACTTGGCCATATTATAGTAGGTGTTGTCTCCCGTTAGGGAAGAGGCTACATTGAGTAGTTCCAAATTCATCATATTATCAATGATAACAGAGAATTGCCATTTTTTGCTGTTCCAAGAACGGGTGCATCCCGTCACCGGATGAAAACGGGTAGACAAAGATTTTGCGGCAGTCTCTATTACTTCCCTGTATGTTTCATTATGAGTGAGGCGATAACCATTACCAAAACTGCAATTGATAATAAAACCAACATCATGGTTACTGGTTGTATATTTCTGTTTTTCCACTCGTGAGGTCATCTCTTCTGCGGCGGCTCTTACTTGCGGGTCATTACTATACTCGTAACAGTACCAAAGGGAACCCGGATAAAAACCACTTGTCCACCAAGCAGATTCGCAAGTAATCATCTTGCCATCTTTCGCTGTTCTCGGAAGTATGCCTTTCTGATCTTTCATTTCATTGAACATGGACATTGACTGTTTGACCGAAAATTCAAGAGCTTCATCAACGACTTTCTTCATGTCTTTTGTTACTGCTCCTGCTGAATAGGTAAAACCGGTCAGCAGAGTCAGACCTATAATTAAAACTTTCTTTCCGTTATTCATTATCATCATTTTAAAGAATTGATACTTATGTCTTTTATTATGACCTATTCTAGTTGTCAAAGTATTCAATTAAATTATAGACATTGTAATTTACTTCCTGCATAAATTTGCTTAGGTAAGGATACATTTCATAATGATTATCATACACGCCTTTATTAGCCGGTTTCCCGCTGTTATCCGTCCCATCGTCATCCTGATATTTGAACCAGTGCCATCCCACACAGTTCTTTGCTTCAAGCAGCCCCAGTGTAAAATGCTGATAAGCATATGCACGGTCATTCTGGGTCGGAACCGTGAATCCGGCTCCTGATAAGTTATTCAAATCGGAATCCTGACCTTTTGTATAAAATTCGGTAACCAAAAACGGAGTATCTGCCCATTCTCCCCAATTTTTAACATAGGAGTCCAACTCCGGGCTCCAACGGCTATAGTAATTGATGGAAATGATGTCACAGTATTTGCCTGCAGCAGCCACTACATCCTTCATATATTTGGGAGTGCCATGCAGGCGTGTGCCCAGATACATCATGCCCGGGTCGGCTTCCTTAATGGCATCCTTCACTCCTTTATAATAAATCTCGGCTAGCCGGCCTGCAAATTCACTATTCAGGTTATCTGTCACACTTGTTGCCCCTTTTTCATCCATAAATTTCTTTGCCGCTAGATAGGCCACATTTGTTTTATCCGTAAGTGCCAGAAAACGGTCTAAAATTTTGGAGTTCTGTGATGAGAAGTTGATTTCATTGTCCGAGAAGAAGCCTAATACGTTGGCATCATTCAAATAAGGTGCCAAAGAGGTGTTTATATATGTTTTACAGAAATCTGCCCAGTCATCATAAAGTACTAACCCCAATTCATTGTCCGATGTATTATCTGGATAGGCATGGCCATTTTGTGTTCTGAATTGTCCCAAAAATCCGAATGAAGGAGTCAACGTTAACGGAGAATTGGGAATGGCAGAGTTGTGAGTCTGAATCTTTCCGTATGTATCCGTACAAAAGGCTCCCGTACCATGGAAACCAATACTAGCCAATTCTGCTTGTGATGTTGCTATCCATTTGGCGTCAGTGCCAAAGCGCTTGTTCCATGCTTCCTTATTGCGTGCCGAAGAACCGTAACGCATGGAAGTGACGCTCCTCTCATAATGCGGATAGCCTTCAGGATCGATAATCCACCAACGGCCGTTTATTTTTTTTACGTAAAAACGCCCTGTGGCTTGTTGTTTGGCTCCTGAAGTGAAACTACCATACTTATTTGTTATGGCCTTGTAGTCACTTTCCGACTTGATAGCAGGTTTGTACTCTCCCATGTAAGCGACAATACGGGTATTACTCTCCGTCCATTTGGTCACTGGTGGAAACTCATTGGAATACTTAACTTTTATCGGACGATAAGGCTTACCTAAAAGTGAGGGGCTATAAGGCTGCATTTCTCCGGGAGTCGGTAGCCCTTCGATGATGTCATTATTACCTGTATCGTCATTAATGACAACATCCGGTGGCATAAAATTAGGATCTTTCACTACATAATCCGTACACGAAGCGAGTGCGATATTGCATATCAACAATGCTATGATATAGAATGAATTAACTTTCATGATTGTCTTCTTTAAAGGGTTTTATTTGGAAATTTTTCGGATACAACGTACATACCGTGCAGGCGATTTGGCATATTTGGCACCAGTTAAACCGGGGTTCCACTGTCCGAAACGCACATAGAATACTTTCGAAGCATCATCCGCTTCCGTACTGGTGAAATAGCTGTCACCAGCGGTATTGTCAGCTTTTTCGTTCATAACATCCCCTCCATTATCAGTGAGAATTTTATCCCAAGCTGCGCGAGCATCTTTTTCTTCCTGCTTAATAGCATCAGGTTTTACCCCGATACTTTGGGAAGGTCCGCCGTTGTATGCAGTAAAGACCGCTTCCATTTCATTTCTAGCAGGTAAATACCAGCCATCTTTACAATATTCCAGAATCGGAATATTAGCAGCTATGGCACTCTCTCTCATCTTTTGAGTATTAGCTTCACCATCTTCCTGATCTGTTAAACCTAATGCATCTATAAATCCTTCGTTAGCCCAATTTATGGCAGTGGCACTACGCTTTAAAGACAGAATTTTAGCATTGTTGCCCTCTACCCAAAATACGATACCGCCTTCAGCCAGTTCTGTATCACCATCCATCTTTACAAAATCTCCTATCTGGAAAGCAGGAGCTTCCGTCTGTCCTTTCTGTTGTCTTATGGTTATTGTCACTGTGGCTTGAGCATCACCGCTGCCTGCTGTTATCGTTACAATGGCTGTACGAACTTCGTCACCGTCATTCTTAGATAAAGCAGTAAATTTGATTTTATCTTCATTCTGTACAGCAGAAAGCCACGTATTACTGTTACCTTCAATGACATATGCAAATGACAGTTTATTTGTGCTAACTGTGACATCTGCTGTAGCCCCTTCTTCACTTGTCAGTTCTACCTGCGTTGGTGAAACAGATAAGGTAGCGGGCTCCTCGGGGAATTTATAGTCACCGATTGCTTTCATGGCACGTACAAAACGGCTCGTACCTGTCTTGGCACCAAAATCCATTCCATATTTCCCGAAACGTACATAGCGTGCTTTCTGGCCGTCTTCATTTTCCGTGCTCGACCAGTAACTTTCTCCGTTACCATTTTCAGCAGCTGCATTTATTACTGCCCCTCCGAGATCGGTTAATTTTTTATCAAATGTAGAACGGGAAGCTTTTTCTGCATCACTGATTTGATCTGGTGTAGCATTGGTAAATCCGTTATCGCGTGCTATGCCATTATAGATATCAAATAAATTCCCTAATTCTTCAGAGGCAGGCAGATACCATCCCTCTCCTAAATTTGTACATAGAGCAGCTGCGTCATTGGTACCGGCATCAGTATACAGAGCTGTATTTTCCATACCATTTACCATCGAGAAAGCATTGTGTAATTTAATGGATGCTTCAAACGGATTACCACCCCAACGCTCTAGTGAAATAGCCTTACCTACTTCTTGATTATCCGGATCAACCCAGAATATCATTCCGAGTCCGTCTTCTGTTAATTGTCCGACTTTTAATGTCTTTACTTCTGACTCGTCCTTCGCCAACTGCTTCACTGTCACTTCCATTGAAAAATCTCCGGCATTTAACTTGACGATGGCAGAGCGCACCTCACCGGTTTCATTAGTAGTAAGGGTTGTATAGATAATCCGTTGCTTGTTAGCATCTACCGAAAGCCAACTGGCATTATAATCTGCAGTAATTTCGTTCGCTGTAGTGGATATTACCACTGTTTTTGAGGAACCTTCATTTTTATAGAGTTCAATCTCTGTTTCACTATGATTAAATTCCGGCATAATTCTTACTTCACCATACTCTTTACAGGAAGTCAATATCATACTCAGAATCAATGATATCAATGTTAGTCTTTTCATACTATGATTCTTTTACAGATTTATAAATTAAAATCAGTCTCTTTTTATTTCCATGGATCACTTTGCGGAAAAACATTTGTTCCCATCAAGTCAATCTGCGTTTGTGGAATAGGCCATGTTTCATGTTTGCCTATTACGAAGTTCTGGCGGCATTCGGCATAGTCTTTATCCAGATAGGGGTCTTCCAGTACAAGGTCGCCTCCATGTTGACGAACACGTTCGCCCAAGATGCCAAGGCGTTTCAATAATGACCAGCGCACTCCTTCGAAGTGTAGTTCGCGGGCATATTCATCCAAGAGCATATTGAGGGTTAAAGGACCATTTTCATGAGTGTTACCTGCCCTTTCCCAAGTTTTGTTGTAGTATTCTATAGCTTTAGGACTGTCTCCACCATCACGGTGGAAATAAGCTTCACTACACATTAAGTAAGTTTCAGCCAAGCGATAAACAATCAGATCTTTGAAACTGCTGGTACGGTCAGGTTGCGTAGCATTGGTCCATTGGTCAAAGTGTTTTTTTGACATCGGGTGTAATCTTTCCATATAGCCGGCTGCTTTACCATATAAGTCTTTAGGGATTTCCTGCCCATAATTAGCCTTACTTTGGTCATTGTAGTAAAAAGTGTGGATGAAAAGATCCTTATAACGATTGTCTTTTTCTTGATCATATAGGCTGAATAAATAGGTGTTTGGATAAACACGTCCCCATCCATATCCCCCTTGGGCAGCTTCAAATGTACAATCGGGATTAGCTTGGGAGCGGGTCGTTGTAATGATGGCAGCACGATGTCCCATTAATGGAGTACCGGTTCCGCCTCCACCCATATTTTCAGAGAATTGATAAGACCATAAAACTTCGGCGGAACGCATGTCTGCACTGTTGAATACGTCCCCTGTTTTGGCCATCATAGAGTACATTGTTCCATCTCTAAATATATCCTCGCATTCTTCAATCGCCTTATCATAATCCTTCTCCCACATGGCAACCTGTGCTCTCACGTGCTTGGCAGTCGCTTTGGTAACACGGCCATAGTCATTATTGGGTATTCCCCAATCGAGTGCATTGATAGCATCATCCAAATCGTTTTTGACTTGAGTGAATATCTGTTCTGAAGTAACAGGATGGAAATCACGTTCCAGATTATTTACTGTAGTAGGAATCGTATTCAGATAAAGACGTTCAAAACGTTTCCATAGTTCAAAATATGCACGTCCACGGAAAAATTTAGCTTCACCCCATGCGCGGGTAGTTACAGGATCGTCAAATCCCAGTTGCTCCGCTCCGGTAATAATCTCATTAGCTTTACCGATAATGAAATAATAGTGTTGCCAGAATGATTCCACATCACTATTATTGGGCATGAAATTCTGTAGTTTCGCAATGGCAGTACTTGTTCCTGCACGGAAAGCCATAATATCAGTGCTGTAATCACACATCGTCACAATATAGAGGTTGCTACCACCACTTCCGTCTCCTTTTGCGAGTTCTCTGTCCAAACTGTATAATCCTATCGCTGCACGATACAATCCGTCAGGGGAAGTGGTCAGATAATCTGTAGTAATATCCGTTTTTGATTTGAGGTTCAGAAAATCTTCACAAGAAGATAAGAACGCAATGGAAGATATTGCCAGAGCTGTTATATATAATTTATTTTTCATATTCTGTGGGATTTTATTAGAATGAAACATTAATTCCAAATACATACTGTTTTGATTCAGGATATGCACCCGGTGTCAACTCCGGACTATAAGACAAAAAGTCTGTAAATGTCAGAAGATTGGTTGCTGTAGCGTATACTCTAAGTTTTTGAAGTTGAAGTTTCTTTATCCAAGTTACGGGGAAGGTGTAACCCAGTTGCAAAGTGCGCAAGCGAATGTAAGAAGCGTCTTGAATCGCTAAAGAACCATGATAAGTCACATTTGTGTTATGACTAGGTCGCGGGAATTCATTAGAGGGGTTGAATGGAGTCCAATAATTTACCTTCACGCCATTTAGTTTCCCTTGTAAAGAACCGCCACTATTGGATTCGGAGAGATATCCATTTCTAATTTTACGACCGGATACACCATACCAATCCATATATAAATCAAAACCTTTCCATTTGAGAGTTGTATTTAGGGAAAGTGTGAAATCTGGATCTCTTGAGATAGGTGTACGGTCATCGGCATTTATTTTTCCATCGCCATTTACATCCTTTATTTTAACAGATCCCGGAGCGACATTATCCTCGCGTGTCAATGCTTTATCAGCTATACCATCGCCGTCAGTATCAATTGTCGGTTTCAATGTGTATTCCAATTTGCCGTAAGCATTTCTTTTTATATCGAAATCTTCATACTGGTAGATGCCATCCGGTAAATAGTCATAATAAACATTTATGGGTTTACCTACAAACCAGCTATTACCCGGTTGACTCAATGGCTTGCCGTTTTCATCGACTTGATTGTCAATTTTTACGATCTCATTAGCATACTGGCTGAAATTGGCTCCCAGACTCCATGTAAAATTCCTTGTACGGAAGACGTCGCCGTTGATACTGATATCAATGCCGTGTGATTTAGTTTCTCCCAAATTATCAAGCATTTGTTCATAGCCTAAAACTGAGTTTAATTCGCGCTTGACGATCAGATCTGTTGTTCTAGTATTATAGTACTCGATCGTACCTGACAAACGATTGTTGAAGAAACCAAAGTCAACACCAACATTGGCTGTACGTGATTGCTCCCACTTTAAATTGGGGTTTGAGAGTTCTTTTCCGGGGAGATACCCCATATAGGAGTTGTCACCAAACTCATAACGTTCCTGATCTGTCAAGCCAAGCGTTGTATAGTTACCAATTCCATTCTGGTTACCTACAATGCCATAACTCAAACGGAGTTTTAAATTATCAATCCAGGACACATTGCGCAGGAAACTTTCTTCGTTTGCACGCCATGCCAGAGCCACAGAAGGGAATGTACCCCATTTGTTGTTTTTTCCGAATCGGCTTGAACCATCCCGTCTGATAGCCACATTCATAATATATCTATCCATAAATATATAAGAAGCGCGGCCCATGAATGATACCAGATTATTTTCAGAGAATGTTCTAGTAGGTGTGCCGGAGAATTGGCCATTGGATATAAAATCCCAGTCCATATCTACAGGTAAGTCACTGGTCGAATATCCTAGTCCTTTAGTTTGAGAGTGGTCTACTGACTGTACGGCAGTAAGGGTCAGTTTATGTTGCTGTTTTTTGATTGGAACTTCATAAGTGAAGATGTTTTCTATCAGATAATTTCTCTGTTCATTATTTGTCAATTTGGCGGTAGCTCCTCCACCGGGATAATTGACACCTTTCACTTCTCCATCTTCTTGTTGTCTGTTATAGAAAGAAGTATTTAAACGATAATTAAACCCTTTGAAAGGTTTTAATTCCAGAAAAATATTGACGCGGTAACTGTTGTTCGTTATTTCGCGTGCATAATTTTGTGCTCTATAAAGCGGATTAACATCGTTGGCAGTGTCGATATATTTAGTATAACTACCATCCGCATTGTATACTTTAGCTAACGGAGTGCGGGTAATGAACTCCGTAAAATTTCCATCTTCACGTTCACTTTTGGATAATGCGTAGGAAGTATTCACACCAAAACTTGCCCATTTGTTTACTTTGTAGTCCACGTTCAGACGGAAAGCTGCTTTTTTATATCCCGAACCGGTAGTCACCATACCGTCTTGATCAAAGTAATTGAGACCTGCTGATACACGGAGTTTGTCAGTTCCGCCACGTACAGTTAAATCATGGTTTTGGTAAAGAGCATTCTTTAACATTAGATCTTCCCAGTTGACAAACTGACCGTTTGCCCAGACTTCACTCATAATTTCGTCACTCAAAGCTTCTGCAACAGAGATTTCGCGGGCGTCAATAATGCCTTTGTCGTTTGCCATTGCTTCACGTCGCAGCATCATATACTCTTGTGGAGAGTAAAAATCGAAGTTACGCCACAAGGACTGAATACCTACATAGCCGTTATAACTCACTTCCATTTTACCTTGCATACCACGTTTGGTAGTTACAAGAATTACACCGTCACTGGCACGTGCGCCATAAATGGCTTGAGAAGCTGCATCTTTCAGGATTTCGATAGACTCAATGCTTTCTGCGCTTAAAGTACTGAATTCCTCACTGCTTGATACAGAACCGTCAATAACGTACAACGGAGTATTTTGCGCACTGATAGAACGGTTTCCACGGATGGTAATGGTAGGAGCGGCCCCTGGTCTGCCGGATGAGCTTGTTACATTAACTCCCGCTACACGTCCACGGAGCATGTCACCCACATTTCCTGCCGGAAAACTTTTCATTTCATCAGTTTTGACGGAAGCAACGGAAGTAGCGATATCGCTTTTCTTTTGATAACCATAGCCTACTACCACAATTTCTTCCAGCAATTTGGAATCTTCGGACATGGTTACATCAATAACTTTCCGATTCCCGACTTTATGCTCCTGATCTGCATAACCTATATAAGAGAATACGAGTGTAGTATTAGAAGATACCTCGATGGAATATTTACCATTCATATCGGTAATCACACCGGTTGTACCTCCTTTCACATGAACGTTCACTCCAATCAATGGGCCTTGTGTATCAGACACAATACCTGTCACTCGTACATTTTGCGCATGTATGCCTACCATAATCATTAGAAATATAGCCAGCAAGATTGTTTTTAATTGATTGTTTTTCATTTATACATAAGATTTAATTATTGAATATGCTGAACAAAAGTCATCAAAAAAAGAAATATAACATAAAAGGATCGTACGAAAAGAAAGCAATATTATACGAATGCTTATTTCATGTCACCAAATAGATAATACAGGCTTATTATTAGATTCCTTCGTATCAAAATAGCAGCTTCTTTCATTGTCCGAGTCATCGCCCAATTGTCTGAGTTCCCTTATCAACGCAAAAGTGATCTCTTTCTGCTTGCACTTACGGACCAATCCGGTAACATCGAGCTGATGATATGAAGCATTTTTATCGACTACGATTTCTCCCGCTACATGTGCGGTGTTTCCTACCTGGGTTATGCGCATTTGTTCCCTATCTAAATTAGGAGCATTATTCCAATTTAAGGACATTTCATTCCAATCGCAGTTGTCTAAGGCGTAGACATGGAAACGATATGAATGCTTGTCCGACGAATTACCATAAATCTGCAGTAGTGCCGCATTTATATTATCTACTTTGGACAAGTCGAATTTGATGTAGCTGACCTGATTGTGATTAATCTGTGAAGCGTTCATTTCTACACTCATCTTTTTTATTTTGCCAAAGTTCTTTTCGCTATTACTGCCACTCTTTATAGTAGCGTCTGCTGTAGCAATCAAAGTGCAAGGCGTACTTTGGCAAGCAGGGATGGTAAGAAGCATCACACTTTGAGCCGGTAGTTCGAACGATAGTTGTCCGTTTTCAGAAATTTCTTTTGACCACACCACTTCGCCATAAGCATCCGCACTTACTTCTTCGGCAAATACCTTTGTACCGGTGGGGAGGTTTAATGATTTTAAATTCAAAGTCAGCGTGTTTGGCGAGAGTTTACGTTGTACAAGCCATATATAATATCGCATTTCTTCCGGGTTGTAAGAGGTTAATGCATCTACCTCATTATCGGGGACTGATTTCACCGTTTCCAATAGCGGCCGTTCGTCCTTAAAACCTTTTGCAAAAAGCCGGACTACCTGTCCCGTCCGCTGAATGCCACTGATGTCATAAGATTCCGGGATGTTTTTTACTGATTCTTCATCAAACAATTTTATCTCCCTCACCTTGATACTGCCCTTATCGGTAGCAATAAAACGAATTCTCGAACTTGTCACAGGAGTCTTAAATAGAAAGAATGATTGTGTGTAGCGGGCATTCTCTTCAATCGTTTCTTCAATGTCTTTCCAACCGGTACCCTCCCAATATTGCAACCGGAAATTCTTCACGCGGTCCGGACCTGTGTAGACTCCGTATTCCGAGCCTGTATAAATCACAGCTGCACCCAAAGAATAACTCTTTCCCAAATCTATTTCGAGGCATTTCTTTTCGTCTGTATTCACAGATGTCCACATGGAGACATCGGTCTTGTTGCCGTCGGTGATCACTTTCACTTGTGCAGGATGTGAAGAAGTCAAATCAATGACTTTCTTCCCCAATGCTACGTTATTGTAAGCATCTTCCACGATTCTCTTGCCTTGCCAGATAAAATGATGTCCCGATTTAATGCCACGCGGATAGGTGTTGCTGGTTGTGTTGGCAAATTTGAAGGCCCACATACCATACCCTTGGTTAAGGGTATTGTTTGTATATTCACCTGCCCATTCGGTAAATAGGGAAGGGGAGTCCATCGTCTCGTATTTGTCAATAAGATAGGCATTCATCCAACGCCCGGTTTCAGTATACACTATCGGAAGAGAGCGGTTTAAAGGATGATTATCTACTATGATCTTCCGTATGTCCGAAACCTTGGATACATATCCTGCTGCCGGAAGATTATAAGAGTGTGTCGAGAATATGTCCAGCAAGTCTCTGTCGGAAGGTAATCCCCGATAATCAATACGCAGGCTTTTCACAACCTCCGCCCACCAGTTAGCGTTGGAGCCTGCCGTAACAGGACTTACAAAACGTGATTTCAGATGTTTTCCATAGAGTTTGTTTACATCCTGTATAGCACAATATATAGCATCTGACACAACTTTCATGGCATCTACATATTGTGTGATTTTCATCGGACCGGAATGTCGGTGATTAGGTTCGTTCTGCATGGCGAACATTGTCACGTCACCCGTTTTGGCTGCATAAAATGCCAGGGCATAAAAACGTTGCCATTGTTTCCATTTATTGCTCCATGTATTGTCAAAGTCTGTTGAATTCATCTGTAGGACTACATCTATGTTCAAACGTTTCAATTCTAGTAAAGCATATTCAAATACCATTGAATTGGTTGAGAATTGTTGTTTGCGACATCTTTCCAAAATTGGTTTCCATTTGATGAAGTTATTTTTTTCGGGATTGCTTCGTAATTCATGTTTGTACGATTCAAACTCTTCTAGTGTATTCAGGTTCTTTTGATAATTCACAGCTTCTTCGGGTACATAATCATTCATAGATGTCCATACGCGTAAACTGTTTACATTGGAATATTCAAGCCAACCTGATATGTTGCTGCCGGGCATATAATATCCTTGATTGTAAGCCACGTATTTCATGGTATTTCCTACTACATTTTTATTGACTGTTACAAGCATGTCCTTAGGAAATTCTTTATGAACTCTGTCTGGCAGTTCATTCTGAATAACAGGAGCAATCATATTTTTCTTTTCTTTGCCATATACTTCAAACTCATTGATGGTAACAGGTTCCCCATCAGTAGAGATTAGTCGAAGCTGGAAAGTAGTAAGTTGTGGAGTAAATGTGAATTCTATTTTGTCCAGCCTGTTTTCTGTACATTCCGTATTGGGTAAGTCTGTCCAGTTTGCGTCGTCCCAATATTGAATCTTGAAATTCTTCATTGCCCAGAAGCCGGGAGCTTTTCCCTTCTCCTGTTCTGTCTTTTCCGATTCAGGGATTCCTGTGTGGATAACTACCCTGTCAATATCATAATATCTCTGCAAATTGACATCAAGAATATGCGGAGCACGGGCATTTGGGTCACTTATCCAGGAAGATTTACGTGAAATGACTCCGTCAGTCACATTTGATGCTGGAAACTCTTTTTGTTGTGAGGATGCTATTACCGGTTTATGTAATGCTACATTCACATTGTCAGCTGATATACTTGTAAAAGGTATAGTCATGGCTCCATAAACTAAAACCAAACATTTTCTAAGGTACATAAATCTTTTGTATTTTATGGTATGTATTTATTTTCCGGAGTAACAAGCATTATAGGTAGCTTCTGCATATCTGCGTCCCAGAATGATCTGGCTGTCTGCGCTGAAATGAGGGTCACTTTCATTAATCAGAGGAACTAATTCTTTGGATGACACGCAATAAGAATAAGGAATGTGTTTTGGAACCGTGCGTAACATTTCATTGAATGTTTCCGATGTTCCATTCTTTCTCCATTCTGCCAGTTCGCCTACAATAAATGGGAGTTTTTCATTATTTAGGTCTTTCCGTAAATTGGCTATCAGTTCTTGTAGTTTCGGCATATATGTTGCCGGGTCATTACTGTCGCTTTCTCCTTGATGCCAGATGATGGCTTTTAGTGTACCGAACTTCATCGCTTGACGTATACGTGACAGGGTTTCATCATAATAATTATCTTTTGCTCCCTTCATCCATGAGTTGATTGAACTGCCTCCACGGGCATTGACTACCAGTCCTAGTGGACGTCCGGTTCTTTCTGTGATTGATTTTGCAAATGAATAGGCAGGTCCTACTCCTTGTAAACCCAATCGTTTGCGGATCGTAGAATATTTATTCAGAGGATTGCGTGCCGGTTCCATACTGCCGGTGGGAGTAAGCAGATATGTGTTTTTAATATAACCTTTATAGTTATCTGTGATATATCCTCTTCCGGCCATATTGGACTGACCGATAAAAAGAAACAAATCAAGGTCAGGAATTTTTGGTTCAGGATTAATATGGACACCTTCTGTCATCAACTGATATTTGTCTGTACGGAAAGGAACTGCCGGAAAACCCTCTTCATTAAATAAGTTCATATCGGTACTATTCACCCAGAGGTAACGGACATCTACGGGATTTGTCACCAGATTATTTTTCACTTTTACTTGATTTTTGCCTACGATTATTGCTTCAGCGGGATAAAACTTGCCGTCTTTACCCGCAACAGTGAAGCCTGAAAGTGTTGCTGCTTTGTCTTTGCTAACGAGTCCTGTACCGGTATTGGCAAAATCAAGTAGCAAAGAGCCATCGGCAGTTTTCGTCATCTTTTTGAACTCCGGTCCTTGGCAAACCACTTTTTTACCGTAAACTTTTCCTAGTGCTAATTGAGACAACCGCCAGCCTACCGTGTCTTTCACTATGGGATGAATATCTTTCGGATTACCCTGATCGAAAGCGACAACCATTGCTGTATTTTTTACATGGAGTGAGGTGAGGTATTGCGCTTCACGTAGTTCATACCAATAGCGTGTTTTCGTTTCGAATCTGGGTAACTGAATAAAGAGAAAAGGAATATCTCCCTGTCCCCAAGCAGTTCTCCATTCCTTTATCATGGCAGGGAACAGTTTGCGGTACTGCGCTCCGCGGGCTGTGTTCGACTCTCCCTGATAAAAGAGGAAACCTTTCAATGTGTAAGGGATAACAGTGTTTAGCATTGTCTCGGACAACCCTATCGGCCTATGGAAATTCTTTCTTCCCATAGGTTCTACCGGTTTGTCTATATATTTCTTTTGTTCTTCGCTCAGCTGGTGATATTCTGTCAGGCTTGAAACATAACGGTTGTATAATTTCTCGTACCCGTCCGGTCCGTAAGAATTCACCATACTGTCATAATGCTGTACTATCGGCTGGAAGTCTTTGTCCGACATCAGCAGTGTCCTGCTTGTCCAGGCCTCCACCGTGGTTCCTCCTACCGGAGTCTGAATGATACCGATAGGAACATTCAACTCTTTATGTATGTTTCTGGAAAAATAATAAGCGATAGCAGAAAACTCCGGTGCTGTCTGCGGTGAACATACCCTCCATGATGCTTTGGACACTTCCTGTTCCGGGTAGAATTTTCTCGGTACTTTATAATAACGTATTTGTGGATAGTCTGCCAAACTAATTTCCGTTTGAGCATCTTTTACCCTGCGTAAAGCGAATTCCATGTTCGACTGACCACCCGCCAACCATACGTCACCTATTAAAACATCTTGAAAACTAACCTTATTATTACCGTTTATAACTTCTAATTTATAGGGTCCTCCGGCTTCTCCGGTCTTCAATGTCACTTGCCATTTTCCCTGAATGGCTTTTACTTTCTGAAGCTGCCCTGCAAACCGGACCTCAACCAGTGAGCCGTTTTGAGCTTCTCCCCATATCTTTATTATGGCATTTCGCTGCAACACCATATGGTCCGTAAAGACATCTGCTACCGTAAATCCGTCTGTTGCAAAAGTCAGTATTGCTATCAGAGATAAATACAAAGAGAATAATATGCGTTTCATAGTTTGCCTGATTAAAATTCATTGGCAAATATCCTGCTTTTGTACATTATAAGATATAAAAATCGTTCTTTTAAGAAGTAACATCGTACGGAAGTTAACTTTTCGATTTGCTTATTATCGTCTTTAACAATATGGTACGCCTGTCTCCTTTCAGCATCACCTTCATACTGTCTTTTAAATGAGAGATATTTGTTCTGATAACCAACTGCTGTTTAGGTTGAATAACATACTCTTTCCATTCTCCTTCTGCAACCGAAAGACTGATATTAAGAGGTTCTTCTACCGGGTTCTCCAATACGGTAATCATAGTCTTCGCTTTTCGGGGAAGTGCCAGATAAAAGTAACCTTCTCCAATAGTGGACGACTTATCGATTATAGGGCTTCCACCACGCGAGAATTTGAATGGGGCCATCGGGCGTCTGCCATAAGGAACGTATTGTACTCCCGGTTTCGAATTCCAGCCTCCGTAGGAACCTGCATACTGATAGCCATATTCGTCAATCTGCACTTTATACTTAGGCAGTTCTTCCTGTCCCTTAGGAATGATAGGAACCGTGTTTACCATCAGGCCGTTGCAGGGAGCATTGACGATTCCTCGTTCGGAGGCATAGTCTCCCCAGATAATGGAATCGTTTACGGCTACATATCGTTCGTGCTTCTTATCGACAGCCATGTATTGAATCATGTTGGACAAAAGTTTGTCAGCTACTGGATCTGTTCCGCAGTGGTCTATCAAGTCAAATCCGGATAAAAGGATGGAACCTTTACCTATAAATATTTCGGATAATGCCGTAGCAGCCAGAGCACGGCTATAATTGGCAAGAACAGCTACATCCTTCATGGAGGGTGATTGCAGGTCATAACCGGCTTTTACAGGGTAGATGGCCGGAAAACCATTCTTCGACTCATCATAGGATGTATAGTCAGACCATAGCCTGAACATACGGGGATTTAATCCTTTGAAAATCGGATGATAGGGACGTTCCAGGTTAATATTCATTCCGTCTTTATATGCCAGAGAAGGTGACAGATAGACCGGGTCGTTATTACTGTGCTGCAGAAATTCAATCTTTATAGGTGACCAGGATTGGTTGAAGTCTGTTTTATCCTGCTCCAGACAAATTATGCGGCCACCCTTATTGATATATGCTTTCAGTTCTCCGGTCTGCCTGTCAAGATTATCATTCCATGAGTTTTTGCCGATGACAAGCGTGGAGTTTTGGGTGAGTTCTGTTATTGAACGTACTGGTTTCACCGAATATCCGTTTCTTTTCAAACAATTCAAAGTCTGTTGTTCCGGTGTGGTGTCATATACGGAAATCGTAGCTGTTGCATCAACTGCGCTGTTCCAGTCCTTTCCGGCTATAAATAATTCGCTTTCATTATATGACACTTTTTTGCCTTTGGAATAAATCTCTCCTTTTAATAAATAATCTCCCGTAAGCAAATTGGGGGGGATATTGATAGTCAGAGGCAATTTACCGGTTCCGTAATAAGGTACAAACGGAAATTCATTTTCTCCCGATATCACTTTCCTGCCTTCCTGTTCAATCCACCAATGCAGACGG
This sequence comes from Bacteroides sp. L008, assembly GCF_040812255.1. Classification (NCBI taxonomy): domain Bacteria; kingdom Pseudomonadati; phylum Bacteroidota; class Bacteroidia; order Bacteroidales; family Bacteroidaceae; genus Bacteroides; species Bacteroides sp. L008. The sequence continues at coordinate 2,870,263 of NZ_JBFNXO010000001.1, read as the reverse complement.
ACATCACTCAATGCATTGCAGTAATCGTCATCATTTACCACATGAGCCACCACTGAAAGTTTGTTTCCTGCATATATCTGTGATTGCCAGTTTTCCCAGCTCAATAATATGGACTGATAACTAAGTTGATATTGTCCGGCAACCGGTTTTGGCTTCATTTCGGCAAAAGATTTCACTCCATCCCAATTATGAAATACAATTGTGAAGGGCATGGTGCCTGCCAGACAATCGTTTTGGCTTCTCAAACGCCGGAATAGTTCCGTGGCATTTTTCAGGACAAACGCCTGATAGGCCATGGCTGCTTCTGCCTGTTCCGTATCAGGCAAATGCCCTGTCCAGCATTTTTGAGAACCGGGTTGTTTGGTTCTTGAACAGAGGTTAAAGCGTCCGTCTATACCGGTATAATTGCCAACACATTCCGTAAAGGTGATCGGCTGTACTTTGCCCGGATTCTGCCACATATCCTTATCGCGCATATTCAGGTAAGTAAGAAAAGAGTTGTAATACCATCCCCAATATCTGTGCACGTCATAAATGTCTGCAGATTTCCCCAGACCATAGCCTGCATTACATATATACAGGCGGGTATTATCCCATTTTTTGAGTTCCTGATACATTCGGGTGAGAAAATCTCTGTATAAATCACCCGCCTTTCCTTCGTAAGGCATTTCGTTGGATAAGATATAAATCACAACAGAAGGATGGGAGGCGAACGGGCCTAAATCTATTTCCTTATAAGTTTTGAGCGATAGTTCAAAATCTTTCGGGGGAGCTGTTTGGGTTGCATGTTTGGGGCGACCGTACCGGCCGGCGAATATCATCATTCCTTCTTCGTCGCATACGTCCATCCAATTTTGGTTATCAGGGATACGGATGATATTTATATGGAGGCTTTTCATATATCGCACATAGTCACGGGCAAACTCTTTACTTTGTTCCAGTTGTTCCGGTATGCCACGTTCCGGTGGATTTATGGCATTGCCTCTCAGGTAGATCGGGTTGTCATTTAAATAGAAGATACCGTTATGCATCTCGAACTTTCTGAATCCGATTTTCTTCTGAAAAGTCTGCTCCCCGGCTTTTAGTGTCAGATCATAGAGTACAGGTGAAACCGGACTCCACAATTTAGGAGTCAGTTGGCCTGTCTCCAGTACTACTGTCGTATCGGTTTTATGAGTAAAGAGATATTCTTTGGAAAAGCTGCATAGTTTCTCTTTATTCTGTGAACCGACAATGGTAGCATCAAATAATAACCGTTCACCTGCCTCTGCTGATAATGCTACTTCTATCTTGACACTCTTATCAGAGGTGACAGGAGTTATTCTTTGAATATTGGCTGCTGTCAATAATAATGGGAATAACAGGCCAAAAGCACCTAATAGCTTTGTTTTCATAGTATGATTATTGTATTTAAAATGGATAATAAATTTATTCCACGTATTGATAAATTCAGATAAAGCACCGCTAATCTGGAAAGTGCTTATTCGGGAGTCTTTTTTTCTTCTCCTTTCTGGAACTGCGCCGGTGTCATTCCAAACAATTCCCTGAATCGTTTAATGAAATAGCTTGGAGAGTTGAAACCTACTTCATAAGCTATTTCTGAAATTGTTTTAGTGTCAGACTGGATCAGCAGCATTTGTGCTTTTTTCAGTCTGACGTTCAAAATAAAATCATTCGGTGTCTGTCCTGTTATTCCTTTCAGTTTCAGGAATAACTTAGTGCGTCCGATGTTTAAAGCCTGTGCAAACATATTCACGTCAAAATCGGGATTATCGATGTTCTGTTCGATACAGGTCACACATTGTTCCATAAATTGCTGGTCTGCCCCATTGGTTGCCAGAATATCTATATTATTATCCATTTGTTTAGCATATTTTTTCTGTAACAGCTTTCTGCCGTTCACCAGGTTATTACAACGCATAAACAAATGTTTCACATTAAAAGGTTTGGTGATATAGTCATCCGCCCCCATTTTTAACCCTTGTATAGTAAATTCTTCCGCAGTCTGTGCTGTGAGCAGTATTACAGGAATGTGTGACGTTTCAAAATTACTCTTAATCATCCGGCACATTTCTATACCGGACATTTTGGGCATCATGATGTCACTAAGCACAATATCGGGTTGCACTTCTTTGGTTTTTTCAAAACCTTCTTCACCGTCTTGTGCTTCATAAACCGAATATACTTTGGAGAATAACCGTACTAGCAGTTCTCTTAACTCTTCGTTATCTTCGACAATCAGTATTTTATTCGACGGTTCTTCCTTACTGTCGGAGTTGTCGTCATCCGGCAGTTCCTCCGGCATCTTTTCATCATCCATCTTCAGTAACGAGATGCAGTATGAATCAATATCAGGAGTCTCTATCTTTTGTGAAGCCGATATGTGGCTGTCTCCCAAAGGCAACTCGACGACAAATGTCGTTCCTTTTCCCTCCCGGCTTCGGGCGCCGATTTTACCTTGGTGAGCTTCGATAATACTTTTTGCAAGAGCCAGCCCGATGCCCGTACCTTTCTGGTTATCCAAGCTGTCGACTTGATAGAAGCGGTCGAATATCTTGTCCAAATTTTCTTCGGCAATGCCGATTCCCGTATCTGAAATAAGTATCATAACGCTGTTTTCATACTCTTGTACTGACAACGAAACCGTACCTCCGAGAGGTGTATATTTAAAGGCATTGGACAATAAATTATAAATAACCTTTTCCAGTTGCACCACATCAAACCATACATCTAATGAACGGTCTTTGTTGAAGTATTCGAAAATAATCTGTTTGCCTCTGGCATATTCCTTGAAGGATAGATAAATTTCATCCAGAAACGAATAGATATTCTGTTTGCTATATTTAAACTTTTCGAATCCCTGCTCTTGTTTCCTGAAGTCAAGCAATTCGGTTATCAAACGTTTCATGCGCAGTGTGTTTCTATGGATGCCTATCAGTCTGCCATATACTAGCGGTTGAATATCATTCCGTTCCATCAACATTTCCAGCTGACTCACAATCAGAGTAAGCGGAGTACGGAATTCATGTGATATATTAGTGAAAAATCGGAGTTTGGACTGGTTCAATTCTTCTATCTGCTTTTTTTCTTTCTTCTCATATTCAAGTGAGGCCCTCAATTTCAACTTGGAAGAGTAGAAACTCACTATTATATAGAGAGAAATAATCATGATAACGACATAAGAACAGTACGCCCATGTCGATTTATAGAAAGGCGGTTTTACAATAATGTCTATTTCTTTGCAAATGCTTTCCCTTCCGGAATATTCTTCGGAGCTTTTTATCATTAGCTTGTAGTTACCCGGATTCAGGTTCGTATAAGTGATACCTTTGCGATAACCGGCACTCATCCATTCTTTATCAAAGCCCTCCAGTTTATAGTAAATCCGATTTCTTAGTACTGATACATAATTTGATAATGAGAAATTAACAGTGAGTATGGAATGGTTGTGGTTCAGAGTGATTTGCGGTTGATATAAGATAGACTCGGAAAGGATACCGGAACCATCATTAGGCAATATGAGTTTATTGTTCACCTCCAATGAAGTAAAGTTCAGTTGATAAGGTTTAACGTAAGAATTCAGTTCCTTTTCAAAGAAAGATATCATCATCTTAGGACCGGATAGGAAGATCTCATTATCATGGGCAACAAACAATCCGTAAGGATTCAACGCTGTCATCGGGAAACCATTTTGTTTGTTATAGTTATAAAACCGCTCGTTTTCCATGTCAAAACGAGAAAAGCCCTGGTTGCTTGCTATCAGAAGGTAACCGGAAAGAGATTCGTTTATATCCAGGATATAATCGTTAATCAAGTCTGAATTTTGTGAGTTAAACGACTTGAATGTATTAGTATCAGGTTGGTATAGAAATATCCCGTCTCCGGAAGAACCTGCCCATATGTTTCCTTTTTTATCTTCAAAGAGTACATTTATAAGGTTGCTTCCTATGACTCTTCCGGAGGTGTTGGGAACAAAGTATTCATCCCGTTTATGGGTTTCAATATTATACTTTACCAGCCCCCGGTAATAGGAAAACCATAGATTGTCATGCTTGTCGAGATGCATATCGATGATCTGCCTGTTGTTGAGTTTGCTGTCCATTAATAGTTTGGTACATTCTCCGGTTTGCGGATTAAATAAACCGATACCGTCGTGGGTGGCCAGCAACAAGTTTCCTTTATACGGAATAATTTTCCGGACTATATCGTTAATCAATGTATTCTCCTTGCCGGGAATATGTCTGTAGTTGGTGAATTTCTGCGTTTTCAAATCCAGCTTGTCCAATCCTCCCTTTAGCGTTCCTATCCATAGGAGCTGGTTCTTCTCATCCAGATATAGAGCTTGGATTGCATTGGATGTAAGAGAATTACTATTATTACTATGTTTATATTCGATGAAGTTTTTTGTTTTTCTATCGAGATAATTCACTCCTCCGCCTTCTGTTGCGATCCAAATGCCGCCTTTGGAGTCTTCTTTCATTCTTCCGGCGAAAGGAGAAGTCAATTTTCCTTTCTGCGATTCATCCGGATAATAATAGGTATAGATTTCATAATCCGGATTAAATAGGTTGATTCCTCCATAGTAGGTACCTATCCAGAAGGTCCCTTGCTGATCTTTCATCATACAAATGATAGAAGAGTTGCTTAGGCTATAAGGCTTGTTGTCTTCACTGTAATGAGTAATATTGGTGGAGACATCCAGCTTGTCCAGCCCTTTAAAAGTCCCTATCCAGTAATTCCCCCAGCTGTCTTCCATAATGCAACGGATATAATTACTGGAAAGCCTGTTTTTATAAGGTCCGTCCTTGTAGTTGGTTTGTACACCGTTTCTGTCTAGCCGGAAAAGTCCGTCATCCTTAGTCCCTATCCAGATGTTTTTCTTGGAATCTTCATAAATACAGGTTATATCTTTATCGGGAAGATAATTAAGCCATTTCTTGTTGCTGTCTATCATGTACAAGCCTTTATTCATGGTTCCTACATACAGGTTGCCTTCATGATCTTCAGTGACGCATGATATGCGTGCGCTGTCCAGGTGGTAATAATATGCTAATTTATCTTCTGTGCGGTTGTAGGTGAACAATGAATCTCTCGTGCAAACCCATAACTGGGAGTTGCCGTAGTCAATGGCCTGGATATTGTTATTACGGATAGTATGGAAGGTGTTTTTTCTAATATCATATTCTACTACGGCGTATTTGCACCGGATATAAATATGACCGTTTTTATCACCGCAGATGGTACCGATGTTATTATTGTACAAGCTGTTTTTATCGTTCTCTATCGGACGGAATATATGGAAGTCAGTGCCGTTATATCGGTTCAGGCCATCTTTGGTCCCTATCCAGATAATACCGAACTCGTCTTGATAAATAGATGTGATTGTGGGTTGTGAAATACCATTTTCTACTCCGAGTGCCTGAAAATGTATATTTTGTCCAAACGAAAGAGTAGAAATAAATAATAAAAGAAAAGGGATATACTTCTTATACATACAATGGACTCCTTTAATACAAAACAAACTTATGAATTATTTTCGAAGTATACCAAGTAAAACGGCTTGTTTAACTAATACAATCTTCCGAAAATAATCGGTTGGTAACAAAGGTAGTGTTGGGTAGCTGTTTTTAATATAAGAATAGGACGATTATATATCAATATTGTACGCAATCGGTGAATAATCCTTTTTTATTGATTATATTCCAATTCAGATTATTGTAATATCAAAAAAGAATAGAATTTTGTTTTGCTGACTCACGAAGGCAACAGTCCTATCTTCTTGTTCTGATATTCTTTAGGAGATGTACCGACATACTGTGAATTATGTGGCTTATTTGAAAGCGGCGGGACAACTGCAATGATAAAACCAGTATTCTGGACATCCTTATGGAATGTCCAGAATACTGGTTATGATTTGTACCTGTCGGGGAGTAAAAGTTCGTGTACGCGGATGATAACCTGTGGCAGTCAATAACCGGAGCAGTTCTTTATTTATTTTAATCCATTTGGTGAATATGCGTATGGCGCAACGGGGTGTAATGTTCGGATTGTACATACAAGCCAATTCCTTTTTCTTATAAGTTTTAATGCGAAACGGAATTTCTTCCTCTTCTGATGGCAATTCTTTCATGTTGATAGTTTAATGTTTTAAGATGTTGTAAAGGTACAAAATAAAAAAGGCGTTGTCAAGTCTTTTATAAGAATACTTTGGAAAACAGTACCCGCCTACGGACGGGTACTGTTTTCCTGCTTTTAAAGGCTGATAATTAATCTTATGCTGCCGGGTCCGGTGCTTCTCCTTTGCCGTCATCCGGATTGGGATTCGGGTTGGAATCCGGTTGTTCCGGGCTGATGGAGCCATCATCGGAAGCCACCGCTTTTTGAACACTGACTTTACTAAGCATCTCTTTGAATTTGTAGCCCGGAGTGAAAATAATTTTCACTCTGCGTATCGTATCGCTATCTACCTCTTTTTCAGTATCCTGACTTTCGCAATTCATACCTGGACGGAAGCATCCGAAATCTCCTAATTGAACAGAAATACCTTTTCTAAGGTTGAGATTTAATGTATCGATCAAAGCATCGAGTACAAATTTTACCGCTCCACTGGGAACCATTCCGACTTTAGTGATTTCCTCGCACAAATCTCTGAAATCCACCGTATTGGTGATTACATTTTGTGCTACATACTTTTCAGCTTTAGTTTTATCAAAGCCGAATGTTCTTTTTTTAATGACGTATCTAAGTGCCATAGTTTTTTGTTTTTTTAATTAGTTACTTTAGTTATCAATTCTCTTTGTGATCACGATGCAAAGATACTATGGGCACTTTCCGGGGAGGTGCTTTAACGGTCCTAGATGTACGTACTTTGATTCACTTTTATTTATTTTGTTTGTATACTTCTGATTTATAGATTCTTATATTTTCTACTTTAATAGCCATTTCCAAATAGGGAGTATTTCAATTAGTTTTCCTTCTATTTCAATAGTCCGTTCTTCAGAATATGTAATTATCATCAGTTGGGAACAGTCGAGGACTCTGGATAGCTTAATGAGAGCTCCCACTTCACGGTCGTATGTTCCGTCACTGTTGTCTAAGGAGTAACATACCTGAATGGCTGTGGTGCTATCCGGAAGATAAAAGTCAACCTCTATGCCTTTATTATAGAAAAAAACAGTATCTTTGTGTCCATAGCGTCTAAGTAGGGTTATGGCAACTAAATTTTCCAATAAAGATGTTTGTCCGTCAAGTAAAAAGAGATTTAGAATCCCGTTGTCATTAAAATAATATTTAGGCGTACTTTCCTTGTCGGCTAATTTACCGGCAATATTATGAATAGATGAAATGAGCCATGCGTCTTTAGCATATTCCATGTAGTTTATAACAGTGGTTACACCCACTTTGGCGCCAGTTGATGAAACTATATTGGCGATGCGATTAAAGGATATGGGTTGTTTGACGCTTTCGGCTATTTTCTTAAACAATACTCTAAGAGCAAATGTATTGTCAATCGAATGACGCGTAGCTATATCTCCCAGATAGATTTTTTGATATATACTGGTCAGATAATCCCGTTTTGCATTAAGTGTGGCACCTTCCGGAAATCCGCCAAAGAAAAAATAATCGTTGAATTTGCGCAATATTTCGGCTTTCTTCTCCGTAGCTATAAGGGACATAGGGGTTAGTTCGATGTTATTGGCTGTAAGATATTCTTTGAAATTGTAAGGGTATACGTCTACGGTTATATATCGTCCACCGAGAGTAGTCTGTACATCTCCGCTAAGCATTTTTGCATTACTGCCGGTGATGTATACTCTATGTTTAGTGTCTGCCATACGACGTGCAAACTTATCCCAACCTGTGATATTCTGTATTTCATCAAGAAATAGTATAGGTCTTTTGCCATACATCTCAAGATGAATTTCAAGCAGCAAGTTTAAATCATTCACGCACATTCCAACAAGCCGTTCATCTTCAAAATTGATATAAAGCATCTCATCCCAACCCATTCCTAGTGAAAGGAGTTGTTGCATCCGTTGATAAAGCAAAAATGATTTTCCGGCACGTCTTATGCCGACAAACACATAATTCCCAAATTCCTCGAAGTTGAAATTTCTTGGAATCACTTTATATTTAGGGACTTCAAGTTGGTTGTCCGCAATTACAGATTTTAGAATTGTTCTATTCATCATAATGTATATATCTTATTGATAATACAAATATAAGCATTTTTATCCTACAGACAAGATAATATATCTATTATTTTGTCTTGTAGATAAGATAAAGGATAAATAAGCAATTCTACTTGTGCCAAGAGTTTTTGTGATGTTTATACCTTTATATATACAGTCAACTTTCCAATCCCTTCTTTCCTTATTATTCCGTCAGTGATAAAGGATTTTAATTCTTCAATAGCCACTTTTTTATTTCGTCCTGTCAGATGGCTATAATCTGTCCGGCTGATGAATAGGTGATTTTCCAAGTATGTGTTGAGGCGGTCGCGACACGTCTCACGGGAGATACTATTTTTCTTAGGGCGTGTGATAGATTCTCCTCGTTGCAGCCTCATTTTATCGCCTACTTCTTTCTTGAATGGACGGCTTGCGCGGAAATTAATATTTTTCATTTGGACAGACGCTGCCCGAATTTCTTTTTTATCTTTAATTGGCGGACATTGCAGCGAGGTAGAGAAGAATCCGAAGTTCCCTATTTCTACATTCCAGCCGTCGGCTAGTAAATCCCGTGCTTCATTGGCAAAGGCTTCCATGGCTCCTGCCAATAAACTTCTGCTGATACCGGTAAACTTGTGGACACGATCCAGAAACTCTTCTTTACCTACGGTTCCTTTGGAGACAATACGGGCGTGTAGCGGTTGTTTCTCTTCTTTGTTTGGACTAGGAGTCTCAAATAGGTCATATATTGCACTCATATACTAATGTTTAGTGATTTTATAGTTACTATTAATTCGTTCTACAACTGTTGACTTTTAGTTCTACAGTTGTTTCCCTTTAGTTCCACATCTGTTATTGTTTCGTTCCATATTTGTGGAACGAATTGATATGTGCTACAAAAGTAGCTACTTTATGCAAGAGAGAGGTGCTTTAATTGTAGAGTAGTTTTTTATATGAATAAGATAACTTCGTAATAACTTGCACTTCCTGATTTATTCAATTACTTTTGTAGCGTATAAACCAAAAGAAAGGAGTTGTATAAGTATGGCAAGACCAATTAAGGAAACTCCGATACTTTTCGGAGAAGATGCTCGGCGATTTGAAGAACGGATGAAAGAGAAGCGTAGTGAAACGCCGGAGCAGCGGGAAAAAAGGTTGAAAGACTATGAACTGGCAATGAAAATCTTTAAAAAATAAAAAATGAATCGTCAGTTGATAGAGGAAGCGTATGAGATGCGTAAATTAAATATCTCAGAAAAAATAAAATCGTTCGATTGTGGAGATACCGATCTGAACGATTTTATTTTAAATGAATCTTTTCTTTATCGGGAAGCTTTGTTAGCTGTAAGTTATGTACTTGAAAATAAAATGGGACAACAAACAGTCGCATATTTTAGCCTTGCTAATGATCGTATTTCTTTGTCTGATTTTGAGAATAAAACAGAATTTAATCGTTTTCGAAAGCATCGGTTTGTGAATGAGAAACGTTTAAAAAGTTATCCTGCCGCTAAAATTTGTCGTTTAGGAGTCGATTTATCTGTGAAAGGTCAATCAATAGGCTCATTCCTGTTGAATTTTATCAAAAGTTACTTTGTTATTGAAAATAAAACGGGTTGTCGCTTTTTAACTGTAGATGCGTATGCGGCAGCTGTTCCTTTTTATGAGAAAAATGGATTTATTCCTTTGAATAATGAAGATGTGGATTCTGCTACACGTTTGCTTTATTTTGACTTGAATGATATTGTGAAATAGATTAGAGCAGCTTTATCAAATATTTTGTTTTGTATACAAAACAAAATGATGTACCTTTTATTCTATATATGAAACGAAAACCTTTTATTGAAGTCTGCCTTTTTGTATACATACGCCTGATCCAATCTTTTTCTTATCAACCAATCATATAATAAATAATAAATCTTATCTTTGTATATTATATGATAGATTACGATTATGACAAAGAGTACGATGGGAACTAAACTTCCTCGCAAGTTGATTTCGAAAATGCAGATTGTAGGCGAACAAATAAAATTGGCTCGTTTGAGACGGAATTTGAGTATTGCGCAGGTAGCAGAACGCGCTACTTGTTCGGAACTTACGGTCTCACGGGTGGAAAAGGGATTGCCTACTGTTTCTATTGGTATTTATTTGAGAGTACTCTATGCTTTGCAGCTGGATGGTGATATTCTTTTATTGGCAAAAGAGGATAAAATGGGCAAAGCATTGCAGGACTTGAGCTTGAAGCAACGGGAGAGAGCGTCTAAAAAGAAAACTAGTCAATGAAAAAGATAGAAGTATATGCCGATTTTGATTGGCTGAAAGATATAGAATTGATTGGTGAATTGAGCTATGAAGTGCTTCGTGGTTCAGAAACGTATGGATTTCAGTTTAGTAATGATTGGCTGAAAAAATATGGGGACTTGTTTTTAAGTGAAGATTTGAATAACTATCCTGGAATACAATATACCCAACAAGGCAAAGGTATCTTTGGATGTTTTTCTGATGCTTTACCCGATCGCTGGGGACGAGCTTTACTGAACAGACGTGAGCAGTTGTTGGCAGCAGAAGAAAAACGTGCTGTACGTCGACTGACTTCATTTGATTATCTAGTGGGCATTGATGACTTTTCTCGGATGGGTGGTTTTCGTTTTAAAGAGAATCCTAACGGTGATTTTATCAATATCAGTAATAAATTGCGAATACCTCCACTTACGGCTGTCCGGGAACTGATGTATGCCAGTCAGGAGATTGAGAAAAGTGAAGAACAGAATCTTTTGCCAGATAAAAAATGGCTGATTCAGCTAATTCAACCCGGTACCTCTCTTGGAGGTGCACGGCCAAAAGCGAGTGTGACTGATGAACAGGAAATATTGTATATCGCTAAATTTCCATCCCGGAAAGATGATTATGATGTCGGTCTATGGGAACATTTTTGTCATCTTCTGGCAGCGAAAGCTGGAATCAGGGTAGCTTCAACCGGAGTACTTGCTACAGAAAGTAAATATCATACCTTTTTATCCAAGCGGTTTGATCGGAGAGATGATGGAAAGCGCATTCATTTTGCTTCCGCTATGACTCTGCTTGGATTGATGGATGGAGCTAATGCTGGTACAGGGAATGGTTATCTGGATATTGTTGACTTTATGATACAGGGTTGTACGAATGTGGAAGTTAATCTTCAAGAGCTTTATCGTAGAGTAGCATTCAATATCTGTGTGGGTAATACGGATGATCATTTTCGTAATCATGGCTTTCTATTAACTCCCAAAGGGTGGACTCTTTCTCCGGCGTATGATATGAACCCGACTTTGAATGAACAGCAAAGTTTGCTAATCTCCAGTTCTTCTTGTGAGTCGGATTTGACGATTTTGTTGGATGCTTGTGAGGATTATATGCTTAGCAAAGACATGGCTGTAAAAATAATTTCCGAAGTAGTTGACACTATGAAAGGTTGGCGTCAATTGGCTATGAGGCTCCAAATTTCGAAGCGTGAGATAGATTTATTTGCCCACCGTTTTGATAGATACAGTTCCTTTGTTTTCTCTGCTGTTTGAATGGGCTGTAGTGTTATCAGGACAATAAAATTCAACCTCCTTTTCCCTGATGGTAAATTCTACTCTCGCTCCATTAATGAGCGGCAGGTTATGAGTCACGTGTCCTACCGGAAAATTGAAATAGACCGGATGATCTCTTCTGCAATAATACACGAAAAAAAATGATGCCGGATATGTTTCCTCATTAAAACAGGATTGTGTAAACTTTAAAACGATTCGAATAACCGGCTTTTTTTAATACAATATTCTGTCTTTGATTTTCACTAAACATTTGCGGCTTTCTTTTGTTGTTTTCCGAAAAGTATTTGTACCTTTGTCATTGGAACGTAGTATGCCTTTGTGGTATGCGATTGTGCGTTTCCTCGGCTAACAGGAAATTGTAACGGATTTTTTAACTCACGCCGGGAAGACGCCTGTACTTCTATGACTTCTCATAGGGTACGGGCTGTCTGCCCGTGTGCGTTGGGTAGCCGTTACTACCTCCTGTTAGCGGGATTGTGACAGCTCCGTACTTTTTTATAATAAAAGGTACGGAACTAGTTAATATTATTAATCTAGTTCCGTTTTTTTATGGCAAATTGGCTCACAACAAAACAGATGTCCGAAAGACACGACATCCAAGAGGCTATTTTAAAGAATTGGGCAAATCTTGGATACATTACGAGTTCCCGAATCAACGATCAGTTGTTTTTGGATGATGAGAGTTTGGATGCTTATCTGGAAGCTCACAAAAGACTTGGTTTAGAAGCAGATTACCTTTCTAAAATCGTAGAAGAAAAGAAATTGGAACGTGACTTTATCATTTCCAGATACGATGATCTACTATATGTATTGAGAACACAGAAGACCTGTAAACCGCTATATGAAATAATCATTCGTGAACTGGCAGCATTGATTCTTCACCCTGTTGCCCGCAATATTTTCTATTCTATTTCTACAGGAGAATCAGTAGAAAAAGTGGCTGGTCGGCATCGAATTACCTATCAAAAGACATTGCAAATTTATAACTCTATACTTAAAGGATTGAAACTGAAGAAAGATATATTGGCTACTTATCGAAAACGTGCTATCAATGCTCGTTTTTTATCTTTGGCAGACAATAATAAGAATATAAATGTTGAGCAGGAAGAGTGGATACTTCAATTACCTGTTTGCAAAGTAGCTGATACCCGGTTGGGTAATGTTTTGTATAATCAAGATGTTCGAACGGTAAAAGATTTACTGGAAATCGTATCGGGAAGAGGTTGGAAAAGTCTGTTAAGAATAGAAGGAGTAGGAAAAACTTCCTACTATCATTTATTATCCAAACTTCAGATGATAGGTGTTGTGGATGAAAGTCTGGACAGGATTCTTGCCGGGCGCTCTATTGGTAAGTTTAATAATAAATGATAGATGATGGATAAAGCATAATGCAAAGAAATGGAATGCAAAAAGACTATTTTAAAAGAAGATAAGAGTTCCGGTCTTTAAAATAGTCTTTCTATGTTGCGTATGTATGAACATACTCTTCATCTTTCCGCCTCTATTGTATAAGTAAAACTGTCTGCGCGGTAGTATCCGATGTTGTATTCAATCGGCATTCCGTTCACATCATAAACAAATCTTTTCCTTATTAATATAGGATCACTGGATTTTATTTCCAGCTTTTCTGCGATAAATTCCCCTGCAAGTCTGGCTGAAATCTCCTCTTTGCTGGTTTTTACCACTATATTATATTGAGTTTCCAGCATTTCGTATAATGGGCGTGTGTAGTCTTCTTCTCCAGTCAATGGAATGTTAGGGTTGAAATAAGAGATAAAGTAGACAAACGGGTATTCCTTTTTTCCTCTGACGCGCTCCATTACTACGCAGCGGGCATCAGGATTAGAACCTAAATTAAAGAATGTGCCAATTTCTTCAGTCGGACGTTTCAAGCTGATATGTAGTTCGAAATTACGTATTTCGATACCTAACATCTTCATTTCCTGCGAGAAACTAAGCCAGTTCTTTACTCCGCCTACGATACCTTTCTTTACCACCTTCGTTCCGTATCCTTTCTTTCGTACCAGAAGTCCCTCAAACACGAGTTTGTTGATAGCTTGTCTTAATGTGTTCCTTGAAATGTGTAATTGTTCAGACAATTCGACTTCGTTAGGAAATAGCTTTCCGTTTTTGTACTCTTCAGATTCTATGAGTCTTCTAAGTATCTCTTCTGCTTGAATATGAAGAGGTTTATCACTGCTATGGTCTATTTTCATATCTATCCGGATTGGTTTATTTTCAGCAAATATAAGATTTATCAAAAAATAATCCAAGTTTTGTTTGAAATAAAAATAAAATCTATATATTTGCACAATCTAAAGTATGTATGAACATATAAAATTAAAAACAACTATAATATGAGAAAAGCTAATTATGATAAATTTCCTTCTACGAAGTTGACGGGGATGCTTGTTCAGGGTTGGGATGCTATCATTTCTGTGTTAAAAAATCAAATGGATGCAAGAAAAGTGCTGGCAGTGGATTTATATACTGGAGTATATGAAGAAGAAGTGCTGGATGCTTTTTCAAAAGAATTCTCCGGAAAGGTGATGAATGTGCGTGATTTGATGAAACCGGAACAAGAGATCCAAACTTTGACGGAACGCTTCATGACAGAAGATGTGTTGTTTGGCTATGTGACCAATTTGAAACTGGAAGATTATTTGGATGCGGATAAATTGGCTGCTGCTCAAAAGCAAATTAGTGAAGCGGAGGATACTATTGTAATAATAGGTACGGGAGCTGCCATAGTGGCTCCGCAGGATGCGATGATTGTATATGCGGATATGGCACGTTGGGAAATTCAACAACGTTTCCGTCGGCATGAGGTAAAAGCTTTAGGGATAGACAATCGGAAAGATGCCGTTTCTTTGCAATACAAGAGAGGCTATTTCAATGATTGGAGAGTATGTGATAGGTATAAGGAAAGATTGTTTGACAGGGTAGAATTCTGGATTGACACCCATGTGGCCGGAACACCGAAGATGATTGATAAGGATACTTTCTTTAAAGGGGTAGAGGCAACGGTGAACACGCCGTTCCGGGTAGTTCCTTTCTTCGATCCGGCTCCCTGGGGTGGTCAATGGATGAAAGATGTTTGCGATTTGGATCGTGAACGCGAAAATTTTGGTTGGTGCTTTGACTGTGTGCCCGAAGAAAACAGCCTCTATTTTGAGGTGAACGGAGTGCGCTTCGAACTTCCTTCGGTCGATTTGGTGTTGCTGAAAAGTAAAGAGTTGCTTGGCGAACCGGTGGAAGCCCGTTTTGGAAAAGACTTCCCCATCCGTTTCGACTTTTTGGATACGATAGGTGGAGGTAATTTGAGTTTGCAGGTGCATCCTACCACTCAATTTATCCGTGATAGTTTCGGTATGTATTATACACAGGATGAAAGCTACTACATGGTAGACGCGGAAGAAGATGCCGTAGTTTATCTGGGAGTGAAAACGGGTGTTGATAAAGAAGCGATGATCGCTGATTTGCGTAAGGCACAAAAAGGTGAATTGGTGTTCGACGCAGAAAAGTATGTCAACAAGATTCCGACAAAGAAACACGATCACTTTCTGATTCCGGGAGGAACGATTCATTGTTCCGGTGCGAATAGCATGGTGCTTGAAATCAGTTCGACTCCGAACCTCTTTACTTTCAAACTATGGGACTGGCAACGTCTGGGGCTGGATGGAAAACCACGCCCAATCAATGTGGAACGTGGTAAATGCGTAATCAACTGGAATCGGGATACGGAATATGTAAATGAACATCTTCGCAATCAGTTTAAGGAAGTGGCTTCCGGAGATGGGTGGATGGAGGAACGTACCGGATTGCATCCGAATGAATTTATCGAAACCCGCCGTCACCGTTTCTCGTCACCGGTGCTGCATCACACAAACGACAGTGTAAATGTGCTGAATTTGCTGGAGGGAGAAGAGGCCGTCGTTGAGAGTCCTACTCACGCCTTTGAACCTTTCGTGGTGCATTATGCGGAAACATTTATCATTCCTGCTGCGGTGAAAGAGTACACCATTGCCCCGTATGGTAAATCGGCAGGAAAAGAATGTGTAACGATAAAAGCCTACGTACGCTTTTAATAATGAAATAATTCAATTATCTAATATCTTGAAAACTATGTATGAACATGATGAACGAATCGTAATGACGCTTGATGCGGGAGGCACTAATTTTGTGTTTTCAGCCATACAGGGCTGTAAGCAAATAATATGTCCAGTTTGTAAGGCAGCTGTAACTGACAATTTGGAACGATGTTTGGATGTATTGGTAAAAGGATTTGAGGAGGTGATGAAACGACTGACTCGGAAGCCTGTAGCAATCAGTTTTGCTTTTCCTGGACCGGCAGATTATAAGAATGGTGTTATTGGTGATCTGCCTAACTTTCTAGCTTTTCGGGGTGGTATTGCTTTAGGAGAATATTTAAAACAAAAATTCCATTTACCGGTTTTTATTAACAATGATGGTAATCTTTTTGCTTATGGAGAGGCGCTTGCAGGAGTCTTGCCTGCAATAAATAAAATGTTGGAAACTTCAGGAAGTAAAAAACGATATAGAAATTTGTTGGGTATTACCATAGGTACAGGCTTTGGTGGTGGGGTTGTTATTAATAATGAGTTGTTATCTGGCGATAATGGCTGTGGCGGTGACCTTTGGATATTTAGAAATTATTTTTACGAAGATAAAATAGCGGAAGAGAGTGTCAGTATTCGTGCTGTAAATAGAGTTTATAAAGAAATATCAGGGGATGAAAGATGTCTGACCCCCAAAGATATTTATGAGATTGCTGAAGGAAAAATGATGGGTAATCAGGTAGCGGCCATTGGTAGTTTTTCTTCTCTGGGAAAGGCTGCAGGAGATGCGGTTGCCTATGCTTTAACGGTTATTGATGGAATAGTTGTGATTGGTGGGGGGCTATCCGGAGCCTCTAAATATATAATGCCTTCATTTCTGGAAGTGTTGAGAGGTAAACTTACTACTTTTTCTGGTCGTTTCTTATCCAGATTACAGATGGAAGTTTTTGATTTGGACGATTCTGAAGATTTGTCCCGTTTTTTATCGCAAAAGTTGACGGAAATTCCAGTTCCGGAATATGGAACTTTGGTATCATGTGATTTGAATAAATATGTAGGAGTTGTGAAAACTAAGCTAACTACTAATGTCGCTATTTCTGTAGGAGCCTATGTGTTTGCATTAAATGAATTGGATAAATATTTATAGTATCTATATTAATATGTAATAATCAACAGCTTGCAATATTCACTATCGCGTATTAGGGGCATAAAGAATATATAATTTTAATAATGTGACATATGAAACGACTTTTTTTTTCTTTTTTGTTGATAATTTTTGTAGTCTTATATGTTAGAGCCGATAAAACATTATGGGAAATAGGTGAGAAAAATAACTCTTCGGCTGAATTTGCATTAGGACCTTCAGGATATACAAAATTTCTGGCTAATGATTTCGGATATGAAGATCGTTATTTTTTAATTGGAGGTTCAGATGTAAGTAAGGACTTTCCATATGTGTTACCGGGACCTGCAGATCAGTGGGGAGGTACGGGAGGAACTTCTGGATGGCGGACGCATGATGCGACCATTCTTTTTGATTTGGCAAATGTTCCCAAATCTAAGGATTGGAAATTGGTTGTAGATTTATTGGGGGCGAGTCCTATAGGGGCAGTGGTAAAGATTAGAATAAACTCTGTTGACAAAAGATTTGTTGTAGACGGGGGAGTGAAAGAAGTTTTAGAAGGTGATTTACGGAATGCTAAAAATAGTGCATTAATATTTCCTATTCCTACTGATGAATTAAAAAAAGGGGGAAACACTGTTGTTATTTCAGTTTTAGAAGGTGGATGGATTGTATTTGACCAGATACGATTAGTGGGGCCTGAAAAGGCGGGCTTGGGTAAATTAAACAAAAAAGTATTTTTACGTGGTGTTTCTCCAGCTCCTTATGAAATAGAGGAAAATGGACGAAGATATCAGCCTTTGTTAATTGACGCAGAACATTTGGCAGGAAATCCTAAACTAAGGGTAGAATTGGACGGACTAGAAATCTTTTCTGCTGATATGGATACGGCTCGTTATCAATTTGAGGCTCTTATGCCTGCTGTTTATGGACGTCAGAAAAGCATGTATAAAGTTTGGGCTGATAATGATCTGCTATATTCGGATATAGTGGTTCGTAATCCTCAACAATTGCAATCGTGTGCCGATTACGTGGACACAAAGATAGGGACAGGACATTCTCGCTGGATGATTGCTCCGGGACCATGGATGCCTTTTAGTATGGTTAAGCTGAGTCCTGATAATCAAAATGCAGGATGGCAATCAGGCTATCAACCTACTTTTGAAACTATCGGCTGTTTTAGTCATATACATGAATGGACGATGGGAGGGCTTGGCATGATGCCGACAAATGGCGAACTTCAAATAAGGGTAGGGGATGAACTAAGACCGGATGAGGGTTATCGATCTCGTATAGATAAAAAAACAGAAGAGGCACCATTGGGGTATTATAAGGTGTATATGACTGATACGAAGATATGGGTGGAGAATACGGCTACCACTAGGGCATCTTTTCAAAGGTATACTTTCCCTAAAGATAAGGATGGGCGTGTAATGATTGATCTTCAGATTCCTACTGAATATGATTATAAACTGATGGATGTAGAAATAAAAAAAATCAGTGATTATCGAATTGAGGGATACAGTCATCAGTTATCTCCTCGACCTAATGTCTGGAGTGGAGATGCTGATCAGGAATATGTTGTAAATTTTGTCATAGAATTTGATACCCCTATTAAAAATGTAGGAGGATGGGTGGAAGATAAGGTGTTGAATAGGGATCATATTGAAGGCAAAGACTTGAAATATGCTGGTTTGTATGTAGAATTTGATACTAAACAAACACCGGTTGTTCAAGTTCGTACAGGTATTTCTTTGGTTAGTATCGCTAACGCATCGGAAAATCTGGAAGAAGAAATTTCCAGGAAATTTGGTTGGGATTTTGCTTCTATTGTACAAAACCAGAAACAAACATGGAATGAGATTTTGGGTCGTGTACAAATCACTTCCAATGATCGTCTGGAAAAGGTACGCTTTTATACAAATATGTATCGTTCTTATTGTCGGAATATTTGGAGTGATGTGAATGGTGAATGGATGTCGGCAGATAAAAAGGTGCAAAAACTGGCAGATCCGAATCATAGGGCATTAGGTTGTGATGCTTTTTGGAATACATTTTGGAATTTAAATCAAGTGTGGAATTTGGTAACTCCGGAGTGGGCTTCCAGATGGGTTAATTCTCAATTAGCTTTATATGAAACAAATGGATGGTTGGCTAAAGGACCTGCTGGTATGAAGTATATTCCGGTTATGGTAGCCGAACATGAGATTCCGTTGATAGTTTCTACTTATCAGATGGGGATTCGGGATTATGACGTAAATAAGGCTTTTAGGGCTGTAAAGAAGATGCAAACTACTCCTGCTACACATGTTGCTGGCGGATTTGCGGGAAACAGAGATCTTATACCTTATTTACAGTATCATTATGTACCTATTGAGAAAGGGAGATTCTCCAATTCTTTGGAGTACTCTTATGATGATTGGACAGTTGCTCAGTTTGCAAAATCATTAGGAAAATATGAAGATTATAAGATGTTCAGCCAGCGAGGTTCATGGTGGAAAAATGCTATTAATCCAAAAAATGGATATGTTCATATGAGGGATACACTAGGAAATTTTGTAGAAAAATTTGATCCCTTTAGATCTGGATGTAATATACATTATGTGGAAGGAAATGCTTGGCAACTTAGTTTCTTTGTTCCGCAGGATATACCTGGCCTGATTGATATAATTGGGAAAAATAAATTTGTGAATCGGCTGAATTGGGGATTTTCTGCTAGTGAACCATGGCGTTATAATGCTCCTAATGATCAATATTGGGATTTTCCTGTAGTTCAAGGTAATCAGCAGTCTATGCATTTTGCTTTTTTATTTAATTGGGCAGGGCAGCCTTGGTTGACACAGAAATGGGTCCGTTCGGTGATTGATAGATATTATGGTTATGGAATTGCTAATGCATATTTAGGTGATGAAGATCAAGGACAGATGAGTGCATGGTTTGTGATGGCTGCTATAGGTTTGTTCCAGACAGATGGAGGATGTAAAATGGATCCCGTATATGAGATAGCAAGTCCTTTATATGAAAAAACTGTCATTAAATTGGGAAGACTTTACAATCGGGGGGAACAGTTCATGATTGTTGCTAAAAATGTTTCAAGAAAGAATAAATATATTCAAAGTGCAGTGTTAAACGGGGAGAAACTTGATCATTTTTATTTTCCGGCATCAGAATTACTAAAAGGAGGTGAATTGATATTGGAAATGGGAGATACACCTAATAAAGCTTGGGGAGTCGTTAAATGAAAACACAAAAATCTATATATGCCGCCCTTCCCGTTCTTTTCGGGTTCTTTGTTATGGGCTTCTGTGATATAGTCGGCATTTCTTCCGATTATGTTCAACGTACTTTCAATTGGTCTCCTGCGATGACCGGATTTGTTCCTTCGTTAGTTTTTATCTGGTTCCTGTTTTTGGGTATTCCTATTGGAAATCAGATGAACAAATGGGGGCGTAAGAATACGGTCTTGCTTAGTATGGGAATAACGGTGGTAGGTATGCTTCTGCCTTTGGTTATTTATGATAGCATGACTTGTATGATTGCGTATGCGTTGTTAGGTATAGGTAACGCTATTCTGCAAGTTTCACTGAATCCGTTACTGAGTAATGTAGTAACTGGTCAACGATTATTAACCAGTAGTCTGACGGCAGGACAGGTAATCAAAGCAGTATCTTCTCTTGTCGGACCGGAGATTGTATTGCTGGCTGTAGCGCACTTTGGAGACGACAAATGGTATTATTGCTTTCCTATATTAGGGTTCATCACGTTATTATCCGCTGTTTGGCTGATGGCTACTCCTGTTAAACGGGAAGATTCTAGTGCCGCGACCCAACAACTTTCTATCAGTGATACTTTTTCTCTTTTGAAAGATAAAACGATTCTGCTGTTATTTTTGGGTATCTTCTTTATTGTCGGTGTAGATGTTGCTACCAATTTTATCAGCTCCAAACTGATGGCGGAACGATTTGACTGGACGGCAGAACAAGTGAAGTTTGCTCCACAGGTTTATTTCTTAAGCCGTACGGTAGGTGCTTTGCTGGGTGCTTTCTTGTTAGCCCGTATTGCTGAAATGAAATATTTCCGTGTGAATATTGTTGCCTGTATGATCTCTTTGCTTATTCTGGCCTTTGTGAAAGATGATATGATAAATCTGATTTGTATCGGTGCTGTCGGTTTTTTTGCTTCATCGGTATTCTCTATCATTTATTCGATGGCTTTACAGGCAAGGCCGGAAAAAGCAAACCAGATTTCAGGGCTGATGATTACTGCTGTTGCCGGAGGTGGAGTGGTTACTCCAGTGATTGGATTTGCGATTGGAACAGTAGGTATTATTGGAGGCGTTTTTGTCACTTTAGCTTGTGTGGGTTATTTGACTTATTGTGCTTTTGGGGTGAAGACCGCGAAAGCATAGTATTATTGCGGAGAAGATGCTATCTTCGCCCGAATCCTACTTAGCGACTGCGGAGTTATCCACAAGTAAGACGCAATATGTTTTAAAGGTACATATTGCAATAATTCCGGAGTCTCTTTGATAAGGTTGAGATAGCGTTCTTTAGCCCGTGGGCTTCCCGAACTGATAAGCCAGTTTTCCTGTTGAAGAAACTGATGATCCATGAGGCGGAGCCCCAAATTAGCGAGTCCGATGGATGAGGCGAATAGCTGATTCAGAGCTGTTCGGGAAATACAATAGGCCACACTGTCACACATGACCTCAATATTTATTAATGAGTAGGCATTATCTACATAACCCCAGACGGAGAAAGCAGCTTCTCCGTCTGAAGCAAACCAGATGGTAGTGTCCACTCCGTCTTTATGATAATAGGCTCGCCATATTCCTGTCTTGATAAAATAAAGATTACAGTTCTTTGTCCCCTCGCGTACTATTAAATCTCTCTTTTTGAAATGCACCTCTTCCATACAGTTCAGTAGAGACTGTACATCGGTTTTTGATACCTTGTATCTATCGCAAAGTTTTTCAATGAATGTTCTCATATTGCAAAGATACTTATCGTCGGCAGACAATGAAACGATCTTTCAAATAAATTCCGAAAATATAGAAAGTGGTTAATAACTCTGCCAATGGTACGGCTAGCCAGATACCCGGTGTACCCAATACCGGAGGGAGCGCAAAGAATCCGATCAACATAAACACTACTCCCCGGAGAAGAGTGATAATTGTTGCCTGCTGACCTCTTTCGACACTCTGGTAATAACCAATGCCAATCATGTTGACGGCAAAGAAGATGAATCCTGCTCCAAAATAAGGAAGCCCGTTTACTGCTATGTCGAATGCAGCGTAACTGCGGTCAATGAATAGCGAAACAATGTCTTGGCAGCATAGTACGGTAAGAATGAAAAAGCTGATACCGCAGATTAAAGCGGTCCGAATGGCGAGATGCAGGGTCTTTCGTACACGTTCGGGCTGTCCGGCTCCGAAGTTATAACTGATAATCGGTTGTGCGGATTGTGCAATGGCATTATAGACCATGAAGATGATAGGGAAGAAGTAACAGGCAATACTGAATGCTGCCACTCCGTCTTCACCGAGATGGTGGATGAAAACGTAGTTCCCCAGAAACATCATACAGGCAATGGAGGCTTCACTGATAAAAGCAGAACTTCCCAGTTTAATCATATAGCCGATGTTGCGAAGAGTCAGTAACAGACTTTTGATACTTAATTTTATCCGGCATAGATGGAGGGTACGAGAGAAACGGAGGAGGTAAATCAGTGTCATCAGCCCTCCTACAACAGTCCCCAGACTGGTGGCAAAAGCTGCTCCCATCATTCCCCAACCAAATTCGAAGATAAATATATAATCCAGTATGATATTGAGTATGGCTGCAACCGCATTACACATCATGGCATAGGTGGGCGAACCATCCAGGCGGATGCAGAACATTCCTATATTTAATACTTCGTAGAATACGAGAAAAGGGATGTACCATGCCATATATTCTATGGCTAACGGTAATAACCGGTCCGAACTACCCAATAATCTGGCTAATGGCTCTATAAAATAAAGACACAGAGCAGACAGGATAAGTATGAGCAATGCGGAAAAAGCAATTGCCTGAGTGATATTAATACTTGCCACTTTGCGTTTTCCCTGAGATAAATGAATGGAAGCCACCACCGAAGCTCCCACTCCGAACATCAGTCCAATCCCTGCTGCAATCATAAAAAGCGGTGCAGTGATATTTACTGCTGCCAGTGCGTCACTGCCAATTCCTTTTCCTACAAATATACCGTCCGTAATAACGAACAGAGCCGAGAATACCATCCCAAGTACTGTAGGAATTAGTAACTTACGGAACAACGTGGAGATGTTCATACTGCCGAAATCAATACTATCTTTCATAACTTTCTACCTTTGTCATTGAAAATGGCGACAAAGGTAGGCTTATGAGAGGAGATAAAAATTACCAAATGGTAATTTTTGCTATATAGTAATAAGATAAGAAGAGGCACTTTGTTGATTCGTATGCTGATATGCAAGAAGTAGGGTATTATTATCCCAACGACAGAATCAATATTTGTGCCGTCAATACTCGCAGAAACATGGTGAGCGGATAGACCGTAGCGTAACCAACGGCAGGAGCATCACAAGAGGTCAGGTCATTGGAGTAAGCCAATGCCGGCGGATTGGTGGTAGAACCTGCCAGAACACCGATAAGCGTGAAATAATTCAGCTTGCAATAATATCGTCCTATCAATCCTGTAATCAGAAGTGGCAGGATGGTTATAATGACTCCGTAGCCTACCCATACATATCCTCCGCCATGAATGACTGTGTCTACAAAGCCTTCGCCTGCTCCCAAACCTACGCAGGCGAGGAAGATGGAAATACCGATTTCACGAAGCATCAGGTTGGCACTCATGGTGGTATAAGTAATCAGCTTGTATTTCGGACCGAAACGGCTAATCAGGATAGAAACGATGAGCGGACCGCCTGCCAGTCCTAGTTTCACAGGTTGCGGGATTCCGGGAAATGCGAAAGGAAGACTTCCCAGAATACATCCTAAAGCGATACCTATAAAGATAGGAATCAGGTTCGGGTGATTTAAACGTTTCATGGAGTTGCCAAGTACTTTCTCTGCATGAGCAACAGCCAGTTCGGAACCTACAATGGTGACACGGTCTCCCATTTGTAACTGTAATTGTGGAGAAGCTACCAAGTCTACTCCCGAACGATTGACGCGGGTGATGTTTGCTCCGAAGTTATTTCTGATTTTGAGTTGTGAGAGTGTTTTCCCGTTCAATTCCGGTTTAGTAATCAGGATACGGCGTGAAATGAGTTCTTTGTTCAGTTGTTCCCATTCCATTTTGATTTCCTTTCCGAAGAATACAGTGATTGCTTCCACGTCAATCGGGGTAGAGATCACTAATATGATATCCCCCACATGTAGGGTTGTTTCGGAATTAACCAATTCGGTTTCTCCACCTTCGCGGTGTTTGATGCGGGAAATAACAAATTTACGGTTCAGTAACGGGCGGAGTTCTTTAATCTTGATACCGTCTACCGATTCGTTTCTCACCTCGATGGAGATAGGGCGTACAGTAAGTTCCTGAAGATGTCCCAGACCGACTTCTGCATCTTTTTCTTCTTGAGCAGTATTGATGCGCAGGAGATATTTCAAAGTAAGCAGTGAGAGGATGATACCTACTACACCCAGCGGATAACTGACAGCATATCCTAAAGCAATTTCGGGAGCGTCTATACCATTCAAATCACTGTTGGCCTGTTGTGCGGCTCCCAGTCCCGGAGTGTTGGTGACGGCTCCGGACAGAATACCTACCATTGTGGTAATCGGAGTTCCGGTGGTGAAGTGCAGGATGATAGTAATGGTTACTCCTAATACTACTACCAGCATGGCCAGCATATTCAAGGTGAAGCCACCCTTTTTGAATGCCGAAAAAAAGCCGGGCCCCACTTGCAGGCCAATTGAGTAAACAAACAGAATCAATCCGAATTCTTTCAGAAAGTGGAGCAGGTGTTCGTCCAGATTCATGTTGAAATGACCGAATACGATTCCGACAAAGAGTATCCAGGTAACTCCCAGAGATACTCCCCGCACTTTGATTTTTGCAAGGATGATTCCAAACGCTATGGTTAGTGACAGAATCAGTACGGAGTGTGCTACTCCGCCGCCCCAAAGATTGGGGTAACCTTCAAATAAATTTCTTAGAACTTCCATTGTGATTATTATATGATGATATTTAGTTTGGCTAAAAAGTACCCCCGGAGAAATCACTTCTGCGGGGATACGCACACATTGAGCATGACGGTTTAATGCCGTCCTTTTGATATTTTAGCTAGAGAGAATTTATCCTCCTTCAATCATTTCCGATGTCATGACTACCCGATTATTTTTTTTACAGTCTGCCGTTTTCCTATCCCACGAGTAAAAACAGCTATTAAGGTATGAATGGCAGGTCTTCTGACTGACTCCCTTCCTGATTCCTTCCCGACCTTGATTATCTATCATACCCGGTCAGTGGTAAAAGTAAATATCAAGAAGTTGAATAGAGTTTCACAGCAGCGGGACTGTCCGGGATTTACACCCGATTCCCTTTTAATTCAGATAGTTGATATGGCTATCTGAAACCAATTCGGGGGCAAAGATAGCGAATTTATATAGAACCCAAATGAATGCTACCTATTTATTTTATACACAGTCTGATTCTTGTCGGATATCTGTTTGTTTATTTGATGCGTACTCTCATCTCCTGCGCATCGAACGTGACTGATTCATTGCGGAAAAGTCTTTCTATATGTCCGCTGGTCACCATTTCCTGAGTAGGTAGTGTGTACATCTGCGGATTATCTATGAGCATGATGGAGTCGCAGAGCGATAAGGCGATGTCGAGGTCATGAGTGGAGAACAAGATGCATTTGCCCTCGTCCTGTGCCAGTTTCTTTAAAAGTAAACAGAGCTCGTAGCGGTTGGGTAAGTCCAGGAAGGCGGTCGGCTCATCAAGCAGGATGACGGGAGTATCCTGTGCAAGGGCACGGGCAATCATGATTCGCTGACATTCGCCATCGGACATTTTGTCCATTGTCTTTTCTGCATAACCGGACATACCGACTAGCTGCATAGCGTCGTCCACTCGCTTTTGGTCTTCCGGTTGCAGTTGACCGATCCAGTTGGTGTAGGGAGCACGTCCTAAAGCTACTACATCTTTACAGCGGAGATTGGCGATGCGTACTTTATCGGTGGTGACAAAGCTGATATTCCGGGCTAATTTTTCCGGTTTCAATGAAGCTATGTTTTTTCCTTGCAGAGTAATTTCTCCTGATTGAGGCTTTTCCAATCCCATCATAGCACGGAGCAGGGTACTTTTTCCCGTCCCGTTACGTCCCAGCAGGGCGACGAGTTGTCCGCCCGTGATTCGGGTATTTACGGTTTCCAACAGCGTGCGCTGTCCATATCCTAATGTCAGTTCTTTAAGCTCTATCATTTGAATCTACGCAAGTTTTTGGTGATTACCCATAAAATAACCGGAACACCTAGCAAGGCGGTGATGCAGTTAACCGGAAGCTGGAATTTCTTGGCGATGATGTCGCAGAGAAGCATACTGATAAGTCCTGTCAGCATGGTGCCGGGGACAAGTATCCGGTGGTCGGCATTGTTGAACAGCAGTCGTGTGACGTGCGGTACTGCCAGACCGATAAATCCTACCGGACCACAGAAAGCGGTGACCGTTCCTGTCAGCAGTGCGGTAGAAACAAAGATGAACGTGCGTGAACGTTTTATGTTCATTCCCATCGTTCGTGCATAGTTTTCACCGAGCAGTAGCAGGTTCAGCGATTTGATACAGGCTACGGAAATCAGTAAGCCGATACATAGCATAGGTAGCATAATTCCCAGTTGGGTGGCTGTGATATGGCTAAGAGATCCCATTGACCAGAGTGTGAACATTTTCAGTTGTTCGGCAGAACTTAGGTATTGCAGAATCTGGATGATGGCGCCTGCCACATAACCTATCATAACTCCCATAATCAGTACACCGAGAATGTTTTTTACTTTCCGGCTGATAATGGCTACTCCCAATAAGATTACAGCAGTTCCTATCCAGCCCGAACCAACGATACCCAGTGACTGAAGAATTGGAAACTCCGCCCATCCAAGTAATGGAGCACCTAGTATGAACAGGGCTACGCCCAGTCCTGCACCGGAACTTACTCCCAGCAGGTAGGGGTCTGCCAACGGATTCTGGAATACTGTTTGCATCTGTAAACCACTAACGGAGAGTGCTATTCCTATCAAAGCCGCTACCACTACCCGTATGAAGCGGATAGAAAGGAGAATATTACGTGTCATTTCATCACATTCGCCTCCTGTGAGTACAGTCCATACCTTAGTGATTGGAATATATGTATCTCCCGTTGCCATGTCTATCAGTAATAACAGTATGGCAACTATACCCAGTGTAATGAATAAAAAGGGAGTACGTTTATCAGGTTGTTTCATTCCAGATGTCTGTAATAGTAAAGTGAATCGGATACGAGTTCGGGGTGAAAGATATGAATCAGGTCACGCAATACGATGTCGGGACGTACCACTGCAGATTCCCAGTAGTCATTGCCTCCTGTCGGCGTTGTTCGTAAATTGTTGTTGTAAACAGTTTTTTCGCGTACTGCCTTGGCATCTGCGAATTTAGGATTGACCGTCTTTAGTTCATCCAACGTAGAAGCCATGCCTACATTAATCCAGTAGTCGGCCTTTTGTATCAGTTTGTAAGCCGTTTCCAGTCCGATGGGAGTGGAACTGTTAGAAGTGTTTTCTTTGTAGATGTAATCCGCACCTGCATCAGTTACCAATTGTGCCATGTAACTTTGTGTGGAAGGCATCACCCAACTGTCGTTCCACGGGGTATTGAACATAACGGTAGGACGTTGCTTGACGGAGTCTGTAAGTGTTTTTAGTGCATAATAGCGTTTGGGGATTTCTCTGAATATTTCCATTCCTTCCTCCCGCTTGTCCGTCAGCTCCGAAAGAACAAGCATCCATTCGGCTTTGCCGAGTGGTGATTCTTCCAGATACTCTCCCATATACAAATAGGGTATAGAGAGTTCTTTTAGTTTATCCGTCACAGCGGTTTGGGCATCACCTATTCCATATAATAATACCACATCAGGCTTTAGGCTGATCAATAGCTCGTAATTCATTTCCGGTCCCAGGTCCTTGATCGAATCTTTGTGGGCAAGAATATAAGGATTGGCAATGTAATCGATACCTGACACTCCGACAATTCTGTTTATTTCTCCCAACGCGTCGAGCATGGCAATGTAAGAAGAAGACATGCATACGATTTGTTTCGCTCCGGCAGGAATTATAGGTCCATTGAATCCGGCGGGCGCTTGTTCACCGTTGCGTGAAACGAAATAGGACATTGTTATGTCTTTAGCCCCTTGCCATGGATTCGTTATCTGTATAAGGGTGCTGGCAAAATTCTCTGCGCCTAGAATCTTGAATCCTGAAGCATATTCGGGGATATATATATTTTGCTTAAATACCTCCAGAGATGTTTTATTACGAGATATGCAGCTTGCCAAAAAGAAGAGGCATAGTAATGCGATAGTTGAGATTGGAGATTTCACTTTTATACGGCTTTTAATTAGAAAAAATAATAGTGGATGCTCTCGGGGGCAAAGATAGGACTTATTATTAGTTTGTTTTTATTTTAATTCGAATTTTCTTCTGATTTATTTCTATTTAGTGTATATTTGCCACAGAAATTTTGGTGTCACTCGTCCGATGCTACGGAAGAGTGGTGAAAAGGGAATCAGGTGTAAATCCTGAACAGACCCGCTGCTGTAAGCTCCGCCAATAGTTTTCCTACAATACTCAAATCCACTGTCTCACTTTGGAGAGATGGGAAGGGCGTTAGGAAAATGGAGTAAGTCAGAAGACCTGCCAAAGTTGAATTCTTGAAACTTTCTGGGATTAGAGTTTGAAGAGTGCAGTTTTTTTATTCAAAATACATCTTTATTGATGATGTGAAGTTCCGGAAGGGAATAATATGCCTTTTTGAATGTGCCATTATACGGGAAAGAAGTACGTATATGTGTTTGAGTGTGTGGAAAATTGCATCCTTGCTGTAACCCTATGAAAGTTTATTATTTTAATTAATAAACAGGAGGATTATGTTCGGGCAGATTCATTTTAGGATATTTTGGATAGGATGCTTTTTGAGTATGGTTTCATGGTTGTCAGCACAAAGCAAGCTGGACAGTTTACATCATCTTAATGAAGTAGTAGTCACTGCTAAAATTAATAAGGAAGTGATTCCTGTTCAATCTTTATCAGGAGATAAGTTAGAAAAGTTGGCGGTACATTCAGTTGCAGATGCCATACGTTATTTTTCAGGAGTGCAAATAAAAGATTATGGTGGAATAGGTGGTTTGAAGACCGTTAATATTCGAAGTATGGGGACGAATCATGTCGGAGTGTTCTATGATGGCATTGAATTGGGGAATGCTCAGAATGGAGTTATTGATTTGGGGCGCTTTTCTTTGGATAACATGGAAGCTGTCACTTTATATAATGGTCAGAAAAGTGCAATTTTTCAGCCGGCAAAAGATTTCGGCTCTGCGGGATCTATCTATCTGCAGTCGAGGACGCCTGTGTTTCAAGGAAATAGAAACTATCATGTAAGAGCGACCTTTAAAACGGGATCTTTCGGAGTTGCCAATCCCTCTTTGCTTTGGGAACAAAAACTGAGTGAGAATGTGAGTGCATCACTTAGTACCGAATATATGTATACAACCGGAAAGTATAAATTTACTTATGCTGTAGCCGGGGGATATGATACTACGGCAGTCCGTCGCAATGGAGATGTGAATGCTTTACGTGCCGAAGGAGGCTTATATGGTAAAATGAAAGGTGGATACTGGCGTACGAAAGCTTATTTTTATAATTCGGAGCGTGGATATCCTGGTGCTGTTGTTCGGAATCGTTTCTCACATGAAGATCGCCAGTGGGATAAAAATTTCTTTTTTCAGTCTTCTTTCAAGAAAGATTTCGGTGGAGTATATAGTTTGTTGTTGAACACCAAGTATGCGTATGATTATTTGCACTATTTGGCAGATCCCAGAAAAGAGGAGGCTACTATGTATGTGGACAATACATATCGTCAACAGGAAGTTTATTTGTCAATGGCTAATAGGGTAACTCTTCTTCCTTTTTGGGATGTGAATCTTTCAGCGGACTATCAATGGAATAAGTTGGATGCTAATCTGACTGATTTTCCTTATCCCCAACGGAATACGACATTAGTAGCAGCGGCTACTTCTTTACATTTTGAGCGTTTTAAGTTGCAAGCTAGTGTTTTAGGAACTTTCGTACAGGAAAATGTTGCTTCGGATACTACTTCAGCCGGGAATAAAATGGAATTTACTCCTACTTTCATGGCTTCCTATAAGCCTTTCAAGAATATTGATTTTAATTTACGTGCTTTTTATAAACGGATATTTCGTATGCCGACATTGAATGATTTGTATTATACATTCATAGGAAATATAAAATTAAAACCTGAATATACGAATCAATATAATGTAGGGTTTACTTATCAGAAATTATTTGCCGGAACGTGGCTGCAAGCTTTAAATGTTCAACTGGATGCATATTATAATGAGGTGGAAAATAAAATAATAGCAACTCCTACCAATAATTTCTTTCGTTGGACAATGGTTAACTTGGGGCTTGTCAAAATAAAAGGGGTGGATGTCGTTTTGCAGGGAAATTGGAAATTGGGTGATGATTGGATGTTTGATAGCCGATTGTCATATACTTACCAAAAAGCACAGGATTTTACTGATAAGCTGGATAAAGATACGTATGGAGGACAAATAGCGTATATACCCTGGCATAGTGGTTCGGCCATACTGAATGCTGAATACAAATCATGGGAGTTGAACTATAGTTTTATATATACGGGAGAACGTTATGATGTTTCTGCCAATACTCCGGAAAATTATCACCTTCCTTGGTATACAAGTGATTTATCTTTTGCAAAGAATTTCAATTGGAAAAAGTATGATTTCAAGTTGGCTTTGGAAGTGAATAATATTTTTAATCAACAATATGAAGTCGTAAGGTCTTATCCGATGCCCGGAACTAACTTTAAATTCATTTTATATTTAACTATATGATGGTGAAGAATATTCTTTTGCATGTCTTGTTTGGAATAGTAACAAGTTGTTGTTTGTTTGCTTGTCGGGGAGAACTGCCGGTTTTACCTTCTGATGAGATAGAAGTTGGTAAGGATCCGTTGGGAGGGATCCGTATCAAAGGAATGTATCTTCTTAATGAAGGAAACATGGGGAGCAATAAATGTACGCTTGATTTTTATGATTGTACTACCGGTAAGTATCATCGCAATATTTATGCTGAACGAAATCCGTCTGTGGTAAAAGAATTGGGAGATGTTGGAAATGATTTGCAGATTTATGGGGATAAATTGTATGCTGTAATCAATTGTTCAAACTTTATAGAAGTGATGGATGTGGAAACAGCGCAACACTTGGGGCAAATAGATGTAACGAATTGCCGGTATATCACTTTTAGCGATGGAAAGGCGTATGTTAGTTCTTATGCAGGGCCTGTCGGAATAGACCCTAATGCACGCCCGGGAAAAATAGTTGAAGTAGATACGACTAATTTGGCTATAACCCGTGAAGTGGTGGTCGGTTATCAGCCCGAAGAAATGGTAATAAAAGATGGAAAACTCTATGTCGCCAATTCCGGCGGTTACCGTTTCCCGGATTATGACCGGACTGTATCAGTCATTGATTTGAAGACCTTTAAAGTTATTAAAACTATTGACGTGGCTATCAATCTTCACCGTATGAAGTTGGATCGTTACGGGCGTATATATGTGAGTTCGAGGGGGGATTATTATGGAACCGGGTCAGATGTTTTTATTATAGATACTCAAACGGATCGTGTGACAGGGAGTTTGGGACTTGCTGCCAGTGAGATGTGTATGAGTGGAGATTCTATCTATATGACAAGTGTGGAATGGAGTTACGTTACGGAAAGTAATACTATCACTTATACTCTTTATGACGTGAAACAAAATAAAATAGTTTCTCACAATTTTATTACTGATGGAACAGAAACAGAGATTGCAATTCCATATGGGGTGGCCGTAAACCCAGAGACAAAAGAAATTTTTGTAACAGATGCAAAAAGTTATGTAGTGCCCGGATATCTTTATTGCTTTAGTCCTGAAGGAAAGAAAAGATGGAAAGTCAGGGCAGGAGATATACCGGCTCATTTTGCTTTTACAACGAAAACATTTCAATAACTAACTGATAATTAATAAAAATGGAAAGGAAGATTTTAAGACTAACATGGGGCATTGCAGTTTTTTTATGTTGGGGAACTGTATTCACAGGGTGTGGTGATGAAGAAGATACTTTTGAAAATATAGAACCTACTCCTGAAGGGGCTACGGCCTATATCACTAAAGTTTTTGATTTTGTTCCGGCCGTAGGACAATTTACTAATTCGTTGCCGGAATATGAGGAAGGTGATACACAAGAGGCAATGAATGAGAAAGTGTTGGCTGCTATTGGTAATAATAAAAAAGGAATGATTTCGTTAGGAGGATTCGGGGGATATGTTGTGGTAGGTTTTGATCATACGATCGCCAATGTTGTTGGAAAACGTGATTTTCGAGTGCTTGGCAATGCTTTTTATTCTACGGATAATCCTGATATCAATGCACCGGAGGGAGGAAGTTGTGAGCCGGGAGTGATCATGGTGGCTTATGATAAAAATCAGAATGGTGTGCCGGATGATGAGTGGTATGAAATTGCTGGTAGTGCTCACGAAAACCCTGCATTAGAATTATGGTATGATAAGGCTGTAACTGCTGGAAATGATGTGAAGACTTATCGAAACTATGAAATTACATACTATCGTCCGGAAAAAGAGCCGACCACTTCGGAAGAAAGGGAGAAATATATCTGGTGGGAAGATAATCAGGGAAACTCCGGATATAAAGTGAAGAATACATTTCACAAGCAATGTTATTATCCGGAATGGATAAAAGAAGATAAAATAACTTTTAAGGGAACTTGTTTACCTCAAAATGCTGTTGACGAAAGTGGGCAAGGTAGTTATTTTGTATTGTATAAATTCCGTTATGGTTATGCTGATAATGAATTGAATACAAAAGACGAGTCTGCTATTGATATAGATTGGGCAGTAAATTCAAAAGGTCAAAAGGTGCATTTACCCGGGGTTGATTTCATAAAGATATATACTGGAGTCAATCAGGGAAATGGGTGGTTGGGGGAATGCTCCACTGAAATATCAGGAGTTGAGGACTTACATATTTTAGGAGTTGATATTGATACACGTAAATAAGTAAAAATAATTTATAATAATGAAGATAAAAATGAGAAAGTATTTAGTATTGGCAACTGTTGCCTTGAGTTTAGCTTTTGCAGCTTGTGATGATGAGAATAATGTGAACTCATCTGTATTGATTGGGAGCGGATCGGGAAGTAATGTGTTAGCGCAGCTGGATACATTATACTTAGATGCTCGGATTGAAAATCTGTCAGGAACAATGAAATATCTGTGGACAGTAGATGGAAAAGAAGTGTCAACCGCTTCAACATATAAATTCTCACAACCTAAGACTGGAGAGTATGTTATAGGCTTGACTGTATCAGACAGTAACGGCGAGACCTTTCAAACGAATATGACTGCCAAGGTGGAAGGACGGTTTGGTAATGGCGCTTTTGTTTTGAATGAAGGAAATATGAGTAATGAGACAGGAACTCTGACCTTTGTTGATTCAAAAGGAATAGCGGTAGATAGTGCGTATTATCGGGTAAATCAGACTTTGCTCGGTAATGTCTGTCAGGACTTGTTTATTAGTGATAACCGAATTTATATACTTTCTCAGAATGGCGCAAAGAATGGGGGTGAAGGATTATTGACTATTGCTGATGCAGATAATTTGGAGAAAGTGAGAGTGTATAATAATACGACCTTATCTTGGCCGACTAACTTGGCTGTGGTAGGAGAAAATCTCTATATTCGTGATAACAAAGGAGTTTATATGTTAAATACTTCTACAGATGTTTTGACTTTAGTTGAAGGCACTAGCGGAGCTTTGAAAAATCGTATGGCTGTGGTTGGAGAAAAAACTTTTGTAATGGGTAGTAAAAAGCTTTTCGTGATTCAGAATGGAGTTGTTGTACATACGATTTCATTCGAAGGTGCTTTATCCGGCGTCGCTAAGGCGTTTGATGAAAATTTGTGGGTATCGTGTACAAGTCCGGCAAGTATTATAAAAATTAATCCGGTTGATTATACAATAATTGATTCTCATCAATTAGATGTCAGCATCGGTGCTGGCTGGGGAGTTGCTCCTGCCTTTTCTGCGAAAGATGATATTATTTATTTTAGCAATGCCGGCTTTAAGTTATATCGGCATATTTTCTCTCAAGATAAGACAGAAGAGGTTGCTAATATAAAAGATTATGTGGAAGATGCCGGCATATATTATAATAGTTTGGGAGTTGATCCAGTAAGCGGAGAAGTCTATTTTGCGACTTTAAAAGGATATGCAGAGTATAAAACAAATGATATTGCTATTTTGGATTTTACTAAGTCGCCGGTTTTGCAGACTGATATTAAAAATAAAAATAGTTTTCCTGCAGGAGTTTTCTTCACGGAAAATTTTAAGTAAAAAATATAGTTTATAATCTATTACGTTGAATGATAGAGGCTTCCTTGTCCGAGAAAAGAATGTCCTTTTAAGAAGTATATTTTTTGATTGGTAAGGAAGTCTTCTTTTTGTTTGGATATATTGTGACCTTGTGTGATTGGAATGTAATTAGTTTTAATAAAATGGATAAAGTAGTATGCTTTCAAGAAAACTCCTTAATTTTGTGTCATAATTTCGACAGAATTAAATATTAGACTTGACTACTATTGATATGAAAATTAGCAGACTATGCGGGGGCTTTTTATTAATCTTTTGCATGCATACAATAATGTATGCTCAACAAGTGAGAACTGTGCGAGGAAGAGTGCAGACTGTGGAAGCCGGCAGTAATGAGAAGCGGGCATTGCCATCTGCCAGCATTGTTATTTTGGCGAAGAGCGATTCTGCCTTTATCAAGGGGATAACAAGTGATAAGAATGGGCGTTTCGTTCTTAATTATCAACCGCAGAAGAAAAAGAAATACCTGTTGAAAGTCTCTTTTATGGGAATGCAATCTGTATACCGGGCACTGGAAGACTCTATATCGGTGAATATCGGTACAGTGGTATTGAAAGATGATGATATTCAGATTAGTGAAGTGACGATAACGGGAAAATTGCAGGAAGTAGTGATGGAGGGAGATACTACGGTTATCAATGCTGCCGCTTTTAAGACTCGTGAAGGAGCTTATCTGGAAGATTTGGTGAAGCGTGTTCCCGGATTGGTATATAATAAGAAAGATAATTCGTTGATATACAACGGACAGCCCATCAGTGAAATCAATGTAAATGGTGAAGCTTTTTTCGCCGGAGATAAAAAGACAGCGCTCGAAAATCTTCCGGCGGACCTGATTAGTAAGTTGAAAGTATATGATAAGAAATCAAAAGAAGAGGAGTTCACCGGAATTAGTTCAGGAGAAAAGAAATATGTACTCGACTTGCAGACTAAGGATGAATTGAACAAAACCTGGCTGACAAATGCAACGGTAGGATACGGGAATAACCAGAAGAAGGATTTGGAGGGACAAGTGAATTATTTTAGTAAAGACGGAGATAATCTTTCTTTTATCGCACAGTCTACCAACAGATACCAAAATAGTACGTACAAGGATAATATCAACAATTCGGTAGGAATGAATATGACTCATAAGTTCGGTAAGAAATTCTCCCTGACCGGAAGTGTGAACTATAATTTGAACCGGAACGGAAATCTTTCTTCCATTTATCAGGAACAGTATTTGCCGGCAGGTAATCAATACTCTGCGTCTACTAACGAAAGTAACTCTAAGGGGCGGTCGATTAGTTCTAACTTCATGGGAAGCTGGGAAGTGGATAAGCGTACACGCATACATTTCACCGGTAATGTAGGAATCTCTCCCAACAGGAATGAAAACAGTAGCCAGAATGCATCCTTTGATGCTCCTCCCGGCATAAGTCATGAGAGCTTGTTTGATGACTTTGAATCTATTCCTCGGAATATAAAAGTGAATCGTAGTGAGAACCGGTCGCGTTCGGAGAATCAGTCGAACCGTTATAGCTGGATGATGGGTATTATGAGGCGTCTGAATGAAAAAGGTACAACGCTGGCATTGAATATCCTGAACTCGGATTCGTGGGGAGATAATGAAAGCTTTTCGCTTTCCAAAACTACTTATTTCCGTCTCGAAGATAAATTGGGAAATGATTCGGTGCTTTATCGTAACCAGTATTTGAAGTCGCCTCAAAAAAATAATTCATGGAGAGTCGGGATTACCTTTGCCCAGCCTATTGGTAAGAAGATGCATTTCCGGGTAGCATATAACTGGGATACTAACTATGAGCGTGATAATCGTGATACGTATGAATTATCTTCTCTGACGAAGTCGGAAGTTTTTGGTGAGCTGCCTCCCGACTATGAAGCAGGATATGTGGATAGTTTGAGCAATCGGAGTCATAGTCGTACGAATGGACATAACTTGGATGTAGGGCTCAATTACTCCGATGATACCTGGATGTTTAATGCCTCATTGGGAATGACCCCGCAAAAACGTGCCATTGAACGGAAAATGGGAAAGCTCTATGCGGACACTACCATGCATACTATCGACTTCCAGCCTATGATATGGGTGAATTGGAAAAAGAAAGAGGCGCGGATCACTTTCAATTATAGCGGTAGAACCCGGCAACCCTCTTTATCTGATTTAATGCCGCTGACGGATAACAGTAATCCGTTGCATATCACCCGGGGAAATCCGGATTTGAAACAGATGTTTTCTCATAGTGTCCGTGTGGGCTTTCAACACTCAAAAAAAGGTATATCTGCGAATATCGGCGGGCAAATGGAACAGAATAGCGTGACGCAGGTAGTGCTATATGATGCACAAACCGGTGGACGTGAGACATCTCCTATTAATATTAACGGAAACTGGAATGTATATGGAAGTGCCAACTGGTGGAAGCGTCTGGGACATTTTTCCTTGCGGTTGGATATGAACGGTAATCATAGCAATCGTGTCAGTATGATTAATGAAGACAAGAGCCTCGAACCGAAGAAAAGTACGACACGTGATACCGGATTGGGGTGTGACGCGAATGTATCTTATCAGCCCACGTGGGGAGGCATTGATTTCTCTACTTCCTGGAATTATCAGTATTCGCTTAATTCTATCAATGATAACGATACCTATACACGTAATTATAGTTTCCGTCTTGAGGGATACGTTGACCTTCCTTTTGGTTTGCAATTACGGACTGACGGGGCTTATTCTTTCCGTAATGGTACGAATATCCGTAAAGGCGAAGATGACCAAATGTTGTGGAATGCAAGTGCTAGCTGGCGGTTCTTGAAAAAGAAAGAAGCGGAATTATCTGCCTATTGGGCGGATATTCTCGGAAAGAGGAAGAGTTTCGGGCGTACGACTACTTCTGATGGTTTTTATGAGTTCCGTAACCAAGAAATAAAAGGATATTTCATAGTCACTTTTAAATATAACTTTCGTTTGATGATGTGATTTTTAGAAAAAAGTCGTATGTTTGCTACAGAACCATAAAACAAAATGTACTATGAGCGGTAATTACGTTATCAATATCGGCCGTCAGTTAGGTAGCGGTGGAAAAGAAATAGGAGAGAAGTTGGCTGCCCGTTTGGGGATCAACTTCTACGACAAGGAACTGATCAATCTGGCTTCAGAGGAAAGCGGATTGTGTAAGGAGTTTTTTGAAAAGGCTGATGAAAAAGCTTCGCAAGGTATTATTGGCGGACTGTTCGGTATGCGTTTTCCTTTTATTAGTGAGGGAGCTATGCCATGTAACAACTGCTTGAGCAATGATGCCTTGTTCAAAGTACAGAGTGATGTGATCCGTCATCTGGCAGCAGAAAGATCTTGTGTCTTTGTAGGACGTTGCGCAGATTATATTCTGCGGGAACATCCTCGTTGTGCGAATGTTTTTATTTCAGCCTCTAAAGAAGATCGCATAGCACGGTTGTGTAGTATGCATCATATTGATGCGGAAGCTGCAGAAGAAATGATGGAAAAGGCGGATAAGAGACGTTCGGAATACTATAATTATTATAGCTATAAAACGTGGGGAGCAGCAGCTACTTATCATTTGTGTATCGATTCTTCTTCTTTGGGAATTGAAGAGACAGTGCGGTTCATTGAAGAATTTGTGGTAAAGAAACTGCAGCTTGTATGATAGGGTGATAGAAAAGTAGATTGAAAAAATAAATAAAGCCGGCATATTTCATTAGGATATAGCCGGCTTTATTCTTTATGTGCTAAATTTGATTTACATCATTGTTAATAATATCATCTGTCCTGTCAGAATACGGAGGAACATCGATAACGGATAAACTGTAGAATAACCCACTGCCGGAGCATCTCCGGAGGTTGTTTGGTTGGCGTAAGCCAATGCGGGGGGATCGGTATTGCTACCGGCTATCAATCCCATTAGGGTGAAGTAGTTTACCTTATAATATAATCTTGCGATAGCACCGATAATAAGTAGCGGGATGACGGTGATCAGGAAACCACAGCCTACATAAAGCAGACCGTCACCTTCAACTACCGTTTGCACGAAATTGGCGCCGGCATCTATACCTACACTGGCAAGGAAGAGTACAATACCGATTTCGCGAAGCATCAGGTTGGCACTCATGGTTGTATAGGTTACTAAATGTAGCTTATGACCAAAACGTCCGATAAGAATAGCCACTACCAGCGGCCCGCCTGCCAAGCCTAATTTTAAAGGAGTCGGCATGCCCGGAAATGCAATCGGAAGACTACCCAGAAGGATACCTAAGAAGATACCAACGAAAATTGTGACAATGTTCGGTGTATCCAAGCGTTTCAATTGATTACCCAGTACACCGGCTACGCGTTCTACTGCATCTTGCTGTCCTACTACCATTACGCGGTCACCTACTTGAAGTATCAGGTTCGGATCGGCAAATAAATCCATACCGGAACGGTTGATACGGGTAATATTCACCCCATACATGCTACGGAAGTGCATAGAACCTAATGTTTTACCATTGATTTCCGGTTTAGTGACCAGAATACGGCGGGAAACCATTGGAAGATCTTGTTTCTCCCAGTCGAGTTCCACTTCTTTTCCGATAAATACAACAATTGCCGGAGCATCTTCTTCCGAGCAGACGATAAATAACTGGTCGCCTACATTAAACACTGTTTCATGGTCGGGAATACTTACATGACCATCATGGCGGATTCGAGAGCAAACGAAGTTACGACCCAAGAACTGCTTGATTTCAATCAGGGTTTTTCCACTGATTGATTCGTTCCGAACTTCCAGGCTCATCATGTGAGGTTTGTGGTGTGCATCACCGCTTTGAGTCTTTAAGTTCTCTTCCTCTTTGGTCATGTTGACACGGAAGATGTAACGGATAGCGATGATAGAGCCGATGATACCTACCACACCAAGCGGATAGGCACAAGCATATCCCAATGCAATCTGTGGACCAGTATAATTTAGCTGGTTCAAGGCTTCATTGGCAGCACCAAGTCCCGGAGTGTTTGTGACAGCTCCATAGAGGATACCTACCATCATCGGCAGTTCTACCCGGCCGTTCCAGAGGTAATAGAGTCCCAGTGCAACAGCAATATTTAACACTACGATGCCTACAGCCAACAGGTTCAATGTCATTCCTCCTTTTTTGAAAGAGGAAAAGAAAGATGGCCCCACCTGAAGACCGATACAGAATACGAACAAGATCAATCCGAACTCACGGATGAAATGTAGGATGTGTGTATCGGCCGTGAAGCCGAAATGTCCCATTAGGATGCCGGCAAACAAAACAAATGTGACGCCCAAAGATACTCCGAATATCTTTATTTTACCAAGATACACGCCGGCAGCCACTACAAATGCGTAGAGGAGCACGATGTGAGCTACGGAGCTGGGGTCCCACAATAAACTTTGTAACCAATCCATAATATAGCAGTTTTTATAATGTTTTTCTAAAAACGGGTGCAAAATTACTCATAACATCGGAGCAAATCAAATAAATGAAGAACTAAAAATGAAGAATTTCTATGCAGATTGTATACATTCGACGAATCGGGACGCCCTGTGCGAATTTTCCCTAAAAAAGAGATTCGTTTTAACTTATTGGTTATATTTGCAAGTCGAACGACGGATGTTTAGAAAGAGATAGATAAAAATAAAGACAATATTAATCTTGTTTTAATTTTAAATAAACTATGGCAGACAAAAAAGAAAAACTCTTCTCAGACTTTTCTCCTGTCTCTACCGAACAATGGATGGAGAAGGTTACAGCCGATTTGAAAGGTGCTGATTTTGAGAAGAAGCTCGTTTGGAAAACAAACGAAGGGTTTAAGGTGAAACCTTTTTACCGGATGGAAGATCTGGAGGATTTAAAAACTACTGATGCGCTTCCTGGGGAGTTCCCTTATTTAAGAGGAACTAAAAAAGATAACAATGCGTGGTTGGTTCGCCAGGAAATTAGAGTGGAATGTCCGAAAGACGCCAATGCGAAAGCACTGGATATCTTAAATAAGGGTGTTGACTCACTTTCTTTTCATGTGAAAGCAAAAGAACTCAATGCGGAATATATTGAAACACTGTTAAGTGATATTCAGGCGGAGTGTGTTGAACTGAATTTCTCAACCTGTCAGGGGCATGTGGTTGAGTTGGCTAATCTGCTGGTAGCTTATTTCCGGAAGAAAGATTATGATGTGAAGAAACTGAAAGGTTCTATCAACTATGATTTCTTCAACAAGATGCTGACTCGTGGCAAGGAGAAAGGTGATATGCTGCAAACAGCCAAATCCTTGATTGAAGCCATTCAGCCGCTTCCTTTCTATCGTGTGCTGAATGTAAATGCTTTATCATTGAATAATGCAGGTGCTTATATTTCTCAGGAATTGGGTTATGCTCTGGCTTGGGGAAATGAATATATGAGTCAATTGACTGATGCCGGTATTCCTGCTGCTATAGTAGCCAAGAAAATCAAGTTTAATTTTGGTATCAGTTCCAATTACTTCCTTGAAATAGCAAAATTCCGTGCGGCACGTTTACTTTGGGCAAATATTGTAGCTTCTTACAATCCCGAATGTGTGCGTGATTGCGAGAATAAAGGTCCTAACGGAGAATGTCGTTGCGCAGCAAAAATGGCGGTTCATGCCGAAACCTCTACTTTCAATCTTACTTTGTTTGATGCACATGTGAATCTGCTTCGTACACAAACAGAAGCAATGAGTGCTGCATTAGGAGGCGTAGACTCAATGACGGTAACTCCGTTTGATAAGACTTATGAGACTCCGGACGAGTTCTCGGAACGTTTGGCTCGTAACCAACAACTGTTGTTGAAAGAAGAATCTCATTTTGATAAAGTGATCGACCCTGCTGCCGGTTCTTATTATATCGAGAATCTGACTGTGTCTATTGCAAAACAGGCTTGGGAACTCTTCCTTACTGTAGAAGAAGCAGGTGGCTTCTATGCGGCATTGAAAGCAGGAACTGTTCAGGCTGCTGTGAATGAAAGCAACAAGGCTCGCCACAAGGCAGTTGCACAGCGTCGTGAAGTGTTGTTGGGTACAAATCAATTCCCGAATTTCAATGAAAAGGCTGGTGATAAGCAACCTGTTGAAGGTAAGTGCTGCTGCGGAGGTGACTCTCATACTTGTGAGAAAGATGTATCCACATTAGTGTTCGATCGTGCTGCTAGTGAGTTTGAAGCGTTGCGTCTTGAAACAGAAGCGTCGGGTAAACGTCCGAAAGCGTTTATGTTGACTATTGGTAATCTGGCAATGCGTCAGGCACGTGCTCAATATTCTTGTAACTTCTTGGCTTGTGCCGGTTATGAAGTAGTCGATAATCTGGGATTTGAAACTGTAGAAGCAGGAGTAGAGGCAGCTATGGCTGCAAAAGCTGATATTGTTGTTATCTGTTCCAGTGATGATGAATATGCTGAATATGCAATTCCAGCTTTCAAAGCACTGAATGGTCGTGCTATGTTTATCGTTGCCGGTGCTCCGGCTTGTATGGACGACTTGAAAGCCGCAGGTATCGAAAATTTCATCCATGTCCGTGTCAATGTATTGGATACCTTGAAAG
Source organism: Bacteroides sp. L008 (assembly GCF_040812255.1). Classification (NCBI taxonomy): domain Bacteria; kingdom Pseudomonadati; phylum Bacteroidota; class Bacteroidia; order Bacteroidales; family Bacteroidaceae; genus Bacteroides; species Bacteroides sp. L008. The sequence goes on along the minus strand of NZ_JBFNXO010000001.1, from coordinate 2,828,008 downwards.
AGTTTAACGCTAAACTATTGAAGTAAGATGAGAAAAGATTTTAAAAACATCGATATATATGCCGCATTTCAGCCGACGAATGGTGCTGAATGGCAAAAGGCTAACGGTATCTCCGCTGACTGGAAAACACCGGAACACATTGAAGTGAAGCCTGTCTATACAAAAGAAGACCTTGAAGGAATGGAACATCTTGGCTATGCTGCCGGACTCCCTCCTTATTTGCGCGGTCCGTATTCAGTAATGTACACTCTTCGCCCTTGGACTATCCGCCAGTATGCCGGATTCTCCACTGCCGAAGAATCAAATGCATTCTATCGCCGTAATTTGGCTTCCGGTCAGAAAGGTTTGTCAGTAGCATTCGACTTGGCTACTCACCGTGGATATGACCCCGATCACGAACGTGTAGTAGGCGACGTAGGTAAAGCCGGTGTATCTATCTGTTCATTGGAAAATATGAAAGTGCTGTTCGATGGTATCCCATTGAACAAAATGTCTGTGTCTATGACAATGAATGGAGCTGTGCTTCCGATTATGGCATTCTATATCAATGCCGGTTTGGAGCAAGGTGCTAAACTTGAAGAAATGGCCGGTACTATCCAAAATGATATTCTGAAAGAATTCATGGTGCGTAATACTTATATTTATCCGCCTGCATTCTCTATGAAGATTATTTCTGATATTTTCGAATACACTTCGCAGAAGATGCCTAAGTTCAACTCTATCTCTATCTCCGGTTATCACATGCAGGAAGCAGGTGCAACTGCGGATATCGAGTTAGCTTATACATTGGCCGATGGTTTGGAATATCTTCGTGCCGGAACGGCAGCAGGCATTGACATTGATGCATTTGCACCGCGTCTGTCTTTCTTCTGGGCGATCGGAACCAATCACTTTATGGAAATAGCCAAGATGCGTGCTGCACGTATGTTGTGGGCGAAGATTGTGAAGCAATTTAATCCGAAGAACCCGAAATCACTGGCATTGCGTACTCACTCACAGACATCCGGTTGGTCGTTGACAGAACAGGATCCGTTCAATAACGTAGGGCGTACTTGTATTGAGGCTATGGCTGCAGCTCTGGGGCATACTCAATCTCTGCATACCAATGCATTGGATGAGGCTATCGCTCTTCCGACAGATTTCTCTGCACGTATTGCCCGTAATACTCAAATTTATATCCAGGAAGAAACTTATGTTTGCAAGAACGTTGACCCATGGGGTGGATCTTATTATGTAGAGTCTCTGACTAATGAGCTGGCACACAAGGCTTGGGAACACATTCAGGAAATTGAAAAATTGGGTGGTATGGCGAAAGCTATCGAAACAGGTATTCCTAAGATGCGTATCGAAGAAGCTGCTGCACGTACACAAGCCCGTATTGACAGTGGTCAGCAGACAATTGTCGGTGTGAACAAGTATCGTTTGGAAAAAGAAGCTCCGATTGATATTCTTGAAATTGATAATACGGCTGTTCGTCTTGAACAGATTGAAAACCTGAAACGTTTGAAAGAAGGACGTAACCAAGCTGAAGTGGACAAAGCATTGGCAGCAATTACCGAATGTGTAAAGACTGGCAAGGGTAACTTGTTGGAATTGGCTGTGGAAGCAGCTCGTGTTCGCGCAACATTGGGTGAGATTTCTTATGCTTGCGAACAGATAGTAGGACGTTATAAAGCAATAATTAGAACGATATCAGGCGTGTATTCATCAGAAAGTAAAAACGATAGCGACTTCAAACGTGCTTGTGAACTGGCCGAGAAGTTTGCGAAGAAAGAGGGACGTCAACCTCGTATCATGATTGCGAAAATGGGACAGGACGGTCACGACCGTGGTGCTAAAGTCGTAGCAACCGGTTATGCTGACTGTGGTTTCGACGTGGATATGGGACCCTTGTTCCAGACTCCGGCGGAAGCTGCTCGCGAGGCTGTTGAAAACGACGTTCATGTAGTAGGTGTTTCTTCACTGGCTGCCGGACATAAGACATTGGTTCCGCAAATTATTGAAGAACTGAAGAAACTGGGTCGCGAAGACATTGTAGTGATTGCCGGTGGTGTTATTCCTGCACAAGATTACGATTTCTTGTATAAGGCAGGTGTAGCTGCTATCTTCGGTCCGGGTACTCCGGTAGCGAGAGCTGCTTGTCAGATTTTGGAAATTCTAATGGATGAAGAATAAGGAAAACTATCTTATTGACAGATTGTATATGCAATAAGTAACCATGAATCAATAGAAAAAAGGGTCAGTTACTGGCCCTTTTTTTGTATCCTATTATTGAAAACTTTCTTTTGGGCGTTTTATAAAAAAGTACCTCAGATTTGATTTATTGAAAAAATATTCATAATATTGTCATCACTTTGTTAACTGTTGCCCCGTACCTTTGCGCATAAATTTCTAAACTATGGTAGATTTCATGGATGATAAACAATTATTGGGAGAGCTGAAAAGAGGCAATAATGCAGCTTTTGAGTTTCTGTTCAAAAGTTATTATCCTCGTTTGCGAGGGTATGCTATTCGTTTTATAGAAGATGAAGAAACGGTTCGTGATATTATTCAAGAGTGTTTCTTACGATTTTGGGAACGTCGCGAAATGTTATCTGCTTTCTCACTTACTTCTCTTCTTTTTTCTATGGTCCGCAACGGATGTCTGAATTATCTGAAACATCGCTCGATTGTTGAAAAGTACCGGGTGGAATACCTGGCAAAGGTGGATGGGGAAGAAAGACTCTACTATGCAGACTTTATGCAGGATGCAGAACATAAATTATTATACAAAGAATTGCAGGAGCAGATTGCCCTTGTGCTTAATCAGTTGCCGGACAGGTCGCGTGAGATTTTTTTGTTAAGCCGTTTCAGGGGATTGAAGAATAGGGAAATTGCAGAAAAACTACAAATATCTACCACAGCAGTCGAAAAGCATATAGCAAGGGCTTTGCAATATTTTTCCCGGCATTTCAGCGAACGCTATCCGGTGGATCTGTATATAGTGATATTGGCATGGCTGATGATGGAGCAGAAATAATCAATGCACTCTTCGGTTATATAAAGAATAAGAAGCAGGAAAGTTTTTTCTGCTTTTTTTGTTTCAGAGGTTGGGTAAAAGAAATATGGGTTGTTACATCTTATAGAAAGTGAATATAATGAAGCAAGAAGAAAATATCCATGAATTGGCTATTCAGTATTTTGAAGGACGCATATCAAGAGCTGACGAAAAGAATCTGTTCGAATATATCGAACAGGTGGAAGGTGGCTATGGCAGGTTCCGTCAGTGGGAGAGGGAATGGATGAATCACCGGAATACCGATTCGGAGACAGATGCCGAATGGGAAGCTTTGAAGCATAAGATGTATACGCAGGAAGCGATTGTCCCGTTATTGAGAAAGTCGAAACTTGGTATATGGAAGATAGCCCGTATCGCTGCCGTTATAGCATTGATTGTCGGTACTACGTTGGGTATTCAACAGGCTATTTACTTGTTTACGCCAAAGACTTTCTTTGTTTGCGAAGCTCCGTTGGGGGATAAGAGTAAGATACAGCTTTCGGATGGTACGGTTGTGTGGCTGAATGCAGGTTCCGTATTGAGATATTCGAATTATTTTAATACAGCCGACCGAGTGGTAGAGCTGGAAGGGGAGGGGTATTTTGAGGTGACTAAACAGAATGGAAAGCAATTCACGGTAAAGACGCATGAATATGATGTGGTGGTAAAAGGTACGAAATTTAATGTATCTGCCTATTCGGACGATTCTTATATAACAACCACCTTGCTGGAAGGAGCGGTAGAGTTGAATTATAAAGAAGATCAGATACGGATGTCTCCAGGAGAATCTATTTCTTTGGATTTGGCAACAGGACAGTTGAAAGGAAAGAAGGTAAATGCACGTCAGGCAATGGCGTGGGCGGAAGACAGGATTGAATATGATGACATTACGTTAGGAGAGATGGTGAAGAAACTTTCACGTCAGTACGATGTGCATATTCAGTTAGAGTCGGAGAAATTGGGAGATATGAAGTTCCGTGTTTCGTTGCGTAATAAAGAGACAATCGTAGATGTAATGGACGCACTGAAAGAAATCATACCTATCAAAGTAGAATATAAGGAAAAGGATATATATATAAGATAAGAACTCAATGTTTAATTGTAAAGAAATCAGGTATGAATATTACTCAAATAGGCAGATTTGGGATGCTGTTGATGATGGCATCTGTTGCAATCTCGTGTTCTGACCCTAATCCTTTGGACTCATATACTCGTGTTCCGTTCGAAAAAACGGAAACGGATGACGGAAATAGTGATGGTGATGGAGACGGTGCCGGTGGTTTGTTCGAGAAAGGAAACGGAACGGACAGCAAACCTTATATGATAATGAATGCTACGCAGATCAGAAATATGCGTAGTGTGTTGAAATCGGGAATGAAAGTTTATTTCCAGTTAGGTGCTGATATTGATATGGCAGGCATTGATGACTGGCAGTCGTTGAATGGTTCCGGTGATTTTCCTTATGAAATAGATTTTGACGGAGACAGCCATGTCATTAAGAACTTCAAATGTTCTGCCGGTGATTATCCGAGTTTCTTCGGAGTATTGTGCGGTGATTGTCGTAATGTAGGCTTTGTGAATGCTTCTGTATCATCTGCTCGGCAGGGGATTGGAATTATTACCGGTTATCTCGGACTTAAAGATAAAGGTAACGGAAATAAGACAGGAAGAATTGTGAACTGCTATACGACCGGTGAAGTGATCGGTTCTGGTGCGGCAGGTGGAATAGCCGGTGTATTGGCAAATAGCTATGATGGGCAGGAAAGTTATATAAAGAACTGTTATTCAAATGCAACGGTCAGCGATCAGGCGGCAAGTGGCGGAAAAGCAGGCGGTATTGCCGGACGGAAAGTAGGTGTCGGCGGATTTATTGAGAACTGCTATGCATACGGAGCAGTCAGTGCAACTAAAGGAGGCGTAGGCGGTATTTTGGGACAAATTGACAAAAGTTGTGACATTGCTATCAAGAACAGCGCAGCATGGAGTAACTTGACCGGAGTGGATGCTTCGTCAACCATAGGACGCATTGTAGGGGTTTCTGCTTCATTAGGCAGTTATGAGAATTGTTATACCTGCGAAAGTATTGTACTCAAAGTGAATGAAAAAACGATTACCGCATCAGACGAATCATCAGCCACGGGAACAACTTTTCACGGAGTGGCGAAGTCAGCGGAAGAACTGGGGAATATCATCGTAGCCTGGAATCCGAATCTTTGGAAAAAAGGAACGAACGGTTATCCGATATTCCAGTGGTCTGAATAAATAAAGCCAGTCGATACAAAAAAGCAGAAATAATCTGCTTTTTTGCTTTTATAGGGGTTGGGCAGATGAATGATGAGTTGTTTTATCTTATAGAAGCGATTCAGAGAAATACTACAATCGAATATATATATCCTTAAGTATAAATCACTTTAAATTGTAACAACTTAATTGATAAAATTATGAATGACCGAAGAAACTCATTTTTTAGACTGTTTCTCCTGATTCTGTTGTGTTTGGGCGTCCAGTCACTACGGGCGCAGACAGTTACAAAGGTCTTTAAAGATGAGCCGCTGAAGGCGGTATTGAAAGAAGTTGAGCGGCAGACGAAGTACTCCATTATCTATAAAACGGACGAGGTTAATGAAAACAAGAAGATAACGGCTTCCTTTCAGCAGGCAACTGTTAATAATGTGCTTGCTACTGTTTTGGATAAGGATGTAGAGTATAAACTACAAAACCGGATGATTATCATCACAAAGAAAACAGAACGTAATACTGCTGCCGTCCCATCGCAGCCTTTACATCGGGTTACGGGGAAAGTGGTCGATGTGAACGGTGACCCGGTAATCGGTGCCAGTGTACAGGTGATGGGACAGTCTATGGGAACGATCACGAATTTGGATGGTGAATTTACATTGTCCTCGGTTCCGGCCAATGCCCTAGTCGTTGTGTCCTATATCGGATTTGAGAAGAAAGAAATTAAAGTCTCCGACCTGCAGAAATCTTCGAGGGTAATACTCCGGGAAGATACGGCTACGCTGGAAGAAGTGGTGGTGGTAGGCTACGGTACTCAAAAGAAAATAAACCTGACGGGAGCTGTTGCAGTAGTAGACAGTAAAGCGATGGAAGACAGACCCGTGCCGAGAGCCTCACAGATGTTGCAAGGGACTGTGCCCAATATGAATGTAACTTTTGGGTCAGGGTATCCGGGAGCTTCGGCAACTATCAATATCCGTGGTGTGAATTCTATCAGTGGCAATGCATCGCCATTAGTGCTGATTGACGGAATAGAAGGGGATATCGACCGCTTGAATCCAAATGACATCGCTTCCATTTCCGTATTAAAAGATGCATCTTCGGCCGCTATTTACGGAGCTCGTGCTTCTTATGGCGTTATCCTCGTGACTACCAAAGAAGGTTCAGCCCGTAAGACTACCGTTTCGTATGATGGAAGATATTCATGGAGCAATCAGACGACTTCTACTGATTTTGAAACCAGGGGATATTACTCGGCAGGTATCAACGACTTGTTTTATACCAATTATAACGGAAAGCCTTATACCAACTATACGGAAGAAGACTACCGCCAGCTTTGGTTGCGCCGGAATGATAAAACGGAGAATCCCGAACGTCCCTGGGTGGTTACCGACCAACGTGACGGAAGAGATACATACGTCTATTACGGTAACTTCGACTGGTATAATTATCTTTATCGTAAAAACAGACCGATGTGGGAGCACAATATCAGTGTCAGTGGGGGAAATGAAAAGTTGAACTATTATTTATCAGGAAATACAGTTGACCAAACGGGTATCTTCAGACAGAATCCTGATAAATATAAGGTATATAATTTCAGAAGTAAAATCTCGGCAAAGATCACTCCACGACTGACAATCAGCAATAACACGAAGTACCATTATAATAGTTACTCTTATCCGGGATTATCGGGTATTAATAACAACTTCAATACTGCGGTGAATCATGCACTGGCGAGCTTTGTACCCATTAATCCGGATGGCAGTGCAGTGTATCTGACTTCGTTGAGCAATTCTGCCATTTTGGATGGCATGGGAGCTATCCTTGCTTATGGAAAACATAAGAATGAAGACCAGCGGTATGAGTTTTCCACGACTTTCGAAGCAAGTTTCAATGTAATGAAGAACCTGAATGTCCGTGCAAACTACAGCTACCTGCACTATAACTATCAGACCATGAACAGAACAGTAAATGTACCATATTCCAAATATCCGGGTGAGATATCCTATCTGACTACCGGAAGCGGTGTGAATCAGTTGAAGGAAACACAGACCAATCATTGGTATCAGGCTTTCAATGTTTATGGTGATTATATGCTGGATATTGCCGACCATCAGATAAAAATCATGGCAGGTTACAATTATGAAACCAAGCGTCTGAAAGATATCAAAGTCTCCCGCCAGGGTTTGCTCTCCGATGACTTGAATGACTTAAATCTGGCAGTCGGAGATGCGATGACTATGTCCGGCGGACAGAATGAATATGCGCTTTTGGGAGCATTTTATCGTCTTAATTACTCCTATAAAGGAGGTCGTTACCTATTTGAGACAAGCGGACGTTATGACGGAAGTTCACGTTTCAGAAGCGGACACCGTTTCGGTTTCTTCCCCTCGGCTTCCGTAGGATGGAGAATAAGTGAAGAACCGTTTTTCGGGAATTTAAAGAAGAATATTGATAATGTGAAATTGCGTCTCTCATACGGTTCGTTAGGAAATCAGCAGGTAGGATATTACGATTATATCCAAACCATTAATACCAACGGTACAATGAATTATATCTTTGGCGATCAGAAGAAAGGCTCTTATGCAAGTGTCTCCGACCCGAACTCCGCTGACCTGACCTGGGAAACCGTTTCGACTTGGAACGTAGGACTGGATCTCGGATTCCTGAACAACCGCCTGAACCTGACTGCCGATGCCTATGTTCGTGATACTAAAGGTATGCAAACTTCCGGTAAAAAACTTCCCGGTGCTTATGGAGCCAACGAGCCCAAGCAAAATGCAGCCAACTTGTGTACCAAAGGCTGGGAATTGATGCTGACTTGGAATGATGCTTTCAAACTGGCAAACAAACCTTTCCGTTATAACCTGTCCGTAGGTTTGGCAGATAATACATCGAAAATAACCAAATTCGATAATCCTTCCAAGATATTGAGTGATTATTATGTAGGTCAGAAATTGGGAGATATCTGGGGATATGTAGTGGACGGACTTTTCAGAACAGACGAAGAAGCGGCAAACTATAATGTCGACCAAACAGCAGTCAACTTCGTTATCAATACAGCGCAGGTGAATCCGGGACTTCACGCCGGTGATATGAAATTTGTTGATTTGGATGGCGACCATACAATATCTTCCGGCTCGAACACGGCAGATGATCCGGGCGACCGCAAAATAATCGGAAACTCATTACCGCGCTATACATACAGTATTCAAGGTGGTTTCGACTGGTATGGATTCGACTTCTCCATCTATCTTCAGGGAGTAGGACATCAAGACTGGTATCCGGGCACTAATTCTGTATTCTTTTGGGGACCATACGCTCGTCCGTATTCATCGTTCATTCCACGCGATTTCTTGAGTCAGGTATGGAGTCCGGAAAATCCCGATGCCTATTTCCCGCGCCCGATAGGGTATCTTGCCCTCGGCAACAACCGTTCTTTGGGAGTGGTGAATGATCGTTATTTGCAGAATCTGGCTTATTGCAGAGTGAAGAATATCACAGTAGGCTATACGATTCCCGCCGTATGGACGAAGAAGGTAAAGATAGAGCGCCTGCATATCTATTTCAGTGGTGAGAATCTGTTTACCTTCTCTCCGCTAAAGAGCGACTACATTGATCCGGAACAAGCATCGGCAGAAAATTCCATCCAATCGGCAAATGGTAACGCAAAGTTGTACCCTTGGTCAAAGACCTATTCTTTTGGAGTGAACGTAACTTTTTAAACTAACTAATATTTGAATTATGAAACCTGTTTATATAGTATCTTGGTTGTTCGCATTGGCGATATCTTTCGTGTCTTGCGACGATTGGTTGGATAAGACACCAAAAGACCGCCTGTATCCGGATGTATATTTCAAGACTGAAGATGAGTTGCGATTATTTACGAATCAGTTTTATAACAATCTGGTTCCGTCCGCTGTCGATATTTATTCCGAGTCGTCCGATTTGATTGTCAAGTCCGACTTGATGCTCGAAATGTCCGGACAGCGCATCATACCCGATGAAGGAAACGGTTGGAATTTTACGGCACTTCGCGATATTAATTTCTATCTGCAGTATTCCCATAACTGCACGGAAGTGAATGCCCGTAACCGTTACGATGGTGTTGCCCGTTTTTTCAGAGCTTATTTCTACTTTGAGAAGGTGAAGAGATACGGCGATATTCCCTGGTATGACAAAGCACTCGACTCGGATGATCCCGAATTGTATAAAGCCCGTGACTCACGTGAATTTGTCATGCAGAAAATGCTGGAGGACCTGGATTTTGCGATAGCCAATCTTCCGAAAACGAAGAATGCGTATGTACTGACCCGGTGGACGGCATTGGCCCTGAAATCCCGTGTCTGCCTGTTTGAGGGTACTTTCCGCAAATATCATGGACTGGAGGATTATGAAAAATACCTGAATGCCTGTGTCTCGGCTTCTGAAACCTTTATGAACGAAAGCGGATATACACTCTATAAATCGGGCAGCACACCTTACAGGGATTTATTCGCTTCCATAAATCTACAAGCGGATGAAGTGATTTTCGGCCGTGACTATGAAGCTTCTCTTTCTGTGCTTCATAATGTGCAGAATTATGAGAACTCCACCACAATGGGACGTCCGGGAATGAACAAGAAGATAGTGAATTCTTATCTGATGGCGGACGGAAGCCGTTTCACGGATAAAGCCGGTTATGAAACGATGACATTCGATCAGGAATGTCAGAATCGGGATCCACGACTGGCACAAACCATCCGTACCCCTGGATATACGAGAATTGGAAGTACAAAGAAAGAAGCCCCGAACCTGGCTTATACCATGACCGGATATCACCTGATAAAATATTCGATGACGGCTAACTACGATGAATATAATAAATCGTGCAACGATATTCCCCTGTTCCGCACGGCAGAGGTGTATCTGAATTTTGCAGAAGCAAAAGCCGAACTGGGCACTTTGAAGCAAGCTGACATCAATAAATCTATTAAATTACTTAGAGACAGGGTAGGAATGACTAACCTGGATATGGAACTGGCAAATTCAAAACCCGACCCGTATTTGATGAGTGCTGCCACAGGTTATCCGAATGTGAAAGGAGCCAATCAGGGAGTAATCCTTGAAATCCGTCGCGAACGAACCATAGAACTGGCAATGGAGGGTTTCCGTTATTACGACATCATGCGTTGGAAAGAAGGTAAACTATTTGAGAACGATCTGCTGGGAATCTATGTTCCCGGGCCCGGTACTTACGATTTAGATAAAGACGGTACGGATGATGTCTGTTTCTACGTAGGAACAAAACCTGCCGGAAATGTACCTTTATATTTAGAGATTGGCGAGCAGATTCGCTTGTCGAATGGTGAAAGTGGTTATATCATCTGTCATAGTCTGATTACCAAGAAATGGAATGAAGACAGAGATTATTTGTACCCTGTTCCTATCAGCGAACGTACTTTGTCCAATGGTGTGATAACACAGAATCCCGGTTGGAATGACGGATTGAACTTTAATTAATTAGATTCAGAAATATAAATTCTTATGAAAAATATGATTTCTTATATATGTCTTTTGGCAACCGTGTTTGCCAACTTGTCCTGTGCCGACGACATGGACAACTCTAAATTCGATAATATGATACCTTACGGTAAACAGGAAGTTTCCTATACTTATCCGAAAGGGGAGGGGAACCTTAGAGTGTTGACCTTTAATATAAGGCATTGTGCCGGTAACGATGACGTGATTAATTATGACAGGACAGCCGCTGTTATCAACGGAATGGAACCCGATGTCGTTTGCCTGCAGGAAGTGGACTACATGACTACCCGTAGTAATAAAGTCGACCAACTGAAAACCTTGGCGGATAAAACAGGCATGAACCACTATTTTAGTAAGTCAATCGCTTATCAGGGTGGTGAATACGGTAACGGTCTTTTGTTCAAAGGGACGCCGATCAGCACGAAGACTTATCCCCTTCCCGGTGCCGAACTCCGTTCTGCTGCCATAGCTGAATTTGAGAACTATGTAGTTATCTCCACCCACTTGGCTTTGGAAGAGAATAATAGAGTTGAATCTGCAAAACAGCTCACAGACCTTGCCAAAACATATAATAAAGTGGTTTATATGGCTGGTGACTTTAACGAGGACTTGATGAATGGCACATTCTTTACGGAACTGAAGAAAGAATGGGAGGTTGTCAGTTCTACAGAAAACACTTTTCCTACCGGACAGGCTACCAAACGGATTGATTTTGTTGTTACTTTGAAAACTCCACCTACCACTGTGGTAAAATCGAATGTAATATACAACCTGGATGGTGTCAACGTAGCAATAACTTCCGACCATTATCCACTTTATTGTGATTTTAAGAAGCCGGCCGGACTTGAAGAATATCCGAAGGCAGAAGGTGACCTGCGCATAGGTAACTATTTCCTGACCTATTGTAAAGGCACAGATGGCGTGATTGATTACGACCGGACAGGACGTATTATCGCCAAAATGAATGCGGATATTGTCTGCTTGCAGGGACTGGATAAGGAAACGGAACGTTCGGAAGGTATCGACCAGTTGAACGTACTGGCACAGAAAACGAATATGCATGATTACTTTGCTAAAGCCATTGATTATAAAGGCGGTGAATTCGGTGTTGGTATACTGACAAAAGAAGAACCTGTAAGTGTAGACAGATACCAAATGGCGGGAAAGAGCGAGATGCGTGCAGCCATGGTAGTGGAATATGAAAAGTTTGTAGTAGCCAGTACCAATTTCGATACGGATATGGCAAAGCGTATAGAGGCCCTTCAAACGTTAGAAACGAAACTGTCCGCCTATAATAAACCTGCATTCCTGTTAGGATACTTCAATGAGGGCGACTTGGAAAGCGAGTTTTTCCAAATGGTGAAGAGTAACTGGAATCTTCTTAGTGCTGATAAGTCTACCGAAGTCAGTGGTAAGAAACGTCGCCTTGACTTTATCGTGTCTTTGAAGAGTCACAACGTAAACGTGACGCAGACTGATGTGATAGAAAGTCTATCGGGAGTAGATGTGACCGTTGCTTCTACACATTATCCTCTTTTCTGTGATTTCTCCGGTTTAAAATAGAAACGTTATAGAGAGGCTGCACAGAGCTATGCACATATCGTGTGTAGAACTGTGCAGCTTCATTATATAGCTTATCAAACATCAAATGGAGTGGTATAAAAAAGGAGAAAGTGGTACATCTTGAAAACTATTTAGTTGAAGTTATCATTCTTTCTCCGATCTATGACTTTATGGACTTTTTTCTCTCTTCATGCGGTCAATGAGAAATAATCGTGTAACTTTGTAAACTGTTAGTGTAAAAACAAGAAGAGAAAAAAATGATAGTTTGCATAGCCGAAAAGCCATCAGTAGCACGCGATATAGCCGAAGTACTCGGCGCTCATACCAGAAAAGAAGGATATATAGAAGGAAACGGATACCAGGTGACCTGGACATTCGGGCATCTTTGTACCCTGAAAGAACCGCATGAATACACGCCTAACTGGAAATCGTGGAATTTAGGTAGTCTGCCAATGATTCCTCCACGTTTCGGCATCAAGCTGATAGAGAATCCTACATACGAAAAACAATTCCACATTATCGAGGGACTGATGCAGAACGCAGATGAAATTATCAACTGCGGTGATGCCGGGCAAGAAGGAGAATTGATTCAGCGTTGGGTGATGCAGAAAGCAGGTGCACGCTGTCCGGTGAAACGGCTGTGGATTTCTTCATTAACAGAAGAAGCTATCCGGGAAGGGTTTGCGAAGCTGAAAGATCAGACTGATTTTCAATCACTCTATGAAGCCGGACTTTCCCGTGCGATGGGTGACTGGCTATTGGGAATGAACGCCACCCGTCTTTATACCATTAAATACGGTCAAAATAAACAGGTGCTTTCCATTGGTCGTGTGCAGACACCGACCTTGGCACTGATTGTCAACCGCCAGTTGGAAATAGCCAATTTCGAACCCAAGCAATATTGGGAACTGAAAACCAACTATCGGGATACTACTTTTTCCGCACTTATTCGCAAAAGTGATGAAGAAATAGCTGCGGAAGAAGAAAAGAACGGTGGAAAAAAGAAAATAGATAATCCGGGTATCGACCCTATTGCTAACCGGGAAGAAGGTGAGGCATTGGTAGAACGTATAAAGGATCTTCCGTTTGTAGTCACTAGTGTTGGCAAGAAAGACGGGAGAGAGTTCGCCCCACGTTTGTTCGACTTGACTTCTCTTCAGGTAGAGTGCAACAAGAAATTCGCTTATTCAGCTGATGAAACGCTGAAACTGATCCAGTCTCTTTATGAGAAGAAGGTAGCTACCTATCCGCGTGTCGATACTACTTTTTTGAGTGATGATATTTATCCGAAATGTCCCGCTATCCTGAAAGGACTTCGTGATTACGAAGTCTTGACAGCTCCGTTAGCCGGCACTACACTTCCTAAATCAAAAAAGGTATTTGACAACTCGAAAGTAACGGATCACCACGCCATTATCCCGACCGGAGTCTATGCTCAAAACCTGACGGATATGGAACGTCGTGTCTATGACTTGATAGCCCGTCGTTTTATAGCCGTATTCTATCCGGACTGTAAGATTTCTACTACTACAGTCATGGGCGAAGTGGATAAGATAGAATTCCGGGTAACCGGAAAACAAATCCTGGAACCGGGATGGCGTGTTGTATTTGCCAAAGATGTAAAAGAACCTACCGAAGAAAAAGAGGAAGAGGATGAAAATGTACTTCCTGCTTTTGTAAAAGGAGAAAGTGGTCCTCACATTCCCGACCTGAATGAAAAATGGACGCAGCCGCCCAGACCTTATACCGAAGCAACTTTGCTTCGTGCAATGGAGACAGCCGGAAAACTGGTGGACAATGATGAACTTCGTGATGCCTTGAAAGAGAATGGTATTGGTCGGCCGTCTACCCGTGCTGCCATTATTGAGACATTATTCAAACGGAACTATATTCGTAAAGAAAGAAAGAACCTGATTGCCACCCCGACAGGAGTGGAGTTGGTGCAGCTCATTCACGAAGAATTATTGAAATCGGCAGAACTGACTGGTATTTGGGAAAAGAAGTTGCGCGAAATTGAAAAGAAGACATACGATGCCCGCCAGTTTCTTGAAGAACTGAAACAGATGGTTTCGGAAATAGTGATGAGTGTACTTTCTGATAACACAAACCGACGCATTACTATTCAGGATGCAGTAGCTGCAAAAGCCGAAGAGAAAGAAAAGAAAGAAACTAAAAAGCGCGAACGTAAATCAAGTGCACCGAAAGAAAAGAAACCAAAAACAGGAAAAGCGGCAAACGAAGTAAGTTCTAATTCGGCACCTTCTCCGGCTCCGGTTACTACTCCTGCTTCAACTCCTTCTGCTGCAGGTGATGTAGATACGTTTGTAGGTCAGCCATGTCCGCTTTGTGGTAAGGGAACTATTATTAAAGGAAAAACTGCTTACGGATGTTCGGAATGGAGAAATGGATGTACTTTCCGGAAAAATTTCTAATATAAAAGGGGTAAGATAATTGGGAGTAAAAAGACCGTCATATCACGAAGAGAGTGAGAGATGGAGGTTCTGCAATTAACAGGTTAGATTTAATCTGCATTATATGAATGCGGCCTCTTTATTATGCTGCATTGAAACAAATTAAGTGTGTTTGCAGTCCAGACAAATTTCCTGCCTTACTATTGCTTTTTACTGATTTATTTTGTATCTTTAGTGGTTTCATCCTTTCAGAGATAGATGGTCACCTTATAGAATGACTAATATCACCTTATAAAGTGACATTAGTCATTCTATAAGGTGACCATTGTCCCGTTGTAACGTGACAACTACTCGAGTGCATAAAAGATTCTAGTTTTCTGCATAGAAAATCTTAAATCTATGCATTGAATAATCTTAAATACAATAAAGGTTATGGAGATATTACTTTATGGAAGTAGAATATCTTACTCGATCTTTATACGAATTTTATTTCGTTCCATAGCTGTTATCTTGTGATTAATGTCTTCTTGCACTGGTGAATTTCATTTTATATGCTGCCATACGATGACAAGGTAAAGTACACTGCTGAAAATAGTTAAGTGAAAAGCTACCTGGTTTGTTGAAAAATACTATATTTGTACACAACTCTAAATGTTCTATTTATGAAACACGACTGTCAACCAAAACCCATTGATACGGATTATATGGTATTGGTGCATGATATGATACGATTATCAGGACAAATAGCTCGAAATGTACACAATATGGGCAGAACCTGTATGTTTTGCCATCAATAAGTTATAAGCATGAACCGTTTTATAAACTACTACAAGAAGATATTCTCACAAGAGTATATGGATCGCACCATTTCGGGGGGTATCAAGTCGCAGCTCACCCTGTTACTCGTTACTATTGCTACGGTGCTGGCTATCTTCTTTATCATCGTGATGTTCTTCTCTATCCAATTTTATGGACATGAGGAATGGGGCGAAAGGCTCTGGGTGGTGTACAACAACTTTGTGGATCCTGGTAACCAAATGAACGAGACAGCTTGGTCCAGCAGGCTATTGCTGGGAATTGTTAGCTTTTCGGGATCCATTTTATTGGGCGGTGTGCTCATCTCTACCATTTCCAACATTATAGAGCGGCGTGTGGATGTGGTAAACACGGGGCGAATGACTTACCGCAACATAACTCAACACTATGTATTGATAGGCTTCAATGAACTATCTATCAATATGATACGCGAACTATATAACGAATGTCCTTCGGCACGTATCTTGCTGATGAGCGGTATAGAGGCAGCAACGGTGCGCCATCGCATACAGTCTGCCTTGCCCATCGAAATAGAGCGGCAGGTGCTTGTTTACTTTGGCAACATTGAGTCGATCGAAGAACTTCAGCGGTTGAACATAGTGAGCGCGAGTGAAGTGTATGTATTGGGTGATGAAGAACGTTGCGGACGCGATGCTAAAAATATAGCGATTGTGCATTTGGTGAGTGCTTTGCGTGGCAAATGCCCCGATGGCAAGGTGATGCCTGTATATGTGCAGTTCGACAGCATCCCTTCGTACTCTAACATACAGAAAATGAATCTGCCGCCGGAGGTGTTTTGCATTGAGGGGAAACCTAATATCTTTTTCCGTCCCTTTAACCTCCACGAGAATCTGGCCCGGCAACTATGGAGTCTCTATGCTGCCGATAGTGAAAGATATTATGATCCGCTAGACTATCGCCCCATAAGCATAACGCAACAACCTGATGGAAGCTGGAGTGCTATTAGTCAAGACTATGTGCATCTGGTTATTGTGGGATTCAACCGGATGGGACGCTCGCTGTTGCTTGAAGCACTACGTATCTGCCATTATGCCAATTACGATGACCGTCTGCCGGCAGATGAACGCATACGTACCCGCATCACTTTAGTAGATCGAGAGATGGAGTCACAGAAAGACTACTTCAAAGCTCAATTTCCTTATATCGAGAGTCAGATAGACGATATTGAGGTAGAATATTGCCATGACGACATTTGTAGTACTGCTATGCGCACCCGTCTACAACAATGGGCACAAAATAAACACTGTATGCTTACAGTGGCTATTTGTGTGCATGATCCCGATTTGAGTCTCTCATTAGGACTCAATTTACCGCATGAGGTTTATCAGCATCAATGTCGTGTACTTATCCGTCAGGATTTCAATAACGATTTGTCGTCGATAGTGGATGATGAGCAAGGGCGTTATCGTTATGTCAAGGTGTTCGGCATGGTAGATAGGGGGATGAAGAAAAACATCTTGCAGGATAAACTCGCTTTGTATGTGAATTACCTCTACGATTGTTGCTATACGGATGAAAGCCTCAAGCAGAAAGAGGTGTTGAAGAAGATGTATGAATCTTATAGCAGCCACTCTGCCGACTTCATTTTGATGAATCACCAGGCACACTATCTGTGGAATAAATTGAGCGAGCCGTTACGTTGGGCTAACCGCTATCAACTGGATGCCTATAGTGTGTTTTGTCGCACGTTAGGCTACGGTATTAAGCGGAGCGACCGTTCGCCGGCGCGTATATCCGTATCTATGTTCAATGAGAATCTACCGTCTCAAGTTTTGTATCTGTTGGTGCGCATGGAGAAATACCGATGGAATGCCGAGCGTACGGTGGCTGGCTGGAGACGTGCCGAGGTGAAAGATAAAGTTTTCTTGCAACACCCTCTCATTATGCCTTTCAACGAATTGTTGCAAAAGTACCCCGAAGAGGTGGAGAAGGATGCCGACGTTATTCTTAATCTGCCCTATGTACTGGCATTGGGAGGATATGAACTTTATAAACTGGCGTAACCCTTTACGTTGAAAACCTAAAATTTCTTCCTGCATTGAATAAATGCCTTTTTTTCATTAAAATCATCTTTCTTTTGAGGAATAATTGTGGTGCATTTGTTCTTATTATAAATAAGAAGATCAATTATTTAAATAGAATGAATATGAAGAAAAAATTAGCAGGAGTTGCATTGGTGTTGGCTACCGTCTCTTTGATGAGTATACAGCCTGTAGAAGCATGTACGCGTGCGGTGTATATAGGCCCTGACCAGATGGTGGTAACGGGACGTACAATGGACTGGAAAGAAGATATCATGACGAATATCTATGTATTTCCGCGTGGCATCCAACGTATGGGACATAATAAGGAAAAAACAGTGAACTGGACTTCCAAATATGGAAGTGTGATTGCTACAGGATATGATATAGGTACTTGTGACGGAATGAACGAGAAAGGATTAGTAGCTAGCCTGCTTTTCTTGCCGGAATCCATTTATTCTCTTCCCGGTGATACCCGTCCGGCAATGGGCATCAGCATTTGGACACAGTATGTGCTTGATAACTTTGCCACAGTACGCGAAGCGGTGGATGAATTGAAAAAGGAGACTTTCCGCATTGATGCTCCCCGTATGCCGAATGGAGGACCGGAGTCTACCTTGCATCTGGCTATCACTGATGAAACAGGCAATACGGCCGTATTGGAATATCTGGATGGGAAATTGAGCATTCACGAAGGAAAAGAATACCGGGTAATGACAAATTCTCCTCGATATGAATATCAGTTGGCCATTAATGATTACTGGAAAGAAATCGGTGGCTTGCAGATGTTGCCGGGAACTAACCGGGCAAGCGACCGTTTTGTACGGGCTTCATTTTACATTCATGCCATTCCGCAGATTGCGGATGCAAAGATTGCAGTTCCCAGCGTATTGAGTGTGATGCGTAATGTTTCCGTGCCATTTGGTATTAATACACCGGAGAAGCCTTATATATCTTCTACCCGTTGGCGTTCCGTATCCGATCAGAAGAATAAGGTATATTATTTCGAATCTACCCTGACTCCGAATTTGTTTTGGCTGGATTTGAAGAAAATTGATTTTAGTCCGAAAGCCGGTATTAAGAAACTGTCTCTGACAAAGGGCGAAATTTATGCAGGTGATGCAGTGAAGGATTTGAAAGACAGCCAATCATTTACCTTCCTTTTCGAGACTCCGGTCATGTAATTTGTCAGTGTGATAGATATATAAAAGAGTGGTGGACAAATGCTTGTAATCAAGCTTGTCCACCATTCTTTTATATGTATCGTTTATAACTTGATTGTTATTTATCCGCTTTATCGTCTGGCATATTCCTGATGAAACTCTATGACTGCCTCTATCCCTTTCCGGAAGATCTCCAATGAGCAATTCTCATTTGGAGAATGAATCGCATTCGATTCGAGTCCAAATCCCATCAATACGGTTTTGATTCCCAATACCTGTTCGAAAGTAGAGATGATGGGGATACTTCCGCCACGGCGTACCGCCAACGGCTTTTTCCCGAAAGCGATTTCGAAACCTTTCTCTGCTGCCTGATAGGCAGGAAGTGAAATCGGGCACACATATCCTTGTCCTCCGTGCATGGGAGTCACTTTCACCTGTACTGTATCAGGAGCGATACTAAGAATATAATCTGCGAACATTTGCGAAATCTTATGGTGATCCTGATGCGGCACTAACCGGCAAGAGACTTTAGCATAAGCCTTTGAAGGCAGTACGGTTTTAGAACCTTCTCCTGTATATCCGCCCCAAATGCCACATACGTCAAAAGACGGACGGCAACTGTTACGTTCCAATGTGCTATATCCTTTTTCTCCGAAAAGCTCTTTTACACCGATTGCTTCTTTGTATTTCTTTTCGTCAAAGGGAATATGGGCTATCATTTCCCGTTCGGCTTGCGGCACTTCTTCCACATCATCGTAGAATCCGGGAACAGTGATACGTCCGTCGGCATCCGTTACTTTGCTGATAATCTGGCAAAGCACGTTGATCGGATTGGCTACCGCACCTCCGAAATGTCCGGAATGCAAGTCACGATTCGGTCCCGTCACTTCTATTTCCCAATAAGCCAGCCCGCGCAGACCAGTAGTCAATGAGGGAAGTTCGGCTCCTAGCATACTCGTATCCGACACTAGAATAACGTCTGCTTTCAGCAATTCTTTATGTTCTTCGCAGAAAGCTTCCAAGCTGGGCGAACCTATTTCTTCTTCACCCTCGAAGATGAACTTCACATTATTTTTTAGTAATCCGTTTTTGACGAGATATTCGAAAGCTTTCACCTGAATAAACGATTGTCCTTTGTCATCATCCGCTCCACGTGCCCAGATATGTCCGTCACGTATTTCCGGTTCAAACGGTTCGCTTTTCCAGAGTTCCAATGGTTCGGCCGGCATCACATCGTAATGAGCGTAGATTAATACAGTCTTTGCATCCGGGTCTACGATCTTTTGAGCGAAAACAACCGGATTGCCCTGTGAGGGCATTACCAATGCTTCGTCCACACCTGCTTCCAATAACAGCTGTGCCCAGCGTTCCGCACAAGCCAGCATATCGTCGTGGTGCTCCGGCAAAGCACTGATGCTGGGGATGCGGATGAGGCTGAACAAGTCATCCATCATCTTAGGTTCGTGTGCCGCTATGTATTTCTGAATCTCGTTCATTAGAGTTGCGTCGTTTTATCCAGTAAGTAATAATCGAGTATAGTCATGGCGGCCATTGCTTCTACGATAGGTACGGCACGAGGTAATACGCAAGCGTCATGACGTCCGCGTGCTTTCAGAGTGGTGTCGACGCCATCAATGTTGACAGTTTCCTGTTCCATCAGCAGCGTGGCAATCGGTTTGAACACTACACGGAAATAAATATCCTGACCATTACTCAATCCTCCCTGAATACCTCCGGAGTGATTGGTGTGCGTCTCGATCCGTCCGTTATTGTTATAGAAAACATCGTTCTGTTCGGAACCTTTCATTTTCAATCCCTTGAATCCTTCGCCGTATTCGAATGCTTTGGCAGCGTTGATGCTTAACATGGCGTTACCCAAGGCAGCATGAAGTTTACCGAAAACAGGTTGTCCCAATCCGATGGGGCATCCCTTAATGACACAGGTCAGTGTACCTCCGATGGTATCGCCTTCACCTTTTACCTTATAGATAAGGTCTGCCATTTCTTTTGCTTTTTCAGGGTCCGGACAACGTACATCGTTGGTTTCTATCAGGTCGAAATTATAGTCCGAGTAAGTACCCTCAAGCTTGATAGGACCTACCTGCGAGGTATAGGCAGTGATGTTGACTCCCAGTTGGCGGAGTGCCAGCTTAGCCAATGCACCGGCTACAACGCGCGAAATCGTTTCGCGTGCAGAGGAACGTCCGCCGCCACGATGGTCACGGATTCCATACTTCACCGTGTATGTGTAATCAGCGTGTGAAGGACGATATACATTTTTCAGATTGTTGTAGTCATTGGGGTGTTGGTTTTCATTCCAAACGATAAAACCGATAGGACACCCGGTTGATTTCCCCTCAAAAATACCTGAAAGAAACTCTACTTTATCAGCTTCTTTGCGTGGGGTGGTAAGGATTGATTGTCCCGGACGACGGCGATTTAGTTCTTGTTGTACAAATTCTTCGTCGATGGTAATTCCTGATGGGAATCCGTCAATCACTCCTCCAATTCCTTTTCCATGAGACTCACCGAAACTTGTGAGTCGAAAGATATTGCCAAATGAATTAAACATAGTTGTGGCTTTTTTAAAATTACTATATGCAAATATAACAAAGTTTTCGGTAAGAAAGTTGCGAACTCGAAATAACTTCGAAAAAGGAAGCATATTGAACCTTTTTTCTTCTTTTTAGTTTATAAAGGACGAATTTATTGTAATAACTAAACCAAAGACGTATGAAAAAGAATCTATTGTATTTATTGGCATTGGTATGTGCTCTAACTTTCTTTGCTGCTTGTAGCAGTGACGATGACAACAGTGATAACAAGAATAACGAGAATCCTCCCGAAGAGGAAGCTGTGATAACGGCTCCGGATGTAATCGGAACGTATTGGGGAAATCTGGATATATCCATGATACCGGATGGTTCTGACCAGGAAATTGTCATCGGCGACGGAATAGAGAAGTTTATCACGCTCTCGCAGGTCAGCAATACGGAAGTGAAGATTGAACTGAAGGATTTTGAATTGTTCATCAATCAGCAGATACTAAAGTTTGGAGATATTGTCATTGATAAATGTGAAGTGAAGAAGGGGGAAGGTGTGTCTACATTCACCGGACAGCAAGACCTTACGTTTGAAGGAGATGCCGCCTCTTTGGGTACTTGCCCTGTGACAGTTACGGGAACTGTAGAAGATGGAAATGCAGACATGACTATTAATGTGAAAGTGCCTGCATTGCAACAGACGGTGAAAGTAACCTACTTCGGAGTGAAGCAGGTGGCAGAGCCTAGTGGGACTTAAAAAGCATACCCGAAACCTATATTCAAGTAGATGGGGTACATGGCAAAAGTGATCGTATTAAAATCGTTTTTAAATATATCATTCAATCCCCAGGTAAGATCGGCGTACACATTGAGGTGTTTGAAGGCTCGCCATCCGGCTCCTACTTGTAGTCCCCATTGGAAATGTCTCAAATCGTCCGAGAAATCGTATGTTGCAATTTTGCCGTCGGTAAACTCTACTTTCGGACCGGTGGGATTATCTTCCCGCAAATATCCTTCGTATACGTGACCTGAAAATTCTCTTGAAAGCAGATAGGAGAAATAAGGCCCGGCTTTGATGTTCCACCGGTTGGTTAGTTTGTAGGTAGCCATTAGAGGTATTGTCAGTCCGGCGGTATGTACTTTGGTTTTTACTCCGCCTGTCCATACTCCACTGATTCTTTCACCTCCTTGCCCGAGAATCTCCATATTATAATTCTTCACAGTGGCTTCGGTAGTCATTGCTTTGTTTTCAAGCCGCAATCCGACTATAATTCCGAGCTTGTTCTGAACGGCAATCCATTTGGTCACTTCACCTCCTATACTGATAGCTAATGTCGGGTTATATCCGTCAATGGAACGGATTTCCACCGGAAGAGGAAGCGGGGCTGTGCCGCCAATGCTGAAACCTGCTTTTATCTCATATTCCAGTCCGTGAAGGGCGGAACGGATCAGTGTTTCATTTCGATCAACCTGTGCATAGCCGGGGAGGGCTATTCCTATACAGGTTAGTAAGCTGAATATATACGGATAGATTTTCATCGTTCTTGTTGTTATAAAGTTATTTAGTTTTACTAATTTTCCGAGTGATAGATTAACTCGGCCTCATCAATGAGCAACGTACTTCCGATTGCTCCGTTAAAATGATCTCCTTCCAGACTTGAGGTGAACACTATGGCTATATTATATTTTCCATCCCTTAGCTTTTCCTTATCTATGAATTTGCCGGGGAGAGTGGTGAAAGGAAGCTTAAAGTAAGTCCATTCATTTGTTTCTTTGGCATTATCAATCCGTGCTGTTGAAATTAGATTTGGGCTGGTAAACGCGTTCGTCCCATCAAGAGTTGGAACAGATTCACTGGTTTCGTACATGATGGCATATATGTCACAGATATCCCGTTTCCCATTTACAGGTTTGCCTCCTTCTGTAAACTGATCTCCTGCTTTATATTTATAATAACCTGCCAGATAAGTAGGTACATGCCGGAAAGGAAGACCGAATTTAGTTGCTTTAAGCGGATTACTCATCGCATTGTTTACATCGAAGGAACCGATAAACAGATTTCCTGCCGCAATGGGCATTCCTGCTAACTGTCCGAAGAATCCGGTACTGCGTGTCACTAAAGAAAGGCATTTGCCGGCTTTTCCGTCCGTTATTTGGAAAGTAGGATAATCATCAGCTGTTTTAGCTACACCGGTCATGGCATAGCCCGCATTTCCGCTGGCCCATTCCATAACGACTTTATCTCCTTCGCGTTCTACAAATATGTAGTACTTCTTTCCGCCAAGCGTATCTTCGAAATTATAGTTCGTGGCAAGTTCGGTGTCGATAACCGATACGATATACGTTTTCTTCCAAACACCATCGGCGGCTGTAACAGTATATTCTTGTGGAGTATTGAAATTTCGCTCCGTACCGCTAAGGGGACTAATTGTAGCTCCCGGAGTCAATGTAAATTCAGGTGTAAGTTCTGAAATATCAGTTCCCGGACCGACGAAGATAGTGATGGAATTATTGTTAATAATAGGACTGGTTGTCATGGCTACTCCCGGTAGTATGCAACTTAATATGTCTGCTTCTGCATTGAGAGCTTCTTCGCGGATACAAGAAGAGGAAACAATAGCCAGCAGCAAATAGAGAATCACGTGTTTTGCTTTCATTTTTCTATCAATTCTTTCTGTTAAAGTTTGGTATATGGAAGGTTTTATAACAATATGAGATTTTATTTGTTCATTATAGAATGCTGGAAAAGAAAGAATTTCCTATTTTTGTGGAACTAAAACTTATAAGTCCATGACTGAATCAGAAAGAAGGCAAATTATAGAATTGATTAAGAAAGAAGTCATTCCGGCTATTGGATGTACGGAACCTATCGCAGTAGCGCTTTGTGTAGCTAAGGCTGCTGAAACGCTGGGAGTGAAACCGGAGAAGATAGACGTCTTGTTAAGTGCTAATATATTAAAGAATGCCATGGGAGTCGGAATCCCGGGGACGGGTATGGTAGGGCTTCCCATAGCTGTAGCTTTAGGTGCGTTGATTGGCAAATCAGACTACCAGTTGGAAGTATTGAGGGACTGTACGCCGGAAGCGGTGGAGCAGGGAAAACTGTTTATTGCAGAAAAACGGATTTGTATTTCTCTGAAAGAAGATATTACGGAAAAGCTTTATATCGAGGTGAACTGTAAAGCGGGAGATAAAACAGCTAAAGCTATCATTGCCGGTGGACATACCACCTTTATATATATAGCCAAGGGTGAACAGATATTGCTCGACAAGCAACATACAGTCAGCGAGGAAGAGGAAGATGCTTCGCTCGAATTAAACTTGCGTAAAGTCTATGACTTTGCACTGACTGCTCCGCTGGATGAGATCCGTTTTATCCTTGATACAGCCCGTTTGAATAAAGCTGCTGCCGAGCAAGCCTTTAAAGGTAACTACGGACATTCTCTAGGTAAAATGCTTCGAGGAACTTACGAACATAAAGTGATGGGTGACAGCGTATTTTCTCATATTCTCTCTTATACATCAGCTGCTTGCGACGCCCGGATGGCGGGTGCAATGATTCCTGTCATGAGTAATTCCGGCAGTGGTAATCAGGGGATATCCGCTACACTCCCTGTCGTTGTCTTTGCCGAAGAGAACGGAAAGAGCGAAGAAGAACTTATCCGTGCTTTAATGCTAAGCCATCTTACTGTTATATACATCAAACAAAGTTTAGGACGTCTGTCCGCTTTATGTGGCTGTGTGGTAGCTGCCACCGGATCCAGTTGTGGAATCACCTGGTTGATGGGGGGAAACTACAATCAGGTTGCCTTCGCCGTTCAAAACATGATTGCTAATCTGACAGGAATGATTTGTGACGGTGCAAAACCGAGTTGTGCTTTGAAAGTAACTACCGGAGTTTCGACAGCTGTATTATCTGCAATGATGGCAATGGAAGACCGTTGTGTGACTTCCGTAGAGGGAATTATCGACGAAGATGTAGATCAAAGTATCCGCAACCTGACAAGAATCGGCTCGCAAGCCATGAACGAAACGGATAAAATGGTGCTTGACATCATGACGCATAAAGGATGCTGATTTCAAGTATTAAGTATTAGCTCAAATAACGGCATAAAAAAAGTATTAAGTATTAAAGCCCGGCTGTGTCCGCACGGAATTAATACTTAATACTTTATATTTAATACTTTATTTAGTGACAGTGTCCGCCTTCGCAACCGCAGTCGTCTCCGCAGCCATCACCGCAGCTGTCGCATCCGCAACCGCAGCCATCACCACCACTCATCATTTTCACAAGTTCCTGAATTTCTTCGTTCGTAGCAGGACGGCTTTCCAGTATTTCACCTTCAAAGATCAGGTCGGCACCAGCCAACGGGTGGTTGAGGTCGACTACTACAATATCCGGTTTGATTTCTACTACGCTGGCATTTACGCGTTGACCGTCACCAGTCATCAAAGGCACGATGTTACCCTCTTTAATACGTTCACTGTCAAATTTGCCATCTATTTCAAAGATATTTTTGGGGAGGTCAATAACGTGTTGTTCGTCATATTGTCCGTAAGCCTTATCTGCCGGAATGGTAAAGTCAAATTTATCACCTTTAGAAAGAGCAGTTATCTGATTTTCGAAATCTTCGAGTGTTGTTCCTAATCCTGAAATGAATTGAAAGGGATGTTCTGCTTTTGCTTCTTCGAACAACTCTTTTTCACCATCTTCCATTGTATATAGTTTGTATGCAACGGTAATGTACTTGTTTTCTACTGTTTCCATCTGATATTTTTTGTTTCTGATTAATAATTCCCGGTAATCCGGGTCGACAAAGATACGAATTATTTGCTTTTACTCCGGTATAGGGAGGGTAAATTTCAGATTATTAAGTGCTTTTGTCAGAAAAGAAAAGTAGGACACATCCTTTGATAATAGTTGTAAATTCAACCTTTAAGTGATAAAATAGAGAAATAACACCACTCTTCTCTTACAATTATTAGCTTTTAAGTGATTTTTTTCTTCGATTTGTTTGGAGTTAATAAAAAAGCCCTTACCTTTGCAGCACGAAAATAAAGAAAAGAAGATATGAATATGTTACATACATCTATTAACCTAGCAGTCCTGCATATTATTCGCGTCGTGGTGGTCCCATCAAGAGCGTGAGAAAGGTTTTTGTGTTGTATGTGTTCGTACCATAAAAGATAGAATTTAGAGCCTTTCTCACTTGTGTGAGGAAGGCTCTTTAATTAAAAGATAGATTGAAATGAAAAAGCAATTACGCAGTTCGTTTAGTACACAAGGCCGTCGGATGGCGGGAGCCCGTGCATTATGGGCAGCCAACGGTATGAAGAAGAATCAGATGGGTAAACCCATTATCGCTATCGTCAATTCGTTCACACAGTTTGTTCCGGGACATGTGCATCTGCATGAAATCGGTCAGCTGGTGAAGGCAGAGATTGAGAAGCTGGGATGCTTCGCTGCGGAATTCAATACAATAGCTATCGACGACGGTATAGCAATGGGACATGACGGTATGCTTTACTCGCTTCCTTCACGTGACATCATTGCAGACAGTGTAGAGTATATGGTTAATGCGCACAAGGCAGATGCAATGGTATGTATCAGCAATTGCGATAAGATCACTCCCGGAATGTTGATGGCAGCTATGCGTCTGAATATTCCTGCCGTATTTGTATCGGGCGGTCCGATGGAAGCCGGAGAATGGAATGGTCAGCACCTGGATTTGATCGATGCGATGATTAAATCGGCCGATGAAAGTGTCAGCGATCAGGAAGTAGCGAATATCGAGCAAAATGCTTGTCCTACTTGCGGATGTTGTTCCGGTATGTTTACCGCCAACTCAATGAACTGCCTGAATGAAGCAATCGGACTGGCTCTTCCCGGAAACGGAACCATCGTAGCTACACACGAGAATCGTACGCAGCTTTTCAAAGATGCAGCAGAACTGATCGTGAAAAATGCAAAGTTATATTATGAAGAAGGAGACGAAAGCGTACTTCCCCGTAGTATTGCTACCCGTCAGGCTTTTTTGAATGCCATGACGCTGGATATAGCGATGGGGGGATCGACCAATACAGTTCTTCACCTGTTGGCTATTGCTCATGAAGCAGAGGTAGACTTCAAGATGGACGATATCGACATGCTTTCCCGCAAGGCTCCTTGTCTCTGCAAGGTGGCTCCCAATACACAGAAATATCATATTCAGGATGTAAACCGTGCCGGTGGTATCATTGCTATCATGGATGAACTGGCAAAAGGAGGTCTGATAGATACATCCGTTCGACGGGTAGACGGAATGTCATTGGCGGAAGCTATTAATGAATATTCAATCACCAGTCCGAATGTAAGTGAAAAAGCAATTAAGAAATATTCGAGCGCAGCCGGAAATAGATTCAATCTCGTACTTGGTTCACAGGGTATGTACTATAAGGATTTGGATAAAGACCGTGCAACCGGATGTATCCGCGATTTGGAGCATGCTTATAGCAAAGACGGTGGATTGGCCGTGTTGAAAGGTAACATTGCGCAAGACGGTTGTGTAGTAAAAACAGCAGGTGTAGACGAAAGTATCTGGAAGTTTACCGGACCTGCCAAAGTATTTGATTCGCAAGAAGCAGCCTGTGAAGGCATTCTCGGAGGCCGAGTCGTCAGTGGCGATGTCGTCGTCATTACGCACGAAGGTCCGAAGGGTGGTCCTGGTATGCAGGAAATGCTTTATCCTACCTCTTATATTAAATCTCGTCATCTCGGAAAAGAATGTGCTTTGATTACCGACGGACGTTTCAGTGGCGGAACTTCCGGATTGAGTATCGGACATATTTCTCCTGAAGCGGCAGCTGGAGGCAATATCGGAAAAATTGTAGACGGAGACATCATAGAAATCGATATTCCGGCCCGGAAGATTAACGTGCGACTGACGGATGAAGAATTGGCAGCCCGTCCGATGACTCCTGTCACTCGTGACCGTTATGTGCCGAAGAGTCTGAAGGCTTATGCCAGCATGGTAAGTTCTGCCGATAAGGGAGCAGTGAGATTAATCTGATATAGTTCATTTATCAACTATCAACTAATATGAAAGATTTAATAACAGGTGCAGAGGCTATGATGCGCTCTTTGGAACATCAGGGAGTGACTACCATCTTCGGTTACCCCGGTGGTTCCATAATGCCGGTGTTTGATGCCTTGTACGATCATCGAAATATATTGAACCATATTTTGGTTCGTCACGAGCAGGGAGCTGCCCATGCGGCACAAGGTTATGCCCGTGTATCAGGAGAAGTGGGCGTTTGCCTGGTGACGAGCGGTCCCGGAGCAACTAATACGGTAACAGGTATTGCAGATGCGATGATCGATAGTACACCTATCGTAGTGATTGCCGGACAGGTAGGAACAGGGTTTCTTGGAACAGATGCTTTTCAGGAAGTTGACTTGGTAGGTATTACGCAACCAATCGCCAAATGGAGCTATCAGATCCGTCGTGCGGAAGATGTGGCCTGGGCGGTCGCACGTGCGTTTTATATTGCCCGTAGTGGTCGTCCCGGTCCGGTGGTACTGGACTTTGCCAAGAATGCGCAAGTAGAAAAAACGAAATACGAACCGACGAAAGTCGATTTTATCCGCAGTTATGTTCCTGTTCCCGATACGGACGAGGAGTCTGTACAGGCAGCTGCCGAACTGATTAATAACGCCGAACGTCCGCTTGTATTGGTAGGACAGGGTGTTGAATTGGGAAATGCACAGAACGAATTGCGTGAATTTATCGAAAAGGCGGATATGCCTGCAGGCTGTACGCTGCTCGGACTGTCTGCTTTGCCGACAGAACATCCGTTGAATAAAGGAATGTTGGGTATGCACGGTAATTTGGGGCCGAATATCAATACCAATAAATGCGATGTGCTGATTGCCGTTGGTATGCGCTTTGACGACCGTGTGACTGGCAATCTGGCTACTTACGCCAAACAGGCGAAGGTGATTCATTTTGATATCGATCCTGCAGAAGTCAATAAGAATGTAAAGGTAGATGTAGCTGTTTTGGGAGATTGCAAGGAGACATTGGCTTCTGTGACTAAACTCCTGAAAAAGAAAACTCATACCGAATGGATTGATAGTTTCAAAGAATATGAGAAGGTAGAGGAAGAAAAAGTAATCCGCCCTGAACTTCACCCTGCAACAAACTCTTTGAGTATGGGAGAAGTGGTGCGTGCGGTAAGCAATGCTACTCATCATGAAGCAGTTTTGGTAACGGATGTAGGTCAAAACCAGATGATGTCTGCACGTTACTTCAAATATACGAAAGAACGTAGTATCATCACTTCCGGAGGACTCGGAACAATGGGCTTCGGTCTTCCTGCAGCTATCGGGGCAACTTTCGGAGCACCGGAACGTACCGTATGCGTATTTATGGGAGATGGCGGACTGCAAATGAATATTCAGGAACTGGGTACAATTATGGAGCAGAAAGCTCCGGTGAAAATTATCTGCCTGAATAATAATTACCTCGGAAACGTACGCCAGTGGCAAGCTATGTTCTTCAATCGCCGCTATTCGTTTACTCCGATGTTGAATCCGGATTACATGAAGGTTGCTTCGGCTTATGATATTCCTTCCAAACGTGCTTTTACCCGTGAAGAACTGAAAGAAGCCATTGCAGAAATGCTGGCGACGGATGGTCCGTTCCTGCTCGAAGCGTGCGTAGTGGAAGAAGGCAATGTTCTGCCGATGACTCCTCCGGGTGGTTCGGTCAATCAGATGCTGTTGGAATGCTAGGAGAAGTTGAATATTGAGAATGGAAGATTGAAAGTTCGCAATTAAAATTTAGGATTATGAGTGACAAGACATTATATACGATAATAGTTCATTCCGAAAATATAGCCGGATTGCTGAATCAGGTAACTGCTGTATTTACTCGTCGGCAAATCAACATCGAGAGTCTGAATGTATCTGCTTCTTCTATTAAAGGTGTACACAAGTATACGATTACAGCCTGGACGGATAAGGACACTATTGAGAAGGTAGTGAAACAGATTGAGAAGAAGATCGATGTGATTCAGGCACATTATTTCACCGAGGATGAAATATACTTCCATGAGATTGCACTTTATAAGGTATCTACTCCTGCTTTTCAGGAAACTCCGGAAGCATCCAAGTTGATCCGCAGATACAATGCCCGTGTAGTGGAAGTCAATCCGGTATTTTCTATTGTTGAGAAAAATGGCATGAGCGAAGATATAACCTCACTCTACGGTGAACTGAAGGCTTTGAATTGTGTTTTGCAGTTTGTTCGTTCGGGACGCGTAGCGATTACTACCAGTTGCTTTGAACGGGTGAACGAGTTTCTCGATGGACGGGAAGCCATGTATAACCAGAGTAAAAACCAACAAGAATAATGAGTGAAGAAAATAAAATAGGAACTTATCAGTTTGTGGCAGAACCGTTTCATGTTGACTTTAACGGACGTCTGACTATGGGCGTACTGGGAAATCATCTGTTGAATTGTGCAGGTTTTCACGCAAGTGACCGTGGCTTTGGTATTGCAACACTGAACGAGGATAATTACACTTGGGTACTTTCGCGTCTGGCCATTGAGTTGGATGAAATGCCTTATCAATATGAGAACTTTTCAGTTCAAACATGGGTGGAAAATGTCTACCGCTTGTTTACTGACCGTAACTTTGCTATTATTGATAAGGATGGGAAAAAGATTGGTTATGCGCGTTCCGTATGGGCAATGATTAATCTCAATACCCGCAAACCGGCCGATCTATTGACCTTGCACGGAGGAAGTATCGTAGATTATGTCTGTGACGAACCTTGTCCTATTGAAAAACCTTCACGTATCAAAGTGACAAGCGATCAGTCAATGGCTACCCTGACGGCAAAATACAGTGATATTGATATTAACGGTCATGTGAACAGCATCCGTTACATTGAGCATATCCTTGATTTGTTCCCGATAGAGTTGTACAAGACCAAACGTATTTGCCGTTTCGAGATGGCGTACGTGGCCGAAAGTTACTTTGGTGATGAGCTCTCTTTCTTCTGCGACGAAGTGAATGCAAACGAGTTTCACGTAGAAGTAAAGAAGAATGGCAGCGAAGTTGTTTGCCGTTCGAAAGTGATATTTGAATAAATGTGAGAATACAAAATTGATTAATAACGGATGACGTAAGTCATCAAAAACTAAAAACAAAAAGAAAATGGCACAGTTGAATTTTGGAGGTACTACTGAAACTGTAGTAATCCGTGACGAATTTCCATTGGAAAAAGCTCGTGAAGTATTGAAAAATGAAACAATTGCTGTAATCGGTTATGGCGTACAGGGACCTGGACAGGCACTGAACTTGCGTGATAACGGTTTCAATGTAATCGTTGGTCAACGTGAAGGAAAAACATACGATAAAGCAGTAGCAGACGGATGGGTTCCGGGCGAAACTTTGTTCGGCATTGAAGAAGCTTGCGAGAAAGGTACTATTGTAATGTGCCTGTTGTCTGACGCAGCAGTAATGTCTGTATGGCCTACTATCAAACCTTACTTGACTGCCGGAAAAGCTCTTTATTTCTCACACGGTTTTGCTATCACTTGGAATGACCGTACAGGTGTAGTTCCTCCTACTGATATCGACGTTATCATGGTTGCTCCTAAAGGTTCGGGTACCTCTTTGCGTACTATGTTCCTCGAAGGACGTGGCTTGAACTCTTCTTATGCTATCTATCAGGATGCTACAGGCAAAGCAATGGATAGAACCATCGCACTGGGTATCGGTATTGGTTCCGGTTATCTGTTTGAAACAACTTTCCAACGTGAAGCTACTTCTGACTTGACAGGTGAACGCGGTTCATTGATGGGTGCTATCCAAGGTTTGTTGCTGGCACAGTACGAAGTATTGCGTGAAAACGGTCATACTCCTTCTGAAGCATTCAATGAAACAGTGGAAGAACTGACACAGTCATTGATGCCGTTGTTTGCAAAGAACGGTATGGACTGGATGTACGCTAACTGTTCTACTACTGCTCAACGCGGTGCTCTTGATTGGATGGGCCCATTCCACGACGCTATCAAGCCGGTAGTTGAAAAGTTGTATAATAGCGTGAAGACTGGTAACGAAGCACAGATTTCTATCGACAGTAATTCACAACCTGATTATCGTGAAAAATTGAATGAAGAGCTCCGTCAACTGCGTGAAAGCGAAATGTGGCAGACTGCTGTTACTGTTCGTAAACTTCGTCCGGAAAACAATTAAACTGGATAAATTATACAAGTTTGTAAAAGGGAGAGGGCTGTTTGCTTTCTCCCTTTTTTGGTTAAAAAGAGATTTAGAAATGAATAAATGAAGCTTTCCGAAATTATTTTTCAAAAATATATTGATTATATGGACAAAAAATGCAAGTTTATGTTTATCTTTGCGTCATCAGATAAAATAAACGAGAAGTATGAATTAACTTAACCAGCCCTGAAGAATGATTAACATCACTAAATAAATAAACGAATGACGCTGCTTTTGATTTCTCAGAAGTGGTGATTTAGTGTGTTTTATCTTTATGGGAGTTGATATTTCTTTTTGAAATCTGCATTTGTATATTGAAAGTAAAAGTCTTTTTAATGGCTTCTTAAATAAAGAATAGTACTGACGTAAAATAAAATATTGTTTGTTTTGTTTGTGTTAAAACGAAGTGTGGTTTCGTGAGAAAGTGCACTTTGTTAAAAGGAGGATTAAGTATTTAATCCTCCTTTTTAATGAATAACATCAGCCTTTTGTAAAAAGGATGTTTGGTAAGGGTAGAGGTATCTCCTAATATAACAAGCTTCATTCGTGCCCTTGTAATCGCTACATTCATTCTTCGCAAATCATTCAGGAACCCAATCTGCCCATCCTCGTTGGCACGTACAAGACTGATGAAAATAACGTCCCGCTCCTGTCCCTGAAAACCGTCTACCGTGTTTACGGTGATGAGGCTGCGGAAGGGGCGTAAAAAGCTGCTCCCTTTGATCTTTCCCCTCAAATATTGCACTTGCGCCTTGTAGGGTGAAATCAGACCGAAATCAATTCTTTCATCCAGTATCCGTTCTTTGCCGATCCGTTCGATATATGCTTCCAGTTCCTGTAGTAATAGATTGGCTTCCTGCTTGTTGATGCGTCCGAAACTCTCACCTACAAAATCTTCGTGAAAGTCCATTTCCGAAGTATCAATCCAATTCATAGGAGTGTCAAAATCAAGAATACCCCGGTAGCGCACTTCCGGAGCAGCTTCCAGTTCTCCGTGGTAGAACCAGTTGGAGGGAAACTGCATGATGGCTTCGTGCATTCTGTACTGCACTTTTAATAAAGAAACAGCAGAAGGCTTTTGCTGAACCACTTTTTCCATTAACGTGTGATCCAGT
Source organism: Bacteroides sp. L008 (assembly GCF_040812255.1). NCBI lineage: Bacteria > Pseudomonadati > Bacteroidota > Bacteroidia > Bacteroidales > Bacteroidaceae > Bacteroides > Bacteroides sp. L008. The sequence continues at coordinate 2,794,286 of NZ_JBFNXO010000001.1, read as the reverse complement.
CCTCCACGAGCGGCTTCTATACATTTGATCGTTGGTGGGAGCTGGCAATGATCTCCTGCAAGGATGACGCGGTCTGCTTTACGGATGGCAATCCAGCAGGCAGCTTCGAGCGCTTGAGCAGCTTCATCAATGAACAAAGTAGGAAAGCGACGCCCGTTGAGCAGACGATGGTTGCTGCTGACCAGTGTAGAAGCAATCACACGGGCACTATCAAATAGATCGGCATTGATTTGTATTTCCAACTCTGTGGCACGATCGCGGAGATGGCTCATGCGATTACGCATACCTTCCCGTTCAGAATAACTTCCCTGGCGCATCCGGCTACCCATTTCACGGATAGATTTGCGAATTCCCCAAAGTTCCGGATAGGCAGGATGGCTTTCAAACCGGCGTTCGTAGGTGGATGAAAGCATTTTGTCGTTGACCCGGGTAGGATTCCCGATGCGGAGTACGGGTACTCCCCGGTCTACCAGTTTCTCACAAATCCAGTCGACAGCAGTGTTGCTTTGTGCACAGACAAGCACTTGCGGTTCCCGGTGCAATGTTTCGTAAATTGCTTCGACAAGAGTCGTTGTTTTTCCGGTTCCCGGAGGACCGTGAACGATGGATACATCACGTGTGCAGAGTACCTTGTTGACAGCTGTTTCCTGGGTGCTGTTCAGCCAGGGGAAGCGGACAGGATACAACTCCCGGAATCCCGGTTTTTGTGGACCAAGCAAAATATCACGCAGTTCTGCCAGACGATTATCTTTAGCGCGTATGGTGTCTTCCAGTGCCTCGAACATGGCCCGGTAGGATGTTTCGTCAAAATAAAGTTGCACCCCCAGTATGCCGTCAGTTTGCAGTTCCGCTAAAGCTCCCGCTCCGGGAAGTACAACTACCATTCGCTCCTCATCTGCAAAGCTGACAGTAGCGATGAAATTCATGTACTTCACTTTTCCTTCGAATGACTGGTGGAAAAAGCAGACGGGGCGGCCGAACTCGAAGGAATGCTCTATTTCTTTATTTTCGGTCCGTGTAATATCTATTACAAGCTGATTCAGAGAATTGTAGTAACTTCGGCCAAGAGAGACGGGATACCAGCAGAGACCGCGTTTCACTTTACGGGCAACGCCCATTGTTTCGGTCTGCCGTTTAAATTCTTCCTTTTCGTGTTCATACTCCATCCGTAGGAGGAGTTGCTGTTGCTGAAGGTCGATGATTGGACTTTTCGGATTATTACTCATAATAGGCGCAAAGGTAACAAATCTTCGTTCCGGGTAGAAAAAATATTTCATTTTGTTAAACATTACTCGAACGCCGTTCGTTATTTTTATAGATAGACTCATAAAAGATAAAACAATATGGTATATGATGTGACTATGTTAGAAGCTTTCTACGCTGCTTATAAAGGAAAGGTAGAACACGTACGGGCTATATTGAAACGCCCCTTGACGTTGGCCGAGAAGATTTTGTATGCTCATCTGTATGATGTAGCCGATTTAAAAGATTACAAACGGGGAGAAGATTATGTGAACTTCCGTCCCGACCGTGTAGCTATGCAGGATGCGACTGCGCAGATGGCATTGCTTCAATTTATGAATGCAGGTAAGGATCAGGTGGCTGTGCCCTCAACAGTACATTGCGATCACTTGATACAGGCGTACAAAGGTGCAAAGGCGGATATTGCTACGGCAAGATTGACCAATGAAGAAGTATACGACTTCCTTCGCGATGTATCTTCCCGTTACGGCATCGGTTTCTGGAAACCGGGAGCAGGTATTATCCATCAGGTAGTACTCGAAAACTATGCTTTCCCCGGCGGTATGATGGTAGGAACGGATTCCCACACTCCTAATGCAGGCGGACTGGGCATGGTAGCTATCGGTGTTGGTGGCGCGGATGCTGTGGATGTGATGACAGGAATGGAATGGGAACTGAAAATGCCGAAGATTATCGGTGTTCGTCTGACCGGAAAACTAAGTGGCTGGACATCTCCGAAAGATGTAATCCTGAAACTGGCCGGCATCCTTACCGTAAAAGGAGGAACAAATGCTATTATCGAATATTTTGGTCCTGGAACCGAATCCCTTTCTGCTACCGGGAAAGCTACCATTTGTAATATGGGTGCCGAAGTAGGGGCTACTACCTCTCTGTTCCCGTTTGACGGGCGCATGGCTGCCTATTTAAGGGCTACCGGAAGAGATTGTGTGGTCGATTGGGCGGAGGCTGTCGATGCCGATCTTCGTGCGGATGATGTAGTGACCGACGAGCCATCCAACTATTACGACCGTGTGATTGAAATAGACTTGTCGGAACTCGAACCTTATATAAACGGACCGTTTACACCGGATGCCGCTACTCCTATTTCCGAATTTGCAGAAAAAGTGTTATTGAACGGCTACCCCCGCAAAATGGAGGTGGGCTTGATCGGTTCATGTACCAATTCTTCTTATCAGGATTTGAGTCGTGCAGCTTCTTTGGCGAAACAGGTCACTGAAAAGAACTTGAGTGTCGCTGCTCCGTTAATCATCAATCCGGGTTCGGAACAAATCCGGGCTACTGCCGAAAGAGATGGGATGATTGAAGCTTTTGAACAGTTGGGTGCCACGATTATGGCAAATGCCTGTGGCCCTTGTATCGGTCAATGGAAACGCGAGACGGACGATCCGACACGGAAAAATTCAATCGTTACTTCTTTCAACCGTAACTTTGCCAAACGTGCTGACGGTAATCCGAATACCTATGCGTTTGTAGCTTCTCCGGAACTGACAATGGCATTAACGATTGCCGGCGATCTCTGCTTCAATCCGTTGAAAGACAGACTGGTGAATCATGACGGAGAAAAGGTGAAACTATCCGAACCTGTAGGAGATGAACTCCCTTTGAAAGGTTTTACATCCGGAAACGAGGGGTATATTGCCCCGCACGGAGCAAAAACGGAAATCAAGGTGAAGCCTGATTCTCAACGTCTCCAGCTCCTGACGCCTTTCCCGGCATGGGACGGACAGGATTTACTGAATATGCCTTTACTGATTAAAGCACAAGGAAAATGTACTACCGACCATATCTCTATGGCAGGTCCGTGGCTCCGCTTCCGGGGACATTTGGAGAATATTTCCGACAATATGCTGATGGGAGCTGTCAATGCTTTCAACGGTGAAACGAACAGCGTTTGGAATCGTTCAACAAATACTTATGGAACAGTTTCCGGTACGGCAAAAATGTATAAGTCTGAAGGTATTCCGTCTATAGTTGTTGCCGAAGAGAATTATGGAGAAGGTTCCAGCCGTGAACATGCAGCCATGGAACCGCGCTTTCTCAATGTGCGTGTCATTCTGGCTAAGAGTTTTGCCCGTATCCACGAAACGAATCTGAAAAAGCAGGGAATGCTTGCTCTTACTTTTGTAGACAAGGCAGACTATGAGAAGGTTCAGGAACACGATCTTTTGTCAGTAGTAGGTTTAGTCCATTTCGCACCGGGTCGCAATTTGACGATTGTTCTTCATCACGAAGACGGAACGAAAGAAAGTTTTGAAGTACAGCATACCTATAATGAACAGCAGATAGCCTGGTTCCGTGCCGGCTCTGCTTTAAATGCAAGATAAAATATGAGCAAGATAACCATGCAAGCAGATGGTACGTTGCTGGTGCCCGATGTGCCTACCGTACCTTATATTACCGGCGATGGAGTAGGAGCGGAAGTGACTCCTGCCATGCAAGCCGTAGTGGACGCAGCTATCCGGAAAGCTTATGGCGGCAAACGTCGGATCGAATGGAAAGAAGTGTTGGCTGGAGAACGTGCTTTCCATGCAACAGGTTCCTGGTTGCCGGATGAAACAATGGAAACCTTTCAGGAATACCTGATAGGAATCAAAGGCCCGTTGACAACTCCTGTCGGAGGTGGAATCCGGTCGTTGAATGTAGCGCTGCGTCAGACACTTGATTTATATGTCTGTCTTCGTCCAGTTCGTTGGTATCAGGGAGTACAGTCGCCTGTCAAATCACCTGAAAAAGTGAACATGTGCGTGTTCCGTGAAAATACGGAAGATATCTACGCAGGTATCGAGTGGGAAGCTGGTACTCCGGAAGCTGAAAAGTTCTATAAATTCCTGAAAGACGAAATGGGAGTAACAAAAGTCCGTTTCCCGGAAACCTCTTCTTTCGGTGTGAAACCTGTATCACGTGAGGGTACTGAACGTCTGGTACGTGCTGCCTGCCAGTATGCGCTCGACCATCATTTACCTTCTGTAACGCTGGTGCATAAAGGAAATATCATGAAGTTCACGGAAGGTGGCTTCAAGAAATGGGGTTACGAGCTGGCACAGCGTGAATTTGCCGATGCTTTGGCAGATGGCAGACTGGTGATAAAAGATTGCATTGCCGATGCTTTCTTGCAAAATACACTCCTGATTCCCGAAGAATATTCCGTGATAGCTACCTTGAATCTGAATGGAGACTATGTTTCCGACCAACTGGCGGCCATGGTAGGCGGTATCGGTATTGCTCCGGGAGCAAATATCAACTATCAAACAGGACATGCCATTTTTGAAGCGACTCATGGAACAGCTCCCAATATTGCGGGAAAAGATGTGGTGAACCCTTGTTCTATTATACTTTCGGCCGTAATGATGCTCGAATATTTTGATTGGAAAGAAGCGGCTGCTCTGATAGAGAAAGCCTTGGAACAAAGCTTCCTGGACGCTCGCGCTACACACGATTTGGCTCGTTTTATGCCGAATGGAACCTCCCTCTCTACTTCCGCTTTCACTCGTGAGATCGTGGAAAGAATTGAAAAATAAAAGTAACGAATAAAAAACGAAGAAAGATGAAAAAAGAGTACCTGATTTACAAACTTTCCGAGGAGATGAAGGAAGCTACCCGGATTGATAATGAATTGTTCCCAAAGTTTGATGTGAAACGCGGATTGCGTAATGAAGATGGCACAGGTGTATTGGTAGGTTTAACCAAAATCGGTAATGTAGTAGGCTATGAACGTATTCCGGGTGGTGGATTGAAACCGATACCGGGAAAATTATTCTATCGTGGTTATGATGTGGAAGATATTTCGCATGCCATTATCAAAGAGAAACGTTTCGGTTTTGAAGAAGTGGCTTACCTGTTGCTTTCCGGACGTCTGCCGGATAAAGAAGAATTGCTTTCTTTCCGTGAATTGATTAACGACAATATGCCGTTGGAGCAGAAAACAAAAATGAATATCATAGAGTTGGAAGGAAACAACATCATGAATATTCTTTCACGCAGTGTGCTTGAAATGTACCGTTTTGATGCGAATGCGGATGATACTTCCCGGGATAACCTGATGCGTCAGAGTATTGAACTGATTTCGAAATTTCCCACTATCATTGCTTATGCGTACAATATGCTTCGCCATGCTACTTTCGGACGTTCTCTGCATATCCGCCATCCGCAGGAAAAACTCTCTATTGCCGAGAACTTTCTGTACATGTTGAAAAGAAATTATACCGAACTTGATGCTCGTACCCTCGATTTGTTGCTGATTCTTCAGGCAGAACATGGGGGCGGTAACAACTCCACTTTCACTGTTCGCGTTACTTCTTCCACCGGAACGGATACTTATTCGGCCATCGCCGCAGGTATCGGTTCATTGAAAGGCCCGCTTCATGGAGGTGCAAATATTCAGGTTGCCGATATGTTCCAGCATCTGAAAGAGAATATCAAAGACTGGACAAGTGTGGATGAGATAGACACTTATTTCACCCGAATGTTGAATAAGGAAGTATATAATAAGAGCGGATTGATCTACGGTATAGGACACGCCGTTTATACAATCTCCGATCCCCGTGCTCTTCTGTTGAAAGAATTGGCTCGTGACCTTGCCCGTGAAAAAGGAAGAGAAAGTGAATTTGCTTTCCTCGAACTGTTGGAAGAACGAGCCATCGCTACTTTCGGACGTGTTAAAAACAACGGAAAGACAGTATCCAGCAATATCGACTTCTATTCAGGCTTCGTGTATGAAATGATCGGCTTGCCGCAGGAAATCTTCACTCCTCTGTTTGCTATGGCACGTATCGTAGGCTGGTGTGCACACCGTAATGAAGAATTGACCTTCGAAGGTAAACGAATTATCCGCCCGGCTTATAAGAATGTACTTGATGATTTGCCTTATATTCCAATCAAGAAACGCTGATAAAAACAAATCCTTTTATTGAATATATAAGTGATCCCGGATGTATGCCTCGTAATTTCAGGTATGCGTTCGGGAATGCTGTTTTTTATGTTCTTAAAGGAATGTATTTCAGATTCTTTCTATTTTTTGTACCGTCATTCGTTTCATTTTTGTTATTTTTGCGTGTTACAAAAAAAGATCGACATGAATATAGCTGCTTTTAATCTGTTTCTGGGCGTGATGAGCCTGATTGCCCTGGTTGTTTTTATCGCCCTTTACTTTGTGAAAGCCGGATATGGCATTTTCCGTACGGCATCGTGGGGCGTAGCTATATCCAATAAACTAGCCTGGATATGGATGGAAGCTCCCGTTTTCCTAGTGATGTGTGTAATGTGGATATATTCCGAGCGTCGGTTTGAACCGGTAATCTTCACTTTTTTCCTGTTCTTCCAGATTCATTACTTTCAACGTGCTTTCATTTTTCCCCTGCTACTGACGGGGAAAAGTAAGATGCCGCTGTCAATCATGTCGATGGGTATTCTTTTTAATTTACTGAATGGCTATATGCAAGGTAAATGGATCTTTTATCTTGCTCCCGAAACGATGTATCAATCCGGTTGGTTCGCTTCACCGTGGTTTATTATAGGCACACTGCTTTTTTTCACAGGTATGCTGACGAACTGGCATTCGGATTATATCATCCGGCACTTGCGCAAACCGGGAGATACCCGGCACTATCTGCCTCAAAAAGGTATGTACCGTTATGTCACTTCCGCCAACTATTTCGGTGAAATAGTGGAATGGGCAGGATGGGCGATACTCACCTGTTCACTTTCCGGACTTGTTTTCCTTTGGTGGACGATTGCTAACCTTGTTCCTCGTGCCAATGCCATCTGGTGCCGTTATCGCGAAGAATTCGGCGATGCAGTGGGAGAACGGAAACGAGTGTTCCCTTTCCTTTATTAGGTATTAGGGCATTTTTCATTACGACTTAAATATGACTCAATAAATATACTACTATGGAATCTAAACTTTTTAGTCCGGTCACTTTTGGCCCTTTGACGTTGCGGAATCGAACAATCCGTTCGGCAGCTTTTGAGAGCATGTGTCCGGAGAATACTCCTACGCAGATGTTGCTGGATTACCATCGTTCGGTAGCTGCGGGAGGAGTGGGTATGACAACAGTGGCTTATGCTGCCGTGACGCAAAGCGGACTTTCTTTCGACCGTCAGTTGTGGTTGCGTCCGTCTATTATTCCCCGTTTGCATGAATTGACAAAAGCTGTGCACGATGAAGGTGCAGCAGTGGGTATACAAATCGGACATTGTGGGAATATGTCCCATCGAAATATTTGTGGTGTCACTCCTATATCCGCATCTTCGGGTTTTAATCTTTACTCTCCTACGTTTGTGCGTGGAATGAAAAAGGAGGAGTTGCCGGAAATGGCACAAGCGTATGGAAATGCGGTCAATCTGGCGAGAGAAGCAGGATTTGACGCTGTTGAAGTGCATGCAGGACATGGTTATTTGATTAGCCAGTTCCTTTCTCCATATACTAATCATCGGAAAGATGAATATGGTGGTTCGCTCGAAAACCGGATGCGTTTTATGGACCTGGTGATGGAAGAAGTGATGAAAGCGGCAGGCAATGATATGGCCGTTTTGGTAAAAATGAATATGCGTGACGGTTTCAAAGGAGGCATGGAGATTGACGAATCGATACAAGTGGCCAAACGTCTATTGGAACATGGAGTTCATGGATTAGTGTTGAGTGGAGGCTTTGTGAGCCGTGCACCGATGTATGTGATGCGGGGTGCCATGCCAATCCGTTCGATGTCTTACTATATGAATTGCTGGTGGCTGAAATACGGAGTCCGTATGTTTGGTAAATGGATGATCCCCTCTGTACCTTTCAAAGAAGCATATTTCCTTGAAGATGCACTGAAATTTCGGGCAGCTCTTCCGAATGCGCCGCTGATTTATGTCGGCGGTCTTGTTTCTCGTCAGAAAATAGATGAAGTGCTCGATTCCGGTTTTGATGCCGTACAGATGGCGAGAGCTTTGCTCAACGAACCGGGATTTGTGAATCGGATGAAAAAGGAGGAACAAGCACGCTGTAGCTGTGGACACAGTAATTATTGCATCGGTCGTATGTATACGATAGAAATGGCTTGTCATCAACATTTGAAAGAACAAATCCCTTTGTCTTTACAAAAGGAGATTGATAAATTGGAGAAAAAATGAGTGAAATGAAATGGGCGATTATCACCGGTGCGGACGGAGGAATGGGGACAGAAATAACACGTGCCGTAGCCAAAGCCGGTTATCGAATCATAATGGCATGTTATAATCCGAAGAAAGCGGAGATTGTCCGCGAACATTTGAGCAAGGAAACCGGAAACCCGTATTTGGAAGTAATAGCTATTGATTTGTCTTCCATGCAATCGGTAGTTTCTTTTGCCAACCAGATTTTGGAAAGAAACCTCTCCATTGCTTTGCTGATGAATAATGCCGGAACGATGGAGACAGGTTTTCATACTACTTCTGATGGGTTTGAGCGAACGGTAAGTGTGAACTATATGGGACCTTATCTGCTTACTCGGAAATTGGTTCCGCTGATGGTGCGTGGAGCGCGTATCGTCAATATGGTTTCTTGTACATACGCAATTGGTAAACTCGATTTTCCCGATTTCTTTCACAGAGGAAAAACGGGGAGTTTTTGGAGAATTCCTGTTTACAGTAACACCAAACTGGCTTTGTTACTATTTACTTTCGAACTCTCCGGGCAACTTCGTGAGAAAGGAATCACCGTCAATGCTGCCGATCCGGGAATTGTTTCTACCAATATCATTACGATGCATAAGTGGTTTGATCCGTTGACGGATATTTTTTTTCGTCCTTTTATCCGCAAACCGAAGAAAGGGGCTTCTACGGCAGTCGGTTTATTGTTGGATGAAAAGGAAGCAGGCGTGACAGGACAACTGTATGTCAATAACCACCGGAAAAACTTGTCTGATAAATACACGAATCATGTGCAGAAAGAGCAGTTGTGGGAGGTGACGGAACGGTCGTTAGCGCAGTGGCTGACATGATTCATTATGACATTTTTCGAATTCAGTTGTCATTATTTCTTTGATCTGTTGGATCTCATCGCTTAATATTGAGTTTTTCCGATGTCCGATGTAGAGTGTATTTTTCATCTCTACATATCCTTTCCACAGGCATATAATATCTCCTCGTTCTATAGAATCCCGGCAGATAGAATGAGGCATAAGTGCCAGGCCGACTCCTTTTTCCAAACAGCGGAGAATGGTATTCTTGTCAGGCATCACATAATTGGGTGCGAAATCGCTCTCTTTTTTGAAATTGAGTTTCCAAAAACGCGCCCATATATTTTTTTCGTTGCTGTACCAAAGTTGAGATTGTAACCACTTTCTTACCTGACCCTTATTCTCAATATCCAGCTGCTGGAATTGAGAGATATCGGTTTCTTTTCCTGCAGCGACGATAAATTCGGAGGTTCCGAGAACTTGATATGAAATATTGTGAATGGGCGTTTCGATTGAAGTGATGATAATGTCTACCGAACCGCTTTCCAGAAGCTCACTCAATTTGTCGTTGTCTCCGAATTGTACGATGAGATTAAAATCTAAATCGGCGATATGAGGAGCTATTAGTTGAGAAAATAGTCCCGAATATACTCCAAGGCAAAGAGTCATTCTCTCTTTTCCACTTCTCTTGCGGACACTGTTTTCTACTTCTTCCAATTTGGTGAGTGAGTAACATATTTGCCGGTATAGCTTTCTTGCTCGTTCATTGGGAATCATTTTCCGGGTGTTACGTTCAAATAACGGATGTCCGATATAATTTTCCAGTGAACTTAAATGCAGACTGACGCCAGGTTGAGAAATATTCAACTCTTTGGCAGCGTCGCTCATAGTTCCCGTATCAAATATAGCTTTAAAGGTTCTAAACCACTCCAGATCTGCTCTCATCTTGTCTTATTTATTAGAAAAGTTTGGGTGATACCAAATTTTTATGATTTTTATAATTAATGCTTGTTATATACTTTTGCACCCGCAAATGTAATTCTTATTTAGAATAAATAAAAATATGAGTCGGGTGAAAAAGATTGTTTGTTGTGAAATAAAGAGGATGACAGGTCTACTGTTGTTGATGTTAATTTTCTCTCTATCAGCTTATTCGCAGCATGGGAAGGGAGTCATGATATCGGGTCGAATAATATCTACGGAAAAAGAAATAGTTGATTTTGCTACTGTTCACCTGAAAGGGACTGGTTTCGGTTCTGCCACTAACCGTGAGGGGCTTTATCATATTAAAGCTCCCGGTGGCGAATATACATTAGTTGTTTCCGCTATGGGATATAAAACGATAGAAAAAAAAGTGGTTTTAAGAAGGGGAGAACGGATAAAGATGAACTTTACCATCACTCCTGATGTGAAAGAACTTAGTGAAGTGGTGATTTCTACTTCCGGAGTGAATCGGGTGAATAAATCAGCTTTTAATGCTGTAGCGATTGATGCAACCAAACTTCATAATAGTACGCAGGATTTAGCCAGTGCTTTAACGAAGGTGCCTGGTGTGAAGTTGCGTGAGTCAGGCGGGGTGGGTTCGGATATGAATCTTTCTTTAGATGGAATGAGTGGAAAAAACATCAAGTTATTCATTGATGGAGTGCCGCAGGATGGAGTAGGAGGCTCGTTCAGCCTGAATAATATTCCGATTAATTTTGCAGAGCGTATCGAAGTATATCGTGGTGTGGTACCCGTTGGCTTTGGTACGGATGCTTTGGGCGGTGTGATAAATATTGTCACCGGAAATAAGCGGCGTACATTTGTCGATGCTTCATATTCTTATGGATCTTTCAACACCCATAAATCGTATGTGAATGTGGGACATACGGCTGATAATGGGTTTACATTCGAAATCAATGCTTTTCAGAATTATTCGGATAATAATTATTGGATTGATACTCCGGTGGAACATTATGATGAAGTGGTCGATGAAGATGGCTGGGTATCCGGCTGGGATTCGGAAAAAATAGAACGGGTGAAACGCTTTCACGACACTTATCATAATGAGGCTGTTGTGGGTAAAGTGGGGCTTGTGAATAAACCGTTTGCCGACCGTTTGATGCTTACCTTTACCTATTCGCAAAATGATAAGGAAATCCAGAACGGTGTTGTACAGGAAATTGTATACGGACAAAAACGGCGGAAAGGCCATTCATTTATGCCTTCGGTGGAATACCGGAAAAGAAACTTATTGCTCAAAGGTCTGGATGTGAACCTGACTGCAAACTATAACCGTAATATTACTCAAAACATTGATACGGCAACTTATGAATATAACTGGCTGGGACAAATGCGGTATAAAAAAGGTAAGTTGGGCGAGCAGAGTTATCAAGACTATAAATCAAGTACCGATAACTGGAACGGTACCTTTACTGCCAATTATCATTTGGGTGAAAGCCATGCTTTCGTGCTTAATCATGTGTTGATGGGGTATGAGCGTAAACCTACTTCTTCTGCTAATATAACAGATGCTACGGGTGCCGCCCAGTATAGCAAAATTGAAAAGAAATCAAGGAAGAATATCACAGGACTTTCTTATCGTTATAGTCATAAGGATTTATGGAATGTTTCTGTGTTTGGTAAATACTATAACCAGTACAGTAGTGGGCCGAGAAATACCAACAATGATGATAGTTCTTCCAATAATAGAGTCAGTTATGAAGAGTCTGCCGGTAGTAGCGGAGCCTTTGGCTATGGGATAGCTGCTACGTATTTGTTTTTGGATGGATTTCAGGCAAAGTTTTCGTATGAAAAGGCGTTACGCCTTCCTACAGCCGATGAATTGTTTGGTGATGATGATATGGAACTGGGAGATGCAGGATTGAAACCGGAACACAGTCATAACGTAAATGCGAGCTTGTCTTACTCACACGAATTTGGAAAACATTCTATATATGTCGAAGGAGGATTGGTGTATAGAGATACGAAGGACTTTATCCGGCGTTTGACCGGAACGTTTTTGGCAGGTTCATCACAATATGCAGCATACATGAACCATGGACGTGTAAGGACAATGGGCTGGAATGCGGAAGTACGCTATAATTATTCTAAATGGTTTTCTATCGGTGGAAATTTTACCGATTTGAACACGCGTGATTACGAGAGGTACGGATTGAATGGGAGTGAATCGACTACCTATAAAGTAAGGATGCCGAATATTCCTTATTTGTTTGCTAACGTAGATGCTTCCTTTTATGCGCATCATCTTTTTGGAAAGGGCAATTTGCTGACAGTAACATATGATAATTATTATGTGCATGAATTTCCTCTCCATTGGGAAAATCATGGGGCTTCCAATAAAAAGGGAGTACCAAGTCAGTTTTCTCATAATCTTAGTTTGGTTTATAGTCTGAAGAACTCCCGCTACAACTTTTCTCTGGAATGTAAGAACTTTACAGATGAGAAGCTTTATGACAACTTTAGTCTACAGAAAGCCGGTCGTGCTTTTTATGGGAAAATCAGATATTATTTCAACAGATAAAAAATGAACAGGCTCTTTGAGCTTAATCTTTAAATATTAGTCAATTTTTAATAGGAACAAAAAATGGTAAGAAAGAATTTTTTATGGATGCTTGCAGTGTCTATGGTTATGGGATTGACAGTTTTGTCTTGTAGTGATGATGAGCCGGGAAATCAGGGAGACGACGGTGAAGGAACAGGTAGTGACTCTCCCAAATATGGGGTCAATTTTACCCTCATTGATTCGGATCAGCAGAAGTATAAAACTTCCACTCTGGTAACCGAAGATTTGGTTGGAAACGGAGAATATTTTACCGTATCCGGCTTTGAATCCATAGGTGATAAAGTGTATACAGCCTTGTGTCCGTTGGGTTTCAGTGATTATGGAATTGAGTCGGGAGCAGCAGAGGGATATGAAGACCTGATTGCGGAAGATGAAGAAACCGGAGAGAAGTCAATAAGTGCAACTGTACACCCTAATCAAGTTTGGATTGGAATTTATGACGGAATTAATAATTTTGATAAGAAGCCGACTATCATCACTGATAATCGTATCAGCTATGCAACTTCACGTTATCGTTCTCAATTCTACCCAACTATTTGTGCGGCAGATGACGGTTATTTGTATGTCTTCTCAAACAGTGTAGCAAAGAGCCAAAGTAATGAGAAAAATAAAACGACTCTTGATGCAGGAGTGCTTCGTGTCAACACAACAACTAACGAGTTTGACAAGTCTTATTATTTTAATATAGAAGATGCGGCAAATGCTACATTTGGAAAGAAACTCTCTTTCTTCCAGGTATGGCATATCACAGGTACTAAATTTTTGTTGAGAATGTACGCTACAGAAGGAAAATATGACTCTACGAGTGATGCAAAAATGATGGCAATTTTTGATTCTCAAAGCGGAACTTTAACTAAGGTGACCGATTTCCCGGTTGCTGAAGAATTGGCGGATATGGGAAGATTTGTTTATGTTGAAAATGGTAAAGCCTATATTCCGGTCGTATTCCAGAAATCTGCTTCGGGTTCATCTACAGTTCAACAACCCGCCATTTATATTATTGATGCTGCGGCTGCTAAGGCTACTAAGGGAGCGACTGTTCAGGCTGACGGAGGTATTACCGCTATTTGTAAAATGAATAATGGGACGTTGGAGAAATATGTAATTGCTGCTGCAAGTTCGGAAGCCTCTTATTTGGTTCCGGCAACAGAAGCGGAAATAAATGATCCGGATGCTGTATTAACTATTAAAGTGGAAGGTGGTAGTACGGAAACGGATGCTGCAACTCATTGGCTCTTCCCTAATCAAAAATATGCATACGGTTTGGGATACCGTCAAGGTGATGCCGGAGTTTCATATTCTTTCGAACTGAAAAGTGACGGTACATTGGGCAAGCGTTCGGCAGAATTTACTATGCCGCGTTTTACCGCATTCGGAACTAGAGATCAATATTTGATTCTGGGTGCTGCTGCTGAAACAAGTTTATAAAACAGTATAAAAATAGATAAAGGCCGGTTCTCTCTCTTCTTTTTTAGAGGGACTGGCTTTTTACCACTCCAAATACAATGAAGAAAATTTTCAGACAAATACATTTGTGGCTTTCCGTCCCTTTCGGACTGATAATTACTCTTATCTGTTTCTCCGGTGCTATGCTGGTATTCGAGAATGAGGTAAATGAGTTGTCCCGTCCTGCGCTTTACTATGTAGAAACAGTAAAAGAGGAACCTATTCCTATCGATAAGTTACTTGAAAAAGTGGCAGCGACATTGCCGGACAGTGTATCTGTGACCGGTGTTAGCATTTCTTCTGATCCCGGGCGTACTTATCAGGTCAATCTTTCCAAACCACGCCGCGCATCTTTGTATGTAGACCAGTACACGGGTGAAGTAAAAGGAAAAAGTGAGCGCAGTAGTTTTTTTACGTTTATGTTCCGGATGCACCGCTGGCTGTTGGATAGTATGAAACCGGGAAATGATGGAATATTTTGGGGTAAGATGATTGTAGGTGTCAGTACACTGTCATTGGTTTTTGTTTTGATTTCGGGAATCGTTATTTGGTGGCCTCGTACACGTAAGTCTTTGAAAAACAGTCTGAAAATAACAGCAACAAAAGGTTGGAAAAGATTTTGGTATGACTTGCACGTGGCGGGAGGAATGTACGCCCTGATTTTTCTGTTAGCTATGGCATTGACGGGATTGACATGGTCCTTTCCGTGGTATCGGACAGCTTTTTATAAAGTCTTCGGGGTAGAAATGCAAGTGCATACCCTCCAAGGACATGAACAGAAGGGTAATCCCCAAAAGGGAGATGTCAGACTGGCACATCAAGAAAAGAAGAGAGAAGGCAATGATGCACAAAATGGTGAAAGAGGTGGGCGTCCGAAAGGTCGGAAGGACAATAGAGAACATGGAGAGAGGCCACATAATGGTAAAGAACAATCAGGAAATTATAAAAAAGATAGAGAGCATGCCGGAAATCAGGGGGCTGGAGAATATCCACGGAGGCAGTTGGACAGTAAGGAATATCCGGAAAACGATCACAGTAATCGGTATTCTGCGGCTTTGCCATTCGCTTATTGGCAGGAAGTGTATGATAAACTAAGGTATCAAAATCCGGAATATAAGCAAATCAGTGTTTCTTCCGGTACGGCAAGTGTATCTTTCAACCGCTTTGGAAATCAGCGTGCATCTGATCGTTATTCTTTTAATACGGATACTGGTGAATTTACAGAAACAAGTCTTTATCAACATCAAGACAAGTCAGGGAAGATTCGCGGCTGGATTTATTCGGTACATGTCGGTAATTGGGGAGGGATGTTTACCCGCATACTTGCCTTTATTGCCGCTTTGATTGGGGCTGCATTACCACTGACCGGCTATTATTTATGGATAAGGAAATTCATCAGGCAATTAATAGGTACGAAGAAATAAAGGCTGTATAATGGCAGGCTATTGTCAATAATGGCATCTTTACTTTATTTCTATTCCGATTTGAGCAAAATCATACGATTTTGTTTAGAATACATTGTGATTTGTACTCTTTTTATTGTCAATCTGTCAGAATAACACTCAAGTGGTTGAATATCAATTCTATATATCCTGACAATAGATGCTGATAATAGGCTGACAATAAAACATATATACTTTTATTGTCAGTGCTGACTCCTTATCAGGTAGCTTGTTTGCAGGCTGATAAAGTGGGGGGAATAGGAAAAGAAACTGGTATAGTTACGTTGGGATACCGGTATTGTTCTATTAAAGTACCGGTATCATTAATTTCCCACGGCCGTGACAAGATCTTCTCACGGCCGTGGTAGGAACTCTTCACGGCTGTGGGAAGAAGCTACCACGGCTGTGGTGAATTAGCTATATCGGCATCCTAATCGAACAATAGTTACTGTATGATGGAAGTATTGCAGTTGTATAACGGTAGTTTAATGGATATTTGTCGCGAAAGGTAAGTAGCACTGGAGGATGGAATTCATATATGTGAACGCACTTGGTGTTGTAGTTGCGTTCATCTCTATCATATTATATAAATAAAAGAGCCATGAATAAATGGGTTACTCCATCATTCATAGCTCTTTATCGTCATATATCAGTATAAATAAACTCTTTAGAATAAAAAATTAGATCGAAAGCTCTTTCAATACAGTGACGAGGTCTCTCTTGATCGGTTTGTCATTCTTAATAGCCTTGCTGAACGGCACGTAAACGATTTCATCATGTTCGATTCCGATCATAACATTGCGCTGATCTTCCATAATAGCATCGATAGCAGCAGCACCGAGGCGGCTTGCCAGAATACGGTCGTGAGCGGTAGGACTACCACCACGTTGCAGATGACCTAAAATCGTCACACGTACATCATATTGCGGATATTCGTTTTTCACACGTTCGGCATAATGCATGGCTCCTCCTGTCAGTTCGCTTTCGGCTACTAATACAATGCTACTGTTTTTGGACTTGCGGAATCCGTTTTTGATAAACTCTTCCAGTTGGTCGACTTCCGTACTGAATTCCGGAATAATGGCAGCTTCCGCACCCGAAGCGATAGCTCCGTTCAAGGCAAGGAAACCGGCATCACGTCCCATAACTTCAACGAAGAACAAGCGTTCATGTGAAGTGGCTGTGTCGCGAATCTTATCTACGGCATCCAATATGGTATTCAATGCAGTATCATATCCGATGGTCGTATCTGTACCGTAAAGGTCATTGTCAATAGTTCCCGGCAGTCCGATACATGGAACATCAAATTCCTGTGCAAAGATACGCGCACCTGTCAGTGAGCCGTCTCCACCGATGATAACCAATGCATCAATGCCTTCTTTTTTCATGTTGTCATAAGCCAACTGACGACCTTCCGGAGTCGTGAACTCTTTACAACGGGCTGTTTTCAGGATAGTACCACCCAACTGGATGATATTACTCACATTCTGACTCTTGAATTCTTTGATTTCACCTGTAACCAGACCTTTATATCCTCTGTATATACCTTTAACTTGCAATCCATTGTAGATGGCTGCACGTGTCACTGCACGTATAGCAGCGTTCATTCCTGGAGCATCACCTCCGGAGGTCAAAATTCCGATACACTTAACTGTTCCCATATAACAATCTCTCATTAATTAGTTTGACGCGGCAAATGTACAACAAAAAGTTGAAAGCAGTGGTTATGAAGTTTTTTTTCGTAAGAAGAAAACATTAAAAATGTTCAAATGATCTTTTTTTGCTTTCCTTTTATTCATTCATGTTGCTTTGCCGTTTCCTTATGTTGCTTTGCTATTATTCTTTGTCAGAATAAAGCTGTTATTCTTTGATAAGCGTCCGAATGTGATTGTAAATCTTCTCCATCAGCCATTTAGGAGTAGAAGTCGCACCACATACGCCAATTGAATTTACGTTTTGAAGGAGAGAAGGATCTATTTCTTTCTCATTATCTATCAAATGTGAATTGGTATTTACCTTCAAACATTCTTCAAACAGCATTTTTCCGTTTGAACTCTTTTTGCCACTGACGAAGAATATCAAATCGTGTGTAGCTGCAAACTCCCGGAGCTTAGGCATCCGGTTGGCAACCTGACGACAGATAGTATCATAATATTCGAAAGTCGCTTCCGGTGAAATATGTTGCTTGAAGTATTCCACGATTTCCTGAAACTCGTCCAGTGACTTGGTGGTCTGTGAGAAAAGACGGATGCTTTTGTTTAAATCCAACTGTTTGGCTTCTTCTGCCTTTTCAATGACAATTGCTTTTCCATCTGTTTGTCCCACCAATCCCAATACTTCAGCATGGCCGTTTTTGCCGTATATGACAATTTGTTTTTCTTTGTCACTGTCTGTCAGATACCCTTGTCTGATGCGTTTTTGCAAACGTAATACTACCGGACAGGTCGCATCGATAATCTCTATATTATTTTCACGGGCAATCATGTAAGTTTCCGGTGGCTCTCCATGTGCACGAAGCAATACTTTGGCATTCTTCAGCTGCTTGAATTCTTCCCGGTTGATCGTGATTAATCCCATCGTTTTAAGCCTTTCCACTTCCCGGCTATTGTGTACAATATCTCCGAGACAATAGAGAGTCTCTCCCTTTGCCAACTCTTCTTCTGCCTTATGAATGGCTGTCACCACACCAAAGCAGAAGCCGGACCCCTCGTCTATCTCCACCTTGATCATAAAGCAAACTATTTACTTACCTTATTAAATTGTCTGAAAAGCCATTCCTTTTGCTCTTCAATCGATAAGTGGGTGTTATCCAGAAGCAGGGCATCTTCAGCTTTGCGAAGCGGACTTACTTCCCGGTTCTGGTCGATATAATCCCGTTGTTTCACGTTTTCCAGAATTTCGTCGAAGCTGGCTTCCTGTCCTTTTGCTTTCAGTTCGTCATAACGGCGTTGAGCACGGATTTCGGGAGTAGCGGTTACAAATATTTTCAGTTCCGCATCAGGGAAAACGGTGGTTCCTATATCCCGGCCATCCATCACAATTCCCTTTTCCTTTCCCATAGCCTGTTGCTGCGCCACCATTTCTTCACGTACGAAGTCAAGCGTACTGATAGGACTCACTTTGGAAGAAACCTCCATCGAACGGATTTTATTCTCCACATTCACGCCGTTGAGATACGTGTCGGGACGTCCGGTTTCCTTATTCAGCTGGAAAGATATACGAATGTTCTTGATTTCATTTTTCAGTTTCTCCGTATCGATCACGTCTCCGTTGAAAATCCCGTTTTCTATACTATATAAAGTGACCGCACGATACATGGCTCCGCTGTCAATGTAAATATAACCCACTTCGCGGGCAAGATCTTTGGCCATTGTACTTTTTCCACAAGAGGAAAAGCCATCGATTGCAATTGTTATCTTTTTCATATTCAGTTTATCTGATTTGTCCGCCAAAGATACGGTAAATTTGAAAATCAACCATAGGTTTGCTGTTAAAAGGGGCAAGACAAGTACGAAAGAATTAAAAAAGTTAAAAAGCTGGATAAAAAAGAGATAAAGAGGAGAATGGATCTATGAAAATGTACTATATTTGCCCAGAGACACACGGAAGACACTTTTTTTTTAATCATTATATTAATAAATTTATGGAAGTTAAAAAATCACCCAAGGCAGACTTGGAAGGCAAGAAGTCTACATGGCTGCTCGTTGGTTACGTGGTAGTTCTAGCTTTCATGTTCGTGGCGTTCGAATGGACCCAGCGTGACGTGAAAATAGATACAAGCCAGGCAGTAGCTGATGTTGTGTTTGAAGAGGAAATCATTCCTATTACTGAAACCCCGGAACAGGCAGCACCACCACCACCTGAAGCTCCAAAAGTAGCAGAATTGCTGGAGATTGTGGATGATAAGGCTGAAATTGAAGAAACAACAACTATTATTAATGAAGATAATCAAGCTCGTGTAGAGGTTAAATACGTACCTGTACAGGTTGTTGAAGAAGAGCCGGAAGAACAGACAATTTTCGAGGTTGTAGAAAATATGCCGGACTTCCCGGGCGGACAAGCAGCTTTGATGCAGTATCTGGCAAAAAATATTAAATATCCGACTATCGCACAGGAAAACGGAACTCAAGGACGTGTTATCGTACAGTTCGTTGTTAATAAGGACGGTAGTATCGTGGATGCGAAGGTTGTACGTAGCGTTGACCCGTATCTGGATAAAGAAGCCCTCCGTGTGATTAACACCATGCCGAAGTGGAAACCTGGTATGCAGCGCGGAAAACCGGTACGTGTAAAATTTACGGTTCCTGTGATGTTTAGATTGCAGTAATTTGTAACACTATAAATTGGGAGGCTGCTTTCGGCAGCCTCTTTTTATTCATTCATTTTTTTATTCATCATGTTTACAGCTTCTCAATTACTCGATAAGATAAATAATCATATCTCTGAAATCCAGTTTACCCGGACGCCGAAAGGGCTTTATGAACCGATTGAATATATCCTTTCTCTGGGTGGGAAGCGGATACGTCCTGTATTAATGTTGATGGGATATAACCTGTATCGGGAGGATGTTGCGTCTATATACGATCCTGCCACTGCAATCGAAGTTTATCACAATCACACCTTGTTACATGATGATTTGATGGATCGTTCGGATGTGCGCAGAGGGAAACCTACCGTACACAAGGTCTGGAACGATAATACTGCTGTACTTTCGGGAGATGCTATGCTGATTCTGGCATTCCGGTATATGACGGGGTGTCCGCCGGAACACCTGAAAGAAGTGATGGATTTATTCAGCCTGACTACACTCGAAATCTGTGAAGGACAGCAACTGGATATGGAATTTGAATCTCGCTGTGACGTCACAGAAGACGAATATATTGAAATGATTCGTTTGAAAACAGCTGTGTTGCTTGCGGGTAGCCTTAAAATCGGTGCAATTCTCGCAGGAGCGACTGCTGAAGATGCAGAGAATCTATATAATTTTGGAATGCATATCGGAGTAGCATTCCAGTTGCAGGATGACTTGTTGGATGTATACGGTGATCCGGAAGTGTTCGGGAAGAAGATAGGTGGAGACATCCTCTGCAATAAAAAAACATATATGCTTATCAAAGCACTGAACCGTGCGGATGAAAAGCAGCATACTGAATTGAATCGTTGGTTGAATGCGGAAGCTTTTCAGCCTTCTGAAAAAATCGAAGCGGTAACTGAAATCTATAATCAGTTGAACATCCGCAATATCTGTGAAAGCAAAATGCGTGAATATTATACGCTCGCTATGGAAAGCCTGGCGGCGGTAGCTGTTGCAGAAGACAGAAAAAAGGAACTGAAGAATCTGGTGAAATTGTTAATGTATCGTGAAATGTAGCTATTATGCCTTATAGACGATTACCAAATACAGATCAAGCAAGAGTTCGGGCACTGAAAGCGGCTGTCGAAAAGGGAGAGATGTATAATGTGCGTGACTTGGCTATTACATTGAAGACATTATTTGAAGCACGTAACTTCTTGCATCGGTTCGAGGCGGCGCAAATTTATTATACACAGTGCTACGATAATCAGTCACGTGCCAGCCGTAAACATCAGATGAATGTGAAGACTGCCCGGCTGTATATCTCTCATTTTATTCAGGTGCTTAATTTGGCAGTGCTTCGTGATGAAATCAAGGTGATACATAAAGAGTTATATGGCTTGCCTGCTTCTAATACCGTACCGGATTTGTTGAGTGAAGCCTCATTGGTAGAATGGGGGAAGAAAATAATCGAAGGCGAACAACTAAGAACCACTCAAGGTGGCATACCTATTTATAATCCGACTATTGCACGCGTGAAAGTGCATTATGATATTTTCCTGGATAGCTATGAACGGCAGAAGAATTATCAGGCATTAACCAATCGTAGTCTTGATGAACTGGCGTCCATGCGTGACCGTGCCGATGAATTGATTTTGGACATCTGGAACCAAGTAGAAGCCAAATATCAGGATGTCACTCCCAATGATACCCGATTAGAAAAATGTCGCGACTATGGGCTGATATATTATTATCGCTCCAGCGAAAAAATAAAAGAAGAAAAAGAAATATCATGTTGATCGATACTCATTCTCATCTTTTTGTTGAAGAATTTACCGAAGACCTGCCGCAGGTGATGGAACGTGCACGGAAAGCGGGAGTTTCCTATATTTTTATGCCCAATATAGACAGTACGACCATTGATGCTATGTTGTCAGTTTGTAGGGATTATCCGGGATTTTGCTATCCGATGATCGGATTGCACCCCACTTCTGTCAATGAATCATATGAACAGGAATTAGCGATTGTCCACAAATACCTGTCGACTTCCCATGAATTTGTGGCTATCGGAGAAATAGGTCTTGATCTTTATTGGGATAAGACTTTTCTGAAAGAGCAGATCTTGGTTTTTGAAAAACAAATAGAGTGGGCGCTAGAATATGATCTTCCCATTGTAATCCATTCAAGAGAAGCGTTTGAATATATATATAAGGTAATGGAATCCTATAAAAATACCCCATTGACCGGCATTTTTCATAGTTTTACCGGGACATCGGAAGAAGCGGAGAAAATGTTGGAATTCGAAGGATTTATGTTAGGTATCAATGGAGTTGTAACTTTCAAGAAGTCGACCTTACCGGAGACACTGGCGACTGTTCCTTTGGAACGTATTGTGCTCGAAACCGATTCTCCCTATTTGGCTCCCGTGCCGAATCGGGGAAAGAGGAATGAAAGTGCCAATGTGAGAGACACCCTTATGAAGGTGGCGGATATCTATCAGATGGACCCGGAGTACGTTGCACAGGTCACTTCTGTGAATGCGCTAAAAGTGTTCGGAATCCGCAAATAAGGTTCGAAAGGTTTTAAATTATATTAATTTGCAGTATTTATTCGAGATAAAAGAGTAAGAATGCTTCTTGAAAAGAAAAAAAAGAATACATTTGTAGCTGAAAATGCTGAAAACGCAGAGGGAGAGGTGCTCGAGTGGTTGAAGAGGCACGCCTGGAAAGCGTGTATACGCCAAAAGTGTATCCGGGGTTCGAATCCCCGTCTCTCCGCAGAAATGAAAGAGAGATGAGAAGTAAATACAATAATAATCAATTAATTAATCTTAAAAATTAGACACACAATGAAAAAGTTATTTGCAATTGTTGCTGTGATTGGGGCCTTCACTTTTGGCTCAATTCAATTTGCTCAGGCTCAAGACGCTCCTGCAGCAGAACAAACTGAACAACAAGCTGCTCCTGCCGCTGAAGCTACTACTGCTGCTGCTCCTGCTGCAGAAGAGGGTGGTATTCACAAGGAAATCAAAGTTAAATTCATCGAAGGTACTGCATCTTTCATGAGTTTGGTAGCTATCGCTTTGGTGATCGGTTTGGCTTTCTGTATTGAACGTATCATTTATTTGAGCTTGGCTGAAATCAACACAAAAAAATTCATGGCATCTATCGAAGCTGCTTTGGAAAAAGGAGATGTTGAAGCTGCTAAAGACATTGCTCGTAACACCAGAGGTCCGGTTGCTTCTATCTACTATCAAGGTCTGATGAGAATTGATCAGGGTATTGATGTAGTTGAGAAGTCAGTTGTATCTTACGGTGGTGTACAGGCTGGTTACCTTGAAAAAGGATGTTCTTGGATCACACTGTTTATCGCAATGGCTCCGTCACTCGGATTCTTGGGTACTGTAATCGGTATGGTGCAGGCATTTGATAAAATCCAGCAGGTAGGTGATATCTCTCCGACGGTTGTTGCAGGTGGTATGAAAGTTGCCTTGATTACAACTATCTTCGGTTTGATCGTAGCATTGATCCTTCAAGTATTCTACAACTACGTACTTTCTAAAATTGAGGCTCTTACAAGTGAAATGGAAGATTCTTCCATCTCTTTGCTTGACATGGTAATCAAATATAACTTGAAATACAAAAAATAATCTAAAATGAGTAAGTTAACATATAAAGCATCGTATTACGCACTTTATGCGATGTTTGCCATTATTCTGATCGTAATAGGGCTTTTCTTTTTCGGAGGAAATGCTACAGGCGATGCAGTGATTGTGGGGGTAGATCCCGAAATGTGGCAGCCGGCTCAAACAGATGCCTTACTCTATTTGATGTACGTCTTGTTTGGTGTGGCTATTGCTGCTACAGTTCTTGGTGCTATATTCCAATTTGGTGCAGCTCTCAAAGATAATCCGGCAAACGCTATCAAGTCTTTGCTCGGTTTGGTTCTTTTAGTTGTTGTTTTAGTTGTAGCTTGGTCTATGGGTGATGGTACACCGATGCAGATCCCTGGCTATAGTGGTACTGACAACGTTCCTTTTTGGCTGAAACTAACAGATATGTTCCTTTATTCTATTTACATACTGTTGTTTGTGACTATTGTTGCAATCATTGCAAGTGGTATAAAGAAAAAATTATCGTAATCAATTGAGGACACTCAATTAAATAAGTGATTAAAAATGGCAAAAGGAAAAAGAAAAGTTCCTGATATTAACTCAAGTTCTACGGCGGATATCGCTTTCTTGTTGCTGATCTTCTTCTTGATTACGACATCAATGGATACGGACCGTGGTTTGGCAAGACTTTTGCCTCCACCACCTGAAGATCAAGATCAACAGAATACAGATAAGATCAAAGAACGTAACGTCTTACAGGTATACCTGAATAAGGATGATGCCTTGATGTGCGGAAATGATTATATCAGTGTTGATGAGCTAAGAGAAAGAGCTAAAGAATTTATTGCTAATGTTGCTAATGCAGAACACATGCCTGAAAAAACACAGAAGAATGTAGAATTCTTCGGCACATATCTGGTTAATGACAAGCACGTAATTTCTTTGCAGAATGACCGTGGATCTTCTTATCAGGCATATATCAGTGTGCAGAACGAATTGGTGGCTGCATATAATGAATTGAGAGACGAGTTGGCTCAGGAAAAATGGCAAAAGACATATGCGGAATTGAATGACGATCAACAAAAGGCGATTCGTGAAATTTATCCGCAGAGAATTTCTGAGGCAGAACCTAAAAAGTACGGAGATAAAAAGAAGTAAGTAATGGGAAAATTTAATAAGACTGGTAAACGTGAAATGCCGGCATTGAATACTTCTTCGTTGCCTGACCTTATCTTTACTTTGTTGTTCTTCTTTATGATTGTAACAACAATGCGTGAGGTAACATTAAAGGTGCAGTTTACACTTCCGCAAGGTACTGAACTCGAAAAACTGGAGAAGAAATCGCTGGTAACATTCATTTATGTAGGGGAACCTACACAAGAATATCGCGCGAAAATGGGTACTGAAAGTCGTATTCAGCTGAACGACAGCTATGCTGAAGTTGGTGAGGTACAAGACTTCATTTTCCAGGAACGTGCAAGTATGAATGAAGGTGATGCAGCTAAAATGACTGTGTCTCTGAAAGTAGATCAAAAGACAAAGATGGGTATTATTACTGACGTAAAAAATGCTCTTAGAAAATCTTATGCTTTGAAGATTAACTATTCAGCCACTAAACGAGGTGAGAAGTAATTAGTTAATTTAATATATAAAAGTGAAGGGTGTCCAAATCGGTTTGGACACCCTTCACTTTTATATGCAAATGTTGCACCATATTAGAATATAGTCACTTTATATGCTTTTAAATAGAGAAGTCTTTAAGATAAAAAAGAATAAAATAACGGCAATTTGGTATGATAAAATTCACTTTCAATAGGAATTATATATAAATTTGTACCTGTTTTTATTATTTATAATATAATTAAATAATTTTGATTGTGAATAAGTTAGTTGCAAAGAAGGCGTTTCTTTTGCTGGTACTAGCGTGCGCAATGTTAGTGACGGTAGAACCGATTTACGCAAAGAAGAAAAAAAACACGAAAACTGCGAAAAAAGAGTCTCCCTATGAGAAGATTTTTAAAGGGAAGAAAGATGAGGTGAAAAAAGGAGTGATAACTCTTCATAAGATTGAAGGAAAAATCTTATTTGAGTTCCCTCTTACCCTTCAGAATCGCGAGATGCTTTTAGGATCGACAGTTTCAGAGATTAGTGACAATGGAAATGCATTGGTTGGGCAAAAAATTAAGAAGCCCCTGCACATTAAGTTCGCATTACGTGATAGCGTGATGGAGATGCGCGAAGTAAGTAACTTTGCACGTCGTCCAATCTTTTCTACGAGTAAGGATGAGTCCATAAAACAGGCAATGAAGAAAGGAATCGGAGAGCCTGTAATGGAGGGATTCAAAGTGATGGCGTATAATGCAGATAGTACAGCTGTAGTATTCGACATGACGGATTTTTTGGTGAGCGATAATAAGCGCATGGCTATTTTTGACCCTTATGGTAAGAAGACCATGTTTGGTGCTTGTGTGCGCCGGGCAACTTTCAAAAAAGAGCTCTCTTATGTCGATCAGATAAAATCATTTGATGATAATATATCGGTAACATCCAGTTTAAGCTATTTGCAGGATTTACTTTATATGGGTATTGTTGCGATAGCCTATCAGGAACCTGTTACGGTAAAAGTAAACCGGTCATTTGTTTTGTTGCCGGAGACTCCCGAAATGATGCCGCGTATGGCGGATCCACGAATTGGTTATTTTACTTCAAACAAGGAAGAGATTGCTGATGATTATGACGGAGTGAAAATGAATACTTATGCTAATAAGTGGAATGTATATCCTAAAGATGTAGAAGCTTACAAGCGAGGAGAACTGGTTGAACCTACGCAACCCATTCTTTTTTATGTAGACGATGCTTTTCCTGAAGAATGGAAAAAGGGGATTCATGAAGGTGTGTTGGTATGGAATAAAGCATTTGAACGTATTGGCTTTAAGAATGTGATGCAAGTGAAGGATTTCCCGAAGGATGATCCGGAATTTGATCCGGCTAATATTAAGTATAACTGCATTAATTATGCTCCGATTGGAATTGCGAATGCGATGGGACCATCGTGGATTGATCCTAGAAACAGCCAGATTATTAATGCTTCTGTATTTGTATATCACGATGTTATTCAGTTGGTGAATGATATGCGATTTGTACAAACGGCACAAGTTGATCCAAGAGTGCGGACTCCCAAACTTCCGCAGGATGTATTGGACGAAAGTTTGCGTTATATCATTTCTCACGAGGTTGGTCACTGTCTGGGATTGATGCACAATATGGGATCTTCTTTTGCTTATGCAACAGAATCGTATCGTGATCCAGTGTTTATGAAAGAACATGGTACTACTCCATCTATAATGGACTATGCCCGCTTTAATTATATTGCACAACCCGAAGATAAAGATGTATGCCTTACTCCTCCGGTGTTAGGTACTTATGATTATTATGCCATTAAGTGGGGATATACGGTATTTCCGGAAGCAAAAACTACTGAAGAAGAGATTCCTTATTTAGAAAGTATTATTAAGAGTAAAATGGGGGACTTGGAATATAGATATGGGAAACAACAGTTAGGTTATGGTGTTTTTGACCCGACTTCTTTATCGGAAGATATAAGCAATGATGCTATGAAGGCAGGTGCTTATGGTATCAAGAACCTGAAGTATATATTAGACAATTTCAATACATGGCTGGATGATAAAGATCCCGATTTTACATATCGTGATCATCTTTATGACGCATTGGTTTCACAGTATGTACGCTATCTGAATAATGCATGGGCAAATGTAGGTGGTTTCTTTATCAATGAGCATTACGTCGGTGATCCGTATAATACATCAGAAGTGATTCCTCATGATATGCAGAAGCGTGCTGTTCGGTTTGTTTTGAATGAATTAAAGAACATTGACTGGATAGATAATCCTGATGTAGTAAAGAATCTGACTTTTGACGGTTCAATGTCTCGTTCCATCTTGAAATCGATGAGCAAAAAGATTCTGAATACAAAACGTGTTTCATTAGCTGCTTACCGTGATTCTTCCGCATATTCTCCACAAGAATATTTGGATGATATTTATACTATTTTGTGGGAGTCGACTATTAAAAATGTGGAACCGACTGAATCCGAACGTATTTTGCAGACAGAAGTATTGATGGGCATTATCCGCAATGCTGATCCGTTGACAAAGAAGGACGAGATTGATGAAGTATTGTTTGCGGATCTGAAACAAGCTGCCCAGACAGGTACATTACAATTGCCTGCTAATACGGATCTGCCTCTGTTTCAGTTGTTTGATGTATATAAGCACTTGACAGAGCAGGGAGATGCAGATTGTTGTGTGGATGCAGGGCATTATTACCAGACTGCTAACGCTATGAAAAAGATAAATGAATATGCAGGCTTTGATTATATTTATTATATTCTTAATACCTCAAATAATAATCAGAACCATCTGTATTTTGATTTATTGACGCGTATAAAGAATATAGTGGAAAAGCGTAAGAATTCAGGTTCATATGCAACTCGCTCTCACTATGAATATTTATTGTCTATCATTAATGACTTTGAAAAGGCAAAATAAAAATTGTTGAGTGATGAAGTTATTTATAGTGTTATTGACCGGAGCTTTTATGTTAGCTACCGGAACTTCTGATGTTTTTGCCAAGAAAAAGGAGAAAGTGCAAATAGAAGCAAAATCGGATACGGTTCAGACTGCTCCTAAAAAAAGGAATACTCAATACCCACGTTTGTTCAGAAACAAAAGAGTGGTGACAAAGAAAGGGCTTATAACGATCCATAAGATTGATGATAAACTTTATTTTGAGTTTCCTAAAAGCTTGCTTGGACGTGATTTTCTGATGGGGTCTTCAATTTCGGCAACTAGTGATAATACAAGTGGTCTTGTCGGACAAACTATGACTACTCCGCTGCATATTCGTTTTGCCATACAAGAAGATCAGGTGTATATGCAGAATGTGACTCCCATTTCCCGGATGGATGTATATAGTACTCAGTCTGATATCAGTAAGGCAGTAGCGAAAAGTAATATAACGCCGGACATGGAGTCATTCAAGATTGCGGCTTATAATATGGATAGCACGGCAGTGGTGTTCGAGGTTACCAAGTTCTTTCTAGCTGATAATAAACGTCTTCCCCTGTTTGACAAGAACAGTGCCTCTTTGAAGGATGAGAAATATGGTCAATTGGAGTTGAAAGCTGTATTGAAAAAGAGTCTCTCTTCCATCAGAAACTTTCATGTCTTTGATGATAATCTGGAGATCAATCTGGATATGAGTTTTTACCAATCTCTTCTTGCTAATAAGAAGGAAGTCAGAGGAGGAAGTGTACGGGTGAAGGCGGTTTATTCAATGCTTTTATTGCCGGAAGAGACAATGGCCTGGCGATTGGGCGATCCCCGGTTAGGGTATACATTTACCAAAAAGCAAAAGATATCAACGGAAAAAGACGGTACGGCCTTTTCATATTTGCAACATAAATGGAATCTGTTGCCAGCCGATGAGGAAGCATATCGTCGGGGGGATTTGGTTGCTCCGCGGAAACCTGTGATATTTTATATCGACAGTGATTTTCCGGAAGCCTGGAAAAGAGCAATAAAAGAAAGCGTCAACTGGTGGAATGAAGCGTTCAAGATGGCTGGATTTAAAGATGCTGTACAAACTGCGGATTTTCCTGTAAACGATACGACATTCTATGCTGGAAATTTGAAGTATTCTTGCATCCGTTATGTGCCTGTAAATCTCTCAAAAACTCAGAGTAAAGTTTGGGTGGACCCTCGTAGTGGAGAAATTATTAATGGAACCATTTTTGTCGGGCATGATATAGCAAAGACGATAGCCAATCAACGTTTTATTCAAACAGCTCAGGCTGATAAACGTATGCGTGATCTGCACTTGTCGGAAGAGGTCTTATTAGAGAGCATTCGGCTTTATATAGCTCGTGAAGTAGGTCATTGCTTAGGTTTGGCTGATAATGCTTCCGCTTCGGCTGCATTTTCTGTAGAATCATTGCGAGCATCTGCATTTACCCGACAAAACGGTATTGCTTCTTCAGTAATGGATGAGCTTCCTTACAATTATATTGCCCAGCCACAGGATGATAAGGTCAATTTCGTTCAGAATAAATTGGGAGCTTATGATTTATATGCAATCCAGATGGGATATATGCTTATTCCTGATGCGAAGACACCGGAAGAAGTTCGTGAAAAGATAATGAGATGGGTATCCATGAAGTCGGGAGATCCGGTTTACCGCTATGGCAAAGCACAATATCAGGATGCAGAATATGATCCGAGTGCGTTGGGAGGTGATTTAGGTAACGATGCTGTTAAAGCGGGAAAATATGGAATCAGTAATCTGAAATATATCTTGGGAAATATGGATAAATGGGTGGAACAACAAGATTCGGACTATCATTTCCGCATTCATATTTATCCGGAGATAGTTAATCAATATAACCAATATTTGATGTATGCCTTTCAAAATGTAGGAGGTTTCTATCTGTCCGAGCATATTGTAGGCGATCGTAATCAGGCTCTATCTGTTGTACCTAAAGTACAACAGCGTGAAGCAGCTCGTTTTGTAATGAATGAGTTGTGCAATATGACTTGGTTGGATGATTCTTCCATACTTCGTAACATGCCAGTGCAAACTCCGGTTTATCAAAAGATGATTAAGAATTTTGCAAGTGTTCTGGTGGCTACTAAGCGAGTGTCATTAGCTTATTACAAAGATAACAGCAGCTATTCTCCTGAAGAATACCTGAATGATATTTATAACGGTGTATGGGCATCGACTTTGAAGGGAAAATCATTGAACCGTGCAGAAATATTGCTTCAATATGAAGTGGTTGCCGCTATTTTGAGAAAGTTGCAATTGCCTAATCACATGGAAACTACAGGTCGTGAGAAGAAAAAAAAGAAGGTTGAAACGCTGTTACAGTCTACTCTGCCCAAAGTAAATACAGTTGGAGGATTCGGACCTTTGGGATATATCACCAATTTATCGAATGATAATCAGCTGCATTTGTATCATGGGTTGTTGATTCGTATTCAGAAGTTAATGGAATCGCGTTTGAATTCAGGTTCTTATGAAACAAGGATGCACTATGGGCAGTTGCTGGAGAAGATAGAAGATATACGTAATTGGTAAAATAATAAGAAAACACGATATGAGACGATTTTTGATAATTTGTCTGGCTGCGGTATTTACGTTGCCTGCTGCAGACGCAAATACGATTTTCTGGAAAAAGAAAAAAGACAAAACGGAAAAGAAAGAGAAAAAACTCAGTAAGTACGAAAAGCTGTTTAAAGACAAGAAGGTAGAAACTTCTAAAGGTCTGCTCACGTTACACTTTGTAGACAAGAAAAAGCTGCTCGTAGAGTTCCCCGTTTCACTCATGGGACGAGAATTTCTTTTAGGTTCTAAAGTAGTAGAAACCTCCGATATGGGAAATGGACCGGCGGGAACGATGTCGTATACCCCCCGTCATATTAAATTTGCGGTAATAGATAGTACTTTGTATATGAAGGAAGTCAGCAGAACAGGACAGAATATGATATTCTCCAGTTCGGCAAATCAGAATATGCAGGAAGGATTGAAGAAGAATTCATTATCAACCATTGTAGATGCTTTCACTATTGCTGCTTTTAATAAAGACTCTTCGGCTGTAGTGGTAGATATGACTTCCTATTTTGTATCTCATACAGAAGACATGAATCCTTTTTCAAGCGGTAAACGTACAATGGAATATGGATCGGGTAGACAGGCTGTGAAATTCAAAGATGATTTATCATATCTGATGGGAGTGAAGGCTTTTGGAGATAATGTGTCTATTATTTCTAAACTGACTTACTTAATGAACTTAAGCGTAGGTGGACAACTTGTGAGTGTGGATGAACCTGTAAGTATGACAGTAAATCGTACTTTATTGTTGCTCCCTGAAAAGCCGCAGATGCGTCCGCGTTTAGCTGATCCCCGGATAGGAATAGGTACTGTGGCTATGGAAAATATGGGTACGGAGGTTGATGGCTCCAGAATGGAACACCGGATGAAACGTTGGAAACTAGAGGTATCGGACGTTGATAAGTACAAACGTGGTGAACTGACAGAGCCGAAAAAGCCGATTGTTTTTTATATGGATCCCAATTTTCCGGTAAGTTGGAGAGCGGCTGTAAGAGCAGGAGTAAATGATTGGAATAAAGCTTTTGAGGCTATTGGTTTCAAAGATGCTATCCAAGTGAAGGACTTTCCGAAAGATGATCCTGATTTTGATCCTGATAATTTGAAGTACAGTACGATTCGTTATGTTCCTACCGGAGTGGTAACGACCATGAAAGATGCATCATTTGCTGATCCTCGTACTGGGGAAATTATGAATGCCTCTCTATACCTTTATCATGATTTGCTGAAGTGGAATAATATCCAGCGTTTTGTACAGACTTCTCAAGTTGATCCGGATGCACGTCATCTTCGTTTGCCGGATGATTTGATGAGTGAAACGCTTCGTTGTGCTGTTCGCCGGGAAGTAGGCTTTGCTTTAGGATTGATAGAGAATATGGTGGGCTCTTCTGCTATACCGACAGATTCATTACGGTCGGCTTCTTATACACAGAAATATGGAATAACTGCCTCTGTGATGGATGAAGTAGGTTTCAACTATGTAGCTCAACCGGGTGATAAGGGAGTGATGCTTTCTCCTAAATTGGGAGTGTATGACTACTATGCTATTAAAGTAGCCTACAAACCGATTTTAGAAGCACAAACAGCACAGGAAGAGAATAAGGTAGTACGCCAGTGGATTAGTGAAAAAAGCGGTGATCCGATGTATCGTTTCGGAACCAAACAGTATTTGCTTACTACGTTCGATCCGTCAGCTCTTTCTTTTGATTTAGGAAATGATGCGATTAAAGCCAGTACATATGGTATTAATAATTTGCGTTACATAGTATCTCATATGCATGAATGGATGGATGCGGAAGATAAGAATTATGATTATCGTAATATGGTATTTCCGTTTATCGTACAGCAATTGAGAGGATACTTGTTTAATGTATATCGCAATATCGGTTCATTCTATCTGAATGAGCACTTTGTTGGTGACGTTAACGCAACTCTTACTGCGGTACCCAAGGATTTGCAGAGAGCCTCTTTAGATTTCCTGTTTACTCAACTGAAGGATTTGGAATGGATTGATGATGAAGACGTCATAAAGAAACTTTCATTTTCCGGTTCACAAGCCCGTAAGATTCTGAAGAATTATGTAGTGAAGGAAAAGAATGTGATTACAGACTTATATCAGACTAAGCGTGTTTCGTTGACGTACTATCGTGATCCGTCTTCTTATAGCCCTAAAGAATATATCGATGATTTATATGAATTAGTATGGCGTCCGACAATGGAGGGACGTTCGTTGACGGAGCCTGAACGTATCATGCAGGCTGAGTTCTTGTCGAATGTGCGCAACAGTGTGGATATAAATGGTCAGAAGAGATGGTTCGGGCAATATTATTTGTCAGATGACAACGCGGATAAAGTAGGAGCTCTGGACGAAGAGGAAAATGAAGATGCTGAAAGCGCAATAGAGGAGCAGGGTTACGGTTCTCGTGCTGTCATGAACAATATAGCAACGGATAATCAGAACCATTTATGGTACGGCACCTATCAGAAATTGGCGGAGCTAATCAAGAAACAACAAATGACTGGGGATGAACAGACGCGTGCCCATTATAAATATCTGCTGTTCTTGATGACGCGTTCCTGGAAAGATACTCCTAAAATTTAGATAAACATACATATATTATTTTGCATAAATAGAATATACAACACGAATTATGAAAAAAGTATTTCTTTTTTCCTTGGTATATCTTTTGTCGGTAGTTACGGTGGTAGCTCAACAGAAAGATAACAAGCAGCAAGTACAAAAAACAAAAGTTGAAAACAGTGAAGTACCATCAGGGTACCGGGCAGTTTTTGGAAAAGTTGTTGATCAGGAAGGGCTCCACTTGGTTGGAGTGACTATCCGCTTGAAAGGTACGGATTTTGGTACTACTACGGATATTAACGGAGACTTTAAACTTTTTTATCCTATTCGTAAACATCCGGTGATTATTGTTTCCTATATAGGAATGGTTACAGAGGAAATCAGTTTGGGAGATGATGCATCTAAAGATAAGGCGCGTGTTATTAGGCTGAAAGAAGATGCTGTGATGACTGATGAAGTGGTAATTACCGGTTACTCTAATATTAACAAAAAGAGTTTTACGGGTAACAGTGTGCAGATTAAGAAAGAAGATCTGTTGAAGGTTTCAAAGACAAATGTGTTTTCTGCTTTGCAAGCATTCGACCCATCTTTTCGTATTCAGGAAAATAGTCAATGGGGATCGGACCCGAACGCTATTCCGGAACTGTATATTCGAGGTCGTTCTGGTATAGGTATCAAAGAGTTGGATTCAGAAACGTTGTCTAAATCCAACTTACAGAATAATCCGAATCTCCCATTGTTCATCATGGATGGTTTTGAAGTCTCGGCTACTAAATTGTATGACCTTGACCCGAACCGCATCGAAAGTATTACTATTTTGAAAGATGCGGCTGCAACAGCTATGTATGGTTCACGTGCAGCAAACGGTATCGTCGTTATCACTACTGTTCCTCCCAAACCGGGTAAGTTACAGATTGATTATAGCATGACCGGAACCTTGCAAATGCCGGACCTGTCTGATTATAACCTGATGAATGCCGCTGAAAAACTGGAAACTGAACGGTTGTCCGGTTTCTATATCGGTAAAGATGCCGGCGAACAATATACTCTCGACAGAGAATACTATGGTAAATTACAAAATGTAAAACGGGGTGTCGATACTGATTGGATTTCTCAACCGGTACATTCTGTATTCAATCATAAGCATAGTTTGTCTTTAACTGGAGGTACGGAAAATCTGCGTTTCTCTGTGGATTTGAGTTATAATAAATCCGATGGTGTGATGAGAGGCTCTTATCGTGACCGTACTGGCGGAGGTTTGGCTTTAGATTACCGTATCGGTCGTTTGCAGGTACGCAACTATGTTTCTTATTCGTCAACACGTTCTAAAGAATCACCTTATGGAAATTTCTCGGATTATACAACTAAACTGCCGTATGATACTTTCCGTGATGATGATGGCACCTATTTGACAAAAACAACCCAATGGCACAATTTGGGTATGGATAATCTGGCCAATCCTTTATACGAGGCTACATTGAAAAGTTATGATCGTTCTAATGCGGACGAATTCATAGATAACTTATCTGCCAACTGGTATATTAATGATCACTGGCAAATTAAAGGGCAGTTTGCTTTAACAAAAAGTTATTCCGAATCTCGTCGTTTCCTTGATCCGTTGTCTGCAAAGAATACAGATGTATTGAGCGGCACGAATAAAATATCCGGTGAATTGACTACTGGCAGTGGCAATTCTTTTTCTTGGGATATGAATGCTTTCCTTGCATACAACCGGACTATTAAGGAACATAATATCAATCTGTCAGTAGGTATTAATGCGACTTCTTCCAGTGGTACAAGTTCTTCGGCTCGCTATTTGGGTTTCCCATCCGGTGACTTCGATTCTCCAAACTACGCACAAAAGATTTATGAAAAACCGGATTGGAGCGACACCAAATCGCGTCTGTTCGGTGCGTTGGCTACTTTAAACTATAGTTACCAGAACATTTATTTGCTTGATGCTTCTGTCCGTAGCGATGGTTCTTCTGAATTTGGTTCAGATAATAAGACAGCCCTGTTCTGGTCGTTTGGTTTGGGACTTGCTTTGCATAACTATGAGTTTATAAAGAAGTTGAACTTTATTGATGAATTTAAAATTCGTGGAACTTATGGTTCTTCCGGTAAAGTAAACTTTGAGCCTTTTGCAGCGAAAACCGTTTATGAGATTAATGGTGATGAATGGTATGAAACCGGAATGGGGGCCAATATGATAGCGATGGGTAACGTGAATCTGGGTTGGGAAACTACTTACCAGACAGATTTAGGATTTGAGTTAGGACTGTTGAAACGCCTGTTCTATGTTTCGTTTGCTTATTATAATAAACGTACTGTAGACTTGGTGAATGATGTAACTATTCCTAGTTCTACCGGTTTTACTTCCTATAAAGACAATGTTGGAGAGATGCAGAACCGTGGATATGAAATTAATGTACGTAGCAATATCATTCGTAAACGTGATATGCAGCTTTCATTATTTGCCAACTTAGGTCATAATGAAAATAAATTAGTGAAGATTTCTAATAGTCTGAAAGCTTATAATGACTTGGTTGATCAGAAATATGCAGAATTGGGTAACTACGATGCCAATGCGGCGAAGCCTTTCCGTAAGTACGAAGAAGGCGTTTCTACTACGGCTATCTCCGCTGTGAAGTCTCATGGCATTGATCCGGCAACAGGAAAAGAAATCTTTGAAAAACGCGACGGAACGTTGACCACTAAGTGGGATTCGGCTGATATGATTAGTTGCGGTGATACTGAACCGGATGTTCAGGGAACATTCGGTTTCAACTTCTCTTGGAAGAAATTCAGTCTGTACACTACATTCATGTACGAATATGGTGGTCAACGATATAATTCAACGTTGGTATCCAAGGTTGAAAATGCTGATATCTACAACTCTAACGTAGATAAACGTGTTCTTTCCGACCGTTGGAAAGAGCCGGGAGATAATGCTCGTTTTAAAGCATTATATAATGGCAAGAACAGCATTGAAATAACTAAATCAACGACTCGTTTTATTGAAGACTACAACTTGT
The DNA here is from genome assembly GCF_040812255.1 of Bacteroides sp. L008. Taxonomy (NCBI): domain Bacteria; kingdom Pseudomonadati; phylum Bacteroidota; class Bacteroidia; order Bacteroidales; family Bacteroidaceae; genus Bacteroides; species Bacteroides sp. L008. Next base: position 2,757,943 of record NZ_JBFNXO010000001.1, on the reverse strand, counting down.
TGTCATTGAATTCAATAACACTAGGCTATACTTTCGGTGCAGAACAAATCAAAAAATTGGGATTGAGTATGCTTCGTTTGGAAATAGGTGCTAATGACCTTGCCCGTTTCTGTACAGTGAAACAAGAACGTGGTTTGAGTTATCCTTACTCTAGAAGCGTCAATTTTACTGTGAATGCAAGTTTCTAAGTTGATCGTGACAAATATTAAATAAAAGGAAGTATATGAAAATTAAGAATATTATATTAGTTTTATGTACGTCATTGACGTTTTGTTCCTGTTCCGATTGGTTGGATGTAAGTCCTAGTAATCAGGTTGATGGAGAAGATCTTTTTAACTCTGGAAGTGGTTACCGCATTGCTTTAAATGGAATTTACAAACAGATGTCCAGCCAGTATCTTTGGGGAGAAGAGCTGACATGGGGAATGGCTGATGTATTGGGACAGAATTATACCAAATCTAATTTGGGAAGTACGGACTCGAAGTATTGGCAGGCCTGCCAGTATAAGTATACAGATAAAACACTGGAACCGGTTATTCAAAGTATTTGGTCTACGGCATACAATGCAATAGCTAACTGTAATGAGTTGATTAAAAACATCGAAAATGCCGATCCATCCATTTTTCAGGGTAAAACACTCGAGCAGGATTTGATTCATGGGGAAACATTAGCATTAAGGGCGATGTTACACTTTGAGGTTCTTCGTTTGTTTGCTCCCAGCGTCACAGCAGATGATGGAAAGAAATATATTCCTTATTATGCGACTTTCCCTTCTATATCAGAACCCTACCTGACAGTGAAAGAAATATTGGCTAAAATAGAAAAAGATTTGCAAGAGGCACGTAATTTAGTGCAGACCTATGACAATCAGGAAGGTTATAAGTTATTAATGACCAAAAGTTATCGCTTTGAAGGCGGTGATTTAGTAACTGACATGTTCTATGCCAGCCGCGGTTTTCGTATGAGTTATATTGCTATTACTGCTTTGCAGGCCCGCGTATTCTCTTATGCAGGAGAGTCGAAGAAAGCTTATGATGCAGCATCGGAAGTGATTAACTATACGGATGATAATGGAGATAAGATGTTCACCTTTACCGCTAATGCCAGCTTTAATACAAATCCTAAAATGAAGGACGATTTAATTTTTGCTCTTTCAAATTCTAAGGAAGTAGAGCTTTTCAAAGCGTGGGATAATAGAGATGAGGATGGTGGAATGGTTTCTATTGACTATGATGATTATATGGAGATTCTGGATGAAAATGCCAACGACAGGCGCTGGAATGCGATTGGTGGTATGATGGATATTCACAGTGATTATGACTGGTATTGTGTGATCTCTAAGAAATATATGGATGATGCCTCTTACACGGATCTCGATAAACGTATTATTCCTGTCATCCGTTTGAGTGAAATGTATTATATACGTGGTGAATATTTGGCGGAAACTGATCCGGTGGCTGGAACGTCAGAACTGGAAACAGTAGCACAGGCACGCGGATGTACAGCCGGAATTTTCTCTTATATTTCTACTTTAGAGGAGTATAAGAAAGCGGTTTTGAAAGATGCCCGTAAAGAATTTCTTGGTGAGGGCCAGTTGTACTATTTTTATAAGAAATACAATATACTTCCTAACTCAAAGGCCAATTTTATATTCCCATTGCCGGATAATGAGATGGTTTACTAATTTTATAGATAAATAGAAGATGAAAAAGATATATTTATTTTTGACTGCAATGGTCTTGACACTGACTGCGTGTGAGAAAGACCAGATAGGCAGATACGATTTGGGGTCATATGTCTATTTTACACAGAAAGAAACCGCATTACAGAGCTTTTCTTTTTCTTACTATCCCGGACTTACCACTCATTCATTGGAATTTGAAGTGAATCTGATGGGAGACTTGTTGAAAGAGGACAAAACTTTTGAATTATATATTGATACGGAAAAGACAACTGCTACTCCGGATATGTATGAATTGAATCTTCATCCGGTTTTTCATCAGGGAACTCCTACCGACCAGATAACAGTGACTTTAAAGAATCCGAATGATATTTTGAAGGATAAAGAAGTGACATTAGTGTTTGGCATTAAGGAAAATGAGAATTTTCAGCCGGGTTTTGTTGGACAGCGAAGCATTACGATAAACTTTAATGATATAGCTAGCCGACCGTTATGGTGGGATAGTACGATTGAAAGTTACTTGGGTGCATATGATGCTTATAAACTTGATGAGTTTATCAAATGTACGGGAATCAATGACTTGACAGGTATGGATGAGACTTTGATTAGAAAATATGCATTAGACTTCAAGAAATATATTGAAGAAAACGGATTGGATATTAATATTCCGGTTTATTAATGAATAAAATGAATTTGAATATGAGAAAGAATATTTATGTTCTGCTGTTATTGTCTTTAGTAGTGTTTTTGGGAAGCTGTTATAGCGATAAAGGAAACTACGATTATGAGGATGTAAATGAGATAACAGTTGATTTAGGAGGGGCTAAATATACCTATGTTGTAGGAAATGTAGCCAGATTGGAACCGAACATCACTTTTGCTACACAAGAAATTGCAGAATCAGAATTAGAATATAACTGGACATTGAACGGTGAGTTTATATCTGACAAACGGGTGTTGGAATTTACCGTAGAGAAAATAGCAAGTCAGGTAGAATGTCAGTTGCGTGTAACTAACCCGAAAACCGGTCTTACATATATCGGTCGTACAGCGATGGACTTTACGCAGAAATACAACTTATATGGTTGGCTGGTGTTATCGAAAGATGAACAAGCCTCTTATCTGAACTTTATGACTGCGACGGGTACTGACGCACAGATTTATGAGGAACATTTAAACGTTTATCAAGAACAAAATCGAGAAGTTCTTCCTAAGGAGACATTGGGACTGCTGGAGCATTTCCGTTCGGGAGGTTCAGGTAGCAATCCTTCTTCTGTATGGATTGTGAATCCGAAAGCTGACAAGTGCGTGGATTTGGAAGGTGCTGCTTTTACTAAAGATCTTGTTTTGCCGGATGCTTTCCTGGAACCGGGTTTTACAGATAATCTGAAAGTAAAACAGATTGCGGAACTAAAATGGTTGACTGTTGTGGTGGATCAGGATGGAAAAGCATACACGCGTAAAAAGTTATCGGAGAAAGCTTTTCATACAGGCAAATTTCTGTCAACACCATTGACTTTCGAAAATAAAGAGGTCAAAGTGGATAGATTTCTGATTATACCGGAAATGCGTGCTTTGAATATGGCGTTTGTGGAAGGTGAAAAGGGACAACACCAACGTATTTTGGCTCTAATGGATTATGACAAGCAGTCTGCAGGTAAAGTGCTTCAATTTACAGTAAAGCAAGAAGACTATGATAAGAATGGTTTTTATGATGCACCGAAGTTGGACGATTTGTTAGATTATGAGGTTGTGTATCTAGGTTATGCCCGGCCGAGGACTACAGGGCTTACAGATGGTACATATGTTATGACTTTGATTTTGAAGAGAGGAAGTGAGTATTTATATCAGGAATATTCTGTGAATAAGGCTTCAACAAGTAATCAAGTAACAGCTATCCCATCAGTGAACAAGTCAATTCATTTCGGTAATTTATTAGAGGGAGCTGTAATTTATACAGCACCTTATATTAATAATAGAACTTATTTATTGATAGCTAAAGGGAATGACCTTTATTATATCGACCGTATGACGATCGACAAGGATCCAATCAAAATGAAGACGTTTGATGCGGAAATAACAGCTTTGAATGCGGAAACCTCACAAGGTAACCAATTAGGAGTCGGATTGGCTAATGGAAAATTCTTTGTTCTCTCTTTGAAAACAGAGGGACTAGGCACGATTTTGGGAGATCCTGATAAAGAAGAGGCGGAGAGATATTATCAGGTGAGTGGTCGGATATTTGACATTCGTTATCGTTTCAAATACAGTAATGGCTGGACTTAATACAGTACTATACTATATATAGTGAGATAAAAAATAATCCCGGTAGTTCGTCCAACGACTACCGGGATTATTTTTTATCTATTTTTTACTCCGTATACTTCCGTATGAATTTTACTCTTGATTGTTTCAAAGTCCTTTTCACAATCCAATTCTCCGTGTACCATTAAATACATGGGGAGAAAATCATCTCCGGGTTTGTAAGGAGGTTGGCAATAGTCTTTTTCCCACAGCGTAAAGCCTTGACGTTGATAAAAGCTGATGCGTCGTTTTGCCATTTCCTCTATCGGACGTTCTACTTCCAATACGATCGGGCGTTTCAAATAATTGCACAAGTATTCCAGCGTGCGTTTTCCATAGCCTCCATTTCGCAGGGCAGGATTGGTTGCAAAGTGTTCTACATAGTAGAAACTGTCAAAATCCCAATAGGTAATGAAGCCGACTGGCAGGTCATCATCAAAGATAATGTTATTATAGAAGTTGCCCGTACGATCAGTGTACTCGCGTAGTTGTTCCAACTGACGGTACTCTTCTGGTGGAAACGAGTCAATTAGAAGCTCTTCCATGAATTTGTAATGTTGCAGATCCGACGTACTAATTGGCTGAAGTCTAATCATGAGGTTTGGGTTTTAAGTTTGACAATAATATAATTGTATTCCATTAAGGAACATAAAATTCAATCATTCGACGGATGGCACGTTGACAAACCGGACAAAACTCCGGATATTCGTTTGTTTTCATGCGGCAGTCGTAAGCCGGACGATAAATACCTTTGGCAGAGTAGCCTCCTCCTTCATATACTCCTACCGGATATTTCTTTTTTTCAGCAACAGGGGTAGGGATCGGAGTACCTGGCGGAAGCATATCTTTCCATTTGGAAGCGAAGTTTACCCGTGTTGAAATATTCTGTTCCCACGGTTCGACATCCAGCGGATAAGTATCTGTCATCACATCATCATCATAGAAATATTCGTCGGCCAGTCCACCGAAACTGTGTCCGAATTCGTGCACTACTACCGGCTTGAACATCGGGTGATGGGCTGTGGTCAGCGTATACGAATTGTATATTCCTCCTCCACCATATACATCTGTGTTAGCCAGGATAATGATATGTTCGTAGGGGATGCCTGCCAATGCATTGTGGATAGATTTTACCCGGCTGGTAGTCAGATAGCGGTCCGAATAAAAAGTATCGAAATGAGAATGAACTGCCGTTTGTTTCCATTGGTTTTCGCGGGGAACACTGACACCGCTGTCCATAGAAGGGCTGGCTACGGCAACAATATTAAATTTGCCCTTCATGGAGCGGAACGGCTCATACGAAAACAAACTTTCGCAGGTGCGTTGTGCATCCTGATAGAAAATATCCATTTCTTTTTCTGTGTATCCTTCTGCAAGGATGGCAACGTCTATGCAGTCTTTTTCATTACCACTTTGAAGCATATACCGATGCGGAGTGATATGTGATACCCCCCGTTTATGAATCAATATATCATCCGGACGGATGATATGTTTGTAGGTAGCCAATCTTTTTTTTCGCGGAGAATATAAAGTGACTTCTACCTCCACGGGCTGTTTAGGATAAGGAAGAAGGAAAGCATTCTCAAATCCTTTGGCTGTTTCTTTGGCTTCGTCTGTAGACAGCCACTCTTGAAACAAAGAAGAGAATGACGTTTGGTAGATACACTGTTTGCTGGCAAGGTCTTTCACTATAATTTGTCCGTTGCCTTCCAAAGGAAGTTCCGAAAGATGATGTTGACGGCCTGCCCAAGTAGGAAGCTGTGATAGCTCATCCAGATAAATAGCCTGTTGTGTAGCATCCCCGGTAAAGATATAATCCACTCGCAATGTTTTGTTCTGAAAATAATCAGCAAAATTCTGTGCATAACTTCCTATAGAAGTACAGAAACACAGAATGATACAGCAAATATGTTTCATATAAACGGTATATTTATGTTTTTCGCAAAGGTACGAACTATTGTTGACTTATCCGCTTTCTGCAAATAAAAGTAATAGATTATAGTATTTGTTGTCGAAAAATCGCTAACTTTGCATAAAAGATTCATTGATAAAAACAATTTGATTCAAAAATGGGACATCATCAATTAGATGCTTTAGATGAGCAAATTCTGAAACTGATTGCAGGGAATGCGCGTATTCCTTTTTTGGAAGTAGCACGAGCTTGTAATGTTTCCGGTGCTGCAATCCATCAGCGTATTCAGAAGCTTACTAATTTAGGTATATTAAAAGGTTCGGAGTACGTCATCGACCCCGAGAAAATCGGATATGAGACTTGCGCTTATATTGGTATATATCTGAAAGATCCCGAATCCTTTGATTCGGTAACGAAAGCTTTAGAAGCTATCCCCGAAGTGGTGGAATGTCATTTCACTACCGGAAAATATGATATGTTTATCAAAATTTACGCAAAGAATAACCATCATTTATTGAGTATTATTCACGATAAGCTGCAACCATTGGGGTTGGCACGTACCGAAACATTAATCTCCTTCCATGAAGCCATTAAGCGGCAGATGCCAATCATGGTCGACATAGAAGATGAAGATTAATCGTTATTTTCTCACGTAATCAACAAAAGCATAGGAGCAGAGATGTTTCTCATCCGCAGGATGAGCTTCTCTGCTTTTTTCTTGCCACATCTTCGGTGATACTTCAGGAAAATAAGCGTCGGCTTCGGGAGCCGTGTTGTCTATCTCTGTCAGGCAAAGTTCGTCAGCGAAGGAAAGAGCCTGTTGATAAATACTTGCTCCTCCTATAATATAAATGTGTTCCTCCTCTTTACAACTTTCCAAAGCCGCTTCGAGTGAAGGGAAAACTTCCGCACCGGGACATTCTGTAGCCGGGTTGGAAGATAAAACGATGTTTCTGCGATTGGGTAATGCGCCTTTCGGTAGTGACTCGAAAGTTTTGCGTCCCATCAGTATCGTGTTTCCGGTAGTTAATGCTTTGAAACGTTTCAAATCATTGGGTAACCAGAAAAGAAGTTTGTTCTCGAAGCCGATAGCCATACGGCGGTCTACGGCAGCAATGATAGATATTTTACTCATAAAGTTACACGGCTACTATTCCTGCAATATGCGGATGCGGATCATAGTTCACTAATTCAAAGTCCTCAAATTTGAAGTCGAAGATACTTTTCACATCCGGATTGATCTTCATTTGTGGCAATGGACGAGGTTCCCGTGATAATTGGAGCTTCACTTGTTCCAAGTGGTTCAGGTAGATATGCGCATCACCAAAGGTATGGACGAAATCTCCGGCTTTCAATCCCGTCACTTGTGTCATCATTTGCAGCAATAATGCGTATGAAGCAATATTAAAAGGAACGCCAAGGAAAATATCAGCGCTGCGTTGATATAGTTGCAGGCTTAACCGTCCGTCTGCTACATAAAACTGAAAGAAAGCATGGCAGGGAGGTAAATTCATATGATTCAGGTCCGCTACGTTCCAAGCGCTTACAATGATACGGCGCGAATCCGGATTATGTTTGATTGTTTCCACCACTTCACTGATCTGGTCGATAAATCCACCGTTATAGTCAGGCCATGAACGCCATTGATAACCATAAATATGTCCTAAGTCGCCGTTTTCATCCGCCCATTCGTTCCAGATACGCACTCCATGTTCCTGAAGATATTTCACATTAGTATCACCTTGCAGAAACCAAAGCAATTCGTATATGATTGATTTCAGATGTAGTTTCTTGGTTGTCAGGCACGGGAAACCGTCATCAAGATTAAAACGCATTTGATGACCGAAAACGCTGATGGTTCCGATTCCGGTACGGTCACTTTTTTCTGTACCTTCGGTTAGTACACGATTGAGTAAATCCAGATATTGTTTCATAATGAATAAGTTGTGGTGAAAATGATTCTCCGCACAAAATTACAAAAATGGAGTGAATAAATTAGCAAACCAGCCGACGAACTTCTTCCACGGGGAGCGCTTTTTCCAGAATTCAGGCGTCAATTGAGTGCAATGCTCAATATCATCCCGGAACATTGTATTTAATTCACCCGTTATTTGGGTATCAAAGATAAAGGCATTAGTTTCGTAATCATAGCGCAAGCTGCGGCTGTTCAGGTTGGCAGTGCCGACTGTACAGAACAAATCATCCACCATCATTATTTTAGAGTGATGAAATCCACCGTTGTACATATAGACAGTAGCTCCTCTTTTCATCAGTTTGTGTAACTTATAAAGTGCGGCATCCGGAGTAAACGGGATATCGGAAGCGGAAGAAACCATGATTGTAACATTTACGCCTCGGTCGATTGTCCGGTTCAACGCCTTTTTAATTGAAGAAGTCGGTACAAAATAAGGATTGACAATATGAACATTCTTTTGGGCCGAATAGATGCTCATAGCATAAGCGTGGCTCAACATACGGCTATTCTTTTTCGGGGTACGGTCTACGATTGCTACCACAATATCCGTACTGTCCGTTTGTTCCTCATGTTGGGGGAAATAAGCGGCTCCACCTACATTCTGTTTGGTTTCCTTATTCCAGATCGTTAGGAATATCTCCTGCAAATCATTGACGGCATCTCCCTCAATACGTGTGTGCATATCACGCCAGGTTCCGATTTTGGGTAGTCCGTTAATGTAGTAGTCAGCGATATTCATACCACCGGTATAAGCCACTTTTCCATCTATGACAGCTATTTTCCGGTGATCGCGATGGGCGGCGTGATTGATATAAGGGAAAGTGAACGGATCGAACTTGACAATCTCGATTCCTTGTTCACGTATTTTTTTGAGATGTTTCTTTTTGAGTGGTTTGTTGTTCGACCAGTTTCCGAATGCATCGAACATGGCTCGTACTTCGACCCCTTCCTTCACTTTTTCGGCCAGCAGAGCAAATAAAGCATTGGCGATGGAGTCATTTCGGAAGTTGAAATATTCCAGATGGACGTGGTGTTTGGCTTCCCGGATGGCTTCGAACAAATCGATAAATTTCTCCCGTCCGCTTTTTAGCAGTTTTACTTTATTATTATCAGATATGGGAATTCCCGATTCTTGTAAATAACGTAGCAAAAGGGAATCGCTGGTTAATCCGATTGAGTCCCTGGGATGTATCATCAGACTGTCGATGATACCTGCCTGAACACTCAATATAGGCAGGAACAGAAATAAAATAAATATACGTAATTTCAAAACTCTTCTCACTCTTTTAGTTTACAGAAGAACAAAGATACGATATCTAAGTTTGGGCTCCTTTGCTAGTTAGGGTAGATTTATCATTCTTTAACAAAAGAAATCCTTTTTCAAGAGCTAATTATGCCATTGAAGCAACCTTTCGTGTAGCCATGAATAATAATACAACAGCTGCGATAATAATTGATTTCGGATCAAGGCTGGCAGTGCCATGATTAATCATACCGATAAATACTTCTCTTATGGTTCCCCAAGCTGCTTCCAAACCGCCTAACCATACAAAAAGTGCGACCGCCACAGTCATCACGAAAGCGCTCCAGATACGAGCCAAGCGATTGCTACGACCGGGTAAGTGATGCATGACACGGCGACTGAATCCGTTATCTGCTATTTCCTGCTTGTTTTCTGCGAAGAAATCGCGCAAGAGCTTATCATTGTCTATTTCTGTCATAACCGTTTTGTTTTAAATACGTTGCTAACTTTTCTTTCCCGCGTGACAGATGGCTTTTCACTGTCCCTGATGGTACTCCTATAATCCCTGCAATTTTGTCGATACTAATGTCCTCCATATAGAACAACGTGATGCAGGTTCTTTCCACTTCTTTAAGCATTTTGAGTGACTGGTAGACATCCATTTTCTGCCCGATATTCTCCTGTTCGGTGCTGTTGATGGCGTCTATTTCTCTTGTATCCAAGTCAGCTGTCTCTTTCCGGCTGCGAATATAATCATAAAAAACATTATAAGCAATACGGTACAGCCACGTAGAGAAACTTGACAAGTTCCGGAAAGAGGCAATGTTCGTATATGCTTTGATAAATGTATCTTGCGCAAGGTCGTCACTCAATTCGCTGTCGCCGCAAGTCAGGTTCAGGAAGAATCGCCGGATGGGCGACTGGTACTCCTTCACCAACTGGTCGAAGGCCTTGGTGTTCTTGAACACCACGACCTGTGCGACTAACGATATATCATTGAGTTGGCTCATTTATTCTCGTCGTTCTTTTCTTCGTTTACTCCTTTGTCTTTCTCTTCGGATTCGGAAGGGATGATTTCGAAACTATCGGTTCTAACGTTATTCGGGTTCTTTTTTTCATCCTTATTACCCGTATACATCCGGGTAGCATTTGCGTCTTGAGTCTGTTGTTTACTACCGATAATCCATTGTCCGATACCCATGAATGTAACGAGTAAGCCGATAGCTCCAATTCCGAATTCGCCGGTGATTGCCCAGAGGAAGATGAAAAGACCGATACCTGTAAAAGTGTTCTTGATGCCTTGTGAACGCGAATCTACAGTTTTGGTTTCGCGGATAAACTCTGCCGGAAGCGGTTGGCCGGCAGCAAGTGCCTGTTCGGCAAGGTGATAACGTGCTTTCCGGTTCTTATAACGGAAGAAGAAGATTACAAATAGAATGAATACCGGAAATCCGAATACAGCAACGATTGCTATGATTGTTACCAGAATACTACCAGCACCGACATTATTGAATGGGAAATCACTGTCATCCGATTCGAATGTGAAGCTGGCTTTACCATGAGTGCTGCTTACATTACTTGAGTTTGCATCAACGTCTGTAGAGTCGGCATCTGCTGTATCTACACCAATCACCGTGACAGCAGTATTATTCGTATTTGCTTTATTGTCTTTGGTCACAGTTACTTTTACTTTCCCGATGGAATCACGAACAACGGTAGTCTGGGCAACAGCCAGTGTGCAAGTGGTCAGTACAACCATCAATGCTAATAGAAAATTTTTCATATCTATAGTTTTTTAATTTATTTCTTTGTCTGTTAGACGTAGTTAATATCATAGAAAGTTGCAAAGAGACGAAATATTTTTGATATTTGCGGAAATTAATAAACGAAAGATGGAATTACCTGCTTCTTTTATAGACTACACCCGCGCTCTATTGGGCGATGAAGAATACGACAAACTGGCTGTTGCCCTCCAACAGGAACCACCGGTTAGCATCCGGTTGAATCAATTGAAAATCAATCATTCTTTATCGGATAAGGTACCTTGGTCTTCCGAAGGATTCTATTTGAATGAACGTCTTACTTTTACGTTCGATCCCTTATTTCATGCAGGCTGTTATTATGTTCAGGAAGCTTCTTCCATGTTTGTGGAGCAGGTACTCCGGCAATATATCACCGGACCGGTGAAGATGTTGGATCTTTGTGCGGCTCCCGGTGGAAAATCGACTCATGCCCGTAGTGCACTTCCCGAAGGGAGCCTGTTGGTAGCTAATGAGGTGATCCGGAATCGTTCGCAGATCCTTGCTGAAAACCTGACGAAGTGGGGACATCCGGATGTGGTAGTGACCAATAATGATCCGGCAGATTTTTCGGCTTTGCCCTCTTTTTTTGATGTGATTCTTACGGATGTTCCCTGTTCCGGTGAAGGTATGTTCCGTAAAGATCCGGTAGCTGTGGACGAGTGGAGTCCCGAGAATGTGGAAATCTGTTGGCAACGCCAGCGACGGATTATTGCGGATATTTGGGATACGTTGAAGCCCGGAGGTATTCTTATATATAGTACGTGTACATTTAATACGAAAGAGGATGAGGAGAATGCACGTTGGATTCAACAAGAGTATGGAGGCGAACCATTAACTGTTCAGGTGCAGGAGGATTGGAATATAACAGGAAATCTTTTGTCGGATAAAAGGGATCATTCCAAGTCTTCTATTCCCGTCTATCATTTTTTCCCTCATAAGACGAAAGGTGAAGGCTTTTTTCTGGTGGCTTTTCGTAAGCCGGAGACAGAAGAAGAGATTCCGGTATCTTCTTCTGCGAAAGAGAAAGCCTTCAAGAAGAAGGATAAGAAAGGGGCAGCAACATCTTCTCCTGTATCGAAAGAGCATCTGAATATGGCCAGAAGCTGGTTGAATGATGAAAATTCGGACAAGTATATTTTATTGGCGGAAGGAACAAATGTCCGGGCTTTTTCACATTACTATATTAATGAGTTGACGACGATGAAACAAAGCCTGAAAATCGTGTCGGCAGGGATTGAGATAGGCGAAGTGAAAGGAAAGGATTTAATCCCTGACCATGCGTTGGCGATGTGTACCTCGCTTTTGTGCCGGGAAGCATTTGCCACGGAAGAAATAAATTATGAACAGGCTATCACTTATTTACGAAAAGAGGCCATTGCCTTACCGGCAACAGCCCCTCGTGGGTATGTTTTGCTTACTTATCGGCATATCCCTCTCGGATTTGTGAAGAATATCGGCAATCGTGCCAATAATCTTTATCCGCAAGAATGGCGCATCCGTAGCGGATACTTGCCGGAAAATATACGCATCTTATCAGAAGACGTTACTGATTAAGGCAGTATTCCTGCAGGTATTTCCTGTTGGGAAAGGGTAAAAGCGAGTTGTCTGCCTGTGCCTGCTTCGCCTCCTGTAAATTCTTCCAGCGTGTAGGAAGGAGGAGGTGCAGGTGATGTCCGCGTTTCTCCAATGGGCGGAGTGTTCCAGTTCAGATTTAGGCTTTTATCCAACCGGTGAAATAAGTACGAATTTCCCCATATAATGAATTTATGATCGGAAACAGGTGTTGCCATATCTTCCGAAAAAGTGAGGGTTAGTGTCACTTTCTCATCGTCTCCCTCTTCTTTTTCCAGTTTGTAACTTCCTTGGGTTATTAATTCAAGTCCGGATGAAAAGGCGGTCTGTTCTCCCTGTTTGAAAAAATAAGCATCCCGTGCGTGGTTGTTAATCAGAAAAATGTCGGAAATGCCAGGTAGAAGATTCGCGTCTCCGTTGGGTAAGTTAGACAAGTAGCTGCGGAGCAACTCTATATTTTCGTAATTATCGACCACCTTGATTGGTAAAGTGCAACTCTCTTGTGTGGCGTTGTCCGTTACTGTCAGATAAGTCGTTCCGGTGAGGATACCGGTTACGTAAATCATACGTCCGGCAGGTACTCCGCTCCAGCCAGTTTCAGTTCCGGCACTTGCGATGCGTGTGTCTTTCATTGCAAGTGAGTAGTCACCATTTCCGCTTTCCAGTCCGAGGTAACGTCTGCCACCCATAGGCACTTCGTATTCACTGTTGTAAAAACGTAGTGGATTGTCGTCATCATCTTTACAGCCACTTAGTAGCGTAAGGATGCAGCATAACATGAATAAATTGAAATGTTTAGGTCTCATAATTTAAATTTTATGTTCGTTGCAAATGTAATGTATTCTTTTGAAATATCCAGTCGGAAATTGAAGAAAGAGAGATGGAAAGAGAGATGGAAAGAGAGGAGATCTATTTAGGCACGAATTACACGGATTAACACTGCTGCTTTATAGTAATGACAACACTAAAGACCGTGAAATCCGTGTAATCCGTGCCTAATTTATTATATAAACATACTTATATCACTTAAAAATAGAAATTAGTATGTTCAGCATAGCCCATGCTTAAAGGGTTTTATGTACTATTTATAGCTTGCTTTTGTAAATCCGTGCCATTGCCTTTTGGTACTGATTTTCCAATTGCAGATAATTTTGATGACTTTGATAGATCACCGACACTTCAACGAAGTACTCGATCATACTAATTTGTCCACCTGTCAAAGCTTGTTTCAGCAATGCCAAATCTTGTTGCGACTGGAAAGTCTTACTATATTCTTCCATTGAAGCATGCAGCGTTTTCGCTTCCCGGTAAAGCTGTGCCAATTCAGATTCCACTTGCAGGGTAGCATTATCCTTTTGCAAGTCGATGTTGAGTGCCTGCGCTTTAGCGATTTTCACCTTATTCCGATTTTCGAAAAGAGGGAAAGAGAAGCCTACCACTACACCGTTGAAAGGCACACCTGTTTCCGTATTCCGACGGTAGCCGAGTTCTAGTTTCGGCAACCACTGGGATTTATTGACAGCGATTTGTTTACGGGCAACGAGACTCTCGTTGCCTAGTGCCATTAGAGTGCGGTCCGTTGCCATGACTTCCGATTTCAACATTTGGTAATCGCTTGGGAACGGTATAGCCGGATATTGGTTCTCTTCGAAAACCACCGGAATATTACCATTCAGTGTATTCAACTCCTGCTGCTTATTGCGGAGTGCCGTCTCGTTCAGAGACGCTTCCGTTTTGACATTCAGCAGCTCCAAGTTGATTTTATTGGTTTCGAGCGCATTTGCATCTCCCGTTTGGAGACGCTTGGCATACATTTTAGCCAGCTCTTCCGCATTGCGGAGACGTTCTTCCAAAATATGCTTTTGCTGACGGAGCATAATAATATCCAGGCAGAGTTCTTTTGCCTGTAACAGCTTCTCCTGACGAAAAACATCCGCCTGACTGTCAAAAGCTCCTGCCTTCAGTCGGTTCAACTTGTTACGTGTAGCATATAAACTGGGGAAATCGAAGCTTTGTGAAACAACCAGCTCACCGATTGTTTCGTTTTTATCTTTCGCTCCCCATAGATGCGCGTAAGAAAGAGTAGGATCAGGTAAGTTATTATCCGTTTTGGCTTCCAGCTTCTGCGAAGTAATCAGTTGCTCGTTTGCCTGCAGCTCTCTATTGTTCGTTTCGATATTTTTCAATACCTGGTCAATTCCGTTTTGAGCTTGCACTCCGCCTATGGCTAAGAATAGAAGTGCAGTGCTTATGATTATGATTTGTTTCATTCTTATTTTCTTTATTTGTTACAATCTATTGTTGATAGATACTTTATGATAAGGCATCTGTTTGTTCGGCACCGGGGAACACCCCTTTTCTCACCGAGGAACACTTGTTTCCTCACCGAGGAACGATGCTTTCCTCACCGAGGAAAAAGACCACCCTCTACAGGCTTTCCTGAGCCTTTTTCCGATGCATCATCAGATAAACGATCGGGACTATGAAACCGTTCAAAAAAGTTGACGTTAATAATCCTCCTAAAATCACTTTAGCCATCGGACTCTGGATTTCGTTACCGGGCAAATCGCCGGCAAGTGCCAATGGAATCAGTGCCAGTGCAGAAGACAATGCTGTCATCAAAATCGGATTCAGACGGTCAAGAGAGCCCTGAATCACACTGTCGTACACATTCAAACCCTCTACCTGTTGCAAATGGTTGTAGTGACTGATTAACAGCATACCGTTACGGGTAGCAATACCGAATAAAGAGATGAAACCGATGATAGCCGGAATGCTGACTTCCCCTGTTGTAATCACCAAGGCAAAGACACCACCGATCAGTGCCAGCGGAAGATTCAGCAAGATAACCCCGGATTCTTTCACGCTGCGGAACTCATTGTACAGCAACAGGAAAATGACTACAATACTGATAAACGAAGTCAACGCCAACGTCCGGCTGGCAGCCTGCTCACTTTCAAACTGTCCGCCATACTCGATATGATAACCTTCGGGTAATTGTACCGATGTATCGATGCGTTTCTGAATATCATTCACGACACTGCGCAAATCACGGTCAGCCACATTTGCGGAAATGACAATTTTACGTTTCACATTCTCGCGGTTGATCGTATTCGGACCCATGGCCGATACCACTTCCGCTACATAGCTCAAAGGAACCTTGCGGCCGTCGTTCGTGTCTACCATCAGGTTACGGATTTTCTCCATCTCATCCCGGGCATCATCCTTCACTTTTACGATCAGGTCAAAACTCTTGCCCTGTTCATAAACTTGTGAGATCACTTTTCCGGCCAAAGCCACATTCACATATTCCGAAAATTCCGGCAGGGTAATACCGAACTTAGCCAGCATTTCCCGTTTAGGCTGTATTTTCAGCTGCGGACGTTCGATCTGTTGTTCCACGTTCAGGTCGGCAACACCGGGAATGTCACTGATCGCTCCTTTGATTTGATTACCGAGTGAAAACATCTTATTCAGGTCATCACCGAATAACTTGATAGCGATATTCGCTTTCGTACCCGACAGCATTGCGTCGATACGGTGGCTGATCGGTTGTCCGATTTCTATGTTTGCTCCGGTGATTGTACCTAGTTTTTCACGTACATCCGCTACCAGTTCACTGCGCGAGCGGTCTTTCAATTCGAACGGAGCCTCTATTTCAGAAACATTGACTCCTAACGCATGTTCATCCAATTCGGCACGTCCCGTTTTCCGGGCTACCGTTTGTATTTCGGGAATCGTCATCAATAACTCTTCGGCGCGATGTCCCATTTTGTTGCTTTCTTCCAGCGAAATACCCGGCAGAGAACTGATATTGATGGTGAACGATCCTTCATTGAACGAAGGTAGGAAACTGCGTCCGAGTGTGAAAAACACTCCGAGCGCAACTACAAAAAGTCCGATTGTACTTCCGAGAGTCACACGCTTATGTGCCAGTACCCAAGTCAATGCTTTTTCATAAATCCCTTTCATCCAGCGGGCAACGGGAGCTTCTTTCAGTTCCTTGTTCGTCTTGTTGCTTCCTAATAGATAAGAGCAGAGCACCGGAGTCAGTGTCAGGGCGACTATGGTAGATGCAAACAATGCCACGATAAAAGCAACACCTAGTGGAACCAACATTCTGCCTTCCATGCCGCTCAAGAAAAATAACGGAACAAAGCTGACCACGATAATCAACGTTGAATTAAGGATAGGCATGCGCACCTCTTTCGACGCATTGAATACCACTTCGAGTGTACTTAGTCTTTCTGCTTCCGCTTTCAGGCGGTTCTCCCGCAGTCGTTTATATACGTTTTCCACATCGACAATGGCGTCGTCTACTAATGAGCCGATAGCTATCGCCATACCTCCAAGACTCATGGTGTTGATTGTCAGCCCCATGTAGTGTAAAGTCAGGATCGAAACGAGCAGGGAAAGAGGCAGTGTCACCAATGAGATCAGCGTAGTACGTACATTTGCCAGGAACAGGAAAAGCACGATGACAACGAAAATACCTCCTTCAAAGAGTGATTTCTTCACATTGCCGATGGAGCTTTCAATGAAGCGGCTTTGACGGAATATGTCCGTTGAAACTTTTACGTCCGGCGGCAGATTTTTCTGGAGATCTTTCAGAGATGCTTCCAGTTTGTCTGTCAGTTCCAGTGTACTGGTAGCCGGTTGCTTGGTAACAGTCATCAGGACGGCAGATTTGCCACGTTCTGAAGCAGTACCCAGTTTCGGAGCTTTCGGTCCGATGGTAACGTCTGCAATATCTTCCAGCGTGACAGGGAAGTTGTTCACCGTTTTCACTACCGCTTTGCCAAGTTGCTCTGTTTTAGAAGTGGAGAGTACACCACGTACAATATATTCATTTCCAAATTCATAGAGCACGCCTCCGTTTGCGTTCAGGTTCATATCCTGTGTCACCGCCATCACTTCTCCCATCGAGATGCCGTAATGACGCATCCGTTCGGGATCTAGCTGAATCTGATATTCTTTGATATCTCCTCCGAGCACAGCCACTTGTGCCACTCCTCCGGTAGACAGCAGGCGTGGACGGATAGTCCAGTCCGCAATCGTGCGAAGATCGAGCATGGAAGTGGAGTCGGCAGTCAGACCGACGATGAGCATTTCGCCCAAGATAGAAGATTGCGGTCCAAGAGTCGGCTTGCCGACATTGACCGGCAGTGATTCGCTCACCACCGCTAATTTCTCACTAACAATCTGACGGGCGAGATAAATATCCGTTCCCCAATCAAATTCTACCCAGACAACGGAAAATCCGTTGGTAGAAGAAGAGCGGACACGACGCACACCCGTAGCTCCGTTAACGGCAGTTTCAACAGGAAAAGTAACGAGCTGTTCAACTTCTTCCGCAGCCATACCATTCGCCTCGGTCATGATTACTACCGTAGGTGCATTTAGGTCGGGGAATACGTCTACTTCCGTATGCATGGCGGTATACGTTCCTGCAATAAGCAGGAGGATGGCCGCACAAACTACAACCAGCCGGTTGTGTAGGGAGTAATGTATAATTTTATTAAGCATGATGTTTCATTAATTGAGAGTTATAAATAACTTGATAGATGCGCCGCACAAAAAGACGGCTGCGACGCCTGGTCTCTTTAGTGTTCGTGGCTGTGTGCCGGGATTGCATTGCTTGCGCTTGCCAGTCGAACCTGATAAGCACCCTCGGTCACTACACGGTCACCGGCCTTTACACCAGTCAGAATTTGAACACTTTTGCCGTTGTCGGCTCCTATCGTTACTTCCTGTTTTTTATAACCCTCTTCGTCCAGTTGCAGATAGATGAAGAAGATGCCTTGTTCCTCTGTCAGCGCGGTGCGCGGAAGAGAAATCACGTTTTCCATTGCTGAAGAAAGCAGGAATACCTCCACAAATGAGCCGGGAATCACTTCCCCTTTGTTGTCGAACTCAAAAGTGACAGGCACATAAAAAGAATTGTCTCCGGCAGCTTTTCCGAAAGAGAGAAGTTTACCGTTCAATGCTTTCAACTCGTACACCTGATTATTATAAGGAGTCTGGAAATTGGCGGAACTGATGGTGCGGAGATACGGGTAATACTTTTCCGACACTTCGGCACGGAGGAAAAGACGACGGTTCTGCGTCACGCTTACCAGCGGTTGTCCGATTGTCACATAGTCGCCTTCTTTCACGAGAATACTTTTCACATATCCGGCAATGGGAGCCGTAATACTTTGTCCGATAGCCGAATGATTCTTGGAAAGAGCTTCGTAACTAAGACGGGCGTTTTCGTAACTTTGCTCCGCTTGTGCAAAATCCTTGTCGGATACGATCTTGTTTTTAACAAGCTCCTTCATACGTTCGTATTCCTTCTTGGATACCTCGTAGGCAATGCGGGCACGTTGCACCGGATCACCGTCAGCGATATTCTTTGAAGAAATGGTGACTAGAGGAGTGCCGCTGCCGACGCTCATTCCTTCCGTTACTTTTCCACGGAAAGATACCACGCCGGCTACTGTGGCTACGGCAACCGATTCATCCCCTTGAGCAGCTAGCACCTGTCCGCTGGTTTTAATTACTTGCTGGAAAGGTGCAGGTTCAATAACGCTCACCTTTACACCGGCTGCTTCGGCTTTCGCTTTCGGAAGAATGATTTCATCACTGTGGGCTTCGGCAGCTTCGTTGTGTTCATCGGCTGCTTCATGATTGTGTTCTCCGCTACATTCGCCTTCATGGGAATGATCGGGTCCCTCTGCCTCGTGATTATGTCCTTCCGCGGCATGATCGTGTTCATTGTGTGTGTGTGTGACGGTACTATTATTACAGGATCCCAGAACGAATAAGCCCAGGATTCCCACGAAAATAAGTTTTTTCATAATGATATTTTCCTACTAAATTTTACTGTTTTCTTTTTACGCTACAAAGATAAGGTAGCGCAGATGCAACTGATTTGCATTCACGCTTTTACGCAAAAACAGAGTAGGGAGGGGCACGAAGAGAAGTGGTACGATGGGTATCCGTACCATGCAGAGAGTCTCGGTAGACGTAATAGTTCTTAACCCGTTTCTCTTGCGGTCGTAATAGATGTTCGATGATTACATCCGTGAATAAGGTAGCGATGAATACGTAATCCGGTCCGCTATCCGTATGGATGGATGGAGTGGGGGAGTAGAAACGAGTCAAACATTCGCTGCTGCAACATGAGTCGTTTCCCGGGTGATGATGATGCGTGGGACATTGCTGTTCTACAGGCAAGTCCTGCTTCATGCAAATCATCCCGTTGGGATGATGATGATGGGGAATAACCGCTGCCACCAACATAATAATGTTGATAAAAAACAGCAGAGTTACTATTATTCGTTTCTTCCCTTTCATCCTTTCTTTTAGAGAATTTATTTTTTTAGTGATTCTTTTTCTTTTTCCTGCAAACGTTCCAGCAATTCGGTTGCTGACACATAAATAACTTTTCCATCCGGTGTCCCCTGACTAAGGAGTGTGCCGTTACGAGCATTTTTTTCCAGCAACCGCTTTTCGGCTAATTGAAGGCCGCGCCGTAATTTATCGCTCAATTCTTGCATTTCATTATTTGACATAATTCTTGATGCATTTAAAAAGTTCAAGTTCATATATCCGATCCTCGCCGTTTTGGTAGCCTTCGGCTACAATCACTCGAGGAGAAATACTGTTATCAGCTAACAGCCAGTAGTCTACACGCGGCATATATATCTGAAACAGATTATTAATGCCTGCCTGATAGCGGCGGTAGATGACATCCATCGGTACATTATGTCCCCCTTCATTGACCCGTTGTAATACACGGTTGACGGCAAGTTCCGGAGAATTCAGCCAAAAATAAATCAAGCTGATTTTATATCCGGCATTTTGGGCTCTTTGAATGAGCCGGGTATATGAACGGGTTGCTAATGTCGTTTCAATAGAGAAACTCACTTTAGAAGCTAATAGTTCATCAATACGTTTCAACATCAGACGACCGGCTTCTATAGCCATACTTTCTGGATTGAAAGGTGATAAGCCTTTGGCAATTTCATCCGCATTGACAAACTCTTTGCATAATAGAATTTCAGGCAATACAGTGTAGGAAGCCGTAGTTTTACCAGCTCCGTTACATCCACTTATAATGTACAACTGCCTTGTTTCATCCATTCTTTTCTAAATACCTGTTTTAAATGATGTTGCAAATATACAAATACTTTTATTTCGCCTGTAGCCGATCCCCTCTTTTTATTATTTATTATTTCTTTTCCAGTTCTTGCAGTGAATCCATTTTCTTCTTTTCGAGGAACTCATAGATACCGCAAAGATGTTCCGTCACCTTTTGATTACCGAACTCATACACCTTGGTAACCAGCCCGTCGAGGAAGTCACGGTCGTGTGAAACGACGATCAGCGTACCGTCAAAATCCAGCAATGCCTGTTTCAGAATATCTTTCGTCTTCATGTCCAGATGATTCGTCGGCTCATCCAAAATAAGGAGGTTGACAGGCTCCAGCAACAATTTAATCATGGCCAGACGGGTACGCTCTCCGCCCGAAAGCACTTTGACCTTTTTCATCGATTCCTCGGGACCGCCAAACATAAACGCCCCCAGCAAATCACGAATCTTGTTCCGGATATCCCCTTTGGCTACATCGTCAATCGTTTGGAAAACCGTCAGGTTTTCATCCATCAGCGAAGCTTGATTTTGAGCGAAATATCCGATTTGCACATTATGTCCCAGAGTCAATGTACCGTCATGCTCAATTTCCTTCATAATACACTTCACGAGCGTAGACTTACCCTCACCGTTCTTACCGACGAAAGCCACCTTATCACCGCGCTCAATCGTCAGGTTAGCATTGCGGAATACCACTTTGTTTCCGTATGTCTTTCCAACTCCCTCCATAATGACCGGGTAACTGCCCGAACGGGGTGAAGGCGGGAATTTCAGTCGCAATGCAGAAGTATCCTCTTCATCCACCTCCAGCAATTCCAGCTTCTCCAGCATTTTGACGCGGCTCTGCACCTGCAACGTCTTTGAATAAGTCCCCTTGAACCGTTCGATAAACTCCTTCGTTTCAGCAATAAACTTCTGCTGCTCGTCATAAGCCTTCTGTTGCTGTTCGCGGCGATCCTTGCGCAATTGCAAATATTGCGAGTAATTCACCTTGTAGTCATAGATACGTCCCATCGTCACTTCGATGGTGCGTGTTGTAATATTATCCACGAATTTGCGGTCGTGACTAATTACGATGACCGCTTTCCCATTATTAATAAGGAAATCCTCCAGCCATTGAATAGATTCGATATCCAGATGATTCGTCGGCTCATCGAGCAAGAGCACGTCCGGTTTCTGCAACAGCAATTTGGCGAGTTCGATACGCATTCGCCATCCACCGCTGAAATCACTCGTCTGACGCTGAAAATCCTCTCGGGTGAACCCTAATCCGAGCAATGCCTTTTCCACATCCTCTTCATAATTAGTCGCGTCAATCGAATAAAACTTCTCGCTCAAGCTGGACACTTCCTCAATCAGCGCCATGTAACTGTCGCTCTCGTAGTCCGTCCGTGTCTCAAGCTCCTTATTCAGCTTTTCGATCTGCGCTTCCATCTCATGAAGATGTGAAAAAGCCTGTGCCGTTTCGTCAAACACTGTTCTTCCGTCTTCCGTCATCAGATGTTGAGGCAGGTATGCCACTACACAATCTTTGGGTGTGGAAACTTTTCCACGTGTCGGTTGCCGTGCGCCTGCCAGAATTTTCAGCAGCGTACTTTTTCCCGCCCCGTTTTTACCCATCAGAGCGATGCGGTCTTTTTCATTAATTACGAAAGAAATATCACTAAATAAAGCAGTGCCGCCAAACTCTACGGCCAGTCCGTCAACAGAAATCATACTATTCTTTTAAATTGAGGCACAAAGATAGCGAAATATATGAATCTTTTTTATACCTTGCGGGCTGAAAAGGAAAATTGCTTAAAAAAAACAGATAAAAAAACAATATATAAGCGATATGGAAAGCGAACAAATGAATGAATTCAGACCTTTAATTTTGGTAGCTGAAGACGATGACAGCAACTTTAAATTAATCAAAGCTATCATAGGCAAAAAGTGTGATATCGAGTGGGCTAAAAATGGACAGGAAATGGTGGAGTTGTTTCAGCAGCACCAGCAAAGAGCCAAAGCAATGCTGATGGATATTAAGATGCCGGTGATGAACGGATTGGAGGCAACGAAGATAATTCGTGAATCTAACACAGAAATTCCTATTATTATGCAGACTGCCTATGCTTTTAGCTCGGATAAGGAAAATGCAATGAATGCAGGAGCAACTGAAGTATTGGTGAAACCTATCACCTTGGGTATTCTCCGCACTACGTTGAGTAAATATTTACCCGATTTGCAGTGGTAAGATTTATTCTTACGGGATTTTTTTAATTTATCAAAAAGAGCTTAAGCGCTAAAAACGTAAAAGCATAGAAAAGAAGTATGATTGGGTAGAAAAATGGTATTACTCTAACTTCATCTCATGCATTTGGATAAAATAAAATAGGCGAACCTCACGGTTGGCCTATTTTTGTTCGTCTCTGTTAATTTGTTAGAGTACAGAAACGACTCTATGTAAAGTCTCTCCTTTGAGAGATTTTAAGTTCATTATTTGTTTCCGCCAGCCCACCATACGGCCTCGCTATATACGTACTGACCGTCACCGAAAGCAGCTTTCACTTCAGGATTTGCCAATACATCGTCTGCTCCATAGCCGAAGCGCAATGGGAATTTACTGCTGTTCTGCGGGTTTTTCAGTACAATGAAGTTTTCTCCTGCACCTTTCAGACGGCGGTAGTCATTATAGGCTTCCAGTGATTCGCCGGATGCGCCGAAGAAAGCAAGATACTTTTGTATCATTGTCTCTTGCAGAGGATTGGCATCGAACAAAGGTTCCACTTCATCCGTGAAATATGTTTCTGCCACATCTGCACCCAAATCGCTGTCACCATCATATATCCAAGTATCAGCAGCATCTATAATTGAATTTCCCAGATTCTCGAATCCGGCAGTGATAGCAGCTTTCAAAGCACTCTTAGCTTCACCCAGTCTGCCTCCTAAGCGGCATAATGCTTCTGCTTCAAGGAATTTCACTTCGTGATAGCTGATTAAAAGAGTAGGAGCCGACATAGCCCATGATATCATCGACATACCATAATTATTCTGCAACTCTTGCGGAGTTCCGTTAGGAGCCGCTTTGATGCCTGCGATGTCCGTAGCTTGCGTAGCTCCGTATCCATAAGTGATATATCCGGTAGGATCAGGCTCCAGAAACGCTTGCGGTGCTCTGGGGTCATTGCGCTCAACGAACTTTTCAATCAGACTTTCACTGGCTGCCAAACTGTTACGGCTGTAGCTGAATGCCCAAAGCGGATTTACTTGTGCATCAGCATCGTAAACTGCCAACTTACATTCTTCACTTGCGTTGGCGAATGATTTGCTTACATAAGTAAGAATATTCTGAAGATCTGTTGTCTTATTGGCACTTTTGTTGAGCAGACGCATTGTATAACGTGCTTTTAACGCATAGGCCGTTTTGAGCCACATACTTGCCTGTGTACTGGTGCTTGAACCATAGATCAAGTCTTTAGAACCGACAGCACCGGATAAACCCGTATCTTTGGCAGTACCGTTATTCAGTAGGGTGATAGCATCATCCAGGTTCTGCATCACTTCCTGATAGATACTTTCCTGTGTATCTATTTTAGGTTGCATATACATCGGTGTGCCGTCCGGATTAAGGATACCAGTCTGGCTGTACGGTGTGTTTCCGAACACATCGGCTGCCACTGCTCCGTTGTAGGCGAGCAGGATTTTAGCAATCGCTTCTGTCACTACGTTTCCTTTTTCCGAAGGATCTTCTTCGCACTTCTTGATAACGATTTTAGCGTTCTTGATATTTGCGTACACATTGATCCATGCGTTGTTGTAGGTTGTAGCCGTTGAAGGCTCTCCGCTGCGTACTTCCGCGCGGTAAAGCTGGTTGGATATACCCGTTTCATGTTCTATGTAAACAGAAGAGTAGAGCGAGAAATCCCCTCCTACAGTGCTGAATGCAGTACTTACGCCTAAGTCTGTAATCAAAAACTTAGCGGGCGCATCCAACGGATTGTTAGGGTTTTCATTGATTTTATCCATTGCGTCTTCCGTACAAGCAGAAGCAATGGCAGCAGTCAAGAAAGAAACTGCCAGCAATTTTCCTATTGATTTATATTTTTTCATTGTCTTGCAGATTAAAATTTAATGTTGAAACCAAAGCCGAAACTAGCTGTTTGCGGCATTGAATAATCTTCAAATGCTCCTGCCATGTTGTTGTTACCCTGACTGGCTTCCGGATCGAGGTCAGGCAATTGTGCCCAGATCAGAATGTTTCTGGCAAATGCGTTCACAGAAAGTTCAATCGAACGTTTTTGAAGAATTTTGTAGTTGACAGCCACTTCACGCAGTTTGATGAAAGAGTTGTCATATACAGAAGATTCGTCGATGTCGTTCAGACGGCTGTAATATACCTGTTGTGCGTTTGCACCTGTGATGGCGATATCGTTTTTAGTTCCGTCAGTTTTGTATCCGTCGAAGATGATGGTACCTTCACGGTTTTCCGTTCTCTTGCTGACACCGTAGTAATCTGCCAGTCCGGTTGTTCTACTATACATCTGACCACCCTGTTTCCAATCAAGCACTGCGCTGATAGTACACTTCCATAAGCGTAATGTGGTGTTGAAACCCATCAGGAAGTCCGGAGAAACCTTACCGATAACCTGTGCTTCACCAGCGATAGGTAAACCGTTTTCGTCTACCAGACGATTACCGTTTGCATCTCTCTTGAAACCTACACCATAGATGACAGGGAATTTCTCACCTGCTGAAGCGCGTACCTGCGGAGTAACGTAACCACCCAGAGAGATATTCTCTACACCCGGTGCCAGTTCATCTACGTAGTTGTCGATCTTTGTCCAGTTGAATGCAAAATCCCAGTTGATATTCTTCGTCCGGATTGGGGTGAAGCCAAGAGTGAATTCGTGCGTGTTGGTATGAATCTTACCACCGTTGGTAAGCAGTTTGCTGGCACCGGTAGAAGAAGCCAAAGGCACTTCAAAAATCTGGTCTTTAACGTTCTGGCGTGAGTATGTATAACTGAATGTGATTAAGTTATCGAGGAAGTTCACGTCAGCACCCACTTCATACGAACGTGTGTTCTGTGGTTTCAGTTTCGGGTCGAAAATCGTTGAGTACGGAGTATAGGCGGTAGTGCCTTTCATCGGGTACATGATCGGAGTCAACATATAGAATCCACCTCCATAAACCGGAGTCGAGTAATAGTTTTCGAGGAAATCCCCTGCTTGTCCTACTTCCGCGTAAGATACTCTTAATTTGGCGTGATTAACCACATTGTTTTTCAATGCATCCAGTTCCGTCAGGATAAAACCGGCCGAAATAGAAGGATAGAAGAACGAGCGGTTGTTGCGTGGCATATTAGATACGTAGTCCTGACGTCCGGTGAGGGTCAGATAAAGCATATTTCTGTAAGAAGCCGATATGTTACCGAAGAATCCTACTGTACGGTTTTTCCATGTCTCTTCCTCCGTCTGTTGAGTAGTGGCGTTGTTGATGTGGTTCCATCCCGGGAAGTTGTAGTTCGTACCATATTCATAATACTTCTTTCTGTTGCTTTGGATAATTTCGTTACCCACTACCGCATTCAGTCCCCAGTCTTCATTGATGTGCCAGTCGTAGTTGATGGTCAGTAATGAGTTGTATGTAGCGTTCGTCCAGCCGTAGTTCTCGATCTGTCCGCGACCGCCACCGGTGTTACTACCGTATCCGTAGCTATCTACGTAATGAGTGGTGTAAGCATCCACACCAACCATGTATTTAGCGTTCAACTTGTGGTTCGTTGTGCCGAAATCAGTCTGATAGCTTGCATATACATTTCCGAAGAAACGGTTGGTATCTTCCGTAAATTTGTTGTTCTCCATCGCCCAGTAAGCGTTGTCAAAACTGCCACGGAAAGAATTTTGTGCGTACAGGTTGCCGTCTACATGGCTTGGAATCCCGGCCAGATCATAACTGGGAGGGGCTGCGTAAACCGTTCTCAACAGACCATTACCGGAAGTCACCGCTTTATCGATGGAAGTGGTGATGTAGTTAGCTGTAAATCCGGAGCTCCAGTTATTAGTCAGTTTGGTGTCCGCACTTACCTTTACATTATATCTATCCATGCCAGTGCTTGAGATAATACCATCTTGATGTGTATTTCCCAATGAGATAGAGTAGGAGCTTTTATCGAGCATCTGTGCTACATTCAGTGAGTTACTCCAGGTAATTCCTGTGTCGAAGAAATCCTTGGCATTGTCGTATGCCTGTGGAGTGACCCATGGATCAAGACCAGCTGCTGCACGTTGGGGAACATAATATTTTCCTTGATGTACACCATACTCTTTGGCATAGTCACTATTTGCATTACTACCACCATACGTTGCGTCGTTGGGAAGTTCGGAAATCTTAGGTCCCCAAGATGTTCCCGAAGTGGCACTGAATACTCCCCCCGAACCTTGTGCATATGTTTTCTGGAACTCCGGCAGACGACCGACTACATCGAAGCTGACATTGGAAGAGAAGCTAACCTGCGGTTTGCCTTTTTCCAGTCCTTTACCGCTTTTGGTCGTGATGATAATCACACCATTGGAAGCGCGGATACCATAAAGCGCAGAAGCAGCCTGACCTTTCAAAATGTTGATACTTTCAATATCATTAGGGTCGATATCCACTGCACGGTTGGCGAAGTCCGCTCCGCTCACACTACCATTGTTCTGAATGTCTGTGCTAACGTCAGGAGTACTGGTCACCGGCATTCCGTCAATAACGTAAAGCGGAGTGTTGTCACCCGAGAAAGAACGTGCACCACGGATGGTGATCTGTGAAGAAGCTCCCGGCATACCACTTGAAGGTTTAACGTCCAGACCTGACACTTTACCTTGCAATGCTCCCGCCAGATTAGAGTTGGCAGCTTGCGTCAGTTGATCTGATTTTACGTCCTGAACGGCGTAACCCAGTGCTTTTTTCTCGCGCGAGATACCCATGGCTGTCACTACAACCTCATCCAGTGCTTTCGCGTCGCTTTTTAATACAACATTTATCACTCCCGGTTTGATGGAAACGTCCTGCGAAATCATTCCTACATAAGAAACGCGCAAAGTTTTAGCAGAACTTGGTACATTCGTGATTGTAAACTTACCGTCAATATCAGTGATAGTACCAAGGGTAGTGCCATTCACCAATATTGAAGCACCTACGACAGGTTGCCCATCTTCTTCAGAGGTAACCAAACCGGTAACTCTGGATGTTTGCGCTGTCACCAGACCTATACCTATAAAAAGGAAGGTCATTAAGAACATCAATTTTCTTTTCATAAATTCTCTCTTAAATTTAACCTATAAACAGATTTTTTGTCTCTAACAGGTTGCAAAGATAACACGAATTATGACAAATCGAAAAAAGTGTTACGTATTTAACTAAAAAATATCGTTTTGAAAGCAAGAACTTTCTAAAAACTGATAGGTTAAAACAAAACGTTTCCAATTTAGCATCTTTTAAAAGATGATTTCTATCAGAAAGAAAGCATCAAAATCAGGCTTTTCAAGGAAAAGTGAACATTATTACCTCCTAAACGGTATCTTTTTATCATTTTACACCTTCAAAAAGGTTAAAGAACTATTAACAATGATAAAGGCAGAAACTTCTACATACCAAGTTCTGCTAAGACTTATTGATCTTTTTTTCTCCCTTTCCTCGTGCTTTTTTTCTCCTATCTTATTGTTTTTCAATGTTTTTGTTTCGGATTTTAAAAAATAACCTATTCTTCCGTTTCTTTTATTGAAACTTCCTTTATCAATTCTCATTTATTTAGTAATCTTTGCTTCTCATTGATTTTTGAGATGGGATTAATATTCTACCCAAATTTTGAATGAATTTCCCGGTGTTTTTCTTCATTTAAGCATTTTTAATGTTCGTGTTTTGAAGGCATGAGTTAAACGTTATAATCTGATAGTGATTGAAATTATAAGTGATAGTAAAGGAGAATATGAAGCACTGCAAGTATAAGTTGTCTGACACCCGGGTCTCATGATGTCTGACACCCGGGTGTCAGACAACCTAGTTCTACTAACTAAAATAAGTGTAAAGCCATACTATTTAATTTGCATTAGAACAAATCAAATTTACGTTTCTACAAAAACGGGATTTTCAATTGCTGTTATTTTATTCCGCCACAATTACTTCGATGTCATAACCTATGAAAAGTCCACTCTCTATAACACCGGTGATTGCCTTCAGTTGTTCTTCGAGCGAAGAGTCGATGTAGTTGAAACGGGTGTCGAGGATAAAGTTGCCGTTTTCTGTAAAGATAGGCCCGTCTTTGCCATGAGCAGGGCGGAGGACAATCTCCGAGGCACCCAGTCGTTGCAACTCGTGCTCTACATAAGTCAGCGAGTCCGGAAAGACCTCTACCGGAATGGGGAATTTGCTTCCCAACTGATTGACACGCTTGCTGGGATCGATGATGATGAACGTTTTGCGGCTGCTTCTAATCAGCAGTTTCTCTTTGAACATCGCTCCGCCACGTCCCTTAATCAAGTTCTGTTGCGGATCTACTTCGTCCGCTCCGTCGAATGTCCAGTCGGGGCGTTTGTTCCAGAGGGTAGTTTGGGGGATGCCTAGCTGTATGCAGGTCATTGAGATTTCTAGCGAGGCGGGAATCACTTCGATATGCAAGTGCTCTTCACGAATTCGTCGTGAGAGTTCGAACAGAGTCAGGTAGACTGTAGAGCCAGAGCCGGCTCCTATCACATCCCCGTCTTTTGCCGTGGCGGCAATTTCGCGGGCTACGTGTTCTTTTGCCTCCCGGTTGATGATGGAGTCCGACCATTGCAGGTGTTTTATCAGGTGATTTTCCCAATCCATAAGTTTACGTTCTAAATCGTTTTCGTTTTAAGTTCCTCTTTCCTATATAACGAATTTGTGAATCTGTTTGTTTGTTCGTTCATTGGTTCATTTGTTCATTCGTCTGTTGGTTCATTCGTCTGTTCGTTTCAATTTCAGGTGATTCGATTGTTTAAATAGTTAATAAACGGTTCGTTAATTTTTAACTTTGTTGCGTTAAACGTTAACGAATCTCTGCTTTTTATTAAACCGTGTTATAAGTTCGGCTGCTTTGGCCTGAAAATTTGGAGATGACCGAAAAGTCCGTATCTTTGTACTGTGTTTTTCATAGTATTAGATTTAAGGTTAACAAAGATTGGCTGTCTGGGATAGATAGCCTTTTTTTTTGTCCCCACCTTTCCTTACAGAATCAGCCAGATTGCAATGATATGTCCGATGCTGCCTCCCAGGCAAAACAAATGGAAAGTGGCATGCATATACGGTTTGCGCAATGAATAAAAGACAGCTCCCACGATGTACGAAACTCCTCCGCCGATCAGCCACCAGAAAGCGGTAGTGGCTCCCATTTCTCCCAGATGATCCAGCAAAGGCTTCATGGCCACTAATATGCACGCACCCATACCCACATAACAGGCCGTTTCGAGGTTGCTGTGTTCTTTCAGCTTTTTGAAGCTAAGAACGAAACCGGCGATAGCCGACAGCCAGACGAAAGCGAAAATTCCCCATCCCCATCCTCCGGCATGCCGCAGGACAAGTAGCGTGAAAGGAGTGTAGGTGCCCGCGATGTGCAGGTAGATAGCTCCGTGATCGAATTTGCGGAGCAACTCTTTCAGTTTGCCCGGACGGCTGCCGTGATACCACGTAGAACTGATATAAGAGGAAAGCATTCCCGCCAGATAGACGGATACACAAGCAACTGCCCACTGCGGTTCCATATTCTCGGAAGCCTTTTCCAATAGGAAATATCCGGCCACGATTCCAAGCAGGATACCTGCTCCGTGACTAAGGGTATTTGCCCATTCTTCTATATTATTGTATCGTTTGTTCTTCAATGTTCCTTTTTTTGAATGGTTAAGTCACAAAAAATGTTGAGTCGCAAAGATACTTTATTTTCCGTAAAGCGTTTCCCTCCTTATTCTTTTTTTAAAATGATTTTTCCTCCATATTGTCCTGCCACTTGCTTGCGGAAATCAATGAATGCCGCATATTCATCCGGACTGTAAACCCCTTTGCACATAAACAATCGGTGAGTGATGTAGATTTCCTTATCTTTCACCTGAATATCGGAATGGAAACTGCCGAACTTGCTTTTCACGTCAAGCGGTTTCGGAAGTCCTTCGATTACATATCCTTCCGGCAGTTGGATGCGGATGCTGTCGGCATCTGTGTATCCGTAGTTGATGTAAATGGGATAGGTGCGCTTCGTCACAGGAGGAACACTGAATTCTTTTCGGAACACATTGGCGGGGATAAACAGACGGTTGCCCGTTTTATGCCCGTATTGATTGCTGGTGGCAGTGTAGTCGAAGGTGATAGACGGATTGGCCTCCTTGCACTCGCTGATTTGCAGGTTCTGAATATCGGCTTGGGATAAGTTGATGCTTGAACGGATGCGGTCTTTTTGTTTGTTGGGCTCCAGATAGACGATGCCTGCTTCATTCTCATATTGAAAAATCCGGGAGATTTCGTTCACCTCTATCCGTGCCTCGGCTGTGGGGGAGAGGGTGATGTTGGCAACGATGTGCTGTGTGTTCAGCGAGTCGGGATAGGTGGGCAGGCGATACATCTGGCCGCCGGTCGGTTCGATGAGTAAGGCGTCGTGTCCCGCAATGTCTTGGTGGACATAGCCGAAGGGAAGCGATGGATTTGTACATTCCAGCCAGAGCGTATCTTGGGGAAGCGGAACTTGCAGGATGACGTGATTCATCTGGTTGGCACTGGAGAAGTCTGGTAGCAAACGCTCGTTGGTGGTGCTGATGACTGTATAAGTGGAAGCAATTCCCAACTCTTTCAGCATGGCGCGGGTGTAATTGGACAATCCTTTACAGTCGCCGAATCCTGTGCGACAAACATCGGTGGCGGCAATGGGCTGTAAGCCTCCGATACCTAGTTGGATGCTCACGTAACGGGTGGTTTTGGCCAGATAATCGTAGATTGCTTTCACCTTGTCCCGGTCGGTAGTGCAGCTGGCTGTCAGTTCGTGCAGCTTGGCGCGGAAAGGTTCGGTGAGCAGGTCGCGTCCGTCGAGCAGTTGGTATTGCCATTCTCCGTACTTTTGCCAGCTGCTCATATCGCCTTCCGACTTGTCGTACTTGAAAGCGGAGGGAGCAAAGTAGACACGTGGAAATAGCTCGGCGAAATCCGGACCGAAAGGTTCTTTGATGATGGGAGAGAGCTTGGAAGCGGTGGCTTCGATCACTTGCTGCCCGTCGGCTCCGGTGGACTCCTTCACTTCGATTCCTTTTCCCTGCGTGTTCAGTTCGCGGTATCTGCATCCTTGTCCTGCGGGCAGCTCGATCCGGTAAGTCGCTTTCTCCACTCCCTGGTTAAATTCTGCCTGCGGGACAAAAGGGAGATAGCCGATCAGTCCGTTGTTGCATTTCATTTCCCATTCGTATTTCACTGTGAAAGGGAAAGAAGGATAATTACATTCGTAATAATAAAAATAATCGTCCGTGGTAAGCGAAGAGCTGTATTCACTTTTCTGTAGTTCGGATTTCTTTATCTTACGTACACTTTGTCCGGTGGCATTGAGGATTTCTCCGGAGAATTTCTGCAAAGAACGGAACATGTCACATCCGCAGAAGAAACGGGCTGCCTCCAATCCTTTACGGTTGAGGACGCTGATTGTCAGGCTTTCTTTTTCTATGGATTGAGTCATGGATTTGCAGAGAACCTCTGTGCGTGCTTCCACGATGATGGAATTGGCATCCTTGAGAATATCCTGTGCACATGCCGGCTGTATGTGCAGACTTAGGTAAAGAATGGCACAGGACAGACCGAATGCCCGGCATATCCTTTGTTTCAGGATGGGGTGGCTGGAACGAATCATTTTATAAATAGGTAAAGTTTATATTTTCTTGAGTACTAAAATCTCGTTGTTTTTCTCGGCAATCATTTCCCAGAACGCTTTCACTCCTTTGTATTCGTCGATGAGATGAAGTAGTTTGTTGAAAGCGAATGAGTAAGTGACGGTGATTGTGTTATTTTTTTGCTGGATGTTGTATCGGCAGAATCCTTGCCTGTCTTCCGTTTGCAGATTCATCGACTGTGGCAGTTCGTCTACGGCATATCCTTCGGGAAGTGTCAGGTTGACCACCAGCATGAGCTGTTCGGTGTAAGGCATTTCCAGTGGCAGTCGTCGTTCTACCTGGGTAAACGGACACTTGCTGACATGCATGAAAATCAATGGGTTGACGTAAATCAGATGATCGTTTACGGTTGCCTGCTTCTCAAACTCGAAACTTTCCGTCACTTTGGGTGAGAAGATGTTCACTCCTTCCGTAGTGAACTTGGTTATCTTGATGTTTTCTTCCGTTTCCAGTTTGTTGATAAACTCCGTGCTGTCTTTGGCTGCATGGTAACGGCTGCGGAAACCGGAGGCATATTGTCCGACGTAGCCCGATTGGCGGTTGCCGGTGATCTTTCCGTCAGGATGAATTTGAGCTTTGACGGATGAACGTATCTGGTTTTTCCCGAGCCTGCTCAAGTCTATCCAGTTGTCTTGGCCTATGCCATTGATGAGGCGTGCGCGGTTTACCATCAATACCGGTGGCAGGATATTCATGAATCCGTTGGTCACGGAACCGTCGAGGAACACAAAAGTGCTGTCGGTGTCGGCTATGCCGACAATAAAGGTATTGAGCTTCTGGATAGAAGGATGGCTAAGGGGAAGGATTCCCAGGTTTTTACGACTCATGACTACCGGATAACAGGGAATTTGAGCGTCACGCAACATACTCATTAACGCAAAGTTGATATCCGCATTGCTTCCTGTGCCGTTTTTGACAGCCTTTTTCACTTCGCTGCCGTAGAGGGCGTATTGCCCGTTCCACGAAATTTTGCTTTTGAGGAACGTGTAGATGGCCGCAATCTTATCCTGTCGGTCGGAGAGCTTGTCGAGAGCCAGTGACGTCATTTCGTCCCGGTACGGGTTGCGCATTTTGAGTGGCGAACCGAAATCTTCGTCCTCCATCAGCATTTTGTCAATTTCCGTCCAGGTGTGCGTAAATGATTTGTAGAGTGCTCCGGGGAAGCTGATCCCCCGCAGTTCGAAGTTGACGCCGCTCCTGTAATCGTCTGCACACCATACGTAGCTGTCCGGGCGGAGAGCGGGTAATTGTTTGCCGGTGAAACTTAGATGGCGTCCCGTACAATCGATTTTTTCGATCTGCCCATTCTGATATTGCAGGTGGAAAGATATGCTTTCCGACTGATCTTTCGGATTTAAGGTATGTGATCCTCTCATGTCGAGGTTGAATTCGAAATATTCCGGAATCGTGATGTCGTATTGTGCCAGGAGTACGGGGATATCTCTTTGAGCTTCCCAATGGTTGATGCTGTAATAAAAGTCGGAATTGATCTGATATTTGTATTCGAATACGGTTCCTTCGCGGACGGCAGGTATCGAAAATTTGACCTGTTCATAAGTTTTGTTGAGTCGCTCATTGAAAATCAGGTCACGTTTCATTTTGGTACGCACTATTTTCCCATTTTCCATATTGTAGGCCGAGGCGTCAATCTGACCGACATTCTCCTTCATGATTCCACTGTTCGCGTTGGAGTAAAATGGAATGTTGATGTCGGCATAAGACGTACCTTCGGATTTGAGTATCTTGATTTTTGTTTCGTATGTGTACACAAGCCGGAATTCGTTGTTAATCAGGTCGTAGCGGGCGGTATTCTTTGAATAGAGCACTACGGCTGTGGCGGCTGTGTCCGGGGCATACGCAGTCATGTTCAGCTCTTCCTCCGATGGTTTGCCGTATTTTAGGCTGGGGGTGATGGTGTTTGTGTCTGTTTGCTGGGCAGAGCTTTGCCACCCCAGTAGTAAGAAAACGAAGGTTAACAGTGTTTTCATCATGATTTTGGAGTTTTTAAGTTGTGATGATTCTATAGTTTCTTGAGCACGATGAGTGCGTTGTTTTTCTCGATCACTTTGGTCCATAGTTCCTGCAGTTGTTTGTATTGTTCGGTGAGGAATATAGGTTCTTTCAAGTAGAAAATATAATTAAGTGAGATTGTATTTCTCTGTCTCTGAATCATATATTTGCACTGCAAGCCGTCTCCTTGTGTCCGGATGACTTGTGGTTGGGGCGTTTCTTCCACTTCGTATCCTTCGGGGAGAGTCAGTGTAGTCAGCATTGTAAACTTGTACGGATAGGGAAATTCGATAGGAAGCACTCGTTCCGTCTGGATAAAAGGATTGCTTTTTAGTTGCGGAAAGAGCATCGGGTTAATATAGAGGTGGCTGTCCGTCTGGTCGGTTTGCAGGACGAAGTCGAATTTTTCTTCTATCAGTGCCCAGTCATTTTCCTGCTTTTTCACTTTCAGGTTGGTGACGGTGAGTTTGTTTTTCTGGCTGGCATTGCTTTCGGGGGTCGAAACGATACTGTCTTGTTTGTGCTTCTCGTTTGCCTGATATTCTACGGCTTCCTGTCCGTAGAGAATGGTGCTGCGATGTCCTTTCACTTGGTTTCCTTCCATGTGGGCCTCAATCTTCATAAAACTTTTGTTGTCGGCAAGAGCCATTACGTTCACCCATTTCTTTTCTTTTTTCACTTTCGGGGAGAGGATACGCGCTTTGTTTACAGACAGTTCGAGTGGAAGTATATTGAGAGCGGGCACGTCCATGGAGCCGTCTAAAAAGACGTATTTCTGTTTGTTTATGTCGTAGACGGCGACAATGAACGTATTCAGTTTTTGCAGGGAAGGGAAGTTGTAAGGCAGCATGCCCGACGAACGCCGGCTCAAAACTACCGGATAGGCTTCCAGCCCGAAGTCTTTCAGGATGCTGATAAGGATGAAATTCAGGTCGGCGTTGCTACCGTTTCCTTTGGGAATCACTTTTTCGAGTTCCTTGCTGTAGAGCTGATAGCGTCCGTTCCATGCCATTTTCTTTTTGAGTATCTGGAAGGCGCAGATAATTTTCTCTTCGAAACTCATTTCGCTGTTGTATGCCTGTTTCGTTTCCGGACGAAACGGGTTGGTGAAGGAAAGGTATTTGCCGAACTGTGTATTTTCCGGTTTCAACAGTTGGTTGTCTACATCTTCCCATTTCTGGCTGTATGGCTTGTATTCGTTGGGGGTGAATTGCGTGCCTTGCAGGTCGAAACTCACTTGCACCTTGTAGTCTTCCGGACACCAGCAGTAGGGCTCGTCCTGACGGATGGCGGGAAGGTTGCGTGAGGTAAAGGTGGTTTCCTGTGCCGAAACAATGAAGTCTTTGCTGACTCCCGCACTACCCCCCTCACGTTCCGTGGCATGGATGGAGGAGTCTCTTTGCTTCACTTGTATGTAGTCCTTTCCCCGCAATTCGATGTTATAGATGAACACATGAGGGATAGTGATCTTATACTGGTTGTAGAGCATCGGGAGTTCTTCCTGCATCATCCAGTTGTCGATGTGTGAAAAATAGTCGGAGTAGAGTTTGTAGTGATATTCGATGACAGTGCCTTCTTTGACAGCAGGCAGAGAGAATTTTAGCATTTTATACAGGTTGTTGATCCGCTCGAAAGAGATGGATTCCCGCTTCATGGACGTTTTTATACATTTCCCGTTTTCCATATTGTAGGAGCAGCCTTCTATGTCGCTGGCTCTTTCCTGTCCTTCGTCCCTATCGGTGGGAGAGTAGTAGGGAACGGATACGTCGGCGTATGACACTCCTTGCGGTTTCAGGATTTTGATGCGTACCCAATGCTCGGTAGTCAGTTGAAAACCGTCGTGGTAGACGAAGTCACTTTGTCCCTGATGGAAAAGATAAATAGCCGTGGCGGTGGTGTCGGGGGCATAGGAGGTGAGAGATAGTTCTTCTTTGGAAGGTTTTCCGTACTTTAGATTGGGCTCTATGGTGGCTGTTGTGGCTTGTTGCGAGTGGACAGGCGACAGAAATTGTAACAGAAATGCGCAGAGAATAAATAGTTTTTTCATAATTGTGTTTTTGTAGTATGCTCACAAAGATAAAAAAAATAGAGAAAGGCGATACACCTTTCTCTATTTTAATTTTGTTTTATGTATAAAATATATTATACCAAATGTCCGATCCATTCTTCGCGGTCGCCGGGGAGAAGGTCGATAACGGGAACTTCTACCATCGTGTAGCATCCCGGTTGTTGCTTCATGGAAGCGCGTGCCACGCATACCAGTACTTGTGCGGTCAGTGCGGGGTTGTTGATACGCATATTAAATTCGAACAACTGGTTCTGTGTTTTGCCTGATACACCTTTGCGAGTCAGATTTACACCATGACCCATGTCCAGCAGGGCGTCTACACTCGGAACGAGTTTTACGTGTGTTTCATCGTTCACGAAGTAAGGATCTGCTTTGATGGCAGCGGCTACTTCTTCGAATTTATATCCGTCTTTCAGTTCGATGTATACCATGCGGCGGTGGATTCCCGTGCCGGTCGGAATGGTCATGGAAAGGGCAGCTTTCACTCCGTCAACCGCTTTTACGGCTACTGTGTGTCCCATACTCATACCGGGACCGAAGTTGGTGTAGGTGATGCCTTTCGGAGCAATTGCTTCCAGCATGGTGCGTACGATGGAATCGCTTCCCGGATCCCATCCGGCAGAGATGATCGATACGGCTTTATGTTCTTTGGCGGTAGCATTCAGGGTACGGCGCAGGTCTACGATACCGGTGTGGATATCGAAACTGTCTACCGTGTTAATTCCCATCGCCAGATATTCTTTTGCATATTTCTCTACGCTGCGGGTCGGCGTGCAAAGAATAGCTACGTCTACTTCTCCCAGCTCTTTTATGTCCTTCACTACTGCGTAGTTTGCCAACTCTTCCGGTTTGTTCTCTGCTCCTGCACGACGAACGACTCCGGCTATTTCGAAATCAGGTGCCGCCTGAAGCGCTTCAAGTACATAATGTCCAATGTTGCCATAACCAACGATGGCAGCTCTTACTTTTTTCATTCTTTTCTTGGTTTTAATGAACAAATTTCTTTCTTTTGCTTGCAAAAGTAAACAAATTACTACTAACTTTGGTTCATCTGCTTTAATATTTTATTTTTTTTCACTAGCAGGCGATATCGGTCCGCATGAAAGCAAATCAGGGTGTGATGTGCTACATTGAAAAAACTCTGTGGCCTCTGTGTCCTCTGTGGTGAAATTGTTTTATCTTTGTCCCTGTTATGATAGAATATAATTAGATATGATAGAATATATTAGGGGCGAACTTGCCGAACTAAGTCCGGCAACCGCGGTGATTGACTGTAACGGGGTGGGATATGCCGCCAATATATCTTTGAATACCTATTCGGCTATTCAAGGAAAGAAAAGCTGTAAGCTATATATTTACGAGGCGATTCGTGAAGATGCGTATGTGCTCTACGGATTTGCCGAGAAACAGGAGCGGGAGATTTTCCTATTATTGATTTCCGTCTCCGGAATCGGGGGGAACACGGCACGTATGATTCTTTCGGCTCTCTCGCCTGCTGAACTGGTGAACGTTATCAGCACCGAAAATGCGAACATGCTGAAAACGGTGAAAGGCATCGGGCTGAAGACTGCGCAACGCGTGATTGTCGACCTGAAAGATAAGATAAAAACAATGGGAGGGGTTGCTGCCGGAGGGGCTTCCGCAGGTCTGTTGTTGCAACCTGCCAATGCGGAAGTGCAGGAAGAGGCGGTGTCTGCATTGACGATGTTGGGGTTTGCTGCTGCACCTTCACAGAAGGTGGTATTGGCTATCTTGAAGGAGGAGCCGGATGCTCCGGTAGAAAAGGTTATCAAACTGGCATTGAAACGTTTGTAGTATGAAGCAACAGAAGATATATATGAAAGCATGGCTGGACGCTCATGGTCGTGCAAAGGTGGTAGGCACGGATGAATGGTATCTGGATTTCGCTAATCATCTATTGCCGTTGGTGGCAGAATCGTATTTATTTAAATGGGAAACAGCGGAAAGTCAGCAACAAGTAGCTTTGATGGTGGCTTTGTACCTGGAAGATTGTGTAGCGGATGACGGAAACTGGCGTCAGTTTATTCATTGGCACCGGAAAAGCTACGGACGTTATTTGCCTTTCTACGCACTGACGGAGGAATATTTGCCGGACGAAATTAACCGTGAAGATGTTGTTTTCCTTTTGTGGGCCATCAATTCTCCGGTTGGCGATGATTTTGATGGAGTAGAGAACCCGATGGATGCGGATTTGCTGGAGTTTGCGAATACACTTTACAACCGTTTGGATGCTGCGTTCGAATTGGCTCCTATCAGCGATCACCTGGCAACGGACTGGCTGATGGAAACGGAGCTGATGCAAAAGAAGCGGATGCCTCTGCCGGTAGTTTTGCCGGGAGAAAAGATGCCTACAAACGTAGAACGTTTCCTTGAAGCGAGCAAAGGTGAACCACTTTTATACTTTGATTCTTACGAAGCGCTGAAATTTTTCTTTGTGCAGTCGTTGAAGTGGGAAGATGAAGAGGATTCTTTGTTGCCTGACTTAAAGGAGTTCGGTAACTTCGTGGTTTTTGCCAATCCGAAAGGGTTGTTGATCGGTCCTGATGTAGCCGAATATTTTGCAGACAAACGTAATCCGCTCTACAATGCCGAACTGGCTGAAGAGGAAGCATACGAATTGTTTTGTGAAGAAGGCTTGTGTCCGTTTGATCTGCTGAAATATGGAATGGAACACGATTTGTTGCCGGAAGCACAGTTCCCGTTTGAGAACGGAAAGGAGTTGTTGCGGGAAAACTGGGATTTTGTGGCTCGCTGGTTTTTGGGTGAGTATTACGAAGGAGAATAGGAGTTATAAGAAATAAGTACTGTTTATATAGTTGCTGTCTATGCCAATCAAAAAAAGTAACAATCCTTTTGCCGGAAAGACAAAGTCTGCAGTCGGTAAAAAGAAGACGACCGGAAAACGGGTCGGAAAATCGAAACAGGAAAAGGCTAATAATCAGTTGAATAGAAGGGTGAAATAAAGATGTGTAGACCACGCCGTTTTTGGTTGTCAGGCTACGCCGTTTGATGATGGCAGACTACGCCTTTTCTCCCTACCAGGAAACGCCTTTTCTCTCACGCAGAGGATTAAGAGTCTCATTATACATTTGACGGGAATAGTTGTCGTTTATGAAAAATAACAACTATTCCCGTCTATTTTATTATTAACCAATGTTTTTTTCTGCTGGATAGCTTCTCTTTTGACGGTTATGAGTGATATTATAAGTAAGAAAGTAGGCACGGATTACGCGGATTACACGGTTTTAAAAAGATTGCGCAGCCAAGACCGTGTAATCCGCGTAATCCGTGCCTAAATATATTTCTTTCTAACCGGATAGCTTTCTTTTTGCTGAATGGTTTCTTTTTACTAATCGGTAATTTCTTCCTGTGCTTTCCGTTCTTTCTTCTTATTGATGAATCCGATTTTCAGGTTGGCTTCCTCTTGTTCTTTTTTAATCTTCTCCATGGCAGAGAGGATTTGTGCTAATTCGTAAACACCTGCTGCGGCCTGGCGGTCGGTGGGACTCATTGTCGTTTTATAGGTGCGGTCGCCTATATATTCCACACGGATATTTTTGTCTTTATTGAGATTCAGGAATTCGATCACATTTCCGTCTTCCCCTAGTTTGTAGTCAGCTTTTTCTATTTTCTCGTTCATATCCGTTGACTCGTAGCTGTCTTTGGAGCTTGGAGTTTCTGCAAAACTGCCGTCAGGGGCAATCACTTTCACTTTTGTATGGTGGATATTGCCGGCACCACAGTAGATGGAAGTCATACTCATTATACCTTGCTCGTTCACTTGGAAGCGGAGGTATGAACGGTGCATATTCTTTTCAATGGTCTGTGTAGGCCAGAGGTAGTTGCCGACTTGTTGATATTCGGCATCTTTTTCTAGTTTGAATTTGTCCTTGATGGCATTGAATTCTTCCGTCTTTGCCTGAAAGGCGCTATCCAGGTAAGCAAGCGTTTTTTGCTGTGCCTTTGTTTCAACATCGAGCATCAGTGCCTGTCCCGCCTTACGTGCTTCGAACGCTTTGGGATAGAGAATCTTGATACTGTCAATTTGTAACTTAGCTTCTTCATAGTCGCCACGTTCGTAGGCAGCCTTGGCAACCATCAGTTTTTCATTGGCTTTTTTCTCAAGGCCATTTCCGCAGGCAGCTAATGCCAGCGTACCACAAAAGAGGATAGTCAGTTTTTTCATCACAAATTCTATTTACTGGTTTTATTAGCGGCAAAAGTACAAATATATCCCTTATTTTTGTAATTTTGTCCCCTCAAAACTTATAACTAAAAAGAATGATAGAGTTGACTCAAGAGGAATTGAAGCAGCATTTTAGCGAACCCATCTTCGGACAGATAGCCGAAACGGCTGATACACTTGGTATGGAGTGTTATGTGGTAGGTGGTTACGTTCGTGATATTTTTCTGCAGCGTCCCTCTAAAGATATAGATGTAGTAGTTGTAGGAAGTGGAATTGCAATGGCGGAAGCCCTTGGAAAACAGTTGGGACGTGGTGCTCATGTTTCTGTTTTCAAGAATTTCGGAACAGCACAAGTAAAATATAGAGGCACGGAAGTAGAGTTTGTTGGTGCGCGTAAAGAGTCTTATCAACGGGATTCGCGTAAACCTATCGTTGAAGACGGCACGCTGGAAGACGATCAGAATCGTCGCGATTTCACGATCAATGCTTTGGCCGTATGTCTCAATAAAGCACGTTTTGGCGAATTGGTAGATCCGTTCGGAGGTTTGGAGGATATGAAGGAAAAGACAATCCGCACTCCCCTCGACCCGGATATCACTTTCAGCGATGATCCCTTGCGCATGATGCGTTGCATCCGTTTTGCTACGCAATTGGGTTTTTACATTGATGATGATACTTTCGAATCGCTTTGCCGGAATAAGGAACGGATTGAAATTATATCCCGTGAACGTATTGCGGACGAACTGAATAAGATTATTCTTTCTCCAATCCCCTCAAAAGGATTTATTGATTTGGAACGTAGCGGTTTGCTGCCGTTGATTTTTCCGGAATTTGCTGCCTTGCAGGGGGTGGAAACACGGAACGGGCGTTCCCATAAGGATAATTTTTATCATACGTTGGAAGTGCTGGATAATATCAGCAAGAAGACTGATAACCTTTGGCTTCGTTGGGCTGCTTTGTTGCACGACATTGCCAAACCTGTCACGAAACGTTGGGAACCTAAAGCGGGATGGACGTTCCATAATCATAACTTTATCGGTGAAAAGATGATTCCGCATATCTTCCGCAAGATGAAGTTGCCGATGAATGAGAAGATGAAGTATGTACAAAAGCTGGTCAGTCTGCACATGCGCCCGATCGTTATCGCGGATGACGTGGTGACAGACTCGGCTGTACGCCGTCTGCTCTTCGAAGCGGGTGATGACATTGACGACTTGATGATGCTTTGCGAAGCGGACATTACTTCCAAGAATATGGAACGTAAACAGCGTTTCCTGAATAACTTCCAGTTGGTTCGACAGAAACTGAAGGATTTGGAAGAGAAAGACCGTGTCCGTAATTTCCAGCCACCTGTGAGCGGTGAAGAAATTATGGAGATTTTCGGCTTGGAACCTTGTCGTGAGGTCGGAGTCTTGAAGAGTGCTATTAAAGATGCAATCTTGGATGGAGTGATTCCGAACGAATATGAGGCGGCTCATGCTTTCATGCTGGAACGGGCAAAGAAGATGGGAATGACGCCTATCCGCTGATAGAAGGATGGAACAGATATATTATAGTATTCAGATACAGATTTATATGAGTCAGTAGTTGAATTGGAGTAAAAACAGTATATAAATGAACTATTTCACCACAGAGGACACGGAGGACACAGAGTTTTCAGAGTTCTAATTCAGAGATTATTATAACCTCTGTGTCCTCCGTGTCCTCTGTGGTGAAAACGGTACGGAAATGAATGATAACTTGCTTTCCAACTGCTGATTATTCATTATTTCTTTATCCGTACGTTTACCGTTTGGGCAACGTCACCGAAAAATGAGGATTCGGAGTATGTTGTTCAAAGATGATAGCCTTCATCTTTTCCACGATATCCGGATGTTGGAGTGCTATGTCATGATCCTCATGAATATCTGTTTTTAGATTATAGAGGAACGGTGTTCCTTTTTTCACTACCATTTTCCAATCATCCATGCGTACGGCAATCTGGTCTGTTTCATCAAACTCCCAATACAGAAAGTCATGTTTCTTTTGCTTATTTTTACCCAGCAGTGTGGGAGCGAAAGAAATCCCATCGAAATAATCGACTTCTTTTTCCTTATTGCGATATTTCTTTTCGTAGTCTTTGATACCAATGACTTCGCAGAACGTCGGCATTAAATCATAAAATGCACAGATGTGATCATTTACTTCGCCTGCAGGTATGTGTCCCGGCCAACGGACGATAAATGGAATACGTATTCCTCCTTCGTGACATTGACGTTTCAGCCCGCGTAGTTTTCCGTCTCTGCCGAAGAAAGTAGGATCGGCTCCGCCTTCCTCGTGAGGGCCGTTGTCACTGGAGAAAATAACCAATGTGTTTTCGTCCAGTCCTTTTTCTTTCAGTTTTTTCAAAACTTCGCCCACGTAATAGTCCAGGCGGGTAATCATTCCGGCAAATTGGGCGTGTGTATGCGTGATGGCATTGTATCGTGAGCCTTCGCTTCCCTTAAATTCTTTATCCGGGTTGAATTTAGCTTTGTATTCATTCAGGATAGAATCTTCCGGCTGAACGAGTTCCGCATGAGGCAAGGTGTAAGTCAATACGCCGAAAAACGGCTGTTTACCGTCTTGCTGATCCAGCCACTCCAATGCTTTCTGGTGGATCATGTCGGCCGAATATTGCGGACGTTTCAGGTAGTCGGGACCATACATCGGATATTGGATGTTTTCATCCATCACTACACGTACCACTCCGGTGTCACCCAATGCTTTACTATAACGGTTCAGGAAATTAGGGTAATAAAGATGAGCCTGAAACTGACAGATATAACCGTAGTATTCGTCTATCCCCCGTTTGTCGGGAGTGGAACAGGAGCCTTCGTAACCTCCGGCCCATTTGCCGAACATACCTGTGGTGTAGCCGTTATCTTTCATGATCTCCGGCAGGATTACGTGGTCGGGATCATAAGGGTGTTGCCCCACTATTGAGTATTCTTTATTCTGTCCATATTCCACGATCGGTGCATTTTTCCAGTACTCCTTGTTACCTCGTACTTCACAATGGCCTGAATGTTGTCCTGTCATGAATGAAGCTCTGGAAGGGGCGCTGACGGGACTTCCTGCGTATGCTTGCGTAAAACGCATTCCTTCACCGGCCATGGCGTCTATATGAGGGGTGCGGATAAATGGTTGACCGTAGCATCCCAAGTCTCCATATCCCATATCGTCACAAAGGATGAAGAGGATATTGGGCTGGGTGTTTTTTTTCTGTCCGTTGGCAGATAGGGTAGATAGAAGCAGGATGCTGCCTATCAATGGGATTGATTGATGATTCATGATGTTGTTGTCTTTAAAATGAAACATTTCCTTCACGTACGCTTTGAAGGATACCCTGCAGTTCTGCCACTTTCTCCGGCATATTCTTTGCATAGTTGGTTACCTCTTTCACTTCTTTCATCTTATAAAGCTGGGGTTCTTTAGAGTTTCCGGTTTCTATCTTCGGTCCCCATTGAATCATTTTCGGTCCGTCATTCGGTTCGATGTATTTCCAGTCTTTGGTGCGGACGGACAGTGTGTGATTGGAAGCCTGCTCTATCACCCACGGGCGGTCTGTCTTTTCTTTACCCAGCCAACTTCCCAGATAGTTGTAACTATCCGGTGCGGCATTCTTAGGCATCGTAGCTCCGGTCAGGGAAGCGAGAGAGGCGAGCCAGTCCACTTGTGAAACCAATAAGTCTGAAGTCATTCCTTTTTCTACTCCTGCAGGCCAGCTGACGATGGCAGGAATACGGGTTCCTCCTTCGAAGGCACTATATTTGTTACCCCGTAGCGGTCCCGCAGGACTATGACCGTTGAGCAGTTCCTCTGCTTTGTCATCGTATCCGTCGTCTACTACCGGGCCGTTGTCACTTGAAAGAATAATGAGTGTATTTTCTCTTAATCCCAGTTTTTCGAGTGCATTCAGGATTTCACCGACACAATAATCGAACTGTACGATAGCGTCGCCTCTTAATCCCATCGGATTTTTTCCTCTGAAACGGTCGTGAGGAAAGCGGGGCACATGTACGTCATTGGTGGCAAAGTAGAGAAAGAAAGGTTTGTTTTGGTTGTCCTCGATGAATCGAATGGCGTGTGTGGTAAGTGAATCTGCAATGTTTTCGTC
This sequence comes from Bacteroides sp. L008, assembly GCF_040812255.1. NCBI lineage: Bacteria > Pseudomonadati > Bacteroidota > Bacteroidia > Bacteroidales > Bacteroidaceae > Bacteroides > Bacteroides sp. L008. The sequence continues at coordinate 2,712,997 of NZ_JBFNXO010000001.1, read as the reverse complement.
TTTCCAGAGTGCTTTTCCACCGCCTTTCATAAAACCGATGCGTGAAATTCCATTAACGATCGACATATCGTGACCGTGACTTGGCTTGAGGTTATAAAGTAATTCAGGATTACTTTTTCCGGTTGGTTCACCCTCGAAGTTCTTTTGATAGCTGACTTCGATGGGAGCACTCGGATCATAGTTGGCTACTTTCCCGTTTTCGATGTACACACAAGGTACACGGTCGGCTGTAGCTGCCATAATGTAATGATAGTCGAAACCTAAATCGCCCAGTGCACAAGGTAACGGAGCATTCCAGTCTTGAGTGGCGGTTTGATCTCCGAGTCCCAGATGCCATTTGCCTACTGCGGCAGTGGCGTAACCGACACTTTTGAACATATCTGCCATGGTGTATTGTTCGGGACGGATAATCATTCCGGCATTTCCTGCCGCTACATCCGTTCCTTCTTTGCGCCATGCGTATTCTCCGGTCAACATGGAGTAGCGGGAAGGGGTGCTGGTGGCGGCTGTTGCATGAGCATTGGTGAAAAGGATTCCCGATTTTGCCAGTCGGTTGACGTTGGGTGTCTGTACGTTTTTAGCTCCGTAACATTCCAGATCGCCGTAGCCGAGATCGTCGGCATAGATAAATACAACGTTGGGTGTTTTTGACTTTGTCGGTGTGGTGTTTTCCGGTGCTTTGTTGGCGGCTGTTGCAGCGCAGGCAACAGAGGAAACAAGGGTTAGAATGAAAGGTTGTTTCATTGTTTTTGGGGGTTAAGTGTGTTATTATTAGTAGAAAAAGATGTGCCTGTTCTTTGCCGGACACATCTTTTTCATTGTCTGTTTAACTTAATTCAATGATTTCTTCATTGCAGTTTGTCAGTTTTTCGATTCCTTCGTTGGTCACTACCCAGGAGTTCTCAATACCTACGGGACCTACACCCGGAATAACGATTTTCGGTTCGAGGGCAAAGACCATACCCGGTTCTAATGGTTGCTTTATGCGGGGAGCCAGTACCGGAGCTTCATTAATCTCAAGTCCGATGCCGTGACCGATAAACTTGGCTTGTTGTCCTGTTCCCATAAATTTGTCGGCAAATCCGGCTGCTTTGACTACTTCGATTGCTGTGTCGTAAAGCACTTCACAGGCAATGCCCGGTCTGGCAATGGAAGCAATCTTTTCCTGGATATCCAGACAAACTTGATGGGCGGTGTAAGCTTCTTCGGGCAGTTTGCCGATGGAGAATACACGGCTCATATCGTTCATGTAGCCGTTGAAGTTGCCACCTAAGTCCACCATAACGCTTTGTCCCTCTTTTAACGGAGTTTTATTTGCTCCTCCCGGCAAGGCAGGATCAAGTCCCTGACCGCCTAAGGCAAAATCGTAAGGAGAGGGGTAACCGGCATTGTCTCCGGTCAGTACACTACCCATGAATATTTCCATACTGCGTCCGAATACCCGGAAAATTCCAAGACAACCTTGCAGGCGCATCAGACGTTCTATTTCGATGGAAAATTCAATGTCCGTCATACCGGGACGGTATACACTTGGAATCTGCTCATAAGCCTTTGCATGAGCAATGCTGGAGCGGCGGAACATTTCAATTTCTACAGGTGTTTTCACACTGCGCGCCTGGCGAATCAACGGGGTACCATTTACCACTTCCGCTTCCGGGAAGAGACTGGCCAGACGACAATATTCCGTATAAGGAAGTTCGTCACCTTCTAACATCAGTTTGGTTGGCATCGGCAATCCTTGTTCTTTCAGCAGATCAACGATTTGTTCCGGTTTGCGGATAGAGAATGAGTGCTCTCCTGTGATGTTATTAGGACGTTTAAAAAATAATAGTGCAGGCGAATGAAGGGGGAGGTAAAGATAGCCACTGACTACACAGCCATACGTGTAAATTAAATTTGCATTACAAGTGATAAGTGCGGCGTCGATGCCCTGTGACACCATCAGGCTGCGAATTTTGTCACGGCGAAATTTCAATTCGGGTTGTAGCATTTTTTATTTATTACTTGATTATTAATTACAAAACCAATAATAGTAAATTATTAGTTGTGAGTTATTTATCGCATATAACAAATTCACAAACTATTATTTAACCTATTATGCCACAAAGATAATTAATTCCAGCGAAAATAACGTTAATCTCAAAAAAATAGCGCTACCCGCGTCCTGTCACAGGAGGCGAGCAGCGCAAACCACAAATACAAATACAACTAAACAAAGTCCTTGAATAAATTGAGAATTAAAAATTGAGAATTGAAAAATAAATGTCTTGTTGACTAATATAGTCCACTACCAAACTCTTTTATTTTTTAATTTTTAATTCTCAATTTTCAATTATTAAATAACGCCTTGTCCCATCATTGCGTGAGCTACTTTCATAAACCCGGCAATGTTGGCACCCTTCACATAATTAATATATCCGTCGGGTTCCGTGCCGTATTTCACGCATTGTGCATGGATGCCGTGCATGATTGCATGGAGCTTTTCGTCCACCTCGGCAGCACTCCAGCTAAGGTGCATTGCGTTTTGAGACATTTCCAGACCGGAAGTGGCTACACCACCTGCGTTGACCGCTTTACCCGGAGCGTACATCGTCTTATGTTCAATGAAAAGATCGATAGCTTCAGGGGTACATCCCATGTTGGAAATTTCTCCGACGCAAAGTACGTCATTTTTTATGAGATTTTGAGCATCTTCTCCATTTAATTCGTTCTGGGTGGCGCAAGGAAGTGCGATGTCTGCTTTCACTTCCCACGGGCGTTTTCCTTCTACGAAGGTTGCGTTCGGATATTGTTCGGCATAAGGAGCCACAATATCGTTACCCGAAGAACGAAGTTCGAGCATATAGTCTATTTTTTCACCGCTGATACCATCCGGATCGTAGATATATCCGTCCGGACCGGAAATCGTGATTACTTTTGCACCTAGTTCGGTAGCTTTAGTAGCTGCTCCCCAGGCAACGTTGCCGAAACCGGAAATTGCCACTGTCTTACCTTTTATATCAATCCCTTTTGCCTGAAGCATCTGATTGACAAAATACAGTCCTCCGAAACCGGTAGCTTCCGGACGAATCAATGAACCGCCGAATTCCAATCCTTTGCCGGTGAATGTACCGGTAAATTCACGAGTTAGTTTTTTGTACATGCCGAACATATAGCCCACTTCACGTCCTCCTACGCCGATGTCACCGGCAGGCACATCCATGTCCGGCCCGAGATGGCGCCACAACTCCAGCATAAATGCCTGGCAGAAACGCATGATTTCGGCATTACTCTTACCGCGTGGAGAGAAATCGGAACCGCCTTTACCGCCACCCATAGGCAGGGTAGTCAGTGCATTCTTGAATGTTTGTTCGAAACCGAGGAACTTCAGAATGGAAAGATTAACGGATGCATGGAAACGGATACCACCTTTATAAGGACCTATCGCATTGTTGAATTGTACACGATAGCCGAGATTGGTCTGTACCTCGCCTCTATCGTCCACCCATGTCACACGGAAAGTGAAGATACGGTCAGGTTCTACCAATCTTTCTATGATTTTAGCTTTTTCAAATTCAGGATGTTGATTGTATATATCTTCGATAGAAAGAAGAACTTCCTTCACTGCCTGAAGATATTCAGATTCACCGGGATGCTTAGCCTCCAAAGAGGACATGATTTTCTGGATGTTCATGATACTATATTTTAAAAGGTTAATTCTGATAAAATGTCAACTAACTCACTGCAAATATAGGAAAAATTTTCAGATGTGATTGATTTTATGCCATTATTTTGATTAAATAATGATAAAATGATAGTAGGAACAAGTGCTAGGTATAAAGTATAAGGTATTAAGTATTAGGCTGCGCTGCAAACCGCATAGACTTATACTTAATACCTTATACCTAATATTTAATGTAAGTATTCAGCGCTAATACTTAATATTCATCCCTAGGTTGTACATGATGAAACCGTAGATGTCTGCTTGTTCTTCAAGTACTTTTGCCATCGGTTTACCTGCACCGTGACCTGCTTTGCTGTCGATGCGGATCAGTGTCGGGTTTGTACCGTCGTTGTCTGCTTGCAGCGTAGCGGCAAATTTGAATGAATGGGCGGGAACCACGCGGTCGTCATGGTCGGCAGTGGTCACCAGTGTTGCCGGATATTTCGTGCCCGGTTTCAGGTTGTGCAATGGAGAATAGCCTTTGAGGTATTCAAACATTTCTTTGCTGTCTTCGCTTGTTCCGTAATCGCTTGCCCAGTTCCAGCCGATAGTAAATTTATGATAGCGTAGCATATCCATCACGCCTACCTGCGGAATTGCTACACGGAACAGGTCCGGACGCTGTGTCATGCAGGCACCTACCAGCAGACCACCGTTGGAGCCACCTACAATGGCGATTTTATCTTTGTTCGTATATTTTTCGTTGATAAGATATTCGGCAGCAGAGATGAAGTCGTCGAATACATTCTGCTTCTGCATCTTAGTTCCGGCTACGTGCCAGTCTTCACCGTATTCGCTGCCACCACGCAGGTTGACTTGTGCGTAGATACCGCCATTTTCGAGGAATGGGATGCGCATTGCACTGAAACCAGGGTTGAGGCTGATGCCGAAACCACCGTATCCGTAAAGGAATACAGGATTTTTTCCGTCTTTCTTCAGATCTTTCTTATAGGTAAGGAACATCGGGACTTTTACACCGTCTTTGCTGGCAAAGAATACTTGTTCCGTCACAAAATCATCCGAGTTGAACTGTACTTTCGGTGCACGGTATAGTTCATAGGTGTTCTGGTCCATGTCATATTTATAAGTGGCACCCGGAATGGTGAATGAAGTGAATCCGAAGAAACATTCTTTATCGTCTTTGTTGCCGCTGAAGCCTACCGAACCGAGTGACGGCAGTTGGATTTCCTGAATCTGCTTGCCGTCGAGCCCGTAAACGTATGCATGGTTCGAAGCATCTTTGTCGTAAGTAAGGAACAGTTTTCCACCGATCACTTCTGCGTTTGAAAGAACGGCTTCCGATTCGGGAACGAGTTCTTTCCAGTCCTCCAGTTTCGGACGGTTGATGTCGGCTACCATGATCCGGTTTTTCGGTGCGCCATAGTTAGTATAAATATAAATCTGGTCGCCTATCACTTCAATCGGGTAGTATTGGTAGTCGAGGTCGGTAGTCAGTTGGATGAAAGGAGAATTCGGCTTTTTCAGGTCTCGTATAAATAAGTTGTTCCCTCTTCCGGCACCGGATTCTGTGAGGAAGAGAATACGTTCGTCTTCGCTGGTGCTGGCTGTATAGAAACGTTTCGGATAAGCCGGATTCTGATAAATCAGTTTATCTTTCGATTGCGGTTCACCTATTTTGTGATAATAGATTTTGTGCTTTTCGTTTACGTTGGAGAATTCTTTTCCTTTGGCGGGAGCATCGTAGGCGCTGTAATAGAATCCGTCTCCCTGCCAGGCGGCATCGGTAAATTTGGCCCATTCGATGTGGTCTTCCAATAACTTGCCACTTTCAGTGTCCATGACAAATATTTCAGACCAATCCGATCCGCTGCGTGAGATACTGTAAGCGGTATATTTGCCGTCGTTTGAGAAATAAAGACCGGTCAGTGCCACTGTGCCATCGTCCGAGAGCTTGTTCGGGTCGAGGAAAACGCGAGGCTCGCCGTCCAGTGAATCCTGTACGTAGAATACACTCTGGTTCTGCAGGCCGTCATTTTTACTGAAGTAATATTTGCCATGTTTCTTGATTGGCGCACTGATTTTCTCGTAATCGGCCAGTGTGGTCAATCGTTTCAACAAGTTTTCCCGGAACGGAATCTGGCTTAGATACTCATTCGTTACTTTGTTTTGTGCTTCTACCCAGGCAGTAGTAGCTGCACTGGTGTCATTTTCCAACCATCTGTAAGGGTCGGGAACTTGTGTACCGAAGTACACGTCTACGGTGTCTACCTTCGCTGTCTCGGGGTAGACTAGCTTTTTCTGTTGGGGAGCGCATGACATCACCATGATTCCACTCATTAATAAAGTTACTTTTTTCATGTGAATAAAAAGTCTTTTTGAATAAACTTAAAGTTACAAATCTACAAAATAATAAGAGATAAACAAGTAAACTTTATAAAGAAGATGATGGAAAATGAGATTTAAAAAATTAACTTTGCAAAAGTAATCATCAAGTATAAAGGACTATGGGTAATTTTATTACGAATATCAAGGTTAATCACATTTTTCATTTGGAGAACTTTTGTATTCCAATTTCTGAAAATGAGAAAAAACATCTGATTATTACGGGAAAGAACGGAAGTGGTAAGACTATTTTGTTGAATGCAATTGTGGAGCATTTGAGCAAGGTTTGCAATGATAAGACGTTGAGCTTTTTGAATAATGCGAGACATTTGATATCCCATCGAACATGGTTGCAAACGGCTAAGGCTGCCAATGATTCACAGAATATTGTTTCCCATCAGGATAGCGTTGAATATTATAAAACTAGAATTGAAGAAATGTATGGAAAAGTGGAACTTTCATTCCATGATATATATTCCATCTCTAAGGATTTTCTAAGTCAAGACTTTATCATAGCCTATTATGCAGATGAACGTAGATCTCTTTTTGTGGAACCTAAGAATCCGATTAAACCGGATTTGGAAATGAAAACTGATCTGAAACACAATAAAGTAGATCAGTTCTTGAATTTTATGGTTGACTGTAAAGTGCAAGAAGCCTTAGCCCGTAATGAAGGAAAAATGGAGGATGCTGATTATATTCGTCAATGGTTTGTCGGTTTTCGTAATATCCTCCGTCAGATATTTAATGATACAACCCTGGAACTTGATTTCAATTATAAAGATTACTCTTTCCTCATTCAAACGCGTGGAAAATCGTTTAAATTCACGGAGTTGTCAGCAGGATATTCAGCTGCATTGGACATCGTAGCCGATTTAATCTTAAAAATGCAATCGCAGGATAATGTGGTACGTGCATACGAGAAAGAGGGAATTGTGTTGATTGATGAAATAGAAACACATCTTCATTTGGAACTACAGCGAATGATCTTGCCGATGTTGACTGCTATTTTCCCTAATATACAGTTTATTGTTACTACTCATTCTCCTTTTATTCTTAATTCTTTAGAGAATGCTGTTGCTTTTGATTTGGAACATCGTGAACCGATTGAAGATTTAACGGATTATTCTTATGAAGCATTAGCGGAAGGTTACTTTGGTGTTCGCACAGATTCCAGTGAAATTCAAATGCGTTTACAACGGCTGGAAGAGTTGATTCGTGCAGAGCAGCTTTCTGTTTCGGATAAAAGTGAATTGGATATGTATCTGAAAGATTTTGATAAGATTCCGGAGGCAGTAGCTCCTGCAGTTAAAGCTAAATATTATGATCTGAAAAGAGAGTGGCAAAATAAGAATTAATTAAGATGATTAGAATTTGTAAGAATGCGGATAAGCCACAAACTTTAGATAAAAGTTATAATACGGACGAAGTCTGCAAACAATTACTGATGGATCAGAATGATAAATGTTATTTGTGCGAACGGCATTTGACAACAGATTACCAAGTAGAACATTTCAAGTCGCAAGCTAATAATGGAGACTTGAAACAAACATGGGAAAACTTATTTGTAGCTTGTGGATACTGCAATAATAAAAAATCGAATAAGTATGATGATATCTTAGATCCGATCCATTATGACATAGAGACTATAATAAGGCATTCGAATGACTTTGTCAATCAGAAAGTAATATTTAATAGTGACCATGCGACTTCTGAAGTGCTTTCAACGATTCAGTTGTTGAATTTATTATTTAATGGGAAACTACCTTATAGGAACTGTCGTGAACAACGATTTTATGATGAGTTTATTCAAAAAATGAACTTTTTCTCTTATGCTGTTAATGAATATATGTCAGGTAAGAAAGAAGATTATTATCCGGTTATAAAGGAGTTGTTGGATATTCGTAGTGAATATTTGGGATTTAAATATGCCATTATTCATAGTAACGATCTGCTGAAACATGATTTTGGAGATATGACGATTTGGAATAAGAAAGGAGAATGACTTTATGCTTAGTAAATATAAATTAAACCAGCTTTACTTCAAAGATACACAATTCGCTAACTTGATGACAAGGCGGATTTTTAACGTGTTATTAATCGCTAATCCTTACGATGCTTTCATGTTGGAGGATGACGGGCGCATTGATGAGAAGATTTTCAATGAATACACTTCTTTGTCTCTGCGCTATCCACCTCGTTTCTCGCAGGTGTCTACGGAGGAGGAAGCACTGTCACAGTTGGAAAACATGTCGTTCGATCTGGTGATTTGTATGCCGAGCACGGGGGATAATGACAGTTTCGACATCGGCCGTCACATCAAAGAGAAATACGAGCATATTCCTATTGTCATCCTGACTCCTTTCAGTCATGGTATTACTAAACGGATTATCAATGAAGATTTAAGTGCGTTTGAATATGTATTTTGCTGGTTGGGTAATACTGACTTGTTGGTGTCTATCATCAAGTTGATAGAGGACAAGATGAATCTGGAACACGATGTGCAGGAGGTCGGTGTGCAGTTGATTCTTTTGGTGGAGGATGGTATTCGTTTCTATTCTTCTATTTTGCCGAATCTGTATAAATTCGTGTTGAAGCAGAGTCAGGAATTCTCTACTGAAGCCTTGAATGCTCACCAGCGTACGCTCCGTATGCGTGGACGTCCTAAAATAGTGTTGGCACGTACGTATCAGGAGGCGATGGAAATCTATCATAAGTATCAGAATAATATATTGGGGGTAATCACTGACGTCCGTTTCCCGAAAGTGGAACGGGGGGAGAAAGACGGTCTGGCAGGTATCAAGCTGTGTGCGGAGATACGTAAGAATGATCCGTTCGTTCCTTTGATTATACAGTCTTCCGAATCTGAAAATTCGTCTTATGCAGCCAAGTATGGTGCCAGCTTTATTGACAAGAACTCCAAGAAGATGGACGTTGATTTGCGCCGTATTGTCTCCGATAATTTTGGTTTTGGTGATTTTATTTTCCGGAATCCGGATACAGGGGAGGAGATTGCCCGCGTCCGGAATTTGAAGGAGCTGCAAAATATTCTTTTTGCCGTACCTGCGGAGTCCTTCTTATATCATATCAGTCGGAATCACGTGTCGCGTTGGTTTTATTCGCGTGCCATGTTCCCGGTAGCTGAATTTTTGAAACCGATAACCTGGAATAGTCTTCAGGATGTGGATGCTCACCGTAAAATCATCTTTGAGGCGATTGTGAAGTATCGTAAGATGAAGAACCAGGGAGTCGTGGCGGTCTTTAAGCGCGACCGCTTCGACCGTTATTCTAACTTTGCCCGTATCGGGGATGGCTCTCTCGGAGGAAAAGGACGTGGACTGGCATTTATTGATAATATGGTGAAGCGTCATCCGGAGTTCGACGAGTTTGAAAATGCGCGTATCGCTATTCCGAAAACAGTGGTGCTTTGTACGGATGTGTTTGATGAATTTATGGATACTAATAATCTGTATCAGATTGCACTGTCAGATGCGGATGATGCTACGATTCTGAAATACTTTCTGAAGGCAAAGTTGCCTGACCGATTGGTAGAGGACTTTTTCACTTTCTTCGATGTAGTGAAGTCTCCGATTGCCATTCGTTCTTCTTCCTTGTTGGAAGACTCTCATTATCAGCCGTTTGCCGGAATTTACAACACTTACATGATTCCTTATCTGGACGACCGCTATGAAATGTTGCGGATGCTCTCTGATGCTATCAAAGGGGTGTATGCTTCGGTTTATTTCCGTGACAGCAAAGCGTATATGCAAGCCACTTCGAATGTAATCGATCAGGAGAAAATGGCTGTTATCTTACAGGAAGTAGTTGGAAACCAGTACGGCGATCGTTATTATCCGTCTATGTCCGGTGTGGCCCGTTCACTGAATTATTATCCTTTAGGAGATGAAAAAGCCGAAGAAGGAACGGTTAATCTGGCTTTGGGATTAGGAAAATATATTGTTGACGGTGGCATGACCCTTCGTTTTTCTCCCTATCATCCCAATCAGGTGTTGCAAACCAGTGAAATGGAAATAGCCCTCAAGGAGACTCAAACTCGTTTTTATGCATTGGATTTGAAAAATGCCGGACATGATTTTTCTATCGACGATGGTTTTAATTTGCTGAAACTTCATGTCAAAGAGGCGGAAAGTGACGGTGCTCTGCGTTATATTGCTTCTACCTACGATCCGTACGATCAGATTATTCGTGATGGTTTATATCCGGGAGGACGTAAGGTGATTACTTTTGCTAATATCCTGCAACATGATGTTTTCCCGTTGGCTCGTATTCTGCAGTTGGTATTGAAATATGGTGAACAGGAGATGCGTCGTCCGGTTGAAATTGAATTTGCAGCAACGTTAAGTCGCGAACATGATAAATCCGGAACTTTCTATCTGTTGCAGATCCGTCCTATCGTAGACAGTAAAGAAATGCTGGACGAGGATTTGAACGAGATTCCTGATGAAGATGTGATTCTCCGTTCGTATAATTCATTGGGACACGGCATTATGAATGAGGTATATGATGTGGTTTATGTAAAAACCGACAATTATAGTGCTTCCAATAATCAGACGATTGCCTGGGAGATAGAAAAGATCAATCAACAGTTCCTGAGCGAAGGAAAGAATTATGTGCTCGTTGGTCCGGGTCGTTGGGGAAGCAGTGATACATGGCTGGGTATTCCGGTGAAGTGGCCTCATATTTCGGCTGCCCGTGTGATTGTGGAAGCCGGTCTGACTAATTACCGGGTAGATCCCAGTCAGGGGACACACTTTTTTCAGAACCTGACTTCTTTCGGGGTGGGATATTTCACGATCAATGCCTTTATGAATGATGGAGTTTATAATCAGGATTTCCTCAATGCACAACCAGCAGTGCAGGAAACGAACTATCTCCGTCACGTTCGCTTTGAAAAACCTGTGGTAGTCAAGATGGACGGCAAGAAGAAGTTGGGAGTAGTCTTGATGCCAGGCGTCGATAAATAAGCTTTATTAACGTTCAATCTATTATATAATGAAGTTCTGTTTTTCATCTGAAAGACAGAACTTTTATGTTATATCTCTTAAAAATGTTTCATTTTTCATATTCTAGGCCTTAATTGTGGTCTTCTTTTCATATTCGAAAATAAAACTTTCTTTAGATACTTTATTATAAAGAAATAAAACTGTATTTTTGCGGCTAGTTTACAAGATAGCACCTGTATATTAGGTATTTAAGCTTATCTTTGATTTCAGAGAGAGGGACTCCGTATTATTTAAAGGCGTATTTAATTCGGTATGAAGGGTATTTTGAAGTTTATTTTATTTTTAGAGATTGTATTATTGTGCAGTTGTGTAAACGATGAAAAGCGTTCGGGTGCCTTTGGTGGAATGAGCTTGCATCTATCCGCAAATTCTTCGGTGACAGATGTTACGACACGCTCGAGTGAGGAAGTACTGCCTTCCATACAAGATTTCTCTATTTCCGTGTTGCAAGGTGACAAAGTGCAGGCTTCCTGGGATAAGTTAAGTGACTATGATGAAGACACTACTTTTCCGGTAGGAAGTTATACCTTGAAAGCTTTCTATGGTGACATTGAGAAGGAAGGCTTTGATTCTCCTTATTATGAGGGTACTACCGATTTTAATATCCGTGGTGGCGAGACTACTCCCGTGGAAACTACTTGTAAATTGGCCAATACTAAAATAAGTATTGAATACACGGATGATTTCAAACAGTATTTTAAGACTTATTCTTCTACTGTACAGGCAGAGTTGGGAAGTGAAGTTTCTTTTTCGTCCGGAGAAACGCGTGCTGCTTATGTGAAGCCGGGTAGAATTTCAGTAAAACTGACTTTCACGAAAGTGAATGGCGGACTAAGTCCGACTACCGTTGAAGTGGCTACCATTGAGGAGGCGTTAGCTCAACATCATTATCATTTGCAAATGAATGTGGATGCTGGTAAAGCCATGTTGAGCATTGTCTTTGACCGTGTAACGGAAGTCAGACCCATTACTTTGGATATTTCGGATAAAGCATTGAATATTAAACCTCCTTATTTCACATTGACCGGATTTGAGAAAACAAGTAATGATGGTAATCAGTGGGACGGTAATCCGATTGAATCGAATCAGTTATCGGCTTTGTTGACTTCTTTGGGCGGTTTTACGAAATGTATTCTTAGAACTACTTCTCCTAATTTACCCGATTGGCCGGAGGAAGGATTTAATCTGGCGGCACTTACTCCTGAAGATCAAGCATTGCTGGACAAATCAGGTGTGAAGTTGATTGGCTTTGGTATTAATCAGGATCAGATGGGTATTATTAATTTTACTGGTTTGATTCCTAATCTGAATATTACGGATAATAATGATACTCATTTATTCTATTTGAGTGCCACCAGTACTTATGGTAAGCAAAGTGAAGATTATGTGTTGAATATAACAACGCCTAAGAACTTTATGTTGCTACCTACGGATCCTGTGAAGATGAAGAGTAAAGAAGTGACAATTCCGGTGAAACTGAAAGAAGGCAATCCGCAGAATATTAAGCTCTATTATCGTTATTATGGTGTGATGACTTTGATTAACAATACGGTTATCACTCCGATAGAAGGAAAAGAAGGATATTACAATATAAAAGCAAGTGGTATTGATATGGGAGTTGTAGCCAAAGACTTCCAAGCTGAATATAACGGTTTGAAATCGGCCATCGTTTCCGTAGCTGTTATTATACCTTCTTATAGTGTTATTCTCGAACCGTTTCATGTGTGGTCGTATACGGCCGAAATGACGATTGTACCTGAATATGCCGAAGATATGTCTAATGTGATGAGTGCTATTGAAGCATATATTTCTTTGAATGGAAGTACGTGGACGAAAGTGGATGCCAAAGATTTGAAACTTGATGCAACCACTGGAAAGGCTGTCATTTCAGGACTTACTCCGGGAACTACTTATTATTTCAGAACGACTTGTGATGATGGTACGACTTATTCAATTCCTGTAATGCAGGCAACAGAGAGTGTAGTACAGCTTCCGGATTTCACGCAAGGATGGGCTAATTATTTTAATGAGACGATAAATAAAGGTGGTGGATACGGTTATTCAGGCATATTAGGAAGTAGTAAAAAGCAGGATACTCGATTGTTGACGATAGAGGATTTGAATGATACTTGGGCAGTTGTAAATCAGAAAACCGCTCCTACTAATCCTAAAACGAAGAATACTTGGTATATAGTTGCTTCTGCCTTTAATCAGAATACCGGGGTGATGTTGCGTAATGTTGCTTGGTCTGATAAGTTAGGGGATCCTCCCAGTAAGTATGGTTCGGTTTCTTGGTCAGCGACTACTCTCAATGATCTGACACCTCCTACCCATGAGCATCGTTCTGCCGGTAAGCTTTTCCTGGGAAGTTATAGTTATAACCATTCTACTAATGTAGAAATCTATAATGAAGGTATATCCTTCACTTCCCGTCCGATAAAGCTGAAAGGCACTTATACTTATGTAGCTAATAACGATCAGGGCGGAATTGTAACTGTAATAGTAGAAAACCGCGAAGGAGGACAAACATTAAAGTTAGCCGAAGGTAGTGAAGTCTTAACAGCGACGAGTTCTCAAAAGGAATTCACGGTGGACTTAACTTATAATACGATGTTTGAGAAAAAAGCGACTCATTTAAGGGTGATGTTTGCCTCTTCTTCCAATGCTTCAAACACTCAAAGTGTTGAAGACAATAAGATTAAAACAACGGATAATAAGGGTGAAGCTATTTCTACTGGTAGTGAATTGTATATAGATAAAAATATAATATTAGAATATAAGTAATGAGTAATATGAAAGCAATAAAAAAACTCGTTTTTATATGTTTGGCAAGCATTTTAGGATTATGCAGTGCTTGTATGAATGATAACCCTGATTTTGGAAGGGACGACGAAGGAACCGGGAATACAAATCAAGGTGAAGGACAGGTAAGACTTGCGGGAACAAGTGTTTCTGTTTCTGTGGATGTGCTGTCACGTGCAGACGGTAAAGCAATCAATACAGATGATTATATCATTCGGATTTATTCGACTGATAATAATTTATTGGTAAAGGAATATACAAGATATAGGGACATGCCCGAAATCTTAACCTTGAATGTGGGTAACTATAAGATTGAAGCATTATCACATGACGTAAAACCTGCTGAATGGGAAAAACCTTTCTATAAAGGAACCCAAACTTTTACAATAAAAAAAGATGAGGTTACATCGGTTGATGTAATCAAATGTTTCTTGCAGAATATAATGGTGACAGTCGACCTCAATGATGATTTGAAACAGAAAGTAGGTGGTGACCAGTCCATTACAATAAAAGTCGGTACAGGTGAACTGACTTTTAATAATACCGATATTGGAAGTGGACGTGCCGGATTCTTTGAAGCTGCCGAAGTAAGCAATATCATTATTGTTCATTTCCAGGGAACGGTAGATGGGGAATGGACAGAAGAGCAAACCAGTTTCAGCAATGTGAAAGGTGGAGAGCACCGGAACATTGTGTTTAATCTGGAGATACCTTCAGTGGGTGACATGGGATTAAGCGTAAAGCTGGATGCAGTATGTAAGAAAGTGGATTTACTTGCTTGGGCTAATCCGGGAGCAGAAGATATATTGCCGGAAGATCCATCCGTAAATCCTGGAACAAGTGCACCGACAATCGTAGGACAAGGTTTCAATATAATGGATGAGATAGAAGTAGAGAAAGACGAAACCAAAACCATTATTGTTAATATCACAGCGGATAATGGTATTCAAAATTTGAAAGTGAAGATTGATTCGGAGACTTTGACACCTGAAATACTGAAGTCAGTAGGTTTGTCTTCTGAATTTGATTTGGCACACCCTGCAGATGCAGATTTGGAAAAAGCGTTGAAGAGCTTAGGTTTCCCAGTGGGCAGTGAAGTGATCGGAGTGAAATATTTGGTGTTTGATATTACACAGTTTACGCCGCTACTCGGATTGTATGGACTTGCTTCTCATAATTTTATTATTACCGTTGTCGATCAGGCAAATAATACCAGAACAGCTACTTTAGCATTGAAATCAATAGCAAAGAAAACAGAATGAAAAAACTGATATATATATTAGTTATAGCTTTCATTGTTGGACTTGTTTGTGTCTCCTGCCGTGAAAGTGACCTGACAAATAATGGAGAGGGCGCATTATCTTTGAAGATAGGTGTTCAACGTGAATTACCTACTGTTTCTGCCGGAAAGACGAGAGCTACGCTTACTGATGAAGAATTGCTCCAGAAGTGTAAAGTGTATATCCGTAACGCGGAGGGCTTGGTGCGTAAATTCGCCACTTTAGATGAAATGCCGGAACAAATACTGTTAGTTCCCGACAATTATAAAGCGGAAGTTACTGCGGGTGATTCCGTAGCTGCATCTTTTACCGATTCTTATTTCAAGGGGACGAAAGAGTTTACAATTTCAAAAGGGACGGCTATTTCGGAATCAGTAGTGTGTGGCATTCGCAATACAGTAGTCAGTCTGGCTCTGTCTGACGAATTACAGGAGGCATTTCCTACTTATAAAATTACAGTGAGTAACCGATTGGGAACTTTGGAATATACACAGGATAACATATCCCAACTAGGATATTTTATGCTGTTGGATGATGAAAACCAATTAAGATGGAACCTTGTAGGGCAACTTAACGGCAGTGGAACAGAAATAACCAAAAGTGGAGTTATTAATCTGGTACGGAAAGCAACCAGATATGATTTGACTTTTAGTAATTCTTCCTCTGAAGTGGGTGGTGGCATGATTTCCGTAAATGTGGTTGAGACAGCTTTGACGACGGATGAGAAAGTAGATATACTGGCACGTCCTGTTATTAAGATAATCGAGAATGATCAGATTTACGAGTTGGATAATGCAGTTTATCGTGCGCAATTCGACAAGGAAACACCTATTGTTGTGCGGATGGCTGCTAGTGTGCCTTTTACTGAATTGAAAGTGACGAGTGCGGATTTTGCACGGTTGGGAATTACCCATTTTTCTTCTTTCGACTTGATGGAATTGACTGAAGTTCAGATAAGAGAACTGGATAATCTTGGATTTAGTATCCAATTTAATGCGGATATGACAAAGGTTCAGTTTGCATTTAAGGAAAACTTGAGAGAGATAATGACTAATTCGATCGATGACGGTAATAACACCTATCGATTTGACATTGAAGTAAGGGACCGGAATGGAAAAGATAGAGCGAAAACGTTGACGGTTATTGCTACAGATGCTTTGGTTGCTACCGAGGATATTGCTACACAGAACGATGTTTGGTCAACAAAAGCCACTCTGTATGGTAGTCTGGTTGCTTCAGTTACAGAGATGAATTTCCGTTACCGGGCGATTGGTTCCAATGATTGGATGTATTCGAATCAGGCTGTGTTGAATAATAAAATATTTACGAGTCAAATAACCGGACTTGAACCTGGTATAACCTATGAATATCAGGCAATGGCTGGTACTGTTGCAGCGAAAGAAACAAAACAATTCACTACAGAAGCTCCTGCACAATTGCCGAATGCTGGATTTGAAGACTGGCATGGAGATTCGCCTCTTTATATCTATAAGAGTGGTGGAGAAATGTTTTGGGATAGTGGTAATACGGGTTCTGCTACATTGAATAAGAATGTGACAACGTATGATGCAGCCATTAAGCACAGTGGGAATTATTCTGCAAAATTACAGTCTCAATATGTGGCTCTTTTTGGAATTGGTGCTTTTGCTGCCGGAAATATATTTGTCGGGAAGTTCCTGAAAATAGATGGTACAGACGGTATTTTACGGTTTGGACGTCCTTTCACTTCACGTCCATCGAAATTGGTGCTTTATTATAGATATGTAGCTGGTACAGTGGACTATTCAACATTGGGTGAGTTGCCGAAAAACAGTAAAGATATGGGCTCTATTTATATAGCATTGGGCGACTGGCCACATCAGACTTTTGACGGAGAAACGGATATACCGGTACTTGTTAAGACAAAGCCTGCTGACAGGCAGCTTTTTGATTCAAATTCTTCAAATGTGATAGGCTATGGAGAGTGTATTCTTAAAGAGTCGACGGAGGGTGAAGGATTGATAAAACTGGAGATCCCGATTAACTATCGCTCTAACCGTAAACCGACTGATATTATTTTAGTGGGTAGTGCAAGTAGATATGGAGATTATTTTACCGGAAGTACGGGCAGTACTTTGTGGCTTGATGATTTGGAATTAATTTATGAATAAGCAAAGTATGAATTACTTTATCAAAACTTCATTCCTGATAATCTTGGGAATAATTGTTGGAACGACGCAAACATGCGCGCAACAGGAGTTCAAACGGAATATAGAAATGAGAACTTTCATTCCTAAGGGACAATGGATTGTGGGTAGTTCAGTTTCTTATTCTCAATACTCAAATGATAACTATCAGTTTCTGGTGATAGAGAATTTGAGTGGGGAAGGGTATGCTTTTAAAGTGAGTCCGGTATTGTGTTATGCTTTTAAAGATAATGTAGCTGCAGGTGGACGTTTTATGTATAGCCGGACGTATACCAAGCTAAATAATATCAGTGTAAATATTGATGAAGATACCAACTTTGATATTAGTAACCTGTATGAATTGAAGAACTCTTATTCGGGAATTGCTGTCTTGAGAAATTACATCAATTTAGGTACTAGCAAGCGTTTTGCATTATTCAATGAAGTGCAGTTAGAATTGGGAGGTTCTGTTTCAAAAGTGGTGAACGGTAAAGGGGATGACCTGACAGGAGTATATCAGACTTCTTTGGATGCAAGTGTTGGTTTGAGTCCGGGTTTGGTTGCCTTTATCAATAATTATACGGCAGTGGAAGTAAGCATTGGGGTGTTGGGACTGAATGTCAGCCGAACCCATCAGGTGACGGACCGGATTTACGAAAGCAACCGTTCGTCGATGAGTGCCAATTTTAAAATTAATCTTTTCAGTATAGGACTGGGAATAGCTTTTTACCTTTAAAAAACAGGACGAATGTATAAACGGTTATTGGTAACAGTGCTGGTGTCTGTATTCTTTTTCTCTTTGTGGGGAAAGACAGAAACGGTTTGTCAATCGTTGGAGGTAGAAGATTCTGTCCCCGTTTTTCAGAAGGATACGCTACCAGTAAAAGGGAGCTTGGACTTCCTGCGAATCAAACGTATCGGACGTTATGATCGTGGAATCATGAACTATCGTTTCATTCCTAAAGGGAAGTGGATCTCTGGTTTCACAATGTCATACTGGGATTATAATAGTGCGGATAATAAACTGCTGTTTGCCTATTTTGATAATTTTGATTGTGATGGGCGTAATCTGAATTTTTCTGTATATGGAGGCTATGCTGTCCGTGATAATATGGTGTTGGGATTGAAGTTCGGATACCGGAATATGCGAGGAGCCTTGAATAATATCACGTTGAAAATCGATGATGATGTCGATTTCTCTTTGAAAGATTTAAAGTTGGAACAAAATTTGTATAACGTGTCGTTCTTCCATCGCTCTTATGTAGGTTTGGATGCCGGTAAACGATTTGGATTGTTCAATGAGACTGCCTTGACATTCAATTTTGGAAAGTCTAAATTCGACCGTGGTGTAGACGAAAATTTGGTTAATACTCAAACAGATATATTTGAGGTGCAATTGGGAATAAATCCGGGATTGGCTGTTTTTATTATGCAAAATGTAAGTATTGAATGTTCGCTCGGAATAGCCGGCATTCGTTACAGGCAGGAAAAACAGAAAAATAATCTGGGAGAGACGGGAAAACGGATGACGGGTGGATCTAACTTTAGGGTGAATCCTTTCAATATTAGTTTGGGATTGACGATTTGCTTATGATTTTATGAGACATAGAAAAAAATACATATTACTGTTCCTGCTTCTGGTTGTATGTGCCGGCTTGGTATTCTTTTATGGAATAAAAAGTGAGGGACAGGAAGACAAACAGGAGGTATTGTCATCAGTAGAGGATACTTATCAGGTAACTGAAGCTGCTGTGGACTCTGCCCGCCAGATAATTGGAGAAGTGGAGGAAAACGTGTCTCCAGCAGAGAATTCTGTGGAAAAGGTTGTGAAGAAGCCTGAAGAAAGACCAGTGGGGAAGTTTGTAGATAAAAAGCAGGCAGATAAAAGGCAGAAGGTTGCGTCTAAGAGAGAAGCAGTAGCTGTTCCGCCAGTTTCTTCAACGGATATAAAATTGGCTTCTGATGTTGTCAATACTCCTTTGAAGTTAGAAGGAACGATTTGTGACCTTGTATTGTCGGAGCGTAAACAGGATAGTAAAATAACAGCTGCACTTCCGGTTCACACGGTTGAAACAGTTAAAAGAGAGTTCGATTGGAAAAGTGATACGTTAGAGACCAAGCGAGGCATTGATTTATTGAGAATCAAAAGGGTAGGGCGGTTTGATCGTGGCATTGTGAATTATCGCTTTATGCCTAAAGGAAAATGGATATTTGGTACGGATTTTTCGTTTTGGGATTATAACAGTGAGGACTCCAAATTATTGTTTACTTATCTCGATGATTTTGATTTTGAAGCACGTACCATTAATGTGGCTCCTTTTATCGGTTATTTTTTCAAAGATAATCAGGTAGTGGGTGTAAAGCTCGGTTATAAGCATACGGACGGTCATTTAGGCAATGTTAGTTTTAAGATTGATGATGACGTGAATTTCACTCTCAAGGAATTGAAGTTGAAAGAAGAGTTGTATAATTGCACCTTTTTCCATAGCTCCTATATCGGGTTGGATCCGGGAAAACGTTTCGGATTGTTCAATGAAACCAATCTGCGTTTGGGATTCGGACATTCGGAGTTTACAAGAGGTTCGGGCGAGAGTTTGAAGAATACCAAAACGAATATATTTGAGGCACAGTTGGGGATTAATCCCGGAGTGGCTGTCTTTATTATGCAAAATGTGAGTGTGGAATGTAGTGTGGGAGTGATAGGCTTGAAATACCGTAAGGAAAGTCAGGTGAATAATCTTGGTGAGAAAGGTTCCCGTACGAACGGTGGAGCCAACTTTAAAATAAATTTGTTTGATATTAATTTAGGATTAACTATAAGTATGTAATCATGAAAAGTAAAGGCAGAAATAGACTTTTATCCTTAATTATATGCATTTGCATTGCATTTGCTTTTTCATCATGCGTCAAGAATGATTTGCCGTATCCTGTTGTCAGATTGTCTATTACCGGCTTTGAGGTGAATGGACAGATTGGTAGTGCAGTCATTAATAATGAAGAACGTACGGTGACAGTAGACTTGCTCGATTCTGTGGATTTGAAGAAAGTGATTGTCACCCGTTTCGATTATTCAGAAGAGGCTAATACGGATTTGAAGGTGAATACAACGATTGATTTGTCTTCTCCTAAAGAAGTGGTATTGTCTTTGTATCAGGATTATCGCTGGAAGATTATAGCCAACCAGACCGTCGAACGAGTATTTAGCGTCAAGAATCAGGTCGGAGGAGCCGTGATTGACGAAAAAGCTCGACAAGCTATCGTTTATGTCAATAAAAATACGATGCTCAACAAAATAACCGTGAAAGATTTGAAGCTGGGGCCGATCAGTTCTACCGTTTCGCCTGACTTTACCACTTTGAAGGACTTTACACAAGAGCAGAAAGTAAATGTGACATTTAAAGGAAAAACCGAAGAGTGGAGTTTGTACGCATTCATCACGGATAAGGTTGTCTTTACTAATTCGGCGGATGGCTGGACTAATGTAGCATGGCTTTATGGAGAAGGACAGGAGGATGTAGTGAACGGCTTTGAAATACGTGAAGCTTCATCAGAAGAATGGACAAGGGTAGATCAGGATATCGTTGTACAGAATGGAGTAAACTTCTATGTTTGTGTTCCGCATTTGAAAGCGGACACGGAATATGTATGTCGTGCTTTGGTGGATGGAACAGAAGATCGTGGTGAAGAGATTACTTTTAGAACGACTGCTGAGATTCCTTTAACAGGTGGTACATTTGATAATTGGAATCAGAGTGGTAAAGTCTGGAACCCGTGGGGAAGTAATGAAGCTCCTTTCTGGGATACCGGAAATCAAGGAGCTACAACCTTAGGTGACAGCAACTCTGTTCCTACCGAAGATATATGGTCGGGTAAAACAACCGGTAGGGCTGCGAAACTTGAGTCTAAGTTTGTGGGAGTGGGTTCTGCCGGGAAATTAGCTGCCGGTAACCTCTTTGTCGGTAAATATGTGGCAACCGACGGAACAAATGGTATCTTGAACTTTGGGCAATCGTTCTCTGCTTATCCTACTCATTTGAAAGGATATTATAAGTACCAGCCCGGAGTGATTGATAACTCTTCCATTGAATATAATTATTTAAAAGGAAAGACAGATACCTGCTCGATCTATATTGCCATTGGTGATTGGGATAGTCCGATTGAAATACGCACCAAACCTTCTAACCGGAAATTGTTTGATAAAAATGATAAGCATGTGATTGCTTATGCTGAATTTACATCGGGAACTCCTGTTGCCGTGTATAAGGAATTTGACTTGAAACTGGAATATAGGGCTACGAACAGAAAACCAACCTATATCGTCCTGGTATGTTCTGCAAGCAAATATGGTGATTTTTTTACTGGAGCGTCCGGTAGTGTGCTTTATGTGGATGAGTTTAGTCTGGAATACGATTATGATAACTGATTGGCTTTATAGCATATAACGAAGATAAATGGGTTCAGAGATATAAACTCTCTTTCCTTTTTCAAATCATCATTTTAATTTGTAAAATGGTATGTTATAAGTCCTTTTGGGTATATTTCTTTAAAAATAGAACAGAAACAAGAAAAATAGACCTTGCAAATATCTGAAAATAATAGTTACTTTGCACCTATGTTTTGAGAAAAAACATGGAAGATATTGTTTTATCTTCTTTAGAAGTGAGAAGTTTTTTTAAATTAAAAGAGAATGTTATGAAAAGAATTTCATTTTATTTGTTTGCAATGTTAATTGGCTCAATGAGTTTTTTAATGTCTTGTAGTGACGATGATGACGATGATACTACTGTTGCCTCTGAAAAGGTAGCTGGTACGTATAATGGTAATTTAGTTGTTAAGTTGGAAGGGCAGGAAGTAGCCAATGAGCCCAAATCTTTATCTCTGGTAAAGAATGGAGATGACGCAGTGGATGTAGTTATCAAAGATTTTGTTTTGAATGTATCTATAGGTGGGACTTCTATACCTGTAAGCTTGGGTGATTTAAAAGTGGCGAAATGTGCGTTGACCCAGAAAGACGGTAAATCTACTTTCAGTGGTGCGACGGAATTGAAGGGAATAGAAGTTCCAATAGGTGCTGCGTCGATGTCTGTCGATTGTGCAATTGACATAACTGCTGCAACGGTGGATGGTAAGAATTTGAATTTGCCGATTGTTGTAGAGGTAAGTATGGCTGGAACAAAGTTAATGGATGTGGATGTCCAATATACTGGTGTGAAACAATAAAACAATAGAACATTGAGTGTCACAAATGAACAGCCTGTAAGTAGGTTGTATTGATATATCAATGTGTGAGATTTGAATTGTAGATTCCCGCTGATTATTAAAAACAGAATATTTCTTTTTAATAATCAGCGGGAATTTATGCTTTTTCATAGCCTATTTTAGGTGTATTTCTTTAAAAATGGAACAGAAACAAGAAATATAGACCTTGTGGGTATCTGAAAATAATAGTTACTTTGCGCCTGTAAAAGTCAGGCATCTGTGTGATGGGAATATCACGTATTTGCTTTTATTAATTAAAAGTAGAATTTAGAAAATGAGAAAGAATTTATTTTATTACTTGTTTGCTGTATTGTGTACAGCGACATTGTTTACATCTTGTAGTGATGATGATAAAAACGGTAACGATGGAGGAGAGGGGCTTGGACTTAATAGTTTCGTGGTAGGAACCTATGATAGTCAGTTGAA
Organism: Bacteroides sp. L008; assembly: GCF_040812255.1. Classification (NCBI taxonomy): domain Bacteria; kingdom Pseudomonadati; phylum Bacteroidota; class Bacteroidia; order Bacteroidales; family Bacteroidaceae; genus Bacteroides; species Bacteroides sp. L008. The sequence goes on along the minus strand of NZ_JBFNXO010000001.1, from coordinate 2,689,995 downwards.
AGTCTTCTTGGAAGGAGTGGATTTGACAGAAAGTGCCCCAATTTCTCAAAGAATATTTGTTAAATCGGAAGACGAGAACAAAGTAACGGTGTCTTTGCGTAATTTTGCGATAGATATAGCTGGTGCTCCTTTTACTGTAGGGGATATTGTAGTTGGTGGCGTTGTTTTGGAAGGTGATGCTTCTCAAGTAGTATTGCAGGAAACTAAGACCACAATACAACATGCAGATTTGGGTACATTGGACATTACCGTATCGGGAAATGTGGTTGCAGAGAAAGTCAATATGACAATAAATGTGGTCCAACACATGCCGGAAGATCCGTCTACTACAATGAATATTGAAGTGAAAGTTACGGGTACCCGTATTAGTACGGAAGCGGATGATGCTGATTATTCAACAGTATTTGCAGGTTGGTATCCACGTATGGAGAATGGTTTTACTTGTGATTACACAGGTGAAGGATTTGAATTGACTGAACCTTCTAAAGGGATCACTATGGTGGCCAAAGGTTATAATAAAATTAGTATTTCATCATTTAATGTGTCTTTCCCTGTAAAACCTGGGTTTACAGCGAGTGCTTATAAATATCAGGGTTTGAAAGCTGATGAAGTGGCTATCGAAAAGCAGGCAGACGGCTCTTTCAGTATTGGAGAGTATAAAGGAACCACAACCGCAGTTGCTAATAGAAGGGAAGCAACCGAGTATACAATTTCAGGTTCTATCAGTAGCGACAAAGAAATGACCTTGAAAATTAATATAAAGTCAGAAACATATAATGTAAATTATACATTTGTTTCTGGTGTATTAAAGACAGAGAAAGAACTATTGAGTGTAACCATCAATGAAGATGTACTTGCTTATAAACCTTCTATTGTTACTTCTTCAATGGGAGGCAACTGGATTATTCTTTATGCAAAACCGGATGCACAGGCAGAACAATTGAAAATTGTGCCGAAGTTAGTTGTTTCAGATGGTGCAAAGGTGTTTTATAATGGTGAACTTTATAACGGAGGTGCTATTGATTGTTCTAAGACGCAAAGAATAAATATTGTTTCAGAGAAAGATTACAGCGAAGGCAAGACAACTGGAGAAGAATATATTATATCTTGTGGTATTTTGAATTTTGCAACCGATTTGGATCAATGGGAATTGAAAAATAATACTAATGATGAAGATATGAAGTATTATGAACCGATTGGCGGATGGACAACTTCAAATCCGGGAGTTGAATATTTAAAATCAATGAGTTTTTTTACTAAATATGATAAAACAAAACCTTATGCTGTACATGAAGAAGCAGCAGGTTATTCAGGTAAAGCAGCTAAGTTGACAACACTTAATTCAAGTGGTTCAGCCTTGGCAATGGTTCCGTATGTTACTTCCGGTTCTTTGTTTAATGGGGTATTTATTACAGAAATTTCTAACACCTTAAAGAGTACACGTTTCGGACAGCCTTGTGATAGGGAACCGAAAACATTCTCTGGAGTTTATAAATATACAGCTGGAGAAAAATATTATGTATGTCCAGATCCGAAAAAAGCTAATGTAGCGAACTTGGATGAGTCAAAAACAGATGCCCCGGCTATGAATGCGGTATTGTATGAAGTATCGGATTATATGGCTGATTATTTAGATGGAACAAATTTGTTGACGTCTGAAAAAATAGTCGCGATTGCTTCTGTAAAGGATGCTGGTGAGAAAGCAGAGTGGACTACATTTAATGTATCGTTTGAATGGAAAGACGGTAAATCATGGAATGCTTCAAATAAATATAAGCTAGCTATTGTGTGCTCTTCAAGTAAAGACGGAGATAAGTTCTCCGGTGCACCGGATAGTGTATTATATATTGATGATTTGAAAGTATCTTTCTAGGATTTCTTTCGTCTATGACAAATAAAAATAAGCAGGAATATAATTGTTCCTGCTTATTTTTTTATCTACTATTCATTATCAATTAAATCATATGTTTAGTTGAATATATCTTTTTGATGCAGAAATGAACTAATCGCGCTAAAAATGACTAAAGACACAATAAAATTGAGTTCTTCTCCTACACTTTCTTCACTAGGAGATAATTATCTGTCTAATAGGTGTTCTCGGTGAAGATACAAAGAGGAAATCTCTTCTTCACGCCTTCACAATCTTCACACTTTCACTGCTTGTACCTTCGCAGTTCATAATCTTCGCTTCAGCTATAATCTTATTAAATTAAATAGTTGACATATAAGAAACCGACTATTGTTGTCTATCTAGCTGACTGTAGTTGTCTAATCAGTCGACTATAGTTGACTAGGTAGACAACAGCAGTCGGCGATTAGCAAATGGAAACAAAATATGCGGTAAATCAGTGACTTATCAGTAGTAAGAAAGGTTGGTTCTCATATTGAAAGAAAACAAATCTTTTTTGCTAAACGTTTGACCAAAAAGTGGAAATTGATGAAAGAATCAAGCATCCGGTTGGTGAAGAGGGTGAAAGGGTGTGAAGAATGAAAATAGCACTGTTAATTCACAAGAAACATATGTGAATTAACAACTTAGTATTATGTGAAAGATGTGAATAACAAAATACATCATCTATTTAGACTCTTAGTTTATTTTATATTGAGATCCATAAGATAAGAGTCTATAGAATGAATTAGTTCATTTCGGCACCGGAATTAAATTAAAGTAGAAAGGCAGTCTTTCCTAAGACTGCCTTTGGGTATATTTTATGATAAATATTTTTTAATCCTACACAGACTCTTTAGTGTATTTATCTTTAGAATGCATATCCAAATCCTATATTTAAATAGATGGGATACATAGCAAATGAAATAGTTGTGAAATCCTTTTTGAAAATATCATTCAATCCCCATGTTAAATCAGCATGCAGATTTAAGTGTTTGTATGCTTTCCATTCTCCTCCTACTTGTAAACCCCATTGGAATTTGCGCAGATCATTGGAGAAGTCATAAGTTGCAATATTGTCACCTGTGAAATTAACTCTGTCACCAGTAGCGTCTGGAGATCGAAGATGTCCCTCATAAACATGGCCGGAGAAGTCCCCCTCCATCATATATGACATATAAGGTCCAGCAACGAGTTTCCATCGATCGTTGATTTTGTAGTTAGCTAGGATTGGTATTGTCAAAAGAGACATTTTAACTTTGGTTTTAACTCCTCCTGTCCAAAGTCCTTCAACTTTTCCACCAGTTTCGTTAAAAATTTCCATGCCATAGTTTTTTACTGAAGCTTCAGTAGTCATACTTTTGTTGTCGAGGCGGAGTCCTAAACTAAGTCCCCATTTTTTTTGAGCATCTAGCCATTTAGTTATATTTCCTTCCAAAGTAATCGAAAGTCCAGGTGAGTAGCTTTCAATTTTTCTGATTTCTTTGGGAAGAGGAAGTGGAGATGTTCCACCTATATTCACACCAGCTTTGAACTCATAATCTAATCCATGTAGGGAGGACCAAATAAGTCCTTTATGCTCATTAGATGATTGTGCACTAACTTGGCTAATACCGAAGAAAAGTGTAACTATACTAGCCAATATGTATTTTTTCATATGTTATTTTTTTAATTATTATTCGTTATTTTGTTCGTCTTCTTCACAGTGAATGGTTACTTCATCTATCCACAGAGTACTTCCTATTGAACCTTTGAAATTAGCTCCCTCTATACTTGAGGAGAAAACGACAGCAAGTTTATATTTACCTTCATCGAGAGCTGATTGTTCTATCTCTTTTCTATGTTCAAAAGGTATACTGAAGTGTGTCCATGTATCAGTCTCTTTCATCTCTGTATCGGAGATTCGGGCAATATATACTATTTTTTCCTCGGAATCAAAGTTGAGGTTGCCATCCAAAAAGTCATTAACATTGTCTGCTCTGTATAAAATAGCGTATATATCACCTTTGTCTTTGCCTTCCATTGAAGGATCTATCACAATCTTCGGAGGGCTCTGACTTTTATCAATGCCTGATATATATTCAGTTCCTGGCTTGAACTTATAATATCCTTCCAGTTTTGTAGGGTGCTTAAAAAATGGAAATCCAAATTTGGTCGCAGCTTTTGCATCTTTTAATGCGTTTCCAACTTCAAATGAACCAATGAAGAGGTTACCTGCTGCGATTGGCATACCAACCGTTAATCCAAGGCTTCCTGTGCCTTTAGTTTCCAGTTTCACACCTTTACCTATATATCCTTGGGTTTGAAGAGTTGGATAATCCATCGTGTTTTTCCCCATGCCGGTAAGCTGGAACCCTGGATTACCACTTGCCCATTGGAGCATTTCTGCTTTTTGTTGATTGAATTCATAAAAGATATGATAATTGTTGTTTCCGTCTTCTATGTTCTCAAAATGGTATTCAGTAGGAAGCTCTGATTTGATAACAGTGATGGTGTAGACCGCTTCTGTGGTACCACTTTCAGATGTAACTTTGAACATACGTTGATATTGTTCCAATGTTTGTTCAGATGTAATGGGAACTTTCGAAGTTGAAAAATCATATTTGGGAGCATCGTCATTCGCTAATGCATTGACAGGATTGATGCTAGCTCCATCAGGTAGTTCGAATTTGATTTCTAATGCAGACAAGTCGGTAGATTTAGATACATAAATAGATACTGTTTTGCTGTAAGTATTAATGTTAGCTAATTGGATATTGCTGCCGCTGCATCCGTCTATAGCTGCTTCAACATTTAGAGCTTCATCTTGAATACAGGAAGCAACTGCCAGACATAGTATCATTCCGGCGAATAATTTTTTTAGTTTCATCAGTCTGTTATAAATATTAAGGGGTTATACAGGGGGCAAAGATAGTTAAAAGAGTTGAATGGCTATTTCAGAAGAATGTTAAAAGAAAATTCGAGATTGACGGCAATACTATACAAAAGAGACTGTCTTAAAAATATAAGACAGTCTCTTTATCAGTAAAATATCTTTTTCTTTATTCTTTCAAAGCCTCTTGCAAATCAATACCCAGTGCTTTGGCAACACCTGTTCCGTATGCAGGATCAGCCTTATAACAGTTGCGCACATGACGTTGTTTGATAAACAATTCGGAGTCTCCCATGGCACGAGCTGTGTTTTCGAACAATAATTGTTGTTCTTCAGCCGGCATCAATCGGAATAAGTCACCCGGTTGGCTATAATAATCATCGTCATATTCCCGTTCGTTGTAGTTGTAAACTTCACCGGTAACTTTGAGTGGCGGTTCTTTCATGTCAGGAGAATCCTGCCATTCGCCGTAACTGTTCGGTTCATATCCTTTGGTAGCACCGTAATTACCATCTACGCGCATAGCACCGTCACGATGATAGGCGTGGAAAGGACAACGAGGTTTGTTGACCGGAATTTGTTCTGCATTCACTCCTAGACGATAACGCTGTGCGTCGCCATAAGAGAATAAACGACCTTGTAACATTTTGTCGGGAGACAGACCAATACCGTCTACAATATTCATCGGGTTGAAGGCAGCTTGTTCCACTTCAGCAAAATAATTTTCAGGGTTACGGTTCAGTTCAAGGATGCCGACATCTTGTAGAGGGAAATCTTTGTGAGGCCACACTTTAGTCAGGTCAAACGGGTTGATGCGGTAGTTGTCCGCTTCTTCCTCCGTCATTAACTGAATTTGGAATAGCCATTTTGGATAATCCCCTTTCTCGATACTCTCGAAAAGGTCGCGTTGATGAGATTCACGGTCTTTGGCAACAATTGCTTCTGCTTCCTGATCTGTTAGGTTCTTGATGCCTTGCAAAGTACGAAGATGGAATTTAACCCAGATACGTTGATTTTCTGCATTGATAAAACTATAGGTGTGACTGCCGAAACCGTGCATGTGGCGATATGAATAAGGAATACCGCGAGGACTCATAGTAATGGTAACCTGATGCAGAGCTTCCGGCAAAAGTGTCCAAAAATCCCAGTTGCTGTTCGGGCTACGCATATTCGTTTTCGGATCCCGTTTGATGGCATGGTTCAGATCCGGAAACTTAAGCGGATCACGTAAGAAGAATACAGGAGTGTTGTTGCCCACCAAATCCCAGTTACCTTCTTCCGTATAAAATTTCATGGCGAAACCTCGGATGTCACGTTCTGCATCAGCAGCTCCACGCTCTCCGGCTACAGTAGAGAAGCGGACAAAACATTCTGTTTGCTTTCCGACTTTACTGAAAATTGCTGCACGGGTATATTGGGTAATGTCATGAGTAACGGTAAAAGTACCGTAAGCTCCCGAACCTTTAGCGTGCATACGTCTTTCCGGAATAACTTCACGATCAAAATGGGCAAGCTTTTCAATAAGCCAGGGGTCTTGTAACATTACAGGTCCGCGTTGACCTGCAGTTTGCGAATTCTGATTGTCGGCGATGGGACGCCCGTTCGCTGCAGTAAGTTTTTTCTTTTCCATAAAATAGATTCTTTTTAGTCGGAAGTAAAGTATAAACAAACCGTAGTTTTTCATTCTTTTATTCCGGAGTTTATAATATATAACAAAGATAGGCTTCTTTTGCTCGCTTGTCAAACAGATAATTTCTATCTAAAGATAGAGAATAACTATGAATTGTGTACGTATTGCCTGTTATTTATTTTTCTACATAAAAAAACTCCCGCACTTCCTTTCGGAAGACGGGAGTTTTTAAATAAACTATAGCTTATATCTCTTTTGCTGATTATACGATACCTTGTGCCATCATTGCTTTAGCAACCTTCATGAATCCGGCTACGTTAGCACCCTTCACATAGTTTACGTATCCGTCAGCTTCTGTACCGTACTGAACGCAAGCTTCGTGGATATTCTTCATGATACTCTTCAGTTTTTCGTCTACTTCTTCAGCACTCCAACTTAATTTGATAGAGTTTTGAGTCATTTCAAGACCTGATACTGATACACCACCGGCGTTAGCAGCTTTACCCGGAGCATAAAGGATTTTTGCATCCTGGAATACTTTGATAGCTTCCGGAGTAGAAGGCATGTTAGCACCTTCAGATACTGCGATACAGCCGTTTGCTACCAACTGACGGGCGTGGTCACCGTTCAATTCATTTTGAGTAGCAGAAGGAAGAGCAATATCACATTTCTCACCCCAAGGTTTAGCTCCTTCTACATATTTACAACCATATTTTTCTGCATATTCACGGATACGGCCACGATACAGATTCTTCAGTTCCATGATGTAATCCAGTTTTTCACGGTCGATACCGTCCGGGTCGTAGATATAACCGTCAGAGTCAGAGCAAGTAACTACTTTGCCACCTAGTTCGATTACTTTTTCGATTGTATATTGAGCAACGTTACCAGAACCAGAAACCAGACAAACTTTACCTTTCAAGTCAGTGCCTTTTCTCTTTAGCATTTCCATCAGGAAGTAGATATTACCATAACCGGTAGCTTCCGGACGAATCAGTGAACCGCCGAATTCGCGGCCTTTACCTGTGAATGTTCCGGTAAATTCATGAGCCAGTTTCTTATACATACCGAACATGAAACCTACTTCGCGGCCACCAACACCGATATCACCGGCAGGAACGTCAGTTTCAGGACCGATGTGACGCCACAGTTCCAGCATGAATGCCTGTACGAAACGCATTACTTCGGCATTTGACTTTCCACGAGGAGAGAAGTCGGAACCACCTTTACCACCACCCATTGGCAGAGTAGTCAGCGAGTTTTTGAATGTTTGTTCAAAGGCTAGGAATTTCAAGATAGAAAGGTTCACAGATGCGTGGAAACGGATACCGCCTTTGTAAGGGCCGATTGCGTTGTTATGCTGAACACGGTAACCCATATTGGTTTGAATATTACCTTTATCGTCCATCCAAGTCACGCGGAACTGGAATACTCTATCAGGAATACACAAACGTTCGATCAAGTTTACTTTATCAAACTCCGGATGTTTGTTGTATTCTTCTTCAATCGTAGAAAGTACTTCTTCTACTGCTTGATGATATTCCGGTTCATTGGGAAATCTTCTTTTCAGATCGTCTAATACCTTTGCTGCATTCATAATCTTTTTTTTCTTTAATTGGTTGATATAAATAAAGTGCTAATTTGACAATTTGCTAATATACCGTTTGACTATGTGCTTTTGTGCTATATAGCAGATTTGCACATCTGCATATGGGTACATCGGATATTTATTTTCGGTTGCAAAAGTAAAGATAAAAATTGAACTGGCAAACATTTTATAAAGAAAAATGCGATAAAACATCAAATTTGATATTTTATCGCATTAAAAGTAGGAAAAAAGATATTTATTTGTTCTTTTTGATCGACTTATAGACAGGAATAAATACTAATGCTGCCGAAATGCCAAGCATTACTACTGTCATCCCGTCAATTCGTTCGGCTTTTGTCAGAACTAGATAGCAAAGCGCCAACCAAAGCAGGCTGATGCAAACTATTTGTGATTTGGATAGCGGACGTTTCATTTACCTGCTCTTTTCTTTTTGTCAACGATGGCGTCGATCACGGCTACAGCTGTGATATTGACAATGTCGCGGACGGAGCTTTCGAAATCGGTGAAATGAATAGGTTTGTTCAATCCCATCTGGATAGGGCCGATGAATTCCGTATCCGGATCCATTGCTTGCAATAGCTTGTAACCGGCGTTTGCTGAACTCAAATTCGGGAAAATCAATGTATTTACATCTTTGCCTTTCAGGCGGGTAAACGGATATTTGGTATCACGCAATTCGCGGTTCATGGCAAAGTTAACCTGCATTTCACCGTCGATAGCCAGTTCCGGATATTCTTCCTGCATATGGGCAACAGCTTCGTGCACTTTCACAGGGCTACCTGCGGTATCAGCACCGAAGTTGGAGTATGACAACATGGAAATAACCGGCGTGTGATTGAAGAAACGAACTGTTTTATCAGACAGTTTAGCGATGTCAATCAATGTTTCCGTATCCGGGTGGCGGTTAATCAGTGTGTCTGCCAGGAAGTAAGTACCTTTCTTGGAGTTCAGGATATGCATTGTTCCGAAGTGTTTGAAGCCCGGTTGGATGCCGATTACTTCTTTGGCCACTTTGATCGTATTGCTATATCTTGTATAAAGTCCGGTGATGAAAGCATCCGCATCTCCGGTTTCCACCATCATCATACCGAAGTAGTTGCGTTCGAACATCTTATCGTTGGCTTCTTCATAGGTAAAGCCTTCGCGTGCACGTTTTTCTGCAAGAATACGTGAGTAACGTTCGCGGCGTTCCGATTCGTCCGGGTGACGGAGATTGACGATTTCAATACCTTCCAGACTAAGATCCATTTCTTCTGCCAGTTTTCCGATAGCTTCGTCGTTTCCTAATAAGATAGGATGGCAGATACCTTCGGCTTTCGCTTCAACGGCAGCTTTCAGCATATTCGGATGGATACCTTCGGCAAATACGACACGTTGCGGTGAACGGCGGGCTGTATCATATAGTTGGCGAGTCAGTTTGGACTCATAACCCATCAATTCGCGCAGATGAACACAATAAGCATCCCAGTCTTTGATTTCAGTGCGAGCCACTCCGCTTTCCATAGCAGCTTTTGCCACTGCACAGGAAACTTCAGTGATGAGGCGTGGATCTACCGGTTTCGGGATAAAGTATTCCGCACCGAAAGAGAGGTTGTTCACGTGGTATGCCGCATTGACTACATCGGGTACCGGCTGTTTTGCCAGGTTAGCGATAGCGTGTACGGCTGCAATCTTCATTTCTTCGTTGATAGCTTTAGCGTGAGTATCCAAAGCGCCGCGGAAGATATACGGGAAACCGATTACATTATTAATCTGGTTCGGATAGTCGGAACGTCCGGTAGCCATCAGTACGTCAGGACGTGCTGCCATGGCGTCTTCGTAAGAGATTTCCGGTGTCGGGTTAGCCAATGCGAACACGATCGGCATCGGAGCCATGCTGCGCACCATATCCTGGCTTAACACGTTTCCTTTCGACAGGCCGAGGAATACATCTGCACCTTTGATGGCTTCTTCCAGCGTGTGAATATCCGTGCGGTCGGTTGCAAAAAATCTTTTCTGTTCGTTCAGATCCGTGCGCGCTTTGCTGATAACACCTTTACTATCCAGCATGACGATGTTTTCGAGACGTGCTCCCAGTGACACATACAATTTAGTACAAGATACGGCAGATGCACCTGCACCGTTCACAACGATTTTTACATCTTCGATTTTCTTTCCGGCCACTTGCAGGGCATTCACCAAACCGGCACTGGAGATAATAGCAGTACCGTGCTGGTCGTCGTGCATGACAGGAATATCCAGTTCTTCTTTCAGGCGACGTTCGATTTCAAAACATTCAGGAGCTTTGATGTCTTCCAGGTTGATACCTCCGAAAGTAGGAGCAATAGCTTTTACTGCAGCAATGAATTTCTCCGGATCTTTTTCATCCACTTCGATATCGAAAACGTCGATACCCGCGTAAATTTTGAAAAGCAGACCTTTACCTTCCATTACAGGTTTACCGCTCAATGCACCTATATCGCCCAGTCCGAGTACGGCTGTACCGTTGGAAATAACAGCCACCAGATTACCTTTAGCCGTATATTTATACGCATCCTGCGGATTCTTCTCTATTTCGAGACAAGGTTCTGCTACACCGGGAGAATATGCGAGTGATAAGTCGGTTTGTGTACTGTAAGGTTTGGTAGGCACTACCTCAATCTTACCGGGTTTGCCCTGTGAATGATAGAGCAAAGCGGCTTCTTTCGTTATTTTAGCCATGGTATTTATGAAATTTGTTAATAAGTTATCATTTGACCGCAAATGTAGGAATAAAAGTTCGAAATTGTAGCTGTTGATTAATAATTTCTATTAATTTTATAGCAAAATGGCTGAATTTATGATATGATATGTCAAGGATGTGTTTTTGTATTCTATTCCCTTTTAAATGCTATGATATTGATTTATTGAAATTTTAACAAGTGCTTTGGTTGTCGGTTTTAGTTATTTCGCTATTTTTGAATCGATATATGATTTAACCTTATTTTATAATGATTACCACCCAGCAACTCCAATTGTTGAAAGAAGGAAATAAAAATGCTTTTGAAGCATTGTATCGTGGATACAGTGCTCGCATTTACAATTTTGTCCTTTCTATGGTGAGCAATGCCGGGGTGGCGAAAGATATCACACAAGATATTTTTCTCCATATCTGGGAGAAGCGGCTTAATATCAATCTGGAAGGTAACTTTGACGGCTATCTTTTTAAAATATCCCAAAATATGGTATATCATTATGTGAGACGCGAACTTCTGCTTCAAAATTATGTAGACAAGCTTTCGGATGAGTCATCTGACGAATCCGTAGAGATAGACGAAGAACTGGATTATTTGTTTTTGGAAGAATATATCCTGAAACTTTTAGAAGAATTGCCTCCAGCACGCCGGGAAGTTTTTATGCTTTACTGGAAATCAGGGTTGAACTATCGTGAGATAGCCGGCCAGTTGAATATCTCGGAAAAGACTGTTGCCACACAGGTGCACCGTTCTTTGGATTTCTTGCGTGACAAATTGGGAATAATTGCTTTTTCAGTCTCTCTCTTCTTACACGATATCTAATGTGAAAGCTTTAATAAAAGTTAATATCCGAATTATTTCGATTTCTCTGTAGTCCTTTTCTGTCTCTCAAGACTAGTATAAATAGAACAGGAAAATTATGGAGCAACACGATTACATAGTACTATTGGAAAAATTCTTCAAGAAGGAGGCCTCTTCTGAAGAAAGAAGGATACTTATTGAATGGATTCGTAAACCGGGAATTCGTGATGAGTTTAATCTGCTTTGCGAGCAAATGTGGAAAGAAGCAGCCGTCGAAATCGATAGGACAGTGGAAGAAGAAATGTGGAACCATCTGCAGAGGAATTTGGATGAATCCAAGATACTGTCTCCGAAGAAACGGCGCTGGCAACCTATTATATATAAGGTGGCAGCCACCATCTTATTACCGGTTTGTTTAGGACTGGCCGCTTACTTTGGGGTAGAACATATGAATAAGGTGTCACAGGACCCTTTCATGGTGGCAGTCGATTATGGACAGAAAGCGAATCTGACTTTGCCTGATGGAACGAAAGTCTGGTTAAATTCGGCCACTCATCTTTCTTATGATGCGGAGTACAACAAATCCGACCGGAAAATCTATTTGGATGGAGAAGCCTATTTCGAAGTGGCGAAAAACAAAGAAAAACGTTTTATCGTCTGCTGCAATGATCTGGAGATAGAAGCGTTGGGAACTACCTTTGATGTGAAAGGTTATCGTGACGATCATTCTGTCACGACACTGCTGGCAGAAGGAAGCGTCAAGGTTTCTAATAAAACGGATGCTACCTTGTTGAAACCCGGAGAAAAGGTAGAATACCATAAGAACAAGCAGACATTTACTAAATCGGCAATCTCGGATATGCGTGAAATCGACTTTTGGCGGAACAATATGTTGATTTTTAATTCATCATCTTTAGCGGAGATCGCGACTACGCTGGAGCGGATGTACGGAGTGAAAGTCGTGTTTGACTCCGAAAAACTGAAGAACGTGCCATTTTCCGGAACCATCCGGAATAGCAGCTTGCATAATGTATTTTATATTATAAGCCTTACTTATCCTTTAACCTATGAGTTAGAAGGAGATACGGTGAGAATAGGAAGTAGTATTAACTAAAAAAGACGATTTATGGAAGACACCTCATAAAAAACAAAGAGGGTAGAATTATGTAGCAGCATAATTCCACCCCGAAATCAAATACGGTTTATACATGATAGTAAAAAAGAGTTTTTCCTTATACGGATAAGGGAAAGGGAATCCTTTTTGCTTCACGATTTTACAAAGATAATAAAAAGTCTAATTTTCAGACTTATATTTTAAAGAATTTAAAGCTAATTACTAATGAGAAAACAATTACATATCATATTCAGGCTTGTTATGTTTAGTTGTATCTTGCTGTTTGTGTCTCAAGAGGTAAGTGCGCAGATCACTTTCTCTGTGAAGAATCAGACGATACGTCAGACGATACGAGTGATTGAAAAGAAGGCCGATTACAGCTTCTTTTATACAGATAAGCTTCCCGGATTGGACCGAAAAATTTCATTGACAGTGAGCAATGAAAGTATTGATACGGTTTTAGAAAAAGTTTTCAAAGGATCATCTATTAGTTATAAAATAGAATCGGGTAAGCAAGTGGTGCTTACTCTGAAGAGTGAACAGAACGCCCCTCAGAAAGGCGATAAGAAAACAATCACAGGTGTTGTTGCCGACCGGAGGGGAGAACCTTTGATTGGTGTCACGGTGAGAGTGGAAGGAGAGAATATTGGAACTGCTACCGATATAGACGGTCGTTTTTCTTTGGAAGCTCCTGTGGGGGCAAAGGTCAATTTCTCCTATATCGGTTATGTTTCCCAGTCTCATACGGTCAATAAGCAGAATGTATATAATGTGTCATTGAGTGAAGATTCGCAGGTACTGGAAGAGGTAGTCGTGGTGGGATATGGTTCTATGAGACGGAAAGATATCACTACTGCGGTATCTGTCGTTTCCACGGCAGACATTGAAGAACGTCCGATCATGACAGCTGCACAGGCTATTCAGGGAAAAGCGGCCGGCATTCAAGTCGTGCAGCCGTCGGGTATGCCGGGTTCCGGAGTAACGATCCGGGTGAGAGGAGCCACTTCGGTACAGGCGTCTAATGAACCGCTGTATGTGGTGGACGGTTTGCCGTCAGATGATATATCGAATATCAGTCCGAATGATATTGAAAGTATGCAAATTCTGAAAGATGCCTCATCGGCTGCTATTTACGGAGCACGTGCGGCAAACGGAGTAGTGTTGATTACGACTAAAAGAGGAAAGATCGGTGCACCACAAGTGAAAATGAGTGCTTATGTAGGTTTCTCTAAATTAGGAAAAAAAATAGATGCGTTGAATACGGAGCAATATAAAGATTTGATGAAAGACTTGAAAGCTGTTTCGGATGTTGCCCCCAACATCCCCGAAAGTGAAACGCGCTATGTGGACTGGACTGATTTATTCTTCGGTACGGGTGTCAATCAAAACTACCAGTTGTCTGTGGCAAATGGAACCGAGAAACTGCAATATTTTGTTTCCGGAGGTTATTCCGATGAACAGGGTATCGTGGAGAAAGCACACTTCAACCGGTATAATTTCCGTGCAAACTTGGATAGCGAGCAGACCAAATGGTTAAAAATGGCACTCAATTTTGCATATTCGCATACAGGCGGACAATGGGTGAACGAAAGCCGCAGTTCTTTGCGTGCCGGTTCCATCTTGTCCGTTGTGAATACTCCTCCGTTTATGCAGAAGTGGAACCCGTATGATCCGAACGAATATGACGAACAGGCTTACGGTGCACGCATCTTGAATCCGCTGGCTGCCAATGCGGCAGACAGTAACACGAATACAGATCATATAAATGGCTCACTCGGCTTCACGGTTGACATACTCAAAGGACTGAAGTTTAAAACGACTTTCGGCATTGAACTGACCAATGAACATTGGGACTACTATCTGGACCCGATTTCAACTTCGGACGGACGGGGTACAAAAGGACGTGTGGAAGAGAGTTTCTCACGAAACTTCGAATGGCTTTTTGAAAACTTACTGACTTATGATTGTTCATTCAACAAACATAACTTTTCCATTTTGGGAGGAGCTACTCAGCAGCGTGCACAATATAACGGTTCGTGGATGGCAGGTTTCGACCTGGCAGAGTCTTATCCCGATATTCATTCCATCAGTGCCGCCAACCAGTTGGATAAGGATGCTTGCGGTTCTTCTGCTTCCGCATGGACGTTGGCCTCTTTTCTGGGTCGTGTAGCCTACAATTACGACAGCCGTTATTTGCTGACGGTTAACTTCCGTGCAGACGGTTCTTCCCGTTTTGCTCCGGGACATCGTTGGGGTACTTTCCCTTCTGTTTCCGCAGGCTGGAGAATTTCAGGTGAAAAGTTCATGCAACCTTTACAGGACATTGTTACCGACCTGAAACTACGTGCCGGATGGGGTATGAACGGTAACCAGGGCGGTTTTGGAAACTACGCTTACATGGCTTCTATGAGCGTCAGTAAACTGCCCGTTTCGGAGGGAAACTTATATCCGGGGCTTGCCATTAAACCCGGTTCGGCAGCCAATAAAGAACTGACCTGGGAAAAAACAAGCCAATGGAATCTGGGACTTGACCTGACCATGTTTGATTCCCGCTTATCCTTCTCGGTAGATGCTTACTACAAGAAGACCACCGATTTGCTATTGACAGTCAGCCTGCCGGAGAATGTAGTGCCGAGCAGTGTGACAAGAAATGACGGTGAGATGGTGAATAAAGGTATGGAGTTCACTCTCTCTTCCCAGAATTTTAAAGGTAACTTCCAGTGGAATACCGATTTCAATATATCTTTCAACCGGAATAAGTTGACGAAGCTCGGCTTGAATAAAGTCTATTATTATGCTGAAATGTACGAATCCAAGGAGAAAGCCGTCATCCTGAAAGAAGGGCTTCCGTTGGGAACATTCTTTGGTTACATATCAGAAGGTGTTGATCCGGAAACCGGAGATATTATCTATCGTGACTTGAATGGTAATGGTTTTATCGATCCGGAAGATCGTACCACTTTGGGAAATGCCCAGCCTAAGTTTATTTACGGTATGACGAATACATTCTCGTATGCCGGTTTCGACCTGTCTATATTTTTGCAGGGAAGTCAGGGCAATAAGATTTTTAACGCGTCGCGTATTGATATGGAAGGCATGACAGACTTTAGAAACCAGTCGGTTCGTGTGTTGGATCGTTGGAAACGACCGGGTATGATTACCAATGTCCCCCGCGTTGGTAATACAGAGAATAATCATAACTCCTCCCGTTTTGTAGAAGATGGATCTTATCTGCGCCTGAAAACAGTCACTTTATCCTATAGTTTTCCTAAGAGATGGTTGAATAAGATACATCTGTCCAGATTGCAGGCTTACGTCACCGGACAGAATCTCTTCACACTGACAAAATACAAAGGATACGATCCTGAAGTAAATGCTTTTGGCGGAGACTCCGTTGCTCAAGGAGTGGACTATGGTACTTATCCTCAATCGAGGGCGGTAATTTTTGGTTTGAATGTTGAATTTTAATAGCTGCGAAAATGAAAAACATAATAAAGTTAGCGTATGTCGTACTCTGTACATTAGTCGTTTCATGCAGTAGTTTCTTGGATGAGAAACCGCAATCGGATTTTATGCAGGAAGGTACCGGAACGGAAGATCAGGAGTCTAAATATGGAAGTCTGGCAGATGCACAGGCCGAGTTGCAGGGTGCGTATGAGAGTTTTAAAGCAGATATATTCCAGTCGGAAAATTATACCATTGGAGATGTGCAGTCCGATAATTGTTATATCGGCGGAGACGGTGTGGCCGAACAGGAGTTTGATTTGTTGAAACTGACCTCTACCAATTATAAAGTAGAACTGGTCTGGTCGCAGTATTATTCGATGGCCGGTACCGCCACCAGTGTGATTGAAAATACGAAGATGATGGACCCTGCCTCTACCGTAGCAGAAGAACGTAATCGTGTCATTGCAGAAGCCAAGTTCTTGCGAGCATGGGCGTATTTTGATATTGTCCGTTTATGGGGTGATGCTCCGATGGTGCTGGATTTGATTCCAACCATTACAGCCGAAAATCTCGATAAATGGTATCCGGTGATGTATCCGGAACGTTCTGCTGCAGATAAGATATATGACCAGATTCTGGACGACCTGAATGAAGAAAATACCATTCGTTATCTGGTAAGCAAGAATAAAGGTATTTTCCAGGCAACCAAGGGAGCAGCCTATGCTTTACGTGCCAAAGTGCTCGCAACGAGAGGGGAGAAATCAACACGCGACTATACCAAAGTGGTTGAGGCTTGCGACAAAGTAATAGCAGAAGGCTATACGCTGGTCGGCAATTTTGACGAGTTGTGGCAACCCGACAAGAAATTTTCTTCAGAAAGCATCTTCGAAGTCTATTACACCTCCGATGCTCCGAATTGGGCTTACTGGGTATTGCTGAAAGAAGATGACGGATCAGTAACCTGGCGACGTTATTGTACGCCTACTCATGATCTGGTTGCTAAATTCGACAAAGAGAAAGATACCCGTTATGCATCCAGTATTCTTTGGAAATCGGTGCCTTATGATACCTATTGGCCAGCAGACAGTTACCCGTTGTCTTATAAAATTCGCGAGAAGACTTCCAATATCATTTTGATGCGGTTGGCAGATATACTGCTGTTGAAAGCCGAAGCATTGGTAGAGTTGGACCGCACCCCGGAAGCCATCCGGATTGTGAACAGCATTAGAGAACGTGCCGGTTTTGCCCCTTCTTCTTTAGATGAAAATATGGGGCAGGCCAGAGGACGCCTGGCGGTAGAGAACGAACGCCAATTAGAACTGTATATGGAAGGTCAGCGCTGGTTCGACTTGGTGCGTAATAATCGTTTGTTGGAAGTGATGCAGAAACATAAAGACAAAGACGGCAGATTGCTGTTTGCAGGTTTGCAGGCTTTCCGGCAGTTGTGGCCGATTCCTCAAGGAGAGAAAGATAAGAACACCAATCTGACTCAAAATGAAGGTTATTAATGAAAAGAGGAACGTAAAACTTTAAAAGAAAAAATGATGAAACACAATAATCTGTTTTTATGGCTGCTGGGGCTGACTGTTTGTTGGCTGGCTTCATGCAGCGAAGAAGAGGGCCGGGTGACGTATCCATATTCGTGTCCCGAAATATCGGAATTGCAATTCTCGACTACCGATCAGACACCTGCTGCCGATTCCCTTTACTTTTCTGTGAAGATTCACGACCCGCAGACTCCTTTGTCTACGCTGGAAGTGAAATTGATGACAGGTGAAACTTTGGTCAGTTCGCAGTCGATTCGTACGAAAGGCACTGATGTCTCGATTGTTGAAAAAGGGATTTATATCCCGTTTGAAGCCGGGCTTGAAGAGAATCAGGAAGCGAAGGTGATCTTGACAGCCATCAATGTGGAAGGTAGTGAAGTCACTCAAACATTTGATTTCCATATAACCCGTCCGCAGATTCCCGAAGTGCTTTATCTTCACTATAACGGCGAGGTGGTAGAAATGAACCGGAGTGAGGACAATCCTTACCTGTACCTCACGGAAGTTTCCGATTCGGAAGAGGGTTATCCGATGGAACTATCCGGAAAGATCTCTACCGCAGCGTCATTGGATGATGCAAAACTGATTTGGGGAGCTGCCGAAGCAAGCAATACGGCAGTCCTTATTGAAGCGTCGGGACCTAGCTTTGCTTTTGATTACCGGGATTGGTTTGTCGAACAGATCACTTTCAATGTGATGACTTTTGAACTGGGAGTAGTCGGCTACCAAAAGAACCTGAAAATTAAAGAAACCGAGTTGATAGCCAGTGAGGGATTTTTCCGTGCACAGATTAGCTTTACGCAAGGTGAAGAGTTTGAAATGAGCGGGTTTGAAGATGTGGAACACGCTTACAACCGCGACTTCTTTAGTTATAATCCGGACAATGGCAAGTTTACCTTCCTGCGCAAATCGGGAACTTGGGAGATCTATTATTCTTCTAAATACAATTATATCTGGGTGGCACGGATGGGTGATACGGCTCCCACTTGCTTCTGGCTGGTAGGACACGGATTTACTTGTGCACCTGTCTGGAATGAGGCATATAATAGTGGCGGCTGGAATTTGGAAGATATATCACAGTTAGGATATATTGTGCCAATCGGTGAACAGAAGTACCAGACCACCGTGTATTTGAGTAACACTCATGAATGGGAATCCTTCGAAATCGAAATTTACAGCGATTTGCAATGGAATAAAAATCAAGGTATGCTGCTGCAAGAAGGTTCTTTGTCCGGTGACACGGATGGAATCGAACTGTCTGCTTCCAATGGAATAACAAGTGGAAACGGTTTCGTTCCCGGTTATTATCGCCTGACTTTCGACGTCTCGCAGGGAGTAGGCAAAGAAACTTTGTACATCGAACGATTGAGTGATTAATGCCTAAAAGAATGATATATAGAAAACAGGAAAGCCTATGAGAAATATGCTATATGCAATATGGGGAAGTCTGTGCCTTCTGCTGGTCATTTCCGGCTGTAAATTGACTGACGCGATGAAAGCCCCCGTGTCATTGACCTGGGAGATGGGAGCTGCCGAAGTGCAGCCCGGCTACTATGAGAATTCATTTGTCCTGAAGAACATATCGGATGCTCCTTTAGGAAAGGATTGGATCATCTATTATTCGCAGCTACCTCGTGAGATTCTGCAGGAAGAGTCTGCTTCGGTCAAAGTGGAAGTGGTGAATGCGAACTTCTTCCGGATGTATCCGGCAGAAAATTTCCAACCATTGGCTCCGGGAGATTCGCTGACCGTGACATTCTGTTGTACCAACGGATTGAAAAAGCTGTCACATGCTCCTGAAGGCACTTACTGGGTGAGCCAGTCAGGCGGCAAGCAAGGTACTCCCTTGCCTGTCGGACTGACCATCCGACCGCTGCAAGGAATGGAGACAGAAGACTGGTATCCCGCGCCGGATAAGGTATACGCTTCGAATTTGGCGTTGGAGACTACAGCCCAGTTGCAGCAAACTGATATTTTCCCGTCAGTGAAAGAAGCGTTTCCGGCTACCGGCAAAGAGGGTTTTATTATAGAAAATAAAGTAAAACTGACTTTCCATCCCGATTTTGCCAACGAAGCAGGATTATTGAAAGAAAAGCTGGCAACCATCCACGGTCTGGAAGTCGTTTCCGAAGCACCGGTAACGGTTCATCTGGATTATTTGCCGGAACGGGGAACAGCAGTGAACGATGAATATTACCGGATTGATACGGGAAACGGGCTGATAAATATTTCAGCTTCCACTTCACATGGCATTTTCAATGGGACGCAAACCTTGCTCTCCCTGTTGAAAGGTCAGGAAAAGCCGTTTCGCTTGGAAGCCCTCTCCATCCGTGATTATCCCGACTTGCCGTATCGCGGGCAAATGCTGGATATTGCCAGGAACTTTACGACTGTTGAACATCTGAAAAAGCTGGTAGATGTAATATCTTCTTATAAACTGAACGTACTGCATTTCCATTTTTCGGATGACGAAGGCTGGCGTCTGGAGATTCCCGGCCTGGAAGAATTGACCTCGGTCGGCGCACGCCGGGGACATACCACGGATGAACTGGAATGTTTATATCCGGGCTACGATGGCAACTATGATCCGTCTGCAGCTACCTCCGGCAACGGATATTACACCCGTGAAGAATTTATCGATTTACTGCGTTATGCAGCTCAAAGGCATGTACGTGTGATTCCGGAGATTGAGTCTCCGGGTCATGCCCGTGCAGCAATCGTGTCCATGAAAGCGCGCTATCATAAATTTATGAATACTGCCCCCGAAAAGGCCGACGAATATTTATTAAGTGACGTACAAGACACTTCCCGCTATGTTTCCGCGCAGTCTTATACGGATAATGTCATGAATGTAGCATTGCCTTCTACATACCGGTTTATGGAAAAAGTGATTCGTGAGTTGATAGCCATGTATGAGGAAGCGGAGGTACCTTTGGCTACGATTCATTTAGGTGGTGATGAAGTACCCGAAGGAGCCTGGATGGGTTCTCCTGTCTGCCGGGCGTTTATGGATGAACACGGGATGACAAGTGCCCACGAACTATCTGAATACTATATTACGAAGATGGCAGACTATCTGCAACAACATCATTTGCAATTTAGCGGCTGGCAGGAAGTAGCGTTGGGACATCCGGAAACAACCGATCGGCATTTGAATCAACTTGCAGCAGGAGTGTATTGTTGGAATACGGTTCCTGAATGGGAAGCGGATGAAATACCTTACCAGATAGCCAACAAAGGATATCCGGTGATTCTCTGCAACGTGAACAATTTCTATCTGGATTTGGCCTATGACGCTCATCCTGATGAAAGAGGTCTCTCGTGGGCGGGATATGTCGATGAGTCCAAAGGTTTCTCCATGCTTCCATATAGCATTTATCGTTCTTCACGTACCGATATGGCAGGCAATCCGGTCGATCCGGACATCGCAGGAAAGGGAAAAACGACTTTGACCGCTTTCGGAAAGGAACATATCCAGGGAGTGCAGGCACAATTATTTGCTGAAACCATCCGTGATTTTGAAGGGGTGGAATATTACACCTTCCCTAAAATCCTCGGATTGGTGGAACGCGGTTGGAACGCTTTTCCCGCCTGGAGCACTTTGGCAGGAGAGAAAGAACGTCAGGCTTACAATAAAGAACTGGGCCTGTTCTACTCCAAAGTGAGTGAGAAAGAAATGCCTCACTGGGCGTCCCGAAGTATCAATTTCCGTTTACCTCATCCCGGACTTTGCATCAAAGAAGGGCAACTCCACGCCAGTACCCCTATCCGGGGAGGCGAAATACGCTATACGACCGATGGCACGGAACCGACCCTTCATTCGGAACTTTGGAAAGCTCCCGTAGCCTGTGATGCTTCCGTTGTGAAAGCGAAACTGTTTTATTTAAATAAAGAGAGTGTGACAAGCACTCTCAAAGTAGATTAATCCACAAAAGTAGATAAGTTATGAACTATGATAAAATAAAAAGAACCGGAATATTATTCTTGTTGGGAATAGGTGCGATCACATCGTTGTCGTGCAATGATAATGATAACGGCGGCTATCCGGAGCGAGTGCCCACCCGCCTGTCAGTGATGCCTTTGCCGGAAAGAGTCGATTATAAAGAATCGGTTGTCTCTCTTCCGCAGAATGTGACTGTCAGCCAGAACATTCCGGCTTCTACGTCTCAACTGCTGAAATCCACCCTGGAAGAGAAACTTTCTCTTTCCGTCAGTGATGCCTCCAACGATCGTGCCTTTATCCGTGTGAAACAGGAATCGGATCTGGCAAAAGAGGCTTACCGGCTCACTGTTACCAAAGAGGGAGCCTGCATTTATTATTCAACGGAAACCGGACTTCTCTGGGGAATCCAGACATTGAGACAGGCGCTCGAACAAGCAAACTTCTTCACTTCCGGAAGTGCTAAATATCTTCCGATGGTCGATATAAAAGATGCTCCCAAATATGATTGGCGCGGATTTCATATCGATGTAGTCCGCCACATGTTTACGGTTGATTATCTGAAAAAGGTGATAGACTGTTTGTCGTTCTACAAGATAAACAAGCTCCACTTGCATCTGACAGACGATCAGGGCTGGCGCATTGAAGTGAAAAAATACCCGTTGCTGACGCAGGAAGGCAGCTGGCGCGACTTCGACGAATATGACAAGAGATGCGTAGAACTTTCCCAACAGGATTATAACTATGAGATAGATCCCCGTTTCGTGAGAAATGGTTCTCAATATGGTGGTCATTATACGCAGGAAGAGATGAAAGGTTTGGTAAGTTATGCGTTGGAAAGAGGTATCGATATTGTCCCTGAAATTGACATGCCAGGTCATTTCTCGGCGGCTATCAAAGTCTATCCCGAGTTGTCGTGCACGGGAGAAGCCGGATGGGGAGAAGAATTCTCTTATCCTATCTGTCCCTCTCGTCCGGAGAACTATCAGTTTGTGCAGTCCATCATTGATGAGATGGTCGAGATTTTCCCTTCGGAATATTTCCATATCGGAGCAGATGAAGTGGAGAAAGATAACTGGGAACAGTGTGAAGTCTGTCAGCGATTGATGCAGCAGGAAGGTTATCAGAAAGTGGATGAACTGCAAAATCGTTTTGTGAAGATCATGACGAGCTATGTGAAGGGTAAAGGCAAGAAAGTGATGGGATGGGACGATGCTTTTCTTGAAAAAGAACCGCAGGATTTGATTTATACGTATTGGCGTGACTGGCTGCCCGATCAGCCGGGAAAGATTACCCAGAAAGGTTATCCGATTATATTCATGGAATGGTCCCGTTTCTATTTGAGCGCAACGCCTTCGGACGAAGGATTAAGCTCTTTGTATAACTTCGAGTTCGAACCCCAGTTTCCCGGCATCGTGAAGCAAAATGTATTAGGCTTCCAAGCTTGTGTATGGACGGAGATGATTCCTAATGAGCGGAAGTTCGGTCAGCACGTGTTTCCCTCTCTTCAAGCATTTTCGGAGTTGGCGTGGGGAAGTAGCCGTAATTGGATTGACTTTACCAATCGCCTGAAATGGCATGTTAAATGGTTGAATGCAAATGGATTCTATTTCACCAAACCGGGATTTCTTTAATCCCGGTACATTAAGAACAATATGAAATCAGAACGTTTACTTTCATTAGATGTACTTCGGGGAATCACCATTGTCGGAATGATTTTGGTAAACAACCCCGGAACATGGGAATCCATTTACGTACCCTTGCGACATGCCGAATGGAACGGACTGACTCCGACAGATTTGGTTTTCCCGTTCTTCATGTTTATAATGGGCGTTTCCATGAGCTTTGCCTTATCCCGATTCGATCATCATTTCAGCCGTAGTTTCATCACCAAACTGGTACGGCGCACGGTGATCTTGTTTTTGTTGGGGCTTTTTCTGTCCTGGTTCTCGTTGGTGTGCGCAGGGGTAGAACAACCTTTTTCGCACATACGTATTCTGGGAGTGTTGCAGCGGTTGGCATTGGCTTATTTCTTTGGTTCCTTGCTGATTGTGGGTGTCCGGCGTCCGGCAAATCTGGCATGGATCTCCGGGATCATTCTGGCAGGCTATTCCATCTTGCTGGCTTTGGGACACGGATTTGAACTTTCCGAACAGAATATTATTGCCGTTACAGACCGCACCTTATTCGGAGAAGCCCATTTGTATCGGGAGTGGTTGCCGAACGGCGGGCGTATCTTTTTTGATCCGGAAGGCCTGTTGAGTACCTTGCCGTGCATTGCGCAAGTGATTATCGGTTATTTCTGCGGAAATATTTTGCGGGACAAGACTGAAATCCATCACCGGCTGTTGCAGATCTCCATACTGGGTATTGTTCTTTTGTTTGCAGGATGGTTGTTGAGTTACGGCTGCCCGTTGAATAAGAAAGTATGGAGTCCGACTTTTGTTCTGGTGACTTGTGGCTTTGCCTCTTTGTTTCTTGTGTTTCTCACTTGGCTGATTGATATTCGTAAAAAGCAGAAATGGGGATATCCTTTCCATGT
The DNA here is from genome assembly GCF_040812255.1 of Bacteroides sp. L008. Lineage (NCBI taxonomy): Bacteria > Pseudomonadati > Bacteroidota > Bacteroidia > Bacteroidales > Bacteroidaceae > Bacteroides > Bacteroides sp. L008. The sequence continues at coordinate 2,665,891 of NZ_JBFNXO010000001.1, read as the reverse complement.
TTTTGGTACGAATCCATTGTTTATTTATATAGTGGCCGGTGTGTTAGCTACTTTGTTGGAGGTAATTACGGTTGGGGAGAGTAGCTTGCAGGAGAAGATTTACACTTTCATTTGGAGCGTTCTTCCCGATGCTCATCTGGCCTCTCTGATTTACGGCCTTCTGTTTATCGGATTCAATTATCTAATTGTATGGGTGCTGTACAAAAAGCAAATTTTTATAAAGATATAAGAGGTCGGTGACAGGTTTGAAAAAGTAGAGTTTATGCCGGATAGCTACGACAGTTTGTTTTCGTAGCCGGATGGCATAAACTCTATTGATATCTTTTTGCTCATAAAGTGAAAAGAAATTTAATTAATAGTAGAAGTTAGAATTTTCTGTAGTGAAAATAGGATTATCAACTTTGCACTGCTACACTCCAACTATGGAAATCATCCATTTTGTTCTTGTAACAAATGTCCTTTTGATAATATCTTGGTTTCATCTTGATACCTGTTTTCTATTCGAATAAGGGCAATGATGTACTCGGATTGTCGGAAATATGTACAATATTCAGGTCGGAGATGTACTTGTTATGATGAATTCAACCGAAGCTTTTAATGGATAAAATGGAAGTACATAATAGTCTCTTTTTAGCTAGGTATTTCTTTCTTTTTTAAAATTTAACTTTTTGTTATTTGCTTGCATTTCAATGTTTTAGTGCTTGTATGTACACTTGCTTATAACCAATATCCCCCTTGCCTGAATCATCGTTTTTTTGTATATTTATTGCCGGATTAATACGTAAACAATAAATGTATTGTATATGGAGAATATAAAAAAAATGGTACATGCACTGCTGGAAACAACCGGTAGTCATGCTCCCTTGTTGCAGCAGATTAATGAGGCGTTATTAAAGGATTATCAACTCAACATCAGTAGTGGGTTGCAGATTCTGCCCAAAGAAGTTGAAATCTACTATGTGAACCGGAAAGCAAAGCATCCTTATGTTGATTCGAATATGCACTGCATGCTTGATCCGAAAACAGATGCGGAAATATGGCAGATGCAATCCGGACGTTTCGGACAACTCTATTTTCATCGGAAAGGGTTGGGAGGAGTAGATGTGTGCTTGTCGGATAGCGATCATTTTGCTTTGTGTTGTACCATTAAAGCCGCTGAAATCAATGGCGAAGAGTGTTGGAGTCCGTTGAAAGTGCGTAATGTCATTCTTGAAAAAATCTGTGCGGAAGAAGGAATGTTGCCGGATGTACAGAACAAACAGAAGATAATGGACCGGATGAATGAGAAGAGGTCACTTTCCGTCCTTGCACCCCGTGAATATCCGATTACGGGGTATGTATATCATTTGCACCGCAGAGGACTGCGCCGGAGAGACCGGAATGTGTTGTTGCCTTTGCGTTCATTTGTCGATCTGTGGAATAAAAAACTGGTTATGGGTAATGTGCAGAAACTAAATCTCTATATGAACGCTCATCCGCAGGCGAATATTCTGGAAGTGTTGCGTGAACACAACTTCCGTTATATTCCATTTGAAGTAAAGATACGGTATAACATGGATCGTAAGGTGAAGCTATACGACTAAATAAGAAAAATTGTTCTGAAAAGCTCCTTTTTTGTTCTGATTAAGCCTATAAGTAAATAAAAGAAAACCGATACCTTTGCAGTCGAATTTTAATCAATAGTGTATGACTGCAATAATAAATAAGGAGAACTCAAAGGTGTTTTTGCTGATTTTACTCGGTATGTTGTCAGCGTTCGGACCTTTTGTAACGGATATGTATTTGCCTAGTCTGCCAGCAATGGCAGACTATTTTTCTACCCACTCGTCGATGGTGCAACTGGGACTTACCACCAGCATGATAGGGCTGGCATTGGGACAAATCTTTTTCGGACCATTGAGTGATAAATATGGCAGGCGTCCGTTGTTGCTCGTCTCGATGATACTGTTCATCGTGTCTACGGTATTCTGTCTTTTTGCGCCGGACATTTATTCGTTTATCACATTGAGGTTGATACAGGGAATCGGAGGGGCAGGAGGTATTGTCATATCCCGTTCGGTGGCTACGGATAAGTTTTCGGGGAAGGAACTGGCCAAGATGCTGGCCGTGATCGGTGCGATTAATGGAGTGGCTCCCGTGGCAGCTCCGGTAGTCGGAGGGCTGGTGACCGGTACGATCGGGTGGAAAGGGATTTTTGTGATATTGCTGTTTATTGGCGTACTGCTGTGGATAGGCTGCATTCGTTTTAAAGAATCGCTTCCCGTAGAGAAACGCTCGAAGACAGGGATCATTTCCACTTTTCGCAGTTTCGGGTTCATTGTTCGTAACCGCTGCTATCTACTCTATGTCCTGCAGCTGGCGTTTGCACAAGGCATCCTTTTTGCTTACATAGCTTCTTCCCCTTTTATTGTGCAGCAGCATTACGGATTTTCCCCCTTTGCATTTAGTATCTGTTTTGCGGTGAATTCGGTAGCTATCGGGGTGGCAGCAGCTATCTCCGTGAAATTCCGCCAACCTGAAAATGGGACGCTGACCGGATGCATCGGTATGTTGTGCCTGTCTGTCTGTGTGATGATTGCCTTGTATAACGGATGCGGCTTCTGGACCTATGAACTGCTGATGTTTGCATTACTTTTCACAATGGGACTGACCTTTACTTCCTCCACTACCTTGGCGATGGATAGCGAACGCCGTTACGCCGGAGCAGCTTCCGCCCTGTTGGGAGCACTCTGTTTTGCTTCCGGAGGTATTGTTTCTCCGTTGGTCGGCTTGGGAAATATCCTTGTATCTACCGGAGTTACATTTGTGGTCTGCGCCATCTGTTCCCTGCTTTGTGCACTATGGGCGATGAGGAAAGTACCGATGAAAGTAGCAATGTACCGGATTTTCCGTTAAAGTGAGATTGTTTCAAAAATAAAAGTCATGAGGAAGTTAAAGCTTAAACTCCCTCATGACTTTTATAATTTACTACCAGTATAATTATAATTACTACCAGTATAAACAGACCGTAATAAAACTAGAGTTTTATCTCTTCTGTAAATATTTCCCCGAAACGGTTCTTAACTACCACCTTGACAGATTTTGCATCTTTGGAAGGCTGTGCACGGAAAAGATGGCGTGTGTGATAACCCGTTTTCTTTCCCTTTACCATATTGATATAATCCTGATCCTCATCGTCAAAAGCTTGCATTGCACCTTTCAACACTCCATCCTCGTACCAGTTTACCGTATACGTCCAGTCCCAATCCCAGATATTGGCTACCACGTAGTCTTTTTGGCTTTCAAACTCTCCCGGTTGGTAAAGCCGGAACTGATAGTCGGGAGAACACCCCGTTGCTTTGTAACGCCATTTCACATCATCACCTTTCACTTGTACCACCAGATAACCGTTCGGTGCTCCGCAACGATTCACGTGTCCTGCCCACCATGCGCCGCAGGCGGCTCCGATATTATGTTCGTAAATGGTAGGGGCGGGCAACTGATTTTCATAAAAGTGCGTGTGTCCGGAGAAAATATGTACTTGGTAAGGCCTCAACAGTTGGAAAAGCGCATTGGCGTTGCGCGCATTTCCCCCCGCAGATACCGTGTTATTAGCTACCGGAGCGTGAACGTTCAGGAACACGATATTTCCTTTGGGCACATAACTTAAATCCTTTCTCAACCAGTCCAAATCTTCCAGCGTGAAGCGTTCCGTGTATTTCTTGTTGCCGTCGTAGTCAATATCTTTCATTGCTATCACATGAACTTTACCGATATTGAATGAATAGTTGGCCGGGCCGAATGACTGATAATAATTCTGTTCCCCATAACCATCTGCCGGATGATCCGTCTGCGTCATGGATTTGTAGAGCAGGTTGAAGTCGTGGTTTCCCATCAGTTGGAACATCGTCATTCCCAAATTGGATACCGCTTGACGGTAAGGAGCGTACAGGTTCATGGCATCCCACACCAGATCCCCCAGTCCCATGCCGATGATTTCGAAGTTCTTTAGTGAGTCGGCAGTCTGTTTCAGGTCGGGCACTGTTTCCGTGCGGAAGCGGTCCAGTTGCTTTTCGTTTCTCACTTGCGGGTCGGAAATGGCGATGTAGACAAATTCATCCACCGGCTTCTGTCGTTTAGTTAGTACGAAGTCACATTGGTTCTCGCTTTTCCCGGCATCCAGATATTGATAGAAACCATCGGCTACCCCCTCTTTGGAAGGAAGCTCATACGCTGCCGGAGTGGAGATATAAACCATCGGATAACGTGCCGGGTCAGTGTTCAGAACATAATTTCCTTGCGCATCAGTCGTTTTGAAATGTGCTCCGTCCGTCACCACTACACCGCTGACGGGTTTACCTGTATTATCTTTCACACTACCTTTCACCACCGTCTGACCAAAGGCGGCAACAGCGTTCAGCTGGAAAAGCAAGACCGCTGCAAACAGCGTATTTCTAAAATTGATCTTTTTCATTGCTTATAACTTTCTTAAAGTAACCTGATTGAATAATGCGATAATTTCTTCCGGTTCATTTGCCGACTTGAGAGCCTCTTCAAAAGACTTGCTGTTATCATCGAAACACATCACATTGGCGCAATCCAGGATATGACCCATATTGAATGTAGCAACTTCCCGGCTCACCTCTTCTTTCTTCAATGCCTTCTTATAATATTTATTCACCTTATTGACTGCCTTGTAAATAGAAGGCTTCAAAATTTCGACTGAAGAATCTGTAAATCCGATTGTTACATCATACTCGTGCGTATAATTCTGGATGAAAGTATTCCATTTTCCGGTAATGTCACTCCCCAAATAATGTTCCGCTTCAAACACCGGTTTGGTAGCCGGGATTTCTCCATACACGTCGAATATAAACGCTGCTTTCGGCTTTTTGCCTACGGGAGTAGCTTCTTTTTCATTGCTTGAAACATTGTCTTTTCCGGAGATATTCTCGTTCATGGCGAGCTCTCCTTTCTGCGCCATTGCTGCCATCGTTATAACTAACACAACAGCCATACTGATTATTCTTTTCATATTCATTGAATTTTAAAGATTGATTGAAATGATGATTATTGCCGTAATCTTGGTGACCGACACATTCATTTATTGCTGCCACATCAGCCGAATATGGAAGTCATCGCCTCCCATGTTCGCTTTAGCCGCCTGATAATTCTTCAGGTTAGTACGCTGCAGAGCAGACGGATATTTAAAGCGTTTCGGCATTTTGTTATTAGCATTTGCGATGCCGGGTCCCACAGGTAACACAGGAAAACCGGTACGGTTATATTCAAACCACTGCTGATAATCGCAAAAGAACAGTGCGACAAACTTCTGGTTCATGATTCGTTCAAGCGTATCATCATAAGCAGCTTCCGGATTTTCAAAATAATGGTCAGGCATTTTCTGTCCCCACTGTTCGATAGCCGCCTGCACTCCCTTCTGATAAGCCTCTTTGGCAGCGTTGCTTCCTCCGTCGATCACTCCTTTTTTCAGTAATTCCGCTTTGATGAATTCCACTTCGGCATAAGGCATCATGGCAAGTTTCATAGGCGCCTTCGCCATTTCCTGATTCAGCCCCGAAGCTGTGGTTGAAGGCAACGTCTGATAACCGCTGGGCAAACCCACATAATCTTTAGTCTGGTCGGGGAGAGTGACCTGTGTTGCATACACCTGCAGACGAGGATCGTTCCAACCTTTCAGCAGATTGACAAAGAACTCGGAAATCTGAACATAAGAAGTGAAATCCTGCGGACGGGTGAGCGGAGCTTCCTCCGGATAAGTTCCGCTGATGGCAAGCAGGGCGGCATCATCGTTCGATTCGAATACCGGATAAGTGGCGGGATCGGTCAGCATGGTACGCAGTTCCTGTTTCGCGTTGAATTCCGGCACGTCGATCACCCGCAGCAGTGCACGCAGACGGAGTGAGTTGCAGAACTTCTTCCATTTCAGAATACCGGTTGCATCTCCTTTGGACGTCTTGTACAACATTTCGCCCGATTGGTTGTAGATCAACCCGTTAGCTTTGTCGAATAATTCGTTGGCAGTCTTCAGATTATCGATAATCTGTTGGTACACCTGCTGCTGGGTGTCGAACTTCGGTGCGAGTATTCCCTTGTCGGCGGAGCAGGCTTCGCTCATCGGAATATCACCGAAGGCATCCGTTAGAATCTGGTATAGCCAACATTGTAAAGTCAGCGATATAGCATCGTAGTTGGGTTGTTTGGAGGCTTCCGGCAATTTTCCGGTGAGGCGCATCATCTCTTTGGCGTTGTTGATCCATTTATAATAAGTAGTCCATGTGCCGTCTCCTTCGCTGTCCGTCATATACCACCATCCCACACCGTTGGTGCTGCTGGTAGATACGGCACATTGCATCAGGTCGTAGGTATAGCTGTTGTAGCGTTTCCAGTTGTAGACCGATGTTTCGTATAAAATCGGGTTGAGCAGAGTGCCGGGATTCACCTCATCCATGCGGGTGGGGTCTGTATTGAGTTCGTCGAAGCTGGTGCAGGAAGTCGTGCAGAGAGCTCCGCACAAAGTCATTCCCCATACTATATTTTTGAAAAGTTTACAGGTTTTCATAAGTCAGTGTTTAAAAAGATACGTTAATATTCAGTCCGAAAGTGCGTGCCGTAGGCAGTGAGCCCGTCTCCACACCGGTCACCATCGAACTTCCGTTGAGGGCGGCAGATTCGGGGTCGAACAGAGGATAGTCGGTGATACAGAATAGGTTGCGTGCGTAGAGTGCCACCGATGCTTTGCTGAACGGTGTTTTCTTCAGTGTACTGTTCGGCAACTTGTACTCCAGTCTCATTTCGCGCAGCTTGAGGAATGAAGTGTCGAACGTGTTAGTTTCCACATTTGCCATCCGGTAGTATTCCTTATAATAACTTTCCACGGTCACCACTTTGGTGTTTGGCGAGTAAGTTCCGTCATCGTTCTTCACCGTTCCCGGGGCAATCATGTACATCCCGTCTTGTGGTGAAAGTCCGGCGGCAGCGATGCGCGGGTCGTCTTTCGACATATAAAATTCCGTTCCCGGCAGACGTCCGTTCAGGGTATGTTGCAGTTTTCCCTGTTCCGTCATTTTGTGGTGCGAGTGCGAGTACATTTTACCTCCCACCTGTCCGTCGAGCAGGACGCTAAGCGTGAAGTTCTTGTAAGAAAATTCGTTGTACAGTCCGGCTTTCCATTTCGGATAGGCCGTGCCGACGTATTCGATCTCTCCCGAACGTTCGGGCAATCCGTTGTCGTTGATGACCACATTTCCTTCCGGGTCGCGTACCAGTTTATATCCCCAGAGGTCGCCCGTGGTTCCACCCACACGTCCGATGATAGATACACTACCGATACTGCTGATTAACTGGTTCTCATCCGCCCCTTCCGCCAGTGAGAGAATCCGGTTCTCGTTCTTAGACCAAGTGAAAGTAGCGTTCCAGCGGAAATCCCTGCTGACTACCGGAGTAACGTCCAACTGGATTTCGTAACCGCGGTTGCGGACACATCCCGAATTGATGGTAGCTTTGCTGTAACCTGTGGTCGGGTCCATCGGAGCATCCAGAATCTGGTTTTTGGTGCGGTTATAGTAGAACGTGAAATCGAGTCCGATGCGGTTGTGAAACATACGGAAGTCGAATCCCGTTTCGTAATTAGTCGAAATCTCCGGTTTGAAATCCTGATTATAGAGCGTAGAAGATACGATGGCCGATCCGGGAAAATCGCTCGTGCCATAATAGGGCGATGTCTTGTAAGGGTCTGTGTCGTTGCCGACCTGTGCCAGCGAACCTCTCACTTTCAACAGACTGATCTGTTCCGGCAACGTGAACCACTCGTTCATCACTGCACTGACGCTGACCGACGGATAGAAGAAAGAACGGTTGCTTTTCGGCAGGGTAGACGACCAGTCATTGCGCCCGGTGACATCGAGAAACAGTTTATCCTTATACGAGAAATTGGCCGTGAAATAAAGACTGTTCAACGCTTTCTTTTTGATAACCGTCTGCACGTTCGGGTTGGAAACGCCGTTTGCCAGTTTGTATACTCCCGGCGTAATCAATCCTACCACCGAGGCAGCCAACATATCGTAGCTTTGTTGCATCATGTTTCCACCTGCCGAAGCGTTGACACGCAATCCGTTGGCGAATGAATCATGGTAAGTAAATAAAGCATCGCTGTTTAATTCATAATCGAACACATTCTGCTTCTTGAAAAATCCGTTTCCGAAAACCACGTCACTGATAGGACGATGCTGTTCGCGTTGGTCTGCTGACAACTGGATACCGGACCGGATCATGAAATCGAATTTACTGTTGATGCGCAGATTGGCAGAAACGGATGATACATTACTGTGTTTCTCCGAAGGATTTTCAGATTCGTACAGAATGACATACGGGTTTCCGATAAATGAGCTGTACGGTTGGAGCTGTTTCACATTTTCCTGTCCGGTACGCCACATCGGACGCAACCAGTCGAGGTTGACATTCGGATTCTGGAAGATAAGGAAGTAGGAGATAGAATTACTGTTATATCCCAGTGCAGGCGTGTTGTTGAGCTTGCGGTACGTATAACTCGACTTGAAATTAATGCGCAGTGCCCTCGAAATCTGCTGTTGGGCGGAAATCATGGCAGTGATACGCTGGAAACCTGTATTGGGGAGAATCCATTCGTTCTTGGTGTGGGTGATGGACGCCCGCACGCTGCCCCGGTCGGATTTTCCGGTCAAGGCTACCGAGTTGGTCAGGGTATATCCCGTTTGGAACAAATCTTTGCGGTTGTTTTTGTACGCTACCCAGGGAGTGGCTACAGAAGCACGATCCTGTGTCACAGGGTCATATTGGTAGAACAACCTGTTGGCGTCGAAGCGTGCTCCGTAGGCGCTACTGGTTCCGCTGGTGCTTGCGTAACTGCCGTCTTCCGCTTTCCCGTAAGAGTAATAGGGCTGGCCTTCGTAGATAGAACCTGCCGGACCGATATTACTCGGCAATCCCTGTCCGAATTCATACTGGTAATCGGGCCATCTCATCACATCGTCAATACTGAAATTACCGCTGTAAGACACACCGATACCTTTGGGTGCACCCGCTCCCGATTTGGTAGTCACCATAATCACGCCATTGGCTGCACGCGTACCGTACAAGGCTGTCGCACTGGCTCCTTTTAATACTTGGATGCTTTCGATATCATCCGGATTGATGTCGGAGAATCCGTTACCATAGTCCACGGAAAGTTCGCTGTTTGAACCTGCACCGTAGGCAACACCCGGATTGGTCATCGGACTACTCATCGGTACACCGTCCACTACCACCAATGCGTCATTTCCGTTCTGGTTCAGCGAGACGTCCCCCCGCAGCGAGATACGGCTCGAATTGAGCGGGCCACCGGAAGAGATAACACTCAATCCGGCTACCTTACCGTTCAGTGCCGTCGACCAGTTGGTGGGCAGGGCGCTCGTAATCATATCCCCTTTCACGGTTTCCGTGGCATATCCCAATCCTTTTTCTTCACGTTTAATCCCCAAGGCAGTCACCACCACATCATTCAGTTGTTGCGACTCTTCTGCCAGTTTAACATTCATCGTGTTGCCTGCATAGTTCTTCTGTAGCGTTTTATATCCTACATAACTGAATACAAGCAAATCCTTTTGAGTCAATATTTTTTTAGTCTTCAGGGAGTAGTTTCCATCAATGTCGGTCACCGTGCCGTCTGTCGAATTTTTCACAGCTACGGTAGCCCCGATTAACGGTTCTCCATCTTCACTCGTTATTTTTCCTTTCACTGTTGTCTGTGCGTATACAGAGCCACAGCACAAGAGCCCAATCGACAGAGAAAGCAGCCATTTGTTTCTTTTCATAATCTTTTACCTTGCTTCTTTTAATTTATTAAATGCAATAAAGTTATTCACACCAGTGTTTTGTTTCACGGTGCAAAGGAATACAAGGCAGATTAAGATAGTATTACAGATCTGTTAACAATCTGTGTTGTGTCGTAAACACTAATTAAAGAATCCGAGTTTGATGATATAAGAGGATGTTGCGGGAGATTATTACATGGAATACTTACTCTGATATTCCTTCGGCGACATCCCCTCGTGCCGCTTGAAGTACCTCCCCAAATACGACTGGTCGGGAAAACCAAGTTGGTCGGCTATCTCCTGAATGGTCAGTTCGGTGGATTGGAGCAATACTTTGATTTCGAGGATGGCAAAGTCGTCAATAATCTTTTTGGCGGAGTCGCGCGTCACGCTTTTGCAGATACCTGTCAGGTATTTGGTGGAGATGCACAGTTTGTTGGCATAGAAAGTCACTTCTCGTTGAGAAATGCAGTTTTCGTGTACCAGTGCGATGAAATTCTTGAAGATTTCATCCTGCCGGCTTCCTCCTTCAATTTCCTGACGGTCGAAGTGGCGGTAGCACTTATCATAGATATTCAGCATAAACGATTGGAGGTGATTTTTGGCAATCTGGTTACGGAAGCGGTTTTCACGGTCGTTGTATATGACCATTGCGGCATGTATCAAGCTGTTGATGGCTCCGGTATTTTCTTCCGGTAGTTTATAGCATGGTTTTTCTTTCATGAACCGGAAGAAAATCGGTTCGAACCGCAGGCAGGCTTCGCGAAACATTTCTTTGGGAAATCCGAAGAAAGAAGCAGTGAAATCGCTGCTGCTGCCGTTGATACGGATAATCGTTCCCGGCAAAAGCACGATTTGAGTATTTTCTACTATTTCATAGTCCTTCAAGTCGATCGTGACATGGGCCCACCCGCTTCTGCAAAAATAGATGGCACCCCCTTCCAGTTTCCACAGGCGATGCATAATTGGCGACAGGTTTTCGTCCATTCCGGCAACGAACGGTTCACGGAGGATGGCTAGGTTAGAGTTTTTTTGTTCCATTGTTCTTCTTATTTTGGGTACAAAAATAGGACTTTTTCACTAAATATCGGTTTTAATGTTCCAAAAATGAACAAAACTGAATACACTATGTCCAGTTTTCAATGAAGAAAACAGTCTACCTTTGCCGCGTTCAAAAATATTTAATAGGTAACAGAAAATGAGTAAAAAGGTATGTAAAGTGAAGCAAGGGCTATTGTTGCTCTGCTGTGTGGTAGTTGCTACGGGCTGTAAACAAGCTCCTCCGGCACAAATGGAAACAGAATACGAAGTGATGACCGTTTCTCCGGTCGACCGGATGATTTCGAGCACCTACTCGGCGACCATCCGCGGACGTCAGGATATTGATATTTATCCCCAGGTAAGTGGTACGCTGACTAAAGTCTGCGTGACGGAAGGCCAGCGCGTAAAGAACGGACAGACATTGTTCATCATCGACCAAGTGCCGTATGAAGCTGCTTTGCAGACGGCAGTGGCAAACGTTGAATCAGCCAAAGCCTCTCTGGCTACGGCGCAACTGACGTATGACAGTAAAGAGGAACTGTATAAAGAGAATGTAGTTTCCTCTTTCGATTTGAGTACGGCAAAAAACTCCCTGTTGGCTGCCAAAGCACAGTTGGCACAGGCCAAGGCGCAGGAAGTGAGCGCCCGCAATAATCTTTCTTATACGGTTGTGAAAAGTCCGGCCGACGGAGTGGTAGGCACGTTGCCTTACCGTGTAGGAGCTTTGGTAAGTTCCGCTCTTGCCCAGCCGTTGACTACCGTTTCCGACAATTCGGATATGTACGTCTACTTCTCCATGACGGAAAACCAATTACTGGGACTGATCCGTCAATATGGTTCTAAAGAGGAAGCACTGAAAAATATGCCTGCTATCGACCTGCAACTGAATGATAAATCAGCCTATTCCGAACGGGGACAGATTGAATCTATCAGTGGAGTGATCGACCGTTCGACGGGTACGGTCAGCCTACGTGCAGTTTTCCCGAACAAGGAAGGGTTATTGCATAGCGGTGGTGCGGGGAACGTGATTGTTCCTGTTCAAAAAACAGGTGCACTGACCATTCCACAGGCTGCCACTTTCGAAATACAAGATAAGAGATATGTGTATAAAGTAGTGGACGGCAAGGCGCAATCGAGTCAGGTACAAGTGACCCGCATCAATGGCGGCCGTGAATTTATTGTAGATGAAGGGTTGGCACCGGGAGATGTGATTGTAGCAGAAGGAGTAGGTTTACTTCGTGAAGGCACTCCTATCAAGGCAAAGACGGCATCATCAGCTTCGGCAGCACAAGCAGATGCAGCACAGGCAGATGCAGCACAAGCAGACCAGGCTTCATCATCTCCGGTAACTACTACTGAAAATTAAACCAAGGAGGAATCATTCATGAATTTAAGAACCTTTATTGAACGCCCCGTATTATCGGCAGTCATCTCTATCACGATTGTCGTAGTGGGTATCATCGGGCTGTTCACTCTGCCCGTTGAGCAGTATCCTGATATTGCTCCGCCTACCATTATGGTGAGTACCACCTATTATGGCGCCAGTGCGGAAACATTGCAGAAGAGTGTTATTGCGCCTTTGGAAGAGGCGATCAACGGAGTGGAAGACATGACCTACATGACTTCTTCCGCCACCAATGCCGGTTCGGTGAGCATCACCGTCTATTTTAAGCAGGGCACAGACCCCGATATGGCGGCTGTCAATGTGCAGAACCGTGTATCGCGCGCTACGGGGCAGCTTCCGGCGGAGGTAACCCAAGTCGGTGTGACCACTTCCAAGCGTCAGACGAGTATTTTGCAGATGTTCTCCCTGTCCAGTCCGGACGAGAGTTACGACGAGAACTTCCTGTCCAACTATATCAGCATCAACCTGAAACCTCAAATCCTTCGTATCTCCGGTGTGGGCGATATGATGATTATGGGCGGTGAATATAGTATGCGTGTTTGGATGAAGCCGGATGTGATGGCGCAGTATAAACTGATTCCGTCTGATATTACCGGTGTGCTTGCCGAGCAGAATATCGAATCGGCTACCGGTTCGTTCGGTGAGAACTCCAATGAAACGTATCAGTATACGATGAAATACAAGGGACGTTTGATTACTCCTGAAGAATTCGGGGATATCGTTATCCGTTCTACCGATAATGGTGAGGTTTTGAAACTGAAGGATATTGCCGATATACAACTGGGACAGGACAGCTATGCTTACCATGGTGGTATGGATGGTCATCCGGGTATATCCTGCATGGTGTTCCAGACTGCGGGTTCCAATGCGACCGAAGTAAACCGGAACATTGACAAATTTCTCGACGAGGCGCGCAAGGAGCTTCCGAAAGGAGTGGAACTGACGCAGATGATGAGCTCCAACGACTTCCTGTTCGCTTCCATTCATGAGGTAGTGAAGACATTGATTGAGGCTATCATATTGGTTATCCTTGTGGTGTACGTCTTTTTGCAGGACTTTCGTTCTACGTTGATTCCGCTGGTTGGAATTGTAGTTTCGCTGGTGGGCACGTTTGCTTTCATGGCGATAGCCGGATTCAGTATCAACCTATTGACTTTGTTTGCGTTGGTGCTCGTTATCGGTACGGTGGTGGATGATGCCATTATTGTCGTCGAGGCGGTGCAGGCGCGGTTCGATGTGGGCTATAGGTCATCGTATATGGCAAGTATCGACGCTATGAAAGGAATCAGTAATGCCGTTGTCACCTCTTCGCTGGTGTTTATGGCGGTGTTTATTCCGGTGTCCTTCATGGGCGGCACTTCCGGTACGTTCTATACGCAGTTCGGTCTGACGATGGCGGTTGCGGTGGGTATTTCCGCAGTCAATGCGTTGACTTTGAGTCCGGCTTTGTGTGCACTGCTGCTGAAACCTTATATTAATGAAGACGGAACGCAGAAGAACAACTTTGCGGCACGTTTCCGTAAGGCTTTCAATTCGGCTTTCGATGTGATGGTGGATAAATATAAGACGATTGTATTGTTCTTTATCAAGCGCAGATGGCTGACATGGTCTTTGCTGGCTTGTTCCGTAGTGTTGCTTGTGTTCCTGATGAATATCACAAAGACCAGTCTGGTACCCGACGAGGATCAAGGGGTTGTTTTTGTTAATGTGAGTACGGCGGCAGGCAGTTCGCTGGCAACAACGAATGAAGTGATGGGGCGTATTGAAAAACGCTTGATGGAAATACCTCAACTGAAACACGTGCAGAAAGTGGCGGGTTACGGATTGCTGGCAGGACAGGGTAGTTCGTTCGGTATGTTGATTCTCAAATTGAAACCGTGGGACGAACGTCCGGAGGATGAGGACAATGTGCAGTCGGTGATCGGTCAGGTATATGCGCGTACGGCTGATATAAAGGATGCCAGTGTGTTCGCCATCTCTCCGGGTATGATTCCGGGATACGGTATGGGTAATGCACTCGAACTTCATATGCAGGATAAGATGGGCGGTGATGTGAAAGAGTTCTTCACCACTACCCAACAATATTTGGGAGCCTTGAATCAGCGGCCTGAAATCTCGATGGCTTATTCGACATTCGATGTGCGCTATCCGCAGTGGACGGTAGAGGTGGATGCAGCTAAATGTAAGCGTGCAGGTATCACGCCCGACGCTGTGTTGAGTACGCTGTCCGGTTATTACGGTGGGCAGTATGTGTCCAATTTCAACCGCTTCTCTAAAGTGTACCGTGTCATGATTCAGGCCGATCCGGTGTTCCGCTTGGACGAAACTTCGCTCGATAATGCTTTTGTGCGTATGTCGAATGGAGAGATGGCGCCGTTGAGCCAGTTCGTTACGCTGACCCGTAGCTACGGTGCGGAATCATTGAGCCGTTTCAATATGTACAACTCCATTGCGGTAAATGCGATGCCGGCCGACGGATATAGTACGGGAGACGCCATCAAGGCTGTGCAGGAAACTGCCGAACAGTCTCTTCCGAAAGGTTACGGCTATGATTACGGAGGTATCACCCGTGAGGAAAACCAGCAAAGCGGTACGACAGTGATTATCTTCGGTATCTGCTTCCTGATGATTTACCTTATTTTGAGTGCGCTCTACGAGAGCTTCATTATTCCGTTCGCTGTTCTTTTGAGTGTGCCTTGCGGATTGATGGGTAGCTTCCTTTTCGCCCGGATGTTCGGACTGGAGAATAATATTTATCTGCAGACAGGTTTGATTATGTTGATCGGTCTGCTGGCGAAGACGGCTATTTTGCTGACGGAATATGCTGCTGAACGTCGTAAAGCAGGCATGGGGCTGATTGCTTCTGCGGTCAGTGCGGCTAAAGCCCGTCTGCGTCCGATTTTGATGACGGCGTTGACGATGATTTTCGGTCTGTTCCCGCTGATGATGTCAAGTGGAGTAGGAGCCAACGGTAACCGTTCATTGGGTACGGGTGTAGTAGGCGGTATGACCATCGGTACACTGGCGTTGCTCTTCATCGTGCCTACTTTGTTTATCGCTTTCCAGTGGTTGCAGGAACGTTTGCGTCCCGTGCAGAGCAGGCCGACGCATGACTGGCAGATTGAAGAAGAAATCAAAGTGAGCGAGGAAGAAAAATCTAAAGCTGGAAAAGGATAACTAATAATTAAAGGCTTTAGGCACGGATTACACGGATTACACAGTTTTGGCTGCGCAATCTTTTAAAACCGTGTAATCCGCGTAATCCGTGCCTAATTAAAATAAAACCGAAATAATCCGTTCCTGAATTAAAATAAGAACCAATGAGAAAAATAATCATTCTGTCCGCAGCAACGCTTATATTGAGCAGTTGCGGTATCTACAATAAATACAAACCGGTATCGGAAGTTCCCGAAGGACTTTACGGCAGCGGGTCCGTTGCTGCCGCCGATACGGCAAACTTCGGCAACCTCTCGTGGCGGGAGGTCTTTACCGACCCTTATCTGCAGAATTTGGTGGACTCGGCACTCTTGCGCAACACCGATATGCAGACTGCCCATTTGCGTGTGAAAGAAGCGGAAGCCACGCTGCTGACGTCCAAACTGTCTTATCTGCCTTCTTTGTTTCTTTCGCCGGAAGGAGCTGCCAGCAGCTTCGACCGTGGAAAGGCTACACAAACTTATTCGCTGCCCGTGACTGCTTCGTGGGAACTGGATATTTTTGGAAAGGTGACAACAGCGAAGCGTCGCGCGAAAGCTGCCTACGAACAGAGCAAGGAATATGAACAGGCTGTCAAGACGCAGTTGGTAGCATCTGTTGCCAACACGTATTACACGTTGTTGATGCTCGATTCGCAGTATGAGATAGCTGTGGCTACCGAAGCTGCTTGGAAAGAAAGTGTGAATGCCACCCGTGCCATGAAAAAGGCCGGGATGGTGAATGAAGCGGGACTGGCGCAGACGGAGGCTACCTACTTCAATATATGTACCACCGTGCTCGACCTGAAAGAGCAAATCAATCAGGCGGAAAACTCACTGGCACTTTTACTGGCAGAAACTCCCCACAAAATACAGCGCGGCAAACTGGGAAATCAGCAGTTGCCGGAAAACTTCTCCGTGGGTGTTCCCTTGCAGATGCTTGCCAACCGTCCTGATGTGCGTAGCGCAGAATTTTCGTTGGCACAGGCTTTCTATACAACGAATGCCGCCCGTGCCGCTTTCTATCCTTCCATCACGTTGAGCGGCAGTGCAGGATGGACCAACAGTGGCGGGAGCATGATTGTCAACCCGGGTAAGTTTCTGGCCTCTGCCGTGGCTTCCCTGACGCAGCCTTTGTTTAATAAAGGAGTGAATATCGCCCAACTGAAAATAGCGAAAGCCCAACAGGAGGAAGCCCGCCTTAGTTTCGAACAGGCCTTGCTGAATGCCGGCGTGGAAGTGAACGAGGCACTGGTGCAGTACCAGACTGCCCGCGAGAAAGCCGACTACTACGACAAACAGGTGGCTTCCCTGCAAACGGCAGCCAAGAGCACAAGCCTCTTGATGAAACATGGCAACACCACTTATCTGGAAGTACTGACCGCCCAACAGACATTGCTCAATGCGCAACTGTCGCAAGTGGCGAACCGCTTTACCGAAATTCAGGGCGTGATCACTTTGTATCAGGCATTGGGTGGCGGCCGTATGTAGGGAGGTATGTATGAATCCAGAAACACTGCGTTGCCGGATACTCGACTACACCAAACGGGAAATGTACCTGCATGGTGCCGACGGGTTGACGATGGATGATATAGCCAGGGGAATGAAGATGTCGAAGCGGACGCTTTACAAGCTCTTTCCTAGCAAAACGAGCCTGTTCCGTATCTGTCTTTCTGATTTTGCCAAAGGAATCAGAAGCCGGATCGAGCAACAACAGATACGGATGGACAGCTCGTGTATGGAGGCGCTTTTCATCACAGTGGACGGCTATCTCACCCTGCTTCATTCGTTGGGAAAAAAGTTGTTGCTCGATATTGCCGCCGACAGGGAATACCGTGCTGCTTTCGAGCGGGAGGAGGCTTTCTGGTTGCAGCAGTTGATTGATGTCTTGACGCATTGCAGGATTTGCGGTTATCTGCTTCCCGGAGTCGATCCCGACCGCTTTGCACCGGATTTGCAGGAGGTCATCTACCAGAGCAGTTTGCAAGGTACTCCGTACCTGGTGCAGCGTATGTTGAACTATACGCTTCTGCGGGGGCTTTTTAAGATGGACGGCATCCGTTATATTGACGAACACCTGAAACCTGATAATTTGAATGTTTGTGTATGAAGAGAAAGAGGTGGGCTACCCTGTAAAGGGAGCTCACCTCTTTTATTTTCTTCGTTCGTAAACGGTTGGTTGGTAAATAGTGCCTTTATGAATCCGATTACTTTATAATCCTTCGATTATGCTTAAAGGTAAATCGGTACATTCGGCGATAGACTCATTGTCTATCCCTTTGGCTTTCATGTTCCGGGCTATTTTCAGCTGGGCTCTTTGTGTACCTTCTTTCATTCCTTTCTCTATACCTTTTTCCAACCCTTCTTTTATTCCTTTTTGTTCAGCTGCATCCATTGTCACCAAATAATCTCGGTACACTTTGACGCTATTGTCGTATCGCTCCCTGTCTTCCGGAGACATAGAAGCCACATCAGCGATATCTTCCAATTTCTCGAAGACAGCTTTTCGTGCCTTGAACGGCATGCGTTTTAAAGTTTCCATATTATTTAATATATAAATCCAACGTTCAAAATTCGTTTCGCATTCCTCTTCGTTTTTGTTGAAGAGAGGGAGAGCGATAAAGATTTCCCGGAACTTATCCGAGAAGAGTTCTCCTGTTTCCCTGTCACTTAGAATAACATCCGTGCGGAGTTTTATGTTCTTGTCGATAATGAAATTCATCAAGAAAACTCCGTATACGGCTTTTATTTCAAACTTCCATTCATTGCCTACCCTTCCTTGATTGACGATGGCACGCGATAAATAATAAATCGAGCGTTCTTTGAAGTTGCTTTGCATACGGTTCTGCATTTCAACGATGATTCTTTCGCCTGTGTCCGTGGTGCAATATACATCATAGATAATACCTCGTCCTTCCGGATAGAGCGGCAATTGCTCATTATTCAAAAACTGTAAGTCCGTTATCACTCGTTCACCTTCGAGCAGGTCGTTCAGAAATTCGATTAATAAATCCTTAGACACTTCTCTGCCGAATATTAGTTTGAATCCGTAGTCGGTGAACGGATTGATAAATTTACTCATTGTTTTGGATCGCTTCTTTTTATGTTTTGCAAAGAGACGTTTCTCTTTATACATAAAAAAGAGGCTTTTTCTTCGTACTACAAAGGTACGATAATTCTTGGTTTTCCATCCCTTTTGCAGTAAAAATAAAAAGGTTCCTTGTTTTTTTATTTGTTACTCCTGTTCTTCGTTTAGTGTTTTTCTGCGCTGATAGCGTTCCACTAAAACGTTCATAATTGAAAAAGATTAAGATTTGAGCAATCATGTTTTCTGTTCTTATGACATCATGAATCTGTAAAGTGTGAAAGATAGAGTTTGACTTTTTCTTATTTGTGTATTTGATAAATTGAAATAAAAACAGAAAAATATTCAAGATGTTATTATCATGAAATATTGTGAAAACGTATGTCGAAGTTTGTCTATAATCGTTTCCGACCATTTGTTGTGGATTTACATTTTGCATATTTGTTCCTTTTTGAAATTTTCAACAAAAATACTCCATGAACCGGAAGTTTCCCAAACTATCGATTCTTTTCGGTCGAGTTTGGTTCTAAACAGTCACGTAAGTACATTAATAACTTTTTTGGGGAGTGTCTGGATAAGCAGAAAGAATTAGAGACAGAAAGAAACAAAAATAAAAAACAGAGGCTCCGTTTGCTTGAAACGGAGCCTCTGAATGTATCAAACGGAGGCTCTTCCGCACGGGTTTAGAGCCTCCATTTAGAGGATAAAAAAAGCGTCTTTTTCCTGAACGCATTGCGAAACACTTTTGAGAAGCAGATAACTCGCTATGTGGTAGATGGTTACACCCACTTTGAAAAGACCCCTTGAAACACTATCCTGAATTATTATAAATATATAGTTCGATTTTCCTATTTTTGAAGATTAATGTTTCATTTCTTCGGGTCCGTTCGGATAGACGATTGCCATCACAATTTTGGGAGGCCCCCAACACTGAACGATGATCTCCTGCATCTTCGGAGTCAGGTAGGTGGTGTGTTCGGTGTAGCCGGCAACTTGCAGCTCGGCAGTGAGTGACAGATTCTGGTCAATCTTTTCACGCATTCTTCTTCTGGACGCGGTAACGCCCGAAGGACACGGAAAGTACTCCATTGCAAATTGCGAGAATGGCTTGAAACCATTGATGATGTAGATTTCCGTAACTGTTTTGTCTTCTTTCATTATAAAAAAATTAAATTGTATATCAAACCTGTTTTGTCGGTTTAATTTCCCGCAAAAGTATGAAAAGGAATTGATTTACAACTATAAAATAAATTGATTTTTTAGGACGTAAATTATGCGTGTCAAAATCTATTTGTAGTTTTGTTTTGTCGAATAAATTCGACTGTTCAAACAGTAAATAATAATTATTAAAAAAAGTTGATGAAGAAAGAAGATTTGATTTCGTTTATGAAAGAAATCGCTGCCGAGTTGCAGCGAAGGGGGAATTTAGGGACTGCCCATGTGTACCGGAGCAGCTTGAATGCAATCCGCACCTTTCTGGGTTCGGACAAAATGCAGTTCCGGCAACTGACGCCCGAATGGTTGAAGCGTTTCGAAAACAGTCTGCGGGAACGTGGATGCAGTTGGAACACGGTGTCTACTTATCTGCGCACCTTGCGGGCGGTCTATAATCGTGCGGTCAGCCAACGGAAAGCGACGTATGTGCCTCATTTATTCCGTTCGGTTTACACGGGTACGAGGGCGGATCGTCAGCGGGCATTGGATAATGAGGACATGAAGAAAGTGTTCACCCGTCTGGCGACACAATCCTCCGCCACTACTGCCATGCGCACCGCACAGGATTGGTTTATCCTGATGTTCCTGCTCCGTGGATTGCCATTCGTCGATCTGGCTTATCTACGCAAGAGTGATTTGAAGGAGAATGTTATCACGTATCGACGCAGGAAGACAGGCCGCACATTGTCCGTAACATTGACAACGGAAGCGATGTTCTTGTTGCAGCGGTATATGAATCGGGATGTCGCTTCTCCCTATCTGTTTCCCATCCTGCGGAGTGGTGAGGGAACGGAAGAGGCATACCGGGAATATCAGTTGGCATTGCGGGGATTCAATCACCAGTTGGCTTTATTGGGTGAACTGTTGGGAATCAAAGGCAGGCTAAGTTCTTATACCGCACGCCATACGTGGGCTACGACTGCTTATTATTGCGAAATCCATCCGGGAGTGATCTCCGAAGCGATGGGACATTCGTCTATCACGGTAACAGAAACCTACCTGAAGCCATTCCACAGTAAGAAAATAGATGATGCGAACAGGAGGATTATTGATTTCGTAGAGCAGTCGATAGGAAAAGCAATTGCTTGACAAATAGAACGTTACTTCGTAGGTAACGGGATTTTGAATATGCAGCAAAAGTATGCATATTTATTAAAATACGCAAACAGAAACAAACATTATTTCTAACAAATAGTTTCAAAAGGGAAATAACACAAGCAAAACATATCACTTCTTTGCATTAGAGCTTCATCGACATCTAAAATTTGCAAAAGACATTCTCCCCCTACCATTCTCCTGAAAAGCAGGGGCGGAGAGTTTGATTACTATTTTTTATTTTCCATGTATCATTAACCTTTCAACAGGCGTAAACAAAGGTTTTTCCGTTACCTACGAAGTAACGGGACGTACTCAAATTATTAACTAAAGCAACAAAACAATGAAGAAATTCAGACATTACGCCTTACTGCTGGTTACGGCAATGGCAGTATTTGGTTGTTCAAAAGACTATGACGACACCGAATTAAAGCAGGACATTAGCGATCTTCAGTCAAGAGTGGAAAAGTTGGAAACATGGTGCGCCACCGTCAACTCTCAAATCAGCGC
Organism: Bacteroides sp. L008; assembly: GCF_040812255.1. Lineage (NCBI taxonomy): Bacteria > Pseudomonadati > Bacteroidota > Bacteroidia > Bacteroidales > Bacteroidaceae > Bacteroides > Bacteroides sp. L008. Next base: position 2,644,516 of record NZ_JBFNXO010000001.1, on the reverse strand, counting down.
TTTGCAAGGATTGGTCACCGCGTTGGAGGCGAAAGACTACGTGACAGGCGTTTCACCCGTGATCAATGGTTACACTATCACTTTCTCCAAGAGCGACGCTATCACCATCTACAACGGCAAGGACGGAGCCAAAGGAGCGGACGGTGTAACTCCTGTGATCGGAGTAGACCAATTCGAAGGAGAGTATTACTGGACGGTAAAGATTGGTACCGCTGCCGCCACTTGGATGCTCGACGCCGATGGCAAGAAGATTCGCACCACTGGCGATAAAGGTGCGGACGGAAGCGCAGGTATAAACGGTCAGTCTCCCGTATTGAGCGTAGCTACCGACACCGACGGCAAAGTTTATTGGAAAGTAAACGGCGAATGGCTGTTGAACAGCGGAAAGAAAGTACAAGCCACAGGTGATAAAGGCGACAAGGGTGAAACAGGTTCAGCAGGTTCAGCAGGTGCTGCCGGAGCAGACGGTGCACAAGGCGATGACGTATTTGCCGCAGACGGTGTAACGGTAGACAAAACCAAAGGCACGGTAACCTTTACCCTTGCAGGTGAAGACGGTGAAACATTTACCCTGCCAATGGCAAGCGAAATGAAGATATTTAAAGAGTTTACTGACTGTATGGTGCGCCCAGCGATGAAGACTCTAACACTTGATTTGAACTTGAAACAGGACGAATACACAGCTATTAAAGCTGAACTCACCAGCAGTAAAGGCATGACGACAGCTATCGTAAAAGCCACTCGTGCCGCAGCCGGTAGTCCGTGGGGTGTAACACTCAAAGAGCCAACATTCAATGCTGATAAGTCGATTAAAGAGAACGCCGTAGTTACCTTCGACTTCCCTGCCGATGTAGCCGAAGACGAATTTGCCCTACTGAAAGTAGCAGTAATTGATACCAAAGGGCAGGAGCATGCTGCTACACGTATCATCGTATATAGTACGAAAGTAGCTGTGGAAAGTGTAACACTTAATCAGGTCGCAATTGATGTCAATGTAGGTGACGAAGCGAATTTAATAGCTACCGTCACACCTGCTGACGCTACTACTCAAACTCTAAAGTGGGAAAGTAGTGATGATGAGATTGTAACCGTAGATGCAGCTGGAAAAGTGACAGGGGTTAAGGCTGGTTCTGCAACTATCACTGTTACTTCTACAGCCGATGCTACTAAGACTGCTACTTGCGCCGTGACCGTGAAGAGCGTTGCCGTGACAGGTGTTACGCTTGAGGGAGACAAAACCATAGCCATAGGTGAAACGCTAAAGCTCACTGCTACTATTGCCCCTGCCAATGCTACGAACAAAAAAATCACATGGAACAGCAGTAACCCGGAGATTGCTTCTGTTGGCACTGATGGTACAATAGAAGGTAAAGCCGCAGGTGAAACAACCGTTACTGTAACTACCGAAGATGGAAGTAAAACTGCTACTTGCAAAGTGGAAGTAACGAGCATAAAGGCTTATAATGTCGGAGATTATTATCCTGATGCGGACGATTCAAGCACAGCTGTAGGTGTAGTATTTCAAACTACTAATGGAGGTGTTCATGGTAAAGTCATATCATTGGATGAGACTACCGCACAGTGGAGTACGGTGAATCACTATTTCACAATAGATGATTATAATGATGGTGCCGCAAATACCAAGATAATAATGGAACAAGCAGAGGCTGATACGAAATATCCTGCCGCAGCATGGTGTGTAGCCAAAGGTACAGGATGGTATTTGCCCGCTATGGGTGAATTGGAGGAATTTGGTCGCATTTTGCGTGAGAATGTAACAACTTATAATACGAAATTTACCAATGCAGGTGGAACAGCCATAAGTTTAGAAGTGCGGGAGGATTACTATTGGACTTCCAATACTGATTCTGGCAGTGATTCAGCTATTTCTTTCTATGGTCGAGGTGTATCTTATATATCAACTTCTAATAAAGAGAATTACAGAGTGCGTGCTTGCTATGTTTATTAACTTTAATTCAGTCAATAGCGCCAACAAGTTAAGTAAAATATAATATCCAGCAAGCTGAAACCTAATTGAGTTTCAGCTTGCTTTGTTTAAAACCTTTATAACTTTAGTAAATGAAGCATCAGAAACAATTAATCCGGATAATCAGCCTAAATCCAATTAGAATATCCTACTTTTGTACACTGAACTAAATAAGGAATAAAATGAGGACAAAAGACTGGAAAGCAATAAATAATGCCAAAGTGCTGGTAGTGGGTGAAGACTCTAATTTACAATGGTCGGAGAGTGTGCCTGAATATGTAATGTTTGCCGATTACTACTTCCGTGGCTTTCCCGAAGATCATGGTGAACGCAGCCGTAATGTAGAGGCGCGCAACCTTTTTAATTATATCACCAAACTAACGGGTAACCAGATGACTCCCGAAGATTTCTATATCACCAATCTGTGCAATGATAACTTGGAACCTGCCCCCAAAGGAAAGAGGGTTTTCATACCCGAAGATAAAGCTCTGAAAGGAATTGAACACATCGAATGGATTTTATCACAGAATCCCACCATCGAATATGTGTTTGCCATGTCGCTGCAAACCAATTACTGGCTTCAGAAAGGCGGATTCTACGAAGGCAGTGCCGAGTTTCTATCAGCTGCCGAACCCCGGCGCACAGGAACCGAAAACTATCAGCCCTTTTACCAACCGGTAGACGGCAAGGCATTTATCCAAGTCTGTGGCAATTGCTACGATGCCAAAAACTTTCCGGTGAAAGTGATTCCCATCCTTCCTGCTAAAGATTTTCCTTTATCCGAGCAGAACATGGAGCGATACGGGGAAGCTTGCAAAAAGGTGAGTGGTTATTTTTAATAAAGGAGGAGACGGGAATACATATTATAAATAAGGTGTTCTCTTCTTCTTCCCATATTCAGCTTTTTTGTCTCTTATTTTCCTTTCCTCTCTTTCCTTTTTCCTCTCTTTCCCCTTTTTTTCTATTTTCTCTCTCTTTTCTATTTTGTTCCTGTTTACCTTTTCTTTTTTTCGCATTCCGAAAATCCTTTTTCGGAAACATAGTGAAAAAGAAAAAATCAGTAGTAATTTTTAAAAGGCAGAAATATTTCTTTGATTTTGTATAGAACAAAAGAAAATAATTTCCCACTTTTGTAGCTGCAATAGGGGATAGGTGTCCTGTGAGATGTCTGTTTTCCGGAAAAAAGATGAATGAAAACAGAATACTTCTTGCGTTAAAATCAGAAAAAAGTTTTCCGTTTTGGAAAACTTTCTATATCAGCGAGAAAGAAAAGTTTCCCAAAATTTAATGTTAAAAGCTAACCAAGCTATTAGATAATCTTCTATCTTTGTATCCGGTTTCGGAGCTAAAAGAGGTTTAGTCAATGAGGGAACGCTGTGTAAATCGGCGACAGTACCCGCTGCTGTAATTCTCTAAGAATCCGCACAATATGCCACTGCATCGACATCGGTGTGGGAAGGTGTTGCGAGGGAGAGATAAGTCAGAAGACCTGCCGGAATTTTTTAATTTTCAATTTTCAATTTTTAATTTAATAAGCTTTCGGGAGTTAAAGTTATGAACTACGCGGAAATTTGTATCATCAAACGTGATGGTAAAAGAGAAGATTTCTCTATCAGTAAGATTAAGAATGCAATCAGTAAGGCATTCAGTGCAACCGGTTTTCAGGATGAGCAGCAGTTGGTGGCTGACATCACTATGAACGTAATCAGTCAGTTTACAACTCCTACTATTACCGTAGAAGAGATTCAGGATTTAGTAGAAAAGTCGTTGATGAAAGTACGCCCGGAAGTAGCGAAGAAATATATTATTTATCGCGAATGGCGGAATACGGAGCGCGATAAGAAAACCCAGATGAAGCAAGTGATGGACGGCATCGTTGCTATCGACAAGAACGATGTCAACTTGAGCAATGCCAACATGAGCAGTCACACGCCTGCCGGCCAGATGATGACGTTCGCTTCCGAAGTAACCAAAGATTATACGTATAAATACTTGTTGCCGAAACGTTTTGCCGAAGCACACCAGTTGGGAGATATTCACATCCACGACTTGGACTATTATCCGACAAAGACGACAACCTGTATCCAATATGATATGGACGACCTCTTTGAACGCGGTTTCCGCACAAAGAACGGCAGTATCCGTACCCCGCAAAGCATCCAGAGTTATGCTACGCTGGCTACCATTATCTTCCAGACGAACCAGAATGAGCAACACGGCGGACAGGCAATTCCTGCTTTCGATTTCTTCATGGCAAAAGGTGTGGCCAAATCTTTCCGCAAGCATCTGGCATCGTTCATCAATTTCTATGTCGCCATGGAAAACGGACATCAGGCCGATGAGAAATCCATTCGCACATTGATTAAAGAATATCTTCCGTCTATCAAGTCCACCGAAGCCGAACGCGAAACATTGCGCATCGCTTTAGTGGCTTTACAAATCATTATAGACAAGGAACACCTTGCCCGTATCGTTGAGAAAGCTTATCAGCAGACCCGCAAAGATACCCATCAGGCAATGGAAGGATTTATCCACAACCTCAACACGATGCATTCACGTGGCGGTAATCAGGTGGTATTCAGCTCCATCAACTACGGTACCGACACTTCTGCAGAAGGTCGCATGGTGATCGAAGAATTGCTGAAAGCTACCATTGAAGGATTGGGCACAAGAGGCGAAGTGCCTGTATTCCCGATCCAGATTTTCAAGGTGAAAGACGGAGTTTCTTACTCGGAGAAAGACTTTGAGAAAGCAATGAAAGCGGAAAACATCGAAGAGGCAATGACCGACCGTTACGAAGCTCCCAACTTCGACTTGCTGTTGAAGGCTTGCCAGACTACGGCGAAAGCGTTGTTCCCGAACTTCATGTTCCTCGATGCACCTTTCAACCAAAACGAGAAATGGAAAGCGGACGATCCGAAACGTTACATCTACGAATTGGCGACGATGGGTTGCCGTACCCGTGTTTTTGAAAACGTGGCAGGAGAAAAATCTTCTTTAGGCCGTGGCAATCTTTCATTCACTACGCTGAATATGCCGAGACTGGCTATCGAAGCCTGCATCAAGGCGGAAAACCTGATAGAGGATGAACGCAACAAGGATGCCATTGAACAGAAGGCAAAAGAAATTTTCATCGAATCCGTACATACTATGTCGGTTCTTGTAGCCGATCAGCTTTACGAGCGTTATCAGTATCAGCGTACGGCCCTGGCACGTCAGTTCCCGTTCATGATGGGAAATAATGTGTGGAAAGGCGGCGGGGATTTGAACCCGAACGAACAGGTGGGTGACGCATTGCGCAGCGGTACGCTGGGGATCGGATTTATCGGCGGACACAATGCGATGGTGGCTCTCTACGGCCAAGGTCACGGACACAACCAGAAAGCATGGGACACGTTGTATGAAGCTGTGATGGAAATGAATAAAGTGGTAAACGAATATAAAGAGAAATATAACCTGAACTACTCCGTTCTGGCTACTCCTGCCGAAGGACTTTCGGGACGCTTCACTAAAATGGATCGTCGGAAATATGGAAAAATCCCCGGAGTGACAGACCGCGACTATTATGTCAACTCTTTCCACGTAGATGTGAAAGAACCGATCAGCATCGTTGAGAAAATCAAGTGTGAAGCTCCGTTCCACGCCATTACGCGCGGCGGACATATCACGTATGTAGAGCTGGACGGTGAAGCACAGAAGAATGTACGTGCCATCGCCAAGATTGTGAAAGTGATGCACGACGAGGGGATCGGCTACGGCTCTATCAACCACCCGGTAGATACTTGCCATAACTGTGGTTACAAGGGGGTTATCTTCGATAAATGTCCGGTGTGCCAGAGTGAAAGCATCCTTCGTATGCGCCGTATAACCGGTTACCTGACAGGCGATTTAAGTTCTTGGAACTCTGCCAAGCGGGCAGAAGAACAAGACCGCGTAAAACACCTGTAAGGAGTTGAAAATGGCCTCACTAATAGGCTTCTATCTTTAATTTTTTAATTTTCAACTTTCAATTTTCAATTTAAGAAGTGAATTTATTAGGAACTTATCCTGAAACGATTGTTGATGGTGAAGGCATCCGGTACTCTATTTATCTTGCCGGATGTTCCCATCACTGTCCCGGTTGCCACAACCCGGAGAGCTGGAATCCGGGGGCGGGGGAAGAACTGACGGAAGAAAAAATACAGTCCATCATCCGTGAAATCAAGGCAAATCCTTTGCTGGACGGTGTTACTTTTTCCGGTGGTGATCCGTTCTTCCGTCCGGAGGAGTTTCTGCCTTTACTGAAACGGGTGAAAGAGGAGACGGGGATGAATGTGTGGTGCTATACAGGATATAGCTACGAAGAAATCAAGGCACACCCCCGCTTGAGCGCTGCCCTTGATTATATAGACGTATTGGTGGACGGACGCTTCGAGCAGGCTCTTTTCTCTCCGTATCTGGAATTCAGGGGAAGCAGCAATCAACGGATCTTGAAACTGAAATAAACTGCACTAAAAAAACTTATTTTTCAAAGGAAACAAAAACACCTCTGTCATTGTTTTGTTTACCTTTACAAATCCCTCCGGGAGGAACGACTACACTTACAAGAATAAGTTTTTATGGTACAATCAATAAATCCAACTCAAAAAATAGAGGAAACCGACGGATTGCCGATGCCTAAACGGATTTGGGCAGTGGTGTCCGTCGGATTCGCTCTTTGTATGTCGGTATTGGATATTAACATCGTCAATATCGTACTACCCACGCTTTCGCATGATTTTGGGACTTCTCCCGCAGTAACAACCTGGATTATCAACGGCTATCAGTTGGCCATCGTCATATCGCTATTGTCTTTTTCCGCTTTAGGTGAAATCATCGGTTACCGGAAAGTCTTTCTTTCGGGTATCGGGCTGTTTTGCATCACTTCATTGATCTGTGCCTTGTCCGATTCGTTTTGGACGCTAACCGTCGCCCGTATTTTTCAGGGGTTCAGTGCTTCTGCCATCACCAGCGTGAATACGGCACAGCTACGTTATATCTATCCGAAGAGCCAGATTGGGCGGGGAATGGGGATTAATGCGATGGTTGTTGCCATATCGGCTGCCGCCGGACCTTCTGTGGCGAGCGGTATTCTTTCTATTGCCAGCTGGCACTGGTTATTTGCTATTAATGTTCCGTTGGGACTTACCGCATTGTTTCTCGGCATCAAACATCTGCCAAGGCAGGAGGAACGTTCGAAACGCAAGTTTGATTATATCAGCGCCATAGCGAATGCGGTAACCTTCGGTCTGCTTATATATACGCTGGACGGATTCGCCCATCACGAGGAAATGGATTTTCTTTTCATCCAACTGGTTGTATTGGCAGTAGTCGGCACGTACTATGTGCGCCGACAACTGGCGCAGACTACCCCGTTACTACCACTCGACCTGTTACGGATTCCGATTTTCCGGTTGTCCATCCTGACTTCCATTTGTTCCTTTATCGCTCAAATGTCGGCAATGGTTTCCCTGCCCTTTTTCCTGCAGAACACTTTAGGACACAGTGAGGTGATGACCGGACTTTTGCTTACTCCGTGGCCGTTGGCTACGTTGGTCACGGCTCCATTGGCAGGGTATCTCGTGGAGCGTATTCACCCCGGTATCTTGGGAAGTATCGGGATGGCTCTGTTTGCCATCGGACTTTTCTCGCTTTCCAGCCTGACTGCCGAATCATCTGATATAAGTATTATCCTGCGTTTGATGTTATGCGGTGCGGGCTTCGGATTGTTTCAGACGCCGAACAATAGCACGATTATTTCTTCCGCTCCTACGCAGCGTTCGGGAGGGGCCAGTGGGATGCTGGGAATGGCCCGCCTGTTGGGGCAGACCACCGGAACAACATTGGTTGCATTGCTTTTCAGCTTTGTCACTCATAGCCGGAGCACGGCTGTTTGCCTGATGGTGGGGAGTGGGTTTGCCGTTGTGGCAGCCATCGTCAGTAGCTTGAGGCTATCGCAGCCTTCCACCCTGAAAAGAAAATAATGAAGTCCTGAAAGAGGATTAAGTCTTTCAGAACTTCGCAGGAACATCATACAACATATTAGTAAGTAATCATTCAAGATGAACTTGAAGGATTTGACTTTCTAGTATTTCGTTTCCCGTATGACTTCTACCAGACGGCGGAAGTCTTCCGGATGCACATCACCGATGTTGCCGATACGGAAGGTATCTGCTTTTGAAATCTTTCCCGGGTAAATCACGAATCCTTTATTTTTCAGTGCATAATAGAATGTTTTGAAGTCGAATCCTTCATGCGGATAAAGGAAAGAAGTGATGATAGGCGACTGGATGTCATCTTCGAGTAATGTTGTGAATCCGAGTGCACGCATACCTTCCACCAAAATACGGTGATTTTCGCAGTAACGTTGGTAACGTGCTTCTACGCCTCCTTCTTCAATCAATTCCGTCAGGGCTTGTTTGAAAGCACGGACAACATGTGTCGGTGAAGTGAAGCGCCATTTTCCGTGTCCCTTTTCCATTGTTTCCCATTGGTCGTAGATGTCCAGAGAAAGAGAGCGTGCCACTCCTTTGCAATGGTTTAATTCCGAACGGCGGGCGATGATGAATCCGAATCCCGGTACACCCTGAATACACTTGTTGGAACTGCTGATCAGGAAGTCGATACCGAGTTCGTTTACATCTAAGGGGATACCTCCGAAGCTGCTCATACAGTCTACAATCAGCTTTTTACCGTGCATCTTGACGATGTGGGATAGTTCTTTGATCGGATTCAGGATACCGGTCGTTGTTTCGCAATGAACGAAAGCGACATGTGTGATATCGGAATTATTGCTAAGATAATCGTCTACATATTCAACTGATACCTGCTCTGTTTCTTCAAAAGCCAGCATGTCGTAGTCGAGGTGGTAATATTCTGCAATGTTGCCCATACGGTCGCCATAGGCTCCGTTGCTACAAATCAGGAGTTTGTCTTTCGGGGTGATGGTGGCGCCCAAAACGGCTTCCACGCAATAGGTTCCGCTTCCCTGTAAAAGGATGGAGGTGTATTCTTCCGGTTTTTTAGTGGCGATGTTAACCAGGTCTTTGCGGAGTTCCTGAACGATGCCGAGGTTGTAGTCTTCGTCCCACGTACACCAGTCGGTCATCATGGCTTCTTTTACTGTTTCAGAGGTGGTTAGAGGTCCGGGAGTTAATAGCAAATATGGTTTCATAATGATGTTTTCTTTAGAAATGAATAAATAAATGATTTTGTTTTTTTCTGATTGTTGGGTGCGGGCGTGAATGTTAGTTGCCGGCGTTGATCGTTTCAATCAGTGCGGGAAGTTCTTCGATAGTGCGTATCACGTAAGAAGCTCCTGCGGCAAGCATGCGCTCTTTGACGTCTGCGATGCGGGCTTCGAGTTCGGAGGCAGGCATTGATTTTGTCTCTGCTTCGGTAAGTGCCATCTCATTGCTGCCGAGAATCACGCCTACACTATACACTTTCGCGTTCACTCCTTCGCGGATATCGGCAATCGTGTCGCCTACTTTTATAACGGTGTCGAGGCTGGGAACTGCTAATTTCGTCAGGTTCTCAAAAATCATGTAAGGAGCGGGACGTCCGGCGGGAAGCAGGTTGGGAGTGGCGCAATAATCCACGTGGTATCCTTTTGCCTGTGCGGCGGGGAGGACTACATCCATCATTTCGCGGGTATAGCCGGTGGTCGATCCTATTTTAATACCTGCGGCACGTAACTTCTCCAAAGTCGGGATTACTCCTGGAATAGGGTCTGTGTAGTTTTCGAGAGAGGCGAAGAGATGCTTCTCGAAAAGGCGGTTCAGTTCTACCACGTCTTCTTCCGTCCAGGCGCGTTGGTAACGGGCGGTAAACTGTTCGTTCACGTCAGACATGGAAAGTAGTTCGCGGATGTGTTGAATCTTGGGTAGTCCCATTGGTTTGCGGGTCTGTACAACATCGATCACCAGTCCTTTTTCGGCGAATGCTTCGATAAAAGCAGCCACGGGGGCAAAACATCCATAATCAACGGCTGTACCAGCCCAGTCCATAATAATACATTCAATCTTTTTCATTCTTGTTTCTATATAATATTGGTTTATTCGTCGGAAATTAATAAGAAGCGAGGGAGGGGACGGGGCAGGATTCGTCCCCGCGTATTTCACCCTGTTTCCCTTTTCTGTATTTTTGTGTCAGATAAATCATTGCTAAGGTAAATGCGAAGGTGCAGACGATTCCTACTGTCCCTGCCATTGTATTGTAGAACTCCAGCCAGTTCAAATCCGGGTTGAAACATTCTTTCACTACCAATACCACCACTGTGCCTGTGTAGCCGATAGAGTCGACCATCGCTATGAAGAAACCTACATTTCCCTTGATGCGGAAACAGGCGATGAAGCGGTCGAAGAAAATGGTTTGAAAGCTCAAGTAGGAAAAATAGAGGCAGAGGCTCTGGATAAATAACCAAACGAGCGGAGAAAGTTGCAGGGTATGATAGTTGAATGCTACAGTGCTAAGTGTGATTGCTCCGGCAATGACAAGGGTTAATAGGACGGAAAGTACTTTGATATGGCTTTTTATTACTGCCAGAGTGGCGAAAATGGCCAGGATAATCAGTGTGACCACGCCGTCCACTTTGGCGAATACCCACGGGGAAAGTCCGGCGGCATTGACGTCTATGATTTTCACCAGAAAGTCTTCCTTGACATCTTGTAAAACGGTGAGAAAGAGGTTGGCGAAGAAAAGCAGTGTCAATACGGGAGCAAAGCTGCGGAACAGGTTCCAACGTTGTTGCTTGTCGAGGGTGACACGTTCCACACGCAGCGCTTTGTCTTCGGCAGTCGGTTTGGGCAGGTGATCGAGGATATAGCCCAGTCCTGCCAGCAGGGGCAATGCTACCGCACCGATCAGTGCAGGCATCCAGAACTCACTGACGTGCAGGGTGTCGACAACGAAAAGTCCGATGGATTTGGCTGTGCCGCTACTGACTGCGATACTGAGTCCGAAGAGGGAAGCGAGCAGATCCGTCACCCGGCGTCCTTCGAGGAAACTGAAGATGACTCCCCACATACAGCCAAGTGACAGTCCGTTGAAGAACAACGCCAACACATTGAACGGGCGGGGCAGGCATCCGAAAAGAACCAAAGAGAGTTCGGCCACTAAAATAGAAACAAGAATGAATTTCAGGCGGCCTTCTCTCTTCAGTTCGGAAATAAGTTTGATCCCGATAAACTTGGATACCATATATCCGAATATCTGGATGATGCTGGTGGCTATCTTATAGTCCATTCCAAATAGTTCCATGCCGTCGAATGTGGCGGCGGTGAACGGTTTGCGTAGTGCGTAGACTAATGAATAGGACAGCAGTGCCGCTCCTCCCGCATAAAGGATAAAGAGTAAATCGGAAAGTTTCTTTTGGGCCGAAGGCGACAGTTTTTCTTTGAAATTCATAATGCTATTTTTTTTGTTTCCGGTGCAAAAGTAGGGTGCCGGAACGAGTGAAAAAATGAATTTCAATGAATCATATTGTATATATGTGCCTTTCTGTGTACTGAAATATTAATGTAATATTCATGCAATACAAACATAATACTTTAGTCATTCCTTTGCAACGGAATCAATTAACAGACCGAAAAATCATGGACGAACTTACGGATATTTATAAAAGAATAGAGTACCTGCGCAACAACGGGGTGAAGATGAAAGAAATTGCCGACCGGGTGGATATGGCTCCGAGTGTGTTGTCTGCTTTGTATTCGAGTGTGCTTCCCGCTTATATCGACTTATTGAAAACACGCACACCGGACGAAGCGCTGGATGAGGCTTTGGCGCTGGTGAATAATGTTTCCAAGAAACGCTTATTAAATAATGTGGGATCGGTGAGGCTGTTGCTTCAGGAGATGGAGCCGGACGTGCAGAGCGAGGCGGAGAGTGGCAACTCTTTTATCAAGTTGCTGGGGAAGGAGGCGAAGGAGTCTGTGCAGGAGGTGTATAATTATAGCGGTATGTATCTTAGTTACAGTTTGTCGTCTTCTACGGATAGCCTGAAGATCGAGCCGTACATGATTGGTGCTTCCGAGAATAATGAGTATGTGAAAGTGGGGATGATTAATGCGTATAAGTCGGTGCATTGGGGGAGCGGGATTATCAGTAATCATCAGAACTCTTACCTGATGTTCAACGAAAGGGATTTGCCACAGTTTGCGCTGGTGACTATTTACCTGCAACTTCCGCATTATGAGTTTCCGAATATGCTGAAAGGGCTTTATCTCTGTCTGGACTACAATCATAATCCGATTGCGCGTCGTATTGTGTTGGTGAAACAGTCGGATAGTACGGATGTTAATCAGTTTCTGGAGATGGAAGGGTGTCTGGTTCCGCGGGCGGAATTGACTCCGGAATTGGAGGTGTACTATAATTATACGTGTCAGGAGGGGGATTATATCAAAACGTGCACGGTACCTTCACCTAAGTTGGATGAGACGGATTTGGAGAGAGAGAAGAAGATGTTGAAGATTTAAAGACAAACAACAATAAAAAAAGAGCTGTCAAAACATCTGCATTGATATAATTTAGGCACGGATTACACAGATTTCGCGGTCTTTTTTAAACTAAAACCGTGTAATCTGTGTAATCCGTGCCTAAATTATATTCCTCTTATTCTTTGTGTATACTTTCTATTGTTGCGCTCACTAGAAGAAGAATCGCAAAATATCATTGAAGTTAGCCCATATCAACAGACCGAAGAGTAGAATCATACCGGTCATCTGGGCGTATTCCATAAACTTGTCGCTTGGTTTGCGGCGGGCTATCATCTCGTAGAAGAGGAAGAGCACGTGTCCACCGTCTAATGCGGGGATAGGGAGGATGTTCATGAAAGCCAGAATGATGGAAAGGAAGGCTGTCATATACCAGAACTGATGCCAGTCCCAGGTAGCGGGGAAGATGCTGCCGATCGTTCCGAAGCCGCCCAGCTGTTTGGCTCCTTCTTTCGAGAAGAGGTATTTCATGTTTCCTACATAGCCTTTCAGGGTTTTCACACCGAGGGAGACACCTGCGGGGAAGGATTCAAAGAAAGCATATTCTTTTTTTACCATAGGGAGCAGACGGTCTGTGACGAGACAGGCGGTTACACCCATCAGGTAGGCGGAGTCTACACGCATACTTAGTGTGTCTGTTGCGCCGTTACGCACATAAGTCAGCGTGATTAGGCGCGGATCTATGCTGTCTTTGAGCAGGGTTGCTTCGTTTTTCTTACGTTCTGCCATCGCTTCTTTAAAGTCGGAGAAAGAGATGGGGGTTCCGTTCAGGGCGATGATGCTGTCACCTGCCTGGATTCCTGCTTGTGCGGCAGGAGAGTTCACCATTACGCTGTCTATAACGTACGGGAAACGGTAAGAGGCGAAACGGACGCTGTCTGCCAGAAGGCGTTGCATCAGGTCTTCCGGGATATAGACGGAGGCTTTTGCTCCGTTACGGATGACGCTTACTTCGCGTGCATCGGCAATCTGGCTCAACATGTCGCCGTCATAACGTTCGAAAGGAACACCGTCGGCAGAAAGGAGGATATCACCGTCCTGGAAACCTACCGCTTTGGCGGTCTCGTTGAATTCCATACCCAGAGGAGCTTCCTGTACCTTTATATACTGGTCGCCCCATGCAAAAAGAATCATGGAGTAGATGAACAGTGCCAACAGGAAGTTGAACAGTACGCCACCCACCATGATTAGCAGACGTTGCCACGCCGGCTTGGAGCGGAACTCCCACGGTTGTTCGGGTTGTTTCATCTGCTCGGTATCCATCGACTCATCAATCATACCGGCTATCTTGACGTAACCGCCCAATGGCAACCAACCTACTGCATACTCTGTGTCACTTTTCTTGGGTTTGAACTTAAAAAGGGTGAACCAAGGGTCAAAAAATAGGCAGAATTTTTCTACACGCACCTTAAACAAACGGGCAAAAAGAAAATGCCCGCCTTCATGAATGATAACGAGCAAGGATAAGCTCATAATCAATTGCAGGGCACGAATCAAAAATGTTTCCATATAGTCTATTTACAGTTTAAAGCCTTCAACGAATTCTCTACCGAAGAGAGGATATAAAGGCTATTTTCAATTTATATTAATACTAATCAATTTCTTTATTTTCTTTGTTCATCAATGGGATGAAGCGGATTATATCAGACTGGCTGCTATTTTCCTTGCTTCCGCATCCGTAGCTACATAATCATCGTATGTCGGATTGGCGATGAAGGTAGCCCGTTCCATTGTTTTCTCTATCACGTCGCTCATGCCGAGGAAGCTGATGCCGTCTTTCAGGAAAGAGGCTACCACTACTTCATTGGCAGCATTGACGATACAGGGCATATTCCCTCCGCGATACATCGCTTCGTAGGCGAGTGCCAGGTTGCGGAACCGTTTCGTATCGGGTTGCTCAAACGTCAGGTTCGTGCATTGGGAGAAATCGAGCCTGTCGAAAGAAGAACTGATACGGTCGGGATAAGAGAATGCGTACTGGATGGGCAGGCGCATATCTGGCATCCCAAGTTGTGCCTTGACAGCTCCGTCTTCAAACTGCACCATCGAGTGGATGACTGATTGCGGATGTACCACCACTTCGATCTGGCTGGGCTGCACACCGAACAACCATTTAGCTTCGATCACTTCAAAACCTTTATTCATCATGGAAGCGGAGTCGATTGTGATTTTTGCTCCCATTTCCCAGTTGGGGTGTTTCAAGGCTTGCGTCTTTGTGACGGATTTCAGCTGTTCCAAGGTGCAAGTGCGGAACGGACCTCCGGAGGCTGTCAATATCACTTTCTCAATCGGGTTGCCCACTTCTCCTGCTAAACACTGAAAAACAGCAGAGTGTTCAGAGTCTACCGGCAGAATCGGAGTGCGATATTGTTGTGCCAACTGATTAATCAGTTCACCCGCTACTACCAATGTTTCTTTATTGGCCAACGCAATCGCTTTCTTGGCGCGGATGGCGTTGATGGTTGGTTTTAGTCCGGCATAACCGACCATGGCTGTCAACACCATGTCGATGGGGCCTGCTTCTACAATCTGACAGATAGCGTCTGTGCCTGCGTACACTTTGATGGGCAGGTCGCTCAATGCTTCTTTCAGTTCGGAATACTTTTCTTCATTGGCTATCACTACCACTTCCGGCTGGAACTTCCGTGCCTGGGCAATCAGTAGTTCCACGCGGTTGTTGGCTGTCAGCGCATAGGCTTCGTACAGGTCGGGATGTTCCTCGATGACTTGCAGAGCCTGTGTCCCGATGGAGCCTGTTGAACCTAGGATAGCTATTTGTTTTTTCTTTTTGTTAGTCTCTATATTCATTTTTCTATTATCACTTAAAATACGATGTATTTTTCGGGATTTACCGGATGACCTTTATACCAAAGTTCGAAATGGAGGTGCGGTCCTGTACTAAGTGTGCCGCTGTTTCCTACCAGAGCGATGGCTTCGCCTCCTTTTACGCGTTCACCTTCCTTTTTCAGGAGGGAGCCGCAGTGTTTATAGATTGAAATTAAATCCTGGTTATGTTGTACGCCAATCAGGTAACCCGTTTCGGCGGTGTATGTGCTTAGGATGACGGTTCCGTCCATGGTTGCCAGTACGCTTTCGTTGGGATTGGCGGCGATGTCGGTGCCGTAATGTTTCTTTTCGGCATTGAAGTGGTCGGACACCATGCCTCGTGTCGGACGGTATAAAATAAGTCCGGTCACGTCCGGTTGGGAAGTGATGGAGGTCAGGTTATATTTTTCATTCTCTTCATACTGACGGCGGAATTCTTCTTCACGTTTGGTACGTTCCATCAGTGTGTCTTCGCGGGCAGCGGTCAGCGAATCGAGAGTCTGCACGCTGTCGATGGGTACTTTTCCACTGAAGATATCCTGAATGTTCATAATGTAAAGATTCTGCTTGTTGAGCACTTGTTGCAAAGAGTCTACACGCAGGGCATTGTCCACGATTTGTGTACGGACTTCACTGTTCATGTATCCGGGGAGGTAGTTGCGCAGCGGGGTGAAGGTGATGATGCAGGAAGCAATCAGGAAAAGCACTGCCAGCACGCAAAGTAATACGGAAAGTCCATTGAGCTTGGATACACGAAGTCCGACAATTTCTTCAAGTGTATTTTCATTAACGATCGTTAGTTTATACTTGAACTTGAAATTTTTCCAGAAAGCTTTACTTCGTCTTCTCTTTGGCATCTCGGGTATTTACTGTTTTTACGATTTACTATTTACTATTTTCAGTGGATGAGCGGCTCATCGTTTGATTCGTTCTCACCGGTCATCTTCCAATTCCTCCAGATTGAGCAACCCTTCGGGAAGTTCCACCGTGATGAGTTTCTGTTTCTGGTCTATTCCTACGATAAATTCCTCCTGGGCGGGAACGAGCAGTTCCTCTTCTTCCGCTCCTTCAACCACGAAAAGGGTGTTTACCGTAGTGGTATCTACGTCTATTACTTCTCCCAGAAGTCCGTGATGGATGTCTTCCATCCGGAAACCGATGAAGAAGTTCCAGGACAGTTCGCCGTCTTCCGCTTCTTCTGCGTGTTTCACAGGGAAGTAGACTTCAATGTTGGTGAACATTCGGGCACGTTCGGCACTGTCGACTCCTTCCAGTTTTACCAAGGCGGTGGAGTCTGAACGGAAACGGTATTCTTCGATGAAGAAAGGCACGAAGATGCCATCGAGCAGGCATATCAGGTAATCACAGTCGACACGGTCGAAAATGTCGTCCGTGAAGGTAAACTGCAATTCGCCGTGAATGCCGTGCGGTTTATTGAACAATCCTATCTTGTATACTTCTTCTTTCTTTATCATATCCGGGTGATTCTGGCTCCGATAGCGTTCAGACGTCCTTCGATGTTCTGATAACCACGGTCTATCTGTTCGATGTTACTAATGGTACTGGTTCCTTCGGCGCTCATGGCAGCAATCAGAAGGGCGATACCGGCACGTATATCCGGTGAGGTCAGGCGGGTACCGCGCAGCTTGAAGCCGTGGTTGTGTCCGATGACTACGGCGCGGTGAGGGTCGCAGAGAATGATCTGTGCACCCATGTCGATCAGCTTGTCCACAAAGAACAGGCGGCTTTCGAACATTTTCTGATGAATCAGTACGCTGCCTTTGGCTTGTGTGGCTACAACGAGCATTACACTTAGCAAGTCGGGAGTCAGTCCCGGCCAGGTAGCGTCGGCTATCGTCATGATGGAGCCGTCGATAAATGATTCTATCTGGTATGTTTCCTGTGCGGGAACGTAAATATCGTCTCCTCTCTGTTCGAGCTTGATGCCCAGGCGGCGGAAGCTCTCGGGGATGATTCCAAGATTCTCGTAAGAAACATTCTTGATGGTAATTTCGCTTTTCGTCATTGCCGCCATGCCGATGAAGCTGCCCACTTCAATCATGTCAGGCAGTACGGTGTGTTGCGTGCCGTGCAGCTCTTCCACACCTTCGATGGTGAGCAGGTTGGATGCGATACCGCTGATTTTGGCTCCCATCCGGTTGAGTAACCGGCAGAGTTGTTGCACGTAAGGTTCGCAAGCGGCATTATAAATAGTGGTAGTACCTTTAGCAAGCACGGCAGCCATGACGATGTTGGCTGTTCCGGTGACAGATGCTTCGTCCAGTAACATATAGCTTCCCTGAAGTCTGTCGGCCGTTATTTCGTAGATACCCCGCCCTTCGTCGTAGCGGAAGTCCGCCCCTAAATTCTGAATACCTACAAAGTGAGTGTCCAAACGGCGGCGACCGATTTTATCTCCTCCCGGCTTGGAAATCAATGCCTTGCCGAAACGTGCCACCATGGGACCTATAAGCATCACAGAGCCTCGCAGACTGGAACATTTCTTCAGGAATTCATCGCTTTCCAGATAAGCCAGGTCTACATTTTCTGCTTTAAAACTATAAGAATCAATGCCTTTCTTTGCAACCGTTACTCCCATCTCCCGCAAGAGCTGAATCAGGTTGTTGACATCAAGAATGTCAGGTATATTGTTCACCGTTACTTCCTCTGCAGTCAGCAACGTGGCACAGATTATCTGCAAAACTTCGTTTTTAGCTCCTTGCGGATGAATTTCTCCGCAAAGCCGATGTCCTCCCTCAATCACAAATGAAGCCATTAATTTTAAGTATTAAGTATCAAGTATTAAACACCAATTATCAATTTTAAGTATCAAGTATTAAGTATCAAGTCTCAAACGCCAATAAGCAACCTCGATTAATACTTAATACCTAATACTTATTTTAATATCTTCTCTTATTGTTCTGACGATTGTTGGTATAGTTCGTCTTCGGACGGTAGTTCTGGTTCAGGCGTTCTGCCATCAGCCGGACGATATCGTCGGTCATTTGGAGTTCCCCGTTGGACAGTTCGTACAGGTCTTCGGCAATTTTTTTGTCGTCCACTGTATCTTTGTTCCATGCCAGGTAATCCTTCTTCATGTGGTTGCAGATAAGGGCGATCAGGTTTCTCTTTTCGTTTCCTTCGGGGAATTCGATCGCTTTCTTTATCAGTATTTCCAGCGTATGTCCGTAGTGACGGTAACGCATACGGGCAGTGGAGTAGGGGATATGGTCCGGGCGGGTCACCAGATTGTCCTTGCGGATGATTTCATACGGGTAGTCAATATCCAGCTCAAAACCGGACATGATAGCCAGGTGGTCCCAAAGCTTGTGCTTGAAATCGGGTACATCACGCAAATGGGGGAACATATTTCCCATAATGTTGATGATGGTGTTGGCACAACGCTGACGTTCTGCACGATCCTGAATGGTCAACGCATAATCTACCATGTTCTGGATGCTACGTCCGTATTCGGGAAGCGGCATTCTTTTCTGTTGAGTATTGTATTGCATTTATTAAATAAAAATTGAGAATTAAAAATTAAAAAATTAAAGAAGTTTTTTCGGCATGGAGGCAACGAATTCTTTCAGGTAGAAAGGTTCGAAGTAAGCCACGTCTTTATAGTCTTCATCGGCCACTGCTTTTTCTGCCAGTGGGAACATCATTTTAGCCAACGGATGGATATTGTCGATAAAATGTGCGTTCGGATGCGTAATCTGTCCGCGGCATTTGTCGGCTCCGTTTCCAAAGAAATAAACCGGTTGTTCGTTCAAGTACTCCAGATAAGAGTTCTCATCTACGATGTCGGCGGCAACTGCACGTTTCACTTGTAGACGACGGTCATAAACGGCTGCATATACTTCCATGCGGCGGGCGTCGATCATCGGACAAAGCAAAGCATTTTCGGGCAAGTCGTGATACAACAGCACCGGAACACTCAATACTTCCAGCGTCGGGATACCGATCAAGGGGATATTGCGCCCGTAACAAACTCCTTTCGCCATAGAAACCCCGATTCGGAGTCCGGTGTACGAACCCGGTCCGCAGCTCACTGCAACGGCATCCAAAGGGATGGCATGACTGTCTATGAACGACAATGCTTCATCTACAAAAACTCCTAAAGACACGGCGTGTGAAGGGCCTTTCAAGTCTTCTTTCACAAAAATCGTCTGTCCGTCTTGACTGGCCGCTACCGAGCAAACAGAGGTAGAGGTTTCAATATTCAGTATACACGACATAAAAATCAGCTTATTAAATTGTCGCAAATTTACATGATTATTTCCAATTCTTAAAATATTCGTGTACTTTTGCACAAAACTTTAAGGTTATGATACAGTCTATGACAGGATACGGTAAAGCTACGGCCGAACTTCCTGATAAAAAAATAAATGTAGAAATCAAGTCGCTCAACAGCAAGGCAATGGATTTGTCCACTCGCATCGCTCCGGCGTATCGTGAAAAAGAGATTGAAATCCGTAATGAGATTTCTAAAGTTCTGGAACGTGGAAAAGCTGACTTCAGCCTGTGGATAGAGAAGAAGGAGGGTGCGGATGCTGCTCCCATCAATAAGGAGCTGCTGAAAAGTTATTATAGCCAGTTGGATTCGATAAGTCGCGAACTGGGGATTCCTTGTCCCGCACCGGAAGACTGGCTCCAACTATTACTCCGCATGCCGGACGTGATGACGAAAACGGAAATTCAGGAACTGACGGAAGAGGAATGGAGCGTGGTGCACGCTACCATACTTGAAGCCATCAGTCATTTGGTTGATTTCCGCAAACAGGAGGGGGCTGCATTGGAGAAGAAGTTCCGTGAGAAGATTGCCAACATCAACAGCTTGCTCGAACAGATTGCTCCTTACGAGAAAGAACGTGTAGAGAAAGTGAAGGAACGCATCACTGATGCTCTCGAAAAGACGTTAAGCGTAGACTATGACAAGAATCGTCTGGAACAGGAGTTGATTTACTACATCGAAAAGCTGGATGTCAACGAAGAAAAACAACGCCTTAGCAACCATCTGAAATATTTCATCAGTACGATGGAAGGGGGTAGCGGACAAGGTAAAAAGCTTGGTTTTATCGCCCAGGAAATGGGTCGGGAGATCAATACGTTAGGCAGCAAGTCCAATCATGCTGAAATGCAGAAGATCGTAGTTCAGATGAAGGATGAACTGGAACAGATTAAGGAACAGGTGCTGAACGTGATGTAAAACAGTATCTATCATTTTTAATTCTTAATTCTTCATTAAACTTATGACCGGTAAGCTAATTATTTTCTCTGCTCCGTCGGGTTCGGGCAAATCTACTATTATCAATTATCTGCTGACGCGGAACTTGAATTTAGCGTTTTCAATTTCTGCTACCAGCCGTCCTCCGCGTGGAACGGAGCAGCATGGGGTTGAATATTTCTTCCTTACACCGGAAGAATTTCGCCAACGCATTGAGAACAACGAATTTCTGGAGTATGAGGAGGTGTATAAGGACCGTTATTACGGAACGCTGAAAGCGCAGGTAGAAAGGCAATTGGAAGCGGGTCAGAATGTGGTGTTTGACGTAGATGTGGTTGGCGGATGCAATATCAAGAAGTTTTATGGTGATCGTGCGTTGTCGGTGTTTATCCAGCCGCCTTCGGTGGAAGAATTACGCTGTCGGTTGGAAGGACGCGGAACGGATGCGCCGGAAGTGATTGAAAGTCGCATCGCTAAAGCGGAATATGAATTGGGTTTTGCTCCGCAATTCGATTGTGTGATTGTCAATGACGATTTGGAGGCTGCTAAAGCGGAAGCTTTGAAAGTAATCAAAGAGTTTCTGAATTTGTAGGAGAACTACTAGGGCGGGATGATACAAATGAAAAAACAGAAAACCGGAATCTTCAGCGGATCATTCAATCCGATTCACATCGGGCATCTTGCTTTAGCCAATTATCTTTGCGAGTGTGAAGGGTTGGATGAGATCTGGTTTATGGTGAGTCCGCAGAACCCTTTGAAAGCACAGGAGAAGTTATGGAATGATGAATTACGTCTCGAACTGGTAAAGTTGAGTATCAGTGGCTATCCTCGTTTTCAGGCTTCAGATTTTGAGTTTCATTTGCCTCGTCCCTCATATAGCGTATATACGTTGGAGAAACTGCGCGAGGCATTTCCCGACCGCGAGTTTTATTTCATTATCGGTTCCGATAATTGGGAACGTTTTGGATATTGGTATCAGTCCGAACGTATCATAAAAGAGAATCAGATTCTTATTTACCCCCGTCCCGGTTTTCCCGTCAAAGAAGAGGAATTGCCGGAAACGGTGCGTCTCGTTCATTCCCCTGTATTTGAAATCAGTTCTACTTTTATTCGAGAAGCACTGGATGCAGGGAAAGATGTTCGATACTTTGTGCATCCAAAGGTCTGGGAGACTATCAGTTTACTCTGTCAATCGATGAAGAGTAATAACGATGATTTCTGCCGGAGCGCCGACGCGAATCGGTAATTTGGAGGTTCCTATTCCGTTTGTTATAATCAAAGGTATTTTTGCAGAATTATATGCCAGTCCCGTGATGAAACGATTGCCATAGTGTGAGTTAAGTGCCGGGGCAACTCCGAATACACGGACTTGTCCACCGTGGGTGTGTCCTGCCAGGGCAAGGTCGGTGTTAGCTACTGAAACATCTTCGATATAATCCGGGGTGTGAACCAGTAAGATGACAAAATCTTTGGGAGAGAGTGCCAGAGTAGGTGATACTCCGTTGCGCCCCAGATCAAAAGGATTGCGCACTCCGGCGATAATGATTTGCTGCCCGTCTTTACGAAGCGTATCTACTTCATGTTCTAACGGACGCATTCCGTAGTGTTTCATTGTATTCACAATATCATCGTGGCAACGTTCGTAGTCGTTATTGCCCATTACTCCATAAGTTCCCATCGGTGTTTTTACGCGTGCCAGCGCAGAAAACAAAGGTTCCACATATTCACAACCTTCCTGATAGTCACCACCCATCAGAAGCACATCAGCCTTTTGAGCAATCAACAGGCGGACAAGGTCGTTCAGCCCTTTCTCTTTCAGCAGACTTTTGTAGTGTAAGTCGGAAATGAAAGCGATACGGAAACCTTCAAAGGCTTCGGGAACATCGCGGTGGGTAAAGTCATATTTTACTACACGATCCACTCCTGTATAGACAGAAGATACATTTACGTTGGAAGAAGTGATTTTTGTTCCCCGCAGTACCAGGTCTGACGATTCGTGTGTATCGGTAGAAGTCTTTTTCTTTGTATTCTGCTTTTTGTTTTTAGAAATATTCAGCTCTTTGAGTTGTGAGTGGTCGGGGGAGAATACCCCGGCTATGGCATTAGCCGTATCCGGATAAATAGAATCTGAATTTAAAACAGGGCGTGGCAAGGTAGCCACCATATTCTTTTTCGACTTACAGGAAACCAACAAAAGTAATGTCAACAGGATAACAGGGTAGATTGTTTTTATTTTCTTCATCTTCTCTTAGTTTGAAGTTTTTCGGGGTGCAAAGATACGAAAAATCATGTATCTTTGTCCGTCAAAACTATTTATAATATATTAAAGTATGGAAGAAGTAAAACGTAACTCGCTACAAGCATGGATATTAGCTGCACGTCCCAAAACGCTGACAGGGGCCATAACCCCGGTTATGATCGGTACTGCTCTTGCTGCAATGGACGGACGTTTTCACTGGTTGCCTGCACTGATCTGCTGTCTGTTTGCAAGTCTGATGCAGATTGCCGCTAATTTCATCAATGACCTTTTCGACTTCCTCAAAGGAACAGACCGGGAAGACCGGTTAGGACCCGAACGTGCTTGTGCGCAAGGATGGATTTCTCCGCAAGCGATGAAAACCGGGATTATTATTACGGTTGCTCTTGCCTGCCTTATCGGCTGTACGTTACTCTTTTTTGCCGGGTGGGAATTGATGATCGTAGGAGTGCTTTGTGTGTTATTTGCCTTTCTTTATACCACCGGTCCTTATCCTCTTTCTTACAACGGTTGGGGAGATGTATTGGTGATTGTCTTCTTCGGCTTTGTACCCGTAGGCGGAACATATTACGTACAGGCGCTAACTTGGACACCGGATGTCACTATTGCCTCTTTAATCTGCGGACTGCTTATCGATACCTTGTTGGTAGTCAATAATTATCGTGACCGCGAAGCGGATGCACGCAGTGGAAAAAGGACAGTGATCGTTCGTTTCGGCGAGAAATTCGGTCGCTATTTTTATTTGATGTTGGGGATTACTGCTTCTCTTCTCTGCCTGTGTTTCCTCCGTGAAGGTCATTTCTACGCCGCTTTTCTTCCACAACTTTATCTGATCCCTCATTTCCTTACCTGGAAACGGATGGTGAAAATATACAGCGGTAAAAAATTAAACAGCATATTAGGCGAGACTTCGCGTAATATGCTGCTTATGGGTGTTCTTATTGCAATAGGAATGTTGATAAATTGAGAATTGAGAATTAAAAATTGAGAAATGGCTGCGCTTATAATGCTGTGCAATAGTATTATTTTTCAATTCTCAATTTTTAATTCTTAATTTTTCCCGTACATCTTTTCGTAGTAACCTTGATAATCTCCACTGGTAACTTCTTCCACCCAAGCTTGGTTGGCTAAATACCATTCGATTGTCTTTACGATGCCGACTTCGAATTTAGTTTCGGGATACCATCCTAAGGCATTTGTTATCTTGGTAGGGTCGATAGCATAACGTTGGTCGTGTCCCAGACGATCTTTGACGAAAGTAATCAGATCTTCGTTGATCCAGTCGATTGAAATATCGCCGTTTTCGTCTTTCACTTTCTTTTTGAGAACCTGACGATATTCGGGATTTTCTGCCATCAGACGGTGGATAGTCGAAATTGTCAGTTTCACGATTTCGAGGTTTGTCTTCTCGTTGTGTCCGCCAACGTTGTACACTTCTCCGTCTTGACCTTCACGCACAACGAGGTCGATTGCTTTGCAGTGGTCTTCCACATAAAGCCAGTCGCGCACATTGCTACCGTCACCGTAAACGGGAAGATGCTTTCCTTCGAGGATATTCTTGATAATCAACGGAATCAATTTTTCCGGGAAGTGGTACGGACCATAGTTGTTGGAGCAACGGGTAATCGTCACCGGCATTTTATAAGTGTCGTGGTAAGCCATTACCACCATGTCTGCACTTGTCTTAGAAGCACTGTACGGGCTGTGAGGGCAAAGCGGAGTTGTTTCTGTGAAATATCCTTCGGCTCCCAATGAACCATACACCTCATCGGTAGATACTTGATGATAGCGTACACCTTTTCTCCAAGTCGGATATCCTTGTTCGTCTTTCCCCATTACCCATGCACGGCGTGCACAATCCAGTAAGTTCTGTGTTCCGAGAATGTTGGTAATCAGAAACAGCTGCGGATTTTCAATGCTGCGGTCCACGTGGCTCTCGGCAGCGAAATTCACTACATAATCAAAACGATACTCAGCAAAAAGACCGTCTACCACATCGCGGTTGCAAATGTCTCCTTTGATAAAGACACAGCGTTCGTTGTCGATGTCTTTGGCAATCGTTCCTAAGTTACCTGCATACGTCAAAGCGTCCAATATCACGACTTTGATGTCGTTATGTTTGGCTAAGATGTACTTGATGTAATTTGCCCCGATAAATCCTGCGGCACCGGTCACTAGATAAGTTTTCATATTTTATTCTTTATGTTGATTTTAGGATTGTTTAGCCAATTCGATAAGGTACTTCCCATACTCGGTTTTTTCGAGTTTTTGACCCAGTAGAAGCAACTGTTCCGTCGGAATCCATCCCTGACGCCAGGCTATTTCTTCAATGCAGCTGACGTAGAAACCTTGCCGGTTCTGAATAGTGGCCACGAAGTTGGAAGCTTCCAGCAGACTGTCACAGTTACCCGTGTCGAGCCATGCAAATCCGCGTCCGAAAAGTTCCACTTTCAATGTACCTTCTTCCAGATACAGACGGTTCAGGTCTGTTATCTCATATTCTCCACGTGCTGAAGGACGAAGAGCCGCTGCTTTTTCTGTCACACTGGCATCGTAGAAATAAAGTCCCGGAACGGCATAATTGCTTTTCGGCACTTCCGGCTTTTCTTCCAGTGAAATCACTTTTCCCTGTTCGTCA
Source organism: Bacteroides sp. L008 (assembly GCF_040812255.1). Taxonomy (NCBI): domain Bacteria; kingdom Pseudomonadati; phylum Bacteroidota; class Bacteroidia; order Bacteroidales; family Bacteroidaceae; genus Bacteroides; species Bacteroides sp. L008. The sequence goes on along the minus strand of NZ_JBFNXO010000001.1, from coordinate 2,619,067 downwards.
AATTCCACTACACCATAAGCGCGTGGGTCTTTCACGTAGTAACCGAAGATACAGGCGCCCTTTTCTGTATTGGCAGCCCGGCGGAGCATGGCGGAGAAGCCCTGTCCGTAAAACATATTATCCCCAAGAATCAGACAGCCCGGTTCGCCGTTCAGGAAATCGGCTCCCAATACGAAAGCCTGTGCCAGTCCGTTAGGTTGTTCCTGAATTTTATAGGAGAAAGACATACCCAGTTCCTCACCCGTTCCCAACAAGTCGCGGAACATCGGCAAATCGCGTGGAGTCGAAATAATCAACACTTCGCGTATTCCTGCCAACATAAGTGTTGACAACGGATAATAAATCATCGGCTTGTCATACACAGGCATGATTTGTTTGGAAATCGCTTTGGAGAGCGGATAAAGTCGGGTGGCACTACCACCGGCTAGAATAATTCCTTTCATGTTCGTCTGAGTTATTCATTAACAGTGTGCAAAGGTCGGAAAGAAATCTGAAAGGACAAAAATAATTTGCTAATATTTCAATATGGTAATGTGTCAATTAAGTGATAACTCAGCCAATTGGCACATTATCACATTATCATATTGGCACAGTATTACAACTTGTCCGCCAACTCGATGACTTCCAAGTCCTGAAAGGCCCCCTGATTGATAACAAAACGTACCAAAGTTCGCACCTTGTGGAAACCGGACATGCCGGCAGCTCCGGGATTAATATGTAGCATATCCAGCGTTTTATCATATTTCACCTTTAATATATGAGAATGTCCGCTGATAAAAAGTTTGGGCGGACGTGTCATCAGACTGCCGATGATGGAAGGGTCGTATTTCCCCGGATAACCGCCGATATGTTTAATCAGTACTTCTGCACCATCCACCGTGAAACGGTTTATTTGCGGATACAGCTTTCTGATTTCCTGCCCGTCAATGTTTCCATATACCGCCCGGAATGGACGGAAGGCGGCTAGCCTTTCCGCTACCTCCGGCGAACCGATGTCTCCGGCATGCCAAATTTCGTCACATGGTTCAAAATATTCCAGATATTTCTCGTCCCAGTAAGCGTGAGTATCAGATAATAATCCAATTCTTGTCATAAATTTCTTTGTTTAATCCCACAAAGATACTATATTTGGAAAAATCTTAAAGCACATGGAAAGCAAATATAATTATTTCAAGCGAGATATCAGTTGGCTCTCATTCAATTATCGCGTATTGTTGGAGGCTCTGGACGAGCGTCTGCCGCTCTACGAACGTATCAACTTCATCTCTATCTACTCTTCCAACCTCGAAGAATTCTACAAAATCCGGGTAGCCGATCATAAAGCAGTTGCCTCCGGTGCTACGGAAAGCGATGAAGAAACCGTACAATCCGCCCGTGAACTGGTAGAAGAAATCAATAAAGAAGTCACTCGCCAGTTGGATGACCGTGTACGCATTTATGAAGAGAAACTATTACCTGCCCTGCGCAAAAACCACATTATTTTTTATCAGGACAGCCATGTCGAACCGTTCCACCAGCAGTTTATTAAAGACTTTTTCCGGGAAGAAATCTTTCCCTACCTGCAACCTGTGCCTGTATCCAAAGATAAAATAGTCTCCTTCCTACGAGATAACCGACTTTATCTGGCGATACGAGTCTATCCGAAGAAAGAAGCAAAAGACGAAAGGAAAGAAGATAAAGAAAAAACAGAAGAATCTATTAACAAAGAAAAATATACAGAAGAACGCATAACTCGAAGAAAAAGTGATGGAGCAGATACAAATGTAACAGAATATCGGCAGCCCCTTTACTTCGTAATGAAGCAGCCCTACGCCAAAGTACCCCGCTTCATCGAACTTCCATCCCGCGAGAAAAATCATTACCTGATGTTTACCGAAGATATAATCAAGGCAAACCTCAACCTGATTTTCCCCGGTTACGACGTTGATTCCAGCTACTGCATCAAAATCTCCCGTGACGCTGACATATTGATTGACGACACCGCCAGCAGTGCCGACCTCGTTGCCCAACTCAAGAAGAAAGTGAAGAAACGCAAGATCGGTGACGTCTGCCGTTTCGTCTACGACCGTGGTATGCCTCATGACTTTCTGGACTTTCTGGTAGACGCCTTCCATATTCAGCGCGATGAACTTGTCCCCGGCGACAAGCACCTGAATCTTGAAGACCTGCGTCATCTTCCCAACCCAAACAAATCTCTTCACAGCCTCGAAAAACCGAAGCCAATGAAGCTGACTATCCTTGACGAAAAAGAATCCATCTTCAATCACGTCGCCAAGAAGGACCTGTTATTATATTACCCTTATCACTCTTTCGAGCACTTCATCCATTTCTTATATGAAGCCGTGCACAACCCGGAAACCCGTGAAATCATGGTAACCCAATACCGCGTAGCCGAAAATTCCGCCGTCATCAACACCCTGATAGCCGCCGCCCAAAACGGCAAGAAAGTCACTGTATTTGTGGAACTGAAAGCCCGTTTCGACGAAGAAAACAACCTTGCCACGGCCGAAATGATGCAAGCCGCCGGCATTAAAATAATATACAGCATACCCGGTCTGAAAGTACACGCCAAAGTAGCTCTTATCCGCCGCCGCGGACCGAATGGTGAAAAAATACCCAGCTACGCCTATATCAGCACCGGTAACTTTAATGAAAAGACCGCCACTCTCTACGCCGACTGTGGCCTTTTCACCTGCCGTCCGAAGATAGTGGCCGACCTCTATAACCTCTTCCGCACCCTGCAAGGCAAAGAAGACCCGAAGTTCACCACCCTTCTCGTCGCCCGCTTCAACCTCATCCCGGAGCTGAACCGCCTCATCGACCGTGAAATAGCCCTCGCCGATCAAGGCAAGCAAGGACGCATCATCCTCAAAATGAACGCCCTTCAAGACCCCACCATGATCGACCGCCTCTACGAAGCATCCGAACACGGCGTGCAAATCGACCTCATCGTTCGTGGAATCTGTTGCCTCATCCCCGGACAGTCATACAGTCGTAACATCCGTGTCACCCGTATTGTAGACAGTTTCCTCGAACACGCCCGTATCTGGTACTTCGGTAACGACGGCAAACCCAAAGTATTCATGGGCTCCCCCGACTGGATGCGTCGTAACCTCTACCGTCGCATCGAAGCCGTCACCCCCATTCTTTCCCCCGACCTGCGTGACGGCCTCATCGAAATGCTCAACATCCAGCTCTCCGACAACCAAAAAGCCTGCTGGGTAGACAACAACCTGCGAAACATCTTCAAAAAAAGAACGCCCGGCACTCCCGCTGTACGAGCCCAATACACCTTCTATGACTGGCTAAACAAAACAAATAACTAACCCCCCAACCAACTAACTGACTAACTAACTAACATAAGAATCCCATACCCGTGCCCCAAGCCCGGCAACCTGCAGCCCCCGCACGCCTCTCCGGCCTACTTTTTTCTTTGCTTCTTTCTTTTGTTTCAAGACAAAAGAAAGACGATTGTAATATAAATGTAACATATATGACACCTCCCTGCAACGTCAAATCCCGTCCTTTGCAACCGGAAACAACATACACATATATTTATTATGGAGACTATTTATTTATGCATTATCATCTTCCTCTTTGTACTAGCTGTTTTCGATCTGATAGTCGGAGTCAGTAACGATGCAGTCAACTTTTTGAACTCGGCGGTAGGCGCCAAGGCCGCTTCGTTCAAAACCATCCTGTTCATAGCCGGCATCGGCATTTTCATCGGCGCCTCCCTGTCCAACGGAATGATGGACATCGCTCGTCACGGCATCTACCAACCAGAGCACTTCTACTTTGCCGAAATCATGTGCATTCTGCTAGCCGTCATGCTGACCGACGTAGTACTGTTGGACGTCTTTAACTCTATGGGGATGCCCACCTCCACCACCGTATCATTAGTCTTTGAGCTACTCGGAGGAACGTTCGCCCTTTCCCTCATCAAAGTACACAATAGCGACACCCTTGCTTTGGGAGACCTCATCAACACCGACAAAGCCCTCTCCGTCATTATGGCGATCTTCGTCTCCGTCGCTATCGCCTTCTTCTTCGGAATGCTTGTACAGTGGCTTGCCCGTGTGATCTTCACCTTCAACTATACGAAAAAGATGAAATACAGCATCGCCCTCTTTGGAGGAGTAGCCACTACTGCCATCATCTACTTCATGCTCATCAAAGGACTGAAAGACAGCTCCTTCATGACTCCCGAAAACAAACACTGGATACAAGACAACACCCTGATGCTAATCACCGTTTTCTTTGTATTCTCCACCGTACTGATGCAAATCCTTCACTGGATGAAAATCAATGTTTTCAAAGTCGTCGTACTGATGGGAACCTTCGCCCTTGCCCTTGCTTTTGCCGGTAACGACCTTGTCAACTTTATCGGTGTTCCCCTCGCAGGTTTCTCCTCTTTTATGGACTATACCGCCAATGGAGCAGGAAATCCGAACGGCTTCCTGATGACCTCTTTGCTGGGCCCCGCTAAAACCCCGTGGTATTTTCTTATCGGAGCCGGAGCCGTCATGGTCTACGCCCTTTGCACCTCTAAAAAAGCACACGCCGTAATAAAAACATCTGTCGACCTTTCCCGTCAAGATGAAGGAGAAGAAGCATTCGGAAGCACCCCGATCGCCCGCACAGTAGTCCGCATCAGTATGACACTTGCCAACGGAATCTCCCGAATAATGCCGGACGGCAGCAAAAAATGGTTTGACTCCCGCTTCCGCAAAGACGAAGCAATCATAGCCGACGGAGCCGCTTTCGACCTTGTCCGCGCTTCTGTCAACCTGGTATTGGCCGGCCTGCTCATCGCCTTGGGAACCTCCCTGAAACTTCCCCTTTCCACCACTTACGTAACCTTTATGGTAGCTATGGGTACTTCCCTGGCCGACCGCGCCTGGGGGCGTGATTCAGCCGTTTACCGTATCACCGGCGTATTAAGCGTCATCGGAGGCTGGTTCATCACTGCCGGAGCCGCCTTCACCATCTGTTTCTTCGTAGCTCTCGTACTCCATTATGGAGGCAACATCTCAATCATCGCCCTCATCGGTATAGCTGTATTCATCTTGATCCGTAGTCAGGTGATGTACAAGAAACGCAAAGCGAAAGAACAAGGTAACGAAACGCTGAAACAACTGATGCAAGCCACAGACAGTACAGAAGCCCTGCAACTGATGCGTAAGCACACCCGCGAAGAACTTTCCAAAGTATTGGAATACGCAGAAACAAATTTCGAACTGACTGTCACTTCATTCCTTCATGAAAATCTGCGAGGATTACGTCGCGCCATGGGGTCCACTAAATTTGAGAAACAGCTCATCAAACAGATGAAACGTTCGGGCACCGTCGCTATGTGCCGTCTCGATAATAACACCGTACTCGAAAAAGGACTTTATTACTATCAAGGCAACGACTTCGCCAGCGAATTGGTCTACAGTATTTCCCGCCTCTGTGAACCTTGCCTCGAACATACCGACAACAATTTCAACCCATTGGATGCCATTCAGAAAGGCGAATTCAGCGATGTGACCGAAGATATCACCTATCTGATTCAGCAGTGTCGTAAGAAAATGGAAAACAACGAGTACAATGACCTCGAAGAAGAAATCCGTCGTGCCAACGACCTCAACGGACAACTTTCAGTATTGAAACGTAAGGAACTGCAACGTATTCAAAGCCAATCAGGAAGCATCCGGGTGAGCATGGTGTATCTCACGATGGTTCAGGAAGCACAGAATGTAGTCACTTACACCATCAATTTGATGAAAGTAAGCCGTAAATTCCAGATGGAAACAGAAATGCCGTAAGGACAAAAAAACAAGGATTGTCCACTGAAAAATGGACGAATCATAATCTGCAAGGAAAGGACTGTTTGATAAACCCTGTTTACATAAGTAAAGGGTGTCAAACAGTCCTTTCTTTTTCAGAAATAGGTTTAAAAAAAGCTCTACTCTTTAGTATTTGATCTGGTAAAATTGTATATTTATAGTCGATAAGATAATTGAGACGATTTTAGATGCAATGATATAAAAACGAAATGAATGAAATATCAGTTAGAAATAACCACTTTACTGGTTCCTGTCAATGTGCATCAACTGTTTGAGAAATGTGAATGGCCTGAACTAAACTGTTTTGACAGAGAAATGGTTGAAGGCTATTTCTCTGATTTGGTGAATGGCATTCAAACCGATGAGGCTTTGGACGATTGGACGCTGACCGTTGTCCTTTATATCGGCACTTATTTGGGAGCCAGCCATATCAGTATCTGGAAACATGGAATCACCGATACGGCAACTAAAGAAAAAGTGTTAACGATAGGTATACCTCTTCCTTGTAGTAAAACCGTCCGTTGGGGGGTGAAGAAGAAAGAACGTTTTACCGGTAAAACACCGGATGAAAGTTATAGGAGGAATAACAGGCTGCTTCCCGTCTACTTTGCAAAATATGATAATATGGAAACCTATATAGAAGATAATATTCGGATAGCCCTTTTGAACCTGTTTGAAGTCGGTTTTACCCTGAAAGGATATAAAGTAAAGAAGCGGTAATAGTAGCCAAATCGTAAAATAAAATCAATTTTAGTGGCATAGACAAGGGACTAACATAGCTATGTGCTACCGTAAAGAGTCGTCGATTATTGAATTTAGACTCTTTGCGGCAGCTCTGTTTTTCTACTTTTCTATGAAAGTGTTCAAAGAATGAGGTTGCAAGGTTACATTCAAATAGCGAGTACCTAATTTCACAGTAAGCTCTTTGGCTTCTTCGTTGAAATTACCGGCTATCACCACCTGTTTCTTTTGTGGAGTCATGACGATCATTACCGGCATCTTATCTCCTCTATCTTTATATGCCAGCACTTTCGAGCCGGGTGTTACATAATGGCTGTAATGTTTTACCGCATAATATTCGGGAGTGTAGGTCGCAGTCCCTGTCTTTGAATCCACATGAATCAAAGCATTCTGTTTCCATCCCCATCCGCTGAAACCTCCGTCGTACAAAATAGCATTCCAGAAAGTATATTCTTCACAACCATTACCCAGATAATGATTCACTAGTCCGAAAGTGTGTTCGGCTGCTTTCCAGTCGAAAGAGCCCCAACCACATTCGCTTTCCGTTTGCACGTACTTGTATTGCGGATATTTGGCGCGGAGTTTGGGTAAAATCTGTCCGCCTTCCCATTGGAAGCCGACTCCTTCTATTGTTTCCGGCATTCGTGGGTCGGAAAGCACCTGATCGATCACCTCATAACGGTTGGTGTTGATTGTTCCTAAATATAACTTTACTTCCGGATGCTGCTTTTTCAGAGTAGGAGCGAGGTACTCTGCATTGAAACGGATAATACCTTCTGCCGTCCAGGCACAACCCGGATAGTTGGTGTAGCTCCATGACTCATTTTGGAACATAATCATGGAGATGGGGATGCCTTGTTCCTTGTAAGCATCGATGAATTTACAGAAATAGTTTGCATAGGTTTGCAGATAACGTGGATCCTGAATAAAGTAATCATTTACAGCCAACTGCTGTGGAAATACCTGTGTGTTCTTTTCTTTACTATCCTCATAAAGTGCTACATCAGACAGAGGCGACATCTGATTTTGATTACGGTCACTGCGAACTGAATAGTAGTGATTGATTTTCATCCAGGAAGGAGGCGACCATGGCGACATCCAGAAAGTCATATCCGGATTATACTGTTGTGCAGCTTTGATAAAAGGTATCAACGTTGTTTTATCCCGATTGATATTGAAATGCTTCAATTGGAAGTCACCGGATACTTCATCGCAACTGTACCAGTCGCGGGCGTAGTCGTTGGCATTCATGGAGAAGCGTCCCATGGTAAACTTCAGATCTCCTCCGGGAGCAAACAACTGTTGAAGAACAATCTCCTGTTGCTTCCGTGGAAGCATGTTGAGTGCATCCCATCCGAGTTCATTAAAGCATGTTCCCCAAGCTTTGAAGACAGTTCCATTCTCCGAACCGTTGACCTCGAGTAGGGGAGTGCACCCGGTATTTGTCTGCAACTTGACTTTAGACTGTTGCCATGTGTTATTTTCCGTACTGCTAATCCATTCATAGGATTGCGCACTCATAGTCCCCATTGACAGCACAATGGATAAACTACTTAATAAGGTGGTTTTCTTAATCATGTTTCTCCTGTTCTTATATTTTTTATATTACTGTTTAAACAATCTCATGCAGTACATTCAACTGTGTATCCTTAATCAAGATTGATTTATTAATAAGTCTCTATGACAATAGCCGCTTCCGGCAATCCTTTTGCTGAAACAGTAAGAGTGATCGTCCCTTTTTCTGCATTTGGCTGAACGATAGCAATTGCTTTTCCCCGAAACGTTTTCGGCTTTAAGGAACGAAAGCTTTTCATATCATCCGCACTTCCATTACCTGCGGCAATGACGGACCCTTTTCCGGTAGATTTAATTTCCAAAGGAATGGAACAGTCAGGTATTAACTTTCCATCTTTATCCAATATTTCAACCTTTATATATGAAAGGTCATTTTTATCTGCCTTTATTTTCATACGATCGGCTGTCAAATGTATCATTGCCGGAATTCCGGTTGTGTAAAGTTCAGTCGATGTCGTTTCTTTCTTTCCCTTCAAGTTGACAGCCTTCAGTTGTCCCGGTTCATAGGGAACCTCGAAAGAAGCCGTATAGGTATCGGGATTGACTTCTTTTTCTCCCAATAACCTGTCATTCAAATAAAGTCTTACTTTAGGGGAACGACTATACACATGTACTGCCATCGTTTTGCCTTCGTATCCTTTCCAGTTCCAACTAAGGAATTCGTTTTTCCATCCCCAGTAGTTGATATCTTCTCTTTTCCCTTTGGCTACGGGAGGTTGTACTGCTAATGAAATATCACGTCTTTTCCAAAGAATGTCGCGATAATAAGATTGCGGTTTCTTGTCTCCGCAGAAGTCAATGTCACCACACCATGCATTATACCACGGCCATCCCATAAACTGCGGACTGTGTTCTCCCGGAGCAAGTTCGAGAGTATGTGCCAGACCGGCTTCACCCAGATAGTCGAGGGCAGTCCAGACAAAATCTCCAATCAGATAGGAATTCTTGTCGATCAGGTTCCAGTTCTGTGCTGCTTCTTTGGGCACCGATTCACTGCCGTACATAATCCGTTGCGGGAATCGTGCGTGATCTTTTTCATATTCCTTCCATTGATAATTGTAACCGGAGATATCCAGGTTCCGGAAAGCCCTTTCCGAATCCTTCTCCCAACTGAAATCTCTTCTGTCCCAAAACGAGTTAACAGCAGCGGTAGTGGCGCGGCTTGTATCATATCGGTGAATGGTTGCAATTAGTTTCCGGGCTATGATCTCTCCAGTGGGTTCGTCGGCGCGTTCAGCTATTTCATTGCCAATACTCCACATGATAATAGAAGGATGGTTTCTGTCTCTGCGCACCATGGTAGCTATATCGTGTTCACTCCATTCATCGAAGAATTGGTGATAATCTTGCGGGCGTTTTGCTTGTTGCCATTGATCGAATACTTCATCAATCACTAGCAATCCCAGTCGGTCACATGCCTGTAGAAAATATTCCGACGGTAAGTTGTGCGAGCATCTGACTGCATTGAAACCATTTGCTTTCATTAGCTCTACTTTGCGTTCTTCTGCCCTGTTGATAGCTACGGCACCTAATAAACCATTGTCATGATGCAAACAACCACCTTTTAATTTCAGCGGTTTCCCATTTAATAGAAATCCTTTTTCTGCGGAGAATTCGACGGTTCGTATTCCGAAAGGAACGGTTATTTCATCAGATAGCTTCTTAGATTTCAAGGATAGATGTGCGGTATATAAACTAGGAGTATCTACCGACCATAATTCCGGCTTTTTTATATCAAAAGTGAGGGAAATGGGGATATTGGTTTCACCGGATATATTGACTGGTTGAGTAGTGGAATAAACCTCTTCCCCTTGTGGGGAAAATATCTGAATCTTCAGATGGGCGGTCACTTTTTCTTTGCCGGAGTTATGTAGAATGGAGTGAAGATCAACCGTTGCTTTTTTACCTTCTACTTTGGAAGCATCTATAAAAGTGTCCCATTCGTCCAAATGTACTTTGTCCGTTTTCATTAGCCATACGTGCCGGTAAATGCCGGAACCGGCATACCACCGACTGTTCAGACCTTCATTCACCACTTTGACGGCTATTATATTCCGAATGCCGGGAGCGTTGCAGTATGGATGGATGTCGATTTTGAAAGGGATATATCCATAAGGATTAAAACAGGCTTTCTGCCCGTTTATCCAGACTTCTGTTTGGTTATAAGCTCCTTCAAAATAAAGGGAAATAATCTTATTGGCATCTTCCGGCTGTATGGTGAATTCTTTTCTATACCATCCTTCACCTCCTACGGTTTGTCCGGTATCTGCCCCGCCTACGCTCATGCGTGAAAAAGGACCGATTGTTATACCTTCTCTTTGTACGGGCACAGGATCCATGCTCCAGTCATGAGGTAAATCGAGTATCCTCCATTGAGCGTCCTTGAAAGATGTCTGTTCGGCATTGGCAATGCAACCCCGGTAAAACTTCCAGTTCTCATTTATGCTGACTTTACGTTCCGATGCGGAACTTTCAGCAATAAAGCAGGGTATTAACACTAAAAGAGCGAGTAGCCTTACAGAAGATTCGAAGTAGTTATTCATCATTTCCTATTCTTTGTTTAATAATGGGCAAAGATAGGAGCGTGACAGGTGATGTGAGGAATAGAAATGTAACAAGATGCTGCAACAAATGTATCAAACTTCCTTTTCATAGGGATTAAACTTGCTTGTTCCGGCAGGAAAACGTATCTTTGTTAGTAAGAAAACTATAACCGCAAGTTCTGATTATAAAACCGGAACTTTTGATTATGTAATCAGAAGTTTCAGTTATAAAACCGGAACTTGCGGTTTTAGTTTGCCCTAAGGGAAAAATAACTTTTCCTTTAGGGGAGAACAAGTTTTCTACCTATAGCGAGTAAGTTTTCTATTAGTAATCAATATTTCAAATAAACTTTAGTATTATGGCAATGTATATAATGGAAGAAATGCCCGATATTCATGGAACGGGCGAACAGGTACTTTATCCGCGGTTTGCAATGATGGAACAGGTATCTACCGAGGATTTGATACGTCAGATAGCATCCAGCAGTGGTTTTAACGTCGGAGATGTGGAAGGCGTAATTACACAGATAGGTATTGAGATGGCACATCAGATGGCAGAAGGCAAGTCTGTGAAGCTGGATGGCATCGGAACATTCTCTCCTTCGTTGGCGTTATGCAAAGATAAAGAACGCGAAAAGGCCGGAGAGGGTGAAACCCATCGTAACGCACGAAGCATTGTGGTGGGAAACGTGAACTTTCGTGTAGACAGGAAGATGATGAGGCGTATCAATGGAAGATGTCTGCTGGAAAGGGCTCCGTGGAAGTCGCAACGTTCTTCACAGAAGTATACACCGGAGCAACGACTTGCATTGGCTGTTAGATATCTGGAGGAACATCCTTTTCTGACGGTCTACGAATACCGGAAACTGACAGGTTTGCTGCGTACAGCGGCTACCAATGAATTACGCCAGTGGGCGTATACACCCGGTTCCGGCATCGGGATTGATGGCAGAGGAACACATCGGGTGTATATAAAGAAAACATAATTCATTATATTTGTATGATGATATGTTGAGATTTGGAATAAAGAGCATTGGGGGGAATTGCGGTGAGGGCGCTTTTCTTCAGGGACATGCTTGAGTGATAACTAAAATTAATAAAAATGGGGAATTTGATTTCATTTATGAAGGAAGTAGCTGAAGGGCTTCGAAAAAGTGGGAACTATGGAACTGCTCATGTTTACAGGAGTAGCATGAATGCTATCATTGCATTTAACGGGAGCAGGAATCTGCCATTCAAGAAAGTGAATCAGGAGTTTCTTAAAAGTTTTGAAACGTATTTGCGGGAAAAGGAGTGTAGCTGGAACACGGTTTCAACCTATATGCGTACGTTGAGAGCGGTATACAACCGTGCGGTCGACCGTCGGATGGCGTCTTATATACCGCATCATTTCCGGTATGTCTATACAGGGACGCGTGCCGATAGGAAGCGTGCACTGGAAAAGGAGGATATGGAACGGCTGATGAAAGAGCTTCCCAAACAAATTCATCAGGGAAGAGGAGAATTGCAACGTACGCGCGCGTACTTTTTCTTAATGTTCATGCTTCGTGGTATGCCGTTCGTAGATCTTGCGTATCTTAAAAAGCAGGATATAGTGGGGAATGTACTCACTTATCGTCGTAGAAAAACCGGAAGGCTTCTGACCGTGACGCTTCTGCCGGAAACTATGAAACTGATGAAAAAGTATATGAACACCGATTCTGCTTCTCCTTATCTTTTTCCCATACTGACTGGCAGAGAGAGTACGGAAGCTACCTACAGGGAATATCAGATAGCTTTGCGTAATTTTAACTATCAACTTCTGTTGCTGAAACAAGTACTTGCATTGACTTCTGATTTAAGCTCGTATACGGCTCGGCATACCTGGGCTACAATGGCATATTATTGCGAGATACATCCAGGCATTATTTCAGAGGCGATGGGGCATTCATCCATTATTGTCACAGAGACTTATCTAAAACCTTTTAAGAATAAGAAAATAGATGAAGCGAATGTGACGATTCTGTCTTCGCTGAAAAGGATCTATGCTTGTGGCAAGTAGCTGATTTTTAGTGCTGTTACTTTGTAGGTAACGGGAAGAAAAGACGCTGCAAATATGAGCATATTTCTTAAAACATCCAAACAAAATCGTACATTTTTTCTAATAAACTACTCAAAATAGGAATAAACACAGAAGAACACGTGGATTCTTTGTCTTAGAACTTTGTTAACGTCTAAATTTTGCAATAGATTTCCCGCCCCTCTACTTTTTCTCATAAGCAGGGGTAAGAAGATTCGTCATATATCGTATTATTTTCTAGTATAGACTACTCCAAAAGAGCAGGCACAAGGGTTTTCCCGTTACCTACAAAGTAACGGGAAGAGGGGGAGTGAAGCGAAATAAATCATGAATTAGTACAAACAAATTTTTTATTTATTAATTGTATAACATTTAATTTACTTTTATGAGAAAATGGACGTATTTAGTCGCAACCTTGCTCATGGCAGGTACGACGGCGACATTCACGGGATGTATTGATACCGATGAACCGGAAGGCATTGCAGAACTTAGGGGAGCAAAGTCTGAATTTATCAAAGCTCAAGCTGCAGTTGAGCTTGTAGAGGCTGAATTGAGAAAAGCACAGGTTGCAGAGCAAGAATTAGTTAATGCAGGTTTGGCACTTCAGAATAAGTCTGCAGAAATTGATTTGCAGTTGCATGAACTGGACATTCAAGTAAAGAAACTTTTGATTGAAAAGGAAGAAGCTGCTACTGCACAAGCAAAAGCTGAAGCGGAAGCTGCCATTGCAAAAGCTGAAGCTGACAAAACTAAGTGGGAAAATGAAAAGGCATTGATTGTTGAGCAGTATAAGGAAAAAATGCTTCTTGCCGAAACAGCCACTGCTAAAGCACAGGAAGCTTACAAACAAGCTATGGAACAGATTGAAGCTTCCAAGTTATTGCTGACAGATGAAGAACAAGCTCGTTTGAATGGTGTACAAGCGCAAGTTGCCTATGCAAAACAGGCAATGGACAAGGCAATGTATGGATATTCAACAACTGTTATCACTAGAATTCTATCATCGGTAGTTGCGAATTCCACTACTACTACAAATCCGGATGAAAGCACGGAGACTAATTCTTCTAAGACTAAGTATTATGTTTATCTTATTACTGAAGATCCTACCCAGTCTGTGGGTGGCTATAAAGCCGGTAGCTTGAAAAAACTTCAGGAACAATTAGCTAACTATTCTGATATAGTAGCTGATAATAATTTAGAAGCGGTCTTGGATAATGCACTGAAAAATGCAGAATTTGCTTTAGAGATGACGCAGGAGTATGCTGATAACTTGAAAGCTATCTTGGATAATGAGTATACTACTGTTGCAGATTGGGAAGCTGAAGTCAAGAAGCTGGAAGAAGAAATTGCTGCTGCAAAAGTTAAGGAACAACAGTATAATATTGAAAAAGGCAAGCTAGAAGTTGCTAATCCTAAACTGATATCTGACTTGGAAGCTACTAGCGATAAGTTGGAAACTGCTAAAAATAAACAGAACTCTGACAAGAACAAAGCTAAAACAGCTGCAGCTTATTCTAAGAAAGTAGAGGCTGAAGTAAAGAAGGGATTGAATGATGTAATACCTAGTGGAACAACTGTTGCTGGTTATAATTCTAGTACTGGTACTTTTGCCTATAATAAAGGTATACAAATTACTGAAGCACAAAGTCAGATTGATGGTTGGATTAAGCTGATTGATAAGGCTACTAAAGGTGTTGATTTGGAAAATATAGAATGGGCCAAACCACAATTGGCTACAGCTCTTGCAGCACAAAAAGAGGCAGAAGAGAACTATGCTACAGATTATAAAGCATGGGAAGATGCAATGGCAGCTTATGATGAAAGTCTGAAAATAGATTTGGAGAAATCAGAGGCAGCCGCTAATGCTGCAATAAAGAAATATAATGGACTTAAACCAGAAGATAGAAAAAAAGAAGCTAATATTGATGCTGTAGCTACGGCTTTAGTTGCATATTATAAGGATGCATTGGCTAAAGAAGCACAAGTAACTAAGGTAAGTGTAACAAAAGGAAATGACACGAAAAAAATCTCTGATTGGCTGATAGCAGACGCTGATAACTTTAAGAAAGTTGTTGGAGTAGATTTAGGCTTTATCACTTGGGATGCTGGTGACATTACTACTGCAAATGAAATTAGTAAAGAAAATATTGGAAAATTAATAGATGTAGAGCAAGATTCCAGTGTAAAGACTCCATTGGAAAAGTGGAAATCTGCTTCTTCTGCTGTATTTAGCGATAATTTCAATTCAGGTAATAATCCAAGAAGATTGCCTGTATCTAAGGACGAAGTAATAGCTGCCGCTGGTGGTAATCATGTAGATGCCTTGGAGAATGGTAATTATGGTTCTCTTGGTAAGATGATTTGGGCAACAGCAGAAACGGCTAGTCTACAAGCTATAATTGATCAGGTAGAAACTTATAAAGCTTTGAAAGAAGCATTTACTGCTCAAAAAGCTGTAGAACAGACTGTTCAAGATAAAGCAAATGCTGCTTTGGCGGATGCTGTAGATAAAGCTAAGAAAGCTAACGACGAAGCCCAGGCTGCTTATGATAAAGTCTTTAAAGAAGTAAATGATAATATTGTAACAGTACAAAAAGAATACGGCAATAATGAAATTATCAAAGGTAAGATTGAAACGGAAATCACTGTTTATTTGAATAATAACTTTACTAATGGTGATTTAGGTTCTTTGGAAGCTATCAAAAACTTGGTTAAGGAAGAACATATGATTGCTCTGGCAGATGTTACTGCCGCTAAGGCCGATGTTGCTAAAGCTAAGAGAAATATAGAGAAATTAGCAGCAGGTACTTATACTGATACAGATTATATTACTGAATCATTTGCAAATATTCAGGAAAATATCAAAGTAAAACAGGCTGAATATGATGCTGCCAAGGCAGATTATGATACTGCAAGCGCTCAGTTGAAAGCACTTCTTGCTATCTTCTTGAAATAATTTCCTAACTACGTAAAAGTAACAAGATGATAAAAAAACTATGCACATTACTTTTGCTGACCTGTATGACAGCTGCGCCTTCAATGGCGCAGCGTTACAGCAGCAGTGATGATGCGTCGTTTGCCCCGAAGAAAGGACAGTGGCAGGTTTCAGTCCTGCTTGGTAGCGGAAAGTTCTTTAACGAGAACACTTCTTATCTGCTTCCCAAGTTCTCCAATGACGGAGGAGTAGTCGGACTTCCCAATGGAGGAACGGATAACTCCGGCGATCTGAACCGCTATCTGAACATCGGGAGTCTGAATAATAATAGTCTGGTCAATATAGCTGGAATTGAAGGTAAGTATTTCGTGTCTGACAATTGGGATGTAAATTTCCAGTTCAGCATGAACGTCAGCCTCACTCCAAAGAAAGACTATGTAGAAGGAGACAACAGTGTACCCGACATGATTATCCCTGCGCAAAGTTATATCAATGCGCAGATGACCAACAACTGGTATGTATCTGTCGGTTCCAACTACTATTTCAAGACTCGCAACGAACGTATTCATCCGTATCTCGGAGGCGCACTCGGCTTCCAGATGGCACGCATTGAAACGACCGAACCATACACTGGAGACACCTATAAGGATAGTGACGACTCGGAAGAACTTCCGTCACAGGTCTATGTTTCCGGAAGTAAAGCCGGTCAGATGTACGGTTTCAAAGTAGCTGCCGTAGCAGGTATCGAGTATAGCATTGCTAAAGGTTTCGTTTTCGGTTTCGAAATGCACCCTCTGGCTTACCGCTATGACCTGATACAGATTTGTCCGAAAGGATTTGATAAATATAATGTCAGTCACCACAACATCAAGATATTTGAAATGCCTATGGTGAAACTGGGATTCAGATTCTAAGGATGAATGATTATACAAATGTATGAATGAAAAGAGAAAGCCGTTCAGCTGATAGTGCGGGCGGCTTTTCTTTTTTAAAGAAAAATGAAGAGCTTAATGAACAGATATGTGAAACTTTTATCTTTTCTTTCGGGAGTATGCTTGATAGCGGCTTGCACCGGGCATCAGATAAAAGGTTACGAGATTAACGGCAGTGCACCTTTGCCCGAATTCGAAGGAAAAATGGTTTATATGAAAGATGCTTCGAGCGGGCAGCCGGTAGATAGTGCAGAAATAATCCACGGAAAGTTTGCTTTTGCCGATACGGTGACTATTGTGTCGCCCGTAGTAAAAGTGCTTTCTATTCGTGCCAGCAAATCGGGACTGGAATACCGCCTCCCTGTCGTCATAGAAAATGGCAGTATCCAAGCCGATATTTCCGATGTGGTTTGTACGGGAGGAACAATGCTAAATGAACGGATGCAGGATTTTCTCATGGCTGTTGATGAATATTCCACAGCCTGCGAGAACAAACAAACGGAACAGATAAAATCCGGTTTTGCGGATTTATTGAAAAAATACATAGAAATCAATGATGACAATGCGGTAGGAGAATATATCCGGACTGCCTATCGTTCATCACTTTGATGCAATCAGATTGCTTTTAAGACTATAAACTAAATTTCCCACATAATAATATCCTCTCCAGATATTTCCTCCATATTTTTATAGAAGGGAGTGTTGCATAAGAGAGACAGAAATGTGCCCTTGTGAAAGTCCGTATTTCTGTATTGTTATGTTTTGAGGACGTTCCCGTATTTCCCATTCCCTTTTTCCCCCGGGGACGTCCTTTTTTCCTTTAATCCTGCGAGTGATATTGGGTAGGCAATACTCCGAACATCTCTTTAAAACATTTACTGAAATAACTCGGTGTAGCGAATCCCACTTTTTCCGATATTTCAATAACGGTCAGTTCCGTATGAGTCAGTAATCCGGCAGCTTTCTTCAAACGGATGCTTCGGATAAATTCTGTGGGTTTCTGTCCGGTGATAATTTGCAGTTTACGGTAAAGATTCATTCGGCTCATACACATGTCGTCACTGAAAGCTTCCACGCTATAATCACTGTTATCCAGATTCTTTTCGACCAGTTCGATTGCTTTTTCCAGAAATCGTTCGTCTACTTTGGAGGAAGTGAGATCTTCCGCATTAACCTCAATGCCTGACAAGAATATCTGTTTCCGTTTTTGCTGCAATGCCAGCAGATGCTGGATCCGGTTCTTTAAAATATCCATGTTGAAGGGTTTTGTCAGGTAGCAGTCTGCTCCCGACTGATATCCTGCCAGTTCGTTTTCGTCACCTGTGCGGGCAGTAAGCAGGATAATGAAGATGTGTGAAGTCTTCATATTCTCTTTCAGCCGGAGACATAATTCAAACCCGTCCATTCCCGGCATCATGACATCACTCACAATGATATCCACTTCTTTCTCATTGGCGATGGCTTCCGCTTCTTCTCCGTTGGAGGCTTCCCATACCTGATATTCTTGTGATAACTGCTGATACATGAATTGGCGGAATTCTTCATTGTCTTCTACAATCAAAATGGTCTTCCGGGCATCTGATGAGTTCGTTTCAGTTGCTCCGGATTCATCCGGTATATTCTCCTCTCTCGGTAGCAAACGTTTATCAACCAGATTGGTCGGAAGATAGACACAAAATTCAGTTCCTTCTTCTTTATTGCTTTCCACTTCTATAAAACCTTGATGCATGGCGACATATTCTTTCACAATATGCAGTCCGATGCCGCTTCCTGCTGTTGCCTGTCTGTGGGTGTTTGCCCCGATCTGATAATAGCGGTCGAATATATGGGGAAGTTCATCTGCTGCTATTTCCTGTCCGGTGTTCTGCACGATGATGCAGACGTATTGTATCCCTCCTCTGTTCTCCATTTTGAAAAACACATCGATTCTTCCTTCCGGAGGTGTAAATTTGAAAGCATTATTGAGTAAGTTGTAGAGAATCCTGTGTACTTTATCCCGGTCAAGATACATATAAAGCGTTTGTTTCAGTGGTATGACTGAAAAGCGAATCTGCTTGTTGTTCGCATACGACTTGAATGCTTCGCAAGTAGTTGTGACAAATTCACTGATATCTGCATTCGTCAGATTCAGTTTTTCTTCGCTCACTTCCAGTTTGCGGAAATCCAGTAATTGATTGACTAATTGCAGCAACTCTTCAGCATTGCGATAGATGGAAGATAACTGTTGCTTTAACTTGCCGTCCTGCATCTCCGAAAGCAGACTGCTCAGAGGAGTGATAATCAGCGTCAGTGGAGTGCGTAAGTCGTGGCTGACATTCGTAAAGAAACGGAATTTCATCTGTGTCAGTTGTTCTTCCAACTGTTCCTGTTGCTTCCGGTGCAGACGGTTGAAGTAGAACTTTATGACTCCTGCCGCTATCAGAATAAAAGAAAGCATATAAAGGGCGTATGCCCACCATGTCTCGTACCATGCCGGTAGACGATTGATTTGCAGGCAGGATATGGGCTGTGCCCAACAACCGTGAATGTCCGTCGCTTTAATTTCCAGTGTGTAGTTGCCTTTGGGAAGTTTGGTGAAATACGCAGTGTTTACTCCCGGAGGAAGTGACTTCCAGCTTGCATCCCATCCTTTCAGACGGTAGGCATAACTGATTTGTCCGGCGTGTAAGTGTTCTAGCGTAGAAAAGGATATTTCTACATTGATATTATCAGGATTCAATTCTATTTGCCGGGTATTTATACCTGTTATTTGTGTTTTTCCGTCTATTTTGATGGAGGATATAACGGGCTTTATATCGTTGGGAGATTGATCCAGCTCTGCAGATGGGGTAATCAGACAAAAAGCACCGATCCCTCCGAGGCAAATCGTTCCGTCTTTCATTTTGCGGATGGAAAGGAAATAATCCACTTGAATGAAGCGGTCGGAATTATACAGTACTCTAAATGAATGATTCGTAGGGTTGTACTCTTTTACGTATGGGTCTGCCAATATCCACAAATGTCCCAAGTTGTCTATCTCCATTCCTTTGATAGCATCTCCGTTTGTGTTGCAGGCATTCTCTTCCCGGGAGATAACTTTAGTTTGCGGATGATAGCTGTACACATTTCCTTCCAAAGTAGCTACCCACACTTTACCATCAGGAGCGATGAGGACAGATGAATAGTTTTCTCCTTTCCGAATCGTATGTCCTTCTCCTTCCGGGGAAAAATATTGGAACTCCAATGCTTCTGTAATGCAGAATATCGTTCCGTCCGGGGCAACTGCCAGGTCGTTTATCATATTCGCACTCCCCTGAAACTTTTTGAGTTCCCCTTTGGAAAGAGAATATTGATAGATGGCATTTTCTGTGCCTATCCATAAGTTTCCCTGATTGTCCTCGCTTAATACACGAATCTGTCGGACATCCGGCAGTTGGATCTCTTTTGTCAGTTTCATCTTCATGCCTTCATGTTGCAGATGCAATAGACACGCATTATCGGATGCAGCCCAGATTCCGGGTTGAGTATGACATTTCTCGATACATTTTATGATATTATACTTTCCTGTTTCTTCGGAAAAATCCGATGCAAAAGAAATCTGTTCGGAAGCAGGATGGTAGATGGATAATCCGGTTCTTCCCTGCCATATCCAATAATAGTCCCCTTCTTGAATCGTTCTGTCTGCCATCACCGGATAACCGGTAATAGCGGACATGGCAGAAGTAGGGTAACGTTTGATTTTGTTGGCGTCGAACGAGAGGATAAACGTATGGGGAGAATATCCTGGAACCCATACATTGCCGGCACGGTCTTCAATGATTCTATCCAATATCTTTTTGCCTTTAGGAAGAAAACTTTCCGTATCGACGGGGTGAAGTGCATTATCTACAATTCGGTAAGCATATAAATCGTCCATCGCTGAAACCCACAACACTTCCTGCCGGCTGTCTTTAAGTAATCCCAGTATTTGAGTTTTATGCGGTGTCTGTTCGTACCCTTCTAAGGTGACGGGTTGTAACTTACAGATTACTTCCTCCGATTGTGGATTGGAAGAAGGGATTAATTGTACAACTCCTTTTCCCCAAGTAGCCACCCAATAGCAATCATTTTGTACATCTTCAATCATTTGTATGGGCGATGCATCACATGTCCATTGATAAGGCGAGAAGCTGTCTGTTGACGGATGATATTGTAAAAGACCTCCCGATCCTTGCAGTACCCAAAGTTGATGTTTTCCATCTTCGTAAAAGTCAGTAACGTTTCGTCTTGTACCCTTCCATTCTGAAGGATAACTTCCAAGACATTTGCCTTCACTGGAAAAGTGGTAAATCATACCTTCGGCCGAAGTCCAGATAGTGCCGTCATGAATAGCCCGGACAGCATCGACTCTTTGCTTCTTGAGTTCCCCGTCTGTTATTTCGTTGATTTGATAATTAGCTTTATCTAATCTGTATAAACCACGTTTGGTGCCGAACCAGATATGATGTCCGTTGTCTTCTGTTATACAGGTAATGTCGTTGCTGGATAGCAGGTGAGGCGTATTTAAGTCCGAACGAAAGACATTAATCTGATAACCGTTGTCACGGCACAGGCCTCCGCCTTCTGTTGCATACCACATATAACCTTCGCTATCCTGAAGAATCCGGTGGATATGTGCTACCGGTAACAATCTTTGAGTAGGAAGCTCCGTGACAACGACTTGTTGAGACGAAATGGAAAGAGTAGTCATTAGACTGAGAATGAGACTATAATAGTGTTTTAAAGTCATGCTTTTTATTTTAATACAGATAGCTGTGTTTTTTCCATACAAAGATAGTCTTTTTTTTACAAATACTTTATATCTTTGCAAAACAATGGCATATGCCGCGATTTAACCATACCACTGAAAATATGAAAACAAAAACTTTATTAGGCTTCTTTCTTCTTTCTCTCATGGCTTTTTGTATATCAGCCTGTCAAGATGATGCAGAGATTATTTTATTTAGCGGTTCCGAATTAATCGACGAAACGGGAACCTGTACGAACACGATTTCTTCTACAGTCCTGTATCTTAATGGATGGGAAGCGGAGAATATCGGGATAGCTAATGGAAAAGGTGGTTACTCGGCACAAAGCTCCGATGAGACAATTGTGACGGCAACGGTCAACGATAACAGGTTATGGCTTAGCTCACACGGCAAAAAGGGGAAAGTGACGGTTACCGTTAGTGATAAAGACGGCAATTATGTCACGCTGCCTGTTACTGTTTCTTATGGTGTACTGACTTTTACATGTCTCGACCAACCTGAATTCCAAGTCTCCAGACCCAATGAAGGTATGTTGTTATTTGACGCAGAAGACGATTTGCAGGAGAAGGTGAATGCGGCAATGGTCTTTTATTCTTTTATTAATAAAGGAGATATCTGTGTGTTACGACCGGATGATGTGTATCGTTTGTCTGAAGAAGGAGAAGGAGGGAAATTCACCTATAAAACAAAGGATGAACAGGTGCTTGTTGAAGGGACATATCGGATAGAATGGGCTTCGCTGGCCGGAAAAAAGAAAAAAGCTTTTGTCTTTACATATACAGGTGAAAATGATGTAGAGAAACAACACACATTCTTTAATTTTAGTCCGTATTTAGGAACTCAAAGTCTTACAAGAGAAAGAGGTCCGATTACTACGGCATGGTTGGAAGATGTATCTGATTCGCCTTATCTCGAAGGTATTTTACCTGCGGATAGAACAGTTGTATACTGGGTGGATACAATGATCTCCAGTTTATCTGCGGAGGAAGTGTAATCCGTATCTCCGTAATGATGAGGGTACAAGATTTTCTTTGTGTAAAATAAAAAGGCACAGGAACTTTTCATTCCCGTGCCTTCTTTTATGGGCTATACCTTTACAGCATCCTTATGCGTTCAATGCTTGTTCGATATCAGCAATAATATCATCTGCATTTTCGATACCTACCGATAGACGGATCAGGTCTGGGCGTACACCTGCTTCCATCAGTTGTTCATCCGTCAACTGACGGTGAGTATGGCTTGCCGGATGGAGCACGCAACTACGTGCATCCGCCACATGAGTAACGATCGCAATGAATTCCAGTGAATCCATAAACTTGATAGATACGTCACGTCCGCCTTTCAGTCCGAAGGAGATGACTCCGCAGGAACCGTTCGGCATATATTTCTGTGCAAGGCTGTAATATTTATTGTCCGGCAGTCCGCAATAGTTTACCCAGGCAACTTTCTCATTTTTAGAAAGATATTCAGCTACTTTCTGCGCATTACGGCAGTGTTGAGGCATACGCAGGTGCAACGTTTCAAGTCCCAGATTCAATAAGAAAGAATTTTGCGGGCTTTGGATGCTGCCGAGGTCACGCATCAGTTGGGCAGTTGCTTTGGTGATATAAGCACCTTTGCCGAATGCTTTAGTATAAGTCAGTCCGTGGTATGACTCGTCCGGAGTACAAAGTCCCGGGAATTTTTCAGCATGAGCATCCCAGTCAAAATTACCGCTGTCTACGATACAGCCACCTACGCTTGTAGCGTGTCCGTCCATGTATTTGGTAGTAGAATGAACCACGATGTCAGCTCCCCATTCAAATGGGCGGCAGTTGATCGGAGTCGGGAAAGTATTGTCAACAATCAATGGAACCCCGTGACTGTGTGCGATACGTGCGAACTTTTCAATATCCAGTACTTCAAGAGAAGGGTTGGAAATCGTTTCACCGAATAAAGCTTTTGTATTCGGTTTGAAAGCTGCAGAAATTTCTTCTTTGCTGGCATCCGGATTAACGAAAGTCACATCGATGCCTAGCTTCTTCATGGTCACGCCAAACAGGTTGAACGTACCTCCGTAAATAGCGGAGGAGCAAACAAAGTGATCTCCTGCCTGACAGATATTAAAAATGGCATAGAAGTTGGCGGCCTGACCGCTGGAAGTCAGCATAGCGGCTACACCACCTTCAAGAGCGGCAATTTTGGCGGCAACAGCATCATTCGTTGGATTTTGCAGACGGGTATAAAAGTAGCCACTGTCTTCCAGGTCGAACAGGCGGGCCATCTGCTCGCTGGTATCGTATTTGAAAGTTGTACTTTGATAGATGGGCAATACGCGTGGTTCGCCTTTTTTAGGCGTCCATCCTGCCTGTACACACAGGGTTTCCGGTTTGAATTGTTTTGCCATAATGTTATCGGGTTTTAATGTTTTATTTCAAAAAATGTTTTAATGCTGCAAAAGTAGGGAAAATAATTGTATTTTTGCCCTGTTTATGAGTGAAATGATACTCTTGCGAAGGAGATAGTTAATGTAGTTATGAAAAATAAACTCTATATTCTTTTATTCTTAGCTTTTCTTTTTTCGGGCACAACTCTTTGGGCACAGCAGAAGGCAACTCCGAAAGCGGGTGAAGGCATCTCTTCTTTTCTGTTGAGGCACAACCGCTCTCCGAAGAAGTATTACGACGACTTTATTGAGCTCAATAAACAGAAACTGGGAAAGAACAATGTGCTTAAAGTGGGCGTAACGTATGTTATTCCTCCCATCAAGAAATCAGCTTCCGAAAGTTCCGGAACAAAGCAACAATCTCCGAAAGCTAAATCAACAAAAATAGGAACCACCCTCAATGAGCCTCTGTTTGGAAAGCAACTGGCTGATGTGAAAGTCACTTCCAACCGTCTTGCCGGTGCTTGCTTCTATGTGGTCAGCGGACATGGGGGGCCTGATCCGGGTGCTATCGGGAAAGTTGGTAAATACGAATTGCACGAAGATGAATATGCTTATGATATTGCCCTCCGTTTGGCACGTAACTTGATGCAGGAAGGAGCCGAAGTCCGTATCATCATTCAAGATGCTAAAGATGGTATCCGTGATGATTCGTACCTGTCAAACAGTAAACGGGAGACTTGTATGGGCGATCCAATTCCTTTGAATCAGGTGCAACGCTTACAGCAACGCTGCGATAAAATAAACGTCCTTTACCGGAAAGACCGTAAGAACTATTCTTATTGCAGGGCAATTTTTATTCATATTGATAGCCGTAGTAAGGGAAAACAAACGGATGTCTTTTTCTATTATTCGAATAAAAAGGGAGAAAGCAAACGATTGGCGAATAATATGAAAGATACGTTTGAGTCAAAATATGATAAGCATCAACCCAACCGGGGCTTTTCCGGCACAGTGAGCGGGCGTAACTTATACGTGCTTTCCCATACCACTCCCGCTTCCGTCTTTGTAGAGTTGGGTAATATCCAGAATACGTTCGATCAGCGTCGGCTGGTGATGAATTCCAATCGTCAGGCACTCGCCAAATGGCTGATGGAAGGCTTCCTGAAAGACTATAAGGAGAAGAAATGAAATTTTGCTTCTCCTTTCGTGAACAAAATAAAAATCTGAATGTTTTATATATGCAAATCGCCTGATGGCTACTTGTAGGTATGCGAATATATGTAAGTTAGTAATATGCCTCCCCGGCATGACAGGAAGATTGCATAGTAGTTTTGTCGTGTTTTATTTTGTGTTTGTGTTGTGACGGTGCTGCGATGTGAATCGGGGTGCCGTTTTTTTCGTTTCTCTTGAATTCGTTAAAGAGCGCGTTATTTCATTTTCTTATCATATTATTGAATAAAATCTTATCAATCCTGTGAACAAAATCCGGAAATGTATGTTATTTATTGTGCAAATCGCCTGATAAAGCTTCTTATGCGTATGCGAATATAGATAAGTCAAGCAAGATATGCCTCCCCGGCATGACAGGAAGATTGCATAGTAGTTTTGTCGTGTTTTATTTTGTGTTTGTGTTGTGACGGTGCTGCGATGTGAATCGAGGTGCCGTTTTTTTTGTTACATATAAAAGAAACGGCAGGCTTACAAATAAGAAACGAGCTTACAAATCTTCTAAAGCATATCATAGAATCTCTGCAAGCTCGTTTTATGAGTGGTGCTTTTGCGCACCTTATCTAGTTGTTATAAAGGCATATTACCATGCTTCTTGGGCGGGTTTGTCTGCATCTTGTTTTCCGTCATTTCCAGTGCCTGAATCAGACGTTTGCGAGTCTGTCTCGGATAAATGATTTCGTCAATATATCCCAGTTCGGCAGCCTGATACGGAGTAGCAAACTTTTCTTTGTAAGCTTCCAGTTCCTTGGTCTTTGTTGCTTCGTCAGCTTTGCGGAACAGGATATTGATGGCGCCGTCCGCACCCATTACTGCAATTTCTGCACTTGGGTAAGCGAAGTTCACGTCAGCTCCGGTCTGCTTGGAGTTCATTACGATATAAGCACCACCGTAAGCTTTGCGGGTAATCACTGTCAGTTTGGGAACAGTAGCTTCTGCAAACGCATAAACTATTTTTGCACCGTGACGGATGATACCATTGTTTTCCTGTGTATATCCCGGAAGGAATCCCGGAACATCTTCAAAGGTAATCAATGGGATATTGAAACAATCGCAGAAACGGATAAAACGGCTTGCTTTGTCACTGGCATCAATATCGAGAACACCGGCAAGATAAGCCGGCTGGTTCGCTACGATACCTACCGAACGACCTGCCATACGGGCAAAGCCGATAATGATATTCTTTGCAAAGTTCGGCATCACTTCGAAGAAATAACCATTGTCTATAACGCGTTCGATAATGTCTTTCATGTCATACGGTACGTTCGGATCTACCGGAACGATCGTATCCAGAGAAGCATCTTCGCGGTTTGTTTCGTCGGTGCAAGGCTGTTTCTTGGCTTCATCCATATTATTCTGCGGTAAGAAAGAAAGCAGCTCACGGATGCTCATCAGCAATTCTTCTTCGGAATTGCACATAAAATGAGTCACACCACTCTTGCTGCTATGTGTCATTGCGCCACCCAGCTCTTCTTTACTTACTTCCTCATGAATCACCGCTTTTACTACATCCGGACCAGTCACAAACA
This sequence comes from Bacteroides sp. L008, assembly GCF_040812255.1. Classification (NCBI taxonomy): domain Bacteria; kingdom Pseudomonadati; phylum Bacteroidota; class Bacteroidia; order Bacteroidales; family Bacteroidaceae; genus Bacteroides; species Bacteroides sp. L008. The sequence continues at coordinate 2,592,561 of NZ_JBFNXO010000001.1, read as the reverse complement.
TATGACTCTTATCTTTCACCATAAAGATGAAATCGGTCAGGGCAGGAGAGTAGCAGGCACCTCCGGCGCAAGGACCGAGGATGGCTGAAATCTGTGGAATCACACCGCTGGCCATTGTATTCTGATAAAAAATATCAGCATAACCGGAAAGGCTCTCGATTCCCTCCTGAATACGTGCACCGCCCGAATCATTCAAAGCGATAATCGGGGCACCGTTCTTCAATGCAAGTTGTTGTACTTTCACAATCTTTTTAGCATTGGAAGCTGACAGTGAGCCGCCATATACCGTAAAGTCATAAGCGTAAACAAACACCTGGCGACCGTCTACCTTTCCGTAACCGGACACGATACCATCTCCCGGAATTTTGTTCTTATCCATACCGTAGTTCGTACAACGGTGAACCATCAACTTATCCAGTTCAACGAAAGTACCCTTGTCGAGCAACATCTCGATACGTTCGCGGGCAGTCATTTTACCGCTTTCGTGTTGCTTCTCTATTTTATCAACGCCTCCGCCAAGAGAAGCGATGCGGTCACGTTCCTCGAACGTGGCGTATGCTTTATTTATTTCTTCCATAATGCAATCCGTTCTTATATTATGCAATCGGTTCTAATGTTATTAATGTCTGTTCGCCGGTTATGCTATCACCTTCTTGAACCAGAATTTCTTTAATGCGGCAATCCGAAGTCACTTTGTAGTTGCTCTGCATCTTCATTGCTTCGATAACGATGGCAGTATCTCCCGCTTTCATTTCCTGACCGGCTACAACAGGTATTTTCACTACCTTGCCCGGCATCGGAGAAATGATGCAGTCGTTCTGTTCCTCTTCCCCTTTCTTGCGCATCCGCAGATATTTCGCCTGGCTGTCCACAATTTCTACATTGAAACTGCTATAATGCGTATTCACTTTATAGCTTTTCCCGTTATCACGGCGAATCAGTTGTGCGTTCGAACTGCGTCCGTCCATCAAGATGTTGCAAGTGCCGTTTTCCGCCATCACTACATCTGCTTCAAACGGTTTTCCGTCAATGGTGAGTACTACCTTGTTATCTTCCTTGCTGACCAACTCTACTTCGGCCACACGGTTTCCTATATGAATTTCCATAATTGAATTCTCTTTGTTAAAATTAGATTCTCAACACTCCTTTGTGCAGTCCGAACTCTTTCCATTTGCTGATAGGACGATTGTCGGTAGCCATGCCGCTGTTGTTCTCTTCGAGGTTCATCAGGTAGTCCATATAAGCGGCAATCAGGGCAATATTTTCGGAATGTTCGCTGGTGTGCGTGATGCGTTGTTGCAGATATTCACCGTTCTTGGCGATGAATCCTGTGTCATAGTGACCTTCCACGAAATCGGGAGTGTCCATGATGGCACGCAGATAGCTGATGTTGTTTTTCACACCGGTCAACTTATATTCGTGGAGCACACGGCGCATCCGCTCGATAGCGTATTCGCGGTTGGTAGCCCACACAATCAGTTTACCGATCATCGGGTCGTAGTAGATTGGAATTTCATATCCCTCGTACACATAACTGTCGATACGTACACCAATACTGTTCGGCTCTGTAATCTGTTTGATGATACCCGGGCTCGGCATAAAATTCATTTCTGTATCTTCGGCACAAATACGACACTCAATAGCGTGTCCGCGTTGCTGAATATTTTCTTGTTTCAGCTGAAGCACCTGTCCGTCGGCAACTTTAATCTGCTCTTTCACCAAATCTACCCCAATCACTTCTTCCGTAATCGGATGCTCCACCTGTAAACGGGTGTTCATCTCAAGGAAATAATAGTTGCGGTGTTTGTCAACAAGAAATTCGATAGTACCCGCACCGATGTAGTTCACCGCTTTAGCCGCAGCTACCGCCTTTTCACCCATATCTTTTCGTAGTTCGGGAGTGACGAAAACCGAAGGAGTCTCCTCTACGATTTTCTGGTTACGGCGTTGCACGGAACATTCGCGTTCGCATAGATGAATGACATTTCCATGTTTGTCACCAAGAATCTGGAACTCGATGTGATGAGGCTCTTCAACGAACTTCTCCAGATAAACCGTGTCGTCGCCAAAAGAAGACAACGATTCGCTCTTGGCAGTGGTATAAGCTTCTTCCACTTCCTCGGCACTGTGGATGAGGCGCATACCCTTTCCACCGCCGCCCATAGAAGCTTTCAGCATCACCGGATATCCGATCTTATTGCAAAGCTCTATGGCTTCTTCCACACTTTTCAAATTGTCTTGTGTGCCGGGAACAACGGGTACTCCCGCCTCGATCATTTTGATACGGGCAGCAATTTTATCCCCCATGGCTTCCATTGTTTCCGGATTAGGTCCGATAAAGATGATTCCTTCTTCCTGACATCGACGGGCGAAGGTAGCATTCTCGGACAAGAAGCCGTAACCCGGATGGATGGCGTCCGCATGAGCTGCTTTCGCCACTTCGATGATTTTTTCTATATTCAGATAACTCTCTTTGGATGCTGCCGGCCCTACGCAATAAGCTTCGTCTGCGTAAAGCACGTGCTTCGCGGTCCGGTCTGCTTCGGAAAAGATAGCGATACTCGTTATCTCCATCTCCCGGCAGGAGCGCATCACCCTTACGGCAATTTCACCGCGATTGGCTACTAAGATTTTTTTTATCATACTTTTCTCAATTAAGTACATACTTATTAATGTCTTCCCGTCTAATGGACATACTCCACCCGACGAAAAACAGTATTTTTTTGATTTGGGGCTTAACAAGTGATACTCTTTCTCCTAACCCACGAGGAGGGGAGCGTCTTACACAAAATGGCAGGTCTTCTGACTGACTCTTGTCTTATTTGCCTTCCCGATTAACATCAGTGGCGTTAAATTAGTTCAATTATAAGACATTGAACAGAGCTTCACAGCAGCGGGACTGTCCGGGATTTGCACCCGATTCCCTATTAATCGTCGTCCGTTGGATACGGATTCTGAACCATTTCGGGGGGCAAAGATAAATAAATATTGAATAGGATGTTTCTTTTTTGCACGAAAGTTGCAATTTTGTGCAATGCTTATCTTTAAAACGGATTCTTTAATTAGTGTGTAACCTTGCTATTTTTCTAAACTATATTTCTCCTGATATTGTTAGGGTGATAGTAATTAATTAAAAGGAGATATTCATATGAAAGAAAAGAAAATAGCTCGTGAAGAAAGAAATCAGGAGAAACTGGCTAACGGTGATTGGGTAATGGCAGAGTTTTATGCAACGTGGTGTCCTCATTGCCAACGTATGAAACCGGTTGTTGACGAATTTAAGAAACTGATGGAAGGAACATTGGAAGTGGTATTAGTAGACATCGATCAGGAACCTGCCCTTACAGATTTCTATACAGTTGAGTCGACTCCTACCTTTATTCTTTTTAGAAAAGGAGAACAGCTCTGGAGACAATCCGGTGAATTACCTCTGGAAAGACTGGAAAGAGCAGTGAAAGGATTCAAATCCTAAAAGGTTTTGGGCTGATTGCTATAGCTTTTATTACTATAGTCACAGATAGTATAGAATAAGAACATACCTGCAGCGTTTTTTTATTAATACTGCTATGAATAGAGTTGTGTTGATAAGGTGATAGCAAGTTTTATCTACTAGCTTTCGGACTTTGGCCAAGTTTGATAGAATTGCTATCATTATATCCACTTTTTTAGTGTATTCTGAAAAAAAACTGCTATCTTTGTACTGTCGTAATAAGTAGAGAAATGGTTATTGAGTTTGAAAAGGAATATCTTTCAGAACTTTATTATGAAGGTAAATGTAGCGATAAGAAGCATCGTTTTCAACCTCAAGTAATAAGGAATTATGTGAAGCGAATTGTCATTTTGGCTGAAGCGTTGAATGTAGAAGCACTTTATCCTTTGAATTCGTTGAATTATGAAGTCTTGACGGGAGTTAAAAAAGGTATTTCATCTATTCGGATCGATAAACAATATCGACTGGAATTTAAAATATCGACTACGGATTCCGAACCCATCATAACTATTTGTTCTATAATCGACATAACGAATCATTATAAATAAGAATAGTATGTCTAATTTAGGGTATTCTTTTGTTTCAGTACATCCGGGAGAGATTATAAAAGAAGAATTACAATCTCGTGGAATATCGCAGAAACGATTTGCAGAGGTGGTAGGAGTGTCGTATACGATGCTGAATGATATATTGAATGGGCGTCGTCCTGTATCTACTGATTTTGCTTTGTTGATTGAAGCTGCTACCAATATAAATGCGGAGCTGTTGGTGAATATGCAGACAAGATATAATATGCAAATTGCCCGAAAGGATAAGAATGTTATGGCGCATTTGGAGAACTTACGGAAAATATGTGCAACATTGTTATAATTTAGTTGAGTCGTAACTCATACAGGCAAGCCTGTACCTCTTCAAGGCTGCCGGTATGTTTTCCTTCATCATCAGACAGTTTGATACATTCTCTCCATTCCTGATTGACATTCATCTTACATTGTGTCAGTTTCATCACGATGTTCGAAGGCTCGAATCCGGTATCATTGGTAAGGTTGGTACCGATTCCGAAAGAGCAGCGTATTTTGTTCTGGCAGTATTCCTGAATATCCAATGCCTTGGTAAAGTCGAGGGCATTGCTGAAAACGATGGTTTTGGTTGTCGCATCAATTCCCAACTCTTTGTAACGGGCAACCAGTTTGTCGATAAACTCAAACTCATTACCGGAATCGCAACGCACTCCGTCAAAAAGTTTGGCCTGTTTGCGGCTAAGGTTACTAAGGAAGATACCGGAAGTATATGTATCGGAAAGTGCGATACCCAAATCCCCGTCATAAACATTCACCCAGTTTTCGAGTGCCATATAGTTGGCATGTTTATATCCGAACTGCGCTCCATGAAACATAAACCATTCATGTGGATGAGTCCCCATCATTTTCATTCCATATTTCATTGCAAAGTTACAGTTGGAAGTTCCGGTGCAATAATGTGCCGTCTCGTTCAGCTTCTTGATAACCGTTTCCTGCACATCAATGGAGAATCTTCTCCGTGTGCCGAATTCGGAAAAGCGGAGCTGATGTTGATTCGACAATTCTATTTTCTCCGACAGCTTGCAAAGAATCTCGTTCATGTCTGCTACATTGCCAAAGAAACGGTTTTTGATTTCGGAGACAATCGCGAGCAAAGGCACTTCATACAGCGTCACTTTATAGAGCAAGTCAGTCACCTCCATGTGAAGATGACAGGCTTCATCCAGATGAATATCAATCTTATTCGGGTCGAAACGAAAAGAAGATAACCACTCCCAGTAGACCCTCGGAAGGAATCTGCAGTTTTTCGTCATATATTCCAGTTCCTTTTCCGTAAACCTCAACTGACTAAGATTCTTAATCTCTGTCTTGAGTGCTTTCAGGAAATCTTCGGTATATTGGGTTTCATTCCGGTCGTTGAAACTAAACGTGCCCATTGCATAGGGAAACAGTTTGATATAAGCATACGATGTGGTAAACTTATAAAGATCGGTATCTAGTAATGTCTTAACAATCATTTCGTTCGCTCTTTATATTTTATAACGTCGTAAAGTTAGTATTTGTTGAATGATATAACGACTTAATCATTAATAATTATGCCTTTTTTTATTCGAGGGGAATAAAGCCCTTTTTCAATATATATTTTAAGATCGTTACTGTCGTATTCTACTAAATCCCGGTCGCATCCACTATTTATCAATAGAGAAAGAACCCATATTCCCATTATTGTCATTTTATTCATTTGATTAGAGTTGTTTTTGTAACCAGAGGTCTACTAATAGATTGATGCCTTCTTCCAATTCCTCCCAGCCACTTTCCTGCTGAATTTTGAGGCCGTTGTAGACCGGGCAGTTTTCTTCGAGCAATGCCAGATAACTGATGGCTGCGGTGATGATGGAAGCCATAGCGGCAATCTCTTTTTTCGGATGTTTTGAAAGTTTGCTGACTGCCTCTACCAGCCAGATACCTTTCTCTTCCCGTTTGTTGCGCAACTCTTTCACAAACTTATTGTCCGTTGTCAGTTCCCAGCGATACAGGCGTTTCAATGTATAATTCTCCCGTAACCACATGATTTGTCTTTTGAATATCTGCTTGATAAATGCGGCTAAATGAGTCTGATCCGGTAACTTTTCATCGAAGTTAATCCAATAGTCGTTCTGTTGAATGTAGGCTGCTATCAGTCCATTCAGCGAATTGAAATAACGGTAGATAAGCATTTTTGAAACTTTGGCCTTGGCTGCTACCGCATTGATCCCCAACCCTTCGAAACCGCTTTCTTCGATGATGTCGTTGACGGCTTTAATCAGGGTCATTTCCGTAGCCTGTCTGTTTTTAGTAATCTCTTTTTCCATACTTTGATACTTTTGTTACTGACTGGTCACAAAGATATGTTTCCTATCGGTAACATCAAGGAAAAAGAGATTATTTTTGTAATGGTTGCCGGTTAATAACCTATCATCTTTACCGATAATACGTTATCCGGTCGTTTTATGATAACGCTACTGTCGGATTATGGACGGTCAGTCCGCCATCCACCACAATTGTTTGTCCGGTGATGTATCTGGCATCGTTCGAAGCCAGAAAAGCGATGGTAGCTGCAACATCCTCCGGTTCTCCCAGATAAGGAGTGGCACATTGACCGAGGAAGATATTACGTACATCCTCATTCAGGTTGTCCAATGCAGCGGGAGTAAGTACCAGTCCCGGAGCTACGGCGTTGCAACGGATGTTTTTCTTTCCCATTTGAGTAGCGATATATTTCGTCAGGTTGATGACACCCGCTTTGCTGGCGCCGTATAAAGTGCCGTTGGCATCAGCCGTAAGTCCGCTTATGGAAGCTACGTTGACAATGTTTCCGCCGCCATTGGCAGTCATGATAGGAATGACCTGTTGGGAAAGGTACATCGTGCAGCAGAGATTCAGATGGAATGCTTCATCAAAGTAGTTGATGTCCAGCTTTTCGATGCTAAGGTCACGTTTGGGATCAGTTCCTCCTACATTATTAATCAGTACATCTATTCTTTGATATTCATTCATGGAAAAATCAATCAACTCTTTGCAACTCTGGAGTTCGGTGGCGGAGAAATAGACATGGCGCACGTCAGCCCCTGCGTGCATGAGTTCGTTGGCAAGCTGTTCCGCTCTTTTCTTGGAATGGTCAGCGATGACTACTTTGCCTCCTTCGGAGACAATGCGGCGTGTGGTTGCTTCGCCTATGCCACTGGCAGCACCGGTGATGACAACTACTTTATTTTCGAATCTGTTCATATAATGGGAATTTGATGGTTACCTTCTATTAGAAACAGCTGGCAGAGGAATTTGTTAGCCCGCATAAACTCTCTTTAATAAGATAAGGTATTCGATTCGAAAACTTTTGCATCTCTTCCAGTTTTACGCCTTGATTCTTTAAGAAAACTGTTAAATGTTAATGGCCGGCCACTCATTTGTTAATGCGGTTCTGATTCTATTAAACCATGTTATAAGATACGTTGCTTTGACCTCAAAATTTGGAGATAACCGAAAAGTCCGTATCTTTGTACTGTGTTTTTCATAGTATTAGATTTAAGGTTAACAAAAGATTGGCTGTCTGGGATAGATAGCCTTTTTTTATGCCTGTAAGCCAACTGTAGACCGAAGAGATTAAAACAACGAATATTGGTTATCCCGCAGGCTTTTCATCTCCCGTTCCTTTACGATATCCTCTTCGGATAAATGACCGATAAGTAGCGGTGAGTTTTTATCATGTTTCCTCCTATTATATACTGCCGTGTTATAATTGCCTTTGATGGCATAACAATAAATACATCCGTTCAGACAACTTTCATAAGTTCCGATATCAATGCTTTCAATGCAGTTGCAGATGTTACGCTGGTTTTTATCCTTTTGGGCGAGGATGGAATAACCGATGATCTTTTCTATCAGATTCTTATCGATACACAGGCCGCTCGGAATACCCAAATGTCTTAAATCCACCTTCACAGTACAAGTATCCAACTGTATGTCGGGATAAGCGTCTATTGTTTTTTTAAAAGAGACAGCCATTTCTTCTATTTCCTCTTGAGTCAGCGGATAGATGTTGAATGACCGTACAGAGTTCCGGATATGCTGGTAATGATCTATGAATCCTAGCATACATTTGGCAGTGTGGTCTTTGAGTCCGTCGGCAATCCGGGCAAATGCTTCCTGATGGAAAGAAACATTGTATTCCTCGTTCGTCAGTATCGGATCGTATCTCCAGATCACCCTTTCCCTGCCGATTTTATCAGCCAGCTTTTTAAAGGTATCCATTCGTTTATCGATGGAGGGCAAATGATTTTCCAGCTTTTCTCCGTAAGGGTTAAGTGTAAATTGGAAGTAATAGTTGTAATCCTGCAATTTCTCCAGTTGGTTGAGCATAGGTGCCGGGTTCTTGGTCCAGAAAACAAAACAATCTACTACAGCAGGAGATAAAGAGATCTTGCTAATCATTTTCGGATGATATGGATTGGGCACTAATACATATCTTTCTTTAATCCGGTTAAAAAACCACTGGGAATAGAATGCCGGAATATCTGTCCGGCGGCTGGCACTGATTATCATAGTTCAAAGTTACAAAAAAAAAGCCGATGTTGTTTCAATGATGTCCCTTTTTTGTATTCTTACTTACCCAAGAAGTAACTTGTGTGAATGAATATGTTAAATGTTAACGTGTAAAGTCTGAAATGTTAATACGCTTCCCAGAGTATTAAACCCTGTTATAATATGGGCTGTTTAGGCTCTAAAATTTGCTATTTACCTGAAATATGGTACCTTTGTACAGTGTTTTTTTCATAAGTATTAGATTTAAGGTTAACAAAAGATTGGTTGCTCGTGATGAGTAGCCATTTTTTGTTTTTATACACTATGGTTGTTTATTCCTTAATCATAGTCAACAGCATCTTAAATCTCTCCACTGCTGTAAGGGCATGCGGCGCATTCGCCGGAAATACGATACTTTCTCCTGCTTTTACGGTGAATAGATTTCCGTTTACAGTAATATTCGCTACCCCTTCCAATACCTGCACGAGCGCATCAAACGGAGCACGATGTTCGCTTAACCCTTCTCCTTTGTCGAAAGAAAATAAAGTGATATTTCCTGCCGGACTTTTGATTAACTGTTTGCTGATGACGCCTCCTTCAGTATATTCAATGAGGGAAGCCAAATGGAGCACAACTCCTTTTTGAAATGATTGTTCCATATTTGTTTTATTTTTAAGTTAATATCATGTATAGAACACTTATCAAATATGCATTGTTTGTCTATAACAAAAAACGATTTTTATTGTTATAGTACGAAAGTCTCAATAAACTAACCATTATTATGAAGAAGAATATCTTATTGTTTGGAGCACTGATAGGTGCTTTCTTATTGGTTTCCTGTTCGGGAGGAAACAAGAAACAGGCTGCGTCCTCCGTCACTCCGGAGGAATTGGATAATGCCAGTAAAGTGATAAACTATTATCATACATCGCTCATCGTGTTGAGGCATGTAGCTAATGCAAAAGACGTAAATGCGGTCTTGGGATATATGGAACAGACAGGAAAAGTTCCTGAAGTATCTCCGATAGCACCGCCTGAAGTATCTGCCAGAGACACTGCGGAATTGATGGATCCGGGAGATTACTTTAATATAGAAGTCCGTCAGAATCTGAAGCAGAGTTATAGAGGACTTTTTAGTGCACGGACGCAATTCTATGATAATTTTAATAAGTTTCTCTCTTACAAGCAGGCCAAAGAGACAGCCAAGGCTGGCAAGCTCTTGGATGAAAACTACCGGCTAAGTGTAGAAATGTCCGAATATAAACAAGTGATTTTTGATATTCTAAGCCCGCTCACGGAACAGGCTGAAAAAGAACTTCTTGCCGACGAACCGTTGAAAGATCAGATCATGGCTATGCGTAAGATGTCCGGCACTGTGCAAAGCATCATGAATCTTTATTCCCGCAAACATGCGCTGGACGGTATGCGTATTGACATGAAGATGGCGGAACTGAAGAAGGAACTCGAAGCTGCAAAGAAGCTTCCTGCTGTGACAGGCTATGATGAAGAACAGAAAAACTATTCTAGTTTCCTGTCTTCTGTAGAATCGTTTATGAAAGATATGCAGAAAGCAAGGGATAAAGGCGCATATTCCGACGCAGATTACAATGCGATGTCGGAAGCCTACGAATATGGACTTTCCGTTATCTAAAGAATTCTTCCTCTGTTTGGATGTGAGCTGTAATCATGCTTCTTCAAGCAGAGGATGCTTTTTTTAATTAAGTAAAGAAGTCCTTTTTTTACTATCCCCTTTTAAACAGGAGTTTTACTTTTGCATTTGGATTAAGAAATAATATCTTTGTTATATGCAATCATTTCAATTGATAAAACCCTGTTTTGCACTGGCTCCCTATATACGGCATTACTGGATATTGCAAGACGACTCAATAGCCCCTGTTTCCGAACGGACTCTGCCTATTGGCTGCATGCAACTGGTATTCCATAAAGGGAAACAACTTCTTTTGTCGGGCGAGTCGGAGCTGCAACCCCAATCCTTTATTTCCGGACAATCGGTCGGTTTCTCGGATGTGATGTCTACAGGCAGGATAGAGATGATTACTGTTGTTTTCCAACCTTATGCGGTAAAAGCATTGTTTCACATACCCAGTCATTTGTTCCGCGGACAGAATGTAGACACCGGTGCGATGGAAGATGCAGAACTGTCGGACTTAGTAAAACAGGTCACGGATACTTCTCGTAATGCAGTTTGTATTCGGTTGATAGAGCAGTTTTTTCTTCGTCGTTTATGCACTCTTCCCGAGTATAATCTCAAGCGCATGTCTGCTGTTTTCCATGAAATAAATCTCCGGCCGCAAATCAACATTTCTCATTTGTCGGAGACAGCCTGTTTGAGCAGCAAGCAATTCGGGCGTATCTTCACCGATTATGTCGGTACTACTCCCAAAGAATTTATTCGTATTATCCGTATGCAACGGGCGTTATTCATGCTGCAACAGGATGCTACTGTTCCTTTCGTACAAGTGGCTTATGAATGTGGCTTTTCCGATCAGTCTCACATGATAAAGGAATTCAAACTCTTTTCCGGTTATACCCCTGCGGAGTATCTTTCTGTATGTGCCCCTTATTCCGATTATTTCTCTAAACTCTGAAGATGTCTCTTTTTTCCTATCGGGCTTCCTCGTGTTACCCTACTTTTGCAATGTCTTTGCAAAGGCTTAGTAGTAACCATAAAAAAGAAACGAAATGAAAAAATTAATTGCATTTTTTGAGATTCCTGCTACCGATTTCCGTCGGGCTGTCGATTTTTACGAAACTGTGTTGGGTGTGCAACTTCCGACTTTTGAATGTGAAACAGAGAAAATGGCTTGTTTCACGGAAGAAGGTGAAACCGTCGGTGCAATATCTTATGCTTCAAACTTCGACTTTCTTCCTTCAACGCATGGCGTACTTATCCATTTCAACTGTGAGGATATTGAACAAACGTTGGAAAAAGTGCTTCTGAAAGGAGGGGAAGTGGTCAGTCCCAAAACAAAGATTGAGGCAGACGATAAAGGATGGTTTGCCGTATTCACGGATAGTGAAGGAAACAGGATTGGCGTCTATGCTGAAAAATAGCAGGTAGGGAAGAGGGAACAGCCTGTCTGGAAGTGACTGCTGTTCCTTCGTCCCCTTATCCGGATTATTCTACCGGAATATAGATCTCCGTCAGCAACTCTTCGGGAGGAGTGTCACATGGATTGTTCAGATAGCGCTCGGCACTGGCTTCATCACGCAGTGTACATTCCATTTCGGGCAGATACTTTCCGTAAATCGTATCGTATACAGCTTGCAGATTGTCATACGGTCCTTTGTAAAGGAAGATGGCATAACGTCCGGCTGGGATAACCTTGAATCCCACATCACTTTTGGGAGCAACTTTTACAGGCATCACCATGCATACGTCTGTACGCAGTTTCTCGGCTGGCGTCACTTTCGGATCATCGTGGTAAATGCAAAGCGGACTGAAATCTCCCATCGGCAGTTTTTGTTCTTTGATGAATTGGAATAAACGTCCCCAAGTGCCGCCGTAATCATTTAGTTTGTAGTCCCCTGTAAGGCGGATATAAATCACATTCCGTTCGGAGACATTTCTGATCTCTTTTTTTAGTTCCAGGTCTGGCCTGATAATCGCTGGTTTCATAATTACAAAGTTTTTATTGTTTCTATATTCTAAAGGTGAAATGCCATAAAATTGCTTGAACACTTTCGACAACGAAGAAGGAGATGAGTAGCCAATCCGGTAGGCGATGTCGGCAATCGGAATATCCGAGTAGCGGAGTAGGCGTGCGGCAGCTTCTGTCCGCGTCCGGACAATAAACGTACCAATCGGTTCACCGAGAAAAGCTTTCATGATCCGGTGAAAGTAAAAAGGAGAAAAGTTTGAAATTCTGGCCAGAGATTTTAAATCAATATCTTCTCCTAAATGTTGGATGATGTATTCCACTACCACATTTACGCACTTTTGATATTCTTCTTTCGTTGTTTTTTTCTGTTGCATAACTAATTTTGGTATTTCACTTCGCAAAGGTATTGGTAAAAAAGCGAAATGACTTGTCCGATATTGCGGAAATGTCAACTTTCTATTTTCTTTCTATGGTTTCCCTATACCTGTTTTGAGAATTTATTTTGATATATAATGTGCCTTCCAGTAGTGTTATGGTATGAACTATGACCGAGTTTTTAACCGTTAATTGCGAAATTGATTTTCTTGTTTTAAATAATGTCAAAAACTAAAATAAAAAATCTGGTTTTGTTGTAAACTATTGTTGAAATGACTATATTGTAACCGAATTATTAATAAAAATAGCCATGGATAAAACGATTGTAGGGAACAATGCCGGAAAGGTCTGGTATGCCCTGAAAGAAATTGGTGAAATTTCAATACCTGAATTGGCGAGAAGATTAAACCTAAGCGTAGAAAGTACAGCATTGGCCGCCGGTTGGTTGGCACGGGAGAACAAAATTTGTATCCAACGGAAAAATGGATTAATTGCTTTATCTGATGAAAGCGCTTTTCCCTTCAGCTTTGGATAATAGCAGGTTTTGTGAGTGAATATCTTAGAAGTTCCGTTAACTTATAAGTAAGAATATGTCCGTATAAGGTATCACAAGTTTAGTTTGAACTTAAGAAGTTTTATATTTAAAAGAGTTGCCCTATTATTGGGCAACTCTTTTAAATATAATAAACGTATAAAAATGTCGAATCGTGTCCGGCTGCAGATAAAATTTATATACTTATATTTCATAATAATAATTGCCTGTTTTTTCTCTGGCAATTCTATTCCGGAGAATATTTTAGAATCCTACCCGTTTTCTTCCCAAGGAGAAATCCATTCCTTCGTAATTATAGATTTCAGCCAGTGTCATGGGATGTGTTTGTTCGGGAATATCCAGACTTTCTTCCTTAATCAGTTGGTTAACCTTATCAGTGGTCAGGTCTTTAAATTCATATCGGGCAGCCAAGCGTCCCTTTCTAAGCAATGCTTCGTCGATATCTTTTAGTGGAGCATTAAAGGTGCAGATAAATTTGATACACAATTCATCGCTCAACAGTCCGTCGCTGATATTCAGTATGTTGACTAATCCGGCATTCATACGGTTGCCTCCGTTGCGGCTTGATAATAGTTCTTCGCAATCTTCTACGATGAAGATAGAGTTCTTTTGTTGGCGGATAAAAGTGATAAAGCTCGGATCCGAAAGTTTATCTACCAGATCCCCACTCATATAAATCATTCTTTTTTTACCAAGATTAATGAGATGGCGGATATAAGTAGTTTTTCCAGTACCTTGTTTCCCATGCAAAATGATTAATCCGCTTTTGTTGTCCTCTAGCAGGAAGTGTTCGATTTCGGCAGCTACGGGAACAAAATCATCGTTATAGTGACGATCAATCTGAATAGCAGGTTCATTGACTTGCGATTGTTTCAGGCTGAAGTAGTTATGAGAGTATGTTACTATAAATAGATTGTTAAGTTTCTCATTTTCCTTCTTGTGATTTTCGCAAATCTGATTGAGATGATTGATTTCCTCTTCGTCGATATTGGAATAGACAATCTTTACGCAATTATCAAAATAGCCGATCATTAAATTCTTTTTGCAGATAACGATACAGTCGTATAACTCTTTTGTACCTGTATTGTCTTCTTCTTCTTCCTCCTCTTCTTCTTTTTCATTTTCAAAATGATTGCAGTACACATGCTCGAATATATCGAACGCGTCATCTTGCTGATAAAGTTCCTTGATTTCTTTCAGAAAATCCTGGTTTACTTTATATTTCACCATTTTCATGGAAGGGAATCGTTTGAATATCTGATAGAATAGACTACAAATGCTACTGTCGCTGAACCATCCTGTGGAGTAATCAAAAATATCTGTGAAATCTGCGAGTGTGTATTCTTTACTCATTTTCTCTTTTTATATAAATCGAGTGGCAAAGGTACGAAATAAATCCATGATATGAACTGATCCGATTTATCATTTTCTCGAAAAACATAGGTGTGGATAGTTTCTTGTATTTATATCAAAGAGAAATCCTGCCTTCTGCAAGTGTTTTTTCATATTCATTTCTCATGTTCTCATAGGTGATATGATAACGGCTTGTAAATCAATAATATAATACTATGAGAAATAAAAGATAAAGTGGTATTTCTCATAGTATTTCCCTCATTTCTCCTTAAAAATGATGCATTTCTCATAGGTTTCCAATCATTTCTCCTCTTATTCTCATACTGCTTTTATCTGTTTAGCTCATTTCTCATGCATGATGGCTGTGGCTTTTTCCGGACTCTCTCCGGATTTATGATTATTCCTTTCCTTATGCCGTTTATTAATCAACTTCCTATTGTTTACTGCTTTTCTGTGTATCATTCACCTTGTATCTTCATGTTTTTCCTTAATCATAACCGTTTCTTCCTGCTGCTATCTGTATCGTTTCACTCCAGTGAACAAATCGTTCTACTCTAGTAGACGGTTCTTTCCACTTTAGTGCACAGACCTGTTCACTGGAGTGCAACAATACAGATGCCGGTAGGAAAATATGCTAATGTCTGCTCTATATACTTCCAACAAGCACTGATAATATATTGTAAAGCGGTGTGTAGTCTGGTATTCAACTTGATCTTTAGCCCGGAATCCAGCTTGAGAATTTATAGGATAAATAGTCAAAATACTATGAGAAATGCCTTGATAAGTTATGAGAAACAGGTTGTTTTATGTACAAAATGCGTGTCATACTATGAGAAATGCCGTTTTGTATTTTATTTCTCATAGTATTATATTATTGATTTACAAAAGATTATTGTGCATGTTATGAGAATATGAGAAATGAAAAAGAAAAATCCTTTTTCAGTAAGATCGAAGATTCTACGCATCATTCTCATACAAGTATCATATTAATGAATCAAACTTAGAAACGGAACTCGCTATAAAACCACTATCTCTTATATCTATCTTTCTTTCCTCTTATATTTATGACCTGATTCTTTAATTGTCCCCTAACGCAAATTGATCCCCGGTGCACTTACGCGCCCGCGTGTAATATAATAATGTGTAGCTCTCCGGTTGTTTCCGCACACACCCCACCCATATTTAAAAAATATGTTCTACAACATCGTTCTTCCTCAGCACTTTAGCAAATGTATTCAAAAATAATTAGAAAAAATAGTTTGATATATTTGGATTGTATACCAAAAGGGGCTACCTTTGCACCCGCTTTCCAAGAGAAGAAAGCCTTGAA
Organism: Bacteroides sp. L008; assembly: GCF_040812255.1. NCBI lineage: Bacteria > Pseudomonadati > Bacteroidota > Bacteroidia > Bacteroidales > Bacteroidaceae > Bacteroides > Bacteroides sp. L008. Next base: position 2,576,759 of record NZ_JBFNXO010000001.1, on the reverse strand, counting down.
AATTGACTTAGTGAAAAAGCGGAATCTCCCTTAAAGAAAAGAACAAAAAACTTCCGAAAAAGTTTGGATTATACTGAATAAAGTTCTTATCTTTGCAGTCCGATTCGCAAAGAAAACCGGCGAGTTCTTCTTTCATACATTCTTTCCCTTTCGCATAGAGAGCCAGAGAAATTGAGTAAAAAAGAAAAACTGAAAAAAAACTTCCGAAAAAGTTTGGTAGTTAAAAATAAAGCCCTTACCTTTGCACCCGCTTTTAAAACGAAAGCAACAAGTTCTTTGAAATATTGATAAACAATACAAGTAGTACAAGTAAAAATAGAACCGTCAATACTTGTCTTATGAAGTAGCGATACAATTAAGGCTGATAGGTATTTGAATAAGGTCAATAAAATTACGGCGTCCTGAACAGAGCAAATAATCATCTTAACCGATGATAAAAATACTTTTACAATGAAGAGTTTGATCCTGGCTCAGGATGAACGCTAGCTACAGGCTTAACACATGCAAGTCGAGGGGCAGCATTTCATTTTGCTTGCAAAGTGAAGATGGCGACCGGCGCACGGGTGAGTAACACGTATCCAACCTGCCGATAACTCGGGGATAGCCTTTCGAAAGAAAGATTAATATCCGATGGTATATCAATCCCGCATGAGATTGATATTAAAGAATTTCGGTTATCGATGGGGATGCGTTCCATTAGTTTGTTGGCGGGGTAACGGCCCACCAAGACTACGATGGATAGGGGTTCTGAGAGGAAGGTCCCCCACATTGGAACTGAGACACGGTCCAAACTCCTACGGGAGGCAGCAGTGAGGAATATTGGTCAATGGACGTAAGTCTGAACCAGCCAAGTAGCGTGAAGGATGACTGCCCTATGGGTTGTAAACTTCTTTTATATGGGAATAAAGTATTCCACGTGTGGGATTTTGTATGTACCATATGAATAAGGATCGGCTAACTCCGTGCCAGCAGCCGCGGTAATACGGAGGATCCGAGCGTTATCCGGATTTATTGGGTTTAAAGGGAGCGTAGGTGGATTGTTAAGTCAGTTGTGAAAGTTTGCGGCTCAACCGTAAAATTGCAGTTGAAACTGGCAGTCTTGAGTACAGTAGAGGTGGGCGGAATTCGTGGTGTAGCGGTGAAATGCTTAGATATCACGAAGAACTCCGATTGCGAAGGCAGCTCACTAGACTGTCACTGACACTGATGCTCGAAAGTGTGGGTATCAAACAGGATTAGATACCCTGGTAGTCCACACAGTAAACGATGAATACTCGCTGTTTGCGATATACAGTAAGCGGCCAAGCGAAAGCATTAAGTATTCCACCTGGGGAGTACGCCGGCAACGGTGAAACTCAAAGGAATTGACGGGGGCCCGCACAAGCGGAGGAACATGTGGTTTAATTCGATGATACGCGAGGAACCTTACCCGGGCTTAAATTGCATTTGAATATGTAGGAAACTATATAGCCGCAAGGCAAATGTGAAGGTGCTGCATGGTTGTCGTCAGCTCGTGCCGTGAGGTGTCGGCTTAAGTGCCATAACGAGCGCAACCCTTATCTTCAGTTACTAACAGGTCATGCTGAGGACTCTGGAGAGACTGCCGTCGTAAGATGTGAGGAAGGTGGGGATGACGTCAAATCAGCACGGCCCTTACGTCCGGGGCTACACACGTGTTACAATGGGGGGTACAGAAGGCAGCTACCTGGTGACAGGATGCTAATCCCAAAAACCTCTCTCAGTTCGGATCGAAGTCTGCAACCCGACTTCGTGAAGCTGGATTCGCTAGTAATCGCGCATCAGCCATGGCGCGGTGAATACGTTCCCGGGCCTTGTACACACCGCCCGTCAAGCCATGAAAGCCGGGGGTACCTGAAGTACGTAACCGCAAGGAGCGTCCTAGGGTAAAACTGGTAATTGGGGCTAAGTCGTAACAAGGTAGCCGTACCGGAAGGTGCGGCTGGAACACCTCCTTTCTGGAGTGATGCCGTAAACGATGTAATTCTGCATGAATAATGTAAAATACAACATCGTAAAAAAAAGTGACTTTAAAGGTTCTGTTTTTTGTACTACTGGTACTTGTTTATTTATAGAATATAGATCAACCATCTATAGAAGTATAGATAGAGATAAACAAGAGAAAAAAGAAGCCGAGTCTAACATACAGGTAGACAAGGTTGAATTATCGAGCAAGAGAGAGCAGAAGCGATGCTTGCATCGATTATGCCGAAAGCAGCCGATAATGCGTAGAACATAGTCCTATAGCTCAGTTGGTTAGAGCGCTACACTGATAATGTAGAGGTCGGCAGTTCAACTCTGCCTGGGACTACCAAGCTCAAGAACGAGTGAATGCCGCGTAAGCGGAATGCAGCAATTCTTGATAACCTCTTGGGGGATTAGCTCAGCTGGCTAGAGCATCTGCCTTGCACGCAGAGGGTCAACGGTTCGAATCCGTTATTCTCCACGATCTCTGAAAAGAGAAAACGATCTTTGACATGATGTACAAAAAGTAAAATTTTAGTAAGAGCTAAAAGTATATATCAAACCGTACGTGTTCGAGTATGCAATATTGACATCGGGAAGCAATTCCAAAGTCAATACCAATGCGAGAATAAGAAGTTTGAAAGAAAGTAAGCAAGGGCGCATGGCGGATGCCTTGGCTCTCGGAGGCGATGAAGGACGTGATAAGCTGCGATAAGCTTCGGGCAGGTGCAAATAACCTTTGATCCGAAGATTTCCGAATGGGACAACCCGGCATTCTGAAGGAATGTCATCCATCCTAGATGGAAGCTAACGCAGGGAACTGAAACATCTTAGTACCTGTAGGAAAAGAAAATAATAATGATTCCCCTAGTAGTGGCGAGCGAACGGGGATTAGCCCAAACCAATGTTGTTACGGCAATATTGGGGTTGTAGGACCACGACATCGCAAGACATTTCATGAGTAGAACCCTTTGGAAAATGGGACCATAGACGGTGATAGTCCGGTATACGAAGTGAAACGAAGCGTAGTGGTATCCTGAGTAGCGCGGGACACGAGAAATCTTGCGTGAATCTGCCGGGACCATCCGGTAAGGCTAAATACTCCCGAGAGACCGATAGCGAACCAGTACTGTGAAGGAAAGGTGAAAAGCACTTCGAATAGAAGAGTGAAATAGTCCCTGAAACCGTGCGCCTACAAGCGGTCGGAGCTGCGTAAGCAGTGACGGCGTGCCTTTTGCATAATGAACCTACGAGTTACTTTTTCCGGCAAGGTTAAGTGTCTCAAGACATGAAGCCGAAGCGAAAGCGAGTCTGAACAGGGCGATTAGTCGGAAGGAGTAGACGCGAAACCAAGTGATCTACCCTTGGTCAGGTTGAAGGTTAGGTAACACTAACTGGAGGACCGAACCGATAAGCGTTGAAAAGCTTCCGGATGAACTGAGGGTGGGGGTGAAAGGCTAATCAAACTTGGAGATAGCTCGTACTCCCCGAAATGCATTTAGGTGCAGCCTTGGGAATTACTACTGTGAGGTAGAGCGACTGATAAGATGCGAGGGCTTCACCGCCTATCAAGTCTTGATAAACTCCGAATGCGCAGTAGTTCGATCCCAGGAGTGAGGGCATGGGTGCTAAGGTCCATGTCCTAAAGGAGAAGAATCCAGACCATCAGCTAAGGTCCCGAAATAATTGCTAAGTTGAACTAACGAAGTCAGATTGCTAAGACAGCTAGGATGTTGGCTTGGAAGCAGCCATTCATTTAAAGAGTGCGTAACAGCTCACTAGTCGAGGAGTTTGGCGTGGATAATAATCGGGCATCAAGCAATTTACCGAAGCTATGGGATCAGTAATGATCGGTAGGGGAGCATTCCACTCCGCGTCGAAGGTGAAGCGTGAGCTTTGCTGGAGCGTGTGGAAAAGCAAATGTAGGTATAAGTAACGATAAAGGGGGTGAGAAACCCCCTCGCCGAAAGACTAAGGTTTCCTGATCAACGCTAATCGGATCAGGGTTAGTCGGGTCCTAAGGCTCAGCCGAACGGTGAGGCCGATGGCAGAACAGGTTAATATTCCTGTACTACCTTAAAGAGTGACGTGGAGACGGAGGAGTGACAGCGCCGCGGACTGACGGAATAGTCCGTTGAAGGGTGTAGATGTTGATTGCGGCAGGCAAATCCACCGCAAGAGTCGAACCTGATAGTATACCGAATTCTTCGGAATGAGGTAATAGTGCGTGTAAACATACTCCCAAGAAAATCCGCTAAACTTAATCTTTAAGGTACCCGTACCGCAAACGGACACACGTAGTCGGGTTGAATATACTAAGGCGCTTGAGTGATTCACGGTTAAGGAACTAGGCAAATTGACCCTGTAACTTCGGGATAAAGGGTCCCAACGAGAGTTGGGCGCAGAGAATAGGTCCAGGCAACTGTTTAACAAAAACACAGGGCTGTGCCAAATTGAAAGATAACGTATACAGCCTGACACCTGCCCGGTGCTGGAAGGTTAAGAGGAGATGTCATCGCAAGAGAAGCATTGAATTGAAGCCCCAGTAAACGGCGGCCGTAACTATAACGGTCCTAAGGTAGCGAAATTCCTTGTCGGGTAAGTTCCGACCTGCACGAATGGTGTAATGATCTGGACACTGTCTCAACCGTGAGCTCAGTGAAATTGTAGTATCGGTGAAGATGCCGATTACCCGCGATGGGACGAAAAGACCCCGTGAACCTTTACTATAGCTTAACATTGAATTTGGGTAATTGATGTGTAGGATAGGCCGGAGACTTCGAAGCAGGTACGCCAGTATTTGTGGAGTCGCTGTTGAAATACGGCCCTTTGATTATTTGAGTTCTAACTCGCTGATGCGAGGACACTGTTTGGTGGGTAGTTTGACTGGGGTGGTCGCCTCCAAAAGTGTAACGGAGGCTTCTAAAGGTGCCCTCAGGACGATTGGTAACCGTCCGTAGAGTGTAATGGCATAAGGGCGCTTGACTGGGAGACAGACAAGTCGATCAGGTAGGAAACTAGAGCATAGTGATCCGGTGTTTCCGTATGGAAGGGACATCGCTCAAAGGATAAAAGGTACTCCGGGGATAACAGGCTGATCCCTCCCAAGAGCTCATATCGACGGAGGGGTTTGGCACCTCGATGTCGGCTCGTCACATCCTGGGGCTGGAGAAGGTCCCAAGGGTTGGGCTGTTCGCCCATTAAAGTGGCACGCGAGCTGGGTTCAGAACGTCGTGAGACAGTTCGGTCTCTATCTATCGTGGGCGTATGAAATTTGCGTGGCTCTGACACTAGTACGAGAGGACCGTGTTGGACTGACCGCTGGTTTACCAGTTGTGCCGCCAGGTGCATTGCTGGGTATCTAAGTCGGGATTGGATAAGTGCTGAAAGCATCTAAGTACGAAGCCAGCCACAAGATTAGATTTCTTAGGGTCGTCAAAGACGATGACGTTGATAGGATGCAGGTGTAAAGGTGGTAACATCAAAGCCGAGCATTACTAATTGCCCGTTCACTTTCTTTCGAACATGTACCGGTTGGGTATATACGTTTAGCTTGCTATACACTGAAGTTTTACTTTTCATCATGTCATAACCTTATTCAGGTGGTTATAGCACGAGGGTTCCACCTCTTCCCATTCCGAACAGAGAAGTTAAGCCTCGTCACGCCGATGGTACTGCGTAACAGTGGGAGAGTAGGTAGCCGCCGTTTTTGAAGAAGCCCCTTGATTCATTTTGAGTCAAGGGGCTTTCTGTTTTGGTACTTTGCGAAAAAAGTGCTATATTTGCGACTGACAATTATTTTATTAAACGTTTAAAGCAAATTTAAAAGGTATGAAAACTAAATTATTTTTGGCTGCTGTAGCAGTAACATTTTCTTTTGCAATGATGTCTTGTACTGGTAACAAAACTACTAACGCTGCTTCTGAAGGTGAAGAAACAACTGTAGAAACAGTGGAAGCTGTTGTTGAATCTGATTCTTGCTGCCAGGCTAAGGACTCTTGTGCTACTGCTTGCGACAAAAAAGCTGATTGCGCAGAAAAGAAAGAATGTTGCGATAAGAAGTAATCTATTGATTTAGAACAATAAAGAAGGAGAGGGAGAGAATGGTTCAAACATTCTACTCCCTCTTTTCGTTTAATGAATATATCGCTTTATTCGTGATATATTTTTGCTAATAATCGGCTTTAACTTATGAAATGATATTTTTTTCGATAAAAAAGTAACGTATTATTTGGTGGTAAAGAAATAATCCATACCTTTGCACCGTCAAACTAATAAAAGAGACAAGAAATGAATCAGATGTTTATACATATTCTACTATGCGGTATTATTATTCTACTATCAAAGGTTAGTGGAAGTGAGTGCTGCGCGTAAATGTGTATAAATGAAAATATACGAAAGCCTTTCTCACTTCCAAGTGTGAAAGGCTTTTTTTAATGCTAATAATTATATAATATACATAAGAATATGGACAATAGGTTATTTATTTTTGATACCACTCTTAGAGATGGTGAACAGGTTCCGGGATGCCAGTTGAATACAGTAGAAAAGATTCAGGTAGCAAAGGCATTGGAAGCGTTGGGAGTAGACGTGATTGAAGCCGGATTCCCCATTTCGAGCCCGGGAGATTTTAATTCAGTAATTGAGATTTCAAAAGCGGTGACTTGGCCTACTATCTGTGCTTTGACCCGCGCAGTTCAAAAAGATATTGATGTAGCCGTAGATGCACTGAAATTTGCTAAACATAAACGTATTCACACTGGTATCGGTACTTCTGATTCGCACATTAAATATAAATTCAATTCGAATCGTGAAGAGATTATCGAACGTGCAGTAGCTGCTGTGAAATATGCCCGCCGTTTTGTAGACGATGTGGAATTTTATGCAGAAGACGCAGGCCGTACGGATAACGAATATCTGGCACGTGTGGTGGAAGCTGTCATCAAGGCTGGAGCTACCGTAGTGAATATCCCTGATACAACAGGTTACTGCTTGCCTTCAGAATATGGCGCCAAGATAAAATATCTGGTTGACCATGTAGACGGCATTGATAATGCCATACTTTCTACTCACTGTCACAATGACTTGGGTATGGCTACTGCCAATACGATAGCCGGTGTCTTGAACGGTGCGCGTCAGGTGGAAGTTACCATCAACGGTATTGGCGAACGTGCAGGAAATACTGCTCTCGAAGAAATCGCCATGATTATCAAGAGCCATCACGAAATTGATATCCAGACCAATATCAATACGCAGAAGATTTATCCGACCAGCCGTATGGTATCCAGCCTGATGAATATGCCGGTACAGCCTAATAAAGCAATCGTTGGACGTAACGCTTTCGCACACTCTTCAGGTATCCATCAGGATGGCGTATTGAAAAATGTACAGACATATGAGATTATCGATCCGCATGATGTGGGTATTGATGACAACTCTATCGTATTGACTGCCCGCAGCGGACGTGCAGCATTGAAAAATCGTCTTTCTATATTGGGAGTGAATCTGGATCAGGAAAAACTGGATAAGGTATATGATGAGTTCCTGAAGTTGGCTGATAAGAAGAAAGATATTAATGATGATGATATTTTAGTATTGGCAGGTGCAGACCGTAGCCAGAACCATCGCATCAAACTGGATTACTTGCAGGTGACGAGTGGTGTAGGTGTGCGTTCGGTAGCCAGTTTGGGATTGAATATTGCCGGTGAGAAGTTTGAAGCTTGTGCCAGTGGTAATGGTCCGGTAGATGCTGCTATCAAAGCATTGAAAAAGATTGTAGAACGGCACATGACTCTGAAAGAGTTTACTATTCAGGCTATCAGTAAGGGAAGTGATGATGTAGGTAAAGTGCACATGCAGGTAGAATATGATAACCAGATTTATTATGGTTTTGGTGCCAACACAGATATTATTGCTGCTTCGGTAGAAGCCTACATCGACTGTATCAACAAATTCAAATCGTAAAAAAGAGATTGACAGTCGGTTTGGTATTACAGAGATTGATTGAAATAGTAAATAGTAATTAGTAAAATAGTAAATAAACAGATGAATACATTATTTGATAAGATATGGGATGCCCACGTGGTGACTACTGTGGAAGATGGCCCTACACAGCTTTATATTGATCGGTTATATTGTCACGAAGTGACTAGTCCGCAGGCTTTTGCGGGATTGCGTGAACGTGGAATCGGAGTGTTGCGTCCGGAAAAGGTGTTTTGTATGCCTGACCATAATACACCGACACACGATCAGGATAAGGAGATTGAAGATCCGGTCTCTAAAACGCAGGTGGATACTTTGACAAAAAACGCGAAGGATTTCGGTCTGACGCACTACGGCATGATGCATCCGAAGAATGGTATTATCCATGTGGTAGGCCCCGAACGTGGTTTGACCTTGCCGGGAATGACGATTGTTTGCGGTGACTCTCACACTTCTACTCATGGTGCAATGGGAGCGATTGCTTTCGGTATCGGAACGAGTGAGGTGGAAATGGTGCTGGCTTCACAATGTATTCTCCAGTCGAGACCGAAAACAATGCGTATCACTGTAGACGGTGAACTGGGCAAAGGGGTGACTGCAAAGGATGTGGCTCTGTATATGATGTCTAAGATGACTACCAGTGGTGCTACAGGTTACTTCGTGGAATATGCAGGTTCGGCTATCCGCAATCTGACAATGGAGGGACGTCTTACCCTTTGCAACCTTTCGATTGAAATGGGTGCACGTGGTGGGATGGTTGCTCCGGATGAAGTGACTTTTGAATATATCAAAGGACGTGAAAATGCTCCGCAAGGCGAAGCATGGGACAAGGCTTTGGCTTATTGGAAGACATTGAAGAGTGATGATGATGCCGTGTTTGATAAAGAAGTCCGTTTCGAAGCGGCTGATATTGAACCGATGATTACTTATGGAACGAATCCGGGTATGGGTATGGGAATCACACAACACATTCCTACCATGGAAGGAATGAGTGAAGCTGCACAGGTTTCGTTCAAGAAATCAATGGAGTATATGGGATTCCAACCGGGTGAATCTTTGTTGGGTAAGAAGATTGATTATGTATTCCTTGGGGCTTGTACAAACGGTCGTATTGAGGATTTCCGTGCATTTGCTTCCATCGTGAAAGGTCGTAAGAAAGCGGAGAATGTTATTGCATGGCTGGTTCCGGGTTCATGGATGGTAGACGCACAGATCCGTAAGGAAGGAATCGACAAGATATTGACGGAAGCCGGATTTGCTATCCGTCAGCCGGGATGTTCTGCTTGTCTGGCAATGAACGATGATAAGATTCCTGCCGGAAAGTATTCGGTATCTACCAGTAACCGTAATTTTGAAGGACGTCAGGGACCCGGTGCACGCACTTTGCTGGCTAGTCCGCTGGTAGCTGCCGCTGCTGCGGTGACAGGTGTGATTACCGATCCGAGAAAACTGATTTGATTTTACGATTAGACAATTTACGATTTACGATTGAAAAATGGTCGTGAATCAGATTGTCTGTCGTAAGAGAATGAGTCAATAGTAATTTCAATCGTTAAATAGTAAATAGTAAATCGTTAAATCGTAAATAAAAAGATGGCTAAGACAAAATTTAATATAATAACAAGTACTTGTGTACCTCTTCCTTTAGAAAACGTAGATACTGACCAGATTATTCCGGCACGTTTCCTGAAAGCAACCACTCGTGAAGAAAAATTCTTCGGTGATAATCTTTTCCGTGACTGGCGTTATAATGCTGACGGTTCCCTGAACAAGGATTTTGTGTTAAACAATCCTACTTACAGCGGACAGGTATTGGTGGCAGGAAAAAACTTCGGTTCGGGTTCCAGCCGTGAACACGCTGCCTGGGCCATTGCAGGATATGGTTTCCGCGTGGTGGTATCCAGTTTCTTTGCCGATATTCATAAGAATAATGAGTTGAACAACTTTGTGCTGCCGGTGGTTGTTACCGAGGAGTTTCTGCAGGAGTTGTTCGATTCGATAGAAGCGGACCCGAAGATGGAAGTGGAAGTGAACCTTCCCGAACAGACCATCACCAACAAGGCGACAGGTAAAAGTGAACATTTCGAAATCAATGCTTATAAGAAACTTTGTTTGATGAACGGATTGGACGATATCGATTTCTTGTTGAGCAATAAAGATAAAATAGAAGAATGGGAAAAGAAGGCGTGAAAATAGAAATCATGGACACAACGCTCCGTGATGGTGAACAAACCAGCGGAGTGTCTTTCGTGCCTCATGAGAAACTAATGATCGCCCGTTTACTGTTAGAAGATTTAAAGGTAGACCGGGTGGAAGTTGCTTCGGCGCGTGTGTCGGACGGTGAGTTTGAAGCCGTGAAGATGATTTGCGACTGGGCTGCCCGTCGTAATCTGCTCCATAAAGTGGAAGTGCTCGGCTTTGTCGACGGGCATACTTCTGTCGATTGGATTCAGCGTACCGGTTGCCGTGTGATAAATCTTCTTTGTAAAGGTTCATTGAAGCATTGTACGCAACAACTGAAAAAGACACCGGAAGAACATCTGGCGGATATCATAAGTGTGGTGCATTATGCCGACGAACAGGATATAACCGTCAATGTTTATCTGGAAGATTGGAGCAACGGTATCAAGGATTCTCCCGAATACGTGTTTCAGTTGATGGATGGATTGAAAGAAACGAGCGTCAAGCGTTTTATGTTGCCTGATACGTTGGGTATCTTGAATCCTTTGCAAGTGATAGAGTATATGCGGAAGATGAAGAAACGTTATCCGAATACTCATCTCGATTTCCATGCGCACAATGATTATGATTTGGCTGTGAGTAATGTCCTTGCCGCGGTATTAAGTGGTGTCAAAGGATTGCATACAACCATCAACGGACTGGGCGAACGGGCAGGAAATGCTCCTCTCGCAAGTGTGCAGGCTATCCTGAAAGACCATTTCAATGCGGTGACCAATATCGACGAAAGCCGTTTGAATGATGTCAGCCGGGTAGTGGAGTCTTATTCGGGAATTGTGATACCTGCCAATAAACCGATTGTAGGTGAGAATGTCTTTACGCAAGTGGCAGGAGTGCATGCCGACGGGGATAACAAGAATAATCTCTACTGTAATGATTTGCTTCCCGAACGTTTTGGCCGTAAGCGGGAATATGCATTGGGTAAGACAAGCGGTAAAGCGAATATCCGCAAGAACCTCGAAGATCTTGGACTGGAGCTGGACGAAGATGCTATGCGCAAGGTAACGGAACGCATCATCGAGTTGGGCGACAAGAAAGAGCTGGTCACACAGGAAGATTTGCCGTACATTGTTTCGGATGTGTTGAAACACGGAGCAGTGGGTGAGAAGGTTAAACTGAAGAGCTATTTTGTGAATCTGGCTCATGGGCTGAAACCGATGGCAACGTTGAAGATAGAAATCAACGGAAAAGAGTATGAAGAGAGTTCAGGCGGCGATGGTCAGTATGATGCTTTTGTTCGTGCGCTGCGTAAGATATATAAGGTGACATTAGGACGTAAATTCCCGATGTTGACCAATTATGCGGTAACCATCCCTCCCGGTGGACGTACGGATGCATTTGTGCAGACAGTTATCACGTGGAGTTATGATGAGCAGGTGTTCCGTACCCGCGGACTCGATGCCGACCAGACAGAGGCTGCCATCAAGGCTACTATGAAGATGTTGAACCTCATCGAAGATGAATACGAGAAGAGCAAGTGAGAAACAACTTGCCCGAAGAATGTTTTTTATAAGAATATATAAATAGAAGAATAAACGATTATGGATTTTAAAATTGCTGTATTAGCAGGCGACGGCATCGGACCGGAGATCTCTGTGCAAGGTGTAGATGTGATGAGTGCCGTTTGCGAGAAGTTTGGTCACAAAGTAAGTTACGAATATGCAATCTGTGGAGCTGATGCGATTGATAAAGTAGGCGATCCGTTTCCGGAAGCAACTTATCAGGTTTGTAAAGAGGCGGATGCTGTTTTGTTCTCTGCCGTAGGTGATCCGAAATTTGACAATGATCCTACTGCCAAGGTACGTCCGGAACAAGGTTTGCTGGCTATGCGTAAGAAACTGGGTCTTTTCGCTAATATCCGTCCGGTACAGACATTCAAATGCCTGATCCACAAATCTCCGTTGCGTGCGGAGTTGGTAGAAAATGCCGATTTTATCTGTATCCGTGAGCTGACTGGAGGTATGTATTTCGGTGAAAAGTATCAGGATAATGACAAGGCGTATGATACGAACTATTATACTCGTCCGGAAATCGAACGTATTTTGAAGGTGGCTTTCGAATATGCGATGAAGCGCAGAAAACATCTGACTGTGGTAGATAAGGCAAATGTGTTGGCTTCTTCCCGTCTGTGGCGTCAGATCGCACAGGAAATGGCTCCGAACTATCCGGAAGTGACAACTGATTATATGTTTGTGGATAATGCTGCAATGAAGATGATTCAGGAACCTGCTTTCTTCGATGTGATGGTAACGGAAAATACATTCGGTGACATCCTGACTGACGAAGGTTCTGTAATCAGTGGTTCTATGGGCTTGCTTCCTTCTGCTTCTACAGGTGAAAGTACTCCGGTATTTGAACCGATTCACGGTTCATGGCCGCAGGCTAAGGGATTGAATATTGCTAATCCATTGGCACAGATTCTTTCTGTAGCTATGTTGTTCGAGTATTTCGACCTTAAAGAAGAGGGTGCATTGATTCGTAAAGCCGTAGATGCTTCTTTGGATGAGAATGTACGCACACCGGAAATACAAGTGACTGAAGGTGCTAAGTACGGAACAAAAGAAGTAGGACAGTGGATTGTTGATTATATCAAGAAAGCTTGATAAACCCGGATAAAAAAGTAAAAGCCTGGCATCGGATAACGGTGTCAGGCTTTTACTTTTTAGTTCGAAATAGTGTTGTTGTGTTCTACCAACTTTTAATAGTGGAATATAGAACGATACCGAGCACGGTCAGTAATCCTACATAAATAGTGACTGACCATTGTTTTATTTCTTTTCTCTTCGTGCGGGTGGAAGGTTCCAGATAGATGGCTGCTTTGTGGGCGATGGTGCAGAACAACCAACCGCCGAATCCTCCGATAATACCTCCTACGAGTAAATCACCGGGATAATGTACACCCAGGTATATACGTGTGTAGCAGTTGAGTATTGCCCAGGTCAGGATGAAAATGCTTAGCCAACGTTTACGGAACAGGAATATGACAAACATGGCAAGACCTAATGAATTGGCTGCATGGCACGATGGGAAACCGTAGCTTCCCCCGCGGTAACCATTTACGATATATACCAGATCTACAATCGGGTTCTCCGGATTGGCGGGACGCAGACGTGCTACTACCGGACGAATGATGCTGCTGCACATTTGGTCGGCAAAGGTGATAGTCAGTGCAATGGCAGCCACGTAACACAGTACTACTTTCCAGTGGAAGTTTTTTAATAAAATATACAATATAGTGGCATACATGGGAATCCAGATGAATTTACCCGTGAAAGAACTCATGAAATAATCCCAGAAAGGGGAATGTATGCCATTGAAAGACAAGAAGATATTTGTATCTATCTCCGAAAGATATTGGACAATTCCGGTGTGTATCATCAGGCTTTATTGTTCTATATTACTTTATAAATATTCAATATAATTCATTTCCTAGCGTTTTGCCAGGTCATCGTAGAGCTTCTGCAGGAACGCTTTTCCCTTTTCCAGATTGGCTCCTTTGGCGGTACCTTCGTCTAGTTGCACAGTATTTGCGTCCAGATTGTACACTAATTGGTTATCGGCGGTAATCATTCCGAAATAGTTCGGTCGGGTGAAGTATGCGAAATGAGGAGAGGCCGGATTCATGATATTCTTGCTGAAAGTAAATTCATCATGCGGCAATCCTAATTGGGCAAGCAAGGTGGCGGCAATGTCAATTTGTGAAGCATAAGTATCTACCACAAGAGGTTGTTTGATTGCACCTCCGATTAAAATCAGCGGAATGGTTTGGCCGTCCAGCGGATTTTCTATGGGATATGGGTATGCACCCTGATGATCGGGAACGAGTACAAACAGTGTGTTTTTCCATAGCGGTGTCTCTTGATACTGTTTCACGAAATCTCCTACACAACTATCGGCATACGCAAAGGAGTTGAGGATTTTATCATCCAGCCTGTGGAACGGGACTTCGAACGGTTCGTGGCTGCTTGATGTCTGAACAAGTTTCAGGAACGGTTCTTTTTGTTTTTCTTCTTTCAGGTCTTTCATCAGGCGTTGGAATAAGACGTGATCCTGTGCTCCCCATTTTCCTGTACGTTCGGACAGAGGAAAATCCTTATCGGAAATAATCTTCTCGATACCGGAAGATACCAGATAAGAGCGCATGTTTGTGAAATCGGCATCTCCGCCATAGTAATATTCCAAGTTGTATCCGGCATTTTTCAGGCTGCGCGGTATAGAAGGAAGTTTGTCCGTCTTTTCGGGATATTTCATGATGCTGGTGCTTGGCTGGCCGGGATATCCGCTGATGATGGATGCCAGTCCGCGGTCTGTGCGGAAACTGCTGCCGTAGAAGTTGCTGAATAATACGCCTTCTTTAGCGAATTTATCCATATTGACAGCCACATTGGGTTGTCCTCCGAAAGTTTCCATCAAGTGTGTGGAGAAACTCTCAAGGATAATAAAAATAATGTTCGGACGTTGTGTATTCAATAATTGGGGGATGCTGTCTGTTGCTGAGACAGGTTTGTCTACCATCTCTGCAAATAATTCGTCGGCTATTTTCGGGTCCATGAAGCGATATTGCTTATCGAAATTATTCTGGTGGGTGGCGGAATACATGAAGCTGAATGCCGGATTGATGGCTGCATGATTCATGCGTTGGTCCTGACTGAAGTATACCTTGCTCAAATTCATGGTGGACACGCTGAATCCGCCCCGGATGGGGATGAAGAGTGCCGCTGTCAGCAAAAGGAGCGCAAGCGAGACATTCTGACGTCGATAAGGTATTTTCAGGGGCTTTTTCTCCCGGATAAGGACGTAATAGAAAATGAAGTATAAAATTGCTGCATAGATCAGCATAGATAAGATTCCCAATAATACAAACCAAAAGCTGACACTTGCCATAGCATCTTTGGGGGAAGAGAAGAAATAGAAAACGGGGGTGGCATCCAGACGGAATCCCCAAAAGCCGTATAATCCCAGGTCGATGATAAAAATGCAGGCCATGACAAAGGCGATTGCTCCGAAATAGCCTTGCCGGATGCGGCGGAGTATGGATGAACTCGTCCAGGCGGAGGCGATGAGCAGTAAGCCTGGGATGGCGGTCAGGTAACCTGCAAGAGATAAATCCAGAGGCAATCCGTGCCACATGATGCGGAAGTAGTCACCTAAAGATGCGTCGGTATATAAATCATGGTAGTAAACCATGAAGATTGGTTTCTGAAGAACGAATAAAAGAACAAATAAAAAATAGGTCGTGAGAAATTGTATGATTCTCTTTTTCATATCTGTAAACTTAAAAAGATTGAACGGATACAAAGTTACTATACTTTTCCTTATCTTTCTCATGAAGTGATATAAAACATACCTTTTTTTCCATATCTTTGTCGTGTCTGTGACAAAAATAAAGTAATAAGATGGCAAAGATTGCAAGGAAACTAACCGATTTAGTGGGGAATACCCCTTTGATGGAACTTTCCGGTTA
Organism: Bacteroides sp. L008; assembly: GCF_040812255.1. Lineage (NCBI taxonomy): Bacteria > Pseudomonadati > Bacteroidota > Bacteroidia > Bacteroidales > Bacteroidaceae > Bacteroides > Bacteroides sp. L008. The sequence goes on along the minus strand of NZ_JBFNXO010000001.1, from coordinate 2,561,092 downwards.
TAGTGGAAAGTACGGTCTGGAACAAAATATTATTGCCAAACTGGAGGCTTTTAATCCGGCGGGAAGTGTAAAAGACAGAGTGGCTCTTTCGATGATTGAAGATGCGGAAGCTCGTGGAGCACTGAAACCCGGTGCAACGATTATTGAGCCGACAAGTGGAAATACAGGTGTCGGGTTGGCAATGGTAGCCACTATTAAAGGGTATCACCTGATATTGACCATGCCCGAAACAATGAGCCTGGAACGGCGGAACCTGTTGAAAGCATTGGGTGCGCAGATTGTATTGACGGACGGGTTAGGAGGAATGGCAGCTTCTATTGCCAAGGCGCAGGAGTTGCGTGATAGTATTCCCGGTTCGGTGATCTTGCAACAATTTGAGAATCCGGCTAATGCGGCTGTTCATGAACGGACGACAGGTGAAGAGATCTGGCGCGATACCGATGGTGAAGTGGCTGTTTTTGTAGCCGGAGTGGGTACTGGAGGAACAGTGTGCGGTGTAGCCCGTGCTTTAAAGAAACATAATCCGGATATTTATATTGTGGCGGTGGAACCGTCGTCGTCTCCTGTATTGGCGGGAAGAGAGGCAGCTCCGCATCGTATTCAGGGTATCGGAGCGAATTTTATTCCCAAGCTTTATGACGCTTCTGTGGTAGATGAGGTGATGGGTGTGCCCGATGACGAAGCGATTCGTGCGGGACGTGAGTTAGCGGCAACAGAAGGTCTGCTGGCGGGAATTTCTTCGGGAGCAGCCGTGTATGCTGCCCGTCAACTGTCACTGCGTCCGGAATTTAAGAACAAAAAAATAGTAGCGTTGTTACCTGATACGGGAGAGCGTTATTTGTCGACCGAACTGTTTGCTTTTGACGCATATCCATTGGATTAATTTATTCACTAAAAAAGACCTGAACCATGGTAAGAATAATGATAGCTTTGTTTTTTTGTTTTCCGGCTGTTGCTTTTGCGCAAACTTATCAGCAATTGTCCGAAAGAGCCATTGAATGTATCGAGAAAGACAGCCTTCCCAAAGCAGAGGAACTTTTGCTTCAGGCTTTGAAGCTGGAACCGAAGAATGCCAAGAATGCGTTGCTTTTTTCTAACTTGGGATTGGTGCAGCGTCGTTTGGGTGAGTTTGACAAAGCGTTGGAGTCTTATTCTTTTGCACTGAATTTTGCTCCTTTGGCAGTTCCTATTTTACTCGACCGTGCCGCCATTTATATGGAAATGGGAAAAACAGACCGTGCTTATACCGATTATTGTCAGGTGCTTGATGAGGATAAGCAGAACAAGGAAGCTTTATTGATGCGTGCCTATATTTATGTGCTCCGCCGGGATTATCCGGCTGCGAGAATCGATTATAATCGTTTGCTGGAACTGGATCCGCAGAGTTATAGCGGTCGTCTGGGATTGGCTACTCTGGAGCAGAAAGAAGGAAAATTCCGGGAATCTCTTGAAATTCTGAATAAGATGATTACGGCCACTCCTGACGATGCGACGCTTTATATTGCCCGTGCCGACGTGGAACGCGAGATGAAGCATGAAGATCTGGCATTGGTTGATTTGGAGGAAGCGATCCGGTTGGATGCTGCCTCGGCTGATGCTTATCTGCTGCGTGGAAATATCTATCTGGCACAGAAAAAGAAAGGACTTGCCAAAGCTGACTTTGAGAAAGCCATTTCATTGGGAGTGCCTCCGGCTGATCTGCACGAACAATTGCGGCAATGCAAATGAAGTTATCAATAAGGCAACTATATCTTTCCGGTTTACATAAGTTAGAGCTTTTTGTTATAGGCATTAGTTCGTTCCACATAGGTTTCCCTTTCGTTCCACATAGGTGGAACGAAAGGGAAACCTATGTGGAACTAAAGGAAAACAGTTGTGGAACGAATAATAATTAGTCAGATGGCTCGTTAATATATACTATTAAAGAATTTCTTTTATTCTACGAACTGTCTAATCAGATTTACGAAATCCTTTCCATATTTCTTTTTCTTGTATTCTCCGATACCGCTGATTTCACCAAATTCTTCAATAGTAGTAGGGCGGGAAATACTAAGCAGGTGTAATACTTTGTCTGACAAGACGATGTAGGCGGGTAGTGCCTCCTGATCGGCCAGTTGTTTCCTCAATCCGCGTAAGGCTTCGAATAAATCCTCGTTTTCTCCCCCTTCCAGGCCGAAAGGAAGTACCTTTGCAACCACCACTTTCTTCTTTTTTCCTTTTTGAGTGGCTATTTCTTCGTGCCGGATGACTGCTAATGTCGCCTTGGCTCTTCCGAAGAGAATATCACTTCCGCTTGCCGTAATTTTAAGATGATTGTTTTCATTATAGGCTATTTCAAAGTAGCCGAGTTGCAACATTTGAAGCAAATAGTCTTGCCAGTCACGAGGAGGAATGTCGCGTCCGGCACCAAACGTTTTAAGTTCCTGATAACCTTTTCCGGTTACTTCCGCAGAATAGCTTCCACGAAGAATATCGATCAACAAGCCTGTACTGATTTGTTGTTCTGTGCGGGCGATGGCACTTAATGCCTTTTGCACAATGATTGTACCGTCAAATCGTTGAGGAGGATTTTTACAAACATCACAGTTACCGCAATCCTCTGTGGTTGTTTCTCCGAAATAGCTTAACAGAATCCTTCTCCGGCAAATATCGGATTCAGCATATTGTTGCATCCGTTGTAGTTTTTCCAGATTGATGTTCTGCTGATTGCTTTCCGAAGCAAATTTAGTGAGTAATATGAGATCTCCGAGTGAATAAAACAGGACAGTACTGCTGGGGAGGCCGTCACGTCCGGCACGGCCTATTTCCTGATAAAAACTTTCTATACTTTTGGGAAGATTATAATGTATGACCCAGCGGACGTTTGATTTATCGATCCCCATTCCGAATGCAATGGTGGCACATACCACCTGTATGCGGTCGTTGATAAAGTCATCCTGTGTTTCGTCCCGGTGTTGGGCGGATAATCCGGCATGATAGACACCGCAGCGGATACCCTGCTTTTGCAACATCTGTGCAACGGTTTCTGTCTTACTCCGGCTCATACAGTAAATAATCCCACTTTCTTTCCCGTGACGGTGAATAAATTCTAAGATAGCCTTGTTCTTTTCCTTCGCTTGAAACCCACGTTTCACAGTCAGACTGATGTTGGGGCGGTCGAAGGATGAGATGAAGACACGTGGATGGTTGAGGTGTAATTGCCGTACGATGTCTTCGCGCGTGATTTTATCCGCAGTGGCAGTTAGGGCGACAATCGGTATTTGCGGAAATTGTTGGTGGAGCACTCCCATTTGTGTGTATTCCGGACGGAAGTCATGTCCCCATTGTGAAATGCAATGCGCTTCATCAATAGCAAACAGAGAGATGTTCATATCCCGCAATAAATAATCCTTTTCTGCTAAAAGTTTTTCCGGTGAAATGTAAAGCAGCTTCAGTCGCCCCTCAATGCAGGCACGTCGCAGATGAACGTTTTCCGTTTCGTTATTACTGCTGTTCAGTGCCCCGGCTGCGATGCCGTTTGCCAGCAATGCTTCTACCTGATCTTTCATCAATGAGATGAGTGGAGAAACGACAACAGCGGTACCTTCGCAAAGCAGTGCGGGAAGTTGGTAGCAGATCGATTTCCCCCCGCCAGTAGGCATTAATACCAGTGCATCCTGCTTATTCAGGACGTGGCGGATGATTTCTTCTTGCAGCGGACGGAAACTATCGTATCCGAAATATGTCTTTAGAGTTTCTCTCATTGATGCTAATTTATCCATGCCGCAAAGGTACATTTTTCTTCGGCAATTTTCATCATGTGTAGATTTCTGTTTCTGATATGAATTATAAATAAGTTAAAGTTTCTTATTATTCGAGGCTATTCCTTCTTTTTCAAGGTTTTTGATTGTTTATTTAGAAAAAAAATGCACAAAATAATTGTGTGTTTAAAAAAAAAGTAAGACATTTGTAACATGTTATGTTGCAAATGAGCAATTATTAACAAATGAACAAACCCTAACCAGTTAATTCAATGAGTGATTTAGAGAACAAAAAAACGGAAGAAACTCCGAAAAAACGTCCCTACAATTTGAGGGAAAAGAAAGAAAAGAAGGCTGCATACAGGTCTTTAATTAGACCGGAATTGGCAGACGAGTTGTATGACAAAATCTTGAATATCATCGTTGTACAGAAGAAGTACAAGGATCCTGATTATTCAGCTAAGGACTTGGCGAAAGAATTGAAGACGAATACTCGTTACCTTTCTGCAGTAGTGAACTCACGCTTTGGTATGAACTATTCTTGCCTGTTGAATGAATACAGAGTAAAAGATGCTTTGCATTTATTGACGGACAAACGTTATGCCGACAAAAATGTGGAAGAAATTAGTGCTATGGTTGGCTTTGCAAATCGTCAATCTTTTTACGCTGCATTTTACAAAAACGTAGGTGAAACTCCTAACGGATATCGCAAAAAACATTTGGAAAATAAGAAATAATTGCGCGTTCCGAAACTGATCAAAAGGAATTACCTCTGAAAGATAAATTTTGGGGATAATTCCTTTTCTCATTTTAATTAATCAATGCTAGCATTATGAGAAAACATCTGATTTTAATGACAGTGGCCGCCACGCTTTTAACGTCGTGCGGAGGAAGTAAAACAACAACTGCTGAAGCAGGAAAATTTGATTATACAGTGGAACAATTTGCTGATTTACAGATATTGCGTTATAAGGTTCCCGGATTTGAGGAACTGACGCTGAAACAGAAGGAACTGATTTATTACCTGACAGAGGCTGCTCTGGAAGGAAGGGATATTCTGTTTGACCAGAATGGAAAATATAATTTGAGAATCCGTAGGATGCTCGAAGCAGTATATACAAACTATCAGGGAGATAAAACGACGCCTGATTTTAAAAACATGGAGGTGTATCTGAAAAGGGTATGGTTCTCCAATGGTATTCATCACCACTATGGTATGGAGAAATTTGTGCCGAACTTCTCACAGGAATTTTTGAAACAGGCCGTGCTCGGTCTGGATGCCAAGTTGCTTCCATTGGAGAAAGGGCAGACTGCCGAACAGCTTTGTGCCGAACTGTTTCCGGTGATTTTCGATCCGACGGTTATGCCGAAACGGGTAAACCAAGCGGATGGCGAAGATCTTGTGTTGACCTCTGCTTGTAATTATTATGATGGAGTGACGCAGAAAGAGGCGGAAAGTTTCTATAGCGTGCTGAAAGATCCGAAAGATGAAACACCGGTTTCTTATGGACTGAATAGTCGTTTGGTAAAAGAAAACGGGAAGTTGACAGAGAAGGTTTGGAAAGTAGGCGGGCTTTATACACAGGCAATTGAGAAGATTGTTTATTGGCTGAAGAAAGCGGAAGGTGTGGCAGAGAATGAGGCACAAAAAGCTGTTATCACCAAGCTGATCCAATTTTATGAAACCGGTGATTTGAAAGATTTTGATGAATATGCGATTCTTTGGGTGAAAGACCTTGACTCACGGATCGATTTTGTGAACGGATTTACCGAAAGTTACGGCGATCCTTTGGGGATGAAAGCGAGCTGGGAATCTTTGGTGAACTTCAAAGATCTGGAATCGACACACCGTACGGAGATTATCAGCAGTAACGCGCAATGGTTTGAAGATCATTCTCCGGTTGATAAGTCTTTTAAGAAAGAAAAGGTGAAAGGCGTATCGGCTAAAGTAATCACTGCCGCTATTCTTGCGGGTGATCTTTATCCGGCAACTGCTATTGGTATCAATCTGCCGAATGCCAACTGGATTCGTGCCCATCATGGCTCCAAATCGGTGACTATCGGAAACATAACGGATGCTTATAATAAAGCTGCTCATGGAAACGGATTCAACGAAGAATTTGTTTATAGTGATGCGGAATTACAGCTGATCGATGCTTATTCTGACTTGACGGATGAGCTTCATACAGACTTGCATGAATGTCTGGGACACGGTTCCGGCAAGTTGCTTCCGGGGGTAGATCCTGATGCATTGAAGGCTTATGGTTCTACTATCGAAGAGGCACGGGCCGATTTATTCGGATTGTATTATGTAGCCGATCCGAAGCTGGTGGAATTGGGGCTGCTCTCTTCTCCCGATGCTTATAAGGCTCAATACTATACTTATCTGATGAATGGGTTGATGACACAACTGGTACGTATTGAACCGGGAAATAGTGTTGAAGAAGCTCACATGCGCAATCGCCAGCTGATAGCCCGTTGGGTATTTGAAAAGGGGGCTGCCGATAAAGCGGTGGAACTGGTGAAAAAAGACGGAAAGACTTATGTGGTTATCAATGACTATCAGAAGGTACGTCAACTTTTCGGTGAATTATTAGCTGAAATCCAGCGCATCAAGTCGACTGGTGATTTTGAAGGTGCCCGTACATTGGTAGAAAACTATGCGGTAAAAGTGGATCCGGCTCTGCATGCAGAAGTTCTGGAACGTTATAAGAAGCTGAATCTGGCTCCTTACAAAGGCTTTGTGAATCCGAAATACGAACTGGTGACAGATGAAAACGGAACTGTTACAGATGTCACAGTTTCCTATGATGAGGGTTATGTAGAACAAATGTTGCGTTACAGCACTGATTATTCTCCGTTGCCTTCAATAAACAACTGATTTGAAATGGATATTAAAGAACAATTGAAAGATATCAAGACACAGCTCCGTCTCTCTATGAACGGGGCTGTGTCCCAAAGTATGCGTGAGAAAGGGTTGGTTTATAAACTCAATTTCGGAGTAGAACTGCCCCGCATCAAGATGATTGCCGAAAGTTATGAGAAGAATCATGACCTGGCACAGGCTCTGTGGAAAGAGGACATTCGCGAATGTAAAATTCTGGCGGGAATGCTTCAGCCGATTGAAACATTTTATCCCGAGATAGCCGACATTTGGGTAGAAAATATCCGGAATATCGAGATAGCCGAGCTGACTTGCATGAATCTCTTCCAGCATTTACCGTATGCTCCGGCCAAATCTTTTCACTGGATTGCTGACGAGCAGGAGTATATACAGACTTGTGGTTTTCTGACGGCCGCCCGTCTTCTGATGAAGAAAGGCGATATGACTGAACGCGCTTCCGGTGAATTACTCGATCAGGCGATCTGTGCCGTACATTCCGACAGTTATCACGTTCGTAACGCTGCTTTACTGGTTATCCGCAAATATATGCAGCATAGTGAAGAACATGCTTTTCAAGTATGCCGTCTGGTGGAGGGAATGGCTGATTCTACCTTGGAAGGGGAGCAGATGCTCTACAACATGGTGAAAGAAGAGACTGAAGAATAATTAACCCATTACTTATTTCTAAGAATTTCTTTTGCTTTCCGCAAAAAAGGCTTAACTTTGTTCGCGCTAATTTTGGCTGATGATGGAAACTCAAAACGTGAAAGATACAGTAAGGCAGATATTCACGGAATATCTCACGGCGAACGGGCATCGTAAGACTCCTGAACGTTACGCCATACTCGATACTATTTATTCTATCGACGGTCACTTCGATATTGACATGCTTTATTTACGGATGATGGACCAGGAGAATTTCCGGGTGAGCCGTGCAACTCTCTACAACACTATTATCCTCCTTATTAATGCACGATTGGTCATTAAGCATCAGTTCGGCACTTCTTCCCAATACGAAAAATCATATAATCGCGAGACACATCATCATCAGATATGTACTCAATGTGGTAGAGTGACCGAGTTTCAGAACGAGGAATTACAGCATGCCATTGAAAATACGAAATTGAGCCGCTTCCAGCTTTCACATTACTCCTTATATATATATGGAGTATGTAGTAAGTGCGACAGAGCTAACAAACGGAAAAAAGTAAATAACAACAATAAAAAAGAAAAATGAAAGTAGATGTTCTATTAGGATTACAATGGGGCGACGAAGGTAAAGGAAAAGTAGTCGACGTTTTAACACCTAAGTATGATGTGGTTGCTCGTTTTCAGGGCGGCCCGAATGCCGGTCACACGCTTGAGTTCGAAGGACAGAAATATGTGCTCCGCTCTATTCCTTCCGGTATTTTTCAGGGAAACAAGGTAAACATCATCGGTAACGGTGTGGTACTTGATCCCGCATTGTTTAAGGCAGAGGCAGAAGCACTTGAGGCATCAGGTCATCCGCTGAAAGAACGTTTGCACATTTCAAAGAAAGCTCATCTGATTCTTCCGACACACCGTATTCTGGATGCTGCTTATGAAGCAGCCAAAGGAGATGCCAAAGTAGGAACTACCGGCAAAGGGATCGGTCCTACTTATACGGATAAAGTGAGCCGTAACGGTGTTCGTGTAGGTGACATTCTTCATAACTTCGATCAGAAGTATGCTGCTGCGAAGGCTCGTCACGAGCAAATCCTGAAGAGTCTGAATTATGAATATGACCTGACAGAATTGGAAAAAGCATGGTTGGAAGGTATCGAATACCTGAAACAATTCCATTTTGTAGATAGCGAACATGAAGTGAATAATCTGTTGAAAGATGGTAAGAGTGTTCTTTGTGAAGGAGCTCAGGGTACTATGCTTGATATTGATTTCGGTTCATATCCGTTTGTGACTTCTTCCAATACCGTATGTGCGGGAGCCTGCACCGGACTGGGAGTGGCGCCTAACCGTATAGGTGAAGTATATGGTATTTTCAAAGCATACTGTACTCGTGTAGGAGCAGGTCCGTTCCCATCAGAACTATTTGATGAAACAGGTGACAAGATGTGTACTTTGGGACATGAATTCGGTTCTGTTACCGGACGTAAACGTCGTTGCGGATGGATCGACCTGGTAGCGCTGAAGTATTCCGTTATGATAAACGGGGTTACCAAATTGATTATGATGAAGAGCGATGTACTCGATACTTTCGAAACAATCAAAGCTTGTGTTGCTTACAAAGTGAACGGTGAAGAAATCGATTATTTCCCGTATGACATCACAGAAGGGGTAGAACCAGTGTATGCGGAACTTCCCGGCTGGCAGACGGATATGACTAAGATGCAGAGCGAAGATGAATTCCCGGAAGAATTCAACGCTTATCTGACTTTCTTGGAAGAGCAGCTTGGTGTAGAAATCAAGATTGTTTCCGTAGGACCGGACAGAGCACAGACGATCGAACGTTATACTGAAGAATAACAATTGATTAGGCACGGATTACACGGATTTCACGGTATTAATTAAAAAGAAACCGTGAAATCCGTGTAATCCGTGCCTAAAATATTTCTTCTCTGCGATAGCGCATTTACCGATTTAACCTTTTTCAAGCCTATAATAATGTACGCCTTATGAAAACACGTTTTATAACTTTCCTTTTGTTGTTCGTCATGAACTTGGGAGTATTTGCACAATCTCCCTATCAACCTGCTGAAGAGAATCTGAAAGCACGACAGGAATTTCAAGACAATAAGTTTGGCATTTTTCTTCACTGGGGGCTATATGCTATGCTCGCTTCCGGTGAGTGGACTATGTCAAATAATAATCTGAATTATAAAGAGTATGCCAAACTGGCAGGTGGATTCTATCCTTCCAAGTTTGATGCGGATAAATGGGTGGCTGCTATTAAAGCTTCGGGAGCTAAATATATCTGTTTCACTACCCGTCATCACGAAGGTTTTTCTATGTTTGATACCAAGTATTCGGATTATAACGTAGTCAAGGCCACCCCTTTTAAAAGAGATATCGTGAAAGAACTGGCAGCAGCCTGTGCCAAGCAGGGTATCAAGCTTCATTTTTATTACTCACATCTTGACTGGGCGCGTGAGGACTATCCTTGGGGACGTACAGGGCAGGGGACAGGACGTGCGAACTCGAAAGGGGATTGGAAAAGTTATTATCAATTCATGAATAATCAGTTGACGGAGTTGCTGACGAATTATGGTCCCATAGGTGCTATCTGGTTTGACGGATGGTGGGATCAGGACCAGAATGAAAAATTCGATTGGGAATTACCGGAGCAATATAGGCTGATTCATAGACTCCAGCCGGGATGTCTTATCGGTAACAATCATCACCAGACACCTTTTGAAGGTGAAGATATTCAGATTTTTGAACGTGATCTGCCCGGTGAAAATTCTGCCGGACTTTCCGGGCAAGATGTAAGCCATCTGCCGTTAGAAACTTGTGAAACAATGAATGGCATGTGGGGATATAAGATTACCGACCAGAATTATAAATCTACGAAGACATTGATTCATTATCTGGTGAAAGCAGCCGGTAAGAATGCCAATCTTTTGATGAATATCGGTCCTCAACCCGATGGAGAACTTCCTGCGGTAGCTGTGCAACGCTTGGCAGAGATGGGAGAGTGGATGAAACAATATGGCGAAACGATCTATGGAACACGAAGTGGTGTAGTTGCTCCGCATGATTGGGGAGTGACAACACAAAAAGGAAATAAACTCTATGTGCATATCCTTGACCTGAAAGACAGGGCTTTATTCCTGCCGTTGACAGACAAGAAAATTAAGAAAGCAGTCTTGTTTAAAGATCAGTCTCCGGTTCGTTTCACAAAGACGAAAGCAGGTGTTTTGCTTGAGTTTGCGGAGGTTCCGAAAGATATTGACTATGTAGTAGAACTGACAATTGACTAATTTTTAGCTAATTCTTCATAAAAGCGAGGGGAAACTATTCTGACATTGGTAGTTTCCCCTTATTTTTGGCAAACAATTTGTTTCAGAGATATAGAGTAATAATTAAAATTGAAAAGTATATGATGTCTTATTGGGTATTATTTATAGGAATCGCTGTTGTCAGTTGGCTGGTGCAGATGAATTTGCAAAACAAATTCAAGAAGTACTCTAAGATTCCTACAGGAAACGGAATGACAGGACGCGATGTTGCTTTGAAGATGTTGCATGACAATGGAATTTATGATGTACAGGTTACACATACGCCGGGACGATTGACCGACCACTACAATCCTACTAACAAAACTGTGAATTTGAGTGAAGGAGTGTATGAAAGTAACAGCATTATGGCGGCTGCCGTAGCAGCCCATGAATGTGGACACGCTGTGCAGCATGCACGTATGTACGCTCCGTTGAAAATGCGTAGTGCATTGGTTCCGGTTGTGAACTTTGCTTCTTCCATTATGACGTGGGTATTGTTGGGTGGTATCTTGCTGGTAAACTCTTTTCCGCAGTTATTGCTGGCAGGTATTATCTTGTTCGCCATGACTACCCTGTTCAGCTTTATCACGCTGCCGGTGGAAATCAATGCAAGTAAACGTGCATTGGTATGGTTGAGCTCATCCGGCATTACTAATTCGTATAATCATGCACAGGCTGAAGATGCTCTTCGTTCTGCTGCTTATACGTATGTAGTTGCTGCATTAGGTTCACTGGCTACATTGGTTTACTACATCATGATCTTCATGGGTAGAAGAGACTAAGAAATGAAAGAGGGAAAAGGCAGGTTTGCCAGCTTCCTTCTATAAAATAAAAAGAGATCCTCCGCAGTCTTTCCGAAGACTATGGAGGATTTTTTTTAGTATATGTAAGCATTGCTCGGAAATTTGCAGTAAATTTGCACAATTAAAATTATAAACAGTAATATGATGGCAGCAAAACCAAGTATTCCTAAAGGAACTCGTGACTTTTCGCCGGTAGAAATGGCGAAGCGTAATTATATATTCAATACGATTCGTGACGTATATCATTTGTATGGATTTCAGCAGATAGAGACTCCTTCGATGGAGATGCTTTCTACACTGATGGGAAAGTACGGCGATGAAGGGGATAAACTACTCTTTAAGATTCAGAATTCAGGAGATTATTTTTCCGGGATTACTGACGAAGAATTGTTAAGCCGTAATGCTGCCAAACTGGCAAGCAAATTCTGTGAGAAAGGTTTGCGTTATGATTTGACAGTACCTTTTGCCCGCTACGTGGTGATGCATCGTGATGAAATCACTTTCCCGTTCAAACGTTATCAGATTCAACCGGTATGGCGTGCCGACCGTCCGCAGAAGGGACGCTATCGTGAATTTTATCAATGCGATGCTGATGTTGTAGGAAGTGATTCATTACTGAATGAAGTGGAATTGATGCAGATTGTCGATACTGTTTTCAGTCGTTTCAATATTCGTGTATGTATTAAGATTAACAACCGTAAGATTCTTTCCGGTATCGCTGAAATTATAGGTGAATCAGATAAGATTGTCGATATTACCGTAGCGATTGATAAACTGGATAAGATCGGTTTGGATAATGTAAATGCCGAACTGAAAGAGAAGGGGATCAGTGATGAGGCTATTGCCAAGTTGCAGCCGATTATTCTTCTTAGCGGTACGAATGCGGAAAAGTTGGCAACATTGAAAAATGTATTATCAGCCAGTGAAGTAGGATTGAAGGGAGTGGAAGAAAGCGAATTTATCCTGAATACATTGGAAGCAATGGGCTTGAAGAATGAAATCGAACTTGACCTGACATTGGCTCGCGGACTGAACTATTATACAGGTGCTATCTTTGAAGTGAAAGCATTGGATGTGCAGATTGGCAGTATCACAGGAGGTGGCCGTTATGATAATCTGACCGGAGTATTCGGTATGGCAGGAGTGTCGGGAGTAGGTATCTCTTTTGGTGCAGACCGTATCTTCGACGTATTGAACCAACTCGATCTTTATCCGAAAGAAGCTGTAAATGGAACAGAAATTCTGTTTATCAACTTCGGTGAAAAGGAGGCAGCTTTCTCTATGGCAATTCTGGCTAAAGTGCGTGCTGCAGGTATTCGTGCAGAGATTTTCCCGGATGCATCCAAGATGAAGAAACAGATGAGTTATGCCAATGCAAAGAATATTCCGTTTGTAGCTATTGTCGGTGAGAATGAAATGAACGAAGGCAAAGCAATGCTGAAGAATATGGAGACAGGAGAACAGAATCTTGTTTCAGCAGAGGAGCTGATTGCTGTTGTGAAGAAATAAGCAGTTAATAATTTACTATATATTGTGAGAGTTCGGTATTACACCGGACTCTCTTTTTTTGACTGGGATTTAATACTTTATTTGATCTAGTATGCCATTGAGGAAAGCAATTGCCACTCCATAATTCGTCATAGGAATATGTTGCTCCCGCGCGCGTTCAATACGGCTAAGTACGTATTTACGATTGAACATACATGCTCCGCAATGGATAACGAGAGAGTAAGGAGTCAGGTCCTGTGGAAAGTCGGTTCCGGCTACCATATCAATTTGCAGATTCTCTCCAATTCGTTTCCGTAACAAACGGGGAAGTTTCACTCTTCCTATATCTTCTGAAAGGGGAGCGTGTGTACAAGCTTCCGCTATCAGTACACGTGACGATTCCGTTAGTCCTTCAATGGCAGTTGCACTTTCTACATAATAATGAATATCACCTTTATATCCAGCGAAAAGCACAGAGAAAGAGGTTAGTTCACTTTCCTTTGGCTTCTGTTCATAAATAGTTTTGAAGACCTGTGAATCGGTGACGATTAATTTCGGGGGACGGGCAAGAGCTTGCAGGGTTGCCGAAAATTTGTCAGTGGTACAAGTCACTACGAGACATTTCTTATCCAACAATTCGCGGATAGTCTGCACTTGGGGCAGAATCAGTCTGCCTTTAGGAGCCTGAATATCCTGCGGCATGACCAGAAGTACAAGGTCGTTTTCTGTAACAAGCTCCCCGGTGATACTCTGTTGACCGAAATCTGAAGGTAGTTTTTCGAGAATGGCTTGCCGGATCTGTTCAATTCCTGTCTTTTCTTTGGCACTGATAAGTAATGGGCGTATTTTACATTCTTTCTCAATATACGTAGCTAAGCTATCGCTATTTTCTCGTATATCTATTTTATTCAATATCGGAATGACAGGGATATTTTTCTCTTTCAATAATGCCAGCATCTCCTTTTCATGAGAAAAAGTAGTGTCTCCACATAGTAGCAATGCAATATCCGTTTTCTCGATAGCCTTTAAAGTCCGGCTGATACGCAGCTCCCCCAGTTCTCCCTCATCATCGAACCCCGGAGTATCTATAAACAAACACGGACCAATACCTTGAATTTCCATAGCTTTGGATACAAGGTCGGTAGTCGTTCCCGGAGTATTTGAAACGAGGGCGGTGTCCTGTCCTGTCAATGCATTGATAAGAGAAGATTTACCACAGTTTCGTCTACCGAAAAGGGCTATATGAAGTCTGTTTGCATTTGGAGTATCTGTTAAGTTCATAATTAATAATTTTTTAATGTGCAAATGTGCCAATTGGCTGCGCATGAATGAACTAATTGACATATTAGCACATTGACACATTGGCGTATTATTTAAAATCTAAAATCTCTTTGCCCTGCGGCTATGGCTTTGAGGTTTCGGATAGCTATTTCCCTGATTTTGGGGTTGGGGATCCGGTCTGTTTCTTTTAGAATCAATTCTAATCCTTTCTGGCGGGTATCTTCGGAAGCATAATCTTCCAGATACTCTTTCAGGGTCATCAGTGCATTGGGGCCGCAACAGTTGGCTATCTGGCCGGATTTTACTAATGACATGAAACGGTCGCCTGTCCGTCCTTCCCGGTAACAGGCAGTACAGAAACTGGGGATATATCCGAGTTCGAGCAACCAGTTGACCACTTCGTCCAATGTCCGGGTATCGCTTACGTCAAATTGCGCGGAATTATGGTCGGGTAATTCTGTTTCAGCATATCCGCCTACACTGGTGCGTGAACCGCCGCTGATTTGTGAGATACCCAATTCGAGCACCTTTTTACGTGATTCTTGTGATTCACGTGTGGAAATAATCATTCCCGTATAAGGAACGGCCATACGGATAACAGCTACAATCTTACTGAATATCTCATCGGAGATTGCATTCGGAAAATCTCCCGCATCAATGTCGTCCGCCGAACAGATACGCGGCACGCTGATTGTATGAGGACCTACACCAAATTTGGCTTCCAGATGTTCGGCATGCATTAACAATCCGATAAAATCATACCGATAAGTATTCAAACCGAAAAGCACACCAATACCTACATCATCGATTCCCCCTTCCATGGCACGGTCCATCGCTTCGGTGTGATAGGCGTAATTACTCTTGGGGCCGGTGGGATGAAGTGCTTCGTAGTTGTCCTTGTGATAAGTCTCTTGGAATAAGATATACGTACCGATACCCGCCTCTTTTAATCGGCGATAATTTTCTACTGTAGTGGCTGCGATATTTACGTTTACGCGGCGGATAGCTCCGTTTTTATGTTTGATACTGTAAATCGTTTGAATAGATTCCAGAATATATTCTATCGGATTTAGTGACGGATGTTCACCCGCTTCAAGAGCGAGCCGCTTATGTCCCATATCCTGCAAGGCAATCACTTCCCGGCGAATTTCCTCCTGCGTCAGCTTCTTGCGTGCAATCGTTTTGTTTTTAGCATGATACGGACAATATACGCAACCGTTTACGCAATAGTTTGATAAATAAAGTGGTGCGAACATGACAATGCGGTTGCCGTAAAACTTCTGTTTGATTTCTTTGGCGAGATGAAAGATACGTTCTATCAGGTCAGGTTGGTTACATTCCAGCAGAACGGCTGCTTCCCGGTGCGTCAGTCCTTTGCACAGAGCAGCTTTTTCAATCAGTTGTTCAATCAGGACACGGTTATCCTTATTCTTCTGCGCATATTCCAGCGTATCCAGAATCTCTTCATGATGGATAAACTCTTCTGCTTTTGATGAATCTTTTTGGTATATCATATATTTTCTGTTTTTTCACCATGAGTTGCCCGAATATCACAGATTAAGATTTAATCCGAAATAAATCTTTGTGAATCTGTGCAGTCTGTGGTGCACTTAAAGTCGCCTCTTTCGGTAGAAATCTCGTAACCGATGGCATTCAACTGCTTTTGTAAGGCAGCCAGCCCTTCGGCAGATTCCGCTCCGAGTGAAGCTTTGTCATTGTATAATTCGTATTTTCTTCGCTCCTCCCGGGGAGACAGGTTGGGCATAACCACATTGGCACCTGCTAAAATACCCCGTTCCCTGCCATCAGGAATGAGAGTGGCAAGAGCTGTTGTTGCCGGAATCAATGCGGACGGATGCATCAGGCGGAAGATGGATAATAGAAGAATCGTCTGTTCCACCGTTCCGCTGGGATGTTCTGCAAAAGGCGTGTCATGATGCGGCAGGAAAGGTCCGATGCCAATCATTTCCGGGCGGAGCTTTTCTATAAACAATAGATCCTCAATGATATGCTCTACTGTTTGTCCCGGACTGCCGACCATAATTCCGGTTCCTGTCTGATAACCGATCTCTTTCAAATCCGCTAAACATTGCAGACGTTGTTTGCCGGACATTTCCGCCGGATGCAGTTGCCGGTAATGCAACTCATTATAAGTTTCGTGACGTAACAGATAACGGTTGGCTCCGGCACGGAAGAAACGTTCGTATGCCTCACGTGATTTTTCACCGAGCGACAGCGTAATGGCACAATCCGGATACTCCTGTCTGATACGGGCGACGGTCATTTCTATCTGATCGTCTGTCAGTGCAAGATCCTCTCCTCCTTGTAATACAAAGGTGCGGAATCCCAGTTCATAGCCCTGTTTGCAACAGTCCAGTATACTCTTCCGGCTTAACCGGTAACGTTCGATATTCGGATTTCCTTTTCGAATACCACAGTAATAACAGTTATTCCGGCAGCAGTTGCTGATTTCAATCAGTCCGCGGATATAAATTTTGTTTCCGAAGTGGAGGAGTGTGACTTCCTGCGCCTGTTTATTGATGTAACGCAGATTTTCTGCGTCACATCCGGTCAACAGTTGCCGGAATTCTTCCGGTGTCAGTGTTCTTTCCTGTCGTAGTTTATCGATCCATTGTTTCATAGCTCTCTTTCCGTTTGAGCAGCTCTTGTGCCAGTTGGCGACGTCCCGAAACAATGTCATTATGCGTACTCGGTCCGGTGATACATCCTCCTTCGCATGCCATCACTTCAATAAACTGTCCGGCAGCCTTTCCCGTCTTGGCACAGGCACGCAGCAGAGCGATATTCTTTTTATTGATGTCCGACACTTGTATCGCATTGATTTTCTCCGCTTCTTCTTTCAGATAAGCTTTGACAGCTCCCATCACACCACCTGCCTGTGCAAATCCGTGTGCTTCGCGAACGGAAGTATGTAATACGGAGAACTCCTGCATTTGTTCCAGCTGAATGTCCAGCCCGTCGAGAATCGAACCGATTTCTTCGAACGTCAGGATATAATCCACAGCTTCATCGCGGCGTACTTCTTTTCGTTTTGCTACGCAAGGACCGACAAATACAATCTTAGCATCCGGATGCTTTTCTTTGGCAATCCGTGCGGTATAGTACATCGGTGATCCGGTGGTAGAAACATAAGGTTTCATATCCGGAATATGTTTCTCTACCAGTTCGATATAAGAAGGACAACAGGAAGTTGTCATAAACTTCTGACCCTCTTCCAACTTCTCCAACAACTCGTGAGCTTCATTGCTAGTGGTTGACATGGCGCCTTCGGCCACTTCGATCACATCGGTAAATCCTATTTCTTTGAAAGCACCGTATACTTGTCCGATGGAAGTCTTGAACTGTCCCAAAATAGATGGAGCAATGATGGCAACCATCTTTTCTCCTTTCCGGATCCGTTGCAATACATCGAACGTTTGCGAGATTTCGAAGATAGCACCGAACGGACAAGCATTCATGCATTTTCCGCAATAGATACATTTGCTTTCATCAATATATTCTATACCATGTTCATCTTTACTGATAGCCTTTACCGGACAAGATTCTTCACAAGGTACGGGAATATATACAATAGCGTGATAAGGACAACTTTTGTGACAAATACCGCAACTGACACACGTGTCATGGTCAATCATTGCCTGACCGTTTTTCTTGAAACGTATCGCATCCTTGGGGCAGTTCATATAACAGCTACGTGCCACGCATCCGCGGCAAAGGTTGGTTATTTCATAATTGATTT
This sequence comes from Bacteroides sp. L008, assembly GCF_040812255.1. NCBI lineage: Bacteria > Pseudomonadati > Bacteroidota > Bacteroidia > Bacteroidales > Bacteroidaceae > Bacteroides > Bacteroides sp. L008. The sequence continues at coordinate 2,543,159 of NZ_JBFNXO010000001.1, read as the reverse complement.
GTATGCAGGAAGAACAGGCCTCATCGATGACGCACATGATATTCTCCTTTTCCGGTTCGGGGCGGCTCAATGCCAGTCGTGCATATTCGGAAAGCGGGGTAACTTCGTCGTGTTCGTCTGTCATATCCAGACCCATCAAGGGAAAAGTCTTGTATCTCCACACCGCACGTTCTTTGTGTATACAACAACGTCCTACAGGTTTTGATTTTCGTGGACTCAACTCAATCGGGAGCCGGTCTATCTTTTCCACTAATTCATCGTTTTTCCAGAGTCTGACAAGGTCCGCCAGCAATTTATGCCGGACAATCATAATATTATTCGTAAATGCCATATTGTAATAAAAGGTTGTTAGTTGGTGCAAAGATACGAACACTATTTCAATATTTAAGTTTTTTGAAACATTCTTGTAACTTTTTTGTAGCCTTCGCGTGCTATCTTTGTGGTGGACAAAAAATAAGAGGAGGCAGAGTTATGAATAGCAGTATTTTTGAACAGCGCAGTCGTTTTGCCATGATTGGTGCATTAATGGTTATTATCAGCCTGATGTTTTTATTCTACATGGGAAGTTCTTTGGTAAGCTCTACCAAAAAATATCTGGAGCAGATACATGAGATAGAGATCACTTGTATCGACACGGACGAATAAAAACAAGCAACCGGAAGGATAGGATAATCCGGAGGAAATTTGTATTTTTGCCGGAAGAAAAAACAGACCTTATGGAAGAAAAGAATAAAGCTTGGAAAACGGTGAGTAGCAAATATTTATTTCGCCGTCCATGGCTGACTGTGCGTTGCGAAGATATGCTACTTCCCAATGGTAACCATATCCCCGAATATTATATCCTTGAGTATCCCGACTGGGTAAATACCATTGCCATTACCAAAGACGGTAAATTCGTTTTTGTCCGCCAGTACCGTCCGGGAATCGAACGAACTTGTTATGAACTGTGTGCCGGTGTCTGCGAGAAGGAAGATGCTTCGCCATTGGTGTCCGCCCAGCGTGAATTGTGGGAAGAAACGGGCTATGGAAAAGGAAACTGGCAAGAGTATATGGTGATTTCCGCTAATCCGAGCACTCATACCAATCTGACCTACTGCTTTCTTGCCACAGACGTAGAACTGATAGATCATCAACATCTTGAAGATACTGAAGATATCACTGTACATCTGCTCACATTGGAAGAAGTGAGAAGCCTGCTAGATAAGAACGAAATTATGCAAGCACTGAATGCTGCTCCATTATGGAAATATATCGCAAATCTGTAATTGTGTTTGGAATTCTGTAGAGAAATAATAACTTTGGAGAAAAATTAAATCATTTTATTATGAAAACAGTTTTATGGAGTATTTTTTGTTTGTTTCTCTCCGGATGGGGAAGTATGCAAACGGCATCAGCGCAGGACTTGAAAGAGATGGAAAAGAACTTGTCTGCCATCAACGAGGAATTGAGTCAAAAGACAAAAGAATATAGTTGGCAGCTTGCAGCGGCTTACGCGGATTACTGTGAAGCAAACAATAAATATATAAGTTGGAACGATTTGCCTTATCTGCAACAGGTTGTCGAATATGAGCGTCCTGCTTCTTTGGAAACTTTCCGGTTGGAGCATAAGGCTGCAAAAGACGAGTTGGATAAGTTTTTAAATACATATAAGGAATATAGGGATCTCAAGAAGAAACAGACTGAAGCAGTGACCAAGGAACAGAAAGATGCTGTATCTGCAGCCTTTGCTGCTTTTTGGAAAAAGTTGAGAAGCGAAGAAAATTCTTATAAAGATTTATATTACGCCGAACGAAAAGCGATCTGCAAATATAGATCGGAGGCCTTGCGGCATGTAATTGCCCATTATAAGGAAGAAAAACAGGAAGTTCCTACTTCTTTTATAAAATATTCAGAACGGTCTTATTTATTGCAGAAAGGTTCTGCTTTGGAGTTGATGCAGAAAGAAATAAGTGCATTGGAAAGTGTGCAGAGAGAACTTGTACGGAATATAACGAGAGCAAAGTATGGCTTGAATGAGACTGAAGAGAAATAAAAGAGAATTTTACACACGCTTGATAAGATAATACGGGATAATCCCTTTTTATGCTGGAGGTCTGGACTGAAAAGTTCAGGCCTCTTTATCTTTCCCCTCAAGTATATATAGAAAAGTTTCTTTTCTCCCTATGCAAACTTCCTTTGCATGGGAAGTAAACTTATTAAGGTTATAGGGTAATCTATAAACGCAACTTTTGTTTATAAAATTGCAACTTGCATTTATATAAATGAAACTTCCGTTTTTATAAACGCAACTTGCGTTTATAGATTGAAGTAAAGGGGAAGTAACTTTGCCCGGTAGGGAAAGCAAGTTCTCTCCTTATCGAAAAGAAGTTTTCTAATAATACTTTGAACGATAGATAGTGAGGATTCGGACAGGGATGTATGTTTGTTCAGCGCTATTCCAATACAAAAATAATAGTCTCATTTACAGGTGCCCAGTCATAGATAAACTTGGCGTGGGAAGTCGCGTTTCGTACACACATATGCGAACGCGGTGTCGTTCCCAACGACGGACTATATTCAATCTGCGTCTTGCGGGGAGCATTGACCGGTACTCCATGGATATAGGCCCCATCTGTGAAACGGCTGGCATAAGGCGCATAACCTCCCGTTTCTTTCGAACCGTCTTTTAAAAATACCATCTTTACTTTCTTTTCCTGTAAAACAAACATACCTAACGGAGTTTCCTGTGCATATGGCGGCAGATGACGTCCCGTAGTGGAAGGATTCATACTGCGAACCACCCATTGACCTTTTCCGCTACGTTCGAGAGAAGTGATATTCTGATTGTGGCGGTCTATGAAAATAGCTTTGTTAAAAACAACCGTATCTCCGATTACTTTGACATACTTTTTAGGAATCATCCATTCATCTCCGGTAAACACCGGTTCTGCTTTAATGAATTTTTCTCCATTTTCGATGAAACGGGTCAGTTCTCCATCCTGCCCGTAACGTTCGGGTACCAATGTGTCAGTCAGCAAATAAAGTGGAACGGATTGATAACGTTCTATACCGAGTGTATCTGCCACTCGTCCGTAAGCATTTCTTTTGAAACTTCTCACCAGTGGCGCTTCTCCATTCCTGTTTTTGTAATTCTGGAGAATTGCCCACGTGGAAGGCTGCAACTGTATATTTTCGAGTAAGGCCAGCTGTTCTTTGATTTTATCCCATTGAAACTGCCGGGTAGTGTCTTTATAAGGATAGATATCATCCAATGTATATTGGTCGTACAACAAATCTTTAGTGATTTGTATCTGCTCTGCTGTGAGTTTTTTATCAACTGGTTTAACTTCGGGTTGAACTATTGTATCTTGCAACAGCGAGTCTGTTTGTTGTCCGTGTACAGGAGGAATCTCTCCTGAACGCGAAGTGCAGGAGTAGAAAACGCAAGAGGCGATGATGAGGCCGGATGCTATTCTATTCATATTATTTATATAGTGCATTTGATGGTTCGTTTACGAATATACGTCATTATAAGGAATAATCCTTTTGTTTTGTTTAAAAAGTGGGAGACAAATATACTTTTTTGCCATACAATGCAAGTTGTCAGTCATTTTGTCAGTCAAATTCTGACAAAGAATCATTTATTTACTTTGGCACGCTTTTCGCAATAACTTTAGCGTTCCGCCTGAAAAATGGCGGATAACATCTACTATTAAATGTATAACTAAAATATAACAAGTAACTATGAACATTAAACCATTAGCAGACAGAGTGCTTATCCTCCCTGCACCTGCAGAAGAAAAAACAATTGGTGGTATCATTATCCCTGATACAGCAAAAGAAAAACCTTTGAAGGGTGAAGTTGTGGCAGTAGGTCACGGTACGAAAGACGAAGAAATGGTATTGAAAGTAGGCGATACAGTTCTTTATGGTAAATATGCCGGAACAGAACTTGACGTTGAAGGTACTAAATATCTGATCATGCGTCAGAGCGATGTTCTCGCTGTTTTGGGTTAATTAATAATAGTAAATAAATCTTTAAATAGTAAATAAAGAAATGGCAAAAGAAATATTATTCAATATCGATGCCCGTGACCAATTGAAAAAAGGTGTCGATGCTTTGGCAAATGCAGTAAAAGTAACTCTGGGCCCGAAAGGACGTAACGTTATCATCGAGAAGAAATTCGGTGCTCCGCACATCACAAAAGATGGTGTGACAGTGGCAAAGGAAATCGAATTGTCAGATGCTTACCAGAATACTGGTGCACAGTTAGTAAAAGAAGTTGCTTCTAAAACAGGTGACGATGCCGGTGACGGTACAACTACTGCAACCGTTCTTGCACAGGCTATCGTAGCTGAAGGTTTGAAAAACGTAACTGCCGGTGCTAGCCCGATGGATATCAAACGTGGTATCGACAAAGCCGTTGCCAAAGTGGTAGAATCAATCAAGGATCAGGCTGAAACTGTAGGTGACAACTATGACAAGATCGAACAGGTTGCCACTGTATCTGCAAACAACGACCCGGTAATCGGTAAATTGATTGCTGACGCTATGCGTAAGGTTTCTAAAGACGGTGTGATCACTATCGAAGAAGCAAAAGGAACAGATACTACTATCGGTGTAGTAGAAGGTATGCAGTTCGACCGTGGCTATTTGTCAGCTTACTTCGTGACAAATACGGAAAAGATGGAATGTGAGATGGAGAAACCTTACATCCTGATCTATGACAAGAAGATTTCTAACCTGAAAGATTTCTTGCCTATCCTCGAACCGGCTGTACAGACAGGTCGTCCGCTGTTGGTCATTGCAGAAGATGTAGATAGCGAAGCGTTGACTACATTGGTAGTAAACCGTCTGCGTTCTCAATTGAAGATTTGTGCTGTGAAAGCTCCGGGCTTCGGTGACCGTCGTAAAGAAATGCTGGAAGATATCGCTATCCTGACAGGTGGTGTTGTTATCAGCGAAGAAAAAGGTTTGAAACTGGAACAGGCTACCATCGAAATGTTGGGTACTGCTGACAAAGTTACAGTTACTAAAGACTATACAACTGTTGTAAACGGTGCAGGTAACAAAGACAGCATCAAGGAACGTTGCGAACAGATCAAAGCACAGATTGTAGCAACTAAGTCTGACTATGACCGTGAGAAATTGCAGGAACGTCTGGCTAAATTGTCAGGTGGTGTGGCTGTTCTCTATGTAGGTGCTGCTTCTGAAGTAGAAATGAAAGAAAAGAAAGACCGCGTGGACGATGCTTTGCGTGCAACTCGTGCTGCTATCGAAGAAGGTATCATCCCGGGTGGTGGCGTAGCTTATATTCGTGCAATCGACACTATCGAAAATATGAAGGGTGACAATGCTGACGAAACAACCGGTGTTGAAATCATCAAGCGTGCTATCGAAGAGCCACTTCGTCAGATCGTTGCTAACGCTGGTAAAGAAGGTGCGGTAGTTGTTCAGAAAGTACGTGAAGGCAAAGGTGACTTTGGTTATAACGCTCGTTTGGATATTTACGAAAACTTACACGCTGCCGGTGTAGTGGACCCTGCTAAGGTTGCTCGTGTAGCTTTGGAAAATGCAGCTTCTATCGCTGGTATGTTCCTGACTACTGAATGTGTAATCGTAGAAAAGAAGGAAGATAAGCCAGAAATGCCGATGGGTGCTCCCGGAATGGGAGGCATGGGCGGAATGATGTAATTCCGGCTTTCGCTTAGAAATATATAATTAAGGATAAGAACCACTTTCCCTGATAGGGGAGGTGGTTCTTTTTTTGGTATTCCTGCAACATCTCTGCCTTCAATTTGTTCGATTGTTGAAATACTCCTATATTTATTGTCTAATTTATTAATAAATCGTGAGATGTTGAAAGTAGTAACATTTATGAAGCAAGTAGCCCGTGGGCTACAGATGGGGGGAAACTTTGGTACTGCTCATGTATACCGTAGCAGTCTCAATGCCATCATTGCTTATTGTGGGAAAGAGGATTTCACCTTTGATGAGGTGAATCCGGAGTGGTTAAAAGGGTTTGAAGTACATCTTCGTAGTCGTGGTTGTAGCTGGAATACCGTCTCCACTTATTTGCGCACGTTTCGTGCAGTTTATAACCGTGCCGTTGATCTTCGTAAGGCACCTTATATTCCTCACCTGTTCCGTTCTGTTTATACAGGCACTCGTGCCGATCATAAACGTGCGTTGGGTGATGAGGATATAAAGAGGGTATTTGTCAAGTTGTCACAGACTTTACCTTGTTCGCAGTCGCTGCGTAAGGCACAGGAATTCTTTATCCTAATGTTTTTATTGCGTGGTTTGCCATTTGTCGATCTCGCCTATTTGCGTAAAAGTGATTTACGTGATAATGTGATTACGTATCGCAGGCGTAAGACAGGACGCACCTTGTCTGTGACACTGACCGCGGAAGCGATGGTTTTGGTAAAGAGGTATATGAATCGTGACAGTTCTTCTCCTTATCTGTTTTCTTTGTTGAAAAGCCGTGAAGGTACTCGGGAAGCTTATCGTGAATACCAGTTGGCATTGCGCACATTCAATCGTCAGTTGATGTTGTTGGGCGAATTGTTGGGACTGGGTGATAGGTTGAGTTCCTATACTGCACGCCACACCTGGGCTACGACAGCTTATTATTGTGAGATTCATCCGGGTATTATTTCCGAAGCGATGGGGCACTCTTCTATCACTGTGACTGAAACGTATTTGAAGCCTTTCAGGAATAAGAAAATTGATGAAGCTAATAAGCAGGTAGTTGATTTTGTTAAGCGGTCTATTTGTGGATTAACCGCTTGATAAATAGTCTGTTACTTTATAGGTAACGGGAGTAATACCGATGCAAATATGAGCATATTTCTTAAAACAACCAAACGAAATCGCACATTTTTTCTAATAAAGCACTCAAAAGGAGAACACAAGCATATAAAACACGTGGATTCTTTGTATTAGGGCTTGTTAACCTCTAAATTTTGCACAAGATTTCCCTCCCCTCTACCGTTTCCTTGAGGTAGGGGTTAAAAAGTTTCATTGCATATTATATCCTTTTCTAGTATTGACTACTCTCAAAGAGCAGGCACAGAGGTTCTTCCGTTACCTATAAAGTAACGGGCATGCTATTATTGAAACTTAGTGTTTAATAATATATTATTAATGTAATTTTTAAGTAGTTATGAAAAGAAAATTTGTAAAAGTGATGTTCTTCGGGGCGTTGGCACTTTCTACTGTCACCTATGTAGGCTGTAAAGACTATGATGATGACATCGACAATCTGCAGACACAGATTGACGCAAACAAAGCTAGCATTGCCGAGTTACAGAATTTTGTGAAAGAAGGTAAATGGGTAACCGCTGTAGAACCAATTACTGATGGATTTAAAATAACTTTTAATGATGGTAAGAGTTATTCTATCGTAAGTGGTGCTGCAGGGGCAAGTGGTACAAAGATTGAGATTGATCCTACTACAAAGAATTGGATTATTGATGGGAAAGACAGTGGCATTTGTTCTGAAGGACAGAAAGGTGATAAAGGAGATGACGGTGAACCGGGTAAAGGTGAACCAGGCAAAGATGGTGAGGATGGATATGCACCACAAATTTCAGAAAATGGTAACTGGATTGTTTGGGATGTTGCATCTCAAAAGCCTGTAGAAACAGATATTAAAGCCGCTTCTGATATTTATGTAACTGCTGATCCTAACAATTCATTGGTTTGGGTATTGAATGTTTTCAATAAGGAGACAAAAGAATGGGAAAAGGTTTCTATGCCGAAAGCTGCTCGTATTACTAGCATGAGTGTACTTGGTGTAAAAGCAGATGGTACTGTTAATTTAGGATCTACAGAGGCTGAAGCTACTTTATATTATGGTGTAGCAGGAGAGGACATTGAATTCAATGGAAACAAAACTTTCAAGAAGGAAGGAGATTTGCTCGTTACTAGAGGAGGTAGCATGATTCATGCATTGATTAACCCTGTGAATTTGAAAGCTGCGGATATCCAAGCCTATGAAATCGGTTTGACAGATTCTAAGGGTAATACTAACTTTATTGTTGCTAGTATCGGAGACAATTTTAGTGAAAATGCTTTGACTCGTGCAGCAGAAGAACCTGAAGCCACAGCAAATAAGGGAATTTATGATTTGACTCTTAAATTTGCAGATGGAGTAGATGATGAAACATTGAATAGCTTTGACTCTAAAACTGCGTATGCACTTACCACAAAAGATGCGTGGGGTAATGAAATCATTTCGCAGTATGGTGTAAAAGTTGATGTTCAAACTAGTGAACCAACTGTAGAATTTGTTGATCCTGAACCTCTACCTTTTAAAGTTACTTATAATCTGGATGAATTGGCTGGTAGTGGTTTAGATAACGTGGTAGCTTACTATTACGAGGTTAAAGATGAAGATGCTAAGAATGTAGATGCTACATTTGATGAAGAGAAGAACACGATTCTTGCAAATAAAGAAGGTACATTGCTTGTTACTATTCACTATCTTACTACTAAAGGAGCTAAAAAGGAGTATAAGATGAATCTGAAATTTACTTATGTAGCAAAACAAGCTGAAATAAAAGATATGACTTGGGTTGTTGATGGTAAGAAGCTAACGGCTGAATCTGATATTGTCGGTCCTTCAGTAGATGAAATTAGAAAATCTATTAGTGATATTTATTATGAGATAGAATATGCTGGCGGAAAAGTTACAATCAATGGAAAGGAAAATTTAGCATATGCAGATAATGAAAATACTAGAGAAAGTATTGAACTATCTTTGGTTGGCCTGAACGCAAAAGGTGAAGATGTTGAAAAACTGAATGATGAGACTATAACTAAATATGTAATCAGAGCTACATTCAATGAAAACTATGTTGCTGCTGTACCTCATACTGCAACAGTGAAGTTTATAAATAATGACGGAAATGCGGATCTGGGTAATCAATATTTGTATGAGACTACATTTACGATTACTGTAGATCAGCAGGATGCTAAGTTGTTTGTCTTTAAACGTGCAGGTGCTTACTTTAAGGGTGATGATGCTACAGCATATGGTAAGGTAGCGGCTACTGCTCAAACGAAGACTATTTCTTATAATCTTTACTCTTTGTATCAAGCTAACTCTATCCTTGTAGGTGATGAAACTGCTAATTCATTTGTTACATTCACTGAAGAAATACCAAAAGATGAGGCAAATAAGAAAGAAGGTAAAGCATGGCTGTCTGCAAAAGAAACTAGCAATGGAGATATTTCAGTTGAACCTTCCCCTGCATATGGTGGTGCCTATATGGGCCGTAATATAACTGTAACTTATGCACCGTTCGGAAATTCTCGTCTGAATGCTATTGTTGACGAATTTAATCTGACAATAAAATCTGAAATCTTTGAAGGTAATTTCGAATATGCGAAGAAGATAGATGATAAAGTTATAGGAACTAAGGATAATCCATTCGAAGTTGATGGTGGTCGTTCTATAGATATATTGGAGAGTGAATTCAAGAAAGAGGATGTTTATGGTGCTACCTATGACTTTGACAATGATAGAATAAATAAAGTTGAAGTAGTATTGGCAGATGATAATGCTAAAACTTATCTGACGGCTGCAACTAGCTTTGCAGATGTAACAGAGGGTGAGGAAGTATTAGATAGAAAGGTTACTATATCTAAGAATCCTTCTGCAACAGGTATTGTAACTCCTCCAGTTTGTAAAGTAGATGTTAAGATCACTGATAAGTGGGGTAAAACGAAGACTACATCAATCTATGTTGAAGTGATTAAGTAACTTAGATTAATGAACTAATAATTGAGGGCATCTTAATTCTCTTAGGACTAAAGATGCCTTCTCTTTACAGATTGAAATATGGGATAATAAATCCTTTGAAAAGAAATATATTGAGGGACAGATGGAAGGGATCATGCTTGTGAAAGTATATCCTTTAAATATCTGTCTTTTAGAAAGGGATACCTCCCTTATTTCCCACAGGTATCCCTTTTTTTGTCTCATTACATCTTCTTATTTGCACTAGAACCAATTTGCTAGTCCCTTATTTCCCTATAGATTAAGGAGATGTTTTGAGAGTATAGAAAGCCCGGGCTTGCGAAAGTCCGGGCTTTTTGCACTCTTTTGTCTTTGGAACATCTTAGCCGTTTCCTTTGTTTGTTCATGCGAGGTATTTCCATTGATGGGATAATACTCGTATATTTATCGTCTAAATTATTAATAAATTATGAGATGTTGAAAGTACTAGCATTTATGAAGCAGGTAGCCACTGGGTTACAGATGGAGGGAAACTTTGGGACTGCACATGTTTATCGTAGTAGTCTGAATGCCATCATTGCTTATCGTGGGAAAAAAGATTTTGTTTTTAGTGAAGTGACTTCGGAGTGGTTGAAAGGGTTCGAAGTATATCTTCGTAGTCGTGGATGTAGTTGGAATACCGTTTCCACCTATTTACGGACCTTTCGTGCGGTTTACAATCGTGCGGTCGATCTTCAGAAGGCTCCTTATGTTCCTCATTTGTTTCGTTCGGTTTATACCGGGACGCGAGCTGACCATAAACGTGCGTTGGGTGATGAGGATATGAAGAAGGTGTTTACTAAATTATCTCGTGCATCGGGTGTACCATTAGCGGTATATCAGGCGCAGGAGCTATTCATCCTGATGTTTTCGCTTCGTGGTATGCCGTTTGTCGATCTTGCTTATTTGCGTAAGAGTGATTTGCGCGATAATGTAATAAGGTATCGTAGACGTAAAACCGGGCGCCCATTGTCGGTGACATTGACTCCGGAAGCAATGGCTTTGGTAAAGAAATACATGAATCGTGATTCTTCTTCTCCTTATTTATTTCCGTTGTTGAGAAGTCGTGAAGGAACCAAAGAGGCTTATCGCGAATATCAGCTTGCATTACGCAGCTTTAACCAGCAGCTGATGTTATTGGGTGAATTGCTCGGATTGGGAGATAAACTTAGTTCGTACACCGCCCGTCATACCTGGGCTACGACGGCTTATTATTGTGAAATTCATCCGGGTATTATTTCTGAAGCGATGGGACATTCGTCTATCACCGTCACTGAAACCTATCTGAAACCTTTCAGGAATAAGAAAATCGATGAAGCAAATAAGCAAGTTCTTGATTTTGTGAAGCGTTCTGTGACAGGTGTAAGTGCCTGAAAATTATTCTGTTACTCTGTAGGTAACGGGAATGAATATCGGTGCAAATATGAGCATATTTCTTAAAACAACCAAACGAAATCACACATTTTTTCTAATAAAGCATTCAAAAGTAGAACTAGAACAAATAAAACACGCGGATTCTTTGTATTAGGGCTTTGTTAACTTCTAAATTTTGCAAAAGATTTCCTTCCCCTCTACTGCCTTTCAGAAGCAGGGGTAAAAAAGTTTCATCACATTTGGTATCATTTTTCAGTATTGACTACTCCAGAAGAGCAGGCACAAAGGTTTCTCTGTTACCTACAGAGTAACGGGCATGCTATTATTGAAACTTAGTGTTTAATAATATATTATTAATGTAATTTTTAAGTAGTTATGAAAAGAAAATTTGTAAAAGTGATGTTCTTCGGGGCGTTGGCACTTTCTACTGTCACCTATGTAGGTTGTAAGGACTACGATGATGACATCGACAATCTGCAAACACAGATTGACGCTGTAAAAGTGTCACTCGAGGAGTTGCAGGCAAAGGTTAACAGCGGTTCCGTTATAACAAATGTCGCGAAAGGAGAAAACGGGATTACTGTGACGCTTAGTGATGGCAAAAGCTATGAACTGAAAAATGGTACTAATGGTAAGAATGGTACAGATGCTGATGTCTGGACTATTGGTGAGAAAGATGGTTATTGGTATAAGAATGGAACGAAGACCCAATACAAAGCTGTCGGAGTGGATGGTGGAACTGGAGCTACGGGAGCAACAGGTCCTTCAGGTGCACCCGGTGCAAATGGTAAATACTATGTACCTAACAAAGAAACTGGAAAATTCGATATTTATCAGGATGGTAAATTCGTAGAAACAACTGATATTAGTTGGAAAACTACTTCTGAAGGTGGAATGACAGCTATTCTTAATGGTAATGTGTTGACTCTTCAAGGAGTTGAAGGAGCACCCGACGGTGTGACAATTGACCTCACTTCTGGTATTTCTTTGTCTTCTATAGCATTCATGCCTGATGTAGTAAGTAAGGATGTTCCTTATGCAACTACCAGTGCACCTTTCTATCACATCAAAAACTATTTGGATGAAACTAAATACAATACTGCCACTGGTGAATTTACCAATTTGTCAGATTGGGGTAAATCGAATGTGGTAGCAATGAATTACCGTTTGAATCCGGAAGATGCAAATGTAGATGGAAAGACTGTATTTGGCTTCATTGATCGCAAGGTTACAACTCGTGCAACAGGTGACAGAACAGTGTTACTGAATGTAGATGAGAAGAAAGTGGCTGACGGTGTTGTTGTGATTGGAGCAACAATCAACCCAGCTGCATTGGCGCAAAATGCAGAATATAATATCGCTGCTTTGCAGGCATGGTATGGTCAAGTGCCATTGACTTCTGATTATGTATATGCTACATCAACAGAGATTGATCTTGTGCTTGCTGATAGTGTGAAAACAAAGGCAGGAGATGATGAAGCGAAAACATTCTATAAGCGTAGCATATCCACTTCGTTCAAAGATGGTGAGACAAGTGCCTTTATTCAAAAATTCGTGAAATTAACTGCAGATGCAAATGCTGCATTTAAGTATACATCTACGATCAATTTGAAAGATTATGTTGGATTATATTCTAATCAAAAAGACAATTGGTTGGCTGCACTGGATTTTAAAGGTATGAGCTATGAATTCACTATACCTAAAGAGTACTTGGCTAATGATGACGAAAAGACAAACCAACAATGGTTTATCGTGAAAGACAAATCGAAAGACGGAGAAAATCCTCTTGAAAATGGTACAATCATGGTGAATCCAGAAGTGGTGAACGGAACTCCGGCTATCGGACGTACTCCGGTTGTACGAGTAGACGCTTTCCTTACAAGTAATAGTGGACAGAAGAAACTGGTTGCTTCTTCATACATCAAACTGGAAATTACAGCAGAAGATCCTAATCCGGGAGAAAAGCCTGATTATGGAACAATTAAGATGTCTGAACCTAAAGCTGCCGATTATCATAAGTTAGAAGCTGATCAAAACGCATTTACTAATAAATATGATCTTGATAATGTCAATATGGATTATCAGGCTATTAACAATAAGATTTATGGTACTGCAAAATTGACATCTACTACATTCTGGAATTATTATGGTGGTCAGGAACATAAATATAATGTATTGGTTACTGTTGTTAATAAGAGTGGTCAGGAAGTAACACTTATCAGTGAAGAGGCTAAACAAGAAACTGATAAAGTAATTAATACCGATGGTATACTTCTTAACATCAAGTTGAATAGTGATGCTACTAAGACGTCTGCTATTAAGGTGGGTATCAATGACGTAATCAAGACCCAGAACACTTATAAAGATGTTGATGGTAAGGGAGCTAAATACTCGGTTAAGATCATCATTCCTTCCAATGATAATTCACATGGTGACATTGTTCTTGAACAGATATTCTATGTGAAAGAAACTTGTGTTGCTTATGAATACAATCCGAACTATCATTTTGACAACTATAATGGTCATGCAAACTGTATCGTTGTTAAGGGACAGATGGCTAATGGACACTGGGAAATGTCTTCTAGAATTGCAGAGCATTTCAAGTTGATTGATGGTAAAGATATCTTCAGTTATTATAAAGACGTTAATAATACGAAAGCTATTTCTTTCAAATGGGCAGATCCGTCAGGAGTAACTCCATCAGGAGCATTCAATACCAATGAGGAACTTAAATTATCTGCTGCAATGACCGAACCGGAAATTGTGAAACAGATGAATTATGAAGTGACTTTGAATAATGACGAACCTTGTAACTTTAGTTATAATGTTGTATTCGTTAATCCGTTTGTTGCAGGTGATGCTAAGTCAATATCTATTAATGGCAACGCTATCGGTAAGAATACAGGAGAAACTATGCCACAAGTTCTTGTCACCGACAATTCTAAGCAGAATATATATTCTTACTCAACTACGACTAAAAAACTGGAATTGAGTAAGGTAGCTACAGATACTTATAAGTTGACAACATCTATCGTTAGTGTGAAGTATGAACCGGTTAAAGATCAGACATGGACTGACTTTACTTCACAGTTGACCTCTGGCTCTACTTTGAGCGTAGATCAGTCTACAGGTACTGTTACTTGGCAAAATGAAGGTACTACATTGTCTAAGAACTTCTCATTTAAAGTGAAAGCAACAGTTACATTTACAGACTTATCTGTGGTAGAATGTTACATTCCTGTTAATTTGACTAAGTAACTTGAAACAACGAAGTAACCTTGTAAAAGTATACTTCATATAATTTGCGGAGGACGTTCCAGAAAGATAAACGGAGCGTCCTCTGTTTTGAATTGAAATTAGATATAAACATGAAGATTAAATATCACATTCTGTTAGTTACGATTCTGATGTCCGCTAGTGATGTCTTTGCCTGGCAGTCCGACGATATAAAGCAGCAAGCTTTATCAAAAGACGAAGGAAAGACAGTATTCAGTCCGCATTGGGTTCTGTCTGCACAAGGCGGTGGCGCTTATACTTTGGGGGAGACAAACTTTGGAGATTTGGTATCTCCATCCTTGGCTATAGCTTTAGGATATAAATTTACTCCATTGTTCGGTGTTCGGGCAGCGGTAAGTGGTTGGCAAGCTAAAGGTGGTTGGGTGAATCCGGATATTACCTATACATATAAATATTTGCAGGGCAGTGTGGATGCAATGCTTGATTTGGGCAATTTGTGTTGTGGTTTTAATCCAAAACGCTTTTTCAATGCGTATCTTTTTCTAGGTGCGGGTTTGAATGGTGCTTTTGACAACGATGAGGCTGTGAATCTGAATGCTAGTGGATATAAACTTCAACGTTTATGGACGGGTAAGAAGCTCTATATCGCAGGGCGTATCGGTTTGGGAACAAATCTTCGCCTGAACGATCATGTCGCTATTAATTTGGAAGTAAACACTAATATGTTATCAGATAAATTCAACTCTAAAAAAGGAGTTAATGCTGATTGGCAATTCAATGGGTTGGTGGGACTATCTTTTACATTAGGAAAGAGTTATAGAAAGGCGACTATAATTTCGAATGAACCTGAAGAGTCTGTTTCAACACTACTTGTGGTAGAGCAACCGGAGAAGGTAGCAGTTGAAGGACAACCGGAATTAAAAAAAGAAACGACGATATCAGAGCCTATGAAACAGGACATCTTTTTTGCTTTGAATTCTGCCCGTATTCAAAATGACCAACAGTCGAAGATTGTTGCTCTTATTGAATACTTGAAGAAATATCCTGTGACTAAGGTGAATGTTACTGGTTATGCAGATGTAAATACCGGTAATGCAAGAATTAATTCAAAGTTGTCTGAAGCTCGTGCTAAGAATGTAGCTGAAGCATTGAAATCTAAAGGAATTGCTGCTGACAGAATTATAGTTGACTTCAAGGGGGATACGGTACAACCTTATTCTACTCCTAAAGAGAATCGTGTAAGTATTTGTATAACAGAATAAAATGAAATTAGAGGAAACAGGTGGACGGTGATGCTTGTGAAAGTATTCCATCCAAAGAACTGTTCTTCGAAAGGGATACCTCCCTTATTTCCCACAGGTATCCCTTTTAAATCTCATAGCATCTCCTTGTTGCACTAGAACCAATTTGCTAGTCCCTTATTTCCCTATAGATTAAGGAGATGTTTTGAGAGTATGGAAAGCCCGGGCTTGTGAAAGTCCGGGCTTTCTCATTATTATTTATTTATCGGATTGAATACGATGAAAGTCCTTATCATACAGTCCTACAAGTAAGTTTTGTCCTTTATCATTCACTTTCAGTCCGCCATACATGGCTTTTTGATAAAGGGTATCCTGTCCTTCTTCGAAGAAGAAAGATTCGGCACCGAGGAAGAGCCGGTAATGTACTATTTTATATTTGATGACCAGTTCATCACTGTTTACAGGTTCTAAAGCGTTTTGCAGTCGCACTATTTCTCCTACCTGATTACTGTCAGTTCGAAGTACGGCATAACCGCGTTTGGCAGTTTGTTCGTCTACCGGAGCTGATGAGGCTTCCTGGTAGTTAAGTCTCATATAGTCTCCTTGCATAAGGGAGCGGGGATCGACAGGAACTAACTGTAACAAAACCAACCGTCCGTCTTTCAAGATTTGCTCTTTCTTATAAACCGACCAGTTGAAATACCCTAGTAACAGTATCAGGTTTACGATAATCAATATTCGGCTATATTTTTTCATGTCTTGTTCTTTTTTGAGTGAAGAAATACCAGGCTGCAATACATGCAATTCCGATGAAGAAAAGCGTAATGGATTTGGTGAGCAGGCTCAAATTCAAATCATAATAGTATTTGGAAACGGCATAGATAAAGAGAAGAAGTGCAGCGGCACACTCTGCTCTATAACCATAATGAAAACATATTAAAATCAGTAACAAACTGCCGGATAAATAAGGAGCAAATACAGTAGGCAGACAGATGATAATACAAAGAACGTAGATACCAATCTGATTCACCGGATTGTCGACTTTCATGACTTGCATGATTTGTTGAATTATGATAAGAAGTCCTACCCATATACAAACGGACAATATGCCCGATACGAGCCAGCTATTTGTTTCCGATACCAGATAATTGATTGATAATCCTCCCAGTGAGACGATACTGGATATAAATAAACCGGCATGAAACGGTCTGTATTTAAAAAAGTAATTCCTCCTCTCTATCCACTCAAACAGCTTTACTTCGAAGATATTGATAAATAGAAATGCTCCAAGGATAGGGATTACTGCTATTTGCAGGGGATAAAACGAAGAAAAGACATAGGCAATTTCTCCAAATAAAGATATATTAAACAGAATGACTGAAAGAAAGGGGAGAATGAATCCTCTTGATAAAAAGAAAGTGAGTATACTGATTATTATAAGTATAAAGAAGAGGGCATGAATATTAGCACTCATGCTAAAGCCTGCCAATACGCATCCTGCTATATATAAAGTGATGTTCATCGCATCCAGAAAAGGCCGGACAACGACGCGGCTGATTGTTAACGTAGTAATGATTAACAAAATTCCTATAATCAGACTGGAAATCTCGGATTGAATGATTCTGGCAAGTGCCAGAAATCCCAGAAAGAAAATAGCCGTCAGGATTCCCCCGATAATGGATACGACTTGAATAGTGAGGTTATGCTTCTGTGCCATACCATTGCTTTTTTAGATGAAGAATGATGTAAATAAGTAAAGTTGTCCCGATGATGACAATAATTCCTCCATAGAAGAATATCTGAACATCCCTAAGATCACTTTTAGATATGAATGTAGTCAATAAAATCATTAATGTGGCAAAAGGAATGATAGCGAGATAGAACAGACTCTTTTCTCTCCATCCGTACCAAAGTCCCGCTGCGAATAGAAGGACAGTAGTTATGAGAGGAACAGATAATATGGTATAATCATCACAGATGGTCGCCATTAACAGAAAGCTGGTGTGTAGAATGGTAGCCAACGAAAGAAGACTGACAAACCAACGATTGTTTCTGTTCAAATGACCTTTTGCACTCATCCATTCCGTAATAATAGTTGCCACGGCACATATCCAGGTTACTGCATTACCCAATAGAGTTATTTCCCAAGAGCCATAGCCGGCAATTTGTATATTATACAGCCATATCGTAGTACAGAGTAATCCGATGAACGTCAGCCATAACGGAGCGAAGCGGATAGCAATCGCCCAGAGAATGGTGAAAAGAGTCCATCCCAGAAAGAGATCGTAAGCATCGGCCCCTGTTTGGTAAATTTGTCCGAAGACAGCGAAAAGCGTACCTATCAGAAATGTAGCTCCGGTGAGGAGAATTTGTTTGACGAGCTTACTCCAACGGGTAAATGTAGCGAGCAGGACAGAGACTACTAATAATACTTCTACCATTCCTAATTTGGCAAATTTAGGTAGTTCATCCCAGTTATAGGCAAAAAAGAAGACGATGCCTGCCACTGTAAAGCCAACGCCCACTGCCAATAAAAAAATAGAAAGGAATTGATTCCACTGTTTTTTATCTGCATGTAGAGCTTGTCGGGATAAAGGCGAAAAGTCGGGCTTTTCCATGTGTTTTTACTTTTTGATAATTGCAAACATAAGAAAATAAAATGATTTCCACTTCAAGATAGACTATAAAAAGGTATGACTTACCTTATTGCGATTAGCAATAATAGTAAGTCATACTTTGGGAGAGGTATTGAAGATCCTAAAAAGAGAATAACTTAAAATACCTCCCGTATATGCTTAAAGTTAGAATTGATAGTATCAATAACTTCTTGTGAGCGACCGTTGATTAACAACTTGTACATCGACTGTGCAAAACCCACCATTTGTCCGAATTCGATTTTCGGAGGCATGGCCAGTGCATTCGGATCAGTCATGATATTGACAAGTACCGGACCATCCAGTTCGAATGCATTAAGTAAGGTAGTCAATACTTCTTCCGGATCGCTGACATTAAAGCCTGCCATTCCCATTGCTTCAGCCACTTGGGCAAAGTCCGGATTCAGCATATTCGTCTGCCAGTCCGGCAGTCCGTCCACTTCCATTTCCAACTTCACCATTCCTAGTGAGCGGTTGTTGAATACGATGATTTTGATCGGCAACTTATATTGGACAACAGTTTCCAAATCTCCTAGAGTCATAGACAGTCCGCCGTCTCCGCAAAGTGCCACTACCTGACGATCCGGATAAGCTAGTGCGGCGCCGATGGCTTGCGGCAAAGCATTTGCCATAGAACCGTGATTGAAAGAACCCAGCATGTGGCGTTTGCCTGTTGCTTGCAGATAACGCGCTCCCCACACACAAGTCATTCCCGTATCTACTGTGAACACAGCATCATCCGAACTTAGTTTGTCTATTTCGGACATCACATATTCAGGATGAATCTTATTTACATCACCTTTATCTTCCGTGTAAGCAGCCAGATCCTTCTTTACTCCTTCATATCTTTTGAGTTGTTTCAACAGGAACGAATCATCCGTCTTCGGATTCAGCATACGCAATAAACTTTGGATGCTAAGTTTAACATCACCGCAAAGTCCGATATCCACCTTTGCACGGCGTCCCAGACGTTCGGGCTTTATGTCAATCTGTGCTATCTTGATGTCATTCGGCAGGAAAGCGGAATATGGAAAGTCAGTGCCGAGCATGAGAAGCACTTCGGCTTCATGCATACTGTAATAGCCCGACGGCATTCCCAGCAATCCGGTCATACCCACTTCATACGGATTTTCATATTGCACCTCCATCTTTCCTTTGAAAGTATATACAACCGGAGCGTTCAGCTTCTCGGAAAGCGCAATCACTTCCTCGTGAGCTCCCCGGCAACCGATGCCGCAGAAAAGAGTGATGCGTGTATGTTTGTTTAACAACTCGGCTAATTGAGCCAGATCTTCTTCCGATGGGCAAACTTCCGGTGGGGCAGGATAGTTGATAACCGATGAGTCGACAGCAACGGCAGAAGCCTTTGCCAAGTCACCCGGAAGCCCGATAACGGACACCCCTTTGCGGGTGACAGCCGTTTGTATGGCCGACTGGAGCATACGTGGAAATTGCTTGGGAGTAGTGGCTACTTCATTATAATAACTGCAATCGTTAAAAAGTTTGATGGTATTCGTCTCCTGAAAATATTCCGTACCGAACTCTCCGGTAGGAATTGTAGAGGCGATGGCGATTACCGGTGCACCGGATCGGTGTGCGTCATACAAGCCGTTAATCAGATGAACATGCCCCGGTCCGCTACTTCCCGCACAGCATCCCGGACGACCGGTCAGTTGTGCTTCTGCAGCAGCGGCATATGCTCCTGTTTCTTCGTGGCGCACATGTATCCATTTTACTTGATCGTTTTTTCTGACTGCTTCGTTTACTTCATTCAGACTGTCGCCTGTTACGGCGTAGATGCGTTCAACTCCGGATTTTACCAGAGTATCTATCAGTTGTTCTGCTATTTTTTTTGCCATAGCTGTAATTGGTTTAGGATTGATTTTTATGTAATAACAGATGGCTGCAAAGAAAAGTTCTAATTTAACATATACTAATAACACCTTTGTGTCGGGACACATCACCGCTTTTATGTTAAAATTAATTCTGTAACAACCTTTTAGTAAAGACGCATAAACAATTGCAGTATCCTTTTGTTATCTTTATAGGCGAAATCTTAACCTAATGTATTAAACCTCTTAATTACTCTAGAAAAATGAACAGAAATGAAATCGGTGTGAATGCCGGTAAGGTTTGGCAACTGCTTAGTAATAATGAGAAGTGGAGCTATGGACTTTTGAAGAGAAAATCCGGGCTGAAAGATAAAGAGCTGGGTGCCGCTTTGGGCTGGTTGTCAAGAGAGAGCAAAATAGAGTTCGATCAGTGCGATGAAGAACTTTATGTATATCTCTGTGTGAATGTTTATATTGGCTAAAAGAGTTTGACACTTTAACGAGAACAGAAGAATCTCCGGAGGAATGACAGCATAATCAACACTTCGGAGATTCTCGTTTTTTATCCTTTTTCTGCTTTATGTATCTTCCTTTCAATGGATTTCCGGAAATAATTCTGTTACTTTGCATCACGAATTAAAATGTAAGAAACAATGAGAAGTTTTGCCTCCGACAATAATTCCGGTGTGCATCCGTTGGTAATGGAAGCATTGAACCGGGCCAATATAGACCATTCTTTAGGATATGGCGATGATAAATGGACAGAAGAAGCCGTAGCGAAGATAAAGGATACCTTTACGCCCAACTGTGTCCCCTTGTTTGTATTTAACGGAACAGGTAGCAACGTGGT
This sequence comes from Bacteroides sp. L008, assembly GCF_040812255.1. Taxonomy (NCBI): domain Bacteria; kingdom Pseudomonadati; phylum Bacteroidota; class Bacteroidia; order Bacteroidales; family Bacteroidaceae; genus Bacteroides; species Bacteroides sp. L008. The sequence continues at coordinate 2,522,204 of NZ_JBFNXO010000001.1, read as the reverse complement.
AGCATTGCAGTTGATGACCCGTCCGTATCATTCCATCTTTTGTGCGGAAACGGCTCATATCTATGTAGATGAATGCGGCTCTCCCGTGAAAATGACAGGTTGTCAGATTCGCCCGATCGCCACTCCTGACGGTAAACTTACCCCGGAATTGATGCAACCTTATCTACATGGTTTCGGCGACCAGCACCATTCACAACCCAGAGCCCTCTACATCTCCCAATGTACCGAACTTGGCACCATTTATACTCCCGAAGAATTGAAACGTCTGACAGACTTTGCCCATCTGAATGGCATGTATGTACACATGGACGGAGCCAGAATAGCCAACGCCTGTGCTGCTTTGAATCTTACCTTAAAAGAACTGACAGTAGATTGCGGAGTCGATATTCTTAGTTTCGGCGGAACGAAGAACGGACTGATGATGGGAGAGTGCGTGATTGTATTTAATAAAGACTTGCAATCGGAAGCCCGCTTCATCCGTAAGCAATCCGCCCAATTAGCGTCGAAGATGCGTTACCTCTCTTGCCAGTTTACAGCATATCTCACAGATAACCTCTGGCTGAAGAATGCCAGTCATGCCAATGCAATGGCTGCTATACTCTATGCTGAATTGAAGAAACTGCCCGAAGTAACTTTCACTCAAAAAGCCGAAAGTAACCAGTTATTCCTCACCATGCCCCGCTTGGTTATCGACCGGATGCTGGAGTCTTATTTCTTTTATTTCTGGAACGAAGAGAAGAATGAAATCCGTCTGGTAACTTCTTTTGATACCACAGAGGAGGATGTAGGCGAGTTTATAAGACTTTTAAAACGTTAAAAAGGAAATCCGGAACAACAAAAGCGCCTGAAACTCTGTTGTAATAAGAAGTTTGAAACTAACTTTGTCCGCAAAGTTTTCTACTTCTTATGATTATGAATACTAGACAGAACAGGCTAATCATATTCGCGATTTTGTTATTGACACAAACCCCATTGGGCGCGCAGCTGCATTCTACTAAAATTGAACTGCCGGAGGATTCTATACCTGTAATCATTGAAGATTCTGTTCCGGCGAAGCGCAGCTTCTTTAAGAAGTTTCTTGATTACTTCAATGATGCCAATAAGGAAAAAAAGAATAAAAAGTTTGATTTCAGTGTGATAGGCGGTCCTCACTATTCCAGTGATACCAAGTTCGGACTCGGACTGGTGGCAGCCGGATTATATCGCACCGATCGGATCGATTCGCTTCTTCCTCCCTCCAATGTTTCTCTTTACGGAGATGTGTCAACGGTTGGCTTCTATTTGTTGGGAGTCCGTGGAAACCATCTGTTCCCGCAAGATAAATACCGGTTGAATTACAATCTGTATTTCTATTCTTTCCCCAGCCTGTATTGGGGACGGGGATATGACAATGGAGCCAACTCTGATAATGAAAGCGACTATAAACGTTTTCAAGCACAGGTGAAAGTTGATTTTATGTTCCGGCTGGCAAAGAACTTCTACATCGGACCGATGGCCGTATTTGATTATATCGACGGGCGGGACTTTGATAAACCGGAACTATGGGAAGGAATGGCTGCACGGACTACCAATACCAGCCTGGGGCTTTCCCTCCTTTACGATTCACGTGATTTCCTGACAAATGCATATCATGGCTATTACTTGCGGATAGACCAACGGTTCAGTCCGGCTTTTCTCGGCAATAAATATGCGTTTAGCAGCACAGAACTCACTACCAGCTATTATCAACCGGTATGGAAGGGCGGAGTATTGGCGGGGCAATTCCACACATTGCTTACTTATGGAGATACCCCCTGGGGCTTGATGGCAACGCTGGGAAGTTCCTACTCGATGCGTGGATATTACGAAGGACGCTATCGGGACAAGTGTGCTATGGATGCACAGATAGAACTCCGTCAACACGTTTGGAAGCGGAATGGAGTGGCAGTATGGGCAGGAGCGGGAACGATTTTTCCGCGACTCTCCGAGTTCACCCCGAAACATATTCTGCCTAATTATGGTTTCGGTTATCGTTGGGAGTTTAAGAAGAGAGTAAATGTACGTTTGGATTTAGGGTTTGGCAAACACCAGACCGGATTTATTTTTAACATCAATGAAGCTTTTTAAGAATATAAAGAATTGGTTGGAGAATCAGGAACATCTGTTTTATCTGTTCCTGTTTATCTTGATAGTACCTAATATGGTACTCTGTTTTACAGAACCTTTACCATTTATGGCAAAAGTCGCCAATGTGTTGTTACCTTTCGGTTGCTATTACCTGTTGATGACTTTGTCGAGGAATTGCGGCAAGATGCTTTGGATTTTATTCCTGTTTCTGTTCTTCGGAGCCTTTCAGATCGTGCTGCTCTATTTGTTCGGCCAGTCCATTATCGCTGTCGATATGTTTTTGAATCTGGTTACCACCAATTCGAGTGAAGCCTTGGAACTGCTTGATAACCTCACACCTGCCATTATTGCCGTAATCATACTCTACGTGCCCGCTTTGATATTGGGAACCATTTCAATTGTACGCAAGCGGAAACTCACGGCAGAATTTATCCGCAGAGAACGGAAGAGAGCCTCCATAGTCTTGGGAATCTCCCTCCTTAGTCTTGTCGGAGCATATATGCAAGACCCGGGATATGAGTTGAAGTCTGATTTATACCCGCTGAATGTATGCTACAACGTAGGTCTTGCCTTCCAGCGAACCGCTTTGACGCAGGATTATCACCGTACATCCAAGGACTTTACTTTTCATGCCCGCCCTACGCATCCGGAAGAAAAACGGGAAGTATACGTAATGGTTGTAGGAGAAACCTCCCGTGCCCTGAACTGGCAACTGTATGGTTACGAACGTGAAACAAACCCGCTTTTATCCCGGCAACTGGGTCTGATTGCTTTCCCGAAAGTACTGACAGAGTCGAATACGACACATAAAAGTGTCCCCATGCTGATGTCGGACGCTACTGCTTGCAACTACGACTCTATCTACCATCAGAAAGGAATCATCACTGCTTTCAAAGAGGCAGGTTTCCGGACGGCTTTTTTCTCCAACCAACGTTACAACCATTCATTTATTGACTTCTTCGGAATGGAAGCCGATACATATGATTTTATAAAAGAAGATTCTGTCAGTTCTTCCTACAATCCTTCTGACGACGAACTTCTGAAATTGGTGGAGCAGGAACTGGCGAAAGGTGCGACGAAACAATTCATCGTACTTCACACCTACGGTTCACACTTTAACTATCGCGAACGTTATCCGTCAGAAGATGCTTTCTTTACACCCGATTATCCGGTTGATGCGGAAAGGAAATACCGGGATAATCTGATAAATGCCTACGATAACTCTATCCGTTATACAGACCGTTTCTTGTCACGGCTTATCCGCATACTGGAAAATCAGCAGACAGATGCCGCCATGCTCTACACTTCCGATCATGGAGAGGACATTTTCGACGATTCACGTCATCTGTTCCTTCACGCTTCTCCTGTACCTTCTTATTATCAGCTTCACGTTCCGTTCCTTATCTGGATGTCTGGCAACTACCGTGAAAGCTATCCCGAACACTGGAGTACCGCCATTGGTAATAAGGATAAGAATATTTCCTCCAGCAGTTCTTTCTTCCCGACCATGCTGTCTTTAGGTGGAATAGAAACCCCTTACCGGGATGATTCGCAGGCTGTAACAGCTTCGCACTACGTCCTAAAACCGAGAGTTTATCTGAACGATCACAATGAACCCCGTCCGTTGGATGATTTGGGCATGAAGAAGCAAGACTTCCAGATGCTGGAAAAGAAGGATATTAAGTATTAGGTATAATACTTAATACTTGATACTTAATACTTATTTATTTTAATTTTTGCATCCAAAAGCGGGATTGGCGTGTTATTTGCCTTATGATGTATGAACGATTAAATTCATAAAACATGGCCTATATAGATTATTACAAGATTCTTGGAGTAGACAAAAGTGCTTCGCAGAATGATATCAAAAAGGCTTTTCGTAAGTTGGCCCGGAAATATCATCCTGACTTGAATCCTAATGACCCGAGTGCAAAGGATAAGTTTCAGGAAATCAATGAAGCCAATGAGGTACTAAGTGATCCGGAGAAACGTAAAAAGTATGACGAGTACGGAGAACATTGGAAGCATGCCGATGAATTCGAAGCACAGAAACGTGCACAGCAACAAGCCGGAGGCTTTGGCGGTGCAGGAGGTTTCGGCGGATTCGGCGGTGCGGGGCAGGGTTTCTCCGACGGTAACGGAACCTATTGGTATAGTTCCGATGGAGAGGGATTCTCCGGTGGCAATGCCAGTGGATTTTCCGATTTCTTCGAATCCATGTTCGGACATCGGGGAGGAAGAGGACAAGGCTCTGCGGGATTCCGCGGACAGGACTTTAATGCCGAACTTCATCTTTCCCTTCGTGATGCTGCTCAAACGCATAAGCAGATATTGACCGTAAATGGTAAACAGGTACGTATCACTATCCCTGCCGGTGTAGCCGAGGGACAGGTTATTAAACTGAAAGGCTACGGAGCCGAGGGTGTCAACGGAGGACCTGCGGGCGACTTGTACATTACGTTCGTGATAGCTGAAGATCCGGTGTTCAAACGCTTGGGCGACGATCTGTACGTAGATGTGGAAGTAGACCTTTACTCTGCCGTATTGGGAGGCGAGAAAGTAGTCGACACGCTGGACGGTAAAGTGAAACTGAAGATAAAACCGGAAACGCAGAACGGTACGAAAGTCCGTCTGAAAGGTAAAGGATTTCCGGTTTATAAGAAGGAAGGACAATTCGGTGACTTGATTGTGACCTATTCTGTCAAGATTCCTACGAACTTGACCGACAAACAAAAAGAGTTGTTCCGTCAATTACAGAGTATGAACTAAAATGAATGAGTACTATGCAGACCGAATTAATAATTGTCAGTGAATACTGTCACAAATGTCATATTGAGCCTTCATTCATCGAAATGTTGGAAGAGGGCGGTTTGATTAACGTGCATACCGAAGGCGGCGAACATTATCTGCTTTTGTCGGAACTCCCGAACGTGGAACGTTATAGCAGAATGTACTACGACTTATCCATCAATATGGAAGGTATCGATGCCATTCATCATTTGTTGGAAAGGATGGAAGATATGAGGCACGAAATGAGTTCGCTTCGCAAACAACTTTTGCTGTATCGGGAACGGGAAATAGAAGATATGGACTGGTAAAAAAACAGAGCCTCTGTTTGATTCGAACAGAGGCTCTATTTATAGTAAACGGAGGCTCTGATTCATTCAATCAGAGCCTCCGTTTTTTCAGGACGTTTATACTGTTATTTTATAATACAATATACGCACAAATCTCTTCCAAATAGCGTGTGTCGATAGTGTCGAAGCTATCCAATGTATCACTGTCGATATCCAGCACCCCGACAACTTTGCCCTGCTTGAGGATCGGTACTACTATTTCCGATTTCGAGTCCGAACTACAGGCTATGTGTCCGGGAAACTGTTCTACATCAGGAACAATCAGTGTGCGGGCTTCTTTCCAGGCAGTTCCGCAAACTCCTCTGCCAAAGCGGATGCGAGTGCAGGCAATGGGGCCTTGAAACGGACCCAGTACGAGTTCTTCCCCTTTCACAAGGTAAAAGCCTACCCAGAAGAAACCGAAAGTCTGCTTTAAGGCTGCTGCCATATTGGCAAGATTGGCAATGAGATCCGCTTCCGTACTTACCAAAGAATGCAGTTGTGGAAGTAACTCCCGGTACTTTTCTTCCTTGCTTCCTGTGTGGATGATTAAATTTTCTGCCATCTCTTTACTATTTGATTTGGTTCAGGATGCTTGGATCTTTTATTTTATCGTCTTCTGCAAAGAAGATAATCTTAGTCAGTATCTCGGCAGTCTTCGGATCTTCATCTACGAAAGGCAGGAACAGGCGTCCGCGATTCTGTGAATGTACCGGAAGAACGGCTATCTGTGCACCACCTTCCTGATGGATCACACCGCTGCCCAGATGAATATTGTACTTACCCAGTTTGCCTTCGATGTGAGCAAAACTTCCTTTTATTGTCACGTTCTTGAAATGGAACAACGGTATCGTCAGTTCCACCAGTACGCTGCGCATCTCGATGGTAGAGTGGCTGGTTTCCGGGTCAACGCTTCCGGCATGGGCTACGCTCACTGCCAGATCTACATCTCTCATTACTTCGGAGAAGATGACAGGAGGAATCTCCGAGATTTTCATCAACTTGTAGTCTTTGCGGCTATGGAAGCAGACATATTCCAATGTCGGAGCTTCGATGTCGGCAGGGGAGAACCAGTCTGCCATGGCATAGATGGTGGCGATGATATTCTCTTTGTAATATATCTTTTGGAGACCATCCTCATAATCGGCTACCCAACGGCGTCCTTTCAGTACGGCAACCGTTTTCTGTGGTTGAATCTGATTTCCGGCATAACGGCGGGATTGAGTGGCTTCTACTTCTTCCGGAGTCGGAACGTAAAGTTCGCGGAACACCTGTTTGAAAGGTTGGCGGATTGATTTATCAAACAGGAATTTTTGGTAAGCATGCCAGTCTCCGCTTGTATACAGGTCTGTGGGGTGTGCGATGCGTAACTCGTCTTTCGGTTTTAACGGGAGGCAAACGGCATTCACTGTAACCAGCAATCCATCGGTGTAGAAGCCTGTCTGTCCGTTGCAGATGAAGACGAGATGTTTCAATAATGGCCAGATGACAGGATTCTGCATCAGCTTGCGCAATTCGTTTTCTTCAAAACGGGTGCAGTCTTCCATCGCCTGTTCCAGCATGATGCGCGAACGGGTGTACTGGTCTTTCAGCTTTTTGTGCACCGCTTTCAGTTCTTCTATATACGGATGCTTTTTCAGTTTGGCAGGCATGCTGTTGAGTTCTTTGCCGTCTTTGATTTGCTTAATCTCCGATTTGCCTTCCTCGTTGATTTGTACATACACTTCTACGCCGTCTATCTTTTTGGGAGACAGGTAGGGAAGAAGTTCTTTAATCAGTTCGGTTTCCATGCTCCAGGTCAGGCGGGTAACGTCTCCGTAACCAGAGTTGCGTGCCAGGTTTTGCAGGGCGATGTTTACCGCTTTCTTTTCGCTTTCCTGCCTTTGAGCACCGAATTCCTTGCTCTCTTTCAGGAATTTTTGCAGGTATTGATAACGAACCAGCAGTTCTTTATCCGGCTTCCGTCCCAATGGGATGAGGCCGTAGCTCATCAATAAGTCTTTGTTGCGCTTGGCTATTATTTCTTTCTTTATATCTGCCGCCTTCACTGCACCGTTGGTAGCATCGGCAAACTTACGGGCACGGGTATGGCTGTTGCTGCATGAAATATATTTAGCGGCATTGTAGACCACCTCGAAGCGTTGCTTGCCAATTGTCTTAAATGCATCTTTGAACCAGTCGATGTCAAAAGCACCTTCCTGCAGGTCATCCACGTCGATGGGGGTGTAGCGGGCGATAATCGCTTTCTTCTTGTCGTCACACGTTTCATTGGTGTGGGCGTGGAAATAATAGGCTGCACTTGTCAGTCCTTTCCAGCCTATTGCCTTTTCGGTCAGTTCAATCCATTGCGGGGCGAACATGGCGGCTTCTACCAGTCGCTCGTCGCTGATTTCGGCCTGCTTCGCCAGTTTCTTCAGATTCTCGCTGGTGTCCGTAGGCAGGGGATGGCAAGCATGAAGCAAGCTGCTCAATACACCCCGTTTGGTGCTGCCCCAGTTGTAACTGTCACGTATGAAAGTATCTTTGCCGAATGCTTGCAGAATACGGATAAATGTTTCGGCTCCATAGACGTAGCTTAGTTCTTCTGCAAGGGAGGTGACTTGTGTCTCGGAGTCTCCGCGTTTTAATTCGATTTCAAGAATCCGGTCTACCACCTTTTGGGCGAGGGAACGGAAGAGGGAGAAGTCGATGTTTTTGATATCGGCATATCTTTCTTTTTCCTTGTTGAAACGAACATTGTCGTTCAATACCATGGTGATTGCTTTAATCTGGCTGGGAGAGCTGATGCGTCCTATCATTTCACGGTATACTTCCTCTGTCGGGATGATTCCCAGCATCCAGGCACGGGCAAAGTCCGTGGCATGAAGATAAGAGTCCGTTTCCTCCAGTGGGGGGGTATGCTCCATGTAGTTGGTGAGCTTATAAAGCTGATAGCGCACCGTGAAGTAACGGATAAATAAATCATCACTCATGGGCTTTTGAGGCATTTCGAGCCAGAAGTTCACGAATTTGTTGTTATGTATCGGATAAACGACTTGTTTTTCTCCGTATTCCAGTTTGTCCTGGAGCCATGCATGCTTACTGGTGTACTGGCGGAAAATGTTTTTGGTATTTAGCAAAGGCAACAGTTGGAGTAGCATATTGACAGCCAGTCGTTGATAGACGGCTTCATCTTTGTACTCGTATGCCAGTGCTTCGATGATATCACTCATCTGTTCATAGTACGGCATCTTGCGGAGGTCTTTCTGCAATCCGCGGTAAGTGATGCCGGCATACATACGGTTGACAAGCGGCTCAAAAGTATTACTTGACTTCTGGGCTGCCTTGATGTCTTCTTCATCCTCTTCATCGTAGTCGTCCTTGTCTTTGGGAGCACCTGTCGATGCAAGCATGAAACTCATCATCAGCAATTTGTCATAGCTTCCTATTTCTTCTTCGTAGAAGGCTTTCCACAATTCCGGGAATCCGAGTCCGCTCAATCCTCCGTAGTTGCTCCAGTTTATCAGGACACTGTTACCTATCAGGCGTGCTTCTCCGTACCCATTCTTGAATTCTTCATTCTTGTAGGTTTCGATGTATTTGCTTAGTTTCTTGAAAACGAGTTTGGCCCTTCCGAAGCAAATGAATTCGAATGCTTTTTTAACGTTGAATCCTTTGTCCTGGGTAATTTCCGGCAGATTGACTTCAAGAGACGGATCGTACAGACCAAAACCGTTATCTTTGGTATAATGTTGTGTGACGCTCTCTTCTGTTCCATTGCCAATCAGAGATTCTATCAATACTTTTTCTTTTGCGTTCGGCTTCTGAATCTCTTTGACTGTCGGAATCAATTCCTGATAGATATCTTGCAGGAATTCTACGTTGTGTATGGTCTTCATCATGTCCAATCCTGCCAGGCGGCGTTCGGCAACCTTGTCTGTTAGCAAGCGGCGGATGCTGCCGGATAGCTGTTCTTTGGGCTGTTTCATCAGCAGATTGATAGCATGGATACGCATTTCACTATATTTGAAGCGCAGCAACTCTTCTACTTTCTGGTTCTGTTCGGGCGACAAGGTCATCTCGGACAATGCTTTATATGCTTCTTCACGCACATCTTGCGAACGGTCGCCCAATGATTGCAGTACATATTCTTCCTGTAGCGGACTGGTCGGTGGAGCTAATACGACACCGATATAGCCTGCCCGCATATAAGTATCCAGAGAGGGCAGATAGCTGCAAAGGTCGTCTTTCAATGCAGAGTTATTGGTCATCCAGGTGATATATGCCATCTTGAGAACGATTTCCGAACGGGTGAGCTCTGCGCTTTCCCAAGGGAACACATAAGGAGAATAAATCTCTTTGGCGGAGATGGACTGATAGACTTGCTTCAGATATTCATAATGGCGAACCGCCTCTTCTTTGCTATCAAAATAGTCGTGGAGTGACGGGACATCTTTGTGTCCTCCGTACCGGCTAAGATAGAGACCGGACAGATACAACGGTAAGATAGCCGCTACCACCGACGGTTCCTTATGCCATCTTTCGAAGGCATTTTTGCTGATTCGGTGGTTCATGCCGGAATATTGTGTACAGCGCAAGAAATAAAGTAACGTCTGTACCTGATATTTAGCACCTTTCTTGATAATTTCCGGCACAAGCGTCTGAATCTCTTCCGTATTATAGAATCCGATGCTCCATAAAGCCAGATAGAGTTCGACTGTATCTTTGCTTTGAAGAGCAGCGTGTGCCTGTTTCCGGTCGTTCAGAAAACGATGGATCAGTTCTACATATTTATTGGTGATACGTTCGCTGCTGTCTTGTTCTCCAATCCCCGTACTGACTGCAATACCGCGTTTCACGGAAGCAAATCGTTCCAGACCGTTGTCGCAGATGACCGAGAAAAGATGGAGATAACTTTCGGGACATCCTTCGTCCATCGTTTCCACGATAGCTTGACGGAGCCCTTCCTGTAATTTGGCTGCCAGAAGTAACTTTCCTTCCAGTTCCAGTAAGGGGCGGTATCCGCTCATTGCGATAGCCTGAAAATGTCCCTGATTGAGGCGGTTGGCGTTATTTTCGCTGGTCAGCACGCTGTTGAGATGCTTAATGACAGTCTGGTTGCCTTCTGCTATTTGGGCGGCCATCCAGTTCTGGCAGTTCATCGAATCCTTGTATGCTTCTATTTCTTCCGGAGTGTTTCCTCCGTTCAGTACGGCTTGATCCGTAAATCCGGTGGCGCGCAGTTTCAGAAACTGGGTCAATGCATCTATAACGTGGCCGATATGCAGAAGAGGATTTGCCGACCGTTGCGACCGGCGCGAGTATCCGTGAGTGTACGGACACCGTGCTTTGAGCTCCAGATAGGTGTGGAACAGGTGGGCGTACTCGTCTCCCAATAGATAGCGGAGTAGCTTGTTCAACTTACCGTCGAAAAGATTGGCAACGCTTTTAATCTTTTCTTCTTGGATAATATAGATGATGCAAGGCTCTAATTTATCGCTGTATGCACCATATCGGGTATCCATGTTGAAGTATTGCATGAATACATCCAACAGTGTCATTGTCTCTTTGTCTAAACTGGTTCTCTTTTTTGTTAACCTTTCAAGGTATGGAGCAATCCGTTTATTTAATGCGTCATTATAAATCAGTCTCATGATTCTTTTCGTTTTCAATGTGTTTTATAGGATAATGATTACCACAATCTTCCCGACAGCATGGCGAGCCGGATGAAGGTCAGGGTCGATTCTTCTTTAAGTTGGATGGGAGAGGATAAGTCCCCGGCTTCCGCATCATCCATGAAGATACGAAAAATCCCGTCCTCGTAGGATTGCAGGGCATTGGTGATTGCTTCGACTTCTACAGCTGGTTTGCCGTTATAATTTACTGCAAACCCTACTTTGCCGGAAGCTGTTTTATTTTCCACTTCTTCCTGTGTGAGGTATTTCAGCACTTCGCTCTGTTGCAAGCGTTCATTGTATTCGCAGACTTGCCAACTGACGATGGCTTCGATCAACCCCTGTACATTGACAGGCGGAACAGGAAAATCGATAGGAATCTTTTCGATACTGCACTTTCGTTTTCCTAACTGTTTGACTTGGATATATACTCTCATATTCTCTTTATTGGGTGATCTGAATACTTGATGTAATGGCATTCAGATCGGTTTCAGCTTCTTCGTCATAGACAAGCATGACAATGGCAAAAGATCGTTTCTTGCTCTCTTGAAAATAATGCAACACTATTTGTTTTACATCCTCTCCCGGTTCATCAGGAGCCCCGATGTGCAGGGGATTCGTGATCTTTGTCATAGGGAGTCCGTTGATGTTGACATTGCTTAGTTGGTAATCTTCTGACGGTTCCCCTTGTGCATTTCTCGGGAGAGTGAGTGATAACTCTTTCATGTGTTCAAACTCCTTCTGCGTGTCGTAGGTGAGGGCGGTAATCGTTAATTGATTCCCTCCGTTGACCAGCATGAGTAATGGAGGTTCCGCACCGTCAATTATTCCTTTTGCTCCTGCTATTTTTGTCCAGTTGGTAGGATACTGGCAACTGAATTTGGTGGCTGCATCATAATAAGACAGCCACGTATCGTCATTGCCGACAGGCGTATATGCCGGAACTTTCCTGCTGGAAAGATTGTCCGTAGCATTCACAGTGGAATGATTACTGTTCTCGTTTTCTTCTTCCAGTTCGCCATTCAGATAGGCTTCCACAATACCGCTTTCCCATTCATTACGTATCTCCGGGTAAAGAGGAGGAACGTTTTTGCACAGGATCATGAAGCTGAACAGGAATATACAGAATATACCAAGCTCCCCGATGATGGAGACAGTCCGCTGTGCATCGGGTTTCTCGAACTTGTAGCCGACCACGTATATAATTCCCAGAACAAACCCGCTTAACAACCCGCCAATATGGGCGGCATTATCAATGCCGGCTTTCATCCCGTAAACCAGATTATACCCCACAAAAATGAGGATGCTGGTTAACAATGCCTTTCGTTGTTCTTTGGCGATGCGATGAAAGAGGAGGAACGCAAGGAATATACCGTAAAGTCCGAAGATAGATCCGGAAGCTCCGGCGCTGATTGTCTCACCGTGCATATACAGGCTGAATGCAGCCGAACATAATCCGGTTAGCAGGTATGAAACGAACATACGGCGTCCTCCTATCAGTTCTTCCAACAGAAGTCCTACATACATGAAAGCATACATGTTCATCAGGAGATGGAAAGCTCCGATATGTATGAAGTTGCAAGTCACTGTGCGCCACCAGTCACCAGTGAGAGTTAGCGGTCCGAAGTCGGCTCCCCATTTCAGTAGTGACAGAGTGGAAGGGGACATAATACCCACTCCGGAAGCAATCATCACAATGAATACAAGAATGTTGATGTCTATCAGGATGGGGGTCGCTATGAATCCTTTGCGGGGAATGAAGAAAGACAGGAAGGAGTTTTTTTTCTTTTCTTCTTCTATATAAGCTTTTTCTTCTTCCGTGAGCGGTCGGTTGAACTCTTCTTCGAAATCTTCTGCTCTCCGGCTTAGCTCTTCCAGAGTGAGTGAAGTCCTTATTTCTTCCATCGCCTCCCGTAATTTCTGTATATTTTTTCTGTTCTTTCCATAATCAACAAATTGTACGGAAGAAGACTGGCTGCGAACGGATACTTCTCCGTCACTTTCCTTTTCTATAGTAAAGGTTATTACCTCTCCGTGAGAGTACATATTGAACGGGACTTCAAACCGGACTCCTTCCGGAGTCACTTCTCTGATATTCCACTCAAGTTTTTGAGAAGCTTCGAGAGCCAATATAAGGATTTCCGTGTTGGATAAACCAGGCAGATGTAGTTTGTCATTATATGAAGGTTTGAGTGCCATATTTCTATCTTTATCTAGAGTCATCAATTAAAAAATAACTTATCTCACTGACAAATGTATAGAATAATAATGGAAAATAATAGAATATGACAAATAAAAAAAGCATCCATTTCGTAAGAAAGGATGCTTTTATGAGATTTAGTCGATTATTTGTTACTTTTTGTAGAAAGCCAAATCTTCTTTGTCGAAGTTTTCGATGAAGTTTGCGTGCTTTTCCACTTCCGCTTCTGCATAGTTTAAATATACGTGTGCAGATTTGGAGAACAGTTCGGAAGCTTTGCTGGCATCTTGAATCAACAGGTGACACATGATAATGTCAGCAGCCATTTCCATCAATTTGCGGGCAGTGAAGTCAAGTAATTCCTGATCTTGTGCTTCTTTTACAGCGTTGGTGCTTGCTTCAAATTTGTCAGCCATCTTCTTCAGGCGAGACATCAGCGGTTCCATTTCCGGTGAACAAGGAATGGCCTCAAACTCGCGGATAGTAGCGATATAAGAACCATTAGTCACGTAACGGATAGCGGCTACAGTCTGCAACTGGGTAGTTCCTTCGTAGATGCTGGTGATACGCGCGTCGCGATAGATGCGTTGGCAAGCATATTCCATCATGAATCCTGAACCACCGTGAATCTGAATGCAGTCGTAAGCGTTCTGGTTAGCATATTCAGAGTTCATCCCCTTGGCCAGCGGAGTAAAGCTGTCTGCCAGTTTGGCGTATTTCTTCTGTTCCTGACGTTCTTCCGGAGTCAGTTTGCGTTCGCGGGCGATGTCATCCAGAGCTTTGTAGATGTCTACATAGCGTGCTGTTTGATACAGCAAAGCACGTCCGGCGTCCAATTTACCTTTCATGATAGCCAGCATGTCATATACTGCCGGGAACTCGATGATCGCTTTGCCGAACTGCTTACGGTCTTTGGCATAAGCCAATCCTTCATTGTAAGCTGCCTGACTCAATCCTACGGACTGTGCGGCAATACCCAGACGTGCACCGTTCATCAAAGCCATTACATATTTAATCAAACCGAGTTTGCGGTCACCGCAAAGTTCAGCTTTTGCATTCTTGTATACCAATTCGCAAGTAGGGGAACCATGGATACCGAGTTTATTTTCGATACGGCGCACATTTACACCCCCTTGGCGTTTGTCATAGATGAACATAGACAAGCCACGACCGTCTCTTGTTCCTTCTTCCGAACGTGCCAGTACGAGGTGGATATCAGCGTCACCGTTTGTAATGAAACGTTTCACGCCGTTCAGCAACCAGCATCCGTCTTTTTCGCTGTAAGTAGCTTTCAGCATAACAGATTGAAGGTCGGAACCTGCATCCGGTTCTGTCAAGTCCATGGACATTGTTTCGCCTTGGCATACACGAGGGATGAAGCGGCTGTGTTGGTCTGCATTACCGAATTCGTACAGCGTTTCGATACAGTCCTGCAAAGACCAGATATTTCCGAAACCGGCGTCGGCGGCAGCCACGATTTCCGCGCACATGGTGTACGGAGTGATCGGGAAATTCAAACCACCGAATTTGCGTGGCATGGTCATGCCGTTTAGTCCGGCTTTCACCATAGCATCCAGATTCTGTTTGGTTCCGGAAGCATATTCTACGCGACCGTTGGCACAGTGAGGACCTTCTTCGTCTACACCTTCTGCGTTAGCGGCAATGATTTCTCCTGTGATTTCTCCGGTAATCTCCAATACTTTGTCGTAAGAGTCTACAGCATCTTCGAAGTCCAGCGGAGCATAGTCGAATTCATCTTTATCTCTGTAATTGCGTTCTTTGAGTTCGCAAATACGTTTCATCATCGGATTGTTCAAGTGATACTTGAGTTCCGGTATGTCTGTATAATAATTAGCCATCTTTCCTTACTTGCTATTTTGTTTATAATACTTAATCATCTTCGGCACAACTTCTTCAATACTTCCGTTGATTACGTAATCGGCAATCGTATTGATCGGAGCATCCGGATCGTTGTTGATGGAGATGATGATACCACTTTCCTGCATACCGGCGATATGCTGAATTTGTCCGGAGATACCGCAAGCGATGTAGAGTTTCGGACGAACGGTGACACCTGTTTGTCCGATCTGGCGATCATGGTCTGCGAAACCTGCGTCAACAGCTGCACGGCTGGCACCTACTTCTGCGTGAAGTTCTTTAGCGAGGTCGAACAGCAGGTCGAAGTTTTCTTTCGAACCTACACCGTAACCACCGGCTACGATAATCGGGGAACCTTTCAGGTTGTTCTTGGCCTTTTCTACGTGGCGTTCGATCACTTTCACTACGTAGTCTGTGTCAGCTACATATTTTTTCACGTCGTGACGGATCACTTCTCCCTGATAAGTCGGAGAGAGGATTTCTTTCTTCATCACACCTTCGCGAACGGTTGCCATCTGCGGACGGTGTTCCGGGTTCACAATCGTAGCAACGATGTTACCGCCGAATGCCGGACGGATTTGGTACAACAGGTTCTTATAAGTCTTACCTTCTTTTTTGTCTTCGTGGTCACCGATTTCAAGTGAAGTACAGTCGGCAGTCAATCCGCTGGTCAGGGCAGAAGAAACGCGCGGACCGAGGTCACGACCGATAACGGTAGCACCCATCAAACAGATTTGCGGTTGCTCTTCTTTGAAGAGGTTCACCAGGATAGCTGTGTGGGGAAGTGATGTATAAGGGTAAAGTCCTTCACCGTCGAAAACGTGAAGTTTATCTACTCCATAAGGAAGGATTTGTTTTTCAATATCTTTGAGGCCGCTGCCGGCAACTACAGCTTCGAGCTGACAGTTCAACTGGTTGGCTAACGAACGACCTTTGGTCAGAAGTTCGAGGCTAACGTCTGCAACGTTACCTTCTTCTATTTCGCAATATACAAATAAGTTATTCATGATTATCCGATGGTGTGGTTAGCTAATAGTTCAACAATCAGGTCTTCCACGTCACGGTCGCTGCCGCTGATGGTTTTGCTCTCTTTAGCCTGGAACACGATGTTCTGGATGGCTTTCACTTTGGTCGGCGAACCGGACAGACCGCATTGCGCAAGGTCACCGTTTACGTCGGCTACACTCCATTCTGGCAGATTCAGATAATCACGCTTGTCATACAAATCGGTATAATCAAGGTTGCCTTGCTGCTTTTCGGTTACAGTCTTGGCATGTTTGTATTTTTGAACCAATTTTGCATTGCGCGGACGGCAGGGAGCTGCAGAACCGTTTACGGTAATCACGATGGGCAGCGGACCTTCTACAGTTTCTACGCCACCGTCAATGTGACGTTTCACTTTGATTTTACCATCGCCCACTTCCAGAATTTCTTCTGCGTATGTGATCTGCGTCAATCCCAGTTTCTCTGCTACCTGCGGACCTACTTGCGCCGTATCACCGTCGATAGCCTGACGACCGCCGATAATAATGTCACAATCACCGATTTTGCGGATGGCAGTAGCCAGTGCGTAAGACGTAGCCAGTGTGTCTGCACCAGCGAAAGCACGGTCGGTCAGCAAGTAACCGTTATCTGCACCACGGAAAAGTCCTTCACGAATAATGTCGGCTGCCCGTCCCGGTCCCATTGTCAGGATAGTTACGGTAGAGCCTGGATGAGCATCTTTCAGTCGAAGAGCTTGCTCGAGGGCATTCAGGTCTTCGGGGTTGAAGATAGCGGGAAGTGCCGCGCGGTTAATTGTCCCGTCGGCTTTCATGGCATCTTTCCCGACGTTACGTGTGTCGGGAACTTGTTTTGCCAATACAACAATTTTCAAACTCATGCTATAAATTTTAGTATTAGTATTTCTACAAGTTAGCAGCCAGTAGTCAAGTAGTAATCTCTTGCTATCTAAACTATCCGGTTAACTATCAGCTTGCAAATTTACTCAAACACTTGGTTCTGACAAGAAATCCGAGTAAAAAATGCACAGGTTTAAGATTTTTGAGCAAAAGAGGAAGGTTTTTATAGATTTCATTCAGGGTTGGCAAGGTGTTTATGGGCAGTCTGCCGGATTGTCCGGCAGACTGTTGATGAATTCCGGATTATTTGATAAGTTCGTAATAATGTGCGTTCGTGAAATTATCATTCTTGAAAATAGCTTTTTGCATAATTCCTACTTTCGTGAATCCCACTTTCTCTAATACACGCATGGATGGGGAGTTATGCTCAAATACGACTGCGAATACACGTACTTTATCAGTGTGTTCGAAATAATAGTTGATGGCTTCTTTCAAAGCATCAGTTACGATTCCCTGATTCCAGAAAGGTTCTCCAATCCAGTAGCCTGCTTCTGCACTAAAACGTTCTACATCCGTAGCGGGTACAAAACCGATACTTCCGACTGCTTCTCCATTTACTTCAATGCAGAAATCATGAATATTTTCTTTTGCTTGTATCATAGCGAGAAAAACTTTAGCATCTTCCTGACTATAAGGATAGGGGAGACCGTCACGGCAGTTATCCCAAATATTCTTGTTATTGAGATATTTGGCTAATGATGCTGCATCTTCGGTTTGCCAGGTACGGAGAGTATAGTTTTTCTTCTGCACGATAATTCCTGTTTTCTGTACCATATCATCTATTATTTTATCCCAATTTCAGCTAACCCCATCGGTTCACCGTCATGTATCATCCGTGTTGCTTTCAACTGAATATAGCGAGCCTTGACCGGAGTAAAGTAAACCGATTGCATAATCGGATTGCTCTTTATATTGGAAAATTCATCTTTGGCTACTACCTGATTGACCGCATTGCTGTCCATGCCTACAGAGATTTCATAAGCCGCGATCAACCCTTTATTATATTCACTTTGGTCGGGGAGATAGTGGAATGACGTAATCGTGCGTTCTTCTCCCAAGTCAATCAATAGTGTATTTCCATTGATGAAACAGGTGGTCTGGTCGTTCTTATCCATACCTTTCTGTGCTTCCTCCACGTCTACTCCAACAAGAGTGAACGGGTAGCTTTTCAGTTCTGTAGCTTTTGCTGTGTATGTATCCGAAGTCTCTCCTGCATAATATCCTTCAATGTTATTAATACAGAGACAAGCCCGTGAATCTGTGAAGCGGATACGAATCTTATCCGTAGTGATTGTTTCGAAACGAAGGAGCCGTTTATATCCGATAGTGGTAGTCTCCTCATTGAGCTTTACAGGGATCCATTCGCCTGCCTGGTTATATTCTACAACGAATGATTTGACACGTTGTCCGAGAGGAATATATTCCTGCAACATCATACGGTTGATCTTCTCTGCTTGAGGTAAATCGAATTCGATAGTGGCTGAAATGACATCGTCATTGGTAGCCCAATAAGTATCATAATCACCGTCGGTCACAGCTTTGGCGGAGAATGTTCTTCCGCGTTCGTCCGATGCTTTGGGAGAGAGTCCGGCCAGCAGATTGTGTGCCAGTTGTTTTTGTACATTCTGGTGGAAGTTTACGGCATTGGCAGAGTCAGTAGGATGAATCAATCCGTCACGGTCTACCGGGAAGTTTAATAATAGCGTTGCGTTATGTCCTACGCTGCGGTAATATAAATCGGTCAGTTCGTCTACTGTTTTCACACGGTCGTCTTCTTCCGGATGATAAAACCATCCCGGACGGATGGAAACATCACACTCGGCAGCTACCCATTGGTTACCGTCGGCATGACCATATTGCAGTTCACGATACTTGGGATAGCCCGGATAAACTTCTCCGGCACGGAGAAAAGACCAGTTGGTGGCTCCGGCAAATCCGTGTTCGTTGCCCACCCAACGACAGCCCGGACCTCCATCCGAGAAGATAACAGCTTGTGGCTGTAACTCATCAATCATCTTGTAAGCTCGCGGATAGTTATAATAAGTTTTGCGGTCGATCGTACGGCTGTCTTTTGCTCCGCCATACCAGCCGTCTCCACCGTTGGCACCATCAAACCAGATTTCAAATACATCACCGTAGTTGGTCAGCAATTCGTTGAGTTGTTTATAGAAGTATTCTACATATTCGGGGGAACCATAATTGGCCTGATGCCTGTCCCAGGGAGAGAGATAGACTGCGAATTTAATGCCATACTTTTTGCAGGCATCGGACAGTTCGCGAACAATATCTCCTTTTCCGTCTTTGTACGGAGTGTTGCGGATACAGTACTCTGTCAGTTGCGTGGGCCACAGGCAGAATCCATCGTGATGTTTCGCTGTCAGGATCACTCCTTTCATGCCGGATTTGACAAATGTCTGTACCCATTGTTCACAGTCCAGACGGGTAGGGTTGAATGTTTTAGGATCGGAGTCTCCATATCCCCATTCGCGGTCGTTGAATGTGTTAAGTCCGAAGTGTACAAACGCATACGTTTCCATTTTTTGCCATTCCACCTGTTTGGCTTCGGGAATGGGTAAGATAGCTTCCGGTGCTTTTACCGAATTACAGGCACTTAGTAGAAAGAGACCTGTTGCGAAGATAA
The DNA here is from genome assembly GCF_040812255.1 of Bacteroides sp. L008. Taxonomy (NCBI): domain Bacteria; kingdom Pseudomonadati; phylum Bacteroidota; class Bacteroidia; order Bacteroidales; family Bacteroidaceae; genus Bacteroides; species Bacteroides sp. L008. Next base: position 2,502,708 of record NZ_JBFNXO010000001.1, on the reverse strand, counting down.
GAAAGTGTTTTTTCATGGGGGTGTTTATTAGTTAATAATTGAATGTAAGAATCATCTACAATGTAATTCCAACTACAAAATAAAGTTGCTCTTCATAAGGGTTGGCTATTAGCTTTCCGAAGATGGGTAAAGAGAAGTTGGACGTTATTTTGATATCTTTTGTTGCAGATAATCCGATATTGACTACATTGAATTTGTCGGAGTACATACTTTCCCAAGGAGTGAAACCAGCTTCGATATTCATATTTACATCCTTCACGCTGAACGGGTAACTCAACTCGCAGTAACTGGACCAGGCACGTTTCCCGTTTTCCCGGTAATCGTTTCCGGCAAAGGTAGTGTACCAGCTTACTGACAATGGGAACTTTTCGCTAAGCATATAGCCGGCTCCTGCCTCGAAAGTGTGTCCGGTAGAGTGCGAACTGTAATTGAAGTATTTGAAAGGTTCTTCTTCTGTCTGGGTAAAATAGTTATTGGCGTAAAGAGTCAGGTTTTTGTATTCGTACTCTAGTGATAAATCTATTTCATTGTTCTTTTCGCGAAATTCGGTAGAGCCCCATGCGTAAACAGTCAGTCCTTTCCAGTTGAGGCCGAGTGAAGGCTGCACACTTGCATTACCGCTATCTATACCGCGCCAGATATAACTGCTTACAAAATCAGCAGTTACAAAAACTTCTTGTGCCTGTGCAAAGGCTGTACAAAACAGGATGACAATAAGTAGGATTCGTTTTTTCATTTTATCGGTTATTTCTTCTTGTTTTCGGGGGATAAAGATACACAATATATAGATAAATGATGACAGATGAGGAGAAAAAAGAAAACGGCTGTATTGAGCAGCCGTTTCTTAAGTAATTGTGAATCTTGAAAGTTAGTTAGAAAGTGACGTCCATTTTCAGCACGAAAGTACGTGGGGCGGCAACTGCCATTGGGCGGTAGCTGTATTCTTTATTCAACAGGTTGTTCACCATAAACTGGAAAGCTACTTCTTTTGTGGCTTTTACTCCGAAGCGTACGTCGACAGTAGCATAGTCTGTATTATGTTTTTTCCAGTAAGTAGCCAGTGTTTCTCCTTTTGAATAACCGAAAAGGATGCCACGTACATAATCCATCAGGTCTTTCTGCTGTTTCTCGCGTTCGTCCAACATCAGATAGTCAACTGCCAGAATTTTGCTCTTCCATGCTACATTGGCACCGACATTGATACGTTTCCACTGGAAATCTACTGTAGCTTTAAAGCTGTGCTTCGGGCGATATTTAAGATACTTACCTGTGTTCGATTTCTCTTTCATCTGAAGAGGATCGGTATAAAGCCCCTCTACTGCATTACGTTCCTGATAGTCAGCATCGCGTGGCTCCGTGTATACATATCCTAAGTTATAGAACAACTTCGTATTCTTATTGAAATTATACACGCCGTTCGTTGAAATTTCTACTCCGTAAATCTGGGCTTTCGATACATTGTGGAACTGGGCTCCGATGCCGAAACCTTTGCCATCTGTCAGCATCTGAAATGCATCGCCTATGCTATTAATCATTGTGTAATTGGCATTGTTGAACAGTCCGAACTGGAATTCAACCATGTCTTTATACTGTGTATAGAATCCTGCAACATCCACAAAACCCTGGAAATTGCCGACCTTATATCCTTGCTTAATTCCTAATTCCGCATTAAATCCTTTCTCCGGTTTGATGTCCAGATTAGGATAGACGCCAACCCCACCAATATCCTTGCGCAGGTATTTTTCATTGATAGACGGATTACGGTAACCCTGTCCGAAGCTGGCACGGATAAAACTGTAATCAGCCAGCTGATAATTTAACCCTGCACGGAAGACCGGACGGAACGGAACCTTGGTTCCGAAAATTTTGGTTTCGGCTTCACGGTGATGATTATTCACCCGATAATATTCGGCACGTACACCGGCAGACACACTCAAACGATCCCAAAAGCGCTGATCGTACTGAAGGAAAGCAGCTACATTATCACTTTTGTATACCTCATCCATTACAGCGGAGTCATAGCGGATATGTTCTAGGGTTACTCCGGTAGTGATTTGTGCACCACCTTCCCATTTCTTATTGAACTGGTAGTCGAGATAGTAATCGAAGTTCTTATCAGTCTGTGTTTTGGGAGTGTTTCGTGACGGATTGATAACATTTGATAACCACGGAATCAGATCACTCGGTAACTGTCCGTTCGCAAGTCCTCCCAAGTCACTCGGCACTCCGTTGTCCATTACCCAGGAGATCAGATCGCAATAATCGGCAGTCGTCGCATTCGGGAAAATATTGCCTAATGAGGTGAACACTCCGTTCATGGCATCTTCCAGATTACCGTTGACAAGTCCGGAACCGATACCTACCAATGCAGGATAGAGTGAACTGTAATCGCCACCGGCTATATTCTGTATCGTTTTGGCATCAGTTCCCATATTTCCCAGAATATCAGTGATGGAAGTTCCTTGGGTAGGGCGTACGATATTGTCGGCGCTGTAATAGAAACGTCCTTTAATCTTATGTGACGTACCGTTTTCCGGATTCACATAGTTGATGAACGGATCGATATGGAAATTATTCTCTTCACGTCCCATGTTGGTGAAAGGAGACGGTTTGTACACTTCCGTTGGTGAACGCCAGATGAAGAAGTCGCCGTATTGATTGGAAAGGAAATCGACATTGAAACCATAGTTCAACAGTTTCATTCCCATATCGGGCTGATGATAAGTGAGGCTCCCTCCCATACGGAAACGTTTGTTGTATCCCTGTTGGCGGTATCCTTCATCAGTGAAAAGATTGATTCCTCCGCTGACATCGAAATTACCGATACGGCGGGAATGGGAGAGGTCGAATCCTTCGTAAATAGGATTCCGTATACCGCTAAGAAGACTTCCGCGCAGGATCGGTTTAACAGAATATTTATCATCTTTCCAGAAACTCTTGTCGCTCCATTGGTATTCGTCGTTTTCCGCATCACCATATACACCGATATAGGCGCTGAATCGTGTTTTCGGTGTCAGTCCCGGACGTGCGGTACGGATATTGATAATACCATTCAAAGCTGATGAGCCATATAGTACGGAAGATGCTCCTTTAATCACTTCCACCTGTTCTACGTTCTCTAAAGGAACAGTGTTCCAGTTGATTTCTCCTGTTTTCGGATTCAGTGTGCTCATTCCGTCCACAAGAATTTGGCTGCGTGCACCTACTCCGTAAGTCCATCCGCTACCTCCGCGCATAGAAGGTTGTTTGTCTACAATGTCTACACCGGGAAGTGTGCGGAGAGTGGAAGAAATATCCGTGGGTGCCTGACGGGCAATATCTCCGGATTTAACAACGTCCATGGAGACAGTGACATCACTCAACTTCTGTTCAAAGCGTCCGGCACTGACTACGACTTCTTCCAGCAGCTTGGTGCTTTCTTTCATGTAAACGTCTTTGGTGACTACTTCACGCTTGTTGATAACGATGGGCATCAAGACATCATCATAGCCAACATAGCTGAATACAAGGTCAACTCCACCTTCGGGAAGTTTGATTTCATATTCTCCGTTAATGTTAGATACTACTCCCTGATTACCATGAAGTTTGTAGGTGACGGTGGCTCCGACCAATGGCTCATTGGTCTTGGCATCATATATATGTCCTTTCAGGGTTTGGGCAAAGATGCTTCCGAAACCGGTAAGGCATAACAGGATTGTTAGGATATATAATTTCTTCATTGTTTTTTGTTTTATTTATTTGGAACAATTTCCAAACCAAATTCTATTTTTTCAGGTGATAGAAAAGCGTCTGATATACCGTTCAAAAATATAGAGATGATTCCTCCCAGTGATTGCATATCTTCTGGAAGCAGACTGACTATTAGCGGACTAAGATCTGGTAGTAATTTGGCTATGGGAGTAAAACCTTCTTTGTCTAAGTAAATAAAAGTATGTCCATCTTTTGAAATAACTTGCATCGGGATTCCGGTAGTTAACCAATTGAAAATAGCTTTGAAAGAAGTGTCATTGACATTGAGCAGGAATCCAAGTGTTTCATTTTTTAGACTTTGATTGAGCGTGGTTAGCAATTCTTTCACTTTCATAGCATCCATTTGGGATATAGCTTCAATGATAGCATTGGTTATATTGACATCCATATATTGATTGCCGCTGGATATTGAGGCAATAATATTAGCTAAGTTTAATTTTAATATTAACTTACCGTCTTTTTGGAACCAATTAGCAAATCCTTTTGGAGATGGAATATAATTACGGTTAACAATGTTAGGAGTAATCATATCCTGTGTTAATGGATTTTCTAGAAATCCAAAAATGATATCCATGTCTACTCCTGTCAATGGTTCATTTGAATAAGAAGCCGTTACATTCCCGTCCGCTCCTAAAGTAATTTCTTGTAGAACTTGTGGCAAAATATAACTTAATATGTTTTGAATGGCACTACCCCATGTTTGAGTTGTGGCTCCACTTTCTGAAGCTTCTATGTCTGCATAAAAATAGCATGATGCATTTAGTACTTGTCCGTCAACATCTTGCCATGTATATTCTTCTCCCCACATGTCTCCAACTACAATCGTTTTGATACCATTAATAACTGTGGGTAGTTTATAAGTATTTGCCCATAATTCTGCATTGCCCATTTTGATATTGGATATATTTAATGTTAACTGTCCTTTTATTACGCGTCCTTCGTATCTAAAAGAGCTTAAAGTCTCATTTCCCATACTATTTCCTGAAAAAGAATATCCTTGCCCATCTCCAGAAAGGGGGATAGACATAATTTTTACTTCTTTTTCTCCTGGTAAAATATCATATAAGTTAATAATAGCGGTTTCTCCTGTTACAGTGCTAAAGTCTACTGATTTTCCGATCATTGTTTCACCATTATAGGTAAGAATTAGATTCGGATTGGGGTTTGATAGTTTATTTGAATAATTGGCTGTTACATCTATAGGCTCTGGTCCGTAGTGATCATTATCACAAGAAGTTAAAAATGCAGACGCTACGGCAAGGCAGCTTATTAATAGGATAGATATTTTTTTCATTGTTCTTTTATATTAGATAATTAAAATGAATTATTTCTTAGCTGTGAGGTCAATACCGATTTCCATTTTATCGAAAAGGGCTGCAACTTCAATTAAATTTGTTTCCAGCAAACTACCGATGATGCTGATGAACGGCATGAGAGTTTCTTTGTTGAAATAGATATAAGTATGTTCTTTTGTTGAGTTGATGCCCATTGGTATTCCGTCTTTCATCCATGTGAGCAGAGTTGCAAAAGTATCATCATCCAATTGAAGAATATAGGTGATTATTTCATTGTTTAAAATCATATTGATGGCACTTAACGTTAATTTTAAACGTGCCGGGTCAGATTTTAGAAGTGCTTCACTGATTCCTGCGATAAGCTGATAGTCAATTTGCTTTCCGTTGTTTTGTGCTATGAGAGACACAATGGCAGGGATATTTAGTTGTACGACAAATGCTTTGTTGCCTGTTTGATTCCAGTAGGCCAATCCTTTGGGAGATGACTCATAAGTGCGTTTGTTGATCAGACTTTTGAATTCAGCGTCAGTTTTGCCCGAATTGGCAACTTCCATAATTTCATTCATGTCTACAGGGTTCGTAGTATAGCTGGCAGTGACAATTCCATTTTTCTCAAATGTAATATCCTTCAATACATAAGGAAAAATCACATCTAATATATTAGTTGCCATTTGCTGTATTTGTAAAATCACCGGCTGGAGAGATTCTCCTCCTGCTTTTGTAGTAATATTCACGTAGCTGGCTCCGCTATTACGGATGATACTTTCTCCATCTGTTGTGTGGGAGTATGCAGGAAATGTATATGTGTTTTCAATGGAGTTGGCATAAGCCATTGTTACGTTCAGTGATAGCTGCATGTTTTTCGGAGTTATTATTCCTTCATATTTCACCGTAGCTCCTCCCATTGTGATATTGGTCCCGCTGAAAGTATAATATCCTTTCTTTTCATTCTCATAAAGTTGGATGCGACTGATAGGAGTTTCCTTTTCTCCCGGGATTATATTATTCAGCGTCAGTGTTCCCGTTTCGCTATCTTCTGTCTTGAAGCTGACAGTTTTTCCAATTAATTTCTCTCCGCTGTAGGTTAGGTCTAGCGTATATGGTTTAATATACGAGCCATATTCCTGACTAATTTCTCCTGGCCAAAATAGCTTGTCATTGTAAGTTTCTTCGCATGATGTAAAGAAAAATACTGCGCAAGCTACATAAGATAGTTTTCGTAAGTTTCTCATTTTGCTTTTTGTTTTTATTGCGTATTTAATAAAACTTTGCAAAGTTCGACTAACAATTCTTTATTGTCAAGGTCTGTTTTTTTATTTTAATGTTCTATTTTTAATCGTGTGCGGTAAAAGTACCTAAAATGAAAAAATAAATGTGTTCTATTTTTAATATCGATTGTTCTTCTTTTAAGAATGGCTGTAAAAAGAGAATGAAGAGGTCTCTAAAAAAGCAAATGGTTTTCCTCCTATTTTTCACAGGTGAGAAACCGTTCATTTTTTTTCTTCTCTATTTCTGACTCTTGCGGAAAGTTTAGAATGTAATATTCATCTTTACAACTTTCAATAAGTACTTCCGTAAAAAAGTGAAGAGGACTCCGCTGGAATATTACAAGAAATAAATCTATGTTTGCTTAAAATAGGGTTATACATAAAAATAGGATGTTTTATACATTTTCTTTGCTTTAATTAGAACCTATATGAGGATAGCAAATAAATAGGAGCTTAAATGTCTTTTTGGATTCTCCCAAAAGACAGTGATTTGATAGTAAATCCTTGCTGTTTGTATTTGTTTGCTACCAGATTCGAAATAAATCAATATTTTTTTTCTGATGTTATAGCTATTTGTTATATTGAAAATTAACGAAGTTAGAAGTGACATAGCTTGGAAACGACTCTTATTTCAATCAACGCCTCCTTCCTCACCGATGAACGGTAGCTTGGTCGGTGAGCAAGGAGGCGTTCCTCACCGACCAAGGATACCTTGCATTTAAAGAACGGACGTTTTCATACAATGAAAAACGGTCTGTTTACCCTTTATTTATGCATAATAAGGGGCGTGATATGCATATTCTTGCACTAGATTATGCATTTTATTTTCTATTTGATTCGATTCATAGCCACTGTTGAATAATAGAATCTTAAAAATAGAACAGAACAGTTTGTTGCTGTAATACAGTCGATTCACCGATAAGAATCCCCCGTTCATTGATTTTTTTTCCTTTTTCTGCTTCTCTGTCATACATTTGTTACAGTATTGTAACACTTGCTACTCTAATCCCTTATGAATATGAACGAGGCATGTAATGTAACCACCGCACTTTCCGCTTTCTCCTCCATTTCTTTGGAAGAGATGAGTACCATCCGTTTGATGAACCGTACGGACACGAAGTATATCGTTTCGCTCTCTGCCCTGATGGACGTATTACAACGGGCGAGTAATTGTTATCGTGTGCAAGAGGTGCAGGGGGAGCGAAATATAGCTTATCACACTACCTATCTCGACACTCCCGATTACGCCATGTATCTGGCTCATCAAAACGGAAGAGTGATCCGTGAGAAGATCCGTGTAAGGACGTATGTCTCTTCCGGTCTGACTTTTCTGGAAGTGAAGAATAAGAATAACAAGGGGCGGACAGATAAAAAGCGGATTCGGGTGCAAGGAGTAAACTCTTTGCGTCAGGATGGGGGAGAAGAGTTTCTTCGCAATTATGCTTGGTATGAGTTGTCCGCCTTGAAATTTCTACTGGAAAATCATTTTCATCGTATTACACTGGTGAATAAGGCAATGACAGAACGTCTGACCATCGATACTGGTGTGCATTTCCATCATCTCATAACTGGAACGGAAGCAAGATTGGAAAATCTTGCTATCATAGAACTGAAACGTGACGGGAGAACTTATTCACCCATCGGTGAAATACTGCGCGAACTGCATGTGCGGCCTTCGGGAATTAGTAAATATTGTGTGGGAACCGTACTCACAGCCGGGAACTTAAAATATAATCGGTTTAAGACCAAGTTGAGAATGGCACAGAAGATAGCAAAGAAGCAACTAATGAATATTTAATATAAAACCTGAATAATATGTTTGATGAACTAAGTGATATTACATTAATAGAAACACCATTGATGGATAGCGCAGGTTTCTTGGAATTGTTGTTGCGATTCTGCTTCAATTTACTGGTGGTATCCTGCATTATTCATCTGTTTTATTACCCTAAGAGCAAACGGCGTGATTATTACTTCACCTTTACGCTGATAAGTATCAGTATTTTCCTGATGATTTTCTTATTGGGAAGTGTCAAACTGAAAATAGGTTTTGCGCTCGGTTTATTTGCCATTTTCGGTATCATCCGTTATCGGACCGAGTCAATGCCCGTGCGTGAGATGACTTATCTTTTTGTCATCATTGCTATTTCGGTAATCAATGCCCTTGCCGTGGAAATCAGTTATGCTGAACTGGTATGTACCAACTTGCTTTTCATTGTCAGTATATGGCTTTGCGAAAGCAATCGCTGGCTGAAACATATCTCCTGTAAACTGATTCAATATGATAGAATAGAACTGATAAAACCCGAAAGGGAATTGGACTTATTACGCGATCTCCGCGAACGGACAGGACTTGACATTGTTCGTGTGGAAGTGGGACATATTGATTTTTTACGGGATACAGCCATGCTGAAAATCTATTATGAACCGCTGAAAGATGAGATAAATACGATTGATACGTTGACCCGCTTACCTAGAGAAAATGAATAAGAAAATGGAAGATAAGTCAGGCAGAGAAAGTCAGAAGAGATTCTGGGGGACAGGTAGATACCTGATTGGTTGCTTATTATTGTTGTGTATGGCAGGGAAGAGCCATGCGCAGGGAGATGACTTCGGCGTGTGGACCAGTGCGGAAGTGAAGAAAAAGATATTCTCCGGTTTCGATGCTTCTCTGGAAGGTGAATTTCGTACAAGAGACGGATTGCAGACGGTGGAACGCTGGTCGGGTTCGGCAGGTGTTTCCTATAAGATGTTTCGTTGGCTGAAAGCGTCTGCAGGATATACGTTTATTCATTATTATCATCCGATGGAGGTTACTAAAAAAGGAAACTATATCCCCGAATATTGGCAGCCGAAGCATCGTGTAAACTTGTCATTGACAGGAAAGGTGGACTGGCGCCGCTTTACGTTTTCCCTTCGTGAACGGTGGCAATATACTTATCGTCCCAGTCAGTCGGTTCCCAAATTCGATGGTGATGACGGGAGTGTGAAGAATGATGAATATATCAGCGGAAAAGGAAAAAATGTGCTTCGTTCCCGCCTTCAGGTGGAATATAATATACGTAAATGTGCTTTTACTCCTTATACTTCATGCGAACTTTCACATTCGTTGAATGAGATTGGTGCTTTTGAAAAGTTGCGATGGACATTGGGGACGGAATGGAAACTAAGTAAGAAACATGCTCTCGATTTTTATTATCTGTATCAAAATAAGGCAGACGACGATGAGGCAAACGGGCATGTGATCGGTGCAGGATATTCATTTAAGTTTTAATAGATAAAACAAGAAATTATGAAAAGGATTGTGTTGTTTTGGATACCGCTTTTATTGCTGTTGTTGGTGAACTGTACGACGGAATCATTCGATTTCGGCGATCAGGAAGGAATATTGGTCGGAGGTTCGGGAGGTGGAGGAAGCAGTCAGCCCAACCCGACGATTCCCGAGGGATCGGAAGATTTATTGGGATTTACAATCGCTTTTGATGAAAGTGATAAAACGGCGTATGGAAGCATGTCGGAAACGGTTACTTCCGATGATGATTTTATAGAGAACTCCCAATTCGCCTCTGTGGTGACGATTATCTATAATGGAACGACTGCTGCGGTAAGCAATGGTGTTTCAGGAGTGGAAGTGTCTTCCAATGGGGCGCATGTCGTGGTTAATTCTACAGTCAGCGGAGTAGAATATGTGTTGAGCGGGACTACTACGAATGGCTCGTTCAAGGTATATAGCGAAAAGAAATTCAAATTATCACTGGCAGGGGTGTCTATACTCAATCCGGTAGGTGCTGCCATTAATATCCAGTCTTCCAAACGTGTGTTCGTGGTATGTGCAGACGGAACAACGAATGTGTTGACAGATGGTTCTTCTTATACGGCAACTACTGATGGAGAGGATATGAAAGCCTGCCTGTTCAGTGAGGGACAGCTTATTTTTAGTGGTGGTGGTTCGCTCACAGTTACCGGAAATTATAAACATGCCATCACAAGCGATGATTATGTGCGTTTCCGTAGCGGGTGTAATATTACGGTAGCTTCGGCCAAAAAAGACGGAATCCATACTAATGAATCTGTGATTATCGGTGGCGGAATACTGAATATATCTTCTGACGGCGATGCTATTCAGTGTGAAGAGGGAGGAATTACGATGACCGGAGGATTTGCCAAACTCTCTACAACGGACAATAAAGCGCATGGGTTGAAATCTTGTCTGGATGTGGTAATCAGTGGCGGTGCTATTCAGGCACAAGTGGCGGGAGCAGCCTCCAAAGGAATATCCTGTGATGGTAACCTGACCATCTCCGGAGGAAAGCTGACTGCATTCACTTCTCAAACCGCACTTTATGAAGACAATGATTTGAGTTCGTGTGCAGGAATTAAATGTGACGGAAATATCCTGATTACAGGAGGGGAGATCGCCATACAGAGTACAGGTGGAGCCGGTAAAGGTATCAACTGTGACGGTTCGATTACCATCAATGACGGCACGGTGAAAGTGATAACTACCGGTACGCAGTGTGTGTATGGCAAGCTCGACTCGTCGGCAAAAGGAATCAAAGCGGACGGTGCGTTGACAATCAATGGAGGAACGGTGCTTGTGAAGGCTACCGGTGGGAAAGGCAGTGAAGGTATCGAGAGTAAAAGTGTGTTGACTGTCAATGAGGGTACGGTTGCCGCCCTTTGTTACGATGACTGTATGAATGCAAGCAACAGCATTGTTCTTAATGGTGGCAATATTTATTGTTATAGTTCCGGAAATGACGGCATTGATTCTAATGGTACGCTGACCATTACGGGGGGAGTGATCGTATCTTCGGGTACTACTTCTCCCGAAGACGGATTCGATTGCGATCAGAATACCTTTAAGATTACCGGGGGGATTGTTCTGGGTATTGGAGGAGGAACAAGTACACCTACATCAAGTGTATGTACGCAACGCAGTGTGATCTATGGTGGTTCGGGAAGTAACGGAGAAATACTGAATATCCAGTCAGCCGACGGAACCAATGTACTGACTTATCAGATTCCCCGTGCTTATTCTCAAATGACGGTATTGTTCAGCAGTCCGAATCTGACTTCGGGCGGTAGTTATATCATCTCAAAAGGAGGGGCGGTTTCCGGTGGTTCCGAGTTCTTCGGATTATATACGGGAGCCACTTATTCCGGTGGCACACAGGCAGCAACGTTTACCGCCAGTTCGATGGTGACACAAGTTGGCAGCACTTCCGGCGGTGGCCAGCCCGGTGGTGGAGGCGGCGGACATGGCCCTGGCGGATGGGGATGGTAAACAGCAGTTTACCGTCGAAATCCGTCCTTTGGTCGATTCTATTTGTGATAAAGCAGGTTCGGTTTTATCTTTGTTTCGATAATCAGAAGCAATAAGGCATGAAAAGACTACGTAAACAACACATGCTGGAGCAGAGTATTTACGGAGCTATCTGGATCGTAATATTTCTTCTTCCGCTGATAGGCGGATACTTTGCCATGAGTGGAGGACTTGAGCGGGAGGAAACCCGTATGATAATCCGCGAATCATGGTTGAGTATCCTTCCTTTTTTCGTGCTTTTCCTGTTGAACAATTATGGCTTGGTTCCCTATTTCCTTTTTAAGAAAAGGTATTGGCAGTATACTGTTTCGTTGATTTTTGTAATAGGAATGATTTGCTGGCTTTCTCCGTCTCCTTCTGCCAATCATTTCCCCAAAGATTTCAAGCGAGGAGAGTTGCCTCTTCGTATGAAGGAGAACCGGAGAGATCAGATTATTAAGATGAGAGAAAAAGCGAGGAAGGAAGGGGATGTACATTGGAATGAGTCCAATCCCGAACAACATCCTAGGGGAATGGGAGCTCCAAATGGTCCCGGAGGATTTCCAAAACCGACTCCTTTTCCTTATCCTCCTTTTGTGCTCCGCTATCTTATTCATTTCATCATTGCCTTTTTGATGGTAGGATTCAATATCGCCATCAAACTTTTCTTTAAATCTTTCCGTGATGAAGAAATGCTGGAGGAGCTGGAACATCAACGCTTGCAATCGGAACTGCAATATTTGAAGTATCAGATTAATCCTCATTTTTTCATGAATACGCTTAATAATATTCATGCCTTGGTGGATATTGATACGGGGAAAGCGAAAAGTTCGATTGTGGAACTCTCTAAACTGATGCGTTATGTACTCTACGAAGCGAGTAATAAAACAATTCTGCTTTCACGTGAGGTTCAGTTTCTTAAGAATTACATTGCCCTGATGAGTTTGCGTTATACCAACAAAGTTTCTATTAAGATGGATTTTCCGGCCGAAGTGCCCGAAGTGCAGATTCCCCCTTTACTTTTTGTCTCTTTTGTGGAAAACGCCTTTAAGCATGGAGTCAGTTACCGTAGCGAGTCTTTTATTCATGTCTTGATGCAGTTGGATGAGGGCAACCGGCTTTCATTCCGTTGTTCCAACAGCAATAATGGTTCGGCTGACGAACAGCATCATGGCATCGGACTCGAAAATATCCGTAAGCGGTTGAGGCTTTTATTTGGCAATGATTATACGCTTTCCATTACCGAAGAGGAACATAAATTTGATGTCTTACTTATTATACCTTTATTAGAATGAAATGTATAGCAATAGATGATGAGCCGTTAGCATTGACGCAGTTGTCGGATTACATATCCCAAGTACCTTTTTTGTCTTTGGTAAAGTCATGTCAGGATGCGTTCGAGGCAATGAAGATCTTGTCCGAAGAGGAGGTTGATCTGATTTTTGTGGATATTAATATGCCCGATTTGAACGGACTGGATTTCATACGTTCTTTGGTGAACCGTCCGTTGGTGATTTTCACTACTGCTTATTCTGAATATGCGGTAGAGGGCTTCAAACTGGATGCCGTGGATTATCTGCTGAAACCGTTTGAGTTCCAGGATTTATTGAAAGCGGCGGATAAAGCCCGCAGACAATTTGAATATCGTTTGTTGGAGCAACAGGGTGAAATAGGGAATGCTTCGCAGATAAAAGGAGATTCGTTATTCGTGAAGAGCGATTATAGAGTGGTCCGCATCGATGTGAAGAATATCCGCTATATTGAGGGGATGAGTGAGTATGTGCGTATCTTTGTGGAAGGAGAGGACAAGCCGGTAATAACGCTTGCCAGCCTCCAGAAAATGGAAGAACGGCTTCCCACGCATTTCATGCGGGTCCACCGTTCTTATATTGTCAATCTTCGCAAGATTACCGAAGTTTCCCGTCTTCGTATTATTTTTGATAAGAATACTTATATTCCTGTCAGCGATAATTATAAGGAGAAATTTACGGAATACATTGGGAAATTAAGCCTTTCTTAAATAATTATTTAATTCCCAGTTTCTTGGCAATTTCTTTAGGAAGTGCGTCTTTATGCACCAGGATATTCATTGTCTTGTAGGCAACGAATGCTTTGGATGCATACCAGATACCATTATATTTGCCTGATTTACCCCAAGAGTTTTTCACCATGAAGTATTCTTTTCCGTTCTGGTCTTTAGCGATACCGTAGATTACCATTCCGTGGTCGTCTGTTGTTTCCCAGTTGTCAAAAGCAACTTGGCGCATTTCCTGGGTAATGTCCTTTTCAGGGAAAGGTTTGGTGAATAGTTCTCTGCGTTTGTCGGCAGCAGTCAGTCCTGTCCAACGTGCCATGTCCGAACCGGACAGTTCGGATTCTTTGGCTGCATCCGGCATTACGGCGATACCGTCACGTGAGAATCCTTGTTCGCTGACATCGCTACCCCATGCAAAGGTATAGCCTTTCTTTACAGCATTGTCCATAACAGCCATCAGCTCTTCGATAGGCAGGTTGTAAGACAGGCCATTGCGCCAGTTATCCTGAATTTCGATGGCGAATTGAGAATAGAACGGATGGTGTGTATAAGAAGTCAGTGATACATAGTCGTTATAGTTCAATCCCAGTGATTCGGCAAAAGTCTTTGGAGTATATTCTTTGCCTTTGTAGGTGAACTTTTCCGGACATGCTCCCAGGTAAGTGTCATAAATGGCGCTTAGTCCGTTTTTCCATACCGGAGTCAGTTTGCTCAACTTACCTTTTGCAATCGCATTGATGTAACCGGAAGCAACAGCATCCAGTTCGTTATGTACCGGCAGCGTATCACCGTACATAATACCCGGCATCACTTCTTGCGGAACGATACCATAATTTTTGATACAGTACATTACATCATAAAAACTTCCGCCCGGTGAGAAAGAACTGTCACCATGGTAACGTACATAGTTTACTCCGCGGTCTTGCATTGTTTTGTGTACAACAAACATTTCAGACAGGTCGTACTCACCTTTACCTAAACGAAGTAGTTCTGATTCAACAAATCCGAGAGTTGAGAAACTCCAGCAAGTACTCGAACGATTTTGGTTCTTGATAGAAGTTATCGGATTTTCTTTCACTGTCGTGAAAACAAAACCTTCTTCAGGTTTTGCATCTTGTGCCATAACACTTAGGCTGAATAGGCCTAAAGCAGCAATAAGGATTGTCTTTTTCATTCCTATGAAATTAATATTAAATGTTTTGGCTACAAATATAGGAAAGTTTCACCACAGAGTACGCAGAGGACATAGAGTTTTTTTATTATACATTGTTCGTTCTGTCATTCTGCGTCTGTCGAACGTGCTCTTCTCTACGTATATATCAGGAGAGTAGATGCTTCGACTACGTTCAGACTATACCTTGATAAGAATATCTGAAGATGTTTTGAGCGGAGATAATGGCAGATCGATTTATTTCTTAAGAAAAAACTCTGTGTCCTCTGCGTACTCTGTGGTGAGTCTTTATTGTATCTTGGCGCGGTAAGTTCGTTCGGAGAAAGTAATATTCAGGAACAGGGAAAAGCTATTTTCTTTCTGCATACCATTAGGTATTTTCATCCGACCTTTATATTTCAATCCGAGGGAGAGGACATTATTATTGCGTAATCCGAAGTTAAGTCCGGTGCTGACATAATATTCGGTTGCCTTTTTCTTTTGAATGACAATATAGGAATTGTTGATACCTGTTCCCAATAGGATGCTGACCGGATTGCGATAGACATTGCCCAATGTATATCTTCCACCGGCTGATAGCCGGTGTTGATTCTCAAAACTGACGTTAGATTGGGAAGATAGCATCCGGCTCCAGTCCACATATTTGTAGTCGATGGTTGCCATCCATCGCAAAGTGTTGTAGGAAGCTCCTATCCCTAAGAATTGAGGAAGACATTGGCGATAGCGTTTCAGGCTTCTTTCAATATCACCCCCTCCCGAACTGCTACTAACGTATAAGTTATTATCTTGCTTAAAATCCTGCGAGTAACCATATACGGCACCGGCAACGAAAGAACGTTCGCGGTCTATAGCCCATTTATACTGTACACCAAAATCCGCATAAAAAGTATGTTTGTAGGAACTGGTTTCTTCTGTGGCAGTACCTTGCGTCTCCGTTTGTGTGATAGTCCCCGTCACATAAGAGAGATTGGTGCCGACAGAAAATCCTTTGCCGAAAAGGTAAGCCGTACTGATACCCATCTTGGAAAGCCCTCCTTCACCCTGAAAGAGAGAAGAGATGGTACCTCCATTGGTGCCTGCCACCTCTTCATCCAGCGTGATGGCATATCCTACACTGCTGACGGGAGCCATGAAAATAGCTCCATACCAGCGTGGAATAATCCGGCAGCCGATACTTAGGTTATTCAGATTTCCGGTGACGGAACGGTTGCTTGCTCCTCGTTGCGAATAAATCTGGTATGCTCCCATGATACCGGCATCGATCTGGAAGCGTTGTTCGGTCAACTCTGTGAGTGAAGCCGGATTGGCACTGTTCAGGAAATTATTTCCTCGCAATGCAATGCCTGCGCCGCCCAATCCGGCATATTGCCCGCCTTCTCCGGTTGAAAGCTCTCCCAGTCCGAACATGGAAGTAGGGGAGTTCGTTGTATTTTGTGCAATGATTATAGAGACAGGAGTATAGAATGCCAGAAGGCAAAACAAAATCTTTTTCATTGTTGATAAGTTTTGTAAAGTATGATAAGTTTGGTATTCTTTTTATTGGCAGTATGTTCCCCGTCGCCGAAGATAACGCCTTGGAGAGTGGTATAGAACAAGTTGTCAGGAAGAAATAATTGTAGTTTCTGACGGTCATATCCGGTAGTTCCCAGGTTTGTTTGCAGGAAAGAGGTGATGTCAAAGGAGTAATAAGTCTCCTCATAAGACATCTCATCGACTATCAGGTTTCCGCTTTGTACGGAACTCCCGGTGAGGTCGGTGATTACACTTTGCGTCACATTTTCATTGTTGGCGGTGTAGAGAGCCAGGCTTTTGGGCAACGGGTACATGCCGTCATAAGTTCCTTTCACTGGATATAGCTGTAACGTTGCGCTCTCGATGGTCACAAGCTCTCCTTTCTCGCAGAGATTATTTAAATGTGGGAAGTCGATGGTGACATACATGCCGGTCATTCCCTGCAAATAAGCCTGATGCTCGCTTTTTCCGGAAGAGTATTCATTACCGTCTCCACTTTGCAGGTTGGCTATCGGGGTGTTTGAGCGGTCCTGTTCTATTTTGTTGTAAGTTAAGGTGCTGCTTGTGTTGAAAACCTATGTTTTTTCGTTCAGTGTTTCCGTAATCTGGTGATAGTAGACTGTGATGCACATACTGGAGTCGTTGACTTGAAATCCGCTGATACAAGCGTCATTTGCATCGGGTATGAAAGCAATTCCCTTGAAATAATCATGGAAGAAATTCTGGGATTGTACCCATCGGCCATCATTTAGCATCAAGTTGAACCATTCTTCTCCCCATGCATCCGGCAATCGTATTTCCAGTTCCTCGCTCGGTGAGCCCGGAGTAGGACGAAAGTCGAAAGATGCCAGTGGAGTTTCGTTGTAGTAGGCAGTAGTAGTGTTGTATAGGTACCCTCTATCGTCCAGTTCTATATTCTTTGTCAGTTCATGCAGATAAATGCGTTGGTTTTTTAGTGTATCTCCCAGATAATTGCCCGAAGAATACAGGCGTATGGTGATCGAATCGAACTCATACTGGATGTTTTCATCAAAAGAATAGGAAGGTACTTCATACTCTGCATAAAAAGAGGCGGTAATTTTCCCCCATAAGTTGTCGTCACGATATCCTATCTGACAAACCGTATCTCCCGAAGTGGCTACGGAGTCGCTTAATACTGTACTAAGTAATACCGTACAGGTGTCCATCTGCGCGTTGAGAAATGAACTTTGTACCCATTTCGCTCCTATGGACGATGAATCGTCTACACAAGCAAAAAAAGAAAGAGAGATAAAGAATGAAAAAAGTTGTATGATTGACTTCATGTAGTAAAAATGAAATTGGTTTTGTAGCGGCAAAAGAAGAGGTTTTCAACAGTCCTCCAAAAAACTATCGACTAAATCTCTGTATTTGTCGACCTGAATTTTGTTGGTAGATAGAATGTCTTTATTTGTCGATAGTTTTTTTATGCGTGCCCGTTGCCGCCTACATTTGCGGTTGTAATCAACGACATATTTATGAATACGAAAATGAATAAATTACTTTGCATGATGGTGGTGCTGCTTTCATTGGCGGCATGTACGGATGATACTGAATATACGGCAGGTGTGTGGTATCGCCGTTCTGATTTTGATGGTGTGGCGCGTACGGACGCAGCTGGTTTTACGATTGGTAATGTAGGGTACCTCTGCACCGGATACCGGGGGAGTACCAAAGACCGTTTGAAAGATTGCTGGGCGTATGACATTGAGACTAATTCGTGGACACAGTGTACATCAATGCCCGATGCAGCTCCTGCCCGGAATGCGGCTACAGGTTTTGCAGTAGGTACCAAAGGATATATTGCTACCGGTTACGATGCGACGAAAAAGGATTATCTGAATGATTGCTGGCAGTATGATCCTGCCACGAATTCATGGAAGGAGATGGCTTCTATCCCGGATGGAACTGATGGAACTAATATCTATGGTAAACGGTATTATGCGCTTTCTTTCGGCATTGGTCAGTATGGGTATTTGGGTACAGGTTACAACGATAATTATCAAAAGGACTTTTGGAAGTTCGACCCGTCGGTGGGAGATAAAGGAGAGTGGACAGCCATGAGTGGATTTGGCGGGCAGAAGAGAATGGGCGGTATGGCTTTCGTCATAGATGATATCGCTTATATCTGTGGTGGTGAGAATAACGGTTCGGATGTGACGGATTTCTGGTGTTTTAATCCGGCAACGGGTACTTGGAAAGAATTGCGCGAACTTTACGATAAGAGTGATGATGATTATGACGACGATTACACTTCTATCGTCCGTTCTTATGCTTGTGCTTTCGTGATCGACGGTAAAGGATATATTGCTGTGGGGCAGACTGCAGGTGGTAGTTATCGTTCCAATTATTGGATTTACGACCCTCTTACAGACCTATGGAATGGAGAAGATTTGACAAATTTCGAAGGAAGTACACGTTCGAAAGCCGTATGCTTTTCTACCGGAAAACGAGGAATTATAGCTACGGGAGGGGCTTCTACTTATTATTACGATGATACTTGGGAGTTGAAACCTTATGAATATGAAGAGAAATAAAAAAACAATAGGTATTAGTTGCTTTGTCTTGCTGCTTTTAGTGGGAATCATATATGGGTATATGCATCCGATAAATATATATCGGCTGGAAGTAACTCAAGTTGAAGGTAGTGGATACGGTTATAAAATTTATGAGAGAGGGCGTTTGATAATTGTTCAGCCTTTTATCCCGGTTGTATCCGGGAAAAGGTCTTTTCAATCAGTACAGGATGCCCAATGTATCGGAAACTTAGTGCTGGAACGGATTAAATCCGGAAATGATTTTGCTATATCAAAGGCCGATCTGGATAACTTGGGAATTGTGTATTAATGCCATCTTGTTGGCACAGTCATGCCACCCTATTGGCACGACTGTGCCAACACGGTGGCATTGTTGTGCCAATACGATGGCACAAGATAAAGCGTTAAGTGCGAATTATTTCTTTTCTCCTTTGGGTGCTACTACATAATCTTCTTTGATAAACTCATCATACACACGCTTCGGATGGTCGAACGGTGCAATCCCATTCCTTTGTTCATTGAAGTTTTCCCGGCGGAATTGTTTCAGTTTCAGGTTATCTTCTGCATATTCCCTCAATTTCTTATGCTCATTTCCATAAAGCGAACTTTCAGTCACGTCAGAATTGAGCAGATTTTCTTTGGGAGTAATTGTTGGTAGGAGCACTTGTTCCAACAGACCACGATAGGCACCGTTATATTCGCACCATACGATATCGTTGGTTACAAATATACGATAGGAGTACTTAGACCAGGCAGTTTTGATTTCAATAGATGTAGCATAAATTTCAATGGTAGCTTCTGAACCATACGCTTGGTCACGGATCACAACGGTCGTCCGACCGCTAAGTTCTTCCTTCACGGAAGTTTGCCATTTATCAGAGTGTAAGATTTCTTCGATAATTTCCGGCAAATTTTCTTTAATCTCAAACTGTATTCTCATGGTGCTTGCCTGCGGGCAGGACTTTTTTGATTTTTTCCTCCTTAAACAATTAAGCTAGCCTAAAGTTACATAGATTAAAGCAAAAAAACAAGATTTTGTTTGAGAATTTATTCTTTTTGCCAAACTATCTGCCTTTTTCGTTTGTTTTTATAATAAATATGCACAAATCGTAAAAATAGAGTTTATGCGGAATAGGGCCCGGAAGAATTATGTCATTTATGTATTGATGTTGCTCCTGTTTGGAGGGTTGATTTATGTCGCTATTGAAGAGGGTGACCGGTTTTCGCACTATGCGATAAATGCGCATAACGTGGCACAGGGAGACCCTTTCAGCCTATTTCTTCAGTTTATACAGGACAATATTCATCATCCGCTCTCTACCTTATTGATTCAGATTATAGCTGTATTGGTGATGGTGCGTCTTTTTGGCTATTTATTTAGCCTGATCGGGCAACCGGGAGTGATTGGTGAGATTGTTGCCGGTATCGTGTTGGGACCTTCCGTGCTCGGCTTTTTCTTTCCGGATGCTTTTCATTTTCTTTTTCCGGCTCACTCGCTTACCAATCTTGAATTATTGAGTCAGGTGGGACTGATACTTTTCATGTTTGTCATCGGTATGGAGCTGGATTTCAGTGTGCTGAAAAATAAGATCAATGAAACGCTGGTGATTAGTCATGCCGGAATTTTGGTTCCTTTCTTTCTGGGTATTTTGTCTTCTTACTGGGTGTATGAAGAATATGCCGCCGACCAGACTCCATTCCTTCCATTTGCTCTGTTTATAGGTATTTCTATGAGTATCACCGCCTTTCCGGTATTGGCGCGTATCATTCAGGAACGGAATATGACTAAGACTCCTTTAGGCACGCTGACTATTGCTTCCGCGGCCAATGACGATGTGACGGCCTGGTGTCTGTTGGCGGTAGTTATCGCTATCTCCAAAGCGGGAAGTTTTGCCAGTGCACTATATTCAGTTGGACTGGCAGTTGTGTATATTGCAGTCATGTTTTTGGTCGTTCGTCCGTTTTTGAAGAAGGTAGGAGAGGTATATGCCAATCGGGAAGTTATTAATAAAACATTTGTAGCATTTATTCTGCTCATTCTTATTATTTCCTCCTGTCTGACGGAGATTATCGGTATTCATGCCCTGTTCGGAGCTTTTATGGCAGGGGTGGTGATGCCGTCCAATTTGGGTTTCCGGAAGGTGATGATGGAAAAAGTGGAAGATATATCTTTAGTCTTCTTTTTACCTTTATTCTTTGCTTTCACCGGGTTACGTACGGAAATCGGTTTGATAAACAGTCCGGAGTTGTGGATGGTATGTCTGCTGTTGGTGACGGTTGCTGTTGCCGGCAAACTGGGTGGGTGTGCCATCGCTGCCCGTCTGGTGGGTGAATCGTGGAAGGATAGTTTGACGATAGGGACATTGATGAATACACGGGGATTGATGGAGCTTGTCGCTTTGAATATCGGTTATGAAATGGGAGTTCTTCCCCCGTCTATATTCGTAATTTTGGTCATTATGGCGTTAGTTACGACCTTTATGACTACTCCTTTGCTTCATTTGGTGGAACATATTTTCGTACGTCGCGAAGAAAAGTTATCTTTGAAGCATAAATTGATATTTTGTTTCGGACGTCCGGAATCCGGGCGTGTATTGCTTTCCATTTATAGTTTGTTATTTGGGAAGCAGTTGAGGAAAAATCATTTGATTGCGGCACACTATACGGTAGGCACGGATTTGAATCCGTTGAATGCCGAGCATTATGCCAGCGAGAGTTTTGCTTTGCTCAATCAACAGGCAGTGAAATTGAATATTCAGGTGGATAACCATTATCGGGTGACGGACAAACTTGTACAGGAAATCATTCATTTTGTCCGTAAAGAACATCCTGATATGCTGCTTTTGGGAGCCGGAAGCCATTACCGTACGGATATGCCGGGGACTCCGGGGGCTATTTTATGGTTAACGCTTTTCCGGGATAAGATTGATGATATTATGGAGCAGGTGAAGTGTCCGGTAGCTGTATTTGTCAATCGTCAGTATCGGGAAGGCGCAATGGTTAGTTTCGTACTTGGTGGAATGATTGATGCATTTCTTTTTTCGTATCTGGAGAAGATGTTGCAGAACGGGCATTCGATACGTCTTTTCTTCTTTGATACGGACGATGAGGAGTTTCGCGGATGTATTGATGATTTGCAGGCACGTTATCCGGGACAAATGATTATAGTATGGTTTGAAGGAGTTGAAGATTTAGTGACTAAAGAGAAAGACGGACTATTGATAATGAGTCATCTTTCTTATACGAAATTATCCGAGGATGAGGCTGTGATACGAGAATTGTCATCTCTGCTGGTGATCCGCCGGAATAAGAATGCGGGAGATAAAAATGAAGGACTTGAAAATTGACGAATCTACGGGATTAGTGTTGGAAGGCGGGGGAATGCGTGGAGTATTTACCTGCGGTGTACTTGATTACTTTATGGATCATGATATCCGGTTTCCCTATACGATAGGAGTGTCTGCCGGTGCGTGCAACGGATTGTCGTATGCATCGCGGCAACGGGGACGTGCCAAATACAGCAATATTGACCTGTTGGAGAAGTACAACTATATCGGTCTGAAACATTTGCTCAAAAAGCGTAATATTTTGGATTTCGATCTATTGTTCAAAGAATTTCCCGAACACATTCTTCCTTATGATTATGAAACATATTTTGCTTCACCGGAACGTTTCGTGATGGTGACTACTAATTGCATTACGGGAGAAGCCAATTATTTCGAAGAGAAAAAAGACAGTAGCAGGGTGATCGATATTGTTCGTGCATCCAGCAGTCTCCCTTTTGTGTGTCCTATCACTTATGTAGACGAGGTTCCTATGCTCGATGGAGGAATTGTAGATTCCATCCCTCTGCAAAGAGCTATTGCGGATGGCTGTAAGAGAAATGTCGTGGTACTTACCCGTAACCGGGGATATCGGAAAGATTCGAAAGACATTCGTATCCCTTCGTTTGTATACCGGAAATATCCGAAGTTGCGTGAAGCGTTAAGTTGCCGGTGCGCTGTTTATAATGAACAGCTGGAAATGGTGGAACGTATGGAAGATGAAGGGAAGATTGTCGTTATCCGTCCTTTGAAACCTGTAGCTGTAGACCGTATAGAAAAAGATGTGCAAAAGCTGACAGAGTTTTATCAGGAAGGGTACGAATGTGCGAAAGCTTTATTTTCACTTTGACTTAGTATATTGCTTGGCAGCCTTTTCCAATTTCCGACTCATTAATTCTACCAATGTTTTGGGATAAAGAATTTCTATTCCGTCGACATATCCGAAGAATACCCGTTCTAACTCGTGGTTGATTACGACTTCAATTTCCAGTATGACGCTTCCGTCAGGTAGCCTTTCCACCAGTTGTTGACTGCGATGTATAGGCTTGGTTATGATGTAAGGTGCTTCGGCTGCCGCTACTTTGAAGCCAACTTTCTCCGCTACGCTTCCGGAGTTTTTGGTGACACCTACCAGGTCGTCGAAGAACGTATTCGGATCGAAGAATGTATTTTTGATATAGTGTTCTTGTGGCAGAACTTCCAATGATTGTATTCTGTCCAAAGCTAAATTCTGCAATATTCGTCCGTTTCCTCTGACCCCATAAACGAACCATCGGTTGCGATATTCTTTTAATAGATAAGGATAGAAAATAAAGCTGTTTGCCGAACGTGCTTTGAACGAACGATATTTGAGTTGTATCGGGTGCTCGTTGACAATCGCATGATAGATGGTGTCCAGATAATCCAGTCCTTTCAACGATTCATTCTTTTCAAAGTCAATGACAGGAGTGGTTTTCATCCGGGCAGAAGCAACATGGTCTTCCAGGCGATTGATAATCTCGCTCATTTCCGTGAAATAGGAGAAACCTTTAAATTGTCGCAGCACTTCCACTGCTTCCGACATCATTTTCAGGTCTTGTTCGTTCAGTGGGGTTTGTGTGATACTGTATTCCGGATCTTCATATTTATAGTATTTATTCTCGTACACCACAATCGGAGCATTATAGCCTAACTTCTCGCTACGCATCATCTGTATGTCCATTTGTACCGTCCGTTTGCTTATCCCTTTATCAATGCCTTCATATTCATAAAGAGCATCTGAACAGGCGTCTACCAAGTCTTCCAATGTCCAGCGTCGATACGGATTACGCAGACAGTTGTCAATCGTTTTATAACGGATTAGAGCATTTCTATTTGCTGGCATAAGTAGAAGAATAAAGATTTGCTTCAAAAGTAGAAAAATAAATTCAGGAAAACAAAAAGGTTACAGGGCTTTATTTCCATAATATTTTCCTAATTAGGTATCTATTTCTACTACTTTATCTTTTTTTTTCTCGATTAATTCGATTTTAAGTCATTATTAATTCACTTTTGTGGAATTTATTAAGGGATGCCTCTTTACTTTGCTGAAAATAGTTTTAAGGACTTAATGGTATAACATGAAAAACAAAGAAATAACATGGTAAAAAGGTTGAATTGGTTATTGGTCTATTTATTGTTTTCAATAGGGATAATGGCACAGTCCGGTGGCAGGAAACAGTATAATTCTTACAAAGGATTGGTTATGGCTGGTTATCAGGGGTGGTTCAACACCCCTGGTGACGGTTCCGGCCGTGGATGGCATCATTACAATGGTCATGAAGGATTTCGTCCGGGATCGTGTTCCGTAGATCTTTGGCCGGAGGTATCGGAGTATAAGAAGCTCTATAAAACGGATTTTACTTTTGCGGATGGTAAGCCTGCATCCGTCTTTTCTTCTTATGACAAATCGACTGTCAATGTTCATTTCAGATGGATGAAAGAGTATGGACTGGATGGAGTGTTCATGCAGCGTTTTATCGCAGAAATCCGGAATGAAAGCGGATTGCAGCATTTTAATAAAGTATTGAACTCGGCAATGAAAGCTGCTAATAAATATGAACGGGCTATTTGTGTAATGTATGACTTGAGCGGGATGCAGCCTGGAGAAGAAAAACTGTTGCTCAAAGACATTGCGGAAATTGCGCAACGCCATTCTTTAAAAAATCATGCGAAAAACCCTTCTTATCTGTATCACAATGGCAAACCGTTGGTAACAGTATGGGGTGTGGGATTTAATGATAATCGTCGTTATGGATTGAAAGAAGCTGCACATATTATCGACGGCTTAAAATCACAGGGATTTAGTGTGATGCTTGGAGTACCTACCCAATGGCGGGAGCTGAAAGGGGATACGGAATCAGATCCCAGGTTGCATGAGCTTATCAGAAAATGCGATATTGTGATGCCTTGGTTCGTGGGACGTTACAATGAAACCACTTATCCGAAATATCAGAAGTTGGTGGAAGAAGATATCCAGTGGGCGAAAAAGAATCAGGTTGATTATGTACCGTTGGTTTTTCCGGGTTTCTCCTGGGGGAATATGAAAGGTAAAGATCATAATTCATTTATCCCCCGCAATAAAGGCTCTTTTCTTTGGAAACAGATGATGGGAGCTATCCGGGCGGGTGCCGAAATGATTTATGTAGCTATGTTTGACGAAATTGATGAGGGGACGGCTATCTTTAAATGTGCAAAGGAAGTTCCGACAGGGAAAAGTACATTCGTTCCTATCGAGGAGGGAGTGGAAAGTGACCATTATCTGAAACTGGTTGGTGAAGCCGCTAAGGTTCTGCGCAAAGAAAAGGCGATAGCTTTTAATACCAGTCTGAATCCGGCAACTCCGAATCCTTTCATCCGGCATATGTACACAGCAGACCCTTCGGCTCATGTTTGGGAAGACGGACGTCTGTACGTATATGCTTCCCATGATATTGCACCTCCGCGAGGTTGTGATTTTATGGATCGTTATCATGTGTTTTCAACCGATGATATGGTGACCTGGACGGATCATGGAGAGATATTAAGCTCCGATCAGGTGCCATGGGGACGCAAAGAAGGAGGATTTATGTGGGCTCCGGATTGTGCTTATAAAAACGGTACTTACTATTTTTATTTTCCTCATCCCAGTGAAACAGACTGGAACGACAGTTGGAAGATCGGAGTGGCTACCAGCAATAAACCGGCGGAAGGATTCAAAGTGCAGGGATATGTTGAAGGGATGGATCCGATGATTGACCCTTGTGTCTTTGTAGATGACGACGGGCAGGCGTATATTTATAATGGCGGTGGCGGCACCTGTAAAGGAGGTAAGTTGAAAGATAATATGATGGAGCTGGATGGTCCGATGCAACTCATGAAAGGACTGGAAGATTTCCATGAGGCAGCTTGGATTCACAAATATGATGGAAAGTATTATCTCTCTTATTCCGACAATCATGATGAAAACTGGAACGATGGAGTGAAGGGGGACAACCGGATGCGCTATGCGATCAGTGACTCTCCGTTGGGACCTTGGGAATCGAAAGGTATTTATATGGAACCGACTGACAGCTATACCAATCATGGATCTATTGTCAAGTTCAAAGGACAATGGTATGCCTTTTACCATAACAGTGCGTTGTCCGGACACGACTGGCTTCGTTCTATCTGTGTAGATAAACTGTATTACAATCCTGATGGTACGATAAAGTTAGTAAGGCAAACCAAATAAGTGATTGCCCTTTTTAATTTTATTTCTGCAATTAATAAATCTGATAGTATGAAGTTGAATAAAATAGTCTGTTTAGCCGTTTTATGCAGTGTAGGTAGTCGGATGACGGCACAGGAAACGTATCCGTTCCGCAATCCGCAACTCTCTGTTGAACAGCGTGTCGACGATCTGGTTTCCCGTTTGACTTTGGAAGAAAAGGTGAAACAGATGTTGAATAGCACTCCTCCCATTGACCGTTTGGGTATTCCTGCTTATAACTGGTGGAACGAATGTCTGCATGGTATCGGTCGTACCAAATATCATGTCACCGTATTCCCACAAGCCATCGGCATGGCTGCTGCCTGGAATGATGCATTGATTAAAGAAGTTGCTTCCTCCATCGCTGACGAGGGTCGGGCTATCTATAACGATGCGCAGCGTAAAGAGGATTATAGCCAATATCACGCATTAACTTACTGGACTCCTAATATAAATATATTCCGTGATCCTCGCTGGGGACGCGGACAGGAAACCTATGGTGAAGATCCTTTTCTGACTTCTAAAATTGGAGAATCCTTTGTGTTGGGATTGCAAGGAGACAATCCCCGTTATTTAAAAGCCTCGGCTTGTGCCAAACACTATGCCGTGCATAGCGGGCCGGAGAAAAACCGTCATAGCTTCAACTCGGATGTAAGTACTTATGATTTGTGGGACACTTATCTGCCGGCTTTCCGTACATTGGTTGTTGATGCCAAGGTATCCGGCGTGATGTGTGCATACAATGCTTTTCAGGGGCAGCCTTGTTGCGGCAATGATTTGCTGATGCAATCTATTTTGCGTGATAAATGGAATTTTAAAGGATATGTCACTTCTGATTGTGGCGCTATCGATGATATATTCAATCACCATAAGACCCATCCGGACGCAGCAACGGCAGCAGCCGATGCCGTATTTCATGGAACCGACTTGGATTGTGGACAAAGTGCTTATCTGGCATTGGTCAAAGCGGTAAAAGACGGAATTATCACAGAAAAACAAATTGATGTATCTGTCAAACGTCTGTTTGAGATTCGTTTCCGCTTGGGATTGTTTGACCCGGTGGAAGAAGTGGATTATGCACGTATTCCTGTTTCTATTCTGGAATGTAGAAAACATCAGGATTTAGCCAAACAACTGGCACGTGAGTCAATGGTATTACTAAAGAACGACCAATTATTACCACTTCAAAAGAATAAACTGAAAAAGGTGGTAGTAATGGGACCGAACGCAGACTGCAGGGAATCGTTACTTGGAAACTATAATGGACAGCCTTCCCGTATGCTGACTCCTTTGCAGGCCATTCGTGAACGTTTGAATGGTTGGGCAGAAGTCATATATATAGAAGGTGTAGATCATGTAGATGCTGTTCCCGAAAATCAATTGAAAGAATACATGAGACAGTCCAAGGAAGCAGATGTCGTCATTTTTGTCGGCGGTATCAGCCCGAGACTGGAAGGTGAAGAAATGCCGGTCAGCAAAGATGGATTTGATGGCGGCGACCGTACGACAATTGCTTTACCGGCAGTTCAAACTCAAGTGATGAAAGCATTGGCTGCAGAGCATATTCCGACGGTTTTTGTGATGATGACAGGCAGCGCATTGGCTATTCCCTGGGAAGCCAAGAATGTTCCGGCTATACTGAATGCCTGGTATGGCGGACAATATGGAGGAGAAGCTATTGCTGATGTATTGTTGGGAGATTACAATCCTTCAGGAAAGCTTCCGGTCACTTTTTATGCACAGGATAGTGATTTGCCCGACTTCGAATCGTATGATATGCAGGGACGTACCTATCGCTATTTTAACGGAAAAGCTCTTTATCCTTTTGGCTATGGATTGAGCTATACGGATTTTACTTATTCTTCACTGAACCTGCCTAAAGTCTGTCACACCACAGACAAGGAAGTGCAGGTAACTGTAACGGTGAAGAATACCGGACGGTTGGAAGGTGAAGAAGTAGTTCAGCTTTATATATCCCATCCTGATAAAAAGATATTGGTTCCGTTGACCGCATTGAAAGGTTTTAAACGGGTGCACTTACGGTCTGGTGAAGCACAACGCCTGACATTTTCCCTGTCTCCGGAAGACTTGTCTTGTGTGGATGAAAATGGCATCCGGAAGGTCCTGCCGGGAACAGTAAGAATACAGGTTGGCGGTTCTTCACCTGTGCCGACGCTGGCTACTCCTTTGAAACTGGTAGAAAGTACATTGAAAATGATTGGAAATACACATATAATAGATAAATGAGATTCTGATAATATTAGAAAAACGAATATAACATGAAAAACAAAATGAAATGGATGTTGGCAATAGGATTATTGTCATGTTCGATGGCAATGGCGCAGCAACAAAGTGATATACTGTCGGTATCGGCTTCTGCCAATGCGGACAATGCTGCTTTAGCTTTTGATAAAAATGTAAAGACGATGTGGACATTACCTTCGCAGGCACTAAAGACCGAGCAATGGCTGATGTTTACCATCCAGCAACCGGGTGATGTTTGCGAACTGGATCTTCAGATGCAGGGAGTCAACAAAAATGAACTGAAAGAGGTATTGGATATCTTTGTCACTTATGACCCGATGAATCTGGGAACTCCCGTAAACTACCGGATAGAAGGCAATGACAAACAGATGAAAGTGAAATTCACTCCTAAATATGGTGCTCATGTCAAGTTGAATTTCAAGCCGGGAAAGCTGGATAAACCTTTCTCTCTAAAGGAGATTTCAGTATTGGTAGCAGAGAAGGTACTGACAGATAGTAAAGGGAAAGTGACTGACCGTCGTTATATGGATGCATCGCTTCCGGTAGAAGAACGGGTGGAAAGTCTGCTGGCAGTGATGACACCCGAAGATAAAATGGAATTGATTCGTGAAGGATGGGGGATTCCCGGTATTCCTCATTTATATGTACCGCCTATCACAAAAGTGGAAGCCGTACATGGTTTCTCGTATGGAAGCGGAGCGACTATTTTTCCGCAGGCTTTAGCAATGGGAGCCACCTGGAACCGGAAGCTGACGGAAGAAGTGGCGATGGTAATCGGAGACGAAACGGTAGCTGCCAATACAAAGCAGGCATGGTCACCGGTGCTGGACGTTGCGCAGGATGCACGTTGGGGACGTTGTGAAGAGACTTTTGGAGAAGACCCGGTATTGGTATCACAAATAGGTGGTGCATGGATCAAAGGATATCAGTCCAGAGGATTATTTACCACTCCCAAGCATTTTGGCGGACATGGTGCTCCATTGGGTGGGCGTGACTCGCATGACATCGGTTTGTCTGAACGTGAAATGCGTGAAGTTCACCTGGTGCCGTTCCGTCATGCTATCCGAAACTATGACTGTCAGTCTTTGATGATGGCTTACTCCGATTATATGGGTATTCCGGTTGCCAAGAGTATGGAACTGCTGCAACAGATTTTACGGCAGGAATGGGGCTTCAACGGATTTATTGTCAGTGACTGTGGTGCTATAGGTAATCTGACTGCCCGTAAACATTATACGGCACAAGACAAGATTGAAGCTGCTAACCAGGCATTGGCTGCCGGTATTGCAACTAATTGCGGTGATACTTATAACAATAAAGAAGTGATTCAGGCCGCCAAAGACGGCCGCATCAACATGGAAAATCTGGACAACGTATGTCGTACCATGCTTTCTACCATGTTCCGTAATGAACTCTTTGAAAAGAATCCCTGCAAACCGTTGGACTGGAAGAAGATTTATCCGGGATGGAACTCTGACAGCCATAAAGAGATGGCACGTCAGGCAGCCCGTGAATCTATCGTAATGTTGGAGAATAAAGAGAACCTTCTGCCTTTGACCAAGAACCTGCGTACAATAGCTGTACTGGGTCCCGGAGCAGACGATCTCCAACCGGGTGATTACACTCCGAAATTACTACCCGGACAGTTGAAGTCCGTATTGACAGGCATTAAAGAGGCTGTTGGTAAGCAAACGAAAGTTCTTTATGAACAGGGTTGTGACTTTACAAATCCAGATGAAACGAATATTCCCAAAGCAGTAAAAGCAGCTTCTCAATCCGATGTTGTAGTAATGGTATTGGGGGATTGTTCTACCAGCGAAGCCACCAATGATGTTCGCAAGACATGCGGCGAGAATAATGACTGGGCCACTCTGATTCTGCCGGGTAAACAACAGGAATTGCTGGAAGCGGTTTGTGCGACAGGTAAACCGGTGATTCTGATTCTTCAGGCAGGACGTCCTTATGATATTCTGAAAGCATCGGAAATGTGTAAAGCTATTCTCGTAAACTGGTTACCGGGACAGGAAGGCGGCCCGGCAATGGCAGATGTACTGTTTGGTGATTATAATCCCGGCGGTCGCTTGCCGATGACTTTTCCGCGTCACGTAGGACAACTTCCTTTATATTATAATTTCAAAACATCGGGGCGTCGTTACGAATATGTAGATATGGAATATTATCCTCTTTACCGTTTCGGATTCGGTCTTAGCTATACCTCTTTTGAATATTCGGATTTGAAGATACAGGAAAAACCGAATGGAAATGTGACGGTTCAGGCTACAGTGAAGAATACAGGAAGCCGTGCCGGTGATGAAGTAGTACAATTGTATGTGACGGATATGTATGCCAGCGTCAAGACCCGTGTTATGGAGTTAAAGGATTTCGACCGTATTTATTTGCAACCGGGAGAATCGAAAACCGTCTCTTTTGAACTGACACCATACGACATTTCATTGCTCAATGACCACATGGACAGAGTAGTGGAAAAAGGAGAATTCAAAATATGTGTCGGTGGCATGAGTCCTGACTATGTGGCCAAGAATGAGATTAAACATAGTGTGGGTTACAGCGATAAGAAAAAAGGGGTGACCGGTATGCTTAACTATACGCACGAATTCGGTGCCGACTTTATCCTTTCTATATCCAAAGTGGAAGAGAATCTGACGAAGAATCAAAAGACTGTATGGGTCAGCGTGAAAAACAATGGCACGCTGATGGATATTGGCAAGGTGGAAATGTTTGTTGACGGCAAAAAAGCAGGGGATGCCATTCATTATGAACTGGGAGCCGGAGAAGAAAAACTGATTCCGTTCAAACTGGATAAAGACAACAAGCAACCTGTTGCTTTTACTACTAAATATAAGATGGTGGCTCTGTAGAGCCATCACCTTCATCTAATTCCTGATAAAATGAAACAATTACTTTTGGTTTCGTGCTTGCTGTCACTGTCCGCTATCTTGGGATTGCCGGAAGTGAAAGCAGATGTAAGGATGCCTTTGATTTTCGGCAACCACATGGTTTTGCAGCAAGATACCCGGATTACGATTTGGGGATGGGCTGATGCCGGAGAAAACATTGAAGTACTCTTTGCCGGACAAAAAGTGAGAACCACTGCCAATGCCGACGGGACATGGCAGGTAAAATTGAAGCCGGTAAAAACGAAGAAAAAAGGAGAGACGCTGACTATTACCGGAAAAAATAAACTGGTTTATTCGGATGTACTGGTAGGTGATGTATGGGTTGCTTCCGGACAATCAAATATGGAGTGGGGGATCAAGGTCAGAAAAGAATATGCTGATGATATAGCTCATTCGGAAGATTCATTGTTACGTTTATTCTTTGTTCCTAAAAATACATCGCTACAGCCATTGTCGGAGATTGAAATTCCTCAAGGAACAGCCAGTCCCGAACGGGCTGCCAGGTGGGTGCTTTGTACTCCGGAGATGCTGGCAAAAATAAATGGGCAGGGTTTCTCTGCTACTGGCTATTACTTTGCACGTGATATGCGCGTTGCAAACGGACGTCCGTTAGGAGTGATACAGTCCGCCTGGGGTGGTACACGTGCAGAAGCTTGGACAAGCCTTTCCGGGCTAAAGCAGGAGCCAGCATTGGCTCATTATGTAGCTGCTTACGAGAAAAATGTGAAAGATAATCCGGAAATACTGGCTACTTATCCGCAAAAGCAGAAAGAGTTTGATACAGCAGTCAGAGAATGGGATCAAACAATAGGTAAAGAGTGGAATCAGGCACAGAAAGAATGGGCGGTAGCCGTACGGGCTGCACAAGCCGATGGGAAACCAGCGCCCGCCAAACCGGAACCCAGAGTACCTCGTCCACCCAATCCACGTAAACCGGACGGTGGAAATAACGGCCCGGCTAATCTGTTTAACGCCATGATTTCTCCTTTAATTCCGTTAAGTATCAAAGGTGTAATCTGGTATCAGGGTGAATTTAATTCCGGTGGCTCGGCAAAAGAATATGCGACACTTTTTTCCCGGATGATTACAGATTGGAGGGAGAAATGGGGAATAGGAGATTTTCCTTTTGTATATGTACAGCTTCCTAATTTTGAGCCTGTAGATCAGGAGCCTTCTGTTGAGGGGAACGGTTGGCGTTGGGTGCGCGAAGGTCAGTTGAAAGCACTGAGCCTGCCTAATACTGCGATGGCGGTAACGATTGATGTTGGCGACCCGTTCGATTTGCATCCGGTTGATAAATATGATGTAGGACATCGTCCAATAGCCCGCGTTGTAATCTGTATAATGAGGAAGGGTTGCCGGCATCGCCTTTTCGTACAGATCACTGGGAATGACACAAATACCGGAATAAATAAAAAGAAAAACACCATGAAGAGATCTACTCATCTATTAATTGCAAGCGTATTGGCAGGATGTATCACTTCCTGTTCATCAGGAAAGCGAATCGCCCAACATCGGATAGTAACTAATCCGATGAATCTGAACTACCGGTTTCAACCGAAAGACGAATCGCGTCGGGAAGCTGCTGATCCGGTATTGGAGTATTTTAAAGGCTATTATTATTTATTTGCGTCCAAGTCCGGTGGATATTGGCGCTCTGAAGATCTGGCCGACTGGGAATATGTTCCTTGTACGACTATCCCCACATTGGAAGATTATGCTCCTACCATTCTTCCAATAGGAGATACGCTCTATTTTACTACTTCCAGTGGGAAAACACAGATTTTCAAAAATGCCCATCCGGAAAAAGATACTTGGGAGGCTGTAGATACCAAACTGACCTACCGGCTTCACGACCCGGCTTTCTATAGTGATGAGGACGGTAAGGTGTATATGTATTGGGGGTGTTCGGATAAGGACCCGATTATGGGGGTGGAAGTAGATCCGAAAGACGGTTTTCGTGCGTTGGGTGAAGCCAAAGCACTGATCGCGCATCATGGAGACAAGTATGGCTGGGAAGTTCCCGGAAAGAATAATGAAGAACCGCGTCAGGGATGGAACGAAGGACCTTGTATGCTGAAATATGAAGGACGTTACTATTTGCAATATGCGGCTCCGGGTACTCAATATCGTATCTATGGCGATGGAATCTATGTAGGAGATACTCCTTTGGGGCCTTTTGAATATGTGGAAGACAATCCGTTCTCATTTAAACCGGGAGGCTTTATCGGTGGGGCAGGACACGGACATACTTTTCGGGATAAGTATGGAAACTACTGGCACGTAGCTTCCATGATCATTTCCGTTCGTCATATGTTTGAACGGCGGTTGGGACTTTTCCCGGTTGCTGTATCCAGTCGCAACGGTATATATGCTCACACAGTCTGGTCGGATTATCCTTTCTATATTCCTAACCGGAAAGTTGATTTTGATAAAACAGATTTGAGTATGGGATGGAATCTGCTTTCATACCGGAAACCGGTACAGGCTTCTTCGTCTCTTGCCGGCTATGAACCGGGCAATGCAAATGATGAACAGATTGAAACATGGTGGGCTGCTCAAACCGGAAAAAAGGGCGAATGGTTGCAGGTTGATTTGGAGACTCCAATGTTGGTAAATAGTATACACGTGAATTTTGCCGACCATCACTTCAAGGTTTTCGCACCACACCCTCCCGTTGTTTATCAATTTTTTATCGAAGGTTCGGCAGATGGGAAAAAATGGATGAATTTGTTTGATGAAACAGAGAATGGAAAAGATGAGCCTCATCGCCTGTTTACGTTGGATAAACCCGTGAAGGTCCGTTATTTGAGAATTTGTAACGCTAAAGAGATGGATGGGTGCTTCTCTTTATCCGGTTTCCGTGTATTTGGTAAAGGAGAAGGTGCTGCTCCTTCTAAGGTGACAGGCTTCCGGGCAATTCGGGATTCGGAGGATAAACGAATGTACCGTTTCACTTGGGATGCACAAGAAGGGGCTACCGGATACGTGTTACGGTGGGGAACACAGAAAGATAAGTTAACGCACGCAGTGACGGTATTTGACAATCAATATGAAGCCCGTTATTTTAACAGAGACTCGGAATATTATTTCTCGATAACGGCATTTAATGAGAATGGTAATTTGTGAAATGAAAGGTCGTTCTTCATGGAAAAAAGGTTCCGGGATAGCTCCGGAACTGATAGCTCCCCAACCCGGCAAATGGGAAAAAGTAAAGATTAAAATCCCTTCTGCAATCAATGTCAATGACTGGGGAAGAGGTAGCAAGGTTGGAGCAGGGACACCACGACCGTATACACCGAGTTCGGTCTATTTCCCTAGCTATCCGGAACATTGGGTATATATCCGCATGGGATGGTTGTGTCGTAACTTTCGTATTCCTGCCTCTCATGGCCTGAAACAGGAAGACCTTCCCAAAGATTTGAATAAACCGTTGATTGCTTCCTTTATATAAACCTTTGCCCATGTTCAATGCACTGAAAGCCGCACTCAAAGGCAGTGAATGGACTACATTCGAAGAAGTAAAACATCCGGTGAAACCGGAATATCCTTCTCCTGTTTATCCTGTTGCCTGTCTGATTGGACAGCCTCGTCCGGATTTAATGGATTTCATAACCAAAGCCGGTTTGGGGTTAACAGACCAGCCGAAAAAAGCAAACTTATGGATCATAGATGCCGAATCGGTGACAGCCGAAGATTTGCAGCGCATACAACCAGCTTTGAAAAAATGGAAAAAGAAAGGGGGAATGGTACTGGCATTGAGCATCGGACAGAAATTGAGTGATGACTTCTGTCACTGGTTGCCGGAGAAAGTAAAACTGACCGACCGCAGAGCTACGGCTTTAGAGATGAACAGAAATACTTCCTGGGGAAATTATTTTGAACTCCCCGATTTGTATTTTAGTGAGATGGAGGGTGACCGCTACATCTTAAAACAGGGATTATCCGGAGCATTGACCGAAAAGGGGAATATCGTATTAAAAGCCTCCCGTACAGACTGGAGCTTGTTCAATACGTCTCCCGAACATTGGAAGTGTGCGCAGGTCGTATTATGTGAAGCATTGCAGAAACCCGGGGGAGCAGCTTTAGTGACTTATCCTCTACAAGAGAATGTAAATCAGGTGTTGTCTGTGATTGACTATCGTTTACAGACGAAAGAAACGAATGTCTCCTGGAATTCCATGATGCGTGTAATGGGAATTGCAACATACGGAGCCGACTTCAATTCTCATGATGTAAA
Organism: Bacteroides sp. L008; assembly: GCF_040812255.1. NCBI lineage: Bacteria > Pseudomonadati > Bacteroidota > Bacteroidia > Bacteroidales > Bacteroidaceae > Bacteroides > Bacteroides sp. L008. Next base: position 2,466,822 of record NZ_JBFNXO010000001.1, on the reverse strand, counting down.
GAACAAGAAACATGGTTTGTTGATGGACGGCCCTGTAGATTAGAAAGTGGGAAAGTGATTCCGGAGCAAGTGCTACGAACAATTATAAAAGAAAATATGATAGAAAAATGGTGATAATGAACAGGTATAAAAAGATTTTGTTGGCAGGTACTTTATCTGTGATGTCTTGCTCATTGATACATGCGCAAGAGTTGTATAAGAATGAAAACGCTCCTGTGCACGAACGGGTGGCAGATTTACTTTCCCGCCTGACAGTGGAGGAAAAGATTAGTTTGCTGCGTGCTACTTCTCCCGGTATTCCTCGTTTGGGCATTGATAAATACTATCATGGCAATGAGGCATTGCATGGAGTAGTCCGTCCGGGACGTTTCACTGTATTTCCGCAAGCTATCGGACTGGCAGCTACCTGGAACCCTGAGTTACAAAAACGGGTGGCTACTGTGATTTCGGATGAGGCGCGTGCCCGTTGGAATGAACTCGATCAGGGGAGAGAGCAAAAAGAGCAGTTTAGTGATGTACTGACCTTTTGGTCACCTACGGTGAATATGGCACGTGATCCCCGTTGGGGACGTACCCCGGAAACGTATGGGGAAGATCCTTTTCTAAGCGGAGTGATGGGAACGGCTTTTGTGAAAGGCTTGCAAGGAGATGATCCGCGTTATTTGAAGATTGTTTCCACTCCCAAGCATTTTGCTGCCAATAACGAAGAACATAACCGTTTTGTCTGTAATCCGCAAATCTCGGAAAAGCAACTGCGCGAATATTATTTCCCGGCTTTCGAAATGTGTGTGAAGGAAGGAAAGGCAGCTTCTATCATGGCTGCTTACAATGCGTTGAACGATGTGCCTTGTACACTAAATGCCTGGCTGCTGAAAAAAGTGTTGCGTCAGGACTGGGGATTTCAGGGATATGTCGTTTCCGATTGTGGGGGACCTTCTTTATTGGTAAACGCCCATAAGTATGTAAAGACGAAAGAGGCGGCTGCCACTCTATCCATTCAGGCTGGATTGGATTTGGAATGTGGAGATGATGTCTATGACGAATATCTGTTGAATGCTTACAAACAATACATGGTATCGGATGCCGATATCGATTCGGCTGCCTGCCATGTGTTGACAGCGCGTATGAAACTGGGACTTTTTGATGGAACTGAACGAAATCCGTATACTAGAATCTCTCCGTCGGTGATCGGCTCGAAAGAGCATCAACAGATTGCTTTGGATGCAGCCCGGGAGTGCATTGTTTTATTGAAGAATAAGAATAATATGCTTCCATTGAATGTTAATAAGGTGAAGTCAATAGCCGTGGTAGGTATCAATGCCGGTAAATGTGAGTTTGGTGATTATAGCGGTGCGCCGGTAGTAGATCCGGTTTCCGTTTTGCAAGGTATAAAAGACAGGGCAAGCGATCAAGTGAAAGTAGTGTATGCACCCTGGAAATCTGCTGCCGACGGCTTGGAACTGATTCAAGGAGAAAACTTTCCGGAAGGATTGAAAGCAGAATATTTTGAAAACACTGCATTGGAGGGTACGCCTAAAGTACGTAAAGAAGGTTGGATTAATTTTGAGCCTGCCAATCAGGCGCCCGATCCTTTTCTTCCTAAATCTCCGCTTTCCGTTCGTTGGACGGGAAAGTTGAGACCGACTATCTCCGGTCGTTATACTTTTAGTTTTACTTCCGACGATGGTTGTCGTTTGAGTATTGACAACCAGTTGTTGATTGACGCCTGGTCGGCTCATGCGGTATCTACAGACTCTGCTTCCATCTATCTTGAAGCGGGGAAAGATTATCAGTTAAAAGCGGAATACTATGATAACCGGGATTATGCTATCGCAAAATTACAATGGAAAGTGCCGCAGGTAGGAAAAGCGACCCGTCTCGATTTGTATGGGGAGGCCGGAAAAGCAGTCCGCGAATGTGAAACGGTCGTTGCTGTGATGGGAATCAATAAGTCAATAGAACGTGAAGGACAGGACCGGTACGATATTCAGCTTCCGGCAGACCAAAGAGAGTTCTTGCAGGAAATCTATAAAGTAAATCCGAATATAATCGTTGTATTGGTAGCAGGAAGCTCACTGGCTGTCAACTGGATGAACGAACATATTCCTGCCATCGTAAATGCCTGGTATCCGGGTGAACAGGGAGGAACAGCCGTTGCCGACGTATTATTTGGTGACTACAATCCAGCCGGGCGTTTGCCGCTCACTTATTATAAATCTCTGGATGAATTGCCTGCTTTCGATGATTACGATATAACCAAAGGGCGTACTTACAAATATTTTAAAGGAGACGTTCTTTATCCTTTTGGTTACGGACTTAGTTATTCTTCTTTCAAATACAGCGATTTGAAAGTAAAAGACGGTGCAAATACCGTCAGCGTTTCTTTCCGCTTGAAGAATACCGGCAAGAGGAAAGGGGATGAAGTGGCACAGGTTTATGTGCGGATTCCGGAAACCGGAGGTGTCGTTCCGATTAAAGAGTTGAAAGGTTTCCGGCGTATTCCTTTAAAATCAGGAGAGAGCCGTGTGGTGGAAATCGAACTCGATAAAGAGCAACTTCGTTATTGGGATGCAGGATTGGGACAATTCATCGTTCCCCAAGGTGCGTTCGACATTATGGTCGGTGCTTCCTCTAAAGATATTCGTCTGCAAACTGTCATTAATTTATAGATTGTATCATAGTTGTTGAGGCTGTGTAAAGGGTAATCGATGTATTAACTGTACCTTTTACACAGCCCGACTTTTAATTTATTGTATTATGAAAAACAAGTATTTGCGGTGTATAAACGCACTATTCTTATGCTGCCTGATGGCGGAAACAACAATGGCTGCCCGTTTCCAACAGCCACCCCTGAAAGCTACTTACAACAAACCCGCAAAAGTGTGGGAAAGCGAAGCATTGCCTATCGGTAACGGTTATATGGGCGCTATGATCTTCGGAGGTGTGGAAGTAGATGTTATTCAGACAAATGAACATACTTTGTGGTCAGGAGGTCCTGGCGAAGATCCGTCTTATAACGGAGGGCATTTGGGAACCCCGGAAACGAATAAAAGTTATCTTCATAAAACCCGTGTGCTGTTACAGCAGAAGATGAATGATTTTACTGCAAATCATTCCGCTTATATTGACGCAGACGGAAAATTGATTACCCATAATTATGAGGGGGATGGTAACGGTACGGAACTACGAAACCTCATAGATAAACTGGCGGGAACTAAAGAGCATTTCGGCTCTTTTCAAACATTGAGTAATATCATTGTAGAGGTTGTAAATCCGGCTACCTCCGAACCTGCCTATTCTGACTATACTCGGACGCTGGATATCGACAATGCCATTCATCGGGTAACTTATAAAGAGGGAGGAATAACCTTCAAACGGGAGTATTTTATGAGTTATCCGGACAATATCATGGTGATGCGTCTGACATCGGATTCGAAGAAAGGAAAGATTTCACGTATGATATCTTTGGAGTCATTGCATACCGACAAGGTCATCCGGGCTTTGAACAATACGATTACCCTGACAGGATATCCTACTCCGATGAGTGGTGACAAGCGTGTAGGAGATCATTGGAAGAATGGATTGAAATACGCCCAGCAACTATTAGTGAAACATACAGGCGGAAAGATTACGGTAGTAGACGGGAAGAAATTGAAGATAGAAGATGCCAAAGAAATCATCGTATTGATGTCGGCTGCAACGAACTATGTGCAATGCATGGACGATTCTTATCATTATTTCTCTGGAGAAGAACCGCTGGATAAAGTGAAGGCTACGCTGAAAAAGGCGACCAATAAAAAATACACCACTTTATTGGCTACCCACGAGAAAGATTACCATTCGTTGTATGACAGAATGAAACTGAATCTGGGCAATCCGCCGGGAATACCCGTTACAACTACGGACAGCCTGTTGAAGGGCATGGATGCCCATACCAACTCGGAATCCGAAAATCAATACTTGGAAATGTTGTATTTCCAATTTGGTCGTTATCTATTGATTTCTTCTTCAAGAGAAGGTTCTCTGCCTGCCAATTTGCAAGGTGTGTGGGGAGAAAGACTTTCCAATCCCTGGAATTCCGACTATCACACCAATATCAATGTGCAGATGAATTATTGGCCTACGCAGCCTACTAATCTATCCCGTTGCCACCTGCCTATGGTAGAATATGTAAAGAGCCTCGTACCACGCGGAAAATATACGGCACAACAATATTATTGCAAGCCCGATGGCGGAAATGTACGTGGATGGGTGACGCATCATGAAAATAATATTTGGGGTAATACGGCTCCGGCCAAGAAAGACACTCCCCATCATTTTCCGGCAGGAGCTATTTGGATGTGCCAGGATATTTGGGAATATTACCAGTTTAATCTCGACAAGGACTTTTTAGAAGCGTATTATGATGTCATGCTCCAAGCGGCTCTTTTCTGGGTGGATAACCTTTGGACGGATGAGCGGGACGGTACTTTGGTGGCAAACCCCTCACATTCTCCCGAGCATGGTGAGTTTTCATTAGGTTGCTCCACCTCACAAGCTATGATAGCAGAGATGTTCGATATGATGATAAAAGCCAGCAAGGTGTTAGGTAAGGATAAAGAACCGGAGATTGCAGAAATAGAGACTGCAATGAACAAACTTTCCGGTCCGAATATAGGATTGGGCGGACAATTGATGGAGTGGAAGGACGAAGTGACGAAAGACGTTACCGGAGACGGTGGGCACAGACATACGAACCATCTTTTCTGGCTGCATCCGGGCTCGCAGATTGTGATCGGAAGGAGCGAAGAAGATGATAAATATGCAAATGCCATGAAAGTGACATTGAATACCCGTGGAGACGAGGGCACAGGCTGGAGTAAAGCGTGGAAACTAAATTTCTGGGCCCGTTTGCATGATGGTAACCGTTCTCATGCATTATTGCGGAGTGCAATGAAACTGACTGTTCCCCAAGGCCGTTTCGGTGGTGTATATACCAACCTTTTTGACGCGCATCCGCCTTTCCAGATTGATGGAAACTTTGGTTGTACAGCCGGGATTGCGGAAATGTTGATGCAGAGTCAGGGAGGATATATCGAGTTGCTTCCCGCTTTGCCCGATGTATGGAAAGACGGTGCGTTCAAAGGGATGAAAGCCAGGGGAAACTTTGAAGTGGATGTAACCTGGAAAGAAGGGAAAATCACTTCGATTGAAATACTTTCTAATGCAGGTGCAGAGTGTATGCTTAAATATCCGGATGCAAAGAGTCTGAAAGTTTCCGGTGCTAAGGTAAGAGTACTCGCTGACGACCGGATTGCTTTTGATACTGTTAAAGGTAAGAGATATACGATCAGATGAATATTGCACAATGCGATATTCGTTTTACAACGATTATTTCCTTTCTGAAATAAAAAAGAGAGGACGAAAGTCCGAAAGACTTTAAAACGAAAACTCCCCCTCACGGCAAAGTAAGAGGGAGTTTATTCATTCAAAACCTTTCGGACATTTGTCCTCTCTTTTATTTCTGTTTTCTACCTTATTCCTATTTGTTGGTAGTCAGGCAATTAATCATATTCACTACTAACTTACCAGCTACCGGATCTGTCGTTGCCTTTTCCGTACACATGGTAGAGATCATTGCTTCTCCCTTTCCGTCAGCTATTTGTAACATCGTCAGTCCACGCATAGATTCTATTCGTTCGATGCGGTCTTCCGGTTTTCCACCATCAATGTAAGCATGAATTTTCATCTGTCCTGCCAGTTCCGTCACGTTCTTGTGGCGATGGACTTTCAGAGTAGCGGTACATGCTTGCGGAATTTCCCGTTTATTGTTGTTGAAATAGCGTAATTCCAATACATCGATGTCATTGAACACCGGAGCATCATTGCGTTCCATAATTACGATATCGCCTTCTGTCGGGATAATCCAGCCCGTGATATATTCAGGATATATAGCTTTGACGGCTTCCTTACTGTTGAGGAAGAGTAGCTTTCCACCTTTTGACTGATAAGCACGGATCAGCTCCTTTTCTTCGTCAGTGCAGGCTGTCAGACCGGAGATAACGCAAAGGTCAGCTTTCAGTTTGCTGTTGAGCAATTCTTTTATGGAAGAAATCGGTTGATAATTGATGTTCAGGAAGTCAAATACCATTTTCGTGTTATCTTTATCCAATAATACAATCTTTTTGTTTGGGTCTACCTGACCTACATTCCACTCTTTATTAGTGAGCAACAACTCATATTCATTGGCAGAAATTGGCAGACCGTTCTCTGTGAGTTTTAATACCAGTTTGGCTTTTGTCTTGTCGGCAGGCAGATTGGCCGGCAACTGAATATCAGGTTCGGCATAGTATCGCGCATAATGTTTCACAGCTGGAATCTTTTCACTGCCGCTTGCCAGGCACTTTCCGCTTTCATCTTGTATTTCCCAGCGAAGCAGGGACGGTTGCAGATCCGTACCGTCTTCACGGTCATTGACCACATAGATGCGTGTAGGCAGTTTCTCACCTGCGTACAAGTTGCGTCCCCACAATTCTGCACTAACCAATACAGGTTGTAAAGCCCGTTTCAAAGCATAGTAGGTGGGGTACGGTTCAATGTTCTGATAATCGTATGTCTGACGGAACCATGTCATCAATGCAAAGTGCATAATACCCGAAGCCTGGTCGTTGGAGCGACGAAGCGTTTCGGCCAGTTCACCCGTGATGAATGCTTGTACTTTCAGGAAGGAAGCCGGGTCTGCCCAGTCATAAGATTCATAACCGATCAGTGTATAAGGATTTTGGTGGATGAGCTGATAGGAGCGGGTAGGATGCCCCGTTTCATTATTGGGATAACCTGTAGACATCTCCTGACTGATAAGCGGACGGTCGGTTACCTTGAACTGTTTTTGGAATTCTCCATTGAAGAAACGGAAAACCGAGTAGTCATACCAATTGTAATAACCGTGCATATCGTCAATGTCGCCATCATCGATGCTGCTCATAAAGTCAGCACCGAATTTCTTATCCTTGCCTTTGGCCTGATAGTTGGAGTCGAAGCAGATAGGACGGGTAGGGTCGATGCGACGCATCTCTTTCACTACATCCGAAATAATACGGTATTTCTCTTTGGCACGTTCCAGATTGCTGTCATTGTCGTAGAACTTCATTTCATTGTTCACTGTCCAGAAGAGCAGTGAAGGGTGATTGCGATATTTTTTCAGCAATCCTAAAAACTCGTTACGCCATATTTCAATCAGACGCTGGTCTGGAATTGGAGTGGAATGAATCATCAACCACGACCATGTGCCTTCGAATGAAACACCGATACCGTTACGGTCGGCAGCTGTCATCCAGCGTTTGTTCCACGGAGTGGTGTGTGTACGGGTTACGTCGATGTTTCCGGCTTTCATCAGTTGCATGAAAGTATTGGCCAGATTTTCATCATTAGGTGCCAGTGCGAAAGGAATGTGGTTTCCGCCGCGCAACCAGTATTTATTACCGTTCAGGTAGAAAAGTCCGTCTTTCACCTCAAAAGTACGGAATCCGGAAGTTTCTGTCAGACAGTCCAGTTCTGTTCCTTTATCTGCTACCAGGCGGAATTTGAAATCGTACAGGTTGGGATGCTGCGGTGTCCATAAGCGAGGTTTCAAATCGCTGATCGTATAGGTTTCCATGCGCTCTTCATCTGCATTGAGATTCAGTTTCCGTATGGATAATCCCGAATAGAGTACAGCACCGGTTTCTTTGTCGATGATATCCGTATAAAGGTCGAACTGTTTCTTTTTACTACCATGGTTCTTTAGGGTTACATCGAAGGTAGCGCCATTCAGGGTCGGTTTGATAAAGACATCTTCCACTTTTGCGGGGTCGGTAATCGTCAGCTTTACCGGTTGCCAGATTCCGGCAGGTTCGTCACCATAAAAACCATGAGGAATTTCTTTCAGCAGAGCATCTTTGTTCACTTCCACTTTGGCATCTTCCTGCTCACTTTCACGTACGGAAGAATAGAAGAAATCGATGGCATTTGCCGATTCCGATGCGCTTCCATCCATTTTGCGTGTCACTTTTACGGTAATCAGGTTCTTACCGGGTTTCAGCAAATGGCTGCCGTCTACCTGAATTTCACCGAACATGCCGAGATGTGAAGTGGCTAATGTTCCGTTGATATAGATTTCGGCAATTTTGGAGACCGCGTCGAAGGTCAGTGTCATATTTTTGCCTTCCACATTGGCAGGCAGTTCCAGCCATTGACGGTACCAGGCATATTTCACCCGGCGATAATCGAATGTATAGTTTTCACAGCGGTCGGTTTCCTGTTGGTAGTAGGTGTCCGACACACCTTTGGGTTGTGCACCGGTAGGAGAGGGCATCGTTTCGCCATGCAGCCAGATACGGATTGGTGTCCAGAAGTTAGGAACGGACATGATGTGCCAGTCCTGGTCGTTCGTTTGTACCGAAACAGCCTTATCCTTGTTGTCCAGTTGATAGTCGGGCATAAAGAGCCAGTTGCCATCCAGCGTGATGTCTGTGCGGCTGCCGGTGAGCGCTGCCAGTTTGGCGGAAGTATAGGAAGCCCGTTCCTGGCGGCGTTTGTTTTCTTTCTCCGCAGGAGTGGCCTTCTTTTGATATTCTGCCACTTTCACGTTTTTCAGTGCATCGTCTGCCATCGGAGTAACGGTGAGGTCATCAAATTCAGTTTCTATCCATCCTCCACCCAGAGCAACTTCACCTGATGGTACCAGGTCGGCATTCTTGTCTACAAGATCAATATGTGGTTGTTTCTCGTCGTTGAGGAATATGCGGATACGGTTGCCGCAAACTTCTACTTTTACACGATACCACTCTCCCGGTACAGGATGGAAACCTAACGGGCGGACTCCCATAAATTCGTCCGTACCCATATATCCGGTGCGCATCAGGTAAAGATCATCTTGCAGTCCGCCTTTGATACCTACCACATAACGGTCGAAACGGTTGTAATTGCGGAAGCTCGCCCATATCTGCACCTGTTCGGCATTTTTAGGGGCACGGGCTTTGAAAGAAAAGGAGTAGTTTTTCCATTCGGGATGACCGAATACGGCATAAGCGCCTTTCGAACGGAATACATTGTCGGCAATACTGCATGTTCCCCGACCCACCACTTTCAATGTTTCTCCGGCATTGGAGAAGTCGTTTGTCCATGTAGCATTGCTTTGTGCTTGTCCGTTCATGCAGAGGACGCTGCACGCACAAGCCAGAAATACTTTGCTGATTCTATTCATGATATTACAAGTTAATAATAATTTTGGTATAAAAGTACGGTTCGACAATAAATATTAGAATGAAGTACCGCTTAATGTACACTTAATATGTGCTTAATTGTCTTTGCTCTTGTTTTTCGTTGATTAATTTTGTATCTTTATAGGTTTCTCTTTCTTTTTAAATTGCTGTTCACCTTATAAAGTGACAAATAGCACTTTATAAGGTGACATTTGTCTTACTATAAGATGACTATGGTCCCGTTGCAATATGACAACTATGCCGTTGCATAAACTCCTCTAGTTTTATGCATAGAAAATCCTAAATCTATGCACAGAAAAAACTAAATCTCTGCATTGAAAAACTAAATGTTGCAATGAATTTGACATAAATGCCATGTGAAAAATAAAAAGAACCATGCCAAAAAACGAAGATTACAAGCTTACGATTTAGTGGCATGGCTATTTATAGATTAGTTTTTGTTCAATATCATAACGATACTCTATTATGAATAGGTTCCGGAATTATCCTTCGATGATTCTGAAGAACATATTCTGACTGGAGTAGTCGCTGATAAAGGTAAACTTGAATTGGAAGTTAGTAGTGGTCGGAACAATTTTCAATGTGAAAGATTGTTCTTCGCTGTTTACGTCCAATGTGCTACTCGTTTCATTTCCTTGTGGCTCTAAAACCAAAGAATAGTTTTGTTTGCAGAAATATTTCTTGCAATAGTCAGTCATCACAATCTTGTTTCCGGCAGAGTCATATTTCAGCAATACAGGCAACTTGGTACCAGTAAGACCGGTCGGACCGCCATATACGTCCCAAGAACAACCATTCGTCCAGAAAGCATGATTCTTAAAATAGTTCCCCAAGTAGTATTTCTTGCCTACTTCCAAGTCTGCCATTTTTGTCTTCGTGTCATCACCGGTGATTTCAGAAACTTTAATTTCATAGTCTTTGCTTACAACTCCTGTTGCATTCGGTTGTTTATCACTACCCATGTAAATTGTATGCTCTCCCGGTTGGCGTACAGGGTCTTTGATGTACCACTGTTCATTACCTTCGGATTTCACCTCTCCCTTTCCGGCATTGAATGTCCACGAGAACTTGAGGCCGTTGTCAGCTTCATTCATTTCATTGATCTTCTTGTCATTGAAATTAAGCTGGAATAACTGCATGTGCGGGCTGTTACGAACCAGTGTGAGTGTGTAATTGGCAGCATCCCATATTACATTATTGGCATCCCATCTTTCTTTTACTTTTGTATTCTGATCGTTTTTGTTCAACGTGATGGTGAATTCTGCATCGGCAGGTTTGAAGTTATATAACGTTTTGCGCAGATCCACATTAGTAAAGTGATAACCTTCCGTTTCATCATATACACCCGGAATTGTATATCTTTCGCCCAAACGTATGGACGGTGTTTCATTGTTGATACCAGCCTTACCGTAAATCATGATATTCAATTCAGGTTTCTTTGTCGGAGCTTCTACTACGTACTTCGAAGTTACATTACCTATATACAATCCCACTTCTTTTTCATTGAGTGTGAAAGCTGCTTTGTCTGTCCCCTCGTCATTCATAGCGAACAGGTTAGCACCATCTATACCTTCAGTTTGAGGACCTACCAATAGATAATTAGCCTTTTGAGCCGCATCATAGTAAAGACATACTTCACCATTAGCCAACTCGGTTTCTTGTGTAATCGTTGCGAGATTTGTAGTCATAGGGATTGTTTCCCAGCTGCCACCGTTAAGTTGAGTACCCAGTTTCCATGCTTTAGATGCAGTAACACCCATATTTTCCAATGTGGTTTGAGCATTGTGCACTTTGATGACTTTGGTACCTTTATAAAGACTTTCGATATTGCTCAACAGTTCTGTTACACCTGTCAGTCCAATACCATTTTTAGCAGTCGATTCATCTTGTGAGTAAATCAATACTTCTTTAGAGAATTCTTCTTCGGCAACAGTATAAGTCACTTTCACTTTACCTGATTTGTTGGCAGCTTTAGCGGTTAACACACCTTTATCTGTTACTTCGAATGTGTTATTTGGGTTCTCTGTCAACTCATAAGTTGTTTCAATAGCCAATTCACCGAATCCCAGTTCGTCTACAAACTTCACTTCTCCGCTTTCGCCGAATCCCCAGCCTATTGTTTTAGCAAGGTCGAGACTTTCGGTGCTGATGAATTTCAGAGATTCCGAGTCCTGATAAAGCGTACGTGTTTCACGATAAGCAAACAGACCGTTGCTGGCGCTGTAAGAAGTCGGTTTCACTACGAAATAATTGGAACTGGTAGTGGTCTTGTCCAATGTGATTTCCAACACTGCACCGTAGTATGGAGCTGTCATGTTGCTTGGAGTCAGTTCTACGGTCAGGAGGCCGTTTTCGTCCAGTTTCTTATTGGTATTTACCAACAGTTGAGGCACTTCCGCACGTGTCAGTTTCAATTCGTGGATATCCGCGCACTGGAAGTCTGCTTCGGACAAGTCGATGTCTTTAGGCAGAATCTTGAACTTGGCGGTAGCTGTATGGGCAGTAACCACTTTACCTAGTTTGTTAGTATAGCTGGCTGCTTCCAGGAACTCGTCTTCCTCAAAAACAAATTGTTTTTGGAAGAGGATAGAGCTGATACCGCTGAAACCACCGCCCTGTACGGGGAGGATATAGTTTTCACCGTAGATATAGACAGAGAGCGTCTTATTCTCTTTGTTCTCTGCCAGAATCGGAGTGTCTTTATCAGCTGTGATGGTGGTTTGCACCAGTCCTTCTGTTTTTTGGATGTAGATGTAACCGTTACTCTTGTCGTAGTATAACTGGTCTTTATCTGTTCCGGGGATTTCCTGTTCAGTGCCGAATGTCAACACCTTGTACCAGCCTGCACCTTTGTCTTTGGTGTATCTCCATGTACCTTCTTCCACCTTGAACTGGTAGAAAGGAGTCGCTTTATTGGAAGCCTGTACATATAATTCGTCTCCGTTGCTTAATACAATTGTGTATTGTGATTGGTCTTCACTGGGATACCAGCTCTGTACTGTCAGATTGGCGTTCAATGCAGCCTCAATCTTTTCTTTGAATCTATCCATGTCAGATTCAACCGTGCTGATACGGTTGTTCAGTCCTTCAATATCCGAGTCGTAATCCTTACAGGAAACAACTCCTGTTCCTAATGAAAACAACAGTGCTCCATAGAGAAAACTGTTTAATACTCTTTTGTTCATCATAGGTAAATTTTTAGTTTGATAAATATTTCATTTTTCTTGTTTCTTTATTTCTCTGCGATAATCTCTGCATAATTCAGGCTGATGTCACCTTCGGTCACTATCAGGTTGAAGTCGGCATATCCACGTGCATCGCGAGAATAAACTGCTATTTCGACTTCTTTCCATGTACTGCCTGTTGCGGGGAGGCTTACGCTTTTTGTCATTGTATCGCCAATCTGGCAACGTACGCTGGCAGCACCATTGCTGGAATAGCGGAAATGGATAGTTGATTTTCCGGTTCTGAAAGGGAGTTCTTTCCATTTCAGTGTGTTCAGACCACCGGAAGTGAGGTTGGTATGCCAACCACCGTTATACTTCGTGTCGTTGCAATATTTTACTGCTCCCTGTTCGGGAGCATTGTTCATTTCCACTTCCGTCAGAGATGTTTCTATCTTGCTGCCGGAAACAGTGCCTTGGTAACAGTAGTCACAAGCTTCAGCTTCCAGTTTCTGTCTGGTCGGGAAAGGATGATTGCTATACTTACGGAGCAGGTTGATGCGCTGGTTGGGATAATCGTAATAGATCTTGTCCGAACTACGCCACCATGCAGCGTTTTCTGCAAGGTCGGTAAATCCTTCAAGGAATACCAGATCAGGCTTCTTGGATAGGAAAGATTCCATCATCTTGGTTGCATAACGGCCGTGGTCGGCATCTATAAATTGCCAGTTCGGACGAGCTAGATCACCTTGTACGAATCCCGGACATCCGCTGCCTACGCTGAAACCTTTGAAGTTGTAAGCGGAAATATAGGTGTTGTAGAGCAAGTTTTCGTTATATATGTCCTCTGCCATATCCATTGTAGGAACGGCAAACCAGTTGTGAATACCATCCAGATAGGGGCAGTCCACCAGTGAGTAGTCCCGGTCAGTCCATTCGCGTTGGATGATGAGGAACGGACGTACGCCAAATGTGGTGTTGAAGTCGTCGCTGATACACTTCAGAATATAACTCAACTTTCCATGATAGGCATCTGATTTCGTTTCGTCAAGTCCGGTCGTACTTTTGTACTTTACCGGGTCTTTCTTCATCAGTTCGCTAAGATAACTGTCCTGTAGGAATCCATTGGGGTTCCAGAATAGGATGACAGGGCGTCCGTCTATCTCAAACCAATAGTCACGCGGAACATTTTCGAACGATGGTTTCAGGTTGGCATCCCAGATGTAGTAATATATCTCTTTGCGGAAATCGTTGTTTGCACCTTTCATATCTTCTTTCTCAGGGTCGAGGAAGAGTAGCGGATAGTGTGAACCCTCTACGCGGCTACCATTTTTGAACGGTTTGTTGTCGTATCCGTATCCTTTATGTGCATTGCGTGCAGCCGACCATGAGGCGGGGGTATCATCAAAGATAGCGATCTTGAATTCATGTTCCACACCTTTGCGTTTGATAGCTGCCATCAAGTCATGGAGTTTGTCGGGGCGACCGTGGTCTATATCAGGATTTGCTTCACCACGACAGTTCATGGCAACATAATCCTGACCACTGTAAGCGATTTCTTCTACGAAGTTGTCCCACCAGTCGGCTTCGGTAATTGGACCGGGATATGCTTTGTCATCTTGTGCTTCGGGATAAGCAGAAGCTACGTAACGGCAGAATAATGAACGGTTGTGCATAGTAGAAACGTCAGTGAACGGCTTGTCCATCTTTTGGCGCAAGTTGCCTTCGAATCCAGCCAATGTACCTATTTTATAGGAACGTACAATTTCCTGTTCCGTTCCCTGTCCACCTTCAGAGCCGGGACCGTCGGGCCCGTCATTCGGATTGTCATCAGAGCATGTCCAGCAGAAAGCCCCCAAACCTAGCAGACATATGTATTTCCAATATTTATTTCTCATATTCTTTTTATCATTAAAGAGTTAACATTTTAGTTCTTCTTGAATTGCTGGCGGGTGATTTCCAGATATGTTCTTCCATATCCGTTGCCATAATTTTCTACTGTCGGCTCGATGAATGAGTCGAAATTATATTTGTTGTAAGAGTCAACCAGAATCAGACGGTTGCGTCCGGCATTCATCTTGGCTACGTTACACATGGTACGATATGTGGCAGGGTCTTTTTTTACAATCGGTGAGTTACCGATAGAACCGCGACCATCCTGCACCAGCTTGTTCCAAGCCGGACCAACAGTAGGAACGAACTCCATGCTTCCGTCGCCAAATGCTGGTAATGCAGTCTCACGGTTGTACTTCCAGTTCTGGTCTATCATTTGCGGATACATATAAGAGCGGCTCATTTCCGACTGGTCGTACATATTACGGCTGGCTACAGCGTCTACGCAGCCTTCCATGTAAAAGTATTGGTAACGCATCTGGTTGCACCATACATCGGCACTTTCCACCATGATGTAGATGTCGTAGCCGGTAGCTTCTTTCACAGCTTTCCGGATGCCATCGTACATGGCTTTGGATTCTTGTGCATAGATTTCACCAGTCTTATTTTTAATGTAAACCACCGGACGCGTGCCACCGATTTTGTAGTAGCGGTCGTCAGAGAAGTAACAGCCGATTTTGCTGAAGAAGTTGTTCAGCAGTTGTTGGCGGGTGTATGTGATACCATCATATACCTTTCCGGCTGCAGTCTCGATACAATTGGTTGAAGATAGTGTAGGAGGCAGGTCGACGATGTTGTTCCAGTTAACACTAACCACAATTTTCATCGTTTTCAAGTCGACGAAGTCTATACCCGGTTGTCCCATGTGTGGCATCGGAAGGCGTTTGCCGCCTCTGCCAGAGCGTCCCAACATCAAGGTGATGAACAGAGAGTCACCTTGATTAATTTCGGTACCGGGTCCTTTACCCAAATCTGCTCCTGCTTCGGGCAGAATGATAAAGTCTGCCCCAGCTTCGATGCAATCGTCCACGTGTTGTTGTATCATTGGAATCATACGGTAACTTTGACTTCCTGCATCCGGCTGTAAATAGCCGTCTTTTTGTGATTCGGGCATTACTTGCGGTGTCAGGTTATTATAGTCATTCTTTGCACTCAATTCCTTATCGGTCAGCGTCAGAAGCTCCCAGCGGGTGAAGTTGGGATCACCGTTCGGCCTGGTGGTAATATCATTCCCTTTGTAGTAGAAAATGCCAACCTGATAATCTTCGGTGACAGGAATTTCCGGAATTTCGTAGTTCAAGAAGTAGTCATCGATGTTCGGACCCTCTTCTTTGTTGCATCCCGCAAGAAGTAATAAAGCGGCAGAGCACCCCGTAATGTATTTCATTAGTTTCATAACTGTCTTTCTTTTTATTTTATTATTTATTATCTTCTATACGTACAAACTTGATACTTGCCGCTAAGCGTTCTTCTCCTTGTAGGGAAGCATACTCGGGATAGTCTTCCAATACGTTTTCGACAAATTCTTCAATGGTGTCTCCATACCAATGAGCTACCATTTCGTTATTATACATTAACTGACCGCCTTTCCAACGTTCGTATAGACCTTCTTGATTGTATGGTCCGCCGATACCCAATGGAGTAAAGAAATTATCATTATAGTTTCCGTCGGAACGAGGTACCAGTGAAGTGGATTGTAGCATACGGCAGGCTTCCCGGTAATAGTTCATGTTCCAGTTACGTTCGTCTGTAGGATATTGCAAACGTTCGGGAACCGGATCGAATTGATTGGCCCCGTAGGTCCCGTAATTGTTCGGAGTTCCGTTATAGAAAATAGGAGGATATTTCATCACACGTGTTCTGCGTTCCAGTGTCCAACCGGCAAATCCGTTGAAGTAGTCGGCGATGTAACGTTGTTTCCATACTTGTTCCAGATTGTTTTTATAACCGCCTTTTCCGTTGATATCGGCTTTGTAGAAGGCACGGTAGTCACGACATCCCAGTCCGTTGGTGTTCCATTTGACTCCGTTACGTTCTATGTATTCGGAGATTCCGGCAGTAACACTATATTCGTTCATGGAAGCAGTAATACCGTTGTAGTAATATTGTTCAGCACTCTGCGGCAATGCAACATTCACACCCCATTCATCTTTACGTAATTGGATTTCGGCAAGCATGAAGTTTACGTCCGCCCATGTCAACAGTTTCACCATAGCATCCTGTTTGATGAAATCGCGCTGAATCAGAGCATATGTGTAGCCTTCAATACTTACGGAAGCGGTTGAATAAAGGCTCTGAAGGTTGTTGTTGTGTTCATCCTTGCCGACAATCCATCCACTCGGTGTTTGTTTCAGCTCGAAGCGGGGTAGGAAAGGTATTCTGTATGAAACTTGTACGTATTTCTGTTCTGCTTCCGACCATAGGGAGTCTCTTACTACGGCACGGTAATCACCCGTTTCATTGATACGGGATGTTTGCGCATATCTGCTCAAACGGGGATCTTTGTAAGAGCGCATATAACAGAAGAAGTATTCGTTCATTGCCGGGTAAGTCAGCCCGCCTATTTCTGTCTCCAGCTTGGTGCCCAGATCGAATTCTTTCAGGATACGGTTGTAATATAAGGAAACGTCGGCATTGGGGTCAGTACCATAGCGTCCTGCTGCATTGTCATTGTTGGAGCTGAATAAGTAGTTGTGGTTGGTTTCGTTCAACGCTTTTTCAATTTGCTCACGTGCCATAGAGATAGCTTCAGGGCTTTTTTTCATGTTCATCATGCGGATAGCCACGTCCAGACGCAAGGAGTTGGCAAATTTACGCCATTTTTCAATGTCACTGTCACCACTGGCAGAAGGATAGAAAGGATCTTTCAGCATTTTGGGTCCGTTCGGGTCGAAAGTTTCTACTGCTTGATCCAGCCAACGGAGGATTTGCATATATGCTTCAGCTTCACTGTTATAGTAATATACGTTTCCATAAGTCTCTTTACAAGCTGCGTCCATAGGTATCGGTCCCCAAGTGCCTGTCAGTACGGAGTAGAGGTAGGCTTTCCAGGTAATCAGTATTGCCCAATAATTTCTATCGGTGTCCTGAGCGTATTTATCTTCCATAATAGCTACATCACCCAATACTTTCTTATAGAAGTTATAGAATCTGTCACCTACATTGTCTGAACTTTGCGGGCTGGTCCAGGAAACCACGTAGCGTGCCATATAGGCGTAATAGTTATAATTCATTTCGGATAATACGTCCAGAGACTTGTAGATAGTGCCTGGAAATATTTTCTGAATATCAATCTCATCCAGATATAGTTTGTTGGGGTTCTGGTTAGTTGCGTCGAAACTATCTACGCAAGATGTTGCCAATCCCAACAGAGCTGCGGTACATAATGTATATAAATACTTTTTCATTGTCATCGCTGTTAAAAAGTTATTTTAAAATCGAAACCGTAACTGGAAGTCGGTAAGTTGAAACCTCGTTCCAAACCTTGTTGGATTCCCATGGAAGAAGTTGCTTCCGGATCTATCCCCTTAGGTGTTTTCTGGTGGAGAATAGCTACATTTCTGCCTACGGCTGAAATTCTCATAGATTGTATGAAACCTATCTTTCTTAACCAATTCTTAGGAATATTATATCCTAAGGAAATCTCTTTCAGTTTTACATAAGAGGCGTCATACAGGTACAGCTCACCGTTTTTGCCACTATCATTAGTCCAATAGTCTATTGGTTTAATCCATGCCTGGCAAGGCTGTCCCGCTAGTCCCGGTACGGAACTGTCATAAACGGCTCCGGGGATATTCATGCCTTTCGGGCGGGAAGCATCCATATAAATGTTGTTTTTGCCGGAAGGTACATATTTTGAATCCAGAATACCGAGATAGCCCGTCTGGTCACCTTCGTTGAGAATCATATCAGCAAATAAATGTTCTGTACGTCCGCCCAGTGACATGATAGATTGTGCATTTCGGGAAGATTGGAAGGCAGTCTCCGACCATACGTGTCCACCCATACGAATGTCGAGCATGGCAGAAAAAGACAAGTCTTTCCAACGGAGAGAAGTACGGATACTACCCGTCCATTTCGGTTCTACGCTGGCGAGGAATTTGGCTTCACCTGACAGGGGACGACCGTTGGCTCCCACCAATACTTGTCCTTCATCATTGGTTTTCCATGGCTCACGGCAATAAAGACTTACCAACGGCTCACCTTTCACGATACGTAATTCTACACTGTTTTGAACGGTAGTCAGTGTCATGTAGTCCATTCCGTTTGCCAGTGAAACTACTTCTGAGTTGTTTTTCGCCCAGTTGATGTCTACTTTCCATTCCCAATCTTTATTTCTAAAAGGAACGACTCCCAATGTCACTTCATATCCCCAGTTCTTTACTTCACCGGCATTGAACAAGGCTTCTCCATATCCGCTTACACCGTTGATGGTGGAAGTCAAAATTTGGTTTTTGGTATTCTTATTATAATAAGTGAAACTAAAGGAAGCGCGGTCTTGCAGGAAGCGCAGATCTAATCCCGTTTCGAATGAAGTGGTACTTTCCGGTTTCAATGTGTTGGTTTTCCGTTTGTTTTCACTTTCGAACCACGCCATGTCCCCCAGATAAGAAGTGTTATAACTGAATCCATTTAGCAACTGGTCGAAACCGGTATCATTACCTACTTTGGCATAAGAACCACGGAACTTGGCATACGATAGCCAATCTTTTGGAATGCTTTTTACCAACTCCGTCAGTACGAAACTGACGCCGTAGGAGGAATAGAAATAAGAACGGTTGTCAGAAGGTAAGGCAGATGACCAGTCGTTACGTCCGGTAACATCCAGATAAATGAAATCTTTATAACCTACACTGACTGTTCCATAGATTGCTTGCTTTTTCTTTGCATTATATTCCGGCCATGATTTGATAGTGGCGCCATTATTGGTAAGAGAAATAAAGTCGGAGGTAGCCAATGTTCCGACTTCCGAGTTTTGTTTCTTAAACAGGAAATCCTGCGAATTGGCACCCACGCTGGCGGATATATTGAAGTCTTTCCAGGTCTTGTTGTAAGAAAGCATAGCCTCATAAGTATAGTTACGAGCTTTCTCTGTGAACTCTTTGTAAAATCCGTCGGCATCCCCCGGAGTGTACATATTGCGGAATTCATACCCCTCTTTCATATTCAGGTCGAGAGCGGCCTTCAAACGCAGCTTCAGATCTTTGGTCAGTTTGTAGTTTACTGTTACATCGGCCAGTAACCATTCTTTCTTGTCTTGGTTGGAAAGCTCGTTCAGCATCCATACCGGACTTTTAAATTGAAGGGCGGTCGGTTTTCCGTTTTCATCTTTCCAAGGATACATTTCCTGTATGGAAAGGTCACGGGGCATATCCATCAGTGTATAGATAGGGTTACGGTCTGAATTGTTACGATAAGAGCGGTTGTTGACATGCTCATGTGTATAGCGTCCATTCAGATCGACATCCAATGACTTTGTCAACTTCACATTGGAACGTACATTGAATGCGTTACGGGTAAGTTTGTTCAACCCTTCCAGTACGTCGTCGCTTCGCAGGTTGGTAAAGCCGATACGGGTAGAGACATGTTCGGTGGCCCGTTCTATAGAAACACTGTTTGTCCAGGAGTAAGCAGTCTGGTACATAGAGGTTGTATTTTCCGGAGTAGGAACATAGGCTTTGAGTTCTCCGTTGCGTCCTACTACCTGAAAGCCTAACATAGGCATACCCCATGAACGGGAATTATCGTAACCTTCCATTCGTTGGATGCCATAAGGCATATTTGGATCATAAGGAACCTTTACGTCACCATTGAATGAGTTGGCTTTGTTATTTTCAAAACGGTTGATGTGCCCACCGCCATAGATATTCTGATAGATAGGGTATTGTGAAAATTCTGTGAATTGTACATTTGTAGAGTACGTAATCCCCAGACCACTTTTTTGACCGGCTTTTTTGGTCGTAATCAATATAGCACCATTAGCGGCATCCGAACCGTAGAGTGCGGATGCGTTGGCCCCTTTCAAAACTACGATATTTTCAATGTCGTCGGGATTGATACTGTTAGCAGGGTTACCGTAATCGATTTCACCACCAGTCACATCATTTATAATAGGTACACCGTCGATTACGTAGAGTGGTTGGTTGTTGCCGGAAATGGAATTGGCACCACGGATACGTACTGTGGCTGAACCGGCAGCACCATTTGATATCACTTGCAGACCAGCTACTTTACCAGCCAGCATATTTACAAATCCGGCATCCCGGTTTTCGGTCATGCCTTCTATGTCCATTTTCTGGAAGGCGGTAGACAGAGATTTTTCATCGCGACGTAAGTCCATAGCTGTTACTACTGTCTGTTCCAACATTACAGCATCTTCATCCAACGTCACATTCAATACATTCTTTCCTTTTACTATATTGAATGATTTGGTTTTAAAACCAATATAGGAGAATTTCAATACAGCACCGTTTTCAGGAACTTGAATAGAATACTTGCCATCAAGATCGGTTATTACACCTTTTGTTCCGCCCACTATCACTACATTGGCACCGATAATAGGCTCACCTTGTGTGTCGGTCACTGTTCCTTTTACTGTCCGGTTTTGTGCTTGCACTACCGAAACGCTGAACAGCATTAAAATAAAAATGAGACTTCTTTCATAGCATCTCATGTACTGAGAAAATCGTTGTTTCATGTTTTTCATGAATTTATTTATGAATAATCACTAAATTAAGAATTAATCGGATGAGAGAGCCTGAATTCGTTTTAAGGTTCGTCATTCGAATCAGATTAAGGTGTTCTTTCTTCTTTCATAATAATATTATATTTTTTAAGATTAATTTTCAGCAAAAGAACTATAAGACGATAAAAAAAGAGGGGTGTTCGCGATTAATTGGGAATTAAAAAACAATTAAATGTGAATTAAGTCTTTTTTTTCTTATAATCATTCACAAATAGGTGCTGTTTTTCTTGGTATTGGATGAAAACAATGTAACGGGCTATAAAATATTACTGGAATTATTCGCGTTTGTAATAAAGAAAGTATAGAATCTCCCCCTCTTTCCTCCATCTTGATATGTATCGGTGGTTTAAGGAGAGGGGGAGGTTTGTTTTATAGAATAATTAATTAAGAAGCAATTGTCGGCCGGACTTATAAGTCGGCAAATGGGATTTTGTAGCTTTCACCCATCGAGTCGTGATATTCTTTGCAGAAACGATCATATAGGTTTCGAGCTATACCTTTTTTCCCTTGTGCGGCCAGTACTGTACATTTAGCAGCCAGAGCCTCCTCATTGAGCGGGTCATGCAGGAACATGATGTCGGCAAGGCGGATAATCATATCCTGATGATTCCGGCTGATTTCAATATCCAGCAAATTTTTTAATAAGTCAATAGAATGACTGGAATAGGCATCTTTAAAATCGTCCAGCCAATCAACAATGGTATTGGGTAATAAAGGACCATATAGCAATAACTCTAAAATTCTATTGAGCAATTCTTCACTTTTCACTTGTTCGAATTGTTTGGTACATGCAAGTAATGTGTGGTAATCGCAAAAAACATTTGTTCCCCATTTTATACGCAAGAAATTGTTTTCTATCATTACTTCCATATCTCCGATACTTTCCAACAATACCCGTAGCTTGCGCAGATTTACATTACGGTTATTGCGGGCGGCTGTTTCTTCTTTTTCCGGCCATAGTATTTCCGTTGTTTTGGAAGTTAGGATGCCTTGGGCATTTTTTTCTGTATAAAGTATCAGCAGAATAAGCAAGTGTTTCAAACGGGGGGTAAAATTGGATGTGATGTCATTTCCATTTTTATCGCGTACATTGAAACAGCCCAACAAAGAAATAGATGCACGGCTACGGTCATAATAATTGATCGTTTTTGTGAAAACGGATTCCGTGTCTTGTATTCTTTCTTTTTTCGGTATGATTCTGGATTCAGACATTCCTGGTTGTTTGAGGCTGTCTTCAGTTGTTGCAGTGGGAGTTTCTTCTATAATCCTCCCGGCTGCAGATGCTTTTTTCTTTTTACTGCTGTATTTGAAACGGTAGAATACTAAACCGACCAATGCAAGTAGCAGTAAAACTCCGGCGGTATAGAAATGCCATCGGCTGTTAGCGCTTTCTTCAACTGTTGACTGCCGGATATCCATTTCATTTACGAGAGGCATATTGATGGCGTAAATAGCCACATCATGTGTGTGGTTACTTAGTATTTTATCTAATACTAAGAATAACTTTCCATGTGACGGAGAAGTATAAAGGCTGAAGTCACAATCCTGATAAGTTGATTCGTTATAAATGGGCTTGGAAACTTCCGTATAGACGGAATCTTTCATTGAAATCTTCCATAACACACCTCCTTTATTTGTCGAAACAGCATAAAAGGAACTATCCGATGGCTCGAAATACATGGAAGAGGCCATTATCGTACCATCTTCTTTGGGATTATTTTGTTGCCAGACTATACGTGACTGCTTATTTTTCAGATTGATGGAGCATAATCCCCAATAATAATGGCTACTCAACTCTTGTTTGCCATACTTGTTTCCTCTACCGCCGAAGATATATAATTCATCGCCCACTAGAGCCATAGCTGCCGAATAACGGGGGTAGAGGGGACGTTCGTATTCTATTTGTTCCACTTTGTTAGTACCGGATTTCATCCGGTAAAGATCGTTGCGGTATTGGTAGAAACCATAACCTCCGAAAAAGTAGAAACAAGAGTCTGCCGGATTAAAAGTTTTGGCATGATTATAATTGGTGGCTTCTTCTGTGTTGCGTATCTCATTACTCCATTTTTCTGTGTCAAATGAGAAACTGGAAATTATGCCTTTCTTGGGATAATAAGACACAAGCTTATTGCTTAAAGTATCATATAAGAGATGATTGGGGAATTCTACAGCCGGATAGCCTCCACGCACTATCACTTCGTTCTGCAAAACTCCATTCTCGTCTAAGATTTCGATTGATTGGGATTTGACTAAATAAAATAAGGCCTCACGGGCATTGAAGGCCACGTTCAGTTTTCCCGGAATTTTAGCCTGATGAACAAGTTTCCATTCGATATGATTGTCTATTAACCATAAGGGATGGACAGCACGTGCCACAGCTCTTTCTATTTCATCATAACAGACATTATCATTATGCTTCCACAACTTCCATTCACGTATCTGTTTTCCATCTTGTATGATGGTTATATTTCTAAGATTTATTGGAGCTACATCTGCCAGATAGTTTTGCATTTGTCCGAATAAAGCGGTAACACTTTTCACTCCTTGTAAGGGAGCCATAGCTGATATTTTCTTGTTATCGTAATCTATTTCTATGACATTATCCTTCAAACGCAAGTGCAAAGAAACATCCAGCCATTTTTCTCGTTCTATGGGGCTGTTAATGTTGACGATGCCTTCATTGAGAACCAACGCTGGAAAATGTCTTTCTTCACCTGCGACAAATGAAAAACGGATATATTGATTGGTGTTTGTATGCAGATGGAGAATAGAGCCGAAGTCATGCTCATTGACACGTACATACATTTGAAAAGAAATCGTGAAATCGTTTTTTATAGAGAAAGGTTGGTTATCATCCAAGTACAAGGTTGTTCTCTCAATTCCAGCTACTGCATGGGATTTGAGAGAAAGTCCATAATCATACAAAGAAGATGCGTCCACTTTACCTACCATGCAAAGCAGGACGAAGAGCAAAATTTGTAGTTGATATTTCATAGTACTTTATTTATAGTGCAAAAATACAAAAAACTGTATGATATCCCCAAGAATCAGAATTTATTTATAAGGCAATACTTTCAAACTACCGTTTGTTATTACGATCATACGTTTAATGAAATATGAAGATGTCCCAAAATAGAATGTAGGAAATGAAAATTCTATTTTGCGACATCTTCATATAAATCGGGCAGTACTTATTTGGCTTTTGCTGAAGGAGGAACGGCATTGTCTTCGCTGCCCCATGCTTTATTAGGTTTATTGCCCATTGTCAGTACTAATTTACCTCCGTTTTTCAAATCGTCATGGCTGAACCAGGGTTTTTCCCATTTTTGACCGTTCAGTGTAGCCGATTGGATGTACTTATTTTCGTCGGAAGCATTCTGGGCTTCGATTTCAAATACGGAACCGTTGCTGAGTATTATTTTTGTATTTGTGAAAAGTGGACTTCCGATATTGTAGATTGGTAAGCCCGGAGTGACAGGATAAAAACCCAATGAAGAGAAAACAACAAATGAAGTCATACCTCCGCCATCTTCGTCCCCAGGTATTCCCATGAGGTCATTACGGAACCATGTTTTCAGCATCTGACGGATACGCTTCTGCGTTTTCCAGGGTTGACCTGCATAATTGTAGAGATAAGGTATGTGTAATGATGGCTCATTTGCCATAGAAAACTGCCCGACATTACCCGTGTGGTCAGGTAGTTTTGAATAGAATTCATATTTACTGCGTCCCAGCGGTTCACTGAAAGTACGGTCGAGATTGGAGATGAACTGCTCTTTTCCTCCCATTAGGTTGATGAGGTCGGCCACATTGTGAGGTACATCCCAACGGTAAACCCAACCATTGTTCTCTCCATAATATTCGCGGGCGCCCATACCACCGGAATAACGGTAATCGAACGGTGTAATCCACTTGCCTTCCTTATCTTTCGGGTGGAAGAAACCGGTCTCTTTATTGAAGATATTCCGATAGTTGTAAGAGCATTGCAGATAGTGGGCGGCTTCGTCTTTCTTACCCAATAATTCTGCGATACGAGAAAGACACCATTGGTCGTAGCTGGTTCCTAATGTGACAGCGACAGGTTGACGCTTTTCGAAAGGGTGTACATTCGGATCTGTTTCCTTTTCATCCGGGCGAAGGGCGGGGATATATCCGTTTTCGCGGTAGAAGTTGTCCAACCATCCGGCAGCGGCTCCCGACCAGGGCGCAAGAGTTTTTTCTTCCATTCCTTTCCGGCACGCTTCATAGGCTTTCACCGCATTTATGTTCAGTCCTTTAGCCAGAGCGTCGGCTATGGTGGCAACGGCATGATTGGAGTTCATGCGGCGTGAGTCACCTGTAACTTCAGGGAAGGTAGGCATCCACATTGTTCCCATCTGTTCCGCCATTAACAGGAAAGAAGCAATGATGTCTTCTTCTTTTTTGGTGTCGATCAATATACGAAGTGGATGTGCCGCACGGTATGTGTCCCAAATCCAGTCATCGTTATAGAAAGGCGTACCGTTGTCATCATGTACCTTGCCGTCAAAAGCACTAAAGTAACGGCCACCGGCTTCACTCATGCAGATAGGGCGCTCGAAAGTACGGTAGAATGAAGAGTATAATACAGTCTTGTCATCTTCTGTTCCTCCTTCCACTTTGATACGTCCTAGAGTTTCGTTCCAGATTTGGCGTCCTGCTTTTGCCAGGTTTTTTATATTGTAGTCTTTCAGTTCATTACGCATATTCTTTTCTGCTTGTTCTTCACTGATGAAAGATATGCCGTAACGAAGACTGACTGTTGTTGTACCATCGGCAAAACGCCATGCTGCACAAGCATTGATGCCTTCCGCATTGTCTTTGCTGGCTTCGATGACTCCGTCTTTTAAGATGCCAGTGCTTACCGGTTTTTCCTGTGGTTCGATATATACGTACACATTGGTGTTGGCACTTAATTGCTGATGGCCGCTGATAAAGTTTTCGCCTACATGAATCGAACCATTACGGGAGTTTATAATGATATAGGCAGGTTTGTCTGCCTCAAATGTGATCCGGTAGAGAGCCGACTGATGGGAAAGGGCATATTCTGCTTTCATGCTGTTGTCGTTCAGGTCTACTTGATACGAGTAAGGCGTGATATGTTCGTTATCGTAGTTGTAGGTTATGATCGGACGAAGCTCTTTTCCCTGATAAGGACTAAGGTTGAACGCGGAACGTTCCCGGTGATTGGTGACAATCAACGGCAGCCCGTTTAACAATTCGGTGGTATAATCCGCACGTTCGGGATAGACACGAAGCATACTGTTTGGTAATTGAATGGTCGGAAACGTGGGAACTAGCAGATGGCTGATATTCCCTATGTATGGATTGACATAGTCGACCGGTGTCCGGTTAGTGGTTTGTGATTGCTCTCTATTACATCCGCTTAACATTGCAGCAACTGTGATCGTAGCAAAGAAATGTAAGATTCTCATGGTACTTTTATTTTTAATCGTTTTTAATCCTCTTTTATCTTCATTTTATCTGGCTTCCGGGTTTGTGAAGGCAGCTTTCAAAGTCGGAAGAAAATCCTTCTTGTTATCGCATTTAAAGAAACCGCTGAAATCATTCCGGTCTCCGTCTCCTATTTTAATAACCAGTTTATTCCATCCTTGCAATAGAGGGATTTCTTTATAGATTACCTCGTTACGTCCGTCGTGAGATATGCTTGTATAGGGGGTGTCATTAATGAATAATTCACGAGTTTTTGCTTTTAACATCAGAGAGAGTTTTGGCATATTAGGCTCTATCAGCAGGTCATCCAGAGGGCGCGGGCTGAATACGTAGAATTCCAGTGTCCATCCGTTATCTTTCTTTACGAATTTTTCTTTGGTTGCTACGGGGAAGTTTATCTGTTCATCACGCAGGAAGAATACTTCATTAATATTGGTTTCTGGCTTCTGATAGCTTATTCCTGCATTTTTTAAGATCATACTTAATGTGTTGTATCCTTTTTCTGAATTGGCGAATTCGGTCAATGTACTTAAATAAAAGGAGGAAGCACCTTGCTGGTATTTAACAAATACCGGAGTAGTGGACGTACATTCGTATTCACTGCGGATTGTTCCGGCAGTTTTGATTTCCTCCGGACGCTTGTTCCATTTGCGCCAGTCAGTCTTACAAGCGTTCAACAAGATATCCCCTTCTTCTACGAATGTGCCTTTTAATGAATAATTGGAAGCATCCGCTTTTTGAAGTTCGCAGAAATAGAAATCAGAATTGTTAAGTCCTTGCATCCATGCTTTCTGCACAGGTAGGAAAGAGGAACGTTTCAGTGGTTCCAGTGCGACAGGAAGTGGTAGAATATCATTGTATCTGCCTACTGTTTCCGGTGTAATTCCCCAAATCCATAAATCTGCACCTTTGGCGAGTTGTTTCTGTATTTCCTTTTGGGTAGTGTCATCTAACACTTGGCTGCCATCTATGATGTAAAGCAGTGAGGAGGGAGTGGTGATTTTAGAAGCGAATGCTACTCCTTGTGCATTTAACAGGTGTTTTACTTTGCTTTCTGGATTGCCGATAAATACTACCTCCTTATAATTTTTGTCCGGATTGGTAGTTTTGTGAGCTTTATATTGCTCTTTGTCGATGATGGCATAAGGAGACCATGCTGGTGCGCCCGGAGCATTGGCAGCACGTAAGGCACTATACATCGGCCATTCTTGATAGAGTGGCAAGGTGGGATCATAGCCAGGATTGAATGTAGTGCAATAAGGTCCCACACGTTCTGGTTGTACACCCGGAATCCCCTCTTTGTACTCACCGAAAAATACACCATCTTCTCTAACATCAGGTGCTTTGGTAATGTCTTTTTTACCGAGTGGGAGTGGTTTCAGCGCATACCATGCCATATTGAAAACCGTACTGTATGAAGCCCCCATCCGGCGTTGGTTGGCTATTAGGTTGTAACATTCGTTAGCTAACCCTTCCATACGTCCTTCTTGTGATTCGTAGGCACGTTCTCCGTTATATTTGGATACTTGCTCAGGTGTACCGTAATATGCCATACTGTGTTCACCGATTCCCCAAGGCTTTCCGATATTAATCCAGTTTTTCATGGAGTTGATGTCTCCGTAATGTCCTACGGTCACGGGTAATATACCATTACCGTCGTCTTCGCCGTCAGATGAAATCCAAGGACGGGTAGGGTCGTACAGACGTACAATGTCACGCCATTCTTTCCATGCTTTTTGTTGGGCGGGGATTAATTCGGGACGGTTATATACATGCAGGATAACAGGTTTATTTTCATTGCTGATACTCCAACCGAAAACGGATGCATGATTGCGGTCACGCAGGACGAAACGCTTTAAATGTTCTTTCGATGCTTCCCAGAAGTGATCTGAATCTAGTTTCGGACCGCCGTCGCTAGCCCAGTTAGCGGTCTCATTCAGTACGCAGATTCCCATTTCATCCGCCATATCCATATAAAAACGAGGATAAACCTGTGCGTGCGGACGAACTGCGTTGCCGTTCATGCCTTTAATAGCGGTAAACCATGCCCATGCGTAGCGGCGTGTCATTTGCGGGATACCCATGAAGTGCCAGGAGTCTCCGTGTAGAGCATAAGGTTTGCCATTGAGGTATTGTGTGGTTCCCTGTAATGTCCATTCACGCCAACCAAAACGTTCGTATTTCGTGTCGATAGTTTGTTTCTTGTCCTTGATAGAAAGTAACAAGGCATACAGATTCGGTTGTTCGGGAGTCCAATATTGTAGTATATTCTCATTGACAGGTACTTGCAGTGTTATTATCTGTGATGCATTAGCTGCAATTGAAACTTTGCGTGGTGCGACCTGTAATGCTTCCGTACCCAGTGTCCATGCGGGAACGGGAGCGGAGTTTATGTCCGTTCCGGCGTAATTTATCCATTCTCTGACATTGCCTTGCAGTTGTATGTCAGCTTTCCGGTTGGTTTTGTTTTGTATGGTTACTTCGATTTCTAATGTATTCTTGGCAACCAATGGTTTCACATATACATCTTCTATATGTATTTGGGGTAAAGCTAACAGATATACATCTTGCCAGATACCGTTGATGTGATATCCCCACATAGAGCCTCCTGGGATAATACGGCGGCCGATAGTTGAATTATCTTCAAATAAGGATTGGCTGCGCACGCCTACAAGCACCTCTATTGTTTCACCGGGAGTGACTTTATCCGTGATGTCGAAGCTAAATGGCAGAAATAAATCGAAATTTTCACCTATTTTTTCCTTATTGACATAGACTTCTGAATATCCTGCGACGGCTTCAAAGTAAAGTTTGATTTGCCGGCCTGTCCAGTTGGAAGGAATTGTTATATTTTTTTTCATCCATGCCATTTTCACTTGTTCCCATTCTTTCGGATAAGACGGATAGTTACGGTGGTCGGGACCTTCGAGATCACGATAACCAAAAGCGTTGATATTCCATGGAGAAGGTATTTTGATGCGTGTCTTACTCCAGTTACTACCATCTTTCGGGAGTGGTAATTCGGGAGCTGCTCCTTTACCTTGTTTATAGTCTTTCGGTAAAGCAATGGGTTGGAAATCCCAATAGCCATTTAAACAAATTTCTTGGCGATGCTCTTTCTCGGTTTTATTCACCAGACCTTCACTGGGAGCGAAAGGATAGGGATAGAGTAATTTTTGACTGTTAGTCGCCGTTTGTGCATTTGTCTGTACGGGCTGTAAGGTAAAACTTGCCAGCAAACTGCACAATAGGATTAGATTTTTTTTCATATTTGTACATTAATAGTTTTTCTGATATTATTAGTTAACGGCAAAGTAAAAGGAAAAGTATTAAAAAGGAGGAATGAAATGGCTTAATCTGGGATTAAAAAGTGATTAATTGCATAAAAATATTTGTTTTTCCTTTAAGTAAAGGAGAAAAAAGACTTTTAATCATCTTTTGTAGGCTTGGATAATATTATGAATAAGGATGATTTTGTTTTACGCTTGACAGCTTATTTTTCAGGTGATTGATAAGAATCCCTATAGTCAAAGTTTGTACGACAGTGGAAGAAGATGGAAAGTTCGCCCTTTCTTTTGATGGAGGGATACAGTTGGACCATTGTCACAACTACAGGGAACTGGACTGTTTATGATGATTTTATAGTATCAAACATACAATTATCAGTCGGTATTCATATGATGAAAATTCATATACTCGGTCCTATGAATATTGATTGTTTTGAATTCTGGTAGAAAAATAGTAAGGTGATGTATCAAAATTGATACCCTTTGAAACAAAGTTTATAGACGAAGGTGAATATACCCCCTATCTTTGCCTTCATCTATTTTGATTAAAAGCTTGTGTAAATCAGGAATACTTTGTTGCCATGAAAACAACCCCTTGGATAAAACTATGTAAAGGTGCGGCACTTGCATTAGCAGTCTCTTACGGACTGACTTATTGCCATACAACTAAAAGCAAGTTGACTTTGGAACAGAAAGGTGATAGCCTGACTGTCATTCACATCACCTATCCGGCTAATTATATATTGCTTCCTATAGAAGAGGAAGCAATGGAAAGTCAGGTTCTTCTGGATACAGGAGAGGCTACAGATACCGATATGGATATTCGTCTGGCACAGACAAAAGTGGACTATTTTGTTCCGCTTGCCTTACCTGCCGGAGCAAAGACTGCTACCGTACGTGTGCGTAATAAATCAAAGGATGCACTTTGCTGGAAAGAAATCAAACTATCTGATACATTTGATACAGCCAATACAGATAAGTTTCGTCCAGTTTATCACCATACTCCTCTGTATGGTTGGATGAATGATGCCAACGGGTTGGTCTATAAAGATGGAGAATATCATTTGTACTTTCAATACAACCCTTACGGTTCCAAATGGGGAAATATGCATTGGGGACATTCCGTCAGCAGAGATCTTGTGCATTGGGAACACTTACCTCCGGCTATTGCCCGTGATACATTGGGACATATCTTTTCCGGCAGTTCTGTTGTTGATAAGGAGAATGTGGCTGGCTATGGAGCGGGGAGTATTCTGGCTTTTTATACTTCTGCTAGTGACAAAAACGGGCAGAACCAATGTCTTGCTTTTAGCAAAGATAACGGACGGACATTTACGAAATACGAGAAGAATCCCATCCTTTGTCCTTCTGACGGTTTGAAAGATTTCCGCGATCCGAAAGTTTTCCGGTATGAACCGGAAGATAAGTGGGTTATGATTGTTTCTGCCGATAAGGAAATGCGTTTTTATGACTCGAAGAATCTGAAAGACTGGAATTATATGAGCAGTTTCGGAGAAGGGTACGGAGTGCAACCTTGTCAGTTTGAATGTCCGGATATGGTGGAACTTCCGATAGATGGAGAGATAAATCGTAAGAAATGGGCGTTGATAGTAAACGTGAA
The DNA here is from genome assembly GCF_040812255.1 of Bacteroides sp. L008. Lineage (NCBI taxonomy): Bacteria > Pseudomonadati > Bacteroidota > Bacteroidia > Bacteroidales > Bacteroidaceae > Bacteroides > Bacteroides sp. L008. Next base: position 2,435,398 of record NZ_JBFNXO010000001.1, on the reverse strand, counting down.
TCCGGGATGCTATTTCGGAGGGAGTGCAACCCAGTACTTTACAGGAAACTTTGACGGAACGAAATTTATTTGTGACAATCAGCCAAATGTCACGAAATGGCTGGATTGGGGAAAGGATCATTATGCTACGGTCTGTTTTTCGAACACAAGTGATCGGACGGTTGCCATACCTTGGATGAGTAACTGGCAATATTGCAATATTGTTCCGACAAAGCAATTCCGTAGTGCCAATGCTTTACCGCGTGAGTTGGGACTTTATACACAAGACGGTGAGCTTTATCTTTCGGCGGCTCCGGTGGCAGAGACGAAAACTTTGCGGAAAGAAAACAAGGAGATTCCTTCTTTCACCGTATCCAATGATTATCATATTGATTCTCTACTGACTGATAATAACGGAGCTTATGAATTAGCATTGGAGATTACTACCGGCAAAGCGGAGATTATGGGCTTCAGTCTCTTTAATGATAAAGGTGAAAAGGTAGATATCTATTTCAATCTTCCTGAAAAAAGACTGGTAATGGACCGGACGAAAAGTGGTATCGTAGATTTCGGAAAGAATAGCGTCCCTCATGAAATAGAAGCTCATGACCGTAGAAAGACGACTTCGATCAATTATATCGATGATTTCGCATTAGCTACCTGGGCGCCGATAAAAAAAGAAAATAAATACGCTTTGGATATCTTTATTGATAAGTGTTCTGTAGAAATATTCCTGAATGGAGGAAAAATAGCAATGACGAATCTGGTTTTTCCATCGGAACCATACAACCGTATGTGTTTTTATAGTAAAGGAGGAACGTTCAATGTTGATTCATTCAATGCGTATCGATTAGGTTTATAATATAAGGTAGAGGTTTACACAATAGATATTTTCATAGATTCAGTAAGAGCAATGGGTATTAGTTGCTTAAAGGTTCATAGGTTAGATTTATAAGTTAGGTTTTGTAGATTAGAATTAGGTGTTGGTAGCTGTCAGATGTGAAATCCGGCAGCTACTTTTTATTTGCCGGGTCTTGTTGGCTATTGTCGATTATTCTTCGATTTCAATTGTATATCCCCCTTGGAATATCTCATCCGGTTGCAGGTGCTGTATCCAGTCTTTATCTTTATATTCCCCTGTATAATGTGCGCGGTCGCAACGTCCATACCAAGGCTCGATGCAGACAAAAGGAGCATTCTTTGCAGGTGGCGACCAAAGGCCGACTACCGGAGCATTGAAGTGTAAACTTAAATAAGCCCGTTTCTCCTTATTAAATAAGGTGACTTTGCGAACCTGGCCGTTTTCCAAGATCAAAGCATCTTTATCAAAAGTATGAGTATCCAATGGTAACAATCCGTCTGCCAACTCTAAGGAATACTCAACAGAAGGATCAGCGCATCCCTTTTCAGAAATAAGAATATACTTCAAGCCATCTTTCCTGTCGAATCCGAAGAACCCTCTTTCTAAACTGTTCGCATCAAACTCCGGCCAGTAGAAAGCAGGATGTGCCCCAATCTGAAAATACATTTCTTTGTCGCCGGTATTCTTTACTTTCCATATCACCTCAATTTGCTTTCCTTGAATGCGATAACCTATTTCCAGACAGAATGGAAACGGATATTTTTGCAAAGTCTCTTCATTGCTGATAAGGCGGTAATGTACTTCATTTTCTTTTTCGGAAACAAGCGTAAATTCCATGTCGCGTGCAAATCCATGTTGGGTAAGTGTATAAGGAATCCCTTCATTGCGATATTCATTTTCCCATACGCTTCCGACAATAGGGAATAGGACAGGAGAGTGACGTTTCCAAAAAGCAGGATCCGCTTGCCACAGATATTCTTTTCCATTGGCGAAGATGCTGCAAAGTTCCGCTCCATGCGGAGATACTTGAATGGTAAGTTGTTCGTTGGAGATTGTTTTCATATCGTTCAATTTTCAGTTGGTTACAATCGGTAACTGACTTTTTTTATTAATCGTTTTAATTATAACTACTTTTTAAAAGCTTATATCATTACGCAAAGGTAATATTTTCCCACTGACAAGAGAATATCTTCTCCATAATTCTTGTGATGAGAAAAATAATGTATAAAACCCTATAAAATAGCGTTCTATGCAACAAATGTTACAGCCTTTGAAACATTTTTTTCAGTCGATTGACGTAAATCAACCGTAATTTGCATTATCGATAAAGATAAAATTCGTACTTTTAATTTAATAACATCAAACTAATGCTTAGTATTATGAAGAACAAAAAACTTCTTTGCAGCGTTTGTTTCCTGTTTACTTTCATGTCAGTCCTTTGGGGACAAAACATAACGGTGAAGGGAAACGTTACTTCAAAGACTGATGGGCAACCGATTATTGGTGCTTCCGTAGTGCAAAATGATTCTAAATCAACTGGAACTATTACCGATTTAGACGGAAACTTTACTCTTAGTGTACCGGCAAATGCATCATTGGCTATTTCTTATATAGGATATAAGGAAGTGATTATTGCCGCTAAACCTTCCTTGAAGATAGTGATGGAAGAAGATTCTAAGATGATTGATGAGGTGGTTGTGACAGGTTATATGGCTGAAAAGAAAGCCAGTCTGACAGGTTCGGTAGCCGTAGTGAAGATGAAAGAGGTGGCAGACATACCTACCGGTAATGTGATGTCAGGTTTGCAGGGGCGTGTAGCCGGTATGAACGTGACAACTGATGGTAAACCCGGCGGTGGAAACACGGATACTAAATTACGTGGTATTACTACCATTAACAATTCTTCCCCTCTTTATGTGATAGATGGTGTTCAGACGCATGACAATGTAGCTTCTATCATCTCTTCCAATGATGTCGAATCCATTCAGGTGTTGAAAGATGCAGCGTCTGCTGCGATCTATGGTGCTCAGGCTGCTAACGGGGTCATTATCATTACCACAAAACGTGCTAAGGAAGGCGATGTAAAGGTAAGTTTTGATATGTCGCTCACTGCCCAGACTTTTGCCGGTGGTATTGATATGCTTGACGCTTACCAATGGGGCGATGTTTATTGGCAGGCCTATAAAAATACTTTTGGAACTTATCCAAACAGTGTTGTCTATGGAAATGGAGAAAAAGCCCAACTGCAAGAATATTATTTCGACCAGAATGGAGTGAAGATAAAGTCAGGCAATACTGATTGGGCAAAGGAGATATTTGGTACGGCTTTGATGCAGAATTATAACCTTTCCCTCTCTAAAGGATTTAAGGATGGTAATGTGGCTCTTACCTTAAACTATATGAATCAAGATGGCCTTTGCCGTAATACAGACTACGAACGCTTTAATTCGCGTTTAGCTTCTAATTTCCGCTTTGTGGATGGTAAAGTACGTGTGGGAGAAAGCATCTCGGTGAACCATTGGTTGGAACATCTTAATCCTGCCGGTATAGAAGAATTGGTTATTGCGCAGCATCCGGCCATTCCTGTGTACGATGAAAACGGAGGGTACGCCGGTGGTTATGTGGATATATTGGGAGATAAACCGAATCCCATTCGCTTGACGGACAACGAAGCCAATAATCGTCACAAAAGCTGGCGTATCTTTGGTAATGTTTATTTGGAAGTAGAGCCTATTAAAAATCTGGTATTGAAGAGCCAATTTGGCTTGAATTATACTACCGGTTTCAACTCAACCTTTGTCCCAAAATGGAGCGAAGCCGATCGGAAGGTAGATGTAAATGAACTGACCGTACGACAGGATAATAGTGTACAATGGGTATGGTCGAACACGGCTAATTATAGCATAGATTTCGGGAAGAATAATATCAGTGCTGTGATAGGAACCGAAGCTAAGAAAGAAAATGGTGAGCATTTGCAGGGGTATGGTCGCGGATTGGTGATAGAAGACCTTGACTATCGCTATCTGGACACTGTGACTGAAGGAAAAAGTGTGGGTAACAATGCTTCTACTTATGCTATGGTTTCTTACTTTGGTAAGGTGAACTATGCGTTCGATGATAAGTACCTCATATCAGGAACGGTGCGTCGTGATGCTTCTTCACGTTTTGGTAAAGGGAACAATTCAGCCATCTTTCCTTCTGTATCAGCTGGTTGGAGAATGTCACGCGAAAAATTTATGGAACGTACGCAAAACTGGCTTTCAGACCTTAAATTACGTGCATCATGGGGAATTAATGGTAATGACCAGATTGACAACAATGCTACTTACAACCTTTATTACACTAACATGTCCAATGGTTCATACAACTTCAATGGTGATGGTGCAACAGTCGTACCCGGTGTACAGAAAGATCGTTCGGGTAACAACGACTTGAAGTGGGAAGAGACCAAGCAGTTGAACTTTGGTATTGATGCCGCTTTCTTTGATAACCGTTTGGGCTTGACTCTGGACTATTTTCAAAAGAAGACCACTGGTATGCTAATTCAAAAACCTTATATAGGTGTGATTGGCGAAGGTGGATATAAATGGTATAATGCTGCCAGTATGGATAACAGCGGGGTGGAAGCAACCTTTACTTGGCGGGATGAAATAAAGGATTTCAAGTATGACATTTCGTTCAACATCTCTTATTATAAGAATGAAATTACCGAACTTCCGGATGTTATCAAATATACCTGGGGAGGTGGTAACGGTGTGGACAAAACCATTGTGGGACAACCTTATGGCTCATGGATGTCATATAAAGCCGATGGTGTATTCAAAACAAAGCAAGAGGTATATGAATATCTAAGCAAATATGATGTACAGATTGGAGCTCCCGGTGTGGGACGTATTCGCTACAAAGACCTTAACGGTGACAACGTCATCAATACTGCCGATATGGATTGGCAAGGTAGCGATCAACCTAAATTTATCGGTGGTTTAAATATCGGTGCATCTTACAAAGGGTTTGATCTTTCCGCATTCTTCAATGGTATGATTCGCGATGCATGGAATAACTCTAAGTTTTATACCGACCTATTCCAAGGCTGGACAGGTAATCACTCTGTACGTCTGATGGATGCAATGCATGCTTGGAATGATTATGAGCAAACCGGAGTTTATAATTGTGACATCCCTGCACTGACTGTGGTGGACAATAATGTAGAAACACGCAGTTCTACTTTCTTTATCGAAGATGGTTCTTACGTGAAGCTGAAGACTTTAACGCTGGGCTACACTTTCCCGGATAAGTGGATTAAAAAAGCACGTCTTTCCAATTTGCGTGTGTATCTGCAAGCACAGAACGTTTTCACCCTGACTAATTATACGGGTGCCGACCCTGAAGGACTGGGCTATCCATATCCTCAGCCTCGCACTTATACATTCGGTCTATCACTTGGTTTTTAATTTTTATCCTAAATACAGAACATTATGAAATTGAAATATATCTTTGCAGCAGGTGTTATGGCACTATTGGCAAGTTGCAATGAGAGCCGTTTTCTTGATATTAAACCACAGGGTACACTCAATGACGATTTGTTGGCATCGGCTGACGGTGTGGAACTCCTGGTAACTTCGGCTTACGCCGGATTGAAAGGTCCCAATCGTGAGATGCATTGGGTACCAATGACGAATTGGACGTATGGCGAAGTACGTTCGGACAATGCTTATAAAGGCGGTGGCGGTGTAAATGACGGTGACTTTTGCACGCTGCTTGAAACCTTTAAAATAGATGCTACATGGAGTAATGCCGACGAAAAATGGTTTCAACTCTATTGCTGTTTACAACGCTGTAACAGCGCATTGAGGGTAATGAACACGCTTGACGAGAACTCTTTGTCAATACTTAAAAGTCGTAAGGCTGAAATGAAGGTGATTCGTGCACACTTCTTCTTCGAACTGGTTCGCCTTTTCAAGCAAGTGCCTTATTTTGATGAAAATGTGGAAAATGATGACTATAAGTACATCCCCAACAACCAGTATACCCGTGAAGAACTTTTGGGTAAAATAGCACAGGAATTTCTCGATGCTGCCGACGATTTGCCTGATACTCAATCTCAAGTAGGTCGTATCACAAAGAACATAGCCTATGCCTATGCCGCTAAAGCCATACTCTATCAGGCCTATCAACAAGATGACAATAACCAAGTGGTTGCTATTGATAAGCAGTTGCTGGCTGAAGTGGTGACTCTTTGCGACAAAGTGGGTGCACAAGGAAAGACGTATGATCTTTTGAATGATTTTCAGAAACTCGATCAATTGGAATATGAGAATGGAGTAGAGTCTGTGTTTGCCGTACAATATTCGATGGATGATGAAACCGATGGTGCCGGGAATATAAACTGGAGTAATTTGCTCAACGCCCCTAAAGGTCCTTATGGTGGTGACGGATTTTTCTTGCCCAGCCAAAACTTAATCAATGCCTATAAGACAGATACCTATGGATTGCCTTTGTTTGATACTTTCAACGTCGATGACTATGGAATATATGAAGGAAGTGAACTCACTAATGTTGACGCAACTGTAGATCCTCGTTTGGATTTCGTAACCGGTCGTCCGGGCATTACTTGGAAAACATATACTGCCGAGCCTTGTAAAGCAAATTGGGTGCGTAACAGTGGCGAATATGGTTTCAACTGTACCAAACGCTTCTATATTTCTCCGGAGAGTGACGAGATGTTCCAAGGTTGGCCTTGGGGGGCTTCCCATCTCAATTGGCAGATTATCCGTTATGCCGACGTGTTGTTGTGGAAGGCTGAAGCGCTGATAGAAATAGGTGAAACTGCCGGACTGGAAGAAGCCCGCAAAATCATTAACCGTATTCGTCTGCGTGCCAAGAATAGTCCTTATGTAAAAGACTTTAAGGATTCAGACCAGAATGCAGCTAATTACCTGATCGGTGAATACCCTTCTGAAGGCTGGAATCAAGAATTAGCCCGCAAAGCACTACGTTGGGAACGCCGCATGGAATTTGCTATGGAAGGGGACCGTTTCTTCGACCTAGTACGTTGGGGTGTTGCTGCGGAAACTATGAACAGTTACATTGGTGTGGAGCAAAACAAACGTGTTTATTACCGTGGTGCTCGATTCGTCCGTGGCAGAGATGAATATTTGCCTATCCCCAATGCGCAATATAATTTCTCTGAAGGTAATTATGTGCAGAACCCTGGATATGGTAAGTTTAACTAATATGAATTCCTTAAATATAGATATGATGAAACTAAAGAGATATTTAATTAGCACTTTCTGTCTGTGCTTGTTCACAGCTTGCGACGGTGATGATAACCTGTTATGTTATGGCACTCATACTGAAATCGAAGGTGATGTTACCACATTCGGAGCTATTGGTGATGGAAAGACAGATTGTTCGAAAGCCATTAATAGTGCAATTGCCTCCTTACCTTCCGAAGGGGGAGTGGTGGTTATTCCCGAAGGTGATTTTGTACTTGATGCTCCCATTGTGATTAATAAGCACAATGTGACGATTAAGTGATTAAATCCCGGTATGCGCAGCAATATTGACGTGAATGGAATCAACGATCTGCTGGGACCTGGTGGTGGAAGCAAACTGGTTGCCCGCAATGCCGAAGCAGCTATAAAAGTAGAAACAGACGTGAAGGGGTTAAAGATTATGAATCTGATGGTGTCGGGTGGGACGGAAGCCAAGAACATCGGTATACATTTTACAGGCACGAGCGATAATGGAATACTTTCTAATATTATTGGCATAAATCTGCATACCGGCATCAAGATAGAACAGGCAAAGAATATGCAGATAGTCAACTGCTGGGTATGTGAACTTCCTAATAGTATCGAACTGATTGGTGGTGAGAATATGATTATAAAGAATTGCCAATTAGGTGCACAGCCCACTGGCATAACCTGTAAAGCGCAGGGAGTGAACAAACTGTCATTCCTTAATAATCAGGTCTACCCTGATGGACGTGAAAATTTAGTGCTTGATGATTGCAATAATAGTGTTATTGAAGGTAATAATTTCAAAAGCTACTATAATGGTATTCTTGTGTTGAGTGGCGATAACAATCGGGTAAATAAGAACATCTTTTGGCTTACAGGAGCAGTTCAGAATCAAATGCTCGACCATGGCGAGGATTTTGGTATAATCAACGTAAAAGGTAACAACAATACGTTTGTGTCCAACAGTTTGTCATGTGAATGGGCTTATGCTGATGCTGTGGCTGTAAATGCCACTCAAGGAACAGGCAACGTGTTCAAGAACTGCTTTATAGATAATTTGGAGAGCTATCGGGTATTCTTGGTGAACACAGAAACTGAAGTCTCTAATTGTGTATCATCTGATAAGGTGAGCATAATAGAATAATTTCCTCATCCTATACCATTATTAATATAGTAACACCATGAAAATAAATAAATTCTTGATAAGCGGATTGTTCCTGATGTTGGGCACATCTTGCAGTAATGATGATACCTATGCGCTTTGCGATGAATGTAAAGGTCAGAAGATAATAGATATAACGCAATTCGGACTTCCGACTGACGGATCTACCGATTGTGCAGATCTTATAAATGCTATTATAGCCGATCTCCCGCCCGAAGGAGGAACGATACTTATTCCCGAAGGGACTTTTCGCCTGGATAGTCCCATTCAGCTTACACGCAATTTCGTAACACTGAAAGGTGTGAATGATGAAACGGTTGTTCCTGTTGCTGACGCTAAAGGCAGTCGTTTGGTACTTGGAAATGCCGAATATGCATTGCATGTGGCTCCTGTTGCCGATATAGGCGGACGTAAAAATCGTATTAGCGGGGTGGAGGTAAGCGGACTTACTCTTGTGGGGAAAGCCGACCACCAAGGAACCGGAATCTATGTAGAGCATGACAATGACCGCCTGCATTTCTTCAATATTAAGATGGAAAATATGTATCAGGGCGTTAAACTCCAAGGATGTGATGCCATTACATTAGCCCGGATAGATGCAACCGATGTTGTGAATGGCATTGAAATGAATGGTGGTATACAAAATATGGTGACCAATTCTGCTTTCGGTTCATCGCAAGGCGGTGTGGCTGCACGTATTTCGGGAGAAAGCAATCTGATTTTCTCTCACAACAAACTAACGGCGAATGACGATTGGTGTGCCAACTTTACTGGCTGTAGCCGAGTGAATATTTCGGATAATGAATTTACCGGAAACAAAATGACTTTCTTTGAATTAAGCGGGCAAAACAACTTGTTAAGTGATAACTTGTTCACGGTAAACCAGAGCGATAATCAACTCAATGGCAAAGAAGCCGACTATGGAGTAATTCATGTGAAAGGTGAATACAATCATTTCACGTCGAACACCATAAATGTATCTTGGAGTGAAGGTATAGAAAATCCCACTACAGTGAATGCTGCGGAAGGAGAAAATAATCGTTTTGCAGATTGTACGATAGAAGATAAAAACAGTAATCAAGTATTTTATATCAGCGAATTATCCGAAGTGATAGATTGCGGAGTAACGGAAGAAAATATTAAGGTGAAACCGTCCGGGCTTGATTTGACAAATGCAGCTTATGTGATAACGTATAATAGTCCCGAAGAGATAGAAGATGATGATGAAAAAGCCTCTTATGCATGGTTCAAGAAACAGTTTGTGAATGGTAAAGTTGTCACTCCTGCCATGTTGACTAGTGAAGATCTTTCTGTTTACGATGTTATTTGGGTGCATATAGACCGTGTAGGCATTGGAGCCGGATGGGATAAGTTACCTTTGTCTACTGATGCGATCGCTGTCTTGACTACGTATTATAAGAATGGAGGGAATCTGTTCTTGAGTAATCATGCGACTCAGTTGGTTGTACCATTGGGGCGTACCGAACGGGCTCCAGGGATATTTGCAGATGGTGAAGGAGGAGATGGCGCGGACGTTTGGACGATTAATGCCAACATCGGAATGGAGTATGATCATCGGAGTCATCCAGTGTTTGCCGGTATGGTTACTTCCGACCAATTCTCTCATGAAACGTTCCCGCTGATCGGTCCCGGACGACGTGAAGACCATAATTGTATGTGGGACTTGAATTCTTATGGTTTCCCCGGTCTTTATCCCAATGCAGGGAATATAGTAAAGGCATTTGAAGAAGAAAACAATGCTACCGTTTTAGCAACGTGGGGACACGTGACGGATTATTGTTGTGCCGGAATGGTGGAATTTGCTTCGACAGCGGAATATCAAGGTACATGTATAGCCCTTGGGCTCGCTGCTTATGAATGGAATCAGAATAGTAATCTTAACGTTTATCAAGATAATATTGTGCTCATGACGAAAAATATATTGCATTATCTAAGCGCTAAGAAATAGGTAGGTAACATTTTTTCTATCTTCTGAAACAAAAGTGATAGGTGTAACTATCCGTTACGCCTATCTTTGCATGGTAACAAATAGAAGACAATGAATATTAATAATTAACTCTAATACCATCTGACATGAATGTATTATTCTCGTTTAAACAAGTACAGACCTTTTTGGCAATTCTGCTTATGATGATTTTCTCATTTTCGGATGCTTCAGCCGATACTTCTTCTTTATTAATAAAAGATTTGGGTGAAGGACATTGCCTGGTACATATAAATACAAATCAACGTTATTTGCTTTTACCCGTAGAGGAGGTTATGCCTGATGTACGTGTCAGCATGATCGTTAATAATAAAGAGGTGAACGTTGCGGATGTTCGCCTGGCAGTGAACAGAGTGGACTATTTTGTTCCACTGGATCTTTCGGACTATGCAGGTAAAAACATATTATTGAAATTTAAATTAGGTTCGAATGATCCGATACGGGGTAAACTTTCCGCTGTTTGCTGCAAAGAAATGAAATTGTCCGACACGTTCGATACGGGCAATCGTGAAAAGTTCCGTCCTACTTATCACTTCTCACCTCTTTATGGATGGATGAACGATCCCAATGGGATGGTATATAAAGATGGTGAATATCACCTTTTCTACCAGCACAACCCTTATGGCTCCAAATGGGGCAATATGCATTGGGGACATGCAATCAGTAAAGACCTGATAAATTGGGAACATCGTCCCGATGCTATTACTCCTGATGCGCTTGGTACAATTTTCAGCGGTTCGGCCGTAGTAGATACTGATAATACTGCCGGATTCGGTGCGGGTGCTATTGTTGCAATTTATACGCAGAATAGTGACCGACAAGTACAAAGCATTGCGTATAGCACAGATAATGGACGTTCTTTTACAAAATATGAAAATAATCCGGTATTGACGTCTGATGCCCGTGATTTTCGCGATCCGAAAGTATTCTGGCATAAAGAGACTCAACGTTGGATTATGTTGTTGGCAGTAGGACAGGAAATGCAAATTTTCTCTTCTTCCAATCTGAAAGACTGGGCCTTTGAAAGTAGTTTCGGTGAAGGACAAGGTGCACATGGCGGTGTTTGGGAATGTCCTGATTTATTTGAACTTCCAGTAGACGGCACGAACGAAAAGAAATGGGTATTGCTTTGTAATTTGAATCCCGGAGGTCCTTTCGGAGGAAGTGCCACCCAATACTTTGTCGGAACGTTCAACGGAAAAGAATTTGTAAACGAATCACCCTCCAAAACCAAATGGATGGACTGGGGGAAAGACCATTATGCTACCGTGACTTGGAGCGATGCTCCCGACAACCGTCGCATCGCTATCGCATGGATGAGCAATTGGCAATATGCAAACGATGTTCCTACCTCTCAATACCGTAGTCCGAACTCTGTTCCTCGCGATTTGAGCCTATTCACCGTAGATGGCGAAACTTATCTTCAGTCTGCTCCCTCTCCCGAACTGCTGAAACTGCGTGACATCTCCAAGAAACGCTCGTTTAAAGTGAACGGAACACGTACCATCAAAGACATGATTGCCGGCAATGAGGGGGCATACGAAATAGAACTGACTATCGAAAATCAACATGCGGATGTAATCGGCTTCCGTCTCTACAATGACAAAGGCGAAGAAGTGGATATGCAATATGACATGAAAGAAAAGAAATTCTCGATGGACCGCCGCAAGAGCGGAGATGTAGGTTTCAATGAGAACTTCCCAATGTTGACCTGGACGGCCATTGAAAGTGGAAAAGACGAATTGAAACTCCGTCTATTTGTCGATAAATCCAGTGTGGAAGCCTTTGGTGATGGCGGACGTTTTGTGATGACTAATCAGGTATTCCCGTCGGAACCTTACACTCATATCGACTTTTACAGTAAAGGAGGAGCGTATAAAGTAGATTCGTTTGTGATCTACAAGTTGAAGAAATAAGCTCATTCTCCTTACTCTATGCGCTCTTTCCTCGTTTCTTTGGAGTAGAATACTTCTTTCCTTATGGAAGAGTACGTCTGTCCTAGTGGAAGAGTTCTACTAAAGTGCGGAGACACTTTCTTCAAAGCCACGGTTCTGTTAGTTCGTCACGGCCGTGACGAGATCCTCCCACGGCCGTGGTGAGAACTCTTCACAGCCGTGGGAAGAAGCTACCACGGCCGTGGTAACCCAACAAGACCGTAGCTTTAAAGTAACAAGGAACGGGAGATACACCAACTATATAAAGGACTGATGCATAATTGCCGTAGGGTTATGTGCTCCGCCCTATGGAAACAGAATTCATCATATAAAAGATAAAATAATGGAAAACAGTAAAAACTCTTCCCTCTCCAAACTAATCCCGGTGATGCTTTGCTTCTTCGCCATGGGATTCGTTGACCTGGTAGGCATTGCCTCCAATTACGTAAAGGCAGATCTTGGTCTGTCGGACTCACAGGCGAATATCTTTCCGTCACTGGTATTCTTCTGGTTCTTGATTTTCTCCGTACCCACCGGCATGCTGATGAGCCGCATTGGTCAGAAGAAAACCGTATTGCTTAGTTTGATTGTGACTTTCGCTTCTCTGTTGCTACCCGTTTTCGGCGACAGCTATATGCTGATGCTGATTTCTTTCTCCCTCCTGGGCATCGGAAATGCGTTGATGCAGACTTCTTTGAATCCATTACTTTCCAATATCGTGCGTGGCGACCGCCTGGCAAGTAGTCTGACTTTCGGCCAGTTTGTGAAGGCCATTGCTTCTTTTCTGGCACCTTACATCGCCATGTGGGGAGCGACACAGGCCATTCCGACTTTCGATCTAGGCTGGCGCATCCTGTTCCCTATTTATATGATTGTAGCTGTCATTGCTATTCTTCTGCTCAATGTCACACAAATTGAAGAGGAAAAAGAAGAGGGCAAACCGTCTACTTTCGGACAATGCATCGCCCTGCTTGGCAAACCGTTTATTCTGCTTTGTTTCATTGGTATCATGTGTCATGTCGGCATTGACGTAGGTACGAATACTACCGCCCCGAAGATTTTGATGGAGCGCATCGGCATGGGATTGGATGATGCTGCTTTTGCAACCAGTCTTTATTTTATTTTCCGTACGGCAGGTTGCTTTCTGGGTTCTTTCATCTTGCGTAAGATGTCTCCGAAATCTTTCTTCGGCATTAGTGTGGTGATGATGTTGATTGCCATGATCGGTTTGTTTATCTTCCATGAAAAGGCAATTATCTATGCTTGCATCGCTTTGATTGGTTTCGGCAACTCCAATGTGTTTTCCGTTATCTTCTCGCAGGCATTGCTTTATCTGCCGGGTAAGAAAAACGAAGTTTCCGGCTTGATGATTATGGGACTTTTCGGCGGGACGGTGTTTCCGTTGGCAATGGGAGTGGCTTCGGATACTTCCATGGGACAGAATGGTGCTATCGCCGTAATGACGGTGGGCGTGCTTTATCTCTTGTATTATACGTTCCGTATCAGAAAATAATTTTATAACTTTGGAAACAATAAAACCAGTATATCATGAATAATATAATTGTAGGAATGGGCGAAGCACTTTGGGATGTGTTGCCCGAAGGAAAGAAAATCGGTGGTGCTCCGGCAAACTTTGCCTATCATGTATCACAGTTTGGTTTTGACAGTCGTGTAGTGAGTGCCGTAGGCAGGGATGAACTGGGAGAAGAAATTCTGAAAGTATTCAACGAGAAGAAGTTGAAGATGCAGATTGAACAGGTAGACTATCCTACCGGTACGGTGCAGGTGACGCTCGATGACGAGGGCGTGCCTTGTTACGAAATCAAAGAGGGCGTGGCGTGGGATAACATTCCCTTTACGGATGAACTGAAACGTTTGGCCTTGAGCACACGTGCTGTTTGCTTCGGTTCGCTGGCTCAACGTAATGACGTGAGCCGTGCCACTATCAATCGCTTTCTGGATACGATGCCCGATATAGACGGACAGCTCAAGATATTTGATATCAATCTCCGCCAGGATTTCTACTCAAAAGAGGTATTGCGTGAATCGTTCCGCCGCTGCAACGTCCTGAAGATAAACGACGAAGAACTGGTGACTATCAGCCGTATGTTTGGTTATCCCGGTATCGATTTGCAGGATAAATGCTGGATTCTGTTGGCAAAATACAACCTGAAGATGCTGATTCTCACTTGTGGAATCAATGGCAGCTATGTGTTCACTCCGGGCGTTGTCTCTTTCCAGGAGACGCCCAAAGTACCGGTTGCCGACACAGTGGGTGCAGGCGATTCTTTTACGGCTGCTTTCTGTGCTTCCATTCTCAATGGAAAACCGGTGCCCGAAGCGCATAAACTGGCTGTCGAGGTTTCTGCTTATGTCTGCACACAGAGCGGTGCGATGCCCGAACTTCCGCAGGTTTTGAAAGATAGACTGATGTAATTCTTTTATTGATAGTAAGCATAGAGGTATATTTCATTTCGTGGGGGTGTACCTCTTGTTTTTTGTACGTACGAAAGATACAGGCATAAAAAAAGGAGCAACGCCTTGCTCCAACCTTTGTTAACCTTAAATCTAATACTATGAAAAACACATTGCAAAGATACGGACTTCTGTCAACTTTGCAAATAATCCAAATAAAAAGAGATGTTTTATAACATCAATTAAGTGTTTGTATCACGCTTTATACGTTTGTTAATGGTTTCCTGGGTAAGTATGGGGACTATTTTTACTTTTTTTCAGAGGATAAGATTGCGAATAATCGGGTGATTTATAGCATACTCACAGTTTTATTTTCTATTTTTGTTCTCAATCTATCTATTTATCGAATACCATGAACACAATGCTATGCCAGCTAAAGAGCCTGTTGTTATTGGGAGTCCTGCTTTTTGCCAATGGAGCATTCGGACAACCGATGCTCTGGGACGATGCCTCTTCCGAAACGATCGTTTTCGAACTGACCAACAAAGAGGCCTTGAAACTTCTCAAAGGCAAACTCCGACAGAAACAGTGGAAAAAAATACAGCAGACTCCTTTTGCCCGTTTCACGGAAACTTGGAACAACCCTCCGGTCAAAGGGCATTTTCTGCTGGCTGATGTAGAGCGGAACGAAGTTCATTACCGTTATGCTCCGGTGATTCCTTTTCATGTTTTCCTTTTCAAGGAGTATGGTGTACTTACCTTGCAGGTGGTTGATGCCGGGGGAACAATCAGGAAAGATGCCAAAGTGCGGGTAGGCAGCAAGGTTGTTTATTACGATGAAGACAGTCAGACATATACTGACGATAACTGGTCCCAGAAAGAACAGCACATTTTGACGGTTGAAGTGGATAAGTTTCGTGCGGTATTCGATTTGAGGAAACACCTTGTACCACCCTGGTATAAAAATGATTATGACCGGCAAGATGCACCGGAGTTTTATAGTTACCTGATTACTGACAAGAATAAATACAGACCGGGCGAAACTGTCCGTTTCAAGTCTTATGCTCTCTCCGAACATAAACGCCCTTTGAAACAGGAACTTTCATTGTGGATGCGTGTCGGTTCTTCCTGGCGTGACTATAAGAAGATAATGTCCGTCGTCCCTTACCATCCGGGAGGCTTCGCCGGAGAATTCCTGTTGGCGGATTCATTGAATCTGAAGCTCGATCAGAGATATACTGTACAGCTTCGGGATAAGCGGGGACGCATCGTAGCCTCCACCAATTTCAAATATGAAGACTACGAACTGAACGGAAACAAGTTGTTGGTGAAGCTGGCTTCGAATGTGCAATATGCACCGCAGAGTAACCGCATGGATATCAGTGCAACGGATGCCAACGGACTTCCTTTGCGGGAGGTGAATGTAGAAGTGACTGTGGGCAGACAGCAGGTACTGAAGTCGTATGCGCAGATACTTTCTTTGCCCGATACACTGATGTCCGTGCAGGCGGAACTGGATGCTTCCGGGAAAGCCTCGGTAGATATTCCTGCTCGGATATTCGGAGCTTCCGATTGCTTCTATGCAGTGAATGTAGTTTTGCTTACGGCAGACAATAACCGTTTGGAGCAGCAGAGCAAAGCGACTTTCTACTATTCGTGCTATGATATGCAGTGCACTACGCAGGCGGATACCATTTGCTTTTCATTCTTCGACTTGGGAGTGGAGCGTCCTGTGGCAGCCGAACTGACCTATGGTGAAAAGAAAGAAGTGAAGAAAGTGCGTTTGCCCTATCGCGAACCGTTCAATCAGGCAGTGACGGACTATCGTTTCAAAATACCGGAAACAGGATATGAAACGACGATTGCTTCCGCCGCACTTGACTCCAAACTGGAACTGAATGGCGGCATAGAAAAAGATTCGTTCTGTGTCTCCCTTTCCAATCCTTTGCAGCTGGAGCTTTCCTGGTATGTGTATCAAGGCAACCGCCTGTTGCAGAAAGGTTCGGGAAAAGAGATGGAACACAAATCCGGAGAGATCGATCCCTCTTCCGTCTATTACGTAGAAGTATTTTATTTCATGGGGAATAAGGAATGTATGTTGAAACGCTCGTACACTTCACCCTCCGAACGGCTGGTGATTGAATCTGATTTGCCGGAACGAGTGTATCCCGGTCAGAAAGTGAAAACAAAACTGAACGTGACCAATATACAAGGGCGTCCGGTATCCAACGTCGATCTGACAGCTTTTGCGGTCAACACGCAGCTGGATTATCACGTACCTGATTTACCCTATTACGGGAGTGCACCCCGTCCACGCGAGCAACGTGCTTCCTACTCAATGAAGCAAAAAGAGTATCTGCATACGGCCACATTGGATTATCAGCATTGGAACCAGTTGCTTCATTTGGATAAGTTGCCTTATTATCAGTTTGCTTATCCTGCGGGAAAGCTGTTCCGTCAGACGGTTGACACACCGGATGGAACCACCCAGTTTGCTCCTTATGTGATGCTGAACGGACGAGCGGTGAATATCTATGTGATTGAGCAGAACGATGTTCCCTGCTATTTTTCGTGGACGGAACAGCCCAAGCAGTATTCTTTTCCTGTATTGCATCCTTCGGGAAAGCAGAAGATAACGTTGCGAATGCACGACAGGGCTTTCATCATTGATTCTCTGGCTTTCGACCGAGGCAAGAAAACGATTTTGAGTTTCGATATGAATCAGTTGCCGCAAGGAGTGGAAGTAGTCTGGTTGCGGCAGAAGAAAGGGAAATATGATGAGTATAAATTTACTTCGGAAGAGAAGAAGCGTTATGAACGGTATCTTTGCCGTCTTCCGGTGATGGATGGGGCGGTATATACTTCGCTCGAACATAATGGAAAGCAGTTTCCGGTTTCACTCATGGAGCTGTCGCGCTACAAGAAAAAGATATTGGCAGGTCCTGTGGAGCCGGGACCTTGGAAATATATGAATGGTGTGTTGTATCGGCATGAGGGAGGTTTCTCTTATGAATTCGAGGGCAATGTGGTTTATAAATATAAGGATGAGGAACTGTGTCCGGCTTATTTGAATTTTTCGTCTGTGGCAAAGATTCCGACTTTGAATGATTACCACTTATCACCGGAAAGATTCTGTAGTCTGGTGGCAGAACTTCGCAAGGGGAAGAGTTGGCATCCTACCCGGATTTATTTCTCCCTACCGGATAAGACGCTGAATTTCCGGCTTCCGGAAGAAAAAGATTCTATCGGAGTGGCTAATTTGCTCTTTAAAGACTGCACTACCGGAGAACTGGTTTATCCGGATACCTTGGTGCAGATGAACAGGATATACTCCAAATTTCCTGCCGGAACGTATGATGCGATTTTACTTTATAACAATGGAAAGTATCTGAAACAGGATGCTCTGAAGATACAATCATATACCTATCTGGATGTAGATATGGAGTCTCTGCCTCTACATGAACGTGATTCGTTGTCATCTGGGTGGCTCTTGCTGGGAAGAGGAATTGGCAGGATCGGTACAAACTTTCTTGGTCACAGGGAAATGAGGATCAGGCAGTATGTACGCAATTATGGCGGTAAAGTCTCCGGTTATGTGACGGATACTACCGGAGAGCCTTTAATCGGGTGTAGCGTGGTGGTGAAAGGAACGACGGAGGGAACGATCACCGACATGGACGGATATTTTGAAATGGATTGTGACAGGGGAGGGGAGCAGCTCTTGTTTAGCTATGTCGGCTTTAAACAGCAGGAGATGAGAGCAACTCCCGGAGCCAATCTGTTGGTTACTTTGGAAGAAAATAGTCAGACGCTGGAGGAAGTGGTCGTTGTAGGATACGGCACGCGTTCAAGATATTCGTTGACGGGATCCGTTGCCGGACTAATGACTGGTTCTTCTTCTGCTGCTGCAACCGCACCTTTGGAGAAATTGGAGGAGCAGGATCGGGAAGCGAAAGAAGAAGCGGATACCGAACAGTTGTATAATGAACTTATGCAATTGAACGGCTTGCGTCGGAATTTTTCGGATGTGGCTTTCTGGCAACCTCGTTTGTTTACGGATAAAACCGGAACGGTACAGTTTGAAACAACTTTCCCCGATAACGTGACGAAATGGGAGACTGTCGTTTATGGTATGAACCGTCGTTTGCAGACGGGTACTTTCCGACGTTCCGTCCGCTCTTACAAACCGTTGATGGCGGAGTTGAAAACTCCCCGTTTCTTGGTGGAGGGGGATCAGAGTACGGTGGTCGGGACTATCCGCAATTATCTGGATGGGCAGCACATAGCCGGAAAAACACAGTTCTGCGTCGGAACGGATACATTGAAACGGCAGGAAGTGGGTCTCACGGAGGGATTTCATGAAACAGTGCCGATGCAGGCAGCACATGCCGATAGCGTGACCATCAGCTATCTTTTCACTCGCGATGATGGGTATCAGGATGGAGAGGAATATACGATTCCGATACTACCACAGGGAACTGAATTGGCACAGGGCACATTGGGGATTCTGTCCGATGCAAAGACGGTCAAAGTGCAATCCGGCGAGGATGAAGAAGTGATGGTGAGTATCACCGATAATCAGTTGGATATCTATAAAGAATCGGTGAATTATCTGACAGGATACAAATATTTGTGCAATGAGCAGCTGGCATCCAAGTTGATCGGTCTGCTGGCTTACCAACAGTATATGCAGAGTAAGGGGGAAAAGGTGAAAGTAGACAAAGCGATCCGATCTATTATCCATCGACTGACGAATCATCAGAACAAACATCAGTTATGGTCGTGGTGGGGGAACTCTGAAAATACTTCTTTCTGGATGTCTGCGCATATCCTGCGGGCTTTGAAGATGGCGCAAGATGCAGGTTATCCTGTGGAGTTGAATCTGAATGGTTTGAAAGTGGAGTATGCTCATACGAGTCCTTATCGAGGAATGAAACTGGAAGATATAGAAATAGTTCATGCTCTTCATGAGTGGAAAGTGGAGGCGGATTATTCTTCGGCAGTCAGATTATTGGAACCTTTCGTCCGGCAACTGGAACAGAAAGAAGACTCGTTGGCAAATAGAAACAAGTATTATCGTCCTCTTTCCTACCTGAAAGAGAAACTGCTTCTCTGGGAAATCAAGCAACAGGTGGATTCGGTGAATGTGGGTGATAGTGTACGTCCTTATCTGAAAAAGGATCTGCTCGGAGGTGTTTACTGTGACGACGGACGGCGTACTTATTATTGGGAGGGAAATCAGCTGATAAATACATTGATAGCCTACCGGATTATTAAAAATGACTCTTCTCTGTGTAAGTTGAAAGAAAATATGCAATTGCATATTTTGCGGACTAAGGAGCACGGATGGAATACGTATCAGGCTTCTTCGGCTGTGACAACTGTTCTGACCGATTTGCTGGCAGATTCCGGAGGGATGTCAGGAACATCGGTATCTGTGAGCGGTAAGGATCACCAACGGATTACGGATTTTCCTTACCATACCCGGCTGACAGCAGGCGACAGTCTGCTTATTTCAAAAACGGGAAAAGAGCCTTTATTGTATAGTGTCTATTCAATGAAGCGTGTGATGGATGCTCGTCAGAGTGATGCTTTCAAGGTGGAGGCGACTTTGGACAAAGATTCTTTGGTGGCGGGTGTACCTGTTACATTGACAGTTACCTTGCAGGTGAAACAGGAGGGTGCGCAATACGTGATGCTTGAAGTTCCTGTTCCGGCAGGTTGTAGTTATGCCTCAAAACCTGTTAATTTCTCTCGTTCTGAAGTGTATCGTGAGTATTTTAAAGAGAAAACTGTTATCTTTAGCGAAAAATTACCGGTAGGTACTTATCAGTTTACGGTTCTTTTGCTTCCACGTTTTACTGGAAAATACACGCTGAACCCTGTGAAAGTGGAACTGATGTATTTCCCGGTGGTGAATGCAAATAATGCGGGGAGAGAAATTTGGATTACAGAAAGAAATACAAAAGATATACGAAAGAAAGGGAATGATTGAAGCGATGAAATATACGAAGTGGATAACAGTCTTGTTTTGTCTTTTGGGCTTGGCGGCCTGTCGGCAGGATGCGCCTCGTTTCCGTATTGGGGTGGCCCAATGCAGCGATGACTCTTGGCGGCACAAGATGAATGATGAGATTCTTCGTGAAGCGATGTTTTATGATGGAGTATCGGTTGAAATCCGCTCGGCGGCGGATGATAACCGTAAGCAGGCGGAAGATGTTCATTATTTTATAGATAAAGGAGTTGATTTACTGATAATTTCCGCCAATGAAGCGGCTCCCATGACTCCAATTGTGGAGGAGGCCTATCAGAAAGGAATACCCGTCATTCTTGTAGACCGGAAGATACTTTCTGATAAATATACTGCCTATATCGGTGCCGATAATTATGAAATAGGTCGTGCGGTAGGAAATTATATCGCATCAAGTCTGAAAGGGAAAGGGAATGTAGTGGAGCTTACCGGACTGGGTGGTTCCACCCCTGCCATGGAACGCCATCAGGGATTTATGGCCGCTATCAGCAATTATCCGGATATCAAACTGATTGATAAAGCGGATGCTGCTTGGGAACGTGAACCGGCAGAAGTGGAAATGGATAGTATGCTTCGCCGTCATCCGAAGATTGATGCGGTGTATGCACATAACGACCGTATCGCTCCGGGAGCTTATCAGGCTGCGAAGAAAGCCGGACGTGAAAAAGAAATGATTTTTGTTGGCATTGATGCACTGCCCGGCAAAGGAAATGGGCTTGAATTGGTGCTTGACAATGTGCTGGATGCAACTTTTATTTATCCGACTAATGGGGACAAAGTGATGCAACTGGCTATGAATATTCTTGAGAAGAAGCCTTATCCTCGCGAAACGGTCATGAATACTGCCGTTGTAGACCGCACGAACGCGCACGTTATGCAACTTCAGACTACCCATATCTCGGAACTGGATCAGAAGATTGAAACATTGAACGGACGTATCGGTGGGTATCTGTCGCGTGTAGCTACGCAGCAGGTCGTGATGTATGGCGGCTTGGTTATTCTTTTATTAGTAGCGGGATTGTTGTTGGTAGTTTATAAATCCCTCCGTTCCAAGAATCGCCTGAATAAAGAGTTGTCCGAACAGAAGAAACAAGTAGAGCAACAACGCGATAAACTCGAAGAGCAGCGGGATATTCTTGAAGAACAGCGGGACAAACTTGAGGAACAGCGGGATCAGCTTATCCAGCTTTCTCACCAACTGGAAGAAGCGACTCATGCCAAGCTGGTTTTCTTCACAAATATATCTCACGATTTTCGTACTCCACTGACATTAGTTGCCGACCCGGTAGAGCATTTACTGGCTGATTCGTCTTTGAATGAAGACCAGCGACGAATGTTATTGTTAGTTCAGCGAAACGTGAATATCCTCTTGCGTCTTGTCAATCAGATTCTGGATTTTCGTAAGTATGAGAATGGAAAAATGGAATATACTCCTATTTCGTTAGACATTCTTTCTTCTTTTGAGGGATGGAACGAATCTTTCATGGCTGCAGCCCGGAAGAAACATATTCATTTCTCATTCGATTATATGCCGGATACGGATTACCGCACGTTGGCAGATGCAGAGAAATTGGAACGCATCTATTTCAACCTCCTTTCCAACGCTTTCAAATTTACTCCGGAAAACGGAAAAGTAACTGTACGCTTATCTTCCCTGACTAAAGACGATCATTGCTGGATTCGCTTTACCGTTGCCAATACCGGTTCAATGATTTCTGCGGAGCATATCCGGAATATTTTCGACCGTTTTTATAAGATAGATATGCACCATGCCGGTTCGGGTATTGGATTGGCATTGGTAAAGGCTTTTGTGGAATTGCATAAAGGTACCATCACGGTGGAAAGTGATGAAAAGCAGGGAACTATCTTTACCATTGATTTGCCTGTACAGACTTGCGAGACTGTTATTTCTGAAAACTTTCCGGCATTCTCTGTGCCTGCTACTTCTGTAACCTTCACCGATGCAGCAATCTCTGCCGTTGCTGGGGCTCCCGTAACTCCTGCAACTTCCGGTTATTCCGGTTCTTCGAGCTTGAATGATGCTTTAACTTACGAAGAAGAGGAATTGGAAAAAAGCTACGACTCTTCCAAACCTTGCGTTCTGATTATTGATGATAACGCTGATATTCGCTTATATGTGCACGGATTGCTCCATACCGATTATACTGTTATAGAAGCTGCAGACGGCTCGGAAGGTATTCGTAAAGCTATGAAATATGTCCCGGATTTGATTATCTCCGACGTAATGATGCCCGGAATAGATGGAATTGAATGTTGTCGTCGTTTGAAAAGCGAATTGCAAACGTGTCATATCCCTGTCATTCTGTTGACAGCCTGTTCTCTGGACGAACAACGGATTCAAGGATATGATGGTGGAGCAGACTCCTATATATCCAAACCTTTCAGTTCGCAATTACTGGTGGCACGTGTCCGCAACCTGATAGACTCACATCGTCGTCTGAAACAATTCTTTGGTGACGGGCAGACATTGGCCAAAGAAGATGTCTGCGATATGGACAAAGACTTTGTGGAGAAATTCAAGGCTTTGATTGAGGCTAAGATGGGAGACTCTAATCTGAATGTGGAAGACTTGGGCAAAGATATGGGATTAAGCCGTGTGCAACTCTATCGCAAAATCAAATCCCTGACTAATTATTCTCCGAATGAATTGCTTCGCATCGCCCGTTTGAAAAAAGCAGCTTCTTTGCTTGCTTCCTCGGATATGACAGTGGCGGAGATTGGTTATGAGGTTGGTTTCAGTTCTCCCTCTTATTTTACCAAATGTTATCGGGAACAGTTTGGAGAAAGCCCGACGGATCTGTTGAAGCGGAAAGGATAGCATTAGCTATTTGCGCCAAGATATAATAAATCCCAGTAATTTGAGTTTTCAATACTTACCGGGATTTATTTATATGGGTTAATTGTAAATCAATAAACTTTTATCTGCATTTCCTTGATTATACCAGTTCTGTTCGTTTTTGCCGCTGCTTTGCGCCCATTTTGCGAATCCTTTATAGGCCTTTAAGAAATCCGCTTTCTCAATAGCATGCGCTGCATTACCTGGTACTCTTAATCCCCAAATTAGGCGTTCTGCGCTAAAATAATAGTTGTCATCTTCTTCGTCTCCGTTTGTATATATCGGCAACAGATTTTTGTTATTGAATGGATATTGGTAAATTATCGGTTCGATACCATTCATATGGATTTCTATTCCATTATCATTCCGTTTTAAATATAAGTCGAGCTCATCGTCTTCTAATATTTCCTTTACTTCTTTTCTTTTCTTTAATTCGATCAGAATATGAATCTCCGGTAAATCATTTGTAGTAACCAAAGCATTCTTCTCTGTATTATAATATTGACTGCCTGCAGGTTTAGCCAGATTCTTTATTAAAGGACTATAATCAATAATAAGATGTTTGTCAGGGATAAGTGCTACTTTATCAGGTATAGGGTTCATATTTTTAGTTTCATAAACCTCTATATTTTCCACTTCGTCAGAATTTATTTCTTTTAGCCTTAAATACGGAGAATAAGGAAATATCCCTCCAATAGCCTTTAGACGTAATCCTATTTGTATAAACTGTGCGGTATATTCATGATCAATCTTCTTAATACCTTGGAACTGTACCTTATAATTAACTACAAAATCATTAAAGTCATAATCGCCCAATGATGGGAATTGGTCTTCGAACATGATTGTTCCCCAACTGTCTTTAGGGTGATAGATAACTCCTCCTTTGTGTGCTATATCATCTTCTATATCGTGTCCACGAGTGATTGCCCGAGTAGTGTTAGCTTTAACATCATCGGTGATATTTAATGAGAAACTTCCATCTGCATTGACAGGTATGGACACTTTTCTTGTTCCGTTAGCGTTGGTTTCGTATTGGGCATACAATGTATTTACGCAGGTCGGAATACTTAAAGGGAGACTTGAGATTTCTGTATCTACAGGAATGGTTGCTACTTTCTCTTCATTACTGCATGCTTCATCTAGGAAGAAAGAAACCATAGTGGGAATGGTAGCTGTTACTGTTCCTCCTGCTACTTGAGTTAATTTCCACTCAAAGTCTGCGGGTATATCCAAGTCTTTTACTTGAATTTCTTTTTCAGGTTGTTTACTTTCATCGTAGAGGTTCTTCTCACAGGAGCTGAAAGCAAGTGCTCCTAACAAACAAGAAGTGAATAGAATGTTTTTTCTTTTCATGACGGTAGTGTTTGTCTTGTTAATAATCGGGTTGTTTTATGGTTACAAAGGTCGGTATTATTTGTATAAGAAACAAGTAAAGTTGCATATTTTATTTGATGCGATCTTATTATTTGCAGATTCTCTTCTTTTTATTTAGCTTTGGGAATGAAATAAGTGAAATCTGGGTGATGAAAGATTATAAAGTAGACAAGGCGAGCCTTTCCGCATCCTTTTGTCGAGAGGTGTATCAGGTTGTCCGGGAAATTCCGGTAGGTAAGGTTTCTACCTATGGAGGAATCGCAGCATTATTGGGAATGCCTCAATGTTCCCGTATGGTGGGGCGTGCTTTGAAGCAGATTCCGGATGATTTATCTGCACCCTGTCACCGGGTTGTCAATGTGTCGGGACGCCTTGTACCCGGTTGGACAGAGCAAAAGCAGCTCTTGCTGGAAGAGGGGATTTCTTTCAAGCAAAATGGATGTGTAGACCTGAAAAAGCATCTTTGGAATTACTCCACTTCTGAATAAAATTTGCATGTTTAATCTATTTTCCTTACCTTTGTGCCAACAATATGCAAGAACAGACTGTTATTTATTTATGAAAATACTGTTTTTTACTGTTCATTGAGAGGATAATCTTATCAAATTCTATTCCTTTTAAACTACTCAGTCTGTTTTTTTATCATTAAGAAACTCATCGGATTGTCATGTTGCCATGTGACAGGATTGAACCATGCGGATATTCAACTTGTTTATCGTAAGTGAGAATAATGGACGCAGCAGTTGAGAACAAAACAAATATTATAATCTAAACCAATATATTATATGAGTAAAATAGAAATAAAGGATTTGTACCTTATCTTTGGTCACGAGAAGCAGAAAGCACTCAAGATGCTGAAAAAAGATAAGAGTAAGGCGGAAATACTGAAAGATACCGGTTGTACGGTAGGAGTGAAAGACGCCAATCTTTCAATAAATGAAGGAGAGTTTTTTGTGATAATGGGGCTCTCGGGAAGTGGAAAATCGACATTACTGCGTTGTATCAATCGTCTGATACGTCCTACAGCCGGACAAGTGCTTGTAAATGGAGTAGATATATCTAAAATATCCGAAAAAGAATTGTTGCAGGTTCGCCGGAAAGAGCTGGCGATGGTTTTCCAGAATTTCGGTTTGTTGCCTCACCGTTCTGTATTGAGTAATATTGCGTTCGGCCTTGAACTTCAGGGAGTGAAGAAAGAAGAGCGTGAAAAGAAAGCCATGGAAAGTATGAAGCTAGTCGGGCTGAAAGGATATGAGAATCAGATGGTAGGTGAACTTTCCGGTGGTATGCAACAGCGTGTCGGACTGGCACGTGCCCTAGCCAATAATCCCGAAGTACTTTTAATGGATGAGGCTTTCTCTGCGCTCGATCCTCTGATTCGCGTGCAGATGCAGGATGAACTACTGGCCTTGCAATCAAAGATGAAAAAGACGATTGTCTTTATTACCCACGACTTGAGTGAAGCGATTAAACTAGGTGACCGTATTGCAATTATGAAAGACGGAGAAGTGGTGCAGGTAGGTACTTCGGAGGAAATCCTGACTGAACCGGCTAACGATTATGTAGCCCGTTTTGTTGAAAACGTGGACAGGAGCAAAATTATTACCGCCTCTTCTTTAATGATTGACAAACCGTTGGTAGCCCGTCTGAAGAAAGAAGGTCCCGAAGTTTTGATTCGTAAGATGCGTGCGAAGAATATAACTGTATTACCAGTAATAGATGCCGACGATAAACTGGTCGGAGAAGTACATTTGAACGATTTGCTTAAGCTGCGTAGCAAACAGGAAAAATCCATTGAAGCGGTTGTGCGTAAAGAAGTACATTCAGTGTTGTGTGATACAGTGCTCGAGGATATACTTCCTCTAATGACAAAGAGCAATTCACCGGTATGGGTGATAGATGAAACACACGAGTTTTTGGGAACAATCCCACTTTCATCCTTAATCATAGAAGTGACCGGGAAAGATAAAGAAGAAATAAATGAAATAATTCAAAACGCAATAGACTTATGATAAATATAGGACAATATATAGAAATTGCCATCAATTGGATGATGGTACATTTTTCCACATTCTTTGATGCCGTGAATACAGGCATCGGTAGTTTCATTACAGGTTTCCAACACATTCTTTTCGGAATTCCATTTTATCTGACGATTTTGGTACTTGCCGCAATTGCATGGGTAAAGGCAGGACGGGGGATTTCCATTTTTACCGTATTAGGATTATTATTGATTTATGGAATGGGGTTTTGGGAGGCAACCATGCAAACTCTGGCTCTCGTTTTATCATCTACCTGCCTGGCTCTGATTTTTGGAGTACCTTTAGGAATATGGACAGCAAACAGTCCGCGTGCGGATAAAATACTTCGCCCTATTCTCGATTTGATGCAGACAATGCCTGCCTTTGTCTATCTGATTCCTGCTGTTTTGTTCTTCGGATTGGGAACAGTGCCCGGAGTTTTTGCGACAATCATATTTGCCATGCCTCCTGTGGTCCGTCTTACCGGGTTGGGAATCCGGCAGGTTCCTAAAAATGTAGTGGAAGCTTCCCGTTCGTTCGGAGCTACCCGTTGGCAGCTGTTATATAAAGTACAGCTTCCTTTGGCGCTGCCCACCATCCTGACTGGTGTAAACCAGACAATAATGATGTCACTTTCTATGGTCGTAATCGCTGCAATGATTGCTGCCGGTGGTTTGGGAGAAATCGTATTGAAAGGTATTACCCAAATGAAAATCGGACTTGGGTTTGAAGGTGGTATAGCAGTTGTTATTTTGGCTATCATTCTGGACCGTATCACACAAGGAATGGCAGGAAGAAAAAATAAACAGGATTAAAATGGAAAGAACTAAACCCAAAAGGACTAAAAACAGAAAGGAAGAAAAATGAGAATATATAAATTAGTAGGAATAGTACTGTCCGCGCTGCTTTTGCTAGCTTCCTGCACGAATTCCGACCCAAATAAGAAAAAAGTAAAAATAGCCTATGCCAATTGGCTGGAAGGCATTGCCATGAGTCATTTGGCTAAGGTGGTATTGGAGGAACATGGATATGAGGTTGAACTGCAAAATGCGGATCTTGCCCCTGTTTTTGTATCCATGTCTCGGAAAAAGTCAGATGTCTTTCTGGATGCCTGGCTACCGATAACGATGAAAGATTATATGGACCAATATGGTGATAGCATCGAATTCTTGGGTGAGGTATATGAAGAAGCTCGCATCGGGCTGGTTGTACCTGAATATGTCACGATTCAATCTATTAGTGAACTGGCAGATTATAAAGACCGTTTCTCTTCTGAAATAGTGGGAATTGATGCCGGGGCAGGAATTATGAAGACTACGGATAAGGCCATTGCTGCTTATGGACTTGACGGATATGCTCTTATGACTTCAAGTAGTTCAACCATGTTGGCATCTTTGAAAAAAGCGATGGATAAGGGAGAATGGATTGTCATTACAGGGTGGACACCACATTGGATGTTCGATCAGTTTGACTTGAAATTCCTGGATGATCCGAAGAAAGTATATGGAGATTTGGAAGAAATACATGCCATTGCCTGGAAAGGTTTCAGTGAAAAAGACCCGTTTGCCGCTGAATTTTTCGGTAATATCAAATTAACGACAGAAGAACTTAGCTCTTTTATGACAGCTATGAAGGATGCCCGGATGGATGAAGAAGAAATAGCCCGTAAATGGAGGGATGAACACCGGGAACTGGTTGATAGCTGGATACCGAAATCAAAGGAATAAATAGATGAATAGACTGATTAAATAATGCGAATCTGTAGTTGAATAAGAGTAAAAACGGTCTAAAATTGATTCAAAACCGGCCTAGATATGAAATTGGCTTAGACATAAAAAAGGGAGTCTGCTCAATGCATGACTCCCTTTTTATATTTATCTGAGTGTGATTAATTATTCAGCACCCCAGTTTTCTCTAGCCAAACGTTTGTAACTGTTATAACGCCATTTTGCGTTTTCTTCAGCAGCCTTGAACAGTTCTTCAGCTTCAGTAGGATATTGTTTCATTACAGAAGCGTAACGAACTTCACCCTTCAAGAAACCTTGGAATTCTTCCCAGTTCGGTTCTTTGCTATCCAACTGGAATGGGTTCTTGCCTTCTTCTTCCAAAGCAGGGTTGTAACGCCACAAGTGCCAGTAACCGCACTTAACGGCCTTTTCTTCTTCTTCCTGACTCTTACCCATACCTGCTTTCAGACCGTGGTTGATACACGGAGCGTAAGCGATAATCAAAGATGGTCCAGGATATGCTTCAGCTTCACGGATAGCTTTCAGAGTTTGAGCTTGGTCAGCACCCATAGCGATCTGTGCAACATATACATAACCATAAGTAGTAGCCATCAGACCGAGGTCTTTCTTACGTACGCGCTTACCAGCAGCAGCGAACTTAGCGATAGCACCTACCGGAGTAGCCTTAGAAGACTGACCACCTGTGTTAGAGTAAACTTCAGTATCCAGAACGAGGATGTTAACGTCCTTACCGGAAGCGATTACATGGTCAAGACCACCGTAGCCGATATCATAAGAAGCACCGTCACCACCAATGATCCACTGGCTGCGTTTAACAAGATATTGTTGCAGTTCAGCGATTTGTTTGCAGTGGTTGCATTTATCTTTGTTAGCTTCAACAATAGGAATGATCTTAGCAGCCAATTCCTTAGTCTTGTCTGCATCCAGCATATTGTTGATCCATTCAGCGAATAGTTCTTTCACTTCAGCAGGAGTACAGTCAGCAGCAATAGCTTCGTTCATCACTTTCACGATACGGGCACGCATCTTTTCGTTAGCCAATTCCATACCCAGACCGAATTCACAGAAGTCTTCGAACAGTGAGTTAGCCCAAGCAGGACCGTGTCCGTTTTCGTTTGTAGTATACGGAGTAGAAGGAACTGAACCAGAGTAGATAGAAGAACATCCGGTAGCGTTAGCAATCATTTCACGGTCACCGAACAATTGAGAAATCAATTTCACGTACGGAGTTTCACCACAACCAGAGCAAGCACCAGAGAACTCGAACAACGGAGTAGCGAACTGTGAGTTCTTCACGTTAGACTTGATATCAACAAGATGTTGTTTAGTCTTCACGTTTTCAGCACAGTAAGTCCAGTTGTCAGCTTCAGCCAATTGGCTTTCGAGGTGTTTCATTGTCAATGCTTTGCCACCTTTCTTCGGATTACCCGGACAGATGTCAGCACAGTTACCACAACCCAGACAGTCGAGAACGTCAACCTGAATACGGAATGTCATACCATCGAATACTTTACCTACCGCTTTCAGTTGTTCGAACTTGGCACCCTTCTGCTCTTCAGCATCGAGTACGAACGGACGGATAGAAGCGTGAGGACAAACGTATGCACACTTGTTACATTGGATACAGTTTTCAGGATTCCATTCGGGAACGAATGCGGCTACACCACGTTTTTCGTATTTAGAAGTACCTTGATACCAAGTACCGTCTTCGATACCCTTGAATGCAGATACTGGCAACAAGTCACCGTCTTGTGCATTGATCGGACGAACTACTTCGTTGATGAATGCAGGATCATTGTTTTCAGCTTTAGCGTCATCCGGCAGGTTAGCCCAAGCAGGATCAACAGCCAAAGTCTTGTATTCACCACCGCGGTCAACGGCAGCATAGTTCTTGTTGACAACGTCTTCACCCTTCTTACCGTAAGACTTAACGATGAATTTCTTCATCTGCTCAACAGCTTGTTCTACAGGAATAACGCCTGTGATACGGAAGAAGGCAGATTGAAGGATAGTATTGGTACGGTTACCCAAACCAATTTCCAGTGCAATCTGTGTTGCGTTGATATAGTATACAGAAATGTTGTTCTGTGCGAAATATTTCTTAACCTTGTTAGGCAGGTTCTTAGCCAGTTCTTCACCTTCCCAGATTGTGTTCAGCAAGAAAGAACCGTTCTTACGCAAACCACGAGTTACATCGTACATGTGCAGGTAAGCCTGAACGTGGCAAGCTACGAAGTTTGGAGTATTAACCAAATAAGTGGAACGGATCGGAGTGTCACCGAAACGCAGGTGAGAACAAGTGAAACCACCAGATTTCTTAGAGTCGTAAGAGAAGTAAGCCTGGCAGTGTTTGTCGGTGTTGTCACCGATAATCTTCACAGAGTTCTTGTTAGCACCTACTGTACCGTCAGCACCCAAACCGTAGAATTTAGCTTCGAACATACCTTCGCCGCCTAAAGCGATTTCTTCTTTTTGAGGAAGAGAAGTGAAAGTAACGTCGTCTACGATACCGATAGTGAAGTGGTTCTTTGGCATTGGCATAGCCAAGTTTTCGAATACTGAAAGGATTTGAGCAGGAGTAGTATCTTTTGAACCCAAACCGTAGCGACCGCCAACGATAACCGGAGCATTTTCTGCACCGTAGAAGCAGTCTTTAACGTCAAGATAAAGAGGCTCACCGTTAGCACCCGGTTCTTTAGTACGGTCAAGAACTGCGATAGTTTTGGCAGTCTTAGGTACAGCGGCCAGGAAGTGCTTAGCAGAGAACGGACGATACAAGTGTACGGCAACCATACCCACTTTTTCGCCGTTTGCTACCAAGTGGTCGATAGCTTCGCGGGCAGCTTCTGTTACAGAACCCATAGCGATAATTACGCGTTCTGCATCTTCTGCACCATAGTAATCGAACAAACCGTATTTACGACCTGTAATCTTAGAAATTTCATTCATGTATTCTTCTACGATAGCAGGAACTGCTTCATAGTAGTTGTTGCATGATTCACGATGTTGGAAGAAATGGTCAGGATTTTCAGCCATACCACGAGCTACCGGTTTCATCGGATTCAGTGCGCGGGCACGGAATTCTGCCAAAGCTTCCTGGTCGATCAGCGGAGCAAGATCATCATTTTCCAACATTTCAATCTTTTGGATTTCGTGAGATGTACGGAAACCATCGAAGAAGTTCATAAACGGAACGCGGGATTTGATGGTAGCCAGGTGAGCAACACCAGCCAAATCCATAACTTCCTGTACAGAGCCTTCAGCCAACATCGCAAAGCCAGTCTGACGAGCTGACATTACGTCTTGGTGGTCACCGAAGATACACAATGCGTGAGAAGCCAATGTACGAGCAGATACATGGAATACGCAAGGCAAGAACTCACCGGCAATTTTGTACATGTTAGGGATCATCAGGAGAAGACCCTGAGAAGCAGTGTAAGTAGTAGTCAACGCACCAGCCTGAAGAGAACCGTGAACTGCACCGGCAGCACCACCTTCAGATTGCATTTCCTGTACCAATACTGTTTCGCCGAAGATGTTCTTACGTCCTGCGGCAGCCCATTCGTCTACGTACTCAGCCATAGTCGAAGAAGGAGTGATGGGGTAGATAGCCGCTACTTCAGAGAACATATACGAGATATGTGCTGCAGCCTGGTTACCATCACAAGTGATGAATTTCTTCTGTTTAGTCATAACTAAATTAAATATTTAAGTAAATAAATCTTTTAATATAAAAAGCCGAACATCCAGAGAGGTATCTGGTTGCCCCGACCTATTTCAGCCTTATGCAACGCGTACGTCACATTCGGATTGTTCTTGATCTTTGCGCCTTCCTGGCAAATTTTGAACGGCATTACTTCGTCCACCATAAAAGAGACGTTTTTATCTCCTTTATGTACCTTATGGTCTTTCCATAAAGAATTTGCAAAGAATGTGTCGAGCACATCCTGCTCCTCCACTTTCACCGGATAGATGGAGTACATCAGGTTGGAGTTGTGCATCATTATCTTCGACGGTTTTTTAGGGAATTCTTCCCCTTTCGGATAAACCAGATTAATGAGTCGCGCATCTGCCAGATACTTGATATAGTTCATCACCGTGGCGCGAGATGTCTGTATGTCGCTTGCCAGTTGGCTCACATTCGGAGCCTTCGGTCCGTCGACAGCGAGCAAATATAGCAATTTTTTTATCTTTGAAAGATATTTCAGTTCAATTTGTTTGATGAGCAGGATATCTACTTCTACCATCATGTTCATTGTTTTCAGCAGATTCTCCGAAAAGTTACGCTTCTCGAGGAAGAATGGATAGAATCCATGATGCAGGTAATCCTGGAAGTAATCCAGCGGACGAACTTTGGAGAGTACTCCTTTGGCAATCTGTTCGTGAGTGCTAAGAATTTCTTCGAGGCTGTATGCCCTGAATTTCATGCCTGTCTGCAAGTTCAGGAATTCACGGAAAGAGAATCCGCGCAGGTTATAGCTCTTTGCAATATCACGCAGTTCAAGATTTTCCTCTTTCAGTCGCATTACGGATGAGCCGGTAAAGACAATCTTCAAATTAGGAAAACGGTCGTAACACATGCGCAACTCTCTGCTCCATTCCGGGTGTTTGAACACTTGGTCGATCAACAATACTTTTCCACCACGTTTCTGGAATTCGTTAGCAAAATCTACAATGCTGTGGCCAGAGAAGTAGAAGTTGTTCATGTTGATGAACAGGCAGGAGCGGTCGTTCCCGAATTTTTCTTTGGCGTATTGGAGAAGGAAAGTGGTTTTTCCTACGCCACGTGTCCCTTTGATACCAATCAGGCGGTCGCTCCAGTCGATCTCGTCCATAAGATCGCGGCGAACGGGGGCATTGGTGTGCTCAACGAGGTAGGCGTGTGTGCGATAGAATGATTCCATTTCAGTTCTTTGTTTTTCGGGTGGCAAATATACTGCTTTTTTTAGGATTTGCAAAGTAGAGATGGCAAAATTGTGCTTTTAATTCCAACTTTCTGTTTATTGTAGCTATTCCTGATTATTTCCTGTATATATTTGCAGAATAAAGTTTTGAATTCGTTTAAAATGACAAAAAAGGCTCTTTATATATTCAATCCGGAACATGATTTGGCGTTAGCCAGCGGTGAAACAAACTATATGGCACCGGCTTCCGCCCGGCAAATGGCATCCGAATTGGCTTTGTTGCCGATGTGGTATGCGGAAGAGGGAAGTGTTGTTTTGGCTCCTTCCGCTTATAATCTCGACTATGTGAAGAAGATACAGGAATTATTAGGACTTTCGGTTGATTTGATGACAGAACCTGAACTTGCTTCCGAGCGGAATTTGGATATTCATCCTTGGGGCTGGGATATAGCAGTAAGAAAACGACTGTTGGATTTGGGAGTGGAAGAAAGCGAACTTCCTTCTATTGAGCAATTGGATAAACTGCGTTCTTGTTCCCATCGTTCCTGCGCTGTGGAACTATTACCACAGTTACAACTGGGAGCTTGTTTTTGTGGAGAGTCTTTTTACCTGACGATTCCCGAAGAATGGAAGTCATTTGTAGAATCACATGATACTTGTTTACTGAAAGCTCCTTTATCCGGTAGTGGAAAAGGATTGAACTGGTGCAAAGGTGTATATACTCCTTCCATTTCCGGTTGGTGCTCACGCATTGGCAATCAGCAAGGAGGTGTTATTGGTGAACCTTTATATAATAAGATGGAAGATTTCGCTATGGAATTTCGTTCTTCGGGTAACGGTAGATTTGACTTTGCCGGATATTCTCAATTCCGTACGGGTGGGAGTGGGGCATATGAGGGTAATTTGCTGATTTCGGATGCTGCCATCGAACGGAACCTTTCGGAATATATCCCTGTTGAAGAAATTTATAAGCTGCGTAACCGTCTTGAACAAGAGTTGCTTCTTCGCTTCGGAACTATTTATAATGGTTATTTGGGAGTGGATATGATGATCTGCCGTTTCCCGGATTCCCCTGTTTATCGTATTCATCCCTGCGTGGAAATCAACTTGCGGATGAATATGGGAGTGGTGGCGCGTCATATATATGACCGTTATATATATCCTACTTCGACAGGAGCTTTTCAAATAAACTATTATCCTTCGGAAGGAGCAGCTTGGAGCGCACATAAAGAAATGGAGGAGACTTATCCTTTGGAGATAGAACAAGGAAGAATAAGATCAGGCTATTTGCCATTGGTGCCGGTTCATAAAAAAAGTAGTTATCGGGCGTGGATTCTTATCTCAAAAAGCGTACATTTATAACTTTATGCATGGCATACATACATGCATCCATCCATACAGTGGTATAAAGTCTGATTATTCTACTTCTTTCACCAGCCATTTTTCTATATTCCGGGTCTTTGAGCTGAAATTAACCCCAACCTTTACAATCTTACGATTATCTTTTGCAAAGGGTAGTATATATCTTTTTTCTTCAATTTGCTGAAGAGCTTCTTCCGCACTTCCGTCAAATTTGAATTCCATTACATAAATGTATTTATCAGTTTGTACAGTAAGATCAATGCGTCCGTCAGAGGTGTGATACTCTGCCTGTACATAGAACCCCAGTAATTTGCTGACGATAAATAATACATTCTGATAATGTAATTCCAAATCGCGTATCAGTTCGTAAGGAGTGTCGGCAAAGAGACTCTGCAGACGTATGAAGAAGTCCTCATAATTACCTTCTTCTACATCATGGACGAATTCTGTAATGTAGAAAGCGGTCTTTCCTTCGTCGATTGAAGTATAAAAAGGGACTAGGTATTTAATGAATCCCTCTTCTACTTCCCGGTTGGGGAATCCTAAATAGTAGATACCGAAACGTTTATCATAATCTTTGATGGTAAGATAACCACTCTGATAAATCACGGGCACAGGATTCTTGGAAGAAGAATCAATACTATTCAGCGTATCGGAAGTCGCTTTATCATTGGCCAATTGGTGTAAGTCATAATTATCCCGTTTCAGAAGTTTGACGAGATAGGAAGGAGTACCGGTTTCAAACCAGTAATTACCGAATGACATAGAGTCGAATGTATTCAGTAAACTGAAAGGGTTATATATACCTGCCGAATCGAAAGTAAAGTGGTATCCGTCATAGCACTCTTTCAATTCTTGGCACGTCTCTTCATAGCTCATGCCTTGCGTATCTGCAAGGATATGTAAATCCGTCTCTAAATAATGGTGGATTTCTTCGTTTGTGATACCGCAAAGTTCGGTATACCGTTTATCCATAGAAATATCTTTAAGATTATTCAAATCGCTGAATACACTCACTTTCCCGAACTTTGTCACTCCTGTGAGAAAAGCGAATTGAATATACTTATCCATCGTTTTGAGTACTGAATAGAACGCTTTTAAAGTATCACGATAACTATCCTGCAATTCTTCATTCCCAATGGCCTGCAACATCGGCTTGTCATATTCATCAATGAGAATCACTACCCGCCGACCACTCTGTTCAGCGGCACGGCGAACAATGCCGAGAAAACGGAGAGGTGCACCTATTTCCACCGGATTGGATCCATATAGCGATTCCCATTCATCCAGCTTCATGTTAAGTATATTATCCAAACTTTCGGGGCTGTCATACTTCTGCGTATTTAAGTCGAGATGCAGAATGGGGTATTGAATCCAGTCTTTCTCCATTTTTTCAACAGCAAGACCTTGAAATAGCTCCTTTTTGCCTTGGAAGTAAGCTTCGAAAGTGGATAGAAGAAGGCTTTTCCCAAAACGCCGGGGACGGCTAAGAAAGTAGTAGGAACCGGATTTTACCAGTTCATACACGAATGAAGTTTTGTCTATATAAAGATAATTTTCTTTACGCAATTTTTCAAAACTCTGTATTCCGATGGGATAAAGCTTCTTCATAATATTCTTGCTTTTGTTTATTCAAGTAACAAAGATAATAATTCTTCTGTTTATCTATGCCGCTAATGATCATTTTATATGTTTCATTGGTTATCATTCTTTCGCATACAGTGTAGCTAACTTTTGGTACAGTTGCCTAGTTTGTTCGTCTATAACACTATGTAAAAGTGTCCCAACTTATTTTCAATATTGCACTATATTAGAAATAATTGTCTGAAAACGGACAACTTCCGAACAAAATCAAACTTCATCGAAACGGAAACGGACATAAAAAGATAGTTTTATAAAACCAATGCCTGTAAGTTAGTCTAACTTTGTTGCTAGTGATAGAGTGTAATAGCAGAATGAATATCTAATGAGACAATGAATAGCAAATATCTTATGGTGGCAGCGGGAATTGCTTTCCTGACTGCTTGCAATGTCCCGAGAGAAAATGAGATGAAATGGTTTGACCATGCGGTGAGTACGTCCGAACATCAATTGCTCTATATGGCAGAAAAGTTGAAACACGAACCGGATACCCTCTGTTTCCCACGTTCTCTAAAATATGGAGAATATCGGTTGGAAAAACCATCAGATTGGACTTCCGGTTTTTTCCCCGGTTCCATGTGGCTGGTGTATGAGCTTACTGCTAATGAGGAATTGGCACAACAGGCACGCTTGTATACAGACCGCCTGGAAGCGATGCAATATTACACGAAAAATCATGATTTGGGCTTCATGATGTTTTGTAGTTATGGTCAGGGCATCCGGCTGAAGCCGGAACCAGCGGACAGCCTGATTCTCGTTCACTCTTCCGAAAGCCTTTGTACACGTTTTGAACCGAAAGTCGGATTGATTCGTTCCTGGAACTTTGGTAATTGGAGCTATCCTGTCATTATTGATAATATGATGAATCTGGAAATGCTTTTCTGGACATCAGAACAGACTGGTAATCCGAAGTACAGGGAGATTGCCATAGCACATGCTGATAAAACGTTGAAAAATCATTTTCGGAGAAATATGACATCTTATCATGTAGTCAGTTATTTGCCGGAAAATGGTGTGGTTGAGTCGAAGGGAACTTATCAGGGATATGATGATGAATCGTCTTGGGCGCGTGGTCAAGCTTGGGGCCTATATGGATATACCATGTGTTATCGTTTCACAAAACAACATACCTATCTGAAAGCGGCATATAAAATCGCAGAATTTATAATGAATCATTGTCCGTCTGAAAAAGATTTAATTCCTTATTGGGATTATAATGCTCCGAACATTCCCAACGAACCTCGTGATGCTTCGGCGGCTGCCATCACAGCTTCCGCATTGTTGGAGTTGAGCGGGTATGGGGATAAAAAACAAGGGCAGAAATACTTCCATTATGCAGAACGAATCTTGAAACAGCTTTCTTCAGAAACATACTTGGCAAGGGAAGGAGAAAATCATGGATTTATTCTTATGCATTCGGTGGGAAGTTTTCCACATAATAGTGAAGTCGATACTCCGTTGAATTATGCCGATTATTATTACTTGGAAGCTTTGAAACGATATAAAGAGATCAAATCTAATGGATATATGTGATCAATGAAGCTGTTTATGGCAATTGTAGTTTGGCGATAGCCGGACTTTTAACGAATGAGTCGTTTTGGATTCTATTGGAAATGCGTATCTTTGCTTTAGTTGAAGTGTTCTTGAATTATAATTGCTTATGAAAGACCGATATATACAAATTTGTTATTTGATTGTTTTGTCCATTTGTTTCCAGTTTGTTACGATATCTACTTTATTGGCAGATGAAACTCAAATTCGTTTTAAACGTTTGTCCGTAGACGATGGTTTGTCGTACAATACGGTGCTTGCTTTAACTCAAGACCATAATAATAAAATATGGGTAGGCACTACCGAGGGGTTGAACTGGCATGATGGCTTCCGGTTTGCATCTTTTTATAAATCGTTGGGCGATACTACCAGTTTGGGGAATAACTATATCTATTCTCTCTATACCGACCGTAAAGGAACCGTATGGGCAGGGACAATGGTCGGACTTTCTCGCTATAATATTATAGGTAATGACTTTACAAATTATTCATTACCGGGCGATCAGTCGGTTCAGGTGTTTGCAATAGAAGAGCCGCTAGACAAGGAACAACTGTTGTTAGGAACGAATCGGGGATTAGTTCTTTTTGAGAAAGCAGATGGCAAGATGAAAATTCTTCCCCAGTTAAAGGAGGAGAATGTTTATTCTGTTCGTGCTATAGGAGACGGGGCATTACTTGGAACTTCAAAAGGTATTTATTTCTATTATTTTCGTAATGGTAATATTGTTCAATTGCTTCCTGAATTAAAAAATGAAGTAATCTCCAGTATCATTTATGATGATAAGACTCGGAATTGTTGGTTGGCGTCATTGACGAACGGAGTATATTTGATAGATGACAAATTTCAGGTTCGAGAACATTATAACCGGAAAAATTATCCGAAACAGTTTGTTTCTGATGCTGTCCGGGCTCTGCAACTGGATGACCGGGGAAGATTATGGATTGGAACGATAGAAGGACTGCTGATTCTCCAACCAGATACAAAAAGTATTTCGCAATATCGCTTTTCTTATGAAGACCCTTCTTCTTTGGGACATAATTCTGTACGTTCTCTTCTAAGGGACCATCAAGGAGGAATGTGGGTAGGCACTTACTATGGAGGACTTAATTATTATCATGCATTAGCTCCCGACTTTCGTGTCCTGCAACATTCTGTCTACCGTAATTCTCTGAGTGACAATACCATCAGTTGCATTGTGGAAGACCCTTTTAACCATACTCTTTGGATGGGTACAAATGATGGAGGGGTGAATCATTATGATAGGATAACAGGGCATTTTACTTGTTATTCCGGTAAAGAAAACAACAACAACTCTTTGCGGTCGAATAACATAAAATGTGTGTTTCCCGAGAAAGATGGTTCTGTGTATATAGGTATGCATAACGGAGGGTTGAGCCATTTGGACGTTAGGACCGGACGTATAAGTAGTTATGATATTCCCGGCACTACGTCGTTGAGAAATAGTTGCTATTCGCTGTTGGATGGAGAAGATGGCACACTTTGGATTGGTTCGATGGCTGGCTTATATCGTTTTGATTATCAAACAAAAGAAATGTCTTTGCATCCATTGGCTATAAGGTATCCTCAACTGAAAGATGTGCTTGTCTCTACTGTATTCCGTGATTCAAGGCGGCGTGTCTGGATTGGCACGGAAGAAAGCTTGTATATGTATGCTGATGGAGAAATGCAAGTTATGGCTGATTCGGCAGGGATTTATTCACTTGGTCTGATACAAGCATTGTGTGTATATGAAGACAGTAGCCATGCCATTTGGATAGGTACTACTTCCGGATTGTACCGCTATAAAGAAGGTTCTTCTTCCTCATGGGAGCGTTATTCTATGAACGACGGTTTGCCCAATGATTGTATCAGTGGTATTTTGGAAGATAAAAAAGGGCGGTTGTGGCTGGCTACAAGTAAAGGACTTTCTTGCTTTGATTTGCAGAAAAAGAATTTCTGTAACTATATCAAACAAGATGGATTGCCGCACAATCAGTTTATGCAGTCGGCTGTATGCAGTACTAAAGACGGCACTTTCTTTTTAGGAACTTTGAATGGGGTCGTCTTTTTCAATCCCGAACATTTCTCCAACAGTCCTTTTACTCCCAATGCGGTAATAACCGGATTGTCCATACAGAATCATCCTATAAGGCAGGCAAAAGACGGAGATATCAATTTTTATCAGGCTGACAACGGGAAGTTGTTGGGTGTCTCTTTTCCTTCGGAACTCAAAATGTTCAGAATCACTTTTTCTGTGATTAACTACCTGTCAAACAGCCGTAACAAATTTGCGTATAAGTTGGAAGGTTATGATTCGGACTGGATTTATGATGTATGGGCAGGAAGCCGTGGAGTGAACTATTGGAATTTGTCTCCGGGAAGATATGTTTTTAAAGTGAAGGTTTGCAGTGACAATGGACAGTGGTCTGAAACACCTGCGGAATTTTTTATTGATATTATTCCGATGTGGTATCAGACATGGTGGGCGAAAACTCTGTTCGTTTTCTTCATTATCGGTATTTTAGTTTTTATATTTTATTTCTTTATTGTTCGTGCCAAGATGAGAATGCAGGTACAGATTGAGCATATCGAACGGAATAAAATTGAAGAAATCAGTCAGGAGAAAGTTCGTTTTTATATTAATATGTCTCATGAACTGCGGACACCTTTAAGCCTGATATTGGCTCCGTTGGAAGAACTGCTGGGAGAAAAGAATTCTTTTGATCCCGGTGTACAACAGAAGCTGTCTTATGTTTACAAGAATGGACAAAAGTTACTGCATATCGTCAACCAGCTACTCGACTTCCGGAAAGCGGAGTCGGGGACATTACCTATCAATATAGTTTCAGGACCGGTTGAAAGTTTGTCAATGAATGTATTCAATTTATTTAAAGAGAATGCAAGGAAACGAAATATTAATTTTCATTTCCATTCGGATTTGAAAGACGAATTACTTCCTGTCGACAGGATGTATTTGGAAACCATATTGATGAATTTGCTCTCCAATGCGTTTAAGTTTACTCCTGATGGTGGAGAAATTTCATTATCATTGTGGAAAACGGAAACTGTTTATGGGCTTACGATACGTGATAATGGCATAGGAATCTCTGTGGAGAAACTTTCCCGTATTTTCGAACGCTTTTACCAAGTGGATGATAATAAGAAAGGTTCAGGCATTGGTTTGTCTTTGGTGAAATTATTGATAGACAAGCATCGGGGCACAATAGAAGTCGCTAGTGAAATCGGAAAGTTTACAGAATTTAAAGTGACTCTGCCTGCTGATATTCAGGTGTTTCCGGCTGAAGAACAAAGACAGGATAAAGAGGTGCCATTTTCTTTATCCGAACCTATGCCATCTTTGGACGTTTCATATACGGAAGAGGTTGCAGTGCCCCCTGCTGATATGGATAAACAGGATAGCTTGGAAGGGGAGGGCAGAGCGACTATCCTGCTGGTGGATGATAATAAGGAGATGGTTGATTATTTGAAAAATAATTTTAAGTCGGAGTATATCACGTTGATAGCCGGAAACGGAGAGGAAGCTTTGGAAATGATGAAGGAACAGAAAGTGGATTTAATTCTTTC
Organism: Bacteroides sp. L008; assembly: GCF_040812255.1. Taxonomy (NCBI): domain Bacteria; kingdom Pseudomonadati; phylum Bacteroidota; class Bacteroidia; order Bacteroidales; family Bacteroidaceae; genus Bacteroides; species Bacteroides sp. L008. The sequence goes on along the minus strand of NZ_JBFNXO010000001.1, from coordinate 2,393,725 downwards.
TGATGTCATGATGCCGGGAATAGATGGTATTAAACTATGTGAGATTGTGAAAAAGAATATGCAAACCTGTCATATTCCGGTTATTCTGTTGTCGGCGGAAGGTAGTATCGAGGCGCAGGCTGCCGGTATTCAGGTAGGTGCGGACGATTATATCTCCAAACCTTTCTCTATGTATCTTCTGAAAGGGAAGATTAATAATATTCTGAAAGCCAGACAACGTTTGAGATATTATTATTCCAGTACGATTGATATCGATGCGGCAAAAATGACTTCAAATAAACTGGACGAAGAATTTATAACCAAAGCTATTCAGACTGTAGAAGAAAACATTTCTGATGAAGACTTTACGGCTGATGACCTTGCGGAGAAACTCTTTATGAGCCGTTCGTCACTATACTACAAAATGAATTCTATATCGGGTGAACCGCCGGCAAATTTTATTCGGCGAATACGTTTCAATATGGCTTGCAAATTATTGTTGGATGGTCGTTACTCCATATCGGAAGTGAGTGCCATGGTCGGTTTTGCATCTCGGTCTTATTTCTCTACCAGTTTTAAAAAGTATATGGGATGCTTGCCTTCGGATTATGTGAAAAAGCAGAGAAAATAGTACTCTGAAAGCTCTTCTGAATAAAATCTAAAAAACTTTGATAGTTTTTAGCACTCTTCTGGCAGTTATCGGACAAACAAAAAATGATACAAAACACCCTTTCATTCTAATCCTCATATCTTAGCGGAGGAATTTAAAACCTCTAAAACAACGATAAGTATGAGACAAATGAAAAGCATGAAAGTAGTGTTGGCTACTTTGTTCGGACTCTCTTTTTCCTGGAATGTATATGCACAGCAAAGTGATATTAAAGAACAAGGGTATGTGCATAAATCATCAACTTCCTATGAATATCCGACAGAACCGGCAGTTCTGCAGAAATTAGACCAATGGAGAGATTTGAAATTCGGTGTACTGTTCCACTGGGGACTTTATTCCGTGCCCGGAACTTTCGAGTCATGGCTGTTGTGCTCGGAAGAGAAATTTATTCCTCGCCGTACCAAAATTTTCGGTGATATGCCTTATGACGATTTTAAAAAGTGGTATTGGGGATTAAGCGAGTCTTTCAACCCAACAAAGTTTGAACCGGAAGTATGGGCAGATATTATGAAAGATGCCGGCATGAAGTATATGGTTTTCACCACCAAACATCACGACGGTTTTTGTATGTTTGATACGAAGGAGACTGATTTTTCCATAGCTAAAGGACCTTTTAAAAATAATCCTTTAAAGGATGTGGCTTATCATGTATTTGATGCTTTCCGTCAGAACGGATTTATGATAGGTGCTTACTTCTCCAAACCGGACTGGCACTGCAATGATTATTGGAGCACAGACAGGGCGACACCCACCCGGAATGTGAATTATGATATCAAACTTAATCCTGATAAATGGAAGCGGTTTCAGGAATATACAGCTAATCAAATCAATGAACTTATGACACGTTATGGCCGGATGGATCTTCTTTGGTTGGACGGAGGCTGGGTAAGAGCCCCAAAAGAAGATATAAAAATGGATCAAATCATAGATAAGGCGCGTGACAGCCAACCTGGGCTGATAGCAGTAGACCGGACTGTACCCGGCCGGAACGAAAATTATCAAACGCCGGAATTGACTATTCCTAAGCAGCAATTGGATCACCCTTGGGAAAGTTGCATCACACTGACCAATCATTGGGGGTGGTGGAAAGACGCTTCATATAAATCTGCTGCTCAAGTAATCAACATTCTCACGGAGATTGTAGCCAAAGGAGGTTCTTTGGTTTTGGGGGTAGGACCTACGGCAGAAGGCACTATCGAAGAAGAGGGAATACAGCGGCTGAAAGAGATAGGGCAATGGCTGAAAGTAAATGGTGAAGCCATCTATAATACACGTATTACCCCTGTCTATCAAAGTGAAAGTGTCTGGTTTACAGCTAATAAAGATGGAAAAACGCTGTATGCCATCTACTCATTGCCGGAGAATACGGAATTGCCGCAGAAGATTGTGTGGGAAGGAAATGAACCTATCGGCAAGATGGTACTGCTTCAAACTGGCTGTAGCGTGAAGTATCAGACTAAAGATGGCAAAGTGACGGTAATTCTGCCAAAAGGATTGAAGAATGAATCGCTGGCTTTCAAATTTAAACAGAAATCCTAATAATACTTTTTGTTTAACTATTTAACATTATCAAAGTATGAAAAACATTTTAACAGGTTGTCGCATGCGGAAGATTTTATTTATTGCCGTATGCATTAGATCGTCTTTGTGGGGGGAGGTTTGTTATTCCGCAGAGACGAGTAGTAATTGGCTGGGCAGAGACACTGGCAAAGAGTGGGTAAATTCCGGTTTACAACAGAACAATAGTATAAAAGTTACCGGAATTGTTACGAGTGAGAGTGGCGAACCTATTATTGGCGCTACTGTGCAAGTGAAAGGAACTTCCACAGGAGTTATCACAGATATTGACGGCCGTTATACAATTACGGTACCTTATGGAAATTCAATTTTATCGGTTTCATTTATTGGTTATCAATCACAAGAAATAAAAGTAAACTCCCGAAGGGGAATTAATGTACGTCTGCAGGAAAATGTTCAAAGTCTGGATGAAGTAATGGTTGTTGCTTATGGTGTGCAGAAGAAGGCCACACTGACTGGTGCTATATCGAGTGTCGGTACAGAAGCTTTACTGAAATCGCCTAGTGCCAGTGTTACCAACTCTTTGGCAGGGCAGTTGCCCGGAGTCTCTTCTATGCAGGCAAGTGGGCAACCGGGAGCTGACAATGCGAAAATATTTGTACGTGGTGTTGGATCATTGACAGAAGGGGGAGCTTCTCCGCTTATTCTTGTGGATGGTGTAGAACGTTCTTTCTATCAGATGGACCCTAATGAGATAGAATCTATTAATGTTTTAAAAGACGCTTCGGCTACGGCAGTGTTCGGTGTGCGTGGTGCAAACGGAGTTATATTGGTTACTACTCGTCGGGGAGAAGAAGGAAAAACTAAAATCTCGGTTAGTTCGAATGTCGGCATCCAGATGCCTACACGTATACTGGATGTGGCAGACAGTTATACAACCGCTTCTTTATTCAGAGAGGCTCAACGTAATGACGGAGTTGCCGATGACCAACTGGCTTTCTCGGAGTATGATATGGAACGTTTTCGTTTGGGAGATTCCCCTATTCTATATCCCAATGTGAACTGGTATGATTATTTGATGAATAAGGCTGCTGTTCAGACTCAACATAACGTCAGCATTTCCGGAGGAACAAAAGATATCCGTTATTTTGTATCGTTAGGCTTTTTGTATCAGAATGGTTTGTTTAAACAACTGGACGGGCTTGATTATAACAACAATTATAGCTATACCCGTTATAACTATCGTGCTAACCTGGATGTAAATCTCACACGTACCACTACGTTAAAATTCGGCATGGGTGGAATTGTTGGTAACCAACGTGACCCAGGAGGTAGTGGCAATGTGTGGAAACAACTGACGTGGTCGTTACCATTCTCATCTCCGGGAATTGTTGATGGGAAAAAAGTGATGACACAAAGTACACGTTTTCCCGGAGTTAAAATGGAGAATCAAGTATTTAATGGATTTTATGGGTATGGCTATGACCGCAAAGTCTCGAATAATATGACATTCGATTTGAATCTGTCTCAAAATCTGGATTGTATAACAAAGGGGCTTTCTATTGAAGTGAAAGGAGCATATAATACTGATTATTCTTACATTAAAACCGTACGGGGACATGTGGAAACGTATACTCCTTTTTATAAATCCGAAATAGACGGTTCAGGACTTGATGTGAAGGACCCTGATTTTGATAAGAGTCTTGTGTATCGGATAACAGGAGAGAATATGATGAAAACGTATGGAACCGGAGATAAAAGTCGTGCCCGTGACTGGTATGTGGAAGGAAGCATTCGTTATAATCGCAAATTCGGAGAACATAATGTCGGTGCCTTATTGCTGTACAACCAAAGTAAAAAGTACTATCCTAATTATCCTAATAAGTTTTGGGATGTTCCGACTGCTTATATTGGTTTAGTAGGTCGTTTGACTTATGATTACAGGTCGAAATATATAGCGGAATTTAATATTGGTTATAATGGTTCCGAGAACTTTGCACCGGACAAACGTTTTGGTACATTCCCTGCGGGTTCTATCGGTTATGTAATAACGGAAGAAAAATTTATTCCTAAAAATGATTTCTTAACCTATCTGAAAGTGCGTGCCTCTGTTGGATTGGTCGGTAATGACAACATGTCTAGTAACCGCTTCCTTTATTTGCCGGACTCTTATTCTATAAATAATTCCGATTGGCTCCAACAAGCCTATCAGGATAAGAACGGGTATATCTTCGGCTTGACAAATATGGCCTATCAGACAGCAGCGAAAGAACTTATGCTGGGAAATTCGAATGTAACCTGGGAAACTGCCTTAAAGCAGAATTACGGTATAGATGCTTATTTCTTCAGCGACCGTTTGAAGTTGACTGTCGATTATTTCCGTGAAAATCGGCGTGATATTCTGATACAACGTAGCACCGTTCCTTCTTTGATTGCAATGAATGGCATATTACCTGTGGTTAATATGGGTAAAGTCAATAATCACGGATATGAGGTGGATTTAAAATGGAATGATCGTATTAAGGACTTTTCATATTATATAAATACAAATATCTCTTATTCTAAAAATAAAATTATTTATCAGGATGAAATAGAACCGAACGAGCCTTATATGTGGCGTACCGGACATGAAGTGGGAGCCCGTTTTGGATATTTGGCACAGGGATTCTATAATGAAAATGACTTCGACGCGGATGGTAATGTTCGTGAGGATTTGCCTCAGCCGCAAGGGAAAAAATATCCCGGTGATATTAAGTTTGCAGATTTGAATGGCGATAATATAATTGATAATGACGACCAAACCAAAATAGGGAATCCCAAACGCCCGGTTTACACTTTCGGTTTAAATTTGGGTGGAGAATATAAAGGCTTTTTTGCTTCTATGAATTGGACGGGAGTTGCCCAATGTGATATTGAAATGGCGAATGCTTATAAGCGTCCTTTTTATGAGGGGCAGGTACTTTATCAATATATGGCTGACGGGCGTTGGACACCTGAAACAGCAGCAACGGCCATATATCCACGTTTGTCCATTGCGAGTTCGACTAATCAGGAGACATCAAGTGTGTGGCTAAAAGATGCCTCATATGTAAAACTGAAAAATCTGACGATTGGATATAATATCACTCAACAGAAGATTTTAAAAGCTATCGGTGCTTCTAAATTGACCGTTCAATTTACAGGCTATAATCTTTTGACATTTGACAAATTAAAAGTTTTTGATCCCGAAGGAGAATTGACACGTGATACGAATACGTATCCTATTATGAAAATCTTCAGTTTGGGAGTGAATGTAACTTTTTAAAATGATTATTATGAAAAACAAAAGTTTAATTATTCTATGCGGACTTCTGGCTAGCTTATTCATCGGATGTGAGGACTTGAAGTTCGGTGATAATTTTTTGGAGAAGCCCAATAGTGACGATGTATCTATTGATACGGTGTTTTCTTCCAAGAAATATGCAGACCAGGCTCTAAACCAGTTTTATAAAAGTTTGTGGGATTTTATGCCTACCTTGAGAGGGTGCCATCCGGAAGGACTTATTTTGGATGGATATACTGATATAGGATATGCACAAGTAATCTCATGGACACGTGGAGACTTTAATTCTTCTTCCAGTTGTATCAACTTTCCTTATTTCCCTTTTCATCCACAGATTACTGAGGTAACGGGAAATCCTTCTTTTGGTATCCGAAAGGCTTATATCTATATTGAAAATGTGGATAAAGTTCCCGATATGACTGCTGAAGAAAAGCGTATTCGAAAAGCGGAAGCTAAAGTAGTCATTGCTTTTCACTACACTCAAATGATTCGTTTTTATGGCGGCATGCCTTGGATAGACCATGCGTATGCGGCAGATGAGATATTTCAGTTTCCTCGTTTGACGTTAGAAGAAACAGTCAACAAAACAGTGGCGTTACTGGATGAGGCAGCAGCCGATTTACCTTGGTATACAACTGCAGAGGAATATGGACACATGACGGCTGCTGCCGCTAAAGCGTTGAAATTTCGTTTACTCTTGTTTGTCGCCAGTCCATTATTTAACAATAAGGCACCTTATTATGACGGACAAGCGGCTACTGAACTTTTAAGTTGGTATGGAAATCAGCAGGATAGTCGTTGGGAAGCTGCTTTGGAAGCAGGAAGGGAGTTTTTGCGTCTGAACAAAAAGAATAGTGATTATTATCGGATTGAAAATACAGGGAATCCCAGAGAAGACTATGTAAACGGTTATTTTACCAAAGGCAATCAGGAGGTTGTGATGGCTTCTTTCCGTTGGGGAACCTATGATGGCGTAGATAAGCCGTTCCGTATGTATGAATCCGGCTATGGTATCCCGCGTGGAAATTATGCGGATATGTTTCAATGGAAAGATGGTTCTACGTTTGACTGGAATAATCAGACCCATCGTGCGCATCCGTTTTTTGATGAAAAAGGGCAACCGAACCGTGATGTGCGTTTATATGAAAACTTGCTTGTAAACGGTGATAAATGGCAGGGACGGACAGCAGAAGTTTATAAAGGTGGACGCGAAGGATATGGTTCGGGAAGTTCTGTACAGAAGAAAACTCAATTTGGCTATGGATTCCGTAAGTTTATTCGAGATAAGAAGAATGAGATGAAAGGTAAACCCTACTCTTGTCCCTTAATTCGTATGCCTGAAATTTATTTGAGTATAGCCGAAGCTATGAATCAATTGGGAAAGGCTAATGTACCCGATGAATTTGAAAAGACCGCTTATGATTATCTGAATCTGGTATGTGAACGGGCAGGGTTACCGTCAGTAACTTCTGCTAAAGTACCGCAAGGTGATGCATTGCTGAACTACTTATTGGATGAACGTGCCCGTGAATTCGGACAGGAAGATGTTCGCTACTTTGATATGATACGTCATAAAAAAGGAGCGGAATGGGCTACACGTCCTATGGAAATGCTGGAAACGACGAAGGTGGGAAGTGGCTTCGAGTATACAGTGAGTACGCGTGATGATATTAAATATTATTGGAATGAATATTGGTATTTATTGCCATTTCCTGTGAGTGAAATCAATAAGAAATATGGATTGGTTCAAAATCCCGGCTGGTAATAAGGTTAATTAAACGATTTGATTATGAATAAATTATTATTTACGATAAGCTTGTTATTCATCTCTTCGGTAAGCCTAATGGCGCAGGAGATGATGAATGGCATTGTGAAAGATGTCTCCGGTAAACCTCTTTCGGGTGTAAAGGTATCAAAGGTAGGAGAATTCAGAAATAACAATGTCACTAATGAAGACGGTTTGTTTTCACTCATGTTGGAGAAAGGTGATTATATTGAATTAAATTATGCGGATGTAGCAACCAAACGGTTTAAAGTCACAGGGGATGCTCTGGATTTGGTGTTTGATATCAAGAAAGACGCGATTGTTGACTTGGGATTCCTAAAACGGACAGAAGATACCCAAACCCAATCTGTGACTGCTATTTATGCAGACTTATTAGAAAAGAACGCGACTTCTCCCGACCGGGTGAATAATGCACTTTTCGGATTGATATCAGGGCTTCATCTGACTCAAAAAGTTGGTTGGGATGCTAATGCCGGGATGAATATACGCGGCCGTGGTGGTTTGGCTGGCGGAGAGCCTTTGGTGTTGGTGGATGGATTTGAACGGGGACTGACTAATATGACAATAGAAGAAATAGAGTCCGTCCAAGTCTTGAAAGATGGTGCCGCTACGGCTTTGATGGGCGCCAGAGGAGCTAATGGAGTAATTTTGGTGAATACTAAAAGAGGTATTTATAATTCGTTTGATGTGGATGTGAACTATCGTCATGGTTTTGATTTCCCGATCAACCGGCCGGAAATGGCAGATGCTTATACATATGCCATGGCACAGAACGAAGCGCTGTATTATGATGGCTTGCCGTTGCAATATACGAAAGGAGATTTGGAACGATTTAAGGATAGAACGAATCCGAATTATCATCCGAACGTCAATTGGTATGAAGAAGGTACGAGGAATTTCAGCGAAAACAACCAGTTTAATGTCATGATGCGGGGTGGTGGAAAAAGAGTACGCTATATGGCATTGTTAGATTATAAGAATAAGTTTGGTTTGTTGAATGAAGATTATACTCACTATTCAGACCGTTATAATTCTCAAATACGGACTTATGAACTAGGGCTGCGTATGAATTTGGATGTGGATATCACTTCCAGCACCCAAATGAAGTTTGGCTTATATGGCATTATTGGAGAAGATAAGCGACCGAATACGGATATTAATACAATCTTCCAGAATTTTTATAAAGTACCTGCCGCTGCGTTTCCGGTGAAGACGTTGAATAACAATTGGGGTAGTAATACTCTTTTTAAGATGAATCCGATTGCAGCTATTGCAGATGTGGGATATGTACAGGAAAATCGTCGTATGTTAGAAACTGATATGCGGATTACTCAAGATTTCTCTATGTTCCTGAAAGGGTTGAGTGCAGAAGTGGCTGTCGCTTATGATAATACTGCCACTTTTCAGGATATAGGTAGTAAGACCTATAAGTATGAAGTCGGTTATCTGTCGGAAGAGGGACTCCCTGTAAGTGAAACTTATGGTACGGATAGCAAAGTGCAAATAAGTAAGTCGGCATTGTCTGCCCAATTGATACGTGCCAGCGTTGAGGCTAAATTAAATTATGACTATACATCCGGTAAGCATCAATTATCAGCTTCGGCTGTCTATCGGCAGGATATGAAAGAACCGTTAGAAAATAACGCGTCTTACTATCGGCAGAATGTGATGGGATTTGTCGGTTATAATTACGATAACCGCTATATGGTAGATGTTGTCGGCAATTATTATGGTACAAGTGTTCTGTTGAAAGGCGATAAGTTCCGTTTCTATCCGGCTGTTTCTGCCGGTTGGAATCTGGCTAACGAAGATTTCTTGAAAGGGGCTTCTAACCTGGACTTGTTGAAGCTTCGAGCTTCTTGGGGACGTTCTGCGGTAGATGAACTTGATTATGGATTGGGGAATTATTTCTGGACAGGGGGTACGGGATATCCTTTTGGAGATGGTATGACAATAGTTAATGGTCTGAAAGAACAAAGATTACCTGTATACAGCTTGAATCTGGAGACTGCTGATAAATATAATGTGGGAGTAGACGTACGTTTATGGAAGAACTTCACTGCAACGGCGGAGGTGTATTATGATCATCGTACAAATATTTTGGTCGCTAATAACAATGTGTCTGGAATTTTAGGTATCGAACCGTCGAAAGCTTGCATTGGTGAGGTAAAGAGTCGTGGTGTAGAATTAAGCTTGGGATGGAGTGGACAGCATAAAGACTTCAATTATTTTATAAATGCGAATTGGGCATTGAATGATAGTGAAATTGTTGAAAGCGGACAGGCCTATCAGCCTTACGACTATTTATATACACGCGGACATAAAGTCGGGCAACTGTTTGGATTGGAAGCCATCGGTTATTTCCGTGATGAGGAGGATATTGCCAAGAGCCCGGAACAGACATTTTCAGTGGTTCGTCCGGGAGATGTGAAATACAAAGACCAGAATGGCGATGGAAGGATAGATAGTGAGGATAAGATAGCAATCGGCAAGTCTACAACTGTGCCCGAAATGGTGTTCGGATTGAATCTTGGTTTTGAATATAAAGGGTTTGGAATAGATATGGTCTTCAATGGAGTAAGTGGACTGACCAAACAATTAAATGTAGCAAATGTGCATCAGCCATTGCGTAATGGCAATACCAATATCGCGACTTGGTATTTGAAAGATAAGATTCGTTGGACAGAAGCTATGAAAGATGTCGCCAATGTGCCCCGTCTTTCTACATTGTCGAATGAAAATAATTATCAGACTAGTACACAATGGATTGAAGATGGTTCATTCTTGAAATTACGTAATCTGAATGTCTATTATAATCTGCCGCAGAAATGGGTTAAAAAGATAAAACTAGATAAACTTCAGATTTATGCTAAGGCACAGAATGTATTTTCTATAGATAAGATTGATTATTTCAATTGTGAAGATCTGACATTGGGGTATCCGGATTTATTCTCTGTATGTCTGGGTCTGAATATAAACTTTTAAATAAAGATAGTTATGCGAAATATAAAGAACTATGTAGTAGCGGCTTTCGCTCTGTTTTTATTGGACGGATGTGATTTTCTTGATTACGATGAAACTAGCGGAAAAACCAAGGAAGAAGCCTACAGCTATTTTAATAATATGAACTCATCAGTAGCTTATGTATATAGTTTCTTGCCGACTGATTTTGGGAGGGTGAGTGATGCGATGATGGAATCTGCTACCGATAATTCTGTCTATACTTGGGAGAATAATAGTATCTATTATATAACCAATGGTATTTGGAGCCCTCTAAAGCGTGTCGACGATGGCTGGAGTTTCTGGAACGGAGTTCGTAGCGCCAATTTATTCCTTGAAGATTTTGATCCGAAAGTGCTTGAACGTTTTCAGTATAATGAAGATTATGATGAAATGATAGACAAGGCTTCTAAATTTTCTTTGGAAGTCCGTTTCTTGCGTGCGTTTTATTTATTCGAACTGGCTAAGCGTTATGGGGATATTCCTTTGATAACACGTACTTATACGCAGGAGGAGATTAATTCTGTACGAAAGACTTCATTTGCGGATGTGATAGATTTCATAGCAAAGGAATGTACGGAGATAACCCGGGAAGGGGGACTGCCGGAAGATGGTGTCAGAGGCGAGACAGGCAGGGTGACCAAAGGTGCGGCACTGGCCTTAAAATCAAGAGCTTTACTATATGCGGCGAGTGAATTACATAATCCCGGTCATGACTTGACAAAGTGGGAAGCGGCAGCTAAAGCGGCTTATGAGGTTATAAAAATGAATAAATATCAATTGCCTAAAGTTTCTACTGACCCGTTGTATTCGGATTTGGGGGGTAATGAGGTCTTGAAGTCCAAACAGTTGATTTTTGAGCGTCGTGCCATTGCAACTACCAGTGATTTTGAATCACGTAATGAACCGATGGGATATGAAGGTGCGGAAGGAGGAAATACTCCTACACAGAATTTGGTCGATGCTTATGAAATGAAGGACGGAACTCCGTTTGACTGGAATAATTCGACTCATGTGGCAAATATGTATTATGATGCTTCCAATAAGGAAACACGCGATCCGCGTTTATACAAAAACGTACTGACCAACGGTTCTACATGGCAGAAACAAAAGGTGGAGACTTTTGAAGGTGGTAAAAATAAGATCTTGGATGGTTCAACGAAAACAGGATATTATCTGCGTAAATATATGAATCCGTCCGTATCACTCGACCCGGACAAACCGAATAAACTGTATCATCACTATGTTTTGTTCCGTTATGCCGAAATATTATTGAATTATGCAGAAGCTATGAATGAGTGGAAAGGCCCGGATGCTACGGCAGAAGGATGTCCATTGTCGGCACGTGAAGCCCTGAATCAAGTTCGTGATTGCGCTGATATGAAACATGTGACTGAAAACGGAACTGATTTTACAGCAAAGGTTCGCAATGAACGTCGCATTGAGTTAGCTTTTGAAGGACATCGTTTTTACGACATTCGCCGTTGGAAGATAGCGGGGTTGGATGAAGTCAGAAATCTTTATGGAGTAAAGATAACAAAGAGCGGCACTTCCCTGTCTTATGAAAAGGTGTTATTACAGCAAATGTATTGGAATGATAAGATGTATTTATTTCCTTATCCTCAGAATGAAATTTATATGAATCCGGACTTGGGGCAAAACCCGGGATGGAGTACTGGTAATTAATTAAATTTGAAACAATATGAATTCAAAAATATTTAGTTTGTTTTTTTTGCTGGGTCTGTTCATGACTGCCTGCAATGATGATAAGATTATTTTCTTTGAGAATCATGTCAAGGAAGAGGATAATGGTGGAAGTGAAACATCAGTTCCGAGACTTTTTGAAGTAATCAATCTTGATTATCCCGGTTTGGAAAAAGTGAAAGCATATTATGACAAGAAAGATTACAACTCGGCCACTTCTGAATTGTTGGAATACTACCGAAACAGAGAGACTGTTGTCAATCCTAATATAAATATGAATCAGACCTCTATTGGCGATTTCAATAAAAATATTGCTGACCAAGCCTTAGAATATCGTTTTTATATAAAAGATAAATATGAGTCTAAAGATGCATCAGGAAAAGAGACGTATGTTCTGTTTAAACAAGATGATAAGATAGACTGGAAATATATTCCTGAAAAGTATAAGGGAGATGCTGAATTTGTTTATCAGTTGCATCGTCATCAATGGATGATACATCAGGCTAATGCGTATGTGGTTACTCATGATGAAAAATATGTCAAATCATGGATAGAAGTATATGGTGACTGGCTGAAAACATTTTCTTGTCCTGAAGGGAAAGTGGATAATAGCAAAAATTCGGAGTGGTATGGGCTTCAACCTGCTCATAGAATACAAGCGCAGCTTGACATGATGTCCTATTTTCTTCAATCGGAGAATTTTACTCCTGAATGGCTTTCTACATTTTTGGTTGCACTGTCGGATGGAGTGGAATGTATCCGTAAGAATTATTATAAAGAAACTAATATTCTTATTACCCAAGTGGAAAGTGTGGTTTCTGCCGGAATATTAATGCCGGAATTTAAGAAAGCGGGCGAATGGTTGAATGAAGGTACAGCGAAAATCACTGAACAGGTGGAATCACAATTCCTGGATGATGGAGTACATGTAGAATTGACTCCAGGTTATCATATAGAAGCTGTTTATGCTTGCAATAAGCTTTATAATATGGCACAAGTTAATAATAAAGTCGGGTATTTCCCGGCCAATTATGTCAGCTTATTGAAGAAAGCCGCCCGTTTCGTAATGGATATTACGTATCCTGATTATTCCTTTGATAATTTTAATGATACTGGAGCCAGTTCATGGACTAAAAGCGTATTGTTGGGTAATTTCCGTAGATATATGGCTATGTTCCCTGATGATAAAGAAATTGAATGGATGGCAACCGAAGGGAGACAGGGAAATAAACCCAAAGAACTAATCCAGCTTTATAAGGATGGCGGTTATTATATGATACGCAGTGATTGGGCACCAAATGCAACAATGATGGTTTTGAAAAATAACAATAATCCCAAGAATTATGTGCACTGTCAGCCGGATAACGGGACTTTCAGCCTATATCGTGACGGACGTAATTTCTTACCGGACGCAGGCTTCTTTACTTATGGAGGAGATACTGAAAGTGATGCTTTGCGTAAAGCATATCGGGCAACAACCATGCATAATACGATGACAAAAAACTCGGCTACTATAGCAGATGGTTATATGAACGGAAAATTCTTGATGCAAGAAAGCAAAGATAATATTGATGTGGTTGTGACGGAAAATAAGTCTTATGGTGACTTGACACACCGTCGTGCGGTATTCTTTGTGAACAAGACATTTTTTGTTTTGGTGGATGAGGGCTATGATGTTGGCAAAACTACTCCTACGGTCGATGTGACTTTCAATTTAGGGGAGGCTCGTTATGTGCTTATTGATGATGCTCACGCGGGCTTTCAATATGGTGCTTATACAAATTTTGGAGATAATAATAATATGCAGTTTAAGACATTTGTTGAAACAACTGCTGGTTATCAATATAAATGGAATACTAATTACTCATCTAGTAAACAGAATGAGAAAACACTTCAACGCAAATGGTATCGGGTGAGTATAACTAAACCGATGGGAGGTGCGGCACGTTTTATAACGGTAATTCATCCGTTTACAAATGAGGCTGAACGTGCAAACTTGAATATTAGTGCCAAATTCACGGATAATACAAATGAAACTGCCGGCACATTCCATGCAGACGGTGCTTCTGTAGAAGTCTCTGTAGGTGGTAAAAAGTACGATTTATCTTATAAATTAAAGTAGATTTCTTTATTTTGATAGTTGTATTATAGGTGAGAAAATTGATATAGAGGTAAATTTATGAATTGACTCTTTTTCAGGTAACTGGAATGGTATGGGATTGATTATTTTTGATGTAATACCCATACCATTTCTTTTATGGTACGTAAAGTTATTAAAATTTCATTTACTGTTAATTAAGTATTTTATTTAAGCTATCTTTGCTCGTGCATATAGCCAAAACAATCATATCGTATGAAAACGCAAAGAATAAAAACAATCCTTCTTTTTCTGTCAACAATACCATTTATGAGTATTTATGCTCAATCCATATACTATGTTTCTCCTCACGCATTATCGGGTGGGGACGGCAGTCTGGCAGCACCTTTTCATTTAATTCATGAAGCTGTCGAAAAAGCTCGAAAGGATAAGAATTGTACTACCATCTATTTGAGGGAAGGGAAATATATTTTAGATAAACCTTTGGTGCTGACCTCTGATGATGGTAATGATTTGAAAGAATTAGTGATAAAGAATTATCCCGGAGAGAAAGCCATCATATCGAGTGGAATTATTTTGGACTTGAAATGGGAAAAATACAGAAATGGTATGATGCGGGCTACTGTGAAAGGGAATCCGGTTATGGATATGCTGATTGTGAATGGAGATTTGAAGTCTATGGCACGTTATCCTGATTATGACAAAAACGCAGTCCGTTTTAATGGTACATCTGCTTTGGCAACAGCTCCGGAACGAGTGAAGAAATGGAAGCATCCGGAAGGAGGTTACCTTCATGCTATGCACAGTCATGATTGGGGTGATTTTCATTATCGTATTACTGGTAAAAATGAAAAGGGAGAGTTGCAATTGGAAGGTGGTTGGCAGAATAACCGTCCAATGGGGATCCATAATGAAAACAGGATGGTAGAGAATATCTTTGAAGAACTGGATGTTCCGGGAGAATGGTATTATAATAAAGAAGAAGGCCGGTTGTATTATTATCCTTTACCTGACGAAAAAATAAATGAACTGACGTTTGAAACTCCGCAACTTAAAAACTTGATTGAATTTGCAGGAACCTTATCCGCGCCAGTGAAGAACATAACCATCGAAGGAATTGAACTGACGCAAACGATACGGACATTTATGGAACATTACGAGCCCCTGCTCCGTTCGGACTGGACAATATACCGTGGAGGAACCGTTATTTTCAGAGGAACGGAGAAATGTGCTCTGCGTGATTGTTATATCCATAACGTAGGAGGAAATGGTGTCTTTTTTGATAAATATAATCGCTATTCGGCAGTGACCGGCTCTTACCTGACTTCTATTGGAGCCAGTGCAATCTGTTTTGTCGGAGATGTGGCGGGAGTACGTTCGCCGAGTTTTAAGTACGGGGAATTTGTTCCTTTGGATAAAATGGATGATGCTAAAGGTCCTCAGAATGACAATCATCCTGCTTATTGTGAGGTTTATGATAATTTAATATGTACTATCGGTTTGTTTGAAAAGCAGATTACCGGAGTGGAACTCTCCATGTGCCGTAACATAACGGTAAGTCATAACAGTATTTACAATACTCCCCGTGCCGGAATTAATATCAGTGAAGGTACATGGGGAGGACATATAATCGAATACAACGATATTTTTAATACAGTGAAAGAAACGGGTGATCATGGAACTATCAACTCTTGGGGACGTGATCGTTTTTGGCATCCGGATTATAATGTAATGACGCAAATTACGGATGAAAACCCTGCGTTGATTTTGGCAGATGTAGTTGAACCTATTATTATCCGTCATAATCGATTGCGTTGTGATAGAGGATGGGATATTGATTTGGACGATGGCTCCAGTAATTACCGAATCTACAATAATCTTTGTTTAAATGGTGGTATTAAATTGCGTGAAGGTTTTTATCGGACTGTTGAAAATAATATTATCGTCAATAATACTCTACACCCGCATTTGTGGTTTAAAAATAGCGGAGATGTCTTTTCACGTAATATTGTAATGACCAAATATAAACCTATAAGAGTGTATGGCTGGGGCAGAGAGGTAGACTATAATATCTTTACGGACAGTTTGGCGTATCTTGCAGCCCGTCAACTTGGTGGGGATGCTCATTCCATAGTAACTACAATCAGGTTTATGGATGCTGCGAAAGGTAATTTTAATGTAGTGGACGATTCCGACGTCATAACCAAAGGAGGTTTCCGTAATTTTTCGATGAATAATTTCGGAGTGTTGTCTTCCCATCTGAAACAGTTGGCTGAAAGTCCTGTAATGCCTGTTCCGCTTGTGACAGATAATGCTTTGAATGCTGCTAAAATAATGCTTTGGAAAGGAGTAACGTTTAAGAGTTTGGATACATTGGAAGAACGTTCCGCTACAGGTATGGATATGGAACGGGGAGTTTATGTCGTTTCTGTAGATGCTCTGGGAAGTCCGGTCAGAGATTTTATTGCTCCGAATGATGCTGTTCTTAGTGTAAATGGAAAGCCGGTCAATTATCTGGATGACATGAAAGAGGCGTTGAAAAACGTGAACACACGCAAAAATGTAGAGTTCGTTATTTTTAGAAATCAGAAGGAACATAAAGTTATTATTCCTCTTTGATTTTATATTATTGCTGTCCGATAAATATTCGCTAGGCTTAAAAATTAGGGCTGATTCCATTTGCAGGAGTCAGCTCTTTATGGTTATTTAGCAGTTTTCACGCAAATCCAAATAACCATGTAACGTTTAAAAAATAACTTGGGACAGAGATCGGTCTAGGAATTAAACACCCCATTCTTTCTGTCAACTTCAGCTTCTCCTGAAAAAGATTTTTCATTTTCATTTCTCATATTCTCATAATGTTCTCATAAAGCAGAGATTATCAGATAGATAGTCTATGAGAAATGATTTCTAAATAGGCATTTCTCATACTGCTATGGCAAAATATCGCAGGATTCAGGTCATTTCTCATACTCGTTTTAGGTATTTCTCATCGTATTCTGTCACATTTCTCATTCACAGAAGGGATGGCTTTCTCTGTGTACTGTTCTCTTGTTCCTACGCAATAGCATCTTGCAAACAGTTCATTGTTTATCTGTATGAAATGCACTAATTAATCATTTGTGAATCATTAAGTTATACTGTTTTTTATAAGGGGGATCTCATTCGTTCCACTTTAGTGAACAGATCGTTGCACTCCAGTGGAAAGAATCGTTCACTCTAGTGCAAAGATCTGTTCACTGGAGTGCAACGAACCGGATAGCGGTAAGACAAAACGGTAATGGTGAAGGAAAAACAGATAAGTATACGGTGAATGATACACAGAAAAGCAATAAACAATAGAGAGTTGCTAAGGAAACTGAAGAAGGAAAGGAGTATGAGAATAAGATGAGAAATGACTCGGAACCTATGAGAAATGCACCGTTTTTAGCTAAAAATAGTGAAAATACTATGAGAAATGCTATTTTATGTTTTATTTCTCATAGTGTCATGTAGATGATTTACAGTAGATTAGCTTGATTTTATGAGAACATGAGAAATGAAAATGAAAAATCTTTTGCAGGAGAAGTGAAAGTCGATAACAGGGCAGGGCAAACGCTCAATAATTTAGACACCCTTCTATAGGAGGAATACAGCGCATTTCTATAACAATTGTATCATGATATTGCGAAAATGCATGGTATATGTCTCTACTGTATGGCCTTGAGAGGCTTATAAGGGCGTCAATATTATTGAGCGTTCGCCCTGATAAAGAATCGGTCTTTGTATATCATATCTGCGTCGCTGCACTTTCATTTCCGTAACGGTCTACGGCTGTAACGGCAAAATGTTTCTTACTATTCCAAGGGAGGATGGGAGCATAGATATAACTTGTATCCCGAATACCCTGTGCAACAATATTTTCCGGTCGGCTGATGTCTACCGGATATTCATTTGATGCGTAAATAACATACATCGGCTGATTACGCGAATCATTGTCAGTAGCAGCCTGCCACTTTAATTCCGTATATCCATTGTCGATATTCGTTGTTTTCAGTTCGGATGGAGCCGTAGGCGGAACATTGTCCAGCCACGGCATAGGTGGCTGTAAAGCTGGATATGCATAGAAGTTCTCGGCCAATTCGTCATAAATACCTTGTGTGTTTTCCATTAGATATTTCACTCGGTAGTGTGCTTCACCCGCCAGTTTATGAGTGCGAATGAAATTCATCTGACGGTCAATCTCGTCACGCGTCCATTTTCCTTCGTCGGGATGAAGGAAGTAGATGCCGAGTCCCGGAATGACCTGCCGTCCGTTACTCTGTTCCTGCCAGTCGAGGGCAAAAGGATAGAAACTGTTTCCTTGAAAATACATCATTGGATATATTTGATCCATGATACCTTCGCCAAGCCATCCTTGCGGGTCTTGATAAACGGTAAAGAAGGCGTTCCAACCACGGGAAGGGTAACGCGAAGTGTCCTTGTATTTTCCTACCGGACTGGCACTTAGTTTCACCCATGGCTTCATGGCCTTTACACCTTTATGTATATAGCGTACGATTTCCGAAATATTATCCCGCCGCCACTGTTCCACTGTGCGGCCTTTGCCATATCGGCGGAAGTCGTACTTGTCGGGGAAGAAAGGAGCATTCTCCGGATAGCGCAGATAATCGAAATGCACTCCGTCGATGTCATAGCGACTGACGACTTCCCGCACCAGCTTCATCAGATATTCTTTAGTCCCCGGGTGTCCCGGATTCAGGAAATATTCATTTTTATACGGTACGCAAATATCTTTCATTCGTTTGGTAACAGACCGGCTACCGAGAGAAGCAACATGCTTTCTGTTTCCCAACGGGATAGTCACCATCCAGGCATGACACTCCATGCCTCGCTTATGACACTCTTCAATGGCAAAAGCGAGCGGGTCATAACCGGGATTCCCATCGGATTTCCCTGTCAGGATAGAATTGAAAGGTTCGATGGACGAAGGATATAATACATCCCCGCGTGTACGCGTCTGAAACAGGACAGTGTTGAAGTTGGCAGCTTTCAGTTTATCGAGAATATCTACCAGTTCTTCCTTCTGCTTACGGATACTTTGCGGACTTACAGCACGTGTACGAGGCCAGTCGAGACCATACAAAGCAGTAAGCCAGGCCGCACGGACTTCATACTTGGGCTGCGCAGCCATCGGGAGTAAAGGAAACAAAAGTGAAAGAATGAAAATAGTCAGGCGCATATTCTTTATTTTTTGTTTTAAATCCCTGCAAAGTTAGTAAAAGTGTCGGTATTGTTGGGCTGTTTCGTGAGATTATGTTACATTTGCCAAGCTAAAAAACGACACACTATGATTACATTTACTCTATGCCTGCTTGCGTTGATAGTAGGCTATTTTACGTATGGACGCCTGATGGAGCGCGTCTTTGGTCCTGATGATCGTAAAACGCCGGCACTGACCAAGGCTGATGGAGTGGACTATATCCCTTTGCCAACCTGGAAGATTTTCATGATTCAGTTCCTTAATATTGCGGGATTAGGTCCGATTTTCGGGGCGATTATGGGAGCGAAGTTCGGTACTTCTTCTTATTTATGGATTGTACTGGGAAGTATTTTTGCAGGTGCGGTGCACGATTATTTTGCCGGGATGCTTTCTTTACGTAATGGTGGTGAAAGTTTGCCCGAAATTATCGGTCGCTATTTGGGACTTACGACGAAGCAGATAATGAGAGGATTTACCGTTATCTTGATGATTCTGGTAGGTTCTGTATTTGTTGCCGGTCCTGCCGGACTGCTGGCGAAGCTCACACCGGAAAACTTGGATGCTACGTTTTGGATTGTCGTTGTGTTTGCTTATTATATTTTGGCAACTTTATTGCCTGTAGATAAAATTATTGGTAAAATCTATCCGCTGTTTGCGGTGGCGCTGCTGTTTATGGCAGTAGGTATCCTGGTGATGCTTTACGTCAATCATCCTGCCTTGCCGGAACTATGGGATGGTTTGCAGAATACGAATCCCGAAGCGAGCGAGCTTCCTATTTTCCCGATTATGTTTGTGAGTATTGCTTGCGGGGCAATTTCCGGTTTCCATGCTACGCAAAGCCCTTTGATGGCACGTTGTATGACTTCAGAGCGTCACGGACGTCCGGTGTTCTACGGTGCGATGATTACCGAAGGTATTGTTGCCCTTATTTGGGCTGCCGCCGCTACTTACTTCTTCCATGAGAACGGAATGGGAGAGAGTAATGCTTCCGTTATAGTAGATGCCATTACAAAAGAATGGCTGGGGGCAATCGGCGGAGTGCTCGCTATTTTGGGAGTGATTGCAGCCCCGATAACTTCGGGAGATACGGCTTTCCGTTCCGCCCGTCTGATTGTAGCGGACTTTCTGGGACTGGAACAAAGAAGTATGCGTCGCCGTTTATACATTTGTATTCCGATGTTTGTGGTAGCTATCGGTCTGCTTTTGTACAGTCTGCGCGATGCAAATGGATTTAATATGATATGGCGTTATTTTGCTTGGGCTAATCAGACATTGGCGGTGTTTACCTTATGGGCCATAACAGTATTTCTGGCAGTATCCAAGAAACCTTATATCATTACTTTGATACCGGCACTGTTCATGACGAGTGTGTGCTCTACTTATATATGTATTGCCCCCGAAGGATTGGGACTTTCGCACGTGATTTCTTACAGCGTTGGTATAGCGTGTGTAGTGATCGCTGCTGTCTGGTTCTACGTTTGGCTGGGCAAGCAGAAAACAAGAAAATTATCAGAATGAAGAAAATAAAAAAATCAACAGGAGTGGCAATTGCATTCCTTATTTATGTATCCGTAACAGCGGCTTATTTGTTGCCTCGTAATACGGAAGTCAGCTTAACGGAGAAAATAATTACGGTGGCAGTTTCTTATGTCATCGTCTTTCTTCTTTGGCTAGTGCTTCGGAAAAAGGAGCAAATGCGTGAACGCCGCAAAAAAGACGAACAATCTATTCACTTAAAAAAGTAAGTTTATGAAAAAATTAGCTTTGGCACTTTGCTTATTGGCAGTCTCTTTCACTGCACAGGCGCAATTTGAGAAAGGAACTACGATTATTAATCCTTCATTATCGGGATTGGACTTTTCGTATAGTAAAAATGATAAAGCAAAGTTTGGTGTTGGTGCACAAGTCGGTACATTCTTTGCCGAGGGTATTGCCTTGATGGTAAATGCCGGAGCCGATTGGTCGAAACCGATAGACGAGTATACATTAGGTACGGGAGTACGTTTCTATTTCAATAAAACCGGTATCTATTTAGGTGGAGGACTCGACTGGAATCGTTTCCGCTGGAGTGGTGGCAAGCATCAGACTGACTGGGGACTGGGTATCGAAGGCGGATATGCTTTCTTCCTTTCGCGCACGGTAACGATTGAGCCTGCTGTTTATTATAAATGGCGTTTCAATGATGGCGATATGTCACGTTTCGGTGTCAAGATAGGATTCGGTTTCTACTTATAATAGTTGGATTTAATATATTATCCCTCTTGGTAAGCGAAAATTTGCCAAGAGGGATTGATGTATCTTAATCTTATAAGTTTATTCTTTTTGTTTTAAGATGTAGAAGCAACTTGTGCTAGCGAAATTCCTCAGGTAAGGTATTTCGGAAATCATTTTATTCAATTTATGTGGGGATAGCCCGAATTTTATTTTATAATGCGGGTTGATGAACCATAGTTGCCTGTTTAGTATTTTTAGATTTTTCTTTTTAATTAATCTTTCGAATAATTCTACCGTTACACCTGTCTTTTTAATGGAAAGTAATTCATTTATACAGTCAGCATCCGCTCTAAAAGCTTTCAGAAGTAATCGGTATATGGAAGTGGGGAATAAATGAATAAAAGGCAAACAGGACAAAATTTGGTTTCTACATATTTGTTGATGACCTCCGAACGGCATTTGCCATGCAGGAAATGTCATAAAGACAATACCTTGTGGTTTCAGGTATTTGCTCAAATTAGATAAGAATAGTTCTTTTTCTGTGATGTGTTCAAATACATCATGGCAGATAATAATATCAAAATTCTGCTCCAATTCCTTTAGCTTAAATATATCTGCTGCTATAAATTCACCTTCTGCATGAGATTCATTAAAAAAAGTTTTTGCATCTTTAATACGACTTTGGGCTATGTCAACTCCAACGGTATTACATCCAATTTCCGAAAAAGGAAGTAAGTTACCTCCATCACCACAACCAATTTCTAATACATTCATTTTTGCTTCTATTGTATGCCAATACTGGATATATGGGATAAAATAGTTCCTACTTGTTATAGACAGTTCTTTGAAATAGATATTTCTGTTTTGATGACGCTCTTGCATAATAATAGTTCATGTGTAATGATTGATACAATTAGAATAACTTTCTATAATCATGATAAATTATTCCTTGAAAGACTGCATGATGATCGTTCTTTTTTTACCAGGATAGGCGAATACCTATAGGTAATGTCACATCGAATGGCTTTGTAGTCCTAATTGTATTTAGTGTACTTCCATTATTAAAGTAGTAGCGTAAATTAGGTTCTGCATAGATTCCGATAGAGGATGTTATATGATACTGGATTCCTATACCAAAATCTGCCGACCACTGTAAACGTGGATATAGATTACTCATCTTTTGATATATAATTTGCCCATTATCTGATGTGAGTTCTTCTAATGTTGCTCTTACAGGTATATCCAAAGTTATTCCTGCGGAAGTATATATGGAGAATCTTTTTTGTTTCCATATATTGAAAGAACCTTTGAATGGGATTCCTATATAACTGATTTTCTGTACTTTTTCTAAATAGGAATCGTTGATGATAGTGAAATCAGAACGTAAGTATGTATACCGTACTCCGGTTTCTATGCCCCAATGTTCATTTATATTCTTACGCACCGAAAGTGATAGCGTAATGGGAATATGATGATATGATTTTTCTACTACCTCTTTGGAATCTCCGGATGAAATATCACCGGGGATTCTTGAGCGTTGAGTGTTGGTTTGTTTTTCTCCTCCTGAATAAGATAAAGCTAATGACCAATTCTTTTTATCGTTGGAAAGTTGTTTGATTGTATAAGCGGAATAATGTTCTTGCTGCTTTGGGGTATCTTGCTTTTCTGTTATTTGATGATAAAAAGAGTTTATGCTGTCTTTCTCTTCTGTAGCACTGTCTTGCAAAATAACCTTTTGTGTGGATAAATTTCTTATAGGTTCGGAATGTACATACTTGGGAGGAGCAGACACATAATCTTGGCTCAAAACAGTTTTTATGGAATCTTTTAATAATATATTTGCAATTTCGTGTTCTTTCTCTTTCTGTGTAATTGCTATATTTTGTTTTGTAATGATAGTATTCTTAGATATATATAGCCATATTTGTATAGAAATAATAGATGATAATATAAATAATCCTATGACAATGCGGTATTGGGAGATGAGCTTGCGTAGCATATCCTTTGCTCTTGACAATTGCGATGAGGAAGAATGAGGGGCTATGTTTAATAATAAACTAATCTCTTTGTGAGACAATCCTTCTAATATGGCTAATTTGAAAACTGTGCTATATCCCTCCGGGAGTGATTCTATCATTCTGAGCATCGTTTTGTAAGGTGGAAAATCATTGGATGGGAATGTATCCACAGGGTCTTCTTCCTCACTTATTTCTTCTAAAGAGATTGTAGTCATCGAATTGCGCTGTTTTAAATATCTTAAAGATATATTTTTCATTATCGTCCCCATCCAATGCTCTAATTTTTCAGGAGAATGTAAGGAATCTATAGATGTGTAGATGATAATAAAACCGTCATGTAAGAGGTCTTGTGCTATTTGTTTGTCAGAGACATAATGAAAGCAAATTTTTATCATCTTATCGGCATAGGTTTGGTAAAGCCAGCTTAAAGTTCGCTCATCTCCTTTTTTACACAATTCTACAAGTTCCTTTTTGTTCATATGTTTTATTATCTGTACAACACTCTATAATAAATATGATACACAAAAATTAAAAAGACTGCATGTCTTTTGCTATTTTAACATTTATATTCTTTGCTTTTAGTGGTGAGGGGAAGATGCAGTACGTCAGGATATGGACGGTCTGAGAATTGTTTATAGCCTTTGCTTACCTGAGTGTTGATCGACTTGTTTGTGTTAAGAAGTAAAGATGCAATTGGGGTAAAAAATGAGAGCAAGATTTTGTACATATCTACCAAAAGTAGATAGTACAAAGATCTTGTATATGTAGGGAGAAATACAACGAAATAATAATGCTTATCCCAGTTTTTCTTTCAGGAACTGTCCTGTATAGCTTGCTCCGCAAGCGGCAACTTCTTCCGGAGTGCCCACTGCTACAATGTTTCCGCCCTTATCTCCACCTTCCGGTCCGAGATCGATTACATAATCGGCACATTTGATGACATCCATATTATGTTCGATGATAACGATGCTGTGTCCCCGGCGAATCAGTGCGTCGAAAGCATCCAGAAGTTTGCGAATATCATGGAAGTGTAGTCCTGTAGTCGGCTCGTCAAAGATAAACATCGTGGGGTCGGCTTTCTCCTGGCTCAAATAGAATGCCAGTTTGACACGTTGGTTCTCACCACCGGAAAGAGTCGAAGATGACTGCCCTAATTTAATATATCCCAATCCTACATCCTGCAAAGGAAGCAGCTTCTTTACGATTTTCTTTTGTCCATGTTCATTGAAGAATTCAATGGCTTGATTCACGGTCATTTCCAATACATCATAGATGCTTTTATCGTGGAATTTCACTTCCAGCGTATCAGACTTGAACCGTTTTCCATGACAAGATTCACACTCCAGTACCAAGTCTGCCATAAATTGCATCTCTACAGTAATGGTTCCTTCCCCTTTACACTCTTCGCAACGCCCGCCTTCACTGTTGAAGCTGAAGAATCCGGGAGTATACCCCATTTGTTTAGCTAGTGGTTGTTCAGACCATAGTTTACGGATTTCGTCGTAAGCCTTGATGTAGGTCACCGGATTAGAACGTGATGATTTACCAATAGGATTCTGGTCTACAAATTCTACATTTCGCAGGTCGCGCAAACTTCCTCCGATTGAAGAGAATTCTCCCGGTCGGTCACTGCATTCATCCAATTCGCGTTTCAATGCCCGGAAGAAAATGTCTCTCACCAATGTACTCTTTCCGGAACCGGAAACACCGGTAACGACTGTCATTACATTAAGTGGGATGCGTACGTTTACTCCTTTCAGGTTATTCTCACGTGCACCTTTCAATTCTATATAATTATTCCACGGTCGGCGATGCTCCGGAACGGGAATTTCATCTTCTCCCAAAAGATAACGTACCGTATAGCTGTTGCTTCCCTTCTTCAAATCCTTCATATCGCCTTGGTAAACAACCTCTCCACCCAGACGTCCTGCATTAGGACCTATATCAATAATGTAATCTGCGGCACGGATAATCTCTTCATCGTGCTCTACCACCACTACTGTATTGCCTAATTGTTGTAGTTGACGCAACACATGGAGCAGACGGTCCGTATCACGGCTATGCAGTCCGATACTTGGCTCGTCGAGAATATAAAGGCTACCAACAAGGCTACTTCCCAGTGAAGTTGCCAGATTGATACGCTGACTTTCTCCACCCGATAAAGAATTACTAAGCCGGTTCAAAGTCAGATAGCCCAAACCTACATCAATTAGAAAACGAATCCGGCTATTTATTTCAACCAGGATACGTCGGGATACGTTGCTGTCGTGCTCGTCCAGTTCCAAATGATCGAAAAATTGCTTCAGCTCTGTGATAGGCAAATCTACCAGTTCGGAAATGTTTTTTCCACCCACCCGGACATATCCGGCTTCCGGTTTCAGGCGAGTGCCGTGGCATTTCGGGCAAAGTGTCTTTCCGCGGTAACGTGCCAGCATTACCCGATATTGTATCTTATATTGATTCTCTTCCAGCATCTTGAAGAAATCATTGATGCCATGGAAATATTGATTTCCTTCCCAAAGTAAACGGCGTTGCGCATCTGTCAACTCATAATAAGGAGTGAAAATAGGGAAGTCGAATTTATCCGCATTGTGAATCAGTTCTTCTTTCCATTCACCCATCTTTTCACCTCGCCAGCACACGATAGCACCTTCATATACGGATAAGGAACGATCCGGAACAACTAAATGCTCATCAATACCGATCACTTTACCGAATCCTTCACATACGGGACAAGCACCGATAGGAGAGTTGAAAGAAAACATCTGGTCATTAGGCTCTTCAAAGGTGATACCGTCTGCTTCGAATTTAGTGCTGAAAGTATGTAACTTCGTAGTTCCGTCTGATAGATAAAAACGCAGCATACAGGTTCCGTCACCTTCATACATGGCTGTTTCGGCAGAATCGGTCAGTCGACTGATGGCGTCCTTGCTGTTGGCAACAGCCATACGGTCTACCAGTAGATATACTTCATCACCTGCCACAGGCGTATATTCATCGATACGCTTCATCTCCCCGTTCACTTCGATACGGTTGAACCCTTGTTTCAGGTCTATCTCCAGTTGCTGTTGCAAGGTGCGGTCTTCACGCAGGCGGATAGGTGTCAGTACCGTATATCTTGTACCTTCCGGGTATGAGAGCATGCAGTTGACAATGTCTTCTGTAGAGTGTTTCTTCACTTCTTGTCCGCTGATGGGACTATATGTTTTCCCTACCCGTGAATATAACAGGCGTAGATATTCGTAAATTTCAGTCGAGGTGCCCACGGTAGAACGGGGATTACGGCTGTTCACTTTCTGTTCGATAGCAATGGCGGGAGGAATTCCTTTGATAAAGTCACATTCCGGCTTGCTCATTCGCCCCAGGAACTGACGCGCATAACTGCTTAGACTCTCCACGTAGCGGCGTTGTCCTTCTGCATAGAGAGTATCAAAAGCGAGAGATGATTTTCCCGAACCCGATAATCCGGTGATGACAACAAGCTTGTTGCGGGGAATATCTACATCGATGTTTTTTAGGTTGTTGACGCGTGCGCCTTTGATCGAAATATAGTTGTTTTCTGACATAAAATACTCCTTTTTTATGGTAGTCGGCAAAGTTAGCGAATTTATCGGGAGTTTGTATTATCTTTGCGTCACATTATTACGATTTAAGAATATTATGAAGCTGAAAAACTATCTTTTACTTTTAGCTCTTCTTCTGGTGGTAGGAGTGAGGGCGCAGGTGCCGTCAGGCAATAAATATCCTAAACGTGAATTCCGTGGAGCATGGATACAAGCTGTTAACGGTCAGTTTCGTGGCATTCCCACAGAGAGATTGAAACAAATATTGATTAGTCAATTGAACTCTCTTCAGGAAGCCGGCATTAACGCAATCATCTTTCAGGTACGCCCTGAAGCAGATGCATTATACGCTTCCCAGCATGAGCCGTGGAGCCGTTTCCTGACAGGAACGCAAGGTCAGACACCTTCCCCTATGTGGGATCCGATGCAGTTTATGATTGAAGAATGTCAGAAACGGAATATGGAATTTCATGCCTGGATCAATCCTTACCGCGTGAAGACCTCATTAAAGAACAAGTTGGCACCGGAACATATTTATCACCAGCATCCGGAATGGTTTGTTACTTATGGCGATCAGCTATATTTCGATCCGGCACTTCCCGAAAGCCGTGAACATATCTGCAAAATTGTGACCGATATTGTGTCTCGTTATGATGTAGATGCTATTCACATGGATGATTATTTCTATCCTTATCCGGTTAATGGGTTGGATTTTCCGGATGATGCGAGTTTCGCCCGTTACGGTGGAGGTTTCACCAATAAGGCAGATTGGCGTCGTAGTAATGTGAATGTGTTGATAAAGAAGCTTCATGAAACGATTCGTGGCATCAAGCCATGGGTGAAGTTCGGTATTAGTCCGTTCGGTATTTATCGTAATCAGAAAAGCGATCCGTTGGGAAGTAACACCAATGGTTTGCAGAACTATGATGATCTTTATGCCGATGTGCTTCTTTGGGCACGTGAAGGATGGATTGATTATAATATTCCGCAAATTTATTGGGAGATTGGTCACAAGGCTGCCGACTATGAGACATTGGTGAAATGGTGGGCTACTCATTCGGAAAACCGGCCGTTATTTATCGGCCAGTCAGTGCCAAAGACTGTTCAGTTTGCCGATCCGCAGAATCCTTCTATCAATCAGCTTCCCCGTAAGATGGCTTTGCAACGTGCTTACCAAACAATCGGAGGAAGCTGTCAATGGTATGCAGCAGCTGTTGTTGAGAATCAGGGTAGATATCGTGATGCTTTAATCAGTGAATATCATAAATATCCTGCTTTGATTCCAGTCTTTGATTTTATGGATGATAAAGCTCCGGGCAAGGTACGTAAGATGAAAAAAGTATGGACAGAAGATGGTTATATCCTTTTCTGGACAGCTCCGAAAGCTGATACAGAGATGGATAAGGCAGTTCAATATGTAGTCTATCGTTTTGATAGTAAAGAAAAGGTGAATTTGGACGATCCTTCCCATATTGTAGCTATCACGCGTAATCCATTCTACAAACTTCCTTATGAAACAGGAAAAACGAAATGCCGTTATGTAGTGACAGCTTTAGACCGCTTGCATAATGAATCCAAATCTGTAAGTAAGAAGTTGAAACTTTGATTATTTGATAGTTGATAGTTGATATTTGAAAGTGACTATGCAGCATAGCGCAGCTAACTATCAATTATCAACTATCAACTAATAAAGTAGTAGCCCTGCAATGCCGCAGCCGATAATCATTAATATCGGATTGGCTTTGTATTTTCTTGTTCCGATGAAAGCGATCAGGAATATAATGATACTGATGACGAACGAATAAGTATCTTTCGTAGGCGAACCGAAATTCTCCACATTCATTAATACTAGCGCAGCGGAAGCGAGTAGTCCTACTACTGCCGGGCGTAGCCCGTCGAAGATAGATTCCACCACAGGATGTTTCTGATACCTTAAAAAGAACTTGCTAATGGTCAGCATCAAGATAAAAGAGGGGAGGACCACTGCAAAAGTTGCAATGATGGAACCCCAAACACTTCCGGTAGAAGTAAACCCTACATAGGTCGCTGCATTAATGCCGATAGGTCCCGGAGTCATCTGACTGATTGCTACAATATCAGTAAACTCCTGTGAACTCACCCATCCGTAACGGGTAACCACTTCACCTTGAATCATGGAAAGCATGGCGTACCCACCTCCGAAACCAAAGAGGCCAATTTTGAAAAATGTATAGAATAACTGTAGGTAAATCATGTGATTAATAATTTATTATATAATAATTTTAGGCACGGATTACACGGATTTCGCAGTTTTTGGAATTATGAATCTGTAAAATAACAGCGTTAATCCGTGTAATCCGTGCCTTCTCAACTCTCCTTTCTTAGCTCTTGACTTTTCTAAGTTTTCCCCACAGGAACCCTCCTACACCGGCAGCAATGATAATCCAGATAGGGGAGAAGCCCAACAGCCAGATTAATAATGCCGAGACAACAGGAATCCACAGATTGTAGCGGTTGATTTTAGCGGATCGTCCCATGGTAAATGTCGGTGCCGCGATGAGTGCCACCACTGCCGGGCGGATTCCTTTAAAAATACGTTCCACTATCGGATTGTCTTGGAAACTATGAAAGAACAGGGCGATAGCTAATATAATAATGAAAGACGGCAAAATAGTACCCAATGCTGTGATAATACTTCCCCGGATGCCACGCAGCTTATATCCTATGAAGATAGAAATATTGACTGCCAGAATTCCCGGAGCGGATTGGGAGATAGCCAACAGGTCTATAAAATCTTCCTGCGCAATCCATTTTCGCTTGGTGACAATTTCATTTTCAATCAGTGGCACCATTGCATACCCTCCTCCAATGGTAAAGGCGCCTATTTTAAAAAAGATTCCAAATGCTTCGAGATAAATGTTCATTCTTTCTTTTCTCCTCCTTCCTTACTAGCTGTTTTTTTCTCTTTGCCATACTGGCTGGGACTTACATTAAAATGCTTCTTAAATACTTCGCGGAAGTACTTGGCATCACTGAATCCCGTCATTTCTGCAATTTCTGTTATGCTATGTGTGTCTTCTTTTAGTAATTGTACGGCACGTTTCAGACGAATCAATCGGATATAATCTCCCGGTGCCTGATCGGTTAGCGCCCTTAATTTGTTGTAGAAGCTTGTGCGACTCATTCCCATCAGGCTGCATAACACATCTACTGTGAGAGCCGGATTGTCGATGTTGTCTTCCACATTCTTTTTAACGTTTGCAATAAACTTCCAGTCAATATCCTGTGAACAGTTGATGCAGTCTTCGTCATTTTCCTCATCATTCAGATCCAGGTTTGCGTATTTGCTGCGCAAGAGTGCACGATTAGCCAATAGATTGGCCACATTTGCTTTCAGTATACCAATGTTGAATGGCTTCACAACGTATTCATCCGCACCAATCTGAAGTCCCGAGAGAATATCTTTTTCATTATTCAAAGCAGTCAGCAGGATAACGGGGATGTGGGAAGTCTCGATATTGTTCTTGATAGCCTGGCATAATTCATCACCCCGCATTTCCGGCATCATAATGTCTGAAATAACCAGCTCCGGCTTGTACTCGGGAATAATCGTCAGTGCTTCTTTTCCATTGGAACAAACCTGTACGACATATTCTTCGGATAACGTTTGCGACAGATAGTTGCGCAACTCATCATTATCTTCCACAATTAAGATACGACGATGATTTATGTTTTCTTTCTTCTGTGCGTTTTCGTAGATTTCAGGCGATGAAGACGGAACGTTTTCGATTTCTATACGCTGTTTGCTCGGAGTTGCCAGATGTGCTTTCCGGAAACGCTTGCTGTCTTTGGGGAACGTTATTTTGATAACTGATCCCTGGTTTTCGATACTTGACAGATTAATCTTTCCTTTGTGCAAACGGACTAACTTCCATACAAGCATCAGACCGATACCACTTCCTGTTACTTTGGAGTTAATGGCATTGCTGCCGCGGAAATGGAGCTTGAACAGCTTCTTTTGTTCGTTAGCCGGAATTCCGATTCCTGTGTCTCTGACTTCCACACTCCATGAATCTGTTGTTTCAGAAACGAAAACCTGTACATTTCCATTTTCGGGAGTATATTTCAATGCATTCGAAATGATGTTCTTAAAAATAGACTCCATTTTCTCTTTATCAAACCATACATTCATATACCTGAAATTACTTTCATAAGTGAAGTTGATATGTTTGATGTTGGCGTACTGCTGAAATGCATTGAATATTTCATTCATAAACGTGTTTAGTTCATGCTCTGAAATATATAGCTCGGAAGAATATACGTCCGCTCTCTCAAAGTTGATAAGATTGGTCGTCAGGCGTAGCAGGGCATTTACGTTTCGTAATGCCGTATTCATGTTCGAAATCCCTTCTTTGCTCAACTCCTCTTTCTCGCGTAGCTCTTCCAAAGGTGCTTTGATAAGGGTCAATGGGGTACGGATATCATGCGCTGTATTGATAAAGAAATGTATTTTCTCATCGGAGACTTTGCGTTGCTTCCTCAAAATCAGTATACGCAATAGGACGATGGCAATGAGACAAAGGATAGCTGTATAAACCAGCATGGCCCAGAATGTCAGCCAGAAAGGTTGGGCTATGATAATATCCATACTTCTTTCTTCAAGCATGATGCGTTTGTCTTCATTGGAGATGGCACGTACCCTTAGCGTATATTTGCCCGGGGCAAGATTGGTGTAACGAATCGTGTTCTCTGTTCCGGGTTTGCTCCATTTATCATAGAAACCTTCTAGCCTCCAAGAGTAAAGAATATTGGAAGGATAGTCATAGTTGATGGAAGAAACCTGCAAAGAGAATATGTTTTGATTGTATTTTAACTTTAGTACCTTTGTATCATTGATGCTTGCTTTCAACGGAGAATCCTCATCACCCGGATAGATTGTTTGATAAAAAAGCTTGAAATCGCTGAAAATCATTTTAGAAGAATAACTTCTGGGCAATTTCATATCCTTGTCAAATTCCACTGCTCCGTCAGAACTGCCTAAAATGAATTTATTGTTTTTCCGTAACGTACCTGATAGCGCATTGAAATGGGTGGTCATCAATCCCATATCTTTGGTCCAGTTATAGAATTTTTTCTCATTGGGATAAAAACTTGTCAATCCGCTTTCTGTACTCATGATTATATCTTTGTCCGCATCCGATAATATGGTATAGATATTATTGGATATCAAAGCACAGTTTTCCGTGTGGTAATGAGTGAACAGTTTTTTATTAATATCGTAAATCAATAGTCCCGACCCGCTGGTACCTATATACAATGAACCGTTTTTTGCTTGGTACAGGGAATAGATATAGCTCGACTCTACCGGAAGTTTTATGCGCTCGAATTTTCCGGATTCTTTATCTAAAAGACATAGGCCGGTGGCACTACCGATCCACATACTTTTTTCATCTTTCTCAACGATGGCGGTAATGGAATTTAATCCATCATAAAACCGTACTTCCTGCGTCTTCAGATTAATACGCTTGAGGTTGTAGAATCCTCCCGACCAGATATAACCCTGCATATCTGTACGAATATCACGTATATATTTATCCGGTCGCTTGTTTGTATGAGTGTACAAAGGCGGCATGAAATAGCTGACACTGAACGTTTTCTTATCTATCTGGTAAGCACCGGAAGAGTACCCGCCTGCCCAGATAATTCCGGGAGCCACTTCGCATATAGTAAGAAAGATATGGCTTTTATTACCTTGCGACTCTTCAAAAGCACTAAGCACCGATCGCCATTGTCCGGTCTTTGAATTAAAAAAACTGATGCCATTGTTCGTTGCAAACCATAAATCTCCCTCTCTGTCTTCAATAATGGCATTTACTTGATCGTTGATTAAAGACTGTTTGTTACCGATGGAGTGCTTAATCCATTTGTAGCTCGTATAACGGTTGTTTTGTATCGTGATTCCGATGGGATAATTAGCCAACCATATCCGTTCTTCATCATCCACAAAATGTCATTGATACTGTTACCGTTCATGCCACAATTACTGTTATAATCAGCCACAATTTCGGGTACTATTTGATAAGTATCCATATTTATTTTGTGTACTCCTCCGCCATCGGTAGCTATTAATAACTCTTTGTCATTTAGCGGCTTGAACCGTGTGATACTGATATCTTTCAGGTTATAATCCGGTCGTATGACGGATTTGGTATTCATATCATAAACCATAATTCCCCGCAAGAAAGTGCCGATGAATAGTTTCCGAATCTTTTTGTCGAAGTGTAAATCGCTTACTTGGGCTTTCACGCTCTCCAACTTATCGCAATTGATAAGTTTCAATGCGTTGTTTTCTAATTGGGCATAATGAATCCCCATTTCCGTACCGATGAAGAAATGCGATTCGTCTATTTGTTCAATATCAGTGATTTCTTCACTTATATCATTCTTTATATGGGTGACTTGTTTGGTGTCCGTATTATAGAGAAAGATAGTATCTTTATTGCATAGCCAGATGTGTTTGTTCTGGTCGAGCCAGGCATAAGTGACCGGGTCCGGCTGTTCGCTGAAACTTTCCATCGGTAATTTATATACAAGACTGAAGCAGTCGTGAATCTGGTCATACCGGAATACTTTTCCTTTTTTCCCGATTTCCCATAAGACTCCTTCCTGATCAATATAAAGCCAGTTTAGATTTAACAGAGAGTTCACTTCTGCGTCACCATCCATTAACTTATATCGTTTAAACTCTTTTCCATTGTATCGATCAATACCTTCGTGCGTGAGGAACCACATGTATCCGGTTTTATCTTTTTGAATGCAGTAAACCCGCCGGTTACTTAACCCATCCTCCACTCCGAGATATCGATACGTCTGCGCGACACAAATTAGAGGAAACAATAAGATTAGAAAAAGCCATTTTTTCATACAAATAGGACTTTTAAGGGTTATTGAATCTTTTATGAGGGGGAAAGTTTGACAAAATTAAGAAGATTTTTTGATATTACAAAATTTTGATGAAAGATAACAGCGCTCCAAAAATGAAGAAAATAGACTATTTTATAACTATTTGTATATACTGTTTGTTTTCGGTATTTTGGTATCTATCAGAAGTCTTCCGGTAGAATGGAAAGTTCCGTAAAATAAGAGGCTGGCACTATTTAAAGTACCAGCCTCTGTAAAATATGGAAATGATTTATTTCATTTTCGCTTCCACCCACTTGCGGGCATTGACAAACGCTTCTATCCATGGAGTAACCTGATCGCTGTTCTTGCGGTCGGCCGGATAGCAACCGTTCTGCCATGGGAAGATGGAACGTTCCAAGTGAGGCATGATAGCCAAGTGGCGTCCGTCTGCGCTGGCCAGTGCTGCGATAGAATAATCGGAACCGTTCGGATTGCCCGGATATTCATCATAGCTATACTTCGCTACTACATTATATTTATCTTCGTCATATGGCAAAGAGAATTTTCCTTCTCCGTGAGCTACCCAGATACCCAGTTTGCTTCCACTTAAAGAGCCGAACATCACACTGCGGTTAGTCGGGATAGTAAGACCAAGGAAGCGTGATTCGAATTTGTGTGAATTGTTATGTAGCATTTTTCCTTTCTTCTTCAGTTCCGGGTTGATAAGATTGAGTTCCATCATCAGCTGGCAACCGTTGCAGACACCCAATGACAATGTATCTTCGCGTGCATAAAATTTATCCAATGCTTCTTTAGCTTTCGGGTTGAACAGGAATGCGCCTGCCCATCCTTTAGCAGAACCCAATACGTCGGAGTTAGAGAAACCGCCACAATAGACGATCATGTTTACATCTTCCAATGTTTCGCGTCCGCTGATGAGGTCGGTCATCGTCACGTCTTTCACGTCGAAACCTGCCAGGTAGAGTGAGTAAGCCATTTCGCGTTCGCCATTCGTACCTTTCTCACGGATGATAGCTGCACGGATACCGCTTGGAGTGCGACGGTCCGGAGTGATACCATATTGAGAAAGCTTGCCTTTGAATTCCGGCATGAAAGCGAATTCAACGGGCTGCATCTTGTAGTTCTCGAAACGTGCTTTAGCACAACCGTTCATAGATTGTTTGCGGTCGAGCAGGTAAGAAGAAGAATACCACACATCACGCATATAGTCGATACCGAATTGGTAAGTAGCTCCGTCTTTAGATACCAGGATGTGACGTTCATCAGTCGGTTTACCCAACTTCATATAGCCTACGCCGGCATCTTCCAGAATCTTCTTCACTTCATCCTTATGCTTGTCGCTGATCTGGATAACGATACCCGGATTTTCAGCAAACAGAATCTTAACGATATCCTGTTCTTTCATCTTGTCGAGGCTGATTTCCATACCGCCTTCTACATTAGAGAAGCACATTTCGAGCAATGTAGTGATCAAACCACCGGCAGAGATATCGTGTCCTGCAAGAATCAATCCTTTGTTGACAAGTTCCTGTACGGCAAGGAAAGCATCACGGAAATATTCGGCATCTTGTACGCAAGGTACTTCGTCACCAACTTTACCCAGAGATTGTGCAAAAGCCGAACCACCCAGTTTCAGTTCATCGAAGCTGAAGTCAATATGATAAAGCGTAGTCTTTTCATTGTTAACCAATACCGGAGATACCACTTTCTTCACGTCGGAAACTTCACCACCGGCAGAAACAATCACAGTTCCCGGAGAAATCACTTTCTCGCCGTTCGGATACTTCTGTGTCATAGACAGAGAGTCTTTTCCGGTAGGAACATTGATCTGCAGCGCGCAACAGAAATCGCTTAAAGCTTTTACAGCTGTGTAAAGACGGGCATCTTCACCTTCTTGAGAGCGGCAAGGCCACATCCAGTTGGCAGACAGTGAAATGCTATCCATACCTTCCGCCATTGGAGCCCAAACAAGATTGGTCAGCGCTTCGGATACAGAAAGAATAGAGCCGGCAGCCGGATCAGCCAATGCTGCTTGCGGAGCATGTCCGATAGAGGTAGCGATACCTTTCTCGCCACGGTAGTCGAGTGCTACGACACCGCAGTCGCTCAACGGCAACTGAAGTTCACCCTGACATTGCTGACGAGCCACTTTGCCTGTAACCGAACGGTCTACCTTGTTTGTCAACCAGTCTTTGCAGGCTACAGCTTCAAGCTGCAATACATTCGTCAGATATTCATGTAGTTTAGACAATTCGTATTTCGGCATTTCATAATGACGTTCTACGGTCTTGTCTACCATATAGGTTTTGGGAGAAGAACCGAACATCTGTTCTACGGCAAGGTCGAACGGACGTACACCGTCAGCCTGTTGGAAAGCGAAACGATGATCGCCGGTTGTTTCACCGACTACGTACATTGGAGCGCGTTCGCGTTCGGCAATCTTACGTACATGTTCAATAGCCTCTTCTTTAATCAGCAGACCCATACGTTCCTGACTTTCGTTAGCGATGATTTCTTTGGCAGACAAAGTCTTGTCGCCGATAGGCAACTTGCTCATATCGATCAAACCACCACATTCTTCCACGAGTTCGGACAGACAGTTTACGTGTCCGGCAGATCCGTGGTCATGGATAGAAACCACCGGATTCACCTCTTCTTCACAAAGAGCGCGTACTACGTTATTGGCACGTTTTTGCATTTCTGCGTTGGCACGTTGCACGGCATTCAACTCGATGCCACTGCTGTAACGACCGGTATCAACAGAAGATACGGAACCGCCACCCAGTCCGATACGGTAGTTGTCACCACCGATAACCACTACTTTGTTTCCAGCTTCCGGTGTGCCTTTCAGGCAGTCACGTTGTGTACCGTAACCAACACCACCGGCAAGCATGATTACTTTGTCGTAACCATAAACTTCTTTGTTTTCTGTATGTTCGAAAGTCAGTACCGAACCGCAGATCAGCGGTTGGCCGAACTTGTTACCGAAGTCGGAAGCACCATTGGATGCTTTGATTAGAATCTGTTCCGGAGTCTGGTATAGCCATTTGCGTACCGGAAGAATCTCTTCCCATTCGCGTCCTTCTTCTGTGCGTGGATAAGAAGTCATGTAGACTGCAGTACCTGCAATCGGCCATGAACCTTTACCACCACCCATACGGTCGCGGATTTCGCCGCCGGTACCGGTAGAAGCACCATTGAATGGCTCAACAGTAGTAGGGAAGTTATGAGTTTCCGCTTTCAGTGAGATAACACTCTTGATGTCCTTTACTTGGAAGAAATCAGGTTTTGAATGATCTGCCGGAGCAAACTGTTCCACAACCGGACCTTCAGCGAAGGCTACGTTATCTTTATAAGCAGAGATTATTTTATTCGGATTTTCCTGTGTAGTCTTTTTAATCATCTGGAACAGGGAAGATTCCTGCTCTACGCCGTCGATGATAAACGTTCCGCCGAAAATTTTGTGGCGGCAGTGTTCGGAGTTGATTTGTGCGAAACCGAATACTTCAGAGTCGGTCAGCTTCCGTCCGAGGTCCTTTTCTACTTTCTTCAGGTAGTCCATTTCTTCTTTGGAAAGAGCCAAACCTTCTTTTTCGTTGTACACTTCGAGATCTTCAATGTAGATGATCGGTTCCGGCTGACGGTTTGTCGTGAATACGTTTTGGTCGAGTCCTTTGTACATGCGTTGGAGCATCGGGTCGTAATCGGCATTTTCGTCCTTAACAGGGAAGTACTCCTCGATGCGGCTTATGCCTTCGAGCCCCATGTTTTGGGTGATTTCTACAGCGTTTGTACTCCAGGGAGTGATCATTTCGCGGCGTGGGCCAACGAAACAGCCTTTCAGGTTTTCTTCACTTTCCATCACGGCTTCGCCAAAAAGCCAGCAGAGTTTATTACTTTCGTCAGGGGTGAGCTGATGGTTGCTCTCTACGGCAATCACGCTCTTGGAAGGGGTTCTGAAAAAAAGAATCATGTTGTATATTTACGATTTTACGATTTACGATTTTACGATTGAAGTTCCTGCAGGAGAAACTCTTCTCTTTTTCTGTGGCGCAAAGATAATCAATTTCGTTGGTGGTAGGAAAAAAATAGAGAATAAATTCCTATACCTTATTTAATATGTTTATTTTCGATGTACGTTTTACTTATTATCGCTATATATAGTGATTCTTGTGTGGAAAAAACGTTAATATACTATCCCCATATCACAAAAAAGTGCGATATTTGCGACATGATTC
The DNA here is from genome assembly GCF_040812255.1 of Bacteroides sp. L008. Classification (NCBI taxonomy): domain Bacteria; kingdom Pseudomonadati; phylum Bacteroidota; class Bacteroidia; order Bacteroidales; family Bacteroidaceae; genus Bacteroides; species Bacteroides sp. L008. The sequence goes on along the minus strand of NZ_JBFNXO010000001.1, from coordinate 2,355,470 downwards.
AGATAGAGACAATATTCGATATATTAGTGAAAGGCTTTATTATTGGCGTTGTTGTGTCCGCACCCCTCGGTCCGGTGGGCGTATTATGCATCCAGAGGACTTTGAATAAGGGGCGTTGGTATGGATTTGTAACAGGTCTGGGAGCCTCTTTGAGCGATATAGCATACGCTTTGCTCACCGGCTACGGGATGAGCTTTGTGTTCGATTATATTAATAAGAATATTTTCTATCTGCAATTATTGGGGAGCATCATGCTACTCCTTTTTGGTATATATACCTTTCGTAGCAACCCGGTGCAGTCCATTCGTCCGGCTTCCTCCAGCAAAGGTTCTTATTTCCATAACTTTATTACCGCATTTTTCGTCACTCTCTCCAATCCCTTGATAATCTTTCTGTTTATCGGACTTTTCGCCCGTTTTGCCTTTGTGCAGCCGGGGGTTCTGGTGTTCGAAGAGATTACAGGATATGTTGCTATTGCTATAGGGGCATTGACCTGGTGGTTGGGGATTACTTACTTTGTGAACAAAGTGCGCACTAAATTCAACTTGCGTGGTATCTGGATACTGAATCGTGTTGTAGGAAGTATTGTAATGCTGGTATCCCTTGCCGGACTGATTTTTACTTTGTTGGGAGAATCACTTTATTAAGAGATAACTTATGAATCAGATAGCACAACAACTGAAAGAGAAGAATATTGCCGAGTACCTTATATATATGTGGCAAGAGGAAGACTTGATCCGCGCCAATCATTGTGAACCGGAAGAGATGGAGGTAAATATAATTGCCCGTTATCCGGCAGATCAGCAGCCTGCCATGAGAGAATGGTATACCAACCTGATTACGATGATGAGTGAGGAAGGAGTACGGGAAAAAGGTCATTTGCAGATTAATAAGAATGTGATTATCAATCTGACAGAATTGCATAACGCATTGGCTTCTTCTCCTAAATTTCCTTTTTACAGTGCCGCCTATTTCAAGGCATTGCCGTTTATAGTAGAATTACGGAATAAAAACGGCAAGAAAGACGAGCCCGAATTGGAGACCTGTTTTGAGGCGTTGTATGGAGTGCTCCTGCTTCGTCTTCAAAAAAAGCCTATCAGTGAAGGTACTGCTAAGGCAGTGGAAGCTATCACTAGTTTCCTTTCTATGTTGGCAAACTATTATGATAAAGACCGTAAAGGTGAATTAAAACTGGATGAATAAATGAGAATTTTGGTAACGGGTGCCAACGGTCAGCTTGGCAATGAGATGCAGGTGCTTGCAAAAGAGAACCCGCAACATACGTATTATTTCACGGATGTAGAGGAGCTTAACATCTGTGACAAGCAAGCCGTTTGGGCTTATATCGCAGAGAAGCGGATTGAGCTTGTCGTGAACTGTGCCGCATATACGGCCGTAGATAAAGCGGAAGATAATTCGGAACTAGCCTATCAATTGAATTGCGAAGCACCGAAACAATTGGCAAGTGCGGCACAATTCAACGGAGCCGCCATGATACAGGTATCTACCGATTATGTCTTTGACGGTACTGCACACACTCCGTATACGGAGGATTGCGACCCTTGTCCGGACTCCGTATACGGCACCACCAAACTGGAAGGAGAATATGACGTGATGAATTATTGCGAGAAAGCAGTCGTAATCCGTACTGCATGGCTTTATTCCACTTTCGGCAATAATTTTGTGAAGACAATGATCCGTCTTGGAAAAGAGCGTGACAGTCTGGGAGTTGTTTTCGACCAGATCGGAACCCCGACTTATGCTAATGACCTGGCACGTGCCATCTATACCATTATAAATAAAGGTATAGTCCGCGGCATCTACCATTTCAGCAATGAAGGCGTTTGTTCCTGGTATGATTTCACAGTGGCTATTCATCGCTTGGCAGGAATAACCTCCTGCAAAGTGAAACCTCTGCATACAGCCGAATATCCTGCAAAGGCCAACCGTCCGGCATACTCTGTACTTGATAAAACAAAAATAAAAACAACATTTGGCATCGAAATCCCCCATTGGGAGGAAAGTCTCCAACGATGCCTGGAGAAATTGGAAATTAAAAATTGAGAGTTGAGAAATAAAAAAGAAACCACTTTGAGTATCATTTTTTAATTTCCAATTTTCAATTCTCAATTTAATAACTATGGCAGATAATACAGAAATTTTGAGACGGCGAACGTTCGCCATTATTGCGCATCCGGATGCCGGTAAGACATCATTGACGGAAAAGCTATTGCTTTTCGGTGGTCAGATACAGGTAGCAGGTGCTGTAAAGAGTAATAAGATAAAGAAGACGGCTACGTCCGACTGGATGGAAATCGAGAAACAACGTGGTATTTCGGTAACGACTTCCGTGATGGAGTTCGACTATCGGGATTATAAAATCAACATTCTCGATACTCCGGGTCACCAGGACTTTGCTGAAGATACATACCGCACACTGACTGCTGTAGACAGTGTTATCATCGTTGTAGACGGTGCGAAGGGGGTGGAAACGCAGACGCGTAAACTGATGGAGGTATGCCGCATGAGAAAGACTCCGGTAATAATCTTCGTCAACAAAATGGACCGTGAAGGAAAAGATCCGTTCGACTTGCTCGATGAACTCGAAGAAGAACTGATGATTCAGGTTCGTCCCTTGTCTTGGCCGATAGAGCAGGGAGCACGTTTCAAAGGAGTATACAACATCTACGAACAGAAACTGGACTTGTACCAGCCATCCAAACAGATGGTAACGGAAAAAGTGGCAGTCGATATTCATACGGAAGAACTGGATCAGCAGATTGGCAAGCCATTGGCAGACAAGCTGCGTGGTGATCTGGAACTGATCGAAGGTGTTTATCCCGAATTTGATTCGGAATCCTATCTCGCAGGAGATTGTGCACCTGTATTCTTCGGATCAGCGTTGAACAACTTCGGTGTGCAAGAGTTGCTGAACTGTTTCGTGGAGATAGCTCCCAGTCCTCGTCCCGTACAGGCAGAAGAGCGTGAAGTGAATCCCGACGAACCGAAATTCACCGGATTCATCTTTAAGATCACAGCCAATATTGATCCCAATCACCGTTCTTGTGTGGCATTCTGTAAGATTTGCTCCGGCAAGTTTGTCCGCAATGCTCCCTATGTGCACGTTCGTCATGGAAAGACCATGCGTTTTTCATCGCCCACCCAATTTATGGCACAGCGTAAAACAACGATTGACGAAGCCTATGCAGGAGATATTATCGGTCTGCCGGATAATGGTACCTTTAAGATTGGCGATACGCTGACAGAAGGTGAAATGCTTCATTTCCGCGGATTGCCGAGCTTCTCGCCGGAGATGTTCAAGTATATTGAAAATGCCGATCCGATGAAGCAGAAACAGTTGGCGAAAGGTATCGATCAGTTGATGGATGAAGGTGTGGCACAGTTGTTTGTCAATCAGTTCAATGGCCGTAAGATTATCGGTACGGTGGGACAGTTGCAGTTTGAGGTCATTCAGTACCGTTTGTTGAATGAATACAATGCGTCCTGTCGCTGGGAACCGGTAAGTCTTTATAAAGCCTGTTGGGTAGAAAGCGATGATCCCGCAGAACTGGAAGCCTTCAAGAAACGTAAATACCAGTATATGGCAAAGGATAGAGAAGGGCGCGATGTGTTCCTGGCAGACTCCGGTTATGTACTTCAGATGGCGCAGATGGACTTTAAACACATCAAATTCCACTTTACAAGTGAGTTTTAAAACATATTCCGTTGATTTTAACTAAAAAATCAGGTAAAAAAAGGAAAAACATATCTCATATAAATGAGTGAATAGAAATGAAGACACTATCCTGGGATAAAATTCAGCAAGGGGATGAAGAGGCATTCCGGCAGCTTTATGAGCAATATGCAGATTTACTGTATGGATATGGCATGAAGATAGCCGGTGATGAGACTCTGGTAACCGAGGCGATACAGTCGTTGTTTGTTTACATCTTTGAGAAAAGAGAAACTTGCGCGGCTCCTCAATCCATACCCGCTTACTTATGTGTTTCGTTGAGACACATGATAGTGAACGAACTGAAAAAGGAGAATAGTGGCTCATTAAAATCACTGGATGAAGTAGGCACAAATGAATATCAGTTTGATCTGGAGATTGATATTGAAACTGCTATTATCCGTTCAGAGTTAGAAAAAGAACAGCTAGAAGTTTTGCAGAAAGAGCTGAACAATTTGACAAAGCAACAGCGGGAGGTATTGTATCTTAAGTACTATAAGAAGATGAGTCCGGAAGAAATAGCCCAGGTGATGGGACTCACTTCACGTACGGTTTACAATACTACTCATATGGCTATCTCCAGTTTGCGGGAGCGTATGAGCAAATCTTTCTTGTTGTTGGTAGCAGCTAATTTGTGGATTTTTAATTGAGGTGTGAGATATGGAAAAGTGGACAGAATCTTTAGATAAATACTTAGAAGAAGGAAAACTTCCTCTGGTTGGCGAAATCTTTTCTCGTAAAAAAGAAATAGGTGATAAGCTGAAGTTGCAACGTGAGGAGAGCCATAAGATCGCCTTAAGCCGGAGAAGAAAGCAAGGTACGGGAAGAAGTTTCTCTTTTTCATGGGGAGCGGCAGCGGCAGTTGTCCTTCTTTTGGGGATAGGCGGTTACTTCCTGGCAGAAGAAAAGGTGGTGACTGATAATACGGCTATGAACTATGAATTTCCAGATGGCAGCACTGTGCAGGTGATGGAAAATTCCCGCCTGACTTACAATCATATCACATGGCTTTGGGAGCGCAAATTGCAACTGTTGGGTAAAGCCTCTTTTAATGTAACCAAAGGCAAGACATTCACCGTCCGTACAGAAGCCGGCGACGTGACCGTACTGGGAACGAAATTCCTCATCGATCAGCAGGGAAAGAAGATGACCGTCAACTGTGAGGAAGGAAGCGTGAAAGTCGAGACTGCTGTAGGTAAGCGTACATTGCTTGCCGGAGAAAGCGTGCATTGCGATGAGAACAAGATTGTGCCGGTAGAGAAAAAGGCAGAAGAATCGGAGTTCCCCGAGGTGTTGGGGTATGAAGACGATCCGCTGATAAATGTAGTGGCAGATATTGAACATATATTTAAGGTAACAGTCGTCGGGCACGAGAAGTGCGAGGGATTGACCTACAACGGGACGGTTTTGACGAAAGACCTGAACGCCACACTGGAAAAAGTCTTCGGCTCGTGTGGAGTCAGTTATCAAATTCGAGGGAAAGAAATTATTTTGCAATAAAAAAAGCCTCTTCTGGATAGTCAGGAGAGGCTTTTTTGTTTTTCTTCAAATTTTCTTCATTTTTTCTTGGTAAAAAACAAACGGATGCTTCTCTTTCTAATATAAGAGCTATTTAATGATGTTTGAAAAAAACGGTAGAATTAATTAGAAGATTAAATGTTGTAGAAGGAATTATCCGGCCATCTTCCTTATTAGGAATAAAGGCCGGAGCTCAAAACAAACAATAGAAAGCCTTGTAGTGAATAACAAGCTAAATTCAGAACAAACAATATTTCGAAAAGAAAACAAACTAGGGCTCAAAGCAAACAATAGACAGTGGGCAGATGAAAAATTCCTGCTGGAGACGTAGGTCAGAAATGGTTCCCTCACCAGGGTTATATGAGCTTTAGAAGGCTTGTTTTTCCCGATCAAACAAGTTGGCTTAAAAGGGTTTTTCAACTAGACTGCTACGCTAATTAAAAGAATGAAAGCCGTGATGGTGCATGAGAGGTTTAACAAGACCGGTTTTATCTGGTAATTTAATAGGTTAAGAAGAGGGTATGAAACCAGATGAGGGCTAAACCGGTTTATCATTGAGTATTTTTATTTAATAATTGTTTTATCAGAGTGTGAGAGAAAGTTGAGGGGCTTTCTCTCACATTTTTTTGTAATAAGTTTCTGCTCATAAATACCCTGATTATCAATCAGAGAAATGACAGTTTTATACATTATATTCCTTTCTTAATTTATTTTATAATAAAAATTTGGTATTTTCGAACGCTTTTTAGACGAACAACTTAAATTACTAATAGTTTATTATATGGAAAATATCGAAACAGCGATCCTGCTGATGGTGGTCGGAATGGCTACCGTGTTTGTTATTCTGCTGATTGTGATTTATTTAGGTAAGTTGTTGATTACATTGGTCAACAAGTACGCCCCCGAAGAAGTGGTTCCTGTGAAGCGGGAAGCACCGCGAGGTCCTACACCTGTTCCGGGAAATATTTTAGCAGCCATTACTGCTGCTGTGAATGTAGTGACACAGGGTAAAGGAAAAATCACTAAAGTAGAAAAATTATAAATCTATAAAGAATATCACTGAAAGACATGAAAAGAGAAGTAAAGTTTAGCTTGGTTTTCCGAGATATGTGGCAATCAGCCGGAAAATACGTACCTCGTGTAGACCAACTCGTAAAGGTAGCTCCGGCCATCATTGAAATGGGTTGTTTCGCCCGTGTAGAAACAAACGGCGGAGGTTTTGAACAGGTAAATTTATTGTTTGGTGAAAACCCGAATACAGCCGTGCGCGAATGGACAAAACCGTTCCATGAAGCCGGTATTCAAACCCATATGCTCGACCGCGCACTGAACGGACTCCGTATGAGCCCCGTTCCGGCAGACGTCCGCAAATTATTCTACAAAGTAAAGAAAGCACAAGGAACAGACATTACCCGTACGTTCTGCGGATTGAACGATGTGCGTAATATCGCTCCTTCCATCACATACGCAAAGGAAGCAGGCATGATTTCACAATGCTCGCTTTGTATCACTCATTCGCCTATTCATACGGTAGAGTACTATACCAATATGGCACTGGAACTCATCAAACTGGGTGCAGACGAAATCTGTATCAAAGATATGGCAGGTATCGGCCGTCCCGTATCATTAGGTAAGATTGTAGCCAATATCAAGGCAGCACATCCTGAAATCCCTGTTCAGTATCATAGCCATGCAGGTCCCGGATTCAATATGGCAAGCATCCTCGAAGTATGCGAAGCAGGTTGCGATTACATCGATGTGGGTATGGAACCACTCTCATGGGGAACTGGTCATGCTGATTTGCTTAGTGTACAAGCCATGCTGAAAGATGCCGGATATCAAGTGCCTGAAATTAATATGGAAGCCTACATGAAAGTGCGTGGCATGATTCAGGAATTTATGGACGACTTTCTCGGCCTGTATATCAGCCCGAAAAACCGCCTGATGAACTCCTTGCTGATTGCTCCCGGACTTCCCGGCGGTATGATGGGTAGTCTGATGGCCGACCTCGAATCCAATCTGGAATCTATCAATAAATATAAGGCAAAACACAATCTGCCGTTTATGACACAAGATCAGCTTCTCATCAAGCTGTTTGACGAAGTGGCTTACGTATGGCCTCGTGTCGGTTATCCTCCATTGGTGACTCCGTTCAGTCAATATGTGAAGAACCTTGCCATGATGAACGTGATGGCGATGGAAAAAGGGAAAGACCGTTGGGGAATGATTGCCGATGACATTTGGGACATGATTCTGGGTAAAGCCGGACGTTTGCCGGGCAAACTTGCTCCGGAAATCATTGAAAAGGCGGAACGTGAAGGCCGCAAGTTCTTCGAAGGCGATCCACAGAACAACTATCCGGATGCTCTTGATAAATATCGCAAACTGATGAAAGAGAACAAATGGGAAGCCGGACAGGACGACGAAGAACTCTTCGAATATGCGATGCACCCGGCTCAATACGAAGCCTACAAGAGTGGCAAAGCTAAAGAAGACTTCCTCGAAGACGTGGCAAAACGCCGTGCCGAAAAAGATAAATCACCGGAAGAAGATGTCAAACCGAAGACACTGACCGTACAGGTAGACGGACAGGCTTATCGTGTCACTGTAGCTTATGGTGATACCGAGCTTCCTGCTACTCCTGCGAGTGCTGCCGCTGCTCCGGCAGGCGAAGGCAAAGAGGTGGTTTCTCCGTTGGAAGGCAAGTTCTTCTTGGTGAAAAATGCACAAGAAACTGCTTTGCAAGTAGGCGACACGGTGAAAGAAGGAGACGTAATCTGCTATGTAGAAGCGATGAAAACCTACAATGCGATTCGCGCTGAATTTGGCGGCACAGTGACTGCTATCTGTGCCAACCCGGGAGATGCTGTTTCAGAAGATGATGTATTAATGAGGATAGGATAATGAACGAAATATTTGAGAACTTATATGACATGACTGCGTTCAGCAATATCATTGCCGAACCGCAGTTCCTGATAATGTATGCCATCGCGTTCATCCTGCTCTATCTCGGAATTAAGAAACAGTATGAACCGTTGTTGCTTGTGCCTATCGCTTTCGGTGTGTTGCTTGCCAACTTCCCCGGAGGAGATATGGGTGTGATTCAGGCTGATGAGAATGGTATGATTATGGTGAACGGAGTGATGAAGAACATCTGGGAAATGCCTCTGCATGACATTGCCCACGAACTCGGCATCATGAACTTTATTTACTATATGCTGATTAAGACAGGTTTCCTGCCTCCGATCATCTTCATGGGTGTCGGTGCGTTGACGGACTTCGGACCGATGTTGCGTAACCTGCGTCTTTCTATTTTCGGTGCAGCCGCACAGTTGGGTATCTTTACCGTGCTGTTGGTGGCTATCCTGATGGGATTCACTCCGAAAGAAGCTGCCTCTCTGGGAATTATCGGTGGTGCGGATGGGCCGACGGCTATCTTTACCACCATCAAACTTGCTCCGCATTTGCTGGGTCCTATTGCCATTGCAGCTTACTCATACATGGCACTCGTTCCGGTGATTATTCCGCTGGTAGTGAAGCTGTTCTGTACGAAGAAAGAGTTGAGTATTAACATGAAAGAGCAAGAAAAGATGTATCCCTCAAAGACGGAAATCAAGAATCTGCGTGTATTGAAGATTATCTTCCCGATTGTGGTAACTACCGTTGTGGCCCTCTTCGTGCCAAGTGCTGTGCCATTGATCGGAATGCTGATGTTCGGTAACCTGGTGAAAGAGATCGGAACCAATACATTCCGTTTGTTCGATGCTGCTTCCAATAGTATCATGAATGCAGCTACTATCTTCCTCGGATTGTCTGTAGGGGCAACAATGACTGCCGAAGCATTCCTCAACTGGACAACAATCGGTATCGTGATCGGTGGATTCCTTGCATTTGCACTTTCTATAACCGGTGGTATTTTCTTTGTGAAACTAGTGAATCTTTTCTCGAAGAAGAAAATCAATCCGCTTATCGGTGCAACCGGTTTGAGTGCTGTTCCGATGGCAAGCCGCGTAGCCAATGAAATAGCTTTGAAGTACGATCCGAAGAATCACGTATTGCAATACTGCATGGCAAGCAACATCTCCGGCGTAATCGGTTCTGCCGTAGCCGCGGGTGTGTTAATTTCCTTCCTTGCGTAGTCAATATAGCTGACCTTATATACAATAATCCGGAGATATGGGTATTGCCCATTTTCCGGATTTTTTATTATATACTGCTTTATGAATGCAGATTTCAGATTCTTCTTTTATTCACTAATCACTTTTCTGTATTCCGCTACCGCCATCTTTTCCGACAGATACGCATTAATCAGATTTGTGTGTGCTTGTGTCCATGATAGTTGTGCCGACAACACATCTACCATATTCGCTTTTCCCTCATTGTAAGAGAACGAAACCAGGTCGAGATTTTCATTGGCCAGATTCATAGTCTCGGTGGCAGTTTTCACTTGATATTCCGTTTCCGTCAGTTTGGTCAGTGCGGCAGAAAGTTCCTCGTTGATATTGTCCGTCACATAACTCTGTTGCAGTTTCTGTATTCCGATGTACGCTTTTTGCTGGCGGTTCGTTTTGAACCGGGCTCCCCACCGGAAAATCGGGATATTGATATTAATGCCGACGATGGGATTGAAAGATACATCATATCCGAGATTAGGCGTAGCCGTAGCCCATCCGCCACTGAAATACATATTCAGTTGCGGGTTGAACTGACTAAGAGCTGCTTTGCGCTGTGCCTCACTCTTCATGATGTTCACTTCCGTACTTTCAAAATCCGCACGGCGTTGCAACACATTCTCTAAAGAAAGTATCTGTACCGGGGCAGAAGCCTTGTCAATCGTATAAAGACTGTCTACAGGACTATTTGGTTCTTCTCCCATTAAGATATTCAGCTTTTGCAGGGCTAGCGTATAGTTCTGGCGAGCCTTGATATATTGCAGTTCCGCTTCTTTTAACCGGGTGGAAATCATTAATAAATCCGTGCGGCTAATCATCCCGTCGCTGAAACGATCCTGTATGATGTCATACTGCTGTTTCACGATGCTTTGATACTTATCCGCTGCTTGCAACATAGCTTGTGAGGCAGAAGCATTCCAGTAAACCGCATCACTTTGATAATGAATCTGGTCGATGGTAAGCTCCTCGTTCAGCTGATTCAGCTTTTCATCCGCTTTGGCAATCTTGTGCTGGGCGTTGAGCGCACCTCCTGTATACAACGGTTGCGAAACGATAAATACTCCTTGATAAGTATGATTGCGGTATTCGCCCAATGGCTCGTTCCATGCACTAAGGTCGCTCATGTTAAGCGTACCGTCCGCATTGACATCGATTTTAGGTAAGAAACCGGTATGAGCAATTTTCCGTGCTTCCGTACTTGCCATTGTCTTTAGTTTCTGTTGCTTCAGTATTTGGCTGTAAGCTTCCACCTTATCCCGGTAGGCTTCCCGGCTAAGATAAGGCTGTTGTGCCCCGGCCGTGAGGCCGAGGAACAATAGAGACAGAGTTATAAGTTGAGTTTTCATTTTATTCAATCTAAACAATAAATTCAAGTTTCATATAAGAATAGGCAATTAGCCTTTGATTCTCTGAATGGCACAATAAGCTACCGGAAGAACAAACAATGTCAGCGCCGAAGCCACCAACAAACCTCCCATAATCGTAGCCGCCATACCGCCAAACATTGCATCGAACAACAATGGTAACATACCCAGAATAGTAGTACCGGACGCCATTGCTACAGGAATAATACGGCTGGTCGTGGCACTGACAACAGCATCCAACGGTTTTTTGCCTGTCTTTGCCTCTAGGTCAATCTGCTCTACAAGCACAATCGCGTTTTTGATATTCATACCAATCAGTCCGAGCAACCCCAAAATAGAGAAGAAGTCGAACGACTTGCCGAGTAACACCAATCCTAACACGATACCGATAAAGATAAGCGGCAGCATCAACAGAATCACTGTCGGTTTACGGTACGTCCTGAACAAGAACAACAGAGTGACAAACATCAGGAAGAACGTCAACGGCAAGTTCTTGGCCAGCGCCTCATTAGATTCCACCTGACTTTCCTGCTCCCCGAAATATTTCATTGTATATCCCTCCGGCACTTTTATTTCTTTCTGTACCAGCGGCCAAACCTCATTGAAAGCAGCAATCGCATTTACCCCGCGACGCGGATCGCACTGTGCCATCATCACCATTTGCCGGTTGTAATCTTTCACGTTCGAGAAACGGTACTGGAAATCAAATTCCGATACCACCTGTTCCAGGCTGGTTGTCTCATTCCCTGTGCCAAACACAGGCAACGTGCGCAAGTCATTGATGCGGAATGAATCCACCGTGTTGTCCTTCAATAAGATAGGCAACACCTGATCCCCCTGCCGGTATTCTCCGAGCGTCATACCCGTAGTTCCGATCTGGATACTCTGTGCCATGCCCTGACGGGACACCCCTAATGGCTGTGCCCGTTCGGGACTATATATCGGTTTCCACACAGGAATCTTGTTTCCCCACGAATTGCGTATGTTGATTAAATCCGGATTCCGGTGCATAATCTCCAATGCCTGATTGGTGAGTGCCACAAGTGTGTCTACATCCGGTCCTATAAACCCGATTTCGATAGCGGCATCCACCGCGGGCGACAGCTTGAACAGACTTGTACGCGTAATCGCATTCGGATAATTCGCCTTCATATATGCGTCGAAATCTTCCTCATACTCTTTTGTATATTTACTGTCTGTTAATTCAATCAACACATTGGCAAAATTCGGTTTCGGTCCTACGGAAGTGGAAGCGAGGTAATACCTTAACGGCGTGCTGCCGAAGGTGATCGACACTTTTTTCACTTCCGGCTGCTTTGCCAGATGCTCTTCCACCGATTTCATCTCTTTCACCACATCGTTGATGCTATATCCGTCGGGATAGAACACGTCTGCCCGGAAATAGGGCTTGTCCAAAGAAGGGAAGAAGTTTTGCGGCATCGTCCCCATGATAATCAGCGAAGCAACGAAAAGCACTACCATCGAACCCAGTGTCAACGTTTTCCTACGAATCAGTGTACGGAGGATAGAAGCGAATTTGTGATAAAACGGTTTATCATACGGGTCTTTGGCACCATCTTTTGCTTTCGCTTTCAGGATGAAATTACCAAAAACGGTGGTCTGCGTCAGTGCAAGTACCCAGCTCAATCCCAACGAGATGGCAAGTACCACAAAAAGCGGTTTCACAATTTCCGCTACGGCAGAAGGAGCAAGGTAGAGCGGAAGGAACGAACAGATAGCGATAAAAGTAGCCCCGAGCAATCCCCATTGCGGCCCCGTTGCACCATCTATTAGTGCTTTCCGCCGGTCTACTCCACGGGCAATGGCAATCTGTGCGTTATCCGTCACCACAATGGCGTTGTCCACCAGCATACCCATGGCGATGATAAATCCCGCCAACGAAGTACGGTTCAGCCCGACACCGAAGAAAGACATGATAAGCAATGTACCTCCAATGGAGAAAATAAGTGACGAACCGATCAGCATACCTGCACGCAAGCCCATCACCAACATGATAATCACAATCACAATCAGAATAGATTCGATCAGATTGATGATAAATCCGTTGTTGGCTTCATTGGCTATCTCGTTTTCCAGATATAGACTTTGTAGCTCCAATCCCACAGGCATCAGTGGCAGCAATTCGTCCAGCTTGGCTTTCACATTCTTACCCGTTTGCACCACATCCCGTTGCGGGTCGGTGGAGACACCGATGCCGATGGCACGTTTGCCGTTCACGTGCATAATGTTGGATGGGGGATCCATGTATCCTTTTTCGATAACGGCGATATCACCGAGTTTCACCTGTCCGGCCTTTGTGGTAATTACTTGGTTGCGAATATCGTCTACAGTGGTGTACATGCCGTTGGCAGTCACCCGGAGTTGTTGCTCGCCGGCACGGATTTCTCCGGTATTGATAATCTGATTCTGCGATTGCAGCAGACTGGCAAGCTGTTTCGGGTCGATGCCCATACCTACGAGCTTATTAGTAGAAATGAAAATATTAACCACTTCTGTCTGCGTTCCGAACAAAGCCACTTTCATCACTCCGTCTGCCGTCACTACCTGTGTCTTGATCCGTTCCGCCCAGTTGCGCATCTCTTCGTATGTGTAACCGTCGTCCGCCGTCAGACCGTAATAGATGCCGAACACGTCACCGAAATCATCGGAAACAGTTGGTGCGGAAGCACCGCTCGGCAACTGTGGCTGTATGTTGAGCACCTTCCGTCGTAACTCGTCCCACTTCTGTGGAATGGAGCTTGCTGACAAGGAAGGTTGTAATTCGAATGTGATTTTTGAAAGTCCGTACATAGATTCTGATTTAATCTTGTACACACCGCTCATACTTTGAATCTCGCGGGAGATGGGCTCGGTAATCAACCGCTCCACTTCAGCCGGTTCGGCACCCGGATAACGGGTCATGATAACCGCCGACTTTATCACGAAAGGAGCATCCTCTTTCTTACCCAGCTTGCCAAAGGAAGTGATTCCCCCAATCAGCAGCACGGCAAGAAAGAAATAGATGATTTTCGTATTATCTAATGAATATCTAGCTAAACTCATAATAAATGATAGTTGATAGTTGATAAATGATAGTTGGGATTAAATGATAGTTGACAATTGATAAATGATAGTTGGTAAGTGATCGGTAAAAAAAATGATTACTAGCCGATTCCAATTAGCAGTACCCTATGGCACAGCCCACTATCATTTATCACCTATCACCTATTATAGATTCTCCTTCCACTAGTTGGTGTACGCCTGCAATGACGATTTTTTCACCGGGTTTCAAACCTTCCGAGATGAGCGCCTGTGCTTCTCCGGTCGGGGCGTTGACGGTCACTTCCCGTTTGTGGACTTTGTTGTCTTCTATCACCCAGACATACATTTTATTCCCTTCACTTTCACCGAATACGGCACTAAGTGGTACAATCGTCCAGCTATCCTGCACCAACGGACCTACATCTGCTGTGAAACGGATGCCACACGTGAAACCGGGTTTCACTGCATAAAGATCACGGTCGAATGACGGGTCGTCAATCGTGATACTGACCGGGATACCTGTGCCATCGGTCGAAATATCCAGATATTCTTCCAGTTTCGCTTGAAACACGTGTCCTTTGAAGGTATCAAACTCAACAAGGAAACGCGGATCTTTGGCGCGCAACAAATAAAGATAAGCATCCGGAATGGTGAATTTGATACGCAGATTGTGCGTGTTGACAAGCTGAACGATACCTTCACCGGAGTTGACACGCTGATAGTTTTCTACCAGTCGTTTTTCGATAGAACCGTCGAAAGGAGCGGTCAGTTTAGTGTCGCGCATATTGTTGGCAGACAGTTCGTATTCAGACTTCGCCTTTTGGAAGTTGGCGAGGCTGATTTCATATTCCTGTACGGAGATCGCTTGTCGGGAGAGGAGCCGTTTGTTACGTTCCACTTGTGCGGAAGCCGTTTCGTATGCTGATTTTGTAGCAGCATATTGCAACGCGATGTCTCTGGGGTCGATAGCTGCTATGAGTTGTCCCTTTTTCACTTTCTGTCCTTCGATGACAGGAAGCTGGATGATTTGTCCGTTGACCCGGAAAGCCAGCTTCACATATTCCACCGCTTCCACGATTCCCGAGAAATCTTTTCTGATAATCGATCTTGACTCGACAATCGTAGTCTTTACGGGACGGGCAGTTGTCGTTGTCGTTTCTTTTTTCTGTCCGCAGCCAGCAAGCAAGATTGCAGCCGCAGCCGCCAGGACGAATCCAATTTTCTTTTTCATATACCACGTTGATGTTTAGAGGTTTTGCGTTGATAAATAGCGAATAATATACTAAAACAACTCCCGTTTATTTATGTTCAACATTCCTATCTTTTCATATTCTGCCTCTTAACCATTATATGGAACACAAAAAAACGGGAACTTTACCGTTTCTAAGGTAAAATTCTCATCCAACTCTTTTGAAGGTTATTGCATTATTCATAACGAAACCGTACGAATTTGAATTAAATGAACTATTTCACCACAGAGGACACGGAGGACACAGAGTTTTCAGAGTTCTAATTCAGAGATTATTATAACCTCTGTGTCCTCCGTGTCCTCTGTGGTGAAAACCGTGTAATAATGTGTCAATATGCTAATTGTTTACGCTGTGTCCCACATGGTAATTGGCATATTAACATATTGGCGTTTTGATTCATCATTAGCAGGTGCACTGACAATTATTCACTATTGGAACCTTTTGCACAGCCTTTTTATCCAACTGTTACTACGTATAACGTTGTTATTCTCTCCAATCGCTTTTTTCAAATCCCGGATTCGTTCGTTTTGTCTTTTCATTGCTGCTTGTATCTCGTTTATCAACGTATTTATTTCCTTTTGCAACTGAATTTCCTTTTCTTTCAATTGAATAATGTGGGCGTATTTCTCGCAGACCATCGTTTTGTCTATACACAGTTGTTCCAGCGTATCAATATATTCTGTTGTAATACCGGCTTTACTTCGGCGAAAGAGTTCCAGAATACATTCTTCGTCAACGTTCGGAACATTGTCTATGTATAACATAGGGAATTGTCCCATTTCCACCCAAAGCAGGATCGCTTCTTTTTCGATGTGATACTTAATCACTGCTTTTTCTACACTAATCCATTCTGGCATATCGCTTTTGTTTTAATGTGTTATAAGAAAAAGGAGTAAATAACGTATTGTCCGGAGAGGTGCAACGAACACCCACGATTTTTGTGATTTCGGTCGGGGGGGAGAATTGGTTTGGGGTATAAGGATTGTTGAAACCGACCGGATACAATAAAAACGTGAGTGCTGTTATACTATTATCTAAATCGAGGTCTTAGCATACCGTGCACCAGATAATGATAAACAACAGACACCTATGCTAATCAATATATATATATAACATCTTTAATCGATATGTTGATATACGATCATCTACGTGGAGTATCTGTTGTATCATCTCCCGGTGCATGAAATTTGCTAAGTTTCGATTTGGGAGACAATACGTTATTTACTCCGTTAGGAAATAAAAAACGCTTTTGCTTTTTCATCACGCTGATGGGTAGAAAGCGTATGACAAAGATATATGTTTTTTTCGGAATTAGATGGAAAAGCGGGATTGATTACAGGAAATATGGTATATTGATAGGGTAGATATGATATATAGATAAGGAATATGGTGATAATGATGAAAAGTTTCCGACAGTTTAATCATGAACTGCACTCTTAAAGTTGGATACAAAACTTTAGGAGTACAGTTCACTAACCGCCAGAAACATTATATTTCTGTACAACTGTTTTTTTATTTCGTTTTAGTTCCGTTTTCTTTCCGGCTTTCCGGAGAAGATAGTCAGTTCTAAAATTTCAAATATGATTTCTGTTGTGGTATATCCGTTAAATGTATATTCCAGATTTTCGTCCTCAAGAAAGTATTTGAGATAAATGGTTGGAGTGCCATTGTGGAAGTCGAGAAAAAGGTAAGAAGTATAGTTATAGATACCCAGATCGGCAAACTCATTTAGAATAGCAGTATTGAAAACTGTGCACCAGCCTGTTTTTGATTCGTTTCCGGACATTTCGAATCTACGATGTTCTTTTGCGAGATCGTCCTTTTTTACATGTCTGAACTGCTCGAGCAATTCATCATTGAAAGAAAGGCGTTGTCTGATAAAATTAAAAACTTCCTCCTTTGTCATTTGTTTTAAATCAGTTATTTCCATTTTTACTTAATTAGTCGGGTAAAGGTACTCCCTTTATTTGATAATAAATCGGATTTGGTGATATTTCTTTTATTTCTTATTGGGGTTATATCTCTAAAAACTTTCTGACTCCGGCTGAAACCATTTTATTTCGAAGGGGGAGGAATAAACAAATCGAAAGGAATAAGGAATACAGAAACGAAAAAGAGGAAATTCTCTACGAGAATCTCCTCTTTTTTCATCTTTCACGAAAGATCGAATTATTTCTTCTTACGGTCACCGTAACGGCTCATGAACTTATCAACACGACCTGCAGTATCCACCAATGTAGATTTACCTGTATAGAACGGGTGAGAAGTGTTTGAGATTTCAATCTTCAGCAACGGATAAGTTTCACCTTCGAATTCGATGGTTTCTTTAGTTGCTACAGTTGACTTAGACAAAAACATGTCACCATTTGACATATCTTTAAATACTACCGGACGGTATGATTCTGGATGAAGGCCTTTTTTCATTTCAGTATCTGTTTTTTTAATTTATATTCTGTTACTATTTTGGTAAGAAATAGTGTAATGGTCATTTTCAGAGCGCAAAGATAATGCTTTTCTGTGAAATAGAAAAAGGTTTTATGGAAAAAACTTCGATAAAGATGCTCTGCTTTCTAAATTTAGGCAATCCGTACCTATAATATATCTATATTAATATGATTCGCATTATTCATATACGAATAGCATAACTCATATTGATGAATGATGGATAGAATGCAGAAATGCACTTTACTGTCTTTTATCCGTTTATTTGCAAGGTAGACATTACAATCTAATGTCACACTCGTATTCCTGCTAATTTTTGGTGTCTGATTTAAACCTTTTTCTACTATATTTTTCTTTCCAATGTTCGTTATTCGATGGATAATGCTTACTTTTGCGTAGAATTTTTATTCACTAACAATAAACTTTAAACAAAATGGTAAATTACAAAGATTTAGGATTGGTAAACACAAAAGAAATGTTTGCTAAGGCTATCAAAGGTGGATATGCTATCCCAGCATTCAACTTCAACAATATGGAACAGATGCAGGCTATCATCAAGGCTGCTGTTGAAACTAAATCTCCTGTGATTCTTCAGGTTTCTAAAGGTGCTCGTCAGTATGCTAACGCTACTTTGTTGCGTTACATGGCACAGGGTGCTGTAGAATATGCTAAAGAATTAGGCTGCGCACATCCGGAAATCGTTCTTCATCTTGACCACGGAGATACATTCGAAACTTGCAAATCTTGTATCGATTCAGGTTTCTCTTCAGTGATGATCGACGGTTCTCATCTTCCTTACGAAGAAAACGTTGCATTGACTAAGAAAGTTGTTGAGTACGCTCACCAGTTCGACGTAACTGTAGAAGGTGAACTTGGCGTATTGGCTGGTGTAGAAGATGAAGTTTCTGCTGACCACCACACATATACTGACCCTGAAGAAGTAATCGACTTCGCTACTCGCACTGGTTGCGACTCTTTGGCTATCTCAATCGGTACTTCTCACGGTGCTTACAAGTTTACTCCGGAACAATGCCACATCGACCCGGTTACAGGTGTAATGGTTCCTCCTCCATTGGCTTTCGAAGTATTGGATGCTGTAATGGAAAAACTTCCGGGATTCCCTATCGTTCTTCACGGATCATCTTCAGTTCCTCAAGAAGAAGTGGAAACTATCAACAAATACGGTGGTGCACTGAAAGCTGCTATCGGTATTCCGGAAGAATGGTTGCGTAAGGCTGCTAAGTCTGCTGTCTGCAAAATCAACATCGACTCTGACTCACGTCTGGCTATGACTGCTGCTATCCGTAAGACTTTCGTTGAAAAACCAGCTGAATTCGACCCACGTAAGTATCTTGGTCCGGCTCGTGACAACATGGAAAAACTGTACAAGCACAAAATTCTTAACGTGCTCGGTTCTGATAACAAATTGGCACAGTAATCCTCGGATTATTCCATAAATAAAAGAAAGGCTGCTCCCGGTTAACCCAGGACAGCCTTTTTTGTTAACTTAAATATTGTCCTAGCGAATATCATTGCAGAGCAGAGCCATACTTATTTATTGTTCTGTTCATTTTTCATGGATGTTGAGTGTCCGTTTTGAAAGAATTCTTCTACTTTCTGTTTGTCTCGAAGAACTTTCAGCCAGTTGGCAGCAGCATTATAATAATTAGATTTTCCCAGGATAAGTTCGCCTTCCTCATTTATTTCCGGCTCCTCTTTCTCGCTGTCTTTAGGACGTGTTTTTAGAAATGCTTCCAGGCAGCGCTCGGTGTTTTTCTTGTCTTTCAGGGCATAGAAGTATATATAGGCCATGTCATACAATAGTTTGTGGTTTTGTTTGTCATACTGTTGGTAACGTTCTTTGATGGATTCGATCTGTTCTTTATGCATTTGTGCCATCTTGTAGCAGTCGGTCATTCCAATATAGAGTCTGGTCATGCTGCTATCTTTAGGTATGGATAATTCAATTGCTTTTTCCAGATAGTTTACGCCTTCTTTTTTCCAGGAAGTTTTAGAACACACCCGGCCGAGATAATAAAGGAGATTGATATTATCGGGATCGTATTTACGGGCGACTTCCAAAAAATCATGGGCTTCGTAATATTTCTCCACTGCATAATAGCTAATTCCCAGATAATAACAAGTGTGGAAGGTGCTATCTCCTTGGCTAACAAGATATTCATAACGCCGGATGGCAGTGGGATAGTCTCGTTTGAGGCAATATGCCAAGGCATTCTGCCGGTTGACCGAGATATTGGTACTGTCAATTTGACGGTATTTTTCTGTAGCTTCGATGGCCTCATCGAAATATGAACCGGATATATTCAAAGCTCCCAGTTTGGTGGCAGCCAGGTAATCGTCGGGATATTTCTCCTGAATATTGTAATAGCAACCTGCGGCAGGCAGAAGTTCGCCCATCCCTTCAAAACTTTGAGCTTGCAGATGCAGGACAATAGCAGAACTGTCTTTTTCCGTCATTAGACTACTTTCGCCAAGTGCATCGCGAAACTTTTGCTGGGTCAGGAGTAAACTGATATATTGAATACGTACATATTTGTTCTCCGGATTCAGATCAAGGGCGTGTTCGTAATATTTCAGCGCTTGATTGTATTTGGCCAGTGCCCGGCAGCATTCGGCTGCTTCAATGAATGCACGAGCATTGGTGGTATCGTTAGAGATAATTTCTTCGTAGGTGGATAGTGCCTCTGTGGTGAGTCCTAGTCCCCGCAACGCTTTGCCTTTCTGTAAGAGTAGGTGAGGGGTTGATTTCTTTTGGGCGATAAGAGAAAGAGCTGTCTCGTAATCGTAGTTTGCCATAGCTTCCTGAATATGGTCTGTGTGTTGTGCCATGAGAGGGATGGTGCAACCAAGGAAGAACAGAATAATAATCCGTTTCATAAAATCTTATTTTAGTTGTTTGACTTATTTGTTGCAAGTTACTAAAAATATTTTATTTACGAATTATTCGTAGATCGTTTTGGATAGATTAACGGAATGATAAGAGAAGATAACACTATGGCTGTATATAAAGAACACCCGTGTCGCAACTGAATGTAACACGGGTGATCTTTATATATATATGTTTAAAGCATACCGAATGGAAATCCGGCAGGGGCATTTGTCTCTTACATCAAGAATCCAAGCAGGATACCGGCAGCAACTGCTGAACCGATCACTCCGGCAACGTTCGGCCCCATAGCGTGCATCAACAAGTAGTTGGTTGAATCGTATTCCAAACCGATTACTTGCGAGATACGTGCAGAGTCAGGAACGGCAGATACACCTGCGTTACCGATCAACGGATTAATCTTGTTGCCCTTCTTCAGGAAGATATTGAATATCTTAACAAAGATGACACCGGATGCAGTTGCAATGATGAATGACAATGCACCGAGAGCGAAAATCTTGATAGAGTCGAGCGTCAGGAATTCGGAAGCTTGCGTAGAAGCACCTACTGTCAGACCCAACAGGATAGTGATAGTATCAATCAACGGACCGCTGGCAGTATTAGCCAAACGACGGGTTACACCACTTTCTTTCAATAGGTTACCGAAGAACAGCATACCTAGCAAAGGCAGACCTGAAGGAACCAGGAAGCAAGTCAGCAACAAACCGATGATTGGGAAAATCACCTTCTCTGTGTGAGAAACTGCACGCGGCGGTTTCATGCGAATGACGCGTTCACTTTTGGTGGTGAGCAGGCGCATAATAGGCGGCTGTATCACCGGAACCAACGCCATGTAGGAGTAGGCGGACACCGCAATGGCTCCCATCAGGTTAGGTGCTAGCTTGGAGGAAAGGAAGATGGCCGTCGGACCGTCTGCTCCACCAATGATACCGATAGCACCGGCTTGCATCGGGTCGAAACCCATTTCCAATGCGATCATGTATGCACCGAAGATACCGAACTGTGCAGCTGCACCGATCAACATCAATTTCGGGTTGGAGATAAGTGCCGAGAAGTCCGTCATAGCACCGATGCCTAAGAAGATGAGCGGCGGGTACCAGCCGGAGGTCACTCCCTGATACAGGATATTCAATACAGAACCTTCTTCATAGATACCGACTTTCAGTCCCGCATCCATATTAAAAGGTATATTACCGATCAATATACCGAAACCGATAGGAATCAGCAACATCGGTTCGAACTCTTTGGCTACTGCCAAATAGATGAACCCCAAACCCACAAGAATCATAACGATGTGCCCTACAGTAGCATTTGCAAAGCCCGTATATGTCCAGAAGTCGGCGAGGTTATTTCCTAAAAAGTTTATAAAATCTCCCATATTATTCAATAATTACGAGGTCATTACCTTCAAGAACAGAGTCACCTTTGTTTACGTTGATGGCAGTAATTTTACCGTCTTTATCCGCATTGATATTGTTTTCCATCTTCATGGCTTCCAATATAATGATAGTCTGGCCTTTCTTTACAGTATCGCCTACGTTTACTTTGATGTCAAGGATAACGCCCGGCAGCGGAGATTTCACTCCCGATTTTCCGGTAGACGGAGCAGCTGGTTTCACTACTTGAGTAGGAGCAGTAGGAGCATTAGGCATAGGACGCACTGTTACTGGTTTCGCAGCAGGCTTCGGTTGTTTCTCCATTTCTACTTTATAGTGTGTACCGTTCACTTCTACATGAGCGATATTATCTTCAATATTTCCGATGGTCACTTTATAAGAGTTACCATTGATCTTATATTTGTATTCTTTCATCGTTTTATTTTTTTATGGGGTGATTTACTTTTTGGGAGTTTCACGCAAGGTGTAAATCTTCGAACTCCATGGTGAATAGCTACGTTTTACACGAGTGATGGTGAGTACCGTTTCTTCTACGTCGTGTACCTCATCCTGCATCTCGTGTAATGCCATAGAGATGGCAGCGTAAACTTCGCCCGGAGCTTGTGACAGCTCTTTCGCTTCTTGTTTGTCGATGCCTTTAGATTTCATAGCATTACGTTTGCTCAAATTTACGGCTACTTTTCCTACAATCTTGAAAGCAATAAAGAGAAGAATCAATCCGCAGAATACTACGCTCATGGCAGAAATAGACATTCCAATACCTTCAGCATCGTGTTCCTCAAATTTTTCCATTTTGGCATTACTGTCAAGAGTCTTATTGTTAGTGCTCGGAGTCACGTATTTGTCACCACTTCCACCTTTTACTTCCCACTCCATTGCTCCGTCGCTTATGCGAGCGTATGATTGGTCGGGACCGAGAGCGCCTGCCGGCACTACAATCTGGTCAAGCAACTTTCTGCCGGAGTCGTACAAGCCAATCCAGTTGGCAGTCTCCGGATTCAGCTTAAAACTGGTATGGAAAGTACCGCGGTTAGGCTCGCCGTCTGCCCAGAACAGAGCATGTTGACGTGGTTTCACTAATGTCAGTATATCACCTTTCGGGATAAAATAAGTAACTGTATCGCCCGGTTGGCTACTTACTTTCAGCAAACAAGCTGCCAGGTCGGCGCTACCGAATGATTTATTGAATATTTCGATCCATGCACTGTGCAACCCGTAGTCGTCCTGAAAATTACTCTGATTGTCTATCAGGATTTCATTCAGTACCAACTTGTTGTTTGACTTTTGCTCTCCACAAGAAGTCAGCCCAATCAGCAACAGCAAAGAAAGGAATATTCCGATTTTGGTTTTGTTCATAATCGTTCTTGTTTTAATGTGAAAAGTTGGATTACAACGGAATATTACCATGCTTCTTAGCCGGATTACTCAATTTCTTAGTCTGCAACTGCTGCAAAGCACGGATCACGCGGAAACGTGTGTTGCGTGGTTCAATCACATCGTCAATGTAGCCGTATTTTGCTGCATTGTAGGGATTGGCAAACAGTTTCGTGTATTCTGCTTCTTTCTCTGCAAGGAATTGGGCAGGATTTTCCTGATCTTTAGCCTCACGTGCGTACAATACTTCTACTGCTCCTGCACCACCCATTACTGCAATTTCGGCAGTCGGCCATGCGTAGTTCATATCACCGCGAAGTTGCTTACAGCTCATCACGATGTGAGAACCTCCGTAAGATTTACGTAATGTGATAGTAACCTTGGGCACAGTAGCTTCACCGTAAGCGTACAACAGCTTAGCTCCATGAAGGATAACACCGTTGTATTCCTGCCCTGTTCCCGGAAGGAATCCCGGTACGTCTACCAACGATACGATAGGAATATTGAATGCATCACAGAAACGGACGAAACGTGCACCCTTGCGAGATGCATTGCTGTCGAGCACACCAGCCAGATACTTGGGCTGATTAGCAACGATACCTACTGACTGGCCGTTGAAACGGGCAAAACCGATGATGATATTCTTTGCATAATCTTTCTGGATTTCAAGGAATTCACCGTTGTCCACGATAGCGCCGATTACTTCGTACATATCATACGGTTTAGTTGGGCTGTCGGGAATGATATCGTTCAAAGAATCTTCCAAACGGTCGATTGGGTCTGTACAATCTACATAAGGAGCTTCTTCAAGATTATTTTGAGGAATAAAGCTTAACAGTTTACGAATCAGTTCGAAACCTTCTTCTTCTGTTTTAGCGGTGAAGTGAGTCACGCCTGATTTTGTGGAGTGAACGCTTGCACCACCGAGGTTTTCTTGGCTAACATCTTCACCTGTTACGGTTTTCACAACTTTTGGTCCGGTAAGGAACATATAAGAAGTGCCTTCCATCATCAGCGTGAAGTCGGTCAGAGCCGGAGAATAAACAGCACCACCGGCACAAGGACCGAAGATACCGGAAATCTGTGGGATAACACCGGAAGCAAGGATATTGCGTTGGAAGATTTCTGCATAACCGGCCAAAGCATTGATACCTTCCTGGATACGTGCACCACCCGAGTCGTTGATACCGATACAGGGAGCACCCATTTTCATTGCCTGATCCATGATTTTACAGATTTTCAGTGACATTGTTTCTGACAGTGAACCGGCAGAAACGGTAAAGTCCTGTGCGAACACATATACCAAACGTCCTTCGATCGTACCGCAGCCGGTCACTACTCCGTCGCCCGGATAATGTTTTTTATCCATACCGAAGTTCGTGCATCTGTGCTCAACGAACATGTCCATTTCTTCGAAGCTACCCTCATCAAGCAGCATAGCCAGACGCTCGCGTGCTGTGTATTTCCCTTTTTCATGTTGCTTCGCAATTGCTTTTTCACCGCCTCCGATACGTGCTACGGCACGGCGTTCAATAAGCTCTTTAATTTTTTCAAGTTGATTACTCATGAGTTCTTGTTGGTTTTAGAGTTTATGATTAATGTTCGCAGAGTTCTGTTAACACGCCCAGAGTTGATTTCGGGTGAAGGAAAGCGATATTCAAACCTTCAGCACCTTTGCGGGGAGCTTTGTCGATAAGGCGGATTTCTTTGCTTTCTGCTTCTGCCAAAGCATTAGCTACACCATCTTCTACAGCAAATGCAACGTGATGAACACCTGCACCTTTGTTTTCAATAAATTTGGCAATGGTACTTTCAGGGCAAGTCGGTTCCAACAGTTCGATTTTGGTTTCACCTACTTTTAAAAAAGCGGTTCTTACTTTCTGATCTTCCACTGTTTCAATGTTGTAACACTTCAGACCTAATACATTTTCGTAGTAAGGAAGGGCTTCTTCAATGCTTTTTACAGCAATGCCCAGATGTTCAATGTGTGAAATCTTCATAACTATACTTTTTTTATTTGGTTTTAAATCTGTGCTCATAAGGCATAAAACAGCACAAAGAAAGACAATTCTTACCTAATAAAGAAATATTTCTGCATTTAATTGTTGGGTGATAAAGCAGAAAAAATGGTGGATAAGGAACATAAAGAGTTGTTTTGTAATCTTGAGATTACATTTAGATGTAGAATTTGACTAAGAGTTTGTTCAGCCAATTCCAGTTGACGCGGAACCAGCGGCGGGTACTACTTTGTTTTCCTCCGAAGCGGAGAACAAAATCACGATAGCCGTGTCTGCGGAACGGAAGACCCACATCCATAAATTCCATGTGGCGGAATCCTCGCTGGTGTGCATCTTCCAATGCTTTCCAAACGGCTAGCACGCCCGGATATTGAAGTGCGTACGTCTTTCTCATCCCTCCTGAAAACCAGAGGTATGCATCGTCTCCCGAATAGATGCAGACGGAACCGCCGATGATTTTCTCTTTATATTTAACAACGAATATTTTTGCTAGTTTTCCTTTAATTAGCACGCTGTTCATGTGACGGAAGAAATCGTTGGCAGGAAAATATCTGCGTATGCGGGAAGAATAGACTTTGTGTAGCATTCGTGAGAAGGCGTGTATTTCTTCCACTGTATGTGCTTCCTCTACTCTGGCTCCATTTTTGAGTCCTTTTTTGATCTGCCGGATGCGCGACGGACTGAATCGGTCTTCCGTCTTTTTCATGCTGTGTAACGAATTGCGTACCCGTAACCAGTTGACAGGGAAATAATCGTTGGCTCTGAAAACCCGATAGCCGAACATCGAATTGTTCAGGTTTCGGAATTCGATCAGGACACAGCTGCGCGATGCTTCCTGCGTGAGATGTTCGAGCATATCCCCAAAGACTTCTTCTGCTTTCTCTTTATTGTCAGAAAGGGATTCGTCCAGAAATTCACCTTCGCTATATACTACACAATGTTTCACTAAAGAGGAAGGAAGCCACTTTTTAGCTTTGCGGATAGCGGCGAGCAGGCGTGCCACAGGTTTGCCGTCTTCCGTTGCGACTATTAATAAAGGAGTATACCCGGGAGTTGCTTCATAAATCTGAAATAACTCTTTGGAATGGAAGGTGTTTTTTCCCGGTAATTCAGGAATATCCTTCCCTTGATAATATGTCGTTAGTTTAAGTGGCATCTAGGTACAAATTTACACTTTTTATTCTTTATTCAACAACAAAACGGAGAATTTGTTGGAGATGCTTGAAGTAAAGTGCTGTTTATCTTTGCGAATTTATTGGAAAAAATATATCTTTTAAGAGAAAAATGGTATAAAAGGTGAGTACGTGTATAAATTATGTTCGTCATAATTATGATTATAATCAAATAGTTTTTGCAAAACAACGAGAATTAATATTAACTTTAAATTAGAACGAATGAGATACAATGCATTTGTTGAAGCATGGAAGAATCATCATAGACGCGCTTCCATGATTTTAGGGCTGTCTTTATTGTATGCCCCTCTGTCATATTCTGTTTATGCAGAAGATGGAGTCTCTAATACTATGGTGCAAGTTGTCACACAAACGAAAACTGTGAAAGGAACTGTTGTTGATGAAAGCGGGGAGCCACTGATTGGTGTTTCTATTGTTGTGAAAGGAACAAGTACAGGTACGATTACTGATTTTGACGGAAACTTTTCTATCAATCTTCCAGCGGGAAGAAAAGAGCTGGTCATTTCTTATATCGGTTATAAAGAACAAACTGTAACAGTGGCGGGGAATGGACCGGTCAATGTGAAAATGGTTTCGGATACAAAGGCATTGGATGAGGTTGTTGTGGTAGGTTACGGTACGATGAAGAAACGCGATTTAACCGGGGCTATCACTTCTGTAAAAAGTGAAGATGTCGTAATGAACCCGGGCTCGAATCCGATGCAGGCTTTGCAAGGTAAAGTAGCAGGATTGGACATTACGCGTGAATCGGGACAGGCCGGTTCGGGAGTAAAGATGCAGCTGCGTGGTAACCGGTCATTCCAGAAGGATTCTGGAAATCCTTTATTTATAATTGATGGTATGCCAGGGGATTATTCTACATTGAATCCTAATGATATTGAAAGTATTGAAGTTTTAAAAGATGCTTCCTCAACGGCTATTTATGGTTCGAGTGGTGCAAATGGTGTTATTTTAATTACTACAAAAGGCGGTAAGGAAGGTAAAGCTATAGTTAATTTTAATGCGTATGTAGGTGTAAACGGCTGGTCAAGAACACCGGAGATGCGTAGTGGAGAGAGCTATATACAAACATTGAGAGATGCTTCTATTGGTGCTGGTGATGGACGTTGGAGTTCAGTTGCAGATGATAAAAATCTGTTTACTACTGATGCTGAATGGAATGCGCATCAAAATGGACAATATATAGACTGGGTGGATGCTTTGTTGAAAACTAGTGTAACACAGAATTATTCAGTTTCTGTGGCCGGTGGAACGGAAAAAACAAAAGCCTATTTTTCTCTGAATTTTTCTAATGAGGATGGGCAGTTTGCACAAGATAGCTATAAACTTTATTCATCTAAAATCCGGGTAGACCATAAGATTAAGAACTGGATGAAGGTTGGGATTGATACGCAGTTATCCTATGTACATCAAAATAAAGCTGATTCTGATTTGCAGACTTTGATGGCATCAAATCCCCTTGGAACTTTGTATAATGAAGATGGGAGTATAAACCCTCAACCAGTTGCCGACCCTTCATCTACAGTATATAATTATCTTTTGAATGAGGATAAAAGTTTGTATCGCAATCAGGCCCAAAACCTCAAAGTATATTTTAATCCTTATTTGGAAATCACTCCTCTTAAAGGATTGACTTTTATTACTCGTGCCGGTGCCAGTTTGGGATATTCACGTAGCAATACTTTTACCGGAGAGGGATCTGTTCAATGGTATAAAGCAAATCAAACGGCAGATGGCATTAAGGCACAGGTAAAAGACAGCCGTTCGTATAACTATAAATGGGAGAATATACTTACCTACAATTTCCAAATTAAGAAAGTACATGATATAACTCTTACCGCGGTTACGTCTTGGAATCATAATCGTAGTGATGTCACTACTTTGTATCAGAAAGGTGTTTCTGATAATAAATTCTTATGGCATAATATTCTTGACGGTAATTCTGCAACTTCGGGAAGTACTTCATATAGCATGTCTAAAGGAATGGGATATGTCGGTCGTTTGAATTACTCATATTTGGGCAGGTATTTGCTCTCTGCATCTGTTCGTCATGACGGATCTTCCAGACTGGCAGAAGGTAATAAATGGGATACCTTCCCGGCTTTTTCTTTGGGTTGGAGAATTTCTGACGAGAAATTTATGGAGAGTACGACAAATTGGTTGAGTAATCTGAAAATTCGCTTTGGATACGGTGTTACAGGTAGTACGGCAGGTATTGATCCTTACTCTTCTGCTGCGTCATTGGATGCTACTTCTGTCAATATGGTGTTAGGGGGTGTTTTGACGCCTATTTATAAGTTCTCGCAGAATATTCCAAACTACTTGCTTACGTGGGAAAAGTCATATAATACCAATATCGGTATTGATGCTGCGTTCCTGAATAATCGTATTGATGTTAGTATGGAATATTATAATACAAAAACGAAAGATGTTATATGGAATAAAGCTCTTCCTGTTGTAAACGGTGCATTCTCACCAGATGGTGGAACTACAGCGAATTATACCACAAATTTGAATATGTGTGAGACCAGCAATAAAGGTTTTGAGTTGGCTCTTAATACACGCAATATTATAACAAAGAATTTTACTTGGAGCTCTAGTGTGACTTTCAATCATAATAAGGAAGAAATTACTAAATTGTCCGGTGGAGATTCTGATGTGCTTAATAATGGTGACACTGGATATGCATTGGCATTGGGAGAAGCTATTAATTCTTATTATCATTATAAGTTGGACGGTGTATGGCAAAAGGGGGAAGAGACTGATGCGGCAGTATTTGGGGCTGCACCTGGTGATTTGAAAATCAATATACCTAATTTGGTAAAGGAGGCAGATGGCAGATTCTATAAGATTGATGAGGAAACGGGGCGTGCTGCCGTAGATGCAAATGGTAATGTTATTTATTATACATCTGATAATAAATATACTCCAAGTGATGCGGATTATCAAATCTTGGGTCACAATTCTCCGGATTGGTCTTTAGGTTTTCAGAATAATTTCACTTGGAAGGACTTTGATTTAAGTATATTCGTGTATGCACGCTACGGACAGATGTTTGCCTATGATATGCTGACATCTTATGACCCGAAGGGTATACGTAACTTCCCAACATATTTCAATTATTGGACGGAAAACAATCCATCAAATGATTTTCCTGCTGCCAATGCTAATAAAGGGCTTGAACAATATACAGGATATTATGGACTACGTTATGTAGACGGTTCATTTATAAAGATTAAGAACATAACCTTGGGATATAGCTTGCCGAAATCCATATTAAAATCAGCCGGTATAGAGAAATGTCGTTTCTATGCTACAATTACAAATCCGTTTGTATTTGCAAAAAGCCATTTGCTGAAAGACTATGATCCTGAAATGAATGGCTCTCTGAAGTACCCATTGACCAAACAATTTGTATTTGGTGTAAATGTTACATTCTAGTTTTCACTAAAAAAAGTATTGAAATGAAAAGAACAATCTATAAAATAGCAGCGCTTACATTCGCTGTGGCTTCAATGTCTGCCTGCTCGCTTGATGAGTATAATCCAAGTCAAAAAACAGGGGATGAAATTCTTGCTACTTTTGATGGGCTCAAAGGATTACAATCTTACTGTTATTCATCACTTTATGGGCAGTTATTCAGTGTGTATGATTTCTTATCCGTTGCTGAAGGCGGAACGGACTGTTGGATAACTCCTGCAGGTAATCCTGATTATGCCAAACAGGTGATTTATTATGATGGTTTAGCCACAAATACTAATGCGACAAATAAGTTGTTTGGTCAGGCTTATTCTATGATCGGTAATTGTAATGCGGTAGTGACCAGAGCTGAATTGGTAACTGACGGTAATGAAAAGGATATAACGACTTTAGTGGCTGAAGCCCGTTGTCTCCGTGCATTCTATTACTCTATATTAGTGAATAATTATGGCAATGTAACATTAACATTGGAAGAATCATCCCAAGATCCTATTTTGACTCCGCGGCGTAACTCGATTGAAGAACTATATACGCAGATAATTGATGATTTGAAATTTGCAGCCAACAATCTTGAGGACACCCCTTACGATAATAATCGTGCGCGTGTGACTAAGAAGACTGCGTTAGGACTTTTGGCTCGTGTCTACGCTCAAGGTGGAGGTGAATATGGTTTGACAGAGGATGGAGTATCTTATTGGCAGCGTGCAAAAGAAGTGGCAGAAGATATGATTTCAGCATATAGCAGTTGTCTTTATGATGATGTGGAAGATGTTTGGGCACCGGCGAACAATCGAAATAATAAGGAGGCCTTATTTATTGCTGCCGGTCCGGATGCAACAAATCTGGAGATTTGGAACGCGGGGACACAATGTAATAATAACTTTACTTATATGTATCCAAAACCAAATACTTTAACTATTTATCCAACACCGGATAATCAAAACTATTGGTATGGACGTACAAATAATAGTACTTTGGCACCCTCCAAGTATTTGTTGGATTGCTTTGATGCAGATTATGATAAGCGATGGGAGGTAACCTTTACGACCGCCTTTGTGCAGTTCTCCGGCGTACAGTCGGGAGGTAGCTACCTATTTACTAATAAGAAGCAAACATTGGATGATGGTACTACACCGAAAATAGGAACCAAACATGGTGTAAATGATAACATTAGTTCATTTACAATTCTTACTCAAAATATGATTAATACTTATGGGTTGGATGCAAAATTTCATAATGAGTATATTTATCCATATGGTGACTTGAATTATGCATATTACGATGGAACTTGGGCTCCGAGGCTTACTGCCAAGGTTTGGCCTAAAGGAGAAAATAGCGGTGATCCTTCCAAGTTGCAAGAAGTGAAGAATCCTTATGTAATCCCTTATCCTGTTGCTGAAGACGATGATAGAATTTGTTTCTATTTGTCAAAAGAAAAACTTTCGGATGCGGAAAAAGCGAAACGTAGATATTATGTAATCAATATTGATGATTTGTTTGATAACGGACAATATCGTAAAACGGATATAAAAGTCACTAATGACAAAAACATGTATCCTGGTTTCAACAAATTTAATTGGCTATCGGAAGATTCATATAGTAGTAATCTGCAACGTAAGACAGGTGATGTATTCATTATGCGTATGGCTGAAGTATATCTGATTGCTGCTGAAGCTAACCAGCAATTAGGAAATGGCGGAAAAGCGGCAGAATATCTGAATGTACTGAAAAAGCGTGCAGCTCGTGATGATACATCTTACAATGCCATGAAATTGAGTAATGCTACACAAAATGATGTTATGGACGAGTATGCTCGTGAATTATGTGGAGAATATCAACGTTGGGTGACGATGAAGCGTCACAAAGATTCTTTCAAACAACGTCTTACTGTTGGTAATCCTCGTGCGGCTGAAAACTTTGATGAAAACAAGCATTATTTACGTCCGATCTCTTTTAACTTCTTGAGTCAGATTGATAATGCAGAAGAATATGGAAATAATGGGTATTAGAACTCTTACAGATTAAATTTTAAATTAGGAGGGGATATGTCGCGATGACATATCCCTTTTTTATATATTTTCTTTATCTTTGTGCCATCGAACAGAGCTTTATAATTTAAGCGGAACTATGATAGAAGAAATATTAGCTTACAACAAAGAATTTGTTGAGAACAAGGGATATGAATCGTATATTACCAACAAATATCCCGATAAGAAAATAGCTATTCTTTCCTGTATGGACACCCGACTGACTGCTTTGCTTCCAGCCGCATTAGGAATTAAGAATGGCGATGTAAAAATGATAAAGAATGCAGGTGGCGTTATTTCCCATCCTTTCGGTAGCGTGATCCGGAGTTTACTCGTAGCTATCTTTGAACTGGGTGTGGAGGAGATAATGGTGATTGCTCATTCTGATTGTGGAGCTTGTCACATGCATAGTGAAACGATGCTTGAAAAGATGACGGCACGGGGGATAAATCCGGATTATATTGACATGATGCGCTTCTGCGGAGTTGATTTTCATGCCTGGCTGGATGGCTTCGAAGATACGGAAAAGTCCGTGAGGGGAACAGTCGATTTTATCGTGCGTCATCCTTTGATTCCTTCAGATGTGACAGTTTACGGATTTATTATCGATTCTACAACTGGAGAATTAACACGGATTGTATAGATAAACTATCTTTTTAATACCTTTAAATATAGTGACGCTATCCTGAATACAAAAAAATAAGGCAGCTTTTTATCGGCTGCCTTTATCTTTCTACGGTTATATACTTTCTTTGACTGGTGCACTCGTTTGTGACAAATAGGGTGCCCGTACATCTCAATTTCTGCCTCACGGCTAGCTTTACGATTCGCTTTAACGTAATCGTCTTGTGTAATTCGCTTTTTCATAATGAAATTATTTCTCTGTGCAAAGATACGATATATTCTTCATTTAGTATAAACTTTTATTTCCTATTACGCTCGGTTTGCATTATCTTTGCATACATTAATCAAATGAAACCGGAAATAATATGGAAAATTTCAGTGAATTGATAAAGAACCGTCGTAGTATGCGGAAGTTCACCGATGAAGAATTGACACAAGATCAGGTAGTTGCATTGATGAAAGCAGCTTTGATGTCTCCTTCTTCCAAACGTAGTAATAGTTGGCAGTTTGTAGTGGTTGATGATAAAGAGGTATTGAAAGAATTGTCTCATTGCAAAGAACAGGCTTCTTCGTTCATTGCCGACGCAGCTTTGGCGATTGTTGTAATGGCCGATCCGTTGGCCAGCGATGTTTGGATTGAAGACGCTTCCATTGCTTCCATCATGATACAGTTGCAGGCTGAAGATCTTGGCTTGGGAAGTTGTTGGGTGCAGGTTCGCGAACGTTTCACTGCTACCGGAATGCCTTCCGATGAATTTGTCCATGGAATTTTGGATATTCCTTTGCAACTTCAGATTCTTTCTGTCATTGCTATCGGCCATAAAGGGATGGAACGTAAACCTTTCAATGAGGAACATCTTCAATGGGAGAAAATTCATATTAATAAGTTTGGAGGAAAATAAGCATGGGAGCTGCTAAAGCGAATAATAGTAAAGATACCTATCTGGCTACCGCTGTTACCTTTATTGTAATCGGAGCACTTTTTCTGATCGATAAGTTGATTCATTTTTCTTCCATCGGGCTACCCTGGGTAATGAATAAGGACAATATGTTATTGTACGCTTCGATCTGTTTCCTTATTTTCAAACGCGATAAATCAATTGGTCTGGTGTTGCTTGGCCTTTGGCTAGTGATGAATATCGGTTTGGTAATATCCTTATTAGGTTCGTTATCCGGATATCTGTTACCATTGACATTGCTCATCATCGGAATCATTTTATTCTGGTTTGCAAAACGATAAGAGAATAATGAAAAGAAGTATAGAAGATACACCGATCGTGTTTATCGGTGCAGGTAACTTGGCTACTAATCTGGCGAAAGCTCTTTATCGTAAAGGCTTCCGCATTGTACAGATATATAGCCGGACCATGGAATCTGCCCGTACCTTAGCCGAGAAAGTAGAAGCTGAATATACTACAAATTTGCAGGCTGTCTCCAAAGATGCAAAATTGTATATCGTATCGTTGAAAGATGCCGCTTTAGTAGATTTGTTACCGCAGATAACAGAAGGAAAGCAGGCGTCTTTGTTGGTGCATACGGCAGGAAGCATTCCGATGAGCATTTGGGAAGGGCATGCAGAACGTTACGGAGTATTCTATCCGATGCAGACATTCAGCAAACAGCGTGAAGTCAAATTTCAGGAAGTGCCTTTCTTTGTTGAAGCGAAAAGGCCGGAAGATGTGGAGCTGTTGAAGGCTGTTGCCGCCACTTTTTCGGAAAAGGTCTACGAAGCTTCTTCCGAGCAACGTAAAAGCCTTCATTTGGCTGCTGTTTTTATCTGCAACTTCACAAATCACATGTATGCATTAGCAGCCGATTTACTTGAAAAATACAACTTGCCTTTCGATGTCATGCTTCCGCTGATAGATGAAACGGCTCGTAAAGTACACGAATTGGCGCCACGTGATGCACAGACCGGACCCGCTGTTCGTTACGATGAGAATGTGATGAGTAATCATCTTGCCATGTTGGTAGATTCTCCGGCATTGCAGGAAATATATAAACTAATGAGCAAAAGTATCCATGAGCACCATCAACTATGATTTATCCCGTATCAAAGCTTTAGCTTTTGACGTGGACGGAGTATTGAGTTCGACCACTGTACCTTTGCATCCTTCCGGTGAACCGATGCGAACCGTGAATATCAAAGATGGATATGCCATCCAGCTGGCTGTGAAAAAAGGACTTCACATAGCTATCATCACCGGTGGCCGCACAGAAGCGGTACGTATTCGTTTTGAAGGACTGGGAGTGAAGGATTTATACATGGGTTCTGCTGTGAAGATACACGATTATCGTGCTTTTCGTGATAAGTACGGATTGACCGATGATGAAATTTTATATATGGGAGATGACGTACCGGATATCGAAGTGATGCGTGAGTGCGGACTGCCATGCTGTCCGAAAGATGCCGTGCCGGAAGTGAAATCCGTTGCAAAGTATATCTCATATGCAGACGGTGGACGCGGATGCGGACGTGATGTAGTGGAGCAGGTGCTGAAAGCTCACGGTCTATGGATGGCGGAAGACGCTTTCGGTTGGTGAATGGATTAGACGATTGGACAATTTACGATTTACGATTGGAGTATCTTTGTAAATTAATCCGGTGATGTCAATAGCAGTACTTTTGACCGTCAACGAAATTGCTCTTAATCATCAACAGAAACATTTTTCAATCATCAATAAAAAGTATTTTCAATCGTAAATAGTAAATCGTCAAATCGTAAATAAAATCATGCTTGATAACTTAAAGAAATACCGGATTATATTAGCTTCCAATTCTCCCCGTCGGAAAGAACTGATGTCAGGACTGGGAGTAGACTATGTAGTCAGAACATTGCCGGATATAGACGAGTCATATCCGGACACATTGGTGGGTGCTGAAATACCTGAATATATTGCTCGTGAAAAGGCAGATGCTTACCGTACCATGATGAAGCCGGGAGAATTATTGATTACGGCAGATACCATAGTCTGGTTAGATGGGAAAGTACTTGGAAAACCGGAGGGCAGGGAAGGAGCCGTTGAAATGCTTCGTACTCTTTCGGGAAAATCTCATCAGGTCTTCACAGGAGTTTGCCTGACTACTACCGAGTGGCAAAAAAGCTTTACCGCTTCCTCCGAAGTTTTGTTTGATGTCTTGTCGGAAGATGAAATCCTGTATTACGTAGATCGTTATCAGCCGATGGATAAGGCAGGAGCTTATGGCGTTCAGGAATGGATCGGATATATCGGGGTTAAATCAATTTCCGGTAGTTTCTATAATATTATGGGACTTCCTATACAGAAACTGTACGGAGAGTTGAAAAAGCTATAGTAAGTATCTTGAATCTATCTGAATATATCAGTGTAATTAACGTATTGATTACATAAAATACATAAGATATACTTAGTACAATAATGCAAAAAAGGCTGCCTCGAAATAGAAAATGAGGCAGCCTTTTTCTGTATTTTTAAGCAGGAACATTTACTGAATATCCCAAACTGAAAGATGCGAAAACTATAATAAATCCAGCATCAGAGGAATATCTTCTTCCCGAATTCCTTGTGTGAGAAGAGCCTCTTCATCTTTATGGAACATTTCCAAGAATCGTTCCCGGTTTCCACTTGCTGTAATGGCTTTTCCATAGAAAACGGCAGCTTTCTGAATATCTCCCATCACCCAAGCAACATGTCCTGCATTCATATAGTCAATAGCCAGAGGCTTTTGTTCTATTATTTTTTCATAATACTTCATCGCCTGTTCATGTTTCTGGCTGATGAATGAACACCAGCCGATACCACGCCATGCCTTGATGCAATTGCTCTCGATGAAATCCAGTTTGAAGAAATAATTCAGTGCTTCTTCATATTGCCCCAATTCAGCCAGACAACTACCGATATGGAAAGTCACGTTGGTATCTTCCGGAGCAGCTTCTTCTACCTTTTTGTAGTAGGTGATTGCTACCTGATAGTTTCTGTTCAGCCGATAACAAATAGCCAGATGGCGATTGTTCCAGATATTATCCGGTTTCAGCGTGTCTGCTTTCAGGTAAGCCTGAATAGCCTCTGCATATTTCTTCCTTTTTTGCAATGCATAGCCAAACTTCTGATAATATTCCGCACTCTCTCCTTCGAATCCGCCAATCGTTTCCAACTCCTCATAAATTTCGATAGCCTCGTCCCAACGTTCCTTTGACAGGTAGAAATCGGCAATGGGAAACAATACATCTTCCCAGTGCAATATATTATCGAGTGCAGGGACATGATGAAGATCGAGCTTCTCTTTAAAAATATCTCTGAATTCACTCTTACGCACACTAAGTTTGAAGAAACGATACAAATCGTGCAGGTATTGGTTGCTGACCGTTCCCGGACGTTCATTGAATTTCTTCATCGTCTCAACATTCGATTTCTCCGCCAATTCTGCAACCTGCTGTTCGTTCAGTTGGCTCAACATCATATCCTGTTGTGACTGTGGCAATTGATGGATCGTGAAAAAGAGCGAGTACTTATCACTATTGCTGAAGAACCCCGATTGAAGAATTAAATCCAGTAGACTGCCTCCCTGATTTCCCGCCTGCTTCATTGCCTTGAGCACATTAGACTGTTGCTTGCTGAATGGATAAAACCAGTTATGTACCTCGCGGAAGAACGGATAGTTTTTCAATGCCGCAAAAGTGCTCATATATACATCTGCACCCTCCAACTGCAATTCGTTCATTTCACGCAATTTATCCCCCAGTCCGGATTTCTCGAATGCATCTTCCCAATCCGGATTCATATCGTTGTTCTCTTCATCGCTTTCTTCAAAGCCGAACCGCATATTTTTCATGGAGGAAACATTCTTCAGCATTTCGGGAATAATCTCCTCCCTCATCTTTTTATCAATCTTTTCCGTTTCCTGACATAATAGCATTTGGCGGTAAATACGTGCGACATCTTCTCTGAATGAAGGAATTTCTTCCATGAGATCCACCCTTTTTATCAGTTCCGGATAGAAAGTAAGGCGGCTTCTGTAAATGTGGAAAATAATCATCGCACCAACCAATGCCCGTTGACTGACGTTGACGTTGGGATGCTCGTAAGCATCAAGCAACCACATTATTTTTCGTAAGTCGAAACATTCCATCAAGCTTAATGTGAGGGCGCTGACAAACAAACATAAGTCATCTCCCGGAAGTAATTCCGAGGCAAGCATGGCTTTTGCATCTTCCTCGTCTTCGGGAGTCCATGCACTATTCGTCCATGTTCTGATAAACATAAACTTGAGCGTGTCCTCATGCCGCTTTAATACTTCATCCATCTTTTCGTCAGACAGTAATCCGCTGACTGCCAAGTCGTCATTAAAAGACTCCAGTATGTGCAATATGGTTTTAAGACCATAGTTTGACAAGTCTGGCGATTTGGGAGTGCGTCGTACTTCATGATAGTATCTTGATGAAGCGTTATCCAATATGAGCAAACGTGATTGGTCGGCAATTCCCCACGTGTCTGATACCATTTTCTGATACAGATTCCACCGTTCAGGGTCATTTGCTCCTTGTTTCATGTATTCCAGCATATACTTGTAGGAAGTCTGCAATTGTTCCAGGCGGGTACGCAGATCCCAGTCAGGACACTGCCACAGCAGAGATTCCAACTGCATCAAAGCTTCCTTGAGTCTTTTCTCTTCAAGTAAGGTACGTATATATGCGTATTGTTCATTAATCGTTTTTTCGTTCATCATTATTTAATTATTTACTTTTTCCAATCCAAGTCAAACGTTTCCAGAGACCCTCAAAAGGACCATGTTTATGGTGTCGGAGCCACCACGAACAGAATACCATTTGTAATAGAACAAAAAGGATGCCAAAAAGGAAACTATATGTGATTCCTAAATATCGTCCCAATTCGAATCCCCAATGATAGAACAAAAGAGAACCGAAAATAGATTGCCCGAGATAGTTCGTTAAACTCATTTTACCATAAGAGGTGAAACGCATAAAGAAACTGCGGTCTTTCACACGGTAAAAAGTCAACAGTAATCCTGTCACCAGTAATACCATGAAACTAAGGCTGCTGAATGAACTTAATATCAATTGTAGAGGAACAAGGACGGCACTCCGTTCGATGAATTCCGGCAACATATTATTTAATCCGTAGATGGGGAAGAAGCAGAGAAGCGAAATTGCCAATGCTTTTAGCCACAAGCGTTCGTTCTGTTCGCTATACAGGAAATATTTGCGGCGACCAACCAGCATTCCGAATAGGAATAGTCCCGGTGTTTGTAAGATACGTCCGTGTTCCAATGCCCAGGTCATGTTAGCCATTTGTCCTTCCCACATATTCATGCGGACTGTTTCAAGGAAGTTGCCATGCTTTTGCACGTCGAAAGCGATGCTGAAATAATAGCCTGCCAGACTTTTACCTGCCACATAGTCAGGATTGCATAAGGCATAGATCAATTTTGCCCAGTCGATAGGTTGAAGGATTAATAAAGTAGCAAAGATAGCAACTGTACGGTCACTCATCCGGCAAAATATCGGCAGGATAATTCCTAAAATCGCATACATGGTTAATATTTCACCGGTAAAGAAAGCGGCATTGAATTGTCCTATAATGAACAGGATGAATAATCTCCATAAAAAACGCAGGCGGAAATCTTTCCCTCTCCGTTGTTGGTTATTGTCCTGAATATAGAAACTGAAACCGAATAGCAAAGCAAATACAGCGTATGCTTTATTGCTGAATGTGAAGAATAATCCTCTCCAGATTGCCTGATCGGTAAATTTCATCCATTCAAAAGGGACTTCTTCCGGAAAAGAATAGAAATTAAAGTGTTCAATACTGTGCAAGAGGATGATTCCCATTACTGCCAATCCTCTTAATACGTCGGCCACGTCTATTCGGGCATTGGTTTCGGCGATTTTACTTTCCATGTTTTTTTAGCTATTGTTATTAATAAGATTAATATTTGTTCCAAGAGGAATATATTCAGGCACGGATTACGCGGATTACACGGCTTCAAAAAGATTGCGCAGCCAAAACCGTGTAATCCGCGTAATCCGTGCCTAATTCCTTATTTATAATTTCATTCATAACCCTATGGGAATGAATGATAGTCTGTTTTCAACTACTACGATTAATACTTAATACTTGACACTCAATACTTGAATTAAAACCTCACCTGTACCTGTGCCTGTATCAGATTGGAATCTTTCTGTCCATCTCCTTTTTTGTCACAAAAGGTGTATTGTGCCTGCAATCGACATCTGGGATAAAACCAGTATTGTACGCCTGCAATATAGTTATTTTGTTTGAAATCTGCGCTCTTGTTCGGGTTGAAATAATCGTACGAAGCGATGAAATCGAAATTCCGTGCAAAGCGTAGGCTTCCCGTTGCATAGAAGCCTTCACTTGTCACACTTCGGTCTTTTCCGCCAAGATATTCCGTACGCAGATTAAAAGTCGGAGTAGTGACAACACCTCCTGCACTCCAACGTTTCTTGGCGTAATTTTCTCCCGCTTTGATTCCGGTATATTCCGAATCGGCTATGGCGTGCCCTGTTCCGCGGATGAACGAACCACCTACGGATAACCATTTCAGAGGATAAACCATCAAATTGCCGACCACATCTTTCTGGTTGTTTTTGTCTTTGGTATTCAATCCCTGCCCGTTCATTACGGCCACTTTATATTGCAGGAAGTCTCGAAATACTTTCCCGTGAAGCATCATGCCAATATCCCGTCCGGAAGTCATTCCGTAACACTTATCGCTACCGCTTACTCCTGCCAGATAGCAGACAGATTGTGAATAGCAATTAATAAGTTCTACTGTAGTAGGAGACAATTCGTTTTCTATGGTATAAGGAACTTTGAATTCACCGATACGTGCCGTAAGTCCGGGGAGAAACTGATAATCGGTATATACTTCGAGTAGCATACCGCCATTGTAGAAGTCGTACATAAAGTCGCAAGTCCACCGTTTGGTGATCTTTCCATGTGCCATGAAAATGATTCTTTTGATGTCGAATGTATTGTCAGGATTCGTTGCATCGTCGTATGTATATCCCAGCTGGGCATATCCGGAGAGGCTAATTCGTTCTTTCAGCGTGTTGACAACCTGATTTAGTGGCGTTTGTTCTTGTGCAAGAAGGGCATTTTGCATACCTATTATACATAATACAAAAGTGAAGAGTTTAAGTAGTGTTTTTCGCATGAGTCAGTTGTTATTTGATTATGGTTGATACTGTGGGGATAAACGTAGTGTCAATCAGATTCTTTTCAGAGTAGGTTTGGGGTATTCGGTGGTTTTCTTTCAACCAGTGTATAGCCTTGTCTATCGCTTCAGCGGAGGGGCGTTTTGCTTTTTGATAACCGGGGAGGGCAACGAGCCCTGTCAGATTTTCGGGCACACCTATTTCTATCAGTACTTGTTCCCATTCTTTCTGCGGGTGCATTTTTATATAATCTACTCCCAGGTTATATCCTGTGATGAGTAACTCGATTTCTTTTCTCTTTTCGTTGAGTGCTTTTCGTGAAAAAGCGGTAGCGGTGAAATCGATACCCAGCTCTTGCGTACTTACCAATGAACGATGTTTATTGTTCATGGCGATGGATGCGGCAGGATCGGGCAGGAAAGAGGCGTCAATCTGATTGTACTGCAACATTTGCAGGCGGAGAGGAAGCTGGCCGATTTCCGGCATGTTTATTTCCGTATGCTTGATTCCGGCTTTGCTTAATAGCTGGTCGGTGGCATATTCGATAACTGTGTTGCGCGATACAGCGATATTCTTTTCCTTGAGCTGTTCCAGTTGGTTGATATTACTTTCTTTGGAGACAATGAAGCAGAAATAACCGTCATTCTTCAGGATGAATGCTAAATCAGTATGATGAATAGCTTGTAATGCTACCGCACTGGGATAATCAGTAATCATGCCATCCATTTTCCGGGTTTGGAAAGCAGCGTTTCGGTCGTTGGCAGAGTTGAATGAAAGAATGGTCAAGTCCAGTCCTAATGAGTCGTAAATGCCTTGCGTTTTGGCTATATGAAAAGGAAGTCCGTCTAGTGTAGGCATCATGCCTAAGGTAAGTGGTTGCAGTTCGGCTAGAGGTAAAAAAGAGCTGTCTCCTTTCTTACTCTGGCAAGAGTAAAGGAAGAAAAGGATGAACCAAAAGAATAGTACCGGTCTTTTCATACCTCGTTTTTATAAATAAGAGGACCTCTTTTTTTATAAATAGGGGCAACTCTTTTCACAAAGAACTGCCCCGACCAACATTTTTGTGTGAAATTAACAATAATCTTATTCTTGAATAGCAGCGATACCCGGAAGAACTTTTCCTTCGATTGCTTCGAGCAATGCGCCACCACCAGTTGAAACATAAGACACACCGTTAGCCAAACCGAACTTGTTAACGCAAGCTACAGAGTCGCCACCACCTACGAGTGAGAATGCGCCTTTCTTAGTTGCTTCAACGATTGCTTCACCTACTGCACGTGAACCGTGAGTGAAGTTATCAAATTCGAATACGCCTGTAGGACCGTTCCAAAGAATAGTCTTAGATTCTTTGATCACGTTAGCGAAGATTTCTTCAGTCTTAGGACCGATGTCAAGACCTTCCCATCCGTCAGGAATTTCGTCAACAGCACAGAATTTAGTATTTGCATCGTTAGAGAATGCGTCAGCAATCTTAGCGTCAACAGCCAATACCAGGTTTACACCTTTTTCTTTAGCTTTCTTTATCAAATCCAAAGCCAGGTCAAGTTTGTCGTCCTCACAGATAGAGATACCGATTTTACCCCCCATTGCTTTAGTAAATGTATAAGTCATACCACCGGCGATGATCAGGTTGTCCACCTTGCTCAACAGGTTTTCGATGATTTCGATTTTAGAAGAAACTTTAGAACCACCCATGATAGCAGTGAACGGACGTTGGATGTCGTTCAATACTTTATCAACAGCTTTCACTTCTTTCTCCATCAAGTAACCGAACATCTTGTTGTTTACGTCGAAATATTTAGCGATCAATGCTGTAGAAGCGTGTGCACGGTGGGCAGTACCGAATGCGTCGTTTACGTAGCAGTCAGCGTAAGAAGCCAATTTCTTGGTAAATTCTTTCTGGCTTTCTTTTACAGCTTTCTTAGCAGCAGCTTTTTCTTCGTCAGTTGCATCTTCTGCCAAACCTCTTGGTTTGCCTTCTTCTTCAGCGTAGAAACGAAGGTTTTCGAGCAACAGCACTTCTCCCGGTTGCAGAGCAGCAGCTTTTACAGCAGCTTCTTCGCCCATGCAGTCGTTAGCGAACTGAACCTCAACGCCCAGCAGTTCAGACAGATGCTTGATGATATGTTTCAAAGAGAACTTATCGGCAACGCCTTTCGGACGGCCCAGGTGAGAGCCAATGATGATGCTTCCGCCGTCTGCCAGAATCTTCTTCAAAGTAGGAAGAGCTGCACGCATACGAGTGTCATCTGTAATGTTGAAGTTTTCGTCCAGGGGTACATTGAAGTCCACGCGAACAAATGCCTTTTTACCGGCAAAATTGAATTTGTCAATTGTCTGCATAATACTCTATTTTTATTTAAAAGTGTTTTTAAAATTCTTCTTTTAGAACGACTGCAAAGTTACTATTTATTTCGGTTCCTTGCTATTAAATCGTT
The DNA here is from genome assembly GCF_040812255.1 of Bacteroides sp. L008. NCBI lineage: Bacteria > Pseudomonadati > Bacteroidota > Bacteroidia > Bacteroidales > Bacteroidaceae > Bacteroides > Bacteroides sp. L008. The sequence goes on along the minus strand of NZ_JBFNXO010000001.1, from coordinate 2,312,310 downwards.
ATTTATTCTTGGCTTTTGGTTCCTCTTTTGTAACTTTATAGGTGTTACAGAAATATTTGCACATCATTTGCAAACCACAGGTGTCACATTTGGGAGTACGTGCCTGACAAACGTAACGGCCGTGCAGGATGAGCCAGTGATGGGCAATCGGTATGAGCTTTTCAGGAATATTCTTCACCAGTTCTTTTTCCACGCTGAACGGGGTGGTGCAACTGTCCGGGACCAGTCCGATGCGGTGGCTGACACGGAACACGTGTGTATCTACCGCCATTGCCGCTTTTTTGAATACAACCGACTGAATCACATTGGCAGTCTTTCTTCCTACACCGGGCAACTTTATCAGATCTTCCAGATTATCCGGCACCTCGCTATTGAAGTCATTCACCAGCATCTTTGCCATGCCGACCAGATGTTTGGCTTTGTTGTTGGGATAAGACACGCTTCGTATGTATTCGAAAATCACTTCCGGCGTAGTGGCAGCCAGTGCTTCCGGAGTCGGAAAATCTTTATACAAAGGAGGAGTGATGATATTCACCCGTTTGTCCGTGCATTGTGCAGAAAGAATAACAGCGATCAGCAACTCATACGGATTGTTGTAATGCAGTTCGGTTTCGGCTACAGGTATGTTGTCCTGAAACCAGGCAATTACTTTCTCATAACGTTCTTTCTTTCTCATCGTAGCTTGTTTTTATGGTAATGAGGCGTCACTTTTAGTCTGAAATAGAGGGCGGAAACTACCGTCAGGCAGGCTCCGAAAAGATAGGCCTTATCAAATGTACTTATTTCTGCGATATATCCTCCGGTCAGCATACCGATGCCGATTCCTACATCCCAGGAAGTGAGGTAGGTAGAAGTCGCTGTTCCCCGCTGGCTGTTAGGGGCGAGGTTGACAAACAGCGTGTTAAATGCCGGAAACATAATGCCAAACCCGACACCCATTAATAATGCGATGCCAAAAAACAGCAGGGTACAGACGGTATCATTCCATTGAATCAGGTATACACAGGCTGAAAGCAGGAAGAAACTGAAAACAACCAGGTATAATCCGGCAGCTATTACTTGCGTTATTTTTCCGCGATCCACCAGTTTTCCTGAAAAGATGCGGGAGATGGCCATACCGACTGCCATAAAGGTAAAGAAGAACCCGGTTTGTGTGTTCAATCCTATTTGGCGGGCGTACATGGCGACATAGTTAGTGGTCATTCCGTAAGGGATGGAAAGTAACAGCAGACTAAGTCCGGCAGGCAGTCCTTTCATCAGGATAAAGCGGTCGAGCGAGATCGGCTCCCGTTTCACAGGAGGCTTGTAGGGCGTTTTTACCAGACTTGCACATAGAAAACCTAAAATGCAGGAACCGAATGCATAACAGAATATCGTAGCAAAAGAAACTCCCGCATCATGCAGAAACAGTCCGAACATCGGTCCGATGGACATGGCTGTGTTGTTGGTAAGCCCGTAATAACCTAAGCCTTCCCCTCGCCGGGAAGAGGGCATAATGTCTATAACTACCGTGTTTCCGCCTACTGTGACCATTCCAAAAGAGACTCCGTGAATGATTCGGAAGATAATAAATAAGGTAAGGGAACCGGCAATTAAATATCCGCCGAACATCATCATGAAGATGAAGTAAGCAAACAGATAAAGAGGTTTCCGGGCAAACGTGTCGAGCAGATAGCCGGAAAACGGACGGATACAGAGGGCTGCCACCGTGTAGCAGGAGAGGACAATGCCGATAGTGGAATTTCCAGCCTGAAAGAATTCGGATAAATAGAACGGCAAAACAGGAATCAGCAACCAGAAACCGAAGTATAGCAGGAAGTTGGCTGCCAAGATGAAACAATAACTGGGAGTAATGAGTCTATCCTTTGCCATAATGAATGTATTTGTTTCACCACAGAGGACGCAGAGGACGCAGAGTCTCACGGAGTTTTTTCTTTCTAATGACTTTCTATGAAAAACGAGCCGTAGTTGATACGGCTGAAATAAGAACTCTGTGTCCTCTGCGTCCTCTGTGGTGAAATCTAATTTAGTAAGCGCTCTCGAATTCTTTTAGGAAGCGCGTATCGTTTTCAGAGAACATACGAAGGTCTTTCACCTGATATTTCAGGTTTGTGATACGCTCGATACCCATACCGAGAGCATAACCGCTGTATATTTTGCTGTCTATTCCGTTTGATTCAAGTACGTTCGGGTCTACCATACCGCAACCGAGGATTTCTACCCAGCCGGTGTGTTTACAGAACGGACATCCTTTGCCACCGCAGATGTTACAGCTGATATCCATTTCCGCACTTGGTTCGGTAAACGGGAAGTAAGACGGACGCAGACGAATTTTTGTATCAGCACCGAACATTTCTTTGGCGAAGAGCAGCAACACCTGCTTCAAGTCGGTGAATGATACGTTTTTATCTACATACAGTGCTTCTACCTGATGGAAGAAACAGTGTGCGCGATAGCTGATAGCTTCGTTACGATATACACGTCCCGGACAGATGATGCGGATAGGAGGCTGTGACGTTTCCATCACACGGGTCTGTACAGAAGAAGTATGTGTACGCAATACTACGTCCGGGTGGGCTTCGATAAAGAAAGTATCCTGCATATCGCGTGCCGGATGGTCTTCGGCAAAGTTCAGTGCCGAGAACACGTGCCAGTCATCTTCAATTTCCGGACCTTCGGCAATGCTGAATCCCAGACGGGCAAAGATATCAATGATTTCGTTCTTTACAATGGTGAGCGGGTGGCGTGTACCGAGTTCCACAGGATAAGCCGAACGCGTCAAATCCAGTCCGTCACAATCGTTGTCCTGACTTTCAAACATTTCTTTCAGCGCGTTGATTTTGTCCTGCGCTTTTGTTTTCAGTTCATTCAGTCTCATGCCGACTTCTTTTTTCTGTTCGGCAGCTACGTTACGGAAATCTGCCATTAAGTCGTTAATGGCTCCCTTCTTACTTAGGTATTTGATGCGGAGAGCTTCGAGTTCTTCGGCATTGGAGGCGTGTAAGGCTTCCACCTCTTTCAGAAGTTGTTCAATCTTAGCTATCATATTTTTGATGTATTGTTATTCAGTTTCTTAGTAAAAACCGTGCAAAGATATAATTTTATCACGAACCATCGAAATAATTTGTATCTTTGTTGCCGATATGTACCGAAAATCCGGCAACTTATGAAAAAGATTGTTTTCTGTCTTCTGCTTTTAACCTTTTCTTTTCGCCTTGCGGCCCAAATTGACTATTTGGAGCCGGTGAAGCCTTTTTCCACTTATACAGGCGAGTTAGGCGAATATTATCGTAGTGTGTTTTCTTTACTTAATACAGGCTTCCAGAAACAGCCTTATGCGCGTTTTGCAGCTATCCCTTCCTTTTCGCCGGAGTATGCAATGTCGGTAGAGAAGAGGAACGGACGTTATACGCTGGTTTCGAACACATTATCGCGTACTTATTGGCAGGCAGAGAAGGGGACGGTGACGGTGGATACTAAATCGGTTGTCATTAGTGCTTCCCTATATCAGTCTTTAGGGGCTATCTTTCGTTTGGTGACAGAGCAGGTACAGGATTTGGACGGTTCTACGGCTGGTTTGGATGGAATTGTTTATTTTTTCTCTTCTACGGATGCCAAAGGTAAAGAGCAGATGGGACGTAAATGGTCGCCGGAAAAGGGAACGTTGATGGAACGTCTCGTGTTGGTTTGTCAGTCGGCTTATATGTTATCCCGAGGGGAAAATATTTCGGAACAGACGTTGGCAGTGGAGGCTGCTGCTTTATTAAAAGCATTGCAACAGCGTACCAAGGAAGAGCCGGATGCTTATAAGCGGCCGATGTATATCGGAATTTATCCGGTGGGGCCCCGTTCAAAGACACTTTCCGGAAGACAGGTGGAGGAACCTGCTCATTTCTCTGCGATGACTCCGGAAGAATATATTGCCAGTGAAATGGTTTATCCGTCAGGGCTTTTGGAGAAGAATGTTTCGGGTTATGCTTTATGTGAGTTTACTATTGATAAAGAAGGGGTTATCCTTCGTCCTCATATTCTACGTTCCACTCATCCGGAATTTGCAGAGGAGGCTCTCCGCATTGTCAAAGGGATGCCGAAATGGTCACCTGCATTGGTGGGAGGAAAGCCGGCGGATAGTAATTACACTCTTTATGTTCCTTTCCGTCCGCAACTCTATCGGAATAAATAAGCAACTTTGCATCCAAAGTCCGATTAATAAAAAAAGAGATATTGCATTTATAAGTTGAACTTATACTCTCTCCAATAAATAAAAAAATAAATTTGCTGTCATCTGTCACAGATTGTGACTTAACTGTTTGATTATGAAAAGTTAATGGCGTGACAGCAGCATGGTGACAGCACTGTGACGGCAATAATGCTGTCACTGCAAAGCAAAGAAGAGATAAACGCACTGCAAAGGCGGTATGGTAGAGATGCATACCCAAATCAAGTAAAAATCACAGATGAAGTTTCATGGCCTGAATAGTATTAACCACAGGCAGATAAGCTATTTTATTTATTACCCCTGTACATACGGGGCGGGATCTGCCTTGTAACCGATAGTTTCAAGCCTTGAAACTATTGGTTTTGCGGTGTGAAACTACAGTTTCATCGCCTTGAAACTGTAGTTTCTCCTGCTTGGAACTATTAGTTTCTCTTAGGTGAAACTATAGTTTCACACTGATGGAACTTTAGTTTCTCGCCGATGAAACTATTCCCCCATGTAGTTGTTTACTTATTTATCTTATATAAAATTCCATTGTAACTAAAAAGCTTGTCATTTATTATCTTTCTTTTCAGAAAAAAGAAGTATATTTGCAATCAAGGACCGGACCTTTGACAGCCGGACTTGTATTTATAGGACATTTAATTTATCTAACAGGAAACTAGCAATTTTCAAACAGATGATAAATCAAATGTCCGTGCCAAGCTTATATCCTTATCGATATATAAGTTTTGGTGCGGGCATACTGTATTTTCATCTGTCGGTTTTGCTAGTACCGCTGTTGGGAAATATATGTATCGTTCGCACCTTTTTTATATTTGGTTGCGACGTATACATCTAAAAACAAAACGAGGTATGACAACAAAACAATGGATTGGTATTGAAGAAGCAGCAACCAAGTATCAGGTATCTACCAGACGTATTATTACTTGGTGTAAAAGACAGGAGATTATTTATTCAGAAATCGGTGATTATCTGATGCTTGATGAAAACAGTCTGACGGATTGTCTTGAACGAAATATCCGGTTCAGTCTTTCCGAAGAAGAACACAAACGCCGGATGGATGAGAAGATGAAGGAAAATGAAGAGGAACTTTTTCTGCTTCAATCGCTGAAAGAGTTGACCCCATTGATTCGGTTAATAATAAAAGAGCTTGCCGGAATGATAAGAAATGATGAAAGACGGCAACTGTTTCTCTATACCGTCTTGCAAGGAAACATCAAGGATTTTAGTGTCCGGAAACACATGAAATATCGTCAAGCGCAGAAAGTATTTGAGGGACTTGTACAGGAAATAAAATCTCAAGCGGGATTCCTTAGGACTTATAAGGAAGAAAATATCCGCCTTAGAGCAACAATAAGGGCGTATGAAATGAAATCCCGCCAGAATGGCTTTGATAATGATATGCTCATGAGGGAGGCAGAAGAGACGAATCCGGAAATTTTTATTCCCGAAGATATAAAAGCGGCAAAGGCTTTGCTCGATACTCCTATCACAGAATTGAAATTCGATATTCGGTCGCAGCGGATCATTTCTGAAGCTGATATAAAAACACTCCGGGAACTGCTACAAATCACTTCTCAATATGGGTTTAGGAAATTGCGTGATATGTTACGGAATTTCGGGCTGGTTTCACAAAAGAAAGTGGAAAAACGCTTGAAAGAGCTGAATGTACTGGACGTTGCCGGTAACTGTAATTTATATAGGTATCTGGATGAATGACACAGATTGGGCTGGAGTGTTTCTTTGATAGTATAATAACATGACTGATTTCTTCAAAAATCATTAAAATAGAAAACTTTTCTTCGTTTGTATTGTCTTATAGCCATAAACTTTTAAAACGAGAACTTATGGATGATATGATTAACAGGCATGATTCGATAGCCGAAGAAAATATCGAACCGAATGGTCGTCCGGCTAAGAACCAGTTTGAGGAATGGAGTGGCGAGGTTGCCGACCGTGCCGATGACGCATTTAAGAATGACAAGAAAGACGGTCCCATTAAAGACCGTGAGAAACGTATAAAAGAAATGGACGAAGTGATTAAAAAGGACCTTGAATAAAGGTCCTTTTTTGTTTTCTGCGATACGGAAAGATAGTACAGAAAGATGCATACGGATAAATAAAAATAAGAAATTATACTATCATCCAGTAAATCAATATAGGTATTAAAATTCCTATTATCGTTAGAATTCCGCCGATGCCCCACAATCCCTTTTTCCCGGGAACAATCAGTAACCCGGTGATGAGCAAAATAAACATGAGTAAGAGGAATGCATCGGAGGTTATTGTCCATAAAGAACCCGGATTGCGATGTAACTTATTCAATGCGGTTAGGAAAGCGGGACGATGCATTTCTTTGATAAATGCCTGCTGGCTGGTTGCATCCAACTTGATTACCAATTGCTCTTTGCCAAAGATGGTCAGTTTGTTTTTACTGAGGCTGAAACGGTTATACAGGTCGGGATTGCATGAGAGATCGGAGATAATCTTTCGTGCATCGGCTTCTGTAAAATCGTCTTTATTGGCAGGGAGCTGGAATATATAGTCCACTGTGCGTTCCTTTTTCTGATTCATGAATGTAAATTCTTTCCGGTGGTTGAGCAGGAAGCCGGAAAGGAGATAGACAAACAGGATGCCTGCACAAATGAAAGATACATAACGGTGCGTTAAACGTAAGTATTTTAGAGTTTTGGGAGATAACATTTTTATATAGAATTTACTAAGTTAGTGAATGTCCAATTCGTTTAATATGTATTGGGAATGTGAGTATTGCTCCAAAGTCCATAATACATAGCGGATATCTACTGCGATGTTACGGCTTTTCTCATTGCCTGCAGTTTCGTAATCGGAACTAAGTCCCTGCCAGATACGGTCGAAGTTGATACCCACCACTTCTCCTTTGGCATTCAATACCGGACTGCCCGAACTACCCGAAGTGGTATGTGCATCTGTCAGGAAACAACAGGTGGGTGTCACTTTCTGGTTAAAGTAGTTACTGGGTTGGCGTTGTTCGATGAGTTTGACGAAACGTGCCGGCAGATTGAAGTCCTTGTTTCCGGCATAAAGGCGATGACGGCTGAGCATTCCGTCAACAGTTGTAAATGGAGTATAGATGACTCCTTCGCTGGGAACGGCTGCCTTTACTTTTCCCGTAGAATAACGCAGGGTGCGGTTAGCGTCAAATGCAATTTGTGTCCCCTTGTTCTTTTCAGCGTATGCTTGCAGATACAAGGAGTAGAGTTTCATGTTTTTATTCTGATACGCTTGTTTCAAACGGTTTATTTTTTCTACATACACCAGATAGAAACCGAGTGACAACTGATACAGCCCATCTTGTGACAGTGCAGCTGTTCCTTGTGTCGGTACACTGTCCAGAAGTGCGAGCATACTTTCCTGATTACGCAAGGGGGAATGATCGTACAGGCTGTCTATATAGGCAGAAAGATGTTGAGGGTAATGCTTTTCTACCTTTTTCAATGCTGTGGAGTAGAAAATAGAATCTACGTGATCCAGATAATAAGCCAACATCTTTTTCATGATATATTTGTCGTCTTCAGGTCTGAAATCACGATAGAATGCTACGGTAAGCGGTTTCAGTTTGCGGATTTCTCCTTTCATGGCAGTCTTTACATTTTTGCCTTTTCTTTGTTCCATTTGCACCAGTTTTTCAAATTTTCCGGCAAAAGGGATGACGTTGGCACCGTAAAGTGCGACTTCGCGAAACATCTGGTCTGTGAAGTTCAGTTGGGTAAGACGTTCGTAGTTTGCTTTCATATCATCGAGCAATGTTGCCCCGTAGCGTTGCGTACGGGTGTCATCAGACAGAATCCATTCTGTCATCGCCTGTTCCTCCTGCTGTTTCCGGGCAATGATGCCGGATTCTTTCACACCACTGATCTCACCAATTGATTTTAGATAGACATTAGCAGCACTTCCGGCCTTAATGTTATAGTAGGAATAAAGCGAGTCGGCAGCCGTTTCTTTACGTTGTGTGTAGAAGTCGAGCTTGATTTTGGCAATATCTGCTTCTGCTTGCGTGTCTTTGAATACAATTTTCTCAAGGGCGAACGAAGGGACATATTGCCTTGTTTGTGCAGGATATCCGGCAACCATCACAAAATCATCGGGCTTCACTCCTTTGGTAGAGATAGACAAATGAGCGTCGGGTTGATAGGGGCGGTTCTGCTTGTTGTAGGCTGCCGGTTGGTTTTTATCGTTGGCATAAACGCGCAAGATGGCGAAATCGGCGGAGTAACGGGGCCATTGCCAGTTGTCTGTGTCGCCTCCGAATTTCCCTATCGAGATGGGGGGAGCGGCTACGATACGCACATCCTTGAAGCAGCGAAAGACAGCCAGGATGTATTGTCTGCCACCAAATAAGGAGTAGATTTTTCCTTCTACACCGCGACCTTTGGCTTGGGATTTGACAATTTTATTCCCGTTCTCATTGATCTTTTGGGTAAGTGCCTGATCGGTAAGATTTCCAGTATCTTGTGTGATTTCCGTCGTTACGTCTTTGATAGTGATTAATTGATTGACCTGTAAATTCGGAAGATAAGTCTCTTCGCTGCGTTGGGTAGCCCAGCAGCCATGCTTCACGTAATCGTGGTTTGCATCGGAGATATGTTCGAGATAACGTGCGACACAGTGGAAGTTGGTCAATACCAGTCCTTCACCGGAGATGAAAGAGGCACTGGCAGAGGGAGAAAATGTACTGTTGTCATAACTTAATGAAAGGATAGCATTCGACAAGCACGACTGGTTGATGTCGTAAATGTCTTTTTCACTAAGACGCAATCCCTGTTTTTTCATTGTCTGATGTACTTTTCCTTGTATTTGAGTAGGTAGCCAGAAGCCTCCATCGGCATGCACGGGTTGTATGCACAACAGGCAGAGGAGGTAGAAGGCGGAAATAATGGTAGTTAGCTTCATTGTATTTTGTTTTTTAAATAATTATTCCAGGTAGAAGGATTAGTTGTTAACTGTTCGCGGATGCGGGTAAGATGCTCGCTGACCGTCGGGGAGAAGAGTACACTGAAAGAGGAGGTACGTGCTTCTGTTAGCAATGATTGCAAGGTCTGGAGATAGCTTTCCTGCAAATGTCGTGTGAATATGTCCGGTGTCTTGTCCGTAAAAAGATAGTTGGCAGAGACTTCCAGATAATGGGCGTAGGTAAATCCTGCTGGTGTTTCGTTCGAAGAGATTCGTTCGGCAATGATTCTGCCAAACATCTTTTCAATAATTGTCTTTTGTGCTTTTATGATGGCTTCGGTTGGGTTGCCGGCATATTTGCATACGGCATCCGTCCGTAGGAAGTTGTATCCGCCAAGCAGTTCTTTCCAAAGAAATTCGACAGCTTTTCCGGATACTTCATCGGAGAAACCAATAAAAGGAATCACACGTTCCAGATGGTCGAAATAGGCTTGCTGCAAATCGGTATAGGTGGCGGGCATCTCCTCAAACGGGTTATCTGTCAGACTTTTTTTGTTCCATTCCGGCAATTGCGTCAATATTTGTTGAAGGTTGCGGATTCCGTAGGTTGCCGATGCGACAGGGTCGTTGCCGAGATCGGAGGTTTGAACGGTAGGATCAGTGGGGATGGTGCTCGGTGCCATGCGTCCGCAATGATACATGGGGTCGTTTTGTTTTTCATCTATCCATCCGGCTACAGTTCGGGTGTTCTCGCGGGAGAGATAGGCGTATCCGATACGGATGGCGTATCGGTCGTACACTCCCAACAGGGGAGGTAATACGTAACGGACGCCGTCTCCCGGTTGGGCGACATAATTGAACCGGGCATAATCCATGATGGACGGGGTGGTGCCGTAACGTTCTGTAAATTCCGGACGGCGCAGGTCTTCTGTATTATAGGCATACGAGGCTTTGAAATTATGTTCCAGTCCGAGGCAGTGGCCTATCTCATGGGCGGCGGCGTAACGGATTAATTGTGCCGTTATGTCATCCGGTAGTGTTTTCGTGCGTGCCGCAGGATGGTAGGCTGATGTTTGCAGGAAATACCATTTGCGTAGCAGGGCTATGACATTACTGTGAAACAACACATCTGCTTGCAGAATTTCTCCTGAACGCGGGTCTACCCAGTGTTTCCCCATTGCGTTCGGGAAATCGCTGACTACATATCGGAAACAGTTGAAACGTATATCGTTCGGATCGAACTCCGGTCCGGCTTCGGCGTATGTCTTTGCTTGCATAACTTCTTTAAAACCAATCTCTTCGAATGCTTTGTTCCAATCCAGTATTCCTTTGCGTATGGCTTTTTTCCAAAGAGGAGGGAAGGCATCGTCTATATAAAAAACGATGGGTTGTTGAGGCTTCACTTGTTTGCCTTGCAAATAACTGCGTACATCTTTAGGAGAGGGGACAATCCGGAAGCGGGTGATGTAGTTTTCCGCTGCGATTGAGGAAGTATCGAAGTCGAATTTCCGTTTAGGGATATTGTCATATCCTACCCGGGCATCGTGTATACGTGGTTGCATGGGTTGCTCAGGCAGTAGTAACAGCGATTTCCGTATCGTAGTGAGGAAAGGCTGGGTGGTTCCTTCAAAACCATACTGTACGCTGACTTCCAGGTTCTTTTCGTGGACGTCTACCTGAAGTATTTTATTGAGTTGGGGCAGGGAACGTCCTGGTGACGTTTTCCCTCCAAAAGGGTCTACACCTTCTATGGGCTCACTAAGAAATTTGCTCCAGTTTACAACAATCGAGCTGTCTGTCTCCTGTTCTATTTTCCAGGATTCCGCTATGGGAGTGATGGCATTGCGCGCATAAGCCGGATATGAAAGATGAGTTGTGTCCTCACATAAGTTTTTGGAGTCGGGACGTAACAAATATAACTGTTCTTTGTCATATTTGAAACGTATCCATACCGGATCATAAAGTCGCTGGCCTGCATAAAGTTTGACTTTATTATTGGGAGAACTGACGGTCATCACACGGGCTGCTAACAGAAAATCCCGGTTTATCAATCGTTTGGGTATTTCTACCAAACATCCTTTGGCGTTTTGCCGGATGTGAAACATGGGGGCAGAGTTACCCCAAAGGAGGGTGGGAAAGAGCAGCAGGAGTAGCAACCGAAGTTTGTTATTGGCAATTCTCATCATGATTGGTGTAAATTATCTGGTTGGTTTTTGTGGGGTGAGGAAGGTTAATGGTACAGTCCGAGACTTATTCCGAACATTTTGGAATCGGTTTTCTTGTCGGTCTTCAGATATGCTCCTGTGGCTTTGACGAACCACACGTTGGTGTGTTTCTTTATAGTTACAGGCATTTGATATTGTATTTGCAGTTTTCCGTGCGCATACGATGCTCCATAATAGGTCATGTCGGGTAAAAGCACACTTTGGGCGTATTCAGTGGACGGATCGTTGAGTGACAGGTCCGATGATAGCGAAATGTGATATCCGGCTTCTGCTTCTATCCATAATGAACGGTTGTTTTTGCGCAGGAATGAATATCCGCCTTCCATGCAGATAGTTGCCTGACGGACTGTAAGCGATGAAGACGGAAGATTGTATTGATCTTCTACCGATTGGAAATAGGCGCGTGCACCTGCGTAGGCTGTGGCTTCTCCGGTGTGATGATTACTCCACAACAGGCGGTAGTGCAGATTGGCATTGAGTAAATCGACGGTGTAACGTTCGTCATACGTGAGAAGTGTGTTCCAGTAGGAGGATTCGATACCTGTTACCGGATCTTTTTCTATTATTTTTTCCTGACGGTATTCGTCGGCTTTTCCTGTCTGATAATTAATGGAAATGTCGATGATGTGTTCTGTGCGTCCGGATTTGATCCGGTTCATAGAAAGCAGGTTGTAGGTGGTGGTGTGATATTTTCCCGGTGAATATTTGATGTCTCCCCATACGTCTTCGTTGCCTTTGGCGTATGAAAGGGTGGTAAGCGTTTGAATCCGTTCGTTCTTATATTGATAAGACAATTCACCGCCAAATTCATGGTTGACGAATTCACGTTCAAAACCGGAGTAACCACCAGTGGTACCATCTGCATTTTCCATTCCGGTGAAGGTGTAGTATTTGAGGTTCGGATCGGTTTGTACGGTGGTGATGTTGGGGATTTTTTCTTTTCTGCGATGGTAATAACCGCTAAGACCCAGCGAGTGTTTGTTCCACGTGTAGGTGACGGCAGGAGTCAGTTGATAGTCTGCCAGATTGGTGCGTGAACGGGGGTCTTTCAGTCGGGAAAGATCTCCTACTTTATAATCCAGTCGTGCGCCGAAAGTGAAGTTTTTGATAGGCAGAGTGGCTAACGCTGCCGAGAGGTCGAAGTTCTGGAAGTCGTACTTTCCTTTGATGGAGCTTCCTGAAAAGTAAGGATTGGAGTGGTGGCTACGCAATACGTCGCTCCATGAACGGTTGAATTGCCGTCCCATGTCAAAGGTAAAACGCCCGTATCCGTAGAGAAATTTCCCAATTTTTTGGTATCGTTCTGAAGTGAACAATAATTTGTTTTGCTCATCACCGTCCTGAACCCGATAGTGTGTGCCTTGCTGATGAGAGAATTCGAAATAACTGATTCCCCGGTTGGTCAGCGTATCCAAAGAGAGCCCGGCAGGATTCAGGGTACGTCTCCATAACTGGGTAGCATCGGCGTACTCGTATTTTTCTTTTGTCTGTAATTCGATATCTTGGGCATGTATGTACAGTGCAGTTACCATCAGACCGGTAAAGAGTATATATCGATGGTTCATCATCATTTCTGAATTGGTTTAATTATTTCGTGAAGTAGTTGAAGAGACTGTACCGGAAGGTTATATGTTCTTGGGGCACAGTCTCTTTTGTTTTCTATTATTTGTATTCCTTCGGTTTGATTTCACTTGATACGGCAAAATCGTTACTGCTGTTATTGGTATCAGCAAGAATGGTGCGCCCGTTTTCTGTCTTGGCTGTTTTGCGGTAAACTACTTCTCCGGTATATCCGGTGGTAGCCTCCGTGTATTGATAGCCTGCATCAATATAGTTGTAAAGACGTTTAGTGTTTTTATCTACTCCCGTACTTTTGTTTTTCAAACATTCTACACCATCCATTATGTATTTTACAGGGGTTTTGACAAACTTGCTTCCTTTATCCTTGCCGTCAACGTATACAGTTTCCCATGAGGTCACATCTTCATCTGTACTGAATAATACAACAGAACAGGGGCCACCTTGTACCAGGTTCATATTACTGATTGTGGGAAATGTTGTATATATCAGTTCCACAGCCGGGGTTGCAGGATTGTTGGTTGTTTTCCCCTGCGTATCTTTAGCCTCAAAGTCGGCTTTGGATAAATCTACTTCATTATTTCCTGTGTGGTCGATGGCGCTATTGGCAACGATTATCGAGGCTCCCGGTGCAACTTCTGCGACTACATTAGATGGGAAACGGTAAATCTGCTTTAGGTAAATATATTCCGGTGTGGAGCCAAGCGTATATGCAGGAGTACTTTCCGACTCTACCAGTCCGAAATAAAGTCCGGCTATATCAACGGTTTGGTCCGAGTTATTAAAGAACTCAATGTACTTACCTGCCAGATAATTTTTATTATTGTTGTCTTTGGTTCCTGCATAGTAAACTTTGCTGATAACAATTGATTGTTTGGCAGAAATACTTGTTTGAAGTTCGATGGTTGCTGACGAACCGACAGTATATTTCAATAGACTGCCGGAAATCACATAATTTTCATTTTGCGGATCGTTGCCTGTCATTTCTTCATATTCTTCTGCAGTGATTTCGCAGGAAGTAGAGATGTCATACAAATCGGGAATCACTCCTTCGAAAGTGGCTATACCTTTTTCGTTTGTAATGGCGGTGTATTTACCCATTGTAACAGTGTGCCCTGTATATAGAATGTCGGACTTGAATCCTTCGGGCATGGATACTTTCACTTGTACGGTCAATGCTTGTGTGGCATTGTCGTCAGAGGAACATGCAGCCATGATAACTGTGACAGCCGCAAACATCATTTTTGTAATAAAAGAAATTGTTCTATTCATATTGTGATTTATAAATTAAAGAATAATTCGACACCAAAACTGAAATTACCTGTATTACGCTGTACTAGCGTGTTGGAGGTAGAGTTTTTGAGAAAAGGTTCGTAAAAGAGTATGTTGTTGGCATAGAATGAAATGCCGCCTATATTGCCCAGCTCCTTGGTGAGGCGTCCCGCCATTAACCATGTAATAGGGGCTTTGCTTGGCACATTGTCTTTAGGATTCTTGCGTTGGCTTTTCAATGATACTCCTTTTATTTTGTAGTTCTCATCTGCCAGCATATCTGCTGTTATTTCATGATAAGAGAGGTCTGTGTCTATCCATCCGATAGGGTCCATCGGAGGATTGTTGCTCTTGGAATAATTGTACCAGATGGCTTGTGTTGAGAACGAAGCTACCATACGCAGTGCCGGGATATTGGTCACAATCCGCAGAGTGTTCGTAAAGCGGCGGTAAGTGCTATAGTTTAGCCCGGATGGATATACAATTTTGAATGGAATGGTATTGGTTACCTGATATTCAGTAGGTAGATCGGTAGGATTGCTACTGTTGATGTCTGTAGAGTAGGTCTTGGATTCCATATATGCTCCTGACAGATAGAATGAAGTGTGCAGTGCCGGAATCTCGCCGAAGTCAAAGTCCATTTCTATCCCTTTATTGATAGAGACATTCGTGTTTCCTATTTTACCGGTCGTACTGAGTACAAGGTCCGTGCGTTCTGGATTATCCCAATCTATTTTTGTAGCTTGTCCAGGAGTGATAATCAGTCCTTTTTCCGCAGAATAATAGTTGGCTGTATACGTAAAATATTCTGTGGCCGATCCGAATCCGTTAGCGGTTTTATCATGATAACCGATGAGGCTTAATTTATGCTTGTCCGATAACTTTATGTCGAACCCTGCCTCCCATTTGCGATTGGTCGCATTCTTCAATCCTTTAGTTCGTTGCACGTTGTACACTTGGGTGTGGTACATCAATATTTGTCCGACTTTGTCGTCTTGAGGCATATAATTGGCAGCTACACGGTCGATGTACTTTTTGTCGGGATAGAGATAATCTAAACCGGGAGTTTTTGAGTTGAGTCCGAATCCTCCACGGATATTCAGCCATTTGTTGACGGAGAACGAAGCATTTACACGGGGAGAGAAAGAAAAGGTTGCTTCATCCGCCCACGGCTGTAAGGTGGTGAAACGTCCGCCTAACTGTATTTTCAGAAATCTGTTTTCTGATATATCCCAACGGAAGTTATCTTCTATGTAAGCGGCCATCTGATGGATGCTCGGAATATCGGAGAAAGGACGGGGACGTCCGTTACTGTTGGGTTGCAATGGGTAACGGTCGTCATCATTATAATATCCGCGGGCATTATTCCAGTCGTAGTGGTATTCCACTCCCATTTTGAAGTTCTGATATGTTTTCTTTGATTTTACGAAGAACGTGTTGCTGACTTTGGCATATACATTTCCGGGACGGCTAAGGGAACCTCCGCTTGCCTGATATGAGCTTTGCTCGAAAGGCACATTATAATACCCTGTTTCTGTGGCAGTAAGTATCGGTAGCAACCCGGACGAATTGGCAACAATGGCGCTCTTTTCCATCTCTGTTTGAGTATAGCTGACACCTAATGTGTAATTAACAGTACGTGAGAATGGTTTATTAATTGATAGTTTGCCATTATGGCTTAGTGAGAACAGCTGGTTGCGATTCTTTTGAAAAGTGCCGTCGTCGATGGCATCCGGGTCTTTTCCATTCCAGTCTTTGCCCATCATGTAACGTACCTTTGTGTCTGTATGCCAGATACGTGAAAAATCTTTGCTGTATCCCAAGCTAAAGGTGTAACGGTCGAATGACTTTGTTTTCTGGCGTGGATCTCCCCATGCTTGTGCATAGTCGAGATTGAAATTCAGGATACCGGCATCTTTGTTTAAACGCAATCCTTTACCGAGCGAGTAATTCATTGTTCCGGGATTTATCTTTCCCTTGATCTGCCAGGGAGTTTGTCCGATTTTGGAATGAACAACTACAAGTCCGGAGGTTAAATCACCGTATTCGGCAGAAGGAATACCACGGATTATTTCTACGGATTCAATATCGTCCGCACTAATTTGGCGTAAGTCTGTTCCGACAAATGCGGTACTTGAAAATCCTCCTTGCGATAGTGTACCATTGTTGGACATGGGAACTCCGTCCATTATGATACTCGAACCGAAGGCATTGGTGTTATTGTTAACAAGAGTACGGAGCTGTACATTGGAACGGGATGTCAGATCTGTATTTTTCATTAAGTGCCCCGGTATGAGTTGCATCACATCATCAAGGCTCATAGCCTGTAAATGGTCTATCGCTTGTCTGCCTATAATGGAGCTGGTAGATTCTCCGGCCGCATTTTGTTTTGCTACCACTACTACCTCTTTCAAAGCTAGCGAAGTGGGAGACATGCGGATCGTCAGATCCAGGTTTTGTTCAACGTTGATTTCCCGTTGCACAGTCTCGAAGCCTACATACGAAATATTTAATATGTATTTTCCTGTGGGGACATTTTTTAGTACAGCCTTTCCCTCCATGTCGGTTGCGGCATAAGCTCCTAGCGGATTAAGAACGCAGGTTGCCATTGGTAGCGGCTGTTTGTTTCCCCTTTCCAATAACAGGATATGGATGTCATGAGTGGTGGTTTGCTTTTGAGCAGGATAGAGTAGAATAACGGATTCATTGATTTCGTACGTCAGTCCTATTTGCTTGCAAAGGTTGTTGAGTAAAGTGCTCAATGATGTCCCTTGCGGATAATTGAGTGTTACAGTCTGTTGGCCATTAATATTCTTCTCTTCATAGACAAAATGTACATTGGCAGCTTGCCGAATCTGGGTCAGTGCGGTACGTACCGGGATATTCCGTACTGATATGACCACATTTTGGTTTTGTGCCGATACATTGGCGGCAAACAGGATAATGGCTACTGTTTGCATCATCCGGATTAAAAGATATTTTTTCATATTTGAACAACGCTTTTTCCTGTTTAATATTGGGGACGGTTCTCTGTTATCTCAATAACATTTCCCTTCTGTCTGAAGTGTACATTAGAAATTTTGGATAATATATCTACTGCTTTTTGTAATGGTTGGTCGCGGAAGATGACTCCTGCAAACTTTCGTTCACGCAATTGCGGGTCGGTAAAGGTTATGTTGACGTTATACCAGCGCGAAAGTTGTTGCACAATAGTTTCCAGTGACGTATCGGTATATTCGTATATACCGTTTGCCCAGGAAGTATATTCCTGTACCTGAACTGTTTGTGTATTAATTGTTTTTGATTGTATGACAGCTTGCTCACCGGGTGAAAGAGATTTTTGTTCTGTCCCTTTCTTTTCCTCGCAGTATACTTTTACGGCTCCTTCTTCCAAGGTTACGGTAGTTTGATTCTTCTCGTAAGTATTGACATTAAACCGTGTTCCTACTACTTCTACTATACCGTACGGGGTATGTACAATGAAAGGATGGAGCGTATCTTTGGCAACTTCAAAGAGAGCTTCTCCTGTGAGGTAGACTTCTCTTTTATTACCGGTAAAAGAAACGGGATAAGTAAGGCGGCTTTCGGCATTGGCGTGTACACGTGTACCGTCTGAAAGCACGAGTTTATATTCTCCTCCTCTGGGTACATTTAAAATATGCTTTCCTGCATTCTTTTGTATACTCGTTTGAGTGTCGTATCTTAATTCTTTTTCTGTATTTTGAGCAACTTGCATGCCGTTTGCATTAAATATAGATTTATCTTGCGACAGCAGGTCGTAAGATTCTCCGTTATTTACAAACAGGGTTGCTTTCTGTTCCCCTCTGTGTGCAAATAGAGATTGGTCATATTCTGTGAGTGTGTAAAAACTGAAAGCTGCTATTAACAGGCAGGCAGCGGCAGTGCTGCTCCAATAGGTGTACATTCGTATCCGTTTACGGTGGCGGATGCGTTGCTGGATTGATTCCCATGCTTGTGCTTCATCGCATTGTGCCGCAAATTCATTTACCCGTTTCAACCGGTACCAGTTGAGCAAAGTAATCAGATTTTTCTCCGTTTTATTATGATCTTCTTGATTCATCTTTTCTCTCGTTTTATTATATGATCCGGAATTGTGTAAAATGGGTGTCAAAAACGAGAGACTTTTTTTCTTGGAAGATTTATGATAGGTTTATCAAGAATAAAGATACTAGAAGTAATTTCTCGTTTTTACGCAGTTTCTTCATCGCTCTGGCAAGATAAGTCTTTAATGTATTGACGCTGATATGCAGTTCGCTAGCTACTGCTTTATAGCTTTTGTTTTCAATAACGACACCATAGAGTGCTTTCTTTTCTTGTTCGGGCAATGCTGCTAAAGCTTTTTCCAACTCCTTTTCTTTTTGTTCACGTTCATTCTCTTCAAGGCTTTCACATATATATAGGTATTCTTCTTCGTTTAGAAGAATATCGCTGGAGTCTATCTTTTCTCGTTTTTCAATGAATTTCAGTGATGCATTGCGAATACAGAGATAGGCATATCCTTTCAGATTGTCAGTAATGGTTTTATAGAGCTTTTTTTCCCAGAATGAAATAAAAAAACTTTGAACGATATCTTCGGATTCGGAAAAGTCATCTGTAATCTGTACTGCATACATACATAAACGGATATAGTAACGCTGAAAGAAAAGGTTGAAAGCCTTCTCCTTATCCGTGCTGAATAGACTTACTAATTCTTTATCCGTTAAATGATTCATTTTTATAATAGAATTACGCAATGCAAAATAACATAAAAATCTTAAGATATAATACTTCTTGTTTATGTTTTTATGATAAAACGTCATTGAAATACCTATTTGTAGGTATTTGATATCTTTTTGAAAGTGTAGATGTTCAGTCGGAAATGCAGCTGTAAGGCCGGAAACATGGGAGATTTAGGCGTTTTTTTCTATGAGTTTTTCTTTTGAAGGGAATAGAGGGATGGAATAGTTATAAAAAAGAAAAAAGAGTTCTGTTTTAGAACCCTTCTGCGATGTTTGTGGAGCGTATCGGACTCGAACCGATCACCTCGACACTGCCAGTGTCGCGCTCTAGCCAGATGAGCTAACGCCCCTTTTCTATCTTATATGATAACGTTTGTAAACGAATCTTTTTTGTTGCCGCAAATATAATGCATTATTCTGAAATAATTGCTATGTTTGCGGTAAATAATAGTATGAAATTAAGATATGCTGATTTATAATACAACTTTTCAAGTGGACGATGACGTTCACGACAATTTCATGATTTGGATAAAAGAAAGCTATATCCCTGAAGTACAGAAACACGGTGCTTTAAAAGCACCGCGTATTTGCCGGATATTGAGTCATCGGGAAGAAGGAAGTGCGTATTCTTTGCAATGGGAGGTGGAAAGCAGTGGGTTGCTGCATCGTTGGCATCTGGAACAGGGAGTACGTCTGAATGATGAACTAACAAAAATATTTAAAGATAAAGTGATCGGGTTTCCGACCTTGATGGAGGTGATAGAGTGATTCAACCGGTAAAAGAAAAGATAATCCTGGGGATTGACCCCGGTACGACAATCATGGGATATGGTGTTCTAAGAGTGAAAGGAACCAAGCCTGAAATGATTGCGATGGGGATTATCGACTTGCGTAAATTTGCCAACCACTATCTGAAACTTCGCCATATCCATGAACGGGTATTGAGCATTATTGAAAGTTATCTGCCTGATGAGCTGGCTATTGAAGCTCCTTTCTTCGGTAAAAATGTACAATCGATGTTGAAGTTGGGCCGTGCACAGGGGGTAGCGATGGCAGTAGCATTGAGCCGGGACATTCCGATTACGGAATATGCTCCTTTGAAGATAAAGATGGCTATCACCGGAAACGGTCAGGCATCAAAGGAACAGGTGGCGGATATGTTACAGCGGATGTTGCGCTTTCCCAAAGAGGATATGCCTACTTTTATGGATGCAACGGACGGATTGGCAGCAGCCTATTGTCATTTCCTGCAAATGGGGCGGCCGACAATGGAAAAAGGTTATAATAGCTGGAAGGATTTTATAGCGAAGAATCCGGATAAGGTGAAGTAAAGCGACTGATTATAGGGATAGATAGGAAATATCTAGGGGAGGTTTAAATGAAGATGGGAAGTAATTATTTAGCAATATTAGGGGTGACTACAGTGACAACAGTAATGAGCTGCTCCCCTGCGAAAAAGGAATATGCTTCTTTTGAGCTGTATCCGGTTCGTACGGGAAGTCTTATGGAAATGGAATATACGCCGTTGGCAACCAAATTCTATCTTTGGTCACCAACTGCAGAAGAAGTACGCCTGATGCTATATGATGCCGGTGAAGGCGGACATGCTTATGAAACAGTAAAGATGGAGCCCACAGAAGATGGAACCTGGACAACTTCAGTAGATAAGAACCTGCTTGGTAAATTCTATGCCTTCAATGTAAAAATCAATGATAAATGGCAGGGAGACACGCCGGGAATCAATGCACATGCTGTCGGAGTGAATGGGAAACGTGCCGCCATTATTGACTGGAAGACTACAAATCCCGAGGGATGGGAGAGTGACAGACGTCCTTCTCTGAAATCTCCTGCTGATATGATTATCTATGAAATGCATCATCGTGACTTCTCGGTTGATTCTACTTCGGGAATTAAGAATAAAGGTAAATACCTCGCATTGACTGAACACGGGACCATGAATTCGGATCGGTTACTGACCGGTATCGATCACTTGATAGAACTGGGAGTGACACATGTACATCTTCTTCCTTCCTCTGACTATGCTTCTATCGACGAAACAAAACTGGAAGAAAACCACTATAACTGGGGATATGATCCGGCGAATTATAATGTGCCGGATGGCTCTTATTCAACTGATCCTTATCAACCTGCCACTCGTGTGAAAGAGTTCAAACAGATGGTACAAGCACTGCATAGAGCTGGTATCCGTGTGATAATGGATATGGTTTATAATCATACTTTTAATACTGTTGAAAGTAACTTCGAACGTACTGTTCCCGGTTATTTTTATCGTCAGAAAGAAGACGGGACATTGGCAAATGGTTCCGGATGCGGTAATGAGACGGCAAGTGAACGCCCTATGATGCGCAAGTTCATGATAGAGTCCGTTCTTTACTGGATAAAAGAATATCATATTGACGGTTTCCGCTTTGACTTGATGGGAGTACATGATATTGAAACCATGAATGAGATCCGGAAAGCTGTGAACAAGGTTGATCCTACCATCTGTATTTATGGAGAAGGTTGGGCAGCCGACACTCCCCAATATCCGGCAGATTCGTTGGCTATGAAAGGGAATGTTTCCCATATGCCCGGAATTGCCGTATTCTCGGATGAATTGCGTGACGGGCTTTGCGGACCTGTATGGAAAAAAGAGAAAGGTGCTTTCCTTGCCGGAGTTCCCGGAGCAGAAATGAGTGTTAAATTCGGTATTGTGGGTGCTATTAAGCATCCGCAAGTACGGTGTGATTCCGTCAATTACAGTCAGAAACCGTGGGCGGAACAGCCTACCCAGATGATTAGCTATGTTTCCTGTCATGACGGTTTGTGCCTTGTTGATCGCTTGAAAGCAAGTATGCCGGGAGCTACTCCCGAACAACTGGTCCGGCTTGATAAGCTTGCGCAAACAGTAGTCTTCACTTCGCAAGGTATTCCTTTTATCTATGCAGGAGAAGAGGTGATGCGCGATAAACAAGGAGTGGACAATAGTTATAAGAGTCCGGATGCAGTCAATGCTATCGATTGGCGACGTAAAACGACGAACGGAGATGTTTTCATGTATTATAAACGACTCATAGATTTGCGTAAGTCCCATCCCGCTTTCCGTATGGGAGATGCGGAAAAGGTCCGGAAGCATCTGGAGTTTCTTCCGGTGGAAGGACAAAACCTGATTGCATTCCGCCTGAAGGATCATGCGAACGGAGATAGTTGGGAAGATATTATCGTGGCTTTTAATTCCCGTATGACTCCTGCGCGTTTGGAAGTGCCTGTTGGTAAATATACAGTGGTATGCAAAGACGGCGTGATAGATGTGCGTGGATTAGGTACGCAAACCGGGCCGGAAGTGATTATTCCCGGACAGTCTGCATTGATCATGTATAAGTAACTTTTGTTTGAAGACAGAGAATCTTTCCGGTATACATTTCAATAACAATTTCGGTAAATCTACCTGCTTTATGAATATTTAGCGGGGCAATTCTTAATGATTATTCATGAAAACGGATTGAATGAATAACAATAACTGCTGTAATCCGTTCTTGTTAAATCTTTCTTTTTCCTCCTGTTCATTGGTGGTTTCAGCTTGGATGTAACATCGCAACAAGTTTTTGTAACATACGTAAACGATGATGTAACAAGCGAGTAATGATTTGAATCAGAATTTCTGGGTAAGTGGGAAGAAACTTCCTAAGTTTGCAAAGTGGAATCCCGATGGATTTCTTCTCTTGCTAAATTATCATGAAATAAAGACATATAAAAGAAAAGACAGAATGAATAAGTATTGGTTTTATAAGGTAGGGTTAGTAGTTGTGTTCCTTTGCTTCGCCTTGTTGGGCGGAGCAAAGGTTAAACTTCCGGCTCTTGTTTCCGACGGAATGGTACTTCAGCGTGGGGAACCTGTCAATATCTGGGGAACGGCTGATCCTGATGAAACCGTTGATATAACTTTCCTGAAAAAGAAATATAAGACTGTTGCCGATGTACAAGGTAACTGGAAAGTGACTTTGCCTGTTTTGAAAGCCGGCGGACCTTATACGATGACCATTAATGATATCGAATTAAAAGATATTCTTATTGGTGATGTTTGGGTATGTTCGGGACAGTCGAATATGGAATTGCCTGTTTCACGGGTTACAGATCGTTTTCGCGATGAAATATCTACGGACAGTAACTATCCGATGGTGCGCTATATAAAAACACCTCTCCTCTATAATTTTCATGCCCCGCAGGCAGATATTCCGGGAATTTCCTGGCAGGCAATGACTCCTGAAAATGTGATGCCTTTCTCTGCTTTGGTCTATTTTTTCGCTAAAGATATCTATCAGAAAACAAAAGTTCCGGTAGGAATCATAAATTCCAGTGTCGGAGGTTCACCGGTAGAAGCGTGGATCAGCGAGGAAGGGTTGAAGCCTTTTCCATTTTATTTGAATGAAAAGCGTATTTATGAGGCGGACGATTTGATGGAGTCGATGAAAAGAGAGGAAAGGAAGAAAAGTCATGCCTGGAATGTGTCGTTATATCAGGGAGACAAAGGGATGCATGAGGCTACCCCTTGGTATGCTACCGATTATGATGATAGCAATTGGAAAGAAACGGATTTGTTTGCTTCTGGCTGGGCAACAAACGGACTGAATACCATCAATGGCTCCCACTGGTTCCGTAAAGACTTTCAGGTGTCTGCAAAACAGGCGGGAGAGAAAGCGACTCTTCGTTTGGGATGCATCGTCGATGCAGATTCAGTCTATGTAAATGGCACATTTGTGGGGTCTGTCTCTTATCAGTATCCTCCCCGTATCTATACCATTCCTGCCGGATTGTTGAAAGCCGGAAAAAATACAATAACCATACGCCTGTTCAGTTATGGCGGTCGTCCTCAATTTGTAAAGGAAAAGCCTTATAAAATCCTTTTCGGAAAAGGGCAGCCTGAAAAAGGAGGGTCGGAGATCAATCTGGAGGGGAGTTGGAAATATCACCTCGGTGCTCCTATGCCCGCTGCTCCGGGACAAACAGCTTTCCATTATAAACCCACAGGACTGTATAATGCCATGATTGCTCCTTTGCTGAACTATACGGTATCCGGTGTCATCTGGTATCAGGGAGAATCGAATGTTTCGCGCAGAAATGAGTATAAAGATTTGCTGACAGCCATGATTACCGATTGGAGACAACGATGGAATAAGTCGGATATGTCTTTTTATATTATTGAGCTGGCGGATTTTCTTTCACCCACAGATAAAGGAGGACGCGCTGCCTGGGCGGAATTCCGGAAAGCGCAGGCGGAAGTAGCCGATACAAATAAAAATGTTATTCTGATTAAAAACAGTGATTTAGGAGAATGGAATGATATTCATCCATTGGATAAAAAGACGCTAGGGAAACGAGTGGCAGCAGCTATCTTGATAGAAATGAATACGAAAAACTGAAAATGACCAATTTATCTATTTTATGGAGAATACAATAAAGACCAATGAAGCGAAAGGTTTCTATAAACTCTCTTGGCTTCAACGTATAGGATTCGGTTCCGGTGATTTGGCGCAAAACCTTATTTACCAAACCGTATGTATGTATCTGCTGATTTTTTATACCAATGTATATGGACTTAAACCGGAAGTGGCAGCCGTGATGTTTCTTATTGTCAGGATAGTGGATGTGCTTTGGGATCCTCTGGTGGGTGCTTTCGTCGATAAGCACAATCCTAAACTAGGCAAATACCGTTCATACCTTATTTGGGGAGGAATTCCGCTGACAGGTTTTGCTATTCTTTGTTTTTGGAACGGCTTTTCGGGCTCACTGTTCTATGCCTATTTCACTTACGTTGGATTATCCATGTGTTATACATTGATTAATGTGCCTTATGGAGCATTGAATGCGTCACTTACCCGTGATACGAATGAAATCACGGTGTTGACGTCAGTGCGTATGTTTCTTGCCAATTTGGGCGGTTTGGCCGTGGCATACGGTATTCCGATACTGGTGAAGGTGTTGTCTCCCGATGGTAAAATCAATACTACTGCATCTGCTAACGCATGGTTTATTACGATGACTATTTATGCTGTTATCGGATTGGTATTATTGGTGTTTTGTTTTAGCCAGACACAAGAGCGTGTAGTTATGAACCGGGAGGAGACTTCTAAAGTAAAAGTGTCCGACTTGTGGGTAGAATTTTGTAGAAATAAACCTTTGCGTATTTTGGCATTCTTTTTCATTACTGCTTTTGCAATGATGGCCATTGGTAATTCTGCCGGTTCATATTATATGATTTATAATGTACGTGCACCGGAGATGTTACCTTATTTCATGGCCTTGGGCTCGATACCCGCATTCATTTTCATGCCGATGGTACCTGCCATTAAACGTGCTATTGGAAAAAAGCAAATGTTTTATGTATTCCTTTCAGTCGCTATATTGGGTATGGCATTGCTGTATATTATTTCTGTGGTTCCGGTACTCAAAACACAGATATGGCTGGTCTTTGTGGCGCAGTTCATAAAATCTACCGGAGTCATTATTGCAACAGGGTATATGTGGGCTTTGGTTCCTGAAGTAATTTCGTATGGCGAATATACTCATGGTAAACGTATTTCGGGCATAGTCAATGCTTTGACTGGTATTTTCTATAAAGCGGGAATGGCTCTTGGAGGAGTTGTACCGGGACTTGTTATGGCTTTTGTCGGATTCGACCAGACAAATGAAGTGTCACAATCGCCTTTTGCCGAACAGGGAATACTGTGGCTCGTGGCCGTTATTCCGGCATTGTTACTTTTGGTAGCTATGTTCATTATTTCTAAATATGAACTGGAAGATAATGTGATTGACAATATTAATGAGGAGATAGAATCGCGCTGTAAGAAAGGCGAATAGATAAGATGTAGAATGTTTATTACTCAAAAATATAACGTATGAAACTCAAACGAATAATTCTGTTGTTATTGACAGTGATGTTTTCTTTTTCTTATGGAGAAGTGTTTGCGAAAGATGGAAATTCGCTGAAAAAGGCTTTGAAAAACAAGTTTTTGATTGGCGTGTCAGTGAACACACATCAAAGTTCCGGTAAGGATGTCGCAGCTGTTGAAGTTGTAAAGAAGAATTTTAATTCCATCGTGGCGGAAAACTGCATGAAGTCTTCTGTCATTCATCCGAAAGAAAATAAATATAATTTTACGCAGGCAGATGAATTTGTCAGTTTTGGTGAGAGCAATCAAATGGCTATCATCGGTCACTGCCTGATTTGGCATTCACAATTGGCCCCTTGGTTTTGCGTAGATAAGGATGGGAACAATGTTTCTCCGGAAGTCTTGAAGAAGCGGATGAAAGACCATATCACGACTATCGTGAAACGCTATAAAGGCCGCATCAAAGGCTGGGATGTAGTAAATGAAGCGATTGAAGATAATGGAGCATATCGCAAGACAAAGTTTTATGAGATTTTGGGGAAAGAATATATTCCATTGGCTTTCCAGTATGCACACGAGGCCGATCCGGATGCCGAACTTTACTACAATGACTACTCTATGGCTCAACCGGGCAGAAGAGATGCAGTCGTGAAGATGGTAAATGGTTTGAAAAAACGTGGAATCCGTATTGATGCCGTAGGTATGCAAGGACACATAGGCATGGACTACCCGAAAATCAGTGAATTTGAGAAGAGTATGCTGGCCTTTGCCGGAACAGGGGTAAAGATAATGATAACAGAGCTGGATTTGACGGTGATACCATCACCGAATCCCAATGTAGGTGCAGAAGTTTCCGCTTCCTTTGAATATAAAAAAGAGATGAATCCTTATCCGGATGGATTACCGGAAGAGGTATCGAAAGCATGGACTGAAAGAATGAATGACTTTTTCCGTCTGTTCCTGAAGCATCATAACCTCATCACCAGGGTTACTCTTTGGGGAGTAGCCGATCAGAACTCTTGGCGTAATGACTGGCCGATGAGAGGCCGCACGGATTATCCGTTACTTTTTGATCGCAATTATCAGCCGAAGCCGGTAGTCGACCTGATTATCAAAGAGGCTGAAAAAACAAAATAAGTTTCTAACAGAAAAAATAGAAATAATATGAAAACAGAAAAAAGATATTTAGTTCCCAGTGATTATATGGCTGACCCTGCCGTACATGTATTTGATGGCAAACTGTATATTTATCCCTCGCACGATTGGGAAAGTGGTATTGCCGAAAATGATAATGGCGATCATTTTAATATGAAAGATTATCACGTGTATTCTATGGATGATGTGATGAACGGTGAAATAAAAGATCATGGAGTGGTGCTTTCCACAGAGGATATTCCTTGGGCGGGCCGTCAACTTTGGGATTGTGATGTGGTTTGTAAAGATGGTAAGTACTATATGTATTTTCCATTGAAAGATCAGAATGATATATTTCGTATCGGGGTAGCTGTGAGTGATAAACCTTATGGTCCTTTTATACCGGAAGCTAATCCGATGAAGGGAAGTTACAGCATCGATCCGGCTGTATGGGATGACGGAGATGGTAACTATTATATGTATTTCGGTGGATTGTGGGGTGGACAACTTCAACGTTACCGTAATAATAAAGCCTTGGAATCTGCTATTTTGCCGGAAGGAGAGGAGGAAGCAATCCCGTCGCGTGTCGCTCGTTTGAGTGAAGATATGATGGAGTTTGCCGAAGAACCCCGTGCAGTGGTAATTCTGGATGAAAACGGCAAGCCGTTGACAGCAGGGGATACGGAACGCCGTTTCTTTGAAGCTTCGTGGATGCATAAATATAATGGCAAATACTATTTCTCCTATTCTACGGGAGATACTCATCTGCTCTGCTATGCAATAGGTGATAACCCTTATGGGCCGTTTACTTATCAGGGAGTCATTCTGACTCCGGTGGTAGGATGGACTACTCACCATGCTATTGTAGAGTTTAAAGGTAAGTGGTATCTGTTTCATCACGATTGTGTGCCATCAGAGGGAAAGACATGGCTCCGTAGCCTAAAAGTCTGTGAACTTCAGTATGATGCAGACGGGCGAATCATTACTATCGAGGGAAAAGATGAATAATAGAATACATTAAAACAACCGCCTCTATCTGAAAAATATGCCTAGAAATATATTTGCATTGATATTCACTATCCTTTTTTGCTTTTCTTCTATTTGGGCAGAAGATGGAAGTGCCTTGTGGCTTCGTTATGCATCGGGAGCGAAAGCGGAAATCACCAGCAAGAAACAATCACCTACATTACGTATTGCGGTTTCCGAATTACAGAACTTCTGGCAGGGAGGAATCTCGGTTACTTTGGAGGTTCGGAGCAATAAAGAACTTCGTGCACTTGGAAATGAGGGATATACGATTCAGACCTCCAAAGGTGGCAATCAAATAACGATAGCTTCTTGCGGTGAACAAGGAGTACTTTATGGAACTTATCATTTACTCCGTCTGCAAGCTACCGGACAACTACCGGAATCAGCTTTGCAATCCCTCAATATCTCTGAACGACCTGATTATCGAATTCGTATCCTGAATCATTGGGATAACTTGGATGGTACAATCGAACGCGGATATGCCGGACATTCACTTTGGAAATGGGACGAACTTCCGTCTGTTGTCTCTCTCCGTTATGAAGCCTACGCTCGTGCCAATGCTTCTATCGGCATTAATGCCACCGTAATAAACAATGTCAATGCAAGTCCTAAGATACTATCTAATGATTATTTGCAGAAAGTCAAAGTCTTGGCCGACGTTTTCCGCCCTTATGGCTTGAAAATATATCTTTCTATCAATTTCTCTTCTCCCGCAGCTTTAGGTGGTTTGTCCACTTCCGATCCGTTGAATAAAGAAGTGATAGACTGGTGGAAGCAGAAAGCCAAAGAGATTTATTCTCTGATTCCCGATTTCGGAGGTTTCTTGGTGAAAGCGAATTCCGAAGGGCAGCCCGGTCCATGTGACTACGGACGCACTCATGCCGAAGGAGCCAATATGCTTGCCGATGTGTTGAGGCCCTATCATGGTATTGTGATGTGGCGCGCTTTCGTTTATTCTCCTACTGACAGCGACCGTGCCAAACAAGCCTATCTTGAATTTGAACCTTTGGATGGTAAGTTCCGGGACAATGTTATTGTGCAGATCAAAAACGGTCCGATAGATTTCCAGCCCCGTGAGCCATTCAGCCCGCTGTTCGGAGCTATGAAGAAGACGGCAGTTATGCCCGAGTTTCAAATCACACAAGAGTATCTTGGCTTTTCCAATCACCTTGCGTTCCTTGCTCCTATGTGGAAAGAATGTTTAGATAGTGATACTTATCTACAAGGCAAAGGCTCCACCATTGCCCGTGTGACGGATGGTTCGTTATTCCCTCATCCGCTCACGGCTATTTCCGGAGTGGCAAACATCGGTGATGATACTAATTGGTGTGGACATCCTTTTGCCCAAGCTAACTGGTATGCTTTCGGACGCTTGGCATGGAAGCATTCGCTCTCTTCCGAACAGATAGGAAATGAATGGTTGAAACAGACTTTTCTTCCCGTTACCGGTGCGCAAATCGATACTCCGGCAGGAGAAGTCATTCAAAAAGAGCAAATTGACGCTGAACTCTCCTTTCTCAACTCCCAAGTGCTTCAGAAATCGAGAGAAGCAGTAGTAGACTACATGATGCCTCTCGGCTTGCATCATATCTTTGCATGGGGACATCATTACGGACCGGAACCCTGGTGTGATATTCCCGATGCCCGCCCGGATTGGCTACCTCCTTATTACCACCGTGCCGACAACATGGGAATAGGTTTCGACCGCAGCAGTACAGGAAGTAATGCTACCGGACAATACCATTCTCCATTATGCGAGCAACTGGACAATGTGAATACCTGTCCGGAGAATCTGCTCCTTTGGTTTCACCATGTCCCTTGGAATCATCAGATGAAGAGCGGGCGTACACTTTGGACAGAACTGTGCTACGCGTATGATCGTGGTGTAAACGAAGTGAGAAACTTTCAAAAAGTGTGGGACAGGATGGAACCGTATATTGATTTCGAACGTTTTCGTGATGTGCAACACCGCCTGAAGATTCAGGCACGGGATGCTGTCTGGTGGCGGGATGCTTGTTTGCTTTACTTCCAGCAATTCAGCAGACAACCGATACCTTACGAATTGGAACCTCCCATACACGAGTTGAAAGATATGATGGAATACAAATTGGATATTACCAATTTTGAATGTCCACCTTATGGGTTTAGTAAGTAAACAAAGATATTCCCTATACGGAACGAATAAGAATATGTTTGCAATTTGGCGTCTTTTATGATAAAATTGTTACCTTTGCGGGCAATAATAAAACAGAATAAAAGAATATGAACCAAAATACATTCTGCATGGCGGGGGGCGTAGCACGCAACCCGCTTGTGCGTTTAGCCAAACCCATCACGGCAACTATCGGAGCGAATGAGCACATAGCCATTGTAGGTCCCAATGGTGGTGGTAAAAGTCTTTTTATAGATACCCTGATCGGAAAATATCCATTGCGTGATGGAACCGTGCAATATGATTTTTCCCCCTCTGCCACCCAGACTCTTTATGATAATGTGAAATACATTGCTTTCCGCGATACTTATGGAGCTGCCGATGCCAATTACTACTATCAGCAGCGTTGGAATGCTCATGATCAGGATGAGGCTCCCGATGTTCGTGAGATGTTGGGAGAAATCAAGGACGAGCAACTGCAATGCGAACTGTTTGAACTCTTCCGTATCGAACCGTTGCTCGACAAGAAAATCATTCTCCTTTCTAGCGGTGAATTACGTAAATTCCAGCTAACCAAAACCCTGTTGACTGCTCCCCGCGTGTTGATTATGGATAATCCGTTTATCGGACTGGATGCTCCTACGCGTGAACTGTTATTCTCTTTGCTCGAACGTCTGATGAAAATGTCGTCCGTACAAATTATTCTGGTGCTTTCCATGCTCGATGATATACCGTCATTCATTACTCATGTCATTCCTGTGGACAAAATGGAGGTCTTTCCTAAAATGGAACGTGAAGCCTATCTCGAAGCTTTCCGTAGTAGAGATGTGGTTACCTCTTTTGATGATTTGCAGCAACGGATTATAGATTTGCCATCTGATGGCAACAATTACGATTCGGAGGAAGTAGTGAAACTGAATAAGGTCAGTATCCGTTATGGCGACCGAACTATTCTGAAAGAACTGGACTGGACAGTCCGTCGTGGTGAGAAGTGGGCGTTGAGTGGTGAGAACGGTGCCGGGAAATCGACTCTGTTGAGCCTTGTCTGTGCAGACAATCCGCAATCGTATGCCTGTGACATCAGTCTCTTCGGACGGAAAAGAGGGACGGGAGAAAGTATTTGGGAAATCAAGAAACATATCGGTTACGTAAGTCCGGAGATGCACCGTGCTTATCTTAAAAATCTGCCCGCTATTGAGATTGTAGCCAGTGGTTTGCATGACAGTATCGGTCTGTATAAACGTCCTCAACCGGAACAGATGGCTATCTGTGAGTGGTGGATGGATATATTCGGCATTGCAAATTTGAAAGATAAACCATTCCTGCAACTATCCAGTGGAGAACAACGTTTGGCCTTGCTGGCAAGAGCTTTCGTCAAAGACCCGGAACTGCTGATTCTGGATGAACCGCTTCATGGCTTGGATACCTATAATCGTCGCCGGGTAAAGAAAGTGATCGAGGCTTTCTGCCGACGCAAAGATAAGACGATGATTATGGTGACACATTATGAATCGGAACTTCCCAACACTATAACAGACCGTATTTTCTTAAAGAGAAACCGGTAAACATTATTTTCTGATATTTATTTTTCTTTGAAATCAGGTTTTAGTTGAGCGGATGCGTAAACCAGAAACAGGACCCTTCTCCCGGTTTCGATTCCACTCCGATTTTGCCACCCAGCTGTGTGACGATACTCTGACAGATGGAAAGTCCCAATCCTGTGCCGGCAATGAAATTATTCAATTTCACGAATCGGGTGAAGATAGCTTCCTGTTTTTCCGGTTCGATGCCCATTCCCGTATCCTGAACCGAGAATCTGACTTCATTTCCGTTGATTTGGTAATCAATGACAATACTACCCTTGGAAGTAAATTTCAGAGCATTCGTTATAAAGTTCAGCAATACCTGATACAACCTGTTTTTGTCGCTGGTAAAAGTAAGTTCGGGAAGTTCCGGTGCTAAAAGAATCTCTACTTGTTCAGTAGCCTTTACCTGCATAGCCTGTAGCAGTTCGTTGCAAAGTTGTTGTGCATCCACTTGTTCCGGGATAATGTCGAAAGTCCCGGCCTCGATCTTTGACAAGTCAAGAATATCCGAGATCAGTTGTAACAAGAGTTTGTTATTCTCTTCAATAATTGTTATATACAGATGTTTTTCTTCTGCATCCTCCGCTTCCTCAAGCAGACTGGAAAAGCCTACTATCGCATTGAGTGGAGTACGTATCTCATGACTCATATTCGCAAGAAAAGCAGATTTTAGTCGGTCGGCTTCTTCAGCTTTCTCTTTGGCGCCAATCAGCATCCGCTCTGTCTCTTTCAGTTCGGTAATATCAAAGTTGATACACAGCATTTCGATGATATTATCCTGCGGCTGATAATTCCTGACTAATACGTTAACCCGTGTCCAAGTGTAATTTCCATCTGCTCTGCGGATGCGGACATCGCGGGATAGCTTGGAACTTTCTCCTTTTATCACTTTATCCAGGAAGTCGATCATCACAGCCCGATCTTCCGGATGGAAATGGGAATGAATACCGATGATTTCCGGCAATGGGGTACCCTCTTCTTCACCTACATTCATGTACCAGCTTCTCAAAGCATACCCGTCCCGACTCAAAGCATCGAAGTGTGCGTAACCTACTTTTGCATAATCTCCCACCAGATCGAAAAAACTCTCGAATTCCTGAATCTTATTATAGGCAATTGTATCTTCGGTCTTGTCTACATTTATTAAGAGGTAGTTGATAGGTGCGTGGTTGTGATCGTATAGAGTGGTGACTTTCGTTGTTAAGTCAATGAAACCGGTTGTACTGTCAGGCTGATAATATTTGTTGATTTTGGAAAAGTCATACCGGAATGTAAAATCTGCGTTCTCATTGTCTCTAATCTTTTGTTTTATTTCCTCCGGCAATATAGGATTCTCGAAAATGTTGACTCCCAGAATATCTTCTTTATTGGAAATACGGAACATTTCCATATCTTTTTTATTCAGGTCGACCATTTGACCGTCCTTATCATATAATTCGATGCCGACCGGAAGATTCTTATAAATATTATGCAGGATCCGCTCGCTATTTTGTAGAGCCTGATGTGCAGAGGCTATATGAATTCCCTCTTGTGTTTCGGCAATTCCATATACTTTGGTGTTACCGTTTTCGTCTGTTTCCTGAAAGCATGCCTTGCTGCGAATCCATACATGGCCTTTGGGAGTATCAAACAAGTATATTTCTTCTACAGTCTGTTGCAATTTGTCAAAAGACGGAAAAGTGGCGTATCCCTGGTCTTCTTTTAGAATACGCTTGTTGAAATCTTCGAAACTGATGAGCCCGTCTTCTCCTATTCCGAGTAGTTGGGAGATAAGTTCCGAACACTTGTAAGTCTTTGCTTTTAAGTCAGCTTCCCACCATCCTATATTCGCTTTGTTCATAAGCTTTTGTAGGAATTCACTTTCGTTTTGTTCGTTTATTTTCAAGATATGTCTGTATTATCAAGAGTTAGACAATAATTTGCTCGTAAAAATAATCATTTTTGTTGAATTCCACCTTAAAAAAGTAAAAGATAGTATGATTGTATCATAAGGAAAGTCTGTACTACAAAGAAAACGGGCATATATGAACAGAATATCAATAAATTATCTTCGTGTAAAAAAAATAATCGAAGCATTCTGTAAGCGTAAAGATAAAGCGAAGATTAAATCAACATCCAGATGAATGGGAACGGTCGGATATAGTTGTGAATCGTATCTTTCTGGGGAGAAACAAGGTGTCAAAATATTAAGAGCCAGACGATGGGAATAGAATATGTCTATAACAACAAATGCATTTATATGAATTATAATCTTTTTTAATAAATAGAATGTTTTTTGCTCTAATTGGTTATCTTTGCGCTCTATAAAATGCAAAAAGTAACAGGAAATACATGAATGATAGTCAAAATGCTATAACTGTTATATACAGGGAACATTGGCAAAAACTCTATATTCATGCATATAATCTGCTGAATGATGAGGAAAGTGCAAAAGATGTGGTGAACGATGTCTTTTGTTCGGTGCTTGAGAGCAGCGAACGGTTGACAACGGAAGAGGATCTGCTGCCGTTATTCTTCGTCATGGTGCGAAATCGTTGTATTGACCAAATACGTCATCAGAACGTGGTGTATAAAAATGCGGAAAGGTATCTGGAAGAACTTTACAGTGGCTGGACTGTGAAAGAATACCGTGAGTATGAAGATAAGATAAACCGGATGCAGGAGAGTATTCGCCAGATGGCTCCACAAATGCGAACCGTAGTGGAAGAGTTTTTCTTAAATGAAAAGAAATGTGCGGAAATCAGTGAAAAGTTACGTATTAGTGATAATACCGTTAGAACGCACATTGCCAGAGCTTTAAAGATACTCCGAAAACAATTAACCATCTTTTTTTAAAAAAAATCCTATCGGGGTGTCATCAGTTTCAGTAACCTCTACGTGTTTAATGAAACTATTGACACTATGATAGACCATTCAGATAAAAATTTAGATTATGCACTTCGTGCCATACAACATCCACAATTAAGGGAAACTGATGAATTCCTTCAGTGGATAAATATATCTGGTAATAAAGAACTTTTCTTGGAATTAATGGCTTGTAAGGAAGCTGTGATACGTGAGAATCTGGAACGGAAACGTAGAGTCAGGTCAAGAATGTATATAGGGGCAGCAGCTTTTACTGCGGCTGCCGTATTAGTGCTGGTTTTTCTGATTCCTTCGTTATTTCCGACTACTTCCCGGCAAATGGAACAACCCATACGGTTCTTTGCTGCAATCACTGATGGAGAACATGTGATGCTGCAAACGGATGGTCATAGTGAACAACTGCTGGAAGATAGTGTGATGAATCTTAAAGAAGTGGAAGCATTAACTTCGGACACAATATGTTGTCAGACTTTGACTACTCCACGCGGGAAGAGCTTTCTATTGGTGTTGTCGGATGGTACTAAAGTCTGGATTAATGCTGAAAGTAGCTTGCGTTATCCTGTGGCCTTTAATGGTAAGGAACGGCGTGTGGAACTGAAAGGGGAAGCCTGTTTCGAGGTTGCGAAGAATGAAAAATGTCCGTTTATTGTAAGTACCGATGGGATGGAAACTACGGTATTGGGTACTAAATTCAATATACGTTCATATAAAACGGAAGACCGGCACGTGACCTTGGTACAAGGAAAGGTGGAGGTTACGAATATGACCAGTCATCAATCCGTTATACTCCAGCCTGGTCAGGATCTCACTTATACGGAAAACGGAGAAGAAAATATATCACGTGTGAACATTGCGACTTATACAGCTTGGACTGAGGGAATGTTCTATTTTGAAGATGCATCACTGAAAGACATCATGAGCTCTTTAGGCAGATGGTATAACGTGAATATTGATTTTGAACAAGCGGAACTATACCATATCCGATTAAACTTCTGGGCTAACCGTGATGCCCGCTTGGAAGAAGCTTTGGAACTTCTGAATAAACTGCAAAAAGTACGTGTGGATTATCAAGACGAGACGATCACGATTAAACATATATAACTTTACAAATACAACTCTTATGAAAAAGCAACAATTTACATTGTCTTACAAAAAGGCAACGAGAAGGATCGTGTGGATGAAAACCGCCTTTTTATTGCTGATGTTTGTAACTGCCTTGCATGGATGGGCACAAAGTACGGACAACAAACTAATTTCTTTGGAACTGAAAGAGGTATCGTTGGGAGAGGCTTTGAAGCAGTTCAGTAATGTGTCCGGTTATAAGGTGAATTTCCCTAGTGAAGATGTCGGTCCGTACCGGGTAAGTGTCAGTATACGCCAGCAGGCACCTTTGTCTGCACTTCAGAAAATTCTGGAGGGAAAACCTTTTGAATATGAGGTGAACCAGCATTTCATTACTATCCGTAAAGTGAAAACCACTTCCACTGGCGTTGTACGAAAAACTAGAAGTGTAGAGGGGCGGGTGGTAGATGAAAAAGGCATCCCGTTACCAGGTGCAAATATCCGGGGAATCAATAGTCCGTTTGGAGCCATTGCCGATGTCGAAGGAAATTTTACCTGTAAGGTGCTGGAGGAAACTCACACTTTGGAGGTCTCTTTTGTCGGTATGCAGACAGAAAAAGTTTCTATTAAAGGACGTACCCATGTCAATGTGATTATGCATGAAGACAAACAACAATTGGGAGATGTTGTAGTGACCGGTTATCAGCGTATTAGTCGGGAGCGTTCTACCGCTGCTTTCGGCTTTGTGGATTCCGAACAGCTGACAAGACAGATGCATACGGACCTGACTTCTTCTCTGGAGGGGCAAGTGGCTGGTTTGCGTATGAATATAAATCCGAATAACGGTGATATGAGTCCCATCCTTCGTGGTGTAGGCACATTCTCGAATGATGTGGGAACAGATCCGCTGATTGTTGTAGATGATATGCCGACAAACTTAACTTTAAGTGAGATAAATCCTTATAATGTAGAGAGCGTGACTGTCTTGAAGGATGCAGCGGCAGCCAGTATTTATGGTGCTTTGGCTGCAAACGGAGTTATCGTGGTAACAACCAAGCAGGCTAAAGAGGAAGGAGCACATGTTAGTATCAATGCAGACTGGTTTATCACTAGCAAACCTAATTTCAATAGTTTGAATCTGGCGTCTACGAGTGATATTATTGATTATCAAACAGCAGTGTTTGATGCTAATGTGGCTGAACTCGGAAGTGCTTCCAGTTTTTTATCCTCTTATAAATCTGGATATTATTATCCATTGTTTCAGCTCTATTTAGATAGGGAAAATGGAGTGGTAAGTAATAGTGAAGTGGAGGCTACACTGAATCAGTGGCGCAATAATGATTACTATAAGGAGTATCGTGATAACGCTTGGCGCGCGGCTGTGACACAGCGCTATAACGTGTCTGTTTCTCAAAAAGTGGGGAACAGTAATCACTTCCTTTCTTTTAATTATGAAAATGATAAAGGGCGAACTATAAATGACAAAAGTAATAGAATCTCCTTATACTACAAATCGAGTTATGCTATCACTAGTTGGCTGAATGTGAATGCCGGAGTGGATGCCCGCTTGGGACGTAGTGACACGCCTAATAGTCTATTTACCGGTTATACCTTACAACAACGTTATGAAAGAATACTGGATGACGATGGCGGGCATTACAATTCTCCTTATGTAAATGTAAGCGGATATTCAGGTGGCTCTTACAATGGGGGAGTGGTAAGTCAGGCGGAAGGTGTTTCACCTTATAAATCATTTGGCT
Organism: Bacteroides sp. L008; assembly: GCF_040812255.1. Taxonomy (NCBI): domain Bacteria; kingdom Pseudomonadati; phylum Bacteroidota; class Bacteroidia; order Bacteroidales; family Bacteroidaceae; genus Bacteroides; species Bacteroides sp. L008. Next base: position 2,274,864 of record NZ_JBFNXO010000001.1, on the reverse strand, counting down.
TCAATGTGCTTGATGCCTTAGGTGAAAGTGGTACAAAATCGCATGATGTTAGTATACGTCCGTTTGTCAGCTTGCAGGCTCGTTTCTTGAAGATGTTCAAATACAATTTTATGTATCAATATGAATGGAACAATAATAAAAGTGAGGTGTATGATGCAGAAGATTCTTATTTGATGCGTATGACGCACAATTCCATGATTGATACGGATGGGAACTCGGGTATGCCGAAAGGTGGACGATTCTATCAAAGTGAAGTGGGCAGTAACCGTTATACGGTCCGTAACCAGATAGATTTTGATAAAAATTGGAAGGATCATTCTGTAACAGCTATCGCCGGATTGGAATTTCGGGAAAATAAAATTCCTAAATTAACCAGACAGCTAATGTATGGTTACGATCCCCAAACGTTAACTTCCGATATAATAGATTGGCAGGCATATCGCGATGGAATAGGGACAAGTGCTCTTTCCGGTAATACTATTAAGTTAACAGGTTTGTCGGCTACATTACAGGAATCACGCCATCGTTATGCGTCTTTTTATGCTAATGCGGGTTATTCGTATCTGTCACGTTACAATGTCTCCGGAAGTATTCGCTGGGATCAGGCAGACTTGTTCGGACTTGATATTCGTAACCAACGTCACCCTCTGTGGTCGGTCGGTGCTTCTTGGGTTGTGTCGGGCGAGTCATTTATGAAAGAATTTTTTTGGCTTGATTTCTTGAAATTACGTATGACATATGGTATTAATGGTAATGTAGATCAAAGTTCGACTACCTATTTTGTGGTAAAGCAAAAAACTCAGAGTAATCCGATTAAGACGAATTATCTGACTTATGAAGATAATGATCTTCCGAATCCTAAACTTCGTTGGGAAAAAACTGCTACTTATAATGTGGGAATGGATTTCCGTCTTTTCAATAATGTGATTGCCGGTAGCTTGGAATATTATAACCGTTCTGCGTCAGATTTGCTTGTACGTCGATACATGGATCCCACTTTGGGAGCTAAATCACGTGTCGTGAACAATGGTAAAATGCGTAACCGGGGTATTGAGTTATCACTTACAACCAATATTATCAGGAAGAAAGACTGGAACTTTGCCATTGATTTCAACTTTGCTCATAACAAAAATAAAATGATAAAAGTGGATCATAGCGATTCGGATACATCGACAAGCTTTATCAAGAGTCCGCTGAACTACTTTATGGAGGGAACCAGTCATAATACGCTTTGGGCTTACCGTATCGATCGTATTGAGAATGGATATCCGGTAGCGGTGGATAAGGACGGAAATGATCTTGTAACATTTAATGAAGATGGAACGGTGGCTAACATCACTACCGGATCATCCCTTAAAGGTACAGATGATCTGGTAAATCTTGGTTCACTGACGCCTAAGTTCAATGGAGCACTGACTTTCAGACTAAGCTATAAAGGAATTGATCTGAATGCTTTCCTTGTATATGCAGGTGGTAATAAATTACGTAATAGTGTAGTGGATATGAATGATCAGGTGGGAAGTCAGACATTGAAAGATATTACTAATCGTTGGAGTGCTGATGACCCGAATGGAGATGTACGTATGTATATTGATATGCCTACAAAAGTGAAAACTTATGCGGGGACTTTTCAGGATTGGTGGCAGTATGGTGACATCAATGTGAAAGATGCCGGCTATGTGAAATTACGTAGCCTGAGCTTGGGATATAATTTGCCGTCTGATATTTGCCGTCAACTCCGGCTTAGTTCGTTGAAGGTGAAGTTGCAGGTGAACAATCTTTTTACTTGGTGTAAGGCAGGAAATGATATAGACCCGGAGAGCTACGATCTAAACGGAGGTACTCGTGGCATGGCCTCGCCCAAGACTTACTCTATTGGATTATCAACAAGTTTCTAATTATTAAAAAGACTATAGAATATGCGTAAACTACTTTATATATTGCCGGTTCTGCTGATATTGGGACTTGCTGCTTGTGAGAATTACGTGGATATAACTCCCACAGGGAAGAAGACTGTGGACTCTACTGATACTTATTATGAGCTGGTGGCTTTGCCTAACCGGTGTTATTATCCGTCGGCCTTTGCCCTATTGAGTGATAATGTCTGGTCAAAAGAATCGAATATTATTGGCAAAGAATATCTATCTTGGGATGGAATCAATATGACATTTAATGAAGATGCTTATCGTAAGGATTTGAGTGATAATAATTTATATGCAAATTGTTATGAATATATCTTGCGGTCGAACATTGTGATTTCATTGGTAGATTATAGTACAGGTGACAAGGGTACTAAGGAACTGGCAAAAGCGGAAGCAAAGATAATGCGTGCTTGGGACCACTTTATTTTAGTAAACACTTTTGCGAAAAGTTATAATCCAGAGACGGCGGCTACTGACGGTGGTGTTGCCGTTGTCAGAGAGTACAATCTCGAAGCTACTCCTACCAAAGCGACTGTGGCCGAGGTCTATGATTTTATCATCAAAGATATTGAGGATGCATTACCTTATCTGCAAGAAGAACCGGTGAATGTCTATCACCCGTCGAAAGCTTTCGGTTATGCTTTGGCTGCCCGTGTTTATTTGTTTCATCGCGACTGGAAAAAAGCTGAAGATGCAGCGGAAGAATCATTAAAACGAAATAACAGTTTGATCGATTATATAGCTTTGGAGGATGAGGGAGGGCCAATGAAGGTTTCAACTTATGCTAAAGGTGGAAACCCTGAAGTTTTGAATTATGCTTATATGGGTGGCGTTACCGAAAATCCGGCTTTTACTTATGGTATGATCAGCCCGGAACTAGTACAACTTTTCGGTACGAATGATGAGCGTATGAATCTGTTTTTCAAGACGACTGGAAATCTTGAATACTACTTCGATGAAGGGTCTGGGGCTGCTTTGTGGAATACGTCACTTACTTATGCCAAGTTCCAGTATATGGCTGTAGGTATGCGTACAGCCGAAGTTTATCTGATTCTGGCAGAAGCAAAGGCACGTCAGAACGATTTATCCGGAGCTGTTGAAGTCTTGAATCAGTTGCGTGAAAAACGAATCAAAGGAACAGAGGCAGTATTACCGGAACCGGCTACCCAGCGTGAGATGATGCAGGAAATCATTAATGAGCGTCGTAAGGAGTTGCTTTTCGGTTTTAGTCGTTTCTGGGATTTGAAGCGGTTTAATACGGAAGCGGACTATGCAAAGACGATCACCCGTGTTTTCCCGCTGGTTTCTACTAATGTCGAACAGAAGACATATACGTTGAAACCGGATTCACGTTTGTACGTCATTCCGTTCCCGTTGGCTGCCCGTGAGAAAAATCCGAACCTGACATTAAATACTAACGAATAAAATAGATAGAAAAACAATGCAAAAGATTTTGATGATAACTGTATTGCTACTTTGGGCACTGCAAGGAGCAGAAGCACGGGCCGGTGTTATGAATCCGTTTGAACATGGAAAGAAAAGTCTGGTGGTCCGTGAAGATACAGTTAAGAAAGACACTGTCAAGAAAGCGACAGCTTACGAGAAACTTTTGAAAGATGGAGGAAGTGAATGTCAGGGTATGTTTACAGTGCGTCATATCAAGGATGACTGGTATTTTGAAGTACCGGATTCTTTGTTGGGACGATTGTTATTGGTTGTTACTCGCTTTAAAGCTGTGCCGCAGGGGTTCAAAATGCTTAGTGGGGAAGAGGTGAACCGGAGTGTGGTTTATTGGGAACAACATAACGACAAGACGCTCTTTTTACGTGAATATGTACAGTCACAGTTTGCTCCCACAGGTGATAAAATTGCGGAAGCATTGAAGCAGTCAACGATAGATCCGGTTATTTGTAAGTTTGACGTTATCGGTAGAAATCCGGAGACTCAGGCGCAGCTCATCAATGTATCCAAGTTTCTTTTGGGTGATAATAAGACGTGTGGCTTTACATCAAGTGACCGTTCTATTCTTGGCATTGGTTCTTTAGCACAGGACCGTACATTCATGGATACTATAAAAACCTATCCCATTAATGTGGAAGTGCTTACTTTACGTACTTACAATATAACTTCCGGCAAGTTGCCGGCTGCGGCAACAGGTTCGGTGACAGTGAAACTGAATACCAGTATGGTGATGTTACCCAAAGAACCTATGCAGCCGAGATTGGCAGATGAACGGGTCGGATTCTTCCAAAATCCGGTGACAGAGTTTTCGGATGACCAGCAAGTCACGACCCGTGGAGCCATTATCCAGCGTTATCGGTTGGAACCGAAAGATCCGGAACGTTATCGCAAAGGGCAACTTACTGAACCTAAACGTCCTATTGTGTATTATATAGACCCGGCGACACCAAAAAAATGGATTCCTTATCTTAAAGCTGGTGTGAATGACTGGAATGTAGCTTTTGAAGCAGCCGGATTCAAAAATGCCATTATTGCCAAAGAATGGCCGGACGATCCTACAATGAGCCTGGACGATGCACGTTATAGCGTATTGCGCTATCTGCCTTCGGAATCGGAAAATGCTTATGGTCCGCGTATTGTAGATCCTCGTAGCGGAGAGATCATGGAAAGTCATATCTGTTGGTATCACAACGTAATGAACTTACTTAAGAAATGGTATATGGTGCAGTGTGGACCTTTGGATAAACGTGCGCAATCAATGACCTTTGATGACAAATTAATGGGGACTCTGATCCAATTTGTTTCCTCACACGAGGTAGGTCATACGCTTGGATTGCGTCACAATATGGCTGCCAGTTCGGCTACCCCGGTAGAGAAATTGCGTGATAAAGCATGGGTGGAGGCCAATGGTCACACAGTATCTATTATGGATTATGCACGGTTTAACTATGTAGCACAACCCGAAGACCGGATTTCAGAAAAAGGGCTTTTCCCCCGTATTGGCGATTATGATAAATGGGCGATAAAATGGGGGTATCAATACCGTCCGGAATTTAAAGATCCTTTTAAGGAGAAAGCAGCGTTGCGTGCTGAAGTCACGAAGAAACTTCAAGGCGACCGTCGTCTGTTGTTTATCGGTGATGAAGGAAAAGGGACTGATCCCCGTAGCCAGAGTGAGGACTTGGGGGATAATAATATGAAGGCCAATGAGTATGGTATGAAGAACCTGAAAAGGGTGATGGAAAATATTATGACTTGGACTGCACAACCTGACGGCCAATATGACGATTTAAATACGATTTATAAATCAGTGCGTGCCCAATATATGAAATATACGCTGCATGTACAGAGAAACTTGGGGGGCCGGTATACTAATAATCTGCCAGGGCAGGATCCTCATGATTACTTGCCACGTAGTGTGCAGAAAGAAGCTGTAGAATGGTTAGGACGGAATTTGCTTGTAGCTCCACTTTGGCTCTATCCTGATAAGGTAGTGAATTGCACGGGAGTGAAAGCTGTGGATGAAATTCGTGATCGCCAAAGTTCTATTATAGCCTTATTACTGGCATCGGGAATGTTGCAGAATTTGTATTCGGCTTCGATGTGTGCTTCGGATCCTTATCCGCTCGAGGAATATCTGGACGATGTGTTTGCTACAGTGTGGAAACCTTTGAATGAGTCAAATGAATTAGAGAATAATTTCCGCCGTCAGCAGCAACGGACTTACCTGGGATTTATTGAACGTATGATGAACCCAAGTGATAAAGATGCCGGAAATGTAAATGCGACGGTGAACCGTTCTGATATTTTGCTTTTTATAGAAATGCATTTGGATAAGATTGAAGAATATGTGAAAGAGCAGCTTACCGTATGTAAAGAAGGAGATTTCAATTATAGGCATTACACGGCTTTACTACGGAATATTAAGAAAGCAAAAGAAGAGTATTACGGAAAAAATGCCGAGATATCTTGAAGAAGGACCTTTAAAAGAAACGGAAAAACAGAACAGATTTTCTTGTATATATAAACTCTCTCTCTAACAGGCTTACTCTTCTCTGACGATAAACTTGTTTTGATTCATAAGCGATCAATACATGCAAGTTTTGAGTTAGAGGAGAGTAAGTTTTTTTATATGCCTAATTACTGCACCTTACTTCTTAGCTGAAAGAATCATAATTTCTGGGTATTGATAACTATTTGTTTTCTAGTGAACTTTGTGAAGAAACAATCTGTTGTATATATAAAAAGAAGAAAGGAGACTTTTAGCAATGAAAAAGATAGTATTGCTCCGTCATGGAGAAAGTGCATGGAACAAAGAGAATCGTTTCACCGGTTGGACCGACGTAGACCTGACAGAAAAAGGGGTTGCCGAAGCCGAAAAAGCCGGAGAAACATTGAAAGAGTATGGCTTTAATTTTGATAAAGCATACACCTCTTATTTAAAACGTGCAGTGAAAACGTTGAATTGCGTACTCGATAAAATGAATCTCGACTGGATTCCTGTCGAAAAGAACTGGCGTCTGAACGAGAAACATTATGGTGACTTACAGGGATTGAATAAAGCCGAGACTGCCGGGAAGTATGGTGAAGAACAAGTGCTCATCTGGCGCCGTAGTTATGATATAGCCCCCAATCCACTTTCGGAAAAAGATTTGAGAAATCCGCATTTTGATTACCGTTATCATGAAGTGCCCGATGCAGAATTACCTCGTACGGAATCGTTGAAAGATACCATTGAACGTATTATGCCTTATTGGGAAAGTGATATATTTCCTAGTCTGAAAACAGCTCATACGCTGTTGGTGGTCGCTCATGGCAATAGTTTGAGAGGCATCATCAAGCATCTAAAAAACATCTCCGATGAAGATATTGTCAAACTGAATCTACCTACGGCTGTGCCTTACGTATTTGAGTTTGATGAAAACCTGAATGTATCCAACGACTACTTCCTGGGAAATCCGGAAGAGATTAAAAAGCTAATGGAGGCAGTTGCCAATCAGGGAAAGAAAAAATAAAATAGTTACATATTAAAAAGTAAAGTTATGAGTAAAGTAGTTGAGTTATTAAGAGATCAGGCCTGTTATTATTTGGAACATACCTGTGAAACCATCGATAAATCATTAATTCATGTTCCGTCTCCCGATACGATAGATAAAATCTGGATTGATTCGGATCGAAACATAAGAGTATTAAACAACCTGCAATCTCTGTTGGGACATGGACGGTTGGCAAATACCGGTTATGTGTCTATACTTCCTGTCGATCAGGACATCGAACATACTGCCGGAGCATCATTTGCTCCCAATCCGATCTATTTCGATCCTGAAAATATTGTGAAACTGGCTATTGAAGGCGGTTGTAACGGAGTAGCTTCCACGTTTGGAATTCTTGGATCCGTAGCACGTAAATATGCGCATAAGATACCCTTCATTGTGAAATTGAACCACAATGAACTGCTCTCTTATCCGAATAGCTTCGACCAGGTGTTGTTTGGCACTGTCAAAGAAGCCTGGAATATGGGAGCGGTGGCCGTAGGAGCTACTATTTATTTTGGCTCGGAACAGAGTCGCCGTCAACTGGTAGAGATTGCCGAAGCTTTTGAATATGCTCACGAATTGGGTATGGCAACCATCCTCTGGTGTTACCTGCGTAACAATGATTTTAAGAAAGGTGCAGTCGATTACCATGCTGCCGCCGACCTGACAGGTCAGGCCGACCGCTTGGGAGTGACTATCAAAGCTGACATTGTGAAACAGAAACTTCCTACTAATAATGGTGGCTTCAAAGCCATTGGTTTCGGAAAGATCGACGAACGTATGTATACCGAACTGGCTTCCGAACATCCGATTGACCTTTGCCGTTACCAGGTAGCCAACGGCTATATGGGACGTGTAGGCTTGATTAATTCGGGTGGAGAATCTCATGGTTCTTCCGATTTACGTGATGCTGTCATTACAGCCGTAGTTAACAAACGTGCCGGAGGTATGGGATTGATTAGCGGGCGTAAAGCATTCCAGAAGCCAATGAACGAAGGAGTAGAATTATTGAATGCCATTCAGGATGTATATCTTGATCCGTCAATTACGATCGCTTAATCAGGGATGAATAGAAATAAATTCTTATCTTTGACTATTAGATCGTTAACCATTAAAAATTAAGAGTATGAAGTTTTTTATTGACACAGCTAATCTGGAGCAGATTCAGGAGGCTTATGACCTCGGAGTACTTGACGGTGTGACTACCAACCCTTCGTTGATGGCGAAAGAAGGCATTAAAGGAACGCAGAATCAGCGTGAACATTACGTCAAGATATGTAAGATCGTTGAGGGAGATGTAAGTGCCGAGGTGATAGCAACCGATTATGAAGGGATGATTCGTGAGGGCGAGGAACTTGCCGCACTCAATCCGCATATCGTAGTAAAGGTTCCTTGTATTGCTGATGGAATCAAAGCTATCAAACATTTCACGCAGAAAGGAATCCGTACCAATTGTACGTTAGTGTTTTCTGTAGGACAGGCATTGCTGGCTGCTAAAGCCGGAGCTACCTATGTTTCACCTTTTGTCGGCCGTCTGGACGATATTTGTGAAGATGGGGTGAAGCTGGTGGGAGATATCGTACGTATGTATCGTACGTATGATTATAAAACACAGGTGTTGGCTGCTTCTATTCGCAATACAAAACATATTATCGAATGTGTGGAAGTAGGAGCCGACGTGGCTACTTGTCCGTTGAGTGCTATCAAAGGATTGCTCAATCATCCGTTAACTGATTCAGGATTGAAGAAGTTTCTGGAGGATTATAAGAAAGTGAATGGCTGAATGTAAGTGAGATGCAATGATAAAATGGGTGGTGAACATCATCGTGGATATTTTTTGTCCGCATGATGTTCACCTTTTTTATTTTCCTTCTTTCCTTTTTTGTTTCTGTTTTTCTTTGTATTGAGTCGGCGTTTCTCCTGTGTATTGTTTGAAAGCCGTACTGAAATAGCGTGAAGTAGTAAATCCGATCTTCTCGGCAATTTCCGTAAAAGACATATCCGTATGAGTGATGAATGTGATCGCTTTCTCCATCCGGAATTTATTGATGTAATCATTGGCTCCCATATCGGTTAGAGCTTTCAGCTTATTGTAAAGGGAAGCCCGGCTCATTCCTATTTCTTTGCAAATAAGAGTGACATCCAGATTGCTGTTATCCAGATTCTCCTGAATAATTTTATTCAGTTTCAACAGGAAGGTTTCATCTGCCTGGCTGAATGTGCTTTCTTCCGGTGCAGGAACCAATCCTGCATTTAAATATCTCTTTTTGATAGATTCGCGGTTTCTTAACCGGTTACGAATGATTTCCATTAACATTTCTATCTCAAAAGGCTTTGTAAGATAGGCGTCTGCTCCATTCTTATAACCACTTAACTGGCTTTGTTTATCATCTCTTGCTGTCAGCAGTACAATAGGAATGTGACTGATGGTAATGTCTTCCTTGATGTTTTTACAAAGTTCGTATCCATTCATTCTCGGCATCATCACGTCACTGACGATAATATCTGGAGTATGGCTTCTGGTCAGTTGGAGGGCTTCCACACCGTCCGAAGCAATGATTATCCGTTTGAAATATTCTCCCAGTGACTTTTTTAGGAAATCCGTCAGGTCCGGATTATCATCCACCACTAATATACTGTAAAAACTCGTATCGAAATTACTCTCCTCCGGCAATTGTTCTTTACTGTCATCGCTCATCAATTCGTTCAGATAGGCTTTCGGTTGGCAGATAATCTCTTCTGATTGTTGGCGAAGTGGGAGTTCAAAGAAGAATGTTGCACCGGCTTCCTGATTGTCTAGGGCACCGATGGAACCTCCGTGTAATTCGACCAGAATCCTGGAATAGGATAATCCGATTCCTGTCCCGCTCTGTTCTCCTGTACCCTGATAGAAACGGGTGAAGAGTTTCTGCGTATTTACTTGTTTGAGACCGTTTCCCTGATCTATGATGGAGACACGGACCCTGTTTTCCTCTGAAAGCAACTCCGAAGTAATGATTATTTCTGCATCTTGCGGACTGTGTTTTAAGGCGTTGATAAGCAGATTGCTTAGAATAATCTCACACTTGTCTTTATCGAAACTAACAGTGTCGATATGCGGGTCAAGCTGATAACGGAGACATACGTTCTTTGCTTCGCCTTCGCTGGTGAAATCTTGTGATACATGTTCAATCCATTGATTGAGAGCGTATGGTTGTATCTGCAATTTGCTTTCTCCAACCTCCATCTTACGCACATCAAGTACCATATTGATAAGATTCTTCATTCGCTGTGACTGGCGATATATCGCTTTTATAGGTAGATATTGTGTATCTTCGGCAGAAAGCGATTTCAATATTCGGCTAAGTGGCGCATGTATGAGAGTCAATGGGGTACGCAGTTCGTGACTGATATTAATAAGGAAGCGCACTTTTTCTTCGTACACCTGTTGCTCATGTTCCTTCATTGCCCATTTCAGCTTTTCCTCTTTGCGTTTTAACGTTCTTCGGAAAGTTTCGATGACAGCAGCAGTAATGAACACTGCACAACTAATGATGAACCACCATGTTCGATACCAGGGAGGGAGAATCGTCAGTTCCAGTACCTCCTGACTGGGAATCCAACTACCATCTTTCGCTGTGCAGGAAGCCATGATCTTGTAACTTCCCGGAGGAAGTGAGCGTATGGCCAATTCGGGATTATATGATTCGATTTGCTGATCGTTCAGTCCTTCTATCTGATATCTGTATACTTTCTGCCGGAAGATATCTTTTTCTTTCGACATGATCCGAATGGTTATATTACTGTTCCAGGGAGCAGAAATTCCTATAGGGTTACTACTTAGCTTATCATTAACGGATTCTCCGTTGATAACCACATCCGAGAGTTGTAATTGCGGGAATTCGGTAGTGATTAAGGGCAAGTTGCTGTTAATATGCAGTAATCCTTTCACACCTCCCATATAGATATTCCCCTGTGAACTTAATAAACGGGGCTTGGATAGGTACTCATTCTGAATGACACCGTCGGATTCACCGAATAGAACAAATTTTCTTTCTTTGATTAACCAGGCGAAAAGCATATTGTCTGTTCCTATCCAGACTTTTCCTTGCTGGTCGCATACTATCAGAGTGACTTCTTCAAAGAGGGAGGTTGGTATCGGAGTTTGTTCTTGAGTGACAGGGTTATAATGTATTAGTCCGTAATTGTTTCCTATCCAGAAATTTCCATATTCATCTCGTGAGACAGAATTAATCAATGTGTCTTTACTGCATTGAAATATTATTTCGAGGCGGTTGGTACGGTTGTCCAGACAGAAGATATGTTTGCTGTCGTTCAGATATGTGTTATTCTGACTATTTGCTATAGGCAAAATGGTACCGATAATGTCTGCTCCTTGTTGTTCGGTAGCAATACTGAATGTTTGTTCTTTCAAGTTGTATTGGTAGATATGGTCTCCCAATAGCAGTACACTATGGGGGGAATTGAGGAATAGGTTTACTGTTTTTCCCCGGCTTCCGAGACGTTTGGAAGTTTCGGGATCAATAATAATAAAAGGAGTCTTCTTTCCCGTTGACGGGTTGAAAACAAATACGCCCTGTGAGAAAATAGAAAGCAATAGATTACCGGAGGTAAAAGGACAGATAGAGGCTACTTTATCTTCCCATGTGGAAGGAAAGTGGGTGAACTTTTCTGTAAGGGGATTAAAAAGGTTAATACCTCCACCGTCCGTGCCTATCCAAATGCGACTATCAGATTCCTGATAGAGGCTTAGTACGGTATTGTTACTTAATCCGCGGTCATTGCCCGGCAATACATCCGTATAAGTTTTCATGGAAACCTCCCGGATGCTGATAAGACCGTTGCGAATACTTCCTGCCCATATATTATTGTTCCGGTCATTATAAAGACAGAGAATGGAGTTAGCGGGCAGTGAGTAGTTATCTCTTCCCGGTACATGCTCCAATAAAGAGAAATTTCCCGTTTCAGGTTCAAGAATATTGATGCCTCCTCCATCCGTTCCGATCCATATCTTCCCTTCTCGTTCAGCAAGACTTAAGACGACATTATTGCTTAAATCCGAGTTATGTGTGGTATACGAAGCCAATGGTCTTCCGTCATGGGAAAAACAGCTTATGCCTTCGTTGTAGGGGGCTATCCATATCCGGTTTTGTGAATCAATAAGCATATTCATGATTTCCTTTCCGCAGTCAAAAGGAGGAGGTGTGTGTTTACCCGTATTTAAATCCAGAAGAAGTAATCCCTGCCATCGGCTGCAGCAAAGAAGAGTGTGCTCATTCCATAAACTTAGTAACGTGATATTGAAATTGGGCTCTCGATTAAACGTCTGTAAAAGGTGAAGAGAAGAATGCTGATAACTATAGAAATAGACTTTGTTTTGCGAGCCGAATAAAACTCCGTCTTTCATTAAACAAGTCGAGTAGGCTACTATATTATTTCCTTTCTCGTCCGTAGGTATGAAGAAATCATCACTTTGCCGTTGATAACATGCCACTCCTTTTTCTGTCAGAATCCAGATGTTATTCAGTTTATCTTCTGTTATCTGATTGATTTGGTTGTGGGGGATGGAATGAGGGTTGTCTGCTTGATGAGTATACTTTTTAAGTTCGTGGCCGTCGTACCGTCCTAGTCCGGAACGGGTTCCAATCCATACAAAACCTTGTTCATCGGTCAGGATGCATCGTACGGTAGAAGGTAACCCGTCTTTCAGGGAGATTTGCTTGTAATAATAATGTCCGGCTTGAAGGGAGGGAACACCGACAAACTGTATAATGAACGCTATACATAGCAGAATAAAGGTTCTTTTTCTCATGGTATTAGGTCAGTTAAACTGAAACAAAGATAATATATTCAAATGAATATTTGTTAAGAAAGCAAACTTATTTTATTATTCCTTTGAGTCAGAGAATGGTCTTTGAATGAAAATTCTTTTCTTTATTTAGCTGGATTCTCTATCTTTGCCCGAAAATATACGACTATGATTACCGAAGAACTACAGAAACTTTATCAGTCATATACAGGTGTTCCCGCTGAAAACATCGCAGAATTACCGTCTTCCGGTTCCAATCGCCGTTATTTCCGTCTGACGGGCATACAAACACTGGTTGGAGTATATGGAACCTCTATTGATGAGAATGAAGCTTTTCTTTATATGGCAGGACATTTCCGTAAAAACGGTCTACCGGTTCCCGAAGTTTACATTGCATCGGAAGATAAAACTTGTTATCTGCAAGAAGATTTAGGTGATACTTTATTGTTTCATGCCATTGAGAAAGGCCGGGCCACCAGTGTATTTTCCGAGGAAGAAAAAGAACTGCTCCGCAAGACGATCCGTTTACTTCCCGCTATTCAGTTTGCCGGTGCTGACGGGTTCGACTTTTCCCGTTGCTATCCCCAACCGGAGTTCAATCAGCGTTCTATCCTTTGGGATTTGAATTACTTCAAATATTGTTTTCTGAAAGCTACCGGAATGGAATTTCAGGAAGACAAACTGGAAGATGATTTTCAGAAGATGAGCGATGTTCTGCTACGTAGTTCTTCCGCTACTTTTATGTATCGTGATTTTCAGAGTCGTAATGTGATGATAAAAGACGGGGAGCCGTGGTTTATCGACTTTCAGGGAGGACGTAAAGGTCCGTTCTATTATGACATAGCCTCTTTCCTGTGGCAAGCGAAAGCGAAATATCCGGATAGCCTCCGTAAAGAACTGCTGCAAGAATATATAGACGCTCTTCGCAAATACCAACCGATTGACGAATCCTATTTTTATAGCCAACTTCGTCACTTTGTTCTTTTCCGTACGTTGCAAGTGCTAGGGGCTTATGGCTTCCGCGGATACTTCGAAAAGAAACCTCATTTTATTCAAAGCGTTCCCTATGCTATCGAAAACCTGCGTGAATTGTTGAAAGAAGAATACCCGGAATATCCGTATCTCTGCAGGGTTTTGCAGGAACTTACCGGACTGAAACAATTTACGGACGACCTGAAAAAGCGGCAGCTTACTGTCAAAGTGATGAGCTTTGCCTATAAGAAAGGAATTCCTGATGACTCTACCGGCAATGGAGGAGGCTATGTATTCGACTGTCGGGCCGTCAACAATCCCGGTAAGTATGAGCGTTACAAACCTTTCACCGGACTGGATGAACCTGTAATCACTTTCCTCGAAGAAGATGGTGAAATACTTCGTTTCCTCGATCATGCCTATGCTTTGGTAGACGCCTCCGTAAAACGCTATATGGAACGTGGATTCAGCAATTTGTCCGTTTGTTTCGGTTGTACCGGAGGGCAACACCGTTCTGTTTATTCAGCCCAGCATCTGGCAGAACACCTGAATCAGAAATTTGGTGTGAAAGTCGAACTGGTGCACCGGGAACAGAATATAGAACGTACGTTTGAGGCAACCATCTAAAGAGATTAACTATAAAGGAGGAAGTTACGAATAAAATGAAAGCAATGATATTTGCTGCCGGTTTGGGTAGCCGGTTGAAACCGCTTACCGATACCATGCCTAAGGCTATGGTTCCCATAGCCGGACATCCGATGTTGGAACATGTGATTTTAAAACTGAAAGCTGCCGGATTCACGGAAATTGTGATTAACATCCACCATTTTGGCGATCAAATACTTGACTTCCTGAAAGTCAATGAGAATTTCGGGCTTACCATACATATTTCCGACGAACGTGACTTGTTGCTCGATACTGGTGGAGGAGTCAAGAAAGCCCGTTCTTTCTTTGAAAATTCGGATGAACCTTTCCTGATACATAATGTAGACATTCTTTCAGATGTGAATCTGAAGGAATTATATGACTATCATTTACAGAGTGGCGGTGTGGCAACTTTACTGGCAAGCCGACGTAAAACCTCTCGTTATCTGCTTTTTGATGAAAAGAAGAAACTTTGTGGCTGGACTAACAAGGATACGGGACAGGTGAAGCCGGAGGGATTCCAATATGATGAATTATGCTATCAGGAATATGCATTCAGCGGTATCCATGTCCTTTCACCTGCCATTTTCCAATTTATGGATACGCCTCGTTGGGAAGGGAAGTTTTCTATTATGGATTTCTATCTTGCCACTTGTCGGCAAATAAACTATTCCGGTTATCTTGCAGAGAATTTACAACTGATTGACATCGGTAAACCGGAGACATTGGCTAAAGCTGAAAGTTTTCTATACCAAAGCACCAAATAAAGATACAGAAAGGGGCCAAAAGGTCCCTTTTCTAATATGTAGCAAAATATTTGTTTAACTTTGCCCGGCTGAACAAACGAAATTGCAATACTATACAAATCTTGCTACATGGAACAGATTCGGATAAATGGGATAGCTGATAATTTATTACATGACATTTTTAATGATTTGTCTGTAGGACTCGAGTTGTATGATAAGGATGGCATTATGATAGATGTCAATTATTCGCGGTTGAGATCAATGGGGATAAAAGACAAAAAAGACATTTTGGGTTATAATCTATTCAACTATACGAGTTTCTCTGATGAAATCAGAGAACAAATTAGAAAAGGGGAGACTGTGCGTTTCGTTGCAAAATATGATTTTGATGCCTTACGTCATCTTTTCCCTACTTGTTTGTCCGGTACTCGATTCTTTGAGATCACTGTTTCTTTCGTTCATAATGAAAAGTCTGAAATTACGAATTATATGGTGATAACTCAGGATGTCACCGAGCGTATCTTATGGCAAAACAAATATGATAATCTCTATGAAGAAGCTGTGCGCTCGAAAAAAGAACTCCTTGAGAGCGAACAAAGGATGATTCATTTGATTCGTCAGAATGAATTGGTGCTGAACAATATTAATTCAGGCTTGGCGTATATTGCAAACGACTATATCGTACAATGGGAGAATATCTCGCTTTGTAGTAAAAGCCTTTCGTATGAGGCTTATAAGAAAGGAGAACCTTGCTATTTGACAGCCCATAATCGCAACGCTCCTTGTGAGAATTGTGTGATGCAACGTGCCCGCCAATCCGGTCAGGTAGAGTCTATTTTGTTTAATCTGGATAACAAGCACGTCATTGAAGTATTTGCTACTCCTATATTTAATGAACAGGGAGATGTTGATGGTGTGGTAATTCGCGTGGATGATGTGACCGAGCGGCAGCACATGATTGGTGAACTTGAAAAGGCGAGGAGCCGGGCTGAACAATCCGATAGGTTGAAGTCTGCTTTTCTAGCAAATATGAGTCACGAAATCCGTACTCCTCTAAATGCTATCGTTGGTTTTTCCGACTTGCTGATGGTGACGGAAGATAAAGAAGAAAAAGAAGAGTTCATTCAGATTATCAATGCCAATAATGAATCACTTCTGAAACTGATTAATGACATACTGGATCTTTCGAAAATAGAAGCCGGCTCGGTAGAATTGAAATACGAGGATTTTGATCTGGCTGTTTATTTCAATGAATTGGCTGCTGCAATGCATCGTCGTGTAGTGAATCCACAGGTTCGTTTGGTTGCTATGAATCCTTATGAATCTTGTATCGTTCGTCTGGATAAGAACCGGTTGGCACAGATTCTCACCAATTTTGTAACTAATGCCATCAAATATACCTGCGAAGGAATGATTGAAATGGGATATGAAAAGATAAACGGGAGTATTCATCTTTATGTTCGTGATACAGGCATCGGCATACCGGAAGATAAAAAAGACAAGGTGTTCCAGCGTTTTGAAAAACTGGATGAGTTTGCGCAGGGGACCGGATTGGGATTATCTATTTGTAAAGCCATAGTTGAGGCTTTCAAAGGAGAGATAGGTTTTGAGTCGGAATTTGATAAAGGATCCCTGTTCTGGGCGGTTCTGCCGTGTCAGTTCGAATCGGTCGACAGCGGACTGTATATTTCCCGTCAGCGCCTTGGGAGGGAAGTGGAAAAAGAAGAACCTCATGCTTCCGAAGAGATGAAGTCTTCTAAAAGAGTGCTTGTAGTAGAAGATATTCAGAGTAACTTTTTTTTAGTATCTTCTATATTGAAAAATAAATTTCAGTTGTTACATGCTCCGAATGGGCTGAAGGCGGTTGAGATCGTCCGGACTCAACCGGTGGATCTGATATTGATGGATATGAAGATGCCTGTTATGGATGGGCGTACTGCAACTTCCGAGATCCGGAAGTTCAATACGGAAATACCAATTATCGCCTTGACCGCTCATGCTTTTGATGCCGACCGGGTGGCTGCTTTGAAAGCCGGTTGCGATGATTATCTAGTGAAGCCGATCAATGGAGCGAAGTTGATGCAGACGTTGAAAGAGTATGGTTGCTGAAAGGATCGGATTAAAAATGTGCTGATCTGAAAAAATGTATATTCCATTCATCCTGCTTTTAATATTTAGGTCAATGGTCAATGGCTTGCTGAAAAATGCGCTTCATTTTCATTTATAGAGTGTGAGATTGTATGCTGTTTTGCTGTATAGCCTTTGAAAGTGTTTCTTGTAGGTTCATTTTTTATGTTTATATGCTTCTTATTTTCCTATATAGAGAATATTCTGCTTTTTGTTTCAGTTGTTTATTTAAAGATGAACTAGCTTGCAAATAGTCTTTTCAGAAAACTTTTATACCTTGGTCGGTGACTTTGGGGCGGTTCCTCGGTGAGTAAGGAGGTATTGCTCACCGAGGAACGGTTTGTTGCTCACCGAGGAAGTTTATCAATTTCTTTGGGAAGAATGCATATTATCCGAAAATAAATGTAGTATTTCTCTTCTAATATGCATATATATGTAGTTTCTTAATGCTTTTTTATGTTAGGGTACTTTTTTCTGTTACCGTTTCATCTTCCTGAATATGAAAAATAGAACATGTATTCAGCTCAAAAGAAAAGTTAGGTCTTATCATAATTATAGCTTTCCTTATTTGACTTGAAAAGTGTTTAATGATGTCTATAACGCTATAATTTATCGATGAAATGGATGATTTCAGACAAAATTGGATATAAAATAGCGATTTTGGAACATCTTATTTTCATAGCCTTCATATTTTTGTAGCCGATAAGAGTTGTTGAATGCGTAGTTTTAATAACTCTTTTAAACTAAGAGTCTTTGAGATTTATTTTTGTTAGCTAATAAATAAAGTCTTTATTGTTAAATGTAATATTATGAAAAGAAAGAAGCTTATGAAAAAACAAAGCTGCTTTGTTGTTCTTCTGATGCTACTCCTGTTATTTCCGTCGGGAGTATTTGCACAGCAACAAATGATTAAAGGACAAGTAGTAGATGATAAGGGTGAAACTGTTATTGGTGCTACAGTCATGGTAAAAGGAGGGCAAGAAGGTGCCATAACCGATATTGATGGAAATTTCTCTGTAAAAGGTAAAGTTGGAGCCACATTAACTATTTCTTATGTAGGTTTTTCTCCTCTTGAAGTAAAAGTAACGAAACTGGAGGGTAATCGTTTCGTGCTCAAAGAAGACTCAAAAGTACTTGATGAGGTGGTAGTGGTAGGTATGGGGAAGCAGAAACGTAATACAATTACGGCTGCCGTAGCTACAGTTAAGTCCGATGCGATTGTCAATCGTCCGGTAACCGACGTGACTAGCGCGTTGCAAGGTAATGTCGCTGGTTTGAACTTTGCGTCAGATGCTGCAGCGGACGGTGTAGGTGGTGAGACTGGTGCTGAAATTAAATTTAATATTCGTGGAGTTGGTTCTATCAATGGTGGCGAACCTTATGTATTGGTAGACGGTGTGGAACAAAGTATGCAGAATGTTAATCCTGCCGATATCGAAAGTATCAGTGTTTTGAAAGATGCTTCCGCATCAGCTGTGTACGGTGCCCGTGCTGCTTATGGAGTAGTATTGGTTACCACTAAAAGCGGACGGAAGGAAAAGACACGTGTTACCTATCGCGGAACGGTTGGTTTCAGTTCTCCTATTAATATGCCGCAAATGATGAACTCATTAGAGTATGCCAACTATTGCAATCAGCGGGATGTGAATATGGGACGTACAGCTCAGATCTCAAATGCAACCATCGAAAAGATAAAAGGCTTTATGGCTAATCCTTATTCGGCAGAATTTCCCGGCATCGGTCCTAATCAAGCGGGTGACGGTTGGGCAGCAGCCGATAATGTTCAGTATGGTAATACAGATTGGTTTGATTATTATTTCAAAGACCGTGCGATACGTCATTCTCATAATTTGAGTGTACAGGGTGGTGGAGAAAAATCTACTTATTACATTGGTTTAGGATATACTTATCAGGAAGGTTTGATGGATCAGGTTCAGGATGATCTGAAAAAGTATAATATCAATACTAAATTTTCGGTTACAGCAACCGATTGGTTGAAATTCCACTTTAATAATAATGCAACGATAAACATAATCAATCGTCCGATGGCTAATCAGACTATTTTTTATGGTACGATAGCCAATACGGCTCCAACCCGTGTGACTCAATTACCCATTGAACAGGCGGAGTATTCTACTCCAACTTGGAATGAATTATTATACTTGAAAAAGTCCAATTATAATCAGAACCGTGTTTCGGATGCATTATCTTTCTCGGCTATTATTACTCCGCTGCAAGGATGGGATATCATGGGAGAAATGAAAGCCCGTTTGGATGTGGAAAATAATAGTTTCAAATTGAAAAAAAGCAATCATGCATTGCCTAACGGGCAAGTTATAGAGACTTCCGGCAACCGTCAGGGATATCAATATCCGGGTATGAGATGGCAAAATACACGTTTCGGTTCACTGACACGCGGTAGTGCTTTCAATTACTATCTGTCTCCCAGTTTGTCCAGTACCTACATGAATCAATGGGGGGATCATGATTTTAAAATCATGGCAGGTTATCAAATGGAATTGCAAGAAAATTCCAGTGAATATATGTATAAAGATGGAATGTTGAGCGAAGATACTTATTCATTTGACAATGCCGATGGAACCGTATATGCCGGAGAGGCTCGCACTCACTGGGCTACGATGGGATTTTATACCCGAATCAACTGGAACTATCAGAATACATATTTCTTGGAACTTAGCGGACGTTATGACGGCTCTTCCCGCTTTGCGCCGGGACATCGTTGGGGATTCTTCCCGTCTTTTTCTGCCGGTTATGACATTGCCCGTACTAAATACTTTGCCGATTTGAATATGCCGGTATCACAATTCAAAGTACGTGTTTCTTATGGACGTCTGGGAAATCAGAATGGTGCAGGATTATATGATTATCTGGGAGTGATGAGTCTTGACCCGAATAATGTGAATGCATGGTTACTTCCGGGAGGAGGTGATGTAATAGGTAAAGGAACAATCTCATTAACTCCGAAAATGATCAGCCCGTACATTACATGGGAGAAAGTAGACACCGCCAACTTCGGTTTGGATCTTATGTTATTGAAAGACCGTTTGTCTGTAACGTTTGATGTTTATCAACGTACGACCAAAGACATGATTGGTCCTGCTGAAGCTATTCCGGCTGTCAGCGGTATCATTCCCGATGATCGTGCAAAAATAAATAATGCTACTCTTCGTAACCGGGGTTGGGAACTCTCTGTCAACTGGCAGGATAAGTTGAAATGTGGTTTTAGTTATGGAATAGGATTCAATTTATTCAATTACAAGGCTGTGATTACGAAGTATAACAATCCTGAAGGTATTATTTATAACAACCATACCGGTTTGGATCGCAACAAAGGTTATTATGAAGGAATGGATATAGGTGAGATCTGGGGATTCGTAGCAGATGACTTGTTTATGACCAATCAGGAGATTGATTCATATCTGAATAGTAAAGATCTTTCTTTCTTTAAGAATGACAACCTTTGGCAAGTGGGTGATTTGAAATATCTGGATACTAATCGTGATGGTAAAGTAGATCCGGGAAAAGGAACATTGGAGGATCATGGCGATCTGAAGGTAATCGGAAATGCTACACCTAAATATTCATTTGGTATAAATTTGAACTTGGGATATAAAGGATTCTCTGTCTCTACTTTGTTCCAGGGAGTGGCGAAACGTGATTTTGCATTAGCGGGAAGTACTTATCTTTTTGGTGGAAAGAACTTCTTTAAAGAGCATCTCGACTATTTTAGTCCGTCGAATCCCCGTGGATATCTTCCTCGTCTGACAGATCCCAAAACAGTAGATTATAATACAAATATTGGTTACAATACAACACGCTATATGGTCAATGCCGCTTATATGCGTATGAAGAACCTGACCGTGTCTTATACATTCGACAAGAAGCTCCTGAAAACTATGAGACTGGAAAATTTGAGAGTATATTTTACGTGTGACAACCTGTTTACTATTACTAAGTTGCCTAAGGCTTTTGATCCTGAAACCTTGAATCAGGTAAATACTTGGGCGGGTGGTAGCAATGCTACAGCACCGGGACTTACCTCCGCTGCCAATGAGAACGGTAACGGTAAAGTATATCCGATGAACAGAAACTTTGTATTTGGTCTTGATTTTACTTTTTAATAAATAACAGAGAAGTATGAAACGATTTTATTTATATATAGTATTGATGGCAGGTCTTGGAATATGTGTATCTTCTTGTGCCGACTTTCTGGATCGTGAGCCGCTTACCGTACCGAACAACGAATCGTTCTTGTCCGGTGAAGCCCAAGTGCGTGGATATATCAATGGTCTTTATACAGCGCTTCCTTCATTGGCGAAATTCGGAATGGGAGTGCGTGGAGAAGAAAAGAACAGTGATAATATTCTTTCCGAAATTTACAATAAGCGTCTGAATGGTGAGGAAACCTTGTTTTCCAGCAGTGAAGACTGGGAAAACGGTTATAAAAATCTGCGTAATGTGAATTATTTCTTTCACTATTACCTAGTACCGGAAGACATGGAAACAGAAGAAGTAAAATCATTGAAAGGCGAAGCTTACTTCCTGCGGGCTTACTGGCACTTTGTTCAGTTGAAGAAGTTCGGTAATATTCCTATTATGGATGCTTTCTGGGATGAACATGCCACGATAGCCGGTTTGCAGATCCCGCAGAAAGATCGTGGTGAAGTTGCTAAATTTATCTTGGAAGATCTGGACAAAGCAGAGAAACTATTGTTCAATAGAAGCAAATACAGCGGTTTGCGTATTTGTAAGGAAGCGGCTATGTTGCTTGCCATGCAGGTTGCGCTATACGAAGGTTCGTGGGAGAAATACCACAAGAATGATGAATTTGCGGCTGCCACTGACCAATCGGCTTATTTCTTTGGAGAAGTGTTGAGATGGGGAGATATGCTTTTCGAGCAAGGTATAAAATTAAATACGAAAGAAACAGATGGCGGTGTAGTCAATCCGGGAGATGCTTACGGACGTCTGTTTAATCAAAATGATTATTCCAACATTTCAGAAGTATTGTTCTGGAGAAAATATTCGGTTACTGACGGTGTGTTTCATGCCTTGACCGGATTAGTGGGTGGAGGAGTTGTCGATCAGGATGGACCTGCCGGTATAGCCGGAGACTTGGTAAATACCTATTTGAATGCTGATGGAACGCCTGTTGATCCGAATAATAGCAAGTTTAAAGATTTTAATGAAACCTTTAAAAGCCGGGATTTGCGCCTCACAGAAACTATCATGAGCAGTGGCTATAAGTTTAAATCTACTGCTAAAGGTTCTCGTCCGATGAAAGTGGCAGATGCTTCTACCGGTGATAAAACAATCAATCCTCCTTTCCTGGCAGGTGATGGTAATGCTAAAAATGTAACAGGGTATCACATTCGTCTCGGAGTAGATACGACATACGTTTCAGGGGACTGTGAAACCGGACTGGTACTCATGCGTTATGCTGATGCATTATTGAGCTATGCCGAAGCTGCCGAGGAATTGGGCAAATGTGATGATGAAGTGTTAAGTAAAACATTGAAACCTCTGCGTGCACGTGCCGGAGTAACTTATGTGACACCTGCCAGAGATCCTAACTTTACAGATTATGGTTATACATTGACTCCCGTTATGCAAGAGATTCGTCGTGAGCGTCGTGTGGAACTGGCACTGCAGGGATATCGTCTGGATGATCTGATGCGTTGGGCTGCTGATAAGGTAATTGTTGGCAAACGTGGCAAAGGAGCATATTTGGGACATGATGGTGTTTTATACAAATCATTTGCGGAAGATAAACATGAAGCATTAGCCAAAGTATTGGTAGATGGCAACGGATGGATGGATCCTTTGCAGGAGTTGATACCGGGTGGTTATCAATTCAATCCTAAGAGAGACTATCTGTTACCTATTCCTCCAAGTGAACTGGAACTGAATAAGCAGATGAAGCAGAATCCGGGGTGGAAATAATAATCATAGACTTTATAATTAAAGATATACTGTATGAAAAAGATTTTAGAATGGACATATTTGTGGATGCTGCTTATATTACTGGCAGTGAGTATGTCAGGATGTTCTGACGATGATAATGTAAGCCCGTTGGCAGAACCTGTACCTTTAAAGATGACACTGAACAGTACGGATTTGGTAATGGGAGAGGTGCTGGAAATCACTTTTGACGTGACAGGTACGGAAGAAGGAAAAAAAGCGATGAATGAAGATCTGAATATCAGATTGAGTGCCACTACTGATAAGGGAGCAGTCGATCAGTTGGTATTTGATGATTTTCCATCGGTGGTTACCATGAGGCAGGGAGAGATGACTAAAACCGTCCGGGTTCCTGTAAAGAAAGAAGGACTGAATAGAGAACGTTCCATCGAAATATCTGCATTTGCACGTGGATATAGAATGGCAGGTGCTTTGCAAATTGTGACTGTCAGTGACTACCACTACTCTAAAGTTTCGTTGAAGAATAATGCCGATAATACGGTGAAGGAGGGACAGACTTTTGTATTGGTAGCTTCCGTCAACACTACATTGAAAGATGAACTTACCATTACTATTACTCCTAAGGCCGGAGAAGGAGAACGTTATGAAAATCTTCCTTTAGAATTGACTATTCCTGCTGGAGCGAACTCGGTAGAAAGTGCGCCGGTTACTATGATAAAAGATGTGAATACTACCGAGGATGAAGAGCTGACTCTTGATCTTGCTACAGTTCCTGTTCTTAGCCGCTATCCTTTACAGGCTACGAAGCTGACTATAAAGAAGACTGATATTCATAAAAATATGGGCAGTGAGGTAAGAGATGAACGCTGGTTATATGAAGATGCAGACCAGTTGTTTGTTTCACCGAAAAATGAAGCGGCTATAAAAGCTTGGGGACAGACTAATTATCAGGTAATGAATGAGGGAGATCCTCATCCGAATAGTGGAAAAGTGCTTCCGGAAGGAAAGTGGAAATTCTTTCGTGCATATGAATTTCATAAAATATCTTCGTGTTTAACGACGAAAGAAAGTAATGATAAAACATATGTAAGTAATGAATATCCTTTAGGTTTTGCTGACCAGAATACAGCGGCAGTAGAAACTGCAGGTTCTGTGGATAATGCTAAATATGCATGGGTTACAGACGAAGGTTATTTGAGAATGATTTCACTGAAAGAGCGTACTCCAGGAAATAATGGTACTAAAGATTTTGGAACTTCTGCTTTTTATTCCTGTAAGTTTATGCGAGGAAATGTAAATAGTCCTACTTGGGCATCCTCTAATATCCGTATTTATCCGGGAATGCGTATTGAGACGCGTGCACGTATTCGTGGTGCAGAAAATAGCGGAATGTTACCGGGTATCTGGCTCCAAGGTAATGAGCAGGTAGGAGGCGACTCGCAGTGGAATGTCTGGCCGGATTTTGGAGAAATAGACGTGATGGAAAATAACACCAAACATGGAAATTTAAGCTATAGAAGATCGGCGGAACAAACTTTCCATATCGGAAACACAGCTCCTGGAACAGGGGGAAGTCGGCATTATAATCCGACTGTTGCCGTAACCGACATTGCGGGAACAATAGATCAGTTCCAGATTTATTGGATGGAATGGGTGGATAATCAAACCGTGCGTATGGGAGTCAATGGTAAGACTACAATAACTATAACTGAAGCACAAGCGTTGGCTAATGGTGCCAGATGGCCGTTTACAGATAAAGTAAATACCGAGGGACTTTATTACATTCTGACGATGATGTTCCTAGGTAAACAGGCTCCGGATTATCCATCAATGGAAATGAGTTATCTGACAGCAAGGAATATGTTGAAAAATAATCCGAATGCGCTGATTCCCCGTATGGAGATAGACTGGGTTCGTTTCTATATCGACGATACCTATACCGATCATGATATGCCATATCGGAAAGATCTGATCCTTTATTAATAAACTGAATAAATAAACCTTTTTAATAAGATAATAATATGAAACTGAAATCAATTTTATGTGTAGTATTTGCGGCAACTTTATTAGGCAGTTGTAGCTATGATGACGGAGATTTGTGGGATGCAGTCAACGGACAGGAAGAGAGAATTTCCGCTTTGGAGAAATGGCAGAAGACAGTGGTTGAGCAACTGAATTCCTTGCAGGGAATTCTTACTGCTACAGATTATATTACCGATGTAGAGAAGGTGACAAAAGAAGATGGAACGGAAGGCTATAAAATTTCATTTCTTCATGCATCTCCTATTACGTTGTTTTACAACAAAGATGGTGAGGTGAGTGGAACAAATGAAGAAAGTATTGGCGTGGATAAAGGCGATGATGGTAAATGGTATTGGACATTGGGCGGTGAGCCCTTGCAGGTAGATGGTAAAACTATTTACGTAAATAGTGGAGATGCTATCAAAATGGAAACAAATCAGGACGGTTCTACCAAATTAACTATTGGTGATAACTCGGTGACGATACCGTCATATCCGGTTGCCCATCCTGTGACGGGCGTTACTCAATCGGGTAATATTGTTACAATTACATTGAACGGAGGTGCAACGGTAGAACTTCCTAAATATATCAACTGGAATGGCTATTTAGCAGCGGAATATAGTAAAGAGACTGCAGGAGAAGAAACTTATCCGATAGTGCTTCCGGAAGGCTGTATTATGAGAATGTTGGATACCAATCCTTCAAACTGGACAATACAAGTGACAGGTTCGGGAAATAACACAAAATTGAAAGTTGTTTATCCGGCAGCCGGAGAAGCTACAGTCGCTTTCTTGCTTTCGGATGGAGAAACTCAAACAGTAATTAAAACAGTGACGTTTAAGGCAGCTACAGATCCAGGTATCCAGTGGACTACTATAGAATATACAGGTGCGGCAATCACAATACCGGAGGGGGTATTGAGTGTTAAGGTGACAGGAACGTGTTCTGGAGGAGCTCCAAGTCTTAGAGATCACATCGCTACACCTCTAAAGACAGCAAGTGGTGTGGTAAATATTGATTTATCGGAATTGGTATATAGTGCTGCTATTCCAGCTAACGCATTCTATATAAATCTTCCAGCTTTGCCGGAAAAGGATAAGAATACATCCATTGAAACAATTATTCTTCCAAAGGGGACTATTAATATTTTCGATCGGGCATTCAAGAATTGTGTTGCTTTAAAAAGCTTGACTATTTTATCAGCAACTACCCTAGGATATAATGCTACGGCTTTCGAGGGCTGTGATGCTTTGGAATCTATCTTTGTAGCAATAGATAAAGTGGAAGCATATAAAACGGGTTGGAGTGCACTAGCGGATAAGATCAAACCGGTTCCCGAAGCGGGAGAGTAAAAGGTTTATTTTGTCATCAGATTTTTTAATGACATGAATGCCTTTCAATTAAAAGGGGGAAAATCCCCCTTTTTGTTACTTATAAGTATAGCAAGTAAATAGTGATTTCCTGTATTTTTTGATGAAATAAAAAGATTTGTAGAATATTGGACATTAATTGGTGATTTGTGGAAGTCTGAATAGATGGTTATCCTCTATCTTTGCTACTGCAATCTTATACAAAATAGTATTTATGGAAAAACTGCAATCAAACTTATTTTTTCCTTTAGCGGGAGTAGCTGCTATAGCTTCCCTAGCTTCTTGTGCAGGCAAGCAAAAACCTGCGGAACAGCAACCTCTGAACATTGTTTATATCATGACAGACGACCATACGGCTCAAATGATGAGCTGTTATGACACTCGCTATATGGAAACTCCGAATCTCGACCGTATTGCAGCTGACGGAGTACGTTTTACTCAAAGTTTTGTGGCCAATTCTTTAAGTGGTCCCAGCCGTGCCTGCATGATAACGGGTAAACATAGCTGTGCAAACAAATTCTATGATAATACCACTTGCGTTTTCGACAGTTCTCAGCAGACTTTCCCTAAACTCTTGAGAAAAGTCGGTTATCAGACCGCATTAGTCGGTAAATGGCATCTTGAGAGTTTGCCATCAGGATTTGATTACTGGCAAATCGTCCCCGGACAAGGAGATTATTATAATCCGGACTTTATTACGCAGGACAATGATACCATTCAGAAACATGGTTATATCACCAATCTTATTACGGATGATGCCATTGACTGGATGGAAAACAAGCGTGACCCACAAAAGCCTTTCTGCCTTTTGATTCATCATAAGGCTATTCATCGTAACTGGATGGCAGATACTTGCAATCTGGCTTTATATGAAGACAAGACCTTCCCGTTGCCGGATAATTTCTTTGATGATTATGAAGGCCGTCCGGCTGCCGCTGCACAAGAAATGAGCATCGTGAAAGATATGGATATGATCTATGACCTCAAAATGCTGCGTCCTGACAAGAACTCGCGGTTAAAATCACTGTACGAAAGATTCTTAGCCCGAATGGACGAAGGACAACGTGCTGCATGGGATAAATTCTATGGTCCGATTATCGATGACTTCTACAAACAGAATCCGCAAGGCAAAGACCTTGCCAATTGGAAATTCCAGCGTTATATGCGTGACTATATGAAGACGGTTAAATCGCTGGATGACAATGTAGGTCGTGTACTCGATTATCTGAAAGAAAAAGGATTGCTGGATAATACACTTGTGGTCTATACTTCCGACCAGGGCTTCTATATGGGCGAACATGGCTGGTTCGACAAACGATTTATGTATGAAGAATCCATGCGTACACCGCTTGTCATGCGCTTACCGAAAGGCTTCGACCGTAGAGGGGATATCACCGAAATGGTACAGAATATCGACTATGCACCCACTTTCCTCGAATTGGCAGGAGCAGAGGTGCCATCGGATATTCAGGGAGTCTCGCTTGTTCCTCTGTTGAAAGGAGAACATCCGGAAAACTGGCGCAAGGCACTTTATTATCACTTCTATGAATATCCGGCCGAGCACATGGTGAAACGCCATTATGGAATACGCACAGAACGCTATAAACTGATTCATTTCTATAATGATATCAACTGGTGGGAACTCTATGACATACAGGCAGATCCGACAGAGATGCATAACCTCT
Organism: Bacteroides sp. L008; assembly: GCF_040812255.1. Classification (NCBI taxonomy): domain Bacteria; kingdom Pseudomonadati; phylum Bacteroidota; class Bacteroidia; order Bacteroidales; family Bacteroidaceae; genus Bacteroides; species Bacteroides sp. L008. The sequence continues at coordinate 2,246,626 of NZ_JBFNXO010000001.1, read as the reverse complement.
ACGAGCAACCTGAATACGAGCCGGTAGTGAAGGAATTGAAAGAAGAGATGTTGAAACTACAAGAACAATATAATGACCCTGTCCGATTCTCCCCCGAAAGAGACAAGGAATAACCCTGAAATAATATCATGATAAAATATATCTTCATACTGTTGACCGGATTTCTGGCATCAATAGTGACAGGATGTGATAATACAAACTTAACACGCAGTATTTCTATGGTTCCGCGCCCGGCACAGATGATGCCGGGCAGTGGCAACCATTTATTCTCCGATCAGACAGTTTTTGCAGTGGAGAATGAGGAGCAGGCGGAAATTGCAAGAGGTTTGATTACTTTGTTTACTCGTACAGCCGGTTTTACCCCCAAACTGAATGTAGGAGGAGAGGGGAATGTCCGTTTGCTGACAGACCCTTCTTTGAAGAGCGAAGCCTATTCTTTGGAAGTTTCTCCCCAAGAGATCGTTATTAAGGCTTCGGATAACAAAGGCTTTTTCTATGCCTTACAAACAATTCGCCAATTACTTCCTCCCTCCATTGAAAGAGAAAGTTTGTTGGACAAGAAATTGGAATGGAGCATTCCGGTCGTAATCATTCAGGATGAACCACGTTTCGGATACCGGGCATTGTTGTTGGATGCATCCCGTTTCTTTATTCCTAAAGAAAATGTATTACGTATCATTGATTGTATGTCAATGCTTAAACTGAATACACTTCATTTTCATTTGACAGACGACAATGGCTGGCGGGTGGAAATAAAGAAATATCCCCGATTGACGGAAGTCGGTGCGTGGCGGGTGGATCATCAGGATTTGCCTTTTCCTGCCCGTCGCAATCCGAAAAAGGGAGAACCTACCCCGGTAGGAGGCTTCTATACCCAAGAGGACATCCGGGAAATGGTGGCTTATGCTGCTGAACGTCAGGTTGAGATTGTGCCCGAAATAGATATGCCTGCTCATAGCAATGCTGCATTGACAGCGTATCCCAGACTGGCTTGCCCGACGGTGAAGGATTATATTGGTGTATTGCCCGGCTTGGGAGGACGAAATTCCGAGATCATTTATTGTGCAGGAAACGACAGTGTTTTCAACTTTTTGCAAAATGTGATGGATGAAATCATGGAATTGTTTCCCTCACGCTATATCCATATTGGTGGTGACGAGGCTCAAAAAACACATTGGAAGAAGTGTCCGTTGTGTCAGGCACGGATGAAAAAAGAAAATCTGGCTGATGAAGAGGACCTGCAAGGATATTTCATGAAGCGGATAAGTGACTATGTACGTAGCAAAGGCAGAGAGGTGATCGGTTGGGATGAACTGACCAATAGCAGTTTTCTGCCGGAAGAGTCTATTATTCTTGGTTGGCAAGGGTTTGGACAGGCTGCATTGAAGGCGGCAGAGAAAGGACATCGTTTTATTATGACTCCGGCACGCATTATGTATCTGATTCGTTATCAGGGACCGCAGTGGTTTGAACCGTTGACATATTTCGGGAATAATACCCTGAAAGACGTGTATGACTACGAGCCGGTACAAAAGGATTGGAAACCGGAATATGCTTCGTTATTGATGGGTGTACAGGCTTGTATGTGGACAGAATTCTGTAATAAACCGGAAGATGTGGACTATCTTTTATTTCCTCGTTTAGCCGCGTTAGCCGAAGTAGCTTGGACACAACCGGATAAAAAAGACTGGGCTTTGTTCCTGAAAGGAATGGACAGGTATAATGAGCATCTTGCAGAGAAGGGAATTGTTTATGCTCGTTCCATGTATAATATCCAGCATAAAGTGACTCCCGAAAATGGTGTGTTGCAAGTGAAGTTGGAGTGTATTCGTCCTGATGTGGAAATCCGTTATACAGTAGATGGTAGCGAGCCGACGGCTAGTTCATCTTTATATACCGATTCATTAACGGTAACGGCGACTCAAACCATTAAGAGTGCTACCTTTGCACAAGGTGAGCAGATGGGGCAGACGCTTGTATTACCTATTGTCTGGAACAAAGCGACCGGCAAACCTATCCTCGGAAATAAACCGAATGAGAAACTCATGACGAACGGATTACGTGGTAGCTTGAAGTATACAGACTTTGAATGGTGTTGTTGGGAGAAGAGCGACCACATATCTTTTACGATAGATTTGCTGCAAAAAGAAAAATTGAATGCTTTTACTATAGGTTGTATCACTAATTACGGCATGGCGGTACATAAACCGAAATCAATCCGTATCGCAGTTTCAGATGATAACGAAACCTATCGTGAGGTAGCAGGTCTGAATTTTACTTTCCGGGATATATTCCGTGAAGGAACCTTTATCGAAGATTTCTCCATGGATATGAAAGGAACGGAAGCAAGATATGTCCGTGTAACGGCAGAAGGGGCGGGAGAATGTCCTGCCGACCATGTACGTCCGGGACAAGAGGCGAGAGTTTATTTTGATGAAATAATGATTGAATAATCAATATTGGTTATTTGAGGCATGGATTACACGGATTAACACTGTTGCTTTGCGTAATCATAGTACTGAAGCTGTGAAATCTGTGTAATCCGTGCCTTAAAATAATAGCTTTAAGAAATAGTATGAACTAAATTAATAATGAGTACTTAACCATGAATAACCTGAAGAAACGAACGTTTTTAATCTTATCAGCAGTACTGGCTGCCACAACTTTCATGTTAGCGCAACAACAACCGTTGCCCGAATGGCAAAGCCAATATGCGGTGGGACTGAACAAACTCGCTCCTCACACATACGTATGGCCTTATGCCAACGCTTCCGACATTGAAAAGCCGGGAGGATACGAGCAGTCTCCATTTTATATGAGCCTGAACGGAAAGTGGAAATTCCATTGGGTGAAGAATCCCGATAACCGTCCGAAGGACTTTTACCAACCTTCTTATTATACAGGAGGATGGGCGGACATCAACGTGCCCGGTAACTGGGAACCACAGGGGTATGGTACAGCTATCTATGTCAACGAGACGTACGAGTTTGATGATAAAATGTTCAACTTCAAGAAAAATCCGCCGCTGGTTCCTTATGCAGAGAATGAAGTCGGCTCCTACCGCCGTACCTTCAAAGTGCCTGCCGACTGGCAAGGACGCAGGGTTGTACTTTGTTGTGAAGGAGTTATTTCTTTCTATTATGTATGGGTGAATGGAAAATTACTGGGATATAACCAGGGATCAAAGACGGCTGCCGAATGGGATATTACAGATGTACTGAATGAAGGTGAAAATGTGGTCGCTTTGGAGGTGTACCGTTGGAGTTCGGGCGCTTATCTGGAATGTCAGGATATGTGGCGTTTGAGCGGCATCGAACGTGACGTGTATCTTTACAGTACCCCCAAACAGTATATTGCAGACTATAAACTGAATGCTTCTTTAGACAAAGAGAAATACAAAGATGGTATTTTCGGACTTGAAGTGACCGTAGAGGGACCTTCCGCTACTACTTCTTCCATTGCTTATACACTGAAAGATGCTGATGGTAAAGCTGTTTTGCAGGATGCTATCCGGATAAAATCCCGTGGATTGAGCAATTTTATCGCATTTGAAGAAAAGAAGCTCCCCGGTGTAAAGGCTTGGAGCGCGGAGCATCCTTATCTTTATACATTAATGCTCGAATTGAAAGATGAACAAGGCAAGGTCACTGAACTGACCGGCTGTGAAGTAGGTTTCCGTACCTCGGAGATTAAAGACGGACGTTTCTGTATCAACGGCGTTCCGGTACTGGTGAAGGGAACCAACCGTCACGAACACTCCCAACTGGGACGTACTGTGAGCAAGGAACTGATGGAACTGGACATCAAACTGATGAAGCAGCACAATATCAACACCGTGCGTAACTCACATTATCCCACGCATCCTTACTGGTATCAACTTTGCGACCGTTACGGCTTGTACATGATTGACGAGGCAAACATCGAATCTCACGGAATGGGATATGGTCCTGCTTCCCTTGCCAAGGATAGTACTTGGCTGACTGCGCACATGGATCGTACCCACCGCATGTATGAGCGTTCCAAGAATCACCCGGCTATCGTTATCTGGTCGTTGGGAAATGAAGCCGGAAACGGAATCAACTTCGAACGTACCTATGACTGGCTGAAATCGGTAGAGAAAACTCGTCCCGTGCAGTATGAACGTGCTGAATTGAACTATAACACAGATATTTACTGCCGTATGTACCGCAGTGTGGACGACATCAAAGCATATGTAAACGAGAAAGACATCTATCGTCCTTTCATTCTTTGTGAATACCTCCATGCAATGGGTAATAGTTGCGGTGGACTGAAAGAATACTGGGATGTATTTGAAAACAACCCGATGGCACAAGGCGGCTGCGTTTGGGACTGGGTGGATCAGTCATTCCGCGAAATAGACAAGAACGGTAAATGGTACTGGACGTATGGTGGTGATTACGGACCGGAAGGAATTCCGAGTTTCGGCAACTTCTGCTGTAACGGCTTGGTAGGTGCTAATCGTGAACCGCACCCGCATTTGCTCGAAGTAAAGAAAGTATATCAGAACATAAAAGCAACGCTCGCAAATCAGAAGAATCTGACCATCCGTGTTAAGAACTGGTATGATTTCTCTAACTTGAACGAGTATATACTGAACTGGAATGTGACAGCAGATAATGGCAAGATATTGGCGGAAGGTACGAAAATGGTTGATTGTGCGCCGCACGCCACCGTCGATGTTACTTTGGGTGCTGTAAAACTTCCGAATACAGTCCGTGAGGCTTATCTGAATATCAGCTGGACCCGTCGTGAAGCTTCTTCAATGATAGATAAGGACTGGGAAGTGGCATACGACCAGTTTGTACTTGCCGGTAATAAGAATTACACAGGCTACCGTCCGCAAAAAGCAGGCGAAACGACTTTCACCGTTGATAAGAAAACAGGAGCACTTACTTCATTGAATCTGAACGGCAAAGATTTATTGGCTGCTCCGCTGACATTGAGCCTTTTCCGCCCGGCAACGGATAATGACAACCGGGATAAGAACGGCGCACGCCTGTGGCGCGATGCAGGACTGGATGGTCTGACCCAGAAAGTAATTTCACTGAAGGAAAGTAAGACTTCGACTACTGCCCGTGTAGAAATTCTAAATGCGAAAAATCAAAAGGTAGGAACAGCCGACTTTGTGTATTCGTTGGATAAAAACGGTGCACTGAAGGTACACACTACTTTCCAACCTGATACGACCATCGTGAAATCCATAGCCCGCTTGGGACTGATATTCCGGGTAGCGAACTCTTACGATCAGGTTTCTTATCTGGGACGTGGGGACAATGAAACATACGTTGACCGCAATCAATCCGGCAAAATCGGTGTATATCAGACCACACCGGAACGGATGTTCCATTATTATGTTGCTCCGCAGGCTACGGGTAACCGCACCGATGTACGTTGGGCAAAATTGGCAGATACTTCCGGCGAAGGCATCTTTGTTGAGTCGGATCGTGCTTTCCAGTTTAGTATCATTCCTTTCTCGGATGTATTATTAGAGAAGGCCCGCCATATTAATGAACTGGAACGTGACGGATTGCTGACTGTACATCTGGATGCCGAACAGGCAGGCGTGGGAACGGCCACTTGTGGTCCCGGAGTATTACCGCAATATCTGGTTCCATTAAAGAAACAGAGTTTTGAATTTACCCTTTATCCGGTGAAATAGATACTGAATCAATAGGTTTTTAGATAATATATAAAGGTGGGGGTTGCACTGATTGGATGGAATATCGTAAGAAAGTATTCTGTGATAATCGTTGAAATCTGCACCTTTATTTTATCTTTGTACGATTACAATAATGAATAGACCATGAATAAACTACTAACCTCTCTTTTATTGTCTGTTACTCTTATGGGTGGAGTGCAGGCGCAGAAAAAAGAAAACTATTATGTGAAGCATGTTGAGTTTCCTCAGGGTGCAACTCTCGAACAGAAAGTCGATATGGCAGCACGGCTGGTACCCACTCCGCAGCAATATGCCTGGCAGCAAATGGAACTGACTGCTTTCCTTCATTTCGGAATCAACACCTTTACCGGACGTGAATGGGGCGACGGAAAAGAGGACCCCGCACTTTTTAACCCTTCGGAACTGGATGCTGAACAATGGGTACGTACCCTCAAGGAAGCCGGCTTTAAAATGGTGCTTCTGACTGCAAAACATCACGACGGTTTCTGCCTGTGGCCTACGGCTACTACCAAACATTCCGTAGCCTCTTCTCCCTGGAAAAACGGACAAGGCGATGTAGTGAAAGAACTTCGTGCTGCCTGTGATAAATATGATATGAAGTTTGGAGTATATCTTTCTCCCTGGGACCGGAATGCGGAATGTTATGGAGACTCTCCCCGTTACAATGATTTTTTTATCCGGCAACTGACTGAATTGCTCACTAATTATGGTGAAGTGCATGAAGTCTGGTTCGACGGAGCGAATGGAGAAGGTCCGAACGGAAAGAAACAGGTGTATGATTGGGATGCTTTCTATCAGACCATCCAACGCCTTCAACCCAGAGCTGTGATGGCAATTATGGGGGATGATGTCCGCTGGGTAGGAAACGAAAAAGGATTAGGACGTGCAACTGAATGGAGTGCAACTGTGCTAACTCCCGGCATATATACCCGTTCACAAGAGAATAATAATCGTCTGGGAGTTTTTGGTAAAGCGGAAGATTTGGGAAGTCGTAAGATATTGGAGAAAGCTACGGAATTATTCTGGTATCCTTCGGAGGTGGACGTATCCATTCGTCCGGGATGGTTCTATCATGTGGAAGAAGACAGCAAAGTGAAGTCTTTGAAACATTTGGCGGATATTTATTTTCAATCAGTAGGTTATAATTCCGTTTTGTTGCTGAATATTCCTCCGGATCGTAGGGGATTGATTAATGAAGCCGATGTGCAGCGATTGAATGAATTTGCAGTTTATCGTGAGCGGGTATTCGCTTCTAACAAGGTTGTGAATGGCCGAAAATATTGGAATGCAACTTTCGGCAGTGAAAAGGTTTATTCATTGAAGCCGAATGCAGAGATAAATGTGGTGATGCTTCAGGAGGATATAACGAAAGGGCAGCGGGTAGAAGCCTTTACGGTGGAAGCCCTGACTGATAATGGTTGGAAGGAAGTTGGAAAAGGTACGACGATAGGATATAAGCGTATGTTGCGTTTTCCGGCAGTTAAAGCCAGTAAGCTTCGCGTGAAAATAGACGAATGCCGGTTGACTGCATCTATTAGTCAGGTTGCTGCCTATTATGCGGAACCTTTGCAGGAAGAAACAAAGAAAGAAGACTGGAATAATTTGCCGCGTTCCGGATGGAAACAAGTGGCCGTCTCTCCATTAACGGTTGATTTGGGGAAGACAGTAACATTGAACAGTTTTACGTATGCTCCCGCGAAAGCCGAGGCTAAGCCAACGATGGCATTCCGTTATAAATTCTTTGTAAGTGTGGATGGTAAGAATTGGAAAGAGGTGCCTACTAGTGGGGAGTTCAGCAATATCATGCATAATCCGTTGCCACAGACGGTTGCTTTCAATCAGAAAGTGCGGGCACGTTTCATTAAACTGGAGGCCACTACACCTGATGCTGCCGTTGCTAAAGTAAATATGGATGAAATAGGAGTGATGGTGGCTCCCTGATAGAGCCCTCATCGGAAGATATGTTTAGAGAATAGCAGTGTAGACCGGCCTCTTGATTTTTAATGAATCAGGTGCCGGTCTCTTTTTTTTCTAAACCAAATGAATATTTTACTGTTATTAATTAAAAAAAGACAGAAGTTATGTTAGTAGTAGATTTAGGAAAATGGATGAATAAAACCCTCATAAATTGGGGAATAGATCCGGCTGTTGCCGATCGTTTTGATGAGACTATTATGGCTTTATTGATGATAGTGGTTGCCATCGTTCTGAATTACCTCTGCCAGGCGATTCTAATCGGAGGAATGAAACAGTATACGAGGCGGAAGCCCCATCAGTGGAATACATTGCTGATGAAGCGCAAGGTGTTTCATCATTTGATTCATACCATCCCGGCTTTTTTGGTTTATGCTTTGTTGCCGATGGCTTTTATCCGGGGAAAAGAGTTGTTGTTGATTTCTCAAAAGGTATGTGTCATTTATATTATTTTCTCTTTACTATTGGCTATCAATGGGATTCTGTTGATGATAATGGATATCTATGATGGAAAAGAAACGATGAAGGATCGCCCGATGAAAGGGTTTATTCAGGTCTTGCAGGTGCTTCTTTTCTTTGTAGGTGGAATTGTGATCGTTGCCATTATCGTGAATAAGTCTCCTGCCACTTTGTTTGCCGGGTTGGGTGCTTCGGCAGCTATTTTGATGTTGGTGTTCAAGGATTCCATATTAGGCTTTGTGGCAGGTATCCAGCTTTCTGCCAATGACATGGTCCGTCCGGGCGACTGGATAACATTGCCTTCCGGCGACGCAAATGGTACGGTACAGGAGATAACATTGAATACGGTCAAGATTCAGAATTTTGATAATACTATTTCCACTATTCCCCCTTATACGTTAGTGAGCAGCCCTTTCCAGAATTGGCGGGGAATGGTGCAGTCGGGAGGACGACGGGTGATGAAGAATATCACTTTGGATTTAACTACACTTCAATTCTGTACGCCGGAAATGCTGGACCGTTACCGGAAAGAAATTCCATTAATGGCGGATTATCAACCGGAAGAAGGAGTGGTTCCTACCAATTCTCAAGTGTACAGGGTGTATATTGAGCGCTATTTGTGCAGTCTGCCTGTGGTCAATCAGGATTTGGATCTGATTATCAGCCAGAAAGAAGCTACCATGTACGGAGTACCTATTCAGGTTTACTTCTTCTCCCGCAATAAGGTTTGGAAAGAATACGAGCGTATTCAGTCCGATATCTTCGATCATTTGCTGGCAATGGTTCCGAAGTTTGATTTAAAAGTTTATCAGTACTCGGATTAGTCAACCATCAACAGGGGAATATATATTCTCAAGTATTCTCACCACTATGAGAATTTATTCTCATAGTGGTGAGAACTTTTTCTCATTGCAATGAGAATATTTTCTCACTACGGTGAGAATGATCTCTTGTCAGAATATACTGTGACGTCGTTTAGTGAGTTCTAATCAATAGGGAATCAGTTCGAAGTCTGCATAAACAGGAAGATGATCGCTGATACCTCCCTGATATTTCATTCCTTTGTAGGTGCGGAAAGGTTCTTTATCCCCATATTTCTCGTCTTCTTTCAGTAAAAAGGGGAGAAGACAGACGTTTGCTCTTTCTTCACTGGTGAAAAAATGGCTCGATTGATTTAATAGAGTGCCCGATACAATCAGGTGGTCAAGCAACCCCCATTCACCGCGATATTTGTAAGAACCGAAGCTTTTTGACTTTGCTTTCCGGGCAAGCAGATGATATAGTTTTAATGAGGAAGGAACAATTGTTGAACGGTTGGTGGAGTTGAGTGTTGAGGCTGGATCTTGGGTAGTAATGGGAGGTGCTTCGGCTTCCAGTACTTTCTGGATAGATTGATTCGTGGGATAATCATTGAAATCTCCCATAATAATAACTTGTGGATTAGAACGAATATTCAGAATGTGATCGACTTCCGTGCGCAGAATTTGAGCTGCGTATAAACGATAGGGTTCCGATTCTTTAGCTCCACCCGAACGGCTTGGGAGATGGCAGACAAATACATCTAATGTATCTCCTGTCAGCAGAAGTCCGCTAACGTGCAGTAAATCTCTTGTCGGACGGTATTGTCCCAACGGAGGAATGGAGATAGAACGGGAAGATAACAACTTGAATAAATCCCGTTGATAAAGCAAGGCTACGTCAATCCCTCTCAAATCAGGGGAATCAGTCATTACATAACGGTAGTTAAGCTCTTTTAAAGGAGAACGGCGGGTCAGATCACGCAGCACCGTATCATTTTCTACTTCGCATAATCCGACTAGCGCAGGAGGATTCCATTCTCCAATAGCTGTGATTACGCGCGCCACATCAGCCAGCTTTTTCTTATATCTGCTATAATTCCAATGACGCAGCGCATCGGGAAGAAACTCACGGTCGTTCTTTAAACTATCATGATGCGTATCAAACAGGTTTTCTATGTTCCAGCTGACAACACGGAAAGGGATTCTTTCTTCCTGACAGGGAGCTTGTTTGCTATGATAGTCTTGTGCGATGACATAACAAGGAGCGAAGAAACTTACGACAATTAAAAACATTGTGAAAAAGAGCATGGCAACAGCAATTTTTTTTCGCTTGTTACCATACTCTTCTTTGTGATATTTGGTCTGTCTGTTATTTCTTGGCAGGTACATGTGCCAAGATATCCAATAGATGTTTCCAGAACTTCTCTACGGTAGGAATAAGCATCCGTTCGTCGGGAGAGTGAACGCCTGTAAGTGTCGGTCCGAAAGAAACCATATCCAACGTTGGATACTTATCAAGGAACAGGCCGCACTCCAATCCTGCGTGGATTGCTTTTACTTTCGCATCTACGCCGAATAAACGTTTGTATGATTCAACAGCTACTTCGAGGATGGCCGAATGTGGATTCGGTTTCCATCCCGGATAACCTTCTCCGAAAGTAACATTGGCTCCTGCCAGTTGGAATACGGCACGAACCGTGTTCGCCATATCGTTGCGTGCGGACAGTATAGAACTTCTCTGACTGGTTTCAATGCGGATGATATGGTTGGGCTTCATCTTGACAGATGCCAGATTGGTAGAAGTTTCCACCAGTCCGGGAATATCCTGGCTCATGGCATATACACCGTGAGGAGCTGCATACAGAGCTTTTAATAAACGGGCGGTAGTATCTTGGTCGATAGCCATTTTGCGTGGATTTTCCGATTCGAGAACCAGTTTTAAGTCGGGTTCTACAACGGATAATTCGTCTTCCATTTCGCTGGTGAAGATATTCAGTTCGGTGCGGACATCGTGTTTGGCATCTTCGGGAACAGCACAGATGGCATAAGCCTCGCGGGGAATAGCGTTGCGCAGGTTACCTCCGTTGATTTCACATAGGTACAGATCGTGTCTGGTAGCCATGCGGGAAAGGAAACGGTTCAGAATTTTGTTGGCATTGCCACGTCCCAGGTGAATGTCGCCACCGGAGTGACCGCCTTTCAGCCCTTTCACTTCCACCTTGAAGAAGAAATATCCGGCGGGAACTTCCACTTCCTTATAAGCAAATTCTGCAACGGAGTCAATACCTCCGGCACATCCGATAAAGATTTCCCCTTCATCTTCCGAATCGAGGTTCAGAAGGATGTCACCGCTCATAAAGCCTTCTTGCAGGGCAAAAGCTCCGGTAAGTCCGGTTTCTTCGTCTACGGTAAACAGACATTCCAGCGGACCGTGCTCAATGCTGTCGTCAGCTAGGATAGCCAGCTCGGTAGCTACACCGATACCGTTGTCGGCTCCGAGGGTAGTACCTTTGGCTTTCAGCCATTCACCGTCAATTTCCGTTTCGATGGGATCGGTGAGGAAGTCATGTTGAACGTCGTTATTCTTTTCGCATACCATGTCGATATGCGATTGCAGAACGACGGTTTGCAGATTTTCTTTTCCCGGAGTAGCGGGCTTTTTAATCAATACGTTGCCGGCTTCGTCCACCTTGGTTTCCAGATTATGTTTTGCTCCGAATGCCTTCAGGTAGGCAATCATTTTCTCTTCCTTCTTCGAAGGGCGCGGCACTTGGCAGATTTCCTCGAAATACTTGAATACGCCAGCCGGCTTTAAGTCTTTTTTTTCCATGCTGTTTCTATTTTATAATAGGAATAGAAGGGCTGTTTTCGCTTCTTCTATTGCTAAATATGGTTAATTTGATTGACTTATCTGAACTCATATCTCATTAAAGCCTATCTTTGCACTCACAAAATTAATAGAAATGGTTGAGACTATACTGATAACTTTGTTAATAGTTGCTATTTCCCTGGTATTATTAGGGGTGAAAGTATTCTTTACGAAGGGTGGGAAGTTCCCGAATGGTCATGTGAGCGGGAATAAAGCGTTGCGTCAGAAAGGAATCGGATGCGCACAGTCGCAAGATCGCGAAGCACAAAAGAAACCGCGTTTTTCTATTAACGAGTTGGAAAAAGCCTTGAACGATAGTATGAATTAAATTTATTAAAAACAATACTTATTAATTATGAATAGAATGAACTACCTCATGAACGGTTTGGCTGCTCTTGCGTTTATCGTTTTATTTTCACAATGTGCTGGCAAAACTGACAATCAAACTACAAATGCTCCGGCGCAGGCTAATGCCGAACTGTCAGGAATGAAAATTGCCTATGTTGAAATAGATACGCTGCTTGCCAAATACAATTTCTGTATTGACTTGAATGAGGCGATGGTAAAGAAGAGCGAAAACGTTCGTATGACATTGAATCAGAAGGCTACCTCTTTGAACAAGGAAAAACAAGATTTTCAGAAGAAAGTTGAAAATAATGCTTTCCTGTCACAAGATAGAGCGCAGCAAGAGTACAACCGTCTGGTGAAGTTGGAACAAGATTTGCAAGAGTTGAGCAACAAACTTCAGAATGGTCTGATGGAAGAGAACAATAAGAATAGCTTGCAATTCCGCGATTCTATCAACGCTTTCCTGAAAGAATATAATAAGACTCACGGATATAGCCTGATCTTCAGCAACACTGGTTTCGATAACCTGCTTTATGCTGACAGCACTTTCAATATTACAAAAGAAATTGTTGATGGGTTGAATGCAAGATATTCACCTGTGAAGAAATAAATGATATTAAACTGTTCCGTTCCTTATAAAAAGGACGGAACATTATCGAATTAAAAAAAGTTATGCCTGTTCAAGACTGCGAAGCCATGAACGGGCTTTTTTTATGATCTTTCTTTTTCTTCTTCCTGTGGAATACGGAAAGCGGTGTAAAGTTCGAGGATGGCAGCAACTGTGAGGCAGGCAATCCATTCATTGCCTCGTGTGGTAAACATAAAGGCTCCGGTCAGGATAAGTGCCAGTGCACCGAATATCTGCTGAACGCGCAGGCGTTTCAATGTTTTGCTCTTTCCTTTGACGGGTGTGTTCACTTGTGCCAATGCGATACATCCGGCTCCAACAGTATATATGTAAGGAGCGTATATCCATCCGGTGATAAATACGGCTGCTCCGGCGAGAGCCATTATGGCGCCCACGACAAAAAGGGCAGGTACTAATTGTTTCATTCTTTAATCTTCAAAAACGTAAATATCTTCGTTGGGTTTCTTCATCAGATACTTTTCACGGGCGATCTGTTCGATGGCGTCCGGATTGGTACTTATTTCGTTGAGACGTTTGGTATTCTCTTCGTAATCTGTCCGGTACTTTTCTATCTCTTCTTTCAACTGGCTGATTTCCCGTTCATATCCGAAACGACGAATCAGGCTGTTCTCGTCCAGAAAGCCAATGATAACAGCAAATGCAACGACCGTAATGAGGTACTTGCGTCTGCATATGAAACTCCAGATACTGATTAGTTTACCCATAATTTCTCCTTTTAATATCTGCAAAGATAAAACTAATAACTTAAAAACTTATCGCTTCGGCTTCAAAACTTCTCTCTTTATCCCTTATTACTTATCACTTTTTTTGTGTACATTTGCAGAATAAGCGAAAATTCAAAAAACAGAGAGAATCCCGGATATGGAAAACTATATCGTTTCAGCCCGTAAATACCGTCCGTCCACGTTCGAATCGGTGGTGGGACAGCGGGCGTTGACTACTACGCTGAAAAATGCAATTGCTACCCAAAAACTGGCTCATGCTTATTTGTTTTGCGGACCGCGCGGGGTAGGAAAGACGACTTGCGCGCGTATCTTTGCCAAAACCATTAATTGTATGACGCCCACCGCTGACGGAGAGGCTTGCAATCAGTGTGAGTCATGTGTAGCTTTCAACGAACAGCGGTCATACAATATTCACGAACTCGATGCTGCTTCCAATAACTCGGTGGATGACATTCGCCAATTGGTGGAGCAAGTACGCATCCCGCCACAGATTGGTAAGTATAAGGTATATATCATCGACGAGGTGCATATGCTCTCGGCATCTGCTTTCAATGCGTTCCTGAAAACGCTGGAAGAGCCTCCCCGCCATGCAATCTTTATTCTGGCTACTACGGAGAAGCATAAGATTCTTCCTACTATTCTTTCCCGTTGTCAGATTTATGACTTTAACCGGATAAGTGTGGAAGATACGGTGAGCCATCTGTCGTACGTTGCTTCGAAAGAAGGAATCACGGCAGAGCCGGAAGCGCTGAATGTGATAGCCATGAAGGCGGACGGTGGTATGCGTGATGCTTTGTCTATCTTCGACCAGGTGGTTAGTTTCACCGGAGGAAATATCACCTATAAGAGTGTGATTGATAATCTGAATGTACTTGATTATGAATATTATTTCCGTCTGACGGATTGCTTCCTCGAAAACAAGGTGAGTGACGCATTGTTGCTTTTCAATGATATATTGAATAAAGGTTTTGACGGAAGTCACTTTATTACCGGATTATCGTCTCATTTCCGTGACCTGTTGGTCGGGAAAGACCCGGTGACATTGCCTTTGCTGGAAGTGGGAGCGAGCATACGCCAACGCTATCAGGAACAGGCGCAGAAATGTCCGCTACCTTTTTTGTACCGGGCTATGAAGCTGTGTAATGAGTGCGATTTGAATTACCGCATCAGCAAAAATAAGCGTTTGCTGGTAGAACTGACCTTGATACAGGTTGCACAGCTTACCACCGAGGGGGATGACGTGAGTGGTGGGCGTGGCCCTAAGAAGACTATAAAACCCGTATTCACTCAGCCTGCCGCAGCACAGCAGCCGCAGGTAGCTTCTGCCACTCAGGTTCAGCAGGCTCCAGTTCATTCGTCTCCGTCTTCAGTTACAACACAGGCTGCTAATGGCACTACTGCCCAGTATCCGCAGGCTTCTGCGGCTGTGCAACCGGGAGCACCGGCTTCTCCTAGGGCGGCTTCGTCTGCTCCGTCGCAAGGAGCGGGAGTTGCTCAGACTGCCAAGGAAGAACGGAAAATTCCCGTGATGAAGATGTCCAGCTTGGGGGTATCTATCAAGAATCCGCAGCGTGACCAAGTATCGCAGAATGCGACTACAACTTATGTTCCTAAGGTGCAACAACCGGAAGAGGATTTTATGTTCAATGACCGGGATTTGAATTATTATTGGCAGGAGTATGCCGGCCAGTTGCCGAAAGAACAGGATGCTCTCGCAAAACGTATGCAAATGCTCCGTCCGGCGTTGCTTAACAACTCAACGACTTTTGAAGTGGTAGTTGATAATGAGTTTGCTGCAAAGGATTTTACAGCTTTGATTCCCGAATTGCAGGATTATCTTCGCGGCAGACTGAAGAACAGTAAAGTGATGATGACAGTGCGGGTAAGTGAGGCAACAGAAACAGTGCGTCCTGTGGGACGTGTCGAGAAATTCCAGATGATGGCTCAAAAGAATCAGGCATTGATGCAACTGAAAGATGAGTTCGGGCTGGAATTATATTAATGTACTTACTTCTATCAGATTACCATCCGGATCTCTGAAATAAATACTCCGGATGGCACCCTGCGCACCTTGACGCTGGACTATACCGACTTCTATTTCTATTCCTTTGGATTCTACTTCGGCTTTTATTTCCTCTATGTTTCCTTCTGTCAGTAAACAGATGTCCGCACTTCCGAAAGCAGGATGCTTGGCGGCAGGAAGGAACTGTGCTTTTCCTACGTGAAGATTGATTTTCTGATTACCGAACTTGACGGCAAAGCGTTGGTTGCTTGTATCGGCTTCCATTCCCAGGACTTTTGTGTAGAAATGTAGGCTTTTATCTATATCGGACACCGGTATGACGATATGATCGATATTCTTGATTTTCATATCAATGTAGGCGTTGATTCATGCGGTCTTCATATCTGTCTGAAGGTTTTCTTCCCGGCATGACAATCCACAGGATAATATATATAATCACTCCGGCGAAAGCGGTGAAGAATGTAGCCAATATATATACTATTCTCAATAAAGTAGCATCCCATCCGAAATATTCAGCTATTCCGGCACATACACCTGCAATCATTCGATTGGAAGAGCGGGTTAATTTCTTTTCATTTTCCATGATATACTATGTTCTTTTAGTGCAAATGCTACACAAATATAGAGAATATATTTGGTTTATGGGTTAAACGGAAAGATTTATGTATTATTTGTTAGCATTTATATAGGTAGTTGTTAGCTTGATATTTATCTCTGAAAAGGCTAATTAGTCAACTATTAGCCAACAGTGGTAGTGATACTATTTCATTAGTGTCATGTTACCAATAGTACTTAGAGGTGCTAAGTCTTTTTCTTCTGTTTCATAACTAAATCTGTTTAAAGTGTAGTCTCAATAGGTCTTAGTCTGATTTGAGTATCAATGAAATAGAGCTTATCATCAATACCATACAGTACATTGTTAGGCACTGCATCAAAGACCTCATACTCTGCATTGTGGAATTCATCTTCATAAACCATCTCGAAACCTAATGCTTGCATATGTTCTGCTATTTCTTCCTCTGTAGCTTCTCTTTTAGCTCTGACATAAGGTTGAACTAACACGGCACAAAACTCATGCTGACTGTTATAAGCAAAGCCAATCATCTGATAGGTGACATTGCTAAAGAATAGATTATGTGCTTCTATTCTGATAAAGAAGTTCTCAATGTCTTCACCTGCATACTCAAAGTTGTTTAACTTGAATACAACATCTTCATGACCTGTGAATACTTCATTTTCTCCACCTTTACTAAGGTAAGATAAAGGGAGAGAGTTAATGTTAATCCATAAGTCATGTTGAGTAGCAAATAGCTTTAGCTCTTCAACTTGCCTTCTCTTATAGCCTTCTGTTGGTTCAACATTTCCTGCTGCTTCTTTTTCTCTTCTAATGAGATTGGCTGCTTCTGCCAAGAGGCTATTGACTTGAGAGTACTCTCTATCCATTGCTTGTGGAATTCATTAATATAGGTTCTTTCCATGCTTTAATCATTTAAAGTGGTTAATGCAAATGTAGCAAATCTATTTGGTTCATCAAACATCTTTTTCATTTTAATAAAGGTAGGCATACTGCTCTAATGTCATTGCACTACATCTTTGAACTGGTTTTGACTGTTAGGATAATCATAATGATGATAAGTATGATTGTTCCTATGAGTAACATGATACCAGACCATTTTCTGGTTGCTTCTTGCTTTGGTATCTCCAAATTTTCAAAAGGTGAGTTAGGTATTCTAATAACACCTCTGTCATAGTCATTATATCTTTTCTTTACCTAATAGAACAAATGTCTGATACATTCTATTGGAAGGTATTCTCTTACCTTTCTTCTCTAGTTTTGCAACCTGTCTAGCTCTCTTCTTCTGAAGGTAATCCATGAACTCCATCATCAGTAATTTGGTAACTTGACTTGTGTTCAACTTATCCTTTCCTAGGAAGGACTTGAATGCATTAAGGGTTGATTTATAGTTGACTTTACCCTTAACTTTTGTAGTTTCCAACCATTCATCACATAACTGGAGAAAGTCTATGGGAGTGTTCTTTTCTTTCTGGATATAGTCAAGTATATCACTAATGGTTAACTTGGAAGATTCCAAGGGTAAACTAACACATAACTCCTGATAGTGTCTAACTAATCTATCAGTTTCCTTGATATACTTAGGGTTCTTTAGTTTGAAGTCTTTGGTTAGGTCTTCTGTTCTCACAAAGATATGTGTAGCTAACCTTTTTACTTCTCTGTTATAGGTCATTCTAATCTTTACATTGAAAGTTCCACCAACAATTAGCCAACAAATACCTCACAAGGTAGTCTTTTTATCTAATTTTAGCTATTGAATGTCTACCTCCTGAAAGCAGAAAACCCTCATAAGCGATTGACTTACAAGGGTTTTTGTTGGGTGGAAGACCGGACTCGAACCGGCGACATTCAGAACCACAATCTGACGCTCTAACCAACTGAACTACATCCACCATGTCTGCGTTTCTCTAACGCGGTGCAAAGATAGATATTATCTTCTAATCTCCAAAAGATTCTGCTATTTTTTTTCGAAAAAAGTATATTCTTTTATTCCCCGATTGTGCTTGCTGAAAAGGGTTCGCGCATCATTTACAAAGATTTTCAGAGAGTTACGTGCTTGTAAAGGAATTGAATCAATCGGCAAATTGACAGGGAGCAATTGATGATTTTTTTTTCCTGATTGAATGGGACGGGCTGTCCATACCAAACTATAATCACAATTATTGAGGCGGACAGTGCTGTCTTTTACTAATTCCATTCTTACCATCAGTCCTCCGTCAGTGCGGCGGGCGGACATATTGGAAATATAATTTCCCAGCGAATAGACTACGAGATGTTTGTCATTCGTCAGGCTGTCTGTACGAACTTCGATGGGTTGAACTACGTGAGGATGGGAGCCGATGATATGGTTTACTCCTTTTTCAATCAGCCAATTGGCGAGGAATTTTTGCTCTTTGTCCGGGAGTGACTGGTATTCGATTCCCCAATGCATACAAGCTATGATGGCATCCGGCTTCATTGCTTTACTCTCTTCAATATCTTTGGCGATGATGGCTGTATCGATATAGTTCACGATATTAGGAGAGGTAACGGGGATGCCGTTTGTTCCATACGTGTAGTTGAGCAGAGCGATGCGGAATCCGTTCTTTTCTAATAAAAGAGGATATTTCTTTTCGCGTTCATCAGCGTTGATATACGTGCCTGCGTGTGGAACCTTTAAAGAGTCTATTAATTGAATGGTTCTCTCCAGTCCGGATTTACCACGATCGAGACTGTGGTTGTTGGCAGTCACTAAAACATTGAAACCTGCATCGTGAATTGCGGTCAGAAATTCGTCCGGCGCGCTGAAAGCAGGATAACCTTTGTAAGGTTTGCCTCCTAATGTCACTTCCAGGTTGGCGATAGAGAGATCGGCTTTTTTTATCTCTTCTTTGACATACGCAAAGCATGTGGAGTAATCATAACCGGTCGATGTTCGTGCAGCGTTGATTTGTCCCTGATGTTGCATGAGGTCACCTACAAAAAGGAGGCGTAGGGTGTCGGTGGGTAAGATGCTGTCGGAAAGTCCGTCCGATAGGGTGTCAATGATAGAATCTCTCTTTGCCTGCGACCGGGAGGTGCAGGACAAAGAGAGAAGCAAAATCATCAGAAACAGGGTATGTCTCATTGATAAATAGCTTTCTTACCAGCTAAGAGTGTATTTTTCATTAACGATACAATCGTCATTGGTCCGACACCACCCGGTACGGGAGTGATGAATGAGCATTTCGGTGCAACTTCGTCAAACTTTACGTCACCTGTCAGTTTAAAGCCGGATTTCTTGGTTGCATCCGGCACACGGGTAGTACCTACGTCAATAACTACCGCGCCTTCTTTCACCATTTCGGCTTTTACGAAGTTCGGTTGTCCCAAAGCAGCGATAATAATATCAGCTTCCTGACATTCTTTTACCAGGTCTTTGCTACGGCTGTGGCATACGGTTACTGTGGCATCGCCCGGATAGGCTTTCTGCATCATCAGGGCAGCCATCGGTTTGCCGACAATATTGCTGCGTCCGAGTACGACGCATTTTTTTCCGGAAGTTTCTATGTTATAACGTTTCAACAATTCGAGGATGCCGTTGGGAGTAGCAGATACGTAACATGGAAGTCCGATGGACATACGGCCTACGTTGATCGGGTGGAAACCGTCTACGTCTTTACGGTAATCAATTGTTTCGATTACTTTCTGTTCGGAGATATGTTTGGGTAGGGGAAGTTGTACGATAAAGCCGTCCACGTCGTTGTCTTCGTTCAGTTCACGTACTTTGGCAAGCAGTTCTTCTTCGGTCACGTCACTTTCATAACGGATGAGGGAAGACTTGAATCCACATACTTCACAGGCTTTTACTTTGGCAGCTACATAAGTCTCGCTACCACCATCGTGTCCTACAAGAATAGCGGCCAGGTGCGGGCGTTTTTCGCCATGAGCCACCATTTCGGCTACTTCGGCTGCAATCTCTTGTTTTACTTGTTCGGAAATTGCTTTTCCGTCTATCAGAGTCATATTTTCAGAGTATTTATTGGTGATGGACAAAAGTAAAATAAATAACTGAACTCTCCAAAGGGATTGGAATTTTTGTCAAGAGATGAGTGGTATAAAAAAGAGGGAGCCGAAACTCCCTCTTCTTACTTATCATTAGATTTGGATCTATTGAATGATTACTTTTTCATCTTAGGCATCATCTTACCCATTTTGCTGCTAGTCACCATTTTCATCATTTTGCGTGTCTGGTCGAACTGTTTCAGCAGGCGGTTTACTTCCTGGATAGTCGTTCCGCTACCTTTGGCGATACGCGTACGGCGTGAACCGTTCAGTATTTCCGGGTTGGAACGTTCTGCCGGAGTCATGGAATAAATAATGGCTTCGATGCTCTTGAAAGCATTGTCGTCAATATCAATGTCTTTGATTGCTTTTCCTACTCCCGGAATCATGGAAGCTAGGTCTTTCAGATTACCCATTTTTTTGATTTGTGCAATCTGGCTAAGGAAGTCGTTGAAGTCGAATTGGTTTTTGGCAATTTTCTTCTGTAAGCGTTTGGCTTCTTCTTCATCGTATTGTTCCTGAGCACGTTCTACCAATGAAACGATGTCACCCATACCGAGAATACGGTCGGCCATACGGGCAGGGTGGAACTGGTCGATTGCTTCCAGTTTTTCACCTGTACCTACGAATTTAATCGGTTTGTTCACTACCGAACGGATAGAAAGAGCCGCACCACCGCGGGTATCACCATCGAGTTTGGTCAGTACCACACCGTTAAAGTCCAGACGTTCGTTGAATTCTTTAGCAGTGTTTACAGCGTCCTGACCGGTCATGGAGTCTACCACGAACAGAATTTCGTCCGGGTTGATTGCTTTTTTGATAGCGGCGATCTCGTTCATCATCTGCTCGTCTACTGCCAGACGTCCGGCTGTATCGACGATAACGAGATCGTATCCTTTGGCTTTGGCTTCCTGAATGGCGTGTTGTGCGATTTCTACCGGATTCTTGCTGTCCAGTTCACAGTACATCGGTACTTCAATCTGTTCTGCCAATACACGCAACTGTTCGATAGCTGCCGGACGGTAAACGTCACAAGCGACCAATAATGGCTTACGGTTCTTCTTGGTTTTCAGCATCCGTGCCAGTTTACCGGAGAAAGTGGTCTTACCCGAACCCTGCAAACCTGACATCAGGATAACTGCCGGACGGGCGTCGATATTGATCTCGGCTGTCTCTCCACCCATCAACTGTGTAAGTTCATCATGCACGATCTTCACCATCAACTGGCTTGGCTTCACAGCCGTAAGAACGTTCTGGCCAAGCGCTTTTTCTTTCACCGTATCCGTGAAATTCTTTGCAACCTTGTAGTTTACGTCGGCGTCGAGAAGTGCTTTACGTACGTCTTTCAGTGTCTCCGCCACGTTGATTTCGGTGATTTTGCCTTCACCTTTCAGAATCTTGAATGACCGTTCTAGTCTTTCACTTAAATTATCGAACATAGTTATTTAATTACGAATTACTAATTACAATTTACTTGGGCAAAAGAGAGACTTTTCCGTCTACTCTTTATTTGAGCTTGCAAATGTACAAAAATCTCTTGTATTTATATCTTTTTATTTTGCCATTTTGCTTTTTTGAGATAAATATAACTTGTGATCAACAGTAAGCTATAATACACAATCTCAATTGTAAAGCAGATTTCAATCGGTGCTTTCAGCCACATTCCGATGAAAACTATGTAGGACCCGTAGATGATGATTGTAATTGTTTCGAGCAACAGGGCTGCTTGTGTATTTCCTGTTCCGGAGATGCCGTTGAACACCACGTTGGCTACAGATGCGATAAGCATGGCGCAACAAATAACGTATACTGAGGGCACGGATTCCGTAATGAGTGCCGCTTCACTGGTGTAGATGGAGAGCAGGAACTCTGGAAATAATGCTGATACTGCTACTAATCCCAGCATGATGAAAAAGGAGAACCGGGCAATTTTATTGATGAGCGGCATCACGTGCTGGATACCTCCCGCACCGATGGCGTTGCTGACAAGACTGTTGGTGGTAGTAGCCAATGCATTGACCGGAATCAGCAGTACGACGTAGATACTCCGGACGATATTGGCAATCGCCAGTTCCCGTTGTCCCAACCGTTCTACGGCTACGAAGAATACGAACCAGGTAGCCATTGACAGGAAATATTGCAGCATAGTGAAACAGGAGATACTAAGTATCCGCATCAGCAATGCCGGGTCGAATGTACGCAGACGGTTCAGACCATATTTCTTCAAATCGACGGTGAGGTATGTGTAAATGACGAAAAAGAGAATGGAGGAAGCTTCTGCCAGTACGGAGGCGATAGCCGCTCCCTTGATACCCATTTCCGGCAAACCGAACTTTCCGAAAATTAATGCGTAGTCCAGTACTACATTGGTTAATGCCATGACGATGGCATTGATCGTTAGTACTTTAGTGCGTGTAATGCCGATATACAATGCCCGGAACATGACATTGATGAACGAGAAAAAGAATCCGTAAATACGCCAGTCCAGAAACTCCATCGTTCCCTCGTAGATGGATTCTGAAGAAACCAGCAAACGCATGATGTTTCCGCCGAATGCTTTGGTGAATCCGAATAGCAGCAGTGCCATCACGAACAGGAACATGACTCCTTGAATCATGACGGGACCGACATCCGAATAGCGTCCTTCGCCGTTGCGTCGTGCTATGACTATCTGCGAACCGGTACTGAATCCGAATGCGATGGTGAATACGCATATATAGAATAACCCACCCATAGCCGATGCTCCAAGGGCTACCTCACTCACGTGTCCGAGGAATGCTGTGTCGGTGACATTGATGACATTTTGTGCCAGCAAGCTTAGTAGTATCGGATAACTGACACTCCAAATCTGTTTGTTGGTGTACATAATTAAGTGTTTAAGTTTACACTTTGCAAAGATAGTGCTTTATTTCGATTCGGAAACGATGGGGTAGATGAAAACAATTTCCGGACCTTCGGGAGTTTTATCGTTGACGAGATAGTTTCCTCCGAAATGTTTTAGCAATAACAGGTTTATATCATGCCGGATGATGGTTTCCTGTGATACGAATGCATGGTCTGCCAAAGGTGAATTAGTGATCCGGAAACGGAGCATATCTTCATCCCGGTTTAATGTGAATCGGATGATTCGTGCTTGTCTTTGTTCTTGCGGGTATACCAGTGCGCTAAGCAAGGCCTGCGTCAGTCGTGTTATATCGGTATGGATTTGAGCGTCTGTTTCACTGGAAAACTCAATCTGGATACTTGTTTTCTCGTTTTGCATCTGCGCCATGCAACATGCTTCCTTACATAGGGTAGTGGCATCATAGTCTTGCAACTGGAACTTCATCATTTGGGCTTCCAAACGGGATAAGTCGAGAACGTCATTGACAAGTCTCATTAACTTCTCCGAACTTTTGTGGATGATGTTTGAGTATTCTTGCCTTATTTCCTTGTCTATGTTGGGTTCACTGGCTATGAGTTGTGAGAAACCGACTACATTGTTGAGCGGGGTACGGATGTTATAGCTCATGTTGGACAGGAAGCGATTTTTTATTTCATTGGTTTTCCGCACGTTTTCTGTTGTTTTCCGGATTTCGTTTTCTGCGTATTTGAGTGCTTTCCGTACCATAAAGAGTCGCGCCATAAAGATAAAAAGCAGAAGCAGGATAACAAATATAAAGATCAGATAGGTGAGCTGGAGCCGGTTGTTTTCCCTTTTTTGATCCAGTTCTGTTTTTTCGATATTGTATTTGCTCTGTATCTGTGCCATCTGATTGTTTGAGAGTACAGTGGCTGTCGAGTCTTTGATGGCGAGTGCCTCCTCATACAGAGGGATGGCTTTTTCGCTTTGCCCTGCCTGTTTCCATATTCTGGCCTTTTCGAGTAGCTGTTCGGCATAGTCGCTTGTGAAGTCTTTCTTCAACATCGACAGTGTCGTGTCGATATAATCCGATGCCTGTTGGTAGTCTCCAATTGCTTGGTGATATTTGGCAAATGTGTCGAAATAGAGTACTTTATACATGAAATAAGTATTCTCATCCAGATATTCTTTAGATTTTACAAGATGTTCATAAGCTTGTTGCGGCTGATGGGTATTCAGGTAATAATAGCTGTAGAACAGTTCATTGAACAGATATACATCGGCAAACCCCGTTTTTAAAGATGGGTTCGCACTGATATGGTTATGAAGGGTGTTTTCCAGTTCCTGCAGATATTTGAGTAGTTTTTTATTATCCTTCTTTTCTTTGACAACGGATACTAACTGTGATAATACCGAGATACGGACCACCGGATTTTCTGTCGGGGTGAGTAGCTGGTAGGCAGTCTCCAGTGCTTCTATTCCTTTATCCCAGCGCTGACTGCCGATATATGCATTGCTCAGGCATTGATAGGCGGCTATACTTCCTCGGTTACTATTCCTTTGGGAGGCTTGTTGTTGCATCTTTTGAGATTCGTTGATAGCAAGTTCATATTGTTCGTTGAATGTGTACAGATCTATCTGGAAACGTTTGGCATCAAAGAAGTAATTCCATAAATCTGATTTCCGGGCATGAGGCTCCATTATGGTGAGCCATTTCGCTACACTGTCTTGATTATTACGATTGTAATAGTATAAGATATGGTAGTAAGCGGCCAGACCGGCGTATCTGTCGTTTCTCAGTTGCAATGCTTCTTTCATTAATACATCTGAATATTGGATACATTGCTGGTTGTTTTGTTCTATTCTGATGATTTTATTAAGAACATTCAGCCGTGTCGTATCGTATGGTAACGTTTGCAACACCTTTATCAGGCTATCTGATTCCAAAACAATCTCGGTACTGGCTTTTCCGGTGAAGAAGGCGCAGCATAATAGAAGGAACAGGAGCAGGACTTGTTTCATTCGGCTTCCTCCTTTCCTGGTTGCTCATGGTAAATAGGGTGTGTGAACAGGAAACGGGCTCCTTCCTTATAATTGGAGTCAATCCATATTTTGCCGCCCAGCTGTTCGACAATGAGTTGGCAGATAGACAAGCCGAGTCCTGTGCCTTGAGCATTTTCATTTAGTTTCTCAAAACGGTTGAATATTTTATTCTGATTCTCCGGAGAGATACCGCAACCGGTGTCGGTCACAGAAAACAGTGCTATATCTTCTGTCTGTTTTTCCAGTTCCATGGTGATGGAGCCTTGCGGAGTAAATTTGGTTGCGTTGATGAGAAGGTTGATTAATAATTGTTGCAACCTTGCATTGTCTGTCGTCAGTTCTAATGAATGGAGAGAGGTTGAAAAACGGACGTTTGCATTTGTCTGTTTTATTTTCTCAACCATGTCGATAACATTTCTGCATATTGCTACTGCATCACACCGCTCATATTTGAATTTCATCTTGCCCACTTCGAGACTGGACAAGTCGATTACGTCGTTAATCAGCTTGAGTAACAGTTCTGAATTTTGCTGAATAATATCGCTACACTGTTTCCGGGTCTCGTTGTCGATGGATTCTTCCGTCAGGATAGAGGAGAAGCCGGACAACGCATTGAGTGGTGTCCGAATTTCATGGCTCATGTTGGAAAGGAAAAGGCTCTTTGCCCGGATGGAATTTTCTTCTTGCTTTTTCGCTTTTTCCAGCTCCTGTTGTGATTGGCGCAGTTTTTTATTCCCTCGTTTGACCAAAAGGATGAAAAATACAATCAGTATGACAATGAATAGGATGGTAAACCAACTCCAGAAAAGGATTGTCTTCTGTCTGTTTAAGTTGTCCAGTTCGTTTTTGTCTATTTGGTAGAGGGTGTGTAATTCGTTGATTTGGCGAATATAATTCATTGCGTCCAAAGAGTCTTTGTACGTATTGAATATTTCATAGGCTTCACATGCTTCCTTGCCTTTTCCCATCAGGGCAAGTATGTGGGCACGATCCTTTTGTACTTGCAAGGATGTGTATGAGTTGGTAGTTCTCGTATGCGAAAGTAATTCATCAAGTGTGGTTAATGCCTGAATGTACTCTTTAGATTCAGTGTAGTAGCAAGAGTACAAGTATTTAATCATTAAATGAAAATATGGGTACAGATGCTGCTGACTGATTTGCTTGGCTTGCTGTATGTGGTTTAATGCTTCGGGAAGATGGTGTGTCTGAATACGGTAGAATGCCTGACAGTAAACTAGATGAAAGTCGTCTTGTGGATTCCCGCCTTTGTCAGTAACAGATTCGAGTTCCCGGATATTGTCTTCTATATCTGTCATTTGATGATATTTGAGCTTGGTCAGAATGAGTTGGGGCAGAATTGTTTTGACATATTGGCTGGCATGAGGGATTTTCCGGATCACTTCTAATGCTTCCCTGTATGATTCGATGGCGGCTTGTGGCGTTGATGAACTTAAATAAGTATTTCCAATGGCGTGTAATGCGAGTGCTGTCCCCAGAGGATAATCCATTTCTTTGGCTTTCTGGTACATCTGGTTGGCCTGATTGATGGCAAGACTGATGTTGCCTTCTGCTATCAAGGCCTGAACGGTCAGCAAATTTATTTGAAATAGGAGTGGATATTGTTGTTTCTTTTGTAATTCCGGTTCTAAAAGTTTTTCCCAGGCAATGATGCTGTCGATAGGGATGTCCGGACTGAATGGATGATTATATTCAAGTAAAGGTTGTAATAAAGAAAGACGATCTGAATTTGTACGTGCTGCATATAAGGTGACCGATATTAATACGGTTACGACTATTGCAATTATATGACGTCTGTATTTTTTCACTTGATATAAGAATTGCTTGCTTGTAAGTTTATCTGCAAAAGAACTAAAAAGAGTGAAGATTACAAAGAAATCTTCACTCTTTTTTATAATTTATTTTCTTTTGAGTATCTCTCGTGCCCCAGGGCCCTCGTGGTTGGGGTAGCCGGGAGTATGGTTTCTGCATCGTGGATCGGCATCTACTTTCAAACTCCGGTAATCATCTTTGGTGCGGGCGATGTAATCATCAAGCATGGCACGGTGTTCGGCGAGAACCTTACTGTATTTAGGGTCTTTGGCGAGATTCTTGCGTTCTCCCGGATCCTTTTTCATATCATATAGCTCTTCTCCGTTACCTTCCAGATAGTGAGTGTACTTGTATCTCGGTCCGCGTACCATACGTCCGGGAGTAACGACATATTCATATTCGCTATGCCATTCGGAAACTACATAAGGGTGAGTTTTTTTCTGTTTCTCCCCTTTTAATATAGGTGCAAGGCTGATTCCCGGTTTTTCGGCCGGAACGGGAATTCCTGCCAAATCACAAAGGGTAGGCAGAAGATCTAACGTAGGCTGTGTCAATACTTGGTCTACGGGCTTTTTCTGTTGTTTGATGCCAGGACCTGCAAAGATAAACGGTACGTTGGTCATTTCGTCATAGAAACTGATGTGCTTGGTCACCATGCGGTGTGAAGCCATTCCATCACCATGGTCAGCCATGATAATAACGATTGTGTTTTTTCCGGCAGGAGTGGAGTAGAGGGCTTTCAATACGCTGTCTACTTGCTTGGAAACCATCTTGGTATAGTGTTGGAAAGCGGCAATGTAATGACGGTAATTCTCTTCATTCCAATGAGCGGCCTGGGTCATGCGGCGATGGCTGCAGCAGATGTATTGCACTGGTTTAGGGATATTGCTCCAGTCTTCTACATCGAAATTGGCCGGTAGCTCCGGAAGGGTTCCACTGATGGCGCGGTCGGTATGTATTCCTTCGTTTGCTCCTACAAATCCGCAGATATTGTGAGGGTTCTGAAAATCGGCAATACAGATGAATGGTTCTTCCGGCGGATTACTTAGATAAGCAACAGCGTCTTCACATGTTCCTACGTCCAGGAAACTGTCGTTATTGACCGGGAATTCCGGATCGGTGAATGGCTTGGCTACCGGTTCTTTATGCTTGAATCCTCTAAGTGAACCCATGTCGTGTGTTTTTCCGAAGTGTACGGCTTCATAACCGTTTTCAGAGAAAAGGCTTCCTAATGTCGGTATGTTTTCGGGAATACGTGAGTTGATAGGTTCGCTGGAGTTGGAGCGTACATTGGTTTGATGAGGCATCATGCCACTCCATAAAGCAGCACGTGAGGGTTGGCTGAGAGGGCAACCTACATAAGCATTGGAGAAGATAACTCCTCGTGAAGCGACTTCGTCAATAGGGAGGGTACAGCCTTGTGTTTGTCCGTAAGCTCCCACAACACGTTGTGTAAGATGGTCGCACTGAATAATCAGGAAATTGGGCTTTTCTTGAGCCTGTGCTGTCACGCTGCACAGGGCTAATCCCATGAATGGATAAATAGTTTTCATTACTGGTTAGAATTAAGTAATATTTGATTTGGAAGCAAAAATAGGAAAAAAGGAAACGTAAAAAAGGGTGAGGTAGTGGTTTTGGACGCAAATGAAAGTATTTTGTACAAAAATGAAAGGTTGGCTGGCCGTTAGGGGGGGACTATCGGTGATGGGAGTTGAATGATAAGTGATAAATGGCAGGTGATAAGTCATAAAACGGGTTACTGAAAAAGAAAACGGTGAATAAACTGCACTTGTTATGGCGCAGTTTGTTCACCGTTCATTTATAAGTTTGCTGTTGATTAGCTGTTCATGCTCATCAGGAATTCGTCGTTGTCTCTGGTTTTTTCCAGACGGTCTTTAACGAAGTCCATTGCTTCGATCGGATTCATGTCGGCAAGATATTTGCGTAATATCCACATGCGGTCAAGGGTTGTTTTATCAAGCAACAGGTCGTCGCGACGAGTGCTGGATGCGGTAATGTTGACTGCCGGGAAGATACGTTTGTTGGACAGGTTGCGGTCGAGCTGCAACTCCATGTTACCTGTACCCTTAAATTCTTCGAAGATAACTTCGTCCATTTTAGAACCGGTATCGATCAGTGCGGTAGCAATAATGGTCAGTGAACCGCCGTTTTCAATATTACGGGCAGCACCGAAGAAGCGTTTTGGTTTATGAAGTGCATTTGCATCCACACCACCAGAAAGAACTTTTCCGGATGCAGGAGATACTGTATTGTATGCACGAGCCAGACGAGTGATAGAATCAAGGAAGATAACTACGTCGTGACCGCATTCTACCAGACGTTTTGCCTTTTCCAATACGATACCTGCAATTTTTACGTGACGTTCTGCCGGTTCGTCAAAAGTAGAAGCGATTACTTCTGCATTAACACTGCGAGCCATGTCAGTTACTTCTTCCGGGCGTTCATCAATCAGCAACATAATCATGTAAACTTCCGGGTGGTTGGCTGCGATAGCATTAGCTATATCTTTCATTAATATGGTCTTACCTGTCTTTGGCTGGGCAACGATCAATGCACGCTGACCTTTACCGATAGGAGCGAAAAGATCGACAACACGGGCAGACATAGAGTCTGAATAACCGCCTTTGCAGAGTTTGAACTTTTCATCCGGGAAGAGAGGTGTCAGATGTTCGAAAGGAACACGGTCGCGAACGAAAGCTGCGTCACGTCCGTTGATTTTCGAAACCTTTACCAATGGGAAATATTTTTCTCCTTCTTTGGGTGGACGGATAACTCCTTCTACTACATCACCGGTTTTCAGACCAAATAGTTTGATTTGAGACTGTGATACATAAATATCGTCCGGAGAAGAAAGGTAGTTGTAGTCGGAAGAACGGAGGAATCCGTATCCATCCTGCATAATTTCCAGAACGCCTACTCCGTTGAGAATATCATCGAATTCATAAGGCTTTTCGCGTTCAATAACCTTGCGTTCCTGCTGCTGTTGTTGTACCGGAAGATTTTCACCCGCATTGTTCTGCTGAGCGGCACGTGGCATCGGTAAGCGTTGTTGGTTTTGGTTCTGATTTTGATTTGGAATCTGAGCCTGATTCTGGTTATTGTTGTTACGCTGGAAATTATTATTGCTATTATTATTGGCGTTATTGCCATTGTTAGTAGCATTATTATTGCCGTTGTTATTGTCGCGTGGGCGAACAATACGCGGACGTTGCTGCTGGGATTGCTGCTGTTGAGATTGTTGTTGCTGTTGAGGATGAGGTGATTGTTCCGGTGCTGTCTGTGCTGATTCTGTTTTGGTAGCTTCGAATTTTCCGAATAGTTCGGTAGGAAGCTCTATTTTTTCAGAAGGCAGATCTTCGATTGGAATAAAATCATCGTCGTCAACGTTGGACAGGATATTACTTTCCTCGTCGATAACGGGGGCAGCTTTCTTTTGTGGTTTATCTATAACCTTTTTCTCTACAACAGGATTGTTAGGTTCTGCAGCCGGTTTATTTGTTTCTGCAACAGGCTTATTCGCTTCTGATGCAGGTTTGTTTTTTGCTTTCTTCTCGGCTGTTTGCTGTTGTACCGGAGCCGTTTTTTCCTCAGTACCAGTAGCTTTCTCTGCAACAACAGGCTTAGACTCCACTACTTTGGGTGCTGCCGGTTTTGCATTTTCTACTTCTTTTTTCTCTTCTGCGTCAGAGTTCTTACGAGGACGGCCTACTTTACGCTTGGGAGTAGCAGTGTTTTCTGCTTTAGCTTCTACAACAACAGTTTCTTTTTCTTTGTTTGTACTCTCTTCTTTTTGGGAAGGTTGTGGTGCCGCTTTTACAGGAGTGGGCTCTTTTGTTTTGTTAGCCTCTCCACTCTTTGTTGCGGAAACCACCTTGTCTTCTTTTTTGGTAGGAGCTACCCGTGAACGCTTTTTCTTTTGTTCTTCATTTTTGCGTTCTTCTTTTAGTTTATCTGCGGCAACTTTTTTTGTAGCT
Source organism: Bacteroides sp. L008 (assembly GCF_040812255.1). Taxonomy (NCBI): domain Bacteria; kingdom Pseudomonadati; phylum Bacteroidota; class Bacteroidia; order Bacteroidales; family Bacteroidaceae; genus Bacteroides; species Bacteroides sp. L008. The sequence goes on along the minus strand of NZ_JBFNXO010000001.1, from coordinate 2,215,771 downwards.
CCTACAATGGCCTGTTCATCGAGTATTTTATAAACAAGGTCTTCTTTTTTGTATGAGTCTGCTTTTTTTATGCCTAACTCTTTGGCAATAACTTGAAGTTCCGACAGATTTTTGTCGTTTAATTGGATAATGTTATACATATAGTATGGTAAGTTATTAATATTTCTTTTTTTGCTGAATTATGGACAGCATTACTACAGCTCATGGCTACAGATATGCGAGCATACGTTTTGTTTTTTATTCTGAATTAGGGATGTATATGTTGAATCGTAGAATGTTTCAACGGGGCAAAGATAATAATTTTTTTTGGTTTCATGAACAATCAAACATTTTTTTCCACGTAAAAGTGTATCTTTGCTACATAAAAGAAAATAGTATGACAGTAAATGAAGCTCATTTAATTTATTTTTCGCCTACACACACATCTAAACAAGTTGCGGAGGCGATTGTTCACGGAGCGGGCATAAAAAATATTTTTCCTATCAATGTGACACAGCAGATTGCAGATGAAATTGTGATTCCTACATCTTCTTTGGCTATTATTGTAGTGCCTGTGTATGGAGGACATGTCGCTCCTCTGGCAATGGAGCGTTTGCAGTATATCCGTGGAGTGGATACTCCTACCGTTTTGGTAGTGGTTTATGGAAATCGTGCTTATGAAAAAGCTTTAATGGAACTGGATGCTTTTGCTATTCCTCATGGATTTAAAGTAATAGCCGGGGCAACTTTTATTGGAGAACATTCATATAGTACCGACAAATATCCGATTGCAATGGGACGTCCTGATGAAACGGATTTAGCCTTTGCGGTGGAGTTTGGGAAGAAAATCATGGAAAAAATACAGACAGCTGATAATATGGATACCCTTTATCCGGTGGATGTACGTGCTATCAAGCGTCCGAGTCAGCCATTTTTTCCTTTGTTCCGTTTTTTGAGGAAAGTCATCAAGTTACGTAAAAGTGGGACACCGCTTCCCCGGGCTCCTTGGGTGGAAGATGAGAATTTGTGTACCCATTGCGGGTTGTGTGTGGTCCGTTGTCCGGCAGGGGCTATAACGAAAGGGGACGAGCTACATACGGATGAGGCTAAATGTATTAAATGTTGCGCCTGTGTAAAAGCTTGCGTTAGGAAAGCAAGGGTATATGATACCCCTTTTGCAGTTTTGTTGTCAGATTGCTTCAAGAAACAGAAGTTGCCTCAAACTATTTTGTAGATCACGACGCGCTTGGTCGTTTCATCAATACGAAAGCGGTTGTCTGTTCGTTCGCCTATCAGCCATGCGATGTGTTCTCCACAGCAGAGTACCCATTGGCGTTCTTTTTGGCTGATAGAAAATTTGCGGTCGGTCAGATAATCGCTTATTTTTTTCTTTCCTTTCATTCCAAAAGGGATAAAAGTGTCTCCCGGTTGCCATTTCCGGTAATGAATTTCTCCATTCAGTTTGTCGGCATCAAAACAGGCTATTTCCTTTTCACGTGGAATGAGAAAATCCGGGGTGTACTCTCTTTCCTCTTTGATGATTTGAAAAGGAGGAAGAACCTCATTTTCAGATTCAATGGTTTCTATTAATAAGAATTCTCTGTCTTTTATCACTCTCCATTCTTTGCTGCAGAATTGCTTGCCCGGTTGGCTATGAAGCGAATGGGCGATATCTTTGATTTGTGCGGAATTGAATCCTAGAGGATGCAGGACTTCGAATAAGATAGCTTCGGGTGCCGGTTCCTTAACCAAATCACTGATTCGGACACCTTCTGCTGTAATGATTTTCTTTTTAGTCGCCTCTATACATTTATTATATATAGTGGCTACATCATTCAGATAATTACTTGTATCTATCAGAGTGTTTTTGACTGACGGATTAATTTCCTGCATGAGGGGAAGGAGGTTGAGCCGGATCTTATTACGGGTATATTCGTCTTCCAGATTGGTGCTGTCTGTCACATAATCTTGTCCGATGTTTTGCAGGTAACGAATTATTTCTTCCCGGTTGATGCAAAGCAGAGGGCGTACGATGGCTCCATTACGGGGGCGGATTCCTAACAGACCGGTAATTCCTGTTCCCCGAATCAGGTTAAGTAGTATAGTTTCTATGCTATCATCTTGGTGATGGGCCACAGCTATAACATCTGCCTGACATTCTTTTCTAATTTTCTCGAACCATTGGTAGCGGAGTTCCCGTGCGGCCATTTCAATCGAAATATGTTTTTCCGTTGCATATTGGGTCGTGTTGAAATCAATGGTATGTAAATGGATTTCCATTTTTTCGCAAAGTTGGCGGACAAATAACTCGTCCCGGTCTGACTCTTTGCCTCGCAAGTGGAAATTACAATGTGCGGCTTCGCAATGATAACCTGCTGTATGCAGAATATATAGCAATGCTACCGAGTCGGCACCACCACTCAATGCGATCAGGATTTTATCATCCGGTGAGAACAAATGTTCTTTTTCTATATATTTTGTAACGCGTTGTTGTATCATGCCTGCAAAGATACGAGTTTATCAATAAGTTTTTTTATTTTTTCTGAATCTTTTAGAGGATGAAAAAGGCTGCTATTTAAAAACATTCTAAATAATTTGCATGCTCCGAAGTTATGAATTATCTTTGCCAAAAATTTTGAGAGTTATGCGTTTGTCCGAATTAAAAACAGGAGAAAAAGGTGTTATTGTAAAGGTATTGGGGCACGGTGGTTTTCGTAAACGTATTGTGGAGATGGGCTTTATTAAAGGTAAAACGGTTGAAGTGCTGTTGAATGCCCCGCTAAAAGATCCCATAAAATATAAAGTTTTAGGTTATGAAATTTCTCTTCGTCGTCAGGAAGCTGAAATGATCGAAGTGATCAGCGAGGAGGAAGCAAAGAAGCTGGCCGAAAAGACCGTTTATCATGAAGGATTGCCTGAAGACCTTTCAGTAAAAGAAGAAGATATGAAACGGTTGGCGTTAGGTAAACGCCGTACCATCAATGTTGCTTTGGTCGGAAACCCGAACAGTGGCAAGACTTCTCTGTTTAATCTTGCATCCGGTGCTCATGAGCATGTCGGAAACTACAGCGGTGTAACCGTGGATGCCAAAGAAGGTTATTTTGATTTCGAAGGCTATCATTTCCGTATTGTCGATTTGCCGGGAACTTATTCTTTGTCTGCTTATACGCCGGAAGAAATCTATGTCCGTCGTCATATTATCGATGAAACTCCGGACGTGATTATTAATGTGGTCGATTCCTCCAATCTGGAGCGAAACTTATATCTGACTACCCAATTGATAGATATGAATGTCCGCATGGTAGTAGCTCTGAATATTTATGATGAGTTGGAAGCCAGTGGAAATACCTTGGATTATCATCTGTTGAGCAAGTTGTTCGGGGTGCCGATGTTGCCTACTGTCAGTAAGAAAAATCGTGGATTGGACACCTTGTTTCATGTTGTTATCAATCTGTATGAAGGAGTAGACTTCTTCGACAAACAGGGAAATATGAATCCGGAAGTTCTTAAGGATTTGACTGAATGGCATGACTCCTTGGTGGATCGCAAGAAACATGAGGAAGAGCATTTGGAAGATTATGTGCGTGAACACAAAAAGACGGGACGTGTCTTCCGACATATTCATATTAATCATGGACCTGATATCGAAAAAGCGATTGAGGCTGTAAAAAGTGAAGTGTCTAAGAACGAATTTATCCGGCATAAATATTCTACCCGTTTCCTTTCCATTAAATTGTTGGAGAATGATCCTGATATTGAACGTATTGTGCGCACATTGCCAAATGCGGATGAGATATTCCATGTCCGTGACAAGATGTCGAAGCGTGTTCAGGACACAATGAATGAGGATTGTGAATCGGCTATTACGGATGCTAAATATGGATTTATCAGCGGTGCACTGAAAGAGACATTCACAGATAATCACTTGGAGCAGGCGCAGACAACGAAAGTGCTGGATTCGATCGTAACTCATCGTGTTTGGGGATTTCCTATTTTTTTCCTTTTTATGTATCTGATGTTTGAAGGTACGTTTGTCATTGGAGAATATCCGATGATGGGGATTGAATGGGTTGTTGAGCAGATTGGTGACTTGTTGCGCAATAATATGGCAGAAGGTCCATTTAAAGATTTGCTGATTGATGGAATTATTGGTGGGGTAGGAGCGGTTATTGTCTTTTTGCCGAATATCTTGATTTTGTATTTCTGCATTTCTCTTATGGAAGATTCGGGTTATATGGCTCGTGCGGCTTTTATCATGGATAAGATCATGCATAAAATGGGATTGCACGGAAAATCATTCATACCTTTGATTATGGGATTTGGGTGCAATGTGCCTGCTATTATAGCTTCCCGTACTATTGAGAACCGGAAGAGCCGCCTTATTACAATGTTGGTGAATCCTTTGATGTCTTGTAGTGCGCGTCTGCCGATTTATTTATTGTTGGTGGGTGCTTTCTTCCCGAACAATGCAAGTCTGGTGTTGTTAAGTATTTATGTGATTGGTATTGTATTGGCTGTGGTAATGGCCCGCTTATTTAGCAAGTTTTTGGTGAAAGGTGATGATACTCCATTTGTGATGGAGCTTCCACCTTACCGGATGCCGACAGCGAAATCGATCTTCCGTCACACATGGGAAAAGGGAGCGCAGTATTTGAAAAAGATGGGAGGAATTATTATGATTGCTTCTATTATAATCTGGTTCCTGGGATATTATCCGAATCATGATGCTTATGAAACGGCTGCTGAACAGCAGGAAAATTCTTATATCGGCCAGTTGGGGCGTGGCATAGAGCCGGTTATAAAACCACTGGGATTTGATTGGAAACTAGGTATTGGCTTGCTTTCCGGTGTGGGAGCGAAAGAGTTGGTAGTAAGTACATTAGGTGTCTTATATGCAGATGATCCGGATGCTGATTCGGTAAGTTTGGCAGAACGAATTCCGATTACTCCATTGGTTGCTTTCTGTTATATGTTGTTTGTATTGATTTACTTTCCGTGTATTGCGGCGATAGCGGCTATAAAACAGGAATCGGGTAGTTGGAAATGGGCGCTCTTTGCTGCTTGTTACACAACGGGCTTGGCTTGGCTTGTATCATTTGCTGTTTATCAGATTGGAGGACTGTTTGTATGAATAATTGGCAAGATTGGGTAGTCGGAGTACTGGTTGTACTCTGTATTGCCCGCGTTATATATGGAATATTTCTTTTTTTTCGTCGTACGCGAGAAAATCAGAATCCTTGCGATAGCTGTGTAAGTGGCTGTGAACTAAAGGATATGATGGACAAGAAACGCGGAGAGTGTGATGTAAAGAAAAAAAGTACAAAGAAAAATTGCTGCGGATAGTTGGTAGTTTCAAAATTTGTACTACCTTTGCAACCGCAAACGAGAAATAATGGTTCCTTGGATGAGTGGCTTAGTCAGCGGTCTGCAAAACCGTGTACGGCGGTTCGAATCCGCCAGGAACCTCAAGCAAAGCTCCGAAACTACTTATAATAAAGGGTTTCGGAGCTTTTTGTTTTTGAAGAGGACGCAAATAGGGGCGCAAGCTTTGGATAAGTTTATTTACGATGCACCGATAAACGCTTTTTTTTCAACGTGTACCCAGACTTGCTACTTGAAATGTAACGGTAATTAATAAAAAAATGCTGCTTATCTGATGTGATAAACAGCATTCATTCTGGAGAGCCTCTTGTCGGATTCGAACCAACGACCCCGAGATTACAAATCACGTGCTCTGGCCAACTGAGCTAAAGAGGCATTTTTCTTTTGCGGGTGCAAAGGTATGAATTTCTTTTAAAAATGCAAATACATCGCATACTTTTTTTATATTTGCAAAGTTACCAATGATTAGATGAAAATGAAAATTATGAATGTATGTAGTATGGCGCTTTTAGCCATAGGTATATGGGCTTGTTCCGGACAGAAGAAAGGAACGGCGAATGTTGAAGTTGCAACAGATAGTGTAGAAGTAGCTGCGGATGCAAAATCTGTTCAGGCAGATAGTACAGGATATATTGTCCGGGTAGGAGAGATGGCTCCGGATTTCACGATTACCTTGACAGATGGGAAACAAGTGAGTTTATCTTCCCTTCGTGGTAAAGTAGTCATGTTGCAGTTCACAGCAAGCTGGTGTGGAGTTTGCCGTAAAGAAATGCCGTTTATCGAGAAGGATATTTGGTTGAAGCATAAAAATAATGCAGACTTTGCTCTGATTGGCATTGACCGTGACGAACCGCTTGACAAAGTACTGGCTTTTGCTAAATCTACCGGAGTCACTTATCCGTTAGGACTGGATCCGGGAGCTGATATTTTTGCGAAATATGCATTACGTGAATCCGGAATAACGAGAAACGTGTTGATTGATAAGGAAGGGAAAATTGTAAAGCTGACTCGTTTATATAATGAGGAAGAGTTTGCTTCTCTTGTGCAGGCAATTAATGAAATGCTGAAATGAAAGAAAACCCTCATCAGATGTTTCTAACGGAACAGGTATGAGTATATAAAAATAGTAACGCTATCCTGATGTGATGGCGTTACTATTTTGGTTATATAGTGACGCTATCCGGAGTGCATACCGTCACTATATGATGATGTATTTTCAAGCAATGCTAAGTTTGACCAGATAATCGTAATGCTTTCCTTCTTTTATCAATTCTGCCTTAAAACCACATTCGGAAGCATATAAGCTAAGAGTCTGGAAATCTACATATAACCAGTCGAATGTGTCTCCTTCTACATCTTTATACTGCATTTGGAAGTCAATCTCTCCGTAATAATCTCCGGCAAGGTCGATGACTATGCTACCGTCTTCCTCTTCAAAAAGATAACGCAAATCACTGGAATCCATAAGTATGCATCCACCAGGGCGGAGAATACGTTTCATCCGTTGGAAAAAAACGGGCATATTATTCAGCCGTCCGATAATTCCGGAACCATTCATGAGCATTAGGATCGTATCGAATGTTTCGGAAAATGTTTCATCAAAAAGGTTGATGAGGCGGGGATCGTTCACTCCGCGTTGTTTCATTACTTCGACAGATAAGGGAGAAATGTCGATGGCGCATACGTTTTTTCCCATTTCCTGAAGTGCCAGCGCATGGCAACCACTTCCGGCACCTACATCCAAAATCCGTCCGGTAGCCATTTGCAGGGCGGTACGCTCTAGTATAGGCATAGACTGTATATTACGAAACAGTTCTTTGACGGGAATTTCATCTTCTTCGAATTGAGAAGAAAATACCCGCAAACGATCAGCTCTGTGATGGTTGAAATAGTCAGAAATAGCGGCTCCCATCGGGTCCTTTTCTGCAGAAAGAATTGTTGTTGCCATTGGTGGTTACGATTGTTAACTTTGCAAAGATAAATAAATCCGCAGAAAAGGGTTATCTTTGCCATCGGAAATATTGAATACTAATAAATGATTATATGAGTATAGAAGAAGCAATCATGGGTGGCATCGTTTTTAAAGGTAAGAAAGATAAGCCCAAAGAAGAGGAAAAGGTGAAAACGAAAGCGAAAAAAGCGACGTATATTCGTGGACAGCATGGTTCGGGTGCAGCGAAGATGAAAGCAGATATCCGGAAGAAAAGAGCTAGTCGACATAAAAAATAAAAGTATGTTTATAAATATAATAGTTTGTATAGTTGCTGTTATACTTCTATTGCGAGGTGCTTTTCTTGTTCTGCAAATGGGAATCTTGTGGATAATTCATTGCAAGATAATAAAAGCGTATAGCAAGAAAACATATGGGAAGGTAGTGGATATAGAGATACTAAAGTCTGATGGTGTGAATATTACTGATGTATGTATACCAAAAATAAAATATAAATTGGAGGGAGAAAAAGAGGTATGTTGCCAATTTCTTCCTTCTGCTCCAAAGAGTGAAAGGGAAAGTCATGTTTATCTTTATCCAAAACAGTATCATGTAGGTGATAAGGTTGTCATATTGTATGATAAAAATAAGAAAGATGATATGTTTGTGTTGCCAAGCATGCAAATAATGAGGCTGTTTATTAGCCATTTTGTTCTTGGTAGTTTTTTTATAATGTCGGCAATTTTAGGGCTATCCTTTGTTTTTTAGAAACAGCGTTCTATATATAAAAAAGGTGGGGCAGGATAATTATCCTGCCCCACCTTTTTATATAAAATCACTTCTGTGGAAGTATTTCAATCCAGTAATCATCCGGGTCGTTAATAAAATAAAGCCCCATGGCAGTATTCTCAAAACATACACAATTCATTTCTTTGTGATAGGCCCTGATTGCATCGTAATCACCGGCTACACGAAAACAGAGGTGACTTTCGTTTTCCCCCAGTTCGTATGGAGCAGTATGATCTTTGAGCCATGTCAATTCCAATAGGAATCCCGTTTCATTATCTGTCAGGTAAACCAGTGTGAATGAACCGTCGGATGCTTCTTTCCGATGATGTTCTTTTAAGCCGAGTGCTTTCTCATAAAAAGCGATACTCCGCTCCAGGTTTGTAACGTTGATATTAAAATGGTCAAATTTACTTTTTATTTCCATTGTTGCAATTTTCCTTATTTTTTCATTAAGAGTTTCACAATTTCTCCAACATAGGTACGGGGTTGTCCGGCTTGCGGAGTTATCTGTGAAGGCATTTTCTTACATTCGATAACAGCTGAAGGAGTTGTTTGGTTCGGAGCATACAATTTTAGTGTATAGCTGTCTGCCTTTTCTATTGCGTCATAAGGTTGATCGGGTGAAAGTGTGCAATATGCAACAGCTTTTCCTGATTGATAACCCAATGCACCACCTGCATTTGCAGTCATATTGGTCATGTTGAACTCATCTTTTCCGATGCTGATCACTAATTTGCCACTTCCCATTAAAGCATATACTTCGCCCGGAATTTGTTTCAAATCAATTTCTGTATAACCGGATGCGTCGGATGCAACTTTGGTAGCCGGAGTGGCGGGAGTCAAAGTAGCCGCAGGAATGGTGGTTTGAGCAGATTCGGTAGTGGTAACTTTACCTCCTTGACCGATAATGATCGGACCGGCAGCGGCCACAACAGATGTTTTTTGTTGCTCTTCTTCTTTTTTCTTTTTCTCTGTCTTCGGACGAGTATCAGGTGCTCCGAAAGCTACTGCTACATCCATAAACATATCATCTGCGAAATCTACAGTTTTTCTACGCCATTTAGCTAAGCCGCGCACTAATTTGGTCTTTGCTTTATTGAGCGCATATTTATCGGTGATCCATTCTTCTGCTTTGTATTTCTCTGTTTCACGGTAAGTGAAACGGATTTTCTCAAGCTCTACCAGACAGTTGCCGGGTTTACAGGTTACGGTAATCTGATAGTTGACCAGTGTACGGTCTAATGAAAGGGCGCTTGAACTGAAAACAACCCATTCTTCTCCAACACCGGCAATTGTCCCCTTTGCTTCGTCAGAGAAAACAATGCGGCTATCAATATTTTTATTTTCTTTCAGACGTTCGTCCATCCACTTTGTCATTGTGTCGTAGATTTGTGCCTGACTCATTCCGGGAATCTGGAATTCTTTGGAAAATACTACTTTACCATCTACTTCAGGAACAGCTCCTACAAGGTACCTGGTGTCGTCTTTCTTCTCTTTTGCAGAATCTGCCTTCATCGCCATCGGCAATGCAAGGAACAGGGTAAGAAACAGAATCGTAAATTTATTCATAATTATCATGTGTTTATTTGGTAATCTCAAAACTTTCGCCCCGATGGGTGATGCTGATAAAACGGCATCCGGCATTTTCAGCAAAACTACGAAGCGCATTTCCCCCCTCATAATCTTCACTGAAGTGCATGGGCACAAATATAGTAGTTTTTATTTGTTCGATGAACTGTTTTGCCCCTTTCATGTAATCTTTTCCCATTCTCCGATCCACCGGGAATAGTACTAAATCGATGTTTGGCGCTTTTTCTTTTAAATATTTAACTTCTGCAAGGAAATCACCATTGGCTTTTCGGATCTCTTCTTCAGTAGATTCCTCACTCCAATGCCAGTTGTTCAAGTCGCCGGCATGGAAAATACTCCAATCTTGCAGGTGAAGCAGGAACGAACTGCCGACATCCGTTGAGCCGAAAGCATCGATACGAATTGTCTCGTCTTCGTATGTTTCTCCTTTTTTAATATAGAAAGCATCTTCGGCTTTGGCACGATGGGATTTCAAGATATCTTTGGAGAAAATATATTGAATGTCGGGGCGTTGTTCTTTCCAGGTCAATATCTCACGGTTAAAGTGGTCGGGATGGAAATGGGTGGCCAATACATATAGCTTACCCGGCCTTTTCAGGAGATAATCATGTACGATTCCCCGGTTATGTTCCGTTTCGGAAGAATCTTTGTAGTAATCGATGATAACGGTTGCACCTTCCATTTCGATGGCGAAACCGCTGTGATAAATATAATCCAGTGTCATAAGCTGACTATTTTATAGTTGCAATATTACGTATTCTAGTTGGAGTTGCCAAGAAAAATCGACGAAATCAAGGAGCAAGACGACTGATTTTCCATTCCCCGTCCGGTTGCAGGGTATATAGAAAACGGTCGTGCAGACGGTTGGGACGTCCTTGCCAGAATTCAATCCTTGTTGGGGTAACGGCGTATCCGCCCCAATTATCAGGTCTTTCCACTTCTTTTCCGATCCACCGGGCTGCCTCCCTGACAAAAGACCGTATTAATTGCATTCTGCTTATTATAGGTTGACTTTGGGGAGAAATTCGTGCACCGACCCGACTTTTATAAGGACGTTTCCGGAAATATTCATCCGATTCTTCCGGAGGAACTTTCGTCGCTATTCCCTCTATATGTATTTGTCTTTCGAGGGCGTGCCACACAAAAGAGAGGGAGATATACGGATTTTGTGCCAATTGCCTGCCTTTACGGCTTTCATAATTGGTATAAAAGACAAATTTTCCATCATGGAGCCCTTTTAATAATACGGTACGGGTAGACGGTCTCCCTTCGGGAGATACGGTTCCTACAATGACTGCAGTCGGTTCGTCCACCTCTGCCTCAATTGCTTCTTGTAGCCAACGATTGAAAAGCGAAAGCGGGTCGCCGGGAAGTTCACTTTCCCGCAACCCGCCTTTCGTATATTCCTGTCGGATATCTGCTATGTTTAATTTCGCCATAAGATTATCTGGCTGTTTTTAGTTCTTAATTTCTAATGATGGAATCACATAGGTACTTCTATTAATAGGATATGTGAATCTTTCAGTGTCTCCAGTTCGAAACTGTTGGTATCGTAAACACCCATACCATCGCGGCGTTTCAATACTTCGCCGTCTACTACAATTTCTCCCTCAATGAGGAAAATATAGACGCCTGCATGACTTTGATGCATATGATAACCCAGTTTCTTTCCGGCTTCAACTTTACCGATTGAGAACCAGGTGTCTTGTAAAAGGGAAGCAGGTGTACTGCCGTCGGGAGATACGATGACTGCCAGTTCATTCGGACGTTCCAGCTCTGCAATGCTGAAATCCTGGTAAACGGGACGGGTGTTCCGTTCTCTCGGCATAATCCAGATCTGCAGGAATTCTACCGGTTCTACAGGGCTTGCATTCACTTCACTGTGGAAGATTCCCGTTCCGGCACTCATTGTCTGAATTTCTCCAACAGTAATGATGCGGCTGTTCTTCTTGCTGTCTCCATGTTGCAGATGTCCTTTCAGAGGGATGGAGATGATTTCCATATTCTTATGCGGGTGAGTCTGAAAACCTTCTCCGGGTGCAACCTTATCATCATTCAATACGCGAAGGGCACCGAAGTTGATACGATTGGAGTCGAAGTATTCGTCAAAACTAAAAGTATGGTAACTATCCAACCAGTCATACTGGGAATGTCCTCTTGTATCTGCTTTATGTATTACTTTTTTCATAAAATCTGTCCTTTCTCTTATTTGTTTATATGTTTTGTAAACAAAGAAAGGAGCTTAAAAGTTTTATTTCTTCACTTCATTTAGCAAAGGCTTATGTTTGATAAAATCTTTTATGTTTTGCAGGGTGGTCGCAGCAATATTCTCCATCGCTTCATGTGTGAAAAAAGCTTGATGAGAAGTGACGATCACATTGTTGAATGAAAGCAAACGGGCAAGTACATCATCGTCGATAATACGGTCGGATTGATCTTCGTAGAAGTATTCACTTTCTTCCTCATATACGTCCAGTCCTGCAGAACCTATTTTTTTGTTCTTCAATCCTTCGATCAGTGCGTTGGTATGAATCAGCTGTCCACGGCCGGTATTGATAATCATTACTCCGTCTTTCATTTTGCTGATAGAGTAGTCATTAATCAGGTATTTGGTCGCTTCGGTGAGCGGACAATGTAAGGAGATGATATCCGAATTGTGATATAGTTCGTCCAATGAAGTATAAACTATTTGTTCTTCACGGGCGAAGTTATGGTCCGGATAGAGGTCGTAAGCCAATACGTTCATTCCAAACCCTTTTAAGATGTGAATCAGTATTTTCGCTATTTTTCCTGTGCCGATGATGCCTGCTGTTTTTCCGTGCATGTCGAATCCCATCAGGCCGTGCAGGGAGAAATTGCCGTCTTTGGTACGCCAGGAAGCACGGGGGATTTTCCGGTTTAGCGATAACATAAGAGCTACGGTGTACTCTGCAACGGCATAAGGAGAGTAGGCAGGAACCCGTACTACGGTAATTCCGGCAGCGGCGGCAGCATCTAAATCTACATTATTAAATCCGGCACAGCGTAGTGCCAATAATTTTACTCCGTTGGCTGCCATCACACGGATTACTTCTGCGTCGGCAACGTCGTTCACAAAGATACAGACAGCATCCACTCCTTGTGTCAGTAGTACGTTGTTTTTATTCAGATGTCCTTTGTAGTAGCGTATCTCAAACCCGAACTCTTTGTTTTTGTCATTGAAAGAGGACTCATCATAAGGCTTTGTGCCGAAAAATGCAATTGTATAGGCCATAATATTATTCTATAAATTATATAATATTTAAACGTTGGAACAGGTGAATTTGTTTAATCAATCCATCATTCGAAAAACAGATTGTTTCATTAGAAACAGTTTAATTTTTCAATTAAAATGGTGGGTAAATGAAAATAAATGCACAAATATATGCTCCCTGTGCAATATTGTTATATCTTTGCGCCGAAATAATTTTAAAAAAGATTTAGATGAGAAAAATTTCGTTGATTGGTCTTGTAATGTTGATCGTTTCAATTCCAACTTTTGCCGGAGATTATCTAACCAATACGAATCAGAATGCTGCTTTCTTACGTATGTTAGCCCGCGGCGCTTCCATCGATGTTGATGGAGTTTATAGTAATCCTGCCGGACTGGCATTTCTTCCCAAAGATGGTCTTCAAGTAGCACTTACAATTCAAAGTGCATATCAAACCCGTGATATTGCTGCAACAAGTCCTTTATGGACCTTGGATGGACAAACTACCGTGCGTAAGTATGAAGGAAAGGCTTCTGCTCCCGTTATTCCTTCCATACATGCTGTATATAAGAAAGGTGACTGGGCGTTTTCCGGTAGCTTTGCCATTGTAGGTGGTGGCGGAAAAGCTTCATTTGATAAAGGCTTACCTATGTTTGATGCGGCTGCTATTAGTCTGGTAAATACAATAGGTCAGGGGATGTTGACTCCTAATCAATATACTATCAATTCAGCTATGGAAGGTCGTCAGTATATTTATGGTTTTCAATTAGGAGCAAGCTATAAAATTAATGAGCACTTCGCTGTTTTTGCTGGTGCACGTATGAATTATTTTACGGGTGGCTATAAAGGTTTCCTTGATATCAATTTGAAAGAGGGTGTAGCAGAACAGTTGGGTGCTGAGATCGTAAAACAACTTATGCTTGGCGGTATGTCTTTAGATGAGGCAAAACAGGCAGCATTGCAAAAATCGCAGCAGCTGAATGATGCGAAACTTAAACTGGACTGTGATCAGACAGGTTGGGGATTGACACCGATTATTGGTATTGATGCTAAGTTCGGTAAGTTGAATCTGGCTGCAAAGTATGAGTTCAAAGCCAATATGAATATTGAGAATGATACACATGAAATAATTGCTCCAGCTGCTGCCGCAGATTTTATGGCACCTTATCAGAATGGTGTGAACACTCCGAGTGATCTTCCTGCTATGCTTTCTTTAGCTGCAAGTTATGAGATCTTGCCATCATTGAGAGCTTCGGTAGAATATCACTTCTTTGATGATAAGAATGCCGGTATGGCGGATGGTAAGCAGAAAACACTGAAACATGGTACACACGAGTACTTGGCGGGTGTCGAATGGGATATCAATAAACTGTTCACAGTCAGTGGAGGTTATCAGAAAACAGACTACGGATTGAGCGATGCTTTCCAATCAGATACAAGTTTTTCTTGTGATTCTTATTCAGTTGGTTTCGGAGGCCGTATTAATTTCACGCAGGCATTGAGCCTTGATGTTGCTTATTTCTGGACTACGTATAGTGATTACACTAAAGAAAATGTACGTGGATTAGGTGCATCTATTGATAAAGACGTTTATAGCCGTACCAATAAAGTATTTGGTGTGAGTGTGAACTATAAGTTCTAGATTTCTAATCCTTTATATGTATAGAAAAGCCGTCTCGACACCATGTTCGAGACGGCTTTTTTGTTTTACTGTTCTATGTTAGTTTAGAAAGAATACTGTACCAGCATATTCAACCGGTTGGCGTGGCGGGTTGAAGAACTGAAATCAGTACGCCATCCTCTTAAATATTCTACGCCCACTTGCAGGTTACTGCTTACATTCCAGAAAGCATTAGCCACTAAATACTGTCCTTTCCGATAGGATTCCGGATTTTCACTTGGATATCCGTTTTCAGAATAAAGTCTGGATAAACTATATGTGCCGGATATAAAGATGCTCGGACAAAGGTTATATTGCAACCCTGCATACCATCCCAGCATCGGGAGAACCTGCATTTTTCCCTCATTATCAGGATCGGGAACGATATCTACGTTCAGATTACTTAAATCGTTCAGGTAAGATCCGATACCTTTTCCATAATTAAACTGTCCGAATGCCTGTAATTTCTTGGTAATATTGAATGTTGTAGATGCTTGCAACCCGAATCCGGTGGCGGAATAGGCTTTCTCATGTACGTTACTTGAGTAAGTCATACTACGGACAATAGCACCTAATTTAACGTGACTGCTACTATTCCAGTTATACTGTACGGAAGTGGCGAAGTCCGGCATCCGTTGGGTGTTGATAGACAAGTCATTGTTGGTTGTACCGTCTACTGAAGGCATTTCCATTGAAACACCGAATTTCCAGTTTTTCAACTTATCGTACATATAACTCAATTGCGTGGTGCGGTAAAATGCCGACCCGTTAGGACCTGCAAAGTCGATGGTAGGAGGCAGTGCGGAGAGGTCCATGAACGAACCGTAGCTGTATCCGATCGTGAAACCGAGGAATTGTGCATAAGCGTTCTGCAATTCAAAGGTTTTTCCGTCACCCCGGAAGTTTCCGGCTGTGTAGACAACGAAGTCTCCCAGATGTTTCGTACGTCCTACCAGTTTGAGGAATAGGGTAGAAGTGGTGATGTCCATCTGGAATTGATTCTTGGCAAAATTGCCGCTTCCGCGTTGTGGAATCAATGCCGGATAGAAATCGACATCATTTACGATACCGTTAAAGTCATACTCTGCCGTTGCACGGACATATCCTCCGATGCCCAAGGCAAATTTCCCTTTTTGGTCGGTGAGCAGGAAGCGGGGAGCATTCGGGTCGTGGAAACGCATCTGCGAACGGTCGTTCATGATTCGGATGATTTCATCTCCTGCTTTGTTCTTCGAAACAAACATGATGGAATTGGGTTCTTCATCTTCGATGATTACTTTCTTTTGTGCATGAGCACAGAGGGGAAAAATTCCTATCCCCAGTAGCATGGCTACCATTTTAAAGCTTGTTCTCATTATCAGTTAAGTTTTAGGTGAATGCCCAATGAACAACTAAAAAAAGAAATGGTTGAGAGGGGCAAAGGAAAAATAGCCAAACTAATCGGAAGAATTGCTATTTATAATGATTCTAAAAAAGCGGATCTTTGTATCGTACTAATTAGATAAAAGAAATACGATGATGGAAAAAGTGGATTTTACTAAAGGAATATTGGCGATACAACCGGATTTGCATCGCTTCGCATATAAATTGACGGCAGATCGTGACTCTGCCAATGATTTGGTTCAGGACTGTGTGTTGCAAGCATTGGATAATCGTGAAAAGTTTACATATAGTAAGAATCTGAAAGGATGGATGTATACGCTTATGCGTAATATTTTTGTCAATAACTATCGTCGTACAGTTCGCGAAATGAATCTGATTGATGACAGTTATTCTATCAATCAGCAACATTTGATCGAGGATGAAGATGCCGACAGGTTTGAGTTTACGTATGATATGAAACAACTGTATCGGGTGATACATTCCATACCGGAAGAAATGAAAGTTCCTTTTCAGATGTTTGTTGCCGGATTTAAGTATCGAGAAATTGCCGAAAAATTAGGATTGCCGATGGGAACGGTAAAGAGCCGTTTGTTTTTCATCCGTAAGCGGTTGAAAGAGGAACTGAAAGATTTTTCCTCCTGATGCAGATGCCTGATTGAGTGATGTGTTTTAAGGTCAAAGTGATTAGCCTTCCTGTCAGAATACGACGACTGATGGGAAGGCTTGTTTATTTTCTGCTGAATGCCGTCCATCAACGTTTTAATACTATCTTCAACATAGGGATAAATCCACGGCAGTAGCATAGATATCGCCTTAGTTGTTCGGAAACTCCGAACAACTGGAGCTTGTTGAAGTTTTCTTTTTTCAGAGATAAAACAATTTTATATTTTCGCTCTCCGAAATAGTTAAAAAAACAGTCTTCCCACCGTAGTAACCGATAAGAAGACTTGATGTTCCATGATATATTTTTTGATTAAACATCCACTTAGAACAACAGAGCGACTAAAAGGATTTCGATGTTAGGGAAATTTCATGATTGTTTTCATTCATCCAAATATTTATAGAGATAGCACCCTTCTTCATCATCAAGGATATTCAACTGTTTCAGTCGGTTGATTAACTTATTTAGTGAGGTCGGACCAATGTTCGGTAGTTTATTTATTCTATTCCATCCGTATTTATAGGTGATTTTTAATAAATCCCGAAGTGTCTGTACACCGTTTTCACCTAGCACCCGACTTGACCTTGGGTCAAACTCAAAGTCACGAATAGGAGTATTGAGCAGGTGGATGGCATTTTTCTTTTCCCGGGCTGCCGGACTTTCCTTTTCTAAACTATTCTTGCTGAATAGATTTCTGCCGAAGTTCATTTCGTATAGTCGCAGTGCCGCTTTGAGATACGTCATTTCGTCTTTGTATGTCTTTAGAAATCCGATTCGGGATTGAATATCCCGAATAAGTATCTGAAACTCTCTTCGAATATAAAAGAAATCTTGGCAGGATTCTTCTGCATATTTTTTGAAATTACCTTCCAGTGTGACAAACAGGAACATGCGTCTTCTGTTTTCATTTTGAATCATTCCGGCAAGTTCTTTTATTATCAGACGCATCATTGGGGTTAGTGGCGCTAATGATTGGAGAATAAATAGATTTTCTTCGTTTTCTCTTATGAGTTTTTCTTTGCGTCGTTCAAACTCTTCATTTGTAAGGGCAAGCTGTGTGTTTCGTTCGATACATTCCAGCAAACTGTTTTCATCCAGCATCAGGTAATGGTCAATTTCTGTGAAAGTAATTTCCTGTCTTTTGCACCACGTATTGATACGTCTGATAGATACTTGATACTTCTCTGCGGCTTCTTCAATGCCAATCCATTGTTTTGTTGTCATACCTCATTTGTTTTTTTAGTGTATGCGCCGCAGCCGGATTATAATAAAATAAGAGGCACGGACGATACATATATTCCTATCGTAGAGGCAGTCGCAAGCCCGTAGAAGCAAAATATAGTATGCCCGCACCTGCACTTATATGTCTTAATTTGGATATAAGTTCAGTGCGGACATCTAATTTTAGCTTCTACTTCGAAAATGCGACTTTTCTACGAAGATAAATTAAATGTCCTAAAACATGAAGATTGGCTGTCAATAATGGTCCAATCCTCGCTGCAAATATAAATATTTTTTCGAGAAGAAAGGATATGAAAAGGTCGTTTTTTGTCAATCTCATAGAAAATAAATAATCGCTAAAAAATAAGTTGGGACACTTTTATATACTGTTGCAGATGAACAAGCCGGACAACTGCACCAAAAATTACTTTAAATGGTACGATAAGGAATATATTTTAGGCACGGATTACGCGGATTAACACGGTTTTTAATAGTCTATCCAATCTCTTAAAACCGTGAAATCCGTGTAATCCGTGCCTGTTTTTTTATGACTTGACTTATTTCAAAACGATTATAGTATGAGTAGAAAAAGATAGGTGTTTAAAATGTTGTTCTTTTCTTTTTGCCCTCTCGCTTTTTTCTTATACCTTTGCCCCCGAAAGATAAAAATAAAGTATGATGCCGTGAATAGCGGTCGTGTATTCTAGAACACCACGTAAAAAACAGGAATAATGAAAGAGAAAGTATCTGTACCCTTTATGCTGCTGGGCATTCTGTTTAATGTCTGTCTCATTGCAGCCAATCTTCTTGAAACAAAAGTAATCCAGGTGGGTAGTCTGACCGTGACAGCCGGATTATTAGTTTTTCCTATTTCTTATATTATTAATGATTGTATCGCCGAAGTTTGGGGATTCAAGAAAGCGCGGCTCATCATTTGGAGCGGTTTTGCCATGAACTTCTTCGTGGTTGCTCTTGGGTTGATAGCTGTTGCCATTCCGGCTGCTCCTTTCTGGGAGGGTGAAGAACATTTTGATTTTGTATTCGGCATGGCGCCTCGTATCGTGGCTGCCAGTCTGATGGCTTTTCTGGTAGGCTCATTTCTCAATGCGTATGTGATGAGTAAGATGAAAGTAGCCAGTCAGGGGCGTAACTTTTCGGCCCGTGCCATCTGGTCTACTGTAGTAGGTGAGACTGCCGATTCACTGATTTTCTTCCCGGTAGCTTTTGGCGGAATCATTGCTTGGAAAGAACTGCTTATCATGATGGGGATTCAGATTGTGCTGAAATCCATGTATGAAGTTATGATCCTTCCGGTGACAATCCGTGTAGTGAAAGCCATTAAGAAGGTAGACGGTAGTGATGTGTATGATACCGATATCTCCTATAATGTGTTGAAAATCAAAGATATTTAAGATAGAATATGAATAGAGAAGCAGCATTGGTTGTGTTTAGCGGTGGACAGGACTCTACTACTTGTTTGTTTTGGGCAAAACGCAACTTTAAGAAAGTATATGCCTTGAGTTTCCTGTATGGTCAGAAGCATCAGAAAGAGGTGGAGCTTGCACGGGAGATAGCCCGGAAAGCAGAAGTGGAATTTGATGTGATGGATGTTTCCTTTATCGGACAGTTAGGTCACAATTCATTGACCGATACTACGATGGTGATGGATCAGGAAAAACCAGCAGATAGCGTTCCCAATACCTTTGTTCCGGGACGTAATCTGTTTTTTCTAAGTATCGCGGCAGTATATGCCCGTGAACGTGGCATTAATCATTTGGTAACGGGAGTTTCCCAAACGGATTTCAGCGGTTATCCCGACTGCCGTGATGCCTTTATTAAGTCTCTTAATGTAACTCTCAATCTGGCTATGGATGAACAATTTGTGATTCATACCCCTTTGATGTGGATTGATAAGGCAGAAACATGGGCATTGGCCGACGAACTGGGAGTGCTGGAACTGATTCGCACCGAGACTCTGACTTGCTATAATGGCGTTCAGGGAGATGGTTGTGGGCACTGTCCGGCTTGTACACTACGTCGGGAGGGATTGGAGAAGTATTTAAAAAGTAAGAATCAATAATATCTCTACATAGAGATTAAAATGCATTTTTTTGTTGTCATCTGTCACATTGTTGTAGGTAAGTGTTTGATTATGAAATGTCTAGTCTGTGACGGCAAGTAGTGACAGCAGCTAATTTTGATATTTTGCTGTCACTACTTGCCGTCACCGGTACGTTCTAATTAATAAATGGTAGTAGCTTCTATCCGGAACGTATAGGCTTAGATTAGTTTCAACAGCATGAAACTGTTGTTTCATCGGTGAGAAACTAGAGTTTCAACGGTAGGAAACTAAAGTTTCTAACGCTTGAAACTATAGTTTCAAGGCTTGAAACAGTTTGTTCCAAGTAATGAAACACTTTGTTTCAGCACGGGAAACACATTGTTTCAGGCAATGAAACTCACCGTAACAAGTAAGATGAGGAGAAAGCAAACGTGGGTTAAGAGTTGATGGTGATAGGTGATAGATGCGGTGATAGGTTGTAAAATGAATCTTTCACCACTGAAACCTCGATGAATAAAGCGTTTGAGACTGGACGGTGATAGGTGAAAGAGGAAATGCATTTTTTTGTTTAGGGTAGAGGTTGTAGTTAACGAGTGCAATGACTGAATTAAAAGACCAACTTTCCTTGTTAGGAAGAAAAACCGAGTATAAGCAAGATTATGCTCCTGAAGTACTGGAAGCCTTTGATAATAAGCATCCTGAAAATGATTACTGGGTACGTTTCAACTGCCCGGAGTTCACAAGTCTGTGTCCTATTACCGGACAGCCGGACTTTGCCGAAATACGTATCAGCTACATTCCTGATATAAAAATGGTGGAAAGCAAGAGTTTGAAACTCTATCTTTTCAGTTTCCGCAGTCATGGAGCCTTTCATGAAGATTGTGTGAATATCATCATGAAAGATCTTATCCGGTTGATGAATCCCAAATACATAGAAGTAACCGGGATATTTACTCCTCGCGGTGGTATTTCCATTTATCCGTATGCCAATTATGGTCGTCCGGGAACAAAGTTCGAACAGATGGCAGAACATCGTTTGATGAATCGGGAATAATAAAAATAAAGGAATTCACTTGCTAAAAATATCGAATATGACTCATCATGTGCCTGTTGAATTGCAAAACTATGTTCGGCAAAGTATTATCCCTCAATACGCTAACTTTGATAAAGCGCATCAAATAGACCATGTAGAAAAGGTTATGGAGGAAAGTCTGAAATTAGCGGCACATTATGAAGTCGATTATTCGATGGTTTATGTCATTGCTGCTTATCATGACCTGGGATTATACGAAGGACGTGAATTTCATCATATAACCTCCGGCAAAGTGTTGCTAGCGGACGAAACTTTGCGGCGTTGGTTTACGGATGAGCAGCTGTTGCAGATGAAAGAGGCGATAGAAGATCATCGGGCTTCTAATAAACAGGCTCCCAGAACAATCTATGGAATGATTGTTGCCGAGGCTGACCGAATTATTGATCCCGAAGTCACTTTACGTCGTACCGTACAATATGGGCTGTCTCATTATCCGGAGATGGATAAAGAAGAGCAATACGCCCGTTTTCGGAAACATCTAACTGAAAAATATGCAGAAGGAGGGTATCTGAAGTTGTGGATATCCCAATCGGATAATGCCGGACGGTTGGCAGAACTTCGTCAACTAATTGCGGATGAAAAAAAACTTTGTAGAGTTTTTAATAAAATCTATGAAGAAGAGAATAATACAGTTTTGTGAAATATAGCTATTAGCTTGCGTTCGATTCATTTTTTATTTTTATCTTTGTCATATTAAGGATTGCAATACGATAGATAATGGAAGAATATATTACTCGATTTTCAACATATCTTTTTTGGGATGTCAATAAAGATGATTTGGATATGGAGAAGCATTCACAATATATAATAAAGAGAGTGCTTGAATATGGTATGTTGCAAGATTGGAATATTGTAAAACAATATTATGGACTTGGGAGAATCGTCGAAATAGCTAAAGGGTTTCGTGAATTGGAGCCTCGGGCTTTAGCTTATCTTTCTGCCATTTCACAAACTCCTAAAGAACAATTTAGATGTTACACTTATCAACGGTCGAATCCACAACACTGGAACTTTTAAAACAGTTGCAACAGTTACCTGTACTTTGTAATACTCGTCTAGTCGGTGGTACTGCATTAGCTTTGCAATTAGGACATCGAAAGTCGGTCGATTTGGATTTTTTTGGTCAGATTAATGTAGATTCTCAAGATTTGAAGGAAGCTTTGCGAACACTTGGGACACTGACTATCTTAAATGATTCTAAGAATATACACATTTACGTATTGAATGAGGTTAAAATAGATATCGTGAACTATACTTATCCTTGGCTTGATGATGTCGTATATAAAGATGGGATACGTTTGGCAAGTCCTAGAGATATTGCGGCAATGAAAATTACTGCTATTGAAGGGAGAGGTACTAAAAAAGATTTTGTAGATATTTACTTTTTGTTGAAAAAGTATTCATTGAAAAATCTGTTGGATTTCTATTCTCAAAAATATCCTGACTCATCTTCTTTTATGGCTATGAAAAGTTTAGCTTATTTTGAAGATGCGGAGGAGGAGCCAATGCCTTATATGTTTGTGGATGTATCTTGGGACGAAATTAAAAAGTCTATTTTGTCTCGTTTATAATAGTATATGAGATAAGTTACTATTCATGATGATACGGCCCTCCATTCAATATAGTCATCGCCCGATAAATCTGCTCAACGAATATCAGCCGGATCATCTGATGTGAGAAAGTCATCTTGGACATTGAAATCTTTTCGTGTGCCACTTGATAAACTTTTTCAGAAAAGCCATAAGGCCCTCCGATAATGAATACCAGTCGTTTGTTGACCGTGTTCATTTTCCGCTTCATATATTCGGCGAACTCCAGAGAACGCATTTCTTTTCCGTGCTCATCGAGCAATACCACCACGTCGCCCGGTTGAAGAGCTTTCAGTATCAGTTCCCCTTCCTTTTCTTTCTGCACTTCCATTGAAAGGCTCTTGGTGTTTTTCAGTTCGGGGATCACTTCCATATCGAAAGTGATATAGCGTTTAGTACGCTGGATATAGTCGTTGATCGCAGTTATATAGTGTTGTTCTACGGTTCGTCCTACGACGAGCAGGGTTGTTTTCATACGTTTACAATTCTGATTATTGCACAAAAATAGGCATTTTTTATGTTATTCTGCAATTAATGCTTACCTTTGCCTATCATTAGTTGAAAGTTTAAAGCTTTAAACTTCAACTTAAAAGCTTGTATTTATGAAAAAACGAGTGCTTGCAGGAATGACCGCTTTGCTTCTTTCTCTCTCGTTGCTGATGGCGCAGGAGATACCGGCAGGAGTGATAACGGCATTTAAAAGAGGAAGCTCGCAAGAGCTGAGTAAGTATATGGGGGACAAGGTAAACTTGGTGCTCCAAGGTCGCTCGACAAACGTTGACAAACAGAAAGCAACAGCTACCATGCAGGAATTCTTTACGAAGAATAAAGTCAGCGGATTTAACGTGAACCATCAGGGAAAACGGGATGAATCAAGTTTCGTTATCGGTACGTTGGCTACTACTAATGGGAACTTTCGTGTGAACTGTTTCCTGAAGAAAGTGCAGAATCAATATTTAATACATCAAATAAGAATTGACAAGATCAATGAATAAGGAAAAAGAACTGATCGACAAGTTGATCGATCTTGCTTTTGCAGAAGATATAGGTGATGGTGATCATACCACCCTTTCATGTATTCCCGCTACGGCAATGGGAAAATCAAAATTGCTTATCAAAGAAGCCGGTGTGTTGGCTGGCATCGAAGTTGCTAAAGAAATCTTCAACCGTTTCGATCCTACCATGAAAGTGGAAGTGTTTATCAATGACGGAACAGAAGTGAAACCGGGTGACGTAGCAATGGTAGTGGAAGGAAAAGTGCAATCTTTGCTTCAAACCGAACGCCTGATGTTGAACGTGATGCAGCGTATGAGCGGTATTGCAACAATGACCCGTAAATATGCAAAGGTGTTGGAAGGCACAAATACCCGTGTGCTTGACACCCGCAAGACAACTCCCGGTATGCGTATCCTTGAAAAAATGGCAGTGAAAATCGGTGGCGGAGTAAACCATCGTATTGGTCTGTTCGACATGATTCTTCTGAAAGACAATCATGTGGACTTTGCCGGAGGTATCGACAAAGCCATCACCCGTGCCAAAGAATATTGCAAGGAAAAAGGCAAAGACCTGAAAATAGAAATAGAAGTCCGCAGCTTCGACGAACTGCAGCAAGTTCTTGATCTCGGTGGAGTAGACCGTATCATGTTTGATAACTTCACTCCCGAAATGACGAAGAAAGCAGTAGAGATGGTGGCAGGTAAATACGAAACTGAATCTTCGGGTGGTATCACCTTTGATACGCTCCGCGACTATGCCGAATGTGGCGTAGACTTCATCTCTGTAGGAGCTTTGACTCATTCAGTGAAAGGACTGGATATGAGTTTCAAAGCGTGCTGATTTTTTTTCACCACAGAGGACACAGAGTACACAGAGGATTTAAACTTATTTTATAGGAAGAATTTCCTATCATTGTTCCTCTGTGTACTCTGTGTCCTCTGTGGTGAATCGTATTCTTTAACTTCTTTTAGCAATATTCCTTGCAGCATTCCTCAAATTCTCGCGTCTAATAAGCAAACGACGCAGACATACGTTCGATTTTAAAAAAAGTAATTGACTTTGGAAAACGAGATAGAACTGATAAAGGGCTGTCGGGCAGGAAAGGATTCAGCCCGAAAGGAACTTTACACCCTCTATTCCAAACAGATGCTGGCGGTATGTTTCCGCTATACGGGCGATATGGATGCGGCGCACGATGTACTGCATGACGGTTTCATCAAGATTTTTACCAACTTCTCGTTCCGGGGTGAGTCTTCACTTTGTACATGGATCACCCGGGTGATGGTCACTCAATCACTCGATTTCCTGCGACGGGAGAAACGAGTCAGTCAGTTGGTAGTGCATGAAGAGCAGCTTCCCGATATACCGGATATATCGGATTCGGGAGGAGGGGCTGGAATATCCGAAGAGCAGTTGATGGCTTTTATTGCCGAATTGCCGGATGGTTGCCGAACCGTTTTCAACCTTTATGTGTTTGAAGAGAAATCGCACAAGGAGATAGCCAAGATGCTTCACATTAAAGAGCATTCATCTACTTCGCAGTTGCACCGGGCCAAATATTTGTTAGCAAAAAGAATTAAAGAGTATAGGAATCATGAAGAAAGAAAATGATGAAATAACCGATCTGTTTCGCACACGTCTCGCTGATGCCGGGATGAGTGTACGGGATGGCTTTTGGGAAGAGCTCTCGCAGGAAATTCCTGTGGCTTGCCAGCATCGTCGCCGGATTCTGCTCTTCCGTGTGGCGGCTGCGGCGTCTGTATTGCTCGTTTTGGCAGCCTCGTCGGCTACTTTCTTGTATTTCTCTCCAAAGGAAGATATGGAAGAAGCATTTACAAAGATAGCCGTGACGAATGGAGGACAGATGGATGGAGATGGAATACGCGTCAATCAGTTACCGCTGCCGGTAGAACCGGTGTTGCCGAAACCGGCTCCGAAATCTTACGGTATGCTGTCGCAATATACAGAGGAAGAAGATTCTCTTTCTATCACTTTCTCCATGTCGTTTTCTTTTTCTTCCACTACTTCTACGGGAAATGGCAACCAATATGCTAATCAGGGGCATAATGGTTATTGGCAGGCAACAAACGGTAATACAGAGTCATCTGTCGCTCCGGAAGAACAGTCGAATGTCAATACGGTTCAACCCAAAGCGGTGAAAAAGCATCGCTGGGCGATGAAAGTTCAAGTGGGTACAGCACTTCCGGCAGATAATGGTACTTATAAAATGCCGGTTTCCGCAGGGGTGACGGTAGAACGTAAGTTGAACGATTTTCTCGGCATAGAAACCGGACTGCTCTATTCGAACCTCCGTTCTGCAGGGCAGCACTTGCACTATCTGGGAATCCCCGTTAAAGTGAACGTGACGTTGGTAGATACGAAGAAAGTTGACCTTTATGCTACTGTGGGAGGAATAGCCGATAAATGTATTGCCGGTGCACCGGACAACAGTTTTAAAGAAGAACCTATCCAGCTGGCAGTGACTGCCGGTATTGGAATCAACTATAAGATTAATGACCGACTTGCTGTTTTTGCCGAACCCGGAGTTTCGCATCATTTCAAGACAGATTCGAAATTGGCTACGGTACGAACGAAACGGCCGACTAATTTTAATTTACTTTGCGGACTTCGCATGACGTATTAATCCTTATGAAAATGAAAAAAACACTACTAATGCTGTGGATGGCTGTTTGCCTGGTTGTATCTTTTACAGGATGCACCAGCGAAGAAATGGATTATAACAATCCGGACGTTGCCCTTTTTGTGAAACAATTGAAGGCGGGTACGTATAAGATGAAGAATGATAAAGGAGTAGTGGAAGTTCCTCATTTCACGGAAGAGGACATTCCCGAACTTTTAAAATATGCAGAAGATCTGACTATTATCCCTTCTTTTCCGTCGGTTTATAATATGAACAACGGTAAGATTCGGTTGGGTGAGTGTATGCTTTGGGTGATTGAATCTATCCGTCAGGGCACACCTCCGTCATTAGGTTGCAAAATGGTATTGGCGAATGCTGAAAATTATGAAGCAATCTATTTCCTGACCGATGAGGAAGTACTCGATGCGGCCGCTTGTTATCGTAGTTGGTGGGAAGAACGCCAATATCCGAAAACGAGATGGACAATTGATCCGTGCTACGATGAGCCGCTTTGTGGATCGGGTTATCGTTGGTGGTAATAAAGGGGGAGGAGCCTTCGGAAAGTAAAAAATAGGAAACATTCATGTGGGAACATTTGTTTGTATCAGTAGTCTTTTGCTGCTGACAGGGGGATTATTACGCTCAAAAGATAGCTTCTCATACGTGCAAAATGTATATGAAGTGCTCCGAAATATAGGTAATGAAAGAGTAAAAAGGATGGATGGATTGAAACGGTTTATAACAACGATGGCACTGTGTCTGACTGCTTTATTTGCATATTCGCAAGTATGGACGGCGCAAGATTCTTTGCATTTGAAGAAGTTGCTGGAGAGTGACCAGGAGTTGCATTTAAATATGGATGCTGTGAAGTCGATTGATTTCGGAAGCGCAGTGGGTACTCCCCGGATGTCGGAGGAGAAAAGCTGGATGATGCCTGACGAATCGCTTCCTGAAGCATTGCCTAAACCGAAAGTGATGTTGACTCTGATGCCATATAAAGCAAATACCCGCTATAACTGGGATCCCATCTATCAGAAGAAGATAAAGATCGATAAAAATACCTGGCGGGGTGATCCTTTCTACGAGATACGTCATCAAAGATCTTATTCAAACTGGGCACGCAATCCGATGGCAAAAGGAATGCGTAAGTCGTTGGATGAGATACAGGCGAGTGGGGTGCGTTTCCGCCAGTTGGGTGAACGTGCTAACGGAATGATGGTGAACACAGTAGTGATGGATGCACCTATTCCCTTGTTTGGTGGGAGTGGAGTGTATATCAATGGTGGAACTATCGGCGGACTTGACCTGATGGCTGTCTTTACAAAAGATTTCTGGAATAAGACGGGACGGGATAACCGTGCCCGCACATTGGAAGTGTTGAGAACTTATGGAGATTCTACCACTGTGTTGATAAATAAACCAATTGAACAGATTGCCCGTTGAAGGCGTTATAATGATGTGTTGATGTAGCAATGCGCTCATGTCAACCTATTAACACATAGATAAATTATTGGTTATGAATAGAATTACTTCTCTTCTGGGTATTCAATATCCTATTATTCAAGGTGGCATGGTGTGGTGCAGCGGTTGGCGTCTTGCTTCTGCTGTGAGCAATGCCGGTGGACTGGGATTGATCGGTGCCGGTTCCATGCATCCGGAGACTTTACGCGAGCATATCCGTAAATGCAATGCGGCCACGAAATTGCCTTTTGGTGTAAACATTCCTTTGATGTATCCTCAGATAGAAGAGATCATGAATATTGTGGTGGAAGAGGGAGTGAAGATTGTTTTTACCTCTGCCGGAAATCCGAAAACGTGGACTGGGTGGTTGAAAGAGCGTGGAATAACGGTTGTTCATGTTGTTTCTTCTTCCCGTTTTGCTGTAAAATGTGAGGAGGCCGGAGTAGATGCGGTAGTGGCAGAAGGGTTCGAAGCCGGAGGGCATAATGGACGCGAAGAGACAACGACTTTCTGTTTGATTCCCGCTGTACGTGAGGCTACAACATTGCCTTTGATAGCTGCAGGAGGTGTCGGCACAGGAGAAGGAATACTGGCTGCTATGGTATTGGGAGCCGAAGGTGTGCAGATAGGAACCCGTTTTGCTCTGACTGACGAGAGTTCAGCGAGTCCGGTATTTAAGGATTATTGCTTGAGTCTCGGTGAAGGAGATACTAAGTTGTTATTGAAAAAGCTGGCTCCGACGCGTTTGGTAAAGAATGCTTTCCGCGAGGCGGTGGAGAAGGCTGAAGATAGTGGTGCTTCTGCTGAAGAATTACGAAGCTTGCTAGGAAAAGGACGTGCAAAGAAAGGAATGTTTGAAGGAGACTTGGAAGAAGGTGAACTGGAGATAGGTCAGGTTTCGGCAATAATATCCCGTCGACAGTCGGTGGCAGAGGTGATGAACGAATTGGTTGAGTCTTATTGGCAGGCGGTGGAGAAGAAATATTTGTTTGAAAGATAAATGATAATTTCTATTTCACCACAGAGGACACGGAGGACACAGAGTTCTTCTCTCTCTTTCCGTAAGTAAAACAGAGCGATAAATACGATTCTCAATACGTGAGACTCTGTGTTACTAAAAAGATTAAACCTCTGTGTCCTCTGTGTCCTCTGTGGTGAAATTATAGGCTGACAGGTTCGTACTTCAAACCAAATACGTCGGCTACGGCCTTATAAACGATTTTTCCTTCTACGATATTTAATCCGAGTGCTAATGCTGGATTCTCTTTGCAGGCTTTTTTCCATCCCTTATTTGCTAAAGCCATTACGTAGGGGAGGGTAGCATTAGTCAGTGCAAGAGTGGAAGTGTAAGGCACAGCTCCCGGAATATTAGCTACTGCATAATGAACAATTCCATCTACAATATAAGTCGGTGCGCTGTGAGTAGTCGGGTGAGACGTTTCGAAACATCCTCCCTGATCGATTGCCACATCCACTAATACTGTGCCGGGCTGCATCATTGAAAGCATCTCTTTGGTAATCAAATGTGGTGCTTTATCACCGGGAATCAGTACAGAACCGACAACTAAATCAACATCCGGTAATTCTTTTCTGATTCTTAGTTCGGATGCGTACAATGTCTTTACATTCTTCGGCAGTGTTTCGCTCAAATAGCGCAGACGTGCCAGATTTATATCTGTAATAGTGACATCTGCCCCCATTCCTGCAGCTATTTGTGCGGCATTGCTACCTACAACTCCACCTCCTAAAATTAATACTTTAGCAGGTTTAACACCTGGCACGCCTCCCAAAAGAATACCTTTTCCACCTTGCGGTTTTTCCAGAAAACGGGCGCCTTCCTGGATAGACATACGTCCGGCAACTTCACTCATAGGAATTAATAAAGGCAATGAGTGATCTGCTTCTTCTACAGTTTCATAAGCCAGGCATATTGATTTGTTGGAGAGCATGGCAAGAGTTAACTCCCGGTCGGAAGCAAAATGGAAATAAGTGAATAGTAACTGTCCTTTTCTAATTAAGTTATATTCGGTGACTATCGGTTCTTTCACCTTTACGATCATCTCGGCAGTGGCGTAAATGTCTTCTATTGTTGGCAGGATATGCGCGCCGACAGCTTGATATGCTTCATCCGGAAAACCGCTATTTATTCCCGCTGTATGTTGGATAAATACCCGATGCCCTTGTTTTACCACTTCGGCCACCCCCGAAGGTGTCATGCCAACACGGTTCTCATTGTTTTTGATTTCCTTTGGTACTCCGATAATCATAATGTTACGTATTAAAGATTTAACATGTTCGAATGTACGAAAAATCCCCTTACGTTGTTATTCGTAAGGGGATGTTTTAGAACAGAATGCCTCGCGTGTTGAGATGAATAAATGCGTAGAGTGGTTATTTTATAGACATTCACTGCCCTGCTTGTTGATTTTCATGCTTTTTCCATAGAGACCCACTCGAGCTATGTTGTTATAAAAGGGTTCTGCAATATCGTACTTAAAAGGAAGTACTTCTTGGTTGTCTTTGTTTATATACCCCCACTTGGACGACTGGCTTTCAATACAGACAGCAGCCAATCCTTCAGAGAAAGAGCATCCATTATCATATTTCAGGGGAATGACAATTTCTCCTTTCTTATTAATGAATCCTACTTTGTTGTGTAGCGAGACGAGGGCTAATCCTTCCGCGAATTGTTCTATTTGACTGTAAGTCGGTGGAAGAATGTAGTTTCCTTGTCTGTCAATCAGTCCCCATAATCCATCGTGGCATACACGTGCGCATTCTTGCTCAAACGAGTGAGCGGCTGCGTACTTAAACGGAATCCGTATCTGTCCGGTATGGTCGATGAATCCGTATTGGGAATTGAGTACTACCATCCCTAATCCTTCTTTAAAAGAGAAAGCCCGTTCATACATTAGAGGGATGACAACGTCATATCCTTTATTGATGTATCCCCATTGGATTTTTCCTTTAACGGGAGCCAATCCTTCGGAGAAACGGCCAATTGCCGAAAAACGCTTTTTCTTATTAGCTACCCCATAAGCTAAAAAAGAAGCAAAGAACTTTGTAATAGTGTTGCTCATTTTTCTTATTGTTTGTGTGGTAAGCGTCCGGATACCATTATATACAAGAGAAGCGTGGACGTCGTTAGTTCATTCTATTCAAGGTTCTGGTAAACCTATTGGGAAATGAACAACAGAGTCCACGCCCTTGTATATAACAAAGACGTGAACGCTTAGTTGCCATTATCTCCCCAATTAAAGAATTTACCAGATTCTGAATAGAGATAATATTCTAAACGCTTCTACGTTATTAATCGTAATAAGTCGCTACAAAGATACGGATTTCTTGTTAAAGAACAATATTTTTGAGGGATAAAGATGTTACGATGGCCAACATCTGTAAGAGAGGAATGTGGAGATGGTAAATGAGATATCTTGAAATAAAAAACTCCTTTTGCAAATGAGAATACAAAAGGAGTTTGATATTATTATAAAGGTTAGATAAACTTTAGTCCATTAAATTGGGATTAGCGTTGGTAGCACTTAAAGGAATACGTAATGTGTAACGATCATCATCTTGTTCAAGAACAATCGTTTGTCCTCCGCTTAATACCTTTTCAATTCTCGGTCTGGTAGTTCGACGTAAATCGAACCAACGGTGACCTTCAAATGCTAACTCACGGGTCCGTTCATTTAATATTTCTGTAATCAGTTTTTCCTGATTCATGCTATTTACTTCATTTTTCTTTTGCTCATATCCAGCTGTTGTATATCTTTTTTCCATCAGTTGTAATAGACGGTTGCGAGCTTCAGGCAGATTGTTCAAATGGGCAGCTGCTTCCGCAGAATTAAGGTAAAGTTCGCTAATACGAAAACTACATTTGTAGGCAGACTTTCCGTCTGTTTTAATAATAGGGTAGTTGCCGTCTTTATTCTTCTCGCCAAAGTAGCTTGCAGGTCGCAGATCTTCTTCATTGAACATGTCAACAAATGATTGTGTAGCTTGTGAGGCGTCTAATGTTGTTGTCGCATTGTAAATTTTCTCATAAGCGGTAATAGACTCTACAGATGTGTATAGGTTAGGCAATTGTAGGTTGGTGCTATTGTAATCTTCAAGTGTTGCTTTTTGTGCCAACGTGCGTTCAGCTGCATCGTAAGCAAGTTGCCATTCTCCCATATAAAGATATACTCGTGATTCGAATGCATCTATGGCGAGTGTACTGAAGCGATAATTGTAACCGGATTCCCACTCTTTTTTTGTTATAAGTTGACGAGCGTTTTCTATGTCGGAAAGAATGGAACTATATATTTCTTCTACTGTATTCCGTGTTGGAATCTCTTCTAAATCAAGAGTCAGTTTCAAGGGGACGGCTTTTGTGTCTTTTGCACCCTCTTTTGTATATGGCTGTCCGTACAGGTTGACTAGAAGGAAGTGCATATATCCTCTCATAAAGTAGGCTTCTCCTACTAATTGATTGATATCTTTTTCATTTCCATCTGTTATATCGTTCTTTTTGTCGATGATAGCATTGGCATAATAGATGTTTTCGTAGTAGTCTATCCAGCCGAGCTCTTTGGCTGTTGTACTGTTGGTAATCCATTTTTCTATATCGCCATAATCGCTTTGGTCATAACTATCATTTCTGACAGTAATTTCTTTGGTTCGCATATCACAGACACTTCTGTCAGTCAAATCTTGTGCATAAATGTTAGTCATTAATGCCCTATATTCCTCTAATGTGTTCGGAATCACTTTTCCAACAGGCTGTATTTCTAAAAAATTGCTGCATGAAGTCATCGTAAAACATCCTGCTAGCATGGAAAATAAATATAGTCTTTTTATTCTTTTCATATTTCTTGATTACTTAAAAGTTAAGACTTAGGTTGAATGTCACAGATTTTGCTACCGGAGTAGAATAGAGATTACTCATAGATTCCGGATCCATGTAGTTTTTATAACTGGAACCGAAGACAAGTAGGTTACGACCTTCTACAGCAACAGTTGCTCCATTGATATTGAATTTGCGTAACCATTCTTGTGGCAATGTATAAGCTAATCGTATGTTTTGGAGACGCATATAATTGAGTTTCTTTACCCACATATCCAGATTTCTATAAATGGCAGGTATGTCACCAAAAAGTGCATAATCGGCAGGATAGTTATTCCGGCTAAGAAGAGCTGGTAGCTGATCACTATGATTTTCTGGTGTCCAACGGTTGAGGATATCTTGGTTTACATTATGTCCAGAGTCGAAATTTACTATATTATATGAAGGACTTGTACGTACATGAGCTCCAAAATAGAATGAAAAATTAAAATTAAGTTCCCAGTTGCGATAAGAGAGTGTGTTAAGTAACCCCCCTGTATAAGGTGCATCATTCGTACCTACATATTCATATAGACTTTGTTGAAAGTCTGCATCTGCACTATATTCATAGAAACCACCCATTCCTCCAGTCAAGTCTTCCATCTTAAATAGTTCTTCTACTGTGACAGCCTCATTGCTGCCTTTAGGATAGATGAGTATGCGGCCGGTTTCCGGATCTACTTTGCTCTTAATTGCAAAAATAGCTCCAACAGGATACCCTTCCAGACCGGGTGTCGGGCTGTTTTCTTTTACATAGTCTTTTAATACTTTGTTATTGTTATAAGCAAAATTGAATGTGGTATACCAGGAGAAATTCTTGGTTGTGATATTACGTGTTTGCAAGTTTATTTCTAAACCTTTGTTTTCTAGGCTAGCCCAGTTAATCGTTTGCGTAAGAAATCCATTTTCCAAAGGTAGATTTTTATAGCCGATAAGATCTGTTCCTTTTCTATAATAGTAATCTACGCTTAAATTAATGGCAGATTTGAGTGCGGAAAAATCAATTCCAATATTATAAGATGCTGTTTTCTCCCAACGTAGCTTATCATTAGGAGCTGAACCGATAGAAATACTCGTTTCATTTGGGTTGTTAGGCAATATCGTTTGATTTCCGTAACTTCCTACTAAATAAGGTGAGGTGTTTTTGTCAATATTTCCTTGAAGCCCGTATGATAATCGTAGAGCTAAGTTATCCATCCATTGTCTGGCAGGCTGTAGAAACGATTCGTTGGAAAGTCGCCATAGTCCGCTAGCCGAATAAATAGGCAGAAAACGATATTTTTTGTCTACACCAAATAGGTCCGAGCCATCAATACGTACGCTTGCTCCTAGTGTGTAACGTTGCATAAGGGTATAAGAACCATTTGCATAAAAAGAGGCGAAAGCATTTTCGGCATAAGTTTCTGTATGTAATGGGTATTTTTTAACGTCGTCATTCTCTGTTAGAATCAAAGGCTTGGTGGTAAGTGTTTTAGGGTCATATCCGTAAGCATTAGATGCAAGTGTTTCATACCAATTTTTTCTTATTTCTGACCCACCCATAATTTGTACTTCATGGATGTTTTTAAAGGTTTGACTCCATTCTCCTTGTACTTTCCATGTGATTTGTGATGTAGTGGCGTTACTTACCTTGTGCATCCCCCCTTCCGGTATACGGTATGTGTCACCGGACTTACTGTCTTTACGCATATCACGCATGGAGAACGTATTTGCACCAATATATTGTTCTACTCCGGATTGTTCCCATTGCAAGCCAACTTGTGATGTTAGTTTCCAATGGTCATTGAAACGTAAGTCAGCATTAAAGATTGCATTAATAGCTGTCGTTATCGTTTCTTTACTGGTATTGGCACGATCTTCAAGGAGATTGAACCCTCGTTCAGGATCAGGCTCGTTATCGCTGTTGGATACAATGTCATAATCATATACATAGTTTCCTTCCGCATCATAAATTTCTTGATATGGATTTGCTACGCGAGAGTAATAAACAGGATTTGAATAACCATATTTATCGGTAATAAAGTCCTTATTCTTCCGTCGGTTAGCAAAGAGCGAAGTTCCTATTTTTAGTATTCGGTTTACTTGATAAGACGTTTTGTTTGTCAAGTTAAAACGACTCATATTTACTCCAGGCACATTCCCGTTTTCTTGTGAATATCCGAGTGAATTATAATAAGTCACTTTTTCACTTCCTCCTGATATGCTGAAATTATATTCCTGCGTGAAAGCATCTCTAAATAAGATGTCATTCCAATCTGTGTTAATTGTTTTTAATCGGTTAATTGCATTTTGAGCTTCTGTGGTTAAGCCATTCCATCCTTGTTGTTGATAGGTCTCAAATAAATTATGTTGTCTGAGTATGGATGCTACTCCTCCTTTATGTAAGTAGGGATGTGAGGTAAATATGTCATCAGGTTCTTTCATTAATTCTAGTTCTAGATTTACTTTTTGTTCGGAATTTAATAAATTCAATCGTGAAGTATCCAGATTAGGAGTATATGTCAATCTTGTATTAAAGTTGATTACAGGTTTTCCTGTCCGTCCTCTTTTGGAAGTTATGATAATTACTCCGTTTGCGGCACGCGCACCATAAATTGCGGTAGCGGCAGCATCTTTTAGGATAGTGATACTTTCTATATCGTTCGGACTCAACCCGGCAATGGATGATTGTTTCATGTTAACAATATCATTGTCTGTATCAGTGCTTAGTTTCGCAATATCAGTCCCCTCCAAAGGTATTCCATCCAATACCCATAACGGGTCTTGTGTTCCATTCAATGAAGCTGTACCACGAATACGAATACGTGCAGGAGCTCCCGGTGCGCCGGAAGTTGTCGTAACGGCTACCCCCGCAACTTGTCCGGCTAATGCCTGGTCGATACTTTTTGCTGCGCCTACCATTCCGTCTGTAACGTCTACTTTAGCAATAGCAGCAGTCAGTTTACGACGTTCCAGTTCTTGATAACCAGTTACTACTACGTCTCCTAGTGTGTGTGATGAAGCTTGAAGGACAATACGATAAGTATCTTTTCCAGCTTGCAACACGATATTTTGTTCTTCAAAACCTATATAACTACAATGTAGTCTGGTCACCTTTTCCGGAATGGAAATGGAGAATTTGCCATCCATATCAGTGATAGTACCTAGAGAAGTCTGTGATACTCCAGCTTTTTTCAAATCGTCTGCATTAACATATACAGAAGCACCGATTAGAGGTTCATTGTCTTCACCGGATATAACGACTCCGGTGATTGTGCGGTTAACAGCGTTGGCTGTAGCCAACGTGCTAACAAGAAAACATATAAGAACGTATAAGTATTTTTTTCTCATCAATATAGATAATTAAAGTGATTGATTTTGTTTTATTTGATTCCCAAAGCTGTATTAATACGTAGGATCATGTCTTCATAATGATAGCGTGCAGCAGTATCAGAAGTGCCGAGGCGGTTTTGTAACAATTTCTTGATACGTAATAACTCTCCGCGTTTCACCGAGATAGCATCAGAAATACGGTTGAGCTGACTGCCGTAGAAGTTGAGCACACGTGGAGCACCCATTCGGTCTTCCTGACGAAGTGCCCGTTGTTCGGCGGCATAACAACTACAGAAAGGAGTAGCATGGTCAAGCAGGAAATGCTCGCTTGCAATCTTCTTGTTGATTTTTACAGCTTCGGGTTCTGCGGCTGCTGTAAGTAATGCATCGAGGAAGTTTTTCTGCAAAGAACGTTCTATAACATTGGGGATGCCACCACGTTCGGTAATACCGAAAATGTTTTTATGAAGTCCGTCCATAAGCTCCACTACTGTAAAGGCTTTCTTTCCGTTGACAGATTCATTCTCTATCATACGCATCAAACGAGTGTTGCCTAGTAAATCCCAAAGGATATAGGCTTGGGCGTTCTTTAAGATTTGCGTAGGAGCATTCTCCTGTTTTCCGATTGGAGTGTTGCGGAGCAGATAGGTATATTGTCCTACTTCCGTGTCAAACAGCCATTTAGGATAGGTCAATACTTCATCCATCAAGAATTTCAATGAAGCTTCTTGTTTCTCTTTCTCAACGAATGTATAAGTCTTGACACCGTCTCCTACAATTGTATTTTCAATATATATACCGCCGATGTTGGCAAGTACATGATATAAGTAGTTGTTCCACTGGTTGATAACTGCATAGTAGAGACGCGACGCTTCTTCGTAAGTTTGTCCCTTTTCTCCGGTAGTAGTCCATTGAAGAATTTGTGGAACGATACGTTTCAGGTTTTCGATGCCATATAAAGAAGAACGGACCGGATCATCACCCAGATCTTCGTTCTGTGCGCGTGGATCTACCGCGTCACGTACATCCTGCGCTTCACTATACTTATAAAGACGATCGGTATGCTTACTCAAGAAATCGAATAAAATATCCTTTTCTTCTTCCGGAGTATTCTTTCCGTACCAACGATAACCATATTCGATAGCAAACATATCATAAGGACCGATATGCGGAGAAAGAACTTTTACGCCATCTCCAGGCTGTGCAATATAATTGAATCGTGCATAATCCATGATAGATGAAGCGGTAGAATTCATTCTGGAAGTAAATGCTTCGGAACGTAACGAATCCGTCGGGAAAGCCCATGAACCCATCATATTGTGACGGAGTCCCAATGAGTGGCCTACCTCATGGCAAGCAACGAACCGGATGGCATCTCCCATTAAAGCATCGGGTAATTGCACATTGCGTGCTTCCGGACACACAGTTCCAGTCTGCACAGTGATCCATTCGCGTACCATAGAAAGCACATTGTGCCACCACATAATATCAGCTTCCAGAATTTCTCCGGAACGTGGGTCTAACAGGGAAGGTCCCATTGCATTTTTCTTTTCTGAAGCAGCGTAAGTCAGTACGGAGTAATTGACATCGTCCATGTCTATATGCATACTGTCTGTGATTTCCTTGGCGATAATCGCGTTCTTGAAACCTGCTTTTTCGAAAGCAATCTGCCAGTCCTCGATACCTTTTTTAATGTACGTACGCCATTGGTAAGGTGTTGAATTATCAATGTAGAATACGATTGGTTTGGCAGGCTCCACAAGCTGTCCTTTCAGATAAGCCTCCCGGTCTTCCGGTTTGGGTTCCATGCGCCAGCGAGTGATATATTGTGTTTTATCCGTACCTTGTTGTGCATCACTAAAACTTAATAACGGATTAGTGAAATAACCGACTTTCTGATTGTCGAATCGTCCCATCATCGGCTTTTCAGGCAACAAGAGAATAGAAGAACTGACTTCCACCGTCACATAAACAGTGGTAGTTCCTTCTGTAACTCTGGTAGTCAATTCGGAAGTTGCCACGACATTGTTTGAAAAGGATTTGATGGATAAAATACGGGATAAATTTTTGATAGCCGAAGTACCCAGATTGATATTAGTAAATACATTATTAATACTGGTTTCAGTACCGTCATAAATATCATTCACCTTGATTACTAATGCAGTAGAATCTGCATTAATTGCTTCAATTTTGAATGCGGCAATCAATGGAGAGATAAAATTATCCTTTACCGAACGGAAGATAGCATCCGTTTGGGGGGCCAGAGGTAATGGGCGTTGTTGTCGTAGCATTAATTTGCCCGTAGCTTTATCCCATTCCATGCAAACCATCTGATTCTCGTAGTTTACTCCACGGTTTACACCTGCATCATTAAGTTCGGCAGGAACTCGTTGCAGTTTGTTGACAACTAATAAATCACGTCCCAAAAGTGAGGTGGGAATTTCAAAATAATAGTCATTCTTTTTTTGGTGTACAGCAAACATTCCTTTCGTTGTTTTACTGTCTTCCACTAATTTTTCGTAGTCGCTTTTACTCTTCTCTTCTTTCTCTTCTGGTTTCTTCTTTTTCTTTTTAAACCAACTCAGATTTTCTGTAGCGGGGGTAGTTGCAAATGCCGAGAGCGTTTCTCCACTCAGCAATATACATGCAATGACCGCTGCCATTACTTTTACATACATTCTCATTGAGTTTCTAACTTTTAATTATAATTAAAAAACAGCCACAAAAGTACTAATATTAATAACATAATAACTACTGATTTGCAATGAATATAACATTTAAAAGAAATATTAACTAGAATCTAAGACCATCATTCCTCCCAGATATTTCATAGTTTAGTGGGAATAGTGTACATTTGCGGGAGTAAAAAAGTGAATGGAATGATGAGACGATATATCACTGCTTTGATGCTGGCTTGCTGCATCGGAGGGTATGGACAAGAGAAAAAGCAAGCAACCTTTGTGCCTCCTTTTGACTCTCCTCTTACATTGAGTGGAAACTTTGGAGAAATCCGCTCCAATCACTTCCATGGCGGGCTGGATTTTAAAACAGGCGGAGTGATCGGTAAACCCGTTCTTGCTCTCGCTGATGGTTATATTTCGCGTATTCGCGTAACGAATGGATCGGGGTATGTACTTGATGTCTGCTACCATAATGGTTATTCAACTATCAACCGCCATTTGAGCGGTTTTGTTTCTCCCATTGCCGAAAGGGTGGAGAAACTTCAATATGAAGAAGAGAACTGGGAAGTGGAGATTGTGCCTGAACCGGGAGAATATCCGGTAAAAGGAGGGCAACAGATTGCATGGAGCGGCAATACCGGATATTCGTTCGGCCCACATCTTCATCTGGATGTGTTTGAAACGGAATCGGGGGATTATATTGACCCTATGCCTTTCTTCCAGTCGAAAATAAAAGATACACGTGCTCCGAAAGCTGATGGCATCCTCTTTTTCCCGCAACCGGGCAAAGGAGTGGTGGATGGAAAACAGGAGAATAAAACGATTCTTCCCAATAGCGAACGTCCTGTGGAAGCATGGGGAGTGATAGGGCTGGGTATCAAGGCATACGATTACATGGATGGCGTAAGTAACCATTACGGAGTTTATTCTGTTGTGCTCACGGTAGATGGGAATGAAATATTTCGCAGTACCGTAGATCGTTTCTCGCAAGAAGAGAACCGGATGATTAACTCTTGGACGTATGGACAATATATGAAATCTTTTATTGATCCGGGAAATACGTTGCGTCTGCTGAAAGCGTCGAATGATCATCGTGGTCTGGTGACGATTGACGAGGAACGGGATTATCAGTTCTTATATACATTGAAAGATGCTTTCGGAAACACTTCCAACTATCGTTTTACCGTGCGGGGCCGGAAGCAGCCGATTGAACCGTTGAATCATCGGGAGAAATATTATTTCATCTGGAATAAGACTAATTATTTGCAAGAGCCGGGATTGAGCCTGGTTATTCCGAAAGGAATGTTGTATGACGATGTCCCCCTCAATTATCAGATGAAGGCGGATAGTGGTGCCGTTGCTTTTACTTATCAACTGAATGATAAGACGGTTCCATTGCATGCAGCTTGCGAACTTCGTATCGGATTGCGTAGAAAGCCGGTTGCCGATACGACCAAATATTATGTGGCCCGCATCACTCCGAAGGGAGGAAAGTACAGCGTAGGCGGAAAGTATGAAGACGGATATATGAAAGCTGCCATCAAGGAGTTAGGAACTTATACTGTTGCCATCGACACCATTCCGCCGGAGATTATTCCTGTTAATAAGAACCAGTGGGGAAGAAACGGAAAGATTGTCTATCGGCTGAAAGATCAGGGGACGGGAATTGCTTCCTATCGCGGGACGATTGACGGTAAGTATGCACTTTTCGGACGCCCCAATATGGTGAAATCGTACTGGGAATGTGTACTTGATCCGAAACACGTGAAGAAGGGCGGAAAGCATACGGTCGAGTTTACAGTGACCGATGGTTGCGGAAATGAAACGGTAGCTCGTGAAAGTTTTGTTTGGTAAATTATTAAAAGTGAATCATATATTTATGAAGAAAAGAATTATTTTTTGTGCTGCTGTATTTATGGTGGCTGTGGCGAACACTTTCGCTTGCACTAACCTGATTGTCGGAAAGAATGCGTCTGCCGATGGCTCGACAATCGTTTCCTATTCTGCCGACTCGTATGGCCTGTTCGGAGAACTTTATCATTATCCGGCTGCTACCTACCCGAAGGGAACGATGTTGAAAGTATATGAATGGGATACCGGCAAGTATCTGGGAGAAATAGAGCAGGCACGTCAGACTTACAATGTAGTCGGTAATATGAATGAATATCAGGTTACGATTGGTGAGACTACTTTCGGTGGACGTCCGGAACTGGCGGATTCTACAGGGATTATTGATTACGGAAGTTTGATTTATATTGGTTTGCAACGTTCGCGTACTGCCCGTGAAGCAATTAAAATCATGACCGATTTAGTGCAGCAATACGGTTATTATAGCGAAGGAGAGTCTTTTACTATTGCCGATCCCAATGAAATCTGGATCATGGAAATGATTGGTAAAGGTCCCGGAATCCGTGGAGCTGTTTGGGTAGCTGTACGTGTACCCGACGACTGCATCTCGGCTCATGCCAATCAGTCACGTATTCACCAGTTTGATATGAATGACAAGGAGAACTGTATGTACTCTCCGGATGTTGTTTCTTTTGCCCGTGAGAAGGGATATTTTAATGGAGTAAACAAAGATTTTAGCTTTTCGCTAGCCTACGCACCTCTTGATTTTGGTGCCCGCCGTTTCTGTGAGGCACGTGTGTGGAGCTATTTTAATAAGTTCACGGATAACGGAAAAGATTATCTTCCTTATATTGAGGGAAAGACCGATACTCCGATGCCTCTTTTTGTGAAACCGAAACAAAAACTGTCTGTACAGGATGTGAAAGATATGATGCGTGACCACT
Organism: Bacteroides sp. L008; assembly: GCF_040812255.1. NCBI lineage: Bacteria > Pseudomonadati > Bacteroidota > Bacteroidia > Bacteroidales > Bacteroidaceae > Bacteroides > Bacteroides sp. L008. Next base: position 2,174,452 of record NZ_JBFNXO010000001.1, on the reverse strand, counting down.
ATGAAGGTACGCCTCTTGATATTTCCAATGATTTCGGAGCAGGTCCTTATAAGACGCCATATCGCCTCTCTCCTCTGAACTTCAAGGTAGACGACAAGGAATATTTCAACGAACGTCCCATTTCCACTCAACAAAGCGGATTTGTATTTGTTGCACAAATGCGTGCTCATAAGCCGGACCCGATAGGTGGTGTACTTTGGTTTGGCGTGGATGATGCTAACATGGCGGTATTTACTCCGGTCTATTGCTGTGCAACGAAAGCTCCGGTATGCTATACCCGTGTGGGCGGAGCCGATTATATTACATTCTCCTGGAATTCAGCTTTCTGGATTTTTAACTGGGTATCTAATATGGTCTATCCGCGTTATGATTTGATGATCGGTGATGTACGGGAAGCGCAGAAAGAAATGGAAACGACTTTCAACAATGCGCAGGAAGGCATTGAAGAGATGGCTGCCAAACTGTTGGCTAAAGATAAGAACGCAGCAGTAGATTTTCTGACAAATTATACAAACATGACTGCACAGAGCACTTTCGATACTTGGAAACAATTAGGTACATTCTTGATTGTGAAGTATAATGATGGAGTAGTGAAGCGTGTTAAAGATGGTAAGTTTGAGCGTAATTCTATCGGACAACCTGCCGGTGTGATCCGTCCCGGATATCCGAAAGAATTCTTGCAAGAATATGTCAAACAGACCGGTGATAGATATTTGGTGAAATAAGAATTGAATAACTAGGATTTGTAAACTTATTATTTTATATTTGTGTGCTCAAGAAATTGATAATAAATAATTCATTAACCAATAAATAACAATCGAAATGGAAAATCAGGAACTTATTAAACAGGTCACTGAAAAAGCCGAAAAATGGCTGACCCCGGCTTATGATGCTGAAACCCAAGCTGAAGTGAAACGCATGTTGGAAAACGATGATAAAACCGAACTTATTGAAGCTTTCTACAAAGACCTTGAATTTGGTACTGGTGGTCTGCGTGGTATCATGGGAGTTGGGAGTAATCGTATGAATATCTATACGGTAGGTGCTGCCACTCAAGGACTTTCCAACTATCTGAAGAAGAACTTCAAGGAGCTGCCGCAGATTTCTGTAGTAGTAGGTCACGACTGCCGTAACAACAGCCGTTTGTTTGCAGAGACTTCCGCTAATATTTTCTCTGCCAACGGCATTAAAGTATATCTGTTTGATGATATGCGTCCGACTCCGGAAATGTCTTTTGCTATCCGTCACCTCGGTTGCCAGAGCGGTATCATTCTGACTGCTTCTCACAATCCGAAAGAATACAACGGTTACAAGGCATATTGGGATGACGGTGCACAAGTGTTGGCCCCGCATGATAAAGGTATCATTGACGAAGTGAACGCCATTGCTTCTGCTGCTGACATTAAATTCCAGGGAAATCCTGATTTGATTCAGATTATCGGTGAGGACATTGATAAGATTTATCTGGATATGGTGAAAACAGTTTCTATTGATCCGGCAGCTATCGCCCGTCACAAAGATATGAAGATTGTCTATACTCCGATTCACGGTACAGGTATGATGTTGATTCCGCGTGCATTGAAGATGTGGGGATTCGAAAACGTATTTACTGTGCCCGAACAGATGATTAAGGATGGTAATTTCCCGACTGTCGTATCTCCGAACCCGGAAAATGCGGAAGCTCTTTCCATGGCTGTAAACCTTGCCAAAGAAATTGATGCTGACCTCGTTATGGCTTCCGATCCGGATGCCGACCGTGTGGGTATCGCTTGTAAGGATGACAAGGGCGAATGGGTACTGATTAATGGTAACCAGACTTGTATGATGTACCTTTATTATATTCTGACACAGTACAAACAACTGGGTAAGATTAAAGGGGGCGAGTTCTGTGTGAAGACAATCGTTACTACCGAACTTATCAAGAAAATCGCTGATAAGAACAACATCGAAATGCTTGACTGCTACACCGGATTTAAGTGGATTGCCCGTGAAATCCGTCTGCGTGAAGGCAAACAGAAATATATCGGTGGTGGTGAAGAAAGCTACGGATTCCTTGCTGAAGACTTCGTGCGCGATAAAGATGCTGTATCCGCTTGCTGTCTGATTGCTGAAGTTGCTGCATGGGCAAAAGATAATGGCAAATCTTTGTATCAGTTGTTGCTTGATATCTACGTAGAATATGGATTCTCTAAAGAGTTTACTGTAAACGTAGTGAAACCGGGTAAGAGCGGTGCTGAAGAAATCAAAGCAATGATGGAAAACTTCCGTGCTAATCCTCCGAAAGAATTGGGTGGCTCTAAAGTGATCTTGAGCAAAGATTATAAGACTCTGAAACAGACAGACGATAAAGGTAACGTAACTGTAATTGATATGCCGGAACCCTCTAACGTTCTTCAATATTTCACAGAAGACGGTAGCAAAGTTTCCGTTCGTCCTTCAGGTACAGAACCGAAGATTAAGTTCTATATGGAAGTTCAGGGTGAAATGGGATGCCGCAACTGTTATGCTTCTGCCGAGTCTGCCGCCATGGAAAAGATTGAAGCAGTGAAGAAATCATTGGGTATCTGATTTTGTCTCTTCTGAAATTGCAGACATAGATCATAAAAAGATAAAGATTAAAATAGCGCCTCCATCGTCTTTTGAAGATTGTGGAGGCGCTTCTTTTTCTCTGTACATAGCCCTGATTCTGCCTATTTTTGGGCATTTTCCCTCATTTGGCACAGTTCTTTCATTTCCTTTGCATTCTTTAAGCTCACTTGCTAATCCTTCTTGCGAGAATCTTGTTGTATTGGCATCATCTCAATTTCAACAGGCAGGCTGCGGATATACACATGTTTTGTTGATGCTTTAGAGTGATACGTTCAGTTTCATATTCGTAAGTTGTTCGTTTGTAGTTGTGTGTATTTCGTAGCCTGCTTTTCTTCATCTTATTTCTTGGTTCCTATCCAAGTCCATTTATGCCATATCTCCATAAAAAACGGTAACCGAAGTCTTTTCCTTTTAATTGCAGGTTGTGCGACTGGATAAAGAAAGTGAATCCAAAAAGCAGAGCAAATATGGCATAAGATTTTCCGGCAAGCAGTGAGAAGGTTGTATTAAATACTCCCTCATCCAAAACAGTGAGCCATTCGGGAGAACTTTCCGGATAAACAGGGAAAATGAAATGTTCCAGATTATGTACTAAGAGAATCGCCATTACAGCAAATCCTCTAAGAGCATCCACTACTTCGATTCGGGGTGTTTTGGGTGATAATTCCATGGGGTTGATTTATGATTATTAGTTCAATACATCTTCATTTGGATGTTCAATCCACCAATCGATCATCTTTCGTGCAAGGCTAAGTTTTCTGGGAAGTTCGGGTAGATTATCTCTTGTGTAAAAGTCTCCCGAACTCAATTCTTCATCTTGGAGTGTGATTTCCCCTCCGGCATAATCCGCAATAAATCCGACCATTAGACCGCTGGGATAAGGCCAGGGCTGGTTGCCGAAATAAGTGATATTCTTTACGTCCAGTCCGGTTTCTTCTTTCACTTCACGTGCTACACATTCTTCTAATGTTTCTCCGGTTTCCAGGAATCCGGCAACGAGGCTATTGAATGTTCCTTTAAAATTGCGGGCATGCACTAAGAGTAGTGAGTCTTTTTTTCTCACTAATACCAGAATCGCTGTGGATATGGAAGGATATACTTCCCGACCGCATTTCGGGCAACGTTTCATAATAGATTCTTTCTGTTCCATCAGCGTGCCGCAGGCGGAACAGAAGCGGCTGTTTCTATCCCAATGCAGAATCTCATGCGCTTTTCCTGCAGTCTGATAATGAGACAAAGGGAGATATTCATAAGAGGCGCGAAGTCCTATCATTGTCCATTGCTCCGATTCTTCAATGGGAGAGGAGAGGGAGAAAGCTTTGCAGTTTCTACCTTCCAATGTGGTGATATTATGTACTGTTGTTTTTTCTTTCATAATGATAGGAGAACTTTCTCCATATGGGACGGCATACTTACCATCCCCTTTTTTCTCAAGAAGCAGTTGATCTTTATAAAAGATAAACCACCATGATTGTGCTGTCTGATCCATTTTATTCCAATTCTTTTCTTTGCGCTGCGAAGTTATAAAAAACTAGGTTGATATGTAGACTTACCGGATAAAATATCAATAGACTAGCTTAATAAAATACGTTGCTCGATACCGATTTCCTGAATGAAATAATCGTCGTGTGAGATTACAATTACAGTACCCGTATAGTTCTTGATGGTAGCAGTAATGATTTCAATACTCTGTATATCCAGATTGTTGGTCGGTTCATCCAGAATAAACATATCGGGAGTATTATTGCTAATCATCAGGCAGCAGAAAGCAAGACGCATTTTCTCACCGCCGCTAAGTTTCCGGCAGGATTTATCCCATTCGGAAGCAGGGAATAAATAACGGTTCAGAATGGTCTTTATTTCATGCTCCGGCAGGTTCCGGTTATTGAAAGCGTAAGCCTGTTCCAGAATACTGTTCCGGTTGTCGATGATAGAATATTCCTGATTCAGATAAACATAGGTAAATTCCATTCGCGTCAGGTTTCCTTCCTGTGGCTGGAACTGTCCGGTGATTAGCTTCAAAAGAGTTGTTTTCCCACTGCCGTTGGCCCCTTCTATACGGAGGCGGTCTCCACTCTTTAGTTGGAAGCTGATAGGGGTTTGCCAGAGTTGCTGTTTGAAATCGCTATTGTCCTGAATATCATTACTGTCCGGACTGGGATGGTTACCTGTATCAGCAAGATTTGCTTCATTATTCATCTGAATATGACTGTTGATTGAATTGGGATGATAACCGAAGTTAATCTCTTTTGCTGTCACCAATATCTTTCCGGTGTGGAGCGAGGAACTATTAAAATCGGTTTTTAATGTAGCGGTTGGGGAGAGCGAACTTCGAAGCTGGTTGCGTTCGTCTGTTAACTTCTCGGCTTTCTCCTGATGGGTGCTGTTAAGTTTGCTGGTACTCTTTTCTGATTTTCCTTGAAGCGCATTGAGCACAATACGAGGAACTCCTTTTTTAATATGATTCTTTTCTCCACGCACATTTTGTTTGTCCCTGCGTTCGGCCGTTTCGCGTGCCACTTTGCGGGCAATGCGCAGTGCCTTCTCTTTTTCTTCAATACGTTGCTGCAATGCTTCCTGCATCAGCGTTTTTTGTTCTTTATAGAATTCATAATTTCCTCCATAGTAATTGATTTGATGCTTTTCCAGTTCGCATATTTCGGGGAGAAGATTAAGCAGAGTGCGGTCATGACTTACAACTAACAGTGTGGAGCGGCATTTCTCTACCCAGTCGTATAAACGTTGTCTGCCGGAAGAATCGAGGTGATTGGTCGGTTCATCCATAAGTATGACAGGTGGGTGATGGATGTCCATACCTGCCAGAAATACACGGGTCTTTTCACCTCCGCTAAGCAAATTCATCGGGTAAGATAGAGTAAACTGTCCTAGCCCCCATAAATCGAGAGCGGCAATGGAACGTTCTTCAATATTCCAGTCATCATCCAGGACGACGAAATTTTCGTTTGAGGCATCTCCTGACAAGATAGCATGTAGGGCTTGTTGCTTACGCTCTATCCGGAGTGCCTGGGCGATGGTTAATGAATCATATTGCCCGAAATGTTGCGGGATATAATATAGCTCATCCGGACGGACAATGACACCGGAAGAGGATGAAAGTTGACCGGCAATAATTTGCAGCAAAGTAGATTTGCCGCAGCCATTGTTACCGACTAATCCCAGTTTTTGGCCTTTGCTGATGGCGAAATTGAGATCACTGAATAATACTTCTTTATCCGGATGGATATAGCTGATTTGTTGAATACTTATAGACATAATGATCTATTGGGTTTGAGGTTGGAAATAGCGTGAAGGAAAATCACAGGATAGGGGAACGACAAACACAATACTGGCTAAACAACACGGATTTCGTGATGCTTAACAAAATAGAAAAAGCATATAAGAAAAGTGATGTTTACTTAGAAGTGTTGTCTTACTTACTAATTCTCATTGCGGTAGGTATATAGTTTAACTTGGTTGCAAAGATAACACTTTCTGTTAGATTTCACTCTATTGAGGTGGAAAAAGAATAAGATTCATTTATTTAGAGGCTCTGTTTGCCTCATTCAGAGCCTCTGATTACTCCAAATACAGCCTCTGTTTGTCTTGTTCAGAGGCTGTATTTTAGGAGTGATTTATATTCTGCCTTATTCTTATACATCAAATAGTTGATTTAATCCCTCACTCATACTGGGATGTGTGAAGATAAAATCACGTAAGAATGTAGACGGTTGTCCCGTTTTCATAGCCATAGCTACGGTATTGATGATTTCCGAAGCATCGGCACAAAATAGTGTACAGCCCATAATTTTCCCGTTATGATTATTGATGATGGCTTTTAACATACCATCTGTCTGCTGTAGTGTACGGGTGCGGACGATGGAAGTAGCCGGTAGCCGGGAAACCTTAAATGAGTATCCTCTTTTTAACGCCTCTTCTTCACTGATTCCGATATGTGCCAACGGTGGATCAATAAATACTGCATACTGAACTGGATCACGGTCTCCGATATCACGTTTCTTATCACCGAAGAGCTGGTCACGGATAATCCGGAAATCATCCAGTGAGACATAAGTAAATTGCGACCCGCCTTTCACATCTCCCATTGCCCATATATGAGGAACAGTGGTACGCAACTGATCGTTTACTATAATAGCTCCGTGCGCATCGACTCCTACGCCTGCTGCTTGCAAATTTAATCCTTCAATCATCGGTTTACGTCCCGTTGCGATGAGAATGGCATCTCCGTCCACATAATAAGGAGTACCGTCGGATACGTCCGAGTAAGTCAGTGTCACTCCGTCACTGGTATCATGGACGGACTGTGCGCGGGTGTTCAGGTGGATTTCAATACCTTTTTTATCCATAACTTCTTTGACGCTGTTTGCAATGTCCCGATCTTCACGAGGCATAAATTTGTTTCCTCCTTCGAGTATCGTCACTTTGCTACCGAATCCGGCATACATAGAAGCAAATTCCAGTCCGATATATCCTCCGCCTATGATAATCAAGTGATGGGGAAGGACGTTTAAATCCAGAAGCGTACTACTGGTATATACATGCTGGCTGTGCTGAATACCGTCTATTGCCGGAATGATAGGAGTAGAGCCAGTATTGATAAATATCTCTTTACCTTGCAGTTCGATGTCCCCTTCCGGAAGCGCTACTTTTATGGTATTGGAAGATACGAAAGAGCCCGTTCCGGTGTAAATAGTTACATTGGGACGCTTGTTTAGTCTTTCGTAATTATCATTTCTAAGAAAAGAGGTGAGACGGTTCTTCCGGCCGATGGCTTGTTTGTACATATTCGCCTGTTTGGGAAAATCGTCATGGTAGAGCAAGGCGGAAACCTCGGCTTCATGCACCAGCATTTTGGTTGGAATACAGGCTATGTTCGGACAGGTTCCTCCATACATCATGTTGGAACGTTCCACGATGGCAACTTGCCATCCGCGGTTGGAAAGTTCGGCAGCCAGGGTCTTTCCTGCCTTGCCGAATCCTATTATTATTGCATCATATTGTTTCATAACTTCTTTTTATTAACGATTCGTATGAGACTATATAACAGTCTGAAAATACGATTTGTTCCGTAATCTCAAGAAGTTAGCACTTTCTGCAAAAGGGGATTAGCTCTTTTTAAGTGTTTTGAGTACGCGTTGTGACGAGTCGGATAATAACACTACGGCACTGGCTAAAATCACAATGTCTTTAATCACCAATCGCCCTGCGCCGGATAGTAATGGGAAGCCGAATTCTCCGCTTCCCAGATCGGGAACCCAGACTTCCGGGGTGGTGGCGAGAAAAGAAAGTGTTCCCAGCGTCATGATAATAGCAAGAGCGTCACCTGCCAGTCCCACTTTCGGGAAAAAGATGCCTAGGAATACCAGTATGCCGATGCTCATAATAAGAGCTCCCAGTCCGTAGGAGAAAGTATAAGTACGGTTTGCTTCGTGCCATGCACGATTCTCCGGGACGAAAGCGCCTTCCACATTTTTATGTTCTTTGTATTCAGGCGCATCTTTAGCATAGAAGAAGCTCATGAAAGGGCTGTTGGCTACGAACGGAACAATCCCGTCGGCTTCATAATGGAAATACTTCAATCCGCCTATCCATACAAATACTACCAAGATGGCCACGCGGATAAATTGGATACCGAAACCTTTTAGACTTGAAGTGAAGGTCAGTAAAGCGATAAATTTCTCTTTCATTTTGTTGGGGTTTTAATGAGTTTATCTAACGTTGCAAAGATCGTTCATTCCCCATACTCCTCAAATAGCAATACTTCCGTATGCCTTATCAATTTTTCCCTTCCTGTGTATTTCTGAATTGTACGGCGCTCTGTCCGGTCATATTTTTGAAGAAACGGCTGAAAGAAGCCTGGTCTTCAAATCCCAGAATATCGGCAATTTCTTTGGCACTTTTGTTGCTGTAAAGCAAAAGGCGTTTGGCTTCCGCTTCCACCCGTTCGTGGATTACCCGGAGTGGTGATGGTAGTTTGCAGGTTGAAAAGATGTTCGATAGTGTCTTGGGAGATTTGTGCAGCATATCGGCATAATCCTGTACTTGCTTCTTCGTCCGGTAATGCTCGTCAACCAAGTTATAGTATTGGCGGACAATCTCGAAACCGGATTCTTTTTCACGGGTGATATTCATGCGATGACGTGCAATGCGGGTACATTGAATGATGAAGCGTTTCAGCAGAATGCGTAGCATCTCTTCCTGCAGGCTGTCGGAAACGGTAAATTCGTTTTCCAGTGCTTCGGTAATGGTGTCGAGCTCTTTGCGTTCTTTTTCATTCAGGGTAAAACGGATCAGGTGAGAAGAACCGTTGAACAGGAAACCGCTACACGACACTTCATGGTCGTTGCCATAGATGCAATAGAAGTTACTGTTGAACAGCAAAGTCAGATATTCACCGTCAATCGATTTAAATTCGAGGTGTTGCAGATGAGTGAGTGAAATCACTTCATCTTTGGTAAGCATCATTTCCTGATGGTCGATTTCTACTGTGATGCTTCCGCTGCGTACCCATATAAATTTATAAAGCCCCTTTTCTTTTTGCAGTGCTTTTTCTGTCAGATAAGAGTCTGTAAGTGCGAGTGTCCCTTTTAGTTTCGTGTGATATTGTTGTAACATAGTTAGTCCTCCATTGCTGATGCGTCAAATGATAGCGGTAGTAGGTCGCTTATACTTTTTACTTCGTAGATACATTCTTTGCCATACAATAGGATACGGATGGGTTGTTTGTAACGCTTTTCCGTTTCCAGAATCACTTGCCGGCAAGCGCCGCAGGGGGGAATCGGTTGGTCGATGAAATCTTTTTCCGTTCGTGCCGCAATGGCAAGAGTGACAACCGGCTGGTCGGGATATTGGGAATTGGCATAGAATAAGGTAGTGCGTTCCGCACAAAGTCCCGATGGATAGGCGGCATTCTCCTGATTGGTTCCTGTCACAACAGTTCCGTTGCCCAATAGCGCAGCGGCACCTACGGAGAAATGGGAATACGGAGAATAACTACGAGCTGTTGCCTCCATGGCAGTCTGCATAAGTGCCCGATCGGCCTCATTCAACTCATCATATTGATATACTTTAATAATAGCGGTAATTGTGAGGTCTCTCATATACGTCAGGGTATTGGTTTCTACAATTAATGTTACAAAGTTAGGAAAGAGATTGATAATCCCAATTATTTTTCGGATTTTTGTGCCATCTAATCTACATCTGAACTAAAATGGAGAATAAACTGTATAGACTTATCTTTTTAACTGTTGTTTTCTTCTTTGCCGTAGGAGTGCAGGCACAGAAACGGAATGCCCGTTACATCGAATATATAAATAAGTATAGTGATCTGGCTGTTGAACAGATGAAGCTTCATAAAATTCCGGCCAGTATCACGTTGGCGCAGGGATTGCTGGAAAGCGGTGCCGGATACAGTCAGTTGGCACGAAAGAGCAACAACCATTTTGGTATTAAGTGTGGAAGTAGTTGGCGGGGGCGTACCGTTCGTCACGATGATGATGCACGCAACGAATGTTTCCGTGCCTATAGCCATCCTCGTGATTCTTACGAAGATCATTCTGACTTCCTTAGAAGAGGTGCCCGTTATGCCTTTCTTTTCAAACTGGATATCACAGACTATAAAGGATGGGCCCGTGGACTGAAAAAAGCTGGATACGCTACAGATCCGTCCTATGCTAACCGTCTGATTACGATTATCGAAGATTATGATCTGTATAAGTATGACCGTAAAGGTGTATACTCGGAACGGAAACTGAGAAAGAATCCTTGGTTGATGAGTCCGCATCAGGTATATATTGCTAATGATATAGCCTATGTTGTAGCCCGCAACGGTGATACCTTTAAAGATTTAGGTAACGAATTTGACATTAGTTGGAAGAAACTGGTGAAGTATAACGATCTGCAGCGCGATTATACGTTAGTAGAGGGAGATATCATCTATCTGAAGAGCAAGAAGAAAAAGGCTTCCAAACCTTATACCGTATACATTGTGAAAGATGGAGATTCTATGCATGGTATCTCTCAAAAATATGGTATCCGCCTCAAAAATCTTTATAAGATGAATCGTAAGGACGGCGAATATGTTCCTGAAATCGGAGATAGATTGCGCCTGCGGTAGGGACACATATAGAGTGTTTTTTTGTTCGCCACCGATGAATAAATCCGGCTTTTTTTCTTTCTTCGTAAAAGTTTTGCATTTCGAAAACTTAATGGTTCATTCATGTGTTATTATTCTTGATAAAACATGATTGTAATATGAGTCTTAACATTGCAAAAAATAATAAGAAACGTGTCGTTATAGTAGGCGGTGGTTTCGGTGGCTTGAAATTGGCTAACAAGCTGAAAAAGTCAGGCTTCCAAGTTGTATTGATAGATAAGAACAACTATCATCAGTTTCCCCCTTTGATTTATCAGGTGGCTTCGGCCGGTATGGAACCAACTTCCATATCTTTCCCTTTTCGTAAAATATTCCAGCGCCGGAAAGATTTCTATTTCCGTATGGCAGAAGTACGTGCCATTTTCCCGGAAAAGAATATGATACAGACTTCCATCGGAAAAGCAGAATATGATTATCTGGTGTTGGCTGCAGGAACTACAACCAACTTTTTCGGTAATAAACATATTGAAGAAGAAGCCATGCCGATGAAAAACGTTTCGGAAGCAATGGGGTTGAGAAATGCTCTTCTTGCGAATCTGGAACGTGCCTTAACTTGCTCAACCAAACAGGAGCAACAAGAGTTGATGAATATCGTTATTGTAGGAGGTGGAGCAACCGGAATAGAGGTAGCCGGAATACTTTCCGAAATGAAGAAATTTGTCCTGCCAAAAGATTATCCTGATATGCCGAGTAGCCTGATGCATATATATCTGATTGAGGCCGGGCCGCGACTGCTTGCCGGAATGTCGGAAGAATCTTCCGCTCATGCCGAACAGTTTCTCCGTGAAATGGGGGTAAATATCCTGTTGAATAAACGTGTTGTGGACTATCGTGACCATAAAGTGGTACTCGAAGATGGTACGGAGATTGCTACGCGCACTTTTATTTGGGTGAGTGGTGTTACCGGAGTGACTATCGGCAACATGGATCCTTCGTTGATAGGACGTGGCGGACGTATTAAAGTTGATTCGTTCAACCGTGTGGAGGGAATGAGCAATGTGTTTGCTATTGGTGACCAATGTATTCAGGTTGCTGATGAAGATTATCCGAACGGACATCCTCAATTGGCGCAAGTCGCTATTCAGCAAGGAGAACTGCTGGCAAAGAATCTGATTCGTATGGAGAAAGGACGGGAAATGAAACCTTTCCATTATCGTAATCTGGGGTCGATGGCGACTGTAGGACGTAATCGTGCCGTGGCAGAGTTTAGTAAAGTAAAAATGCAGGGATGGTTTGCCTGGGTGATGTGGCTGGTTGTTCATCTGCGCTCTATTCTTGGGGTACGTAATAAGGTTATTGTACTCTTGAATTGGGTATGGAATTATTTCACTTACGATCAGTCTATGCGTATGATTGTCTACGCCCGTAAAGCAAAAGAAATTCGTGATCGTGAAAAGCTGGAAGAGACTACGCATTGGGGAAAAGAACAAGTACAAGAGGAAAAGAACCCCTCTATTACATCATCATCCAAGTAGACAGACCTCCTGTCGGCAGGATGATAGATTTTATTCTGAACGGTAAATTCGTACAGGGTGTCCGATATCGGACACCCTTTGTTTTTTGTTATCTTCTATTTATCAATCATTTACGGTTTTGGCACAGATTTGGTATATAAAGTACCGAATTGATACATCATAAAATAGTAAATGATCAGATATGGACAGAGAAATTCCTAAAGAAGTACGTCAAAAAGAACGTAATAAGAAGATAATTCGTTATTCATCCATTGGAGTGGCAAGTATGATTGCCATCGGTGTACTTATATCTGTACTAAGGGCAGGAGTGGAAGCAAAGGATCTTGTCTTTTCCACAGTCGATAAAGGAGTGATCGAGGTAAGTGTCAGTGCTTCCGGTAAGGTTGTCCCTGCCTTTGAGGAAATTATCAATTCTCCGATCAACAGTCGTATTATTGAAGTCTATAAAAAAGGGGGAGATAGCGTAGACGTAGGTACTCCGATTCTGAAACTGGACCTTCAGAGTACGGAAATTGAATATAAAAAGTTGCTGGACGAGGAACAGATGCGTCAGTATAAGCTCGATCAGCTTCGCGTCAATAATCAGACGAAACTTTCCGATATGGCAATGCAGATAAAAGTTTCGGCAATGAAATTGAGCCGGATGAAAGTGGAGTTGAGAAATGAACACTATCTGGACAGTCTCGGTGCAGGAACAACAGACAAGGTACGTCAGGCTGAATTGAGCTATAATGTGGCTCAATTAGAGTACGAACAACTTCAGCAACAATATAAAAATGAGAAGGAAGTAGCTGCTGCCGAACTGAAAGTTCAGGAGCTTGACTTTAATATCTTCCGCAAGAGCCTTTCCGAAAAGAAACGTACGTTGGATGATGCACAAATCCGTTCCCCGCGTAAAGCTATTCTTACCTATATTAATAACCAGATCGGTGCACAGATTTCCGAAGGCGGACAGGTGGCTATCATTTCTGATTTGAGCCATTTTAAAGTGGAAGGTGAGATTGCGGATACGTACGGTGACCGTGTAGCAGCCGGAGGAAAAGCAATTGTTAAGATAGGGAGTGACAAACTGGAAGGGACAGTTAGTAGTGTTACACCACTATCCAAGAATGGTGTGATATCATTTACCGTTCAGTTGAAAGAAGATAATCACCGCCGCTTACGTTCCGGACTAAAGACAGATGTTTATGTGATGAATGCTGTGAAGGAAGATGTAATGCGCGTAGCCAATGGCTCTTTCTATGTGGGACGCGGTGAATATGAACTTTTTGTCTGCAACTCTGATAATGAATTGGTAAAACGTAAAATACAGTTAGGTGATTCTAATTTTGAATATGTAGAAGTGTTGAGCGGATTGCAGCCGGGTGATAAAGTAGTAGTAAGCGATATGAGTGCTTATAAGAACAAGAATAAGTTGAAAATTAAATAAACTAAATACTAGAAGTTATGATAACATTGAACTCTCTTTCTAAGATTTATCGTACGGACGAGATTGAGACGGTAGCATTGGAGAATGTGAATCTTACGGTAGAACGTGGAGAATTTCTAAGTATAATGGGACCTTCCGGATGCGGAAAATCCACCCTGCTGAACATAATGGGATTGCTTGATGCACCTACAATGGGAATGGTGGAAATCAACGGAATACGTACTGAAGGAATGAAAGACAAGGAACTGGCGGTTTTTCGTAATAAAACGCTCGGTTTTGTATTTCAGTCTTTTCACTTGATTAATTCGTTGAACGTGATGGATAATGTAGAACTTCCTTTGCTTTATCGACGTATGGCTGGCAGTGAACGAAAACGGTTGGCACAAGAAGTATTAGAGAAGGTTGGATTGAGCCATCGCATGAATCATTTTCCTACACAACTTTCCGGTGGGCAATGCCAGCGTGTAGCCATTGCCCGTGCTATTATCGGTAATCCCGAAATAATCCTTGCCGATGAGCCGACTGGTAATCTGGATTCAAAGATGGGAGCTGAAGTAATGGAACTGCTTCACCGGTTGAATAAGGAAGACGGACGCACCATCGTGATGGTCACCCATAATGAAGAACAGGCGAAGCAGACTTCACGCACTATTCGTTTTTTCGATGGACGCCAGGTGCAATAGAAATGGCCTCTTACAATTAGAACTAAATAGAAAAATAGATTAATGTATCTTTAAATTAAAAATCATCATGACAAAGAATATTTTTATCGTTGCAATAGCTGCCCTGTTAAGTGTTGCTTTTTGTTCACTATCGGCACAAAATGTGAGTAAAGATTATAATGTGGACGAGTTTTCTGCCATAAACCTGCAATCTGTCGGGAATATTATTTTTACTCAATCGTCAGGATGTGCCTGCCGTCTGGAAGGTCCTTCTGAATTTGTAGAGAAGACAAAGGTAACAGTGAAAAATGGAACTCTGGTTATCTCTTATAAAGATAAAAATGCCAAGAATGTCAAGAATCTGACTTTCTATATCACTGCTCCCGATTTGAGCAAAGTGAAAATAGACGGAGTAGGAAACTTCGATGCAAAAGAAGAACTAAAACTTAAAAATATAGCTTTCGAACTTGATGGAGTAGGTAACTGCAACGTGAAAAGTCTTTATTGCGATGAATTGAAACTTGATGTTGACGGAGTAGGCAATATGAAGCTGAATGTTGATTGCACCACTATCAAGGCCAAAGTGGATGGAGTAGGAAATATCACCGTGTCCGGTAAAGCGGATGCAGCTTTCTTTAAACGGGATGGCGTTGGCAAAATCAATTCCAAAAACCTGAAATGTAAAGACGTAACAAAGAAAGGTTGGAATTTCTAATGTAGAACATTCTTCTGTGAACTCCTGTAAAATCAAATCAAAAAAAGAATAAGAAGATGTGGAAGCAATACATAAAGCAAGCTCTTTACCAGTTGAAGGAGAACCGGCTTATTAGTATTGTCTGTATGGTAGGTACAGCTTTGGCTATTTGCATGATAATGGTGATCGTGCTGACATTGCAGATACGGATAAAAGACTGTGTGCCGGAGGTTAACCGTTCACGATCATTGTATGTCAAGGCAATGACATCCCGGCATAAAGAGCAACACAATAATGCTGCCAGCAGTCAGATGTCTGTCACGACTGCCCGTGAATGCTTTAAGACATTGACAATACCTGAAGCGGTTACCATTACTTCCGTTAATAATAAGATGCGCGCTTCTCTTCCCGGAGGAGGCAGGATGAGTGTAGATGAAATGGAGACGGATGAAGCGTTCTGGCAAGTCTTTAGCTTTGAATTCTTGTGTGGCAAACCATACACGAAAGCCGATTTTGAGAGTGGGCTGTCCAAGGCTGTCGTTTCTGCCAGTGTGGCACGTCGTCTGTTCGGTACAACTGACGTGGCAGGACGTACCATCCAATTAAACAAAGCCGATTATGCCATTACAGGAGTAGTGAAAGACGTATCAAAGTTGGCGACAGCTTCTTATGCACAAGTCTGGATTCCCTATACTTCGACAGATTTGGCTTCTTTCTCGTGGAGAGAAAATCTGATGGGGCCTATGCGGGCGGTCATCCTTGCACGTTCGTCCGACGATTTCCCGGCTATCCGTGCTGAAGTAGAAAAATACCGTCAAGTCTACAATAGTAAGTTGAAGGATATGGAATTGGTTTATCGTGGTCAGCCGGATACTCAATTTGCTTACCTTTATCGTCATTGGGGGACAGACCTGGATATGAAACACATTGTCAGGCGATTCGTTCTTATCATTGTAATTCTACTTTTGGTTCCGGCTATCAACTTAAGTAGCATGACTTTATCCCGTATGCGAAAACGTATGACAGAAATCGGTGTCCGGAAAGCATTCGGTGCTACTGCCAACGAATTGTTGCGACAGGTATTCTGGGAGAATCTGATATTGACACTGCTTGCAGGAGTACTGGGGCTGATATTGAGCTATTCAGCTACTTTTCTGTTAAACTCATTCCTTTTCGGTAACAGTGAGAATGCAGGTCTTGCCGGGGAAACTTCTCTTTCCACTGATATGCTATTCAGTCCGCTGACATTCCTTGTAGCATTCTGTTTCTGTCTGTTATTAAACCTGTTGAGTGCCGGTATTCCGGCCTGGAGAGTATCGAGAATGAACATTGTAGATGCAATAAACCAAAGATAAAATGATGAAACAGTTATTGAAACAAATATATAATGAGCGCCGGAGCAATGCTTTTCTATGGATTGAGCTATTGTTGGTGTTTGTCGTTTTGTGGTATATCGTTGATCTGGTTTATGTCACTTTGCATATTTATTATCAGCCAATGGGCTTTAATATAGAAAATACGTATGTATTACGCATGAATCGTCTTACCGATAAATCTACCGATTTCAATCCGGAGCTGACTGTTAAAGATGATATGGCTGCTTTAAGGGAAATAGCCGGACGTTTGTCCCGTCATCCGGAGGTCGAATCTGTCTGTATCTCTCAAAACAGTATTCCATATAATGAAGGGTGCAGTGGAGCGAGTTTCCGCTTCCCGGATAATGACACGGTTTGGATAAGTACGATGGATCGTTGGGCAACTCCTGAATATTATAAAGTGTTCCGTTTTCGGAATATCGATGGTTCCGGTTATGAAAGTCTGGTGAAAGCTCTGGAGAAAAATACGATAATCGTTCCTGTCGATGTTGCAGACTATTATCCGGATGCCACTTTCCATGGAAAAGACCTTTTGGCTAAAGAAGTTCGCACGAGTGATACCAACCTTCGTATTGCAGCTTTAACGGAGCCTGTTCGCTACGATCATTATAATATTGCCGGAAAACCTTTTACCGGGACATATATCGGCACTTATCTTTCTGACGAACAAATGGAAACGGTCGAAAATGTAGCCTATCTTGAGTTGAGCCTGCGTGTTCGAGAAGGCGTAGACAATGGGTTTGTAGAACGTCTTATGAATGATGCCGACCGTATCTATCAAGTAGGGAATATTTATATACTTGATGTCACCCCATTAAGCAAAGTCCGGACCGCCAGTGAGATAGACAATGATAATGAATTGCGCACCCAGTTCTGTATTCTCTTTTTCCTGTTGTTGAATATCTTTCTGGGAGTGATCGGTACTTTCTGGTTCCGTACTCAGCAACGCCGGGGAGAAGTCGCTTTACACATGGCGATGGGAGCTAACCGGAAAAACATATTCTATCGTTTGATTACGGAAGGTTTGTTACTGTTAAGCATGTCGGCTCTTCCTGCCGTATTGATTGCATTCAACATTGGATATAGTGAGCTGGTAGATATATCACAAATGGCATTTACAGTATCCCGTTTCCTGATAGCCATTTTACTGACATCTCTCTTGATGGCAATAATGATTATTCTTGGCGTGTCGTATCCGGCTCTGCAATCAATGAAAGTGCAACCGGCCGAAGCACTAAGAGATGAGTAAGAAATATACTGAACTTTATACTGAAATGATAATGATAAAACTCTACTTTAAACAAGCGTTCCATCTGTTGAGGGAAAATAAACTGCTTTCTTCTATTTCTATTATAGGTACAGCTTTGGCTATTGCTATGATTATGGTAATTGTCATCACTTTACGTGCAACAATCGCTCCTTTTGCACCGGAGACCCATCGTGACCGGATGCTCATTTTCCGGTATGCCGGACTTCAGAACAAATCCAATGTGAACTGGCAGAGTAACGGTCCTATCGGATACAATACAGCGAAAGCCTGTTTCAAAGAAATGAAAACTCCCGAAGCGGTTTCCATCACTAGTTTTTTTCGGGAAACAATGTTGGCAGCCAAACCGGCAGGCGAAATGGAGAGTTGTAGTGTGTTGCAAACAGACGATGCTTTCTGGAAAGTGTTCGAGTTTGATTTTATATCCGGTAAACCGTATGATAATGCCGATTTTGATGCGGGTGCGGCAAAAGCCGTAATCTCCGAAGACATGGCACGCTGCTTGTTCGGAACATCAGAAGTAGTTGGAAAAACCTTTCTTCTGAATCATTCAGCTTATGTTATTTGTGGAGTAGTGCACCCGGTGTCTAAATTGGCGAATTACGCTTATGCACAGGTCTGGATTCCTTTAAGTTCGACAAATGCTTTCACAACCACTTGGGGGGATGAAAATATCATGGGAATGACTGCTGTCTACATTCTGGCCAAATCAAAAGAAGATTTTCCGGCGATTCACCAGGAGGCGGATCGGCTAAGAGCCATTTTCATGGCTGGGCATCCCAACTTCGATCTGCTTTATCGTGGACAACCCGATACCTATTTTGTAGCCGCGCAACGATACTCCGCCAATAATCCTCCGGCTGTAAAAGAAGCTGTCCGGCAATATATCTTGACGCTGCTTGTTCTGTTACTTGTTCCTGCTGTCAACTTGTCCGGACTTACTTTGTCGCGTATGCGTAAGCGTATCTCTGAAATAGGCGTGCGAAAAGCCTTTGGTGCCCCCAGACGTGAACTTATGATGCAAGTGCTTTCCGAAAATATGCTTTATTCTCTCTTCGGAGGTATTCTCGGATTGGTATTAAGTTATGTTGCCGCTTTCCTTTTGGGAGGAATGCTTTTCTCTGTAGATTTCGTATCTAATGGCGTGGAAGATTGGCGGACTATGTGCATCGACTTATTATTCGATCCTGTCGTATTCCTGTTGGCATTCTTTGCCTGCTTCTTGCTCAATCTGTTAAGTGCGGCTATTCCGGCATGGAAAGTAACCCGCACCAATATTGTTGACGCCATAAACGAAAGATAATCCAATCACATTCAACTCATTAATTCTAAAGAAAATGCAACTATTAAAACAAATATGGAATGAACGCCGGTCAAACGGATGGTTATGGTCGGAACTATTAATTGTTTTTGTGGTCTTGTGGTATGTGGTCGACTGGACATATGTGACGGCTCGTACCTATTACGAACCGGTAGGATTTGATATAACCGATACTTACTATCTGGAACTTAGTCTGAAAAACAACAAGAGCGACTCGTATCTTTCGAAAGAGCAAAAGAATACCACGCTGGGACAGGATATCACCGAATTAACCAATCGTCTCCGTCGGTTGCCGGAGGTGGAAGCTGTTTCCATATCCAATAATGCACGTCCCTATATTGGTAGTAATTCCGGCATGATGGTGCGTCTTGACACACTGGTTAGTAATCCGCTGAATCGTGCGATGACTCCTGACTTCTTTCAGGTATTCCGTTATCAGAGTGCCGATGGACGTGGATATGAACCATTGGTACAGGCTTTGAAGAATGGTAATGTCGTAGTGGGTGAAAACTTCTGGCGGCCTGATTATAAAGGAGACCGTACACTACTGGGTAAGAATCTGGTAAGTGTGGATGATTCTACAGAAGTGTACAAGATAGGAGGTGTATCGGCAAAAGTGCGTTACAATGATTTCTGGGCTAATTATAGCGACCGGTATGTAGCTGTTGCCATTACAGAAAAAGAAATGGCCGAACTTGATGATGAGTTTTATCCTTCCAATGTGGAAGTTTGTTTGCGGGTGAAACCGGGAACTTCCACAGACTTTCCGGAACGTTTGATGAAATTATCCGCCAGTCAGTTGAGTGTCGGTAACCTATTCATCCTGAAAGTGCATGATTACGAAGATATACGCAATGATTTCCAGCAAGGGAGTTACAATCAGGTACAAGTACGTTTCTGGATGATGGGATTCTTACTGCTTAATATCCTGTTGGGTATTGTCGGCACATTCTGGTTCCGTACACAGCACCGTCGTGCTGAATCGGCGCTTCGTATAGCAGTTGGGTCCAGCCGGATGCAGCTTTGGCAACGGCTGAATAAAGAAGGATTATTACTGTTGACGCTGGCCGCTTTGCCTGCTGCTGTGATATGCTATAATATCGGCTACTTGGATTTGACGGGAGGGTATTTGGAATGGGGAGTGGTACGTTTTCTTATCACATTTGCCATTACCTATTTCTTGATGACTTTAATGATTCTCATAGGCATTTGGTTCCCTGCTCGTCAGGCCATTCGCATACACCCTGCCGAGGCGTTGCGCGAAGAATAAAAAACTTGGGCTATCTGTTTGTTTTCAATATAATTAACGTATCTTTGTCGGCATAATATTGAAAACACCGCAGGCTTTAATTATATGAATCGACGCTACTATTGTTTGCTTATCGTTCTGTTTTTTGCTGTTCTTATTCAGGCGGTAGCAGCGGAACGTACATACAATATCCTGTTTATACAGTCATACACCTCACAAACTCCTTGGCATAGTGATCTTAATCAGGGGTTGGCCAAAGGATTTAAAGAAAGTGGCCTGAAGGTGAATATAACAACGGAGTATCTTGATGCCGATTTTTGGGCATTCAACTCCGAAAAAGTAATTATGCGTCGTTTTTGTCAGCGTGCCCGTGACAGGCAGACCGATTTGATTATAACAGCAAGTGATGAAGCTTTCTATACTCTTTTTGCCTGTGGAGATTCGTTGCCTTTGCAGATACCGGTCGTGTTTTTCGGCATTAAGTATCCTGATACGAAGCTGCTTGCTACTCATCCCAATGTTTGCGGGTTCACAGCCAATCCGGATTTTGATGTCATATTGCGTCAGGCGCAAAAGATATTTCCCCGGCGGAAAGAAGTGGTCTGTGTGATAGATAACAGCTTTTTGAGTAACAAAGGCCTTGAAGATTTTGAAGAAGAGTGGAAAATCTTTCAAAAAGATAATCCGGATTATAGAATGAAAGTCTATAATACTCAAAATTATACAACGAGTCATATTATTGCCGCTATTTGTTATCCTCGTAACAGTTATGAACGTCTGGTAGTTGCTCCTAAATGGTCGCCTTTCCTTTCATTTGTTGGCAAAAACTCAAAAGCTCCTGTCTTTTCGAGCCAGAATGTGGGATTGACCAATGGAGTTTTTGGCGCTTATGATGCCGACAGCTATACTTCGGCATTATCGGCAGCTCAAAGGGCTGCTTTAGTCTTAAAAGGTACATCCCCTCAAGACATAGGAGTGACAGAAATCACACAGGGATTCATCTATGACTATAAACAGTTGGATTATTTTCATATTGACCCCGATAAAGTAGCCTCTAGCGGAACCATCGTTAACGAACCGTATTGGGAGAAATATAAATACCTTTTTATACTGCTCTATCCGTCTATCCTGGCATTGCTGATAGCTTCTATTGTGTGGTTGATGCGTGCCAACCGACGTGAATCCAAACGACGGATTCAGGCACAGACCCGTCTGCTCGTGCAGAACAAACTTGTGGAACAGCGTAATGAGTTTGATAATGTATTTCATTCCATCCGCGATGGTGTGATAACGTATGATACCGATTTGCACATCCATTTCACAAATCGTTCCTTATTACAAATGCTTCATTTGCCATATGAGTCGGGAGGTCGTTTTTATGAAGGAATGATGGCAGGCAGCATCTTCAAGATATATTATGACGGTCAGGATATTCTTCATTCCATGTTGAAGCAGGTAGCTGTTAAAGGAGAAAGTGTGGAGATACCGCAGGGAGCTTTCATGAAAGAAGTGCATAGTGATAAATACTTTCCGGTGTCGGGGGAGATTGTCCCGATCCGTTCAAAGAATACGATTACCGGTATGGCACTTTCCGCACGGAATATTTCGAATGAAGAAATGCAGAAGCGTTTCTTTGATATGGCAGTAGATGAGAGTTCCATCTATCCGTGGCAGTTTGATATGGAAACAAACTGTTTTATTTTCCCGCAAGGTTTCCTGAAACGTCTTGGATATGATGAAACGGTTACTACGATTTCCCGTGATGAAATGGATCGTACCATCCATCCTGAAGATTTGAAAGAAATTAGTCCACTGTTTGATAGGGCATTGACGGGTGAAGATTCAAATACCCGCCTGAACTTCCGTCAGCGGAATGTTAGTGGAGAGTATGAATGGTGGGAATACCGTTCTTCTGTAATCACAGGGCTGACACAAGATTCATTGTACAATATATTAGGTGTTTGTCAGAGTATCCAACGATATAAGACTGCCGAGCAAGAGATGAGAGAGGCGCGTGATAAAGCTCTCCAGGCTGACAAACTGAAATCGGCCTTCCTTGCAAACATGAGCCATGAGATTCGGACTCCGTTGAATGCAATTGTAGGTTTCTCTGATTTGTTAAGCGACACGAGCGGCTTTACGGGAGAAGAGATTACCCAGTTTATTGGAACCATCAATAAGAATTGTGGTCTGTTGCTGGCTTTGATTAATGATATTCTTGATTTGTCACGTATTGAATCGGGAACCATGGAATTTATGTTTGCAGAGCATAACCTGTCTTTGTTGTTAAAGACCGTCCACGATTCTCAACGGCTGAATATGCCTCCGGGAGTAGAACTGGTGTTGCGTATGCCCGAAAGCGATAAGAAATATCTGACAACGGACAACGTCCGCTTGCAGCAAGTGGTGAATAACCTGATTAATAACGCTGCTAAGTTTACGAGTAGCGGTTTCATTACCTTCGGCTATGAAAATGATGAAGATCCCGGATACATCCGTATCTTTGTAGAAGATACCGGAGTAGGTATTTCGGAAGAAGGTATTCGTCATATATTCGAACGATTCTATAAAGTCGATAACTTCACACAAGGAGCGGGTTTGGGATTAAGTATTTGCCAAACCATTGTCGAACGGCTGAATGGCGTTATCTCCGTCACTTCCGAAGTAGGTAAAGGTACCCGGTTCACTGTGCGCCTTCCTAACTACTGCGAATAATCGAACGTTCATTTGTGGGCATAGTGTCCGAAAATGAACACTTTTCTTATTCTGTAATCTGTTGAAAATAAAAACATTACTTTTTTGGCACATCGTTTGATCCTCTGTTGGAGGAAAATACTGTGCATAATGAAAAAGAAACGTATATTGTTTGCTCTTGTTGCCGCTTGTCTGCCATTGGCATTGTCGGCGCAGAAAGAAAGGGAGATCACCTTAAATGAAGCCATTGCGATGGCACGTGCTCAATCTGTGGATGCTGCCGTTGCTTTAAACGAGTTGAAAACAGCCTATTGGGAATATCGCACTTTTCGTGCCGATCTGCTGCCGGAAGTCAACCTGACCGGAACTCTGCCCAATTATAATAAATCATATAGTTCTTATCAAAATTCGGACGGTTCTTACGGCTTCGTCCGTAACAACACCTTAGGACTGACCGGTGATCTTTCCATCGATCAGAACATATGGCTCACCGGTGGTAAACTTTCGTTGACCTCTTCTCTCGACTATATCAAACAATTGGGAGCCGGAGGTGACCGTCACTTTATGTCCGTCCCTGTCACCTTACAACTCACGCAACCCATCTTTGGAGTGAATCATATAAAATGGAACAGGCGCATTGAACCGGTGCGTTATGCCGAAGCAAAAGCTGCTTTTATCACTGCTACCGAAGAAGTGACAATGCGTGCTATCACTTACTACTTCAATCTCTTGCTGGCAAGAGAAAATCTCGGCACAGCGAAACAGAACCTGACAAATGCTGATCACCTTTATGAAGTGGCTCTTGCCAAACGTAAAATGGGACAGATTTCCGAGAATGAACTCTTACAGCTCAAACTTTCCGCCTTGAATGCGAAAGCAGCATTAACAGAGGCAGAGAGTGACCTCAATGCCAAAATGTTCCAGCTCCGTGCTTTTTTGGGAGTAGGTGAAGATGAAATACTAAATCCTGTTCTCCCCGAGGCGGTGGACCGTCCGAAGATGGAGTACAATCTGGTTTTAAATAAAGCATTGGAACGTAACTCGTTTGCACAGAATATCCGTCGTCGCCAGTTGGAAGCCGATTATGAAGTAGCCACCGCACGCGGAAATCTGCGTAGTGTCGATTTTTTTGCAAGCGTGGGGTATACTGGCGAGAACCGGAACTTCCCTGCCGTTTACCGGAACTTGCAGGATAATCAGATTGTTCAGGTAGGCGTTAAGATTCCGATTCTCGATTGGGGAAAACGTCGTGGAAAAGTCCGGGTAGCCAAGAGTAACCGGGATGTAGTGCTTTCAAAGATCCGCCAGGAACAGATCAACTTCAATCAGGATATCTTTCTGTTGGTGGAGCATTTTAATAATCAGGCGCAGCAGTTGGACATAGCGAAGGAAGCTGATGCAATTGCACAGCAACGTTATAAAACCAGTATTGAAACTTTCCTGATAGGCAAAATCAATACCTTAGATCTGAATGATGCGCAGAACTCTAAAGATGAGGCAAGACAGAAACATATTTCCGAACTCTATTATTATTGGTATTACTATTATCAGATTCGCAGTCTGACGCTATGGGATTTTCGTTCGAACTCCGAACTTGAAGCTGATTTTGATGAAATTATCCGGCAATAAAAAAGAGAAGAGTGATGCCGGTTGCTATTTTTTTGTAGCTTTGTACAGTCATAGCAGTAAAACAATACCTATGATTAAAAAGAACATAAACTATGATTCTGATAATTGACGACGACAGCGCAGTGCGTTCTTCGCTTAGCTTCATGTTGAAACGGGCAGGATACGAAGCACAGACCGTTCCCGGTCCGCGGGAAGCAATGGAAGTAGTACGTTCCGTAGCACCGGATTTGATTCTGATGGATATGAACTTCACTCTTTCCACAACGGGTGAGGAAGGTTTAACCCTGCTCAAACAAGTAAAAATATTCCGTCCCGAAGTACCGGTGATTTTAATGACCGCTTGGGGAAGTATCCAACTTGCCGTGCAAGGAATGCAGGCAGGAGCCTTTGATTTCATTACGAAGCCATGGAATAATGCCGCCTTGTTACAACGCATCGAAACGGCACTCGAACTTTCCGCCACTTCACAGGAGACAACCCAGGAACAGAGCGAGTCTTTCGACCGCAGCCACATCATCGGGCGTAGCCAGGGATTGATGGATGTGTTGAATACCATTGCCCGCATAGCAAAGACCAATGCTTCTGTATTGATAACAGGAGAAAGCGGAACAGGTAAGGAGCTGATAGCCGAAGCCATTCATATCAACAGTCAGCGTGCCAAATATCCTTTTGTGAAAGTGAATCTCGGAGGAATTTCCCAAAGCCTGTTTGAAAGTGAGATGTTCGGGCACAAGAAAGGAGCTTTTACCGATGCTTCCGCAGATCGTATCGGACGTTTCGAGATGGCAAACAAAGGAACGATTTTTCTGGATGAGATCGGTGATCTTGATCTTTCGTGCCAGGTGAAGTTGTTACGCGTATTGCAGGATCAAACATTTGAAGTGCTTGGTGACAGCCGCGCCCGCAAGACGGATATTCGGGTGGTATCAGCCACCAATGCCGATTTGCGTAAGATGGTGGGCGAGCGTACTTTCCGTGAAGACCTGTTCTACCGTATCAATCTGATAACGGTGAAACTGCCGGCTCTGCGCGAACGTCGTGAGGATATTCCTTTGCTGGCACGTCATTTTGCTGACTGCCAGGCTGTAACCAATGGATTGCCCTGTACGGAGTTTTCTGCCGATGCCCTGCAATTCTTGAGCCGTTTGCCTTATCCGGGGAATATCCGTGAATTGAAGAATTTGGTGGAACGCACTATTTTGGTAAGTGGCAAACCGCTTCTCGATGCTTCCGATTTTGACGCCCAGTACATCCGTCACGATGATGCAAAAGTAGCCGAAGGCGCAGCACTGGCCGGAATGACTTTAGACGAAATAGAACGTCAGACCATTCTTCAGGCTTTGGAACGCTGCAAAGGAAATCTTAGTCAGGTAGCTACGGCATTAGGCATCAGTCGTGCCGCCCTTTACCGACGCCTCGAAAAATATAATATTACAGTATAAAAACAAACTGTTAATTACAGATAAACGTGCGTATAAAAGGACTTTTTTACATACTTGTCATTCTGTTGCTGGCATTGGGCAGTATATTGCTCTATCTCTCCAGTCAGATAAACGCGCTCTTTTTCTACATAGGAGAGGGGCTGGTGCTTTTTATCCTGCTTTATCTGACATTCTTCTATCGTAAGATAGTGAAACCGTTGAATACCATCGGAAGCGGTATGGAACTGCTGCGTGAGCAGGATTTCAGTAGCCGTCTTAGTCCTGTAGGACAATATGAAGCCGACCGTGTGGTGAATATATTCAACCGTATGATGGAACAGCTCAAGAATGAACGTCTCCGTCTGCGTGAGCAGAATAACTTTCTCGATCTGCTGATTAAGGCTTCTCCGATGGGAGTTATCATAACCTCCCTTGATGAAGACCTTGCGGAACTGAATCCGATGGCTTTGAAGATGCTGGGCGTTCGTCTGGAAGATGTACAAGGCAAGAAGATGAAAGAAATTGATTCTCCGTTGGCGGTGGAACTGTCCAGCCTTCCGAAAGGAGAGACGGTTACTGTCCGTCTGAACGACTCGAATATCTACCGGTGCACTCATTCCTCCTTCATCGACCGTGGATTTCAGCACCCTTTCTACTTGGTGGAAACCCTTACTGACGAAGTGATGAAAGCGGAAAAGAAAGCCTATGAGAAAGTGATCCGCATGATTGCTCACGAAGTGAACAACACAACTGCCGGCATCACTTCTACACTGGATACGGTAGAACAAGCCCTTTCCTGTGAAGAAGGTATGGACGACATCTGCGACGTGATGCGTGTGTGTACCGACCGTTGTTTCTCGATGAGTCGTTTCATTACCCGTTTTGCTGACGTTGTGAAAATCCCTGAACCGACACTTTCTTCTATCAATCTGAATGATTTGGTTTTCACCTGCAAACGCTTTATGGAAGGAATGTGTAATGACCGTCATATTGTCCTCCGCATGGAAATAGATGAAAGTATGAAAGACGTTATGCTGGATGCCGCTTTGTTTGAACAAGTACTCGTAAACATCATCAAAAATGCGGTGGAAAGCATTGAAGCCGATGGAGAAATAATAGTCCGTACTATGTCTCCCGCCACTGTTGAAGTGATAGATAACGGTAAGGGGATCAGCAAGGAAACAGAAGCTAAACTGTTCAGCCCCTTCTTCTCCACCAAACCGAACGGTCAGGGAATCGGGCTTATCTTTATTCGTGAAGTCCTGATGCGTCACGGATGCACATTCTCTTTGCGAACCTACGCCGATGGCCTGACCCGGTTCCGCATTATTTTCCCCTAATTGTGTCAAATAAGAACATTTCTTCCATCAAATAGACCTTTTTTTGTCTTAAAATCACTCATACCTTTGCCCCGCTCAATTCAATAGGATTTAAGGTATGAGATTAATGAAAAAAGGCACATTGACGCTCTTTCTTTTATTGGCTATCAGTATTCCGCTAAGTGCGCAGTATGTGGTGCAAGGTGTGGTGACTGATTCTCTGACGAAAGAACCTCTGCCTTATGCATCTGTACGCTTAAAAGACACGACAGAAGGAACTACTACCGGAAGCGACGGACGTTTCTACTTCAAAACCAACCGTTCCGAAGCAGTGCTTGTTATCTCTGTAATCGGTTATAATGACTATATCCATTCCATTCGTCCTGCCCATAACGCATCGTATAAAGTGGCGCTTTCGCCTACCGAATATGCCCTCGGTGAAGTAGTGGTAAAACCCAAACGCGAGCACTATCGGAAGAAAGATAATCCGGCCGTAGAATTTGTGCGCCGCATGATTGAAAGCCGTGACAACCATTCCCCCTACGAAAAAGACTTTTGGCAACGCGAACGTTATGAAAAGACCACTTTCGCATTGAACAATTTCGATGAAGAGAAACAGAAGAAATGGCTGTATCGTAAATTTGATTTCCTTACCGAATACGTAGACACTTCCGCCGTCACCGGTAAACCGATTCTGACAGTATCGGCTCGCGAACTGCTTGCCACAGACTATTACCGGAAATCTCCCCGTTCCGAGAAGCAGTGGGTGAAAGGGCGTAAACAGGCCGGGGTCGATGAGTTTCTCTCCAAACAAGGAATGCAGGCTGCCATCAATGAAGTCTTTAAAGACGTAGACATTTATGAAAATAATATCTCCCTGTTCACGAACAAGTTTGTCAGTCCTTTGTCTCGTATCGGCACAGGTTTCTATAAATATTACCTGATGGATACTTTACAGATTGCCGGAGAACCCTGTGTAGACCTCGCTTTTACACCATTCAATTCCGAGTCTTTCGGTTTCAACGGACATCTGTATGTGGTGCTCGACTCTACTTATTTTGTCAAACGTGCCGTATTTAATTTCCCCAAAAGGATAAACCTGAACTTTGTGGATTATATGTTGCTTGAGCAGGAATTCAAGCGTGCCGAAGATGGTACACGCTTGCTCGACCACGAAAGCATCACTGTTGAGTTTAAACTGACCGAAGGGCAGGACGGTATTTTTGCCCGCCGTGTGGCAGATTACAGCAACTACACCTTTATCCCGACTGCTGAAGCTGGCAAAGCTTTCACCAAGCCCGAACGCATTATTGAAGAAACCGAAGCCCTGTCTCGTCCCGAAACATTCTGGGCGGAGAACCGCCCGCAAGCCGCTATCTCCCAACAGGAAAACTCGGTAGACCGCCTGATGACGCAATTACGCAGCTATCCGGTATATTACTGGACCGAAAAAGTGCTTTCCATTCTCTTTACGGGATATATCCCTACCTCTAAAGAAGCCCCTCTTTTTTATATCGGCCCGATGAATGCCACCATCAGCGGTAATACATTGGAGGGTCCTCGCATTCGTGCCGGAGGTATGACAACCGCCTGGCTCAATCCGCACCTGTTTGGCAAAGGATATGTGGCCTACGGTTTTAAAGATGAAAGAGTGAAAGGATTGGCGGAACTGGAATATTCATTCAAGAAGAAAAAAGAATATGCCAATGAATTTCCGATCCATTCTCTGAAATTGCGTTACGAATCCGATGTAAACCAGTACGGGCAAAACTACCTGTATACAAGTAAAGACAACGTGTTTCTGGCTTTGAAACGTGAGAAAGACGACCGTATCGGCTACTTCCGGCAAGCAGAGATGACCTATACCAATGAGTTTTATTCCGGTTTTTCTTTCCAGTTGACGGCACGTACACGAAAAGATGAGTCCTCCTATCTGATTCCTTTCTTAAAAAAAGAAGGAGATGCGTACACTCCGGTCAAAGATTTCTCTATCACTGCGGCAGAGTTGAAACTGCGTTATGCTCCGAACGAGAAATTCTTCCAGACTCAATGGAACCGTTTCCCTGTATCGTTGGATGCACCGGTGTTTACCCTGTCGCATACCCTTGCCGGAAAAGACGTGTTGGGTAGTGATTATACCTACAATCATACCGAGGCCGGTATTCAGAAACGCTTCTGGTTTTCCGCATTCGGCTATACAGACATTATCCTGAAAGCCGGAAAAGTGTGGGACAAAGTTCCTTTTCCGTTGCTAATCATGCCTAATGCCAACCTTTCTTATACCATCCAACCCGAATCCTACTCGTTGATGAATGCGATGGAGTTTATGAACGATGAATATTTCTCGTGGGATGTTACTTATTTCCTCAACGGATGGCTGTTCAACCGCGTCCCGTTGTTGAAAAAACTTAAATGGAGGGAAATAGTTTCCTGTCGGGGTCTATATGGACATTTGAGCGATAAAAACAACCCTGCTTTGAGTGACGGTTTGTTCGCTTTTCCGATAGAACACACACAAACAATGGGAAAAACACCTTACGTGGAGGCGGGTGTCGGTATCGAAAACATTTTCAAGGTGTTACGTTTAGACTATGTCTGGAGGCTCACTTATCGTGATTCTCCCGGGATTGACAAATCCGGCTTGAGAATAAGTCTCCACATGACCTTTTAAAAGTTAAATCCTGCTAATTGCAATGTTTATATGACAAATAAAGACCGTATTAGTAATTAATTAATCTTATTTTTGCATCAATTTTAGTTTAATTTTAATAGAATAGAAATGAAACAAGAAATTAAACCCGCTACCGGGCGTCTTGGCGTACTGGTAGTCGGAGTGGGTGGTGCGGTAGCTACCACGATGATTGTAGGTACACTAGCCTCTCGTAAGGGACTGGCAAAACCGATAGGATCTATTACACAGTTAGCCACAATGCGCATGGAGAACAACGAAGAAAAACTCATCAAGGACGTTGTGCCTTTGACGAATTTGGAAGACATTGTTTTCGGAGGATGGGATATTTTCCCGGACAACGCATACGAAGCTGCTATGTACGCCGAGGTTTTGAAAGAAAAAGACCTGAACGGAGTGAAAGAAGAGTTGGAAGCTATCAAGCCGATGCCGGCTGCTTTCGATCATAACTGGGCAAAACGTCTGAACGGTACGCACGTTAAGAAAGCTGCTACCCGTTGGGAAATGGTAGAACAACTTCGTCAGGATATCCGCGACTTCAAGGCAGCTAACAACTGCGAACGTGTCGTTGTGCTTTGGGCTGCAAGTACTGAAATCTACATTCCGTTGTCTGACGAACACATGTCACTCGCTGCTTTAGAGAAAGCAATGAAGGAAAACAACACAGAAGTGATTTCTCCGAGTATGTGTTATGCGTATGCTGCGATTGCAGAAGACGCTCCGTTCGTAATGGGTGCTCCTAACTTATGTGTAGATACTCCTGCTATGTGGGAATTCTCTAAACAAAAGAATGTACCTATCTCCGGTAAAGACTTCAAGAGTGGTCAGACACTGATGAAAACCGTATTAGCTCCGATGTTCAAAACCCGTATGCTGGGTGTGAACGGTTGGTTCTCTACCAATATCCTCGGTAACCGTGACGGTGAAGTACTCGATGATCCGGATAACTTCAAGACGAAAGAAGTCAGCAAGCTGTCTGTAATCGATACGATCTTTGAACCCGAAAAATTCCCGGATCTCTATGGAGATGTTTATCATAAAGTACGTATCAACTACTATCCTCCTCGCAAAGACAACAAAGAAGCATGGGACAACATCGACATCTTCGGATGGATGGGTTATCCGATGGAAATCAAGGTGAACTTCCTTTGCCGCGACTCTATCCTTGCAGCTCCTATCGCTCTTGACCTTGTGTTGTTCAGTGACTTGGCTATGCGTGCAGGCATGTGCGGCATCCAGACTTGGTTGTCATTCTTCTGCAAGAGCCCGATGCACGATTTCGAACATCAGCCCGAACACGACTTGTTTACACAATGGAGAATGGTAAAACAGACATTGCGTAACATGATTGGTGAAAAAGAACCTGATTATTTAGCTTAATCAGTAACCCCGAATAATAAGTTGAGATTGAGATTTACCATCCTATAAAGACTGGTGGATGCTCAACCTCAACTTTTACTTTTGTATTGTACAAATTCCCGATCACGTTTGGGAACTTATGGCACAACCGACTCGTAGTTTGTAATTAGTAATAAGTAATAAATGAAGCGTCCTCCCTTTCTACCTGTTTTTATAGGCACGGGCTTTGGCTCCGGTTTTTCTCCTTTTGCTCCCGGCACGGCTGGGGCGTTACTGGCTTCTATCATTTGGATTGCATTTTATTTCCTTCTTCCTTTCCCTGTTGTATTATGGCTGACCGCCGTTTTGGTGATTGTATTTACATTCGCTGGTATTTGGGCTGCCGATAAGTTGGAAACTTATTGGGGGGAAGATCCTTCGCGCGTGGTAGTGGACGAGATGGTAGGAGTGTGGATACCGTTATTGGCTGTCCCCAATGACGACTGTTGGTTCTGGTACGTGATTGCGGCTTTTGCCTTGTTCCGTATCTTTGATATAGCCAAGCCGTTGGGCATACGCCGTATGGAAAGCCTGAAAGGTGGAGTTGGTGTGATGATGGACGATGTTTTGGCGGGAGTGTATAGTTTTATTTTGTTAGTGGGAGCAAGATGGGTGATTGGCTGAAAAGAGTTGCACGGATGATTTCCCAGAAGGGTGGTTTCTTCATGTTCTTGAGGGCGCAGCTTTCTGCTCAAATGGCAACTATTGCAGACTTTCTTGTTACGATTCTTCTGGTCAGGCTCTTCGAAGTCTACTACGTATATGCCACCTTGGCGGGGGCTATCTATGGAGGAATCATCAATTGTGTAATCAACTATAAATGGACCTTTAAATCGAAAGGAAAGAAAACGAATGTGGCTGTAAAATTTATCCTTGTATGGATTTGCAGCGTTTGGCTGAACACGTGGGGCACGTATGCACTGACGGAATCATTAGCGAGGATTCCTTGGGTACGTGATACGCTTAGCCTGTATTTCGGAGATTTCTTTATTATTCCTAAAGTGGTAGTGGCAATCATCGTAGCATTGTTCTGGAATTATAATATGCAACGCTTTTTTGTCTACCGGAATATAGATATAAGAAATTTATTCGGAAAAAGAAACTGAAAAAACAGATTGAAAAGATCGATTGAAAGAACTGATTGAGAAAACAGAAGATTTAGATAAAAATAGATATAAACAGATTTAAACAGATGAATTACAGAGATTATTTACAACAGTTGATTTATAAGATTATCAATCCCCTGATACGCGGAATGATTAAAATAGGGATCACTCCTAACTTTATCACCACTACCGGATTTATCCTGAATGTAGTAGCGGCAGGAATGTTTGTATATGCCGGCATTTATGGCGGTCAAAATGATTTGGCCATTATCGGCTGGGCAGGCGGTGTGATTTTGTTTGCCGGATTGTTTGATATGATGGACGGACGTGTAGCTCGCCTGGGTAACATGAGTTCCAAGTTCGGTGCGCTTTACGATTCAGTGCTCGACCGTTACAGTGAATTGATGACCTTCTTCGGTATCTGTTACTATTTGTCAATGAAAGACTATTTCCTCTATGCACTTATTGCCTTCATAGCGTTAATCGGCTCACTGATGGTAAGCTACGTGCGTGCTCGTGCCGAAGGGTTGGGAATCGAATGTAAAGTAGGATTCATGCAACGTCCGGAGCGTGTAGTGCTGACCAGTCTCGGAGCTTTGTTCTGTGGCGTTTTCAAAGACATCACCGCTTTCGAACCGATTCTGATTATGATTGTTCCTCTCGCTTTTGTTGCTGTGTTTGCCAATATCACGGCTTTTGCACGTGTGAGACATTGCTACAAAGCGTTGAAAGAATGAATTAATTTACTATTGGACGATTTACTATTTACTATTTACATCGTACATCCTAAATAGTACATCGTAAATAGTCCAATAGTAAATAGTCTAGTTGTCTAATCAAAACGTTATGATGATAAAGAATATTCAAATGCCGTCGAAGAGAGAAGCCCTGACTGTGACAGTCATTATGGCTCTTTTCCTTTTGCTGACAGGTATCTTCATCGGACTTCGTTCCGAGCACTTGTTAATGGCGGTACTCTATTTAGTTTTATTTTTTGCCGGATTGCCTACTCGTAAGTTGGCGGTAGCTCTGTTGCCTTTCGCTATTTTTGGAATTTCGTATGACTGGATGCGTATTTGCCCCAACTACGAAGTGAACCCGATTGACGTAGCCGGACTGTATAATCTCGAAAAGTCCCTCTTCGGAGTGATGGATAATGGCCTTTTGGTTACCCCTTGCGAATACTTCGCTGCACACAACTGGCCGATAGCAGACGTCTTTGCCGGAATTTTCTACCTTTGCTGGGTTCCTGTTCCTATCCTGTTCGGGCTTTGCCTGTATTTCAAGAAGGAAAGAAAAACCTACCTTCGCTTTGCATTGGTATTCTTATTCGTCAACCTGATCGGCTTTGCCGGTTATTATATCCATCCGGCAGCTCCGCCCTGGTATGCTATCAACTACGGTTTCGAACCGATACTTAACACACCCGGCAATGTAGCAGGATTGGGACGCTTTGATGCTTTCTTCGGAGTGACCATCTTCGATTCTATCTATGGACGCAATGCAAACGTCTTTGCGGCAGTACCTTCACTGCACGCGGCCTATATGGTAGTTGCATTAGTGTACGCCATTATCGGTAAATGCAGATGGTATGTGATTACCCTTTTCTCTATTATTATGGTAGGTATTTGGGGAACAGCCATTTATTCATGCCATCATTATATCATTGATGTATTACTCGGTGTCTCTTGCGCGTTGATCGGCTGGCTGGTATTCGAATATGTATTGATGAAAATTCCGGCATTCAAAAGATTCTTCGAAAGATATTATGCATATATAAAGTAGATCTATCTCCGTATTGGAATAAATCGTACTAAGTCATACAAGAAACAGTGAAGAACAAATATCGTAATATATTCCTCGCCTTTGGTATCATTGCCGTCCTGATTATGATATTCACTTTCGATATGGATTATCAGGAGCTTTGGATGAATCTGAAACGTGCGGGGATATATTTACCTTTGGTCTTGTTGCTGTGGCTGTTCGTCTACCTGATTAATACGGTATCGTGGTATATAATAATTCGTAGCAGCGGTAAAACCGGCTTTTCATTTGCCCGGCTCTACAAATTCACCGTGACGGGATTTGCACTCAATTACGTGACTCCCGTCGGACTGATGGGCGGTGAGCCATACCGCATTATGGAACTGAAACCCTATATAGGAATCGAACGCGCCACCTCTTCCGTGATTCTTTACGTGATGATGCACATCTTTTCCCACTTTTGCTTTTGGTTGAGTTCAGTCTTGCTTTATGTCTGCCTGTACCCGGTGGGGTGGGTGATGGGAATGATCCTGGGAGCTATAACCCTCTTTTGCCTACTGATCGTTATTCTTTTCATCAAAGGCTACCGGCATGGGATGGCAGTAGCTTTTGTCCGCATGGGTAGCCGTATTCCTTTCCTGAAAAAGAAAGTCGTTCATTTTGCAAGTGCACATAAAGAGAAACTGGAGAATATAGACAAACAAATCGCACTTCTCCATCAGCAAAAGAAACAAACATTTTATAGTGCCCTCTTATTGGAATATACCGCCCGTGTAGTCAGCTGTCTTGAAATCTGGCTGATACTGAATGTGCTGACCACTAACGTCAGCTTTGCCGACTGCTGCCTGATTGCAGCTTTCTCTTCTCTTCTTGCCAACCTGCTGTTTTTCCTGCCCATGCAACTGGGAGGTCGTGAAGGCGGCTTTGCCCTTGCCGTAGGTGGACTTTCCCTTTCCGGAGCCTACGGTGTCTATGCCGCTTTGATTACCCGGGTGCGTGAAATGGTCTGGATTGTTATCGGACTTGCACTGATGAAAGTAGGAAACTTTAAACAATCAAAAGAAAAATATTCTGCTTAAATTTATAACTTTGTCTGACTTATAAAGGATCTATATAAAAAGGCCTATAAAGAAAGCGACAATGAATAATTTTATCTTTTACAGCCCTACCGAATTTGTATTCGGACGGGACACGGAAGCGCAAACCGGAGCATTAGTGCAGAAATACGGCGCACGCAAAATAATGATTGTCTATGGCGGTGGCTCTGTGATACGCAGCGGATTATTGGCTCGTGTTGAGAAATCATTGCAGGAAGCAGGGATTCCCTATTGTATGCTGGGCGGTGTACAGCCTAACCCGATAGACACGAAAGTATATGAAGGAATCGACCTCTGCCGGAAAGAGAACGTAGATATGATGCTCGCCGTTGGTGGCGGCTCTGTGATTGATACGGCGAAAGCTATTGCAGCCGGAGTTCCTTATGACGGAGATTTCTGGGACTTCTACATCGGAAAAGCCATTGTGACGAAAGCATTGAAAGTAGCCGTTGTGTTAACGATTCCTGCTGCCGGAAGCGAGGGTTCCGGTAACACCGTCATCACGAAAGTCGATGGCTTACAGAAATTAAGCCTCCGTGCTCCCGGTGTACTACGTCCTGTTTTTGCCGTAATGAACCCCGAACTGACCTACACACTTCCTCCTTTCCAAACCGCCTGCGGCATTGCTGATATGATGGCACACATCATGGAACGCTATTTCACCAACACGAAAGATGTAGAGATAGGCGACCGTCTGTGCGAAGGCACACTGCTTGCCATCATCAAAGAAGCAACCACCGTCATGAAAGAACCTGAAAACTACGGAGCCCGTGCCAATCTGATGTGGAGTGGAACCATTGCCCATAACGGAACCTGTGGTGTAGGTTGTGAAGAGGACTGGGCTTCCCACTTCCTTGAACATGAAATCAGTGCTATTTACAATGTAACTCATGGCGCCGGACTTTCCGTAATCTTCCCTGCCTGGATGACATGGATGACAGAACACAATGTGGATAAGATAGCCCAATACGCTATCCGGGTGTGGGGAGTGGCAGAATCTGACGATAAAAAGGCGGTGGCCCTTGAAGGAATTTCCCGCCTGAAATCCTTCTTTACTTCCATCGGCCTGCCTGTGACCTTCAAAGAACTTGGTATTGAGAATCCTGACATAGACCGCCTTACAGATAGTCTGCACCGGAATAAAGGCGAATTGGTAGGCAATTATGTCAAGCTGACAAAGAAAGATAGTAAAGAAATTTATCATCTGGCTTTATAAAAATAGCATAGTATCATTTGGTTAGCTCATGCGAATTGTTAACTTTGCATTTCAACTAATATTTTAAAAGACATTGCATGAGAAAACGAACTACACTTTTGTTGCTTCTGGCAGTATTGATTCCAACTGCCGGAGCACAGTCGACAGACCTCTTTAAAAAGAAGAAGAAAAAGAAAGGCACGACAGAGGCTGTGGATAAAGCGAAAGCCGACTCTATAGCAAAAGCAAAAAAAAATCCTCTGCAACCCTATGGCAAGGTTATCACCGATAAAGCCAAGACGATGAACGGTTTCTTCAAGGTGCACAATGTAGAGGGAAAATACTATTTCGAGATAGCTGATTCTTTGTTGGGTCGTGATGTCCTGATAGTCAACAGAATCGTAAAAGCACCGGTGGACAAACAGAAACGTAAAGCTGGCTATCCGGGTGACCATATCAGTGATGAGGTCATCCGCTTTGAAATTGGACCCGATAATAAGTTGTTTGTGCGTCAGATCTCCTACCTGGAGCATTCTGCAGATACGCTTGGTCTCTATCAGGCAGTGCTGAATTCTAACGTGCAGCCTATTGTGGCTACTTTCTCGTTGAAAACCATCCGTAGGGAAAACGGAACAAAGAACTATGTTATCGAAATGACCGACTTTATCCGTAAGGATAATGAAATGTTCTCATTCTCCAGTAAGATGAAAGATAATATCGGAGCCACTTCAATGATAGCCGAAGCCAGCTATATCGATACTTTGAAAGCTTTCCCGCAAAATATCGAAGTTCGCACCGTGCGTACTTTCCAACGGAAATCACCTATGGGAAGCGCTATTGAGAAAATGATGGCTGCTTATTATAGTTCTACCGGCCCGATGACTTACGAACTGAACAGTTCACTGTTATTGTTACCTAAAGAGCCCATGAAGCCAAGATTGTTTGATAGTAGAGTAGGTTATTTCGCTGTCGGCTATAAAGACTTCGACGAAAATCCTCACGGTGTGAAATATAAAGCCAACATCACCCGTTGGCGTCTCGAACCGAAAGACGAAGACAAGGAGAAATACCTGCGTGGAGAATTAGTGGAACCGAAGAATCCGATCGTGATTTATATCGACCCTGCCACTCCTAAAAAATGGGTTCCTTACCTCATTCAAGGGGTTAACGATTGGCAGGCAGCTTTCGAAAGAGCCGGATTCAAAAACGCTATTATCGGCAAAGAAGCTCCGACGGACGATCCTACCTGGAGTCTGGAAGACGCGCGCCATTCGGCCATCGTATACAAACCATCGGATATTCCGAACGCAAGCGGACCTCATGTACACGACCCTCGCAGTGGTGAGATTCTTGAAACACATATTAATTGGTATCACAATGTAATGAGTCTGCTCTACAACTGGTACATCGTGCAGGCTGGTGCTATTGATCCGGGAGCCCGCAAACCACAGTTTGACGATGAACTGATGGGTGAATTGATTCGTTTTGTGTCTTCGCATGAAGTGGGCCACACGTTAGGATTGCGTCATAACTTCGGCTCTTCCGCTACCGTTCCCGTAGAAAAATTGAGAGACAAAGCTTGGGTGGAAGCCAACGGACATACTCCATCTATCATGGACTATGCACGCTTTAACTACGTAGCCCAACCGGAGGATAGCATTTCGCGTACCGGCATCTTCCCTCGTATCGGCATGTACGATAAATGGGCCATTGAATGGGGCTACCGCTGGTTACCCGAATTTGAAACGGCAGAGGCTGAAATTCCGCATATGAATAAATGGATTATCAGCAAACTGAAAGAGGATAAGCGTTATACATTCGGCACGGAAAGTGATAGAGACGATCCCCGTAACCAGAATGAAGACTTGGGAGATGATGCGATGCTGGCAAGTGCATATGGTATCAAGAATCTGAAACGCGT
The DNA here is from genome assembly GCF_040812255.1 of Bacteroides sp. L008. Classification (NCBI taxonomy): domain Bacteria; kingdom Pseudomonadati; phylum Bacteroidota; class Bacteroidia; order Bacteroidales; family Bacteroidaceae; genus Bacteroides; species Bacteroides sp. L008. The sequence goes on along the minus strand of NZ_JBFNXO010000001.1, from coordinate 2,135,984 downwards.
GATGCCCGAAATCATGAACTGGACGTATGAACCGAATGAAGGCTACGGGAAAGCAAGTGCTTTATATAGTAACGTGACAGGACAATTCTATTTGTACATGGGACATGTGGCAACTAACGTTGGCGGTATCTACAGCACTCCCATTTCAGTGGAGCAGACTGAGGTGAAAGCGATAGAGTATGTACCGAAAGATGTTCAGAAGAAAGCAGTGGCATTCTTGAACAAGGAACTGTTCACTACGCCCACTTGGCTGATGGACAACAAGCTGACAGAGAAAACCAGAGCAAACACATTCAATCAGGTTTTTCGTATACAAAGTAATATTCTGAAACAGCTGATTAGTAGTCGTACGATTGATAAGATGACTGCTAATGAGTTGATGAACGGAAACAAAGCCTATACTGCCAATGAGATGTTCCTCGACTTGAAGAAAAGTATCTGGAGCGACCTTAGGGGAGGTAAAAGACCCGATCTCGCTCAGCGTGGTTTGCAGAAAACTTATGTCAATTCGTTGGTTGTAATGCTCGAAAAACCGAAAAACTCCGGAACGAATGCCGTACTTTTTGCCTATATGTCTGATTCTCCCTCCGAAGCACCGACAATAGCACGCGGACAGTTGACTGATCTTAGAAGAGAATTGACCAATGCTGCAAATGCTTCTAGCGGAATATACAAAAGTCATTATCTGAACTTGAAAGCATTGATTGACGCTGCATTCGAGGTTAAATAAAAAAAGAAGAGGCCAATAGAAAAACTTTGAGTTTATGAAATCATCCTTACCGCATTCAATGCTGTGGTAGGGGTGATTTTTCATTTTCCCCTCTTTGGTATACGTTCTTATGGTTTCGGTTCTAAATTGCTACGTGAAGGCTTCAATCTGTTCATTTCATCCGTATTACGGACTCGATAGAAAGAACTGAAGACAAAAACAGAGGTTCTGTTTGCCTGAAACAGAGGCTTTGAATGTATCAAACGGAGGCTCTTTCTCATAGGTTTGGAGCCTCCATTTAGGGGGGTAAAAAAGCGTCTTTTTGCCGAACGCATAGTGGAACAGTCTCCTGAAGTAGATAACTCGCTATCTGGCAGACGGTTACAGCTGCCTAAAAAAGCCCCCTTGAAACACAACCCTGATTATTATAAATATATAAATAATAAAACATATATTTAAAAATATATAGTTCGATCTTCCATTTTTTGAAGATTAATGTTTCATTTCTTCGGGACCATTTGGGTGGACGGGTACTACAATTTTCGGAGGTCCCCAGCATTGCATGATGATCTCCTGCATTTTCGGTGTCAGGTAGGTGATGTGTTCGGTGTATCCGGCAGACTTCAGGGCGAAAATGCGTGATAGGTCTTGGTCAATCTTGTCACGCATTCTTTTTCTGGATGTGGTAACGTTCGAAGGACACGGAAAATATTTCATTGCAAACTGGGAGAATGGTTTGAAACCATTGATAATGTAGTCATCTGTGACTGCTTTTTCTTCTTTTATTTTTTTACGGTTTTTAATTGATAAATCAAACTTGTTTGTTGGTTTAATTTTTCGCAAAAGTATGAAAAGCATTTAATTAAATGAGAACATCTTCATTAATTTTCCAATAGCCAGTTTTGTTAGACCCTATTCGTTGAATAACTCCATTCTGTTTAAGTGAAGTGAATAGGCGTTCACTATGTCGAATGCTGATTTCTAAAAACTCGGCTACTTCTTTAGCTGTAGTTTGATTGTTCTTTCTTAAAAGTTCCACAACTTTTAGCTCGTTTATACCGACATTTATACCGACATTTATACCGACATTCTTTGTCGGTATAACAGGTTCTCCTTGGCGCTTTTTAAGAGTCTCATAGATTTCCTGTAGCATGAAATCAATAAATATTCCGCTATCTACTGCTTCAGTACTCTTATTTATGGCATTATAATATGCTTGTTGATTGGCAAATACCATATTTTCTACAGGTAAATGTTCGAATATAGGATGAAGTTTACCTAATATGAGTGATTGCCACAATCGTCCTATTCTTCCATTTCCATCACTAAATGGGTGAATAAATTCAAATTCGTAATGAAATACGCAGCTTTTTATCAGTAGATGATCGTCCGATTGCTGTAACCATTCAAATAAATCATTGATAAGATAAGGTACACGGTCGGCAGGCGGAGCCATGTGAATCAGTTGTTTGCCAGCAAATACTCCAACTCCTCCTTGGCGGAAACGTCCGGCATTATCTACTAATGCTTCCATCATCACTTGGTGAGCTTTCAGTAAATCATCCACTGAATATGGATTGAAAGTGTGATATAAGTTATATGTTTTAATGGCATTTCGCACTTCCTGTATCTCACGAATAGGGGCAACGATGTGTCTTCCCTCAATAATATCTGTAATTTGGCTTTCCGACAATGTATTTCCTTCTATAGCAAGTGAGCCTTGAATCGTTTTTATCCGATTGATCTTTCGTAACAACAGAGAATCTTCTTGTTCCATACGGATAGCATATCGCTCCACTTGTGCGGATATATTGGCTATGAGATGAATAGCATGAGAAGATATAGTGAAAGGAGGCGTATACATGGCTAAAATATAATTTTCTGTTATATGATTTCAATATTTCTCTGTTTTAGAGATTGTACAAAGATAACCAAAATTGGATAAATGTAGTTAGCTTTGTCTGTCTTTGTGATATGTAATTATATCCTTATCATAATCAGAGAATTCTTTAATCTTGAGTGACGAATCTGATAAGCATTTAGGGTATAACCATAAAGAAGCCGAGGAGGTCGATTACGTTCATGGTTAGAAGTGACCTCTGTTTTATGTCGTAGAAACTTTCATATAAAGTTTTGCGTTTTCTTTAGTTGAAAAACAAAGGATGGATATATTAAATTCGGTATGCTGACAGGAGTAACTAAATTTGGTAAGATCAGTGTATTCAGTGATTTGAATAATTTGGATGACATCTCGATGCGAAACCAATATGTTGATAATCTGTGGTATTAGCGATCAGGAATTGCATTATCAGAATGTCCTCTTCATTGTTTTCAAGTTCGTTCTATGTCAAGGCGGAGTATCATACAAGTGCAGGGCACTATGCACAACCGTTCGACCGCGACAGTCGTAAACTCTTTAAGATTGGCGTAAACTTTAGTGCTAAGATGCGGAATATTGAGAAATGGATAGTTGAAGTTGAAGAAAAATAGAATAAACAAAAAGGCGACCCGTACCTAACGAGCCGCCTTTTCTGTCTATTTGATTTCGATTTCTTCCTTCATATCGATTTCCTCTCCATGTGTATCATAGAACACATATTGCAGGAATGCGAGTTTCTGACTTGGAATAATCTTAATACCGAATCCATATTTCATTTGCCACTTCCGTTTCAGGGAAACGAGTCCCTGATTGATGTAGGCGGCAACATACGGATGGACGTGTAACGAGAATTTCTTAACCTTCAGTTTATTGACCAGGTAATCAATTTTACTCTCCAAAGTGTCCGTAAAGAGAATGGACGATTTGATGGTGCCTTTGCCGAAGCAAGTAGGACAGATTTCGGTCGTGTTGACGTCCATTGCCGGACGCACACGTTGGCGTGTAATCTGCATTAGCCCGAATTTGCTAAGCGGCAGAATATTATGCCGTGCCCTGTCTTTCTGCATATTGGCACACATTCGTTCATAAAGCTTTTGACGGTTTTCGGCTTCATTCATATCAATGAAGTCGACGACAATGATACCACCCATATCTCTTAATCGCAGTTGGCGGGCCAGCTCGTCGGCGGCTCCCAGATTTACTTCGAGTGCGTTACCTTCCTGCCCGTTGGCATTCTTGGTGCGGTTACCGCTGTTCACGTCTACTACGTGAAGCGCCTCAGTGTGCTCAATAATCAGATAGGCACCACTCTTGTAAGAGATTGTTTTACCAAACGATGATTTAATCTGCTTGGTGATACCGAAATTGTCGTAAATGGGAAGTTGGCCTTTGTACAGTTTCACGATATTAGCCCGGTCGGGCGCAATCAGTGATACGTAATCTTTAATTTCATTGTACACAGCCTCGTCGTTGACGTGAATATTCTCAAATGATGGGTTGAAGAGGTCGCGCAACAAACCTACGGCGCGGCTGGTTTCTTCATAAATCAACGTCGGGTACTTGGTGGCTTTTTGTACTTTTACCATCGCATCTTCCCAATGCTTAACCAAGACTTTAAGCTCTCCGTCGAGTTCGGCTACGCGTTTGCCTTCGGCTACCGTGCGGACAATGACACCGAAGTTTTTCGGTTTGATGCTCATCAGCAGCTGTTTCAGGCGGGCGCGTTCTTCGCTCGATTTAATTTTTTGCGATACCGAAACCTTATCATTGAAAGGGATCAGTACGAGATAGCGTCCGGCAAACGAAATTTCGGACGTCAGTCGCGGCCCCTTAGTGGAGATCGGTTCCTTAACGATTTGCACCACTACTTCTTGTCCTACCTTGAGTGTGTTGGATACAGTTCCATCCTTGTCAAGGTCGGGAAGCAGGGTTGCTTTGCTGATGGAGGTCAGCTTCTTTTTGTCGCTTAAAGTCTGCTTTACAAACTTTTCGAGTGAGTTAAATTGAGGACCCAAGTCCAGATAATGAAGGAAAGCGTCTTTCTCGTAACCGACGTCTACAAAGCATGCATTGAGTCCGGGCATCAATTTCTTGATACGTCCCAAATACATATTGCCCACAGAGAAAGAAATATTTCTTCCTTCGCTTTGAAGTTCCACCAGGCTCTTATCTTCGAGAAGGGCGATGGAGACCTCTTTGGGCTGTACGTCAACTACTAGTTCACTTGTCACTGTTTGTTTCCTTATTATTGATTGAATCTCATTTATATGAACAACTTTTTTTACAAAATGTTCATTTTGGGTTAGCTACTTAAACAAAGAACAAACTTGAAAGACATTGGCTTCGCAAGTTTGTTCTTTATTTCTGTGTGATCCAGACTTAAAAATTATTTTTTGCTTTTATGTCTGTTCTTTCTTAGTCTTTTTTTACGCTTGTGCGTAGACATTTTATGTCTTTTTTTCTTTTTTCCGCTTGGCATAGCTTCACATTTTATGGGTTAATACTCTTGTTTATTATTTCTTTACTGAAATTGTAAATGTCTTAGCCGGTTTGAAAGCCGGAATGTTGTGCTCCGGAATAATAATCGTAGTATTTTTAGAAATGTTGCGAGCAGTCTTCTGTGCTCTTTTCTTTACTACGAAACTACCAAACCCACGCAGGTATACATTCTCATCATTAGACAGCGAATCCTTTACTGCATCCATAAATGCTTCAACTGTTGTAAGAACTGTCTGCTTGTCAATCCCAGTTTTCTTTGTAATCTCGTTTACAATATCTGCTTTAGTCATTTTTCCTTAAAAAAAATATTATTACTATGTTATTGCTAATTTTTTGGACTGCAAATATATAGCTTTTTAAGCTCCTAAAAAAATATATTCTGCACATTTTTCTAAAAAAATAGTGGCATAGGGTTTTCTTAGAGCTAAAAGAGTTACTTTTGTGTGCCTTTTGAGTAGGATATACAAGATAAATGTTAGATAATACATTAGGAGCGAGGATATGAACGAGTTTACGAAAACGATTGTAGAGTGGTATGAAGAGAATAAACGTGAATTGCCTTGGAGGGAGTCTGCCGATCCGTATTTGATCTGGATTTCGGAGATTATTCTTCAACAGACGCGGGTGGCGCAGGGGTATGATTATTTTCTTCGCTTTATCAAGCGTTTTCCCGATGTACAGACTTTGGCCGCTGCGGATGAGGATGAGGTGATGAAGTATTGGCAGGGGTTGGGGTATTATTCGCGTGCCCGCAATCTTCATGCCGCCGCCAAAAGCATGAATGGTGTTTTCCCGAAAACATATCCGGAAGTGCTGGCTCTGAAAGGAGTGGGGGAGTACACGGCGGCGGCTATCTGTTCGTTTGCTTACGGCATGCCCTATGCGGTGGTGGATGGCAATGTGTATCGGGTGCTTTCACGTTATTTCGGTATAGATACTCCGATTGATTCGACGGAGGGAAAGAAACTTTTTGCAGCATTGGCAGACGAGATGTTGGATAAAAAGCATCCGGCTGTTTATAATCAGGGGATAATGGATTTCGGAGCAATTCAGTGTACTCCGCAGTCGCCCAACTGTTTGTTCTGTCCGTTGGCAGGCGGTTGTTCGGCACTTTCGAAGGGGTTGGTGACAAAGCTTCCGGTGAAACAGCACAAAACAAAGACTACCAACCGTTACTTCAATTATATTTATGTACGTGCGGGCGCGTATACCTTTATAAATAAACGAACAGGAAATGATATTTGGAAGAATTTGTTCGAATTGCCATTGATAGAAACTCCGACGGCTCTTTCGGAGGAAGAGTTTCTTGCTTTGCCGGAATTCCGTGCATTCTTTGCGTCGGGGGAAGTGCCGGTGGTGCGTTCTGTTTGCAGGGAAGTGAAGCATGTGTTGTCTCACCGGGTGATTTATGCTAATCTGTATGAAGTAACAATCTCTGAAAATTTGACTTCTTTCGGTAATTTCCAGAAAATAAAAGTAGAGGAACTGGAGCAGTACGCTATTTCAAAGCTGGTACAAAACTTAATCAAGTATTAAGTATTAGGTATTAAGTATTAACCATCCAGTTTATGGCACAGCCTAATACTTAAAACTTTAATACTTAAAATTCTTGCATCCTATTGTTATTCTGTTTAATTTTGGCAGCGGATTTAATTTAAAGAATCATAAACTTGATACAGATATGTCAGTAAATAGAGTGATATTGATAGGAAACGTAGGACAAGATCCTCGGGTGAAATACTTCGATACAGGTTCGGCAGTGGCAACTTTCCCATTGGCTACGACGGATCGTGGATATACGTTGGCTAATGGAACCCAGATTCCCGAAAGAACAGAATGGCATAATATCGTTGCATCTAACCGTTTGGCGGAGATTGTAGATAAATATGTGCACAAAGGTGACAAACTGTATCTGGAAGGGAAGATAAGAACGCGTTCTTACAGCGACCAGTCGGGTGCTATGCGCTATATCACCGAAATTTATGTGGATAATATGGAAATGTTGTCTCCGAAAGGAGCCAACCCGGGTGCGGGAGCTTCTGCTTCCGGACAACCTGCTATGGGACAGCAGCAACAACCGGTTGCCGGCCAGCCGCAACAAACGCAGCAGTCGCAGGCGCAACCTGTACAAGATAATCCGGCAGATGATTTGCCGTTCTAAATAATGTGATAGTGTGCCAATCGATTTTTTCTAACTCATTGGCACATTATCTTTTGTTTAACTAAAATATAAACTCTTTGGACTCAGATGGTTATTTAAGCCAATTGGCTGACATTTTCAACGGTATTACCGTAAACACTCCTTCTATCTCTGCTATTATTGCCATAGTGCTGGCAGGTGTGCTCCTGCTTGGTTCCGGCTTTGCTTCGGCTTCCGAAATAGCTTTTTTTTCACTTACTCCGTCCGATCGGAATGATATTGATGAACACAATCATCCTTCCGATGAAAAAATAAGTGCCCTGTTGGGTGATTCAGAACGCCTCTTGGCAACGATATTGATTACGAACAATTTTGTGAATGTGACCATTATCATGCTCTGCAACTTCTTCTTTATGAATGTGTTTGTCTTCCATTCTCCATTGGCAGAGTTCCTGATACTGACCGTCATCCTGACTTTCCTGCTGTTGTTGTTCGGTGAAATTATGCCAAAGATCTATTCGGCACAGAAAACATTAGCCTTTTGCCGTTTTTCGGCACCGGGAATTTACTTCCTGGAGAAGGTATTCCGTCCGATAGCTACTGTGCTTGTGCGTTCGACAACTTTTCTGAATAAGCATTTTGCTAAGAAGAGTCACAATATTTCTGTGGATGAACTGTCGCACGCGTTGGAACTGACGGATAAAGCGGAGCTTTCTGAAGAGAATAATATTCTGGAGGGCATTATCCGTTTCGGTGGGGAAACCGTGAAGGAGGTGATGACATCACGCCTGGATATGGTCGATTTGGATATCCGTACGTCTTTCAAGGAGGTGATGCTGTGTATCATTGAAAATGCTTATTCACGTATTCCTATCTATTCCGGTTCACGGGACAATATCAAGGGGGTGCTGTATATTAAAGATCTTCTGCCTCATGTCAATAAGGGGGATAATTTCCGTTGGCAGTCATTGATTCGCCCGGCTTATTTTGTGCCGGAGACGAAGATGATTGATGATTTGCTGCGTGACTTCCAGGCGAATAAGATTCATATTGCTATCGTTGTGGATGAGTTTGGAGGAACTTCCGGACTGGTAACGATGGAGGATATTATTGAAGAGATTGTAGGGGAAATTCACGACGAATACGATGATGAAGAGCGTACATACGTTGTTTTGAATGACCATACTTGGATATTTGAAGCGAAAACGCAGTTGACGGATTTCTATAAGATTGCAAAAGTAGACGAAGACGAATTTGAAAAGGTGGTGGGTGATGCAGATACATTGGCAGGTATGTTGCTCGAAATTAAAGGTGAATTCCCGGTGCTGCATGAGAAAGTGACGTATCACAATTATGAGTTTGAAGTGCTCGAAATGGATAGTCGCCGTATATTGAAAGTTAAGTTCACAATTCTGCCGAAGGAAGTGGAAGATGGCGTTGTTTCTGCAGTATAAGACAAATGGTATACAGTGGGCTGTCTGGAAGATGGAAGAGTCTTTGGATGCTTTATTGCTTCTTTTGCCCGGTGCGCGAAGAGCTTTCTGTGAGCAGGAATTGAATCGCTTTGTCTCCGAACGTCGTAAGATGGAATGGTTGTCGGTTCGTGTTCTGTTGTATTCCATGTTGCAGGAGGATAAGGAAATCGGTTATTCTCCCGATGGGAAACCTTATCTCACAGATCATTCTTTTTTTATCAGTATTTCTCATACGAAAGGTTATGTGGCGGTGATGCTTGCTTTTTCGGTTCCGGTAGGCATTGACATTGAGCAATATGCTCAACGGGTTCACAAGGTATCCGACCGTTATATCCGTCCTGACGAGCAAGTAGAATCTTATCTGGGAGATATAACCTGGGGGCTGTTATTGCATTGGTCGGCAAAGGAAGCTGTTTTCAAGCGGATGGAAAATGCGGATGCTGATCTTCGTAAACTCCGGTTGACGCATTTTATTCCTCAAGCGGAGGGGACGTTTCAGGTTCAGGAGTTGGCTACGGAGCAGCAAGAACTTTATTCTGTCGGTTATCGTATCTGTCCGGACTTTGTATTGACGTGGACATTGAATTGAACGAATGAAGAAGTGTGTGAAGCTCTTTTCTCGGTGTGTTATTTCTCTTTTTTATTAAGTCGATAGCTCAATGCTCCTGACGGACATTTGCCGATTTGTGCAATTAATTCTTCTGTTGTCGCATTTTCGATTTGTACCCAGGGTCTTTCTTTTGGATGATAAACATTGGGTAGCATCTTTACACATATTCCGGCATGCTGACATAATTCAGGCTGCCACACAATGGTCAGTTCACCATTGGTATATTCAATTTTTTTTCCCATATATGTATTTATTTAATATGAATACCACGCATTACAATTCGCTTCCATTCCGGATGTTTGTGAATGTAACCGGCTACAAACGGGCAAAGCGGTACCAAGCGTAGACCTTGTCGCTCGATGTCTGCCAATGCTTTTTCTGCAAGTTGTGAGCCTACTCCCTTGCCGCCTAATGAAGCGGGTACTTCGGTAGGTACAAGGTATATTTCTCCATTGTTTGATTTGATATAGTCTATTTCAGCTATTTTGCCATCGATCTGAAACTCATACCGATGTTTTTCTTCGTTGTCTATTAATTTATGATCTTCTGCCATAATTTTTACGTATTAAGTTCGATTATAACATAAACACTTGGAGAACACTTTTGTTTTACGCGAACAAATATTCTCCAAGTTTATAATCTTTCCAATTGGACTGTGAAGTGTCTCATTAAGGGAGCTTCCCAGGCGATACGTACTCCATGAGTGATGCTTTCTCTGCGTTCATATACATTTTTGAGGGCGGCAGCTATTACATTCATGTGATTGTCGGTATATACTCTGCGGGGAATGGCGAGGCGGAGTAGGTCAAGACCGTTGAAGCGGTTTTCATGGGTCACCGGATCACGGTCGGCAAGGATATAGCCGATTTCGCATCCACGGATACCGGCTTCCAGGTAAAGTTCTATGGTTAGCGTCTGCGCTGGGAATTCTTCTCGAGGAACATGTGTCAGCACTTTAGGCGCATCAATGAAGATGGCGTGTCCTCCGGCCGGGCGTTGGTAAGGGATTCCGTATTCATCCAGTTTCTTTGCCAGGTATTCCACTTGTTTGATACGTGTTTCGAGGTTGTCGAATTCGGTGTTTTCGTCCAGTCCGATGGCGAGGGCGTTCATATCCCGTCCGTTCATGCCTCCGTAGGTGAGATAGCCTTCGTATTGTACACAGAAACCTTTTGCACCTTCATACCAGTCTGCACGCCGCGTGGCAATAAATCCGCCCATATTGACGATTCCGTCTTTCTTGGCGCTCATTGTCATGCCATCGGCAAGAGAGAACATTTCCCGTGTGATTTCTTTGATAGTTTTGTCTCGGTAACCTTCTTCGCGCATTTTGATAAAGTAGGCGTTCTCGGCAAAACGTGCAGAGTCGAAAAGTACGGGTTTGCCATATTTGTCGGCAATGGCACGTATTTCGTACAAGTTTTGCATGGAGACGGGTTGTCCTCCGGCTGTATTGTTGGTGATGGTGACGATGATAAAAGGAATCCGTTCTGCGTATTCTGTGAGGGCTTTCTGTAATTTATCAGGGTCTACATTTCCTTTAAACGGTATTTCTAGTTGGGTTTGTTTGGCTGCATCGATGGTGCAGTCTAATGCGATGGCATGACGTCCCTCAATGTGTCCTTTGGTGGTGTCAAAATGCGAGTTTCCGGGCACAATGTCTCCTTCATGTACCAAATAAGAGAAAAGGACATTTTCAGCGGCACGTCCCTGATGGGTTGGTATGATGTATTCAAATCCTGTTAGTTTCGTAATCATCTCTTTCAACTTGAAGAATGAGGTCGCTCCGGCATAGCTTTCATCACCTAGCATCATTCCCGCCCATTGGCGGTCGCTCATCGCTCCGGTCCCGGAGTCGGTGATGAGATCTATATAAACTTGTTCTGATTTGAGTTGAAAGACATTATAATGTGCTTCTTTAATCCATTGCTCGCGCTCTTCACGTGTGCTTTTCCGGATGGGTTCTACCATCTTTATTTTCCATGATTCAGCAAAAGGTAATTCCATTGTCGTAGATTTAATAGTTTTGAACGACGAATGTAGCTAAAATTTGCGTGATTAGCAAATATATGATGACTTTTTGTAAGTTATAACTATTGGAATTACTTCTCCATGGGCTAGTAATATATCAATTTGTAATAGGTAGATATAAAGAGAGCCGGATTCCTTAAAAGAATATCCGGCTCTTTAAAATTATGCATTCGATTGAATATGATTATAAGTTTGATTATTGGTAATCAATAGGCTGATTAGAAATAAGTATATAACCGATTGATGTCAATTGAACAGTGGTTGTTTAGTCCTCGATAAGTGTAATACCGTCAAGGCAGAAATAAGAAGGAGTGTTCATATAAGATACTCCTTCATATTCTGAATTATCAGTGGAACTCATTTCAAATTTAATATAATCAGCATTTTTAATACTGCTCCAATCAAACCATTGCCATGTGTTTACAATTTCGGTTTTTCCGTTTCTGAAATCGGCAAGATAGAAATCGACTCTTCCTATTTCATTGTCATTGGCTCTGTAACCAACAGCTGTTATTTTATACCAGTCACCATTGGCGAATTTCTTTACCATAGATGGATCTTGTCCATCGTCTCCGTTTTTGATGGCTAGATATGCATAAGTTGTATTAGTAACCCATGCTCCTTTAAATGCATATTCTCCTTTGAGATTAGTAATCTTTGCAGTGTTAAAGCTACTGGTATATGCAGTGAGATAGGTTGTCCCATTTTTACCTTTTCCTGTAATAGCACTGCTATTAGCAGATCCGGGAGTGGTAATGTCAGTTTTATTGGTGTAAGTAAATCCTCCAGCAAGTCCCCATGCTGCATAATAATGATTACATTCAATTAGATTCTGATTATCTTTGATACTTGTCTCGAGAATATCATAGCCTGTTGGTTGATCACCTGTGGGAGTAAATTCACTCTCTGCTTTTGTTAATTTATTTTCAAAACTGGCAACCACTTCGTTTTTTACATCATCTTTTACATCATCGTCATCATCGCTACAGCCGCAAAATACAAATACTGATAACAGTAATAATAAGGATAATTTCTTCATGTTCTTTTCTGATTTTAGTTATTAATTAATTGTTGATTATTTTTTGAAATGTAAGTTTTCAACGGTTGTGACTTCGGTGGATATTTCACCCATTTGTCCTGCATCCTGGTTGACTGCAGTCGTAATCTTTACGAAGTCGATTTGATCCAAGTCGGCTGGTGTGCCGTTACCATCCACAGCCCAATCTATCTTGAAATTACTTTCTTCCTTGGTGTTGGGATGGTTGTCTGCATATCCCCATGGATAACAATATCCTACCCATAATCCATTTTCCGGAACGGCATTGTCTTTTAGGCGTGTTCCCCGGAATGTGATTTCATTATCTTCTATCCAAAGTGGATAATAGGATTCCTGATTGTGGAAACTATTGCGGAGAATATATCCTTCATTGCCTTGATTGTCCTTCCAGAGCACCTTTTGGTTGGCTGGGTTCGGGCGAAAATAGGTTATTTCATATCCGCGGGTTTCTGTGTCTTTCCCGTATTCGCTGCCTTTCAGTTCATACCATTCGTCATCAGGTTTTCCATTACCGTTTGCATCTTTGGATACGAATACAATTCCCGGTTCGGCACTTCCTCCCAGTTCTCCTGTTCCGGTTTTGGAATTGTAGTAAGCATTGCCTCTTACCTTGAAGTCATATTCTCCCGTTACATTCGGAATGGGCTGTGGGAATCCTAAAACAATGTAGCCACCAAATCCTCCTAATGTAATAAGCGATTTTTGCCGGATTCTGCGGGTTGCTTCTTCCAATATTTCATCGTAGGTAAATCCATCCTTGTATGCTGATGTGGTAGTATTGATAAATTGTCCGGGAGCAGGACGGTATTCCCATACTTTATTGGCGAAAGCCAGAGGGTTTTCCGTGTCGTCGTCATTATCGTCAATATTGCTTTGTGAGGCTTTGTCACTGAATGCGATGGTATTCGGGTTAAGTCCGATGTTGTTCAGGCGGAACATGAGTTGTCCTTGTTGGTTGAAACAAAGTAAGTCGCCGTAAGTGGTGTAATCGTGTGCTTCGGTGATATATACATTGTTGCTGTACGGGTTGATATTGATACCGTAAGGTGTTTTTATCACAGTTCCATCGGTTATGAAATTCTCACGGATTGTTTCTTCTGTTTTCAGATTGAACATCTTGATAGAAGAAGTCTGTGTGGTATAGTTGTAATTGTATAGATAGGCTATATCTCCGTCGATGGCGAAGTTTTGCACTTTCTCGTTAGATTGAGTGACTTTGTTTGTCCGGCAGTCTATCTTGACGAAATTATAATCTCCGGCTTCTATATCTTCGCCACGGGTGGCTACATAGACGGTTTCATCCGGACCTGCTACTATTTTACTGGGATTCGGGCCTACTATAATTTTGTTACTTTCTTTGAATGTGGCAATATCGACAACGGATACTGTATTATCTACACCCAGCCCTGATGAATAATCCAATCCGCCGGAATTGGAAATATATAGCTTTTCGTTTTGTACACAAATGCCGTCAGGGTTACGTCCCACTGATGTGATGGCATCTATGGAAAGGGAGGTTGTATCTATACGTGCAACGGTTCCGTCATAGGAACATACGTATGCTTTATCTTTATGAAAAGCGATATAGCGTGGTTGGCGGGAACTCCCATTTTCTGCCTGCATTTGAATTTGTTTCAATGAGGTTCCTGTACGAAAATCTACCACTTCTACTGTACTGGAGATGTTGACTACGACATACACCTTGCTTCCATAAATAGCCATATCGTTGGCTGTATCTCCTAATCCCCGGTGGTTGACTGCTTTGAAGTAATCACGAACCATTTGTTGATTGCCGAAAGAGAAACGTGCCAATGAGCTGTTATTCTGGTTGAACAGTCCTTCACATAATACATATAATTCAGCGGTACCCGTTTCTGTCGGATCACCTATAATGCCTGATGTGAAAGGTTTGTCTTCCATGTCATCACATGCCATGAATAACAAGATCAATGACAGCCAACACCAGAATATATACATTAATTTCCTTTTCACGACCATATCCTATTTTATAATATTTAATATCTTATTTTTATTGTCGCTCTTACAGATCGTCCGGGCATTGGGAAGTATTTCACAATCTCGTAATTCTTGTCCATCAGGTTCAGTACTTCCACGCTGAAAGAGGTGGTGACTTTTCTTATCTGGAAATCGCGGCTTGCAGAAATACTGTGGTCGCTATAACTATCTAATCTGTTTTCGGCAATGTTTTGTCCCAACGCGTAGCGCTTTCCTGAAAATAGGAATGAGTAAGACAGATTGATCCATGGTGTTTCAATGCCTGCCTGCCCCGAAGCGGAGACACGGGGAGTGTAGGCTATCTGGTGTTTGTATGTCGATTCATACGTGTTTGGATCGGGTGGGGTAACGTCTAATGCTCGTTGGTATGTATAGTTACCCGAGAGGTTGATGCGGATTTTTTCCCAGGGTTGGAGGGAGAGACTTCCTGTACAATCGCCAAATCAAAAAATTCCCGACCGAAAAACAAAATGTGTCATTAAAACACATATTAACATAAAACAAAATGTGATTTTTGGTGCAAAATTAAAGCCTGTTTAATCATCGTTTAAACAGGCTTTAATTTCAATCTATGATCATGTAAACTGATAAATCAGGATTGGCAACAAGCGGAAGAACATCTTCATCATCAAGAACGCTCATTGCATATCTATGAATACTTTTTTTTATCATTTCCAACGTTGGTTTTTCAAGGAATATGGAACTGGCAAATGTCACCAGTTCGTTTCCTTCGTTATCGGTTCTGTCAATGGATTGTATTGCATATCGTATTATCCATGTTCCATCGGATAATTGTTCGATCGGCTTAGCCAATTTCCGGGGTAAGATATTTTTTCGCATTGCCTTTTCTTATTTGTTTTTTTAATTGTTTCTTAAAATTATATTCGTTCTTCAACACAAAAACCTCCCAATGTCCCTGAACATAAAAATATTCCCACCATGCAGGATTAATACGTTTCGCCACTTTCCGTCTTAGATTGTACGTATTGAAATGCCTCATTAATCCATAGTAGGAATTCAGGGTGGCAACAAATTTGTCCGCGTGTGCTTCCGCAAAGCCTTCCTCCGCTATTTTATTATATTTGCTGATTACATCGTATAAATTACCGACAACACGGTTTGAAATATAAATTCGACCGGGCAAAATGAATGCCCCTACAAACAAAACTCCCTTAGAATGATGCTGTATATATATTTTTTTAGGATGTAATTTAAGAAGCAGCTGCTCTTTCAGGTAACTGTCAAGCAAAGGAACAGTATTTAGAATATCTTCTTTATTACGCATTACAAAGGCGAAATCATCCACAAAACGCACATAATACTTGATTCCCAGTATTTCGGAAACATAGTAATCAAAACAAGAGCCGATAAAATTTGCGAATTTCTGCGCATGAAGACTGCCGGGGGCAAAACCATGATCCGGATCAGCATGAAACAAACTTTTATCATGAGGCAACTCATCCCATAAATGTAACGGTGATTTCCTATAACATTTATGCTGTGGCTGGTGAAAGATAACAGTGCGCAATATATATAATAAACACTCTATATCGTCGCCTTTATAGTTATCCCGGATAAACAGGTCGATCATTTCCCATAACAGGGATTTGGACATTGACATAAAAAAGCTTTTGAAATCACCCTTGAAAATGTATGCGTCTTTCGTATAATTTTCACTGACTTCCATGATCATCCCATTCAGATAGGTAACAGCCGAAAGTGCTCCTTCACCAATACGGCAATTTTTTGAAACATTTCCCTGTGCCTGAAAACGCTCTTCCAAAATAGGATCAAGGCGTAGATCAGCCCAATGTTGTATTACACGATCAACATAAGCGGAAGCAAAAATTTCACGAAGAACGGGCTTTTTCCGTATGAAGCATTTTGAATAATCAGGTTCGTAGCGACCGTATCTGATAGCATCCCACACGGCAACCAAATCCGTGTCATATTCAAACGAAAACTCTATGCAGTCATCTGTATTGCGTTTATTCTTGCAACAGACGTCAAATGCATGCACGATGGAAGATAAGGGTATGTCATAGATCGGTTTATCTGTTGCGGAAACGGGACGAACCCTGCCTGCGTTAGGCTTGTTGTTCGTGTTCACGTTGCCGTTGTTCATGTTCACGTACCACGCGTTCGAGGATTCAGCATTCACTGTCTTAGTCTTTCCCGGTTCATTACCGGGGGAATGCCCAATAGATAAATTAGATTGCTCTCCCATAAACTCCGTGAAGATTATGGCTCTGGCTTTACGGAAGCTGTCTTTTCCTGGGAAGCGGTGAAATTACGCCACCCTATAATTTGCTTTTCAATCGACGTAATCATCTCAATGATGTCTGCTGTCGTCTGAATATTGATCAGTTTCCGGTCTCGACATACCCTTAATAAGAGTTTCAACGTATCAAACTTAACAAGGAATTCGTTCAGGTATTCCACGCGACGCGGAAGGCTTGAATTTGCATAACGGATCAACTCACAACAGCGAAGGGCGGACATCATAAGTTCCGTACCGAATTCGTACCTGTAATTCTTCGGAAACTTGTCTCTTGCATCGAGTATCAACATTAATAACCGATACATACACTGATAGACTGGTCTGTCTTCTGCTTTTCCCATGTTAATTTTTGATATTTTTTAAATTTTTCTTTTGCTCCGCAAAGTTAATGATTGTCAAACAATTAACACTCATTTTTTCAAAATTTTAAAACTTAAAAAGCCCCTACCGGGGCTAATTAAACGTAACTATCTAAGAGATAAAGAGTTAAAGAGATAAAGAATCTATTGCGGAAACGGGACGAACCCTGCCTGCGCTAGGCTTGCTGTACGTGTTCACGCTGCCGTCGTTCATGTCCACGTACCACGCGCTCGAGGAGTCGTATTCGGTGCTGCTCCAATACCAGTCGGTTGTAATTATATTTTGATTACCTGATACAGAGGATAATAGCTCATTGATTTCGGTCTTATATTTAGCGATGGTAATGAGTTCTCCTTCACTGGGAAGATACCATTCGGTTTTGTCTTCAAGTCCGTCCTGTTCAAGCGTACAAGCCTTATAGTTCTTTGCTGCTTCTGCGGCTGGTGCACCGACGACACCGGAATTATCCTTGACTCCTGCAGTGGCTTCTATGATAGCATCAGTATTTTGCTTTCCGTCTGCCGTTTCATAAAGCCCTTGATTACCGTTCCCGTAATTCTTAACGCCACGGATGTCCGTACCGTATGCCCCCCATTTGAAAGTACGCCCGCCTATATCGTCAGTGCAGTCGCTTTTCGCTATGACGAACTGGCGACGATCCGCACGGATACGGACACCTACACGCAGGTATTTTGAACGGTTATTTGCGCTAAGGGAATTCCATTCTTCAGCAGTAAAGAACACGTTGACACCGTCTTCGATCCGGATTGTGGCAAAGGACAGGTCAAGCAGCCCGCCAGCCCATCTGATATATTTTGCAATGTCACTGGCAGGCGTATTTTCGTTCACGTTGGTAAAACCGATCTCCTGCAAAACAGATACCTGTTCTTCTTTATTCATGCGCAAAAGCAATGCGCTTTCATTATTCTTGTCTGTCATAAATATGTACTGTTTTAATGGATTACTCTTCTGCCGTTGCCCTTACATGCAACAGGCTTGTATTTTTATTCTGTACGTTCATGTGTCCGGTATTCAAATTGCACGTCCATGCATTTGTCGTATCATAGTACGTGCTCGTCCAGTAGTATTTGTCCGTCAGGAACATGCTGTCACTGCTCCAAAATGCACGCAGCATTTCATTGATTTGGTCACGGTATCGATACATGATCATCATCTGTCCGGAAGAAGGCAAGAACCATTCAGTATCATCCTCCAGACCGTCGCCATCGAGCGTGAAGGCTTTATAGGCTACGGCAGCTTCCGCAGCGGGTGCGCCTTCCACGCCGTTCGAATTTGTCCCTTTCAGGGCATCAAGGATCAGGCGTGTATCTTCTTTCCCGGTGAAGCAGGTGTACATTTTGCCCAGCATCTTTGCGGAAAGCCCGTCAATCGCTTTACCAAGACCGCCCCAATAGAAGCTGGAAGACAAGTCAGCTGCATAACACTCTTGTGCCGCAATGACAAAAGACTGCGAATGTGCCCGGATGCACAAACCACGACGGATAAACTTCAACTTGTTGGCAGGAGTCAACGAGTTCCACTCCTCACGGGTAAAATACCATTTGGAATTATCGGAAATCCGGTTACATGCCACCCGCATGTCCAGCAACCCGGTAGCCCACTTTATCCGGTTCGGGAACTCGCTGGCACGCGAGTTTTCCGTAATGTCGGCAAAGCCTACCGCCTGCAAGGCTTTTACCTGTTCCTGTTTATTGAGACGCAGCAGGGTTGCGCTCTGTTCTTTTGTACTCATGTTATTTGCTGTTTACTATATCGTTAATATCCATATTTTCTTCCGCAAACCGTTGAAGGTATTCTTCATAGGTTTCACCATTATAATAGCCCATGATTTCACCCACATTATCCAATGTGACTTCGGGATAATAGGGTTCTCCGCCATACGCTTCCGCATTAAACCAGTCGATGATCTTGATATAAGCGTCGATTATGGTGCTGACGGTCAGACCTTCGAAGCCGTTCCGGATCGCTTCTATATCCGAGTTCTCGATGACTTCATCCAGCAGATAGTTCCCGGTAAGTACGGGCTTCTCTACCTGATTACCGTTTTCATCCAGTCCCCCGATACCGAGTTGCAGGATTTCCAGCACTTCCGAACCGTTCCCGATGAAATCACGGTTTGTGATACGGATATGGCGGAATACGACATTACCTTCCTGCGAATCGATTATGTCGCGGATCATCTTTACAACGTCGATAAGCGGGCAGTTTTCCACGCGCAGTGTGGTGATGTTCGGCATGGATTCAACAACGATGCCTGTGTCCGCGTTCAACCCCTTATAGCTCAACTTATCGAGGTTCATCAACTTGAACTGTGTCATGGTGGTCGGCAGTTCCGCATATTGAACCGGACAGCCGCCTACAAAATTGATGATCTGCAGGGAACTGCCGTATGCCAACAGGCGCAAAAGGCGTGTTGCCCCGGTCAGGTCAAGAGATACCAGCTTTTTGAAGTTCTCAACGTTAAGGAGTCTCATGTACGGTTTTTCACCAAGCGGGAGGTCTGTGACGCTATTGTTGGCATATCCTTCGCGTTTGCTGCCGAACACCAGTTCCTCGACACGGATCAACGTAGTGAAGTCTTTTGCCTGTGTACCGTCGATGTTGACAGTGCTCAAATCACCCAAAGACTTGATCTTCGATGCACCGATGATATAGATCGCGCTCGATGAGTTTGAACCGTCGAAATGGAATGTCACCTTTGAGCCGTCTTCTTCCGCCCATGCCCCCTGTTGTGCGGCTGGCGTATTGAAGCCCGCCCACAATTTCCATTGCTCGCTTGCGGTCACTTCGATATTGATGTCCTCACCGATGGCGCGGAACATGCACATATTATCCGCCTTCAGGATCGTGCTGACACCGAAATAAGCGTCAAGGAAGTCATAACGGGCAGACACATAGTAATGGCGGTAAGGGATACCCATACCGGAGATCACGTTGAACGCCTGACCGCCCGGATTGGTGATATACTTCGCCACGGAATCACGGCAGGCGACGATCGCAGGGATCAAGAGGTGGTCTTTTTCTTCCGATTCACGCAGAACGGCTTCGTAGGAGAAAGCGGACTCGCCACCCGGAAGGCGCGATGTGCGGATTTTCTCCGCGGTCGCTGCAAGTCCGACCTGATCATAACGCCACATGCCTTGCCAAACGACGCTCATACGTCCGGCAAATACGTTTTCCCCCTCCATGACGCTGTCAAGCATCACGTTATACGGAAGTTTGAAGATACCGGAATTATTCTTTCCGTTCGTACTGTCCGAATCATAATCGTGGTTCATGTACCAACGGTAAATACCGTCCG
The DNA here is from genome assembly GCF_040812255.1 of Bacteroides sp. L008. Classification (NCBI taxonomy): domain Bacteria; kingdom Pseudomonadati; phylum Bacteroidota; class Bacteroidia; order Bacteroidales; family Bacteroidaceae; genus Bacteroides; species Bacteroides sp. L008. Next base: position 2,115,605 of record NZ_JBFNXO010000001.1, on the reverse strand, counting down.
GGCAGAGGTACAAAGCCCACATGCTGTTTTTCGATAACTGGTCGACGCCTGAATGATACAGGATACGGACTAGGTATGCGCGGAAAGAAGCCACGCTGCAATACTTGTCCATTTCCTCAACCAGCTTCCGGTATCGGTTTTCGAGCGTATCGCTGACCTGTGCCCCGTTGATACTGATTTTGCCGCCTGCCATACGGTTCTTCGGGTTACATGAATACACCCATTCGCAGAACTGTTTCCAGTGGTACGGTGTCTTCTTTCCAAGCGCATAGGCAAGGTTCATGCCGTCATCGTCCGGTGTACGGAATTCAAAGAACATCGTCCATTTGGGAACAAGGCTTTCCGTTGACAGTTCCGCACCGTACAAGCCTTTCACCCACTTGCTGTGCGTCGACTGCATGGTCATGAAGTTGTCGATATCATCGAAGATGCACATACCTTCATAATCAAGCATTTCAACACATTCAACCGGATTCAGGACACGTCCGGTAACGACCGTTTTCTTGCCGTTGAAAGAGATTGTTCCGGTAGTGTTCTTCCATGCCCCGTCGACGTATTCCATGAACTTGTACGAAGCGTCCGTCGATTTGGAAAGCATGTAGATCGTATCCTGATCGTAGTCGTCAGCATGGGACATGAAATAGGATTCCGTCACGTCCGGAAGGTCGGTGAAGTCGCCATAACTTAAACAGTCGGCATTGTAGCCGGGAACATCCTTGAAGCCGAAAGTCGGTGGATTTCCCTTGTCAATGTTCCAGTCACCGCGACACCAAAAGTACGCGTCATTGATATTTCCGGTATCCGACTTGAAGACAAGCACACTGTTACCGTCAATACTTGTACGCAAGTCCAGCGTGTTGTTTTCATCCGCATAGTACGCGTTCTGCGCTGGGGTCATATATTCCTCGCCCAAAGCCTTCTGCATATCGTTATTGATACGGGAAATCGGGGTGTTTACCTTGTCGGGTGATGCATAGTTGACCTTCAGACAAACCTTGTCGAATGGAATAGTCTCACCACGCAAAATGATTTTCTTGTTTGCAATCGCGTCGAGCAAAGCCTGCGGAGCCCGTTCCGGATACATTGCGCGGATAGTTGCCTTTTTCAGCTTGTATTTCCGGTTTTTATAGGTCGGATAGAAGGCGGATGTCGTTCCCTGATTGGTCGTTTCCACGTTCTCGATAATAAGGCTCATACCTTTGTCCTTGCAGAACAGGTACAGGTCTGTATATATCTTGGTGGACGTATCCGTTACGTTGTCAAGCGTTTCAAGTTTATAATCCCCGTGCGGCATTTCCACCAGACAGTCACACATTTCAAGTGCTTTGTTCAGGTCGATTTTATTGTCGGTTAGGATATCGTTCTTTTTGTTCAAAGCGATCATTTCGTCCGTATCGGACTTGCCGATTACAAACTCGTCATTGATCTGTTCGTCCGCCATTTCCTTTTCCCAAGAGAGCAAGCGGTACATGTACAGTTCCCCGGCTGTTCCGGAGAAGCTGATTTGTTCGGACTGTTTGATCGCGCTTTGTCCTGCCGTATATTTGGATGCGCCAATCAGGTCACCGTCACAATATAGCTTGATATAGCCTTTGCCGTCCTCTTCCGCATTTGCCTTTTCAATGACAAAGGCAAACTCGTAGATGTCGCCCGGCTTGAAATACCGTTCAATCAGTTCAGTTCCGAGTGCTTTGAAGTACACGCATTTTGAAGTGATACGCCACCCGATTTGGTTTGCTTCGTCCCAGCATGACACAACGTTCGCGTCAGGATCGGCAGCGTTCTGCGTTTTTATCTTGATGATGGTAGTCGATCCGGTCTGCTCAATATTGGTACGGTTATAGGGACGATAAGTACACAATGCGGTGGCATCATCCGAAACCTTGAACGCTTTTCCTTCGGTCTTGTCAGCGACAAAGGCATTCGTGGAATAGTTGAATCCGGTCTGCTTCATTTCATAAAGTCCGTACAGCCATGACTTGTCCTGATCCGAATTGTCCTTGTCTGCCGGATTGAAACAAATCATATAGCTGGAGTCACCATTGATGTCTATGACGGAACTGTTAACGGAGTACTCGATCGTATTGCTTTCTCCGGCTCCGCATTTGCCGTAAATACCCAGCACGTTTCTGATATTGTCCGCAATCGTAAAACCGTCGACACGGGTGGACAGGTTGAATGTACTGTTACGTCCTACTGATACGGTAGTCAGCACCGTATCGGTTTCACTGTTGTCTCCGGTAGAGGTATTGGTAACTTTCGCGACCTTGTGTATTTCGACATGGGCATCGGTAGCGACATGGCTGGGATCATAGCACGCCACTTCGATGTTCAGGTTTGCATACTTCCTGACTGACCATGCCGTTTCCGTTTCTTCGGAATGCGCAAGCGCCACGACAGGCATAAGACTTGACGGGTTGACAATCATCACATCAAAGAACTGGTAGTTCGACCATACGCCCGATTCCACGTCCTGTGCGACAATCCTGACAGTATATGCACCATGTTTCAGTCCCAAAGACGAAACGTTGATTTGCAAGTCCTGTGAGCGTGTGGAAGCCACGCTGGTTTGTGAGATCAGCTTCCATTCGTCGCCTATTTTGATATGTGCCGTAACGGTTGACTTATTGGCGGAGGACAGTTTGAACACGTCCGTCATGGTGATGAGTCCCGAACCTTCCTGCAATGTTTTGTACAAAGCCCATACACGGGAAAGTTTCAGGTTTACAGCCGTGACGCTGATTGTCTTCTGCGCGGTGTTTCCCCCGTCATCGGTGGCAACGACCACAAACTTGCGGTTCATCGCTTCGCTGAAATAGCTTTTAACGGGAATCACAAAAGTGTAGTCCGTATCTGACGGGGAACTTTCCCGGTTCACGTTGAACGTTTCAAGCGTTTCCCCCGTTGATTTGTCTTTCAGTTGCAGGGTTTCGATATTGTTGTATGAAACCATTTCACCCGATCCGGTACGTGACAGGATTGCAAGCCTGATTGTCAGGTCGTCAGTTCCGAGTGCGGCATACAGGGAGGTCTTTTGCGGATAGATATACACGATTGTCCCGGCAACGTCCCCACCGCCACCAGTTCCGACTGCAAAGGTGAAACCGTCGCCCAGCGGAAACCCTTCCGCGTTCTTCATGTACACACGCACCGTTCCGTCTTCCGCCTGTTCGCCATCCACGTCGACGGGCATGGCATCATAGACCGCACCACCTGCTACCGGGTTCACGCTGTCCTTGATGATTTCGGAATCGGTTTCGACTGTTCCCCCAGCGGCAGAACCGAAGTCGTTCCATGCCGCCAAGTCATTATAATCGGCACGGGACGCGCACAACTGTTTGGACTCGAATGTTTCCTTTCCGGTGCGGTAGATGATAACCACACCGGGTTTGATGCATTCCGTTTCATTTGCTGTCTCGTAAGCTGTCAGGGCATTGATAGCCGTTTGAAGAATATAGTATCCGTTTGATAATGGTGCAATTTCATCGATCAGTAGCACTGCGCCTTTGCCCGTCATGTCGCCACCAGCACCACCGAAGTCCGTCCAGTTCGCTTCTGTGGCAAAGCCTTCAAGGGATGATCCGGCAAACTGTTTGGATTCCCATTCACCTTCAGCAATTTTATAAGTCAATACGATACCCGGTTTGCGATAAGTGACATTATCCGCATTCTCCCTTTCCGTAATTGCGGCAATGGCTGCGGACAAGGAATAGACAGAGCCGCCACATATTTCGTTGACATTGATAACGGACAGGGCTTTGTTAGCCAGCGACAATGCTGAAGACGCGGTAGCCTGTGCGTCTTCAGCCGATTTCTTTGCCGCTTTTGCAGCCAAGTCCGCAGACGCGGCTAACTGCATCGCGTCGGAGTCGGCAGAAAGCAAAGCCCCGGCAAAGTAGATGTAGGTCTTGTTGCCGAACAGGTATATTTTATTCTCGTGCGGGTGTGTGCGGTCGGTATTCATATAGGCATCAACACCTTTCCAGCTTGGATAATACTTGTTGTCAACGAAGCAGGCAAATTTACCCAGACTGGCGAGAAATACAATTTTACCGTCTTCAGTAGGCGCACTGGACTGCTCCAACACAATGGAAGAGTCGGTTACTATTTCGTCGAAGCGTTCTGTTGAGTGATGTACGAAATCTACCATTAAGGAAGACACGCCCCGTGATATACCGTCGGCATCGTCAGAAAGGCTTTTAAGTTTACCCCATACTGTCCCGTCTTCGCTTTCCGATTCCGCTTCCGTGCCGATATTATCGGACAGCTTTCCGATATTTTCATTCGCTTTTTTAGCGGATTCCGCGGCTTCGTTGGCTTTATTTTGTGCAGCATCAGCCGTATTCTTTGCCGTTTCTACATCTTCTTTTTTTGCATATACGGAAAGGTTGCCTGTCGTTGAGACAAGTTTCCACCCCGGATTTTGAAAGGCGTAGATGTTACCATTGTCGACTGCATCGGGGGTGTTCTCGTCATACACCGTCACGATCTGACCGAATTTCAACGGCTTTCCGTCAGAACCGACCGGGGAAGTACTGTCCGCGTTCATCTCCGCGACGGTGGTGTATGTGTTACGAATCCCCAACCCGATCAGGTTTTTCTCCGCTTCGTTGATGACATCCAGCGTTTCATCAATCAAGCCGCCCACTTCTTCAGGTGATATGGATAAGGAATCTTTCTTTGCCGAAAGTTCCTGTGCCCGTCTTTTTAATTCGTATATTGTTGCCATTATCAGTTAAATCTTTAATGTATCCTCGATTAAAATAGTACTTGCAGGCATTTGGACAAGTGGGCTGCCATCTGCTGAAGCTATATAACAGTTGCCGTTATCGAATGTGAGTTGAACAATCATTGATTGTGGATTATCCCATGAATCTGCATACGACATCGATAGACTGAACACTCCGGAAATATTCTTTACAGACGAATCAAATGTACATAATCTCCGTTTGCCGTTCACTTCAGGAGCTATCATGGGAGTTCCTGTATTGGCAGCAGCCAAGATATTAAAATAGACAGTTTCATTGCCCGTCTGTTTTGCCCGGTATATGATTTCTGCTTTTCCGGAAACGACTTCACTTAGGGATAACTGGGCTTTCATGTCCTTTTCTATTATGGTCTTGTCCAAATAATCTGTGACAATAGCCAATATTTTGTTCCTGAATGTTACTACATCATTTCTGCCTACATACATATCTGACTTTGTATATGTTGTTGACAGTTTTACATACCTGCGCTCATATACTTGCGCTTCAGAATTGTCCGCAAATATTTCATTTTGAAATTTTTCCTGAACAACCACCCAGTATACTGGTTGTGATGTAGGCACAGTAAGAATATCCGGTTTTATCGGATAAACTTCATCACCTATCACGATATATCCATTTCCGACAATAGTATACACTGTATTGGAACCAAGGATTTCCGTGCTGACCGGATCGCTTAACAGAATATGTTTCTCTCCCAGTTTCATCCCGGAACAAATGGCTTTCAATACGTCTGCTGTGGATTCTTGCATAAATTCCAAATCATCCAAATAAAATGGCTGTCCGCCTTCTTTAAATAACAGTTTATTCATATTCGTATATTTTAAGGACGTAGGTTCGTCCGGCTGGTTTATAATAGTCAATCAAGTTTTTAATCTCATTCTCATACGTTGACAGGAACGACGGTATGTTCACCATGTAATTTCCCGAATAGTTCCCTTCACCGCGCTGCTGGATGTGTTTCTTTCCCACTCCTTCACCCCGTTTATACAGGTAGGACGGGATTTGCTCTTCCCTGCGGTGATACAGGTACGATTCTTTTCCCGCAATATCAGTGATGTATATTTCCCTGTTTTTCAAGAAAAACCTGTCGTTCAGCACTTTCTCGATATATATCACCTGACCGTTTATATTCAGCTTGTTGATAGCCTGTTTACGGTAGCTTTTAAACAGGGTGTAAATGAAGATTAAAGGGAGAAGGAAGATGGATATGATTGCAAATATCTTCCTTTTCCTTAATGACGGACGAAGCACATACTGCGCGTATTTGATAATGTCAAAATCATACCACATAAGTCAGGGAGGTTTCAAGGCTGTTCAGGATGAAGCACCCGGCTACAGCCGTATAGTTATTATTTTTAATTACATTGTATTCCGTAGCTGATGACGCTTTCGCGGCACATTCTCCAAGTTCGACGTCCAGTACGCCTTCAACCCTCTGTATCGCGTCAACAAGTTTTGTCTTATTGAATTTACCGCCATACTCGATACCTTTCAGATAATCGTTGATGGCGGCAAGTACTGGTTTACTACCATCCGTCAGGCGGATACCGGAAGCGTTGATAACCATAGGATCGACTTCTATGGTCGCGTTGATACGGATGTCATCTGCCGGAATTGACTGTATCGACAAGATTACCCCGGCAATCTTGATCGAATTCATATAGCTTTTAAATGCCGTCAGAACGTCCCCGGTCAAAGGACAAGGAAGTCCCCCCTCATCTCCGGACACGAGTATCTGAATACTTCCTCCGCGATCTTTGACTGCCACATACTTGACAAGCTGTTTGGTTTTGTCGATAACGGAATACCGGAACTGGTATTTCTCCGGATCATAGACCAGCGGATCACCATACTGGAAAGCCAGCGCACTGCTATGATACCATCGCACGGTCGGTATGATATTGGCGTCAATCCGTTCCTCCACGTCCGATTTGAACTGGTCAAACATTTGCTCTATGACGTGCGCTGTTGCCGCAAAAATGTAAAACAGGGTACTTTCTATTGATACGGGGGAAAACACCGAATCAAAGTCGGCATCACCCGTGATGCCATACAGGTCACGGATAATGCTGTTTGACATATAGGCATCCGTCATTTCTTTCTTTATTTCTGCGATTGTTCTAGCCATTACTTAAATTGTTCGGTAAACTGTTCGGTGAAAATTCTCAATCGTACCGCATTTGAGGCGGTTTCAGAAGTAGCCGGACAAACGGAGTTCCGCTGGCAGTAATCAGCCAGTTCACTGTTATAGACCTTTTCCGGGGTTTCGATTTCCTGTCCGGCTTGTAGGGTGTCCGTTATGCCCATATCGTTCGTCCTGGCAAGCATGAAAGCCGCTTCGATTGTACCATATTCCTGCACGGCTATGTCCAGCAGGGTTTGTCCGGCTTGTACTACAGTTTTCATCTTACATTTTTATAAATAAAAAATACAAATGCAATAAAAAAGGCTGCTATTACGGCTTTTGCCCACGGAGGAATGTACGCGACCTTTTCAACGACCTTTGTATCATTCCTCTCCTGTTTTTCCAGTTGTTCCTTCAGTGTCAGCAGGGTTTCCTGAATTTCCTGTATTTGTACCTGAATCTGTTCATTATAGGTTTCTTTCTCCTGTCTGGTAGACGTTCCCGTCGCTGTCTCCGTAGAGGTCGGGTATTGTTTCCCGGTCGAATCCGGTGGCGAATAGTTCGTCTTTTGCCAGTTGAATTCCATTTGCTGCATCATCTCGATAATTCGTTCAACGTTCTTGTTTACGTCGACCTGCGCTTTGTCCGTAGAAACTTCTTCCTGTTCCGTCTGCTTCTGCTCCGTGTTATCCTGATGGACGGTCGTGTCCGTTTTGGACGATCGGCAGGAGCAGACGGACAGCACCACGATTGTGAGTAAAAAAACGAGTATCTTTTTCATTACGGTCGAACGATTACAGGTGGTAAAAATGAGGTAAATTCACTCTTTACGTCGAAGCAGGGACATTCTTTCATCCACTCGCATTTTTCGACGATGCCGTTCCCGTTCTTGTCCGGACTGGTATCTCGATGCCCGAGGATATCAATAATGTCGTGGCGGTGGCAGATGTCCTGAACGAGCTCGCGCATCGCTTTCTTCTGTGCGTCCGTCCGGGTATCCTTTGCCTTGCCGTTCTTATCCAGTCCGCCCTCATAGCAGATACCGATTGAACATCGGTTATAACTGGTTTTCTCACCGGGAACGATAAAGTTATCATGTGCCCCGATTTCGTTTTCCGCACGCATGGGAATCACGCGACCGTCTTTCCGGATATAATAGTGGTATCCCCATTTTCCAAAGCCACGGGCTACGTGTGAATCATTAATTTGCTTCTCTGTGAAATCTTTGTCCTCGCGTGTTGCAGAACAATGAATGATAATGTATGTAGGTTTATTCATCTTTCTTTTCCTCCTTATTTTCTGTTTCGTCTTCTCCTTGAATGTATTTCTTATACTTGCATTTATACCTGTAATCAACTCCGAAGAGTGCGCCTGCAAAAGTCGAAACTTCGCCATAGGCGACTAAAACCGAGTTGTCAATCTGTCCCGTAGGTACTACCCAAAATCCGCAAAACAGCAGGATCATTCCGGATACGGACAGGAAAACTGCGATCCATAACTGTACGTGTAGTCTTTTCATGATACATACAGGTTATAGAATCAGTCGGAAAACTATCCATACCAGTAATATGACCACATCCGCCAACAATGCCCCGCGTACCGTCGCCCGGATGTCTGCCATATCCGGAACATCGTCTTTCGATTCCTTCCATTTACCAGCCAGCCATGCGGATACAGTTCCCAAAACCATGCCGCCCAATACGCTAGGGAAGCTCACCCCAAACAGGAAAACAGATGCTACCACGCACACGGCTAAAATGAGCATCCCAATCAGTCCGTGAATGATTTTGTCTACTCCGAACTTTTTAATCAGATCGTTACTTGCTTTCATTTTCAATCATTTTAATCGTTAGTAATTTCAATATTTATTTTATCCACCAGCTCCGAATAGTCAATGCCCGCGCGTTTCAGGTGGATTTTCATTTGTTTCTCAATGGCTCTTTTATCAGCCTGTGAACGGATATACCGGATCAGGTTCGCACCCAGCACCGGGTCTTCTTTCAACTCACCCTGATTCAGCTCAAGCACGATTGCCGCATTTTGAATCAGAGTGTCACCGATTACGAACCCGGTCAACCCGTCTTTTCCCTTATGGGGGACAATCCGGATATCACCATCCTTGTCGAGTAATAGTCCTTTCATTGCTTCACCCTTTCGTTTTCAATGTCCCTGACCTGTGTCTCTTTTAGTGATTCCGAAATGTAGGAAGACAACGCCGTTTTCAAAGCCGATCCCCCGTCGTTCGGTACAGGTGTCCATCCTGACAATTTCTGCTTCAATGAATTGATGTCCTTTTCAATCAGGTTCAGCCGTTCCGTCAGTTCCCCGACTTTTACCAGTCCGCCCAATGTCCCGCCATTCAGCACAATTTCGTCCACCTCATCAGCAGAAATCAGGAAGGCGTCAGTCTCCTGTCCCTCGATGATTCCGACCAGACAAGTTGTTCCCGGTTTCGGATAGATACATAATGCCCCCATTCCCAACTGGACATCATAATATTCAAGCTGGTCAATGACCCCGGTCACATCCATTGCCTTGTTTTCTTTATCAACCTTGTCTACCGTTACCCAGCGCAATTGCGCCTGTCTAGCCCCTTCGCGCCATTTTTCAAGCGCATCACGTAACTGTTCATCCGTAGTCATTCCGCACGTCCTCCCAACTCTAATTTTTGCCTGTATGTAGCATCGTCACTGAAATCCTTTGTCACCTTCTCAACGTAATAGTATCCGTTCATTTCCGGAGTTATTTCACTCTTCAGGTCAATCGTTATACCGTGACGGACGACAGGTATCCCGAACAGTTCGACGCCCCCGCGGTACTTCTGCTTTTTAAGGCTTTCATAGAAATCTCTGGCGAACTTCTTCAGGTCTTCGACCTTGACGGACTTTCCTTTTTCATTGTAAGTCAGGTTATAGACCTCACTTCCTTCCGTTCCGGCTTTTGCTTCCAGTTTCTTGCCGCCAGCACCGATGCTGACAACCTTGACCTGAAATTCACCGTTGGTTTCGTTCAGGTTCTGACTGACGGCATTTTTTTCCAGTACGATTTTCACCTTTTCGGTGTCGACCTTTTCGGAATAGACATTTCCGCAATACAGGACTTTACCGATGAAATAGCAGTGGAGGTTGGTTTTCTTCCGGATGTCGTTCAGGATTTCCGCGACCGTTCTGGAAGAATACCGTACCGCACCAAGTTCAGCATCATAGTTCGTTTTCACCTCATAGCCTTTGGCAACGTCTGCAAGCAGTTTCTTCAGTGTGACATTCTTTGCGGAATAGGACACTGTTTTTCTTTTCAGGTTATACATTTCGTCCTCGCACCGGATCGTCACTGGAACACCCCAGCCGATCAGCGATATATATCCTTCAAATTCCGTGTACAGGTTGGAATCATATCCGAGTTCAATCTTCACCTGATCCCCGGCAGACAGCAGTTCCTTCAGGTCTTTTCCGGCAAAGTATTTGATACGCCTGGGAAGGACTATTTCTGCAGAGTCTGTCAGCATCTTCCATGAACTTTCGATGTGAACCGACGAAATCGTATAGATGACCAGTTCCTCGCGTCTCTTGTTTGCCGGGAATGTGATCCGGCTGCACATCATATAGCTCATAGTGTCAGTTCATAAGGGTTATCACTCGTTGCTTCTATCGTGAACGGAACTACGCTGCTATTTCCCTGAATCGGATTGAACGAAATGTTATCAATGACAATGGAGTAAATTTCCTTGTTGTTGAAGATGCTTCCCGTAACTCCGACCGCTTCCGTCACTTTGCGGAACTTGCAGAGCGCGTTCACTTGTTCGGCAACCGTCTTATAACCTTCCCGGCTTTTGTCTGCTATGCAGAATCCCCGAATATTGATTTTCCAGTCGTCGAGCCCGTAGACTTCCTTTACAGTTCCGTGAACACCCAATACCTTCGTTTTTGAACAGTTCATCGAGCGCGAAAAGTCCACGATCGTTGCATACGGCATCGGAAAACTAGCCATATTCATCGTGCCGCGTGACCCGTCCGGATTATAGGTGCTGTATTGCTTGTTACCGTCAAGGGTAAACGTCCCGATGACCGGAGTCCCCATCCAGCTGTATGCTTCGGCTTCGGCATCCGGAATCGTTGTCACTCCGATGTATTTCCCCGGATCGTAATCCTGCAGGGTTCGTCCCCACGGAAGATAAATCGGGGATGAAATCCCGAAGACCTCCGTGAACAATGCACCAATATTTAACGCTGTATTTCCTGTCATAACTTTATCCTATTGCTGGTACTGTATCGGTTATCACCGCTAAAATTTCCCGTTTGACCTTATCCGCAACATCGCGCATGTCCGCACCTGCCGCAACCCTGAAATGATTGTTGAATGTCACGTTCATGGTGATATTCCTTACGCTGCTTCCGCCTTTTCCGCCAAGTCCCACATCTTTCCCGGAAGTTCCTCCGGTTGCGGTTACAGCGGTCGGTTTGTTGACTGCCGCTGGTGCGGTGTCCAGTTGGAACTTGTCAAGTCCGGGGACTTTGTCTTTGTTCCGCCAGCTTTCACGTCCTTTTTCCTTGCCTTCTTCCCATGCCCGACCGACTGCCACAGCGTTGTCAAACACTTCTTTCTTTACCCGTTCAAATACGTCGTTGATGCTCCAGTCATCCCTGAACCAGTTAACCGGATTCAGGATTTCAATGATTCCCATTTGGATGGTATGAATCGTTTTGAAAAAGGAAAGAAAGCCAGTTTTAAGGACTTCCCACAGCCCGAACAGGAACACACGGACTCCTTCAAACTTGTTATAAAGGAAAGCCACGAAAGCGATGACAGCCGTTATGATTGCAACGATCCAGCCGATGACAGGGATACCCATGATAGCGACGGAAATCAGCCGGCTACCCACGATTGTAGACAATGCCATTTTAGCCATCGACGCAATCCAAACCCCGGCAATCTTTGTTATTCCAAGTGACATGATCTGCGAAATAGACCATGCGACAGTTCCGAGCGTGACAAGCGCGCCTACAAAGATTCCCACAACTTCAATGGCAGGGGCAATCGGTTCTACAAATTCAAAGAAACTGATCTTCAGGTCGTCGATAAACGCTTGCATACGTTTCTGCTTTTCGGCATAAGTATCCATTTGTTTATTTGCCATGTCGACCGCAGAAGTAGAACCCTGTATCGCTTCCGTCCATGTGTCAATTTGGTCTACACCCTCAATCAAAGCCATCGCTGAAGCAAGGTTTTCACTTCCGAACAACGCGGACATGATTGTAGCGTTGTGCATGACCGGAGTCAGGGCACGCAGTCGGTCAGTCAGTGAAAGGGACTGGTTTTGCATCGTTTTTATATTGACCCCGGCAGCTTTCAGTTGCTTGATCGCGTCCGTAGTCGGAGCCTGCAATTTGACTATCGTGTTACGCAAAGCGATACCGCCTTCTGAACCCTTTTTCCCCGATTTGTCAAGCAACTGGATCAGGGAGTTTGTTTCGGCAAATTCAACCCCGAATGTTTTTGCAACACTACCCGTTTGTTTCAATGCTTCCGCGACCTCCCTGATTTCGGCAGACCCTTCGACAGTTCCTGCCGCCATGATGTTCATATAGTCCGTCATAGTTTGTGCGGCTTTCATCGGATCATCAAGGGAAACCTTATACTGGTTCATGGCGGTGGACATGGCTGCAGACGCTCCGGGGACATCATTTTGCATTGTTTTACTAAGTGTCATTACATTATTCGACATGATTTCGAGCGCGTCCGGTGCTTTTTTCAGTTCCGGAGTAATCTTTGAAAGCAAGTCCTTATAAACGACCATAGCATTTGACGCATCGACACCGAACGCTTTTGCCGTGTTACGGGCTTTGGTGGCGAGAACGTCCAGTTCCTTCCCCTCCATGTTGGTGATACCGGACATTTCGGCAACGGCAGTTTCAAACCGGATGCCCGGTTCGATGGCGTCGTTAAAGGAATCACGGATATTGTCAACACCTTCCTTCAGCTGGTTGAGAAAGAACATTCCCTTTCCCAGCCCTTCCAGTTTTCCGGCTGTTTTTCCCGATGTCTCCCCAAGACGTTCAACCACTTCCTCCGTGTCGTCGATCACCCGTGTAGCTTCTTCGGCTGCATCGGTTGCCGCATGTAGCGGAGACGTGATCCTGTCAACCAGTTCCAATATCCATTGAGTCACTTGCATTGTCTTTTGAGAATAATCGGTTTACAACTTTAGCGAATGCATTGTGCATTACTATTTCAAATTCTTCCAACTCCGTTTTCCGCAACATGCGGTATTCGGCATAGAGCCGGAGCCATTCATCTTCGTCCAGTTTGTCCGGGATGTCAAAGCCATATACTTTTTTCAGGATGGCATCTATTCCCTCGACAAGACCGAACGCTGATGAATATTCCTCTATGCTTTGCTGATAAAAGCCGCCTGTCCGGCGATCAGTTGTCCGATGGCGGTCAGGACTGAAGTATAGACGGTAGAATCTTCCAACGCCTCCATATTGCCAGCCGCCACGCAGTTCCGGATCAGGATGTCATTTGCTTCTTCAAGATCATCCTTTTTCTTTGCCATAGCCAGCAGGATGTTTTTTTTCGGGCGGACGATCAGGTAGTCGTAACGTTCATCCTCGTCCACCTGTACGGTGACATGCTTCAGGCGTTTTCCGTATTTCAGTTTCAGTTCCGTATGCTCTTCCTCTGTGAAATCGACAATCAAAGCCTTTTCCTCCGTTGTCAGTTCCTCGTAAGGCTTTCCAGCCTTGATTTTCATTTCTTCTTCTTTCATTTTAAAAGTCTTTTAAACGGTTATTAAACTACATTGCCACATTCCAGTCGATATGGCTGGGAAGAAGGGTGAATTGTGTGGCAATGCTTTTATCACCCTGTTTAACGTCCACGCCATTGTCCGTGAATTCGACGTTCCGGATTACGTCCTTCATGACAAGCCCTTTATACTCATACATGACCGGAATGTCGAACGGCTCGATATCCGTGAGACGCTTTCCCGAACCTAGTGCCAGTTGCAAGGCGTTCACTTCTTCTTTCAGAAGGGTGATCGATGCTTCAGCCTTGTAATTCCCCTCACCGCGACCGACAGGAAATTCACCGGCACCGTAGATGTTGTCTTTCTCTTTGCTGTCTTTGTAGGAAAGGGCTGTGATACCCTCTACCTGACGACCGAGCATGACAACCTTGACGCTGTTCCATCCGGCTATTTTTCCGAACTTGTTGATTAATGTTCCTAACAATGCCATATTTTCAGATTTTATTTGTGAAACCCAAGTCAATCTCAAACTCATGTACAATACCGTCTGCAACCAGTTTTACCTTGATATTGAAAGGCTTGTCGCTGACAGCCATCTGTTTGGGATTGATATAAATGTCGAAGTCTGCAATATCCTCCGAAGTTACCATAGTTTCCAGTGCGGATTTGACAAGCGCGTCCCAACTGCTGATCGTGGTATTACTGATATATCCGGTTGACGGGTCAGCTTTCACCTTACTTCTCACACGCGGTAACAAGGTATTGCGGATAATACGTGCCGCCTTGTTCCAAACAGCGTTATATTCAATATATGCATAGTCGCTGTCCGCTTCCGTACACGTACATGAATTGCTGAAAAAGAATCCGGCATACCCTTGAAAGCTGCCGACGAAGATATACCCTTGTTCAGTCAGTTTTTTCTGGTCGGATACGCTCAACTGTGAGAAGGGTTTGCCATTGCTCAAGGCTGCATCCAGCCAAAGCCCGTTCAGTTTGTCAGTCAATGGATAGTCCTTTGTCCCCTTTGCCGTCCGTGGGTGGTTTTCAATATCAACACTGCCCATATTTTCATGTACATAGCGGACAGACAGCATTCCGAGTGCGCTTCCCACGGCAGCGTGTGTCCGGTATGCTTCATCCTTTGCCGCCCGTGCCGGGTCTTGTGCAATCACGACAGAGACGTTTTCAGCATCCAACTTCCGGAGGTCGACAGCATCGGCAATGGCATTGATATACTTTCCGACACCTTCCAATATTACCGCATCGATATACAGGTGGTCTTCCCTGAATTTATTGACCATCTTCTGTGCCTCTTGTATGGCTACAGTGATTGTTTCGTCCGCAGTCAGTGAGCAGATACCAATGGTGTTTACTCCGTTGATGGTACGTACCGCATTGACGAAATCTTCTTTCGTCAGCAGGCTTGACACTTTTTCAGACTTCGGAACCAGCATAAGATACAGCGAACGTTCCGGAGACAGGCGGAAGACTTCGCTGGTATGGTAATGCACCAGTTCCTTGTTTTCAAGATCAATGGTATCATCCCAACCAAGTGCTTCCAAATCGGTAATGTCGTTGAGGTTTTCCGGCTTGTAATATTCAAGTTTTCCGATCTCCGATCCACCGACCACGAGCAAGATGATGCGGTCACTGGTATCGGTATCCCGTACCAGCCCGCCATTAACTTTGTTGATGATTACTCCTGTAAAATTTCCCATAAAATAATTCGTTATACGGATTTACCTGATAAAATTGCACCAACACCGAAATCTTCAATACGGTCTACAATACCGTAGGTTTGGGTACGATATTCGGATGTAGGACTCTTGCTGCGTGTATCGGTCGTTTCCGGACGATACAGGGATTTCACGGATTCGATGTGGTAATACGTATTCGGAGCATAGAAGAACGTGCTTGCCTGAAAGTCCGTTTCGGCAGACGGTTTTGTGCCTTCCGCCACCTTCTTGGCTGTTTCCGCATTATAGAACGGGCAGTCGTTATTCTCAAAGAACTTGATACCCATGAAGCCTTTCGGTTTTCCGGTTGCCGGATCAAGGTAGAAAGTACGGTCATAGAAGTACTTGGACGCATCCTTATCCAGCAACAAGTCACCCATGTGCAGGGGGGAAAGCACCATGTACAGGGCATCGGTAACGGGAAGGTTCCACGTCTTTGCGAGCGTTGCAAAATCGACCAGATCCTTATAAGACAGTCTCAAACGACCATTAATATCTTTCTCACCCGTTGTCCGGATAACAGGCATTTCTTCGTTTGAATCATCCTCCGGAGCCAGTTTGTGCAGCACATGGTTGCGGATACCGACCTGAAAGGCTTCATTGTGCTTCACACGGATAGCAGCGCGCTTGTCAAAAGCGAGATAACGGATTTCGTCATCCGTACAGGAACTGGGTTCCGTATCGTAGATTTCCCACGGTACGATATAATTCTTTCCGGTCATTTGCTTCGGTTCAAAATCTTCCGTGTTATTTACGCGAAAACCGACATTGTTAATCAGTTTGTTTCTGCGTACACCGTCCGCAGCCAAAGCTCCGGCAGGAACAGAGCCTAAGACCTGCATGAAGTCCGCCCTGTAATTGCGACGTTCGATCAACAGTTGGGGATCGACGTACTTGTTCAAATAAAGACCGTCTACTGATTGTGCCATATTCTTTTTTTTAAATGGTTAGTATTTTATTTTCCGTTACGCTTTATGTAGTCATTCAAAAGACGTTCGTATTCAGCCGGATTCTTCTCCATGATATTTTTCAAAGCCTCCGGATCGTTTTGAAGGTCTTCGAACTTTTTGTTTGTGGTATCCGTCAGACTGGGAGCATGAACTTCCGGCATTTCCACAGGCTTGATAGCGTCGAGCAGCTTCTTTGCGGTATCGAAATTGCTGGTCAGGTTCGCCTTCCAGTCGTCACGAACGTCGGCTGTGATTCTTTTTTCCTTGATCGCACTGTTCAGGATGTTTTCGATTTCCTGTTCCTTGCGTGCCTCCTCCTGTCTTTCGAGCATGTCGACGCGGTCTGCCTTACGCTTCCACACGTCTACCTGTGCGATGAATTGTGCTTCCGTGGTACTTGCGTCCATTCCGAAGCGGGTAGTCAACATTGTTAAATCCATGTCATTTTTTGATTTTTCGTTATTAATAGAGTCAGTAATCTCAATTTCACCTGTGTAACCGCAGTTGGTAATCATTTGTGCCGTAGCCTTATCGACTTTTGCCTTGCCTGTAACTTCCGTCACAAAGCCGTTTTCCTTCGCTTCCTGCGCGCTCATCCAGTAGTCGCCCTTCTCCCAGGCGTCCCGGATTTTCTTCTTGTCCGTACACTTTGACAGGAAGGCATTCAGATAGTGCTCATTCAGTTTACGCATGACCTCCAAAGCCGATTCAATATCAGCGACTCTCCCGCATGCCCCTCCGCTGACCTGATGGATCATGAAAAGCCCGTTGGCAGGCATGGAGAACGATGTGCAGTTGATAGCGATGTAGGTTGCCGCACTGGCTACCAGCGCACCGCCTTCACCCGTAATTTTGCCGGGAAACTTCTTGATCACGTTCACGATCTCGTTGGCTTCGAAGCATTCGCCACCGGGAGAGTTGATATAGATATGCACATCCTTGATTCCTGATCTTATCAGTTGCTCAACTTTGGAAGTGAATTCCGCTTCCGTCTCCCTCCATTTTGATATTGTGCCTTTGAGTTCAATCCGGGCACGTCCGTTTTCCGCTGTTGCAGTCAGATTCATTTTCGCGATATTTAAAATTTCATGCTGCAAAATTGGAAAAGGAAAGGCGGGTACGGAAAAAGCGTTTTCATCTTGGAAAAAAAACAGTGTTAACAAGGACGTATTTTTTCCAACTTGGAAAGAATACGTTCCAACATGAAAAGCTGTTTTCCACAGGTGGTGTTGAAATATGACCTTTGCTGCGTAAACGAAAGGAAGCGATATGCCAAGCAAAGAATACTACCGTAAATTGAAGAAGGAAGCGCACGACCTTTATGTACGTGAAGGAATGACGTGCAAGGAGATTTCCACACGAATAAACGTGTCGGAAAGGTCTGTTTCAAGCTGGATTAATGAGAATGACGCACTTTGGAAAAAAGAGCGTCAGGCATCTGTTATTTCGTCACAAAAACAGGGTGACAACCTGAAACAGATTATCAACATTCTTGCAGACCAAAAACTGGAGCTGCTGCGCATGATTGACGAAGCCATTACCGAAGGTGATAGTGACAAGGTGCTCGAACTACGAAAACAGGCGGCTACGCTTGATAACAGTGTGGCGCAATGGGGAAACCAGCTCAAGGAGGTGGACAAAAAGAACCGGATTACGCTGGCTATTTACATTGATGTCATGAGCCGTATATTCGATGCGATGAAGGTGTACAATGCAGACCTTTATTTTAAAACACTGGACTTTCAGGAGAACCACCTTTACGAAGCCGCAAAAATGTTGGGATAATGAAAGTCGAAGATAGCAAAGCCCTCAAAGAGTATCAGGAGAAGTTAAAACGTGCACGGTGCACAGGCAACCTGATTGATCCGGACGAATCTCTGACAGTTCGGATGAACCGCATACAGCGTGCCAAAAATGACGTCAAATACCTTGTTGAAACTTATCTTCCGCATTATGCGACAGCGGATTGTGCGGACTTTCAGATCGCTCATGCCAATAAGGTGATGAACGATCCGATTTACAAGGGATATGCCGAATGGGGACGCGGACTTGCAAAGTCGGTGTGGAACGATGTGATTATTCCCCTATGGTTATGGATTAACGGTGAGACGCATTATATGTGTATCGTTTCCGATACGTTTGACCGCGCTTGTGACCTGCTGGAAGATTTGCGTGCGGAATTCGAGGCAAACGAACTTTTGAAACACGACTTTGGCGAGCAGTATAATCCGGGATATTGGGAAAAGGGAAACTTTGTAACGATGAACGGCTTTATTTGCAAGGCGTTCGGTGCGAAGCAAAAGGTTCGCGGACTTCGTAAAGGTGCGCACCGTCCGGATTTGTGGGTGATCGACGACTTGGAGACACCGCAGACTATCAAAAATAACCGGATGCAGGATGATTATGCGGACTGGATCGAAGCGGACATACTGGCAACCATGACGGGAAAGCGCAGACGTCTGATAGGTGCTAACAACCGTTTTGCATCCCGGATGGTTCAGACATTGTTAAAACAACGGCATCCTGATTGGGATTGGAACTTGGTGAAGGCTTATGATCCGGTAACGTATGAACCAGCGTGGAAATCGATGTATTCCGCCCAGTTCTATCGTCAACAGGAAAAAGACATGGGTATTCTCGCGGCACACGCGGAGTATAACCATGTCCCGCTTGTCAAAGGTAGAATATTCAAGCCCGAAATGGTGAAGTGGGGAAAACTCCCAGACTTGCACACGATGAATGCGATTGTAGCACATTGGGACATTGCGTATGCCGGGACAGATACAAGTGACTTTAACGCATGTAAGATTTGGGGACGGCACAGGAATGAATTTTGGCTGATTGATGGTTTTGTTAAACAGTCAAAAATGAAACTATGTGTACAGTGGATGTGCATGAAGCAGGCGGAATTTAAGGCGCGGGGCATTATCTGTTTTTGGCAATATGAGAGTCAATTCTGGAATGATGAAGTTAAACGGAACATTGAGGAAGCTGAAGCGGAAACGGGGGTGGAGCTTAATTTGGTTCCAATACAAACTCCCAAAACGATGACCAAGTTGCTTCGTATGCTTTCCATGCACCCGTATTATCAGAACGGTCGTATGTATGTCAATGAACTGCTAAAGTCAAACCCTGACATTGCTGTCGGCTTAAAGCAATTGTATGCGGTTGAACCGGGTATGACAGAACATGACGACAGTCCGGATGCCGATGAACAGGCGGTGAAGAAACTTGAAATATACACTGATCCCCCACAATCAGAGGATGAACCCGCGTCACGACCGTGGAAAGCGGGAAGATATAAACGTAAATACACTTGGTAACTATGAAGTACATCAACATGGATGATCTGACAACCATCATACAGAATCGGTTGCTGATCGAAAGTATAGAGAAAGAAGAAGAGATACTGGCAGGGATTGAAGACCTTGTCATAAGTGAAGTGTGCGCCTATATCGGTGGTCGTTACGACGTGGGGAAAATATTTGGTGATCCTCCGATCCGGACAGGGTTGTTGGTACGTGTGGTCGCATGTATCACAGCCTGTCGTGCTGTCAGCCGGAATGCAACCCGTAAAGTTCCGGATTCCTTGTCGGGCTTGAACGATTGGGCGGACGGCATACTTGTCAAACTGCGCGACGGGATCATGACCTTGCCACAGGATATTCCCCCGGTAACGGATGAAGACGGGAACGCGCAATATCCCATATTATACGGGCACACGCGCAATGGTGGATGGTTTCTTTAAATAGTTTTTAAATCGCTTTTAAAAGGTATGTTATGTACAAAAAATTAAGAGAAATATTCAACTGGTTTCAACAGAAGGCTATTCGTCGGATGAACCTGAAGAATGTACTCAATGAGTATTATTATCGAATGGACAGCAGTGGGTTGCCAACGTCAGGAACAATGTATAAAAGGCAGGCTGTTGTTTATCGGGAAAAGACCATTGACGACTGGATCATGTCAGTGACCGCAGCTACCGATCCGGATGATCCCAGGCGTGGTTTATTATACCGCTTTTTTCAGTCGTTATATAACGATGAACATTTGCAGACGACCATTGACAATCGCGTCTTACCTGTGCAACAGGCAAAATATAACCTTGTGGATGATAATGACAATGAAGATGAGGAAGCAAAAAAATTACTGGATCGTCCATGGTTTCACCAGCTTATCAGAATCTGTTTTCTGCATCAGTTACAGGGGGTATCACTTGCCGATCTTTCCCACCTTGATGATAATTTGGAAATTAGCCATGTCGAAGAAATTCCCATGTCAAATTACATTCCACAACAACAAATCATCATCAGGGAGGAATCAGACCAGACTGGATGGTCGTACAAAGACGGTGCGCTTGAACCGTACTATGTACAATTCGGGAATCCGTGGTCGCTGGGGATGCTCAACGAACTGGCGGTCATCATTCTTGCCAAGAAATTAGGATTGGGGGCATGGATGAATTATATCGAAAAATATGGTGTTCCGCCCGTCTTTGTTACTTCAGACAGAATGGATAAAAAGCGGATGGACGAATTATTCGAAATGATGACGGACTTCAGGAATAATTTCTTTGCTGTGCTGCAAGGAAACGAAACGGTCGAGTATGGGAAAGAAGCCGGGGGAAACACAACCAATGCTTTTTTACCGTTAGAGGAACGATGTGACAACCAGATCAGTAAACGTTTGCTGGGTCAGACGGGAACAACTGAAAACGGTGCGTGGGAAGGTACGGCAGAAGTACATGAACGTGTTGAAAAATCGCGGCACGAATATGATAAAATGTTGTTCCAGTTTTATTTCAATTACATTATCATTCCCAAACTGGTAAAGATCAGCCCGGTATACAAACCGCTTGAAAGGCTGAAACTGAAGTGGGACGACACGGAAAGTTTGTCTATCACGGAATACATCGAAGCAATCAACAAGCTGGCTTATACCTTTGAGTTTGACCATGAAGAAGTTGCTAAAAAAACAGGTTTGCCGATCATTGGTCAAAAGAAAAATCCCGGTGGTGAGCAGCAGGGAGGAACATTGCCGAATCAGCCCCAAACAGACCCTCAAAAAAAAAAGACCGAACCGGACGATGAAACGGTAACGTCGCCTGTCATGGAAGCCGGGGAGTATGATTTCAGCAGTATCATCGGAAGAGTGATGAAACAGGTTTACGAACGTAAAGTTAAGACAGGGAATATTGACGGGGAATTATTCAGAAAGACATACGAGGAACTGAATAAGAAGGCGGCTGAAGGATGGGGAGAAGACGACTATAATGATCCGGAACAGGCGGAAGAACCTCAACGGATACGTGACAACTTGTTCAAATTCTCCGGAGCGAAGACGTATCAGGAAATTAAGGAGATGAATGATGCCCTTTATGATGATAAGGGGAAAAAACTTTCTTATGAGGACTTCCGGGAAAAGGTTATGGCAATTCATAAAGACTATAATGAGAATTACCTTCGCACGGAATTTGAAACGGCAGAAACAAGCGGCAGACGCGCCAGTGAATGGCAGGAGTTCAAGGAGAATGCGGATATAATGCCTAACCTGAAGTATGTGACTGCCGGGGATGAACGGGTAAGAGAATCACATAGGATACTGGATGGTGTCGTAAAACCTATTAACGATCCGTTTTGGCTGCAGAACTACCCGCCCAACGGATATCGGTGCAGGTGTTATGTCGAACAAACGGACGAACCGGAAACGCCTGCTACGCCTATTGTGACGATACCGGATGCTTTTGCGAATAACGTAGGTCAATCCGGTGAGATATTCACGGTTGCACATCCTTATTTTTCAATGCCGGACAATGACCTGATAAAAATCAGGAAAGAGACGGAGCGGAATAAAATATACGCCCCTTACCATCGTGATCCGGAATCGAAAGTGATGATCAGCGACTTTGCTGATCCGAAAGACTTGGCAAAGAATGTGGAAAGCGCACGGGTAATTTCAAAGGAACTGAAGATGAAAGTAAAAATCCGCCCGCACATCAACGAGGACGGGGTAAAGAACCCGGAATATTTGATTGACGAAAAGCTGGCAGACCTGAAAAATATTCAGGGGCTGGGCGGTATAAAACACGGGCTTGACAGTTCGAAAAAACAGCAGTGCGAATATACTGTATTCAATTTGAGCGCTTTTGACACTGTCGAACCGGAAATGCTGAAAAACAAACTGAACGGCATATACAAACTGTATGGCGAAAAGTATGCCGGGCAGCGGATGGTGTTCATTTATAAGAGAAAAGCCGTGAAAGTGTCATGGCAAGACGTGGTGGACGGAAAAGCAACCGACCTTCTTAAAGAACTTCAGGAGCAGTAGCCGAAACTACCACTCCTGAAGGGAGCTCTTGACCTGTTACAGCCGCGAACATTGCAAATATACAATTTTATTTTGAAATGCAAATGGAAAGAACTGAATTACCTGATTTTTTTAAAGAATTATCCACACTGGTAGAAGATGCGCACCGCTACGCGAAAGTTGCGGGTGTGAACTTCTTCAAGCAGAATTTTCGCAGGCAGGGGTTTCTTGATACATCACTGACACCGTGGGCTAAAAGGTCACTCGCAATCGGTTCGGATCGTGGCGTATTGATACAAAGCGGGAAGCTCCGCGACAGCATCCATGCGGTCAGCCGTGGAATAGACCGTATCATTTATCAGACCGATCCGCTGGCTTATGCCAAGATCCACAATGAAGGCGGGTACATTGTCGTAACGGAGCGAATGAAACGTTATTTTTGGTATTTGTACATGAAGTCGACCGGATCAATGCAAAAGAGGAAAAATGGCGAATTACGGCAAAATAAAGCCAATGAGCGGCTGTCTACAATGGCTTCTTTTTACAAAAGTATGGCACTTAAAAAAGTAGGCAGCAGGATAAGAATCCCCAAACGTCAGTATATGGGTGAGTCCGCTACGTTTATGAAGCAACTCGATACATGGATCGCATCGGAGATTGACAAACGATTCTCGAATATTTAATCTATATAGTTATGATTTGGACAGACTGCTACAAAGAACTGGTTGAAATAATACGGAGCAAAGATGAGTTCCTCGCATCTATCCCGGATGAGTACTCCGAGCTAAGGGAACGGATGGAAAATACACCGGGGATTGAACATATAGACATGTGGCATGAACAGGTTAGTTTTCTCGATGAGGAACATCCCTTTTCGTCCCCGGCTGTATTCATTGAATTTAATACGCTGGGTATTGAGGATGAAGGGTTACTCGTTCAGCGGCTTCACACGCAGATTGATTTCCGGCTGTTTTACGAAACTTTTTCCGATACCTACGAAGGTGCGGCAATGCAGGAAGAGGCGTTGTCCTTTCTTGACCTGTTGACATTGCTGGGGATGATGTTACACGGAAAATCGGGAAAGAACTTCGGCACGCTCCGACGTACCCATGTCGGACGGGAAGAGTCGGGGGGTGCGGGAAACCTGTACCGGATCAGCTTTGAATGTGAAATCATGGATTACACCACAATGGAACTTGCAAGCCATGCCGACATGAAAGACCGTGAAATGAAAATTAGCAATGGGGACTTACCGGAGAAAACGGAAGACGAAGAACCGCTGTATCATCTATGATGCAACGGTTAAAAACCAAGACTAAGTTGATTTGTATCGTTCTTTTTTGAATCGGGCTTTTTGCCCTCTTTTAATTGTTCGTAATATGATAAATTCTCCGATATATAAAAAATCCGTTTGTAGATGTAGTTCTGATCAAGAAAGAACAGGTCATGACTCATACGTAAAAGAACATCCTCCAAACGGATGCGCTTTTTATCATAGAGAAGATAGAACGTTTCTACCATCTTCCGGTCACGTATTTTGGTCATTTCAGGATTCCGCATAAGAAAGCATTATTATAGCGCAAATATACGGATTTCCAGTGATTTGTCAAAATTGAATATAAGCCTGCGGGGGAAAGGCTATAAAAAAGCCCCCAGCCTGTTAGTAAAGACGCCAATCACATACTAACAAAATGCGAGCAGACGCACAGCCGGGGGCAAAGACCCTTGCTGCGTCTGCTCGCATTTTTGCTTTATGTGATTGGCATTGCAAAGATAATCAAATTTGTATTATTATAAACATTCATTTTAAAAGAGTATGAGCATGTTGAAAGAAAAAGTTACGGGGATGGCTACCGGATATACAGTAAATGCACCACAATGGGTGAATACGTCCACACAAGCACCAGAGTTCAAGTCCTTTTATAAGACCGTCTCCGGGAATGAAGGGAATAAATGCAATTACCCGACACGTTTAGACCTCTACGGCTGTGGATGCTTTCACGACTGTTCTTATTGTTATGCAAAGTCGCTTCTTAATTTCAGGGGACTATGGCATCCAGATAATCCGTCCGTTTCCCGGACGGACAAAGTGGAGAGGAAGATCTGCAAATTAGAGCGGGGAACAGTTGTGCGTTTGGGTGGAATGACTGACTGTTTCCAACCTTGTGAGGCTGTTTACAGGGAAACCTATAAAGCAATTCAGAACCTGAACCGACAAGGGGTACACTACCTTATCGTGACAAAGTCCTCAATGGTGGCAGATGACAGATATATCCGGTTGATGGATAGAAAACTGGCACATATACAAATATCTGTGACTTCTACGGATGACACACTTTCACGTACATTTGAAAAGGCATGTCTGCCATCCGCACGGATTAAAGCTATTGAGAAGCTGCAGGAACAAGGGTTTGATGTGGCTGTCAGATTATCCCCATTTATCCCGCAATTTATTGATTTTAGGGTTCTGAACAGTATCAAATGTGATAAAATTCTGGTGGAATTTTTACGGATAAACACGTGGGTGAAGCAATGGTTGGATATTGACTATTCCGAATACACCCTGAAGCATGCAGGGTACAATCATCTGCAGCTGGAGCGAAAAATCGAATATCTAAATAAGATTTCAGGGTTCAGGGAGATTTCGGTTTGTGAGGATGTGGACAGTCATTTTCAGTATTGGAAAGAGAATGTAAACTGCAGTCCGGATGATTGCTGTAATTTGAGAATATAAAATTAAGCCGCGCAGGAAAAAATCTTTGCGCGGCTTTTTTCGGGCAGACAATCATTTGTAGAATATGTATTTTTCTTCGCAATAAATGCAATGATTTTCTTTGCAATACTTCTCAACTGCCTTGCGCGTTTTAAAGTCTTTTACTTTTCCGTCTTTCGATTGAATATGTCCCACATTAAAGTCTTCATCTATCTTTAGGGGGACAAACCTTGTTTGGGTATTAAATCGTTTCATGTTTCTGGTCATTCTTTTTCCATTAATCTTAAAATTCTGTTGAACTCATCACGGCTCATATTGGTAGGTACAAAAGATGCTTTTACCTCTTCAAACGGACGAAGAGAATGTTTTAATGTCTCTTGAGCTTCCTCCCTTGCCTTTTGGGCACACATTTCAATATATTCTTCATCTGTCATATTGTAATCACTAACAGTATCTATCACCGTTGAGAATCGGCATAAAAGCCCATTTTTCTGTCTTGATATAAAGCTCATCTATTTTGATTTACTTGAAATTACCACTCTACTTTATATACGCCATTCCAATTCTCATCTATAGAGAAACGTATTTTATATCCGACTTTCATAAGTATATGTCGTACATACGAAGACAGATTTATGAATGTGTATGAATGTTCTCCACGTTTTTTCGCCTCTTCGATTATTGCTACTACTTCTGCTATATATAACATTCTATTCCTTTCTGATTTGGTTTGAGGGTTATTCAGTAGCCTTTTTGATAGCATTACATAATACATCATAGGCAGGTTCTTCTACGCAGACATATTTTAGTGCTTCTTGGCACGCTTTTAATAATTCAGGAGCAGCCGCTATTAACTTGGCTCTCTCTCGTTGCTTTTTCGTTCCATTCGCATGTCCCCCCAATGGAAAAGCTACAATAGCCAAAGGGAACTCAATAGATGTATCTTCTTTTATAAAGATTGCACCATCAGGAAAGTCGGGAGTAATTGTTTCAACCGTTTTCCATTTTATCAAAATTTCTTTTTTACTCATAATTGATTTTATTATACGTTATTCAAATTCATCAAGTTCGTAAGAATCCTCGACGATTTCTTCTACTTCTTCTAAAAAGTAAAGTTGTGTCTTGTTATTGAAACTGGTGCGTAGCTGTTCTGCTAAATACAGATATCCGGCTCTCCATGCTTCTTCCGCTTCTTTTGAACCTTTATTCAATTTTGCAACCTTTTCCTTTGACAATGCAATGAATTTTTCTTGTGTCATACTTTAGTTCCTTTCTAATTTGTTATACGTTAATTATTACACATTCTAATCAAGCATCATATCAAACACCAATGTCTTCATATTTCAACTTTTGTATAATTACTAAAATCACAATAAAGATACTCCCACCAATCGCCATAACGGTATTTATCATTCAAATACCTACAACGAGTATTCCAAGTGTTTTTCTGCCAGACTTCATACAACACACCTTTATGGATGAAAGTATCACCTTCTTTCAGAGTTGAAACATCTATCTTACTCATATCTCTATCAAATATTATCAAAAGCCGATCTTTCCCGGCTGTTATCCCTTTATTTTAAAACTCCACAATAAGCCAAAACCGATAAGGAGGTAAATATACCTATTACTGATACTAAATATAGAATCAGTAGATCCTCTAAGCTATTATCTTTTTTCATATCCAATTTAATCTTCTACTATTTTATCATCTGTTAGCAAACGTTTCATTGCCCGGTCTCTTTCCGCTTTTGAAGGATAATTGTCCCCATACCTTTTCCAGCTATCCGGATTTATATCGCTTTTAAAAGTGATATGCGGCTGGGGGTAATCATGGCGACGCAGGATTGTATAGCCGGCTTTGCACAGTTTTCTTTGATCTTTTGCATTCATCTTTTTGCTAATTAGAATTAAACTTGATTCTGGCATAACGATAGAATCGTATATAACCAAACTGGTAGGAAGGGTGCTCCGTATTATCCGATATGGTAATTTGTACATTATAACCTTTTATTCGTAAGAAACGGGCAGCAATTTCCTCAATAGTGTATGTTTTTATATATATATCCCAATCACTAACGACCAATATCGTTTTCACATTCCCACTTTTCAGAATCCTTTTAAAATTTCTGATAGTGCGTATTATCTCCTTCTTCTTGTTCATACTTTAGTTTTATCCTCTTTTAAAATAGTTTTATAGGCTTCTTCCATCCGTTCAATCTCCTCCACACATGCCAGCCATCCGGGAAAACCTCCGATGTTTTTGTCATCGATATAGCAATGGGCATATATCTTTTTCCCGCCTTCCCCATATTTAGCGACATTTTCAGGATCATGGTCATTTACACGGTCGAATGGTATTTTGCGTTCCAACAGCCAGTTGATGGCATTCAATAACTGATCACCAGTACGGCATGTCCAAATAATGATTTTATGTCCTTCATCATGTAATTTCCGGAGCGATTCACCAGCGTATGGTTGCTCCCCGTCAATAGCCGGGAATTTCCCCCGGCTAATGGTTCCGTCAAAGTCAACTGCTATAATCATAATCTACAGAATGAAGGTTCAATACGACGCCATACTCCGTTCTCGTCACGCTTATGGAAATAGTAATTAGTTGCAGTTTTATACACGACATTGCTTTCTTTGAACAACTGCATGATAGCCGCATATTCTTCATCAAAACGTGACTCCAATTCATACAATTTGCTTATAGACTTATAGTCCAAATCCCCCTGACGGTTACGTTCGAGAAGCGTCATCGCCATTTGATACATCGGATCATCGACTCCTTTTTCTGAATGGGCTATATAATTCTTCAGGTAGTCAATCAGCCTTTCGGCAGCGAGATCGGCACGTTCATCAAAACTTTTCACCTTATTGCTTTTTACCTCCAGTTTGAAGTTCCCGTCTACTACTGAAAAAGTGGCGGTCTCTTCACCCTGACGCATACGGAGCTGACTGTATTCTCGCATCACGTTGCGGAAAGCCTTGCTTTCACCTACAATCCAATCATAAAAGCCCTGAACGTCATTCACTACTGGCATGAGTTTACTTTCCACATCGAACATGAATTGATGCCTCAATGCTTCGTAGGTTTCTTTCCGCTGAATGGACTCTGTTTTTTCTTCCTCTTTCAGTTTACGCAACAGTTCCGCCTTTTCTTCTTTTGACAATTTACTAATATCCATACTATTAACTTTTAAATGATTAATTACAATTTGATTTTATATACTTCTTTCAGTTCCCGTTCCTTGTTTTCCGCTTCGATATAAAGCGATGACCTTTGGTCTACCAACTTCGCAAATGTATTGCGATCCATATTCCCGGCATACAATTTTTCGTGTATGGCATCCAGTTCACCGGGAATCTTGTCAAGCCGATCCAGTAATTCATTAATCCGGTTAATCCGGTGTTGTTCTGCACTAATATCCGCCATCTTCTTTCTTCTTTAATATTGATTCCAGCTTCGGTATCAACAGGAGAAGTTCTTCCTCGTCCAGTTCGCGAAACTTCTTTCCAGCTATCCGAACATCAAGGCAAAACGCATTTACCGCTCCCCAGTCTGTTGTGTCGATTCCGATCCGCTGCACTCTCTTCAGGACAGCCGACCTGCGTCTCCTTATTTCCCGTTCGGTGATAGTCAAATCCCGGTTTTCTTTTTTCGCACCGTTCAAATAGCCGCAGAGATACATTGCTTCGCTGTATGTCAACTCTTTTGTGGTATTTGTCCGCCCGTCCGTTAGGTCTAGTAGGATAGCCCGCTTTTGTTCGTCATCAATGCCTTGTGCGCTGTATATGATATGCAGGCGTTTGATAAGGCTTTTACTGATAGGTTTCTTCGTCTTCTGTTCCATCATTATCGCTTTTAATATTTTCAATCCAATGTTTTTGATACCCTTCCGCCCATACTATGTAATATCCGCGTGAACCTCCTTTGCCACGTCCGATAAATGTTGCCTTGAAATGTTCCACGTAGATTCTTTTAAAGCTGTCACGTTTCACGTCATAGGCGGTTTTTCCTTCCACCTCGCGCCCGTCCACATGCGAGATAAAGACAAATATCTTTCGCGGATACTTCTTGCGCAGGCGGATTATTTCGGGGGCTTTCGCTCCCCCTTGCTGCTCGAAGTATTGTATGGAGTCTATCATTATCACGTCCGGGCTGCGTTGCTTTGACAGGTATTCGTCCAGTTCTGTGATGGTGGCTTCATCCGAATAGATTATATTATTCGTTTTACTATGAATGCCGACACTAAGAACGGAATTCACGAAGTCGTCGCACGCGCCCATTTCAAGTGTTAAATAAAGAACCCGAAGCCCCATTTCATCAAATTTGCGTGCCAGCTGCAGAGCGAAAGAACTTTTTCCTTGTCCCGACTTTCCGTAAATGATCCAGCAACCGGACTTTTCCGGACGACCGAATGCCAGATACCATTCACCGTCAAAATCAATATATTCATGTCGGATGTCTTCTAGGTTCTTCTGACTCCAAACTTTCATGCCAGTTCTCCACGCTCGATTTGTTGTTTGATTATACGGTCTTCGATCATGCCGGACAGTTCACGCAAATCATCGGTAAACCAAACATATTTTCCCGGCACAGGTTCTTTTTTCTCTTTATTCAACTTTCCCCAAATGTTTTCCTGTTCCTCCGTATCATTGATCCCGTTTGCCGCGCAAATGGCTTTGACATCCTTCTTTGTGGCTCCCAGCAATGCGATGTAGTTCCGACAAAATCTGCCGTCTATTTCGTCGTATCCTTCTACACGACCGACATAACGCTTTATATTGCGTTCCAGCGTCTCCGTTCCGGCTACGATAGCCCCCAAACGGTGTAAAGTATCGTCATATAGAGGTATCAAGGTACAAAGGGCACTGTGCGCCAGTTTTCCGGCATCATCAAGGATTAACAAAGGGGATTTTCCAGCCATGCGGTTTATGTGTGAAACAACCAAGTCCATAAGGTCATCGTTATCCATATAGCGCGTTACCGTTTCCCCCATGCATGTGGCTAACTTGGTCAGGAATTTACGTGCCGTCCACTTCCGGCATTTCAGATATATGACTGAATTATCGGCACTCATGTTATAAAGGTCTATGAGGGATTGAGTCTTCCCACTGCCGGATCGGGAAGATATGCACATCCATTTGTGATTCCGTTTGGCTGCCACGAACGCGGTGCGTACCTGCTGGTAACTGGTGACGCTTTCCACTACATTCCAGGCGTTTTCGTAGTAATTAAGACCGGAAGCGATCTTTTCAGCGATAGAGTCTTCGTTAGCTCCATACTTGCCGCTTCTGAATTGGGACATGGCGGTATCCGATATTCCACACTTCCGTGCCAACTCCGTTGCAGATGAACCACGATTGATTAACTTCTCTATGTACGTTTTTAATGCTTGATTATCCATGTTGTATATCTTTTAAATTGTTTTTAAATCATCTTGAAAAATTCATATCCAGCGGGTTGTAGTCGTAATCTTCATCGTCCGTTCCGGTAGAAGCCATTGCTACACTTTGCCGGGTGATATGTTGGGTCACTTCCATGAAATCCGCATCCGTGGCGTCATCCCTCATTTTTGACCGGACATCCTTGTGCTGTCCCAAGCTGTCAGTTATCAGATAGCGGTCAAGAACCGTTCCTGCAGCTATTTCGGGGATACGTTGGCAAATGGTGGTGATTCTCCTGTCTACCTCTTTCACTTTCTCCTTCACCGTTTCCACCATTTCAGTGTTGAACCTGTCGACACGTGCCCGGTATTCAAAATGTTCCGGTTTCTGATCAGCCAAAGCCATCGGAACTTTGATATCACGTTGCAGTACGTATTGCAATGTCCCGATCTCTTTGTCAACACGACCGGACTTCAGGCGTTTTGCGTTCGATACAAGCACCTGACTCATATCGTCCGGGTCAAAGCGTACTATCCAGTCTTCGTTGTAATGGTCGCGGAGAGAAAGGTCGAAGCTGTCGAAGCAGATTCGTTCGCCCATGAATTCGATAAACAGCCCCGAACCTGTGATCTTATTTGTGCGTCCGGTGGTTTCCCCCATGAGCATCAGATATTCTTCAATCCCGAAAGGCATTTTACGGGCTTCTTCAGTACGTTCCCATGCAGCGCGGTAAGCATCTATCTTCTTTGCCCGTTCCTGTGCTATAATAGCCTCTAATTGCGCAATAACGGTGGCTTCATCCGGGATGAACTTGTGATTTTGGTTTAAGACTTCCAAATTAGGCTGGTTATCTTTGTCGGCAGTGATACCGAAGCCCGACCAGTTCGCCTGTTTTTGGCAGTATTCCACGTTCAGCCGTTTGAAATAGGGTTCTACAATTTTGGACTTTGCATTTCCCAAAGCGGCTGGTGTATAGTACTTGGTCATGGCTTCATAGAAGGGAACCATCACCTTCTTTTGATAATTGTCGCTTTGTAGCTGTAAAGGCTTATAGCGTTCCCCAAATAGCTCTTTGGTATGTTGTACCGCATTTCGTAATGCTTCACGAATAAGAGCGGGTGATTCATGGTCGCCAATGGCATACCCTACCGGATATTTTTCACATGCGTCAAGTACGACTACCATCGTTTTCCGGTTGGTATAAGTGGTGTACATATATCTCTTTTCCTCACCGTTTTTCTTTACCGTTTTGGGAGTCTTTTTCTGATAGAACAGTTCCGCATCCCATCCGTCCAGCGTCCAGTAAGTAAGTGCTTGTGTCGGGGCTTCGCGGTGTATCTGTTTCATGCGTGTGTTCTTCAGAGCTTTGTCTCCCTTATTTCCCGCCATTGTTGTGAGAGCAAATTTTTGTCTCCAGTTCTCAACGGTGGTAGGACTATCGATCGGTTTCCAATCCATCAGGGAAGCCACCTTGTTGTATTCTTCCATGATTTGGACATTATTCAGATTGTTATGCATACTGATTAATTTATGCATCACCGCCTTTGCGTCCTCGTTCAGTACGACTGCCGCGTATTTGTTGCCATACGATTTATGGATGACACTGCGATAGCCTTCTTCCTCACTGATCCGTCGTGCCGCTTCATATTGCTCGCATTTACGTTTCAAAGCCTTCCAGTTCTTCGGCAGGTTATGAGGAAAAATATCACGCCCGTTCGGGTCTTTCAGTGTCAGAAGATCATTGCTCAACTTACAGAGCTTTTCCCAAACGTTGATGCGCGTACCACCACCGCCTATCGAGTTGGCTTTACGACCATCGCGAAGGGAGAGGAGCGCGTTCATGATGCGTACATTCAGGGTATATTCGTCAATCTTTGCGGGGGGAAGCTTCTTGTCACCGTCATAGCGGTATTTCACACTGAAAAACTCGTAGGCGGCATTGCTGTAGACAATCGCATCTTCCAGTATGGATTTCTGTGTTTTAGCGGCAATTTCTGCACGGGGATCACCTTTACGTACAATGTACCCTTTCTTTACGTCCTTTCTCATGGTTTCAAAATCTACTAGGGCAGGACATCCGGGAATACCACGACGGAGTACGATAAGTTGCCCGTTCCTCACCATCGAATAGTATGTTCCTTCAGGAATGAACCCATCTTCACTCCCAACTTGCGTTTTGGGATTGAAGATGATTAATTCATTCGCAAACACGCAAATCCGATTATTAAATATCTCAGCCATAATAATTATACTATTAACTTTAGCGCAAGTCCCGGCACTGCCCCAGGATTGTAGCTGCTTCCCCTCTTTTCACCTGTTCCCATTGAAAACCTGTCCTAACACCATTAAATAATACCATGACAAATTCAATCTGAAACCATGAGTCTGTGTTATCCCGAAATACGGGGAAGTTCCTTGCTTGCATACTTGTTTTACTCTTCGTCCTTTTCCGAACGGAATTCCCTTTCAAGAATGGTCACTATCGTGAAACAGGCAATGACAAAAGCCGCCTGCACATTAGAGGCAGACACCTCAATCCCGTCAACCAATGAAACGGTAGTTATTATCCCGACCGCTATCAACACATTCTGAATCACTCTAAATGTTTTCATATACTATATCGTTTTTCTTGTTCTACATTCATTTTTCTAAAAAGGCTATTCCTATTCATCACGAACCGGAATAGTTTTGCTACATTTGTAGCCAATATGGAAAATATTTAATTTAAATAAACCGTTATGATGTTTTTCGATGATTTGGAATCTAAACTTGCATCAGACCAAACAATATGCAAGAGTATACTCCGAGATGTAAAATGTCCTGTTCATAAGCTAAAGGCACGTATCATCTATGATTACGACAATGACTTCACTTATGCCCATATTACGAAATGCTGTTGTCCTCAATTTGCCCAAATAGTGGCGGATACGATCCATAAAACAGAGACTATTGATGTAGTAGAAATTGACGACTGTGAATATACTCGCTGAATTGGACAACTTTCTCACTGAAACCCGGCACGTGTCACCAACCATGAATAGTTTCTTCTTGAATCTGGCATGGTTGCCGAGGCGTAGCACATCATCTGCTGTTAAGTTATCACCCATGACAATGGCTTGAAAAATGATGCGATCTATACGTTTCAAAATCTTATTCTTTTGCATTGCAGATTTTTATTTATTGCTTATTACTCTTGTTACATTTCCGTGAGAATCCAAAACCTTCACTTTTGATGGTTCATTACCTTCAGTATATTTAATTCCACCATTTTCTTGTGCCATTCTACGAATAGCTTCTGCATTCTTTCCATTTCGTTTAAAACGAAGTATTTGACTAAGGTTTGCGAGAGATATTCCAAATGTTTCTGCAATCATCTTTCGTTTTTCGGTGTCTCTTAATTCAATTATTTGTTTCATACCTTTTTATTTTTGAGTTATTATTCATACATTTGAGCGCTGTTAATCTGTAACACGCTGCAAATATAATAGAGATTTTTCAATTATGAAAGAAAATATGAGAGATTTTTCAGTATTAAAGCAGAGAATTCTGCAATATTTAGATTTTAAAGGGATTACAAAGTATGAATGTTATAAAAATACAGGCATAACCAATGGCGTGTTGAGTCAACCAAATGGAATGTCTGAAGATAATTTATTGAAATTTCTCTCATATTATAGCGATATCTCTACGGATTGGTTGCTTGCTGGATGTGGTTCAATGTTGCGTGATGACAATCAAACGAAAATTTCTAAAATCGTTCCAATAGAGTCGGAATTTGAGTCAATCCCTATCGTTGATATATCTGTAGCTGCAGGTTATGGATGTGAAAATCCTGATTTTATAGAAGTCGTGGAGACTATTAGGCTTCCTTACAATATGCTACGTAGGAATAGAAAATATTTCTGTGTTAAAGTACGAGGAGAAAGTATGTCTCCGACATTATTAGACTGTTCATTTCTCATCTTAAGATTATTGGATCGAAGTGAATGGAATGAGATTAAAGACAATCATGTATATGTGGTAAGCGACAGAAGTGGACGTGCTTACGTGAAACGCATAAAAAATAGATTCCGTGAACATGGTTTTATAGTTTGTACCTCTGATAATGTTGATAAAGCTAATTACCCAAACTTTAATTTGATGGAAGATGAGATTAATACTATACTATATGTGGAATGGTATTTAAGCGCAAAGATGCCTAATATTAACGCGACGTATTATGATAAAGTAAACCATTTAGAAGACGATGTGGATGCTTTGAAAAGTCAAATGTCCCTACTTATGAAAAGGTTAACTTAATATTAAACATTATATTTTATTATAAATCATTGTTTTTTAGCATATTACCAAAAATATCTGTATTCCTAAAAGTTGTATTATAGGGTATAACTCAATGCATATACCAGTATTATAGGGTAAAACTCAATAATAAAAACACTTCTTTTTTAATGGGTGTTTAATGGGTGATATTCACATTTTGTCTCTATTTTCTAATGGGTGTTTAAAGGGTGCTGACATGGGTATAGGCTATTTTAACAATAAATTATATCTTTTCCATAAGTCTGTATTTATCACGAAATAAACAAAAACACATCCTATTTTCTTTATTTATTTCATATATTTGCAATTAGAAAAACTTCCATATAGTAACTATATAGAAATTTTTAGTATTACAAATATCTAAAAGTAAAGTCATGGCTAAAGAGACTAAGGTTATACATGTTCATCTCATTTTCAAAAAAACAAGCCGTTTTTTTGGTTCTATATCAGCAATCTATTCTGAATTTACTGCTGAAGAAATAGGTATTACGGAAGAAACCCTACGTCACAAAGGGTTGTCCGATGGTGTTTCCTTCGCTACTAAAAAAGCGATCATACAACAAGGAGTGCTTATTCGAAGCGCACGAAAATAGCATTTTAAGCCGCTGTAATGTATTTCTATATCTAAATTAATAAAGGCTATACACCCATCTAAATGGAGCGTATAGCCTTTGTTTTAAGCCTAAAAACAGAAGCAACATACAGTCTTTCCTTCGCCTTTTCAATCTGTCTCTCATTGTTTCCCCTATTTACAGCACAGTCCACCGGAATGAATATAGAAGCAACGGAAGCAAAATAGAAGGAACGGAACTTTTTGTTTTCTTCCCAAATATATTGCGTGACATTCGTCAATCACCGATGTACAGGCGGTTTCACGTACTTCGCCTTACATTTCATTCATGCCACATTTTGTATTGAGCCCCGTACCTGTAGCATCAATGCCTTTGATGTCAACTTGTCCCAGGTTTTTCATGCTCCATACTGCAAGGTTCTTGGTAGGGTAAGCGATGATTTTATCTGTTACCTTATTATAATAAGCATCGACGGTTGCTGACAAATAGGGTAGGAATGGGCATACATTCTTGCTGTATGTCAGTCCGATGTTGTATTGTTTGGCTTTTTCCGGCTTTAGTTGTGTGTTTCCTACTTCTTCGTAATATAAGTCGTTGAAACTTGCCAGGCGGAAAATATCTTTATAGAAGAAGCGTACACGGAATTCTTCATGATGAAAAGGTTTGAATGCGGCACTTACATAAGGGGTTAGTTTACGGTGATTGCCGGCACTGCCGCCTTTCTTTACATCTTCATTGATAACGGTTGCCAATGCGGATGCGGAGATTGTTAACCAGTCATTCACGTATTTGCCGGCGAATGCCGTTAGCCATGAATAGCGCGTGGGATGTACAAAGTTGTTTAGATCGGCGTTCATGGTGTTGATGCTTCCGTCGGTGGAAAGAGAGAATGAGAGGTTGCTCAACAGTCTGTATAGTACAGAAGCGGAAAGGTAATATTCTTGCTGGTAGTAGCTGTTTTCTGTTTTCTTTAATGAGTTCTTTGTATCGGGGTCCAGGTACCGTTGATAGCTCCAATTCCACTTGGCAGAGGTTTGGAATACCCATTGTTGGCTGAATTCTTTCTTGTATTGACTTTGTATGAAAGTGTTTTTATCCCACAGGTGTTGGGTAGAATGGTCGTTGTAGAAAGTGGTAGCTTTGGGTAGTCCCCGGGAGGACTGGAAGTAGTAGGCTTTCAACCGCCATTGTTCTTTATCGGAGAAGTTGCCGTAAAGTCCGGCTTCAGCACGGAATGTCTGTACGTCTGTATTCTTCCGTTTCTCACGTGAGGACAGATCTCCTTCTGCACTTCCATAGCGCAGTGTATATGGATAATGTCCGTCAGAGGACATCCATTCGCCACTGACTGACATGCTCCATGTTTTATTGAATTGTTGTTCCAGCAGGAGGGAGGGATTGACTAATCCCCAGGAACCTGTTTTGAAAGCTCCTGCTATGTTGGTCTTTTTGTCCTTCGTGAATAGTGGGGTAAGTGTTTGTATATTCAGTATGCCTGCTGCTGCAAAGAAGCGGGCAGGTTGGAAGATATTATCGCTTTGTCCGTTGTTTAGAGAAAGTCTGTCAACATTATCGAGCGAGAAGCGACCTATATCAATTTGTCCCGTTTGGCAATCGGTCAGGGTAATTCCGTCATAGCTGACAGCAGTATGTTGTGCTCCCAGGCTTCGTATGGATACTGTTTTCAGTCCGCCGATACCTCCGTAGTCTTTCACGGTCACTCCCGCAAAGTGTTTCACTGCGTCGGAGACTTGCAGGGCGTGCAGGTTTTTCAGGGCGTCTTTGGAGAATACTTGCAGGGGAGCGGTTGAACGTACTTCGCGAGTCTGGTAGATATCTGATACTGTTATTTCAGGAATAGAATATGTATGTGTCGTATCTACCTTTTGCTGTTGTGCAAAAAGTGATATGGATAAGAATTGGCAGCAGAATACTGCAAAGATCATTTTCTTAAATGTTCTCTCTTTCATTTATTCCTTTTTCAGTCTATTGCTATTTAAAAGTGTCCGGGCGAAATCCCTTCGACCGGACACGCATAAATAAACTTGGCAGAGTTTATTCGTTTTAACACACTTTCTCTGAATCAGAGTGATGAATGAAATGATGGACGACTTGTCCCGTTCATTAGACTCAACGCTTTTTCCTCGAAAGCAGTGAAACATATTTGCATGGTAGGTCTTCTGACTTGTTCCTGCTACAAACGCCTTCCCGGATTAGTCTCCAGTGGCAATGAGTGAATTGCTTGTAACATACATGGAACTTACAGCAGCGGGACTGTTCAGGATTTACACCTGATTCCCTTTTAATCGCTTCCCCCGCATGGGAGTCGCGAACCAATGCGTGACAAAGATAGGGAGTTTATTTTGCTTTTGCAAGGGGGAGTGTTCTTTTTCTTTCGTCTTGATACGAAAGAGAAAGAACCAAAAAGAAAATACCTGCGCTTGACGCTGAAAAACGAGGCCGGGAAACCATGCGGTGTGTTCGTGAGGAGGGTGTGGGGGAGGGGTAAGCGTTGGTGGGACTTTGGAAAAATGGTGACGCTATCCGATATAAATAGTGACGGTATATGCTCAAGATGCTAACGGTATCCTTGCCATATACCGTCACTATTTTTTCTATGTTAATCAAGTGTCCTATGTTAGTTCGTATAGTGTATGTTTACTGTTCGCTTTTCATTAGTAGGTATTCTTCGATGGCTTGTGCGGGGGCGTCTTTTAAGAGCACAGTTTTTTCCTTATTTAAAAGGTAGAGGGTGGGGATTGCTTTCAAGTCGTATAGTTGTTGTTCTTTGATGGCGAATTTCTTGTCGTATCCGTTGATCCATTCTTTGGGGAATTCGTTCAGATGTTTGCGCCATTCGTCCAGTTCTTCGTCAGGATAGACGGAGAGGACTGTTAGTTTCTTTTGTTCCAGAAGTTGGTTGATGATAGGGGCGTTTTTCAGGGCATCTATCGTTTCTGTGCAGGCATGGCAACCTGGGTTGTTGATGAATAGCAGGATGTAATCCGTTTGTTGTTGGTAGAGGGAACCTTGCGCGCCGGAAGCCAGCGTGTAGTTGAAGTTCAGGGCTTTGGTGCCGATGCGGTTTTTCTGGGCTAATTCCCGGCGGGCTTTGGGACGTACTTTTTCTATTTCCTCTAGCAGGGGGGAAGTTAACATAGCATCTAATACGGGGATGTAGAATTCTTCGTTACGCATGGGGGAGTTGGGGTCGTAGAGATATTTATCGGCCAGATCGGTGATGTAGGTGAATACCTTTTTGTCTGCGTTCGTTTGCTCGATTGTTTTCCGCATGGCTTCTTGTGCGGTTTTCAACGGGACGTGATTCAGTATGTCACAATAGTCCGCCCAGGCTTGTTCGGTTATTTCGGGGTGGTGGATGTAATTGGTGTCGGCGAAGTTGACATGATCCCAATAGTGCTTCACGAGGAATTCTGCACGTTGCTCCGGAGCTGTCATCATTTGCGGGATGGCGGGCAGGGTGAAGGTTGTAATAGTATCCCGGGGAGCTTCGTTTTCACATTGATTGGAAGCGTTTCCACTTTTGCAGGCACAAAGAAGGAGAATACACAAAGTAAATAGGATATTTATATTCGTTTTCATGACTTGCTATTTTTCGTTTAACTTATGTATGTGCATTGAAGTATACATGTATTGAAGACAAAGATAACTTTCTTTTTATTTTTATCAAAAAAATCATCTTTTTTTCAGTTACCGGAGTTTCAAATGGTGAATTTGCGAAGTTCGGGAAAGGATGAGCTGGAAAGAGGATCATGTTCTGTTTTTAAGATTTCCATCGAAAAAGAATACTTCAACATGATTAAACCAGAAGACAAATTGCATAAACAAATGCAAGAATATGCAGAAACTCCGGCTTATTTTGTATGTTTTAACGAGGAATATGCACTTTTGGGGGTAAGTAAAGCCTCCATTTCTTACTGATATAGCTTTGGTTTCTCACCGATGAACCTTCTGTTTCTCACCGACAAACCTTTGGTTTCTCGGTGAGAAAGCTGCGAAGGCATAAAAAGGGACTTTTTTTGAGCTGGTTGGTCTTCGCCGGGTGATAAAAGGAAAATGGCAAAAAGACCGTATACCGATGATTTGTCTTTCTAAAAGAGTCATATAGTGATAAATTACTTTTGTGTTGAAAGAAAAACGTTCTAAAATGTAAAATATAGGATTCCGCTGAAGGAAAATGCTACGCATTTAGTTAATCTTCCGCACGGTGATCCAATCTATTGCATTCTCGTGTGTTTTAATATTCCTTTTTTAAGGAAGTATGCACAGTGGTCATTCTTGCATTTTGCCCAGACTTTTCACTGTATTGGCGAACTCATCTTTTGGTACAATGGCTTTGTTGCGTGTCTTCAGTCGGTTGTTGTAGACCGTCTGCGGAGAGCAATGTAAGAATTCGGCTATCTTCACGCTATCGTTAATTCCCAGACGTACCAGCGCATATATGCGTAGTTCGGTATTCAGTAATTCTCCATCTTTTAGTAAAATCTGCTCGTCGGGATGCAGCAGGGCGTTGAAGTCTTCGACAAAATTGGGATAGACATGTAGAAAGATGGCGTCGAAGTTATGGTAAAGCTCTTTCAACTCATTCTGTGCCATAATCGGAGAGTCTGTCAATTCTTTTATGTCATCAAATTGTTTGGCTTTCATTTTCCTGTTAATACTTTTACGGAATTCGTCCAACTTGCTGATATAGTTGGAACAGATGGAAAATACGTAACCTATATATTCTTCCTTTACATAATTGGATTCGCGAAGTTGGGCGTTTGTTTCTTTCAACTGTTCATTTAACGACTGTAACTGGCCGTTTGCTTTTTCCAACAGTTGATGGGTTTCCGACAGTTCGTCCACATGTTTGTTCAGCAACTGATTGCTTTCATTCAGTTGGGAGCGTGAATATGCCAGTCGCTTCATTTGCATATAGATATAGAGAATGGCA
Organism: Bacteroides sp. L008; assembly: GCF_040812255.1. Lineage (NCBI taxonomy): Bacteria > Pseudomonadati > Bacteroidota > Bacteroidia > Bacteroidales > Bacteroidaceae > Bacteroides > Bacteroides sp. L008. The sequence continues at coordinate 2,075,018 of NZ_JBFNXO010000001.1, read as the reverse complement.
ATCAATAAAATGATTGAAAGAATACTGACCAGAAACAAGAATGTATGCAAACGGGCTTCCTGTCGGATATTTCTTTCCTGATAGGCCCGATGAATGGCGTCTTGTGTTTCCGAAATGCCGATAACACGTACCCGGTTGCGATAAAGTTGGGCGTTTTGGAGGCAGTAATTAATATAGGTATAGGCACGGTCTATATCATTCAGTTCATACAATGTTTTTGACAGCTCTTCCAGCGAAGCAATGTCCTTGTTTGCTGTTTTCACATCCGCCATTGCCGAATAAATCATATATTTCAAATACTCGTTTTGTTGATTGCTATCCTGATAAAGGCAGGCTAGGATATAGGCATTCATTGCATCACGTCGAGTTTCCAGGGATGACCTCTCTACTTCATTCAAGAGTTCTTTCTTTATGGACTCCGTTTCAGTGGTTCCCAGAAATTTCCACCCTTTGTACCATAAATAGAAAGGGTCTTGAGGAGTGATGTAGGCATAGATAGAGTCTTTATACGCTTTTTCTTTCTCATAATATCCTTCACGGATATTTGTATTGTTATCTCCTGAATACTGTCTGAAATGAGAGTACAGATACATCAACTGTCCGTAATATTCCACTTTCAGTTCAGGGGTGAGTAATTGGCTCGAAACATTGCGTAATTCATCTAATGCCTCCTTCAACAAACCGGTAGCAGCCAGAAGAAAAGACTTCTTGATTTTCCATTCCGCTTTCCATTCTTTTTTATTTAGCTTGTCGGCGATGTCCAGATTCTGGTCTACATAAATCATGGCGGAATCGGAATTGTAAACGGAATATTCATCGTAATACATCTTGTTCAGCCAATAGCGTTCTTCTGATGTACGGATATTCCGTCCCTGGTTATGGAGTTGGTTTATTTTGGCCTCTTTAGCAGCGACGAAATCATCCTTTCGCGCGATTAAAGAATCTAATTTTGATAGAAGAGACTCAATTTCCATACTATGGGAGTCAGCAGACAAAAAGGTAGAAGTAAATAAAAGTAATAAGGTAAGCAGATGTTTCATTGTACTATATTTGGTTAGACGTACAAATATAAGTCAATCCTTTTAAATATGGCGGATGTTCTTTAGGAAAAAGTTAGGTTATATAATCGTTTGATGATGAATACCTCTTCCCGTTTTATTTATTAAAGTTTACTTTTTGCTCTCTTCTTTTTATAGTAATATGTTAATAATTAGATTTTTATCAAAAACGGTGGTTTACTTTTGCGCTTTACCTGCTCATACAGGCTATATGCACTTGTTTTATCTTTGCGTTGACAAAAGTCATAAGAAATTTGAGTGTTAACTTTAATATTTTGTGTTATGAGAAATGATTTAAAAAAGACGCAAGCGTTCAGATATATGTTATCTGTCGGATGCTTGCTGTTTTTCTTTTCTATCGGTATGTTTGCCCAGCAGCAGACTGTGAAAGGAGTAGTAAAAGATGTAACCGGTGAGCCCATTATCGGTGCGAGTGTATTGGTAAAAGGTACTAATAACGGTACTATTACTAATCTTGATGGTGCTTTTTCTCTCTCCAATGTAGAAGAGGGGGTAGAGATTGAAATAACCTACGTAGGTTATCTTCCGCAAATTGTGAAAGCTACTATCGCTCCGCTCAACATTATTTTACGGGAAGATACGAAAACTTTGGATGAAATAGTAGTGATTGGTTATGGTACTCAGAAGAAGAGTGTGGTAACGGCCTCTATTGCCAAGGTCTCTTCCGAAGATTTGAGCAGAACATCTCCCACACGTGTGGACAATGCGTTGAAAGGTCTGGCAGCCGGTGTTCAGGTTACTACCCTCAATGGTCAGCCGGGAGCGAGCTCAAGAGTACGTGTGCGTGGTATTGGTACTATCAACAACTCCGACCCGCTTTACATTATTGATGGTATGCCGGTAGACGGTGGTATTGATAATATCAATCCCGCTGATATTGCCAGTATCGAAGTATTGAAAGATGCAGCTTCCGGAGCCGTTTATGGGGCTCGTGCGGCAAATGGTGTTGTTCTCGTTACTACAAAGAAAGGTAGTATCGGCAAAACTAAAGTGAGTTATGACTTCTCTTATGGATGGCAAAGTGCATGGAAGAAGCGGGATATGCTGAATGCTACCCAATATGCTACATTGATGAATGAGGCTGCCGATTATGCAGGCGAGGCTCCCCGTTACGAACAGGTTGCTTCTTTAGGTTCGGGTACCAATTGGCAGGACGCCTTGTTCTATGATAATGCTCCGGTCCAGAATCACCAGTTAAGTATCAGCGGTGCTTCTGAGAAGGTAAATTACTATTTTTCATTAGGATATTATGATCAGGACGGTATCATTGGGGGAAACTACGATGCTTCCAACTACCAACGTCTGTCACTGCGTAGCAACACAATGTATACGCTGTTTGACGAATCGGAACAACGTAATTGGCTGAAAAAGATGACATTCTCTATGAACATAGCTTATTCTCGTGTGAATAGTGTGGGTGTCACTGCCGGCAGTCTGACCGGATCTCCGCTCGGCGACGCTTTGTTCATGGATCCTACCATGTCCGTTTACGCTAAAGATGAAAGCGAACTTCAGAATTATGACCGGAATACTTATGGTGACCCTATCTACGACAAACGTAGCGGACAGTTGCTTTCCATGCCGAGCAGTGATTTCAATGAACTTGCTAATCCGCTTGCAAGACTTTCCTTACCCTATGAAAAGAATAATTCTGATAAGATTATCGCTACTTTGGCTGCCGAACTAAGTGTTTGGGATCATTTGAAATATAAATTCTCTTGGGGTTCCGACCTCGCATTCTGGGGAAAAGACGGATGGAATCATCCTCACTATCTGAATAAAAATGCTACGAATGACAAATCGAAAGTGTGGTCTGAAATGAATCGTGGCTATACGTGGCAGATTGAGAATGTGTTGACGTATGACAAAACGTTTGGTGTTCATTCGTTTGCGGTTGTGTTGGGGCAGTCGGCCAAGAAGTATACAGGACGCGGATTAAAGGGCGATGCAATGGATATGATTGAATATATTGGGGACAAGGCAAACTTGGATTTCACAACCGGTTTGCAGTCTGCAGGTAAACGTAATGCCACCGGTGGGGCATTTGACCCGACAACGTTGGCTTCCTACTTCGGTCGTTTGAGCTATAACTATGATGAACGCTATATGTTACAGGTTACTGTGCGTCGTGACGGTTCGTCTAACTTCGGTCCTAATAACAAATGGGCTACCTTCCCTTCCGTATCTTTAGGATGGAACATAACAAATGAAAAGTGGATGGATCAACGTCCATCTTGGTTGACTAATACAAAACTGCGCCTCTCTTGGGGTAAGAACGGTAACGAAAATATCGGAGCTTTCCGTTATATGGCCAATGTAGCTATCGGCAACAACTATGTGTTCGGCACTCCGGGATACCAGAGCATCGTCATGGGTAGTAAGCCGTCCGGTACTCCCAATAAGGACTTGAAATGGGAAGAATCGGAACAATATGATGCCGGTCTGGATTTCGGCTTCTTCAACAATGCTTTGACTTTCACGGTGGATTATTTCTACAAGAAGACGAATGGCATGCTGAAGGAAATGAGTATTCCTTCTTACTTGGGTGAGTCCAAGCCTTGGGGTAACGTTGGTTCGATGAAGAATGAGGGAGTTGAATTGGAGCTGGGGTATAAGTTCAATAAAGGTGACTGGAACTTCGGAATATCCGCTAATGCCAGCTATCTGAAAAATGAATTGATTAATCTGGGGAATGCCGATGGCTTTGAGATGTATGACAATGTGCACCAGATTGGTAACGTATCCCGTGCGGAAAACGGAATGCCATATCCTTATTTCTATGGTTATAAAACAAACGGTATCTTCCAGAACAAGGAGCAGATTGATGCTTATGTGAATGATAAAGGGCAGAAGCTGCAGCCCAACGCAGTGCCGGGTGACGTAATCTTTGTAGACTTTGACAAGAACGGAGAGATCAATGATAAGGATAAGACAATGATTGGTAAGGGAACTCCTGATTGGACATTCGGTTTGAACCTCAATGCTTCCTGGAAAAATATCGACTTCAGCATGTTGCTGTCAGGTGCTATGGGGCAGGAAATCATGGACGTAACCCGTCGTCTGGACTGCCGCTATGTGAATCTTCCCGCAGAGTTTATGAATCGTTGGCATGGTGAAGGAACTTCCAATACAATGCCTCGTTTTTCTTGGGCAAACAACAATGATAACTGGCGTGTTTCTGATCTTTATGTCCATAATGGTTCTTACGCACGTATCAAGAACATTCAGTTGGGTTATACATTGCCGTCCTACCTGACTCAGAAGATCTTTATTCAGAAGCTTCGTTTCTATGTGGCTGCCGAGAACCTGCTGACAATGACTTCTTATAAAGGTCTTGATCCGGAACTCAATGGTGACGAACGTTCCAATGGTATCGACCGTGGTTACTATCCTCAGGCGCGTACCTTTACCGTAGGTGTTAATCTTAATTTTTAATGAATATAAAGCATACAGATATGAAAAAGTTTACATTATATAGCTTCGCCGCTCTGGCTTTGATGCTGGGTACAGCATCTTGCGGCGACGACTTCCTGTCAGTTGAGCCTTCAAGCAGCTTGCCCATTGACGGATATTATACTACAGAATCCCGAATGATGGAGTCAGCAGTGGCTGCTTACGATCCGATGCAATGGTATGACTACTTTGGTGGATGGGCACCCTTGAGCTTGGTATGGGACGCTATGGCTGATGATATGTATGTCGGTGGCGGCAACACATCCGACCAGTCACAGATTCACCTGATTTCCCAGTACAAGTCCGATCCCCGTAATAATATCGATGGAGCGTGGACAACAAGTTATTCAGGTATCAATCGGTCTATCCGGTTGATTGATAATGCGAAGGATTCAGATCTATCCGATGATAAAAAGGCTCTTTTTATAGCCGAAGGCCGTGCGATGCGTGCCTGGTATTATCTTGTTCTCTGGAAAACATGGGGCAATATTCCTTTTTATGAAGAGAACTTGACCAGCCTTCCTTATCTGGCAGATCAATTAACTGTAGATCAGGTTTATGAAAAGGTGGTTGTCGATTTGGAAAGCGTGCTGGACAGTGAAGTACTTCCGATGAAACAACCCGACGAATGGGCCGGACGTATGACGCAAGCTGCTGCTTCCATGATTTACGCTGATTATGTGATGTACCAGAAAGACCAGTCCCGTTACGGAAAGGCTTTGGGATATATGAAAGCAATCATCAATTCGCACAAGTATGACTTGGTTAAAAATTATAATGATCTTTATGCGCTTGATAAGGAATGGAACGAGGAAATCATATTCGATGTAAATTATATAGCTAAAGGAGGTAAACGTACTTGGGGGGATGCCAATTTTACAGGTGGTACTGTATATCCTGAAATGATTGGTATTGATGGCTTGACTATCAAATGTGCAGAGGGGCATACTCCTGAATTTACAAGCGGATGGGGGTTCGGCTCTGTTTCTAAAGAAGTGTATGATGCCTTTGAAGACAATGACCGTCGTCGCGATGTTGCCATTCTTAATCTGGATAAATATGCAAGGGCGAAATTCGTTGAAGGGGATACTGTCACTTATGGTGGCCGTTATCAGAACACCGGTTACTTCCTGCGCAAATATCTGCCCCGTCCGGGTGATACGGAAGGTAGTGTAGGTGATGCCGGTTTGAACCATGATGAAAATCTTCATCTTTACCGTTATGCCGAGACATTGCTCAATGCGGCTGAACTGGCTTTGGCTACGGGTGACGGTCTTGCGCAAGATTATTTCGATCTTGTCCGTGAGCGTGCCGGTGTAGCTTCTATCCCTGTTACCATGGATAATATCATTAATGAACGTCGACTTGAATTTGTGGGTGAGGGAAAACGTTATTTCGACCTTGTCCGCTCCGGGAAGGCTGCTACCGTACTCAAAGCCGGAGCCGGTGTGCTTCTACGGACTAAGCGTACCTATAATTTTGACAAGAATCAGTGGGAAGGTGAAAATACTTGGGGTGGACAGGCTATCCCGGAACGTGTTGACTGGACAGAAAACAAGAAATACATTCCTATTCCTCAGAGTGAAATAGAAGCTGCACAAGGCTCGATTACGCAGAATCCATACTAATTTAATAAGTATATTTCCTTAGAATGCCTTGCTTGTGCCACGCCTTTGACGCGATATGAGCAAGGCATAATCAAATTAGAAGAATAACATATGATGAAACATTTCAAACTGTCTTCTACCTGTTTGCTTATGCTTTCTTTCTTTGCCTGCACACCGCAAGCAGGTAGTGAGAAGGATAGGGACATAGATAATAAGGTCGAGGAACTGCTGGGTAAGATGACTTTGCAGGAAAAAATAGGGCAGATGAATCAGTTGAGTCCGAATGGAAGCATTGATCAGATAGCCGGGGTGATAAAAGAAGGGAAAGTGGGTTCTCTGTTGAATCTGACTGACCCTGAATTGGTGAATAAAGTGCAGGAAATAGCTGTGAAGGAATCCCGGTTGGGGATTCCTGTCCTGATGTCGCGTGATGTGATTCATGGATACAAAACTATATTTCCTATTCCATTGGGACAAGCGGCAACCTTTAATCCCCGAATTGCAGAGGATGGAGCCCGCATAGCCGCTGTTGAGGCATCTGCCGATGGTATTCGCTGGACTTTTGCTCCGATGATTGATATTTCCCGTGATCCGCGATGGGGACGTATGGCGGAAAGTTGTGGCGAAGATCCTTATCTGTCTGCTGTGATGGGAGCGGCGATGGTTAAGGGGTTTCAGGGGGATTCTTTGGACGATCCGACAGCCATAGCGGCATGTGCCAAGCATTTTGTGGGTTATGGTGCCGCTGAAGGTGGCAAGGATTATAATTCGACATTCATACCGGAACGTGAATTGCGCAATGTCTATTTCCCTCCTTTCGAGGCGGCTGCCAAGGCAGGGTGTGCCACGTTCATGACTTCTTTTAATGATAATGACGGAGTGCCTTCTACCGGTAATTCCTTTATATTAAAAGAGGTGCTGCGTGGAGAATGGAATTATGACGGCGTAGTTGTGACGGATTGGGCGTCGGCTACCGAGATGATTGCGCACGGTTTCTGCAAAGATGCGAAGGAAGCGGCTGAAAAGTCGGTCAATGCAGGTATAGATATGGAGATGGTAAGCGGTTCCTTTATGGAAAATCTGGAGACTTTGGTAAAAGAAAAAAAGGTTTCGGTAGCTACTATTGATAATGCAGTTCGTAATATCTTACGTTTAAAGTTCCGCTTAGGGTTGTTCGATAATCCTTATGTGGTATCAGATCAAACAGTAAAATATGCGGAAAGTCATTTGGCGAAAGCGAAAGAAGCAGTAGAGCAGTCGGTCATCTTATTGAAGAATGATAACGAGGTTCTTCCTTTGGGAGAGATGGTGCGTACGGTTGCTGTAGTCGGTCCGATGGCGGATGCCCCTCATGATCAGATGGGTACGTGGGTGTTTGATGGTGAAAAGGAACATACACAGACTCCGCTGAAGGCATTGCGGGAAATGTATGGAGACAAGGTTCAGATTATTTATGAACCGGGATTGGCCTATAGCCGCGACAAACAGACTTCGGGTATAGCAAAGGCGGTGGCAGCAGCCCGGCGGGCGGATGTGGTACTGGCTTTTGTCGGTGAAGAATCTATTCTGTCGGGCGAAGCTCACTCCTTGGCTGATTTGAACTTGCGTGGAGCGCAATCGGAATTGATTGAAGCGTTGGCAAAAGCCGGTAAACCGTTAGTGACGGTGGTTATGGCAGGTCGTCCGCTCACTATTGGTAAAGAAGTGGATGAATCGGCTGCCGTGCTTTATTCCTTTCATCCGGGAACGATGGGTGGTCCGGCTATTGCAGATTTACTGTTCGGCAAGGTTGTTCCGAGTGGGAAGACTCCGGTTACTTTTCCGAAGATGGTGGGACAGGTCCCTGTTTATTATGCGCATCATCACACGGGACGTGCTCCCAGCGGCAAGGAAACATTGATTGATGATATTCCATTGGAAGCCGGGCAGACCTCGTTGGGTTGCACTTCTTTTTATATGGATGCAGGTTTTGGTCCTTTGTTCCCCTTTGGTTACGGATTGTCGTATACTACTTTTGCCTATTATGTGTTGGAATTATCGGCTGATAAGTTGGCGGCAAATGCTACATTGACGGCGAGAGTGAATGTGACGAATACCGGAAAGTATGCCGGAACAGAAGTTGTCCAGCTCTATGTGCAGGATAAGGTGGCTTCTGTAGCCCGTCCGGTGAAGGAGTTAAAAGGTTTCCAGCGTGTCACTTTACAGCCGGGAGAGACCAAGACTGTAACTTTCTCATTGCCCGTCAGTGAATTGGCTTTCTGGAACATTGATATGAAGAAGGTGGTGGAGCCCGGAGAATTTAAGTTGTGGTTGGGTACAAACAGTGAGGAAGGACTTTCCGCTGATTTTGAAGTAATAAATTAATCGTTAGAAATAGGTATGAAATATATAATTTATGTATTATTGTTTGTGGGGGGATTTGCTTCATGTCAGCAAAAACAGGCGCAGCAACAGGAAATTGCGCCTGCTCCTGAAGCATTCGTGCGTGTGTCCGGACAGGACTTGATTCAGCCGGACGGCAGCAAACTATTTATTAAAGGTACGAATCTGGGTAACTGGTTGAATCCCGAAGGATATATGTTCGGCTTCAATAAAACTAATTCCGGACGTTTCATCAATGAGATGTTTTGTCAGATGGTAGGTCCGGACTTTGTGGCAGAATTTTGGAAACAGTTTAAAGACAACTATATCACCCGCAAGGATGTGGAATTTATCGCTTCTACGGGGGCAAATACCATTCGTCTTCCTTTCCATTATAAACTCTTCACTGATGAGGACTATATGGGGCTGACAGGGGGGCAGGACGGATTTGCCCGTGTGGACAGTGTCGTGAACTGGTGTCGTGATAATAATCTTTACCTGATTCTGGATATGCACGATGCTCCGGGCGGACAGACAGGTGATAATATTGATGACAGTTACGGTTATCCCTGGCTGTTTGAAAGCGAGGTAAGTCAACAGTTGTTCTGTGATATTTGGAAGGAGATTGCCGATTATTATAAGAATGAGCCTGTAATATTGGGATATGAGTTAATCAACGAGCCTATCGCTCCCTATTTTGAAAATATGGAAGAACTGAACGCAAAGCTGGAACCTCTGCACAAGCGTGCGTTGAAAGCTATTCGTGAGGTGGATAACAATCATATTGTCCTGATCGGAGGAGCACAGTGGAATGGTAACTTCAAGCCGTTCAAGGATGCTGCTTATGACGATAAACTGATGTACACTTGCCATCGTTACGGAGGTGATCCTACAAAGGAAGCTATCCGGACTCTTATCAATTTCCGTGACAGTGTGAACCTGCCGATGTATATGGGTGAAATCGGTCACAATACTGATGAATGGCAGGCGGCTTTTTGTAAGGTGATGGAAGAAAACAACATCGGGTACACTTTCTGGCCGTATAAAAAGATAGATGGCTCTTCGTTTATGGGTATCAAGGTGCCGGAAGGTTGGGAGCAAGTAGTTGCTTTCTCGGAAGCACCTCGCGCTACTTACAAAGAGATACGGGATGCACGCCCTGATCAGGAGGTGGCAAAGAAAGCGATGTCGGCGTTTATAGAGAATAGTAAATGTGAAAATTGTATGCCGCAAACGGGTTATATCCGTTCGCTGGGCTTGTGGGTTAATAAATAAAAAATGGATGACCATGAAAAGTATGATTATTTCGGGCATGTTGGCCCTATTGTTGGGTAGTGCGGTTCAGGCACAAACGATTCCCGTTTATTTGGATAATACAAAACCTGTAGAGGAAAGAATAGAAGATGCGCTCAACCGTATGACTTTGGAAGAGAAAGTGGCGATGACACATGCCCAGTCCAAGTTTTGCTCACCGGGTGTGGCACGTTTGGGAATTCCCGAATTCTGGATGACAGACGGTCCTCATGGTATTCGTCCCGAAGTGCTTTGGGATGAGTGGGAACAGGCCGGATGGTCTAATGATTCTTGTGTGGCTTTTCCTGCACTGACTTGTCTGGCGGCAACATGGAACCCCGAAATGTCTATGCTTTATGGAAAGAGTATCGGTGAAGAGGCGCGTTATCGTAATAAGTCCGTGTTGTTAGGTCCCGGAGTGAATATTTACCGTACTCCGCTGAACGGGCGTAATTTCGAATATATGGGTGAAGACCCTTATCTGGCCGGACAAATGGTAGTTCCTTATATACAGGGTGTACAACAGAATGGCGTTGCCGCTTGCGTAAAACACTATGCGCTGAATAATCAGGAAGTGAACCGCCATACCACCAATGTTATTGTGGATGACCGTGCTTTGTATGAAATTTATCTGCCTGCTTTCAAGGCTGCTGTCCGGCAGGGGAAGGCTTGGGCCATCATGGGATCTTACAACTTGTATAAAGGTCAGCACGGTTGTCATAACCAATATTTGCTGAATGATATCCTGAAAGGTGAATGGGGATTTGACGGAGTAGTTGTTTCCGACTGGGGAGGTACCCACGACACGGAAGAAGCTATTCATAATGGCTTGGATATGGAGTTCGGTAGTTGGACAAACGGACTTTCCAATGGGGCAAGCAATGCTTATGATAACTACTATCTGGCACATCCGTATCTTACATTGATAAAGGAAGGCAAAGTAGGAACAAAAGAGTTGGATGATAAAGTGAGGCGCATTCTTCGTCTGGCTTATCGTACAACAATGGATAGGGAACGTCCTTGGGGTGCTTTGTGCTCGGAAGCTCATTTTGCTGCCGCCCGTCATATCGGTGAGGAGGGTATTGTGTTGCTGCAGAACAATAACAATGTATTGCCTATTGATTTGGATAAGGTGAAAAAGATTGCTGTGATTGGTGAGAATGCTGTGAAGATGATGACAGTGGGCGGTGGTAGTTCTTCACTGAAAGTGAAACATGAGCTTTCTCCGTTGGATGGGATCAGAACTAGATTCGGAAATAGGGCGGAAGTTGTTTATGCCCGTGGATATGTGGGTGATCCTACAGGTGAGTATAACGGTGTGAAGTCTGGTCAGGACTTGAAAGACGACCGTTTGCCGGAAGAACTTATTGCTGAAGCTGTGGAAGTTGCCAAAGAGGCTGATTATGTGATCTTTGTCGGTGGGTTGAACAAGAGTGCGCATCAGGATTGCGAGGATGCAGACCGCAAGGAACTCGGTTTGCCTTATGGACAAGACGAGGTGATAAAAGCTTTGGCACAGGCTAACAAAAATCTGGTTGTCGTCAATATCTCGGGTAATGCAGTATCTATGCCGTGGATCAAGGATGTTCCGGCTGTGCTTCAGGCATGGTATTTAGGTTCGGAAGCCGGCAGTGCGATAGCGGCAATTTTGGCAGGTGATGTGAACCCGTCGGGGAAATTGCCGTTTACTTTCCCTGCTGCTCTGGAGGATGTAGGTGCTCATAAATTAGGCGATTATCCGGGTGTTCTTAGAGCGGATGGCAGTAATATTGTGGATGAGAAATATAATGAAGGAATTTTCGTAGGCTATCGTTGGGCGGATAAACAGAAAACAAAACCTTTGTTTCCTTTCGGACATGGTTTGAGTTATACTACTTTTAAATATGGAAAGGCTGTAGCTGATAAGAAGGTAATGGGAGCGGATGAAACGCTTACTATTACTGTACCGGTAACAAATACAGGTAGTCGTGAGGGTAGCGAAGTAGTACAATTGTATATCAGTGACTTGAAATCATCTTTGCCTCGTCCTGTAAAGGAGCTGAAAGGATTCAGTAAAGTGAGGCTGGCTCCGGGTGAGACAAAGGAGATTACTTTTACTGTCAATGAAGATGCTTTGAAATTCTTTGATGACACCCGTCATCAGTGGGTGTCAGAGGCGGGTAAGTTCGAGGCAGTCATAGCATCTTCCGCTACAGATGTCAAGTCCAGAGTTCCTTTTGAGCTAAAATAGAGTTGTAATTCTTGTTTCTTTATGGTTCTTCGTCAAGTTTCGTGTTGGCAAATCTCATTGAAAGACCGATGTGTAAGGGTCTTTAGCCTAAATTAAGTAACACGGAATTTGACTAAGAACCTTATTTCTCCTTTGCCAACGTAAATACAAATTCCAATCCGCCACCCTGATTGTTTTTGGCGGAGATGTTGCCGCCGTGGATGATGACGGCGTTCTTCACGATAGCCAGTCCCAACCCTGTTCCGCCCAGTTTGCGTGAGCGGCCTTTGTCTACCCGGTAGAAGCGTTCGAAGAGGCGGTTCAGATGTTCGGGAGATACTCCTATACCTGTGTCGGCAAAGCTGAAATAGTAGAATTTCTCATCTTCGCGGAAACAGTTGATATTTATTTGAATATTGGTTCCGGCGTATGCAATGGCATTGTCCATCAGGTTGCGGAAGATGGAATAGAGCAGTGAGTAATTACCTTTGATTTGTATGCTCTTTTTCAGGGAGTTGATTACTGTTATATGCTTTTCGTCCAGTTCCAGTGACACTTCATTGATAATGTTTCCTACCAGTACACTGATGTCCACCCGTTCCATATCGATCATGTTGGCGGCTTCATCCATGCGGGTGAGTACGGAGATGTCGCGTAATAGTCGGCTTAACCGGTTGCTTTGTGCATAACAACGTTCGAGGAATACGTTGATCTTCTCACGTGGAATATTTTCATTGCTGACAATGGTTTCCAAATACCCCTGAATACTGCTGACGGGAGTTTTCAACTCGTGGGCGATATTTTGGGTCAGTTGGCGTTTGAGTCTTACTTGCTCTTCTTCCTGGGTGACGTCATTGATGGAGATTTCAAAGCTGGCATCCTGGAAGATGATACATTCTACGATAAATGTCCGTCCGTTCTTGTTGATGGTGACTGACATTCGTTTCTCACCTTTTCCTCTTGAACGTTCTTGCTGGTTCTTGTTGATAAAATGAATAATTTCTTTCAGTTCATTGATGGCAAAGACTTCTTCTGTTGTTTCCAGGTTTGAATCCGAGATCAGGTTACTGTATTGGGTAAAGAGGTTGTTGACTAGAATTTCTTTCTTGTCTTTTGTGAATATACCCAGTCCTTCGTGTGAAATCTGAAGATGGGTAATCAGTTTTTCGCGCTCAATGTAGAGAGCCTCTTTGGTTTCGTGCAGTCGTTTGTAGATTTGAATGATATGTTGGGAGATTTCTCCCAGTTCATTGTGCGGGAAAGCCGATTGCATAGCCATTTCGATAGGCTCGTTCCGGTCGGCGCGCATGGCAAATTCACGGAGCTGGTTGATGGAAGTCCCCAGTTTATTGGTGAATTTGTAGAAGATAACCATTAATAATAAGGTTACGATTACGGTAAACCATAAATAGTGCGGGTCTGCTTGCAGGTTGTTGATGAGGCTGACATTATAAGGCAAAGCCGAGCGCACGATATAATCTTTATAGCGGGTGGCTGAATAGAAATAGGGAAGTCCGGTTGTTTCGGAAGTACGGCGTACGTCATACCCGTTGCCATGCTTTATTGCCTTTTGTACTTCCGGACGGTTCTGATGGTTCTCTATCTGGCTGTTATGGCTCGGATAACTGTCGTAAACCACATTTCCTTCCATATCGATAAGGGTTACGCGTAAATCCTCCAGAATATGGTTGTTGACATATCCATTGATTATTTCACTGTCAATGGCTTGTTCGTCCAACTGTTCGTAGAGTCTGCTGTTGTAATCTTGCAATTTTGTATTCAGCAGTTCTATTTTGTATTCCCGTTCTCGTTGATACTGGTAAGCAATGAAACAAATGGCAAATACCAGAAACAGTGAGATAACCGAAAGGAAAAGCTTCCGGCTGAAAGAAAGAAAATGCTTTTGAGTTACAGGCAGGTTCATAATAACTATTTAATTCGGCATAATTATTTATTCAGCTTCAAAACAGTATCCGTATCCGAGACGGGTGACAATGCATTTGCCGTATACACCAATCTTTTTACGCAGACGGGTGATGTTTACGTCGATGGTACGGTCGAGCACGTACACTTCGTCACTCCAGATGCGGGCCAGGATGTCTTCACGCGAAAATACACGTCCCTTATTCTGTACCAGCAGAAGCAATATCTCAAATTCTTTTTTGGTCAATGGCACTTCTTCATCGTCGATACTTACTTTCTTCTTGGTGATGTCAATGACGAGCGATTGATAAGTAAGACGTTCGGGAGCTCTTTCCGTTTCCGTTGTTGCCGTGCGTCTTAGTACAGCCTTCACACGGGCAATGACCTCACGCAGAGAGAAAGGTTTCGAAATATAATCGTCCGCTCCCAGATTGAATCCGGTCACGGTATCGTTTTCAGTATCTTTTGCCGTGATAAAGATGATAGGCACTTTCGCTGTTTTCTTGTCTTTCTTCAAGATATTCGCCATTTTGAATCCGGAGATTTCTCCCATCATTACATCGAGGAGAATTAAATGATAGCTGCTGATGTCCATCTTCATTGCTTCTTCGGCAGAGTTTGCAGTGTCAACCTCATAGCCTTCGTTTTCAAGATTGAATTTCAGTATCTCACAGAGGTCTTCTTCATCGTCGACAACTAGAATACGGTAATCGTTCATAAGATATATGTATTAATGTGATATGACAAAGTTACGTTTTTATTTTATCCTTTGCAAAGATGGGGAGACTTTGTTACGGGCAGATGAAACAGACGTTACAATCATGTTACATTCCGGGAATCGAGAGGGCTGATATAAAATATAAAAGTTTTTGCTGATTGTAAGAGGAAAAAACGAACGCTATTTGTTATCTTTGTTAGCGAGATACAATAGAAATGTTTGACCATAGAAACTACAAATAATGATAAAAATTGACCTGAAAAGACATCGGCGGGAAATAATAGGCTCTGTTGTGGTGCTGTTAATTCTCCTTGGCGGTATGTCTGTGTTTAAATATACTTCATTCAATTCCGGTTTTGAGATTGTAGACGACTTGGGAGGGAATATATTCCCTTCGGCGATTCTGTCTGTTGCCACCACTGATGCGCAGGTGATTGTTCCGTCAGATTCAACGTATTTGGGGAATCCGAAATCGTGTATTGCTATTCGGGTGAAGTCGAAGGCAGCCTATAGCCGGGTACGGATTGAAGTGGCCGAAACACCTTTTTTCTCCCGTTCGGTGTCGGAATTTGTACTAAACAAGCCCAGAACGGAATATACGATTTATCCTGATATCATCTGGAACTATGAAGCCTTGAAAAATGAGGCGCAGGCAGAACCGGTAAGTGTGGCTATTACTGTTGAGATGAATGGAAAGGATCTGGGGCAACGGGTGCGCACATTCTCTGTGCGTAGTATCAATGAATGTCTGTTGGGGTATGTATCGAATGGAACCAAATTCCATGATACAAGTATTTTCTTTGCTGCCTATGTCAATGAAGAGAATCCGATGATCGACCAGTTGCTTCGCGAGGCATTGAATACCCGTATTGTGAATCGTTTCCTTGGCTATCAGAGCAAAGCTAAAGGGGCGGTGGACAAGCAAGTGTACGCCCTTTGGAACATATTGCAGAAACGCAAATTCCGTTACAGTTCTGTTTCCAACACCAGCCTTTCGAGCAATGTTGTTTTCTCGCAGCGTGTCCGTACGTTTGATGATGCGCTGGAATCTTCACAGATTAATTGTGTGGACGGTAGTGTACTGTTCGCTTCATTGCTCCGTGCCATCAATATCGATCCGATCTTGGTACGTACACCGGGGCATATGTTTGTGGGGTATTATACGGATAATTCACATACGGACAAGAACTTTCTGGAAACAACCATGATTGGTGACGTCGATCTGGATGATTTCTTTCCGGATGAACAGCTGGACTCTACGATGGTAGGCAAATCGCAGAATGAAATGTCATTGCTGACTTTCGAGAAATCAAAGCAATATGCTAATAAAAAGTATAAGGAGAATGAGGAAGGAATCCACTCCGGAAAGTTGAACTATATGTTTCTGGAGATTTCAAAAGATGTGCGTAGGAAAATACAGCCTATAGGGAAATGATGTTTTTCAGGCACGGATTACACGGATTACGCTGTTGCTTTATGTTATCATCTTTCCGAAAACTGTGAAAACCGTGTAATCCGTGCCTGAAATTCGTATTTAATTCGTACTTTTGCCAAGTAATCATTTTAAAGTAAAAGGATGCAAGGCAAGAAATTTATCTCTCCCGGAGCATGGTTTTCTATGAGCTATCCGTCAGACTGGAACGAGTTTGAAGATGGCGAAGGCTCTTTTCTTTTCTATAATCCCGATGTATGGACGGGAAATTTTCGTATATCCGCATTTAAAGGAAAAGCCGGTTATGGTAAAGATGCTATCCGGCAGGAACTGAAAGAGAACGATTCGGCTTCGTTGGTGCAAGTCGGAGCGTGGGAATGTGCGTATAGCAAAGAAATGTTTCAGGAGGAGGGAACTTATTATACTTCCCATTTGTGGATTACAGGTGTTGATGATATAGCTTTCGAATGTTCCTTTACCGTACCTAAAGGCGGAGTTGTGAAGGAGGCGGAAGAAGTGATCGCTACTTTGGAGATACGCAAAGAAGGACAGAAGTATCCTGCTGAACTGATTCCTGTCCGTCTTTCTGAAATCTATTTGATTAATGAAGGGTACGAATGGGTGGTATCTACCGTGAAGCAGGAACTGAAGAAAGATTTTCAGGGAATAGAAGAGGACTTGGAGAAACTTCAGCAAGTGATTGACAGCGGTAAGATAGGTGCGAAGAAAAAAGAGGAATGGCTGGCTATCGGTATTACTGTCTGTGCGATTCTGACGAATGAAGTGGAAGGTATGGAATGGAAGACGTTGATTGACGGTAACCGGGAAGCTCCTGTTGTTCAATATAATGACCGGATCATTGACCCGATGAAAATTGCATGGAGTAAAGTAAAGGCAGGTGAACCTTGCAATGTCATTGAAGAGTATAAATCGGTGATTATTAATCACTAACCAACTAATCATTATTTACGTGGCAGTACCTTATTTACAGATAGATAACCTGACCAAGTCTTTCGGTGACTTGGTTCTTTTTGAAAATATATCTTTGGGCATTGCCGAAGGTCAGCGTGTAGGATTGATCGCAAAGAACGGTAGCGGAAAAACGACCTTACTGAATATCATTGCCGGAAAGGAAGGTTATGATAGCGGTAATATTGTCTTCCGTCGTGACCTTCGGGTGGATTATCTGGAACAAGACCCGCAATATCCCGAAGAACTGACAGTGCTGGAAGCTTGTTTTCATCATGGCAACAGCACAGTGGAGTTGATAAAGGAGTACGAACGTTGTATGGAAACCGAAGGGCATCCGGGACTGGCAGACCTTTTGGTACGTATGGATCAGGAGAAAGCCTGGGAATATGAACAGAAAGCCAAACAAATTCTTTCGCAACTCAAAATCCGTAACTTCGACCAGAAAGTGAAACAACTGTCCGGCGGACAGTTGAAGCGCGTCGCTTTGGCAAACGCCTTGATTACCGAACCGGATTTATTGATTCTCGATGAGCCTACCAATCATCTTGACTTGGACATGACTGAATGGCTGGAAGATTATCTGCGTCGTACCAACCTTAGCCTGCTGATGGTGACGCACGACCGTTATTTCCTAGACCGTGTTTGTTCGGAGATTATCGAAATAGACAATCAGCAAGTTTATCAATATAAGGGAAATTACAGTTATTACCTCGAAAAACGTCAGGAACGTATCGAAGCTAAAAGTGTAGAAATTGAACGGGCTAATAATCTTTATCGTACGGAACTCGACTGGATGCGCCGGATGCCGCAGGCACGCGGACATAAAGCCCGTTATCGGGAAGATGCTTTCTATGAATTGGAAAAGGTGGCGAAGCAACGTTTTAATAACGATAACGTCAAACTGGAAGTAAAAGCATCCTATATCGGCAGCAAGATATTCGAAGCCGACCATTTGTACAAGAGCTTCGGTGACCTGAAGATTCTGGAAGACTTTTCTTATATCTTTGCCCGTTATGAGAAGATGGGAATTGTAGGAAACAACGGAACCGGAAAATCTACTTTCATCAAGATATTAATGGGGCAAGTACAGCCCGATAGCGGTATGGTAGATATTGGCGAAACGGTGCGTTTCGGCTATTACTCGCAGGATGGTCTTCAGTTTGATGAACAAATGAAGGTCATTGATGTAGTGCAGGATATTGCCGAAGTAATTGAATTGGGTAATGGAAAGAAACTGACAGCTTCACAATTCTTGCAGCATTTCTTGTTTACTCCCGAAACGCAGCATAGTTATGTCTATAAGTTGAGTGGGGGAGAGCGCCGTCGTCTTTACTTGTGCACTATCCTGATGCGTAACCCTAACTTCCTCGTGCTGGATGAGCCTACCAACGACCTCGATATTATCACATTGAATGTGCTTGAGGAATATCTTCAGAATTTCAAAGGTTGTGTGATTGTCGTTTCCCACGACCGTTACTTTATGGATAAGGTAGTAGATCACCTGATGGTATTCAACGGACAGGGTGACATCCGAGACTTCCCCGGCAATTATAGTGATTATCGCGACTGGAAGGAGGCGAAAGCGCAAAAGGAGAAAGAAGCAGAGAAGCCGCAGGAAGAAAAGACTGCCCGCGTCCGCCTGAACGACAAGCGGAAAATGAGTTTCAAGGAAAAGCGTGAATTCGAACAACTGGAAAAGGAAATTGCCGACCTGGAAACCGAAAAGGCACAGATTGAAGAACTTCTTTGCAGCGGTACACTCTCCGTTGACGAACTGACCGAGAAATCGAAACGCTTGCCTGAAGTCAATGACTTGATTGATGAAAAGACGATGCGCTGGTTGGAACTCAGCGAAATAGAAGGTTGAACTGTGCCGCTGTATTGGCACACCTGTGCCAATGCGGTGGCATTGCAGTGCCAACATAGTGGCACAGTTGTGCCACTATGTTGGCACAAGTATAGTTCAGCCTATTGCTGTGATGACCTGATGATGATAATAACCCTGATAACGTAACCTTGTATGACAAACCTTACCAATTATCATAGCCACTGCCTTTATTGTGACGGGCGTGCCAATATGGAAGATTTTATCCGTTTTGCTATTAGTGAAGGCTTTACTTCCTATGGCATCTCTTCTCATGCCCCGTTGCCGTTTTCTACCGCATGGACTATGGAATGGGACAGAATGGAAGATTACCTTTCCGAATTTGCCCGTCTCAAAGAAAAGTTTGCAGATAAAATAGAACTTGCTGTCGGTCTTGAGATTGATTACCTGAACGAAGATAGCAATCCCGCTTTCTTCCGATTTCAAGAATTGCCGCTTGATTATCGGATAGGTTCTGTGCATATGCTCTATTCTCCGGAAGGGAAAATCGTGGATATTGATACTCCGGCAGATACTTTCCGTCAATTAGTGGACAAGCATTTTGGCGGTGATTTGGATTATGTAGTCCACCTTTATTATAAGAATCTGCTTCGCATGGTAGAACTGGGAGGATTTGATATTGTCGGTCATGCGGACAAGATGCATTATAATGCTTCTTGCTACCGTCCGGGATTGCTAGATGAACCGTGGTATGATACATTCGTTCGCAGCTATTTCACGGCAATTGCCGAACGTGGATACATTGTTGAAGTCAATACCAAATCTTATTATGAATTAGGAACATTCTATCCCAATGAACGGTATTTTTCTTTCTTGAAAGAGCTGGGTGTCCGGGTACAGGTGAACAGTGATGCACATTATCCGGAGCGGATCAATAATGGGCGTGCCGAAGCATTGGCAGCCTTGAAGAAAGCAGGCTTTGAGACAGTCGTGGAGTGGCATCATGGAAGGTGGGAAGATATGAGAATCGGTTCTGTTTCATTTGTATGAGAAAACGTGCTTTCCGTTGAGCGTCATTAGCTTACTGGGAAAACACGTTCTGGAATCTGTGAGATACTTGAAATTCTCTGTATATATATGTTATTTCAGGTTAGCTCCTTTTCCGGCAAGTTCAGGGATTGGTGTGAAGTTTCCACTATCAAATCCTCCGGGAATTGCAAACGGGTTCTTTGAATAACGGGTGATAATACCATTTGTTTCCCCTTCTTGGTTTACTTTGGTTGAGGCATTCGTTTTCCATCCATAGGTATTCCATTTCCATTTATTGGTCAGGTCGGGATTCAGTCCGTAAACAATGTTGTCAGCTATTGATATGGATGGCATGGGGTCGATGTTTGCGATGATATAGAAGCTTGAACCACTATTGCTGAATCCATCCGTCACATTATCGTCAGAATAACCAATGTTGTTTTTTATACTTACATTTTCTACATTAGTCATAACCAAATAGGCGGCAGCAAGGGAATTACTGCTGTTACCGGCATAATTGATAATCGTATTGTTGGAGAAAGAAATGTTTTTGGTAGTTCCTTTGGCATTGGAAGTATAGATACTTCCTTGCAGCAGAGTTCCTTTCTTGTACCAGATATTGTTTTCTATAGAGACATTAGTGACATCTGTGGTTATCAATGAACCAATGTTGAATATTGAACTTTTATCCGGAAATTTACTCATGTCGATATAGTTGTTTTTAAAGTATAGGCTGTTGATACCACCCAATGGTGCGTTAGTACCTGTCAGTGCGAGAATTGATTTGGCCGGTGCGTTGATGTTGCAGTCTCCGATCCAGACATTATGGGCGTTGCCTGTACTGCTGTAGTTGCCCATAGACAAGTTTTCTATAGTGACATTCTTGAATACGATGGAACTGTTTTGTTGTAAACGTATGCCACCGGTACCGCTAAAATTAAGATTCGGTTTTTCTGTTGCCGACTTACTGATGAATACCACCTTTTTACCATTCATAGCTTGATCTCCATCCATGGTAATATTAAGAATGTGCTCTCCCGATAAGAAATAAATCGTTGGTTGAGACGGGGCGAGTATTGTTTTTTCCAGTGTCTGGTCCGTTTCGCTCAAATCTATTTCTTGTGATACAGGGAAATTCGTACTGTTAATTTCAATAGCACCGGCTCCGTCTCCGATAGTGAAGAGAGTTTCTCCTTTCTGATAGATACTTAGATAGTCAATAGCCGGTTCAACCGGTTCTTCGGCAATAACTTCCACCTGCAACTTCAGGATTGTGCTGAATTTACCGGAATTAGCCAGAATTGAAATATCCGTGCTGTTAGATGCCGTGGCACGTGTCAATGTTGTCAAAGCTTCGGGTGCGGTTACGGTTAAGATAGCTTCATTGTCAAGAGGTTCGGATAATGTTGCATTCCAGCCGGCAGGACACGCCATTAATGCAATGTCATCTACACCGTTCAGCAATATTTTAAAGTTCTTACTTTCTTTAGAAGTGAATTTTTGAATTCCTGTCACTGACTCCTCAAATGTACATGAGAATGAACCAACGATGGGTACCGTTATTTCCGTATCATCTTTCAAGATCAGGTGGAACGATTTCCCGTCATCACTGATATTGACTGATTTAAAGAAACCCGTGTCTGTTGTTCCCTCTGCTTTTACCGGATGACCGTTGGAGTCTTCAACCGGCTTAAATTGTTCGCTGGTTTTATAACGTATTTCCCAATACCCTGTTTCTTCGTTGATACGGAATTCCGGAGTAAGTCCGTCTTCGCCTGTTGCTTTTACCGGACTGTTGCCAACGAGTATGCGTTCAGGTGTTTCATTTCCATAACGTACGGTCCAATAACCTTCGCTGTCAATTCCCACCATGGGATAGATTGTTTCCTCCATCTTCTGAACAACTCTCAATATTTTACCATTGCTAAGAGTGATGGTATAGGCACCGTTTTCTTCATTCACCGTGGTAATGGTAGCCCCATTTCTATAAAGCTCTTGGAGAGCCGTAATATTTCCGTTCAGATTATTGGCCTGAATTTCCAATTTGGTCAGACGTTTTTGTAAATCGTGTACTTCATCCCAAAGATCATCAGTCTTGTTGCATCCTGCGAACACTACGGTCAGCATGATTAGAAGATTCCATAATTTCTTCATAATAATTCTATTTAAAGTTGTTTTTATTTTAATGAGTTAATCCAAGCGGGTACATATCCCAAACGTTTACGAAGCTGTGCCTCATAGAGTGAATAAGGTTCTACGGCAGTGTTGTAAGATTCGTTTAATTTGACTTCGTTATCTGAGAAAGTTAACTGACTGGCAGCGGGACCGTGGAATCCTACGATTGTAGGAGGTAGGAAACAAGTCCAGTTTCCGTCCCACCATGTGAAAGAACCTTGAGACACACTGTTTGTATTAGTTGCGTTGAAATTCCATAAGGTAAGATCGTCCAGATGATTGGGTAGCTCACTTTTGGCACCGCCCTGATGTAATTTGATAAATGCTCCATTGCAGCAATCGAATAAAGTAGCCCGTGGTTGTGTGGCATGCGCTTCGAAGCACGCGTCTTCCCCCCAAGTGACATTCCAGATAACGGTACCCATACTTTGCTTGGATACCCCGCAACCATGAAACTGTCCGGCATTATCAAGATAAGTACCGGTTGTGTTCTCATCAATGGCGATGTATCCGTTGCTATGGTCGTGAACTTTTCCGATGAATATTCTGGATGATCCTCCCGAGCGAATGGCAGAGTGACCACGATGGCCGTTTATCTCAATGTCATATGCTGAAATATTAGCAGATGATGATATGCTAAGTGCTTCACTTATATTAGTGAAGTCGACACGGCGTATCCAGGAGTTTACCAGACGCATCATGCCAATCGGCTTATAGTCATTGTCATCTCCTCCATTATTACCATGGTGAAGAAATCCGGGTTGTGTGTTTCCTGCAAACGTAAGGTCTTCTATGCCTATATTCTCGTAATAATTGAATTTGCATAGCTCCCATTTCCATTGAGGGTCTACCTCATGCATCAATGGTTCTGCAAATGTAATTTCATTTCCTTTTTTATTGACTATCTGATGATAGTCATATACCTGTACACCGGAATTAGTAAGGTTAGTCCATTGTGAGTTGGCTGTTTTGTTCCACACATTCCCGTCGGCTGTAATAGACGTCAGTTCCTTGTTGATAAGAGATGGGCTGGTATCAATCAATCTTAAGCATACCCATTGTCCTGCACTAAAAGAACTGGCATCTGCCACATTGATGACAAATGTTCCTTTGGGAGCAACATCACCGGTCAGTCTGACCGGATTCTGAAGATCTACCGTATGTTTGATATTAATCATGGCAGGAGGAGTGGAATTAGCTACGTTTACATTGCGGTCAGCCATTCTGATAATGGTTTTATCACGTCCGGCTCCTTTGAGTACAAATCCTCCGAAATTTATCTCAATTGGCTTTGAAACTCCGTTTTCATCATCGGCAGCGGTGTGCAGCACATAATCTCCTTCCGGGAAGTAAATGATGGCTTTTGCATTGGCCTGATACTTGAATAATTGGGTGATACTTAACAACGCTTCCCGGTCTGACGTTTTGCCGTCGCCTTTGGCACCATAGTCCTTTACGTTATAAACGGTGTAGTCATTACTTTTTAAATGAACGGCGGGAGGAGCTTCTGTACCGTGTTTGTAACCTGCATATGAAAAATCGAGCAGAATATTTTCCGGAGAGTTGGTGGCAAAACGATTCCATGCCAAGGTGGCGTTCGCATCAAAACCGGTGGTCAGCAATTTTACGGAAATAGTCGTCATACGAAGATAACCTTGTATGGAAGTATATATAATTTTAATATTCTCTTCTTTCTCGACTGATGTGTTTGACGGAGCAATAATTGTAAGTTGCTGTTCTTCGAGATCTGCCTGCCAGTCATCCGGTGCAAGGATAGTGACGGCGGACACCTCGTTTTGTTCTACTTCATATACGCGTTTTTCACCCAATGGGAATACTTGTTGTTTACTTGTCCCCGGTATTCTTAGATAGAAACTTTCCGTACAAGGTATTTTATATACTTGACCGTCTGTCAGGGTGACGGTTAGTATTTCCTTTTCAGAGTCGTAAACAACTTCTTTGAATACTCCGTCTTCACTTACACCGTTTTTTCCTATGGCTGTACATTCCTTACCACCCAAGAGGCTATATGTGGCGCCCCCATTCGTGCTGATTTCCCAGAATCCATCTAAGTTGACTCTTAATAGTGGAGTAACAGCGGTTTTGTCTGCGCTTTCTGCCGTAGCCGGAATTTTGTTTCCCTTTTCGTCAGTCAAAGAATTGAATGTAACTCCGTTGTCTGTACTGAAAACCCAGAATCCTTCTTTACTGATAGAGAGTAGGGGAATGGATAGATTTACTTTAGAAGCTTGTACCACTTCAATAGTAGAACCATCATTTAGTTCAATCCGGTACTTGTCGCCTACATAAGTGACTCCTACGATTATATCAGCTTTCAGTAAAGCCTGTAGGCTTTCGAGAGAAGTGTTAAGACTCTTTGTCGCAGTCTCCAAAGCGACTGCACGGTCTTTTAGCAGGTTGATTTCTTTGCTCAATTCGTCAGTGTCTTGACACGAGAACAGGAAGAACAAGCAGAAGAAACCTCCCCAAAGGTACTTAATGCTTTTGTTGTTTTTCATACGTTTTTATTTTTGTGGGTAATTTTGCTGGGGGCAAATGTATTTGATCTGGGTAAAAAACAGGTGCGTGCAGCGTACTTAAGAACATACGTTAGAGTACAAAATAAGATCAATGTACGTTGACCGCATAAAAACGGAACATTGGGAACTCGTTATGAACGGAATGGAAACCGGATAAAAAAAGCGACATAGAGTTTTTATCTACATCGCAAATTTACTGCATGGCTTCAAGTGCTAAGTTACATCTCTTTTCAGATCTGTTGACTGTATCGAAAGGGGGGAGTCTTTATTTTATCGGGATAACCATGTTCCATGATTGGGTTGCATTGTCAAATCCGCCGGCACCATTCATTGTTGCAAAGAAAGCATGAGTCGCTTTCCCATTTTCGAATAACAGGAACGGGCGTTCCAGTTGTCCTTGCATTTCCACTTTTCCATCTTCCCATTCTACAGTACGTGAGTAGGCTTTGGGATCTTTGTCTATCGTCCACTGAATACCATTTGGGGAGTGAGCCATTACACCTCCGCCTTTTTCTCCGGTAAATTTAGCAACATGGTCTTTAAAGATTGCATGGTATCCTCTGCTGTCTTTCCAAAGGAACGGGTCTTCCGCTTCTCCTTGTCCGTCCACTTGAAAGATGGGCTGGCCATTGTTGAGTACTGTGTAAGGTCCTTCGATGGACGGAGCATATGCCATGCCAAGCGCCATGTCCGAGAACTTATCGTCTCCGACATACGTTCTTCCTTTGAAGATCATCATTACCGAACCGTCTTCCTGTATGATAGGAGAAGGGTTGGATACAAGAAAACTATAGAAAGTATTGGGTTTTGTTTTTAATATAGGTTCGTCGAAACGTTTCCAAGGACCATATGGGCTGTCGGCAATAGCCAGTCCGATGCGTTTATTGGAGCGTCCGACAGTACACCATGGGCTGTCCAGTGTCAACTGGTCATAGGTAGGATTGGCGAAAGGATGTGTAGATCCCATATATATCAGGTAATATTTATTCTGGTATTCCAGAATACGCGGATTATGTGTCGAGCGTCCGTCCCAATACTGTGCTCCACGGGCGGGTAGTGCGATGTCACTGAATTTGTAAGGTCCTTCGGGGGTATCGGATATTGCGTGAACTATTTCTGAAGCTACCATCCAGCCGGGATGAAAAGGAAGAGATTTCGGAAAACGGGAAACAAACATATGGTATTTTCCGTCATTTCCTTTTATAACAGAACTTCCCCATACCCAATATCCTTCGGATTCAAACGCCGGTGTGCGTGGAGCCTGTCCCAGATGATGGAATAGCTCATTCTCCGATTGCCGTTTCAACTTTGTCAGGTTTTCTATTTTCTGCGCAAATACAGTGCTTCCCAATACAGTGAAGCATAATAAGACATATAAATGTTGCTTTCTCATGTTTTTTTACTTAAATTATAGACTATCTTTATTATTGCAAATAAAGTCTGTTTTAATGAGAATCAAGTGTGTCATCTGTACATGAATAGTGTTGTCTGCGTACAGGCTATCCGTTTTCGCTTTCCTGTTCTTCTTTATTATCCCCTTTCCGGTATGCTTGAGGTATCATGTGATATTTTTCCTTAAAACATTTGCTGAATTGTCTGGGAGAAGAGAATCCTAAACGGTCGGAGATTTCGGAGATGTTGAATTCAGGGTTTTCCTTGAGCATGATGGCCGCCCGCTTTAGCCGTACGGTCAGGATAAAATCGTATGGGGTCTGTCCTGTAATAGCTTTTAGCTTGGTAAACAATTTGGTACGCGCTATACCTGTCTCACGGGCTAGGATATCTACATTAAACTCAACATCATCTATATGTTTCTCAATGACTTGCATGGCCTGATCAACCAATTCCTTATCTAATGGGTTGGTTGCCAATATTTGTGGAACCGTTTGCGGGTGTTTGCTGAATTTTTCTTGCAGCATAAGGCGGTTATTCACGAGATTGTTGCATCGTGAAAGCAGGATATTAATGTTGAATGGTTTAGTAATATAATCATCTGCTCCCAAACGTAACCCTTCCAGATTGTGCTCGATGGCTGTACGTGCCGTGAGCAATACTACTGGAATGTGACATGTGTCTATGTTATTCTTTACTAGTTTACAAAGCTCCGTACCGGACATTTCAGGCATAACAATGTCACTAAGTATGATATTGGGCTGTCCTGCCTGCACCTTTTCCCAGCCTTCCTGTCCATTAGCCGCTGTATCGACCGTATAGAATACCTCGAATATTTTAACAAGCATTTCTCGCAGCGATTCATTGTCTTCTACAATCAGAATTTTAACCTCTCTGCTTTGTGCGATAGACTCTTTATTCATGACTTCCTGATCCGATAAAAGTTGTTGTACGGTTTCCGGAGAGTGAGGTCCCTCTTCAACTGCTTGTTGCGGTTCTTCCTGATGTTTGCTGATTTGTTCAGGACTGAAATGCTCGTTACCACTTTTGAGATGCACGCAGAAGGTAGTTCCTTCTCCTTGTTCGCTGTATACTTCGATACTGCCGTGATGCAATTCTATAATACCTTTGGTAAGAGCCAGACCAATACCTGTTCCGGCATGGATGGGAGAATCCATTTGTTCCGTTTGATAGAAGCGGTTGAATATCTTGTCAATATCCTGTGGAGAAATACCTGCTCCATTATCGGTAACTTCAATGATGACTTCCCGGTTGCCCTTCCGTACCGATACGGAAATCTCTCCTTCCTCTTTCGTATACTTAAAGGCATTGGACAGAAGATTATTCATGACCTTCTGCAACTGTTTAGCATCGTACCATACGTTTATTATATCGTTTGTTTTCTGGAATCTGAACGTTATTTTTCTTTGTACGGCATATTCCTGGAAGAGTAGATAATTCTCATAAATAAAATCGACAATGTTATGTTCGCTTACTTTGATAGTCATATATCCTTGCTCCTGTTTTCGGAAGTCAAGAAGCTCTGTTATCAGCTCACGCAGTTGCAGGCTGCTTTTATATACTCCGAGAATTTTAGTATAGATGGTCGGTGCAAACGAACGGACTTGCAGTAACATTTCCATTTGCCCGATAATTAGCGTGAGCGGTGTACGGAATTCATGCGAGATATTAGTGAAAAACCGCAGCTTGGCCTGATTGAGCTGTTCGATGTCTTCAGTACGTTTTTGTTCATACTTTAATGATTCCTGCAATTTGATCCGGTTATTGTAAGTGCGTATAAGGAAATAAAGAATTGCGCCAATAATCAGAATATATGATAAATAGGCCCAAACAGTCTTATAGAACGGCGGAAGAATAACGATCTTCAATTGATGTGCCGGTATATGCGCATGGTTGTTTTTAAGGCGTACGTATAGTGTGTATTCACCGGGATTCAGGTTTGTATATGTAATTGTATGTTGTCCGCGTGTACTGGTCCATGTATTTGAGAATCCATCCAGAAAATATTCCAGTTGGTCTTTATTGGCCGGAATATAATTGGATATGGCATATTCGATACTAAACATGGACTGGTTGGCTTTGAGTATGAGCTTTCGGGTGGAACCTAAATCTTCTTTCAGTATATGGCTTTGGTCTCCCGCATTAATTTCCTGTCCGTTTACTAAAAGACGGAATGGAGATATCGTGTAATCTCCGGGAGCATAATCAATGTCTTTTTCCTCAAAAGAGATCATTCCGTCAATGCCTCCTATGAAGATTTCTCCTTGGCGGGTTCTGTATAAAGAACGTTCGTTAGGGGCGGATAGGGGTACACCATTCTCTTGATTGTAATTCGTGAATTTTTGGGTAGGGTAGTCCAGAATTGAAAAACCTAAATCTGTGGTGAACAGTAATTTATCCGGAGACAACTCACATACGTCATACACACAGTTGCTTGCTAACTCATTATTTTCTTCATCAAAGTTAATGAAATCATCCGTTTCATACCGGTAGAGATCAATGCCATTATCATTACTGCATATCCATATACGGTGGCGGCTGTCTTCATAGATCCGGTTGATACTATTACTGCTGATACTATGTTCCAAAGCATGGTTATGCTTATAGTTTGTCATTTTATGACTATCTGGCTGGTAGGTAAATATCCCGTCACCTCCTCCGTATATCCATAGTGTCTTGCGGTGATCAATGAAGAGACCTCCGGCATATGTTATCTTGTCTGGTTCTTCTTGAAACAGGCGTTCCACTTTTTCCGATTCGGGATGGAATAGGCAAACCCCTATATTGGTTGCAATGAGCAGCTGGTCTTTATAAGGAACAATATCCCTGATAATATTAGAAGGAAGTGAATTTTTGTCACCCTCTTTAGATTTGTATCGGGTGAACCGTTTGGTCTTTAAATCCATTTTGTTCAGTCCTCCCATGTGCGTACCTATCCATAACACTTCGCGATGAGCGTCATAATAGAGTGATTTTATATTATTGTGCGAAAGGCTGTTGGCATTATTGTCGTGTTTATACCATTCGAATTGATGGCTTGTCAAATTGTACTTGTTCAGTCCTCCGCCTTCAGTTCCTATCCATAAGTTATTCTGGCCGTCCTCTATGATACATCCTACGATAGGAGAACTCAATCCTTCATTTGCTACGTCCGATGTCCGATATTGATGGTAAATCTGACTTTCCGGATTGAAATAATTGACTCCGCCAAAATAGGTCCCTGCCCAGATACTACCCTGATGGTCACACAAAAGGCTCCAGATGGAGGAATGGCTAAGCCCTTTTTCGTGTTTCAAATAATAAGTGAATGTTTGAGTAGCCGGATGAAACATGTTTAATCCGTCGAAAGTGCCTATCCATATATTCCCCTGTTTGTCTTCGATACAGCAACGGATAAAATTAGAACTGATAGTTGAGAGGTCATTTTCCTGATGACGGAAGTTTTTGATTGTAGTTCCGTTCATTGTGAAAAGTCCATGTTCCCAGCTTCCTATCCAGTATTGTCCGGATGAATCCTGAAAGATTGTAGAGATATTCCCTTTGGGAATGAGGTGTGACAGGTTGCCTTTTTCTAAACTGAACAGCCCTTGGGTTTCGGTACCAATGAGTACACGTTCTTCACTTATATGAAGGGAAGTAATTTGAGTCCGCTTTTCTGGTAATTCATAATATGTATTAAATTGTTTCCCATCGTATTTATAGACACAGTTGTTGTAAGCAATATATAATTGTTTATGGAAAAACATGGCCCGTATTTCTTTTTGTATCAGTGTGGTGAATTTATTAAGCCTGATATTGAAAGCAGATACCCCTTTGGGAGTCATGAAATAAATCTCCCCGTTGCCATTACCTGTTATCTGTCTGATGTTGTTGTAGATCAGACTGTTTGGATTGTTTTTCTGGGATTTGTATATTTTGAATTCATGCCCGTTATATAAATTAGCCCCGTTTCGTGTACCTATCCAAATGAATCCTCGTTCGTCCTGATACATCGTCATGACTGCATTATGAGAGAGTCCGTCACTATTTGTGAGATGTCTGAAAGAGATATCCTGTGCTTGTCCTTTGATAATATGGATAAGCAGGAAACAAATGAGACATAGATGTTTCTTGATAGTCATAGGTATTAGAATTCTAGAATTTGCTATGCAAATATACGTTCTTTTTGCAGATATGCAACTGTTGTATGAGTACATAAAATGTGTAATATAAGTACATTTGCAGTTTGCAGGGATGATGTACGTACAGAGTATGATTCTTGTATGCATAGCTAACGGCCTCTTTTTTATGAATACCTACATTTGCGATATCATTCATTTAAATCTTTACAGCATATGAACAGCATAGTCTTGACTTTGGCGGGAATTTCCATCTTTATGATGGCCGGATGTAACTTGAAAAAGGCTGCAACGGAAGATATGGTAACAGAAAATATATCAAACGCCGTTTCCCAATATTCTTTGATGACCAACCGGATAGAAGCAAGTGACTGCATAATGAATCCGAAGACTTTGGACGAAAAGCAACAAGTGGTTTATGCTTCTTATGATGATTGGACCAGTGGGTTCTTCCCTGGCAGTATGTGGTATTTGTATCAGCTTACAGGAGATGAAAAGTGGGAGAAACTGGCTGTGAAATATACGGAATCACTCGATTCCGTGCAGTATCTTACATGGCATCATGATGTGGGTTTTATGGTAGGATGCAGTTATCTTAATGGAATGCGTTTGGGACAGAAAGATTATAAGTCGGTTGTGTTGCAAACAGCGCGTTCGCTTTCTACACGTTTCCGGTCCGGAGCTGGAATTATACAGTCTTGGGATGCGGATAAGGGCTGGCAGGCACAACGAGGATGGAAATGTCCCGTTATTATAGACAATATGATGAATCTCGAACTTCTTTTCGAGGCGACCCGCTTGTCGGGTGATTCCACCTATTATAATATGGCAGTCAGTCATGCCGACCGGACACTTAAAGAACATTTCCGCTCTGATGGCAGCTGTTATCATGTAGTAGACTATGATCCGGAAACTAGTACTGTACGCAGTAGGCAGACAGCCCAGGGATATGCTGATGAGTCTGCCTGGGCAAGAGGGCAGGCATGGGCTATTTATGGTTATACGGTTTGTTACCGTTATACACATAAACCGGAGTATTGGGAGCAGGCTTGTAGAATATATGATTTCATATTTACGAATAAGCATTTGGCTTCCGACTTGATACCATATTGGGACTATGATGCATTGAATATTCCTAATGAGCCACGGGATGTCTCAGCAGCGGCTATCACTGCTGCAGCTCTTTATGAGCTGAGCATGTATTTGCCTAATCCGCGTTATAAAAAGACAGCCGACAAAATACTGGCCTCATTAAGCACTCCTGCCTACCGTGCTAAAGTAGGAGAAAACGGGAATTTTATTTTAATGCATTCGGTAGGCAGCATACCTCATAATGCGGAGGTAGATGTTCCATTGAATTATGCGGATTATTATTTTCTGGAAGCCTTGAGTCGTAAGCGGGAGATGGAAAAACAAGTAGTTTGCAAGAAAGTACTGTAATTTTCCGTTTGCTTTCTTGAGAAACCGGCATATTAAATCGATAGAATACTAAGAATGAAAAATAGATTAATAACCAATTTGAATTATATTATGGAGAATCGACAAATCACAAGACGCGTCTGTCTGTTGCTGATGACGCTTTGTTCTTTCACCGTTGTCTTTGCACAGATTGCAATCAGTGGAAGGGTGATGGATGAATCGAAAGAGCCCATTATAGGGGCGAATATTAAAGTGAAAGGAGGAACGACCGGTACCATCTCCGATATGGATGGACGGTTCAAACTTTCTGTTCCTAAATCATCTTCAGTATTAGTCATCTCGTTTATAGGCTATGCGACTAAAGAAGTGACGGTAGGAAATCAAAAGGTACTGAATGTGACATTGAAAGAAGATGGTGTTGCCTTGGATGAAGTTGTTGCTGTAGGGTACGCAACAGTGAAAAAAAGTGATTTAACCGGATCGGTGGCAAAGGTGGATATGAATGATTTAACGAAAGCGCAGGTACTTTCCATCGACCAGGCATTGGGTGGACGTGTTGCCGGTGTGCAAGTTGTTTCCTCTGACGGGCAACCCGGAGCCGAGGCTAATATTGTGATTCGTGGTAGTAATACAATTTCGGACTCCAGTGATGGCGCACCTTTATATGTGATTGACGGTTTTGCTACGGAAGATGGAAATCTGGCTTCACTGAATTCAAATGACATTGAATCGATTGATGTATTGAAGGATGCTTCTGCTACGGCTATTTATGGAGCACGTGGGGCAAACGGAGTCATTATTATTACAACGAAACGTGGTTCGGAAAGTGCTCCGAAAGTAACGTATGATGGATATGTGACTTACCAATTGAAACCGCAGGGCATGGAGCTGCTTCAGGGGAGAGACTATGTTGCCATGCAGGAGGAGGTATTGACTGTTTCTGAAATGAATAGAACATATTATAGTTATGATGAAGCGTTGGGACGTAACCGTATTTTGAGCGATTATGATAAAGTGCCTTCGTACAACTGGCAAGATCAGGTTTTCCGTAATGCGCCCATGACCAGTCATCATATCTCATTGACGGGCGGTACTAAAAATACGAAATATAGTTCCAGTTTGTCTTATTATAACCAGCAGGGGATTATCATTAACTCTTCTTATGAGAGCTTGAAAGCACGTCTGACACTAGACCAGCAGATTACCAGGAAAGTGAAATTCGGCGGTAGCTTGAATTTTGCTAATAATATTTCAAAAGGTACGGCGCCTTCACAGGGTTCTGACGCAGGTGGTACGCAGTATTTTCTATATCAGGTACTGGCTTATCGTCCAGTGTTTTATGCCGATTCGGAAGAATCGGAGGACGCTTTGTTAGCTGAAAATCCGAACTATCCGTATAATCCTTTGAAAACAATAGAAAATATGTATCAGAAAGTGCGCAGCCGTCAGTTGAATCTGAATGCCTATTTATCATGGGATATTCTAAAGGATCTGGCATTCAAAGCTACTTTTGCTTATACTTGGCGTCAGGACCGGAATGAGGCATTTAATAATGCGGATACCTATTGGGGAGATCCGCGTTATTCTGCCAAACATTCAAATGGTAATTTTAGTTTTAGGGAGTGGGATGGATGGTCTAATGAATATACGTTGACTTATAAAAAGAGAGTCAAGAGTCATAATATCACTGCCATGCTCGGAGCCTCGATGAATAGCAAAACAATCTCTACATTAGGTGCCAGTTCGACGATGGTGCCGTGGGATGGACTCGGCTTTTGGGGAATTTCGAATGGAACACCTGACAAGGTTACTTCGACTAATTTTGAAGACCGTATGATGTCTTATTTCGCCCGTTTCAACTATGACTGGAAATCCCGTTATCTGATGACGGCAACGATGCGTGCGGATGGAAGTTCCCGTTTTCCTTATCATAAGTGGGGATATTTCCCCTCGGCTTCTTTCGGATGGCGTGTTTCAGAAGAAGCGTTCATGCAGGGAAGTCGCAAGTGGCTGTCGAATTTAAAGTTCAGAGTGGGTTGGGGAACTACCGGTAATAACAATACGAAGAATTATTATCCTTCCCAGTTGCTTTATTTAGGCGATCAGAATTATGCTTTTAATAACTCTATAGATAATCCGGCAATTTATATTTCTCAAATGCCGAACAAAGACCTGAAGTGGGAAACCACTTATCAGACAAACATAGGATTGGACTTTGGATTATTTAATAACCGTATTAACGGTGTAGTAGATATTTACGATAAACAAACAAAGGACTTGTTGTTGTATGCGGAAGTCCCGTTGTCTATCGGCTTTGATAAAATACAGCAGAATATAGGTAGTGTGCGCAATCGTGGATTGGAAATATCAATCAATACGGTCAACTTAGTAGGTGGCAGGGGGCGTTTCAAGTGGACAACAAATTTTAATATCTCCTTCAATAGAAATGAGATTACCGGACTGTCGGGCGATCAGGATTATCAGGTTTCAGGGCTGGATTCTCCCAAGTTGTCTAATCTTTATATTGCCCGTATAGGGCATCCTCTTTCGGAGATGTTCGGATATGTATATGATGGTGTTTATCAATATGAGGATTTTAATGAAGTTTCTCCCAATGTATTTGTGCTGAAAGATGGAATACCCAACAATACAAAGGAACGTAATACCATTCAACCGGGGGATATGAAACTGAAAGATATTAATGGAGACGGAAAGGTGACGCCTGAAGATATGACAGTGATTGGTCACGGGCTGCCGGTTCATACGGGTGGTTTTACTAATAATTTCGAATACAAAGGCTTTGACTTGAGTGTATTCTTTCAATGGTCTTATGGTAATGATGTGATCAATTATAATCGTGCCAAACTGGAGAATATGAATGGTGTCCGCCATACCAATATGCTTGCTTCTGCAAAAGATCATTGGACACCTCGTATAGACAATGGTGACGGAACTTATGCAGCTGGAAATTATACGAATTATTTATGGAGGGTAGATGGCGGACTGTCCGACATCAATACAAGTCGTGTCGTAGAAGATGCATCCTTCTTGCGATTGAAAAATGTGCAGTTAGGTTATAATTTCCCTGTAAAGCTGATTCGCAAGTTTAAATTGAGTTCCTTGCGGTTGTATCTTAGCGGACAGAATTTGTGGACATGGACCAAATATACCGGATATGATCCGGAAGTGTCAACCAGGAATTCGGCAATGACTCGTGGATTTGACTATTCGGCTTATCCGAGAACGACTTCTTTTACATTCGGTGTGAAGTTAGGATTATAGTTTAACAGGTATAAAAACAGAATATGATGAAAAAAATAGTATATATTATAGGAGTAACCTTAGTATTTTCCTCTTGTAGTTTTTTGGATACGGAGGTATATGGCAATCTGGATGAAAAGAACCTGTATCATGATGAGAATAGTTGCATGGCAGGTTTGGCCGGGATTTATGACCGTTTGGGAGCAGAAGGTGTTTATGGACTGAATATCTGGGGAGAGTTGGACGCCGGAACAGATCTTACTGTATATCGCGCCGATTATAATAAAAGCAAGGCATTGCCTTCACTCAATAATTATAATAATACGGATCCCTATTTACAGCTTACCTGGCAACATTTGTATGAGGGTATTAATCGTGCGAATGATTATATTGCTTCTATTACCGGACGCACGGATTCGGATTGTGGCGGTGCACGAAAGAAAACAATGTTTCTGGCAGAAGCAAAAGCATTAAGAGCATTATTCTATATGAATCTGGTTGCTTATTGGGGAGAGGTTCCTTTGCGACTGGAAGTTGTTCGTGATTTGGCACAACAACAACTGAAGAAATCTTCCCAGCCGGAAATTTATAGGCAGATTATAAAGGACTTGGAAGAAGCGGAACCGGGTTGCCTTCCGGCTGATGAACTGAATGCACCGGGACGCATTGCGAAAACTACCGTGCAGGCATTGTTGGCACGTGCATATATGTGGCAGGCGGGATATCCAGTTGAGGCTGATACTTGGGAGGACGCACTTATCTGGGCGCGTAAAGTGAGAGACAGCGGTTTGCATACTCTATATAAGACGACCGAGGACGGGGTGAATGGTTATCGTGCTTTATTTATTAATATGTGTTCCAATAAGTATGACCTGACTTACCGTGAAAGTATGTTCGAGGTCGAATTTTATGGTAACGGTTTGGATAAGACCAATGAAAGCGGTAAAGTGGGACTTTATATGGGCATTAGCCAGCAAACGACTACTGATCCCGATGTACCGAGAGCATATGCCTGGTATCATGGCACCAAATTGTTTTTTAAGATGTTCGAAGATGCAGATGCCCGTAAATGGTGGAACTTTGCGGATTATAAATATGTGACGACGGATGGTAAAGTTAAAAAAGTGATGTTGTCAGACAGTGATAAAGCCAGTTATGTAGATGGTGATCCCGGAAAATGGAGAGCTGAATATGATCCGGTTCGTCCGTGGTCTTTGAATAGTTCCTCTATCAACTTTCCTGTAATGCGCTACTCGGATGTGTTATTGATGATTGCCGAGTGTGCTAATGAGGTGGCTGGTTCGCCGACAAAAGAAGCTGTGGATGCGATAAACGAAGTACGTAAAAGAGCGGGAATATCGGAGATCGGATTGACAGACTGTACTCAAAGTTCTTTCCGCGATTCCATCAAAGTAGAACGTACAAGGGAGCTATGCTTTGAAGTGCCTCGTCATATGGAGCTTCGCCGTTGGGGAAAACAATATTTCTTTGACCGTATCAATTTGTTGAAGGATCAGTCTATGGATAGTCAGAATAAAAAAATCGGATATGATCTGACCACTGTGAAAGCATTGCCTGCTATTAACCTGGCAGAAAAACATATCTATTATCCTATACCCCAGGCAGAACTGAATACTAATCCGACCTGTGGACAAAATGTGAATTGGTGATCTTAACTTTTAATGTAACGAAATTATGAAAAAGATATATTTTTATTCTTTCCTGATAATGACAGGCGTATGGCTTTCTTCTTGTGATGCTGACGAAGTGGATTGTGTTGATTTTGGCGTGACTTTATCCAATGATATACAGGAAATATTTGCAGGTGAGCCTGTTACCTTTGATTTTAGTGGAAATCCGGATTATATTGTTTTTTATTCCGGTGAGGATGGGAGTAAATATGCAAATAAAGACCGTTTGCGGGTGGAGATAGAATCGGCTGAATTGTCATATGAAATATTGCAGCAGTATACACGGGTACCTTATCGTAATAAAGAGACAATGTCTATTTTCATCTCAGAGAGTTTTAATGGAGATTATTCCACAATAAAAGAGGAGGACTGGCAATGTTTATCCGGAGCAAACGGACAGCTGCATCTGAAAGTTCCGCTTTGTGCAGATGCCAGTGGCAGGGAAACGGTTGCTGACGGAATGGATCTTACTGCTTATAAAGATAAGAAATTTTATCTGGCTTTCCATTATAATGCTGTTGCTGCGTCAGATGCGGATACATATCCTCGTGTGGATGTCACCTCTTTAGTTGTGTCGAAGAAACTGAAAGATGGTTCTACCTCAACAATGAATGATCCGAAATCGCAATTCGGTTTTAATTATGCTTTTGAAGCAATTACGAAAAAGACTAATTTTAGTGCTAGCAATACTACGTTGTTGTTTCAGCCTACAACAGACAATTTGAAGTCGGATGTCGATGTCTGGGCGATTAGTCAGGCTATAGATCTGACTGCGGTATCACCGGATATGGGAACTCCTATCAAGTCTTTAAATATGAAAACACAGTCTTATACCTATACGTATAACGAACCGGGTGAATATACTGCTACATTCGTAGGCTCTAATTCGAATGCTTGGAACTCAAAGAGCATGGTAAAGGAGATTAAGATATTAGTGAAAGAAAATCCCGTGAATTGATCAGTAAATAGAGGATTAGTTATGAAAAAGAATTGTATATATGCGATTGTCCTTCTTTGGATAGGAGCTCTGGCTGTTCAGGCTCAGAATGAGGAGCGTCGGTTATCGTTTGATAATTTGTATCGGTATTCCAAGGATGCGCAACAAGTGAAAGATGATAAAAAAGAAAAGGCAATCAAGACATTTCGGAATCAGTATGCTACAGTTCCTTATCGTGCATATGATTTAACAAAGATAAAAATATCAGTACCTGAAATTCTTGCATTCCTGAACGATGATGGTACATTTACAGATTGGACAGGCAGGGAAAAAAAGGTGATTGAAGGGAAAGATGCACAAGAGATGGGATTGTTTATTACAGATGCAATGAATCGTCTATGGAAACTTTCGGAAGAGTTCCGCAACGACCGGATGGGAGTTTCATTGGATAAAGATGTGTTTCGTAAACTTCAGAAGTCTATACTTTATTATGGTAATCTTGAGGTGAGCCGCAGTAATAAGGTGAACCGCTTTCATGCTTCCTGTTTTGCTATTCCTACAGCTGCGGTGAATATATACTATTGTTTCCTGAAACAGATGGATGCGGTGGAAAACGGGAAAACAAAAGATCAACAGTTGGTTGATATGTGTGAAATGCTGAAAGCACTGGCACTTCAGTCGTGGACACAGCCCCTGCGGAATGACGAGACGGATAAAAATGTAGTACAGATAGAACGTTTTCGTAACCATGTATGGTGGGTAGGCGGTAATGCGCTGGCATATCGTCCGTTATTGCCGGTAGCTATGATGTATAGATCTATCCCGATGGTCGATCTGCTGGTTCAGGTAGCCCAGGGAGGGATAAGTTATACTTCACAGAATACATATAATACCGCTTTCTGGACAGAAGGTTGTACGGCGGATGGCGCAGGTTGGGGACACGGGATGCAGTGTCTTGTCTGGGGATATCCTATTGATGGAGGAATTAATGCGTTAAATATTTTGGGTGCGTTAAAGAACTCCCCGTGGGATAAGAAGTTGACCGATGAGAATATAGAAACCTTGCTTAATTTTATCCGGGGAAGTAACTGGTATTACTACAAAGGAAATATAACTCCTTATATTGACCGATTTACGGCCCGTTACACTCCGGCTAAAGTTGATATTCGTACACTGGCCATTGTTGATAAGTTGCTTAAAGATTGGTCGGATTCTTTCACGCCAGTGCAGAAAAATGAACTTCGTTGTTTTCTGCATGATGCCCGCAAACGGTTAATCAGTATGAATGGCTATTCCGACGGGATGTATAATGGTACGCGTTGGTTTTTCAATAATGATGACCTGATAAAGAAGAATGATCGTTATCATATGATTGTCAATATGGCATCTGTTCGTTGTGACGGACTGGAAAGCGCAGTGGCGGCCGCTGATGAGTATAATTTTTACCCTGCGGATGGCATGACTTTATTTCAGAAAAGTGGAAATGAATATCGTAAAGCTATTGGAGCGTGGGATATAACTATGACTCCGGGAGTAACCGCCCGTGAGGGAGCGGAAAAATTAATTCCGGTTACTAACTGGAGAGGATATTGCAGTAAACATAATTATGCGGCTGCTTCGACAAATGGCGGAGAGAATGCTGTTGCCGGATATATCTTTGAGAAAATGGATGCCACGGATAAGATTGAATCTGAAAGAAAGAAAAATATTCCGCTTAAGAATGAGATACTTTATGGAGTGAAAGCATACAAGTCTTATTTTATGTTGAAGGACTATATGGTAGCCTTGGGTGCCGGAATAACGAATCTGACTCCTCAGATGCAGGGAACTATCCGGACTACCATTGACCAGCCTGAAAAGGAATCGGAAGTTGTTGTTTGGAGCAATGGTAAAATATTGCCGGTGGGTGCCGGCATGCAAAGTTTTCCTAAAGACGGTACATCTTTCTGGGTGGTGCAGAAAGGTAAGTTTGCATATAGCATATTGCCTCAGTATACCAAGAATGCATCTTTTATATGCGAGACTCTGAAAACGGACTGGGTAAAACGTAATTCAGCCAATAAAAGCATAAAAGATCTTCCATCGCAAGTTGACATACTTCGTTTATGGATTGACCATACACAAAATCCGGTGAATGATACTTATGGGTATGTTGTATATGCGGGTGATGGAATGCCGGAAGCGGAATTACCCTTTGAAGTATTGCGTAATGATACATTAGTGCAGGCTGTAAAGTCTAAAGACGGCAAAGTGATCGAAGCTGTCTTCTATCAATCGGGGGAGGTATTAGATAAGGGTGATGTAAGATTGGAAGTTTCGGCCCCTTGTACGGTACTGATTGAGGATATTAACGGGAAAATTACCATTTCCGTGACAGATGCTGCCATGAATGCAGGGCTGAAAGAGATTGTGCTTCAGTGGAACGGCAGACATATTCCGGTGGCAATGCCGCAGGGTGCATTCTGTGGTAAGCCTGCAAATATTACGTTATGAGAAGATTTATAATGATTAATAATAAAATAAGATACAATATGAAAAACAATCTGTTTTATTCGATTCTAGTGATATTGTCGGCTGGCATCTTTTCGGGGTGTAGCGATGATGAGAAAGTGGAAGCGATCATAACTCCCGCAGTCATACAGGGCACAGTGTATACATTTGATGTGGATGAGTCGGGTGTACAATGGGAAAATAATCAGATGATCGGTGTTTCTATGCTGAAAGCCAATTCAACGGAGATCATCATGCCCTATCATAATATAAAGCATAAAGCCACTGTTTATCCTGTTGGATATTTTTCTCCTGTTTCCACAGATGAAGTACTGTATTATCCTGAAGATGGAAGTAAAGTCGATATAGTGGCTTACTACCCGTATAAAGATAATCTAAAGGATGACTTATACCCTTTGAATATTGCGGATCAGACAGTAGCGGATAATTTCAGCTTTGTGTATGCCAATAATAGTAAAGGATTGAATAGGGATAATAAGAAAACAATGATGGAACTTCGTCCGGTAGTTGCAGAGTTGAATGTAGAGTTGGAAGCCGGAGATGGAGTAAAGGATGAGTATTTGGTAAATGCTACCATTAAGTTGACGGGGCTGCCTACCAAAGCGAATTTTTATCTGTTGACAGGAAGTATTCAGGATATAACAAATGTGCAGGACATTCTGCTTCCTGCGTATGAGGAAAGTGAGGGAAATGGAGCGTCCGGACGTATCTTACCGTCGACAGCCACTAATGGATATTACGTCGAAATTGTTCTTCCCGGAATGGGGGGACGAACAGAAAAGATCAGTTTGGCGAGCTGGTTATCGGAGATTAAGAGTGGAATTCGTTATAGTGGAGTGGTTAAAGTCAGCTTGGATAAGATTGAATTTATCAGTATGGATGAAGAGCCTATTAAGGACTGGGAAGAAGATGATAATGTGATTCAAGGAAATGGCTCTAGTTTTTTGGTGAGACCTATCTCCAGTCTGTTATTGGGTGATTTGAAAGCCTCTGCTGGGAATAATCCGTTTGCTGCTAATAGTGGCATTCCTATGGATAGTTGGTTCAAAACGGTAAATGCTACATCTGTATGGTGGAATTCGACGATACAATTAGATGAGCAATTGAATCATAATGTGTTATATCTGTCTCACACCGGAGGTACAGCCGGATGGTATCAGTCTTTTGTTGGGTATCGAATGAGTAAGGCAGAGCTAGGCGAATATATTCTGAAGTTCAGAGTAAAGGGAACCGGAAAAATTAATTGCTTTGTGAGAACGTCAACAAGCAAATGTCCATTATTGACTGTACTTGTAGGCGGTAAATATCCGACTTACAAGGAAGTAACTGCAACATCAGAGTACGTGGAATATTCCGTCACTTATAATTTTGCGAGAATGGGAGTAAGCGGAAGAGCTTCTTATGCGGATGCTGACGCCACGGATGCTTCTGTAGCCGATTATGATGATTTCTACATTGGTTTCTATCCAACGGCTACCAATTCGAATTTCTATTTGGATCATGTATCTTTGACAAAGGTAAAAGAGAATTAAACAGTGAATAATATGAAAAGATTTAATATACTATTGGTAATGTCTGCATTTATAGGGAGTTTTACTTCTTGTAGTCAGGATGCAGAGAATGAATTGGTTCCATCTGCTAAGGTAGTCAACTTCGATGTGAATATATCAAAGACGCGAACCGTTACAGAGGGAAAAGTCACTTCTTTCGTTGAGGATGACCAGATAGGAGTTTTTGGTGTAAAACGCGGAGCATCAGAGGTGTTGAACCAGAATGTTATGTATGCTTACACTGGCAACGGAAAGTGGCTCGCGGATAAATCAATCACTTATCCATTGGATAATTCGCCTATCAATTTTTATGCTTATTATCCTTATGGGGATCATCCGACCACAAATTTTGATTTTACAGTTTTGTCTGATCAGTCAAAGGATAATGGTTACGCACAGAGTGATTTGTTAGTAGCTAAGAATGAAAAGGCTCTTCCGGGAGAGGGAGCTGTCAGTTTACAGTTTGGGCATATGATGGCGCAGATTGAAGTAAAACCGGCTTTGCCGGATGGTGTTACGTTG
The DNA here is from genome assembly GCF_040812255.1 of Bacteroides sp. L008. Lineage (NCBI taxonomy): Bacteria > Pseudomonadati > Bacteroidota > Bacteroidia > Bacteroidales > Bacteroidaceae > Bacteroides > Bacteroides sp. L008. The sequence goes on along the minus strand of NZ_JBFNXO010000001.1, from coordinate 2,032,980 downwards.
ACTTCGGTTGCTCTGCTTAATGTGCTAACTGGTTCATCTGTAGATTTAATCAACCAGACTGCAACAACTAAAACCGACGCATCTGCTTCATTATCTACTATCACATTAATGAAAGCGGGAGATGTATATAGGGGAGTTCTTCCTAAACAGACTTTGGCTGGTAGAATCTTTGAATTTGTGGGAATAAATGAGGCCGGACAAAAGGTGATGTTTGATTATACATTGGAGAATGCTACTGCTCTGACTGCAAATAAGATAACTCTATTTGAAATTAACTTGCAATATTAGTTTTCGGAGTAGATAAAAGATAATACGGAATGAATCCTAAAAGCTGATTGTCCAGCTTTTAGGATTCATTTTTATCAGTATGTCAGCAGGATGATACATTTATTTTTGTTGAACGATATTATCAATGATATTCCCAAGCTTTATTTTCGCATCCTTATCTACTTTATCTAATAAATAAGAATAGAAAACTTTAGATTGGATCATTGTGTTGACATATTCAATATTAATCTCGGAGAGCTCTGACTCATCATTGGGACTTTCAACGAATGATTTCAACTGATTGATAGTTTCCGGTACAGTAACTTCTGACAGTATTTTCCAATCACACATACTCATCGTTTGTTTTATATCTTTTTCGAGAGCATTAACTGTCTTTTTGAGTTGCTTGATATTTTCTTCATCGCGGTTTATAGGTCGATTAAATTCTGCAATGAGTGCATTGATTTGATCGGTTAAAGGAATGTCGTATTGGTCTTTAAATTCTTTCACAAAGAAAATAGCATTATACAATGAATTGACTTTTTCTTTTAATGAAACATCGTCCATTACGCGGTATAATATATACTTATAAATATCATGGTCTATTTGTTTTATTTTCTCGAATAAGGAAAGTATATATGTCCGGTGCTTATCCATGGGAAGTTTGTCAATGGAGCATTTTTCTCCGAGATAAGAAATACTCTCTATTTCCAATTCTTTGTTGTAGACACTGCATAGTGTATTCCAATCGTCTGTGGCTATTGAGTATTCTTTTATTATCTCACTATTGGATAGAGAAAATGGATTTTCTGTTTCTTCGATGGTAACCAGACTTCTGTCAAATGTAGCTATATCCCTTTGCAGAAAGGTCTGATATTCTTCGGGGATTGTGTTTTTGCGATAATACTCCTTATACCATTGCGTAAAGTCTTCGTTGGAGATAATTTTCATTTCATCTTCCGGGGTTTGTGTGTTTTCTGCAATTTGTGCTTCTATGATTTGGGATATTTCTTCTTTATACTTGTCAGGTAATAAAGTCCAGGAAGATGATAAGTCATTTTCGGATATTTCTCCGCTCTGTATCGGTAAATGTGATATTCTGCTGCTTAATGATGGGTGGGTATCCCATACATTTTCAACAACAATCCTCGATTCCGGATATTGTGATGGAATATCTTTGTTCATTAAGCTTTGAGAGCGGAGGGGTATTTGATTTTTATAAGTAATGAAATCTGTGATAATCTGGTGCGATTCAAAAATGTTGCTGACTTTCTTTTTCTCTTCGGAAAGGTCAGTCAGTCCGTTTCGGGTGATTTCAAAAGTAGTTCCCAAAACCTCGATTTTTCGTAATGCGGATGCAAAAACCTGGTTGCCTACATAGCTGCATGCGATGGCATCTGCGTCATATTCCATCTGCCGGGACAAACGGAAATAGGAACGGTTGACCACTTTGTACATATTCTGTAGAATCTTTCTCACCAGATTAGTGAACCGTCTGGTTAACATTCCGAAAACGGCAAGAAGCTGAACCGGTAGCATACACCATTTATCTACCCATTGATCCCACTTGTCTTCTTGAAAAGCAAGATTGTATAAAACAGTATTCGTAATATAAACGCTGGAACCTATTTTCATACTTTTCTGTGAGAAATGTCCGAATTCATGAGCCAGAATGCCTTTCAGTTCCGAAGTATTGGTGGAAGTGAATAATCCCAAGCCAATTTCCAGATTCTTTTTTACAGGGAAAAAGATACTCCAGAAACTTGTGTCATAAAAGACACATGCATTGACGTCCGGTGATAAATACACCTTTTTAGGCATCGGACATTGGGTTGCAGAAGCCACCTCACGAATAGCATTGAACAATGCAGGGCACTCTGCTTCGGTAACGAGTCTTCTATTTGCATTGATATTCTGGGTTTTGGAGAATATGAACTTAACCAGATAAATACCGAACATGACAGAAAAACCGATTCCGCCTATCATTGCTCCTATCAATATCAAAATCAGCCTGAAACTGGAGATGGCTGTAAAATGCAGAAATCCCCAGACGGCAAACCGGTATGCTATCCATAACAGGAACACTCCCAATGCAATGAGTCCGATGTATACTAAGATAAATAAAGCTATTCTGAAAAGAACACTAATAGAATGTTTGCGGATGACGTCTTCAGATTCCATGATATTAGATATGAGATTGTTTTGATATACAAAAGTATCATTTAGTTTTCATATCTTCTATTATAAATGGTGGTTTTATTTGGTAAATTTTATTTTGTATGGATATACCTGTATAAAAAGCACTTTCTTAATAAGCGGATGAATTGTTTTGCTTATCAGTAAAGTGCCTTCTTTGAGAAATTAATAGAGAGTGCTATTCTGTCCGCTTACAAGCATTCGCCTGGAAAAACTCATTCAACGTATCTTCATAATTTCCATGAACCATAATATGATGATTTCCCAACGGATTTTTCAGGAAATACTCTGTTGGAGTATTCATGCGGATGCGTATTTGTGTACGGCACATATTAATATAATTGGTATTTTCAGTTAATGTTCCTGTAGATAAGTAATATTCATCCAGACATTCACCGCCGCATTTTATGATCGTTACATCCCCCGTCGGAAGTAACCCTTGTATGGCAATTCCTTTTTCTGTTTCAAAATGATTTCGGATAATATATCTCTCCGTTTGTTTGAGACCTACGGTGCAGTGTGCCAATATCAGTTCATTAGTACGGGTATTGATCATGGAAGGATTTGCCATAAATCCGTCTTTACCCGTAAGTGCTTTAACTGCTAATAGCGTAAAAACAGACTGGAGATCTCCTTCACAACCTGCTATTATCCCGTCATCATTCAATAAAGATAATGCCACGCATCCGGTAGTGTCGATTTGTTCAATCAGTTTAAAACAGCTTAATGTCAGTGCTTCCAGATTTTCTTCCTGACATACCTTTTTTATCGCCCGGTATAGTCGCATTGATTTGATTAAATCTTCGGGAGTCCCTTCGCGACAGGCAAGAGCTTGAGATGCTACAGCCGCGCATGACGCTCCTACCTGGTCATCTGTGATTTGTTGAAAATGATCATAAATCCGTTCCAATGGAATATCTACATATTCAATTCCCCAACGGCGCTTAGCCAGCAAGTAGTCCACGTTACTGGCCACTAACCAGGAAGAAGGACTTCCGATGACTCCGATACGTTTGCCGAATAAGGAACGTTGTGCCCGGAAATTATTATAAAGTGTATGGATACGCAGGATAATGGCTGGTAGTTCACCGTGTAGAATCTCACTTTTCATTCCGCGTCCCCGCAGCCAGGTAGAGATTTCCAATGCAGCTGCAAGGGAGTTCTGCATGCCGTCCGCCAGTAAAATGGCAGGGCGGGGAAGGTTTTCGAAATGCTGTATGACCAGTCTTTCCACCCCGCCGGTAGCGATGAAAATGATTCTGAAATCATCACTATTAAGCTTGTCCATATCTTGATAGTCGACCAGCTTTACAGTATAATATTTTTCAATCTCGCTTAAAATAGCTTCGTGCGAGCCTCTTAGCGAGGATTGTTTGTGAAGGATTGAGGCGAATGAGATAAGGTGTATGGTCATTATGATATTGTTTTAAGTTTTCTGTATGACAAATGTATAGCTTTCTTTTCAAATTACCATAACGATTTTAACCTTGCTAAGGTTTTTAAAGTTTTTATGTCTCTGTATTCAAATTATTGCGTACATTTGCAGCTCCAAGTTAAATAGTAAATAGTAAATTGTAAAATAGTCAATAAAATTATGCCAACCATATCCATTCGCGGAAACGAGATGCCTGCATCTCCTATCAGAAAGCTGGCTCCTTTGGCAGATGCTGCCAAGCAACGCGGAGTCCATGTGTTTCACCTGAACATCGGACAGCCTGATCTGCCCACTCCTCAGGCCGCGATTGACGCGATACGCAATATTGATCGTAAAGTACTGGAATATAGTCCCAGTGCCGGTTATCGTAGCTATCGCGAGAAATTAGTGGGATATTATGCAAAGTTTAATATCAATCTGACTGCAGACGATATAATCATTACATCGGGAGGTTCGGAAGCCGTACTTTTTTCCTTTCTTTCTTGTCTGAATCCGGGAGATGAAATTATCGTTCCGGAACCTGCATACGCTAACTATATGGCATTTGCCATCTCTGCCGGAGCAAAGATTCGCACTATTGCTACGACCATTGAAGAAGGCTTTTCCCTTCCGAAAGTAGAGAAGTTTGAAGAACTGATTAATGAACGTACCAAAGCAATCCTGATTTGTAATCCGAATAATCCGACCGGTTATTTGTATACTCGTCGTGAAATGAATCAGATTCGTGACTTGGTGAAGAAGTATGATTTGTTTCTTTTCTCCGATGAAGTATATCGTGAGTTTATATATACAGGATCTCCTTATATCTCTGCCTGCCATCTGGAAGGAATTGAGAATAATGTCGTACTGATTGACTCCGTATCCAAACGTTATTCAGAATGTGGTATCCGCATCGGTGCGTTGATTACCAAAAACAAAGAAATACGTGATGCTGTCATGAAGTTCTGCCAGGCACGCCTAAGTCCTCCATTGATTGGACAGATTGCCGCAGAGGCTTCTTTAGACGCTCCGGAAGAATATTATCGTGAGACGTATGATGAATACGTTGAGCGTCGTAAATGCCTGATTGACGGTTTAAACCGTATTCCCGGTGTTTATTCACCCATTCCGATGGGAGCTTTCTATACAGTGGCCAAACTTCCGGTAGATGACTCTGATAAGTTCTGTGCGTGGTGTCTTTCTGATTTTGAGTATGAAGGTCAGACTGTATTCATGGCTCCGGCTTCCGGTTTTTATACCACCCCGGGTTCCGGAATCAATCAGGTTCGTATTGCTTACGTATTGAAGAAAGAAGATTTAACCCGTGCACTTTTTGTCTTGCAGAAGGCTTTGGAAGTGTATCCGGGAAGAACGGAATAAATTTAAGTATTAAGTATCAGGTATTAAGTATTTATACAAATTGTCTCTATCACTTTTCATAGCCCGGCGTATCTATCGTGAAAGCGATGGCGGAAAGCAGGTGTCACGTCCTGCGGTCCTCATTGCTATGGCGGGTATTGCTATTGGTTTGGCTGTAATGATTATTGCAGTGGCGGTAGTCATCGGGTTTAAAAGTGAAGTGAGAAATAAAGTTATAGGGTTCGGATCGCATATCCAGATTACCAATCTGGATGCGGTCAGTTCTTACGAAACTCATCCGATTGTGGTAGGAGACAGTATGATGACTGCTCTTGCTGATTATCCGGAAATAAGTCATGTACAGCGTTTTTCTACTAAACCGGGAATGATTAAGACGGATGATGCTTTTCAGGGAATGGTATTAAAAGGCGTAGGTCCGGAATTTGACCCTCATTTTATAAAGGAATATTTGGTGGAAGGCGAGATACCTGTTTTCAGTGATTCTGTTTCTTCCAATCAGGTGCTTATTTCCAAGGCGTTGGCCACTAAGATGAAGTTGAAACTGGGAGACAAGATATACACCTATTATATACAGGACGATATCCGTGCCCGGCGTCTGACAATTGCCGGAATTTATCAAACGAACTTTTCCGAATACGACAATCTCTTTTTATTGACGGATCTTAATCTGGTGAATCGGTTGAACGGCTGGCAACCGGAGCAGGTGACCGGTGTAGAGTTACAGGTGAAAGATTACGATAAACTGGAGGACATAACGTATGAAATCGCAACTGATATAGATAACCGGATGGATAAACTGGGCGGTGTGTATTATGTGCGTAATATCGAACAGTTGAATCCGCAGATATTTGCTTGGCTCGACTTATTGGATTTGAATGTATGGGTCATCCTGTTTCTGATGATAGGGGTGGCCGGTTTTACTATGATTTCCGGCCTGTTGATAATCATCATCGAACGTACCAATATGATTGGTATTTTAAAAGCATTGGGAGCCAACAATTTCACGATTCGTAGAACCTTTCTTTGGTTTGCAGTCTTTTTGATTGGTAAAGGCATGCTTTGGGGCAATGCCATTGGTTTGGCTTTCTGTATTCTTCAGTCACAGTTCGGACTGTTTAAACTTGATCCGGAGACTTACTATGTGGATACTGTTCCGGTTTCCTTTAATGTATTACTTTTCGTTTTGATTAATCTCGGCACTTTGTTTGCATCTGTATTGATGCTGATTGGTCCTTCATTTCTGATCACTAAGATCAATCCGGCAAGCTCCATGAGATACGAATAATCCTCTTTTTTCCTATCTGATTTTTACTGCAAAAATAATTTGGTCCATTGCGTGATGTGGAGTGAATAATATGTCTATATTTGCGCCCAATTTACTTAATATCCTCTTGTAGGTTTAATTTTTAACCATTATGAATAATGTGTTAATTCTGTTGGATAATCTGGATGACTGGAAACCGTATTATGAGACAAGTAGTGTCCTGACTGTTTCCGACTATCTGAAAAACAAGCCGGTGGAGAAAGACCGGAAGTTAGTTATTAATCTTAGCAATGATTACAGTTATAACTCTGAAGGGTATTACTGTTCGCTGCTAGCCCAAACGAGAGGACAGAAAGTCATTCCGGATGTTGATATCATCAACAAAATGGAGGCCGGAACGGGGGTGCGGATGGATCGTAGTCTGCAAGCCCTTTGCTATCAATGGATACAGAAGAATGACATCAAGGATGATATCTGGTATCTGAATATCTACTTTGGCAAATGCCGGGAAAAAGGTCTGGAACGGATTGCACGTTTTATTTTCGAGAATTACCCTTGTCCATTGTTGAGAGTGGCTTTGAATACTCATCCCAAAAATCAGATTGAGGGTATTCATTTTCTTTCCCTGAATCAGCTCAATGATGAAGAGCAGGATTTTTTTGCCAATACGCTGGATAACTTTAACAAGAAAATATGGCGTGCACCGAAGTCGGCAAAGGCTTCCCGCTATAGTCTGGCTGTATTGGTCGATCCACAGGAGAAATTTCCTCCCAGCAATAAAGGCGCTCTGCACAAATTGACGGAGGTAGCTAGGAAAATGAATATCCATGTGGAGATGATTACCGAAGATGACGCTATTCGTTTGCTCGAATTTGATGCCTTGTTTATTCGTACTACAACGTCGCTCAATCATTATACATTCCATTTGTCACAGTTGGCTGCACAAAACGGAATGGCTGTCATTGACGATCCGCTGTCTATCATCCGGTGCACGAATAAAGTGTATCTGAAAGAACTTTTTGAGAAAGAAAAGATACCTGCTCCCAAGTCTACATTGATTTTTCAATCCAACCATCATTCGTTCGAACAGATAAGCGAACAGGTAGGCGCTCCTTTTATCCTGAAGATACCGGATGGCTCTTATTCCATTGGTATGAAAAAAGTGTCGAACGAAGAAGAGTTGCAAGCCAGTCTGAAGATACTGTTTGAAAAATCGGCTATCTTGCTGGCACAGGCATTTACTCCAACGGAGTTTGACTGGCGTGTCGGTTTATTGAACGGTGTACCGCTCTATGCTTGCAAATATTATATGGCAAAAGGACACTGGCAGATTTACTGTCATTATGATTCGGGCAGAAGCCGTTGTGGATTGGTAGATACGATTCCTATTTATCAGGTGCCTCGTGTGGTATTGGATACAGCTGTTAAGGCTGCCAATCTGATAGGAAAAGGGTTGTATGGAGTCGATCTGAAAATGGTGGATGATAAGGCTTATGTAATTGAAATCAATGATAATCCGAGCATTGATCATGGACTGGAAGATGCCATTATCGGTGATGAAATGTATTACCGTTTGTTGAATCACTTTGAACAAGCGTTAGAAACGAAACATTATTGATTATGGAGCCGATAGTCGTCCGTAAAGCACAGCAGGCAGACATTCCCGCTATTTTGGAAATAGAGTGGGAGTGTTTTCGGGAAGACAGTTTCTCAAAGGAGCAGTTTGCCTATCTGATAAGTCGTTCGAAAGGAACTTTCTATGTGATGATGGAGGGAGATAGGGTGATTGCTTATGTTTCCCTGTTATTTCATGGGGGAACTCGCTATTTAAGAATCTATTCGATAGCTGTTCATCCGGATTATAGAGGAAGAGGACTGGGGCAGGTATTGATGGATCAGACGATTCAGACGGCCGGCGAATGTAAGGCTGCAAAGATTACGCTTGAAGTGAAAGTGACCAATACTTCCGCTATCGGACTATATATGAAAAATGGCTTTATTCCTGCAGGAATAAAGCCATGCTATTATCACGATGGTTCGGATGCTATTTATATGCAGCGATTGATTCAATAATAAGTCTGCCTTCTCACGAAATCCGGTTTATCTTCTCATGAAATCCCCTTTTCCCCGGAAGAAACGGCAGAGTTTGAACTTCAATGACTGTACAGGTTGGATAAGGTCGAAAACAAGTAACGAGAAATAGTATTTCCGTCCTCCACCCATTTCTTTGGCCGTGCGGTTGATAACGACAGCTTGTATTGTAAAGCGCAGTAACCAGATCAGGAATGCGATGCCTGCTACCAGCCAGTGGAAATTAAGAATCCCGAATACGATACCTGCTATACAGGTAATATAGAATAACAAACGGGAGAGTGTCTCAAATCCCAGAAGGTAACGCTGTATTCCATGGTAGAATCTGGCAGTAGCCATATAACTAACCTTTTCTTCTTTCCAATCTTTGTAGCGATATACGGGCTGTATTCGTGTGGTAGCGTTGAAGTCTGTTTCAACACGGGTGTTGGAGGAGGTAGCTAGCTCATTAATGAATAAATCATCTTCTCCACGTTGAAGATTCAGGTATTTGGAGAAACCTTTCTGTTGAAAGAATAGTTCTTTTCGGTAAGCCAGGTTGCGTCCGATACCGATATAAGGTTTTCCGGCTAGCGCGAATCCCAGATAGCGCAAGGACTGGAATAAAGCGTCGAATGCAGTACGTTTGTGCAACCATCCTTTTGTGCGGTCATATCCGCTATATCCCAACACAATTTGAGTCTGTGGAGTGAAATTACGTGCCATCAGTTTTAGCCATTGGTTGCTGGCGGGCATACAGTTTGTTTCCGTAAATACCAGCCAGTCATGTTTGCTGGCTTTGATGCCTAACGTCAGAGCCAGTTTCTTATGACTGATATAGCGTGCACTTTCGGGTGTAAAACTATGGTAAAGATGAGGATATTTTTCTTCCATCACTCCCAATATATCCTCGGTATCATCTGTGGAAGCATCATTGATGACAATCACTTCAAATTGTGGATAGTCCTGTTCCAGAATGGCAGGTAGAATTTTACGAAGATTTTCAGCCTCATTGCGTGCGCAGAGAATCACGGAAAGTGGAGGCTGTTCTCGTGTGAAATGCGCCTCTTCTTTGTCCACAGCCTTATTATGGACATGTATTCGATTGTACAGGCCGAAATAATAAATGAGCTGAATGATAAAAAGAATACCTGCCGCCGATAAAAGAATCAGTTCGACAGTATTGAATGTAAATGTTTCCATCAAATTTTAGTGTCGTTTTTACAGCCGCAAAAGTACACAATTTTTCGGTAGTTCCGTCATCTCGATGGGAGGTTATTTCGCAAGTCGAGATATTCTTTCTTGAACATATCCACAAAAAGAAAGAATAATGAAAGAAGCAATGGACCGAAGATGACTCCCATAAACCCGAATATCGGCAGGCCGATGACTACTCCGAAAATAGTGATAAGCGGATGCGTATCCGCCATCTTCTTTTGGAGGATGAACCGGATAAGGTTGTCCGATTGCGATACGACGATAGCCCCATAGCCAAAAAGCCCGATGGCGTTGAACCAGTCTCCGCTGATGGCAAGATAAGCGGCTACAGGAAACCATACCAATGCCGTACCTACCATCGGAATGATGGTTGCAAAGCAGGTCAGGAATCCCAGCATCAGTATGTTGGGTGCTCCGAAAAGCAGATAGCCTATCATAGCCACGCCTCCTTGGATGATAGCCAGTAAGGGAATACCGATAGCATTGGAACGGACAATCATATTGATTTCGTGAATGACTTCCTGCGTATTGGTTTCATTAAATGGCAGAATGTCATTGACATAAGCTTCCATCTTTTTTCCTCCAATCAGCATGAAATAAAGCACAAAGATCATGACGAACAGGTTGATGGCAAGGCTGCTGATGCTTTCCATTATAATTTGTCCGATACGGGGAAGTATGGACATGATGAATGACAGCGTATCTTTTCCCAATACATCGTATCCTGTTTTCTCTTTGATGAATTCTGCTACCTGTTGAATAGGTGCAATATAGGTCTGTGGATCCAGATTGATATCTTGTAACTTGTTTGCCACCATCCAGACAGTCAACCCCAAAGGGATAAGAAAGACGAAAATCGTTTCTGCGGTAATCAACAGTGCGCTGATGCTTCGTTTCAGCTTTCGTTTTTCTACCAGATGATTCATCTGTCCGCGTACAAGAATGTAGATGGTGAGTGCTCCCAGCAATCCCCCCAGAAAAGGAGTGATTTGGCGGAAGATGATGACTCCCATAAACAGGATGATGACAATGAGGGAATATTTCCAGTATTGTTCTTTGGTGCTCATATCGTGTAAAATTCGTTTATATGATAATAAACACTCGAAGACCGTGAAAGGTTTGTTTTACAGTGAAATGTCGATATGAAAAACTGTTTTACCGGGACGGCTTTCCAAAATAGACAGATGACCGTTGTGGTTACGGATGATTTGTCGGCAGAGACTTAACCCGATACCGGTTCCTTCAGATTTGATGGTGAAGAACGGAATGAATACTTTTTCCTGCAGGATAGGTTTCAGCTGGTCGTATTGGGCTAATTGCTGGCATCCAAACAAGGTCAGTGCGGCACTGCGATCTCAAAGCATGGTTCTTTATAGTACCTGTATTGCTGATGCTGTTTATCTCATTTGTGACAGTGGCTTTCCAGACAATGAAAATAATAATGAGCAAACCTGCTCGTTCATTACGATATGAGTAATCTCTGAATCTACTCCATCGGATATTCGTTAATATCCGATGGATTTATGTTAAATGTTAACGAAACTGTTACTTCTATTAAACCATGTTATAAGATACGCTGCTTGAGCCTGAAAATTTGGAGATATGCAGAAAGTCCGTATCTTTGCAATGTGTTTTTCATAGTATTAGATTTAAGGTTAACAAAAGATTGGCTGTCTGGGATAGATAGCCTTTTTTTATGCTCTTTTCCAAGCAGAAAGATAGCGTCACTATCCGGTCGGGATGGTTACCCTATCCCATGAATATACCGTCACTATCATAAGTGGATACCGTCACCATGTTTAAAATGAGTTTTTTCTGTCTTTTCTATTATTCTATCATTCTCATCCTATCGTGAGTTGTCAATAAAATTCCAATATGCTTATTGGTTGGAATGGTAATTTGGTAAAGTGTTGATATTTAACGGCATTTATTGTTTGGATCTTATATGCTATGTTTTTGTACTTATAAGTATTCGTTGGCTATTCATTTGCTACCTTAAATGTACTTTACTGTTATAAAAGAATAATAATCAGAAGTTTATCGTATTACCGGAAATTAATACCGTAACTTGCAGAAAAGGAAATCCCGTCTATTTTATCCCCGAATATAAACTATCCTAAAAAAGAAATGAATTATGAAAGGTCAAGAGAAAAAAAGAGAAGCAAAGAAAGAAAAGTCGGACAAGAAGATTAAAGTACTGACTGATTATCAGAGAGAGAAGCAGAGTAAGAGTGACAAAGGAATGAGTATAATACCAAGGACATAATGGTACATGTAAAAAGGGAAGGTGTTATATTGGAAAGAACTTCGCTTGAGTTTGAGAACGAAGGTGTGATGAATCCGGCAGTGATTGTCGAAGGAAATACGGTGCATATGTTTTATCGTGCAGTCAAAAAAGGAAACTATTCATCCATCGGTTATTGCCGGCTTGAAGGTCCTTTGACGGTGGTAGAGAGGGATGTGGCTCCATTGCTGTTTTCCGAGTTTGAGTATGAGTGCCAAGGAGTGGAAGATCCCCGGATCGTAAAGATAGAGGATCTCTATTATCTCACTTATACAGCCTATGACGGATACAGTGCTGTCGGTGCTCTCGCCGTTTCTTCGGATTTGAGACATTTTGAGAAGAAAGGCATCATTACTTCCCAGATAACCTATCCGCAATTCCGGGAACAGCTTCGTACCCAGCAGGCCATTATCAGTAAATATTTCCGCTCCGGCAATAAACGTGAGGCAACTAACGAGAAAGGGCATCCGCTTTATATGATGGATAAGAACGTAGTATTCTTTCCCCGGAAAATCAACGGGAAGTTTTATTTTATGCATCGTATTCGTCCTGACATCCAGTATGTGGCGGTAGAGCGTTTTGATATGCTGACGAAAGAGTTCTGGAAAAGATACTATCAGAATTTCGCCAAACGCATCCTGCTGGCGCCTTATCACGATCATGAATCAAGTTACATCGGAGCCGGATGTCCCCCGATAGAGACAAAGGCCGGTTGGCTGTTGATTTATCATAGTGTATATGATACTCCTTCCGGCTATGTTTATTCCGCCTGTGCGGCTTTGTTGGATATAGACAATCCGGCTATTGAAATAGCCCGTTTGCCTTATCCGTTGTTCACTCCCGAGGCAGAATATGAACTGTCCGGTGTAGTCAATAGAGTTTGTTTTCCAACGGGCACAGCCCTGTTTGGCGACACTCTCTATATCTATTATGGAGCAGCCGACAAATATGTGGCTTGCGTGTCAGTGCAACTGACAGAGTTGTTAGATGAATTAATAAAACAAATCAAATGAGAAAAATAATATGTATTACTACTTATCCTCCTCGTGAATGTGGCATAGCCACTTTTGCCCAGGACTTGATCCGGGCTATCCTTTCAAAGTTTGGAGAATCTTACTCCATAAAGATATGTGCAGTGGAGTCCGATACGGAAAAACAGACTTGTACGGAAGACGTCGAGTATGTTCTTGATACGTCGGATATTTCTGCATATGCTACTTTAACCAGACAGTTGAATGAAAATTCTGAAGTTAAAATGGTGCTGGTGCAGCATGAATTCGGATTATATGCAGCGCAGGAAGAAGCTTTTCTGCAAATGTTGCAACAACTTCTCAAACCCGTGATTCTTGTCTTTCATACAGTACTTGCGCAACCTTCACCCGCCCTTTACCGGAGTGTGGGAAGAATGATGGCTACCTGTGCGAATCTGGTAGTCATGACACAAAACTCCCGGGAGATTCTCCTGCGGGATTATCAGGCAGATGGAGATAAAATTACGGTGATTCCTCACGGTACCCATTTAGTATCGTTCAGAGATAAGAGCAAATTAAAAGATTTTTATCAGCTTTCGGGCAGGCGTGTGCTTTCTACCTTCGGGCTGCTCAGTCCCGGCAAAAGTATCGAAACCACATTGGATGCCTTACCGGCCATTGTGAAGACGAATCCTTCTGTGATATTCCTTATTATCGGCAAAACGCATCCGGGGGTGCTGAAAGTAGAAGGAGAGAAATATCGTAATCTGTTGGAAGCGAAAATAAAGGAGTTGCATCTGGAAGAACATGTGCTCTTTATCAATCAATATCTTGAACTTCCCGTCTTATTGGAATATTTGCAGTTGACAGATGTGTATCTTTTTACTTCAAGTGACCCGAATCAGGCAGTGAGCGGGACATTTGTTTATGCGTTAAGCTGCGGATGCCCGATTATAGCTACCCCTATTCCCCATGCATTGGAATTGTTGAGTGATGATTCCGGTATCATCTTCGACTTTAAGAATTCGGAGCAGTTGTCCGAAGCTGCCAATCATCTGCTTGCTGATGAAAAGTTGCGGACTCAGATGAAACTGGTCGGTCTGCAGAAGACAGCGGCTACAGCTTGGGAAAATGTGGCTATTGCCTATGCGTCTCTTTTCCAGAAAACGGGCAGGGTGGAAGAGGAACTGATTTACTCTCTGCCTCCCATAGACACTTACCATATCCGGCGCATGAGCCGCCAGTGGGGAATTATCCAGTTTTCGAAAGGAAATCGTCCGGACAGTTCCACCGGCTATACATTGGATGATACGGCACGTGCGTTAATGGCGATGTGTCAGGTGGTTGCTACGGGACAGGGAAAAGTGAAAGAGCGGTATGTCAAGACCTACTTGAATTTTATCCGTTACTGTCAGCAGCCGGACGGCTCTTTTTTGAATTACGTGGATAAAGATGGAATATTCACTTTGCAAAATGAGGAAGTGGGACTGGACGATAGTAATGGACGGGCTGTTTGCGCTTTGGGATATTTTATTTCTTGTGCCGGGCATTTTCCCGCTCCGTGGAAAGAGGAGGCGGAAGCTATTCTCAAGCGTACCTTCCAACGGTTCGACCGGATAGAGTCTCCCCGTAGCATTGCTTTTATGCTCAAGGGATTCTACTATTATAGCCGTGAATGTCCTTCGGCGCAGACCGATGCGTGCATCTGGCTGTTGGCCAATAAACTGGCGCAGATATATCGTCGAACGGCAGAAGTGCATTGGCGATGGTTTGAGGCATATCTCACTTATGATAATGCCATTTTGCCGGAAGCAATGTTGTTGGCCCATCTGGCTATTGGCAGAGAGGAGTATAAAGAAATAGCCCATGAATCTTTCGAATTCTTATTGAAAAAAGTATTTGTAGGCAGTCGTATTCAGGTGGTTTCCAATCAGGGATGGATGCACAAAGGGAAGAGCAGTCATGGATTTGGAGAACAGCCCGTAGACGTGGCGGGCATGGTGATTGCTCTGAAGACCTTTTATCAAGTATTTAAGGACGAAAAATATCTTCGTATGCAAAAAGATGCTTTCAACTGGTTTCTGGGCAATAACCATTTACATCAGATTGTTTACAATCCTGCTACCGGTGGTTGCTATGACGGACTGGAAGAAAATAACATCAATTTGAATCAGGGAGCGGAATCTACCGTTTGCTATTTGATGGCACGACTGTCTCTTTTATCTGACTAATTCTGTATATTTGCAGGCATAAACTGCAATGTTATGAAATCGGTATTTATTAAGGTGCTTCGTGTACTGATGCTTTTTATAGTTATTATTTCGTGTGCTGTCGGTTACGTTGTTTATGAAGATACGTTGGCCAGTTGGTGGATACCTGTCGGAGTGGCTTTAGTGATTGCTATTCTTACACTTCCTCTTTATAAAAAGTGGACATGGTTGACGGCAGGAAGTGATAAAACCCTCAATCTGCTTTGCCATGTGGTTTGTGTGGGAGCTGTCAGCTATGCATTGTTTCTGGTGGGAAACTATTGTCTGGCGGATCCTGCTTCCACGCAGGATGAAAAAGTTATCGTGCAGAAGAAACTTCAGAAGACGTATAAGAAGACACGCCGGGTAGGTAAGCGGCGTTATGTGTCGGATGGTGTGCGTAAGGAATACTATCTACAGGTGGCCTTTGAGAATGGAACTGTGGAAACGTTGCACGTATCACTCTCTACCTATAATAAGACCCGGCAAGGCAAAACAAAGACACTGACTTTGCAGAAAGGATTCTTCGGGCTTCCAGTGATAACGAAAGGACTTTAAAATATAATTGCTGCAAGAACTTCCGGAACTGTTCTCTCTTGCAGTCTGTGAAGGGGAAAAGGGATTCCGGTGTGGAAACCGGATCGGAAAGGCTAGACAATAATATAATATATACTATAAATCTTTTCATTTATAGATATATTTTAAAAAGAGATCTATCATACTTATTCCTTTGATAATTAGAATAATATTAAAATGAATGGTGGTATGATAGATCTTTTTTTACTATGTAATATTTAGCTCATCCATACGGAAATGAACCGTTTAGGATACGGTTGTATTGGGTAGCTCATTCTTTTCAAACCAATAGTTTTTTATATCATATTAAAAATAGAACATTCAGATTGAAAAAGGTGTATGACTTTTCTGGTTGATTTTTATTCTTCATGTCAATAAAGTCTTGCTAATCCCGTATTTTGTCTACAAACAAGCTGTGTTCGTCTCATTGGAAAAATAAGTGATGTCCTATCCTTTATCTTCGTGTCGAAATAGAAAACAGAATAAGTCATGAAGATGAATAAAACTATGTTGCTGGAAGAAGTAGCACTCCGTTCGGGAGTATCAGTAGATGAATGCGGAGTAGTACTTAAAACCTTAGAAAGAGTTTTAAGTGAGGAGCTCACGCGGAAAATGTATCGTTATGGAGGATGGATATTGTTATTAATTGCTTTATTTGTGTCCGTAGCTGCTTTCGGGCAGACGGCAGAGCGTAAAGGACGTCCGGTGCAGACGATTCGCGGGATTGTAGTAGACGGAGATTCGAAATATCCTATACCGTATGCGACTGTGAAATTGTCAGATAAGGAAGGGGTAGGGACGACAACGGACAGTCTCGGACGTTTCACCCTTCCGCAGGTCCCTGTCGGAAGACATACGGTAGAAGCAGCGTTCATGGGGTATGAACCCGGCATTTTCAGAGAAATATTGGTGACTTCCGCTAAAGAAGTCTATCTGGAAATCCCTCTGAAAGAGAGCGTGAACGAACTGAATGAAGTAGTGATCCGGGCACGGACAAACAAAGAGGAAGCGATGAATAAAATGGCTACCACCGGGGCGCGTATGTTGAGCGTGGAAGAAGCGAGCCGTTACGCAGGCGGGTTTGACGACCCTGCACGTCTGGTTTCCGCTTTTGCCGGAGTGGCACCCAGTGTTTCATCCAATGGCATTTCCATTCATGGCAATGCGCCCCATCTGCTGCAATGGAGACTGGAAGATGTTGAAATCCCCAATCCGAATCATTTTGCCGATATCGCTACGTTGGGCGGAGGAATCCTTTCTTCCCTTAGTTCGCAAGTGCTCGGAAATTCCGATTTCTTCACCGGAGCTTTTCCGGCTGAATATGGAAATGCCGTATCCGGCGTGTTCGATATGAAGCTGCGCAACGGTAACAATCAAAAGAATGAAAACACGATTCAGGTGGGAATCATGGGGATTGATGTTGCTTCCGAAGGCCCGTTGAGCAAGAAGCATAAGGCATCTTATATCTTCAATTACCGTTACTCTACCACCGGACTGCTGAATCTTGACGGAGGGACAATGGATTATCAGGACTTGAACTTCAAGCTGAACTTCCCGACAAGGAAAGCCGGAACATTCTCCGTCTGGGGAACCAGCCTGATAGATAAGTTCAAAAGCGACATGGAACGTGACACAGAGAAATGGGAGTATCTGGGTGACCGTAGCGAATCGAAAGACAAACAGTATATGGCAGCCGGAGGTATCAGCCACCGTTATTTCTTCAATAATGATGCATCATTGAGAACGACCGTTGCCGCCACCTATTCGCAACTGGACGGAGGGGCATCTTTGTTCAATCATGCTTTGGAGTCCACTCCCTATATGGATCTCGAGTCGAAACATACGAACCTGATACTGACGACCACTTTCAACCGTAAATTCAGCAACCGGTTTACCAATAAGACAGGATTTACCTACACCGCTATGTTTTATGATATGAATCTGTCCATTGCTCCTTATGAAGCCCAATCACTGGAAACCGTATCTCAAGGCAACGGCACCACCAGCCTGATTTCCGCCTACAACAGCTCTTCCGTAGGATTGGGCGAACGGTGGACACTGAATGCCGGTATCTACGGGCAGTTGCTGACGTTGAACAACAAATGGTCTGTCGAACCCCGTGTGGGACTGAAATGGCAGACTGCTCCGAAAGCTACCTTTGCGCTTGCTTACGGTATGTACAGCCGCATGGAGAAAATGGATGTCTATTTCGTGAAAATGAAAGGGACGGAAAATAAGTCCGTCAACAAAGACTTGGATTTTACTAAGGCACAGCACCTCATGTTGTCCTTCGGTTACAAGATTTCCGACCGCATGAATCTGAAAATAGAACCTTATATCCAGTTCCTTCACGACGTACCTGTAATGGCAGACAGTTCGTACTCCGTACTCAACCGCTCCGACTTCTACGTAGAAGATGCATTGGTCAATAAAGGAAGAGGGCGTAATGTGGGAATTGACATCACCCTTGAACGTTTTTTGGAGAAAGGACTTTATTACATGATTTCGGGCTCTTGGTTCGACTCCCGTTACCGCGGTGGAGACGGTGTATGGTATAACACGAAGTTCAACCGTAATTATGTCATCAACGGACTGATTGGCAAGGAATGGATGCTGGGACGCAACAAGCAGAATATCCTTAGTGTCAACCTGAAACTGACTCTGCAAGGAGGCGACCGCTATTCTCCTTTCGATAGGGAAGCAACGATGAATCATCCGGACAAGGAAGTGCAGTATGATGAAACGAAAGCGTTCTCCAAACAGTATTCGCCCATGTTTATCGGTAATTATACAGTCAGCTATCGCATTAACAAACGGAAAGTATCTCATGAATTTGCCATGAAGGGACTAAACTTTACCGGAGCAAAAGAACACTACGGGCATGAATATAATGTGAAAACCGGGAAAATAGATGCGACTGATGGTTCTACGGTATTGACAAATGTGAGTTATAAACTTGAATTCTAACTGGAAAAGTTCTATCTTCGTCTTTTAAATATAAAATGAATGATAACTGAAACTGCTACGGCAAGTAAAGAATCCACCTTATTGTACCGATTTCTCACAAGCCCGGAGCTTCGATGGGGGCGTTATCTGCTGCTTATTGCCATATTAAGCGTGATTTCCTTAAATCAGGTCTTTATTATTTTTATAGACTACCGGGAGGTATTGGGGGGATGGGTTTATGTGTTTACCTTTTTGTACCTGCTCGCCTATCTTGCCGTGATCTATCTGAATCTTTTTCACTTATTCCCGCAATATTTGCTGAAAAGACGTTATCTGGCTTATCTGTCACTGCTCTCTGCGGCCATGATAGCCGCACTCGTAATGCAGATGGTAACGGAATATACTGTTTTCTCAAATTGGCCGGAGCTTCAGGTGCGGAAATATTACTTCTCGCTACCTATGATAATGGATTATATTTCTTCCTTCTTGCTGACCACGCTCTGCATGATAGGAGGGGCGGTGACGTTGCTTTTGAAAGAGTGGATGGTAGATCATCAGCGTGTCTCGCAAATGGAAAAAGCCCATGTGCTGTCGGAAGTGGAGCAGTTGAAGGAACAGGTGAGTCCCGAACTCCTTTTCAAGACACTGCATCGTGCGGGACAACTCACGCAGGACGATCCGGAAACAGCCTCGAAGATATTGATGAAATTAAGCCAGTTACTCCGTTATCAACTTTATGATTGCAGTAGGGCCAAAGTTTTGCTTGGCAGTGAAATTACTTTCCTTACCAACTACCTGACATTGGAACAGAATTTTCAGCCCCGGTTCAGCTACTTGTTTACTTCGGAAGGAGACGTGAACCGGATGTTGGTTCCGCCCTTGCTTTTCGTTCCTTTTGTGAAACATATAGTGGAGCAGATAAGTGAACAGCAGGTATCGGCTCCTGTTTCTTTGAATATCCATCTGAAAGCGGAACAGGGCACGATATGGTTTACTTGCCTTTGTCCGGAAGTCAATCTGTCGGCGGATAAAGGGCTGGAACGAATCAGGCAGAGATTGAACTTGCTGTATGGCAACCGTTACGGGCTATTATTGACGGAATGTAGTATACAACTGGAACTGAAAGGAGGCGAATGATGGGATGGAAAGAAGATGATAAAGGCAGGACGGGCAGAAACCGGAATGATAAAAGCATAAAAGAGTTGACAGTCCCCTCTTTTCTGTTGAGTCCTCATTACAGGATATACAGGCATTTGCTGTTACAGGCGGTGCTCTTGTTGATTGCCATCAATGTTTTTGGGTATGAGCCTTTGCAGGGTGTTTCCCTCTGGCGTCGTTTGGGAGGATGCTTTGTGTATTTTGCATCAATGAACATAGTGATATATGTCAATTTGTATTTATTGGTTCCCTGTCTTTTGCTGAAGAATCGTTGGGGGAGGTATGTGCTGGCGGCTTTAGCTACAAATATAGCAGTGATTATCTTTCTTTCGGTTACTCAAGGATTGCTTTTCGAGGTGATTCTGCCGGGTAATCCTGATCCGTATACAACTGCTATCAATGTGATTTCCGGGTTGCTCACTATCGGATTTCTCACGGCAGGTTCCACGACAATATCTTTGTTTACCCATTGGCTTCGCTACAATCTGCGCATTGACGAACTCGAGTCCACTACTTTGCAATCCGAACTGACATTTCTCAAGAATCAAATCAATCCGCATTTCCTTTTCAATATGCTGAATAATGCCAATGTCCTGATAAAGAAAAGTCCGGAAGAAGCTTCCAAAGTACTTTTCAAACTGGAAGATTTGCTACGGTATCAGATTAATGACAGTTCGCGTGAAAGAGTTTCGTTGGCTTCGGATATCTGTTTCCTGAATGACTACCTGAATCTGGAAAAGATACGCCGTGACAATTTCCAGTTTACGTTGAGGCAGGAGGGAGAAGTGGATTCCATTTGGATTCAGCCTTTATTATTCATTCCTTTTGTGGAAAATGCGGTGAAACATAGTTTTGATAGTGAGCATTCTTCGTATGTCCATGTAGTTTTTAAGGTGGATGCTCACCGGCTGGAATTCCGGTGTGAGAATTCTCAACCGGTTGTTGCAGTCCGGCAGGGTAAAGTCGGTGGAATCGGACTTGCCAATATTCAGCGTAGGTTAGGATTACTGTATCCTGAACATTATAAGTTGGAACAAAAAGAAGATGAAAATCTCTATTCTGTAATTTTAAGTATAACATTATGAATTGTATCATTGTAGATGATGAACCCTTGGCACGTGAGGCCATGAAGTTATTGATAGACGAACTCGATAGCCTCCAGTTGATAGGCAGTTTTAACAGTGCTGCAACTGCTTCCGACTTTATGGAGCAACAGGCAGTCGATCTGGTTTTTCTGGATATTCAGATGCCCGGGATTACAGGAATAGAGTTTGCCCGTACGATTTCCAAAAAGACACTGGTTATTTTCACCACAGCTTATACAGAATATGCGTTGGATAGCTATGAAGTAGATGCAATCGACTATCTGATCAAGCCTGTCGAAGCGGAACGTTTTCAAAAGGCAGTGGATAAAGCGTTATCCTACCATTCTCTATTATTGAAAGAAGAGAAAGAAGCTATCGAAACGATTGTTGCCGCTGAATATTTCTTCGTAAAGGCAGAACGCCGGTATTTCAAAGTGAATTTCTCCGATATTCTTTTTATTGAGGGATTGAAAGATTACGTCATTCTTCAACTGAACGACCAGCGTATCATTACTCGCATGAGTCTGAAAGCTATATTCGATTTATTACCCAAATCTGTTTTTTTGCGGGTGAATAAATCCTATATAGTCAATACCGATCACATCGAATCATTTGACAATAATGATATATTTATAAAATCGTATGAAATTGCTATTGGTAATAGTTACCGGGACGACTTTTTTGAGGGTTTTGTAATGAAACAAAGATTGTGATTTTTCATTTTTGTTTGGTTACATAATTTTCAAATGGTATATTTGTAACCAAAATAAAGAATACGTGATTGGCACAACAGACTATATTAGTATTAAGTTAACTGATGAGACGCAGTTTCGTTCTATATTCGACAAATATTACATATCTCTATGTATGTTTGCTAATCAGTATGTCGAAAATGATGCATTAGCGGCTGATATTGTTCAGGAGTGCTTTGTGAAATTGTGGCAGTTGCGCGATGATTTCATGTATGTGCATCAGATTAAATCATTCCTCTATACGTCGGTACGCAATAAATCTTTGAATGAATTGGAGCATACCAAGGTAATGAACGAGTATGCACAGAAAGTTTTGGAAATGAGTAAAGATTCTTTTTTTCAAGACAAGGTCATAGCAGAAGAAAGTTACCGGATATTGGTGGAGGCCATTGAAAAACTGCCACCACAAATGAAAAGCATTATGCAACTGGCGCTTGAAGGAAAAAGCAATCCGGAAATTGCTGAAACACTGAATATTTCCGGCGAAACGGTACACTCCCAGAAAAAGATTGCCTACCGTAAATTACGTGTATATTTGAAAGACTATTATTACTTGGTTTTTTACTTTTTATAGTTTCTTTTTAAAAAAAACATTTTCAATACACCCTGATTTTCAATTCACCTGTTTTAGTATAAACAACGATTAAAACATGTGAATTATGATAAACCAACATTTCTATATTGCAAGACTCATTGCCAGATACTTATCTGATGAAATCGGGGAAGAGGAACAGGCGGTATTGACCCGGTGGAGAAATGAATCACCCGAAAACGAACGCCTTTTTCAGGAAATCTGCAAAGAAGAGAACATAAAGCAGAATATGCAGAAGCGGCAAACTTTCCATGCAGAGGACGGATGGGAGGGAGTGCAAAGAAAAATCCAACGCCATCGGTTCAGAAACCGGATATTGAATATATGTAAATATGCTGCCATTTTCATCTTTCCGGTGGCTATTGCTACTGTTGCAATATATAAGAGCGGTAATGAACCCCAGCCGTTATCTCAAGCAACGGAGCAAATTGTTCCGGGTGGTAAGAAAGCCGTTCTTATTCTGGATAATGGAGAAGCAATTGATTTGAAGTCCACTTCCGGTGTGGAATTGAAAGAAAAAGACGGTACAGTCATTCAGGTGGATTCTACAGCATTGAATTATCAGCAGGCTCCCGCCCGGACATCCGAGAAACTTGCATATAATAAGGTAAATGTTCCTCGTGGTGGTGAATATCAGCTGACGTTGAGCGATGGAAGTAAAGTACAGTTGAATTCTATGAGTTCCATTCGGTTCCCTGTTCAGTTTGCACAGGATTGCCGTTTGGTAGAACTGGAAGGAGAGGCCTATTTTGAAGTAAGCAAAACCGGACAGCCTTTTATCGTGCAAACCAAAGGGATGAAAATAGAAGTATTAGGAACTACTTTTAATATATCAGCTTACCCAGACGAAGAATATCAGACTACACTTGTCAGCGGTTCTGTAAAAGTACAGACTGAAAATGGAAGTAACCGGATTTTGAAACCATCGGAACAGGCTTGTATTACTCCGGGCAGCAACCAGATCAATGTACGCAATGTAGATACTGCATTTTATACTTCATGGATACATGGAAAGATCAATTTCAAAGATCAGCGGTTGGACGACATCATGAAAACTCTTGCCAGATGGTATGATATGGATGTAGTCTATGAGAATGAGGTGACCAAGGAGTTACGCTTCGGTTGCTATGTTAACCGCTATAATGAGATTACCCCATTGGTGAAATTGTTGGAGCAAACGGGTAGAGTAACTGTCACAGTAGAAGGAAAAACTATCAAAATATTCACTAATCATTAATCCCTGTTTTATGGAAAAACTACGTAATGTTGCCAGATTTGGGAAATATGGAAAACGTCTTTGTATGATGTTCCTTTTTCTCTGTATTACGACTTCAGGGCTGATGCGCGCATCTGTATTCGCACAGACCACGGTTACAGCCAAATTCAGAAATGTAACACTGAATGAGGTTCTTTGGGAAATTCAGAAACAAACGGACTTTACCTTTATCTACAGCACAAATGATGCGAAGAAAGTCAGAGTGGAAAATCTGGATGTGAAGAATGAGCTGATTTCTGAAGTGCTAAACAAATGCCTGCGAAATAGCGGACTGACTTATACAGTTCATGATGGAGTAATTGCCATCCGTAAGGCTGAACCCGTTAGGACGGAAACTGTTGCACGTGAGAAATATACGATTACAGGGAAAGTAATTGAAGATAGTGGAGAGCCGATAATCGGAGCTAATGTCATCGTGAAAGGTACAACTAACGGTATGATGACTGATATGGACGGTAATTTTCATCTGGAAGTTACAGACAAGAAAGTGACTCTGATGGTTTCTTATATCGGTTATACGTCACAGGAAGTCGTTGCAACTCCCGGCAAGCCGATGAGTATAATCCTGAAAGTGGATAATAACCTGTTGGACGAAGTGATTGTAACGGGATATGGTACTTTCAAGAAATCGGCTTATGCAGGTTCTGCCAGTATCGTAAAGACAGATGCTGTGAAAGATGTGCCTAATGTATCTTTCCAACAGATGTTGGAGGGTGCGGCTCCCGGTGTTAGCGTGAATACCGGTTCGGGTATACCGGGTTCGTCAACGTCCATCCGTATCCGTGGTATGGGGTCGTTCAATGCCTCCAATTCTCCGCTGTATGTGGTGGATGGTATTCCCGTATTGTCAGGTAATATTGGTGCATCCGGTAGTGATTCCGGTTTGGATGTAATGTCTACCTTGAATACATCGGATATTGAGAGCATCACTGTTATCAAGGATGCCGCTGCTGCTTCACTTTATGGTTCGCGTGCAGCGAATGGTGTTGTCATTATTACCACGAAACAAGGAAAAGCAGGTAAACCGGTCTTTAAATTGAAATCGGATTGGGGCTTCTCTAATTTTGCCATGCCTTTCCGCGAATTGATGGGCGGACAGGAACGTCGTAACCTGATTCACGAGGGGCTTCGGAATTATGCTTTAACTTATAGCGGTAAGACCGATGATGAGGTAGGACTTCATCAGGGAATGACCGAGAATGAAGCATGGGCTTATGCCGATTCGAATATTGACCAGTATGCACCGATTCCTTGGTGTGGTTTTGTGAACTGGGATGATTATTTGTTCCGTAATGGTAGCCACCAGAATTACGAGTTTTCAGCTTCCGGCGGACAGGAAAAGATTAAATACTATACGTCCATTGGTTATATGAAGCAGGATGGTGTTACGATAAACTCCGGTTTGGAACGTATTTCTGCACGTTTGAATGTAGACTATCAGATGGCTAAATGGATGAATATCGGTGCAAAGATACAGTTCTCCAAAGTGAATCAGGATACTTATTCGGAGGGTACATCGTATACTTCTCCAATTTACGGTACACGTAATGGAGCCACACCGTCTGACCCTATATGGAATGAAGACGGCACTTGGAACCGTGCATTAATCAAATTGGATGACCGTAACCCGATGTTATCAAATTCTTATAATTTTAAGAGAGAATATGCGACTCGTTCTTTCAATACTGTATATGCATCATTCGATATTTGGAAAGGAATCAAGTTTGCGTCTACATTCAGCTATGATTTTGTGATGAATAAGTCTCGTGCATGGAAAGACCCGCGCACCAGTGACGGTGACGATGATAACGGACGTTTCAGCAAGGATTACAATGATATTACCAATATGACATGGTCTAATATCCTGACTTATCAGACAAAGATCAAGAAAAAACATAATCTGGACCTTTTGGCTGGTTATGAAATCAACAGTAAGGAGTCGGATGGGCTGGGAACTACTATCTCTAATTTTGCACGCTGGGATAAACCGGAAGTGAACAATGGTGTAGTGTATCAGAGTATGGGAGGTTCTAACAGTACGACGCGTATTGTTTCTTATATCACACGTGCCAACTATGACTATGACAACAAATACTATCTGGGAGCGAGTTGGAGAACAGACGGAAGTTCGCGATTGGCAAGAGAGAATCGTTGGGGAAATTTCTGGTCATTGTCCGGTGCATGGAGAGTGAGTAGCGAGAGTTTTATGAAACCTCTTCAGAACTGGTTAAGTGACCTGAAACTTAGAGTCTCTTACGGTGTGAACGGAACATTGCCGTCTTCTTATTATGGCTATATGGGATTGAGCAGTCTGACCAGTAATTATAATGACAATCCGGGTATCACGCAGTCGCAACTGGAAAACAAGGAACTGACTTGGGAAACCAACTACAACTTCAACTCCGGTATCGACTTGGGATTCTTCGACAACAGGCTGAATGTTACATTTGAATATTATGTCCGTACAACGAAAAACCTGCTTTACAGCCGTCCATTATCTCTTGCAACAGGTTTCTCCAGTTATCTTGCCAATATTGGTAAATTACAAAACAAGGGATATGAATTGGAAATTCGTTCAACTAATATCGAGACAAAAGATTTTCGTTGGAGCACCAGTTTGAATCTGGGACATAATGCCAATAAAATCCTGAAGTTGGACGGAGATTTGAAACAAGTAACCAGCGGGACATCTATTCATAAGGTCGGTTTGCCCTATTCTACCTATTACATGATTGAATTTGCAGGCATCGACCCGGCAGACGGCGAACCGATGTTTTATAAGAATACGACGGATGAAAATGGAAACCTGAACAAAGAAACTACTAAAGATCCTCGTAGTGCGGAAAAAGTGATACTGCAATGTGCCGATCCTACTATCACCGGTGGACTGGGTAACAGCATCTCTTATAAGTGGTTTGATCTGAATTTTAACGTGAATTTCTCTTTTGGAGCATGGAACTATGACGGCTCGGCAAGCAAACTGGAACATGGTGGCAACGGAACACTGAACATTCCTATTTATTACCGGAAACGCTGGCAGAAGGAGGGCGATGAAACTAACATTGAACGTTTTGTGATCGGTAGATCTATATCAATGACAGACTATGCTACGACACGCCGTTTATATAGTGGAGATTATGTTCGTCTGAAGAATCTGACTTTCGGCTTTACACTGCCGAAGACATGGACCCGGAAAGTGGGTATAGACAATATACGTCTGTATGCATCGGGCAATAACCTGCTAACTTGGGCGGCATACGATTATATTGACCCCGAATCGGGTTCATCACCTAGTTGGGATACTCCTCCGATGAGAACCTATACATTCGGTTTGGAAGTGAAATTCTAAGTGCATTAATCTATAAATGAATAAGTATGAAAAAGATAAAATATATAGCTTTAGGTGTCTTTGCAACCTTATTGAGTAGTTGCGGAAATGACTGGTTAGATTTGCAATCTTCCACAGCTATAGAAACCGACGGTTCATTGACCGAATTAAGGGATTTTGAATTTGTGCTGAACGGTGCATACAGCAGTATGCAGTCATCCAGTTATTATGGAGCGGATATGTTCTGCTATGGTGATTTGAGGGGAGATGACATGAAATCTTATAAGTCTTCCAGCACCAATGTCAGTTTCTATACATTCAAGTATAATAAGACGAATGGACCTAGTGGCTTCTGGGGAATGTACTACGGTATTGGTAAGAACCTGAACATTTTATTCAGGGATATTGAAAAGATAAGGCTTGTTCCCGATCGGGAAATTACAACTCCGAAACTGGAGAAACTGACAGAGCAGGAGTATTATAATGATTTGAAAGGAGAGGCTTTGGCAATACGTGCTTTGTTGCTGTTCGATATGACACGTATTTACGGGTATCCTTATCTGAAAGATAACGGGGCATCATTGGCTGTGCCCATCATTGATAAAGTGGTAGAAGATAAGAATATCAAACCTTCCCGCAATACGACTGCCCAATGTTATAAGGCCATCACAGACGACCTGACAGATGCGGTGAAACTGCTTCGTCCGGTAAAGAAAGAGGGTAAAATCAATAAATGGGCGGCTATGACATTATTGAGCCGGGTTTACCTCTACATGGGTAATGACGGTGAGGCGTATAATGTGGCTGCTGAAGCTGTCAAAGGTGCGGAAAAACAAGGCTATAAGTTGTGGACCAATGATGAATATGCTGAGATATGGGCTACTCCGTTCAATAGTGAACTGTTGTTCGAAATTGTGAATCTGACAACTGATAGTCCGGGAAAATCATCCATCGGTTATCTTAGCACGAAATATAATCTGATAGCTACCGAAAAGTATTGGAAAAACTACATGAAAGATAATTCCGATGACGTCCGTAGTCAGATGGTTTCTACGGCAAGTAGCAGTAAACCTTATTGTTTGAAATATCCGGCACAAGGTTCTAAATCGTATGAAGATGCCAATATCCCGGTTTTCCGTTTGTCGGAACTCTATCTGAATGCGGCTGAAGCTGCGGTTAAGAAGAATGATATACCTAATACGCGCAAGTATCTGAAACCGATTTATGCACGTACGGGCAAGGACCTGGATGCTGTGGCGGACGAAGACATAAATTTGGATCTGGTGCTTGAACAGCGTCGCATTGAATTCTGGGGCGAGGGACAACGTTTCTTTGATCTGCTTAGAAACAACAAGAAAGTGATACGTGAAGACTATTTGAGCGAAGTTCCCAATGAAGCAGTTGAGTTTGATTGGAGTTATTATAAAATCGTTCTTCCTGTTCCTAATCACGAAATGGAGTACAATGAAAACATGGTTCAGAATCCGGAATATGAATTGCATTAATTAACGCATTAACGTATAGAAATTATGAAAAAGATATATAGCATCTATTTCCTTTTGGGTTTGTTCATCACGACCTTTTATTCGTGCGGGGAAGATCTGACTCCCGTGGGACCGGATATAGCTGAAATCACTCATTTCCGTAATGATGGTCCTTACCTTTTCTATGAAAACGGTAAACTTAAAATTCTGGAAGTGACTAAAGATAATGCATTGAACATTCGTGAAGAGTCCGGATTACCGGCCGGATTGAAACTGGATGTGTATTCGGATGATAATCAACTCCTTTTTCAGGTACCCATTAATAAGATTGAGAATTTTGAACGTCCGGCATGGGAAGACCGTACAGAGTATGCTAAAACATTTGCCGTATCCGACCTTCACGGGCGTTTCGACTTGTTTGCCGCTATTCTGAAAACAGGGGAAGTGATTAATGATAAATATGAATGGATATATGGCAGTAACCATTTGGTGATTGATGGTGATATTTTCGATCGTGGGGCAGACGTGCTTCCTATTTTATGGCTCATATACAAATTGGAATTTGAGGCGAAAGCCGTTGGTGGCAGAGTGACAACCATCTTGGGGGATCACGAAGAAATGATAATGCGTGATAATCTGAAATATACGTATGCCAAATACAACACTCTTTCGCAAAGAGCGATGAACATGACCTATGGAAAAATGTGGGGACTGACGAATGTGATGGGTAACTGGCTGCGTTCTAAAAACACCATTCAGATTGTAGGTGAAAACCTTTATGTTCATGCAGGATTGAGTAAGGCGTTTATGGAACGCGAAGAGACGATTCCCGAAATCAATGAACTGGTGAGCAAGAGCATTTACCTTTCAAAAGAGGAACGGAAAAAACAATATCCGGAGATTGCCGATTTCCTTTATAGTGATAGTTATAACGGTCCGTTGTGGTATCGCGGAATGGTTAAGACTGGCAGTGAGTACAGTCCGATAAAGGAAGCGGATGTAGATAAACTTCTGGCTCAATATGATGTCAAACGTATTATTATCGGTCATACGGAAAATAGTCGTGTGAAGTATACCTATGATAAAAAGGTATATGATATTTGTGTCAATCATCCCAAGGCTTTTGAAAAAGAAACTCGTGCCGTAGTTATTGAAGGGGATGATATTAAAGCCATCAATGACGAAGGAGAATTAGTAACGATTAAAAAATAAACTTCAAGAAAGAAAAGAATATGAGCACTCGTTTTTTGAGATTATTTCTTTCCACTCTTGTTCTCGTTTTAATAAGTTCCGGCATTCAGGCCGGAACTTATCATTCAGGAGATAAGAAGAAAGAGAAAAAAGAGAAATTGTCTGGTGACGGACCCTATATACTCTATCAGGCAGACGGTAGTACACGGGTTATTAATGTCAATAAGAAAGGACGGATTACAGATAAGACTTATGCGACATTACCTAAAGATTTCAGTTTCCGTGTGACGGATCATGAGGGACGGTATCCGTTTGATGTAAAACTCCATCCATTAAAAAGACCGGAGTGGCAATATACCCGTCCGGAAAAAGTTTTTGTGATGTCCGATCCTCATGGGCGGCTGGATTGTGTGATTAGTCTGTTGCAAGGAAATGGAGTGATTAATGATAACTATCAATGGAATTTCGGTAGCAATCATTTGGTGATTATCGGAGATATTTTTGACCGTGGCAAGGATGTACTGCAGATTTTTTGGCTGTTCTATAAATTGGAAGACGAAGCGGCTAAAGCAGGAGGTCATGTCTCTTTCCTTTTGGGAAACCATGAGGCTCTGGTGTTGTCCAACGATCTTCGCTATACAAAAGATAAATATAAATTGCTGGCAGAAAAACTGGGAGTGGAATATCCTTCATTATTCGGCACAAATACCGAATTGGGGCGTTGGCTTGCAACACGTAATACAATGCAAATCATTGGAACCGATTTATATGTACATGCCGGATTAGGAAAATTATTCTATGATAAGGAATTGAATATCCTCACTGTAAATGAGGAAATGAGCCGGGCACTTTTCATGAGCAAAAAAGAGCGTAAGGCACTTTCTCCATTGACTGATTTTCTGTATGGCAATGACGGTCCGATCTGGTATCGCGGCCTGGTGAGAGAAGATCCCAAGTATAAACCGTTGGTACAGGACTCTTTACAAATGATGTTGGATCGTTATATGGTAAAACACATCCTTGTGGGGCACACTATCTTCAAGGATATTTCAACCTTTTATAATGGTAAAGTCATCGCTGTCAATGTTGACAATAAGGAGAATCGGAAGAAAAAACGTGGACGGGCTGTATTGATAGACAATGGGGTTTATTACGTTGTTGGTGACGACGGTGTTCAGAGAAAACTATAATGAGCCTAATTAGAACTAGCCCTCTATCCATCTTCAAAAGACGAATAGAGGGCAGTCACCATGACGAGAAAAAAGTCGAAGTCTATTACTTTGCTTCGTTATTTTGTTTCAGAAGAAATTCATCAATTGCTTTTTTAAGCTGGTCTTTGGGCATAGCTCCCTGCATGATTCTAGGTTCCTCTTTCATCGGAATCATCAATAGGGTAGGGATGCTGCGGATACCGAATGCCGCTGCCAGATCTTGTTCTTTGTCCACATCAATCTGATAGATATCTACTTTACCGCTATATTCTTTACTCAGTTCTTCCAGAATCGGGTGCATCACCTTACATGGACCACACCAGGTAGCATAGAAATCTACGATCGCAGGACGGCTGCCCTCAAATTTCCAATCGTTCGGATTGGCTTCATAATTATATACTTTCTTTAAAAAATCTGCTTTATTTAATGCTACTACTTCCATTTTATTGTCCTCCTTAGTTGATTCATTACTCTTTTTATTTTCTCCGCTGTTGCCTGCGCAAGCTGTGGTTGCCAATACAACGGCAAAAGCACTCAATAAACCTTTCATTAGTTTCATATACTATTCTTTCTTTTTGTTTTCTCTGTTGCAAAGATAGGGGATATAAAGGGAGTAAAAAATAGCAATTTGACAGAAACTCTTGGCAAAACTTCCCTCGGATAGTTACTGAACGCTAAAATTTGTCTATTATTCTTTGGAGGAAATAAAAATAAGCACTACTTTTGCCGCGATAAAATGAGTATTCACCCTTTAAAAACAGATGGAAAGGGTATTAATTATGTTGGAGCTATAATATTTTCAAATTAGGACTAAGTTGTCTCGTCGGGAGGATGAGGCTTTGCAACTTATTGTTTTTACACTGAACCTATGGTTCTTATATTGACCGCAATTCTACAAATAAGCGGCAATCGTTGATTAGTCCTGCAATCACTTTTTATATTTTAAATTAATCACTTCAATGCGATGGTGGGGTATTTCATATCCATATCCAAAGCATTGGTATCACGTGTATTGCATTGTTGTCTGCCGGTGAGGCCGACAGGGAATGCTGTATGCGAACGAAAAAAGAGTATGGGAATACGATTAAAAGATTTAAGCAAACTGGGATACCGGGATAATGTTGCCCGTAGTCTGGTAGTGAACATTGTGAGCAAACATTGCAAATACGACACTAAAGAACAGATTGAAATGACATTGAGCGATATACTCGAGCATCCCGAATCTTACAAAAATAATGAAATTTGGAATAAGCTGGCCGAACGCCTTTCGCCTACTATCATAGCGAAAGAGTTTATAGCTTATGATTTATTGGATGAGCCGCTGATGTATAAAACCTATGGAGGTAAATTTATCGAAACGCTTGCCAAACAACAGATGAACCTGGCTATGCGCTTACCTGTAACGGTGGCCGGAGCATTGATGCCTGACGCTCATGCCGGATACGGGTTACCTATCGGTGGAGTGCTTGCTACGGATAATGTAGTGATTCCGTATGCCGTAGGTGTTGATATCGGTTGTCGGATGAGCCTGACGATATTTGATGCCAGCGCCGACTTCCTGAAACGATATACCTATCAGATGAAAGAAGCCTTGAAAGATTTCACCCATTTCGGTATGGATGGCGGATTGGTTTTTGAGCAGGAACATGAGGTGTTGGATAGGGAAGAATTTCGTTTGACGCCTTTGTTGAGAGATTTGCATGGAAAGGCAGTACGTCAACTGGGGAGTTCCGGTGGTGGCAATCATTTTGTGGAGTTCGGCGAGATCGCTCTGCAAGAAAATAACGTGTTGAATCTTCCGGAAGGAAATTATCTGGCATTGTTGTCACATTCCGGTTCACGAGGATTGGGAGCTGCCATTGCCAAACATTACAGCCTGTTGGCACGTGAAGTGTGCAGGCTTCCCCGTGAAGCACAGCATTTTGCCTGGCTGGATTTAAACACTGAAGCGGGGCAGGAGTATTGGATGAGTATGAATCTGGCAGGCGATTATGCCCGTGCCTGTCATGAGCGGATTCATTTGAATTTGGCGAAAGCATTAGGGTTGAAGCCGCTCGCTAATGTCAACAACCATCATAACTTCGCTTGGAGAGAGGAAATAGCACCGGGGCGTATGGCAATCGTGCATCGCAAAGGAGCTACTCCGGCACAGAAAGGACAAGCGGGATTGATTCCCGGTAGCATGGCTACTGCAGGTTATCTGGTTTGTGGCAAAGGGATGGAAGCTGCTTTAAATTCGGCTTCTCATGGAGCCGGCAGGGCGATGTCCCGCCAGAAGGCAAAAGATAGTTTTACGCAATCGTCTTTGAAGAAACTACTGTCGCAGGCGGGAGTGACTTTGATTGGTGGGAGCGTGGAAGAAATGCCGTTGGCATATAAGGATATTGACAGAGTGATGTATACGCAGGAAACGCTGGTGGAAGTGCAGGGTAAATTTATGCCTCGCATCGTTCGAATGAATAAGGAGTGATACGATGAAAGAAATTAGTATTTAATTAAAAAAAGAAAGAAATGATATCAGAGAAATATGGTCGCACTTATCACTATCCGTTCTCTCCCGGAACGACTAGTGACGATCGGATTAACCATACGTATTGGGAGGACATCCAACGGATTCGGACATTGGTGCATACCGAGAAGCTGGATGGAGAGAATAATTGTTTAAGTCAGTGGGGCGTCTTTGCCCGTTCGCATGCGGCTCCCACTACTTCACCTTGGACGAGGCAACTGCGTGAGCGTTGGGAATTGATAAAGAATGATTTGGGTGATATAGAAATCTTTGGAGAGAATCTATATGCCGTACATTCCATAGAATATCAGCGATTAGAAACGCATTTTTATGTCTTTGCAGTCCGTTGTATGGATCAGTGGCTGTCATGGGAAGAAGTAAAGTTTTATGCAGCTTTATTCGACTTTCCTACTGTTCCGGAGTTGAAGATAGAGTCTGTTTCCGGTTTGACACCGGAACTATTAAAACAGGAAATCATCCGTATGTCACAAGAACCGGCTATCTTCGGCTCTTGTGATCCGTGGACGAAAGAGGTTTGTACCCGTGAGGGAGTAGTCAGCCGCAATGTCGGAGAATATCCGGTAAGCGAATTTGCACATAATGTATTTAAGTATGTGCGGAAAGGACATGTTAAAACAGACGAGCATTGGACACGTAACTGGAAGCGTGCCCCGCTTGTTTGGGAATTTAATAATGAAAAGGAGGAATAAAGATGAATTGGAAATTGATAGAAGATAAATCGTGGTGCTCACTCGAACAACAGTTCGAGTGGGTGTACGAAATGAATACTGTTCAGCAGGATATTCGTTATCATGCCGAGGGAAGTGTAGCCGAACATACCCGTATGGTGTTGGAGGCATTGCAACAGTCTTCCGCTTATCATTCTCTTTCTACTTTGGAGAAAGAACTTATTTGGACATCTGCCTTGTTGCATGATGTTGAAAAACGTTCAACTTCCGTGGATGAAGGAGAGGGGCGGGTATCTGCTAAAGGACATGCCAGAAAAGGAGAGTACACTGTACGCACTATATTATACCGGGATTGTCCTGCTCCATTCCATATCCGGGAACAGATTGCATCTTTAGTCCGGTACCATGGATTACCTGTTTGGCTGATGGAGAAGCCTGACTCTGTGAAGAAACTCTGTGAAGCTTCTTTACGAGTAGATACTTCATTGCTAAAGATGTTGGCCGATGCTGATATCAGAGGACGCATTTGTGAAGATAAGAATGAACTGCTGGAAGCACTGGAACTGTTTGAGATTTTCTGCCGTGAACAGGATTGTTGGAAGAAACCAAGAGAATTTGCCACTGATTATGCACGTTTTCATTACTTCCATACTGAAGACAGTTATATTGATTATGTCCCTCACGAACAGTTTAAATGTGAAGTGACGATGTTGTCAGGACTTCCGGGAATGGGGAAGGATTATTATATTCAATCTGCTGGCATAGATGTTCCGGTGGTGAGTTTGGACGTCATTCGTCGAAAACACAAATTGAGTCCCACGGATAAGTCTGCGAATGGATGGGTAGTGCAAACAGCGAAAGAGGAAGCCAGAACGTATCTCCGCAAAGGTCAGGACTTTGTTTGGAATGCTACTAACATAACTCGTCAGATGCGTACTCAATTGATTGATTTGTTTGTTGATTATGGTGCAAAAGTAAAGATAGTCTATCTGGAACAACCATACCACATTTGGCGTCAACAAAATAAAAGCAGGGAATATGCACTTCCTGAATCTGTTTTAGATAAAATGTTGGATAAACTGGAGGTTCCTCAACTGGCGGAAGCGCATGAAGTGGTATATCATGTGGTATAAGCAACTAGAAGAATGGGACAAACATAAAAAAGCCTGCCACATTGATACAGCAGGTTCTCCTACTGTGGACTTTGATAAAGAGCAAGAATATAAATCAAAAAGAAGAAAGAAAATCTGGATAATTTAGAGCTTATAGCAATAAACTCAACACTAAACTTCTGAAAATGTCTTTCATATAGATTATTGGATATATATATCCAATATATAGGGGATATATGCGCAGCGTGTTGGATATATATGTCCAATGTGTTGGGTATATATACCCAACAATTCAGGTATTAATATCCTAGCGATAGAGTATTAATACTTTTCCACCTTTGCAACTTATCACGAACGACTAGATGTTTTAGTTATATTATGCAGAAGATATAATAAGTTCTATTGCATCTATTACTAATTTCTCCTTGTCTTTTAGCTAATTCATCCGCATAAGTTAATCTGTTGCACTTGAGTAACTACTCATCTACACTTGTGTAACAGTTACGTAGCACTTGTCCATTCGGTAAATTACTCAACTGCAAGCAAACAGTGATTATCTAAAAGATATCTTTACCGACAACAAAGAAATAGATGCGTTGAGGCCGAAGTGTGATGAAAAGGATAAAAACAAGACATCCAAAATATTAAAACTCAAATGATTAAAAAGAAAGTGCATTTTATCTTCTCCCAAAAGCAAAAACTCTATATACGTTTTCTGTAAACTTCTCTTATTTCTACGCTTTTTTAGAACCAAGTCATTGATTATAAGCACTGCCACATTTTTGTTTTCCCCCGTATAATACTTGAATAAAAGACAAAAATGTGGCAGAGAGTTATAGTTTTTATTGGTGTTCAAATCAGTACGAAAATGAGCTGAATGCTTTGCCATCTAATGGCTAAGCGGAAATATTTATCGCGCTTTGTTAACGGTACTATTATCTTCTTCTATTTTTGGGGAATTAACTGAAAATATAAACAATAATTCCGGTAATCGCTACATATACTAATGCATACGGAATAGCCGCTTTCAGTATTTCACCTTCTTTTCCCTGTTGGTTTCCGGCAGAAGTGGCAATAGCAATACTTTGCGGAGAGATAATCTTACCACCTGTAGCGCCTACTGTATTTGCCGCAGACAGCCAATCCGGACTGACATGAATCTGTCCTGCCACACTTGCTTGCAACTTTCCGAAGAGGATGTTGGAAGACGTATCGCTTCCGGTGATAAATGTTCCCAGACAACCGATAACCGGAGCAAATAACGGATACAAACTTCCGGTAGCCGTAGCCAGTGCTGTGGCAATCACAGCGATCATTCCAGAACTATCCATAATAGTAGATAACCCCACGAGGCAGATAACCGTAATGAATGTTTTCTTCAACTGCTTCACGGTATTCCAAAGAACGATGAACAGATCTTTTACTTTAGCCCCCTGAATCAATCCACCGATAAAAGTACCGATGAAAAGCAATACTCCGGCATGAGTCAGCCAGGAAATAGTATAATTGACGGTGGACGCATTGATAGGCAGACTGATTCTCGTAATCCAATTGTTCTCTAAAGTATGACGCAATCCCGGAAAGAGCGGACTGGTCAGGATAATCAGAAACAGAATCAGTAAATAAATGCTCCATGCATTTAATATATCTTTCGTTTTCAGATGGCTTTTTCGTGCTTTCTCTTCTTTGGATGCAGTCAGTTTTCCATAAACAACGATTACGATAATAGAAAGAATACTGCCGATTATGGCCGGAGATTCAGCACCCATATATTTTGCTGCCAGATATTGACTGACTAAAGAAACTCCGCCTACCAATAAAGCCAGGAATATATTTTTCGGGAGCGATTTAAGTTTGGAGTCAGTAAGGAAAAGTAGAACCAGCGGAATCAGGAACATTAAAACGGATAATTGCAATACGACATTTGTACTAAGATGCAATACGTCCAAATTCGTTTCTTTAGCCAATACCAATACCGGAGTTCCGATTGCTCCGAAAGCAGTGGCTACACTATTGGCAATCAGACTCACCGTTGCCGAAAAGATAGGCTTGAATCCCAGACTGATAAGAATTGCCGCCGGAATAGCTACTGCTGTTCCGAAACCGGCCATAGCTTCCAATAGACCTCCGAATCCCCAAGTCAGTAATAACACCTGAATACTTTTATCGGTAGAAATAGAAGCGAATTGCTGTTTAATAATCTCCATCTTTTCAGTTTTCAACAATACATTATAACTGAAAATAGCCATCAGAATAATGATTAAGATAGGAGAGACCGCTTTTAATGCTCCATATAAAAAGGAGTAAAACAGATTGTCTACCGAGAAAGCGAAGCCGAAAAGAGCAATCAGCATCGTCACAATCAGAGAAATGATACTACTTTTATCACCTGACATTTTAAAAAATGCCATCAGTATAATCAACAGTAACACAGGAATAACGGCAAGGATCAAGGTCATAATTATCAGATTTAAAAAGTGGAACGTCGTTTATTATTGATATAACAAACGAACGCCCCACTTTGGTCGGTTGAATAAATAGATTTTTCTGTTTATTTCATCTTCACACTTAAAATTTGTTGTAATTGTTTTAAGTTGGCAAGGGCAGCTTCGTTACCTAGCTTTGCTGCCTGCTCAAATGCAGCCATGGCACGGTTGATGTCTCCGTTAAGGAAATTGTAGACTCCGGTATTGTTTATAAACTCGGCAGTATTATGATCGGCTTTCTCCATAAACTTCACTGCTGCATTCAAATCCTTTTGTGATAATGCGACGGCTCCTGCGTTCAGGTTAGCTACGGCGTCAGTAGGATACATACGTACGGCAATATCGAATACATTCACAAAATCCTTGCTGCCTTTCGGATAACTGTTGGCCACCTGATACATTTCGTTCAGACTAAGATATTTCGGATTTTCCCGGATAATGATACGCCCTTGTTCAACATCGAAATTGACAACGGTATAGTCGATCTTGCAGTTCACTTTACGCAATCCCGGATAAATCTCTTTCAGCATGCTACGGTAAGGAGCTCCGCCACCTACACGCATGATTTCCTGTTTACGTTTGGCATCGTCGGTCGTATTCTTGATGATGTTCAGGAATGTTTCCTTCTCCTTCATTGAAGAAGATTGGAGTGCTTTTACCAATCCGTCCCAGTTTTCTCCACCGAAAGTCACTTTATATAGTTTGGAAGACACTTTTTCGTTCTTGACCAGATAATCCTTCAAAGCTTCCGCACGTTTTTTGGAAAGCTGTTCATTGAAGGCAAGAGGTCCTTCCGGCGAGGCGAAACCTTCGATACTGATACCTTTCACAGTCAGGTTCCGGTCATTCTGTATTTTGTCAAACATGGCATGGATATTCACCAATTCAGCATGATTGTTCATGAAGTCGGTCTGAATTACCGATTTGTTGACCGGGAAATCCAGATGAGCTTCATATTGTTCGCTACGGTTTTTGACCACTTCTACGGTTGGCTGGATATAGGCAATGATAGGAGACATGGCACTTAAGCGTTTGGCTTCGGTAGATACATCATTGGTAATCAGTTCCTGTGCATTCATTTCCTGATAATTGCCGCATCCGCATAAATTCTCTACAAGTTGCAAACTGGCATTAGCCATCCAGGGTTTGTAAGGAATCACCTGCGTATAATTAAAAGTTTCCCTTTTATTATAAGGAACGATAATGGCGGTTGGTTCTTGCTTGGTTATTGCCAGACCGCGGATATATGCTTTTTCGCGTCTTTTACCATTGACGATGATTTCTTGCAAAGGTACATTATGCTGTCCGTCCGTCAGCAGGGGGATAAGGCTTAAACTTCGGGCGGAACCTATTGTCAGATTCTTCATGTCGAAAGTCATGCCGACATAAAGAGAGTTACCTTGTTGCCATAAAGATACGTTTGAGAGAGTGAGCGCATCGTTCAGGAATTTTTGTGCATGAGCCGGCAGAATAGTGGCTGCAAGAGCTATAAATAGATAAATAAGTTTTCTTTTCATCATTATAAGTTTTAGAAAGTTCGATTATTTGATGACATAAATGAAGCTAAGACCGATTTTAGTCGGGCCGAAATAATTACGGGTGTTGTGTCCCAGCTTTTCACATTTACAATCACGGGCATATTTATCATATTCCAGACGGGCATATCCCACGCCGATGGTTGCTTCCATACTCCAGCGCTTGCTTATGAGCCATTGGTATCCATAGGAAATGCCGGCTCCGTACAGATTGCCGTCGTAACGGTCATGTCCCATTCCGAATATATTCAGATTGCTGACATTCATTTCTCCGTAATGTCCGTGCAAACCGAAGAAACTTCCGTTGAAACGTTCGCAGAGCCAATAGCGTAATTCCGGCTGAACGAGCCAATGCTTGATTTGACGGTCGTCACCAAACTTCCACGGATTGTAATTACCGGATATGTCGAGAGTCAGTTTCTTTGCCAGTCCCACTTCGATTCCTAAGTTGGGTGTAGTAGTGGCCCAATAGAGAGCATTGGTCTTGATGGCAAATTTGGGTAGATAGGTTTCATTCCGTTGTACCTGTGCATGAATACTTGTACCGAACACGAGCAGGAAACCGGCTGCTAATAAGATTTTAATTGTTCTCATTTTGCTAGGGTATAGGTTTTATTAAAAATGATAAGCGATAAACAGAAAAGCATGGACATTTGTTGTCGCAACCTGCAAAAAAAGCTTCCTGAATAAATAGAAAAAGATGTTTTAAGGCATAAATGCTAACAAATTCCGTACACGATGCGTTCATTATATAAAAGTATCTTTGTGTAATCAATATGACAATGATTTCATTTATTACTATTTATTTTTACACACATACAATTTTAATAACTACAGCCTATGAAAGAGCTTATTAACAATCTGGAAGAACTGAACAGGAAAGCAGAAAAAGGCGGCGGAGACGCTCGCATTGAAAAACAACATTCTGTGGGCAAACTGACCGCCCGTGAACGCATCGATTTATTATTGGAGAAAGGTTCGTTTATCGAACTGGATAAGTTGGTAACCCATCGGTGTACCGATTTCGGTATGGAAAAGCAGAAATTTGCCGGAGACGGGGTGGTGACGGGATATGGTATGATTGGCAAGCGCTTGGTTTATGTATTCGCACAGGATTTCACCGTATTTGGAGGAGCTCTTTCAGAAACGCACGCTAAGAAGATCTGCAAAGTGATGGACATGGCTATGCAGATGGGAGCGCCTATCATCGGATTGAATGATTCGGGAGGCGCGCGAATTCAGGAAGGGGTACGTTCTTTGGCCGGATATGCCGAGATATTCCTGCGTAATTCTATGGCATCCGGAGTGATTCCACAGATTAGTGCGATCATGGGACCTTGTGCCGGTGGTGCGGTTTATTCTCCTGCATTGACCGATTTTATTCTGATGGTGAAAAACTCCGGTTATATGTTTATTACAGGACCGGATGTGGTGAGAAGCGTGACACAGGAAGAAGTGACTAAAGAAGAACTCGGTGGAGTAGGCGTGCACATGACAAAGTCCGGTGTAGCCCATCTTTCTGCGGAGAATGATATTGAGTGCATCAATTATATTCGCGAATTGATCTCCTATCTGCCGGGGAATAATATGGAAGAGCCTCCGTTTGTAGCGACCAGCGATTCGCCGACTCGCCTGACTCCGGAACTGGCAGATTTGATTCCGGCCAATCCGAATCAGCCATATAATATAAAAGAGATGATAGAAGCGGTGGCTGATGATAATAGTTTCTTCGAACTTCAGGCAGAATATGCTGCGAATATTGTGACGGGTTATATCCGCCTGAATGGAAAAACGGTGGGAGTGGTGGCTAATCAGCCATTGGTGCTTGCTGGTACACTGGATATCAATGCGTCTGTCAAAGCCGCCCGTTTTGTCCGCTTCTGTGATGCTTTTAATATTCCTTTACTGACATTGGTAGATGTGCCGGGATTCCTTCCGGGAGTCGATCAGGAATATGGTGGAATTATCCGTAACGGGGCAAAACTGCTTTATGCTTATTGCGAGGCTACGGTTCCGAAAGTGACGGTTATTACCCGCAAAGCATACGGTGGTGCTTACGATGTGATGAGTTCCAAGCATATCCGTGGAGATGTAAATCTTGCTTTCCCTACTGCCGAAATCGCAGTGATGGGACCGGATGGAGCTGTGAATATCCTTTTCCGTAAGGAAATAGATAAAGCCGAGAAACCCGAAGAGAAACGGAAAGAACTTCAGGATGATTATCGCGGAAAGTTTGCCAATCCTTACCGGGCGGCGGAACTGGGATATGTGGATGAAGTGATCGATCCGGCGGTAACCCGTTTGCGGTTGATTCGAAGTTTCGAGATGCTTGCCAACAAACGGCAATCGAATCCTCCTAAGAAACATTCTAACCTACCGCTTTAGGCTTATTTATGGATTGAATTTAGGCACGGATTACGCGGATTTCACGGTTGCTTTATGTGGTAACCTTTATTCTGCAAGCAGTGTAATCCGCGTAATCCGTGCCTAATATTATTTGATTGCTCTTTTAAGTTTTTATTTCTAAAAAGAAAAAGATTATGATAAAGAAAATATTAGTAGCCAACCGGGGTGAGATAGCGATGCGTATCTTCCGCACTTGCCGGGTGATGAATATCTCGACAGTGGCTGTTTATACCCATGTAGATCGCGGGGCTTTGCATGTCCGTTATGCAGAAGAAGCCTATTGCATTTCCAATTCGCCGGAAGATACCTCTTACTTGAAGCCGGAATTGATATTGTCCATTGCCAAAAAGACCGGAGCCGCTATTCATCCGGGATACGGTTTCCTGTCAGAGAATGCGGATTTTGCCCGTCGTTGTGAAGAAGAGGGAGTGATTTTTATCGGACCGAGTGCGGATATTATTTCCAAAATGGGAATCAAGACGGAAGCCCGTAAGATTATGCGTGAAGCAGGATTACCCATTGTGCCCGGAACCGAAACGCCCGTACAGGGCATTGATGAGGTGAAGAAGGTCGCTAATGAAGTCGGCTACCCCATTATGTTGAAAGCACTTGCGGGAGGTGGAGGCAAGGGGATGCGTCTGGTACGTACGGAAGAAGAGGTGGAAACAGCTCTCCGTTTGTCACAATCCGAAGCAGGGACCTCCTTTGGCAATGATGCGGTTTATATTGAAAAATATATTGAGAATCCGCATCATATCGAAGTTCAGATCATGGGAGACAAGTATGGAAATGTCGTTCATCTGTATGAACGTGAATGTTCCATCCAGCGTCGTAACCAAAAGGTGATAGAAGAAAGTCCTTCTCCTTTTGTGAAAGAAGAGACGAGAAAGAAGATGTTGAAGGTAGCTGTGGAAGCCTGTAAGAAAATAGGTTATTACAGTGCCGGGACATTGGAGTTTATGATGGATAAAGATCAGAATTTCTACTTCCTTGAGATGAATACCCGTTTGCAGGTGGAGCATCCTGTGACGGAGGAGTGCACAGGCGTTGACCTGGTACGGGATATGATTACTGTTGCTGCCGGAAATCCGTTGCCTTATAAGCAGGATGATATACAGTTTAGCGGAGCAGCGATCGAATGTCGTATTTACGCCGAAGATCCGGAGAATAACTTCATGCCTTCTCCCGGTGTGATTACTGTCCGTGAAGCTCCCGAAGGCCGTAACCTGCGTCTTGACAGTGCCGCTTATGCGGGATTTGAGGTCTCTTTGCATTATGACCCGATGATTGCAAAGCTTTGTTGTTGGGGACGTACCCGTGCTTCGGCCATTTCCAATATGGCACGTGCTTTACGAGAGTATAAGATTCTGGGAATTAAAACGACAATTCCTTTCCATCAACGTGTATTGAAGAATGCGGCTTTCCTGAAAGGTGAATACGATACGACATTTATCGATACGCGTTTTGATAAGGAAGATCTGAAACGTCGTCAGAATACTGATCCGACTGTGGCTGTCATTGCTGCCGCAGTGAGACACTACGAGAGGGAGAAAGAAGCGGCTTCCCGTGCCACTACACTTCCCGTAGTGGGCGAATCGCTCTGGAAGTATTACGGTAAATTGCAGATGACTGCTAATAATTATTAAATTAAAAATTGAGAATTGAAAATTAAAAAATAAC
Source organism: Bacteroides sp. L008 (assembly GCF_040812255.1). NCBI lineage: Bacteria > Pseudomonadati > Bacteroidota > Bacteroidia > Bacteroidales > Bacteroidaceae > Bacteroides > Bacteroides sp. L008. The sequence continues at coordinate 1,989,651 of NZ_JBFNXO010000001.1, read as the reverse complement.
GGAATTGGTTATGGGTACAACATTAGCTACATATTACGCCAAGCTTCAGGATATGCCGGACAGTGAATATAAGGTAGAAATTCTGGAGGACGGGCCAATCAAGAAGATTGCGGTCAATGGTAAGATATATGAGGTCGATTATAATATGGGTGGTGACTCCATTCATTCGATCATCATCGATCATCACTCGCATGGAGTGCAGATTTCTCCTTCTTCCAATAATTCATATACGATTATGAATAAAGGGGAGCTTTATCAGATTGAATTGCAGGGAGAAATGGAGAAGATACATAATGCCCGCACTGCTGCTGAATCCGTAGGGCGTCAGGTGGTACAGGCACCGATGCCGGGAGTTATCTTGAAGACGTATGTAAAGAAGGGAGATCTCGTGAAGCGGGGTGATCCGCTTTGTGTATTGGTGGCGATGAAAATGGAGAATGAGATACGTTCGGTGACGGATGGAGTTGTGAAAGAAGTATTCGTGGAAGATGGCATGAAGGTGGGATTGAACGACCGGATTATGGTAATTGAGTAATTCTTTGAAAAAAACAGGGTAAATACGTGCTTTTCTTCAAAAAAATATTTACTTTTGGCAGATAAGACGTATTTACCCCGTTACATTATGAGCATCAAACAAAGCAAAGAAGCGTTAGTAGAACAGTTAGAAGCACTTAAAAAAGAAAATGAGCAGCTTAGAAAAGAGCTTTCTGTTCTTAGGGATGAGAAGCGTAGCAATCATCCTGTTAGTTTTAAAGAGAAATACGCTGTTAGGATACTAGATTCTCTTCCCGATATGCTGACTGTCTTCAATCAGAGTGAGGTAGGCATTGAAGTTGTTTCTAATGAAGAAACCAACCATGTAGGAATATCAAACAAGGATTTTAAAGGGATGCGCATGCAGGATATGGTTCCACCGAAAGCGTATCAGAATGTTCACTCCAATATGCAGCAGGCTGTTACTACCGGAACTGTTTCAACTGCACATCACGAACTGGATTTTAATGGTGAACGCCATTATTACGAGAACCGTATTTTTCCGCTGGATGAGGAATACGTGCTGATTATGTGTCGTGATATAACGGAACGGGTAGCTACCCAAAGGCAACTGGAAGTTTTTAAAAGTGTGCTTGATAAGGTGAGTGACAGTATTCTTGCTGTGGCGGAAGATGGAACGCTGGTTTATGCGAATAAGCAATTTATAGAAGAATACGGTGTAACGCAGGAGTTGGGTACACAAAAAATATATGATTTGCGTGTCTCTATGACAACAAAGGAAGCATGGGAACAAAAGCTGCAGGATATTCGTGATAATGATGGTAGCTTTGCTTATCGTGCTGCTTATGTACGTCAGGGAGAAACTAAGGAGAGAGTACATCAGGTATCAACTTTCCTGATTCGTGAGAATAATCAGGAACTCACCTGGTTCTTTACGCAGGATATCACTGATGTTATCAAGAAACGGGATGAACTCCGCGAACTGAATCTGTTGTTGGATGGTATTTTGAATAATATTCCGGTCTATCTGTTTGTGAAGGACCCGGAAGATGATCTTAGATATTTATATTGGAATAAGGCATTTGCCGATCATTCAGGCATTCCGGCGTCTAAAGCTATCGGGCATACGGATTATGAGATATTTCCGGTGCACGGAGATGCGGAGAAATTCCGTAAGGATGATTTGGAATTACTCCAGACTCATAAGCGTATTGATATGCAGGAAACTTATCTGTCGGCTAATGGAGAAGCGCGTATTGTGCAGACTTTGAAAGCGCTTGTACCGATGGAGGGACGTAAACCGTTGCTGATTGGCATTTCGTGGGATATTACTAATCTTCAGAATATTGAGCAGGAACTGATCAAGGCAAGGATTAAAGCGGAGCAATCCGACAGATTGAAAAGTGCTTTCCTCGCTAACATGAGCCATGAGATCCGGACTCCGCTGAATGCTATTGTAGGATTCTCCCAATTATTGCCTTCTGCCGAAACTGCTGAAGAGAAAAAGCTTTATTCGGGTATTATCAATCAGAACTCGGATATTTTGTTGCAATTGATTAATGATATTCTGGATTTATCGAAGATAGAGGCCGGAACACTCGAATATATCAAGCGTCCAATGAATCTGGGAGAGGTCTGCCGGACAATTTATACAGTTCATAAAGAACGTGTGAAAGAAGGGGTAACTCTCGTTTTGGACAATGAAGAGGAGGATTTGCTCATTGAGGGAGACCAGAACCGCATTATGCAAGTGATAACGAATTTCCTGACTAATGCAAGTAAGTTTACCTATGAAGGAGAGATCCGTTTTGGTTTTGAGCGAATGGATAAAGATATCCGTGTGTACGTGAAAGATACAGGAATAGGGATAGAGCCGGAAAAGGTGGATCATATCTTCGAGCGTTTTGTCAAACTGAACTCTTTTGCGCAAGGGACGGGATTAGGACTCTCTATCTGTCAGATGATTATCGAAAAGATCGGTGGAGAAATCGGGGTGACTTCCGAATTGGGTAAAGGCTCTACATTTTACTTCACAATTCCTTATGAAGAAACCGGAGAACTCGGTAATTTCTTCAAAGAGACAAAGGTGGAATCTAAAGGGAATACTGTCAATCGTGTACAACAGATTAAGAAGATTCTGGTAGCAGAAGATGTGGAGAGTAATTTCATTCTATTGAAGAATTTGATTGGCAGAGAATATACATTGCTTTGGGCTAAAGACGGAGTGGAAGCTATCGAAATGTATAAGCAGTACCAACCGGATTTAATCCTGATGGATGTAAAAATGCCGCGTATGGATGGACTGGAAGCAACCCACATTATCCGCTCTTATTCTAAAGAGATTCCTATCATCGCCTTGACGGCTTATGCTTTCGGGACTGATAAGGAACAGGCCTTAGAGATGGGGTGTAACGATTATGTGACTAAACCAATTTCGGAAAGATCATTGAGAAAGGCTTTGGATAAATATTCGACTACTGTTTAAAAAATAAAGGATTATGGCTATATGTATCCGGTGAAAGTTACTTATGATAGCCATAATCCACAAAAGAGTACGATTGTTGTTGAGTGAAAGTAGTTGGTGATTGCTTTTCTATAGATTCTTTTTTATTTCCGGAACCAGTATAAACTTCGTTTCCGGAAAAGACTTTTTCAGCCAGGTCCGGATAAATTCCATAGTATCATTCTGAATTGTCTTGTCTTCTACCGTAGGATATAAATTATATAATACGGTATCTAGTACAATGCCGCGTTTTTGTATTGCTTCGAGACTAAGCAGGGTGTGATTGATGCTTCCTAGTTTGCCCGAAGTGACAAAGATTAGCGGATATTTCTCTTGAGCGATGTAATCAATGGTCAAAAGTTCGGTAGTGAGAGGAACCATGAGGCCGCCTGCTCCTTCGAGTAAAACAGAGTCATACCGTTCACTCAATTCTTCAGTTGCACGTTTTATTTTATCAAAGTCGATGGGACGGTTATCCAGTTGGGAAGCAAGATGCGGAGAGGCGGGATAAGAGAAAATCTCCGGCATGGTTAGTCCCTCTTGGTCTTCTTTGGTGAAAGGGATTCCCATGATTTGCCGGTGTAGGTCAATATCTTCGGAATGACCTACATTTCCCGTTTGAATAAATTTCTGGGTGATGGTGCGATGGCCGTTCTTGTTCCATTCACGAGCTAGAAAGCCGGTGGCATAACTCTTTCCGGCATCTGTATCGATACCGCTTACGAAATATACATTCTGTTTCATACTTTTTTCTTTTTTGCGATGATATAAATAGGGTGATATGTTAAGGACACAGAAGTGCCCTGAGTAAATTCCTGCGTGTAACGTTCACAGAAGAGTTGCAAGTCACGACGAGTCCACTGCTGTTGGGGAAGATTGTTCTTAGAATTATTTTTTGAATTGTCGTCTGATGAACACAAATCGTTCTCTTGTCTTCCGGCAGTAGAGGATTGCGTTGATAAACCATTGACTCCGGTTTGCTTCAAGTGATATAGTACTTTTATCGGGTCTTTGAACGAAAGCGGGATAAGCTCTTCTTCTGAATACAGTATGTCAAAATGGGGTGATAAAGCTGCTTCAAGCTCTTCCCGTGAACGATAAGGAAGTCCGTTGCCGGTAAGTTCGCGTATTTCTTTCATGTTTTCTTTTCCGAAAGTGCTAAAAGCGAAATAACCCTGATTATTGAGCAAGGTATTACACCTTTCGAAGAAGTTTTCCGGTGACTCGAACCATTGCAGGGCCGAACAGGAAGTTATCAGTGTGCTTTCGGCGGGGAAAGAGACTGTCTCGGCATCTCCCGGAAGAAAAGAAACTTGCTTTTTCTTTAATAAGTCTTCGCAGCAATATTTCATATCGGGGCAAAGGTCATTGAGTAATAACTCTTCCGGACGGAGGGTTTGGAGCAGCATACGGGAGTAAATACCGGTTCCGCAGCCAAATTCAATTACCTTCGAGCAGGGAGAAGATATATGTTCTGTAAGCAGATGGATCATTTTATCTGCTATTTGCCGTTGCACGTTTGCTTCCCTCGGATAGGTAGTGATAGCTTTTGAAAAACGTTCTGCGATTAGTTGTTTATTCATAATCAATATTTATTTAATAGGCTGATTTCCTGATGGTAATTGTACGTCACTAATTAATTGCTAGCATCTTTTAGGCACGGATTACACGGATTTCACGGTTGCTTTGCAGCAACGACAACACTAAAATCCGTGTTAATCCGTGTCATCCGTGCCTAAATTATTATATGAACCAATAATGAACACATCAGTATCCGGCTACATGAGTATTGTATTAAAAAGCTTCTGTTGGTAATGTGCCGCTTCCACTTGTTCAAGAGAGTCCACTTGGTTTTCCCATGCCAAATATTGGTTATCCGGGAGGAAAATGCGGTCGCCTTTTCCTATGATAGCTTTTTGCCATTTAAAATCAGAGGGAGACAATGATAAATATTGTTGTTGTATGGCGGCAAGCTCTTCTTTGAGTTCTTCAACCGGACGCTGGGGGGATATGGTTTGAAAAGCTTTATAGTCAGCTATTGAACCACACATCCTTCTTTGAAATTTCTGCAAGGTTTGTTCGTTCAATCCTTGGAGTGTACCATCGAAAATAGAGGGAGCAATACCTTTGGTTTCGTGTATGGGATAGAGGGTACCGTTGATGGCGATACTTTGGGAAACAGGCAAATGTGGATACTGCTTTATGAGTTGAGAAGCTGCCCAGACTCCCATCGACCAGGCGATGAGTGTAATCTGGGAATAGGTTTCCAATAAACCGACATCAAATGTTAATGAACGGTAGTCATAGCAAATCATCCAGTCCTTGTCAACAGGATGAATGGTCAGGAAAGGAGTTTCGTCCATCCCCCAACCGGCGAAGAAAAGCAATAGATGCTTCTGATTATTCTTTATGATAAAATGCTGTTTCATTCGTTTATCAGTTTGATGAGTTGGTCAATTTCATGTTCTGTGATGTCCGCTGTCAGTGAGAAGCGGATCCGTGAGGTTCCGTCGGGTACGGTAGGCGGACGGACGGGCAATGCATAGAATCCTTTGCGTTGGAGTTCTTCTGCTTTCATTATGGTATCTTCACTGGCTCCTATAATCATAGGTACAATATGGCTCACCGATGGGCAATTATATCCTTTGGCTGTAAGGGTTACCTTTAGCTTTTCGCTGATTTGTAGCAGGTGAGCCCTCTTATGTTGTAAAGCTGAAAGGTGTTCTAACACCCATGAAGTCCATTGAATATTAATAGGAGGAAGTGCAGTGGTGAATATAAACGTACGCATTTTATTGATAAGATATTCCCGAATGAGTTCCCGGCAGACGATATAAGCTCCTGCCGAAGCAATGGCTTTTCCAAATGTTCCTACCAAAAAGTCTATATCGTTGATACAGTCCTGTTCTTCAGCACATCCTAATCCCTTTTCCCCTCGTACACCAAAAGCATGAGCCTCATCTACATAAAGAAGAACATTGGAATAACTCTTTTTGAGCAGAATGAGAGCGCGAAGATCAGCTTCATCGCCATCCATGCTGAAGATACTTTCGGTAACAATAATAATCTGCTCATAAGCGTTATGATTTTCAGCAATCAGTCGTTGCAACTGGGAAATATCATTGTGACGATACCGGATACATTTAGCTGATGATAATTTAATTCCGTCTATCAGGCTTGCATGTACTAGCTTGTCAGCAAGAATCAGTGTATGAGTATTGCAAATGGCAGGAAGTATTCCTGTATTGGCATGATAACCACTGTTGAATATGAGTGCACTTTCCGTTCCGAACATGGTGGCTAGCTGTTGTTCCAGCTTCTGATAGTCACTAAAATTACCGGTCAATAACCGGGAAGAAGAGGAGGTAGGCAGGAATGTTTCGGGAGTGAGTGTCTTTAAGAATTCCTCCCTCAATGAGATGTCATTGGCCAGTCCGAGATAATCATTAGAAGATAGGTTCAACATTCGTTGTCCGTTCAGCAGAACATCTCGACCCTCGTGGATTAGCGGTGGGAGAGAACGGTAGTTCTTTTTCTCTTTCAAGGTCTGTAGTTCCTGGTTTATATACTCTAATGTCATGAATTATTATTTTAAGTAATCAGTATTCGATATATGAATGATTGAAAGTGTAATTAGTTGCCTATAAGATGTTTATCATCAGAAGAACTATGCTGAAAGTTTCTCACCGACCAAGGCATCCTTCCTCGGTGAGGAAAGGCCCGTTCCTCACCGAGGAACACCCTTTTGCTCACCGAGGAACAGATTCTTGGGTGAAAATCCGGTAATATTCTTCTTGTCTGTCATCTTTTTTGGATAACTTTAAGTAACCCGGAAGTCAGTTTACTTAATTGTTCCGAAGTGATGATGAAAGGTGGCATCAGATATACCAGTTTGCCAAAAGGACGTACCCAGATTTTTTCTTCCACAAATCGTCGTTGCATATAGCCCATATTTACCGGACGCTTCATCTCAATGACTCCGATAGCTCCGAGTATTCGTACATCAGCCACTTCCGGAAATCCCCGTGCAGGTGCCAGTTCTTCTTTCAGTTGGGTTTCGATTCGCTTCACATTCTCTTGCCAACCGGATTCGAGTAATAGGCGGACGGAGGCGCAAGCCACTGCACACGCGAGTGGATTACCCATAAATGTAGGTCCGTGCATAAAAGCTCCCGGCGCGTGGTTGGAGATGGTATCTGCTATCCGGTTACTGGTCAATACAGCAGAAAGTGTCATATATCCTCCGGTCAGTGCTTTGCCGATGCACATGATATCCGGTTCTACTCCGGCGTGTTCCCACGCAAAAAGTTTGCCGGTACGTCCGAATCCCGTTGCTATTTCATCGAAGATAAGAAGAATCTCGTGTTTCCGGCAAAGCTTTTCTGCTTCGCGCAAATATTGCGGATGATAAAACCACATCCCGCCTGCTCCCTGTACCACCGGTTCCAGAATAAGTGCCGCCAACTCTTTTGAATGTTTTTCAATCATCTCTTGTAGAGGTAGTATATCTTCCGGATTCCATTCTCCGTCAAACCGGGAAGTGGGGGACGGAACAAAATAACGTACAGGCAATGCTGAACCGAAAAGACTGTGCATACCCGTCACCGGATCACATACAGACATGGCATTCCAAGTATCACCGTGATAGCCGGAACGGATGGTCACGAAATTGTTCTTTTCCGGTTTTCCTGCTGCGTACCAATATTGTACAGCCATTTTCAATGCCACCTCTACGGCTACCGAACCGGAGTCTGCATAGAATATTTTCTGCATGGAGGAAGGAACCAAAGGCAATAACAATTTCCCCAATTCAATGGCCGGATCGTGCGTCAATCCCCCGAACATGACATGGGACATTTGATCTAATTGTTCTTTTGCCGCCTGATTCAATGCCGGATGATTATATCCATGCACTGCACACCACCAGGAAGACATTCCGTCAATGAGCGTTCGTCCGTCTTCGAGGGTAATGGTAACACCGTCTGCCCGTTTCACTTTGTAGACAGGAAGCGGATCGGTAGTCGATGTGTACGGATGCCAGATATGTTCGCGATCAAATTGGGAACCGGCGAAATGATAGCCTTCTTCCTGAATCATCTTTTTATCTTCCGATACTTTGGAGCCGAGTGTTGTCAATAGGTCGCCTACAATAGCCGAGTTAATTCCGATATATAATGCCTTGTGCATCGCTTCGGAAGAAAGTTGTGAACGTCCTCCGGCAAAACGCAGAAAAGCGGTCGGATTGATGAAACGAAAGAGTGCGATGGTTTTAAGTATTTCTTCTTCGCTTAAAGGTTGCTCGTTTTCCAGTGGAGTGCCCGGAATCGGGCTAAGCAGGTTGATAGGTATGGATTGAACATTCAGTTCTGCCAGTGTGAAAGCAAATTCAATCCGTTGTTCCATTGTTTCTCCCATGCCGATGATACCTCCGCAACAAATATCCATACCTACACGACGGGCTGCATCGAGGGTAGCCAGTTTCTGTTCTTGCGTATGCGTAGAGCAGAGTTTGGAAAAATGAGACGGGGCAGTTTCCAGATTACAGTGATAACGGGTGATCCCGGCTTCATGCAGGGAGCGCAATTCCTCTTCATTGAGCAGTCCTAGAGAAGCACAAAGTTGAATCGACGAATGTCGACGCATATAGTGGACTGTATCGCAAAGTTGGGTAATCTGTTTGGGAGATGGTTTTCGTCCGCTGGTAACGAGGGAAAATCGGTTGACGTCCTGGGCTTCATTGTATTGGGCCTGTCGAAGACATTCTTCAGCGGGAAGGAGATCGTAAATCTCGGCTTTGGTTTGGTAGTGGGAGGATTGTGCACACCATTTGCAGTTTTCCGGACATCGGCCGGACTTGGCGTTGATGATGGAACACATGTCGAACTCGTGCGAAGCACGTGCGACGGTAATCTCATGTGCGGCGGCATAAAGCGCCTCGCTGTTAGCCATATTGGCTAGCCAAGCAGCTTGGTCGGGTGATATGTCGATACCCGCCAACACTTGGTCTTTGATTTCTTGAAGTGTCATAAATGTATGGTAAGGGATAGTTTGTGCAGCATTCTGCTTACGAAGAGCAACGTCCACTACATTGGTATGCAGATGACCGATCTGGAATTCGCGTCCCATACTTGCAAAGGCAGCATAGTTCTTTCTTCCCCAGTAGCGAAAGCGGGAAAGAAGAGTGCGTGTGGTCTGTATGTGGCGTTGTTGCTTCATTGATTTTTTACTTTTGCTCGTTAGAACGTGGCAAATGTACAAAGATTCTTTGGATTAGCAAACAAGTTGATGATTTCTAGTTTCTGTGGTATTATTTCTTTTTCCTGTATTCTTTGCGGGTGTTGAAGTTGAATCCGGCATATATTTGGAGAGTACCGAATCCATTGTCTACAGAGAAATTGTTACGATGATAATTGTAGTTTTTTCCAACAAAGGAAGTACCTATGTAATATTTCCCGGTGTTGTAGACAATCCCTGCGCGAAGCAGAAAATCCAGATTGAATTTACCGTACCACGCTTTTGCCTCATTCGTTTCTGCGTCCACATCGGAAGCTTTGTAGGCAATGGCAGGAGTGAGAGACAGACACGCCAGGCAGTTGCGGGCAAAGACCCAATTATAGGCATAGCCGAAACTGATGTTGGCATTGGTGTATTTAATATCTTTGACTTTCATGGCAGGATTCATCGCTTCCTGGATAAATCCCGGAAGTGCTGTATAATCGAAGTCGAGATGATGCTTTGAAATGGAAAAACCTGCAATAAATGTACCTGCATTGCGCCGTTGATTGGTGGACTGACTGAATGCGGCAGGGTAGGAGAATTTACGGTTATTGAAGATATAATATAGGTTCAGTCCTTTGATATCTACCTTTATTCCGCTGAAATCTTCGGAATAGTTGGAGGGTATATCGTCTGAAAATCCTCTGATTTTGTGTATCTTGTAATTATTACCGGTGCGGCGATAGAAGATATCCACGCCTAATTTGGAACTGTATAAGCTAAGATCGAACTCTGTTCCCCTGTTCTTTCGGGTGCCTTTTTTGAAAATATCGTTCACATCTACAGACCATCCCAGGAAAATCCATCGCCAGCCGAAATACAATCCTATCTTGTTGTGCGGGTTGGGAGAAAAACTAAGTTTCTGTGGCTGCGGTAATTCACTGGTGATAGAATAATACTCAAAGTTACTGAAATGAGTAACCATCAGCGCATAGTTATAACGGTTAGGACTGATATAGAGTGTATCGAAATCACTGAAGTTCATAAACTTCTTGATCGCTCTTTTAAAAGCACTTGGCTTGGCGGTTGCTGTGGAATCTACTTCTGTACTATCGTTGCCCAAAGAGACTTTCTCTTCAGTCTGTGCCTGTAAGGACAGTGAAAATAACAGAAAAAGATATAGAATAACCCGTTTCCCCATGTGGTTCTTTGTTGGTATAGATATTTTTTGTTTCACGAATGTACTACCTTTCGTTGATTTATACTAGCAATCCTCTAAAAAATGTTTCGTTTCCTAAACAAAAAAGTTCAATGTACTGTTAGTTACAACAAGCAAATAAATCTTAAGCCACAAAATTATGAGAATCTATTTACGTTTATTAGTCGTGTCTCTTCTGCTTTTTGCAGGAAATATAGTATATGCGGAAGCACAGCAGGAGAAACGCGTGACAGGCACGGTGACTTCTGAAGGAGAACCTTTGCCTGGTGTCTCCGTACAATTGAAAGGAGCATCTTCCGGCACCATTACCGATATGGATGGAAAGTATTCGATTGAAGCTCCTGCTACCGGCACTTTAGTGTTCCGTTTTGTAGGAATGAGAACGGTGGAACAACCGGTGAATAACCGGAGTGTGATTAATGTTACGTTGGAATCGGAAAGTAAGGAACTGGAAGAAGTAATGGTAGTAGCTTATGCTACCGCTAAAAAGTATAGTTTTACCGGAGCAGCTTCGACGATGAAAGCAGGTGAGATTGAAAAGTTACAGACTTCCAGCATATCACGTGTATTGGAGGGTACGGTATCCGGAGTACAGGCGAGTGCGGCAAGCGGCCAGCCGGGTACGGATGCGGAAATCCGTATTCGTGGTATCGGATCTATCAACGCTTCCAGCGCTCCGCTTTATGTAGTGGACGGTGTCCCGTTCGATGGTAGTGTGAACTCTATCAATCCGGATGACATATCTTCGATGACAGTATTGAAAGATGCGGCCTCTGCTGCTTTGTATGGTTCCCGTGGTGCAAACGGTGTGATTATTATCACCACCAAACAGGGAGATCAGAATACCAAAGCAACAGTAAAGGTAAAAGCTTCGTTAGGAGGTTCCAACCGTGCCGTACGCGATTATGATCGTGTCAGTACCGACCAATACTTCGAATTATATTGGGAAGCACTTCGCAATCAGTACGCTAAGAGTGCGGATTATACTCCGGCAACTGCCGCGACGCAAGCATCCAAAGACTTGGTAACGAAATTGATGGGAGGTGGTCCGAACCCCTATGGCCCTCAATATGCGCAACCGGTCGGTACAGATGGAAAGCTGGTGGCAGGCGCCCGTCCGTTATGGAATTCTGACTGGAGTGACGCCATGGAGCAACAGGCACTTCGCACAGAGTTAAATCTAAGTGTTTCCGGAGGTGGAAAAGCGAATCAGTATTTCTTTTCTGCCGGATACCTGAATGATAAAGGTATTGCACTCGAATCCGGTTACCAGCGTTTTAATCTTCGTTCCAATATCACCAGCGAGATGACTTCCTGGTTGAAGGGAGGTGTCAACTTGAGTTTCGCACATTCCATGCAGAATTATCCGGTTTCGTCCGACTCCAAAACCAGTAATGTGATTACCGCAGGACGTACCATGCCGGGATTTTATCCCATTTATGAAATGAATACGGATGGTAGCTACAAATTGGATGAGAGTGGAGACCGTATTTATGACTTCGGTTCCTATCGTCCTTCCGGTTCGATGGCAAACTGGAACCTTCCGGCTACTTTGCCTTTGGATAAATCGGAACGAATGAAAGATGAAGTCTCCGGCCGTACTTTTCTGGAAGCTACAATTATTGAAGGACTGAAATTCAAGACAAGTTTCAACTTCGACTTGATCAATTATAATACGTTGGATTATACGAACCCGAAGTTAGGTCCGGCTAAAGAAAACGGAGGCGGCGTCAGCCGGATGAATACCCGTACTTTCTCCTGGACGTGGAATAATATCGCTACGTATGACAAGACAATCGGTGAACATCATTTTAATGTCCTTGCCGGTGTGGAAGCCTATTCTTACCGTTACGATGAACTGACAGCATCACGTTCTAAGATGGCACAGCCTGATATGCCGGAATTGGTAGTCGGCTCACAGCTGACCGGAGGTTCGGGATATCGTATCGACTATGCATTGGTGGGTTATCTGACTCAAGCGTTATATGATTATCAGAATAAATATTTCTTCTCGGCATCTTATCGTCGCGACGGTTCTTCACGTTTTGCGCCCGAAACCCGCTGGGGAAATTTCTGGTCGCTGGGTACTTCCTGGCGTATCGACCGGGAAGAGTTTATGGCAAGCACTTCCGACTGGTTGTCTGCCTTAACTTTGAAAATGAGCTATGGTGCACAAGGAAACGATAACCTGGGTACGTATTATGCGAGTAAAGGACTTTATACCATTGTTTCCAATCTGGGAGAAAATGCGTTAGTGTCCGATCGTATGGCGACCCCGAACCTGAAATGGGAAACGAACCTCAACTTTAATGTAGGTATCGACTTCTCCCTGTTCAATAACCGTTTTTCCGGTTCGTTTGACTTCTTTACCCGTCGTTCGAAAGATTTGCTTTACTCACGTCCGATAGCTCCTTCCCTGGGATATGGTTCTATTGACGAGAATGTAGGAGCCTTGAAGAATACAGGTATAGAAATGGTGTTGAACGGAACGATTATCAATCAGAATGGTTGGGTATGGAAACTGGGGATGAATCTGACACATTATAAGAATAAGGTGACGGATCTTCCTTTGAAAGATATGCCGCAAAGTGGAGTGAACAAGTTGCAGGTAGGCCGTTCTGTTTATGATTTCTATATGATAGAGTGGGCGGGAGTAGATCCGGAGAACGGAGATCCGTTGTGGTATATGGATGAAGAAGATGAAAATCACAATCCGACCGGAAAACGTGTCACAACAAACGATTACGGTTCGGCTGACTATTATTACGTCAATAAATCGTCTCTTCCGAAGGTGTATGGTGGATTCAATACCTCTCTTTCCTGGAAAGGATTTGATCTTTCTGCCACCTTTGCATATAGTATCGGTGGATATATCTACAATCGTGATATTACAATGATTTTGCACAACGGAAGTCTGGAAGGACGCGACTGGTCGACGGAGATTCTAAAAAGATGGACTCCCGACAATCGTTATACAGATGTTCCTGCTTTGAGTACTACCACTAATAACTGGAACTCGGCTTCTACCCGTTTCTTGCAGAATAATTCGTATATGCGATTGAAAAACCTGACTCTTTCCTATAACTTACCCAAACAATGGATTAGTAAGTTAGCATTGAGCAGTGTGCAGGTATATGTACAAGGAGATAATCTGTTTACCATTCACCGGAATCAGGGACTAGACCCTGAACAGGGAATTACCGGTATCACTTATTACCGCTATCCGGCTATGCGAACCATCTCCGGAGGTATCAACGTTTCTTTCTAAATTCAGACTAAATTATGAGAAAAATAAAAATTAAATCCATTCTTGCCGCAGTTGCCGGACTTTTCCTGGCAACGAGTTGTAGCAGCAGTTTTTTGGATACGGACCCAACGGATGCGGTAAGTTCAGAAAAAGTACCTGTGCCCGAAAATGCGGAGGCACTTGTGAATGGTGCCTGGTATAATCTGTTTGATTATTCAAGTACCTATGCCAATATCGGTTATCGGGCACTTCAGTGTCTGGACGACATGATGGCAAGTGATGTTGTTTCCCGTCCGAAATACGGTTTCAACTCTTCGTATCAGTTTAACGATATAGCGTTGCCTTCAAACAATAGAACAGAGTTTGCTTGGTATCTGATATATAAAACGATCGATAACTGTAATACTGCCATTTCCATCCAGGGAGATTCGGAGGAACTACGGCAAGCGCAGGGACAGGCATTGGCATTACGTGCTTTCTGTTATTTACACTTGGTACAGCATTATCAATTTACTTACTTGAAAGATAAAGATGCTCCGTGCGTTCCTATATATACCGAACCGAGTAATAGTTCGACAGTTCCGAAAGGAAAATCAACGGTGGCACAGGTCTATCAGCGTATTTTTGATGATCTGAATCTGGCACAGGATTATTTGAAGAACTATGTCCGGAGTGGTGATAATCAGAAATTCAAACCGAATGTTGCCGTAGTGGATGGCCTCTTGGCTCGTGCTTATCTGTTGACAGGGCAGTGGGAAGAAGCAGCGAAAGCAGCTGAAGCTGCACGTACAGGATATGCGTTGATGACAACTACGGCCGAGTATGAAGGCTTTAATAATATTTCCAATAAAGAATGGATATGGGGATTCCCTCAAATACCTTCCCAGTCGGATGCCAGCTACAACTTTTATTATCTGGATGCAACATACGTCGGAGCTTATAGTAGTTTTATGGCCGATCCTCATCTAAAAGATACCTTTACCGAAGGTGACATTCGTCTGCCTTTGTTTCAGTGGATGCGTGAAGGGTATCTGGGATATAAGAAATTCCACATGCGTGCAGACGACACAGCTGATCTGGTCTTGATGCGTGCTTCTGAAATGTATTTGATAGAAGCGGAGGCGAAAGTTCGTGATGGAGTGGCTTTGAATCAGGCTGTCATTCCGTTGAATACGTTGCGCAATGCCCGTGGAGTGGGAGATTATGACGTGACAGGGAAATCGCAGGAAGATGTTCTTAATGAGATTCTGATGGAACGCCGCCGCGAACTTTGGGGAGAGGGATTCGGTATTACAGATGTACTCCGTACACAGGGTTCCGTAGTACGTACTGCTTTATCTGATGAAATGCAGAAGACAGAAGTCGATTGCTGGCAGGAGGGTGGTAGCTTTGAAAAACGAAATCCTCTGGGACATTGGTTCCTTAACTTCCCGAACGGTAAACCGTTTACAGTAAATAGCACCTATTATTTGTATGCTATCCCCCAGAAAGAAATAAACGCTAACCCTAACATATAAAATAGCTCTCTTAATTTTTTGACTTTGACCTTAACTTGTAGACCGGTATACGTCGTGACGATGCATACCGGTCGTTTTCTTTCTTCTGTTAAGTATGTTAATAGAATAGAGTTTCGTAGGTTATGTAACTGTTTTATTGTAACTTTGTATAATAAAGAAAGGAGATAATTAATATGTCTACAATGGAACTTAGGGCTTCACTTCTTAAAGAGGTGGCTGCTATTATTGCTGATGATGATCTAACGGCTGAAGCTTTAAAAGCCTTAAAAGCTTTGCGTCGCAAATCGCGTGTTGCGCGTAAAGAGCAGGAAGCGGAATCTCCCTGCAAAGATGAAATAGAATGTATAAAGAAACGTGCAGAAAGTGCTTTAGTACGCTATAAACAAGGAGAATATGCTTCGCAGGATGAGATGTTGAAGCGTACGGAACGATGGAAATAGTATGGGATTACGAGGCATTGGATGACTTAGAGGTCATCCTTTGTTATATTGAAACCCAGTTTTCGATGAAAGAGGCTCGCCTTTTCAGACAACAAGTTGTACATGTTATTCGGAATTTATGTGAGTTTCCATTTCTTGGAAAAGTAGAGCCTTTGCTGGAGGATTTTGAAGAGATGGAATTACGCTCTATTCCTGTTGATAGACTATGCAAACTTGTGTATGCAGTTATGAGTGATCGTGTTTTTATTATCGCCCTTTGGGATACTCGTCGTAATCCCAAAACTTTAGAACATGAGGCTAAAGGAAGACTTCGTTAATAATTAGAATAAATAATATAGTGACTTATTGGAATACCGTATGGTGAATATTAGTATTTTTGTAGGATAATTATTACTCACACTCACAAATTAACAAATTAAAGTATGAAAACTAGACTTTTATTTTTATTGTTGTTCATTGGCTTAGGATTAGTATCCTGTGATAACGATGATGAACGTTTCTTTCTTTATGAAATAGATGATATTTATTTCCCAGATCAACCTATTAGTGATATAGTAATGGAGATAACTGATGGTGCTGCTGTAGGAATGACAGGTGGGGTAGCTCCTTATACTGTAGAAACTGGTGATGAAGAGATAGCAAAAGCTAAGATTCAGGAAGAATATGGTTATGTGATGATAGCTCCCGTTCAATTGGGAACAACATTTCTTGTAGTGAAAGATGCGAATGGACTGACTGCTAAAATTGATGTAAAGATAATCAAAGGTACGAAATCGTTTACTACAAAGAAAGTAAGTGTAAAAGTCGAAGGACTTGAGGGTGATGAGAAAGTAGATTTAGAAAATCAAGTTATTGCAAGCTCGGATATGCATGTAACTGGCGGAATTAAATTTATTTATGATACAAAAGATAGTGGTACGCTTACTGTAATTCCTTCAAAGGATGATATATCTAACATTATTACTGCTTCTTTTACCAGAGAGATAAGGCAAACGGATGAAAAGACATTTACTTCTTTTATTTATGTGAATTATAATGATATAGACCATGTGCTTTATTTCACCTCTCCGGAAAAAACTCCATCAGAAGATGATGCTACTCGCGCTCTTGGCCCACTGTATTGTTGGTTAGTAGAAGATGTAACGAAAATATATAATAAAACATATCCCAATGTCACTTCTGTGAAACGTATCTATGAAGGGCAATCAAGTAGATATTGAAGCTAAAAATGTGAAGACGAGTTCAGATTATAAATAATATAAATCGCCCCACTATAATCATTATAGCAGGGCGATTTTATTTATATAGATTTCTATCCAATCTTTTTCTTCTTCAAATTAGGCAAAAAGAACGTGACTAATCCCAGTAGCGGCATATAAGCACAGATGTTATATACATATTCAATGCTCGTTTTATCCGCTAAATTGCCAAGTACGGCAGATGCTACACCGGCCACTCCGAAAGCAAATCCAAAGAACAAACCGGATATCAATCCAAGTTTGGTAGGAAGCAACTCCTGTGCATAAAGCAATATGGCAGGAAAAGCGGAAGAAAGCATCAATCCCACACAGAAGCTAAGGATAATAGTCCACAGCAGATTGGCATGTGGCATTAGTAAACTGAATGGGGCAGCTCCTAAAATAGAAGCCCAAATCACGTATTTACGTCCAATTCGGTCACCTACCGGTCCGCCAATTAATGTTCCGATAGCAGTAGCTACCAGGAAGATAAATAAATATAGCTGCGAATCTTGTACGCTTACATTGAATTTATGAATCAAGTAGAAAGTATAATAACTCGTGAGACTCGCCATATAGATATATTTGGAGAAAATCAGGATCAGCAATATCGCGATTGAAAGGGCCGTTTTATCCATAGGCAAAGGAAGATGAACAGGTTTTCTGATACTGACAGTCTGTGCTTTCATCCGGTTTAGATATGATTTATACCATTTGCAAATGGGGTACATCACTCCGATAGCAGCTAAGGCCACAAATGCAAAAACGATGAGATGTTGCCTGCCATAAGGAGCCACCAACAGGGCAACCAACAAAGGACCTAATGAACCTCCGAAGTTACCACCTACCTGAAAGAGTGATTGTGCCAGTCCACGTTTTCCGCCGGAAGCAAGGAACGTGATACGGGAGGCTTCCGGATGCAGTACGGAAGAGCCAATTCCGATTAAGAATACGGAGGCTAATATCCAGTATAGATTATCAGAGAATGCTAAGTTTATCAAACCAATCAGTGTAAAGCTCATTCCGATAGGCAATGACCATGCGACGGGATGCTTATCAAAGAAAATTCCGGTAATCGGTTGAAAAACTGAAGCGGAAAGTTGATAAACTAGTGTGATAAGTCCGATTTGCGCGAAACTAAGTCCTAAATCATCTTTGAATAAAGGATAAGATGCTGATAGCACCGACTGTAAGAGATCGTTGAGGCAATGCGAAAGACTCAATGCAATCAAAATGGAAAATGTAATTTTTCCTACGGGTTGTTCCTGATTCTGTACCATAATACCTATTTACTTTTGAAGTGTTCCTGAAAAATTGGCTGCAAAGGTACGTAAACTTCCCGTTTCTCTAAGACTAAGGATTGTAAATAGTCGTTAATTCGGTTTTGTGTTATTGAACTATTCTTCATACCCACTGTTGTTAAATAAAAAAGGAGGATTATATGAGCTTTATTTGGTATATCATTATTGGTATTGTGGCTGGATTCCTCGCAGGTAAAATAATGCGCGGCGGAGGTTTTGGTCTTGTTATAAACTTATTACTTGGTATTCTTGGAGGTGTACTGGGCGGTTGGGTATTTGCCCTTTTCGGACTGGCAGCTTCAGGACTGATCGGAAGTTTGATAACTTCCACCGTAGGAGCTATCCTTGTATTGTGGATTGCTTCCTTATTCTCGAAATCTAAATAGATATATAATTTATTTTTAATCCTAAAAACAGAACTTAATTATGGAATGTAGACATGGGAATTTCTGGATTGGACTTGGAATTGGGTCAATCCTCGGCGCAGTAGCTTATCGTCTTTCACGTACAGCAAAAGCAAAACAATTAGAAAGTGAAATTTATAATGCTATCCATCGCATAGGTCGTGATGCTGAAATAGCTGCTGCTCATGCTGAAAGAAAAGCAGTGGATCTTGGACTTAAAGCAGTAGAAACCGGTGCGGAAATTGCTGATAAAGTAGCGGAAGAAGCCGATAAAGTGGCCGGAAAAGCAAAAGATAAGTGGGGGAAATAAGCCCTCCAAAACGGGTAATCGTTTTAAATAGAATCGGTTACCTGTTTTGTTTTATATATGTATAATCTTTTATTTCTAGCCTCATCAGTCATTATCTGAATAATGTGTGCTCGAACACATATTGGTGTATATTCCCCATTATTTTCACTTCCTTCAAGAATAAAAAGCTACTTTTTTTCTGATTTCTCATCTGATAAGTGCTTTTTTCTCTATACTATCTTTACTTTTTCTTATGTTTAACAACATGTATACTTCCTGAATGTTGTAGTTAAATTGTTGATTATTAATAATATATTCTTTGTTGTGTATTATGTGTGTGCGCACACACTATTGCTTAATTCAATAATTCATTTTACTTTTGCCGATGAAAAACAAGATACTTATCAATAGATGGATAAAGAGTTTTCAAATATTCGGATTGTAGACATTGCCAAGATGGCAGGTGTCTCTGTTGGCACGGTAGATCGTGTCATCCATAATCGTGGAAGGGTATCTGAAGAAAATAGGAAAAAGGTACAGGCGATTTTGGAAATGGTACATTACCAGCCCAATCTAATGGCACGTTCATTGGCAGCCTCCAAAAAGCAATATCATCTCCTTGCAATTACTCCTTCTTTTGTTCAGGGAGAGTATTGGGAAGCTATTTCCGAAGGTATAGATAAAGCGGCGTCGGAAATGGAATCGTATAACATCACCATTACCAAACTCTTTTTCGATCAATATAATAACAAGACTTTTGATGATATCATCCGCAATCTGCTGCATGAGAAAGTGGATGGGGTACTGATTGCGACTCTGTTTACGGATTCTGTTATCCGGCTTTCGCAGGAACTTGACAGGAATGAAATACCTTATGTATATGTTGACTCCAACATTGGAGGGCAACATCAACTGGCTTATTTCGGAACGGAGTCTTATGATGCCGGAGTGATTGCTGCCAGATTATTGATGGACCGGCTTTCTTCGTCTTCCGATATATTGATGGCGCGAATTATTCATAGTGGGAAGAATGACTCTAATCAGGGAAAGAACAGGCGGGAAGGTTTTTGCCATTATCTCACGCAAACAGGATTCAATGGAAATCTGCACGAAGTGGAATTGAAAATAAATGATTCAGTGTATAACTTCATGAAGCTGGATGAAATCTTTGAAGCTAATCCAAACATAAATGGGGCTGTTATTTTTAATTCAACTTGCTATATCTTAGGGAATTATCTGAAAGCGAGAGGAATGCAGTCTGTCAAACTGGTTGGTTATGACCTTATCGGGAGAAATACACAGTTACTTTCCGAAGGTGTGATAACCGCATTGATTGCACAGCGTCCGGAGCGTCAGGGATATGAGGGTGTTAAATCATTGTGCAATCATCTGTTATTCAAACAGAACAGTGAAAAGGTGAATTTGATGCCTATCGATATTCTCCTTAAAGAGAATCTGAAATATTATCTGAACAATAAATTATAAACATATAAATTTGTAAGAACCATGAATGAATTATTTAACGTAAAAGGCAAAGTAGTTGTTATTACCGGTGGAGCTGGTATTTTAGGTAAGGGTATTGCTGCGTATCTCGCAAAGGAAGGTGCAAAAGTGGTTGTGCTCGACAGGAGTGAAGAGGCAGGAAAAGCATTGGTAGACAGTATCAAAGCCGAAGGAAATGAAGCCATGTTCCTTTACACGGATGTGATGGATAAGGAAGTGCTGGAAGGTAACAAGATAGAAATCATGAAGGCTTATGGCCGTATTGATGTATTATTGAACGCTGCCGGAGGTAACATGGCAGGTGCAACTATCGCTCCGGATAAGACTTTCTTCGATTTGCAGATTGATGCATTCAAGAAAGTGGTGGATCTGAACCTTTTCGGTACAGTATTGCCTACAATGGTATTTGCAGAAATTATGGTGGAACAGAAGAAAGGTTCTATTGTAAACTTCTGTTCAGAATCGGCTCTTCGTCCATTGACCCGTGTGGTAGGTTATGGTGCGGCAAAAGCGGCCATTGCCAACTTTACTAAATATATGGCCGGTGAACTGGCTTTGAAATTCGGTAACGGTCTGCGTGTAAATGCCATCGCTCCGGGATTCTTCCTGACCGATCAGAACCGTACGCTATTGACTAATCCGGATGGTTCTCTGACTGACCGTTCAAAGACCATTCTCGCTCATACTCCATTCAACCGTTTCGGTGAACCGGAAGACCTTTATGGAACAATCCATTATCTGATTAGCGATGCTTCTAACTTCGTAACAGGTACAGTAGCTGTTATCGACGGTGGATTTGATGCATTCTCAATTTAATAATTAATACTTTATACTTAATACTTATCATTATGTATTTATGTGAACAAACTTGGCGCTGGTATGGTCCTAACGACCCGGTTAGCTTGTGGGATATTAAGCAGGCAGGCGCTACAGGTATAGTAAATGCTCTTCATCACATTCCAAATGGTGAAGTGTGGACAGTAGAAGAGATCATGAAGCGTAAGCAAATGATTGAGGAAGTGGGTCTGACATGGTCTGTGGTAGAAAGTGTACCTGTACACGAACATATCAAGACGCAGACGGGTGACTTCATGAAATATATTGAAAACTATAAGGAAAGCATCCGTAATCTGGCGAAGTGTGGCGTAATGGTAGTTACTTATAACTTCATGCCTGTATTGGACTGGACCCGTACAGACCTTGCCTATACAATGCCGGATGGCTCTAAAGCACTCCGTTTTGAAAAGGCAGCTTTTGTAGCTTTCGACCTTTTCATCTTGAAACGTCCGAATGCTGAAAAAGATTACACTCCGGAAGAAATTGCCAAAGCGAAAGCCCGTTTCGAGCAAATGAGCGAAGACGACAAGAAATTGTTGGTTCGTAACATGATTGCCGGACTTCCGGGATCGGAAGAAAGCTTTACTGTAGAACAATTCCAGGAGGCATTGGACCGTTATAATGATATCGATGCCGAGAAGCTTCGTTCCAACTTGATTTTCTTCTTGAAAGAAATAGCTCCTGTTGCCGATGAAGTAGGAGTAAAACTAGTGATTCATCCGGACGATCCTCCTTATACTATCTTGGGCTTGCCACGCATTTTGAGTACGGAAGAAGATTTCAGAAAATTGATTGAAGCCGTACCTAATGAATCTAACGGCCTTTGCTTGTGTACAGGCTCTTTCGGTGTACGTGCTGACAATGACCTTGCCGGTATGATGGAACGTTTCGGTGACCGTGTCAACTTCGTACATTTGCGTAGTACGCAGCGTGACGAAGAAGGAAACTTCTACGAAGCCAATCATCTGGAAGGGAATGTAGATATGTACAGTGTAATGAAAGCTCTTATTCTTTTGCAACAACGTCGCAAATGCTCTATCGCTATGCGTCCTGACCACGGTCATCAGATGATTGATGACTTGAAGAAGAAAACCAATCCGGGATATTCTTGTCTGGGCCGTCTTCGCGGATTGGCAGAACTTCGTGGATTGGAAATGGGTATTGCAAAATCTATTCTATAAGTAGAATACCTTTTTATAGTTGAATAACCCTCATGTCAGCAACTTATTATGCTGGATGAGGGTTATTTTTTATTTGTGTAAATTGTATATGTCTCTTTTTTAGCTATATTTGTCCCTTGTACCACACTAACAAAAGAAACAGATGATAAAACAATCAATGCTGACTCTATTATTATTTATTTCGGGAAGTATAGCTGCTTATGCCATGGAATACCCGTCAGAGTTAGAACTTCTTTATCAATTGTCCGGTAAGAATTTTATTTTAAGTAGCGTAATTCCGGAAGACAGCATTGTCCGTTTATCCACTCGACTTGAGTCAGAAGCATTTGAAGCCGAAGATTTTGAAAACTATTTCAGAATAGGCCAGATCAAGGTGAATTCTTATTGCCTCAAAGGGGATATAGGAGTTGCCACTAATGAAGCGAAGCTGATGTATGAGCATGCGCAAAAAATGAATTCGGCTATAGGAATAGTATTGTCACTTCAGGCAATAGGTGGTACATATCTGAATTTGGATCAGCTGAAACAGGCCTTTGACACTTTTGTTGAGGCAGAGAACCGGCTGGATTTTCGAGAATCGGACCCAATTCCTGTGAGGTTATATTTACAGATAATTCATGTCTCTTACCTGTTGGGAGATATGCCTGCTATGCATACTTATTTAGACAAACTTTCAAAATTGCACCATCGTTTGATTGTGGCAAATGAGTATTATGATTATTATGCGCTATGTTATGAAACCCTTTATCAGATTGGGGTGAAGAATGCAGCGAAAGCTTTGGAACTTTTGGTCCGTTTGGATTTGATGAAAGATACAAATCCATTATATAAGCGTTGGTATTATTGGGTGAAGTTCAAATATAATGAGTTGGAGCAGGATTATGAAAATGCATTGGCTTTCGTTGATTCTAATTTGGTTGAGATAAGAAAGAACGGTAATTTGAATGAATACCGGAATGCTATGGTTGATAAAGCAGGGTTCCTTGAAAAAATGCAAAATATAACCGAGGCTTGTGATATGTATGTCGAAGTCAGGAAATTGACTAAGTCATTGGATATGCAACGTTATACACGTCAGATTGAACATCTTCATACTACTTATCTAGTGGACCAGCTGAAAAGTGAAAATAAATCGGTGTACAGTTCATTGTATAAATGGACTATCATTTGTTGTACCATAATTCTGTTGGGTGGTATTGCTATCTTTTATATGGTTTGGCGAAAAAATAAGGTATTGATCGTTTCCCGTAATAAGTTGCAAGTGGTTCGTGAAGAAACCACTCGCTCTATTCAATCGAAGAGTATGTTTCTTTCTAATATGAGTCATGAATTACGAACTCCTTTGAATGCTATTGTCGGTTTTTCTGGGATTTTGGTAAACTGCGAAGACATGGATGCGGACACGAAACGCCAGTGTGGTGCAAGTATTCAGCAAAATGCAGATCTTTTGCTGAAACTCATTAAGGATGTAATGGATTTGTCGGAGTTGAATATTAACGAAATAAGATATACTTGCAATACCTATAATGTGGTAAATATTTGCCGTATGGTTGTTGACACAGTAGATAAGGTCAAGCAAACTTCTGCTGTTATCCAGTTCTGTTCTTCTGTAGATGAGTTGTCATTATATACAGATAGCGGGCGTCTGCAACAAGTACTGATTAATTTATTGATTAATGCTACTAAGTTTACAAAAGAAGGGAATATTATATTAAGACTAGCAGTAGATACAGAAAAGCAAGAAGCTGTTTTTATGGTCGAAGATACAGGATGTGGCATACCGCTGGAAAAGCAACCTAATATATTCGGACGTTTTGAAAAATTGCATGAAGGAGTATCAGGAGCTGGTCTGGGACTGTCTATCTGTCAGTTGATTGTCGAACATTTTGCAGGGAGAATATGGATTGACCCCACCTATACAATGGGAGCAAGATTTGTTTTCACTCATCCGTTACCATTATCTAATAACCAGACTTTATGAAACGTTTACTCTATATATTACTTGTCGTGTTTTTGTTTCTTTCTTTAGGTGTCAGGGCGCAGGAAGAGAGGAAGAAAGAGTTATTACGTGAATTGGCGGAATCTCCCGGTGATACTACCCGTCTTAATATTTTGTATGAGTTATCAGTGGTTACAAAATATCAGCCATTGGTTCGGGTTTATTATCTTGATCAGTTAATAAAGGAGGCGGATAAGCAAAAAAACGATTTTTTTAAATGTCAGGTTTATCTGAACCGGATATTTATGGCATATAATTCTTTGGATGCCCCGGCATTGCATTATTGGTTCTCCCTCCTTGAACCTTTAACGAGGAAAAATAACTATTATGATTTACAGTTTCAGGGTAAAAGGTGTGTGATAGACTTCTTTCAATTGAGTGGTGAATATGAGAAAGAAGAACGTGAATCCAAGTTATTATTGTACGAAGCAGAAAAAGCTGGTAGTGTGATAGGGATGGTTGTTGCTATTCAATCTTTGGGAAACGCATATATTGTCACATACCGGGATGAAGAAGCGTTGGCTGCATACGAGAAGGCTTATGCCCTTTCTTGTAAAATTGGTAATCCTGCATTAACACTTGAAATAATCCATTCTGTGACAGAGGTCGTTCAAAAGATAAAAGATTATCCTAAATGGCTTAAATATATCAAGCTGGAAGAAAGCTGTATAAATGAGAGCATACGTCATTCAAAAGTGAACTTCTCATTGCCAAGTTGCATCCTTATGATGTATATTCACTATATGGCGTATTATACAACGGTTGGGGACATCGATATGGCGAAATATTACTATCAATTGGCTGACAATACTTATCATATGTTACCGGAAGCTGCCTTGTATCGGGAATATTATGCGCGGGCGAGCAGTGATTATCTGCGAAAATCCGGACAGTATGAGAAAGCATTGGCACAGGTCGATACGTTGATGAGGTTGTTCCATCCTGTATCGGCTTTAAATTATAATACGGCATTTGAAGAGCGTGCGGAAATCTTACATTTGATGGGGCGTGATGCAGAAGCGCTTGATTTGTTAAAAGTGGCAAAGAAAAGACGTGATTCTTTGCAAATAGAGCTTTTGAATACGCAAACAGAGCAAGTCAAGAGTATCCATGACGTTTATTTGTTGCAACAGGAAAAAGACCGCAATTATCGTTATCTTCAGGTAATAATAATATCTTTTTTAGTTGTCTCTATTATTACGATTACGGTTTTTATCATTTATACCTATCGTGCTCGTAGAAAACTGGAACATGATGAAGCTGAAATGCGTAAAATGGCATACGAAGTTGAGCTTGCCAACTCTGCAAAAGAGCGTTTTTTATCCAATATCAGTACTTCTATCAGCCAACCTTTGGACATGGTGGTTGAGAGTTCCTTGTTTTTAGTTTCAGAGCAGCAGATTGAGGATAAACAGCGCGTTGCAATCTCCGAAGTTATAAATAAAACTTCGTCGGATCTGATGCGGTTGATTAATGATATTCTGGATCTCTCACGTTTGGAAGCGGGTATGATGCGTTTTGTGTTGAGTGATGTCGAAGTGTTTTCTCTGATTCAGGATGTCGTAGCAGGAAATTCAATTGAGTCTGGAAGAAAAATAAATATAGTGTGTCCGCAGTCAGTTTTATTCTGGTCGCACATCGATGGTACACGATTGCTGAATGTTTTCAATAATTTGTTTGCTATTGTCATTCCGGGGAAAGAACTACAAGTTTCTATAGAGGTAAACGGAGAGGAGACGGAATTGATGATTAAAGTACATGGCACATTACTGGCCAGTCAGGGCTTATCGCAAGATATGATTATCCGCAATGAGATAAATCGCATGATTATTAATCATTTCGAAGGCGTATATGAGAGTAGAATAGAAACGCAGACTCCTTATATCTATTTTACGGTTAGAGGGTATCTCACTTCGTTTGACCAAAGCTAAGCATGGAGGCCGATATCGTATTATCCGGTTCGGGAATAATATGCAAAGCTATTTGTGCGCAAGCTTCTGCATCGGCAAGTGCGTGATGATGGTTCGTTAAGTCATATCCGCACCGGGCAGCTACCGTATGTAATTGATGATTGGGTAATTCTTTTCCGAATACCTTTCTCGAAGCGCGGCATGTGCAGTGAAACTTGTAATTAGGGTAAGTCATCTCCCACAGTTCGTGAACTGCCCGAAGGCAACCTTCGTCAAAAGGACTGTTGTGCGCTACAAGTGGCAGACCGTCTATCAACGGTTTGATTTCCGCCCATACTTCCGGAAATTCATCAGCTTCCATCGTGTCGTCATAAGTTAAGCCATGGACAGCTGTTGTCCATTGAGTATAATAATTAGGGCGGGGACGGATCAGGCGATAGATTTTATTCGTTATTTTCCCTTCCCTTACAATGACAACTCCCACACTGCATACACTGGTACGTTTGCCGTTGGCTGTTTCAAAGTCTATAGCTGCAAAATTCCTCATTTTATTTTATTGTTTTGGAATACAAATGTATGAATTAGAATTTATTCTCTTTATATTTGTCTGTAAAATATATCCATGTATACAGAATATCAGCCTTCTCATTTACTTGTTCCCTACATTGATAACTATTGGGAATTTAAGGGCAATCCGGAATATGGTATGCGCATCCATATTCTGCCGGATGGTTGTACCGATTTTATATTTACGCTGGGAGAGGTGGCTAATGCTGTTGAAGAAGGAAGTCTGATTATGCAACCTTATCGTTCCTATTTCGTAGGACCCATGACGAAGTACTCCGAACTTGTCACTTATGCTGAATCCGTTCATATGTTTGGCGTTCGTTTTTTACCTTGTGGTCTGTCTTGCTTTACAAACCTGCCTTTGCACGAGTTTGTGAATAGCAGAATCAGTGTTAATGAGATGAAGGCTGTTTTTGATGACACTTTTATTGAAAAATTAGGTGAGCAGAAGCATGTGGCAGATCGAATACGAGTAGTGGAGGAATATTTGCTGGCATATTTGGCGCGCCATTATCAGCCTGCTGATTCGCACGTCGCTATGGCAGTGAACATGATTAATCATTCCGGAGGAAAACGTTCAGTTCGCAGCTTGATGGATGACGTCTGTTTGTGTCAGCGTCATTTTGAGAGGAAGTTCAAGCATTATACCGGATTTACTCCTAAAGAATACAGCCGTATTGTCAAATTTAAGAATGCTGTGGAATTATTGAGAACCACGACATCAGCCAACCTGTTGACTACGGCGGTTGATGCAGGATATTATGATTTAGCGCATTTTTCAAAAGAGATTAAGTCGATGTCCGGCAATACTCCTGCGTCTTTTCTTTCCCTTACAGTTCCGCAAGAAACCACACTTACTTATATCGAGCCACAGAGATAGATTGGTAAAAGTCGCTTTTTTACAATAGAATGTGAAGATATGCCGTTACCTTTGCAAGGTTAATAAAAACCAATCAGTTTATGACCACAAAAACAATGAAAGAGAAAGCAGCAGAATTGTTGCAAAGATGTGAAGTAGTTACCCTTGCTTCTGTGAATAAAGAAGGTTATCCCCGTCCTGTACCGATGAGTAAAATCCTGGCAGAAGGAATTGCCACTATCTGGATGTCTACCGGGGCAGATTCACTAAAAACAATAGACTTCTTATCGAATCCGAAAGCAGGATTATGCTTTCAGGATAAAGGAGACAGCGTGGCGTTAACGGGGAAAGTGGAAGTTGTAACCGACGAAAAGATGAAGCAGGAACTTTGGCAGGACTGGTTTATCGATCATTTTCCCGGTGGCCCCGCTGATCCCGGCTATGTCTTGTTGAAATTTGAATCGAATCACGCAACTTATTGGATTGAAGGAACATTTATCCATAAGAAACTCGACTAATTTTACTCGGAAAGATAAGGAATACCGGATTGATTTAATGAGAGTGTGTCAAAACGCAGATTATCGCAGATTATTTCAATTGTATTGATGTATTAATCGACGACTTATAAAATTATTTCTGCGATAATTTGCGTTAATCTGCGTTTTATTATTCATTATGACACACCTTCGTAATTCATTTAGAATTCGAATTTCTCTAATTTCATTTCAGCCAATTTCTGAATGATACCTACATATTGAGCGAAATGAGGAGATTTTTCGTGTGCTGCCAATACTTCGGCATTCTGCCAAGTTTCGCAAATCATGAAAACGTCAGGACGCGTGCTGCTTTCGAAAGTATCATAAGCAATGCATCCTTCTTCTTTTAAAGAACAGGCAGTCAGTTCTTTTGCCGCTTTTATCGCTTCTTCGCGGTTGGATTCGTTTACACGAACAAAAACATTTAATCTGATCATAGTCTTTTTAATTTATATGATTAAAAGAATCACTTTCTCACAGTATCTGTGAAAAGCCGAAGGCAAAGATACTATTTTTCTATACTTCTGGTGAGCTTATTTCAAAATTTCATATAAACTTCATGCCATCCTGAAAAAACTATTATATTTGCATCTGAATTCTAAAAGCAATGATTTTGGGCACAATTCTTAAATTTGTTATAGCTTACTATTAGCCTCATAAACCACAGGCTAATTTCTTTCGTTTGAGTAGTTCTATACTTGAACAGGTTTTTCATTTTATCATTTTTATTATTCACTGCATCGTTTTTCAAGACTGATGCAATTTAGCTATTCAAGCTTTCAGTCCGGTTCATAGTAATCAGATGGGAGTGGTGGATGCGTTGAGAATGAATGGAAAATTTCGTAAGAAATAGTAAGCTGAACATAGAAGAAGAAATAAAAAGGATCGAGCTACAGTCGGTTGATCCTTTAGATAGAATCAGGCAGATCATTGGTGTCCTACAGGTTTCACTGACTTCGCTGAAAACAGCAGTTGCCGGATATCAGTTTCGAAATGATGAAGAAGAGATTCTTTTCTTTAAAGTATCGAAACCGCAGATTTCCGGTCTGTTGATGTTTTATGTCCGTTTGTATCAGATTGAAAAGAATCGTATCGGCAAATCTCTGTCCTCCCAATGCAGATATCTGAAGATTGAATTGGAGAACCTGCAAAAAACATTTTCGAATAATAGCTTTTATGAATATTATCGTGCCGGTCGGACAGAGTTTGATAACCACTATTTTATTCGGGAGAATTATGATATTCTTTCTGATATACATTGTCATCTATTGGATAGAGATACTTCTTTTACCACCTTGCATGATTCGAGTGTTGCAGAAATTCTGGCGAATAATCGTTTGATAGAATATGTATCGGAGGAAATAGAGCAACTGACAGAGAAACTTCATCTTAAATTTACTTTCATTGTAGACAGTAAGCTGTTGCAATGGACGGACAGTAAAGTGGCTTTGGTTGAGTTTATCTACGCTTTGTATGCAGGTAAATGCTTTAATAATGGAAATACGAGTTTGAAAGACATTGCTTTTTGTTGCGAAACACTGTTTAATATCGAGATAGGTGACTTTTATCGTATATTCTTGGAAATCAGGAATAGAAAGAAAAGCAGGACTCAATTTCTGGATAAGTTGAAAGAACAGATTATAAAGATGATGGATGAGCTTGACAGATAAATTTCAGGGCGTCTTGTGACATCTTGTGAATTATACAAATGGCTAATCTCCAACTTTGCGGAGAAATATAATTGATTCACAAAGAAAGATAACCGCTTTTGTATAGTTATGGAAACAACATTTACATGGGAAATAAGGGTGAAGAATTGCCCCTTATTAATTAAGAAATGCAGTCACTGTGATAGTGACCGCTTTTATTGCAGTGATAAGTTCAGGATGAATGCACAGAAGAAAAACATTGATGTCTGGCTGATTTATAGATGTGTGAAATGTGATAACACTTGTAATATGACTCTGTTATCACGAACAAAAACCGACTTGATTGATAAGAAGCTCTTTCACAGCTTTTCTATGAATGACAGGGAAGTTGCCTGGCAATATGCTTTTTCTGCCGGAGTGGCAAGCAGGAATAATCTTCAATTAGATTATGACAGTGTTGAATATGAAGTGATAAATACCGTCTCTTTAGAAGATATCCTGAATATGAGTAGTGAGATCATAAGTATCCGAGTCAAATGTGATTTCGACTTGAACCTTAAATTATCTTCGTTGATAAAAAGATGTCTTCCTCTTTCCAGTACCCGCTTGAAGCTGCTGTTTGAAAAAGGGTATATTTCTTTACTTTCCGGCAAAACATCTTCCAAGTGTAAGGTAAAGAATGGCGATACTATTTTGATAGATCGAAAAAGCCTGATTGATTTCTTGGGATAAAATCGGTTTTACAGTTTTTTTTAATAGCTTTGTGAAATGATCATTCGCATTCTGTAAAAGAGGTTGTACTATTAAGATTGAAGATATGAAAAAGGTATGTTTATTCGCTTTTATTTTGTTTGCTTGGAGTATCGTTGTGAATGCACAGGAAAGTGATGGACGATACGTTGAAGTGACCGGTTCTTCTGAAATAGAAGTCGTTCCGGATGAGATTCATTTTCTGATTCAGATTAAGGAGTATTGGCAAGAAGAATACACCGGTAAATCAAAAAAAGAAGAAGATTTCCGGACGAAAGTGCCATTGGCAATGATAGAGAAAGATTTGCGTAAAAGTTTGCGCAAAATAGGAATAACGGATGATGCTATCCGCACACAGGAAATAGGAGATTATTGGCGCCAGAGAGGAAAGGAATTTCTGATAGGTAAGCAATTGGATATCCGGCTTACGGATTTTGAGCAGATTAACTCTATTATTCGTTCGGTCAATACGTGGGGAATTGAGTCCATGCGCATCGGAGAACTCAAACATAAGGATTTGCCAATGTATCGGAAACAGGGTAAGATTGAAGCACTGAAGGCTGCCCGTGAGAAAGCATCTTATCTGGTGGAAGCGATGGGGCAGCAGTTGGGTGAAGTGATTCGTATCATCGAGCCTGCCGATAATAACATAAGCCGTTATCTTCCTTTCGAGGCGCAGAGCAATGTAAGCATGGGGGCGGCAGCTACCGAGCAGTACCGGGTTATCAAGCTACGGTATGAAATGACGGCTCGTTTTGCCATTAAATAAAAATAGTCTATCTTTGTCGCATGACAAGAAATAATAAATCGGATTTGGTTTAGTAAACAATCTGTGTTGCTGATACAGATTGTCCTTTCGTTTGCTCTCGGATGATTCCTTTCGGGAGTACTCTTTATGTCTTTATAATTTCAATTTTTAACTTGCGTACAAGGGTGCTAAAAGCATCGTGGTGCTTTGTAACGTGTGCGCTGTATACATTAAGATCATGAATAACGAAAATCAAACAATTCACAAATTCGACGTTAATTTAAACTGGTATGGCTGGAATGATAAACTAAGCCGACTAAAACAAGAATCACTCTACAGCACTCTTCTTCATGGACGTATATCCATAGTACACCGTACCTGCTACGAGGTCGTTTCCGAAAACGGATTGTTTCAGTGTGAACTCACGGGAAACATGATGTGTGGGAAATCTGATGCTGAATTACCCTGTACGGGTGATTGGGTGCTTTTTCAACCATTTGATGAGAATAAAGGGATTATTGTCGATATGCTGCCTCGTGAGCGGACATTGTATCGCAAGAAAAGCGGTACAGTTGCCGATAAGCAGGCCATTGCTTCTTACGTCGATAAAGCATTTATTGTGCAGAGCCTTGACGATAATTTCAATGTTCGCAGAGTAGAACGTTTTATGGTTCAGGTATTGGAAGAAAACATCAAGCCTGTATTGGTACTTAATAAATCCGATTTAGATTTTGACAGGCAGAGTGTTGAAGAACAAATAAAGCATATCTCCAATCAGATACCCGTATTTTTTACGAGTATTCATCAACCCCAAACGATTCTCCGGCTGCGGGAATCCATATCAGAAGGAGAAACTGTTGTATTTGTCGGTTCTTCGGGTGTCGGGAAAAGTTCTCTGGTAAATGCACTCTGTGAAAAATCTGTGTTACTTACCTCCGATATAAGCCTGTCCACAGGAAAAGGCCGGCATACATCGACCCGTCGGGAAATGGTATTGATGAATGATTCGGGTGTTTTAATCGATACTCCGGGTGTGCGTGAATTTGGCTTGGTTATCGACAATCCGGATTCACTGGCCGAAGTACTTGAAATCTCTGACTATGCAGAATCGTGCCGTTTCAAAGATTGTAAGCATATCAACGAACCGGGTTGTGCTGTTTTAGAAGCAGTCAATAGCGGTGTATTAGACTATAAAGTTTATGCAAGCTATCTGAAACTTCGCCGGGAAGCGTGGCACTTTTCTGCTTCCGAACATGAGAAACGTAAAAAGGAGAAGTCCTTTACAAAACTTGTAGAAGAAGTAAAGAATCGTAAGGCAAATCGCTGATTTCTATTTAAACGATGCAGGTATTGGAATTTATTTTTTTCTTCAAAAGAGCAAAAAAGTTTTAGCTGCGCAAAAAGGCTGCGCACCACTGCATCTATCTTTGTCGAAGAAACAAGAAAACAGGTCAAGTACGGGTTACTTCAACAACTCATTTAAGGTATGGAAATCACTCATACGATTATCCGTTTTCCTGTTTCGCAAAGGGGCAGTAGCTCAGTGGGTAGAGCATCATCTTTAATCTTGAGATTATCCTGATGAAAAAGGTCAATTAAGATTTACTCCTATCCCGTGACCGTCGTCGGTTCGACTCCGACCTGCTCCACAAAAAAATATATAGAGGTAGGACAGCAGCTTCGGGATTATCTGAAATGAGGTCAACCGGGGCTTACTTCTTAACGGTGGATAACGCTGGTTCGAATCCGGCCTGTTCTACCTCTTTTTATCAACTAAGGTCAAGGAAGACTTACTTCAAAACCGCAGGAATGCTCCATTGATTCACAGTCTTCCGATTACCTTACTTAAAAAAACAAAGTTATGAATAAAGATTTGTTGAAAGTGTCTATCAGGCAGAATGCAATCTATTTGCCTTTGATAGAAGGAGAGAAAAAGCAGGAAGAGTTGACTTCGACTACCATTGCATTGGTAGCCCAACTCCGTAAAGTAGGATATAGCTTGTCCGAAGAACTGCTGCATGCTGTTAATCAGTTATATCCGGCTCAACAGATGATGATTCTTCAGGTGATGAAAGAAGCATTGGGTGTGACGCTAAACTGGGCTCCATTGGTGAAAGGGTGGGATGTACCTACCGGAGAAACGCGTTTGGATCATCTGGTTACATGGATCGCTAACCTGTTTAATACCCCCAAAGGCGTTAAACTACCTTGCGGACACGTGATCCCTGATAATACATTCCCTATGGAACGATACAATGGTTGTCCGTTCTGCGGAACTCCGTTCCAAACGGCTACTACGGAATACTTCGGACAGGGAAGTAAACTGAAAGTGCTGGAACTTTGGCAGGACAAGGAGCTGAATGCTTTTTTCTGTGACTTGCTTGAATCGCGTACAGCTCTTGATGCCACACAAGCAGATAGCTTGAAAATAATGCTTGGCGAACTTCCGTTGCCGGCAGTCGGAATCAAAATGAAGGAGACATTGATGTTGGTGATAGATACATTGGTGGAGCAGGATAGAGCGCAGGAAGCGCAAATCTATTTCTCTACTCCGAATGATATATTGCGTTATCTGTGGTATAAGAAAACCGGATTCCTGCAAATCATAGAGCCTAAGACTATTATCCGTAAAACAGGTAGAAACAACACACATATATGTGGAGTTTTGGATAAAAGTCGTTCGGCAGCCCAAGCGAAGCGTGAGGAGTTGAAGTTGAAATATACGCGTCGTGAATGTAAAATGGTAGCTCTTTGGTTGAACAACCTGACAATGGCTCCGGAGAAGGCTTGCGAAATCATGCATCCGAAAAGAGAGATGTGGGTACGTATGATACGTGCGTTGCGTTTGGCGGAATATGCCCGTAAGCCGGAATTCGGGAATTTAAAGGAATTGATGGATATATTCTACCGTCAGGCATATACCGTTTGGCAGGGAGAAGTGGAGCGCAACCGTTTGAAAGCGGATGCGGAACAGACATTTGCTTTGTTAAAGCAGCGACCGGGTATGTTTGCACGTTCTTTATTTGCGAATATGCTTTGGTTCGGAGCGGAAGAGACGTTGGCTGCATTTAAAGAAGTGGTTCATTTGTTGCCGGCACGTTTGGTCGTTACCTTGGGTATGTATGCGGAGAGCTACTTTGAACCGGGACGTAAGAGAATGGTGAAACCTTTAGGGGGGAATGCTCTTTTGATAGAACCACACTATTTGGTGGGTCTGTATATGGAGGATCAGCTAAAAGCGATGGTGAAGGATGTACAGGATTTGTGTAAGGAAGTCGTAGCTGCCCGTTTCGCCGGTGTAACTGTCGGAAGTGAAAACAAAAGTATGTATATTGACCCTATGTTGTTCCATATTCCGTTGGCTATCGGCGATCGTAGCGAAACAATTCAGGATACTTCCTGTGCTTTGCAGGGAACGCGTTTCCCGGTAGAGGGAGATAAAGTGCGATTGTTTATGCAGTGGGGAAAAGGACTTCCGGCACAGCATCTTGATATGGACTTAAGTTGTCATATCACTTTGCCTTCTACAACAGAAGTTTGTTCCTTCTTCAACTTGCAAGCTATTGGCGCTAAACATAGCGGGGATATCCGAAGTATTCCTAATAAGAAAGGTACTGCCGAATATATCGAGCTGGATTTGAATGAACTGAACCGTGTAGGTGCAGAATATGTCGCTTTCACTTGCAATGCATATAGCAACGGGACTATCTCTCCTAATCTGGTGGTAGGTTGGATGAACTCTGCCTATCCAATGAAGATATCGGAAAGAACAGGAGTAGCTTACGATCCTTCTTGCGTGCAACATCAGGTACGTATTTCCCAAAGTTTGCAGAAAGGACTCGTTTTCGGAGTTCTGAAAGTGAAAGAACGGGAAATCGTTTGGCTAGAAATACCTTTTGGTGGACAGACGATTCTTTCTTTGGATACACAGACCATCGAAAAGTATCTGGATAAACTGGAAGCGAAAACAACTGTCGGTGAACTGTTGGCAGTTAAAGCGCAGGCACAGGGGGTGAAGTTAGTTGATATTCCGGAAGCGGACGAGATATATACTCGTGAATGGGCATTGAATACTGCCGCTGTGACTAAATTACTGTTAGGTGATTAAATTCTTGGGAGGAATTGTCTTTTTCCTCCTAAGATTTAAAGGTCGTATCGCATAAAGTTATACCTTTGCATGCGATAGATTAATCGTCTGACAGCTGTTGAACTTTCGTCTGACAACTGTTATCTTTCCGTCTGACAACTGTCAGACGAAAAAGATACAGCTGTCAGCAGGGCAGACGCATTATATTTTTTACTATCCCACTCCTGTTTTCATTCTATTTATATAATTGATTATTAACTTATTAATTCTTTCTTATTTCGACTATTTTCCTTATCTTTATAAGATATTATAAAACATAAACTAACATGAAAATAGGGATAATTGACCTTTGTAAACAAATAGAAGATCCTAGAATGAACCGTAAAAAAGTCCATAAAATGGAAACCATCGTCTATATATCCATTGCTGCTGTAATTTGTGGTGCCCAATCCTGGAATGAGATTGAGGAATTTGGCAATGCCAAAATTGCTTTTTTCAAAAGTCGCATACCTAATCTGGAGTTCATACCCAGCCATGATACTTTTAATAGATTCTTTAGCATCATAAAGCCCGAATATTTTGAGTTGATCTTCCGTAATTGGGTCAAACAAGTCTGTCAGGAGGTGAAAGGGGTTATAGCTATAGATGGCAAACTTATGCGTGGTCCAAGTAAATGTGACGGAGAACATACGACGGGAAAGGAAGGATTCAAATTATGGATGGTTTCCGCATGGTCCGCTGCCAATGGAATTTCTTTAGGACAAGTGAAGGTGGATGATAAAAGTAATGAAATTACCGCTATTCCATTGTTACTAAACTCTTTGGATCTCAATGATTGCATTGTCACAATTGACGCGATGGGCTGCCAGACAGATATAACACGGACCATCATTGAGCGTGACGCAAATTATATTATAGCTATAAAGGATAACAAGAAGAAAAACTATCAACTGACCAAACAGATCATTGAAGATTATCAGGATAAAGACGAAATAATCAATAGAGTCACCAGGCATGTGTCTCAAAATACCGGACATGGAAGGATAGAGACAAGAACTTGTACTGTAGTTAGTTATGGACCTATAATGGAAAAAATGTTTAAAAAGAAACTTGTGGGACTGAAGTCTGTTGTTGGGATAAAATCGGAAAGAACAATAGTGGCAACAGGAGAATATACACAAGAGGTAAGATACTATGTAACTTCAATGGATAATACCAAACCGGACGAAATTTCCTCTGCCATCAGACAGCATTGGTCTATTGAAAATAATCTGCATTGGCAACTGGATGTTACCTTTCGAGAAGACTATAGTAAAAAGGTCAAAAATGCAGCCAGAAACTTTTCCGCAGCAACAAAAATGGCACTTACTATCCTGAAGAAGGATAAAACAACTAAAGGAAGTATGAATCTAAAAAGGCTAAAAGCTGGGTGGGATGAAAAATATTTATCAAAACTTTTACAGGATAATGATTTTTAATGCGTCTGCCCTGCAGCTGTCAGACGATTATTTTTATATGAACTGAAGATTAAAGTTCAATGAACAGACGATTAAATATACGCAGTGAAAGTAATAAATGTATGAACTAATAAAAAGATATACTTATGAGTGCTCAATATGATTTGTATGAAACACCGGATCCTGATAGTACCGGAGAACAAAAGCCTTTGCATGCCCGTATCGTTCCAAATGGAACTTACTCGAAAAAAGAATTCCTGGAACGTGTATCTCGTTCTTCCCAGACTTTTAACTATAACGTGATAGATGCGGTAGTAGGAGTTGTATTGGATGAACTTGCCGAAACGTTAGCGGAGGGATATATCGTAGAACTTGGCGAACTCGGGCATTTCAGCATCTCTTTGAAATGTACGCATAAAGTAATGACTAAACGGGAGATTCGTGCCGAATCAATCTGTTTTGATAACGTGCATTTGCGCACTTCCAAAGAGTTCAAAAGGAAGATTAAACGTGAGATAGAGTTGGAACGTGTGGATAAATCCAGACACTCTTCTCAAAAAGTGGAATTTTCTATGGAGCAACGCCAGCAGCTTTTACAGGAATTTCTAAAGAAAAATGGTGGTATTACCCGATTGGAATATAGTAGCCTGACCGGACTTTCCCGGCTGAAAGCAATAGATGATTTGAATACTTTCATTGAGAAAGGGATTCTTCGTAAACGTGGAGCTGGAAGAACCGTGTTTTATGTCTGGCAACAAGAGCAATAATAATCAATTCAAAGATTTCTTCTTGTTATTGCTAACAATTTTGTACCTTTGTTTGTCTATAGAAAAAACAGTAGGATTATGGCAAGAATAACAATTCCTTATGCAGTAGCAGATTTCATAGAAATGCGTGAACGTGGTTTCTATTACGTAGATAAGACCCAATATATAACTAAGCTTGAAGATTATAAGGCTCCTGTATTTCTGCGTCCCCGTCGCTTTGGGAAGAGTTTGTTAGTCTCTACTCTAGCTTGCTATTATGACCGTACGAAAGCGCATCGGTTTGAAGAACTGTTTGGTGACACGTGGATTGGTAACCATCCGACAAAAGAACATAACCGTTATATGATAATCCGTTATGACTTCTCCGCAATGGTAATGTCAGACCATATTCAAGGGCTGGCACAGAATTTTAATGACCTGAATTGCGGTCCGGTAGAAGTAATGGTAGCACATAATCGTGATTTGTTTGGTGATTTTGAATTTAGCAATCGTGGCGATGCATCTAAAATGCTGGAAGAAGTGCTTACCTACGCCCGCTCTCACGAACTGCCTAAAGTTTATATTTTGATTGATGAATATGATAATTTCACCAATCAATTACTTACTGCCTATAATGACCCACTCTATGAAGAAGTTACTACTAATGACAGCTTTCTGCGTACTTTTTTTAAAGTAATTAAAAAAGGTATTGGTGAGGGGAGTATCCGTACTTGTTTTTGTACAGGTGTGCTGCCCGTCACTATGGATGATTTGACCAGTGGATATAATATTGCAGAGATATTGACTCTTGAGCCTAATTTCCTGAATATGCTTGGGTTTACATACGAAGAAACAGAAACATATCTACGTTATGTACTGGATAAATACTCTACGGGACAGGAGCGTTTTGACGAAATCTGGCAACTAATTGTAAGCAACTACGATGGCTACCGTTTCCGTCCCAATGGAGATCGGTTATTCAATGCCACTATCCTTACTTACTTCTTCAAGAAATTTGCAGCCAATGCCGGCAGTATTCCGGACGAGTTGGTAGATGAAAATCTACGTACTGACATTCATTGGATTCGTCGGTTGACTCTTTCGCTGGATAATGCGAAAGCGATGTTGGATGCATTGGTAATTGACGATGAACTGCCTTATAATGTGGCTGATCTTGCCAGTAAGTTTAATAAGAAAAAGTTTTTTGATAAAGAGTTTTATCCCATTAGTTTGTTTTATTTGGGAATGACAACGTTGAGGGATAAATTTGTGACAACATTGCCCAATATGACGATGCGTAGTGTATACATGGACTACTATAATCAACTGAACAAAATAGAAGGTAATGCACAACGTTATGTCCCTGTGTATCGGCACTATGATTCCAATCGAAGCCTGGAACCACTCGTTCAGAATTATTTCGAACAATATTTGGGACAATTTCCAGCACAAGTTTTTGATAAGATCAATGAAAACTTTATCCGGTGTTCTTTCTACGAACTGGTATCGCGTTATTTAAGTAGTTGTTATACCTTTGCCATCGAACAGAATAATTCAGCAGGCCGATCAGACTTTGAAATGACCGGTATTCCCGGTACGGATTACTATATGGATGATCGTGTGGTCGAATTTAAATACTATCGTATGAAGGAAGCTGAAAAGATGCTTGCACTTTCCGAGCCTCTTCCCGAGCACGTGGAACAGGTGAAAAGATACGGTGAAGACACTAAGAAAAAGTTTCCCAATTATAATGTGCGGACATATGTGGTGTACATTTGTGCTAATAAGGGATGGAAATGTTGGGAAGTATGAGACAATAAAATCTGCAATATTGCACTAACTGTTTATGAAAAATGAGAGTCATATTATCTCTCGAATGATTTCCGGAGATATAAATGCTTTTAAACTTCTTTTCGATCGTTACTATTCTCAAGTGCGTTTTTTCACATTGGGGATAGTGAAAGATTCTTTTGTTGCCGACGATATAGCCCAAAATGTATTTATCAAGGTCTGGACAAAAAGAGAACTGATTGATTGCGAGCGGAAGTTTAACAACTATTTGTATTCCATCACAAAGAATGAGATAACAGATTATTTCCGTTCTTTAGTCATTTCAGAACCCTTGGAAAGCATCTCTTATCTGAAGGATAGCGATCATACAGATGAAATGATAGAAAGTGTTTATGATCTGTCTCATATTAAAGAACTGGTAATGAAAGAGGTGGATAATATGCCGCCGCAGCGTCGTGCAGTATTTGTAATGAGTCGTTTGCAAGGATTGTCTAATGATGAGATAGCCTCTGAACTAGGAATATCCAAACGCACGGTAGAACGCCATCTGAATATAGCATTGCACATACTTCGTGAAAAACTGGGAGGGTTTCTTTATTGGATTGCTGCTTTGTTTATTCTTTCACTCTGATTTTAATTTTTCCGCTCTGCCATACTACTTTCTGTTACACCTCTATCCTTCAATTAATGGTTTATAAATGTTAAAGTCGAAAAAGCATTGGGTGTACTTTTCATAGCTTCCGTATATCAGATATAACCAGATAATACGAAGAAAAATGAAACTCTTACCTCCCGGAATATTGAAAGACTATTTCTATAACTTGAAGAAGGATATCACTTCAAGTGCATTTGGACGATGGTTCATAGAGAATGAGTCTAAACCGGAATTCGATC
The DNA here is from genome assembly GCF_040812255.1 of Bacteroides sp. L008. NCBI lineage: Bacteria > Pseudomonadati > Bacteroidota > Bacteroidia > Bacteroidales > Bacteroidaceae > Bacteroides > Bacteroides sp. L008. Next base: position 1,949,268 of record NZ_JBFNXO010000001.1, on the reverse strand, counting down.
AGGAATTGCAAGAAATTTGGAAAGAATCGTCTCAAGTAGCCTGTGACCGGGAAATGACCTCTTCTGCCTTTGTGAAGGTCTGTGAAGCTATTGGCGGAGTAGCTCCGTCTCCTCAAAAGAGTACATTCACGAGAACAATACATTATCTGATACGTGTTGCAGCTATTCTGTTTATTCCTTTATTGGGAGCTACTCTTTATCTATATCTGGATAATAAGGAATCACAAGTCAACTGGATAGAAGTCTATGCCGAATATGGGCAAAAGAAAGAAGTTGTTTTGCCCGACCAGAGTAAAGTCTGGCTGAATTCCGGTACACATATTATCTATCCCGAACGGTTTACCCAAGTTCGCCAGATATTTGTTAGCGGAGAAACCTTTCTGGAAGTGACAAAAGATCCGGAACGTCCTTTTATTGTAGATACAAAAGATTTAAGCATCAAAGTACATGGAACAAGATTTAATGTACGTTCTTATACGGAAGATAAAGGCACGGAAGCCACACTGCTTGAAGGAAGTATTTCTTTGTTGGTAAAAGGAGATTTAAATCAGCATGATATTTTCCTTGTTCCGGGTGAGAAAGCCATACTGGATAAAAAACAAGTTAAACTTGAAAAGTTTGACGTCGATGGGTATCAATCCTGGCGAAACGGACAGTATACATTCAGAGACAAGACACTGCAAGAGATTATAACGGAACTTCAACGTCTGTTCAATGTTCAGATTGTGATAAGGGATAAAGCGCTACTCAAAGAAATTTTCTTTGTCACATTTGCCCAGGGACTTTCTTTGGATGAGATGCTCGAAGCATTGAATATAGACAATGAATTATGTATCAAGCGAGATCAGGATATTATTGAAATTTCAAGAAAGACGAGATAGACAACCCAGTTATTAACCTTAAAATACATGTGCGGAATGGATGGATAAACAAATAAAAAAATAAACGAGAAAGTGGTTGCGACACTTTCCCGTTTTGGAAATCAGTTAACAAAATTAATTATTAACTTAGATCATTGCCAAAGGTATGAAATATCATGAAAAACCGGCTCATTTTAGAGAGCTATTTAGCAATCTTTTACCAATTCTATTGGCGCTATTTATCTGGACGAATCCGGTATTGGCGCAGAATAATGGAGAACTTATCACGCTTAGTCTCAAAAATAAGACAATTGGTGAGGCGTTGGAAACAATCAATAAGCGATACAACTACACGTTTGTTCTTCGAACACCGGATATTGATACAAAAAGAAAAGTTTCAATAGACGCCAAACAACAAAAGATCGAAGATGTACTGAATAACCTGTTCCGGGGGCAGGATGTCTCTTTCGATATCAATAACAAGACTGTCCGTATCTCCAAGAATGTCAGGCAGAAAGACGCAGAATCTACACAGGCGGCTACTGCCAGAAACGTGACAGGACAAGTTACGGATAGTTCCGGCGAACCGATGATAGGTGTCAGTGTGATGGTGAAAGGAAGTAATAATGGAGTGGTGACCAATATGGATGGTAAGTACGAAATCAAAATCGATCATCCTAATCAAGTACTTCAATACTCTTTTCTCGGTTATCTGTCCCAGGAGAAAAGAATCGGAGACAACCGGATGCTGAATGTAACTTTAGAGGAAGATGTGAAGAAACTGGATGAGGTAGTTGTAGTAGGCTATAGCGTACAGAAGAAGAAAGATATAACGGGAGCTGTATCTACTGTTCTGGCAAAAGATATAGAAAATATTCCCGTGAATGATTTCGGTTCGGCACTTGCCGGACGTTCTCCGGGAGTACAGGTTATCACCCCTTCGGGAAAGCCGAATGAAGGTTTCTCTATCCGTGTCCGGGGAGCTACGTCTATCAATGCAGGAAACGAACCTTTGTATGTGGTGGATGGAGTGCCGACCAGTGACACAAAAACGATCAACCCTTCCGAAATAGAAAGTATTACGGTATTGAAAGACGCTTCTTCTGCTGCAATCTACGGAAATGCAGGTGCGAATGGGGTAGTACTGATTACCACCAAAAGAGGCCGGAAAGGTGAAGCGCAAATTGAGTTGAATGCCTACTATGGCTTTTCGGAACGTGCCAAGAGAATAGATGTCTTGAATAAAGATGAATATCAGGATTTACTTTCCGATTTGGGATATCCGGCCATGGATACATCCGTGTATAATGCCAATATCGACTGGCAGGATGAAATGTTTCGCAATGCGGCCATGCAGAATTATCAGTTATCCATTTCCGGCGGAAATGAAAAATCCCTTTATTACATTTCAGCCGGATTTATCAAACAGGATGGTATTGTCAAACCATCTTCGTTTGAACGTATGAATTTTAAGATCAATCTGGAGCAGGAATTGAAAAAATGGGTAAAGATCGGAACGAACCTAAGTTACAGTAAGATCAATGATGTCGATGTTTCGGATGGAAATTCCGAGACCGTTATTCTGCAAGCCATCACCACTCCATCTGTGGTAGGTAAATATAATGCGGACGGAACATTTCCTACGCTACCGTTTCTGTCTTCTTTGGAGAATCCTTTAAGTGCGGTAGAGTCATATACTCGTGATTATGTATATCATAAATTGTTGGGTAATCTCTATGCGGAGATTTCTTTTACCCCGGATCTGAAGTTAAAAACAAGTATGGGTATCGAAATGGGTGCTTCCCGGTACAAGGAATTTCTGGACCCGTTCAGTTCAGCTTGGGGACGTAACCAGCAGGGACAAGCGAGTTATAACACTTCGTTAAATTACAAATGGATCAACGAAGAAATTCTGACTTATAGCAAGAAGATAGGCGATCACAGTTTCTCAGCTTTGGCAGGGTTTGTAGCTTCCCGTTATGTGGGAGAATCGGCAAACAGTTCTATACGTGGATTCTCTGATAATAAAATACATTCTATGAACGCCGGAACTGTATTAAACAAGCCAAGTGAAGATTATGGTGCATCTACCAATGCTTCTGTATTGGGGAGAGTGACCTATGACTACCAGAATAAGTACCTCGCCACTGTCAATTTCCGTGCCGACGGTTCTTCCAAGTTTGGTGTGAACAACCGTTGGGGATATTTCCCTTCCTTCTCTTTGGGATGGAGACTGACTGGGGAGGAATTTATGAAACCATTGGATTGGTTGAGTGATTTGAAACTGCGTGTCGGCTGGGGACAGGTTGGTAATGACCAGGTGGGTTATTATAGTTCCTATGGAATTTATGGAATAGGAGCGAATTATAATATGGATGGCGTTATTCTACCGGGATATTATCAGAGCCAGATAGGTAATGATAAGCTACGTTGGGAGAGGACTACCCAGACAAATGTGGGACTCGACTTTTCTTTCCTTAATGGAAGAATAACGCTGACTGCCGATGCATACTATAAGAAAACAACCGATTTGTTACTAATGGTAAAACTGCCTCAAACTTCCGGATTTGATTCGGGTATGCAGAATGTAGGTAGCGTGGTTAATAAAGGACTGGAGTTCCAACTGACTACCCGTAACCTGACCGGAGAGCTGAAATGGACAACAGATTTCAATATCTCTACTAATAAGAATGAGGTGACAGATATGGCAGGAAGTCCTGCTATCTTTACCGGATCACTTGATAAGAAAATCTCCGGAAATGTGTCTATCATTCAGAAAGGACAGGCTTTAGGTTCTTTTTATGGTTTTCAGGCAGCAGGAGTAAACCCGCAAAACGGACGTATGATGTACGAAAAGGCTAACGGAATGTTAGTGTATGAAGAAGATTTGAGTGCAGATGAAGACCGCCGGATCTTAGGTTGTGCACAGCCGAAATTTCTGTATGGCATCAACAATGTCTTTTCATATAAGAATTTTGACCTGTCTTTCTTCTTCCAGGGCTCATACGGGAATGATATTTATAATGCCACCCGTATGTTTACCGAAGGAATGTTCGACTCCCGCAACCAGTCCGACCGTGTCCTGATGCGTTGGCGTAATCCGGGAGACTACACTACTGTTCCCCGTGCGGAGAAAGATAAATATCCGGCTATTTCTTCCCGTTTTGTAGAAGACGGATCTTACTTTAAACTGAAAAATGTGAAACTGTCATATACCTTGCCGCGTTCGTTGACCCGGAAGGCGTTGATGGACAGAGTGACGGTCTATATATCAGGAGATAACCTGGTGACTTTTACCAATTACAGAGGTTATGATCCTGAAGTGAATATCGGTGGGGGCAGTTCTTCGGCTATGGGAATCGACCAAGGTGTCTTCCCCCATGCGAGAACTTATATTCTGGGAGCTACTATTGTATTTTGAGCATTGTTCAACTCATTAAATCTAAAAAAGACATGAAACAGATATATTCTATATTTATATCCGCAGCTTTGCTGCTCAATGTAGGGCTGACCTCCTGTGATAGTTTCCTGACAGAAACACCACAGGGAGAACTGACCGAAGCCAATGCTTTTACTTCCATAAAAGATGCGGAAGCACTGATTATCAGTTGCTATGACGGAATACAGAAAGGGCATGAAGAATATTATATGTGGTATTACATGATTCTTGCAGACTGTTTTGCGGATAATGCATACAGTGGTGGTGATGATGTGGATATCAATAATGTGTTCTTGCGCGACCTGACTCCCCGTAATGCGGTTGTTATGAAATCATGGAAGTCACTTTACGGAAGTATTATGCGTTGTAATGTAGCTTTGAAATATATACCTCAAATTAATGATCCGTTATTGGACGCAGAAGCTTTTACCGGAGTGAGTAAACGTGAAGAAATGCTTGGAGAAGCTTCCTTCTTGCGGGCGTTGCATTATTTTAATTTAGTAAAGACTTGGGGATGTGTGCCTGTTGTGACTACTACGGGAAGCACTGCTCCGGCTGATGTGCAAGTGCCTCGTGCCGATTCGGAAGAGGAAGTTTATGCACGTATCATTGAAGATTTGGAATTTGCGTTGACCCGTTTACCGGACAAGCGTGCTACGGAAGCTGAAACCAGGGGATTTGCCAGTAAAGGGGTGGTTAACGCTTTGTTTGCAAAAGTGTATGCAACGAAAGGTGCACCCGGCAATGTAGAATGGGATAAGGTGAAGACCTATTCGGAAGCAGTGATGAATTCGCCGGTATACCGATTGGTGGATACGTATGACCATCTGTTTGACGATGAACATCGTAATAATAGTGAGACGATTCTGGCTGTACAGTATATTGCCAACAGTACGGAAAATAATTACGTACCTGTTCTTCTATTGCCTCCTTCCATGACAGAGCAGAATTGGCGTAAATATCTGACACCTTCCCAAAGTTTGCTGAAAGCTTTTGATGACGAAGGAGATCAGGTTCGTAAAAACTCTACGGTCATCTTTGAGGACATTAATAATATTTGGTTCGACCAGTATTATGCGCAACTGAAGAATGGACAATGGGAAACCCGTACATTGCCTTTCCCTTACAAGTGCAGGGCAAAGAATCGGGTAGGATGGGATTGCGGAGACTTGATCTATATTTTCCGTCTGGCTGATATTGTTCTGTTGCATGCAGAAGCAGTCAATGCTTTGTCCGGTCCGGCAACTGCAATAGCGGAACCCAATCTGCAAAAGATTCGTACTCGTGTCGGACTTCAGGAATTGAATGCCAGTTCAAGAGAAGAACTGACCCGGCTCCTTTTGAAAGAAAGACGCTTGGAACTGGCTTACGAAGGAGAGCGATTCTTTGATTTGAAACGTTATGGAATTGCTCAAAGCACCCTGTCAAGTCTGACGTGGTCGGAAATTGTGGATGGAGAGCAAACGACTGTTACGGGTAAATTTCCCGCACACATGTTGCTGATGCCTATTCCACAGGAAGAAAGGGATCGTAATCCGAACCTAACTCAAAATCCGGGGTATAATTAATCCTCTTCCTTTATTAATCTTTAAATGAAGAAATATGAAAACGAATTTATATAAGCTTGTTTCATTCTATATATTTATCGGGTTACTGGCTGTTTCTTGCCAGAATCAGGATGAAATGTTTTTCGATCCGTCTGCCGAAGCACCTGTCATTGGAAAGTTATCCTTGAATCAGGAACAGTTGCAATATGGTGGGTCGGTAAAATTAAACGTGGAGGTGACGGATGCAGATGCCTTGTCGCATGTAGAAATACGTTTGGTTGCCAATCAGGCGGTGCTTTATTCCAAAACTCTTCCGGGAAATAATCAAAAGACATTGAAAGTGGAAGAAGAAATCGAAGTGCCGTTCGGACGTTTGTGTGGCGAGCAACTTGCTTCTCTGGAGGTTGTGGCTACAAATAAAAATGTGAAAACAGCAGAACAATCTTACGAGATTCCATTGGAAAGGCCGGATTTTGCACAATTATATTTAGTGGTTGGTGAAACAGGGGAAGAAATTGTGCTGCAAAGGGATGAAAGTAATCCGTTAACTCCTTATTTATATAAGGCTACTGTAGACTTGCCGAATAATACAAATGTGTTTATATATAGCGAGCCGGAAAAGAAAGGAATGGTATGGGGATTTGATGCCAGTACGAATACTTGTGAGTTGGCTTCGTCGCGTCCGGTTTCCCTTTGTGATTCACAGAGTACGGAAGAGAAAGTGAGAGAGGTGGTATTCGATGCTTTTTCTTTTGAGATTTCACCTCTGAAAAAGGAAATGACAGTAAATGATGTTGTCTTCATGCTGTATAAGAAGAATGCGGCGGATAATGATTTTGTAAATAATACACTTCGTGCCCAGAATGTTTCTTTGACAAACGGTGAAGAAGTGAGGACAGAATTGATTGATCTCAATGCGTTGAAGTTTGATCCGGATTTCTTTAAACTGGAAGGAGATAAGTTGATGTATATCGGGCAGACAGGTAATGTGACGTTATATATGAATACGATGTTCAACTTTGTTTTTGTAGAGAGTGCGGAAAATCCGTTGACTACTAATGTTTCCTATCCGGAAGTTTTGTTTGTGAATGGTTGGGGAATCGGTCGCCCGGAATTGTGGAGCTATAATCCGGATTGGGATTTTAATAATGCGGTTATTTTCCGTAAGGTTTCGGAAGATGCTACCCAAACAGTTTACTCGCAGACTGTCATTGTCAGTAAATGGGTTCAATTCAAATTCTATAATCAAAAAGACTGGGGAGGTGAGTTCTCTTGTCCGAATATAACGTTTGAAGATGACAACTTTAAAGCCGTAGAAGAAAGCGGTAAACCGGGAAATTATAATATATCACCTTCGTTGGGCGATGATACGAGTTATAAATCAGCGGTTGCCAAGATTACATTTATTGTTCCGAAATCGGGAAATACAACTCATTTCCGGAGTACTATTCTGGTAGAAAGTGACCTGGATTGAGCAATCACTTATCATTAAACTAATTTGTATTATGCATAAAAAGATTCAATATATATTATTGCTTATGTTATTTACCTGTTTGATACCTGTTACGGCGAAAAACAAAAGCCGGATCAGTCTGAATGATGAATGGCAGTTCAAGCAATCTATATCTCAAAATTGGCTCCCGGCACAAGTGCCCGGAGCCGTACATACCGATTTGATGAATAATCGTATGATAAAGGACCCGTTTTACGGAGTGAATGAGAAATCCCTGCAATGGATTGGAGAAAAGGACTGGGAATATAAAAAGACTTTCACTGTAGACGAGGCTCTGCTTCAAGCGCCCAACGTACAGCTTGTTTTTGCCGGACTTGATACGTATGCCGATATTTATATCAATGATTATATGGTGATGAAGTGTGACAATATGTTTCGTACATGGACTTTGAATCCTCTTCCTTATTTGAAGAAAGGGGAGAACACTATCCGCATCTATTTCCATTCTATATTTAAGGTGGATATGCCTAAGTACCTGGCATCTCCTTTCCAGTTGCAGGCATGGCCTAATAATGATCAGTCAGATATTATGTTAAGCCTTTATGCCCGCAAAGCCGGATATAATTATGGGTGGGACTGGGGTCCTCGTTTGATTACTACCGGTATTTGGAGAGATGTTTATCTGGAATACTGGGATGATATCCATATCGATGGGACTCAAATTATTACCCGGAAACTGGAATCGGGAAAAGCGAAGATGGAGGCTGTTTGTACGGTGATGAGTGATGAAGATACGAAGGCAACGTTTACGGTGGAATATGATAAGAAAGAGGCTGTTCGTAAACAAGTAGCATTGACTAAAGGGATGAACACGGTACGAGTAGACTTCGAAGTGAAGAATCCTGAATTATGGTGGACTAACGGATTAGGCAATCCCCGGATGTATGATTTTGATATTGTATTAGATAAAGAAGGACATAAGGTTACAGACCGTGTAAAGACGGGTATCCGTACATTGGAAATAGTTCGTGAAAAAGATGAACAGGGGCAGTCGATGTTTGTGAAACTGAATGGAAAAGCGGTCTTTATGAAAGGAGCCAATTATATTCCTTTGGATAATTTTCCGAACAGGGTGCCTGAAAGTTGGTACGAATATATCATAAAGTCGGCAGCTGATGTGAATATGAATATGTTGCGTATTTGGGGCGGAGGTATTTATGAGATGGATGCGTTTTATGAGATGTGTGACAAATACGGTATTCTTGTCTGGCAGGATATGATGTTTGCCTGTGGCATGTTCCCCGCTGACGAGCATTATTTGAATAGTGTGGCCGAGGAAGTGAAGGACAATGTGAAACGTTTGCGTAATCATCCTTGTATTGCACTCTGGAATGGAAACAATGAAAATGAGATTTCATATTTCGGATGGGGATGGAAAGATCGTTATACGCCCGAAGAAGACAGAATTTATCAGAGTAATCTGCATAAACTCTTTTATGACGTAATTCCGGAAGCGATACAGGCTGTGGATGAAACGAGGTATTATCACCCGACATCTCCTGTGACCGGTTATAATAATATAGATTATAATATGGGAGATGTACATTTCTGGTCTGTCTGGAAAGGAGGATGGCTTGAAGAATATACGGAAGCTAAAAACATAGGTCGCTTTATGAGTGAGTATGGTTTCCAGTCTTATCCGGAGATGCGCACCATTCGTCGTTTTGCAAGTGAACATGATTTGCGTTTGGATTCGGAAGTTATGTTGTCTCATCAGCGTGCCCGCAATGACCAGACCCGTGATCCGAATTTCGGGAATAATATGATGAAGATGTATATGGAGAAATATTTTAAAGTTCCTGATGATTTTAGTGAATTTGTTTATATGAGCCAGTATTTGCAGGCGGAGGCGGTGAAGATCGGAATTGAAGCTCATCGTCGTGCAAAACCCTACTGTATGGGAACACTTTATTGGCAGATTAATGATTGCTGGCCGGTAGCTTCGTGGTCGAGCATTGATTATTATGGCAGATGGAAGGCTTTACAGTATTATGCCCGTGATGCTTATGCTGAGGTATTGGTTTCTCCTTATGCTTCCGGAAAACAAGTTGTGTTCAAAGTCATTTCCGATCGTTTGCAAAAGATGAAAGGAGAGTTGGAGATAACGACTCTGACCTTGGAGGGACAGACGGTGTTCTCAAAGAGAGTTTCACTTGAATTGGGTGCTAATGGGTGTGAAGATGTGGCTTCGATAACAACTATGGAACTTTATGGAGGTAAGAAAGAGAACGAAGTTTTCACTTATGTGACGTTGAATGAAAATGGTAAAACGATTTCTTCGAATATCTATTATCCGGTCTATTCCAATCAATATGCTTATTCAAAGGTAGCTCCTGTTATAACGGTGGAGAAGACCAATGAAGGAGTTGATTTGCGGCTTCGTTCTTCTGCATTGATCAGAGGACTCTATCTTTTCGTTGATGATGATGAAAGTTTCTTTGAGCAGAATTACGTAACGCTGATACCGGGAAAAGAGGAAGTGGTTCGGGTGAAGACTCATCTTTCAGCGGCAGCATTTGAGAAGCAATTGAAATGTCTCTCGGTAAATCAAGTCAATTGATTGTGAAATGTATATCTCAATCGGACCTATTAATACATAATAAAAATGAAGAAGATAATGAATAATATATTGGCAGCTTGTCTGCTTTCCAGCCTGATAGCTTGCACTTTGGATGATCCCTATATGCCGGTTAATCCAGAAGAAAAACCGGCTCCTCCTGTGGTTACGGAATATCAGCCTATTGCTTTAACGGTAGGGGCTAATGGTCATTTTGATATTTCCGGTTCCTCTGTAAAAATAGGGTTGAACGGGAAGAACTCTACTTATGGTGTTTGTCTGCCACAGATTGCGCAGGGACATTTTATTGCGGAGGTAACAGCTGATAAAACAACTAACTTTGGCTTGGCTATTGTCCGGGAGAAGAACGGGAAACCGGATTTCAATAATTATACTTCGGTGAGTGTGTGTACAGAATCCGGTGTGTCGACCGTACGGGTATTGGATCGTCAGGACGGAATAGATAACGTTTTGGATCATACGAAGAAGATAAATAAAAACGATTATTCTTTCCGTTATTCCATACCTCTCAATAATAGCTATTTTTCTGTTCCTTTTACAGCTTCTACAGGTAAGGCGCGTATCATCAGGAATAAGATATCCGGTTTCTTTCATTTTTATGTGAGCGTTGGGAAAGAAATAGACGGGGAGTTTCATGAAAACTGGATTGAACTTGCTCAATCGAAAGATTGGGGAGGACAGGGGCAGAACTATTTTATTTGTCCGATTGTCAGGAATGGTAATGAAAATTCGACCGAGGTGAATTATTCTGATATCCGTTTTGAAGAGTTTCCGGCAGAAGATGTTGTAGAGGCGTCACCGGACTTTGATGTAAAGCAGCGTAACTTCACGTGGGCAGGTTTTCCGGGTGATGCAACGGTAATCAGTTTCAATCCGAAACATTGTCCGGCTGCTGCACAAAACAGGCAATTTGTATTTTGGTCGGAAGCGAATTTCGTACCTGCCTGGCACATGAGCAATGAATTGCTTTATTGCTATGAGTTTGCTGAAACATGGTCGGATTTGAATAAAGGATGTTTTGAGCCGATGTCGGATCGTTTGTTAGCGTATGCAAAAGTAGATATCATAGAGAATAACAAAGTACGGAAAGTGGTTAAGTACCATTATGCGTTGGTAAATCCGGATTATAAGGCTCCTTATCCTGACGGGATATATCCGGAAGTAGACGAGTATTATACTTTCTATGCTGACGGAGTAGGTGTGAGACGCATCGAGTATATTCAGAAACAGGCGGGACAGGCTTATTATCGCTATCATGAGTTGAGTGAACCCATGGTTATTTCCGGCAGTTCATCCATTCCGTCAGATCATGTGAAACAACCGGCTTTTAGTATTTCTAATCTTTCAGGCAACCGGTATGATCTTTATCCGGCTAAACCATTTGATGAAGTCAACCAGAATGTGAAAAACTGGAAAGAGCAAATCTATACTGCTCATTTAAATAATGCTCCTGATGCTTTTTCTGTATTCTCTTACACTCCCGAACGTCCGGAAGTCTCTCCGTTGCCGATTGAGAATGACTTGACCTGGCATGATATAAATTATCAGATGTCTCATTGGCCGGTAGATAAACAACCCTATTTAAATGCCCGTTATGGGGATTATGATAAGTCGACGGCTACCTGGCCGTCACAGGTTTCCCATTCTTCATTGATTGGTGTGGAGGCTAAAGGAGATGTTTCTTGGAATACTGCTTATCAGGTTAATTCGGATGGAAATAAATATAGAGTATATCTGATGCTGTTGGGTATCAATCAACCTGATGCGGCTTCTGACATAGATGCATATACAAGAGGATGGCTGTATATGGGAAGTCCGACGAATCTGAACGGAGTTTCTTATAATCCGGATGTAACAGGGTATTCCAAACGGGAGATGGTTTTGATGAAAACGGCAGGTACGGAAAGTTGCCAGTTTACTTGTAACCCTACCGGTGCAGTGAAAAATCCTGTATTTAGAATTGATAATTGGATCGGAAGCGGAAATGTAACGGTCAAGGTTGATGGAAAGGCATTGGTGTCTGATAGTGACTATTTGAGTGATACAGTAGGAGGAAGCCTCGTAATCTGGCTTAATAAAACAATATCTTCTACATTCTCTGTCGAAATTATTCCGGTATAATATGATCCTTTGGAGAGGACTTTTCAAATCCTCTCCAAAGGATTTTAAATGAATCAAGAGAGGTTGTTTTTTTATGAGATATATACTATTCATTCTTTTGTTTTTTCTCTGTTTATCCTGTTCACATCATCCGGTTCAGGAGGTTGATACAGTTTCTTACAGAGGGTGGGAGAACTGTCTTAAGCTATCTAACAGGGTTGTTTCCGTTATTGTTAATCCGACGTATGGCGGACAAATTCTATATTTCGGCTTAGAGAGTCGTGGAGATAATATATTGTGGAGTGATTCTGTTATCAACGGCTGGACTGTAGAGAACTATATACGAACAAGACGAAGTCCTGATGCCGGTAGATTTGATATCGGTAATGAACGTAAAACGGAGAATATCCATGATTCAATTTGGGCAGGACCTTATCAAACCTTTGTTGAGGAAGATAAATTGCGCTTGGTCAGCCATCCATCACAGGCGATGGGTATTCAGGTGGAGAGGATTTACTTTTTGGAAGAGAACCAGCCGGTTCTGCATATTAAACAGCGAATGTCTAATATATCAAATGGGGAGGTTGAATATTGTTTTTGGACACGTACATTACTGCCTGCCGGTGGTATTTACTATTGTGAAGCGATTCCAAATTCACAATATCCATTGGGATTTAGTGAGATTTCATTGTCAGCAGATACATTAATTCCCTCTCATCATTTGCAGGAACGTATTCATGTAGAGAATCGTTATTTTACAGCCTTTCCCGGAGGAGACGAGCAAAAGAAATATGGGATAAATACTACAAACGGTATGTATTTTTATCAGTTCAATGATTATTTGTATATCAAACAAAATAAGTATTTTCCGCAGGGGAAATATGATAATAATTTGCGGGTGTGCTTTCCTAACATGATTTATTTTAATGATGAATTTTTGGAAATGGAACCGAACAGTCCTATGGTCAAGCTAAAGCCGGGAGAGGCTTATGAATATGAGGAGATTTGGACATTAAGGGAGTTGAACTCTATTACTGATAACACATATTAAGACTGATTATTTGCTGGTTCTTTTTCATACCGGTATATTTGTCCCGCTATTCTATTAATCAATAGAGAGAGAATGTATCAAAAGAAAAATATAAGGGTATATATAGCATGGATGTTATTCATGACATTCATTCCTTTCTTTGTAGTGAAGACCTTTCACTATCATGGAAGTGAGGATGAAAAGTCGTGTTCCCATGCAAAGCATTCCCATAATTCTTCCGATGATTGTGCGATATGTAAATACTCTCTTTCTCTTTTCACGGAACCTCAATTAATAGAATATCATACTATACTGACGCTCGTGCCCTACGAGCCGGTTATTTACCAGGATAAGGTTGTTTGCAAACCAACTTATTCGCATCATTTACGCGGGCCTCCGTTCGCATGATTACATACTCATATTTTCAATGGAGATAGATTGGCTTTCAATCTATCCTCACATTCATTTTACACATTAAATAAAAGATTGTAATTGATGCGTATCGGAATTATTTCGGGCGTAATAGGGTTATTTGTAACCTTATCCGTCCATGCACAGAAATCCGATTCAATCAAGAGCATGCTTTTGCCTGATGTTGTGGTAACCGAAACGTACCAGCAACGTCAAGTAAAAAAGTCTGCCCTTACGGTTGATGTAGCCGATCAGGATTTTTTGCGCAAACATTTTACAGGAAACTTCATGCAGGCGATGGAGAACATTCCCGGAGTACAGGCAATGGATATTGGTTCGGGCTTCTCCAAACCGATGATTCGCGGAATGGGATTCAACCGGATTGCTGTATTGGAAAACGGAATCAAACAGGAAGGACAACAATGGGGAGCTGATCACGGACTGGAACTGGATGCTTTCAATATCGGAGCAGTCAATGTATTGAAAGGACCCTCCTCACTGCTCTATGGCAGTGATGCAATGGGAGGAGTGATTGATGTTGTTCCACCGGCTGTTCCTGCTGATAATCGTGTGTTCGGAGATGTCACACTGCTGGGTAAATCAGTCAATGGAACCATCGGAGGATCACTGATGCTGGGAATCAGGAAGAATGCCTGGTACTCCCATATCCGTTATTCGGAACAACATTTCGGTGACTATCGTATTCCGACGGACTCTATTGTCTACCTGACACAAAGAATTCCCATATATGGGCGTAAACTCAAGAATACAGCAGGCATTGAACGTAATATCGGACTTTTTACCCAATATCAACGAAGAGCCTATAAAGCGAATTATGCTGTGAGTAATGTATATCAAAAGACGGGATTCTTCCCGGGGGCACATGGCATACCCGATGCGTCACGTGTGGAAGATGATGGAGACAGCCGTAATATTGAATTGCCATTCAGTAAAGTGAATCACCTGAAAGTGACTACCCACCAGCAATATGCATGGGAGAAACTGATCTTGTCAGGCGATTTAGGTTTCCAGAACAATCACCGTGAAGAGTGGAGTGCTTTCCATACTCACTACGGTTCGCAACCCGCACCGGAGAAAGACCCCGACAAGGAACTTGCTTTTAATCTGAACACTTTCAGTGCTTCGGTGAAAGCTCGTTTTATTGGTTCTTCTTCGTGGGAACATACATTGGGGTGGGATGGACAACATCAACGGAACGACATTTCCGGCTATTCGTTTTTACTGCCTGAATATCGCCGTTCCACTACCGGAATGCTTTGGCTTACGACATACAGACCTAACAATGTGTTTTCAGTCAGCGGAGGAGTGCGATATGACTACGGATATATGAATATCTCTTCGCATGAAGATGCTTACCTTGCCGATTATCTTCGGAAACAGGGCTATGATCCGGAACAGATAGACTTCTACAAGTGGAACAGTCACTCTGTGAATAAGCACTACGGTGATTATTCTCTTTCTCTGGGACTGGTATGGACTCCCTCCGACAAGCATCTGGTAAAGGTGAATATCGGGCGTAGTTTCCGCCTGCCCGGTGCGAATGAGTTGGCTGCCAACGGTGTACATCACGGCACTTTCCGCCATGAACAGGGAGATGCAAACCTAAAGTCCGAACAAGGCTGGCAACTGGATGCTTCTTATCATCTGAAGTACCGGGGAATTTCTTTCTCCGTCTCTCCATTTGTCAGTTGGTTCAGCAATTACATCTTTCTGCGTCCTACCGGAGAGTGGTCTGTATTGCCTCATGCCGGACAAATCTATCGCTATACCGGAGCGGAAGCGCTATTTGCAGGAACTGAAGCTACCGTAGATGTTGATTTTCTGCGCAACTTCAATTATCGGATTTCCGCTGAATACGTTTACACCTATAATTGTGATGAACATATTCCATTGAGTTTCTCGCCACCTCCTGTTATGCGCAATACATTAACCTGGCAAAAGAAGCGGTATATGTTGTATGCAGAATGGCAGAGCATTGCCCGGCAAAATAGAGTGGACCGTAACGAAGATCGTACAGCCGGAGCAAATCTCTTTCATCTGGGTGGTTCATTGAATATTCCGATAGGTGGAAACAATGAGATTGAAATAACCCTGACCGCCCGGAATATATTCGATACCCGATATTACAATCATCTTAGTTTTTACAGGAAAGTTGAAATCCCCGAACCGGGACGTAACTTCCAGATATTAATCAAAGTTCCATTTAAAAAAATACTGAAATGAAAAATAAATTTTATCTCCCAATGATTAGCCTTTTGGCAACAGTTACTTTCATGTTTTCCTCTTGTGATAATGATGACTCCAGCGATACGACCAAACCTTTGATTGAACTTCACGAACCGGAAGAAGGTCAGGCTTTGAAGATTGGAAACGAACATGGGGTTCATTTTGAAATGGATTTGTCGGATGATGTCATGCTGAAATCCTATAAGATTGAAATTCATAGTAATTTCGACCACCATTCACACGGAGGTAATAGCAGGGCTGCACAGGAAACTGTAGATTTTAGTTTCAACAGATCCTATGATGTGTCCGGACAGAAAACCGCCCATATTCATCATCACGATATTGTAATACCGGCCAATGCTACTGCAGGGGATTATCATTTGATGGTTTATTGCACGGATGCCGCAGGTAACGAATCTTATATCGCGCGCAATATCAAATTGAGTAATGAGGTGGAAGACGAAGACCATCATCATGATGAATAAGATAGATTGCAATACATAAGGAAGGAATGTCTACTATCCATAGGACGATAGATAGACTGTTTTTTTTGTAATGAGTATTTTTTCTTTTGAAAGGTGTAATATCTATTACACCTTTTTTGTTTCCAATCCTTTACTTTTGTGAAAAATACTTTTTCATATGATGAAGTTTCCAATAATAAATCGACTCTTTCCTTCTTATAAATGGAAGGTAGCGGCTGTCATCATTGGCGGTGTTATTGTGGGTGGAGGAGCACTGTTTATGTATATGCTCCGGGCGCATACCTATCTTGGGGATGACCCGGCTGCGTGCGTGAATTGCCACATTATGACTCCTTACTATGCAACTTGGTTTCATAGTTCGCATGCCCGGAATGCCACCTGCAATGATTGTCATGTGCCGCATGAAAATGCTGTGAAGAAATGGACCTTTAAAGGTATGGACGGTATGAAACACGTGGCTGCATTTCTTACCAAAAGCGAGCCGCAGGTCATTCAGGCTCATGAAGCCAGTTCCGAAGTGATTATGAATAACTGTATTCGCTGTCATACACAACTCAATACGGAATTTGTGAAGACGGGGAAGATCGATTATATGATGTCACAGGTAGGAGAGGGGAAGGCTTGCTGGGATTGCCATCGTGATGTTCCTCATGGTGGAAAGAATTCCCTGTCTGGTACTCCGGGAGCGATTGTTCCTCTTCCGGAATCGCCTGTTCCCGAATGGCTCCGGAAGATGGTGAATCAGAAAGATAAATAAGAAATGAAATACGTAATAAAATAATAAAACCGATATACAATGGAAAAGAAATTAAAATCATGGCAAGGATGGCTGTTGTTCGGAGGTTCAATGGTCGTTGTATTTGTTTTGGGATTATGCGTTTCTGCGTTGATGGAACGGAGGGCGGAAGTTGCCAGCATTTTCAATAACCGTAAAAACGTTATCAAAGGGATTGAAGCACGGAATGAACTGTTTAAGGATGACTTTCCCCGTGAATACCAGACTTGGACGGAGACTGCAAAGACTGACTTTGAGAGTGAATTTAATGGGAATATTGCTGTAGATGCTTTGGAAAAACGTCCTGAAATGGTGATTCTATGGGCGGGATATGCTTTCTCAAAAGATTATTCCACTCCACGGGGACACATGCATGCCATTGAGGATATTACGGCATCTTTGCGTACCGGTTCGCCCATGAGCCCGACCGAAGGTCCTCAACCGTCTACCTGTTGGACTTGTAAGAGTCCGGATGTTCCCCGTATGATGGAGGCATTGGGTGTCGATTCTTTCTATAACAATAAATGGGGGGCTATGGGCGCTGAAATTGTGAATCCTATCGGATGCTCCGATTGCCATGATCCCGAAACAATGAATCTTCATATCAGTCGTCCCGCTTTGATAGAGGCTTTCCAACGTCAGGGTAAAGACATCACTAAAGCTACTCCGCAGGAGATGCGTTCATTGGTATGTGCACAATGTCATGTGGAATATTATTTCAAAGGGGATGGCAAAT
The DNA here is from genome assembly GCF_040812255.1 of Bacteroides sp. L008. Lineage (NCBI taxonomy): Bacteria > Pseudomonadati > Bacteroidota > Bacteroidia > Bacteroidales > Bacteroidaceae > Bacteroides > Bacteroides sp. L008. The sequence continues at coordinate 1,931,547 of NZ_JBFNXO010000001.1, read as the reverse complement.
ACCTGACTTTCCCTTGGGACAAAGGTTTTACGGTAGAAGATATGGAGGCTTATTATGATGAGGCCGGTTTCTATGATTATATTCATAAATTGAGCCGTACTCCGATTCTGAAAGCGCAGCATCCTGACTATGAGATTTGTCAGATGGGTATCCACGGACAGAGAGGTGTCTCTTGTGCCGATTGCCACATGCCGTATAAGAGTGAAGGTGGTGTGAAATTCAGCGATCACCATATCCAAAGCCCGTTGGCTATGATTGACCGCACCTGTCAGGTTTGTCACCGTGAAAGTGAAGAGACTTTGCGTAATAATGTGTACGAACGCCAGCGTAAAGCGAATGAAATCCGTAACCGTCTGGAACAGGAATTGGCAAAAGCACATATCGAAGCTAAATTTGCCTGGGACAAGGGTGCCACAGAAACACAGATGAAAGATGTGCTCGCACTGATTCGTCAGGCACAATGGCGTTGGGATTTCGGAGTAGCTTCACACGGAGGTTCTTTCCATGCACCGCAGGAAATTCAGAGAATTCTTTCTCATGGATTGGATCGTGCCATGCAAGCCCGTCTGGCTGTGTCTAAAGTATTGGCAAAGAACGGATATACGGGAGATGTTCCAATGCCGGACATTTCAACAAAGGCAAAAGCACAGGAATATATCGGCTTGGATATGGATGCTGAAAGAGCGGCTAAGGAGAAATTCCTGAAAACAACTGTTCCGGCATGGTTGGAGAAAGCGAAAGAAAACGGTCGTCTGGCACAGAAATAAGAGAGTTTATATATGTGGAGCAAACCATGGAGTTATAAAGAAGGGCTGGTGATTGGCGCAGGATTACTGGTGATAGGGTTATTGCTGCAAATGACAGTGGGAGCCATTCATTGGGATCTGTTTGCCTGTCCGGTCAATGTGATTGTGTTAGTGGTTTATATCATTGCTTTGCTAGCCATGCACCTTCTTCGCAAACGTATCTATTTATTCGGATGGTTGAGTCATTATTCCGCTGCTGTCTCGTCTCTATTGTGGGTGGTCGGCATGACGGTAGTGATGGGACTGATCCGGCAGACTCCTTCCGGTCATGCTCCGGCTGATCTGCTGGGATTTTCGCAGATGATTTCTTCCTGGCCTTTTGTCTTGCTCTACTTTTGGATGGTCACCGCCTTGGGGCTGACAATCCTTCGCACCGGTTTCTCTTTGAAGATCAGCAGAATTTCTTTCCTACTGAATCATATCGGATTGTTTATTGCACTGATAACAGCCACTTTGGGAAATGCCGATATGCAAAGGTTGAAAATGACAACCCGGATGGGAAGTGCCGAATGGCGGGCTACGGATGATAAAGGCCAACTGATTGAACTTCCGTTGGCTATCGAACTGAAGGATTTCACTATCGACGAATATCCTCCGAAACTGATGTTGATTGATAATGAAACCGGCCGTACGCTTCCCGACAAATCTCCTGTACATGTATTGTTGGAAGAGGGAGTGACAAATGGCAGCTTGCAGGATTGGCAGCTAACTATCGAGCAATCTATTCCGATGGCTGCTTCTGTGGCTACCGAAGATACCTTGAAGTTTACAAAATTCTATTCGATGGGAGCGACTTATGCTGTCTATCTGAAAGCAGTCAATCAGAAGAATCAAACAACCAAAGAGGGATGGGTAAGCTGTGGTAGTTTTCTTTTTCCCTATAAGGCAATCCGGCTGGATTCTTTAACCAGTATTGTAATGCCGGAACGGGAACCGCAGCGATTTGCATCGGAAGTGAAGATTTACACACAAGAAGGAACGACCACGGAAGGAACCATTGAAGTGAACCGTCCGATGGAGATAGAAGGTTGGAAAATTTATCAACTTAGTTACGATGAAACAAAGGGACGATGGAGCGATGTCAGTGTTTTCGAGTTGGTTCGCGATCCGTGGTTGCCGGTTGTTTACACAGGAATTATAATGATGATGGCAGGAGCCATCTGTCTGTTTGTCAGCGCACAAAAGAGGAAAGAGGAGGACAAAGCATGAGTTGGGAATACTTTATACTATTTGCAATAGCTGCACTGGTTTGTTGGGCTTTGGGAGCTTTTGCTGCCTGGAAAGGTACAAAACCGGGATGGGCTTATGGATTTACTTTCTTAGGTCTGGCTATTTTCTTCAGCTTCATTATCGGAATGTGGATTTCATTAGAACGTCCTCCGATGCGGACAATGGGAGAGACACGGCTGTGGTATTCTTTCTTCCTTCCGTTGGCGGGATTGATAACCTATGCACGCTGGAAGTATAAATGGATTTTAAGTTTCAGTTGCATCCTTTCATTGGTCTTTATCTGTATCAATATCTTCAAACCGGAGATTCACAATAAGACATTAATGCCTGCTTTGCAAAGCCCGTGGTTTGCCCCTCATGTCATTGTGTATATGTTTGCTTATGCTATGTTGGGAGCGGCGACGGTGATGGCCGTCTATCTGCTTTGGTTCAAAAAGAAGGAGGTTGAACGGAAAGAGATGGATTTGTGTGACAACCTCACCTATGTAGGTCTGGCATTTATGACATTAGGTATGCTTACCGGAGCTATCTGGGCAAAAGAAGCCTGGGGGCATTACTGGGCTTGGGACCCGAAAGAGACTTGGGCGGCAGCAACTTGGTTCGCTTATCTGGTGTATATCCATTTCAGATTAGGCAAGCCATTGAAGGCACGTCCTGCGTTGATTATTCTGTTAGTATCATTTGTCCTGTTGCAAATGTGCTGGTATGGAATCAATTACCTTCCGGCCGCACAGGGAGTCAGTGTGCATACTTATAATTTAAATTGAAATATCGAATCACTAAAACTTCAATATCAATGAAAACATTTTATGGGTCATTCTTGCTTATGCTGTTGCCAAGCATGGCATATACACAAAACACGGAGAAAGAGAATGAATTTACGATGTCTATGCAAATCAGACCTCGTGCGGAGTATCGGAATGGTGCATTGACTCCACGGGATGAAGGGGTAGCTCCTACATCTTTCATCAATAACCGTGCACGCCTCTCGATGGATTATAAACGTTCGGATCTGGAACTAAAGATGTCGGCACAGCATGTCGGTGTTTGGGGACAAGACCCGCAGATTGAGAAGAATGGGCGTTTTATGTTGAATGAGGCTTGGGCGAAACTGAACTTTGGTGAAGGGTTCTTTGCTCAACTGGGACGTCAGTCATTGATTTATGATGATGAACGTATTTTGGGAGGACTGGATTGGAATGTAGCGGGTCGTTACCACGATGCATTGAAGCTGGGATATGCTAACAAAAATAATGAAGTGCATCTGATTCTTGCTTTTAACCAGAATAATGACAATAGAACAAGTGGAGGTACTTACTATGATTCTTCTACCGGACAGCCTTATAAGAATATGCAAACCGTCTGGTATCATTATAAAGCGGATAATGTTCCGTTCGGAGCTTCTTTATTGTTTATGAATCTGGGATTGGAAACGGGTGATAAAGCCACGGATGATTCTCATACCCGCTATTTACAAACAATGGGTACTTACCTCACTTATAAGAATAGTAACTGGAATCTGGATGGTGCTTTCTACTATCAGATGGGTAAGAATAAAGCTGCGGAGAAAGTTTCAGCTTTGATGGGAAGCATACAAGCCGCCTATACCTTTAATCAGACATGGGGAGCCGTGGCTAGTTTTGATTATTTAAGCGGTGATAAAGGAAATGGCGGTAAGTATAAGGCTTTTGATCCTCTTTATGGAACCCATCATAAATTCTATGGAGCAATGGATTATTTTTATGCTTCTACATTTGCGAACGGTTATGCACCGGGATTGATGGATGCTCGTATCGGAGGTCGTTTCCGTCTATCTGACAAGGTGGATATGGAACTCAATTACCATTACTTTAGTACAGCAGTTAAAGTTCAGGACTTAAAGAAATCATTAGGTTCGGAAGTTGATTATCAGATAAACTGGTCAATCATGAAAGATGTGAAACTCTCTGCCGGATATTCTTTTATGCGTGGCACGAAGACAATGGATATTGTGAAAACAGGTAATCATAAAAGCTGGCAGGACTGGGGTTGGGTATCATTGAATATCAATCCGAAAATATTGTTTGTAAAATGGTAAATCCAAGGAAATAATAAGAATTAAATAGAGAGAGAATTTTTGAAAAGTTTTGAGTTTATAAAATCATCCTTACTATACATATTGCAGTAAGGATGATTTTTTGTTTTAGAGACTTCCCTGATAATTATCTTTATTGTTATGGAATAGATTATTACAGATATTTCTCTAAAGTTATTTGATCTAAAATCACTATTCGTTTTCCTTCCATAGTGACAAGCCCTTCTTTAATCATCTTATTGATTTCTTTAGATAGGGCGGGACGTGATACATTTAAGTATTCGGCGAGTTGGGATTGAGTATGCATGATATCTACCACCAATGAATCTTTTTTCTTATGTTCATATAGATAAACAATAAATCTTTCCCGCACGGTTTTGCGTGAAAGAGGTTTCAGGCGGGATACGGTACAGATATTGCAATTTCCTGCTATGCAAAGAAAATTATGTAATACTTGTGGATCCTGACTGATTACTTTGAAAGTTGACTCTTTTGTTGCCATGAGTAATATGCTGTCTTCCAAGGCTGTGAATGTAGCTGGCAATGTGTTGTTTGTATTGAATAGGTGAGGAGTAGCAAAAGTTCGTGGAGCGATGATATATTCAATCATTACTTCGTTTCCAAGTCCGTCTATAATGTCTGTGCGTAGTTTGCCTTCTAATAATACATATAATTTATTGCATGGGGTACCTTGGGTTACAACAATCTCTTTTTTTTCTGCTGCATAGACTACAAATTCAAGTTTCTCAAGCAAAGAAAGTTTGATATTCAGAGGTAAATCCCGAAAAAGAGGGATTTGAAACAGCTTATCTTTATGAGAGTCAGTCAGTAGTATTTTCTTCATTGTATTATATTGTTCGTATCCTGAACAAAGATATGAATTAAAATTGAGACTTAGCGCAAAGCGTAGTAATAAGGCTGACAAATAGCGATTTAGGCGAGAGAAAGAAAAGAACAGAACGCTATCCGAAACCAACAGAAAGCCAAGTGAGGACAAAGTTACATTACTATCCCGTTACTTTCTTTTGGCAGGCAGATGATTGCAATATAGTTTTCAAAGTGCTGAGTTACATGGATTTCAAATGCTAAATAACGGTTGGCTACAGTGTGATCCGTTCTACGGGTACAGCATCACAAAAGAAGAAACCAAACGGGGCTTTCTGACAAAAGAGGAAATCACACAGCTTATCAACGGCACGTTCAAGAAGAAAAGCTATGAATTGATTCGTGACTTGTTCATTTTCTGCACATTCACAGGGTTAAGCTGGACGGACATGTATCACTTGACGAAAGAGAACCTGGAAATATCCTTTGACGGTCATCTGTGGATTAAGACCAAACGCCAGAAAACGGGTACGGAAAGTAACATCCGTCTGTTGGAAGTTGCCAAACATATCATAGAGAAATACGAGGGTATGGCGAAAGACGGCAAACTGCTGCCCGTTCCCTGCTATCCCAACTGCAAAAACGAATACCATAATACAAGTATGATTGAAGGGATAAATAAGCAAATTAATTAGTCTATTATCTAAATATCAAGCCACCATTGGCGTTATCTTTATCACCAATATATTGCTTGTAAAGTGTAAAACACCTATATTTGCAATAAAACCATCTATAGAAAAGCAGATATAGCCAGTATAAATACAATATAAGAATGAAGCAGGAAGAGAAAAAAACTCGAAACAGACGGACTAATGAACAATTAGACAGGGATGTAATGTCCGAACTCGAAAAACTCGTGGCGGAACAGGGATTCGGCAATGTCAATCTAAGCACCTTGACGAAAGCCGCAGGGGTGGAAGCCAACGTATTCTATAGAAGATACGGTTCGATGGATAATCTCTATGACAAACTTGCCAAGCAATATGACTTCTGGATAAACAATGCCATCGATATTTCCAACTTGAATGTATTGGGACCTAAAAGGTTCTTCGCTGAAACATTCAAGATACTCTTCAAGAACTTGTCTGATAATCCCGTTATGCAAAAGCTGTTGCTTTACGAAATGTCAGTTGTCAATGATACCACAAAAAGAACGGCGGAAACGCGAGATGTCATGAACCTTAATTTGATTACATATTACGAAACGCTGTTTAAACCTGCAAAAGTCAATATTAAAAGTATCGCTGCAATCCTAATCGGAGGAATTTACTATTTGATACTTCATAAGGAGTGTGCCAAAATCTGCACGATAGACTTTAATACCCCGGAAGGAGAAAAAGCCTTTTCAGAGGGAATAGACTTTTTGACTGATACCATTTTCAATAGATTGGAAGCGTATGAAAGAGACAGAAACGCAGTCCGGCAAATGCTGGCTGACGGCATAAGCGAGTTAAAGGTATGCAAATACATGGGCATCAGCAAGAATGACTTGAAAATGTTGCTCTCAAAGTAACCACGGTACAACTTTTTATATAGCCATATCAAATATGGCTATATTTCTTTTTCGTACAATGCGATTGGGATAATCATGTTTCCATTTTTAAAAGGATTCGGATGAAATAATATTCAGCTATAAATCAATAGATTGATGGTAGTTTAGTTATGTGCTCATCCGAATCACAGGCATATTAATTTAGCTCAAATCCTATAATAATTAAAATGTATATTATATTTATAAGCAAAATACTTTTCTTATAATTTATTTGTATTACTTTTGTCGGTTGAGTATTAGCCCGTCATAGCAACCAAGAATTGCAGGTTGCCTGGACGGGCAAAAGGACTATACACTAATTAAATGAAACTCAAGTAATACAATAAAAAAATATGAAAAAAATTATGTTACTGCTCCTTTTCGGAGTAATGGTACTTACGAGTACGGCACAGGAAAAAGTTTACCAAATAGAAGAAATCACTGTTATCAACTATGGGGATGGTCGGATGCTCTTTCGCTTGAATAATGAAGAAAAGACCCCGCTCAACGGCTCTCACCGCCTGATTGACGGCTACCACTCGGAGTACATTCTCGCTGACTTTAAGGATGGCATGTATCATGGTAATTACCGACATTTCAAAGGGAACAAACTACTTGAAGAGTGCCGTTACAAAGAGGGAAACAGGGATGGATTATACAAGCGCTATTATGGTGACGGACAGACCGTGCAAAGTGAGCGAACGTTTATAGACGGCAAAGTGGATGGCGTGAGCAGGACATATCACTCGAACGGCAAAGTTGAAACAGAAAAAGTATATAAGTTAGGGATTGAAGATGGTTATGACCGCCGATACGACAGCGACGGCACTCTGACGCTCGACGAATGTTATAAAGACGGTAAACGCGATGGCAAATGGACTGAACATTTGTCGGGCAACGTAGGTGATGTGACTCGCATCAGTTTCTATAAGAACGGCTTGCCCGATGGTCAGTGGAGCGAAACGTGGAAAGACGGCAAGCCCCGTAGCAAAAGTAGCTATAAAGACGGCAAAAAAGAGGGTGTCTGGATTAGATATGGTAAAGGCGGCAAGCCTGAAAAGTCCACCACTTACAGAAACGATGAAAAGAATGGAGAAGAGATTACTTATTTCACTGACGGCACTCCTGAAAAGTCGTCAAACTACCTCAATGGCAAATTGAACGGAGTAACAAAGGAATTTTATTTTGGATCAGGCCAATGTAAATCGGAATATACTTTCAAGAACGGTAAGCGTGAAGGAGCATATAAACGTTACTTTGATACCGGAAAGTTGCGGGAAGAGGGCCGTTGTGAAGCTGATAGCGAGGTCTATCGCAAGGAGTATTACGCTAACGGCAAGCTCAAATCGGTTGCCGAGCGTAAGGGCGGAGGCTGGAATACCATTGAAAGATATGATTCGGATGGTAACAAAGAGTAAATATTATAATATCCCTATTCCAAGCAGGTAATATTTTGGCAATTTTACCATTTTTGATAAATATCAAATTGAATAATTGGTTGGCTTTAGCTGTATATATATGACAAGAAAACAGATGAAATGAAGCAACGGAAAAAAAAGAGCAACAAGCAATCGAGGCGTGAAATCATAGCCGATGTCAAGCGTAGAGAGGCTGAGTGGAGAAAGAAAAAGAGAAAGGAAAGGTGGCGTATATGCAAATCCCATATCATGTTGTGGGGCACATTTATATCTTTCTTCCCATTACTTATATTCGTCACGCTGTCAGATATACGTAATACCTTCACCAACGTCATGCTTGGATTGATAGCCATTAACGGTGGAATTTACCTGTTTATGTACATCCTGTTTAAAGAAGCCCGGAATCTGGCTATCCGGATACCTCTGAAAAATGGCGAAAGTACGGGAAATACGCAATGTTTGCCGGATTCTTCGGAAACTTTGGTAGAGCCTGAATATTTAAGCCGGTGTGATGACAAACAGATTGTCATTGATAATGATGACGTATTGGCGAGGATTTTTCTGTTTTTGCTCCTTTTTATTATCTTTTTAGCCCTGGTCTATTTTGCAGATGCCACTCCTTCAAAACTTACAACTGAAGATTATGGAAGTACATTACTGCTTCTTGAGTTGTACTTGCTCATCCTGACACTAGGAATAAGTGCCATTCTACAGCCTTGGCGGCGGATTGTTTTTGATCGTGTTTCCAGGACCGTAACTATACCAGGACGACTTCTGCTGCATAAAAAAGAAACGATACCTTATAGTCAGGCTGAACTCACGATTCGTTATTACATGGGGCCTGGTTCGCTGGGGTGTGTGTCAAGTATAATAATTTCCAATTCCAATTCACCCAGTCTGTTAAGTGGAGTTTTCTTGATGGACGGTGATATGGATAAAGCCAGACGTTTTGCCCGCTTCATACAACTATACATGGAGGAAGAGGAATTGCCGGATATGCCGGAATTTGAGAAATACAGAAATAAGAAGGAGCAGGAACATACTGAAATTGAGAAAGAAATCCCTATATGGAAGAGATGAATGTACCTTTAGATGCAAGAAGGCTTCTTTATCACGAAGCAAAGACTGTATTAGAACAAGTATTTATATCTCCGGACAGTAAAGATGTGTGGGATTTTTGAAAAAAATAGAAACAGGTATGGAAATGGAAACAGATAGAAACCGTCCCTCTACAATCAGAATAATATTTGGCATCATTGTATTGCTATGCGGAATTCCGGTATTTTTGGTTTGTTGTAATGGAATGTGGCGCTTTACCAATTGGCCTTATGAGGAGCTATGGATTTTTGAGTATGTATGGGGTAAGCTATTAATACTTTTCGTATCCGGAATGATATTTTTGATGTCAATAGGACTGATTTTGGTAGGTGTATTAATCGCAACAAAGATATGGATGGGGAAAAGCAGAATGATGGAGCATATTATATATCCCTTTCCAACTGTATTAACGGCTGAGCTTGCCGATAGCATGAATGTAGAAAGAGCTGATGATAAATTTTTCGTCTTCAATCCGAGTTCCTTAATCCGGAGTACTTTGATAGTCATCGGGGGGATTCTTTCATGCGTAGGAATAATCGTCATTTATCGAGAAATAAATGATCCATCTAGTGATCTTTATTCACCTCCCATAAGTGGAGGAATAGTAGCCTCTTTTTTTCTGCTTTTAAACGGATTACTTGCTCCTTCCCGTCGTTTTGTACTAGACAGAATGAAGGGTACTGTGACTTTTCCCCGCCATTTGTTTTTTCCACGTTGTACCATTCCCTTTTCAAAAGTAATTCCGGGGTATTCTAACGGAAACTTAGGTTTTGCACATCCTTACAGTGGAATTGTCATTCCTGTCCTTGGTGCGTATGATTCCGGCTGGTGGTCATTTTATGTCCTCTATATGGATAAAAATCGTCCGTTACCTCAAGGGGACACTTTCGATCCTTACAGGGAGAAAGACTTTTTACGCCGGAAGGCAGAAGGATTCCCTAAACCGATATATCCTAATACCATACTTGTTACAGATGCTTATATGGGTTATATATATGGTACGGATGAGTTTAAGCAGAGATTATCTAAAATAAAACACAGAATAGTATATTATTATGACAGAGTGTCATGGTATTGTCAGAAGCATGAAATAGAAATACCGAATGATAACGATTTGGTCTTAATCGGCATCTGGAAAAAACAATTTGTATTTAAGTTGTTCGCTCCTGAAAATGTGGAATATATCATACTTCCCGACGACACCGTATTGACCGACTGTTTTCTTTGCGATAGTAACACAGCGGAGGTAAAATATATCAAATAACCTGATATCTTTATGATAGCGTTAGATTATTATCAAGGATACAATAATTGGAGATGGAAATTTTAATTAAGTGCAAACATTATCAGGGAGATGAATATTAATACGGAATTTTAATTTGACATATCAGTTATGAGACTAAAGACAGTTATAATCACGGGAGTAACAAGTCTTTTCGGCTTGGTTGGTTGCACAAAGGCACAGGTAGGGAAACCGGTTTTCAACTTAGACAATCCGGACTACGGCCTAAACGTAGCCGCTATGATGTCTTCCCTCTTAGATACCACACAGCAGAAGATTGAAGCGCGGTACAAAGTAGATACCCTTAAATTTTACAACACGGAAACGGATGAACTGTTTCCGCCTTTGGTGGCTTACAGAAACAAGGGAGGCAGTAAAAGAACGGAAGCCACTTTCCGGGGATTTGACTTTACAGACCTCGGCATGGTAACAACAGAACAAGGCGAATTAGTGCAGGTAAAAGGCAAGAGGGAAACAGACGAAGAAGGTTTCGCCAAGTTGGTGAAAGCAGCCACAAAGAAATATGGAAAACCACATTTTGAGGAGGGAACCGATTTTGAAGGACGACCCGGGAAACTGTACCGCTGGGAAACAAAGAAAGAATATATCCAGTTATATGCCAAAAGTAACAGCAGTAAAGACACACTTGTCATTGCGGTGGCAGGCAATGAAAACGGGCTTGTCAACATGGAAAACGACAAGCCGCGTCTGGACGTAACACTATGGCGATGGAAAAAAGAATATCACGATTGGCTCGTCTTCGAACTGGACTATTGCGTGCTTGGAGAGGAAGCGCCAAAACTATCCAGCTTGTCTAATATTCAAAGTGCAGAGATGTATACACCGGAATGGGTGAAACCGTTCCTTATTACTGCACATAATCTGGATGCTTTGGAAAACTCGGGTGATGTATGGGGTAAAATCGAAGCCAGTTTCTATTATCGTATTCCGAACGGTAAAGTAATCGATGAAACCGGTATAACAGATTCTGTAGAAATCAACCGGGAGGCTTGCCTTCCTTGCTGGGACTTTGAAGAGTTTAAGAGCAATTTCAAAGACGGACTTAGCACCACAGCATATATGGCTCGCCAAATGGAAAAAGGCATGAAGTTTACGGAACTGATGGAAGACAAAGAGCTGTGCCCCAATATTACGTATTATGGTGAAGCGAGATGGAGGGAAAAAGTGACAAAATCCGTTATTGTGACGTTTCATTCGAATGGGAATATAGAATGGGAGGAGAGATACCTGACGGAAGATGAAGAACAGCTCCCCCTTGTTGCCGGTGAAACGAGATTGCGGAGAACAAAAAGACTATCCGGTATTGTGGAGTTTGAACGGAATGAAAAAGGAGATATGACACTGAGAAGTCCTGATGCAGATGAATATGACATATGCGATATGTGCCTTATTATTGATGACAATGTACAAGAACGACTGCATGGAAGGTGGTATATTATGGAGGATAAAATAGCATACATGATAGAAATACAAGAAGAATTGCGGAAAAGCGGTTTGGATTTGGAGCATACAACAGCACGTCTGGTGAGAATGCCGGCAATTCCTTTCGCTTTTTTCACTGACGGGAAAAAGGATATGTTTATGAATATCGACAAACAAGGCTCCAGTATCTATACTCCTAATGGCCGTGAATGGAAAGCAGGCAAAGTTTACCGGCTTTATGATTATCTGATAAGTTGGTGATTAATCATGGAATCGCATTATATGAAGTGAGGGATTAATGTCAAATGAAAAGATAAGCAAAGCAGTTTTTGTATTTGTGTTATCCCTGTTTGTTTGCGTGCAAATGGGATGTACACATCATCGTTGTGTTCCATTCAACCGGAAAGGTTGGGACGAATGGGGCGGTCATTATTATTCCAGAAAGTTTATGATTGACGATTTGATAAATAACCGTTTGAAGACAGGGATGACCTACCGGGAAATACTGGACCTATTGGGAGAATCCTATTTTGTGAATGAAGAGGATTCAATGCCCGGCATCCGTTACGAAATAGACGTTGAGTATCAATTCCTCGACATCGACTTCTACAAAGGAAAAGACCTATTCATAAAATTTGATAAAGACTCCTTAGTGGTCAGCTATAAACTTATTGATAGTAAAAGAGTGTATTGGGATTATTATGGCGATGGATCGTATAGTATAAACGGAATAGATAATATATTTACTTCAGCACCTAATAATTACAAATATGTTTATTCTGAATAATATCATTTAATTAACCGATATGTATAACTGTAAAAATTGATAAGATGAATAGAAATTATTTCGCATTAATAACTTTCGTGTTATTATTAAGTTGTTCTGGAGCAGCAAACAGAAAATCCACTTTAACACCCACAAACGATACTATTGTTACAAACATAGCGTCTGATACACTGAATAGTATGAATAATGTCTCAATAGATAAGAAAACCGCTCTTGATAGTGTTAAGATGTTACTTCCGGGAGGAAGATATACGATAGGTAAAGAATCCCAAATTATAAATAACAGTTGGAAAGAATTTTATCGTGATACTATTACTGGGAATTATTGTATAGATAGAGCAAAATATACAGTAAGCACTTATACAGACGAATGCCTTGGGATGGAGTGTGAATACATTAAAAGCGGTAGAAACAGTCTGTTCTTTATTAATATGCCTACTTTAAAGAATGGTATTGTAGATAGTATCCCTATAGGAACGGGATATATTGCACCTAAAACGCCTATGGTTATAAACTTTAATTCTTCTAAGTATACTATCAGTGTTTTTGCAGAACTTTCGGATGAAAATAAAGAAGAATACGAACCTAATAAAGAGTATTCATATTGGTGTAATTATAAAATGACTCTCTGTAAAGACAATTCACAAGAAGTGGAGTTATTTAATATCGATAAGTTTTATGATTCAGTACTGCGTCTTTTATTTGCCGGTGACATAGATGGAGATGGGAAACTGGATTTAATATTTGACTCACATATAAACTACGAAGAAGAATCAATCACATTGTTTTTATCATCTTTAGCCGGTAATGGTATAATTACTCGTGTCGCAAAGGCTTCTATTTCCTATGATTGTTAATAAACGTCTATAGGAAAGTCCTGCGTGGAGTAACTCCCAGACCTATCTGCTCTACCCGATACAGAGATTATTTTGACAAAACCTTTAAATGGGAGATACAATGAATGATTTTCATTTTAACGATTATTTCCCGGAAGAAGGAGATGAAATATCCGGTTTCATAAAAGGTCTGTTCATGAGAAAAAAACAAGAATATAAACGATTAACGATGCGGGATTTGCAAGAGGGAATTATTAAAGAAAAAATCTATTGATTTGCCGACGCTATCCTGCCCTAAAATTAAGTATATGAAAATAAAATTATTGCTTTTGGTCGCCGTTTTGTATGCTTGTGGAACTAAAACTGTTTCGGAAGAGGAAACTTATGACCGCATAACCGTGACGACTTATGAAAACAAGTACGATGAAAAGAATCGTTTGTCAGAGGTGCAATGGACCAGAACATCTCGTATGTATGAAAAAGATGCTGAAACAATGGAGGTGACTGAAAATAAGAGTACGGATTATTATACGTATACGGACGATGAAAAATTTACCGTAGAAAGAAAATCGAAGACGTCGGGCAATATTGAGATGATGAGATACGCTCCCCAAAGTGAGGAATCGTTAACATTGAATGCCCAAGGGGATACCGTTGATTATTCGTTGCGGAAATATTACGACAAACGCAAGCGCAAACCGGTATACGTCAGAAACATAAACAATGACTACGTATTGCTTGAAGACAACGACTATGAGGAAAAGAATGAATACGACGGAGGTGGTAATCTGAGAAAAAGTGTGCAATGCTATTTTGACACGGGGAAAAAGAGAACCACTTACTTCTTTCGGGGACTATCTTATGAAGAAGCCCAAAAAAGGATTCCCCGTACAGACGGGGACTATGACATCGTGTGCAATATAGAGAAAATATCAGGAGACACTCTTATCAGAGAAAGTATAAAGAATGGTATTGTCAGTCATATCAAAAAGACGATTATCGAAAAAAACGGAAAGAAGGAATTTAGATTCGATGCTGACATGAAGCTCACAGGCAGTTTCACGGAACTTAAGTCGGATGGTTTTGATATTCACGTTGATTGTATCGGGAGCGATTTCATTGATAGCACTTATTATAAGAATGGGAAAGAGGTAAGATGTGTTTATCTTTCGGATACATCCAAAGATATTGTACTTTTTAAATATGACAAACAGGGAAATATTGTAGAAAGGGTGGAAAAGACAAAGTATTTTGATACACGCAATGAAGAGGATTTAGTCAATGAAATGCTGCAGGTAGTGAAAGAGAATGAGAAGAAGAAAGAAAATAGAAAGCGATTGAAAATAAAATAGGTTATGGGAAGTAAATATTTAATCGGGATATGAAGGGATTTGACAAGTTCTTAGACAGAATGACCATTATTGTTACGATAATCTTCACGATATTCGTGATTATCAAAATCGGAAACTTGTGGATCGGGCTCCATAGCCTCATCATCTCACCCATGACTGGGCTTTTTGTGCTTGCCACCTATGAGAACTGTGCCGCCGGATACAGGAGATCGATGGAACAATACAGGAAGGTGCTGGAATCCGACAGGGAGATGCTGGAACGAGCGAGAAGACAGAAATTGAAAAAATCATATCATGATTTTAAAAAAAGAGTTGAGAAAATCCGTTCAAAAGAGTTAAGAGAAATCCGTTGGAAATATATATATTGTGTCATCATGGTAATAATGTGGAATATAACCGAATTCATAATAATGGCACTCCTTATGGACGAACCTCGGTATTCTTTTTTTTGAGGCATTCCGGGAATTTTAAAAGAAAATATGGATTTGTCATTTAAATAAAATTATAATATGACAAGGAAACAGATGAAATGAAGAAACAGAAAAAAAAGAGTAACAAGCAATGGCGTCGTGAAATCATAGCTGATGTCAATCGGAGAGAAGCCGAGAAGAGAAAGGAAAAGTGGCATGTAAGGATATGTTGGATATCAATATTTGCAGTGGGTTTGGTTCCAGGTTCGGTTACGGCTTTAATTGGAGTATTAAATTTGGACAATAATACAGTAACCTTCACAAATATTTCACTAGGCTTAATTACGATTACGGGTAGCACTTGTCTAGCTGGAATAATTGGATTGTATGCTATCTGGAAATTATTTCCCAATATATCATTGAAGAATGATGGCAGTTTAAAAGACGTACCATTGCCGGAATATTTAATACCTCCTACTGGAGAACATTCATTCAAGAGGATTGATGATAAGCAGATTATTATCGTCAATGATGGTATTCCTGTTAGAATTATTGGATTCTTTATTTTCTTTATCCTATTCATTGTTTTGGTTACATATGTAGGCATTACTCCTCAGAATGTTGTGTCAGAAGGCTACTCAAGAGCCTTGATTCTTCTTCAACTTGATGTTGCTATGTTATTAGGTGTGATAGGTATTTGCCTCAAACCATGGCGTCGAGTCGTTTTTGACCGTACTACTAAAACGATAACTATTCCTGCCCGATTTCGCTTTCAGAGGAAAGAGACTATTCCTTATGAACAAGCGGTGGTTACCATGTCTTTTAATTCAGAAGCGAAGTCATTTAGTGGTAAGGGTGAAGAGCAGATTGTAATAGCCAATCCGTCCCGTTTTTTGGGTGGAATCACTTTAAATATATATGGGGGTATGGATGCTGCATTACGCTTTGCCCGCTTCATACAAGTATACATGGAGGAAGAGGAATTACCGGACATGCCGGAATTTGAGAAATACAGGAATAAGGAGGAGCAGGAACACACTGAAATTGAGAAAGAAATCCCTATTTGGAAGAGATGAATGTACCTTTAGATTCAAGAAGGCTTCTTTATCACGAAGCAAAGACTGTATTAGAACAAGTATTTGTATCTCCAAACAGTAAAGATGTGTGGAATTTTTAAAAATAGAAACAGTTATGGAAATGGAAACAGATAGAAATCGCCCCTCTACAATCAGAATTATAGCCGGAATCATGGCATTGCTATGTGGATTTCCGGTATTTGGGGTTTGTTGTTATGGAATGTGGCATTTTATAAATTGGCGTTATGAGGAGCTATGGTTTTTTGAGTATATATGGGGCAAGCTATTGATACTTTTTGTATCCGGAATGATATTTTTGATGTCGATAGGACTGATTTTGGTAGGTGTATTAATTGCAACAAAAATATGGATGGGGAAAAGCAGAATGATGGAGCATATTATACATCCCTTTCCAATTGTATTAACGACTGAGCTTGCCGATAGCATGAATGTAGAAAGAGCTGATGATGAATTTCTTATTTTCAATCCGAGTTCCTTAATCCGGAGTACTTTGATAGTCATCGGGGGTATTCTTTCATGCGTAGGAATAATCCTCATTTGTATAGAAATAAATATTCCGTTTAGTAAACTTTATTGGCCTCCCATGAGCGGAGGAATATTGGCTTCTTTTTTTATGCTTTTAAACGGATTACTTACTCCTTCCCACCGTTTTGTACTAGACAGAATGAAGGGTACTGTAACTTTTCCCCACCATTTGTTTTTTTCCCGTTATACCATTCCTTTTTCAAAAGTAATTCCGGGGTATTCTAACGGCAACTTAGGTTTTGCCCATCCGTACAGTGGAATTGTCATTCCTGTCCTTGGGGCGTATGATTCCGGGTGGTGGTCATTTTATGTCCTCTATATGGATAAGAATCGTCCGTTACCTCAAGGGGATGCTTTCCATCCTTACAGGGAGAAAGACTTTCTGCGCCGAAAGGCAGAAGGATTCCCTAAACCAATATATCCCAGTACATCGCTTGTAACTGACGCTTATATGGGTTATATATATGGTACGGATGAATTTAAGCAGAGATTATCCAAGATGAAACTCGGAATAATACATTGTTATACAAGAGTTTCATGGTTTTGTCAGAAGAAAGAGATAAAATATGGCAACCCTAACGATTTGGTCTTAATCGGCATCTGGAAAAAACAATTTGTATTTAAGTTGTTCGCTCCTGAAAATGTGGAATATATCATACTTCACGACGACACCGTATTGACCGACTGTTTTCTTTGCGATGGCAACACAGCGGAGATAAAATATATCAAATAACCTGATATCTTTATAATAGCGTTAGATTATTATCAAGGATATAATAATTGGAGATGGGAATTTTAATTATTTATACAAACAGAAAAAGATGAAGTCTATAATAATATTGTTCGGCATTGGTTGTATATTCATGCTGTCTTCGTGCAACAGTTGTGCTTCTACCAATGATAAGTTATTGAATGGAATTGATAACCTGATAGGTAAAGTCGACCGGTTTTTAGAAGAAAACAAAGCCGTTGCTAAACCCCAACCGCCTATTGATTACGAGAAGGAAGGGGTAAACACCAAGCACTTGTTTATTTTTACGGATACCACCATGACCTACAATGGCAAATCGTTTATGCCGGGAATGACAATCGGTGAGCTGTGCGAGATATTTGGACAATACGAACGCCTTGCAGAGCCCGGAATTTATATTTGGGACTCTATAGGGCTTCGGATGACTTCATTGGATAAAAGTGGAAAAAACAGTGCTCCTATTAACGGGATACTTATCAATTGGAATATAGATTTGCGTGGAGTTATCAGTGAAGACAATATAAAATGGCTAAGAAACCGTGGTCCTCGTCACTATTTCACAGGTAAAATCATTGTAGGTGGTGCTGTTTTGGGTAGAGGGATGCATATTGATGAGTTCTTAAAAAAAACGAGTTTGGAGTTCGATAATGATCCGTTCCCGCTACTTTATTTTTGTCATCTTGATAAGTGGGACTATACGAAAGCTCCTATTCACCGCAAAGAAGAATACTATACTTATGAGATTGGAAAATCGGATGATGGTACTGATATTAAACATTTTTATATTGGAACCAACTCTCGTGTCATTGGCTCTCCCGTTCCTCCCTATGATGGTCCTGAATATGAAAAGTATGTGAATGTAGAATGATACAGCAAGAGATATGGGAATACAGAACTATAAATCAAAGTGATATGAAACCAGAAACAGCATACAAGTTGGTAAAGATGGTAAATTATATACATCTCCTAAAGCAAAAAAAGAAGAATTGGAAATTTATGAAATAAAGAAAGAAATACAATGAAAAGCCATAAACAATATAAAAATGAAAATCAACGTTGGACTGAGGAGATTCAAGCGTTAAATGAAGCAGTACAACGTGATACGAAGAAATGGAAAATTATTGGATGCTTCTTTGCCTTGTTTGCAAGTCTATCATTTTGTGGCTCATTTTTTGCGGCTTGCTTTATCTGTGAGATAGCAACAATAACTAACTTGACTTTATCAGTATGTATTGCAATATTGGGATTTTGTTTTTGGTTAGTTCTGATATTTTACAAAGTAACTCCTAAAGTTTTTCCTAAAATTCCCCTCACAAATAATGATAAACTTTGGAGGTATAGTTATTTTGATTTCCGAGACAAATGGGTGTATAAATACATTGATGTATTTATACAGTTCGACGAAAAGAGAATCGTAATAGATGCCACCGATTCTACAAGGAGAGGAGCACCAATATTTTTCCTTCTTATCGTGATTATATTGCCTTTATTAGGCATATATCCTTTTCAAGGAGGAAATAATAGTTTTGCTGAAAACTACACGATTATTTTGATTAATTGCGTTTTAATATTGTCGGGAATATTTAAATTCTTATCCCCCCGAAGAACAATTGTCTTTGACCGGGAAAAGAAGACAATCACTATTCCTCGCCGTTGGCTAATCCATAAAGAAGAAACGATACCATTTCAAAAAGCGGTGATTTCCTTTGGGCAGGATGCTCTCCGAGGAATTGATGGCGTAGTCATAGCCAATTACCAGCATCTTGTTGGTGAAGTTTCTTTGCAGTTTGCCGGCCGCACAAACGGGTATTGTTTTGCTCGTTTGATTCAAGCTTATATGACTGAAGACGATTTATCAAATCATCCTGAATTTGAAACTTTCAAGCAGATACAAAAGGAAATAAGAATAAACAAACTACGGAAAGAGACTGAAAAGTAATGAGAGAACAAACATTTCAAATTATAAAATCATGTCTACAGAATAGAATAAGTAGATTTATTTTTCATAATAACATGCCTAAAAGTGATGATGTGATAAAACTGAAAATAGTTAACTTAAAAACAAAAGTCGAAATATGAATTCATTCTTCCAAACCCTCGCCTTCACCTACCTGCCCTACCCGATATTGGGATTGATACCGGTAGGATTAGGCGTTTTCATAGCCAAGAAGAATGCCTTGCTGGGTAACAAACGGCTGGTAGGCTATACCATCGGTGCAATCGTAATCCTGACGATCCCTGCTTTGCTGGGATTCCTTGATTACGGTTTCATGCCTTACGGCTACGTCTTCCTTGCTATGCTGTATCTCCTTTTGGGCAGTTATAACATTCGCCTGATTGCGTGGGTTTTTAAAAACGACTACAAGTACCGCCACGAAATCATACTCACCAGTTTCGGACAGCAACAAGAAGGCTTAGCTGTTCGGTTTACAGTCACCAATCCCCCATGGGCAATAGATTATTTGATGAGCGGAATTCAATAAAAGCAGAATTGGAAAAATGGGTAGAATAGTGGAACAGAAAAAAAAGAGTAACAAGCAATGGCGTCGTGAAATCATAGCTGATGTCAATCGTAGAGAAGCCGAGAAGAAAAAGGAAAAGTGGCGTGTAAGGAAGTGTTGGGCAGTAATATATGGAATAGGTTTTTTGTGGCCTATGATCATATTATTAATAGTATTGCTCAATATACATAATGATAAAGTCACCTTCACTAATATTATGCTTGGATTGATAACTATTAATGGTGGATTTTTCTTGTGTGTATACATTGGGTTAAAAGCTGTTTGGAACATGTACCCCAAAATACCTCTGAAAAATGACGGAAAATTAAAATTGATAGCTTTGCCGGATCATTGGAAATCCTCGACTGGTGAAAAATATGAATTTAACCGGATTGATGACAAACAGATTGTCATTGATAATGATTACGTATTGGCGAGGATTTTTCTGTTTTTGCTCCTTTTTATTATCTTTTTAGCCCTGGTCTATTTTGCAGATGCCACTCCTTCAAAACTTTCGACCGAAGGTTTTGTAAATGCGTTATTATTCCTTGAAGCTGATGTAGCTATGTTATGGATGGCAATCTGTCAAATTCTTAACCCTTGGCGGCGGATCGTTTTTGATCGCGTTTCCAAAACTATAACTATACCTGCCCGATTTATATTTCAGAAAAAGGAGACAATACCTTATGACCAGGCAGTGATCACACTTTTTGGCAATTATCATGCGAAGACTCTCAGCGGCAAGGGTGAAGAAGAAATAGTAATCGCCAATCCACGCCGTTCACTGGGCGGAATCCCCTTGGGCATTGCTGGCGGTATAGATGCTGCTAAGCGCTTTGCCCGCTTCATACAAGTATACATGGAGGAAGAGGAATTGCCGGACATGCCGGAATTTGAGAAATACAGAAATAAGAAGGAGCAGGAACATGTTGAAATTGAGAAAGAAGTCCCTATATGGAAGAGATGAATGTACCTTTAGATTCAAGAAGGCTTCTTTATAACGAAGCAAAGACTAAATTAGAACAAGTATTTATATCTCCGGATAGTAAAAGCGTTTGGAATTTCTAATTATAATAATGAATATGGAAATAGATAGAAACCGCCCGTCCACAATGAGGATAATTGCAGGAATAATTATGATTATAAGCGGCATAGCAATAGGAGCATTAGGATTTTATAGCATGGCGTATCTTAAGGAGTTATCCTATGGCAAATTATGGATCTTCAATTTTTTATGGGGCAAGTTATTGTTACTTCTTGCATCTGGAATGACATTCATCCTAATAATAGGATTAATAGTTATTTGCACATTGATAGCACTAGCCATTCTTCAAGGTAAGCAGCGTCTAATGGAGCATATCATATACCCATTTCCCACTGTATTAACCAACGAAATTGTCCGAGATATGAAAATAGAAAGGGTAGATGATGAATTTTTGATTTTCGACTTGGGATTTCTAATAAGGAAAACTTTAATAATTGTTGGAGGAGTTCCGGCCTTTGCCCTTGCATGGGCTATTTATGCAGACATGGATAACCTTTACGGTGATACATATTTCTCCCCTATACCCGGAATGACAATTGTAATGTTCGTCATGTTTCTATATGGGTTATTTCCTCCTTCTCGACGTTTTGTATTGGATAGGATGAACGGAACTATCACTTTCCCCCGACATTTGTTTTTCCACCGTTGTACCATTCCTTTTTCAAAAGTAGTGCCGGGTTATTCTGTAGGCATGTTGGGATTCGCACATCCCTATACTGGAATCGTTTTATCTGTCCTAGGACAATATGATTCCGGCTGGTGGTCGTTTTATGTTCTCTACATGGATAAAAATCGTCCGTTACCACAAGGGGATGCTTTCGACCCTTACAGAGAGAAAGACTTTTTACGCCGGAAGGCAGAAGGATTCCCTAAACCGATATATCCTAATACCATACTTGTTACAGATGCTTATATGGGGTATATATATGGTACGGATGAGTTTAAACAGAAATTATCTAAAATAAAACACAGAATAGTATATTATTACGACAGGGTGTCATGGTATTGTAAGAAGCACGAAATAGAAATACCGAATGATAACGATTTGGTCTTAATCGGCATCTGGAAAAAACAATTTGTATTTAAGTTGTTCGCTCCTGAAAATGTGGAATATATCGTACTTCCCGACGACACTGTATTGACCGACTGTTTTCTTTGTGATAGTAACACAGCGGAGGTAAAATATATCAAATAACCTGATAGCATGAAAGTACAGAAACCTATGACTAATTTGAAAGCACTGTCTTTAATGATATTGCTTATAGCATTTGTGGGGCATAGCAATACCCAAGTGGAAACAAAAATAGGTATGAAACAGCAAATAGCAAAAATGGAAGAACTGATAAAACAAGAGTTCCAAATGGTAAAGACTTATCCCGAAAAGCCGGCTTACTATGTACAAGAGATTGCGTAAAATTACCAGTAAAACATGGAATCTGTAATTTAGGTATCTTTCTCTGTAATTTGTCTACATTCGATCTGCTTTTATTTCTCTACTTTTGCAAAATGAATCGTTGACAGAAAGAATTCTGAAAATAAAAAGTAATAAAGTAAAGTTATGGCTAAAAAGGTTTTGATAATTTCATCCAGTCCACGTAAAGGTGGTAATTCTGATTTATTATGTGATGAATTTATGAAAGGTGCTCTCGAAGCAGGTAATGAAGTGGAGAAGATTTTCCTGAAAGACAAAACAGTTCATCCTTGTACGGGATGCAGTGTTTGCAGTATGTACGGTAAACCTTGTCCGCAGAAGGATGATGCAACGCAAATTGTAGAGAAGATGATTGCTGCAGATGTGATTGTGATGGCAACTCCGGTCTATTTTTATACCATGTGCGGACAGATGAAAATTATGATCGACCGCTGCTGTGCACGCTATACGGAAATAACCAATAAGGAATTTTATTTCATTATTGCGGCTGCGGAAAACAATAAAGTAATGATGGAACGTACCATTGATGGTTTCCGTGGCTTCCTCGATTGTTTGGAAGGACCTCAGGAAAAGGGAACGGTTTATGGAATTGGTGCATGGAAGGTAGGGGAAATTAAAGATACTCCCTATATGCAGGAAGCTTACAAGATGGGAAAAATGGTATAACCTTTTGAAGGATAAAAATAAGGATTCAATCAGAAAGATTGAAAAGTCAAGAATTTTAATTGATTAGATTGCTTGTTCTGCCACAGAATTATTATAATTTTGTGGCAGAACTTTTTATTTTACATTATTTGTTTGATAACTAAATGTCATGAGCTATAAAATAACGACTCTTGTGGAGAATTGTGTCTATGGACGTAAATTGCAGGCCGAGCATGGTCTTTCTCTCTATATTGAGATCCAAGGGAATAGAATTCTTTTCGATACGGGGGCAT
This sequence comes from Bacteroides sp. L008, assembly GCF_040812255.1. Lineage (NCBI taxonomy): Bacteria > Pseudomonadati > Bacteroidota > Bacteroidia > Bacteroidales > Bacteroidaceae > Bacteroides > Bacteroides sp. L008. The sequence continues at coordinate 1,908,106 of NZ_JBFNXO010000001.1, read as the reverse complement.
CCGACTTGTTTATCCGTAATGCTCGTCTGTTGCGCATTGATTTACAAAAAGTTGATTATTTAATATTATCCCACGGTCACAGTGACCATACGGGGGGACTGCGTTATTTTCTGGAATTGAATACACAGGCAACCGTTGTCTGTAAACGTGAAATCTTTTCTCCTAAATTCAAGGATGAACGCGAGAATGGAATGAAGCATACGCAAAATCTTGATCTTTCCCGTTTCCGCTTTATCACAGAGCAGACCGAACTGCTTCCCGGAGTCTTTCTTTTTCCATCTATTGATATTATCAATCAGGAGGATACCCATTTTGAACGCTTCTGGGTTCAGCAAGAAGATGGTTGCAAAATACCGGATACCTTTCAGGATGAATTGGCAATGGTGTTAGTGGAACCGGAAGGAGTTTCTGTGTTGAGCGCCTGTTCTCACCGGGGGATCACCAATATCTTGCGTACTGTTCGGGCTGCATTTCCTGAATCTCCCTGCAAGTTACTTCTCGGAGGTTTTCACATTCATAATGCGGAAAAACAAAAATATCAGATCATTGCAGATTATTTGCAGGAATACCTTCCCCGGCAAATTGGCGTTTGTCATTGTACGGGAGTGGATAAATACGCCTTCTTTTTCAAAGATTTTGGTGACAAAGCATTCTATAATTACACGGGAAAACTAATTCAAACTGATTTTTCAGAATAAATATATAATAAATTGATATGAAGAAACTAATAACTTCGTTAGCACTGGTATTATCAGCATTATCCAGCTATGCAATTACTCCTTTGTGGATGCGTGATGCACGTATTTCACCGGATGGGACCGAGATTGTCTTCTGTTATAAAGGAGATATTTATAAAGTTCCCGCACAAGGAGGAACTGCCGTTCAACTTACCACACAAGCCTCTTATGAAGCCAATCCCGTCTGGTCTCCCGACGGAAAACAAATCGCATTTGCCAGTGACCGGAATGGAAATTTCGACCTGTTCATCATGCCTGCCGACGGAGGTGTCGCCCGGAGACTGACTTACCATTCCGCATCGGAAATTCCCTCGGCTTTTACACCGGATGGAAAGTATGTCCTTTTCTCCGCTTCCATACAAGATCCTGCAAACAGTGCTTTGTTTCCTACGGGAGCAATGACAGAATTATACAAAGTTTCTGTAGACGGAGGACGCACCGAACAAGTATTGGCAACTCCCGCCGAACTCGTTTGTTTTGATAAAGCAGGAAAGAACTTTCTTTATCAGGACCGCAAAGGTTTTGAGGATGAATGGAGAAAACATCACACTTCATCCATTACGAGAGATATTTGGTTATACAATACCCAAACCGGAAAACATACGAACCTGACAAACCGGGGAGGGGAGGACCGTAATCCTGTATATGCACCTGATGGTAATACAGTCTATTTTTTGAGTGAACGTAATGGAGGTTCTTTTAATGTGTATACTTTCCCATTGAATACTCCACAAGAAGTAAAGGCTGTCACTACTTTTAAGACTCATCCGGTACGTTTCTTGTCTGTCAGCGATAAAGGAACTTTGTGTTATGCCTATGACGGTGAACTTTATACCCAGAAACCCGGTGCCCGTCCGGAAAAAGTAAAAGTAGAGCTTGTCCGTGATGATGAAGAGCAGGTTGCTGCACTTAAATTCTCACAGGGAGCCACTTCCGCTTCCGTATCTCCGGATGGCAAACAGGTTGCTTTTATTGTACGTGGTGACGTTTTTGTAACTTCAACTGACTATGCTACAACCAAGCAAATTACAAATACTCCTGCAAAAGAGGCTTCCGTCTCTTTTGCTCCAGACAACCGAACGCTAGTTTATGCCAGTGAACGCACCGGTAATTGGCAACTTTACACAGCAAAAATAAGCCGTAAGGAAGACCCTAATTTCCCTAATGCCACTCTTATTGAGGAGGAAGTTTTATTACCGTCCAAAACGGTAGAACGTGCTTATCCGCAATATTCGCCGGATGGTAAAGAGCTGGCTTTTATCGAAGACCGCAATCGTTTGATGGTACTCGATTTGAAAACGAAGAAAGTACGTCAGGTGACGGACGGTTCTACATGGTATAACACCGGAGGTGGATTTGACTATGAATGGTCACCGGATGGCAAATGGTTTACTCTTGAATTTATCGGCAACCGTCACGATCCTTATTCGGATATAGGTATTGTCAGTGCACAGGGAGGAGCGATAACCAATCTGACTAATAGCGGATATATCAGCGGTTCTCCGCGTTGGGTACTCGATGGAAATGCCATTCTTTTCCAGACCGAACGTTATGGTATGCGTGCGCATGCTTCCTGGGGATCGCAACAGGATGTTATGTTGGTATTTCTCAATCAGGATGCTTATGATCGTTATCGTTTGAGTAAGGAAGATTTCGAATTGCTCAAGGAACTTGAAAAGGAACAAAAGAAAGCAAAGGAGAAAGATGATAACAAGAAGAAAGACGGTGATAAGGAGAAGGCGGATGAGGAAAAAGTAGACCAGAAAGATATAGTAGTCGAGCTTAACGGTATTGAAGACCGTATCGTACGTCTGACTCCCAACTCTTCTGACTTAGGCAGTGCCATACTATCCAAAGATGGGGAGGATCTCTACTATTTCTCTGCTTTCGAAGATGGATATGACCTTTGGAAAATGAATCTCCGTGAGAAAGAGACAAAACGTCTGCATAAACTCAATACCGGATGGGCATCGCTGATGCTGGATAAAAAAGGAGATATCTTCTTATTGGGAAGCCGCAATATGCAAAAGATGGATGCCAAGTCGGATGCTTTGAAATCAATCAGTTATCAGGCTGAAATGAAAATGGATTTGGCAGCTGAACGTGAAGCGATGTTTGACCATGTGTACAAACAACATCAGAAACGTTTTTATAATGTCAATATGCACGGGGTAAACTGGGATGCCATGACTAATGCTTATCGCAAGTTCCTGCCTCACATTGATAACAATTATGACTTTGCAGAACTGTTGAGTGAATGGTTGGGCGAGTTGAATGTTTCACATACCGGAGGACGCTATTCTCCCAAAGGTAAAGGTGATGTTACTTCCAATCTGGGACTTCTGTTCGACTGGGATTATCAGGGAAAAGGGATGCAGATTGCCGAAATTATCGAGAAAGGTCCGTTCGACCATTCGCGTACCAAAGTAAAAGCGGGATGTATCATTGAAAAGATTAACGGTGAGGAAATAACTCCCGATCATGACATCACTTGTCTGTTGAATAATAAAGCAGGGAAGAAGACCTTGATTTCAATCTACAATCCGCAAAATAAAGAACGTTGGGAAGAAGTTGTGATGCCGGTTACGAGCGGCCAACTGAATGGGTTGTTATACAAACGTTGGGTGAAACAGCGGGCGGCAGATGTTGAGAAATGGTCGAAAGGACGTTTGGGATATGTTCATATTCAATCCATGGGAGATGACAGTTTCCGTACCGTTTACTCGGATATTCTGGGAAAATATAACAACTGTGATGGAATTGTGATTGATACTCGGTTCAACGGTGGTGGTCGTTTGCATGAAGATATTGAAATACTGTTCAGTGGTCAGAAATACTTCACTCAAGTAGTCCGCGGACGTGAAGCGTGTGACATGCCAAGCCGTCGTTGGAACAAGCCGTCTATTATGCTGCAATGTGAAGCCAACTATTCGAATGCACATGGAACTCCATGGGTATATAAACATCAAAATATAGGAAAACTTGTCGGTATGCCTGTTCCGGGTACAATGACGAGCGTGTCTTGGGAAACTTTACAAGATCCTTCACTCGTCTTTGGTATTCCTATCATTGGCTATCGTTTGCCTGATGGCAGTTATTTGGAAAACACCCAGTTGGAACCGGATGTGAAGGTTGCTAATGATCCGGAGACGGTTGTTAAGGGAGAGGATACCCAATTAAAAGTGGCTGTCGATGAACTTCTGAAAGAAATAGATAAGCAGAAGAAGTAAATGCAAGTATAACTATAGATGAAATAAGAAGTCGCTTCTTTGAAAAGAATTTGAATCTTTCAAAGAAGCGACTTTTTTATAAGGTGTTTATCTAAAACTGACGCAGGATTTACTTCCAGACTGGTAATAATTTATGGAGGGTCTTTCTCGTCATTATCTTTTGATTCAGGAAACTTACAATATATCCGGTTATGCAGGCTGCAATGAGCGACCCCTCACGTACTCCTTGAATACCTTGTGTCAGTAAGAGGGAGAGAATTACGGCCAACGTCACCAAAGTAATATCAAAATAGACTTTGAACTTTCCGAACTCCTTGTTATAATGGCGGGACGCATATTTCACGAATGCTTCTGCACTCATCATGGCTACTCTCGGTTTTAGTTCGAGAACTACTCCGATAGATTGCACCATGCATCCTGTAAGTAATAAAGCGATTGACATGCCATAATTGGCGGGATGCAGTTCACTTGTCAGCATCATATTAAAATCAATGAATGCCGAAAAGATAAAAGAGAACGGCATTTGAAGAAGAATTTCAATAATATCCTGCCGGGTTCTGTTTTTTCGGATTAACCAGAATTGTCCCAAGATAAGAACCATATTGATGATGAAGGTGCAAGTACCTAATGACAAAGGACTATTCAAGCTTAATACATAATTGATGCTCGATATGGGAGTAGTCCCTAGTGCCGAGCGTATAATCAATACAATGCCTGCCGCTAAAAAATAAAGTCCGATAACAAATACTAAATACCTCTTGAAAACATCTTTCATTTCCATTCCTTTTTGACCTCCTTTATTTATTTTCCTTTCATGTATTGAAAAGGATATGCAAAGGTCCCGTTTTTTACTCTGAAATAGATTATCTAATTCCGTACACTTTTTGTCATATCCGAAACAAATCGTATTTTTACGTCATAAAAAGAAGATGTAAATGGTAAAATCTCGTATATTTGATAATACACAGCTGTTGAAGGAGCATCCGGAACTTCCTCATTATAAAGAGGAGGTAGTCTGTTTTAGGAGTGAATATAAAGACAGAAGTTATCCGGCAAATGAATGTTATTTCAATCGGGAACTTTATATGATATTCGTTCTTGAAGGTCGTTCGGAGATTCTGCTGAATGGAGAGTTTATTGCGATAGAACCGAATATGCTGCTTATTCATGGAGCAAATTATCTCACGGAGCATCTTTACTCAAGCCGTGATATTCAGTTTATTACTCTTGCCCTTTCCGAATCCATGCGGACAGACGACTCTTATTTGACACAAATAACGGCTATCTTATTGGCGACAATGAGGCAGAATAAACAATATACGATACAGTTGACAGAGTACGAAGCCCAAATCATCCGTAAGGAACTGGAAGTGTTGATGCGCCTGCTGAATATTGAACATCATTTTCTTTTCCGGCGCATACAGGCAGCGTGCAATGCTTTATTTCTTGATATAGCTGATTTTCTTTCCCGAAAGACAATTATTAAAAAAGAGGTCAGTCGTAAAGACCACGTTTTACAGGAGTTTCATGCATTGGTTACCCGGAATTTCAGGGAAGAACATTTTGTGAGCTTTTATGCGGATAAACTGGCTATCAGTGAGCAGTACCTGGCCCGTATTGTACGCGCCGGAACAGGCAAGACTATCAATAGTATTATAAACGAACTGTTGGTTATGGAAGCGCGTACCTTGTTGAGTTCTACAAAATCTACGGTTGGTGAGATTGCTTCCAAGTTAGGGTTTAGTGATGCGGCAGCTTTTTGTAAGTTCTTCAAAAGGAATGCAGGACAGACTCCATTGAATTATCGAAAAGGATTGTTACTTCATATCGAAATGAAATAGGTTGATGTAATTGTCTTAACCGACAATATACATCAACCTGTTGAATATATAGTGAATGGGTTTGATTTTAACCGATAAGTGCTGTGATATCTTCTACAATCTGCTCATCTGTCAAGTGATTGGCACGGAGAAACTCCTGTAAATCAAAACGATCTACAAATTCCTTTTTAGCTCCATAGTTCAGGACTTTCATGTCTGTAGCACCATAGTAGCGGGCAATTTTTTCACCGAAACCGCCATCCAATACACCATCTTCCAATGTTATCACTAACTCGTGATCTGCTTTCAGTTCATCCATCAGTTCGTTGTCTACACCGGTGATGTAACGCGGATTGATGAGTGTTGCGTCGACATTGTTTTTTTCTTTCAGAAGTGATGCAACCGACTGTCCTAATCCATAGAATGAACCCAAAGCCACAATGGCCACTTTCGAACCGCGATGAGTAACTTTGTAACGATTGAGAATGCTGTAATCGGAATCTACCGGTTCTCCGCTACTGATTACATCTGTTGCCGGCACGCGGATAGCAACCGGGTGTTCATTCTGACGGATACTCCATTCCAGCATGGCAATATATTCTTCCTTACAAGTCGGAGCCAGATAAACCATATTAGGAATATTGCTGATAAGCGGAATATCGAAGAAACAGAGATGAGTCACATCATTCATTCCGGATAACGTACCCCAGAAGACCAACAAAACAGCCGGATTGTTATTGATACAAAGGTCTTGTGAAAGTTGATCGTAGGAGCGTTGGATGAATGTACTATATACTCCGTAAACGGGTTTCCCACCATTGGCTGCGATACCCGAAGCAAGAGCTACTGCGTGTTCCTCGGCAATGCCTACATCTACGAATTGCTTGCCTGCTTCCTGACGACGGTCCGGAGTAAATCCCAGAACGGTGGGAGTACCAGAAGTGATTGTTACCACACGCGGGTCCTCCTTCATCTTTTTCAGCAGGTATTGGGCGGTTACCTCGCTGTAATCTTCTTCTTCATCACTCACTTTTGCTTCTCCGGTTTCTACATTGAATGGAGTACGCCAGTGGTAAGTCTCTTTATCTTGCTCGGCACGTGCATAACCCTTACCTTTTAATGTATTGATGTGTACTACTATCGGATGCTGAATATCTTTCACTTTAGAGAAAGCTTCAATCAATGCCTGTACGTTATTACCATCATTTACATACATATAATCCAGTCCCATTGCCTTGAAGAAGTTGCATTCGCACTGACCGTTACTGTCACGTAATTCTTTCAGATTCTTGTACAATCCTCCGTGGTTCTCGGCAATAGACATCTGGTTGTCATTAACGATAATAATCATGTTAGTACCAAGTTCTGCTACATAATCCAATCCCTCGAAAGCTTCACCTCCGCTTAAAGAACCATCCCCTATGACGGCTATGATATTTTCATTGCCGCCTGTAAGGTCGCGTCCCTTTGCCAATCCGCTGGCCAGGCTGACAGAAGTAGAAGTATGTCCGATGATGAAGAAATCATGTTCACTTTCTTGCGGTTCGGTATAACCTGATACGTTATCGTATTTTTCCGGATGAAGGAACGCATCTTTACGACCGGTCAGCATCTTGTGTACATAACTCTGGTGCGATACGTCAAATACAATTTTGTCTTTGGGTGAATTGAATACATAATGTAAAGCAATCGTTGCTTCCACCATTCCGAAATTAGGTCCGAAATGCCCGCCATGTTCACTTAATTTTTGCAGGAGTGCTGCACGGATTTCTCCACCTAACTCGTTTAGCTCTTTTTCCGACAGTTTCTTAACATCTGCAGGAGAATAAATATTTTCTAAATACATATCAAACAGTTTTTCTAAATAATGTTTTTACTTATTTCTTTATGACACCGCAAAGATACTGCAGGATTTGAAATCTGTTTGTATATGAATTACGGATTAATTTACCCATATTACAGTTCCCCATAATAGGATAACTCAACTTTTATAAGGAAAAGTATTGATGTGTTATTAAAAAAAGAAACGTTTTCATTTTTGTGGAAGCATTTATAGATTATATATGCGGAAAATACCTTATTATTATGAGCGATAAATATTCATAAGGTTATTTATGCAGTAGCATAATACGGCCATCTTTCTTATTTACAACAATATTATTTTCTCTTGCCAACCAATAGCTAAAACTGCTTCTTCAAAAGTCATAGTTAGCTTTTGACACAACTCTTGTATGGAAAATTCGAATGTTCTTTTCTCAAGTTCATTCCATACACGTCCGGCATTACTGCCAATTTCTGTAATTCTTAAATTCATTTGTCCAATTACATTCTTTCTTAATATTCTACAATCTGTAATTGGGGTTATAATGTCAGTAATTCGTCTACAAACGGTCTCTTTCTTTCATCGTACTTTTGCAATGTTGAAAATAGGTAATCAATTTATTAATTATTAAAGCGCAAGAGATATGAAACGGATTTTATTATTAACGGTTGTATTTATGATGATGCTCGGAACCAGTTTTTCCTCAGCACAGACAAATGCTGATAATTTTTATAAAAGTGATTGGGTAAATGTAGAAAAAGTCTCTTTTTCTAACCAATATAAGATGAAAGTAGTGGGTAATCTTTTTCTGCCCGAGAGTATGAAAGAAGGGGAAAAATATCCTGCAATCATTGTAGGGCATCCGATGGGGGCTGTTAAGGAGCAGAGTGCGAATCTCTATGCAACGAAAATGGCGGAAAGGGGATTTGTTACACTGTCCATCGATTTGTCTTTCTGGGGTGAGAGTGAAGGCGAGCCGCGTAATGCAGTTTTGCCGGAGGTTTATTCGGAGGACTTTAGCGCTGCGGTTGATTTTTTAGGTACGCGTCCGTTCGTTGACCGGAATCTTATTGGTGTAATTGGAATTTGTGGGAGCGGAAGTTTTGCTATCAGTGCAGCGAAAATAGATCCTCGTCTCAAGGCCATTGCAACAATCAGTATGTATAATATGGGAGCAGCCAACCGTAATGGATTAAATCACTCATTAACGTTGGAACAGAGAAAGCAAATAATGGCTGAAGCGGCGGAACAGCGTTATACAGAATTTTTGGGTGGGGAAACTAAATATACCAGTGGCACTGTACATCAGTTGACAGAAACGTCCAATCCGATCGAACGGGAGTTTTATGAATTCTACCGTACGCAGAGAGGAGAATTTACTCCTGACGGAGCAACTCCTATGACCACTACACACCCTACGCTCTCAAGCAATGTGAAATTTATGAATTTCTATCCTTTCGAAGATATTGAAACTATTTCACCCCGGCCTATGCTTTTCATCACCGGAGAGAATGCCCATTCACGTGAATTTAGTGAAGACGCCTATCGATTGGCTGCCGAACCTAAAGAACTGTATATAGTACCCGGTGCCGGACATGTAGATCTTTACGACCGTGTGGGTCTTATCCCGTTTAGTAAGCTGGAATCTTTCTTTAAGGAGTATCTGAAGAAATAAGTTTCAATACTATAAATATGAGATACTATATAATAACAATTCTTGCTATACTGACATTATCAGTCGGTTCCGCATCATGTAGTGAAGATGAACCTATACAGGGAACAGGGCAACAGGTAATTCCGGGTAATGGCTCTAGTGATAATGGCAGTAATAATAGTGGTAATAACACTGGTGATAACGACGATAACAATGATGATAATCCTGTGAGTAATAATCTTAAAGTAACAATCGGGACTGTTTCATTCAATGCTACATTGGAAAATAATGAGACAGCAAAAGCATTTGAGAGATTGCTTCCTATGACAGTGAATATGTCCGAATTGAACAATAATGAAAAGTATTATTATCTACAAAACGGTTTACCAACAACCCCATCCAGCCCAGGTACGATTCGGACAGGTGATTTGATGCTTTACGGATCCACTTGTGTGGTACTTTTTTATGAAACTTTTTCCACTTCATACAGCTATACCCGTTTAGGGCGTATAACTAATCCTTCAGGGCTGCTTTCTGCCCTTGGAGCGGGAAGTGTAAATGTGATTTTTGAAATAACAGACTAAAAAATAAAATGATGCAACAAATAAGAAATAAAGAATATGGAGGCGAACGCCCTCTATTTGCAACCCATGACATTCAGTTGGAAGATGTAACGATTCATGCCGGTGAATCGGCACTGAAAGAATGTAGTAATATCATAGCGATAAACTGCCGTTTTGAAGGGAAATATCCTTTCTGGCACACCAATGGATTCATTGTGAAGAATTGTCTTTTTACAGAAGGAGCTCGTGCCGCCCTGTGGTATTCTCAAAGTCTACAAATGGCGGATACCTTGGTGGAAGCACCGAAGATGTTCCGTGAAATGGATGGGATAAAACTCGAAAATGTGCAGTTGCCCAATGCCTTGGAAACGTTTTGGTATTGTCGTAATATAGAACTGAAGAACGTACAGATTGATAAAGCAGATTATCTTTTTATACATAGCGAGAATATCCATATACAAAATTACGTTCAAAATGGAAACTATTCGTTTCAATATTGCAAGAATGTAGAAATCCGTAATGCAGTCATCAACTCCAAAGATGCTTTTTGGAATACGGAAAATGTAACTGTCTATGATTCGGAACTGAACGGAGAATATCTGGGATGGCATTCTAAAAACCTGCGTTTGGTAAATTGTAAAATTTCGGGTACTCAACCACTTTGTTACGCACATGATCTGGTGATGGAAAATTGTACGATGGCGGAGGATGCTGACCTTGCTTTTGAACATAGTAGCGTGCAGGCAACGATTAAAAGCCCGCTTCATAGTGTGAAAAATCCTCGTACAGGGAGTATTGTTGCCGAAAGCTTCGGCACAATTATTTTGGATGAAAATCTGAAAGCACCGGGAAATTGTGAATTGAAACTCTGGGACGACCTAACCTGTTTTGATTGAAATATGAAGTATAATTTCGATGAAATTATTTCACGCAGAGGTACGAATTCTTATAAATGGGACTCGTCCGCAGATGCGGATGTCTTGCCGATGTGGGTGGCTGATATGGATTTCCGTACGGCTCCCCCCGTCGTGGAGGCATTGAAGAAGCGGGTGGAACATGGGATTTTCGGATATGTACGCGTGCCTGACGCATACTACGAGGCGATAACCAACTGGTTTGCACGACGACATGCCTGGCGGATAGAAAAAGAATGGATTATTTATACTACCGGAGTTGTGCCGGCAATATCTGCTGCAATTAAAGCACTGACAGTACCCGGCGATAAAGTGATGGTGCAGACGCCTGTATACAATTGTTTTTTCTCCTCTATCCGTAATAACGGGTGCGAGATGATTGCCAATCCTTTAGTATATAGAAACAAAGGGTATCAGATTGACTTTGATGATTTGGAGAGGAAAGCTTCCGATCCGAAGATAAAACTCATGTTGTTATGTAATCCGCATAATCCTGTCGGAAGAGTATGGAGTAAGCAGGAATTAAGGCAGATAGGTGAGATTTGTATTCGGAATAATGTGTTTGTGATCGCTGATGAAATTCATTGTGAATTGGTTTTTCTGGGGCATGAATATACTCCTTTCGCTTCTATATCAGAAGAGTTTCTTGTGAATTCGGTAACCTTTGTTTCGCCTAGCAAGGCTTTCAATCTGGCAGGGCTTCAGATAGCCAATATTATTTCTGCAGATGCAAATGTACGGGTGAGGATAGATAAAGCGATTAATATAAATGAAGTATGTGATGTGAATCCTTTCGGAGTGGAGGCGTTGATGGCTGCTTACAATGAGGGTGAAGAATGGCTGGAAGAACTTAAAATCTATTTGTTTGCGAATTACATCTATTTAAAAGGTTATTTTGATGAATATCTTCCGGAATTTCCCGTAATGATGTTGGAAGGTACGTATCTGGTTTGGGTAGATTGCTCGGTCTTGAATCAAACGTCAGCAGAAATAGTAAAAGACTTGTTGAAGAAAGAAAAGCTTTGGGTGAACGAAGGCAGTCTGTATGGAGAGACTGGTGAAGGGTTTATCCGTATCAATATTGCATGTCCGCGACAGCGGTTGATAGAAGGATTAAACAGATTGAAGCGGGTACTGAAATCATAAATACGAATGAAAAGCTAATTGTTCCATTTCTGCAGGTGAAGCATCACCCCCATGAAACAGACACAGGTAATCGCTTTTCCATATTTACCAAGCAGGATAGAAAACCTTCTTCATATTTTAGATTTTCTGAAAGCATAATAGATGTTAATAGGGCTCATAGCTTGCGAACTAATTTTTGGTATGATATGTTGTCTAAAGTGAATAACGAATTAAAAAATGAACTAGAAAGTTAGACATGAACATACAATACATTTCTAATGATTTAGCAGATAAAACATTACATTTAAAAACTTATGAATATGAGAAAATCTATTATTTTATTAGCTTTTATATTGGGTGGCTTTACAGCAGCAAATGCCCAATCAGTTGTAGAAGGTACCAAACTTACAGATAATTGGTCTGTCGGAGTAAATGCCGGTGGAGTCACTCCCCTTACTCACAGTGCTTTCTTTAAAGGTATGCGTCCCGCTTTTGGAGTGGGAGTCTCAAAGCAATTAACTCCTATCTTCGGTTTGGGATTCCAAGGAATGGGATATATCAATACCACATCCAGTAAAACGGCTTTCGATGCTTCGGATGTCAGCGTATTGGGTAAAGTCAATCTGATGAATCTATTTGCAAGTTACACGGGCGAACCTCGTTTGTTTGAAGTGGAAGCTGTGGCCGGAATAGGTTGGTTACATTATTATGTGAATGGCGATGGCGATCAGAACTCCTGGTCTACGCGTTTGGGATTGAATTTCAATTTCAACTTGGGTGAAAGTAAAGCATGGACATTGGGAATCAAACCTGCCATTGTGTATGATATGCAAGGTACTTACCCTGAAACAAAGAGCCGTTTCAATGCTAATAACGCAGGTTTTGAGTTGACAGCCGGATTGACATACCACTTTAAGACAAGTAACGGAACACATCATTTTGCCAAAGTGAGAGTATATAATCAAGCCGAAATTGACGGACTGAACTCTTCAATCAATGCACTTCGTGCAGATGTAAACAACAAAGATGGTGAGATCAGCAATGCAAACCGACGTATCAACGGATTGCAGGAAGAACTTGAAGCATGCCGCACAAAAGTGGTTCCGGTGGAGACTGTAGTAAAAACCGCCCGTGTACCCGAATCTATCATTACTTTCAGACAAGGTAAATCGTCAGTTGACGCTTCACAACTTCCTAATGTGGAACGTGTAGCTGCCTACATGAAGAAGTATGCTGATTCAAAAGTGGTTATTAAGGGATACGCTTCTCCGGAAGGTAGTGTTGAAGTGAATGCCAGAATTGCTGCAGCACGTGCAGAAGCTGTAAAAACGATCTTGGTCAACAAGTATAAAATCAGTGCATCTCGTATCACTGCCGAAGGTCAGGGTGTAGGCGATATGTTTACTGAACCGGATTGGAACCGTGTAAGTATATGTACTATTGAAGATTAAACTGATGTATTACAGAAATAGAATAATGAAGGCTGCCCCCAAAGGCAGCCTTTGTTGTATATCTTGGGTTGTATTTTTGAATACTCTGAAAGTTTAGTAAACAGATTTCTTTGTACATTACATAAAATGGTTATTTTTGCAGGTATTGTTCATGCGCGTTCTGTGTTGAGTGTGCAAATATCAACCATTAAAAACTGTATTATGAAGAGAGTATTCGTTTTTCAAGATTTTAAATCGCAGAAATTCTGGAGTATAGATGTAGTCGGAACAGATGTTACTGTAAATTATGGTAAGTTGGGGACCGACGGACAAACACAAGTGAAAAACTACGCAACGACTGAAGAGGCTGAAAAAGCTGCCGGCAAACTGATTGCGGAAAAGACCAAAAAAGGGTATGTAGAAACTGCTGAAGAAACTGCACGTGAAATGAAAGTGGAAGCCAAGAAATATACTTTGAGTTACGATGAGTATGAAAACAATGTGAATCTTTTGGATAAGATATTGAAAGATAAACATCTCTCTGAATATAAACAAATAACAATCGGTTGTTGGGATTATGAGGGTGGCGACTGTTCTGCCTTATTACAGGGAATGATTGAAAATAAGGAGAAGTTCGCACAAATAGAAGGCTTGTTCTGGGGAGATATTGAGCAGGAAGAACAGGAGATTTCATGGATTGAACAAGCTGATATTAGTCCGCTGCTCGATGCCATGCCTAAATTGAAGGATCTGAAAATCAAAGGAACTAATAATCTGCGTTTGGGAAAGACTTCACGGCCGGAGTTGCGGTCACTGGAAATTATCAGTGGTGGCCTGCCTACTGAAGTGGTAGAAGATATTCTTGGTTCTGATTTCCCCAATCTGGAAAAACTGATTCTATATGTTGGTGTGGAAGATTATGGATTTGAAGCTGATATTGAGATATTCCGTCCGTTGTTCTCCAAAGAACGTTTCCCGAAGCTGACTTATCTGGGGATCGTCAACTCTGAAGAACAGGACAAGATTGTAGAAATGTTCCTGGAGTCGGATATTCTTCCCCAACTTGAAACAATGGATGTTTCGGCCGGTACTCTCAAAGATGAAGGTGCCCAATTATTGCTGGATAATATGGATAAGATCGCTCATTTGAAGTTTATCAATATGCGCTACAATTATTTGAGCAAGGATATGAAGAAACTGCTGCAGAATCTTCCTATGAAAATAGATATTGCTGAAACTGAAGAGGCGGATGAATATGATGGTGAATTGTGGTATTACCCGATGATTACAGAATAGGAGATGCAGATAATCGTTGTCAGCAACTCTTTGTCAAAACGTATAGAATACTTTATTGAAGCAGGTAAATACTTGCAGACGGAAGTTCGTTTTATGACTTACGGGGAACTTTTTAATTGCTTGCCGCAATTACGGCAGGCAGTTATCAAGCTGGAACCTTGTGTAAGCAATGAAACGGATTTCCTGAAATATGCGCTGTTGAATCAGGCATATAAGGAAACACTGCAACGTTTAGGCGAGATGAGGCTATCTGATGACGTGCACTTTTTGAACACTCCCCATGCTTTGTTGCGTGCTCTTGACAAAAAGGAGACTAAACAAGTGCTGGTGGACAGAGGTTTGAGAGTGACTCCGATGTTATCTTCTCCCCATTCTTTTGATGAGTTGAGAGAGCTTCTTGCCGATTGCGGTAGAGGATGCTTTTTGAAACCCCGTTACGGTTCGGGGGCGGGAGGCATTATGGCTGTTCGCTATCAACCCAACCGGAATAAATGGGTAGTCTATACTACCTTGCAACAAGTGGATGGAGTCATTCATAACACCAAACGTATCCACCGTTTGAGTACGGAAAAAGAGATGATCCCGTTGGCGGAAGCGGTGATGCAAACAGAAGCTATTTTAGAAGAATGGATTCCTAAAGAGCAGTTGCAGGGAGAGAATTATGATCTCCGGGTAGTGTGCCGGGAATCTGAAATTGATTATATCGTTGTGAGATGTAGTAAAGGAAGCATAACCAATCTGCATCTGAACAATAAGGCACATTGGTGGAACGAGTTGTCTTTGCCGGAAGTAGTGCGGCAACAAATCTATTTTCAGTGTCAGGAAGCGGTCCAATCCTTGGATTTGCAGTATGCCGGAGTGGATGTCCTGATGGAGAGAGGAGCAGATATACCTTATATAATAGAAGTCAACGGACAGGGAGATCATGTGTATCAGGATATGTTTGCTCATAATTCTATTTATATTCAACAGATAAAAAACATAAAAAAGAGATATAACCATGCAAATAGATGAACTGCCGGCTGGCGAACAGACCCAAAATCCGGATCTGGATATGAATCAGGTGGTGGGTACTCATGATATATTGATGCTTTGCTTTGATACCTTGCGTTATGATGTCAGCAAGGAGGAAGAAGCGGCAGGAAGAACACCGGTACTGAACAGTCACGGAAAAGAATGGGAAAAAAGACATGCGCCGGGAAATTTTACTTACCCGTCTCATTTTGCCATCTTTGCAGGATTTCTGCCTTCTCCGGCGGAACCTCATTCGCTACGCAGCCGTAAGTGGTTGTTTTTCCCTGTGCAAGCTGGTACGGGACGTATTCCGCCTGCGGGAAGTTATCCGTTTACGGAAGCAACTTTTGTGCAAAGCCTTGCCAATGTAGGTTATGAAACGATTTGTATAGGAGGGGTGAACTTCTTCAGCAAGCGTAATGAACTGGGGCGTGTGTTTCCCGGTTACTTTACTAAAAGTTATTGGCTGCCGACCTTTGGATGCACGGCACCCGATAGTACTGAAAAACAAATTGATTTTGCATTGAAGAAACTCGAAAACTATCCGGAGGACAAACGGATTTTTATGTATATCAATTTTTCTGCTATTCATTATCCGAACTGCCATTATGTGGAAGGCAAAATGAAGGATGATAAGGAATCACACGCTGCCGCGCTGCAATATGTCGACAGTCAGCTACCCCGTTTATTTCAGGCCTTTCAGAAGCGGGGAAATACGCTGGTGATTGCTCTTTCCGATCATGGCACTTGCTATGGAGAGGATGGATATGAATATCATTGCATATCTCACGAAACGGTTTATACAGTCCCTTACAAACACTTTATTTTAACGAAAAAATGAATCAACCGCTACCACGATATGTAGACTATATGTATAGTTATCCACATAAAACTGCTTATCGTTCTTTTCCGTCCCCGGTTTCGCTGGTTCCTTACCTGAAACAGGTGGAAGGACAGAAAGCATCGCTTTATTTCCATATTCCTTTTTGTAGCCATAAATGTGGATATTGCAACTTGTTTTCTCTGCAAACAAATCGTGCGGATTATATCGCAACTTATTTGGAAACTCTTCACAAGCAGGCTCAACAGTTGTCTCCACTCACTACCGGACTGGCATTTGATAGTTTCGCCATTGGAGGAGGCACACCGTTGCTCCTCACTGTTCCTCAACTGGAATACCTATTGGATACGGCTGCCTTATTCGGAGTGCATCCTTCACATACCTTTACTTCCGTAGAAACATCGCCGGAATATGCCGATCCTGCCCGTTTGGACTTGTTGAAGCAAGCAGGAGTGGCTCGTGTGAGTATTGGCGTACAGAGTTTCCTTGACGAAGAATTAACAGCTTTGAAAAGACGTCCCCGGCAAGACATGATTAATCAGGCGCTGGAGGCTATCCGGAAGAGGCAATTCCCATTTTTTAATATTGATTTGATTTATGGAATCAAAGGACAAACTGTAGCCAGTTTTCTTTATTCATTGGAACAGGCTCTTCTGTTTCAGCCTAACGAACTCTTTATCTATCCGCTATATGTACGACCGGGAACGGCTATCACGGAGCGGGAATCCGACGATGTCTGTTTTCAGATGTATTGTGCCGCTTGTGATTTGTTGAAAGACAGAGGTTTTCTACAAACTTCGATGCGACGTTTTATTCATCATCCGTCTATTGATGCGGAAATCTCATGTGGGGATGAAGTGATGCTGTCGTGTGGCTCCGGCGGACGCAGTTACCTGGGTAATTTGCATTATGCCACCCGGTATACTGTTTGCCAGCGTTGTATTGCCGGAGAGATAGATGATTATATGGGCACTACTGATTTTACAGTGGCTCGTAATGGATTTATTCTTTCGCAGGAAGAACAGCGACAACGTTTCATCATTAAAAATCTGATGTATTATATGGGGCTTGATAAGGCCGAATATAAGTGTCGCTTTGGAGAATCACCGGATAATGTGACGTTGTTCCGACAGTTAGCTGAACGGCAATGGATAGAAGATACGGATAACGGTCGTGTTTGTCTGACTTCCGAAGGAATGGCATACTCCGATTATATTGGTCAGTTGTTCATTACTCCTGAAATAAGAGAACTGATGGAAACTTATTCTTATTGAACGAAATAGAAATGGAAAACGAAGGCTCTTTACTTTCCTTCAGGCGTATATATTATCGCGGCAAATTGAATAGCTGCAACTATACCTGTTCTTATTGCCCTTTCGGCAAGAAGTCGCATCTGGCAGATACGACCCAGGATGAACAGGCATGGAATCGTTTTATAGCAGCTATTGAACAATGGAAAGGGGAGCCGTTGCAGTTATTTATTATTCCTTACGGTGAAGCATTGATCCATCGTTATTATCGGAAAGGAATGATGCATTTGGCAGCATTGCCACAGGTGGCCGGAATTTCCTGTCAGACTAACCTTTCTTTTCCGGCTAAACACTGGCTTGATGAGATTCGTGTGACTCCCACTGTGATAAGTAAGATAAGGCTCTGGGCTAGTTTTCATCCAGAGATGACTTCGGTAGAGAAATTTGCGCATCAGATTCATATACTCCATCATGCGGGAATACAGGTATGTGCCGGAGCGGTAGGAAATTCCTCTGCAAAGGCCGTACTCAATGATTTACGGAATACTCTTTTGCCGGATATTTATTTATTCATTAATGCTATGCAAGGGTTAAGAACACCATTAAGTCAGGAAGATATTCAGTTTTTCAGTCAACTGGATAATCTTTTTGAGTATGACTTGAAGAATGCTCCGGCACAATGGGAAGTTTGCGCAGGAGGAAGGAATAATTGTTTTATCGATTGGAAAGGGGATATGTATGCTTGTCCCCGAAGCCGGGTGAAGATTGGTAATTTTTATCAAGGTGATGGAGCTGTTGTGCCGCTATCTTGCGAGAGGAAGGTTTGTGATTGTTATATTGCGTTTAGTAACCTGAACAATCACCCTTTACATCGAATCATGGGAGAAGGGGCGTTCTGGCGAATACCTGACAAGCCACTTATTACGACTGTTTTCTTCGATGTGGATGGAACACTGACTGATTCACAGGGAAAAGTTCCTGAAAGTTATGCTAACGCTTTGCGATATATGGCACAGTCCGTTTCCTTATATCTTGCCACTTCTCTGTCGATGGAGCAGGTGAAGAAAAAGCTGGGAAAGGCTCTTTTCGATTTATTCAGGGGAGGAGTGTTTGCAGATGGAGGTTTATTATCTTATTCGGGCCAGATCAGGTGTTTGCCGGTGAAAGTATATCCGGAGGTATATGGAGAATCTGCAAAAGTCACTATTCATAGTTATGAAGGAGTGGTTTACAAGTATAGTATATTGGTACGTGATAAAGAACAGAGAGAAGCTATTCTTACCCGGTTGAAAGAGAATCCCTGCCAGGTCTTTCATAAAGCTCCGCTGATAACAGTCATTCATCCTGAAGCAAGTAAAAAAGAGGGGGTGATTCAGTTATGTAAGGCTTTGACTTTATCTTTTGAACACACCTTAGTTGTAGGAAATTCGTTAAAGGATTGGCCGATGATGTCCGTGGTTTCTCATTCTTGTGCCGTAATGAATGCGGAACCCTTATTAAAAGAACGCGCACGTTATACGCTGAATCCGGATCGGTTGGCAGCTTTCTTTCGTTTTTCTAACGGAGATCCTATAGATCAAACCTCGTCTGATAATAGTTGATATATAGCTAGTTACATCTCCATAAGAAAATAAAAACCGGTTAAAATTTGGTAATTATGAAAACAAAGCCCATATTTGCAGCCCTGAAATAGGGACAGGCATAAAAATCCTCATCGGAGGGTGCTATAATAATAATTATAGTGCTGGATAAGATGAATGGTGCAAATCATTCGCTTGTCCGGCACTTTTTTTATGTTGTAACAAAATAAGATAAAGAGGAAAAGTATCGAAGAAACTATGAAAGAGTTAGATTTGACACAAGGAAGCGTACCGAAGGTATTGTTGCAGTTTGCAGTACCTTTTTTAATTGCTAATGTACTTCAGGCACTTTATGGCGGGGCTGACCTTTTCGTTGTCGGACAATATGATGATTCGGCAAGTGTGGCAGCCGTAGCTATTGGTAGTCAGGTGATGCAGACAATAACAGGTATTATTCTGGGTATTACTACCGGGACAACAGTGCTGATTGCTATTGCTACCGGAGCCAAAGACAATCGGAAAGTAGCTTTTACTATCGGGTCTTCCGTATGGTTGTTTTCAATAACCGGTGTAGTGCTAACTTTGGTCATGGTACTTTTTCATGGTCGGATAGCAGAACTGATGCATACTCCCGTAGAAGCTATGGCAGATACGAAAAGCTATATTTTGGTATGCTCTCTGGGTATTCTGTTTATAGTGGGATATAATGTTGTATGTGGCATTTTGCGTGGACTGGGTGATTCTAAAACACCACTTTATTTTGTTGGGCTGGCATGTGTGATAAATATAGTGCTCGATTTTATATTGGTCGGTTATTTCCATTGGGGGGCTACGGGAGCGGCTATCGCTACTGTAACTGCACAAGGAGTCAGCTTTGGAATAGCGCTCTGGTTCTTATACCGGCACGGATTCCATTTTGACTTTTCACGGAAAGATATTCGATTGAACCGGAATCTGTCTAAAAAGATCTTGGTGTTGGGAGCACCTATTGCTTTGCAGGATGCTTTAATCAATGTTTCTTTTCTGATTATCACTGTCATTGTCAATCAGATGGGAGTCATTGCATCTGCTTCCCTGGGTGTTGTTGAGAAAATCATCGTGTTTGCTATGCTGCCTCCGATGGCTATATCATCGGCTGTGGCAACCATGACTGCACAGAACTATGGAGCGGGACTTATCAAGAGAATGAATAAATGTCTGGCTTCGGGGATTGGGATTGCTCTTGTTTTCGGTGTGTCGGTTTGCGTGTATTCGCAATTCCTGCCGGAGACTCTTACTGCTTTCTTTACGAAAGATGCTGCTGTGGTGGCAATGGCGGCAGATTATTTGCGAGGGTATAGCATCGACTGTATCGTGGTTAGTTTCGTGTTCTGCATTAATTCTTATTTCAGCGGACAAGGAAACTCGTTATTCCCGATGATTCACAGTCTGATAGCCACTTTCCTGTTCCGTATACCGTTGTCATACTGGTTCAGCCAGATAGATAGCTCGTCGCTGTTTATCATGGGATTTGCTCCACCCATTTCAACGGTCGTTTCATTATTGATTTGTATCTGGTATTTACGATATACCCAAAGGAAATTATATTTGAGAGGCACAATGATGCCTGCTATGTCGAATTAGGTGTTTTTAAGTGACATATATTAACTAAAATCTATTTTGTATGGAAGCTTATTTGAAGAAACTCTGTTTTGAGTATCAGGTGGATGAAAGAGAAGTGAAAGAGCTGTTGGCTCGAATGGAAATGGTGTATCTGGATAAAGGAGAAACGATTGCTTCTGCCACAATGCCGGAGCAGAGCTTGTACATTATTGTTTCCGGTATTTTGCATACATATACCACTCATGAAGGAGAGGAGAGAACCAACCGGTTTTTCTCTGCGGGTGATGCTGTGTTATGCTATAATTCAAGTCAGTATTCTATCAAGACACTGACGAAATGTGCTGCTTATTACATCAGTGAAGAGGAGATTGAAGAGTTGTGTGCATCTTCAATTTCATTTGCGAATCTGGTCCGTCAACTGATGGAGTATCAGTTTTACTTTAAAGAGGAAGAGGATATGAGTGCCTGCAAACTGACAGTAAGGGAAAGGTATCTCTCTTTATTGGCGGAAATCCCGGATATTCTGTACAGGGTGCCATTGAAGCACATTAATCATTACTTGGGGGCAGATGTAACCAGTTTGGGGTATCTGGCCGGAGATTCTAAATAGGAAATATAACCTAGACATATTTTTTCTATGTATTCCTTATCAGATGGCTCATGGCTTATTCAATCGAATCGATTTTGGAAAGTCTTTGGATTATTTGGTAAGGAATACTATTTTTGTATTCTGAATGAAAAACTCAATACCTCGATATACTTTTTATAAGCATAAGTATGGGAGTGAACTTTTGGTCGATGTAGTAGAACTGAAGTATGTGAAGAAGTTCCTGGCTAAAAGTACTGTCCACACTCTCAACTATTATGATATTACTTTCATAACAGAAGGTAAGGGAGCTTTTTCAGTCGATAACCAAACCTATGAAGCAATTCCATGTGACGTTCTTTTCTCTAAACCGGGGGAAATCCGGAACTGGGATACTCATCATATCATCAATGGGTATGCTCTGATTTTCGAAGAAGAGTTTTTGTCTTCCCTCTTTAAAGATTCTTTGTTTGTACGGCATCTTTCGTTTTTTCAGATAGAAAGTTTTTCATCGCGACTACATTTGTCTGATGAACTTTATACACGCATACTTGAAACCTTGCATGATATAAAGATGGAGATTGATTCGTATCAACAGGACGATGTACACGTTTTGAGAGCATTGCTTTATGAAGTCCTGATGTTGTTGGATCGTGCTTATCTTAAAAAGACTTCGATGGAAGAAGGCAGAAACAGGGAAGTTTCCAATAATCATGTAAGCAAATTCATGAATTTGGTTGCTACACATGCAAAAGAGCAACATTCGGTTCAATATTATGCAGATAAGCTCTGTATTACTCCTAATTATCTGAATGAGATGATAACCTCGACCATGGGGTTCAGTGCAAAACAATATATCCGGAACAAGGTGATGGAAGAGGCTAAAAGGCTGCTTGTTTATACGGACTTTCCTATAGCTGATATTGCATTTGAACTCTGTTTTTCAACAGTTTCTTATTTTATCCGTAGTTTTCGGCAGCATACGGGAGAAACTCCATTATTGTATCGTAAAGCACACAAACCGTAAAAAGTGCTATTTCTACCTTTCTTTTTATTGCATTACTTTTCTGGTATTTCTCTACTTTCGCATCAGATAATAAACCAATAATAAAAAGTAAAATGATGAGAGACGCGGAAAAAACAGTAGGCAACATGATTGATAAGCTGAAAACAGCTTTTATCGGTTCGGTAGACGGTGAAGGATTTCCTACCATCAAAGCAATGCTGCAACCTAGAAAAAGAGAGGGCATAAAAACGATTTATCTGACAACAAACACTTCGTCCATGCGTGTGGCGCAATACCGGGAGAATAACCATGCATGTATCTACTTCTGTGATACGAGATTTTTTAGAGGTGTTATGCTACGCGGCGCGATGGAGGTCTTGACGGACAGTGCCAGTAAAGAGATGATCTGGCAGGAGGGAGATACCATGTACTATCCGGAGGGAGTGACGGATCCCGATTACTGTGTATTGAAGTTTACTGCTGTTTCAGGACGTTTCTATAGTAATTTTAAATCGGAAGATTTTGTGGTCGAATAATGTCTATACTATTCCTCATAACATAATAAGTTCTGCCACTGGTTGATGATATTTTGCTTCCTTTATTTGATAAAGGAATCCGAGTAAACACTCTTATATTTTTATCTTAGCGGCAGTAGAGCTTATGTCTAACCCCACTTTATATGCATTCATATACCAAACATCTTAAATTAAACCCAATGTTTGACATCTGTGTCAGACGCAAATGTATGTAAAATATGGTAGATGCCGTGAGTCGTATTCAACGTTTTGGATTTAATTAGCGAATTGGAAAAATAGAAAGATGGGATGTGGAGGAGGAAAACGATTGTGTAAATAAAGAAGTAAATGAATTATTGTGTATTTATATTACCTGTAGAGCTGTTCCGAAATTTTTTCGTGGTGAATGCTAAAATTATTGCTTACTCTATTTTTGACAAAAGAAAACGTCGTTTTTAATAAACCCGAATCCTGTTTATAATAAACTTCTTGATAGTTTTAGTAAAACGGTATTCGAGTTTATTATAAACTATTTGATAGCAGTTTTAGAATTAGACGAGAGATTTTAAGCTGAATTATAAACAAAATGGGGCAATAATCATTCGACTATTGCCCCATATCATATAGGAGTCGGTATTGTAAAATACCGGGTTGTTTATGATTTATGTATGATTATTTCTATCTAATTTCATGCTTTTTATACTTTTTCTTTTCTCAAAGATACAACATAAAAAGTCATTTGTCAAGAGTCTGATGCGAAAAGTATCTTATCGGTTTTAAAAACAGAAGAAGAATTTTGCTTCTAATAACTGATTTTTATCCGGCTTGTGCGCGGTACTCATTGGGGGTAGTTCCAATGTTTTTCTTAAATACCCTGCTTAAATGATGGGGATATTTAAAACCGAGTTCGTATGCTATTTCGCTGATTGTTTTATTACTTTCAATCAATAGTTCTTTTACTTTTTCCATTATGGCCAGTTGGATATATTCCTGTGCGGACTTTCCGGTTTCCTTTTTTACCAGATCTCCAAAATAATTGGGAGAAAGGTGCATTTGTTCTGCACAGTATTGTACGGAGGGCAAACCGATCTCGGAGGGTTTGTCCGAATTGAAATATTGCTGAAGTATCTGTTCGAATTCGGTTAGTAAATCATGGTTGACTACTTCACGAGTGACGAACTGGCGTTCGTAAAAACGCACGCAATGATTGAGCAGGGTCTCTATATTGGAAGTCACAATTTGTTTGGTATGCTTGTCGATTGCATTTTCCAATTCTTCCCGTATTTCATGAAAACAGTTCAAGATGATCCGGCGTTCCCGGTCAGACATGTGAAGAGCTTCATTAGATTCATAAGAGAAAAAAGTATAGTCTTTCATTCTGCGGGCAAGGGGAGTACCATATAACAAATCGGGGTGAAACATAAGCACAAGACCTTTGGGATTTATAGTCTCACCGCCATCATTCACACCGGCTATTTGTCCCGGAGAAATGAAAACTAACGTACCATCTTCGTAATCGTATTTGTTACGACCATATTGAAGCACACCGCAATCAAGTTCTTTATAGAACACACAATAAAAGCCGAAATTCTTTCGACAGTGCTTGAGGGATTGGAGCGTAGAGAAATCGGTTACACTAACCAGAGGATGCAGGGTTTCTGCACCTAGAAGTCTGTTATATTCCTGGATAGTTTCCAGTTTAATTATATTCTCCATATTCATATTCTTTTGTTTCACAACAAAAATAAAGGTTTTCAATGAGAATGCCATACGGGATATGTCATAAAAGGTAATTTGTGTTTGATATTCTGTAATTTGTGTTAGTGTGCTGATTTGCAATATCGTGTGCTTAGTAAAAATGGTTATAATATCAGTAATTTGTCTATTGTGTTACTTTCTATATTCCGGTAACTTTGCATCATCGAAAGGTAATAACTAAAATGAAATTGAAGATGAGAAAATTAGTATTGATTATGATGATGTGTTTAGCGGCATTGAGTTCTTACTCATGTGCCCAAAGTGATGAACCGGTCACCCAGGTGAGTGGAAAGAAAATCCTTGTTGCTTACTTCAGCTGGGGAGGTACTACAAAACGTTTGGCGGAGGAGATTGCTTCACTTACAGGTGGCGATTTGTTTTCTATTGAAACCGTTACACCTTATCCAACGGATTATACTCCTTGTACGGAGGTGGCGAAAGAGGAATTGGAGAAAGGTATTCGTCCTCCATTAAAAGATGTTGTTAAGAATATGGATGATTATGATATTGTTTTTGTAGGCTGTCCGGTGTGGTGGCATACAGCTCCAATGGCGATATGGTCATTTCTGGAAAGTAAAGAATACAATTTGAAGGGAAAAATCATTGTACCATTCTGTACTTATGCAGCCACTTACCGAGATGAAACTTTGGCTAAAATAGTAGAACTTACTCCGGATTCAGAACATTTGAAAGGTTTTGGCTCTACAGGTAGTACAAGTGGAGCAAAAGGTTGGTTGAAAGAAATTGGAATAATAAAATAACAATAGATACAAATAGGATAAGTATTATGAAGTATAGAGAATTAGGAAATAGTCGGCTTCGGGTGTCTGCTATCTTTAATCATAAGAAAGCATCTCGTCGTCAATTTCAGATATTGCTTTCTTTTCTGCATCCGAGAGGGGGGCAATAAAATGATTCCAAATTTTATTTTGTAGGGGGCTTCGAGTTTGAGATATTCTGTAAGTTTGGCTTTTATCGGACGTGTCATGTCTGACATGTAGGCTTCACTGTTTTCAAATGGAATGTATGGTCTGCTATTACTTCTGTTGGTATTGCCAAGTATAATATTGTTAATTTATAAAAAGAGAGAACGAGCCGTTGATAAATAATTAATTTTGTAGCAACAAAGAGTGATATGGTAATGTGCATGGAACAGGGCATAAATGGACAGAGTAATGAAAATGATTGTAATATGTATTGTTGGCATTTGTAGCTTTTCTTTCTTATCTGCTCAAAATTTGGCAGATAATGTTATGGCGGAAAGAAGAGATAGTTTGCGTATCTCTACAACAACCAATTTTAGTAGAAGGCTTGATAAATTCTCATCTTCCCGTTTCTATCAGATGACGTATATCGGCATTCCGTTAATGGTTGGTGGCTTGATTGTAAAAAATGAGGACGATCATTTTCGAGGTTTACGTAACGACTATCTGCCCCGTTTCAATCGTCATTTGGATGATTATATGCAATATGTCCCTGCTGCAGTGATGCTTGGTATGAAAGCAGCCGGAGTGCAAAGTCGCAGCTCATGGGGTAGAATGCTCGTTTCCGACGCTTTTTCCGCACTGCTGATGGGTGGTGTGGTAAATACTTTGAAGCAAACGACAAACGTCGAACGTCCGGATGGCTCAAACAAACATTCTTTTCCATCCGGACATACGGCTACGGCATTTATGACTGCTACCATGTTTACCAAGGAATACGGACATAAAAGTCCATGGGTAGGTGTCGGGGCATATAGTGTGGCTACTGCAACCGGTCTTATGCGGATGGCAAACAACAAGCATTGGTTAAGTGATGTGCTGACGGGGGCAGGAATCGGAATATTGTCGACGGAAGTGGGGTATTATTTTGCAGATCTGATATTCAGGGAAAAAGGAATCAATAGGTTTGCAGGTGAAGATAGGTTCGACAGAATGGATAGGCCTTCATTTGTCAGTTTGTATCTTGGATTGAATATCCCGTTGAGCAGTTATGATATCGACGAACAAATGGAGTTTCGTACTTCATCAGGCAGTTCGGCCGGTGTGGAGGGGGCCTGTTTCTTTAATCCGTATGTAGGCGTGGGAGGGCGATTCACTGTTTCCAATACTTTGATTATTGTCAATGAAGAACAGGCAGAAAATAACACATTTGATGCGATATCGCTTTGCGGAGGAAGCTATTTTTCATATCCGTTGTCTTCACGATGGCTGATAGGCAGTAAACTTCTGGGTGGATACGTGCATTATCCACAATTGGAATTAACTGACCGGTCGGTTTCTGCAAGAAATGGTTTCTGCATGGGAAGTGGGGTTTCCTTGACGTTCAAAGCAAAGGAATATTATGGAATCCGTTTTTTTCTCGACTATGATTTGCTTCCGTCGCATAGTAGGAACAGTGGTGAGTATATGAATATGCTTACTTTAGGGTCATCATTTATGATTACGTTTTAAATCGTAGCATATTTTATTCTTGCCTTTTTATATAAAGACTAATTCTGTGAGCGGAATTCATTGGGGGTACAACCCGTAATCCGTTTGAACATCCGGCTTAGATGTTGCGGATATTGGAATCCTAGTCCGTAAGCAATTTCACTTGTAGTCTTATCTGTTGCCAGCAAAGCTTCTTTGGCGCGTTCGATCAGTTTATTCTGGATATATTCCGAGGCGGTCTGTCCCGTCTGTTTGCTAATCATATCTCCGAAATAGTTTGCTGATAGAAATACTTTGTCGGCAAAGTATTTAACAGTAGGTAATCCCTCTCGTAGCGGAGTCTCGTTGTCGAAATACTCATCCAGCAACCGTTCGAAACGGACAATGATGTCTTTGTTCACTTCTTCGCGTGTTGTGAACTGCCGTTCGTAGAAACGCATGCAATAATCGAGCAGTAGTCCGATATTGGCACAAATTAATCGGCGGCTGTGCTTGTCTATGTTGTGTTTCAGTTCTATTTCAATCTTATGCAGACAATCCATCACGGTCTCCCGTTCTTCCTCTGAAAGGTGTAATGCTTCACGGGTTTCGTAGGAAAAGAAAGAATAGTTCTTGATCTCCTGACCGAGTGCCGTGCCACGAATCAGGTCGGGGTGAAACAGGATGCCGTGAGCATTTGGCTGGACATTTTTAACCATCTTGGTTTCCGTTACCTGACCCGGAGCAAAACTGACAATCGTGCCGTCCTGATAGTCATAGTTCTGACGGCCATACATGATATTTCCGCAATAAGTATCTTTCAGAAAAAGAGCATATACGCCGTAGTTGATCTTGAAATGTTCCGGCCACTGCGTTGCTTTCGACAGATCGACAACACTTACCAATGGGTGTCGTGTTTCGAGTCCGAAAAGTTTGTTGTATTTATCTACCTCATCAAGTTTAATAACCTCTTCCATAATCCTTTCTTTTATATTCTTTATCGCAAATATAATTCATTTTATTTGAATTATAGATGGCTTTATTACAGAATCGAGGATTTGGGTACAAATATCAGTAAATCATATACAAGCCCACTCATTTTATTGCAGTAGATTTGCAATCAAAAGTTTAACAATGAAAAGATAGAAGATTATGGATCGCAGAAACTTTTTGAAAAGGGCATGCAAATGTCGATTGACTCAGCAAACCATATTAGTAACTTCATTCAATAAACGAAATGATTATGAACAAACTCCTTTTATTTTCAGTATTTAGTATTTTAACACTCAATGTTATGGCACAAGAAAAGATAGTACAGACGGCAGGACGTGACCAGTTAGGAACGTTTGCCCCCAAGTTTGCGGAACTCAATGACGATGTTCTCTTTGGAGAAGTTTGGAGCCGCACTGACAAACTCGGTCTGCGTGACCGCAGTTTAGTAACCATTACCTCCCTTATCAGTATGGGAATCACGGACAATTCGCTCGTTTATCATCTTCAGTCGGCGAAGAAGAACGGCATCACCCGCACGGAGATCGCAGAGATTATCACTCATATAGGTTTCTATGCAGGTTGGCCGAAGGCGTGGGCAGCGTTCAATTTGGCAAAAGGAGTATGGTCTGAAGATATTGTTGGTGAGGATGCCAAAACAGCTTTCCAGCGTGAGATGATTTTCCCTATTGGCGAACCCAATACAGCCTATGCACAGTATTTTATTGGTAACAGTTATCTTGCTCCGGTTTCGCGCGAGCAGGTGAATATCTCTAACGTTACTTTTGAACCACGTTGCCGCAATAACTGGCATATTCACCGTGCAACGAAAGGTGGCGGACAGATGCTTATCGGTGTAGCCGGTCGAGGATGGTATCAGGAAGAAGGTAAACCGGCGGTAGAGATTCTGCCTGGTACGGTTATCCATATTCCTGCTAATGTGAAACACTGGCACGGGGCTGCTGCCGACAGTTGGTTTGCTCATCTGGCTTTTGAAATTTCCGGTGAAAACACCTCCAATGAGTGGCTTGAACCGGTTACAGATGACGAGTATAACAAACTCGAACAGACGAAATGATGATTTCTGCTAATCCTGTTTTATCTTTTGAAAGGAAATACTATGACTACCGAGGAATTTAAGGAATATGTAAAGACGCGCAGGGCGCTTAATACAGAAGAAATACATCGTTTGATGGATGATATGAGTAATGAGGCAAGACGTATCACCTTCCAACTGAATACGGCATATCACACACCGGACGAAGTGCGCCGATTACTCTCCGAGTTGTTCGGTTATCAGGTGCCATCGTCGCTCCGGGTCTTTCCACCGTTTTATACGGATTTTGGTAAGAATATTACCGTTGGTGAGGGTGTGTTTATGAATGCCTGCTGTCATTTTCAGGATCATGGTGGTGTGACTATTGGTGATGGTTGTCAAATCGGGCATAATGTGGTTTTTGCTACACTTAATCACGGGTTGGCTCCGCAAGACCGTAAAACGACTTATCCTGCACCTATCGTACTCGGTAAGAATGTATGGATAGGTTCTAACGCGACGATTCTTCAGGGAGTGACTATCGGTGATAATGCTGTTGTTGGTGCCGGAGCTGTAGTGACAAAAGATGTGGAAGCGAATACGGTTGTGGGTGGTGTTCCTGCACATTTTATCAAAGTAATAGAAGAATGAGAAGCCTGTGGGGTTACTCCATCGTGATAATGTCTAAACTAATTAGTGATAAGAAATATTTAAAATCAAAATAAAATGAAACAGATTATATTCATATTTATGAGTCTCCTTTGCTTTAGCTGCTCATCAAAAGCGCAGAATCAGACAGCGGATACTAATGTACAGTCCGATAAGAAAATCCTGGTTGCCTATTTCTCTTGTACTGGAACTACAGAAAAAGTTGCCGATGCCATTGCAAAAACGATTGGCGGCAAACTTTACCGGATAACTCCCGTTACGGCCTATACCTCAGCAGATCTCGACTGGAACAATAAGAGTAGCCGTAGCTCAATTGAAATGACGACTGAAAATTCACGTCCGGAATTGGGTGGAGAAGCGCTTGATCTGAAAGATTACGACGTGGTATTCCTTGGTTATCCGATATGGTGGAATTTATGTCCGCGTCCGGTCAATACATTCCTTGAGAAATATGATTTCTCCGGTAAAACCGTTATTCCATTCGCTACTTCCGGAGGAAGCTCGATAACTAATAGTGTAAAACAACTCAAGAAACTTTATCCAAAAATTACATGGGGAGAAGGGCAGTTGTTGAACGGAAGCGTTAAGCAAGCCGGAGAGTGGGCGAAAGGAGTAATGTAAAAACGTAAATTTATGGTAGAGAACAATAAAATGAATATTAGCCGTCGCGGATTTCTCAAGGCGACGGCACTGGCGGGAGCAGCATTAGCTGTGCCAACTGGATTGGATAAGGTTTTTGCATCTGAAACGAAGCAACCCGAAACACCTCGTACTGACAATGAGTCTGCACGTATTAGAGAGCATCGGGTATTGGGTACAGGCAAGGCGGCTTTCGAAGTATCGGCACTCGGTTTCGGTGTGATGGGGATGACTTACAACCGCAGTCAACATCCGGACAAGAAACAGTGCATCCGCTTGTTGCATGAAGCGGTAAATCGTGGCATTACGCTTTTCGACACCGCTATTATCTATGGACCGCTAACAAATGAAGAACTGGCCGGGGAAGCATTATCCGAATTTAAAGGCCGGATTAACGTAACGACTAAATTCGGACATGAGGTAATTAACGGAAAAGCCACGGGGCGTCAGAACAGCCGCCCGGAAACCATCCGTCGTTATTGTGAAGAGTCACTCCGTCGTCTCCGACTCGATTCACTTCCCATGTTTTACCAGCACCGCGCTGATCCGGATACTCCGGTGGAAGAGGTAGCATCGACTATTGCCGACCTGATGAAAGAAGGGAAGGTGCAGCGTTGGGGAATGTGTGAAGTGAGTGCCGAGAGTATTCGCAAGGCTCATGCTGTATGTCCGCTCACAGCGATTCAAAGTGAGTATCATTTGATGCATCGTTTGGTGGAAGAAAACGGAGTGCTCGACACCTGTCGGGAATTGGGTATCGGGTTTGTTTCATACAGTCCGTTAAATCGCGGTTTTCTAGGTGGTTGTATCAATGAATACACGGTTTTTGATCCGAACAATGATAACCGCCAGACCTTGCCACGTTTTCAGCCGGAAGCGATGCGGATGAATACCCGTATCGTGAATGTTCTACAAGCTTTCGGCCGCACGCGAGGCATGACCTCGGCGCAAGTAGCACTCGGCTGGCTGTTGCAGAAAGCACCTTGGATCGTACCCATTCCCGGAACGACGAAACTGTCACATCTCGAGGAAAACCTATACACATTGTCTTTTGCTCTTTCGCCCGAGGAGTGGAAAGAATTGGAGGATGCCGTTGCAGCTATTCCTGTTATAGGAGACCGGTATAATGCAGAACAGCAACGGCAGGTAGGTCGTTGAGAATCTCTTTTCTTTGTTATATAGAACTTGGAACAGGATAAGCATTTATTATCAACAAAAAAGGAGAATGATTTTACTCATTCTCCTTTGCGGTGCGTACGGAAGATGAACCTTTCTTCTATTCTTCACGTACTCAATATCTTAGCAAGCTCTTAATTCTTTCCCCCACTAATAACCCCACATGTGCAATTCTTTAGATTGCATGGTGTTGCGGTGGTTGTTTGAGTTGGTGCAAAGATAGGCGTTTATTATAGAGTAATAAAATAAAAGAGCCATATTTAACACGAAAATGCAGAGAGTTTTCTTACTTTTGCAATATGTTATATTACAGAAGAAAAATATTATTAGCATTGATTGAAGCATTTGGTGGTCATTTGACTGCCAAACAGCTTCAGAAATATTTGTTTCTTTTTACAAGGAAACAAGAGGAAAAAGCATTTGATTTTATTCCTTATTACTATGGTTGTTTTTCATTCCAAGCAAATCAGGATATAATGACATTAGCTAAATTGGGCTACTTAAGTATTATAAAAAGCGAGAATGGTCGTAGAATACAAATTTGTCAACCCAATAATTATTTGATGATGCTTGATATGTTTGAACAGCAAGCTATAAAAGAAATAAAAGAAAAATTTGGTTGTCTATCTCAAAACGAGTTAATTCGTTACACTTATATCAATTTTCCTTATTACGCAACAAAAAGTACAATAGCAATTAATTTGCTAAATGAGGAAGAATTAGCAGTAATAGATAAGCAAAAAAGAACCTTTGCAGAGCCTCAATTATTCACTATAGGATATGAAGGACGCTCTTTAGAAAAATACATTAATATTCTTCTCGTGAATGATGTACATATTCTCTGTGATGTCCGCAAAAATGCCTATAGTCAAAAATATGGATTTTCAAAAAGTCAATTAGAGAAAGCATGTACAGGAGTAGGTATAAAATATATCCATATACCGCAACTAGGAATAGAATCAGAACAAAGACAAGATTTAAAATCACAAAAAGATTATGAAATTCTTTTTGAGTCATATGAAAAATCTACCCTAAAAGAAAATTGGGATTATCTTTTATATGTCCGAGAATTGATTGATACAGAGAAACGTGTAGCTTTAACTTGCTTTGAAGAAAGTCACAAACAATGCCATAGAGGAAGAGTTGCGAAATATTTAATGCAACTACCTGACATAACTTACACCCTTAAACATCTATAAAACATGCCTACAACTCGAGTTCTAATTGCTGTAAAAACATATCCTACTCTATCGGAAAAATACGATGAATTAGTTTGTACTGCTGGTTTCTTGGAAGATGGCACTTGGATAAGAATATATCCTATTCCTTTTCGTAAATTAAGTTATGATAAGAGATATAGTAAATGGCAGTGGATAGAACTTGATTTGGTTAAAAACACAAGTGATTTTAGGAAAGAAAGTTTTCGTCCTGCAAATATAGATAATGAAATAAAAATAGTAGGAGAAATTGGTACAAAAAATGGCTGGGCAAAAAGAAAGTCTATTGTTTTAAAACATGTCCGTTATAATATGGCTGAGCTTATTGAAGAAGCTAAAAATCCCCAAATAGGAACATCATTAGCCGTATTTAAACCTCAAAGAATTATTGATTTTGTTTGGGAAGAATCTACAAGAGAATGGAATAAGCAGAAATTAGATGCTGTATATGCCAATCAAGCCCAACATAGTTTATTTGATGTAGAAGAAACTAAAAGAATATTCAAAGTAGCTAAAAAATTGCCTTATGAGTTCTCATATAAGTTTATATCAGAAGATGGTAAAGAACGAAAACTCATGATTGAAGACTGGGAATTAGGAATGCTTTATTGGAATTGCCTTGCAGCTGCTAATGAAAACGAACAAGTTGCATGTGAAAAAGTAAAAGAGAAATATTTCACAGAATGGTGTAAAAAAGATATATACTTCTTTTTAGGGACAACTAAGAAATTCCATAATGTAGGTACTAATCCTTTTATTATTATCGGAACTTTTTATCCACCCAAGGAGTTACAATTAAGAATTTCTTTTTGAAATATGTCCGAAAGTATTCCACAGTTCTATAAAAGAATCCAGCGTTGTGACCCTCAACTGGGTACAACTTACTCTAAAGAGAAACCATATTTCAATGTTCTTTCCCGACAATGTAATTTTGGGACAGTACAATTCAGTTACAGAGATTTTTATAAAGTCACATTGATTATTGGTGTGGGAAAATTATATTATGCAGATAAATGGATTTTAGTAAATCGTCCTGCTATGTTATTTTCTAATCCTTTAGTCCCTTATGCTTGGGAATCAATCAGTGAAGAACAGAAAGGAATGTTTTGTATATTTAATGAGCAATTTGTACAGTCAGAAGACAAGAACGGCTCTTTGGCTAATACACCATTATTCAAAGTTACTGGAGATAAGGTTTTCTTCTTGAATGACGAACAAGTTGCCAAAGTCATGGATATATACAGACAAATGCAGGAAGAAAATCAATCAGATTATGCAAAAAAATCTGATGTCTTACGCTGCTATCTTCATTTACTGATACATACAGCTTTGAAAATGCAGGAGTCGAATAAAAATGAATCACATCCGAATGCTTCGCAACGTATTACCGAATTATTTATAGAATTATTGGATAGACAATTTCCTGTTGATTATCCACATTCAGTATTGAGTTTGCGTACTCCTGCCGATTATGCAAACCGTTTGTCTATACACGTTAATCATTTAAATAAAGTGGTAAAAGATACTACTGGAAAAACTACCTCTACAATGATTGCGGAAAGAATAATCAAAGAATGTACCCAGTATTTATTACATAGTAATTTTTCTATTTCAGAAATTGCTTATAGCTTGGGATTTGAAAATATAGCCTATTTCAGTAAATTCTATCGTAAGCACACAGGAAAATCGCCAAGCGAAATTAGATAACAACAATTATTTGATTTGTGCAAATGATGCTTTGAATAGTGTTAATCAGCCATATTTCCATTACCTAATTTTGTACCGACTAAAAAATATAAATAATGAAGTACAGAAAATTAGGCAAAACAGAAGTAAACCTATCCGCTATCGGATTGGGTTGTATGGGAATGAGTGCTGCGTATGGAGTAGCTGATGAAAAAGAAAGCATTAAGACATTGCATCGTGCTTTAGAACTTGGCATTAATTTTTGGGATACTGCGGATGTGTATGGAAATGGTGCTAATGAAGAATTGCTATCCAAAGTGTTAGCAGAAAAAAGAAATCAGATTTTTATTGCAACAAAATTTGGTTTTCGCTTACGCAATAGTCAAGGTAGTGTGTTTGCCGGTGGTGAAAGTTATGTGGATGCTTCTCCAAAGTATGTAAAACAAGCTGTAGAGAACAGCTTGAAAAGATTAAATATTGAAACTATAGACTTGTATTATGCGCATCGGATTGATCCCACAATACCAATCGAAGAAACTGTTGACGCTATGGCAGAGTTAGTAAAAGAGGGTAAAGTACGCTACTTGGGATTAAGTGAATGTTCTTCTGATTCGTTGAGAAGGGCTTGTGCCGTTCATCCCATAGTTGCGGTTGAAAGTGAATATTCTTTATTGACCCGCGATGTAGAAAAGGAGATTTTGCTATTGACGAAAGAATTAGAAGTAACTTTAGTCCCATTTTCACCGTTAGGCAGAGGGCTGTTGACAAATACTGTCAACGTAAACTCTTTGGGAGAAAATGATTTCCGCAAACACCTACCACGTTACAATGGCATATATTGGGAGAATAACCGAAAGTTGGTTACTGAATTTGCAGAAATGGCGGAAAATAAAAATATAACTTCTGCCCAACTAGCTTTAGCTTGGATATTGAAACAGAGCGAGAATATTATACCTATACCAGGTACGAAACGTATCAAATACCTGAATGAGAATATAGAAGCTGTCAATATAGAGTTATCTAAAGAAGATATTGAAAATATAGAATGCTTATTAAGAAAGTATCCTATCATTGGAGATCGATATAATGAATTAGACTTCAATTTTGTGAATAAATAATCTTTTGTTCAGAAGATTCTACGAATAAGCCATATGAATACTGCCTGAAGCTGGATTGTAGAAAAAAGCAAAGCTCTGAAATCTTTGAATTTCAGAGCTTTGCTTTAATTTAATATTTGCTTTCGCGGTGCGTACGGGACTCGAACCCGTGACCCCATGCGTGACAGGCATGTATTCTAACCAACTGAACTAACGCACCAAATTTTAATTGGATTAACTCATTTCTATTCTCTTTGCTTCTTAATGAAAGAAGCGGTGCGTACGGGACTCGAACCCGTGACCCCATGCGTGACAGGCATGTATTCTAACCAACTGAACTAACGCACCAGAATTTCAATTTATTAATCTGCATCTCTCTCGATTGCGGGTGCAAAGGTAGTTGTTTTTTGTAAACCTGCAAGCGTTTTGAGAAAAGTTTTTTTCAAGAAAAAACGAGAAAAATGCTTAGTGTCTCATTTTGAGTACTTTTGTAATGAAAAAAAATATTCGTTTTTCTTCAGATCGGATAGTGACGGTATCCGGTTATTATAGTGACGCTATCACGATGGAATACCGTCACTATCCGAAGGCAATGGCGTCACTATCCTAAAGTTTGTCATTCTTTTCATTGAAAATAACTCCCGATATCTTTCTATCTGTAAGAAATCACCGTTTTTATATCAACTTTCTGCTTGAATAATTCGTAATTTTGCAATAAATCGTTATTTTTGCGGACTAAAATTAGAAAGGTGGAAAATAATCCGCCTAGAATCGTTAATTAGTAAAAAGAATGATGACAACAGCCAAACTGTTATTGCACTGTCCCGACAAACCGGGAATCCTTGCGGAAGTGACAGACTTTATTACGGTAAACAAAGGAAATATTATCTATCTGGATCAGTATGTAGATCATGTAGAGAACATCTTCTTCATGCGTATTGAATGGGAACTGAAAGATTTTCTGGTTCCGCAGGAAAAAATTGAAGATTATTTCAGAACACTCTACGGGCAAAAATATGAAATGGATTTTCGTCTTTATTTCTCTGATGTTAAACCGCGTATGGCTATTTTTGTATCCAAACTGTCACATTGTCTTTTCGATATGCTAGCCCGGTATACGGCAGGAGAGTGGAATGTAGAGATACCTCTTATTATAAGTAACCATCCGGATTTGCAGCACGTAGCAGAGCGCTTTGGAATTCCTTTCTATCTGTTCCCTATCACTAAGGAGACGAAAGAAGAACAGGAACGCAAGGAGATGGAGCTGCTTGCTAAACATAAGATTACATTTATCGTATTGGCACGTTATATGCAGGTGATCTCCGAACAGATGATTAATGCTTATCCGAATAAGATTATCAATATTCATCACTCTTTCCTTCCTGCGTTTGTAGGGGCGAAGCCTTATCACGCAGCTTTCCAGAGAGGGGTGAAAATTATTGGTGCAACTAGTCATTATGTAACGACAGAACTGGATGCCGGACCGATTATTGAACAGGATGTAGTGCGCATTACTCATAAAGATGCTATCGAAGACCTTGTAAATAAAGGAAAGGATTTGGAAAAAATCGTTCTTTCGCGTGCAGTGCAGAAGCACATCGAGCGCAAAGTTTTGGCTTATAAAAATAAAACAGTAATATTTAGCTGATGAAAGTAGCAGTTGTAAAATACAATGCCGGCAATATTCGTTCTGTGGATTATGCTTTAAAGCGGTTGGGGGTAGAAGCGGTGATTACTGCTGATAAAGAAGAACTCCAATCGGCTGATAAAATTATTTTTCCCGGAGTGGGAGAGGCGGAAACTACCATGAACCACTTGAAAGCAACGGGACTGGACGAACTGATTAAGAATCTCCGTCAGCCTGTATTTGGAATTTGTCTTGGCATGCAGTTGATGTGCCGGCATTCCGAAGAAGGAGAAGTCGATTGTTTGAATATCTTTGATGTGGACGTG
Organism: Bacteroides sp. L008; assembly: GCF_040812255.1. Lineage (NCBI taxonomy): Bacteria > Pseudomonadati > Bacteroidota > Bacteroidia > Bacteroidales > Bacteroidaceae > Bacteroides > Bacteroides sp. L008. Next base: position 1,870,507 of record NZ_JBFNXO010000001.1, on the reverse strand, counting down.
AAACGTTTTGTCCCGCAGAAACATGAAGATAAGGTGCCGCACATGGGATGGAACACCATTGGGAAAACGAATAGCAAATTGTTTGAAGGGTTCACCGAAGAAGAGTTTGTCTATTTTGTGCATAGCTTCTATGTGCCGACCTGCGAATTTACTGCTGCTACAACTGACTATATTCACCCGTTCAGTGCTGCACTGCATAAAGATAACTTTTATGCTACCCAGTTCCATCCGGAGAAAAGTGGCAAGACAGGAGAGAAGATTCTGACAAACTTTTTAAACCTCTAAGATGCATATCTTAGTTTCTAAAATAGATTAGAGATACCCGAAAGCGTATGCAGCTAAATAATTAAATAGTAAATTGTCAAATAGTAAATAAACAGATGATAGAAATTATTCCAGCCATTGATATTATTGACGGAAAGTGCGTACGCCTTTCCCAGGGAGATTACGATAGTAAAAAGGTGTATAATGAGAATCCGGTGGAAGTTGCTAAGGAGTTTGAAGCGAATGGTGTTCGCAGGCTTCATGTGGTAGACTTGGATGGTGCTGCTTCTCATCACGTTGTTAACTATCGGGTGTTGGAACAAATTGCTGCACGCACTTCTCTCGTTATTGATTTTGGTGGAGGAGTAAAGAGTGATGAAGATTTGAAAATAGCTTTTGAGAGCGGTGCGCAGATGGTAACCGGAGGAAGCATTGCGGTGAAAGATCCGGAATTATTCTGTCATTGGCTGGAAATATACGGCAGTGAGAAGATTATTTTGGGGGCAGATGTGAAAGATCATAAGATAGCCGTCAATGGTTGGAAAGATGAAAGTGCCTGTGAACTTTTTCCATTTCTCGAAAATTATATAGATAAAGGTATACGAAAAGTAATCTGTACGGATATTAGCTGTGACGGAATGTTGAGTGGCCCTTCTATTGATTTGTATAAAGAGATGCTGGCAAAATTCCCTGACCTTTATCTGATGGCTAGTGGCGGGGTGAGCAAGGTGGATGATATTGTTGCCTTGGATGAGGCCGGTGTTCCCGGAGTTATTTTCGGTAAGGCATTATATGAAGGACATGTCACTTTACAGGATTTGAGAATCTTTCTATAATGAGCGTATCGGAATAAATAAGATGCCTTTATTATAAGGGAGATAAGAATCAAGCTTCAGGAATATAGATTATAAATTGTTGAACAATAAATAAAATAGGATTGTGTTAGCAAAAAGAATAGTACCTTGTCTGGATATAAAAGACGGACAAACCGTGAAAGGAACGAATTTTGTCAACTTGCGCCAAGCCGGTGATCCGGTGGAGTTAGGCCGTGCTTACAGTGAACAGGGAGCAGATGAACTTGTTTTTCTGGACATTACTGCAAGCCATGAAGGACGTAAGACTTTTACGGAATTGGTAAAACGGATTGCTGCTAATATCAATATCCCATTTACCGTAGGTGGTGGAATCAATGAATTAAGTGATGTAGATCGTCTGCTGAATGCAGGAGCGGATAAGATTTCTATCAATTCTTCCGCTATCCGCAATCCCCGGTTGGTTGACGAAATTGCAAAGAATTTCGGCTCACAGGTTTGTGTGTTGGCTGTGGATGCTAAACAGACCGAAAATGGTTGGAAATGTTACCTGAACGGAGGGCGCATCGAAACGGATAAAGACCTGTTCGAGTGGACTAAAGAGGCACAGGAACGCGGAGCAGGAGAAATACTCTTCACAAGCATGAATCACGATGGTGTAAAAGCCGGTTATGCAAATGAAGCACTTGCTGCTTTAGCGGATCAGCTCTCCATTCCCATCATAGCTTCGGGAGGTGCGGGCTGTAAGGAGCACTTCCGTGATGTCTTTTTACAGGGAAAGGCAGATGCTGCATTGGCTGCCAGTGTTTTTCACTTCGGAGAAATTAAAATTCCCGAATTAAAATCGTATCTTTGCGGCGAAGGAATTACCATCAGGTAATTGCTGTGCTGCAAAAATTAGCCTTTAGGCTGCGGCGAAGGAATTACCATCAGGTAAAAAAAACATTCGTAGGCGATAGATAGTAATTGTAAATTGAAATAGTAATTAGAACTTATATAAAAATGGAATTGGATTTCGATAAAATGAACGGACTCGTTCCGGCTATCATACAGGACAACGAGACACGTAAGGTCTTGATGCTGGGTTTCATGAATAAAGAAGCTTATGATAAAACGGTAGAAACCGGAAAAGTAACATTCTTTAGCCGTACGAAGAATCGTTTATGGACAAAAGGTGAAGAAAGCGGTAACTTCCTTCATGTTGTATCTATAAAGGCCGATTGCGACAATGATACATTACTGATTCAAGTAGAACCGATAGGCCCTGTGTGTCATACAGGCACAGATACTTGTTGGGGGGAGAAAAACGAAGAACCGGTCATGTTCCTGAAAGAATTGCAGAACTTCATAGACAAGCGTCACGAAGAAATGCCCGAAGGTTCTTATACGACCAGTCTGTTTGAGTCGGGAATCAATAAGATAGCTCAAAAAGTAGGTGAGGAAGCTGTGGAAACAGTGATCGAAGCAACGAACGGTACTGACGAACGTTTGATCTACGAAGGAGCCGACCTCATTTATCACATGATTGTATTGCTTGCTTCAAAAGGCTATCGCATTGAAGATCTTGCACGTGAACTGCAGGAAAGACATAGCAGTACATGGAAGAAGCATTAATAAGTAAAGATTAGAAATTAAAATTAAAACGGGAGTCGGCATGGATGACGGGGCGTTGATACAATATAAGAACGTAGAAATCCATCAACAGGAACTCTGTGTGCTAAGTGATGTAAATCTGGAATTGCACAAAGGAGAGTTTGTCTATTTGATCGGAAAAGTAGGCTCGGGAAAAACGAGTCTGCTCAAGACTCTTTATGGCGAACTGGACGTAATTGACGGTGAAGCGGAAGTGCTGGGCTATAATATGCGATCTATCAAACGTAAGCATATCCCGCAGCTGCGCCGCAAATTAGGCATTGTATTCCAGGATTTTCAGTTGCTTACAGACCGTACTGTATATAATAACCTGGAATTTGTGCTTCGTGCCACAGGTTGGAAAAACAAACAGGAGATACAGGATCGCATTGAAGAAGTGCTTCAACTGGTAGGAATGTCCAACAAAGGTTATAAACTTCCGAACGAACTTTCCGGTGGCGAACAGCAGCGCATTGTGATTGCACGTGCCGTACTCAATTCTCCGGCTATCATCCTGGCGGATGAACCTACCGGAAATCTGGATGTAGAGACAGGTAAAGCTATCGTTGAATTGTTGCACAATATCTGCGAATCCGGCTCATCGGTAGTGATGACGACGCACAATTTGCAACTGCTGAAAGATTATCCGGGCAGGGTATATCGTTGTGCCGACCATCAGATTGTAGATGTGACCGATGAATATATGCCCAGACAGAGAACAATAGAAATAGATTTAAATATAGATAACTAAAACAGTAACGAAAATGAAAGTTTTAAAGTTTGGAGGAACTTCCGTAGGTTCTGCTCAGCGCATGAAGGAAGTAGCCAAATTGATTACCGATGGTGAACAGAAGATTGTTGTTCTTTCTGCTATGTCAGGAACAACAAACACATTGGTGGAAATTTCGGACTATCTGTATAAGAAGAATCCGGAGGGTGCCAACGAGATTATTAATAAGCTGGAAGCAAAATATAAACAGCATATTGATGAGCTTTTTGCAACCCAGGAATATAAACAGAAAGGTCTTGAAGTTGTCAAATCCCACTTCGACTACATCCGCTCCTATACTAAAGACCTTTTCACTTTGTTCGAAGAGAAAGTGGTTTTGGCACAGGGAGAGCTTATTTCTACGGCGATGGTAAACTTCTACCTGCAGGAATGTGGTGTGAAGTCCGTGTTGCTTCCGGCTTTGGAATTCATGCGTACTGATAAGAATGCAGAACCGGACCCCGTATATATTAAGGATAAGTTACGTGCTCAACTCGATCTTTATCCGGATACGGAGATCTACATTACGCAAGGTTTCATCTGCCGCAATGCTTACGGTGAGATAGACAACCTGCAACGTGGTGGTAGCGACTACACCGCTTCTCTGATCGGCGCAGCAGTGAACGCTTCCGAAATCCAGATCTGGACAGATATCGACGGTATGCACAATAACGACCCGCGTATTGTTGACAAGACCGCTCCGGTGCGTCAGCTTCATTTTGAGGAAGCAGCCGAGTTGGCTTACTTCGGTGCAAAAATTCTGCACCCTACTTGTATCCAGCCGGCTAAATATGCCAATATCCCTGTCCGTCTGTTGAACACAATGGATCCGGAAGCTCCGGGTACATTAATCTCCAACGATACGGAAAAAGGTAAGATCAAGGCAGTAGCTGCAAAAGATAACATTACTGCTATCAAGATCAAATCCAGCCGCATGTTATTGGCTCACGGTTTCTTGCGTAAGGTGTTCGAAATCTTCGAAAGTTATCAGACATCCATCGATATGATCTGTACGTCAGAGGTCGGTGTATCTGTTACGATAGATAACACGAAACATCTTAATGAGATTCTGGATGACCTGAAGAAATACGGAACAGTAACCGTTGATAAAGGAATGTGTATCATCTGTGTTGTAGGTGACCTTGAATGGGAAAATGTCGGTTTTGAAGCAAAAGCACTCGATGCGATGCGTGATATACCGGTGCGAATGATTTCGTTTGGGGGAAGTAACTACAATATCTCCTTCCTCATTCGGGAGTGCGATAAGAAAGTAGCTTTACAATCGTTGAGCGATATGCTTTTCAACGGCAAGTAATTCCATAAATAACACGAGCGCTTTTACCGAACTGATAAAAGCGCTCTTTTTTAACCAACTAAACAAGTTTTTCGAATTATGAAGGGAATATTTCCAATCGATAAATTCCGCACTTTGCAGACACCTTTCTATTATTACGATACCAAAGTGCTGCGTGATACATTGTCGGCTATTAACCATGAGGTTGCCAAATATCCTAATTATTCAGTGCATTACGCTGTCAAAGCAAATGCCAACCCGAAAGTACTTACTATCATCCGTGAGAGCGGAATGGGAGTCGATTGTGTGAGCGGTGGAGAAATCCGCGCCGCTATCCGTGCAGGATTCCCGGCCAATAAAGTCGTTTTTGCAGGAGTAGGTAAAGCGGACTGGGAAATCAACCTCGGGCTGGAGTACGGAATCTTCTGTTTCAATGTAGAGTCTATTCCCGAACTGGAAGTAATCAATGAATTGGCTGCTGCTCAAAATAAGGTGGCTAATGTTGCTTTCCGTATCAATCCGGATGTAGGCGCACATACTCACGCAAATATCACTACCGGTTTGGCAGAAAACAAATTCGGTATCAGTATGCAGGATATGGACAAGGTGATAGATGTGGCACAGGAGATGAAAAACGTAAAGTTTATCGGCCTTCACTTCCACATTGGTTCGCAGATTCTGGATATGGGCGATTTTGTAGCTCTCTGTAATCGTGTTAATGAATTACAGGATAAATTGGAAGCTCGCAGAATTCTGGTAGAACATATTAACGTAGGAGGTGGTTTGGGTATTGACTATGGACATCCCAACCGTCAGGCTATCCCGAACTTCAAAGACTATTTTGCTACCTATGCCGGGCAACTGAAATTGCGTCCTTATCAGACGTTACATTTTGAATTGGGGCGTGCTGTTGTAGGACAGTGCGGTTCCTTAATTTCTAAAGTTCTGTATGTAAAACAAGGTGCTCGGAAGAAATTTGCCATCTTGGATGCTGGCATGACCGATCTTATCCGTCCGGCTCTGTATCAGGCATTCCATAAAATGGAAAATATTACTTCCGAAGAACCATTGGAAGCATACGACGTGGTAGGACCGATCTGTGAATCGTCGGATGTTTTCGGAAAAGCGATTGACCTGAACAAAGTGAAGCGTGGTGACTTGATAGCCCTTCGCTCTGCCGGTGCTTATGGTGAAATAATGGCTTCCGGATATAACTGCCGTGAACTGCCGAAAGGATATACCTCTGACGAACTGGTGTAAGTAAAAAGTGAACCGCTACAATCAAAGTGTGAATGTAGTTTAAAAATGTAGGGTGCGTGGAACAATTTTAACTGAAAGCTTGTTATTTTTGTAATGAGTTCAAAAAGAAACTACATTAACAACTTAATAAAAAATACGATTATGATTTCAGAAAAATTACAGAATGCAATTAACGAACAGATTACTGCTGAAATATGGTCTGCTAACCTGTATTTAGCAATGTCTTTCTATTTCGAGAGAGAAGGTTTCAGTGGATTTGCTCATTGGATGAAAAAGCAATCTCAAGAAGAAATGGGACATGCTTATGCCATGGCAGATTATATTATCAAGCGTGGAGGAGCTGCTAAAGTTGATAAAATAGATGTTGTTCCTAACGGATGGGGTACTCCTTTGGAAGTATTCGAACACGTTTACAAACATGAATGTCATGTTTCTCAATTGGTAGACAAGCTGGTAGACGTAGCTGCTGCTGAAAAGGATAAAGCGACACAGGATTTCTTGTGGGGATTTGTTCGTGAACAAGTAGAAGAAGAAGCTACAGCACAAGGCATTGTTGACAAGATCAAGAAAGCCGGTGATACCGGAATTTTCTTTGTAGACTCACAATTGGGACAGCGTTAATGATGTTACTCTGAAAATAGTTCTTTAATATATTATAGAAGCTGCCTGAATTCCAGTTCGGGCAGCTTCTTTTTTTTCACTTATTTGGCTTATGTTCGAAAATAAACTACCTTTGTATTACGAGTCAGAGAGAAATTAATCCCGGTTATTATAAATGAATGGTTTGAACAGAGGAATTGTAAGATTGCTCCTTTTATCTTTATTGCTCCTTTTAGGGGTGAGTAGTTGTTCTCAAAAAGAGGAACGACGTATTTTAGTTGTCCACTCTTATGAGGAAACTTATGCAGCTTATCCGGAATTTAACCGGATGATAGCGGAGCAATTTGAAAAAGAGAAAATTGATGCTGATATTCGTACCGTTTATTTAGACTGTGAATCTTATTGGGAGGAACCGGAACTGGAACGGATGCGCTTTCTGGTTGATTCCGTTTCGAGAGACTGGCGACCGGAAGTGATTCTGGTGAATGAAGACCAGGCCACTTATTCATTGATGAAATGTGGAATTCAGTTGGCGAAAGAAGTGCCTGTGGTTTTTGGTGGTGTCAATTATCCGAATTGGGGATTGTTGAAACATCATCCCAACGTGACAGGTTTTCATGACAAGATAGCCTTTAATGAGAATATCAGTGTGGCAAAAGAGCTCTTCGGTGAGCACGTCCGCTTGTTTACCATGCTCGACACTACCTATATCGACAAACAAATCAGACGAGATGCAAAGGAGCAGTTTAAAGGATGTAAAGTGACCGGATTCATAGATAATCCTGAACTTTCTCCGGAAGAACAGATACGTTTGGTGCAGGAAGAAGGTTATACCCGCTTCATGGCTATTCCTTTGCGTAATGCCAGAAATCATTCGGATGCCACTTTTATGTGGGTTTTAAACAGGAGCTACCGCGACCAATGTTATATTCAGTTGAAACGTGATTACACCACTATTAATATTGGAAGCATCTGCGGTAGTCCCAGTCTGACAGCCATTAATGAAGCCTTTGGGTTTGGTGAGAAGTTGTTGGGTGGATACATCACTTCGCTACCTATTCAGGTAGAAGAAGAAGTGAAAACTGCCGTTCGCATATTACATGGTACAAGCCCCTCGGATATACCCATTGTTGAAAGTCGGAAAGAGTATGTCGTAGACTGGAATACAATGAAACAAATTGGCTTGGGCAAGGAAAGTATTCCTGCAAAATATAGCATTATTAATATTCCGTTCAGAGACAAGTATCCATTTCTTTGGGGAACTTTAGTCGCTTCACTAATTCTTTTCCTGACATTTCTTTTTGCTTCGCTTTGGTGGTTATACCTTCGGGAACAGACGAGAAAAAAACAGGCGCTTATAGCATTGGCTGATGAAAAAGAAACATTGTCATTAGCTATTGAGGGTGGAATGACGTATGCTTGGAGATTGGATAACGGTTGTTTTGTTTTTGAAGATGCATTCTGGTCGTCGCAAGGGCTGAATCCTAGACAACTTTCGTTTAAGGAATTCATGAGCTTTATTCATCCCGATCATTGGGAAGGAGTGAAGTTCAACTGGCAAAATCTGAAAACAGCCCAAAAGAAAGTAGTACGGGAGCTTTGTAACTTCGACGGTAAAGGATATCAGTGGTGGGAGTTCCGTTATACTACTAAACAGCTACCGGGTGGCGAATATAAAACAGCAGGTTTGCTGCTCAACATACAAGATATAAAGGATCGTGAAGAGGAACTGGAAGCTGCGCGCTTGCTCGCTGAAAAGGCAGAATTGAAACAATCCTTCCTGGCAAATATGAGCCATGAGATACGTACTCCGCTTAATTCGATTGTTGGTTTTGCCAATATTCTGGCATTGGAAGATGGGTTGAGTTCCGTAGAACGCGAAGAATATATCGGTACCATTAACAAGAACAGCGAGTTGCTGCTCAAACTGATTAACGATATTCTGGAGCTTTCCCGTATCGAATCAGGCTATATGTCTTTCTCATTCAAGAAATGTAGGGTGAGAGAGCTGATTGATGACATTTATATGACTCACCAGGTATTGATTGCCCCACGTCTGGAATTCCTGAAAGAAGTGGATAATATACCTTTGGAGATTAATGTGGATAGGGAGCGTTTGATACAAGTTCTAACAAACTTCTTGAATAACGCCAGTAAGTTTACGGAAACCGGGTATATCAAATTAGGGTATATTTATCTACCGGATGAAGGTAACGTGCGGATTTATGTAGAAGATACCGGAAAGGGTATTCCACGTGAAGAACAACGGATGATTTTTAGCCGTTTTTACAAACAGAACGAATTCTCACAGGGAGCAGGATTGGGACTTTCTATTTGTCAGGTGATTATAGAAAAGTTGGGTGGAAGGATTGAACTCAAATCCGAAGTAGGCAAGGGAAGTCGCTTTACGGTCATCCTTCCTTGCCGGGTAGTGTCTTGATAAAAACTAATGGAAGGGAATGCCAACCGTATTATTTCTTGTTTTTCCCTTTCTCCATTGTTCCCAGGTAAATCTCCAGTGAACGGGTGGAAATCTGTATTTCGCGGAAAGATACGCCTAGAGAAGCTATCAACAGAATCAGTGCCAGTCCGAATACGTAAGCGGAAAATAATTGCAGTCCGATATAAATAAGAAACATACTGACTACGCAGAGAAAAAGGCTTGCAATACCCAGTCCTTGCATTGTACGGGTCAGATTCAACCGTTTCCGTAAATTCTCGATTTGAGCTTCAGTGATATCCGAAGGGTTTTCCACGTAGCGGTCACGTAGTTGGCGTACAAGTTGGGCATACGATAAGAAACGGTTGGTATAAGCTAGTAAAATCAATGAAACTGCCGAGAAAAGCAGGGTAGGAGTAGTGAGGGTTAATTCTTCCATAATCTTTTTATAGTTAAGCAGCGGTTCAAAATTCATTAAATAAAAGAGATTTTTTAGGCACGGATTACACGGATTTCACGGTTTTTAGAAATATGCTTGCATAAAGCAACAGCGTAATCCGTGTAATCCGTGCCTAAAAATGGATTCTGCAAGGAAACCTTGCTTCGGAGTTATTCCGTTTTCAATACGTTAAGCTCTTTACCTACCTTGATAAAGGCAGCGATACACTTGTCAAGATGTGCTTTTTCGTGTCCTGCAGAAATCTGTACACGGATGCGGGCCTGATCTTTCGGCACTACCGGATAGTAGAAACCTGTTACATAGATCCCTTCTTCCTGCATGCGTGCAGCATAAATTTGAGACAGTTTCGCATCATACAGCATTACCGCACAAATAGCACTTTGTGTCGGTCTAATATCAAATCCGGCAGCCGTCATCTTATCACGGAAATAGTTTACATTTTCAACCAACTTGTCATGCAGTGTATTGCTCTCTTTCAGCATCTTGAAAACTTCAAGACTTGCACCGATGATACCCGGAGCCAATGAATTGGAGAACAAATACGGGCGGCTGCGTTGACGGAGTAAATCAATGATTTCTTTGCGTCCGGTGGTAAATCCTCCCAGTGCACCGCCGAAAGCCTTACCCAACGTTCCTGTGTAAATATCTACACGTCCGTGAGTCTTATACAACTCGCTTACGCCATGACCAGTGGCACCTACCACACCGGCAGAGTGAGATTCGTCCACCATTACCAACGCATCGTATTTCTCGGCAAGATCACAAATCTGATCCATCGGAGCTACATTGCCGTCCATTGAGAACACACCGTCCGTAACAATAATACGGAAGCGTTGTGCCTGCGCTTCTTGCAGACATCTTTCCAAGTCTTTCATGTCAGCATTGGCATAACGGTAACGTTTCGCTTTGCAAAGACGTACCCCGTCAATGATAGAAGCGTGGTTTAGCGAATCCGAGATAATGGCATCCTCTTCGGAGAAAAGCGGTTCGAATACACCGCCGTTAGCATCGAAGCAGGCAGCATACAGAATCGTGTCTTCAGTCTGGAAATAGTCCGAGATAGCAGCTTCCAGTTCTTTGTGTATATCTTGTGTTCCACAAATGAAACGGACAGACGACATTCCGTATCCACGGTTATTCATCATTTCCTGTGAAGCCTTGATTAATCGGGGATGATTGGACAATCCTAGATAGTTGTTTGCGCAGAAGTTTAATACTTCCTTACCTTTTACAGTGATGGCAGCTTGCTGCGCACTTTCAATCAGTCGTTCTTCTTTATAAAGTCCGGCTTCCTTGATTTCAGCCAATGTTTGGCGGAGATATTCTTGCATTTTACCGTACATAGTGTTTGGGTGATTAAGTTATATTGCAAAGGACACAATTTTTCTTGGAATAACAATGTCTTTTTGATTAAAATCTGAAAAAAAAGTGCTTACTTTGCGCACTATTTAAGCTTGATATTCTAAGTCAGAAGAAAAAATGGAACACATTTTGATTATTGGAGCTACCGGACAGATAGGGTCGGAGCTAACGATGGAGCTACGGAAACGTTACGGAAATGCAAATGTAGTAGCAGGTTATATTCCGGGTGCAGAACCTAAAGGGGAATTAAAGGAGTCGGGACCGTCGGCAATTGCTGATGTAACAGATGGCGATGCAATTGCATCTGTAGTAAAAGAGTATCACATTGATACGATTTATAATTTGGCTGCTCTGTTGTCCGTAGTTGCCGAGTCGAAACCCAAGTTGGCTTGGAAAATAGGCATCGACGGATTGTGGAATGTGCTGGAAGTGGCACGTGAACAAGGGTGCGCAGTGTTTACTCCGAGTTCTATCGGTTCGTTTGGAGCTAGTACGCCTCACACGAAAACACCGCAGGACACCATTCAGCGTCCGCGTACCATGTATGGAGTCACCAAAGTAACGACAGAGTTATTGAGTGATTACTATTTTAATAAATACGGTGTCGATACCCGTGCTGTCCGTTTCCCGGGCATTATTTCGAATGTGACCCCTCCGGGAGGAGGTACGACTGATTATGCTGTCGATATTTACTACTCGGCAGTGAAAGGAGAAAAGTTTGTGTGCCCCATTAAGCAAGGCACTTTAATGGATATGATGTACATGCCGGATGCGCTGAACGCAGCAATTACGCTGATGGAAGCCGATCCGGCAAGATTGATACACCGCAATGCTTTCAATATCGCTTCCATGAGTTTCGACCCGGAAACGATATATCAGGCTATCAAGAAGCATGTGCCGCAGTTTGAGATGATCTATGATATAGATCCTCTGAAACAGCGTATAGCCGATAGCTGGCCCGATAGCCTGGACGATACCTGCGCTCGTGAAGAGTGGGGATGGAAGCCGGCCTACAATTTGGAAAGCATGACGGTAGATATGCTTGAAAAGTTAAGAGAGAAACTGAAATAATGAAAAAACTAATTGCAGGGGTCATACTGCTCGGTATATTGAGCTCTTGTGGAAACAAGAAAACAAATATTGACCCTTTCGCATCTATTACTAAAGAGGTGGATTCAATCCGGCAGATAGCCGATTCTAGCCACCATGATAAATCGCCGGAAGATCCGCAGCCTATACAGGCAGATGAATCTTTCGATGATTTTATCTACAATTTTGCTTCCGATGAAGTGTTACAGCGTCAGCGTGTGAAATTTCCATTGCCCTACTACAATGGAGATAAGAAATCAAACATCGAGGAACGCAACTGGAAGCATGATGACTTGTTTACCAAGCAGCATTATTATACTCTGCTGTTTGATAGAGAAGAAGACATGGATTTAGTAGGAGATACCTCCCTCACTTCTGTGCAGGTAGAGTGGATGTTCGTGAAAACGCGAATGGTGAAAAGATACTATTTTGAACGTATCAAAGGTGCATGGATGCTGGAGGCAATCAACCTGCGGCCCATTGAGCAAAGTGATAATGAGAACTTTGTTGAGTTTTTCGGACATTTTGCAACGGATAGTCTTTTTCAGAGTCAGCGTGTGAGGGAGCCGTTAGCTTTTGTAACTAGCGATCCGGACGATGATTTCTCCATTTTGGAGACAACCCTCGATCTTAATCAGTGGTTTGCCTTCAAACCGGTACTTCCTGTCGACCGCCTTTCTAATATTAATTACGGACAGCGGAATGGCGATGATTCGCCCACGAAAATTCTGGCGTTGAAAGGTATCGGCAATGGTTTTTCCAATATCCTTTATTTCCGCCGGAAAGCCGGAGAATGGGAATTGTATAAGTTTGAAGATACAAGTATCTGATACAGGTTACGACGCACTATAACAGTATAACTTATAACTAGAAATATATGTATTCTCTTTTGCCCTACAATACATTCGGCATCGATGTCAGTGCCGCTCGTTTTTTAGAATATTCTTCGGTTGAAGAATTGAAGAAGCTGATTGTGCAAGGTGCCGTTGTGACACCTTTTTTGCATATTGGTGGCGGCAGTAACCTGCTGTTTACCAAAGATTACGACGGATTGATACTCCATTCCCGCATTGAAGGAATCGAAGTGACGGAAGAAGATGAATACTCTGTATCGGTACGAGTGGGAGCGGGGGTAGTATGGGACGACTTCGTTGCATATTGCGTAGAACATGGATGGTATGGAACGGAGAATCTGTCGCTCATTCCCGGTGAAGTGGGAGCGAGTGCGGTACAAAACATTGGAGCTTATGGCGTTGAAGTGAAAGATCTGATAACAGCAGTGGAAACAGTGAACATTCAAGCTGAAGAACGCGTTTATTCGGTGGAAGAGTGTGGGTATACCTACCGTAACAGTATTTTTAAACGTCCGGAAAACAAGTCGGCTTTTGTCACCTATGTCCGTTTCCGGCTTAGTAAAAAAGAATATTATACGTTAGATTATGGAACCATTCGTCAGGAGCTTGAAAAATATCCGGCATTGACGCTTTCTGTTGTACGGAAAGTGATAATTGAGATTCGTGAGAGCAAGTTGCCCGACCCGAAAGTAATGGGTAATGCTGGCAGCTTCTTTATGAATCCCATTGTGCCGAAAGAAAAACTGGAAGCCTTGCAGCAGGAATATCCCCGGATACCATACTATGAGCTGTCAGACGGTCGGGTGAAAATCCCGGCAGGATGGATGATCGATCAATGCGGCTGGAAAGGTAAGGCTTTAGGTCCGGCTGCCGTGCATGATAAACAAGCACTGGTATTAGTGAATCTTGGTGGAGCAAAAGGTAGCGATATCCTTGCGCTTTCAGATGCAGTTCGAACCTCTGTTCGTGAGAAGTTCGGCATTGATATCCACCCGGAAGTTAACTTAATAAATTGAGAAGTAAAAATTGAGAATGAAGAATAGCTATATGAATAATGAAAAGTGTTCAGGTGTAGAAATACTCTATAACCTTTCTTTTTTTCGTTCTCAATTCCAAAATTCTCATTCTCAACTATTATTTTTTAATTCTCAATTTTCAATTCTCAATTAAACAAGTGAAAGTAAGAATCATTGGAAGTGGAACATCGACGGGAGTACCCCAAATCGGCTGTACATGTCCGGTTTGTACTTCTGCCGATCCGAAAGATAACCGATTGCGTGCATCTGCTATTGTCGAGACAGATGATGCGCGGATTTTGATAGATTGCGGTCCGGATTTCCGGACACAGGTATTGCATCTTCCTTTTGAGAAGATAGATGGTGTGCTCATTACGCATGAACATTATGACCATGTGGGCGGGTTGGACGATTTACGTCCGTTTTGCCGGTTTGGTTCAGTGCCTATTTATGCGGAAAATTATGTGGCGCAAGGCTTGCGTTTGCGTATGCCCTATTGCTTTGTCGACCATCGTTATCCGGGCGTTCCCGACATTCCTTTGCAGGAAATTTCTGTGGGGCAGGCCTTTTCTGTTAACCACACGGAGGTGCTTCCTTTACGTGTGATGCATGGGCGATTGCCTATTTTGGGATATCGTATCGGGCAATTAGGTTATATCACTGATATGTTGACTATGCCCGAAGAATCTTATGAACAATTGGCGGGAATAGATGTTTTGGTAGTGAATGCACTTCGGATTGCCTCGCATCCTACCCATCAGAATCTGGAAGAAGCATTGGCAGTGGCGCGGCGCATTCAAGCAAAGAAGACGTACTTTATACACATGAGTCATGATATGGGCTTACATGCGGAGGTTGAAAAGAGCCTTCCGGAAAATATTCACCTGGCATTCGACGGATTGGATATCTATCTTTGATTATCGGTGAAATTTTTAGCAAAAGTTTTGTTTTCTTTGTAGAAATTATTATTTTTGCACTTAGCCGATAAACAGCGAATATTATGAAACTTCGTACGATAGTGAAAATAGCGATCACGTCTTCTGTTGTACTTTTGTGCTCAGGTTTCGCATTGTACTCTTTTTTTAGACTGTCGGCGGCCGAAGGGCAGAAGGATTTTAATCTTTATGAACTGGTTCCGTCCACCACTTCAGCCGTGTTTGTTACTGATGATGTGCTCGAATTTGTAGCGGAGGTCGATGATCTGACTTGTAGTAAAAATCAGCAATATCTTTATGTGTCCAAACTTTTTTCTTATCTGAAACAAAGCCTTTATGCCCTCTCGGAAGATACTCCTCATGGTTTGAGCCGGCAAATGAATCAGATGCTGATTAGTTTCCATGAACCGGATAACGAACGGAACCAGATACTTTATTGCAGATTGGGAAATGGGGATAAGGAGTTGGTAAACAAGTTTGTGCGTAAATATATATCTTCGCTTTATCCGCCGAAAACATTTGCTTACAAAGGAGAGGAAATAATCATTTACCCGATGGCGGATGGTGATTTTCTTGCCTGCTATCTGAAGTCTGACTTTATGGCATTAAGTTTTCAAAAAAAACTGATTGAAAACGTTATTGATGCATATAAGAGTGGCAAATCGCTGGCGGATGATCCTACCTTTACAGGGGTGCGTGCTCCGAAAAAAAGTGCAGCGGCCGCCACAATCTATACCCGTATGAAAGGGATGATGGGATGGACGGAATTTGATATGAAGATGAAAGATGATTTTATCTATTTCTCCGGCATTACTCACGATGCGGATACTTGCTTTGCATTTATAAACCAGCTTCGCCAACAGCAATCAGTCAAAGGCTTCCCGGGTGAGGCACTGCCTTCTACTGCTTTCTATTTTAGCAGACAGGGGATTGCGGACTGGACATCTTTGCTTTCTTATGGAAATGCGCAGGAGCAGAATGAGACGGTTCGCACGAGCGAAGTGCAGAATAGAGATAAAGAATTTTCTCGCTATCTGATGGAAAATGCCGGACAGGACTTGGTTGCCTGTCTCTTTCTGCGTGAAGATACGTTACAGGATCAGGATGCGGCGGCAGTCTTGAGCCTGTCTGTGGCAGATGTGACGGAGGCTGAAAGAATGCTTCGTACCCTTGTCAATACTGCTCCGGCAGATGAAGGAAGAAAAACTCCCCGAATTACTTTTTGTTATACTGTAAATAAGGCATACTTGGTCTATCGGTTGCCTCAAACAACCTTGTTTAAACAACTGACCGGTTTCGTAGAGCCGACTTTGGATATGTATGCGGCATTTTATGGTGGACGCTTGTTGCTTGCTCCGGATGAGAACAGTCTGTCGCATTATATTCGTCAATTGGATAAAGGTGAAGTGCTCAATGGTGCAATAGCTTATCAGACGGGTATGGATCACTTGTCTGATTCGTACCATTTTATGTTGATGGCAGATTTCGACCACGTATTCCGGCAATCGGAAAATTATGTCCGTTTCATACCGGATTTCTTTCTGCATAATGCCGGCTTCTTCCGTAATTTTACACTCTTTGTCCAGTTTGCCTGTACGGACGGAGTAGTATATCCCAATATTATTTTGAAATATAAATCAGAATAAAAATTACGGTTTATATACAATTGTTTATCTCTATGGTTTTGGAGCGGATTATCTGTATGAATAAAAATATCTTCAATTATAAAAAAACTCCCGATAGGATTATCCCGTCGAGAGTTTTTATGCTTATGCGTCGGATGAATGACTTTCAGTTTAGAATGGCAGATCGTCTTTTGCATCACCCGGAGTAAATTCGGGCATAGCCGATGGAGCCGGGGGAGGAACGGGAGAACCAGAAGCCATTGGAGCACCTGCACTGACGCGCTCTACTTTCCATGCGCGGATACTGTTGAACCAACGGTCATTCCATTGGCGGGCGTCAACGTCGAATGATACGGTCAGTTCTTCACCCATTTGAATGTTGAATTGCTCGATTTTGTCTGCACCAAATACGTCGAAACACATTTTGCGCGGATATTGATCATGGTTTTCAATAACGTACTCTTGTGATTTCCACTCGTTGCCGCTAGTTTTTGAAACTCCGCCTCTCGGGGGGAGGATAGCGATGATTTTTCCTGTAAATTCCATTGCGATAATTTTAAATTCTGCGGCGAAGTTACAATTTTTTAGTAATATCCCTCACACAATGCCTGTTTTTTTCTTTTGTTTTATTGGGCAGCCCAAATCTTTTTTCGTAACTTTGTGCGATAGAACATTTAAAACTTAAATACACGAAAATATATGAAATTTATCGTTTCAAGTACTGCTCTTTCCAGCCATTTACAGGCCATCAGCCGTGTGATTAATTCAAAAAATGCGCTGCCAATTCTCGATTGTTTCCTCTTCGAATTGGAAGACGGAACATTGTCTGTGACTGTATCCGACAGTGAAACAACGATGGTGACTACCGTAGAAGTGAATGAAAGCGATACGAACGGGCGTTTTGCCGTAGTAGCGAAAACATTGCTTGATGCACTGAAAGAAATCCCGGAACAGCCACTCACATTCGAAATCAATCCGGATAATTATGAAATAACAGTGCAGTACCAGAACGGAAAATACAGCCTGATGGGGCAGAATGCGGATGAATTTCCGCAATCGGCTACATTGGGTGATAATGCAGTCCGTGTAGAGATGGAAGCAAGTGTACTTCTGGGAGGTATCAACCGTTCGGTGTTTGCTACTGCCGATGACGAACTTCGTCCGGTGATGAACGGTATTTATTTCGATATTACTACAGAAGATATTACAATGGTTGCTTCAGACGGTCATAAACTGGTGCGTTGCAAGACATTGGCAGCCAAAGGTAACGAGCGTGCAGCTTTCATCCTTCCGAAGAAACCGGCTACGTTGCTTAAAAATCTTTTGCCGAAAGAACAAGGCACAGTGACGATCGAATTCGATGAACGCAACGCTGTATTCATGCTCGAAAGCTACCGGATGGTTTGTCGTCTGATTGAAGGACGTTACCCGAACTACAACTCGGTAATTCCGCAGAACAACCCGCACAAAGTCACCGTAGACCGCCAGCAGTTGGTAGGAGCTTTGCGTCGTGTGTCTATCTTCTCGTCGCAGGCAAGTAGCTTGATAAAACTTCGTATGCAGGAAAACCAGATTGTGATTTCCGCACAAGATATTGACTTCTCTACTTCTGCTGAAGAAACACAAGTTTGCCAGTATGCAGGTGCAGCAATGAGCATCGGTTTCAAATCGACATTCCTCATTGACATCCTGAACAACATTTCAGCAGACGAAGTAGTCATCGAACTGGCGGATCCTTCACGTGCCGGAGTAATCATCCCGGTAGAGCAGGAAGAAAACGAAGACCTGCTGATGCTGCTGATGCCGATGATGCTAAATGATTAATGTTAATTCACCACAGAGGACGCAGAGGACACAGAGGATAAATTTGAATATTTGTTAAATAACCCTCTGTGTCCTCTGCGTCCTCTGTGGTGACCCAATAAAAAAATAGAAATGAAATTAAACCTGAAAAATCCCATTGTTTTTTTTGATTTAGAAACAACCGGAACCAATATCAACACAGACCGAATTGTTGAAATCTGCTATCTGAAAGTATATCCGAATGGAAATGAAGAAGCAAAAACATTACGTATCAACCCTGAAATGCATATCCCGGAAGCATCTTCTGCTATACATGGCATTTATGATGCCGACGTAGTCGATTGCCCAACTTTCAAAGAAGTGGCGAAAAACATAGCCAGGGACATTGAAGGTTGCGATTTGGCAGGATTTAATTCCAATCGTTTTGATATTCCTGTCCTTGCCGAAGAGTTCCTTCGCGCCGGAGTGGACATTGATATGACGAAACGCAAATTTGTAGACGTACAGGTGATCTTCCACAAAATGGAACAACGCACCCTGTCTGCTGCCTATAAATTCTATTGCGACAAGAATCTGGAAGATGCACACACTGCCGAAGCAGATACACGGGCCACTTACGAAGTGCTGAAAGCACAGCTCGACCGTTACTCCGATCTTCAGAATGATATTGCGTTCCTGGCAGATTATTCAAGTTTCAGCAAGAATGTAGACTTTGCCGGACGCATGGTGTACGATGATAATGGAGTGGAAGTATTCAACTTCGGAAAATATAAAGGAATGTCTGTAGCCGAGGTTTTGAAGAAAGATCCCGGATATTACAGTTGGATTTTGAATAGTGATTTCACGCTGAACACTAAGGCGGCATTGACAAAAATCCGTTTGCGTGAAATGAGTAATTTGATTACAAAATAATGCTAAAAGGAAAAAAAATAATTCTTGGAATTACCGGCAGTATTGCCGCGTATAAGGCGTGCTATATCATTCGCGGACTGATAAAACAAGGAGCGGAAGTGCAAGTTGTCATTACTCCGGCGGGAAAAGAATTTATTACTCCCATCACTCTTTCGGCTTTGACCAGCAAACCGGTCATTAGTGAGTTTTTTGCTCAGCGTGACGGAACGTGGAATAGCCACGTCGATCTCGGACTGTGGGCGGATGCTGTACTGATTGCACCTGCCACCGCCTCTACTATCGGCAAAATGGCAAATGGAATAGCCGACAATATGCTCATAACAACTTATCTTTCGGCAAAAGCTCCCGTGTTTGTTGCTCCGGCAATGGACCTCGATATGTTTGCCCATCCCGCCACCCAGAAAAATCTGGATATATTGCGTTCCTACGGTAATCACATTATCGAGCCGGGAACAGGAGAGTTAGCTAGCCACTTGGTGGGAAAGGGACGTATGGAAGAGCCGGAAAACATTATCCGGGTATTGGATGAATTCTTCGCTTCGAGTGACGAACTATCCGGAAAGAAAGTGATGATTACAGCCGGACCGACTTACGAAAAGATTGACCCGGTGCGTTTCATAGGCAATTATTCTTCCGGAAAGATGGGATTCGCATTAGCAGAAGAATGTGCCCGTCGCGGAGCGCAGGTGACATTGATAACAGGTCCTGTGCAGCTCAAAACGCAACATTCCCGTATCCGGCGTGTAGATGTGGAATCAGCAGAAGAAATGTATGCGGCTTCACAGATCTATTTTCCAGATGCTGATGCAGGTATTCTTTGCGCGGCAGTAGCCGACTATCGTCCGGAAACAGTGGCCGACAAGAAGATTAAGCGGGAGAAAGAAGAGGAACTAACCCTCCATCTTCAGGCAACACAAGACATCGCTGCCAATTTAGGAGCACTAAAAAGGAAAAATCAGTTATTGGTTGGCTTTGCCCTCGAAACCAATAATGAGCAGCAGAATGCCGAAGGAAAGCTCGAACGCAAAAATTTCGACTTTATCGTGCTCAACTCGTTGAATGACGCTGGAGCCGGTTTCCGCCATGATACCAATAAAATAAGTATCATCGACAGGAAAGGTCGTACAGACTATTCCCTGAAACCGAAAATAGAAGTAGCCCAGGACATCATCGACCGTCTGGTAGCCACCCTATCTTCGAATTTTTAATTTTCAATTCTCAATTTTTAATTAAATATAAGGTGTTACGTTCACTATACATTCAGAATTATGCATTGATAGAAAAACTGGATATCAGTTTTGAAACAGGCTTTTCCGTTATAACAGGTGAAACGGGAGCCGGAAAATCAATTATTCTGGGAGCTATCGGACTCCTGCTAGGACAGCGTGCCGATGTGAAAGCGATTCGCCACGGAGCTTCCAAATGTATCATAGAGGCACGTTTCGATCTATCTGCCTATGGTATGCGTCCGTTTTTCGAAGAAAACGAGTTGGAATATGATGAAGAGTGCATTTTGCGTCGTGAGGTACAAGCTTCCGGTAAGAGCAGGGCATTCATCAACGATACTCCTGCTTCGCTGTCACAAGTGAAAGAGCTGGGCGAACAGTTGATAGATGTACATTCGCAACATCAGAATTTATTGCTCAATAAAGAAGGATTCCAGTTGAATGTGCTTGATATTCTGGCACATAATGATGCAGCATTGGAGAAATACCATCTGTATTATGATGAATGGAAACGGACAGACCGCGAACTGGCTGAATTAGTGTCGCTGGCAGAGAAAAGCCGCTCCGATGAAGATTATATCCGCTTCCAACTCGAACAGCTCGAAGAAGCCTGTTTGGTGGAAGGTGAGCAGGAAGAACTGGAGCAGGAAGCTGAAACATTAAGTCATGCGGAAGAGATAAAAGCCGGACTTTACCGGGTGGAACAGTCGTTTGCTTCGGATGAAGGCGGATTGCTTTCTTACCTGAAAGATAGCCTGAATACGCTGAATAATCTGCAAAGAGTATATCAGCCGGCCAAGGAACTTACCGAACGTATGGAGAGTGCTTATATCGAACTGAAAGATATTTCGCACGAAGTCTCTTTACAAAGTGACTCCGTTGAATTCAATCCGGTCCGTCTGGACGAAGTGAATGAACGGTTGAATCTGATTTATTCCTTACAGCAGAAACATCGGGCACAAACCCTTGGCGAATTGATAGCGCTAACGGATGAATACCGCAGCAAATTGTCGGACATCACTTCCTATGATGAGCGTATTGCCGAACTGACTGCTCGTAAAGAGGAACAATATAAACAAGTGAAACAACAGGCGGAAGTGTTGACCAAGGCCCGTGCGAAAGCTGCGCGTGAAGTAGAAAAACAACTGGCCGCCCGGTTGATTCCATTAGGAATGCCGAATGTTCGTTTCCTGATCGAAATGGGACTGAAAAAAGAGCCGGGATTGCAAGGAGAAGATACAGTCAACTTCCTGTTTTCCGCCAATAAGAACGGCACTTTGCAGAATATCTCTTCCGTAGCTTCAGGAGGTGAAATTGCCCGTGTCATGCTTTCCATCAAGGCAATGATTGCCGGAGCCGTCAAGCTGCCGACCATCGTATTTGATGAAATAGATACCGGAGTCTCCGGTGAAATAGCCGACCGTATGGCGGACATGATGCAGGAAATGGGCGACCGCAACCGTCAGGTAATCAGTATTACCCACCTGCCACAGATTGCTGCCCGTGGGCGTGCTCATTATAAGGTATACAAAAAAGACAGCGATACGGAAACCAACAGCCATATCCGCCGTCTCACTGACGAAGAACGGGTAGAGGAAATAGCTCACATGCTTAGCGGCGCCACTCTCACCGAAGCTGCCCTTAGCAATGCCAAATCCCTGCTTGCCCGCAACTGATAAATAGTGAATAGTAAATAGTAAAATAGTAAATCAACCAGATGTTAGATAAAAGTGAAATGATTTTCGGCGTTCGTGCCGTGATAGAAGCCATTCAGGCTGGAAAAGAGATAGATAAGATCCTCGTGAAGAAAGATATTCAAAGTGATCTTTCCAAGGAGCTTTTTGCAGCTTTGAAAGGTACGCTGATACCTGTTCAGCGTGTTCCGGTAGAACGTATCAACCGTATAACCCGTAAAAATCATCAGGGAGTGATCGCTTTCATTTCTTCTGTGACTTATCAGAAAGCGGAGGATCTTGTTCCTTTCTTGTTTGAGCAAGGAAAAAATCCGTTTTTTGTTATGCTCGACGGAGTGACCGATGTACGCAATTTCGGGGCAATTGCACGTACCTGCGAATGTGCAGCTGTCGATGCTGTGATTATTCCTGTTCGAGGCAGTGCGTCAGTCAATGCTGATGCCGTGAAAACGTCGGCAGGAGCGCTACATACTCTTCCTGTATGCCGTGAACAGAACCTCCGTTCGACTCTGCAATATCTGAAAGACAGTGGTTTCCGCATTGTGGCTGCTACCGAAAAAGGGGATTATGACTATACCAAAGCTGATTATACAGGTCCTCTCTGCATCATAATGGGAGCGGAAGATACAGGAGTTTCTTATGAAAACCTTGCCCTCTGTGATGAATGGGTGAAAATTCCGATGCTGGGCACCATCGAATCCCTGAATGTCTCTGTAGCTGCCGGTATCCTGATTTACGAAGCTGTGAAACAAAGAAACAATGACTGATATGAAGAAGATTTTAATTCTACCTTTGCTGCTTTTCTTCCTGGTACAGGGAAGCATGGCACAAACCCCAAAATGGGTAGAGAAGGCAAAACGTGCAGTCTTCTCAATAGTGACTTATGACAAGAATGATAAAATGCTGAATACGGGAAACGGATTCTTTGTGTCCGAAGACGGATTGGCTTTATCAGATTATACTCTTTTTAAAGGAGCCGAACGTGCGGTGGTGATTACTTCCGAAGGCAAACAGATGCCGGTCAGCCTGATACTGGGAGCGAATGACATGTATGATGTTATTAAGTTCCGTGTGGCTATCACCGAGAAGAAAGTGCCTGCGCTGATCATTGCCAAAACAGCCCCGGTGGCAGGAGCCGAAGCGTGGATGCTTCCTTATTCTACGCAGAAAAGCATTGCTTGTGTCAATGGTAAGGTGAAAGATGTTTCCAAAGTAGCCGGCGAATACCATTATTATACATTGAGTATGCAGATGAAAGATAAGATGGTGAGCTGCCCGGTGATGAATGCGGAAGGTCAGGTATTTGGTATTGCGCAGAAATCATCCGGTATCGATACGGTGACTACTTGCTATGCGGCGGGAGCTGCTTTTGCCATGTCGCAGAAAATCAGTGCCCTTTCTTTGGGAGACGCTGCCTTGAAAAGCATTGGTATTCGGAAAGGTTTACCCGAAACGGAAGATCAGGCATTAGTATATCTGTTTATGGCCTCTTCGAGCCTCTCGGGCGAGGACTATGAAAAGCTGTTGGACGATTTCATCCGCCAGTTCCCTGCCAATGCAGATGGTTATCTCCGTCGTGCCAATTATTATGCATCTAAAGGTAAAGACGACCAGACCTGGTATGATAAAGCCGTTGCCGACTTTAATCAGGCACTGAAAGTAGCCCAGAAGAAAGATGATGTATATTATAATATCGGTAAGCTGATGTATGCTTATCAATTATCGAAGCCGGAGAAAACTTACAAAGACTGGACGTATGACACCGCTTTGAAGAATGTCCGTCAGGCAATCGCTATTGATCCGCTGCCAATTTACACTCAAATGGAAGGCGATATACTGTTTGCCCAACAAGACTATGCCGGTGCTTTGGCTGCTTATGAAAAGGTAAATGCCAGCAATATTGCTTCTCCGGCCACTTTCTTTAGTGCTGCCAAAACGAAGGAACTGTTGAAAGGGGATCCGAAAGAAGTGGTAGCCTTAATGGATAGCTGTATTGCCCGTTGCCCGCAACCGATTACGGCCGACTTTGCTCCATACTTGTTGGAGCGTGCGCAGATGAATATGAATGCCGGTCAGGCGCGAAATGCAATGCTCGATTATGATGCTTACCATACGGCAGTCAAAGGAGAAGTGAACGACGTGTTCTATTATTATCGCGAACAGGCAGCTTTGAAAGCCCGTCAGTTTCAACGCGCTTTAGACGATATTGCCAAGGCCATCGAGATGAATCCGACAGACCTCACCTATCAGGCAGAGCATGCGGTTGTAAACCTCCGTGTAGGACGGTATGAAGAAGCCATTCAGATTTTGAATAATATATTGAAGACTGATCCCAAATATGGTGAGGCTTACCGTTTATTGGGACTTTGCCAGATACAGCTGAAGAAGACAGATGAAGCTTGCGGCAACTTTAAGAAAGCGAAAGAATTGGGTGATCCGAATGTCGATGAGCTGATTACAAAATACTGCAAGTAAAAAGATCATCTTCTTGAAGATAAAAAATAAATCCCTGCCAACTCGAAAATTGGCAGGGATTCCTCGTTTTTGGGGACGTTGTATAAAAAACTCTCTCTCTTTTTTATTTTCCCCACTTCACTTGTTAAGCTCAGGTTGTAGGTTTTAATGATATTATGGTTTGATTTCTCTTTTTTCCTCTGTTATAAGTTAAATGCACGGTTATTGAAAATACTGCATGTCTTCACTTATTTTTTTTAGAAATAAATTGAAAATCCATCTAAAATAGTGAGTAAATTAAAAATTGTGGTTCATTTTATCTATAATCTTACTATATTCCGCACGTTTTTAATAACACGTATGAGATAAGTTATAATTTATGGAAAAAAATCGATTTACTATTTGTGCAAACAATTACATTGATTGTTTGCGACAAGAGGGTCGTTATTCTACGGCCCATGTGTATAAACACGCTATTCGTTCTTTTTCGCAGTTTTGTGGAACTCAATCCATCACGTTTAGTAAGATAAACCGTGAAACTCTAAAGAGGTATAGCAACTACCTGATGGCTTCCCGTTTGAAGCCCAATACGATTTCTACGTATATGCGTATGCTGCGTAGTATCTACAATCGTGGTGTCGATATGCATCAAGCTCCTTATGTGCATGGTTTGTTCCGGGATGTTTTTACCGGGGTAGACACACGTCAGAAGAAAGCTATCCCGATCGGCGAACTTCACATGCTATTAAACAAAGATCCTCAATCGGAAAAGCTTCGCCGGACGCAAGCCATTGCCAATCTGTTATTTCAGTTTTGTGGAATGCCTTTTTCTGATTTAGCCCATTTGGAAAAGTCCAATTTGGAGCGGGGACTTTTAAAGTACAATCGCATCAAGACCGGTACTCCTATGAGCATAGAAGTGTTAGAGTCAGCGCAGAATGCAATTGGGGGACTGTATAATAAATCAGATGCCCGGAGTTCCGATTATCCTGATTATCTTTTCCGGATATTAAGCGGAGCGTACAAGCGGAATGAAGAAGGAGCCTATCGTGAGTATCAGTCAGCTTTGAGACGTTTTAATAATGAGTTGAAAAGCCTGTCCAGAAAATTAAGGCTACATTCGCCCGTCACGTCGTATACGCTTCGTCATTCTTGGGCTACGACTGCCAAGTACAGAGGTGTACCTATCGAAATGATTAGCGAATCACTAGGACACAAATCTATTAAAACAACACAGATATATTTAAAGGGTTTCGAATTGGAAGAAAGAACAAAAGTGAATAAATTGAATTATTCTTACGTTTGTAATTTTAAAATGTTCTGATTAGTATTATTAAAGCATTATGGATTAGGGATTTAATGCTAGTGTTACTTCTTAGGTAACGGAAATATATTCGCTACAAAGATAGGTAAAAATATTAATAGCAAACAAACAAAAAACTTCTTTTTTTCCTTTTTCTCTAAAATATGCAACATGAATCTATCTGAACATGAAGGATAACATCTTCATGCTCAAAGACTTTTTATTACCTAAATTCAAGAATGCTTTATATTGAATGTTAGGTACCTGCTTTTATATTCCCTCATAATCGATTTTTTATCTTTTTTCACAACGATGTGTATTCTAAATGTGTGTTGTCCGTTACCTAAGAAGTAACGGAATAACATGGGGTAAAAAAATATGATTTTAACGAAACCGAAATCAGTAAATGCCGGGCCTAGTAGTGGGACAGGGGAAGGCGTAGCACACTCAAAACGTTGGTATGTAGCACTTGTTCGAATGCATCATGAGAAGAAAGTTGCCGAACGTTTATCTAAAATGGGAATTGATTCTTTTGTTCCCGTTCAGCAGCAAATTCATCAATGGAGCGACCGTCGTAAGATGGTTAATACAGTCTTACTCCCAATGATGGTTTTTGTACATGTCAATCCAAAAGAACGTATGGAAGTTCTTTCATTTTCTACGGTCAGCCGTTATATGGTGATGCGTGGAGAGAGTACTCCTGCCGTTATTCCTGACGAGCAGATGGCACGTTTCCGTTTTATGCTCGATTATTCCGAAGAAGCAGTCTGTATGAATGATACTCCACTGGCGCGTGGTGAGAAAGTTCGTGTCATAAAAGGTCCTTTGAGCGGGCTTGTCGGCGAACTTGTGACTGTAGCCGGAAAGAGTAAGATTGCCGTTCGTTTAAATATGCTTGGCTGTGCTTGTGTCGATATGCCAATCGGTTATGTAGAACCTACAAAGATTACCAATGACGATACTAAAAAACTTTAACGTATTTCTATTCATTCTGCTGTTGGGAGTTTGTTCTCCCTTAATGGCTCAAAACATGAGCGACTCTCAAGTTCTTGAATATGTCAAGGACGGCATCCGCCAGGGTAAAGAACAAAAGCAACTAGCCTCCGAACTGGCACGCAAAGGCGTGACCAAAGAGCAGGCAACGCGTGTGAAGCAACTATATGAGCAGCAAAACAATGTCAATGCTTCCAATGCAACAGGTACCGATGTCAATGAATCACGCCTGCGTGAGGAAATGAAAGAAAATACTTCCGATATGCTGGAAGACCACCCAAGCACTCAAGACCTCGCACGTGGCAACCAGGTTTTCGGACGAAACATCTTCAACACCCGTAATCTGACTTTTGAACCCAGCGTCAACATCGCCACTCCCTTAAGCTATCGTCTGGGTCCCGGTGATGAAGTGATTATCGACATCTGGGGAGCCAGCCAGAACACTATCCGTCAGCATATTTCTCCTGACGGCACGATCAACATTCAGAAAATAGGTCCTGTCAACCTGAACGGACTAACCATTGCTGAAGCCAACGACTATCTCAAAAAGACATTAAACAAGATATATAATGGTCTTAATAATACGAATGATCCCACCTCTGACATCCGTCTGACTTTGGGTAGCATACGTACTATCCAGATCAATGTAATGGGTGAGGTTGTCCAACCAGGCACTTACTCCCTCTCTTCTTTTGCCACAGTTTTCCATGCACTTTACCGTGCGGGTGGAGTCAGTGACATAGGAAGCCTTCGCAATGTCCAGCTGGTACGTAACGGCAAAAATATCGCCACGATCGACGTCTACCAATTTATCATGAAAGGAAACATTCAGGATGACATCCGCCTTCAGGAAGGCGATGTAGTGATTGTCCCCGCCTATGACGTATTGGTTAAGATCGACGGAAAAGTGAAACGCCCAATGCGTTTCGAAATGAAAAAGGATGAAAGTCTATCCACTCTTATCAGCTATGCCGGTGGCTTTGAAGCTGACGCTTACACCCGTTCCTTACGTGTCGTACGTCAGAACGGACAGGAATATGAAGTAAACACAGTCAAAGACCTTGACTATAGTGTCTATAAAATGAGAAACGGTGATGTTGTGACCGCCGAAGCCATCCTTAACCGCTTCATCAATAAACTTGAAATCCGTGGAGCCGTTTATCGTCCCGGCATCTACCAGCTGAATGGAAAACTGAATACAGTCCGTGAACTGGTAAACGAAGCTCAAGGCCTGACTGGTGATGCCTTCTTAAACCGTGCTGTTCTCTACCGTCAGCGTGAAGACTTGACTACCGAAGTTGTTCCGGTAGACATCAAAGCCATCATGGACGGTACTTCTCAAAATATCATCCTGATGAAAAATGACATCCTTTATATTCCGAGTATTCATGACTTGGAAGACAGAGGCAATGTCGTAATCCACGGTGAGGTAGCCAAACCGGATTCTTATCCTTATGCTGATAACATGACCCTTGAAGACTTGATCATTCAGGCAGGTGGATTGCGTGAAGCCGCTTCTGTAGTCCGTGTAGATGTATCCCGAAGAATTAAGAATCCTCGTAGTACAGTAGACAACGATACTATCGGCCAGATATATACATTCTCCCTGAAAGAAGGTTTTATAGTGGATGGTACTCCCGGCTTTGTCCTTCAACCTTATGATGAAGTTTATGTACGTCGTAGTCCGGGTTATCAGGCTCAACAGAATGTAGTTGTTGAAGGTGAAATTCTGTTCGGAGGGTCTTATGCTATGACCAGTCGTGAAGAACGTCTTTCGGACTTGATTAATAAAGCGGGAGGTGCAACGAATTATGCCTACTTACGTGGTGCCAAATTGACTCGTGTGGCCAATGCAAGTGAAAAGAAACGCATGGGTGATGTGATCCGCTTGATGAGTCGACAGTTGGGTGAAGCTATGATGGACTCTTTGGGTGTTCGTGTGGAAGATACCTTTAGTGTTGGTATTGACTTGGAAAAGGCGCTCGCGAATCCTGGTAGTACAGCAGATATTGTATTACGTGAGGGTGATGTGATTTCTATTCCGAAAAACAATAATACGGTTACAATTAATGGTGCCGTAATGGTTCCAAATACAGTTTCTTATATGGAAGGAAAGAATATAGACTATTATCTGGATCAAGCTGGTGGTTATTCTGAAAATGCAAAGAAGAGTAAGAAATTTATAGTTTATATGAATGGTCAGGTAACTAAAGTGAAAGGTAGTGGTAAGAAGCAAATTGAGCCAGGTTGTGAGATAATTGTACCTAGTAAAGCTAAGAAAAAGACTAATATTGGAAATATCTTAGGTTACGCTACTACATTCAGCACTTTAGGAATGATGGTTGCTTCTATTGCTAATTTAATCAAGAAATAACGAATACCTTATAATACCTTTATTATATCTACTTTGATGGAACAATCGTCTGAAAAGGAAACAAAACAGTTGCACAATACTCACAATGATGATGAGATTGAAATCGATCTGATGGATCTTCTTCGTAAGGTTATAGGTATTCGTAAGAAAATTTATAAAGCGACTGGCATCGGACTGATAATTGGCATTATTATAGCAATCAGTATCCCTAAGCAGTACACGGTTGAAGTCACCCTTTCTCCGGAAATGGGTAATAACAAAGGTGGGGGAATATCCGGTTTGGCGGCTTCTTTTTTAGGAAGTGGAGTTTCTATGGGTGACGGCACTGATGCTTTGAATGCTTCTTTGTCTGCTGATATTGTCTCTTCTACCCCTTTTTTGTTGGAACTTTCTAATATGAAAGTTTCTGTATCAGGGAGTGAAGAAATATCTTTAAGCTCCTATTTAGATGAGGAGTCATCCCCTTGGTGGAGCTATGTTATTGGATTTCCCAGTATGGTAATTAGTGGGGTAAAGTCCTTGTTTACTGAAAATGAGGATGAATCTGATTTTTCGGATAAAGTGAGCCAAGGTACAATTGAATTATCCAAAAAGGAGTCTCAGAAGATTGAATCACTAAAGAAAAAGATTGCCGCTTCTGTAGATAAGAAAACCTCTATGACTACCGTTTCCGTGACTTTGCAGCATCCTAAGGTTGCTGCAGTTGTTGCTGACTCTGTAGTTAAGAAATTGCAGGAATATATCATAGACTATCGTACCTCCAAATCTAAAGAGGATTGTCTCTATTTGGAGAAATTGTTTAAAGAACGTCAGCAGGAATATTACGAAGCACAGAAAAAATACGCCGATTATATGGATTCTCATGATAATGTCATATTGCAGAGTGTTCGTTCTGAACAGGAACGTTTACAAAATGATATGAGTCTTGCTTATCAGGTATATAGTCAGGTTGCCAGTCAGCTTCAGGTCGCTAGAGCCAAAGTTCAGGAAGAGAAGCCTGTATTTGCGGTTGTAGAGCCTGCGGTTGTGCCATTATATCCTTCAGGAACTAGTAGGAAGGTATATGTTTTAGCTTTTGTTTTTCTGTCAGTTTGTTTTGTTGTATTCTGGAATTTATTTGGAAAAGATCTTCTGAATAAGTTCAAAGAAGTATGTGCCTAAAATCAATCTTTAATATGATATGGTATCAACCGCCAGTCAAATCAATAAATTTATAGAATTTATAGCAGTTCTGGGAGATCTGATCATTCTGAATTTGGTTTTGTTCTTTCTCCTTTTCTTTTGGGAAGAAGCTTTTGTCTCTTTGCCTTTTTCCTGTAGGGTCTCATGGATGATGACTTCATTAAGTCTCTGTTACCTGGCCTGTTCGGGTTCTCGTGGTAGGGTTTGGGATAGTCGGGGAATTCGTCCCGACCAGCTAGTGTTGCGTGTATTGAAGAATATTATAGCTTTTTCCATCTTTTGGGCATGTATCATGACTTTTAGTGGAATTTCTATATATTCTCCTATTTTCTTTGTCTCCTATTTTTCTTTCCTCTTTGTCATTTTAAGTATTTATCGCATTATTATCCGTCATGTCCTGATAGTCTATTGTGCTAAGGGAAAGCATAGACGTTATGCCGTTTTTATAGGAGGAGGTAATAATATGCAGGTTTTGTATGAGGAGATGGAGAATTCCCTGACTTCTTCTCTGTATGAGGTTGTAGGTTATTTTGATATAAAACCGAATGATGCTCTTTCCTCTCAATGTTCTTATTTGGGCAATCCTGATGTTTTTTCAGATTTTATGTTTGCACATCCGGGCATCAAGCATGTCTTTTGTTCTTTGTCAATGGAGGAGGGCCGCTATAATTTTTCTATCATGAATTATTGTGAGAACCACTTGCTTTATTTTCATGGTGTTCCTAATGTATGTAAAGGTTTTCCCCGTCGTATCTGGCACAGTATGGTTGGCAATATGCCTATCTTGAATCTGCGTTATGAGCCTTTGGGTAAGATGGAGAACCGTATATTGAAACGGATGTTTGATGTTGTTTTCTCCGGTCTTTTTCTGGTTACTGTTTTTCCCTTTGTTTATCTCATAGTTGGAAGTATCATAAAGTTGACTTCTCCCGGTCCTGTATTTTTTAAGCAAATGCGTACGGGTTTGAATGGTGTCGATTTTGTGTGTTACAAATTCCGCTCCATGAAAGTGAATGATGAAGCTGATAGCAAACAGGCTACGGTTGATGATCCCCGAAAAACTCGTTTTGGGAACTTTCTCCGTCGTTCTAATATTGATGAACTTCCCCAGTTTATCAATGTCTTTAAGGGGGATATGTCGATAGTAGGTCCTCGTCCACATATGTTGGCTCATACGGAGACTTACGCCCGGTTGATTGATAAGTATATGGTACGGCACTTTATAAAACCTGGGGTAACAGGCTGGGCTCAAACACATGGTTTTCGTGGTGAAACGAGGGAACTTTCACAGATGGAAGAACGTGTTAAGGCTGATATTTGGTATATGGAGCATTGGACAATGTTGCTTGATATATATATCATTTATAAGACTGTGGCGAATGTGGTTGTGGGGGAGAAGAATGCCTACTAAATAAAAGAGCTCTTCGATTAGGCTAATTGATTTATGATTTGTGAAATATAACCTATTTGTTTAATTTAAAAACGAGAATCAGAGAGTATTGCTGGTTTGATATTATTATGAAAATAGTTGCTTTACTTACCGGACGCGGAAATAATACGTTGAAAGATAAGAATGTATTGCCAGTTTTAGGAAAACCACTTCTTTATTATCCGGCTATGGCAGCAAAATCTTGTGAATTGATTACGGACTTTTATGTGAGTAGTGATGATGATAAAATATTGAATGCAGCAGCACAATGCGGATATAAAAAAATTGTGCGTCCGAAAGAATTGGCTTTACCTACCGCACAACATGAGGATGCAATAATACACGCATTAGAGGTTATGAAGGAAACGGGTATAGTGCCTGATATTTTAGTTGTTTTACTTGCTAATTCAGGTATTGTAAAAAAGGAATGGATAGAGGAATCTATAATGAATATAGTAAATAATGATGATATTTCAGCATCTGTCCCTGTATTGTTGGAAATGGATAATCATCCTTATCGGTCAAAAAGACTCAGAGCAGACGGATGTTTGGATACATGGTTTGATTTTTCAGGACAGAAGATTTCTACCAATCGGCAGGACTTACCTGCAAATTTTGTTTTATGCCACAATTTTTGGACGCTTAATTTGAAAAAGTCAATTTATGGAAAAGAAAGTGGACAACAGCCTTGGATGTTTATGGGGAATAATATAAAACCTATAATTGTAAAAGAAAGTTTTGATGTACATGATGAAGAGGATCTTATTAGAACTGAAAAATGGCTTCAAAAGGAAGGCATAAATTATGATGGTAAGTAACATGATGAATAGATAGTTTTTACTCATATTGCTAAAACGCTAAGGTCGTTCTATTATTATGATGTGTATTTTACTCTAGATGTTGTGTATTTTACTGAAATGTATGTTTCTTATAAAAGAGAAGTGTAAAGAATCGTATAGGACAGAAGCCATTGCTCCATATTATGAATGAGCTCATTCCAAGGATATTGATTGGGAGGAAGATTTTACTCTTGCTGAAATTATATATCAAGGTATATATAATAATAGCGTCTGATAATTGTAACAACAAATATCTAAAGTAGTGAAATATTAGGTTTATGGCTCTATTAATGGAAAGTTGAAACGCTAATTGTATATAATAATTTATTGTTCTAATAAAATGAATAAATCTAAAACCTCAAGGGTATGTATACCTTGCTCTACATATGTACTTACTTTCTATCTATTGATGAGTAGTCAAAAGGAGATTGACAATACATTTTTCTTTTTTGCCCATACAATACCTGAAAATATCAGAAATAAGTTTCCTAATTCTACATTTATTGATTTAAAGGATTTTTGGCATAAGAATAAATATGTTCTGGTTTTATATACTCTTGTAAAAAGGAGAAAGGACTGGGCTTTTATTTTTGATGCTGATATTTATGGGTTAGATTTTTATTGGGATCTATTGAGAGGACTGAAAATGAATTATATTGAAGATTGTCCTAATGTTTTAGATATTTGGGAAAATTCAAATCTCTATCGCGAATATAAAGAATTTGAAACATATTCTCTCTTGAAAAAAAAGCTAAAACGTTTACTCTTTGGAGATTATTACCAACATCCTGTAGGAACAAGCAGTATGGTTACAACTATTTATACATCTTCCCCTTATAATAAGCCTTATCATAAAAAGAAAAAGAATATAGTAAAAAGATTATCTGAAGAATGGGAAAGTAGTTCTAAGGAAAAGAAGCAATATATTCTTGGCATATTTGATTTAAACAAAGAGGATCTTCAAAAATTAGCAAGTCGTAAAGTGCTACTTCTTACCCAAGCTTTTGTTGAAGATGGGAAAATGTCAGATAAAGAACAGATTGAAATGTACCGTACAATAATCGCACATTACGGTGAGGAAAATATCATTATAAAAAAACATCCGCGTGATGGAAGGAATTATGAGAAAGAATTTCCAAAAGCGTTGCATTTTAATAAGGATATGCCAATGCAAATGCTTGCTTTCATGGGAGTTTCGTTTGAATGTGTGGTAACAGTTAACTCTTCCTCTGCTTTATCTTTCGGAGCAGATGCCAATATAGATTGGTGGGGTGAACAGATGGATGAGGAACTTATTCGCGATGAGGGGTTCTTGACGCTGAAAGAAGCTAAACAGGTTTTATTCCATTAATTGTGTTGTATTGTAGAATGCAAAAGACTACCTATGGGGCGTAGTGATAAACTAGTAAAGAATATTTCTTTTATAGTAATTGGTAACATTGGCTCTAAATTGATGGGGTTCTTCATGTTGCCGTTTTATACAAACTGGCTTTCACCCGCTGATTATGGAACTACTGATCTTTTGATTATTTATGCAAATTTGTTACTCAATGTAGTTGCTTGTGACATAAGCGATGCTATATACATATATCCGGTAGGAGCCACGAAGCAAAAAGTATGTAATTACTTTTCTACTGGGTTTATATTTCAGTTTTTGTGTTCCATAATATGCATGTTTGTATTTTGGGGTATCTCTTATTTGCCTATGAAAAATATTTTCATAGATAATATATGGTTTATCTATGGAATTCTTATTTCTAATGTTTTTCAAAAATATACACAGGACTTTTGTCGAGGTATCAACCAAATGTCTGTGTTCAGTTTTACAGGTATTGTACAGACGATAACGACAGCATTTCTTTCTTTTCTTTTGATACCTACCCAAGGAGTATATGGCTTTGTATTAGCAACTATTGGAGCCAATATTGCTACGGCATTATTTACATTTTTTTATTCTAAATCCTATAAGTATTTGTCTATTAATGATTGGGATAAGGAAGCTTTGATAGAAATGCTTCGTTTTTCTATTCCATTGATACCTACTTCTATATTGTGGTGGCTAATTTCGGGGTTGAACAGACCTTTATTAGAAGATTATGTAGGTTTATTTGCTCTTGGGTTGATGGCGGTTGCAGGGAAATTACCGGGAATTATGAATTTAGTTTTTAATTTTTTCCAGCAAGCGTGGATTGTTACTGTTGTTGAAGAATATAAGAAACTTGATTTTGCTATCTATTACAATAAAATGTTTCAGATGATTATGTTTGTGCAGATGTTGGTCTATTTTATCATATTGATGTTTGCTAAACTTTTTATCAATTTAATGACAGCAAAAGAGTTTCATGAGGCATGGGTATATATTCCACTGCTAACTATTTCAGTAATTTTTTCAAATGCTAGTGCCTTTTTAGGCACTATATTTTCAGCTGTACGACAAAGTAAATATACTTTCTATTCAGTAGTTGTAGGTGGAGTAGCAGCGGTGATATTTAATTTTTTACTGATTCCTAAATGGGGGTTATGGGGAGCCAGTGTGGCTATTTGTTTATCTCATCTGTTGACAGCTCTTTCTCGAGTGTATTATTCTCGTAGGTTTGTGAAATTCACCTGTAGTTGGTATATGGTGAAACAATTATTGATATTAATGTTAGCATATGTAGTGATTTTGATTTTGGATGATTGGAAGCTTGTCTTTGCTTATACTGCATGTTTATTACTTTATTTATATTTTAATAAGCAGAATATGCTGAATATGAGCGCTTTTGTCTTAAATAAAATATCGAAAAGGCGGAAGGAATGAGAAAAATTTGTTTTGTTACGTGTGGTGCTTTGCCTGTACCGGCTATAAAAGGAGGTGCTATTGAACAATTAATAGAACTATTGATAAATGAAAATGAGAGAACCCCAAAATTCGAGTTTACAGTAGTGGAGTGTTATGATTCAATGGTTGAACAAGAGTTTAAGAAATACAAGTATACCCATTTTATACAGTTAAAACATCCTAAATATAGAGAGAATAAACTTTGGTGGAAATTAAGAGGAGGGGTGAGGAAATTAACAGGAAATGATATATCAATCATACTTCCTTTTAATCGTAGAGTGAAAAACTTTTTGTGTAATGAAGGAGCTGAATTTGATTATATAATCAGTGAAGGTTGTGAAGTTGGTGTCTTCTCTAAGCCCTCCAAAATGTATGGAGCCGATAAATTTGTCAATCATATACATTGTGAGACTTTCTCCACTCCTTTTCTGGAAAATACATTTGGTCATATTATTGCAGTAGGTGATTTTGTTAAAAAGCAATTCATGTCATCTATGACTAAAAAAGATATGTCTATATTGGTTTTAAAAAACAGGATAGACTTGTCTAAGTTTGCTAAGAATATTCACTTCAAGGAGAAATCTGAAATACGTCGGAAATTAGGGCTTTCATTGGATGATTTTGTAATAATTTACTGTGGAAGGGTTATCAA
The DNA here is from genome assembly GCF_040812255.1 of Bacteroides sp. L008. Lineage (NCBI taxonomy): Bacteria > Pseudomonadati > Bacteroidota > Bacteroidia > Bacteroidales > Bacteroidaceae > Bacteroides > Bacteroides sp. L008. Next base: position 1,834,413 of record NZ_JBFNXO010000001.1, on the reverse strand, counting down.
AGTAAAAGGAGTGAAAGAACTGATAGAAGCTGTCCTTTCTATTGATAATCCTAAAATAAAAGTGATGATTGTGGGTTCGTCCGATTTTAAAGGAGCCAAAATGACAGATTATCAGTCCTCTATTTGCAATATGGCTGCTCAGCATAAAGATAGGGTTGTATTTACCGGCTATATTGATAATATGAACCTGTATCTTTACCATAAATCGGCTGATATAGCAGTAGTGCCAAGTATTTGTGAAGAAGCTTTTAACATAGCAATATTAGAATTTTTAGCTTCGGGAATCCCTACTATTGCAACCCGTTCGGGGGGGATGGTTGAAGAGGGTACGCCAGCAACAACTTTGTTTATAGATAAAGAACATGATCTTGTGAATAATATCCAGAAAGCGATTATGGAGTTGTATAATGATCCTTCTAAACGTACTGTTATGAGTCAAAATAGTGTTGAACGTTCGCGTTTGTTTGATAAAAATATGTATCTAAACGAATTTGAGAATGTTATAAATCAGTTAGGGCAAAACGAATAAAACATCTGAGATAAAACATAATTCTTGAGTATGTTGCATATATTGGTAATACTTATCATATTAATACATTTTTGCCTATGCTTTAAGTCGTTGGCTTATGGTTGTGCATTTTATATTGCAATAAAAATGATTATACCTACTCCGACACGGGTTGCAGGATTAAGTTTATACACTTTTATGCTGATTATTCTCATCTTTTTTGCTATGGTAAGGCATATGAGATGGAGAAAAAGTAAGAAGAATGTAAAAGCCGCTACATTTCCTTTCGTTTATCTCATTTTTCCAATTGCGGTATTGGGCGTTTTTGGTGTAGTCGATTATAGTTTTCAATATCGAAGTCTTATACAGTTTGCGTTAACGGAAGTTTCACCCTTTTTTTTGATAATGATTGCCATAAAGAATGAAGATGAACTTCGCTTGTGTGTGAAAACATTGATTATTTCTTATCTGATAATAGGAGTTTGGGGAATTGTCACTTATATCACCCATATAAACTTGTACGTCTTGCTTTTTGCGAATGCATTCGATTATTCGGGGGAGTTGTATGTAGGGAACGGTACGGAAATATTAAGAGGGGTTTTAAGCTCAAGTGCATCAGGAAATCAATCAGAAGGAGCCATACCTTGGGGACAGATTTCATTGATTATGCTGACTTTTGGATTATTCTATCAGAAAATAGACAATAAGATTTTAAAGAATAGTTTTATCATATTAGCAGTCCTGAATTGTTTTCTTTCTACTAAGCGCTCTGTTATTGTGCCAATGTTATTACTTCTTGGCTGTATATTTGTGAACAAAGGTATTTTTACAAGAAAGAATCTGATAAGAGGCATAGCTATCGTGATTGTCGGTATTGTTTTGTATATCAATGTTCCGGTTGTGCGCGATGTTTACCATTCCAATATTGAGACGGCTTTGTTTTTCTGGGATGATGATTTGGCTGCCGAACATGATTTTAAAGGGTCAGATAAAAGTATGCGTGTAAGACAAGCCATTTATGTCAATCATCTTATTTCCGACCATTTTTTTGCTGGGTTGGGGTATGGTTATCCGATAGTGCATAACATGAAGTATCATGGTGCTACAGATGCTTGGTACTTTGAAAGCCTTTATTTGGACGCTATTGCTTCTTCTGGTTATATAGGTCTTTTGGTTTGGATATTCTTTTTCTTTTTGTTGATAAATAGAACCAATATTGCCTGTAGGAATAAACTTGATAACTATTTGTTGCATGGAGGATACGTGTTGTCAGTCTTTCTGACTAATATTTATTGTTCGTTTGCTTATTATATGATTGTAACGGCATTGTTCATTAAATACAAGCAGCTTTATATTTATTCTTGTTATCGTCCTCAATGTTTTATAAAAGAAGCTGAATCTAAATAAATGGATATGAAAATAGAGTTGTCGATAATTATTCCTGTCTACAATGTTGAAGAATATATTGAGAAATGTATCCAATCTGTTATTGATCAAACATATAATGAAGGGATAGAATGCATTATAGTGAATGATTGTTCTCCTGATGCTAGTATGGAAATCGTAGGAAGAATACTGAACGGATATAATGGTCCCATTCGTTTTACGATAAAACACAGACAAAAAAATGGCGGGTTGTCTGCGGCACGTAATGAGGGAATCTATATGGCTCATGGATTTTATTTATATTTCTTGGATAGTGATGACTGGCTGGTGCCGGAATGTCTCGAACAGCTAATGAATATGGCTCATAAATATCCGCAAGCTGAAATTGTACAAGCTGGTGCTGTAGTTACAAAGCCTGGATATGAGTATCTCAGTATGATGAATAATAAACGTGTATCTGAGTATACTGATGATGAAAAGATTATAAAAAGATATATGTTACGTTCGATTTATCCGCCTACTGCCTGGAATAAATTAATAAAACATGAATGGTTGGTTCAGCATGACTTGTTTTTCAAGGAAGGACTTTTGCATGAAGATGATTATTGGAATTTCTTTGCTGCTAAATGCGTAAAATCTTATGCTATCTGTAAAATGGATACCTATGTTTATAACATTCGTCAGGGGAGTATTACACAACTTCCCAGTAAAAAAAACATAGAATCACGCCTGATAGCTATCGATGATTTTATAGCGCATATAGATGAATTTTGTATCGGTGCTCAACGTGATTTAATTTTTAGATTGGCTTATTCAAATTATGTAAATTCAATAGATAACCATTATCGTGATATGTTTCGCAATAAGTTGGAGATTTTATACTCCCACTGTGGATTTACGGGGAAAATGATAATATGGTTGATACTACATTTTTCATCTTCTGTTCATCGGATTAATGTCGTGAAGTGGGGAATAGAACGTGGGCTGTCTAAATTGATGTAAATTTATTATCAATGAAAGTATCAGTAATAGTGCCGGTTTACAACTGTGAAGATTGGTTGAGACAGTGCATAGATAGTCTGATTTGTGAAGACAGTCCGTGCGAACAGGAAATAATATTGGTAGATGACGGGAGTACCGATGGTTCAGGCAAGATCTGTGATGAATATACTTCTCGATATAAATGCCTAAAAACCATACATACAGTAAATCAGGGAGTAAGTTGCGCTCGGAATTTAGGTCTGGAGCAGTCGTCAGGTGAATGGATTTTGTTTATAGATGGAGATGATGTGTTGATAAAGAATGCTTTGAATATTCTTTATCATCAGATACAATTTTATAAATATGATTTGACGCGTTTTGGAATGTATCTTTTTAAAAACAGTAAAAAGATACATTCATATGAAGCGTCTTTTAGTTGCGACAGAGAGGAATATATAGATTTGGTGATACAACGGAAAGCTAATTTGGGTGTTGCGGGGGGGATTTATAAGCGTTCTCTTTTCTTTGAACATGAAATTCGTTTCCCCCCTGGTATTCGTATTGGTGAAGATTGGATTGTGTTGTTTAAGCTATTGTGTCATGCGAATAGCTTTTATTATTACAATGCTGAGTTATACGGATATCGAGTGAATCAGAATAGTGTAACAAGAAACAGAAAAATCTGTAGTGTCAGAGCTGATGCTTTGATAGTGTTTAATATAATTCTTGATTATACAAGGCAACATCAAATTGCTGTCAATCCGAAGTCTATATATAAAGCAAAATCTGATTTAAGACGTAATGTCATGAAAGAAGCTATATTGAGCAAGTCTAAAAGTATATATGAAGAGACAGAAAAGGTGCTGGCTCAATATGCTGATCAATCGTTATGGAGGGATTGGTTTTATAGTGAGAAAATGAAGCATAAAGTCGGTTTTTTAGTTTATAAAATTTTATCCTGGACTTATCGGGTTAGATGATTTAGAATAATATAAAGCTAAGAAAATATGACAAATGTTTTAATGTGTGGTTCTGCTCTTTCTATAAAAGGTGGAATGGTGTCGGTAGTGAATAACTATCTTAATAGTAAAGATTGGAAGGATGTGAAAATATCCTATATACCTACTCATATTAATGCACATAAATATATTCTGATATTGTACTTTATGTGGGCATATATTAGGATATTATGTCTGACTCTAATAGGTAAGGTTGATATAGTGCATTTACATACGGCAGAACGAGGAAGTTTCTTTAGAAAAGCATTTTTAGTACAAACGTTCAGTTTTTTAGGTATTAAAACTGTGATGCATCATCATGCGGCGGAGTTTGAACAATTTTATGCAAATCTTCCCGAAAAAAGAAAGAAATATGTCAGGCATATCCTTGAGTTGACTGATTTGAATATAGTTTTAGGTGAAAGTTTTGTCCGTTTATTGAAGGAGAAAGCCCCGAATGCTAAAGTAAAAGTTTTACATAATGCAGTGAGAACCTATTCTTATAATCCATATAATAAAGATGCGAAAAACATTCTTTTTCTTGGAGTGATCTGTGAGCGTAAAGGTATATACGATTTATTACAAGCCATAAAATTGTTAGACTCTCAGATTGATAAAAATATAAAGTTATATTTATGTGGTGATGGAGAAATAGATAAAGTTCAACAAATGATAAATGAATTAGGTATCAGTTATCGTATTGCTCATATAGGTTGGATTGTGGGCGAACAAAAAAAGATTTTTATGGAGCATACAATGGTTAACATTCTGCCTTCTTATAATGAAGGACTTCCTATGACTATTCTTGAAACAATGGCTTATGGTATTCCTAATATTAGCACGGATATAGCTTCTATTCCGGAAGTATTGCATAACAATAAAAATGGCTTTTTGGTAAAGCCTGGTGATATTGATGCTTTAGCAGAGACAATGAAAGAAATTATAGAAAATAGATCTTTGAGAGAAGAATTTAGTCAAGAATCCTATCAACTGATATCTGAATCATTTTCTCTTGATAAAAATATAGAAATTTTAAAGAGCTATTACAAATCTCTCATTTAAATAAAACAGTTTTTTATGAATAAAGTAATGTTGGTTTTCGGTACACGTCCGGAGGCTATAAAGATGGCACCTTTGGTTAAGGAGTTTCAACTACGTTCCGATGAATTTAAAACTATAGTATGTGTAACGGGGCAACATCGTGAAATGTTGGACCAGGTTCTTCAAATTTTTGATATCCAGTCGGATTATGATTTGAATATTATGAAGCAGGGGCAAGACTTATATGATGTGACAGCTCGTGTTCTGACAGGTATGCGTGATGTACTTAAGGCCGTTCAGCCAGATTTGGTATTGGTACACGGTGACACTACAACTTCTACAGCTGCTGCATTGGCTGCTTTTTATCAGCAAATCCCAGTAGGGCATGTAGAGGCAGGGTTGCGTACTCATAATATTTACAGTCCGTGGCCGGAAGAAATGAATCGGTTGATTACTGGACGCATTGCTGGCTATCATTTTGCTCCGACATCATTGAGCAAACAGAATTTATTAAATGAAGGTGTGTCGGAAGAAAAAATAGTAATTACGGGTAATACTGTAATCGATGCACTTCATATAGTGGTGAATAAGATAAAAAATGATGACGACTTGGATGCTTTTTTGAGAAATGCTTTAAAGAGAAACGGTTATAATATGGGGCGTTTAATCAACGGTAAGAAGTTGGTTCTTATAACAGGGCATCGGCGTGAAAATTTCGGTGATGGATTTATTTCAATGTGCCAGGCTATAAAAGCATTAACAATAAAGCATTCTGATGTAGATTTTGTCTACCCAATGCACTTGAATCCTAATGTTCGTAAACCAATTCATGAGGTTTTTGGTGAGAATCTGACCGACTTGGGAAATATGTTCTTTATAGAACCTTTGGAGTATCTTTTATTTGTTTATTTGATGGAAAAATCCACTATTGTTCTTACTGATAGCGGTGGTATTCAAGAAGAAGCTCCTGGTTTGGGAAAGCCTGTTTTGGTTATGCGTGATACAACGGAACGTCCGGAAGCATTGGAGGCGGGAACTGTAAAACTAGTAGGAACTAATTATGATAAGATAGTGGCAGAAGTTTCTGAATTGCTTGATAATAAGATTCATTATGAACAAATGAGTAGAGCGGTTAACCCTTATGGTGATGGTAAGGCTTGTAGACGCATTGTGGATTTTCTTATAAAACAAATGAAATGAAGGTTATTCCGGTAAAAATTAAAAATGTGAATGTATATCCGTTTCAGGATATGGAGGAATTGATAGATTATACGACCGATAAAAAGAAACTGTTATTGTCATTGAATGCTGAAATTATAATGAGGGCAGAAGGAAAAGTGGCAGATATAATCAATTCCAATATCGGGTATGCAGATGGTTGTGGAGCTATAAAGGCTATGTACCGTAAAGGTGAGAAGGGGTTAAAACGTATTCCGGGGTGTGAATTGTGGCTGGAATTAATAAAAAGGTATCATTCCTTGAAAACATTTTATTTAATTGGAAGTACAGAGGATACTATTTGTGCCACAGTAAAGAAATTGAAAGAGCTTTATTCGGATATTAATATTGTAGGATATCGCAATGGTTTTATCAAGGAAACTTCAGAAAAAGAGGCTTTATTGGTTGATGTGAAGGAAAAGCAGCCGGATTTTGTTTTCGTGGCAATGGGATTTCCGGTACAAGAATTGTTGATGGATGAATTGTATAGAATTCATACTGCTACTTATTTGAATTTAGGAGGTAGTTTTGATGTTTTTACCGGCAAAGTAAGTCGTGCTCCAAGATGGATTCAAAATATAGGAATGGAATGGTTTTATCGTTTTATTACTCATCCGAGTCGCTATAAACGTCAAGTTGTATATTGGCAGTTTTTATGTGCTTATTATGGGGGGCGTCTATAATAGAGGGTATAAGTATAAATAAGCTAGCAAGAGTTGGGGCGTTTGATTGTATAAGTTGATATTCATGAAAATAATTATGGTATAAAATAAATGTTGAAAATGTTGAGATGTAATAAACACGTGAGTGTTTCGCATGTGAGATGAAAAAATGTAGGTCCCTAGCTTCGTGCTGTAAAAAGCATGATTCTCCTACATTGTGGATTGGAAATAGCACGACGGTGCATTTCTGATCTACGCCCTGACATCGGAGGTTAAAGCCGATGTGAATTTCCCACTATATCAACTGTCTGTGAAGATCGTTGATATTTCTTTTTATTCTCATAATACTGGATAATAATATCAGATTTCTTTGTTTATATGTTGAAATATTTGTAACTTTATAGCATAGAAAACAGTAATAAGGAAACGATGGAACATTCAGATTTTGTAGTGAAATGTTATAATAAACAAGAGTTGGCCCAGATGTATTTTCCGGATTTGACAATTCGTGCTTCGGTCAATAAACTCCGGAGGTGGATGCGGAGATGCAAGCCGCTGATGAATGAGATACTATCTACGGACTTTCATCCGAAGACAAAGGCATTTTCTGTGAGAGAAGTACGGCTTATTACCTATTACTTGGGAAAGCCGGGAGAACTATAAATGATATAAACATAAAAAAGAATTACGGGAGACTGCACTTTCGCCAGCTCCCGTAGTTCTTTTTATATATCCATATACTCCTTTTGACTGTCAAAACAAGGACAAGCTTTATGGATCGAAGCACTAAGCTGATAATGTCCCAGGATTTGCGCATCCGGATACTGATGTTTGAGAATCGTCAACAAGTCAAGTAGCGCGAAGCGCTGCGCCTGTGTTCTCGTATCCGCCGGACGACCTTCTTCATCCAACCCACCTTCATAGCAAATTCCAATACTATGCCGGTTGAAACCTCGCACATGCGCACCGGGCTCCGATACCGGGCGACAATGATGAAGTTCCCCGTTACGGGTGATGTAAAAATGATACCCTATATCTTTGAAACCTCGTTGCAGGTGACATTGTCGAAGCTGTTCTACGGTGAAGGAAACATTGCAGCGCGTTGCGCTGCAATGAATCACCAACAACTTAATCTCACGTGGGAGATAGCTTTCTTCTGAATATTCCATATCGGTCAGCAGGAGATTAATGCCCCACGCAGGACGTTACACCGATAGCTGAAATGATTGAAGTTGCGATAGTCACGATAAACTGGAGAATGTTTTTCCAAAGTTGCTTTTTCATATAAATTTGAATTAAAGAATAAATACTACTGATACATCATAAACTCAATAACCAACCCGTAACTGACGGATTAAGCTGCCGGATCCGGAGCTTCCCCGCTGCCGGAACCTCCCTGATTATCATCACCGCCATCATCAGGAAGCGGATCTTTATCCGAATCAGTGGAAGAATCACTCTTATATAATGTATAATCCAACGTCTTACACAACTTGCGGAGATCACTACCCGGATAGAAAAGCACTTTGCCCTTATTGATGCACGATGCCTTGAATTCCTTTGCCGTATCGGTAGGAGTACCGGTCTTGATACTCATACGGAAATTACCCAAATCCCCCATCTGGACGATATTTCCTTCCTCCAGTACATTGACGATTTCGAGCAAAAACTCACCGATACAACCTTCCAGTTCACCTTTGGAATAAGAAGAACGTTCAGTGATACGTTTACAAACTTCTTTGACCGTCACTTTACGACCGCTACGCGCCACTGCATAGTACTTCGGAGTTTCATTAGGTTTCAACAGGTTCTTACGAGCCATGAGAGTGTAATTCTGTGCCATAACTTTTAATTTTAAATCATTAATTTTTAATTGCCTTGTAATCGATTACATGACAAAAGTACTACATCGGGAAAGCGGCATGACGCATAGTGACGCACACAGGCGTACAGATAAAAAGAAAAAACACCGGGAGATTTGTATCGAAACTTCCCAATGTTTGATTTCAATCATTGCGATGTTTTTTTCAAATCTCCCGATGTTTTTCCGGACTCTTCAAAAGGACAAAAGGACAAAAAGGACAGATGTGACTATTGCTCATTCATCTTGGTGTAAGAACCATGGGATATCTTATTGATCTTTACTCCATTAAGCGATTTTAGCAGACGTGTTACCTTACGATGGTTGAAATCATATTTTGCGCCAATCTGAATCGCTTCATCTGTCGTGAAACTGTCGGGCAACTCTTGAACGAAATTACGAATAGTGTCCGGATTCTTCAGTGGACGGACCGAAGGAGACGGCATGGATGAGTGCAACAAACGGCTATGCTCGTAACAACATAGAACGATTTGAAGAGAACGCTCAAAATCAGCATCCGTGCAATAAATCTCGGAAGAAAGATCGGATGCCTCAAATTGCCGGATACGGGTCTGGATCATGCTGATGCGCATCACCAGAAAAGCATAGCGTTTCACTACGGCTTGGAGGTCATCGTTGCCTTCCAATGCCACCTCGGACAGCATACGTGAGAAAATCTCATTCAGACGGTTCCATTGCAGGCGGTTGAAATGAAAAAGAACCGGATGAGCCAGGCAGAAGTTATATAATTCAGAAACACGATGCGCGATCGGTTTGAAAGAATCTTCCAGCGAGATGCAGTCGTCGCCCATCTCTTTCCAGTGCGGGGCTTCGCGGAAAGTGTAAATCAGGGTGCGGCTGGGCAATCCGTTTTCGTAGCTGCTCAACAGACCGTCTATTTGTCCGGGAGTACCCGTCAGCAGCAAAGCCAATTTGGGATGGCGTATATAGATCGGAATGAGGCCGTTGGCTTTGTAGGAAGACTCTATATTTTCGTGCTCAAAAGCCTTGCGGAGCATATCGTCGAAATTGCCACAATCCAGATGATTGGCTGTGGATAGCGTTTGTGCTTCCGTGTCGAAAATGATGCTTCCCTGTGGACCGTTGTCCTGCATCTGCATTTGCATGCGGGTATAACTGGTGGTGGCAGGAATGAATAACATCTTGAAAGGAGGTCTTTGCGGTTCTTCGGAGCATGCATCTCCTTTCTTTTTCTGTTTTTGACATTCTGATTGCCAGTTATTATGTACAGTTTGGTAGTTTTTCATCATGGATTCACTGGTGGCAAGAATTTCTGAATGTATTTCTTCCAACAGGTATCGACCGGTTTGGGCGATGCTTTTACCACTGGCGGCAGGCGAAAGTATGACACTGAATATATGCGTGGAGTATTTCTTATGATTATAAATTCCGAAAGTCTGCGGGAGTGCTGCGCTCAAGGCTGTGAGATCGGAAAGGAGAGCGACATCTTGTTCGCGTTCGCTTCCGTCTTCGATGATACAGTCATTCAGTAAATCGGGAAGATTATTGTACAAACTTCGGGGAAATAAAGGAGTTCCCTTCCGGAATTCCTCTCCCAACCAATAGGCTTCGTCGTCGGCATCGGAATTTTCTGTAGTACCATAAGGTCTTTTTGTCCTTATGTCCTTTTGAAAGGAGGGCTCATTGGCTGAGGTGGAAGTGAATGCATGTTCATTAACTTGTTTGTATCCAGACGATAAAACACTTGTTAGCTCTTCGGGACGAAAATCTGTGTGTTCGAAAAATGCGGTAAGTTCGCGTAATATGCTTTCCTGGGGATAGTGCCGGCGGCAGGCTTCACAGGCAAGTTTGAAGACGTTGGAATGGCGTTGACCGGCTGTTAGCGGATGAAAGAAAATATAGGACGAAATAAATTGGGAGATTTCTTCTTCAGATACATTTTCCGGTTCTTCTTTCACAGGCGGTTCCAGAACAAATGCCTGATAAAGACTGGCAATATAACCGTTGGGGGAATAGCTGAAATAACAGAGGCGGCTTTCATCTTTACACGCCGGATCGCTTTCCAATCCGAGCAACTGGTTGTAATAACGGCTCACCAGTTGTTGCCCCTCACGATGGCGGCCTTCGATACCTTCCACATAGGCGAAGACTTTCACACCGTCGGTCGGACTTTCTATTGCTGCCACCGTATGAGGATCTGCCGCGCATCGTTGAATAACTTCCAGACGATTGGCTACATGGTCGTAATCAAGCCCGACAATATGGCTGGGGAGCAGAAAATGTTTGATGGCATGCGCTCCGTCAAATGTGCCCGCCGGAGTGAAGCAGGGGAGTTGACTCTTCAATTTCTGTGCGGCGGCATGGTCTCCTTCCGCATGATATCGGCGGATAGAGTTGATAATCGTTGCATAAACAGGATGAATACACATGATGATGACCTCAAGGAAAGACATGACTTGGGGCTTTTTTGAATACACGTTTTTGTAAACTGAGACTTTGATTTCTTCTAAGACTTTCATATAAAATTGTTTTTGTAGGATTGCGCTACCTGATTATCAGATAACGGGAACAAAGGTCGGGATATTAAAAATAGGGTTGCTTCCCTATGTGGATAGTACTTGATAAAGCAAATAAAAAATGAAATATTATAATTTATTAATCATCGAGTGACATGGCAAAAGAAAAACAGGAACCTTATGAGTTCTTAAGCAATTTGGTATTGGCTTTAATGGATACGGATCGTATTTTTAGTAACAATTTTTTCATAAGCGAATTAGCTATCTCTCCTAAAACATTAGGGGAGATAAGGCGGGGAGAGGATATGTGCATTTATCAGTATGTACGGGTGATCCGGTGTATGACGAAATATCTTCATTTAATCATTCAAATGGATATGTTGCTGAAGGAGTTAAGAATCGTACTGTCTTCCCATTGTGACTTGGTGGTCGCTACGGTTCCGCACCGTTCTTGCGGAACTTGTCAGCCGACAGAGTGGGTGGCAGTGATGCATTGGGATGGAGTGAAATTGTGATGTGGAAGTTGACAAGCCGGAGTTTTTTGTCACTAACCTATTTGTTATTCAATATTTTGTATAAATTTGTAGAATAAATAATCAATCTATCGAATATGTATATGTTAAGCACAATAATCTCTCAAACTGGTGAATGCAATGCACAGCACGCGACAGACCCTTGTTTTTTAAATCAATGGGGGTATTCTACCCTTTTGTTAATCATTATCGGGATAGGTTTAGTATACCTGCTTTTTAAGAAACGGAAATTCTTGGTGGATAACCTGAAATGGATTGCAGGTACAGTATTTATTGCAGGTTTCCTGATATATTGGTACGCTTTCAATGAGGGAGGGAGTGACAGTAATTCGATAGCATTGGCATTTAGGTCTGCTCTGTCTTCTATGGAAATGTTCGCTTCGCATTCCGATCTTTTGGAGGTTCCTAAAGAACTGCATCATGATCCTTTCTACATGACGATATTTTCTGTGATACATTTCCTGGCCGTTATAGTGAGTGCGGTTTTTATCATCAAACTGTTAGGATTCAGATTCATCTCATGGGTGCGGTTATGTGTGGCGAATCTTCCAAGTAAGAAGAAATGCCGGCTGTTTATTTTCTGGGGTGTCAATGATAATGCGATATTGCTTGCTGACAGTATAAGAAAAAAAGCGGCAGAGCCCACGGGGAAGAATGAAGAAGGATGGGAGAATTGCAAGTTCATTTTTGTGAGGTTGCTTTCTGCTAATGAAAGCAGTTCTCATGGTCGGTTCACATTCAGTCATTTCTTTAATTCGTCTCATGACGGAACTGAAAAATTCATAGAAAAGATAGAAGAGCTTGACGGCATACTGGTTAACTCTAAATTTGGAATTACAGGCCGGGTTATAGATAAAGTCAAATCGGAATTTGATTTATACAAATATCTCGGATTGAGGAGATTGGGAAACCTAATCAAGAAGTACCCGCAGGCAACTTTCTATTTTTTATCTCCCAATGAAGAACTGAATCTGGAGGCGGTGTCTGTTTTTAAGGAAATGGCGAAATGTAAAGAAGACAGAGTCCATAATCAGGTTCAGATTTATTGCCATGCGCGTAAGAACAACCAGAACCAGAAGTTGGAAATATGTGATGGGTTGAAACATCAGATTCATATCATCGACTCGTCTAATCTTGCTGTATTGCAATTAAAAAAGAATGTAAGGAATCATCCCGTGAATTTTGCAGATGTCGATACTTCGAAGGCCTGTGTAAAGAAACCTTTTACGTCGATGATTATTGGTTTTGGAGAAACCGGGCGTGACGCATTTCGTTTTCTATATGAGTTTGGGGCATTGATCGATGCAAATGGCAATAGGAATCCTCGAAAAATATATGTGGTTGATGAACATATGGATGAATTGAAAGGTGATTTTTTAATGAAAGCACCTGCCTTGAAGGAGAGGAAAAATGAGTTGGAATGGTGTGAAGAAATGTCTATCCATTCCGAACGTTTCTGGGAAAAACTCTCTGAAATCATTCATGATTTAAACTATGTTGTAATTGCTATAGGAAATGATAATGAAGGGATGGCATTGGCGATTGATCTCTACGAATATGCCTATCGATATAGGAAGGATTGTTTCAATGACTTTAGGATTTATCTGCGCGTCAATGGAAGTTGCAACACCATTCAGCTGAAGCAAATAAAAGAGTATTTTAATATTTATGGCAATACCCGGAATGTAATCATAACTTTTGGAGCGAAGGAAGAAATATTCTCATACGATGTGGTATCGACAGATGTGCTTGAAGTATTGGCAAAGGAATTTTATTATGCATATCAGAAAATTATGATTGACGCAATGCCTGAAACGAATGAGAAGGAAATTGAAGAGAAGAAGAAAGCGAAGGAAAGCCTGAAGCAAACAGCGGAAGAAGAATGGAATGCGCGTAGAGAGGCATTGCGGGACAAACATAGCTTGGATGCACAAATTAAATTGGCTTATCAGGAAGAGCAGGATAGGGCTAACGTATGGCATATCGATACCAAAAAGTTTTTAGCCGGGGCCATGGGAGAGGATGGCAAAGATAATAAGGAAAGGTTGAAAGAAATGGTTGAACTGACGCAGCGTGAAGCCCATACATTGAACTATTCTAAGGTTTGTGATGTTGTTTCCAGTACATTATTTGATAATTTGAGTAAGTGCGAACATTTGCGTTGGAATGCATGTATGGAACTGCAAGGATTTGTAACGTGTGACGGAGATAAAGATTTTCAGCAGAAGAAGCATAAATGCATCGTCGATAATGATGTTTTAAGAAGTAAATATCCGGAAACCATCCCTTATGATCAGTGTGTGGTTGAGCTAAGTTTTAGATTGAAAAAGAACTGAAAATTGTTCCGCTAATATATAAATAATGAATCATAAAATGAAAGAGTATATTCCCAATCCGGTGGATACAGGACATATCCAACTCCCGAAGGAGTTGGAATACCTGGTAGAAGAGATGGCTAAGAATGTTCATGAAGTCTGGTCGAAAACCAGAATAGAACAAGGTTGGACGTATGGAAAAAAGCGGGATGATGTGTTGAAGCAGCATCCGTGCCTGGTTCCGTATGAAGAATTACCTGAAGAAGAAAAGGTGTACGACAGAAATTCTTCGGTGGAAACCTTGAAACTGATTATGAAACTAGGGTTCAAGATCTCGAAGGATGAGGAATAGGCGCTCTGCCTGCATCCAACAAGATAAATGGTGCCCAATATTTACTGTCTGCATATCCGTTCTCACGAAGGTACTGTTGTGCTTTGATAAGAGCCTGTCGTTCGGATAACCCTGAAATGATGTTCTCATAGAATTTAGTCATGAGAAGCATGGAGGCCTGGTCGTCAACAGCTGAAAGTGTCATGAGGATGGTTTGTACTCCTGCATTCTTGAAGCCTCGTTGAAGACCGAAAAGACCATCCGCACCAAGAGTACCTTGACCGGTGTTGCAGGCAGAAAGAACAACCATACGACAACCGCGGAGGTTTAGTACACTGATCTCATCTGCACGGAGCAGTCCGTCGTTATTCTCTTCCGTGGCATTGGCGCCGGACATAATCAGGAAGCAATGCTTCATCGCATCATCGGCTTCACGTCGCTTCAATTCTTTATAGTCTCCGTGAGTAGCTATGTGAATTAACGAAACAGCTTTGCCGTCGAGTGCTCGGAACTGCTTTTCCGTTCCGTTTTCACCTACGAATAGATTGGTTTTAATCTTCTTTTTTTTCAACAGGGAATTTACGTTATTTACTTCATTGAGCGTATATGGTAACTCATGATACCCATTCTGTCCGTTACGGAATTTCCCGGAGTTATGATCTGTAGAAACAATATTGCGGACTTTGGTTGAAGCCATTTCGTAGTCCAATCCTCCGAAAAGTGCGGCTGATGAGTAGTTCTGCGAAGCTCTGTCGAGTGCGATTTCTTTTGTTGACGATAAACGATAGACGGCTTTCCGGAATGCTAACGGCAGGTTACCCGCTCCATACGGAAGATATTCTACAGGCAACTGGTGAAGTATCCCGTCAGGTGAAAAATAAATGGTATCCGCTTTGCTGATATATTCATCCAGCGCTTTCCAGAAATGTGCCCCGTTTTCGGTTGCGGTGAAAGCCGTAGGCGATTGCATCTCTTTCAATAGCAATTTCTGACTCATTAACTTGATTGCGGTGGGAGACGCGTCGCCCGGACGAAGTACGAAAGCGGCCAGATGTTTGTCCGGAGCTAGTAATTCATCGTCTATGAGAGCAAATTCTATGGCGATGGAGTTTCCATGCAGATGCTTTTGTACGTCTTGCCATTTGACGGAAAGATAACGGGTATAGTCGCCGAAATCAGTAGACTTTCGCATCAGGTTCAGTTGCAACTGTTCATACTCCTCTTTCTGGCGGATGATATTTTTCTGTGCTTCCGTCTGATTGGTTGCATTCGGGAGTTCACTTTGCATGGATAAAATTTGTTCCGCCATAAGGGCAGCCTTGTTGTATTGGTCGAGCAGAGACTTATCTCCCGAAGCGCGGATCAGAGACTCCAGTTCAATAGACGAATTAAGCATAATACCTTTCGAAAACAATAATGCATCGTAACCTAACCGGGCAAAACGTTGTTTTTGTTCAGGCGTACCTGTTGCGGCGATATTGGCTGCACGGAGGGGAATACTGTCCAGTGAGGAACGGATATCCTTCCAGAATGCCAGGCGTTCATCGGCTTTCGAGAGACGGAAAAGATTACGCAGTGCGGTTGTTTCGCCGGAGAGGAAAGGTTCCATATAGGCTAATGCCTTGTCGGTCTGTCCTTGGGTATAATAGATATCGGCGATAGTCCCTAATGCGGAGACATACATCAACCCGTCTTCTCCCCATTGCAGGCGATAAGCATCCAGTTGTTCAAGACTCTCTTTTAATAGCCTGTTTAAAACCGCCATTCGCTGACGTTCCGCATCCTGTTCTGTCTGTCTGGCGGCTGTCTCATTGCCCATCATGGTGTGGCAACGATTCAGACTGCTAAGTGCATCCTGATATTTTACATCACTACCGGGAAGAACTTTGTAAATGTCTGCAGCCTGTTGGTAGTTTGCTGCCGATTCTGCATATTGTTTCTGTCGGTATAAGATACTTCCTCTGGAACGGAGAATTTCCCCCATCTTGTCTGACTTATTACCCGTCGGAAGCTGTTTTTCGGCTTTTGCAAGTATTTCGAGGGCTTTTCCATACTCCTTGGTAAATCCATAATTACGGCATAATGCAATGGAGGTGTCTACATATTTGTCCAGTCTGTCCGGCAACATCTGTGCATAAACCGACAGTGCCTGGTTGAGCATACGATTGGAGGCCTCATACTTGGCAGCAATGCTATAATTGAGTCCGCCCAGATAAGATTCCAATGCAAATTTAGCCTGTTCGGCAGGATTGTTGCGAAGGATGTCTGCTGCCAGTTCGTAGTATTCGCCGGCGGATGCGTGATCTTGTATTCCGGAGAGAAATTGCGCATAGTAGTGGCGTACCTTAAAAACGATCTCCTTATGGGTATTCACATCGCATTTCTTTAAAGCATCCAGAAAATGTGCCCTTGCCTTGTCGTTGTCACCTATACTGGCAAAATACTGGGCGCGCTCGGTCAGGCAACCGGGCTCGTCGCAAGGCTTTTCCAGTTCTTTTTTATTGTGAGCTTCTGCCAATTTCATATATTCCAATACTTTCGGCTGATTGTTCAATTCCAGATAGATGGACGATATCCAATTGAGAAGTTGCTCGTATTCTTTTGAATCGTCAGGAAAGATGTTGAAGGCCTGTTCATAATAAGTTACCCCTACGTCTTTACGTTCCGACAGGTAGTACAACGAACCTATCTGCTGGAGTTGACGGGCTACTGAAAGGGACTTTTCGCCATACCTCTTTTTACTGATGGCTATTTCTTCTTCTACGATGGCACTTGCTTTATCCATTTCTCCTAAAGCTATGTAGCAGCGGGCGAGATTGAGATGAAACATGGATGCCTGTTCGGGACGAGGCTGAATGCGACTGCACAGTTTCCATGTCTTGCTGTGAATTTCTGTTGCTTTATGATAGTCTTTTGCAACAGTCAGGTAGTAGAGTCCTATGTTGTTCAGGGAGGAAATATATTTGATATCTGTTTCACCCAGTATGGTCTTGCGCATATCTGCTGCCATTTGTGTATAGGTTAGTCCTTCGGGACGCTCCAGATTCAGATAACAGCGGCCTAAAATGTGCAGGCAGGTAGCACGTTCCGCACTCTGTGTCTTTCCCGTTTTGACATATAATTCGTCCGCTTGTTTCAGTTGGGTAATGGCGGTTGTGTAATCTTGTTTACTTTCTAGTTTTTGAGCTTCTTCAACCAGTAGGTCGGCTTGGCTTGCAGTCTGTGAATAGGCTGTCAGACACAGACAGGCTAATAGAGATAGAATGAATTGTCGCATATAATAGAGATTTTAGTAGATTAAAATAAGATCAAGGCAAAGCTCCCGTCTCTCTTGCTTCTATTGGTGATCGAGACGATGATTTTATACCGCTCGTCCGAGCTAACCTTTTCTTTTCGGAAAGGAAGCCCTTTCCGGACGCTGTCATTACATTTGTATTCCCGTTCACTTTTCGATTGATAACCGATTGTCTTTATTTTCCAACTGAAAGAACGGTTCACCTCTGCCACACAGCCTATCTGCGAGGTTCCCGAACAGCTCGGAATCTCGAAAGTACAGGTCTGACCGGCAGCCACCATTTTGGTATCTAATCTTACTTTGTTGGCGGAATCCTTATCACCTCTCATCCTCGCTTCTGCTGCATACTTGTCCGCGATTTCATAGATTGTTTCATTATCAACGCAGGCTTGAATAAATTCGTAATCAAAGACCAGATGTCCTTTCAGGCTCAAGACATCGCCCTGAGTTTGTTTGACGGTTAATGGGATAGGGGCTGCATCACGCAGCGTTTTGCTTACTGCCAGCAGTTGCTCACCACTGGCAAAGCCGCCTTCCAATGCTTCACATGCTTTCTTACAGGCGTCGAACACCATTTCAAAGGGTGTCGTTGTCTGTGCATTGACACTTATTTGCCCTCCGATGGAAAAAAACAGGAGGATGAATACTCTGAAAATAGTTTTCATGCTCATTTTTATTCTGCATTCATTGTGTTATTGAATAGGATTAAGTACCACACGAAATCCGATATGTGGTTCTGATGTATCGTAAGTCTGTACGCTGCGATGGCGAATGTCCATATCACGTTCGTTGGCCAGGTAGCTGCCTCCTCTCACAATCTTTTTATGGTGTCCGGGATTTTCTGCCGGACCTTGGGGATCTGTGACCCGTGTATTTTCATACCGGTTCATCCAGTCCGTACACCATTCGGCGGCGTTGCCTGACATGTCGTATAAGTCGAACCCGTTTTCGTGTTTCTCACCAACGGGATGCAAGCGTTCATTGGCATTGGAGGCGTAGTAAGCTACATCACGAATGTTGTCTGAACCGGCATAAGGATAACTTTCGCCTCCGGTGGCTGCATATTCCCATTGCGCCTCCGTAGGGAGGGAAAAAGGTAAACCGGTGAGCTTGTTCAGCTCCTTGGTGAAGGCTTCGGCATCATTCCACGTTATATGTGTCATAGGCAGCATGCCTTTTTCCGTAACAATGGAGTCATTCATAACGGCATACCACAGCGAGCGTGTTACTTCGTATTTACACATATAATAATCGGAACTCAATACAACGGTGTGCTGTGGTGAGTCATACCCTTTTCCTGTAGCTTTTCCCATGATGAATTCTTTGTTTTTGGCCGGAATCAGCAGCATATTGTTCATCATGTCCACCAGGGAGCGGAGCTGGGGCAGTGTGATCGTAGGATTCCATTTTACGTCTACCCATTCTTTCTCTCTGTCTTTTATATCCCTGTTTCCGGTGTTGTTCACGGAGGCGCGTCCGTCATTCCGGAGCGCGTTGAATTCATGCAGGATAGAGTCGCACGTCGATTTCAAAGAACTGTCCGGGTGTTTCTTTATGAAACTACTGTAATCGTCATAAGTGCGACACTCCTTGAATTCCAGTTTTTGTTCTGCCGTTCTTTGGATGGAAGTATAAGTTTTGCTTCCTGCTACTATTAATAATAGGGCAATGAAAGTCATCATAAGCCATTTGGCAGATACATAAGAAGGCTTTGACAACATTTGCTTCAGGAGGTCACCTTTTATATCTTTGAATCGGGCTACTCGTGAGTTGCTGTAAAATACAGCTTGAAAGTCTTTCAATCCACTAATGTCCGGGGGGAGTTGCAGGGTAGCGAAATCATAGCTTTCACTTTCCTGCGGAGCAATCGGAATGATATTTATCTGTTTGGGGGTTCTACTTTGGCGACGTAACGCACGGCCTAATTCTATCCGGACAAAATCGATCTCTCCGGTACGGCTGATCTGTTTAATTTCTGTTTCAAACTCTTCATTGGTCAAGGACGCCATCCGTTCGTAGAAAGCCACTTCTTCCATGTCCCATGTTGCTTTTTCGCCTGCCTCAACCGCTTCTTCATTGAGCGGGCGGATCGTTGTAAACGTCTCCGGCACCATGAACATAATGAAGTCTTTACATTCATCAATGCGGCGAATCAACTCAACATCAAACCGACCGTTTAAATTGTCTTTGTCAAAGCTCACCCTTTTGCGGAATCCGGATTCTTCCAGCATCAGTTGTAGCATTTCAGGCTTGTCGCCCGAACATTTCTTACGGTAACTAATGAATATGTCGTAATTATGCTTGCTCATCAGCTGCTAAGATAATAAAAAGAAACAGATTTGTCAATCTTAATCGAAATTTATTTTTATCTTTGAAGTTCAGTAAACAGAAAAAAGAAATATATATGAAAAAAGTAATTTGCAGTGAGAAAGCTCCGGGGGCTATCGGCCCTTATAGTCAGGCGATAGAAGCCAATGGTATGGTATTTGTGTCCGGTCAGTTGCCTATCGATGCCGCTACGGGACAGATGGCGGAAGGCATAGAAGGACAAGCGCGCCAGTCGTTGGAGAATGTCAAACACATTCTTGAAGAAGCAGGATTGACAATGGGAAACATTGTCAAAACTACTGTATTTCTTCAGGATATGTCCCTGTTTGCAGGGATGAACGGTGTGTATGCCACGTATTTTGACGGAGCTTTTCCGGCACGTTCGGCGGTTGCCGTAAAAGCTCTGCCAAAGGATGCGTTAGTAGAGATTGAGTGTATCGCGGTTCGCTAACAAATCTGCGACAATGAAACTGCTGCCTCCTACAAAGATCAGATCTTTGGGGGGGCAGTTCTTTTTTGCCGCCTGTACAGCTTCTACAACAGTGGGGTAGGTGGTACCTTTCAATCCGGCTTCTTCTGCCAATGCCAGCAGTTCATTTTCCGGAAGCGCGCGTTTGACGCTTGCTTTGGTAAAATAATAGGTGGCATATTTCGGCAATGCTCGCAGAACCCCCCGGATGTCTTTGTCATTGACCATGCCGAATACAAAATGGATCTCCTGATCGAAGGTTTTGTGAATGACATTGAGCTGTACATGGATATATTCGATTCCATCCACATTATGTCCCGTGTCACAGATAATATCCGGATAGCTGTGCACTTTCTGCCAACGCCCCATCAGACCGGTGAGCTGACATACGTTTGCAAGACCTTCGCGATAGTCCTGGGATCTGATGTTGTAGTTCAGACGGTTCAGTGTCGCAAGGGCTTTTAGGATGGTGAACATATTTTCGAATTGGTAAGCTCCGCTCAACTCGGTGAAAAGTCCTAAAGGAAACATCTCATTGTGGATTTTGATAGCATCTTTTCTTTTGTCGAGTATCTGGTCTAGCGCACGTAGACTGTCTGGCAGGTCTAACATGAGTAATGCTTGCCGCATCTGATTTGCCTCTTCTTCTGACTGTTCGTCCATTGCTTCGATCATTTCGCGCATGCTCTGAATTGCGTTGTCCATCACCGGTCTTATTTCTTGCAACTTCGAATAAGGAACTATTTCCATGTCCCAGTACCGGGTATTTTCACGGGCATATTCGATGGGCGCATTCTTTTCTTTGGCTTTCATGGTAAATACACGTTTCACCGCCCCTTGGGCTCTGCCGATAATGACCGGAACTCCTTCTTTGATAATTCCGGCTTTCTCTTTGGCAATCTTCGTCAGCGTGTCACCCAGATATTGGGTGTGGTCGAGGCCTATGTTGGTGATAACGCACAAATCCGGATGGATGATATTCGTACAGTCCAATCTTCCGCCCATGCCTACTTCGATAACTGCTACATCTACTTTCTGGTCGGCAAAATAACGGAATGCCATAGCGGTGGTCAGTTCGAAGAATGAAGGGTGCAGCGGCTCGAAGAAGGAGCGATGCTCTTCTACGAAATTGACTACATACTCTTCCGGTATCATCTCACCGTTGATACGGATACGTTCGCGGAAGTCGATTAAATGGGGGGAGGTGAATAGCCCTACCCGGTAACCGGCGCATTGTAATACGGCTGCGATAGTATGCGAGCAGGAACCTTTTCCATTGGTTCCGGCGATATGTATCGTTTTGAATTGTTGATGAGGATGCCCGAAATGTTCGTCCAATTGATGTGTGGTCTCTAAACCCGGCTTATATGCTTTGCTTCCTATTTGTTGAAACATTGGCGCACTCTCATATAAGTACTTTAAAGTGTTCTGATAGTCCATGTTTTATAATATTTAACGTCGGGCAATCTTTATTGCCCGCTAATTTGTTTATCTTTAGAACCGTCAATCTGACTATAAATGGGGGATTGGCGAATGAGATTGCAAATATCAACATTTAAATCTAAGAAATCATGGGAACTAAGAAAAATTTTGTGCTAGACACGAATGTTATTCTTCACGACTACAATTGCTTGAAGAATTTTCAGGAAAATGATATTTACCTCCCTCTTGTTGTACTCGAAGAACTGGATAAGTTCAAAAAAGGAAACGAGCAGATAAATTTCAATGCTCGTGAGTTCGTGCGCGAATTGGATGTGCTGACAAGCGACGAGCTTTTCTCCGACGGAGTGAAGCTTGGCGAAGGATTGGGACGTCTGTTTGTGGTGACGAGCAATGTACCGGCTACCAAAGTGTGGGAGTCGTTTCCTATAAAGAAACCCGACCATTTGATTTTGGCGGCAACCGAATACCTGACCGAAGAGGATCCGGAAATGATGACTATTTTGGTGACCAAAGATGTGAATCTGCGTATGAAAGCTCGTTCCATCGGTTTGCTTTGCGAGGATTATATTACGGATAAGGTGTATAACGTAGATGTGTTCGAGAAGTCCAATGAGATCTTTGAAAATGTAGATCCGGCATTGATCGACCGTATTTATTCTTCAAAGGAGGGCATTGACTTGAGTGAATTCGACTTTAAGGATTTGATTCACCCCAATGAATGTTTTATATTGAAGAGTGACCGGAATAGTGTGCTTGCACGCTACAATCCTTTTACCCATTCTATTATTCGTGTGATGAAAGGCAAGAATTATGGAATCGAACCACGGAATGCGGAACAGAGTTTTGCTTTTGAGATTCTGAATGACCCGGAAATTAAACTGGTGGCTCTGACTGGAAAAGCAGGAACGGGGAAGACATTGCTGGCTTTGGCTGCTGCTTTGGGCAAACTGACGGATTACAAACAGATTTTGCTGGCACGTCCTGTTGTGGCGCTTTCCAATAAGGATATCGGTTTCCTTCCGGGAGACGCGCAGGAGAAAGTGGCTCCTTATATGCAGCCGTTATTTGATAACCTGAACGTGATAAAACGTCAGTTTGCTGCAAACTCTACCGAAGTGAAGCGCATAGAAGATATGCAGAAAAGCGAGCAGCTGGTGATTGAAGCTTTGGCATTTATCCGTGGTCGTAGTTTGAGCGAAATGTATTGCATCATCGACGAAGCGCAGAATCTGACTCCGAATGAAATAAAGACAATCATCACCCGTGCAGGTGAAGGTACGAAGATGGTATTTACGGGAGATATCCAACAGATTGACCAACCTTATCTGGATAGTCAGTCCAATGGTCTGGTATACATGATTGATCGTATGAAAGACCAGAATATCTTTGCACACGTCAATTTGCTGAAAGGTGAACGAAGTGAATTGAGTGAGTTGGCAAGTAACTTGCTGTAATGATGAAAAAATAAATTTGGCACGGATTACACGGATTTCACGGTTTCTCCAATTATCTTAAACCGCGTAATCCGTGTAATCCGTGCCTGATTTTTACTTCTTGCTTTTCTTTATTATTCTTTCTTTCCGAAATATTTCAGGAACTGTGTACGTTCGAATGTATTAACACCCTGAACATCCTTAATATTCAGTTTGCCTTTGAATTGAGCTATATTTTTGAATCCTTTGCGTTCCATCCATGCAGAGAGGAAGCGGTTGGCTTCTCCGATGAATGCATTTGTATTCAGATAGACTGCGCTGCAAACTTCTACGGCTGAAGCACCGGCAAGGATAGCTTTCACTACTGATTCTGCGTTGGCAACACCACCGGAAGCTGCATAGTCGATTTTGTCTACTACTGCAGACGCAATTCCGATCCAACGGAGCGGAGTGGCAAGGTCGGAAGCATTGCTGAATACTTCTCCTGAAATATGCTCCATCTTTTCGATGTTGATGTCCGGTTGATAGAAACGGTTGAAGAGAACAACTGCTGCTGCACCGTTGGCATACAACTGATCGATTAATGCCACAGGATTCGTCAGGTTATCACCCAGTTTCATGATTACAGGTATCTTGACTGTTTTTTTGATGTGGCGGAGAATATCAATGTGGCGTTGTTCGAATGAACCGTATGTATATTGCACTTCCGATTGCAGGGCAAGGATATTGATTTCCAATGCATCGGCACCGGCCTCTTCAATCATCTTTGCAAAGTCAATCCATTCGGAATCAGTGTAGCAGTTGATGCTGGCAATGATAGGAATGGGGCATACCTTCTTGCTTTCTTTTATTAAAGTCAGGTATTCGGATAGCTTGTGTTCACGGATGTATTCTTCCAGATAGTCACTGGCTTCCGGATAGAAAGCCGGATCTTTCAGTTGGTCTGCTTCCAGCATGATTTGTTCCTCAAACAGTGATTTCAGAACAATTGCACCGGCACCATCTTCTGCCAATTTTTTGTTTTTGCCGGCACTGTTGGTCAGCCCCGAGCTACTAATGATGATAGGGTTTCTAAGGGAAAGCCCTGCGAAAGTAGTTTTTAAATCGGTCATAGCAATATGTTTTTTTTAACACTTAATCAGTAAATTCGTTCTCCGAAAATCTTGCTTCCTACTCGTACCAGCGTACTTCCTGCGGCAATGGCTTCGTGGTAGTCATGTGACATTCCCATTGATAGCTCACAGAAAGTATCGGAGTGGATGAACCAAGTTGTTTTTATCTCGTTAAAGAGCCCATTTAGTAAACAAAATTCCCGATTGATTTGTTCAATACAATCGGTGTTGCTGGCCATCCCCATTAAGCCGCAGATGCGTACATGAGTCAGCTCTTTCCATTCTCCGGCATTCAACATCTCCTTGCATTCTTCGGGACTGAAACCAAATTTGGTTTCTTCCTGCGCAACGTGAATCTGCAACAGGCAGTTCACTGTACGTCCCGCTTTGACAGCTTGTTTGTTGACTTCGACCAGCAGTTTATAACTATCAATTCCATGAATCATCGCTACGTATGGTATCATGTATTTGATTTTGTTCGTCTGCAGGTGTCCGATGAAATGCCATTCAATGTCTTTGGGCAAACTTTCGTATTTAGCTGTCATTTCCTGCACTTTGCTTTCTCCAAAAATACGCTGTCCCGCCTGATATGCTTCTTCTATCGCTTCATTGGGATGGAATTTTGAGACAGCAACCAGCCGGACTCCTTGCGGGAGTTCGGCCAGCACTTGCTTTAAATTGTCAGCAATACTCATTGTTACTTATGCTTTTGACGGATCAAACTCCGGTTTGTCATTCGGTTCGGCGCTGTAAGGATATACATCCATGAGCGGAGTTTCGGATACCATACCGATCTGATAATCAGCCATGGTTCCTTTCATCCCTTCATCCAGCTTCTTGACTGCGTCACGCAAGTCGGCAGCTTGTACCAATACTTGAGTGGAAGTCTTTTTTTCAGCACCGCTTTTTTCATCCAGAGTGATGAAAATAAGTTTGCATTTGAACCAGCGGTCGGCACTTTCTTCGTCGCTGGGGAAAAGTTCGCTATAGTTGGCACGTTTAATATCCGAAACGGTAAATTCTCCGGAGATAAACGGAGTCATTTCTTCAATAATCCGTGCTTCTGCTTCTGTAAAACTGAGTGCGTCAACAAGATAAGGTTCAGTTACTTTCTTCTGCATTCCGTTTTCCATTACTTTTTCATAACGGATCTTGCACTCAAACCATGTATGCATTGCCATAATTTTCTTCCTTTTTAATTAATTGATTGATGTAAATTGCCTACAAAGATAAACAAAATCCCAAAGTAAGTGCCGAAAGCTTTTTATTTTCTTTTATGTAGATTCTTTAGTTCAAATGAAAGCATGACACGGAAAAGTCCGATGATGAGGAAAGCAAAAGAAATCATATACACTGCGTAGAGCGCTCCTATGGCGGGTTGCCATAATATTAAAAGAGAGCACAGGATGGCAAGAATACCGAAAGCCATGTACCAGCCCCAGTCGCGGGTTCCGTAACGTTTCAGGTCGATGGAATAGCCGGTGGAGGAGAAGCCGCGGAACATAAGCCAGAAGGCGATAATGAAAGGAATAACTTCCATACTGACCATCGGATAGGCAATCAGGTAAATACCCAGAACGAGGTCGATCAGTCCTCCTACGATATACCATCCCCAGCTCGGGACGCCTTTCCGGTTGCTAAGAGCGAAGATGATTTCCAGAATACCGCTTATCAGCATCGATACACTGAAAATGATGCTTAGAGCTACATAGGTGCTTACGGGTGAGAACATGAGCCAAAGGGCTACAATGATATACACGATTCCCAAAAGAAGAGAAGTCCACCAATTTTTTACTGAATGTTGAATCTCATTGAATACAGTTTCCATACATTTTATATTTTAAATTGAACACTAAAGTGATTTCGTTGGTGAATAACAAATTGAATTTAGAAAAGGTTTTCCGTGAACATATTTGGGGGAATAGTTGTTTCCTATATAAAGTAAATTTTAAATATACATGCATTATGGCAACAACAAATTTCAAAGGACAACCGGTGAAACTGATCGGTGAATTTATACAAGTAGGTAAGGTAGCTCCTGACTTCGAGCTGGTAAAAACAGATTTATCTTCTTTCTCTCTGAAAGATTTAAATGGTAAAAATGTGATTTTAAATATTTTCCCCAGTCTGGATACCAGCGTATGTGCAACTTCTGTACGTAAGTTTAATAAGATGGCTGCCGGACTGAAAGATACGGTAGTATTGGCTATTTCTAAGGATCTTCCTTTTGCACACGGCCGTTTCTGTACGACAGAAGGTATTGAAAATGTAATTCCATTGTCTGATTTCCGTTTCTCTGATTTCGACGAAAGTTACGGAGTGCGTATGGCAGATGGACCGTTAGCAGGACTTTTGGCTCGTGCCGTAGTTGTGATTGGCAAAGATGGCAAGATTGCATATACGGAACTTGTTCCTGAAATCACTCAGGAGCCTGATTATGACAAAGCCTTAGCTGCGATACAATAATAAAGTATTAAGTATAAAGTATTAAGTATTAACCGCGGCAAATCAGCGGCTACGACTAATACTTAATACTTAACACCTAATACTTATTTAAACTTTTTGACCTAATGGGAACTGGTAAAAAGGCTTGGTAAACTGCCATAGCTCCGTTCTTGTTAGGTTGTGTTTTTTCTACACTAAACCTCAACTATCATGAACAAAATGAAAACTCTATTCATCGCCCTGTTATGTATGGGCGCTGGAACTTTATCGGCCCAAACTGCCGATAGTACACAAACTTCTCCCTGGACAAAAGAAGGATTTGCCGGACTGAAACTAACGCAAGTGAGCCTCACTAATTGGGCTGCCGGAGGTGATAACTCTGTTGCCTTTGACTTGCAGGGCACTTATCAGATTAACTATAAGAAAGGAAAACATCTGTGGAATAACCGTATTGAACTGGCTTATGGATTAAATAAGACTGGTGATGACGGAACCCGGAAAGCGAATGATAAAATTTATTTGAATACGAATTATGGCTATTCTATTGCCAAAAACTGGTATGCCAGTGCGTTCGCCACTTTCCAGACACAGTTTTCTCCGGGATATGACTACTCTGTTAATAAAGACATTGCTATCTCCGAATTTATGGCTCCTGCCTATTTGACTACCGGTTTGGGCTTTACGTATGATCCGGGTAAGATATTTACCGTTGTATTGTCTCCGGCTGCGTGGCGCGGAACATTTGTACTCAATGACCGTCTCTCTGACGAAGGAGCTTATGGAGTTGATCCGGGCAAACATCTATTATCCAGCTTCGGTGCTAACTTGAAAGGAGAAGCCAAATATGAATTCTTAAAGAATATGACAGTATATTCACGTTTGGATCTATATTCCGATTATCTGCATAAGCCGCTGAACATAGATGTGAACTGGGAAGTACAAATAAATATGATTATCAATAAATGGTTCTCAACCACACTTACTACTAACCTGATGTATGACGATGATGTGAAAATCGTGCAAAAGGATGGTACAAAAGGTGCTCGTGTGCAATTTAAAGAGATATTGGGAGTAGGAGTCCAGTTTAATTTCTGAGTACCAAGTATCCAGTATTAGGTATTAAGTATTACCATGGCTGTTTGATTAATTGTGTAAACAACAATTAGAGCAAAATACCAGCTACGGTTAATACCTAATACTTAATACTTAATACTTATTTTTTCTTTTTCAGCCCTTTATAAGCCAGAAAACCGATTACCATTGCCACCACTGCTATAATGACATAGCCAATTTCGTGACTGTATTCGGTTGCCATTACATAGACATCATTAGTCGTTTTGAGGTCTGTAAAACGGTAAATCAGGTATCCGAGCAAAGCTAATATACTGTTCCATATAGCAGCGCCGAGAGTTGTATAAAGCAGGAAAGAACCTATTTTCATGCCGGCTAATCCTGCAGGAATACTGATAAGTTGGCGTACAGCCGGAATGAGGCGGCCAAAGAAAGTGGAAGCTGCACCGTGCTTTCTGAAATATTCTTCCGCATGATGTATTTTTTCTTCATCAATAAGGCACATGTGCCCTAAACGACTGTTAGCAAATTTATAAATGATAGGGCGACCCAGCCAACGGGCGAGGTAATAATTTACTAATGCACCGATATCGGCTCCTATGGTTGCAAATAGGATGACGAGAAAGATATTCATACTGTCGTCAGCCATTGCTTTCCATGCGGCAGGTGGCACTATGGCTTCCGAGGGGAAGGGAATAAAAGAGCTTTCGATAGCCATAAAAATGGTGACTACCCAATAGTTCAAGTTTTCTAATACCCATTTAAGAAGTTCTGCTACTGATTCCATGTTTTTTGAGGATAGAATTTATAAATTGATTTATTTTTTTCCTTTCGTTTTTTTCTTATTCTCTTTTTTCATGCGTTCCCATACTTCTTTGAGAGTTCTTTCGTCTTCTTCTCTATGTTCGGGACTGTTCAACAGATCCAGAATCATGTCTTCTTCCAATGGATGCTCGCATTCCTTATTATATTTAAAGAAGTTGTCGATTTCGCCGTGCATAAGGCAAAGAACACTCAATTTCTCCGTCACGTCTTCGTATTTCGGATTCATCTGGTATGCTTTCTCAAAGTATTCTTTCGCTTCGAACAGATAGTCACTTTCCGAATAAGCAGAGGCAATCATATACCACATTTCTATGTTAGGGTTCGTCTCTATCGCTTTTTCGAAAGAGATGGCAGCTTCGTCTTCCAGTTCCTCTGCGAGGTATAGTTTCCCCTCTGTCAGATAAATCAATCCCTCATTCGGGTTTATCTCTTTGGCTTTTTCGCATAACTCATGCGCTTCTTCATACCTTGCCAGATGTGACAGGGCGAAAGCTTTGCTGGTATAAGTGTCTATCAATAAAATAGACTGTTTGTCTCCGTTTTCTTCAAAACGTGCGATTACTTTGTCGTAATAGTCATCGGCTTTCTGCCATTCTTCTTTATTGCCGTAGGATATTCCCATAAACATATAACCCAGTTCGGGGGGAATGGATTTGAACTCAATCGCCTTTTGGTAATTCTCGATGGCTTCATCCGAATTGTTCAGATAGAAGAAACAATGTGCCTTGTAGGCGTAAGCTTCTCCGTACTGATCGTCGGCTGCCAATGCAAAATCACAGGCTTCGATGGCTTTGTCTATTTGTTCCTGAACAAAGTAACATTTCACCAGCCCCATCCAGTAGGACGGGTTGAACGGGGATTTGTCAATGAGTTTGTTGTAATAGGTGATGGCCGGTTCTACCTGATGGGTCGATGCCAGATAATCGGCTGTGAGAGCCATATATTCTTCATCTTCGGCATAGCGGGATTTCCCTTTGTCAAGCCATTCTTTGGCTGCTTCCGGATATCCCATGTCCAGATAGAGAAAGACAACATCAATGATTGTTTCCAGTTCGTCGGCATCCGCTATTGTGCTTAACAGCCATTGGGCTTCTTCCAGTTTTCCTCCATTCAGCAATAGTTCGGCTTTCAGCAGTTTCACTTCGGAGTCAAATTCTTCGGTAATTGAATCTGCCACTTTCTTTGCTTTTTGTAGCTTTTGGGTGTCCAGGTAAAGATAGGCTTGTTCTATAAGCAAATCTGTATTTCCCGGATGTATTTTAAGCCCGTAAGTGATTGCTTCTTGTGCTTCTTTGAATTTTCGTTCGGAGGCATACCAGTCAGCGATGTCAGCCAATTGGTCAGCATCCAGATAAAGTTGTCGGTTTTCTGCTTTTGCTTCTTCGTAGTTTGTGATTAGTGTGACTAGTTCCTTTTTTGCTGATGGTGAATTTTTCCTACCCATTTTATTTTAGATTTTTAATTGCTAAGATGGGGCTGTTGCAAAAGTTTTGATGATGATCCTTTTGACACAGCCCCATTGTAAAGTTAAGCTTGAAAGCTTAGTTATTTATTAATCTTCCCCCATGTGTCTTTCAACCCTACTGTGCGGTTGAAGATTAGTTTTTCCGGGGTTGATTCTTTATCGATATTAAAGTAACCGATCCGTTGGAACTGCAGGTAGGAGAGTGGAGGCAGGGTAGCTGCGAACTTCTCTATGTAGCAGTTGGGCAGAATTTTCAATGAGTCCGGATTAATGATTTCCTTCATGGCTTCCAGTGCTTCACAATTTTTTGCTTCGCGGATGGCAGCCAGTTCGTCGCGTGGATTTTCCACTTTCCACAGGCGGTCGTACAAACGTACTTCTGCTTGCAGGCAGTGGTTACAGCTTACCCAGTGGAGCGTACCTTTCACCTTGCGGTTAGCATCCGGCATACCACTGCGGGTATTTGCGTCATATTCGCAATATACTTCTGTGATTACACCGTTTTCGTCTTTCTTGCAACCGGTACATTTCACGATATAAGCATTTTTGAGACGTACTTCCTGTCCCGGTGTCATGCGGAAATATTTCTTGGGAGCATCTTCCATGAAGTCTTCGCGTTCCATCCACAACTCGCGGCTGAACTCGATCAGGTGACTTCCTGCTTCCGGATCTTCCGGATTGTTGATTGCTTCCAGTTCCTCAACCTGTCCTTCCGGATAGTTGGTGATAATCAGTTTTACCGGGTTGATAACGGCAGATATACGGGTAGCACGGCTGTTCAAATCATCCCGGACAGAGCTTTCCAACAGGGCGATGTCGTTCAGGGCATCGTAAGTGGTATAACCGATTTTATCGATAAACTTATGAATGGACTCCGGTGAATAACCGCGACGGCGGAAACCGCAGATAGTCGGCATACGGGGGTCGTCCCATCCGTTTACCAATCCTTCTTTCACCAGTGTGAGCAGGTTACGTTTGCTCATCAGGGTGTAACTTAGATTCAGTTTGTTGAATTCAGTCTGACGGGGACGGTTGTCGTTCAGGTCTTTTCCTTCTTTCAACCAATCGATGAAGAGGTCGTAAAGCGGACGGTGTACCACAAATTCAAGTGTACACAGAGAATGAGTCACTCCTTCGAAGAAGTCACTCTGTCCGTGGGCGAAGTCATACATCGGATAAGCTTTCCAAGTAGTACCCGTACGGTGGTGCGGGTGTTTCACTACACGGTAAATAATCGGATCGCGGAAGTGCATATTCGGATTAGCCATGTCAATCTTGGCACGAAGTACCATGGCGCCTTCTTCGATCTCGCCGCTATTCATTTTCTTAAAAAGTTCGAGGCTCTCTTCGATAGGACGGTTCCGGTAAGGGCTTTCCACACCCGGTTGGGTAGGCGTGCCTTTCTGCTGTGCGATCAGTTCGGAACTTTGTTCGTCGATATATGCTTTTCCCTCCTGTATCAGGCGGATCGCGAAATCCCATAATTGCTGGAAGTAGTCAGAAGCATAATATTCATTTCCCCACTGGTAGCCTAACCATTGGATATCTTCTTTGATAGCTTCTACATATTCCACATCTTCCTTGGTAGGGTTTGTGTCGTCGAAACGAAGGTTACATACACCGCCGTGTTTTTCTGCGATGCCGAAATCAAGGCAAATAGCTTTGGCATGGCCGATGTGAAGGTAGCCGTTGGGCTCGGGCGGGAAACGCGTCTGCACTTTTCCACCATTTTTACCTTCTTTCAAGTCTTTCTCTACTGCCTGTTCAATAAAGTTCAAGCTTTTCTTTTCGCCTGCTTCTTCGTTTTTAATATCTGTCATAACGGTTAATGTTATCTGTATTTAGGCTACAAAAGTAGGACATTTTTTTTATTTAACCGGAATATAACCGCTCTTTTTTATAATGTCTTGTCCGTCGGATGAAAGAATAAACTGAATCAGGGGACTAACTTGTTCCTTATTTTTTACATTATAATAGTAGTAAAGCGGGCGGACGATAGGGTAGGTCTTGTTGGTGGCATTCTCTACCGTAGGGGTGGCGTAGTGGCTTCCGTCATAAGATACGGAAAGCGTTTTGACACGAGGAGATACGTAGGCAAGTCCGACATATCCGATGGCTCCTTGGGTCTGGCTGACAGACTGGATAATGGCACCCGTTGCCGGCATGGAAAGGCTGCTTGCCATGTAGTTTTTATTTTTCAATACGCTCTCTTTGAAAAATTCGTAAGTGCCGGACGATGTTTCACGCGAGTAGACCACTATTTTTCGGTTGTCTCCGCCTACCTGTTTCCAGTTGGTTATCTTCCCCCGGAAAATATCCTCCAGTTGTTGGCGGGTCAGCTGTTTCACCGGATTGGAGGGATGCACCACCACGGCGAGGGCGTCGTAGGCAACAATCACTTCGTTTACTTCTTCTCCTGCCGCTTTAATTTTCATCTTCTCGCTGAACTTGATCGGGCGGGAGGCCATTGCAATGTCCGTTGTATGATCCATTAAGGCGGAGATACCCACACCGGTTCCGCCACCGGTTACTGTGACACGGGCATCCGGATGCTGGTTCATAAACCGCTCTGCTGTCTGTTGTGCGACAGGTAGTACCGTGTCGCTACCTTTTATACGTTGCGCGTTGGCACCGAGCGAGAGTAAGGAAAGGGCGATTAATAAGTTTCTTCTCACTTTCATATTTCTTCTTTTTATTGACTTTGCAAATTAAGCAATCGGATATTACATTTCCATTTCATCCGGAATGGAAATATTGCTTGTAACACAAATGTAATACGATTGAAACATTTCCTTCAAACATTAGTCATACCTCCTTAATAAAGAGACGCTTTCTTTGCATCAGAAATCATAGTAGGTATGAAAAAGGTATTTGAAAGGATTGTGGAAGGAATGTTGACTTGTAGCGGTTTCGTGACAAGTATTACTATTCTGCTGATTGTACTCTTCCTTTTCACGGAAGCTTTCGGGCTGTTCAAGAGCAAGGTGATTGAAGAGGGATATGTGTTGGCGCTGAATAAGAGCAACAAAGTTAGTGTGTTGAGCCCTGCACAGATAAAAAATGTTTTTGATGAGGAGATTACAAACTGGAAGGAGCTCGGTGGGGAAGATCTCCCTATCCGGGTTTTTCGTTTGGAGGATATAACGCAGTATTATACGGAAGAGGAGCTGGGACCTGCTTATGAATATGCAGGCGACAAGATTACGGAACTGGTAGAGAAAACACCGGGTATCGTAGCTTTTGTTCCGCAGAAGTTTATTGTTCATCCGGACGCGGTGCATTTCATAGAAGATAACACCATTTCCGTGAAAGATGTATTTGCGGGTGCCGAATGGTTTCCTACGGCCACTCCGGCAGCTCAATTCGGCTTTCTGCCGTTGATTACCGGTACGTTGTGGGTGAGTCTGTTCGCCATTCTTTTTGCTTTGCCGTTCGGGCTTTCGGTTTCTATCTATATGTCTGAAGTGGCAAACCCGAAAGTGCGGAACTGGCTGAAACCGATTATCGAACTATTGAGCGGTATTCCTTCGGTGGTCTATGGCTTTTTCGGGTTGATTGTCATCGTTCCGTTGATTCAGAAGTTGTTTAATCTTCCGGTAGGAGAGAGCGGCCTGGCAGGGAGTATCGTACTGGCTATTATGGCATTGCCTACCATCATAACGGTGACGGAGGATGCGATGCGCAACTGTCCGCGTGCAATGCGGGAAGCGAGCCTGGCATTGGGGGCTTCTCAATGGCAGACTATATATAAGGTAGTGATTCCTTATTCTATTTCGGGTATTACATCCGGTGTGGTACTTGGCATCGGACGTGCTATCGGGGAGACGATGGCGGTATTGATGGTGACGGGTAATGCGGCCGTGATTCCGACAACTATTCTTGAGCCTTTGCGTACCATTCCGGCTACGATTGCCGCCGAACTGGGAGAGGCTCCTGCAGGTGGTCCGCACTATCAGGCATTGTTCCTGTTGGGTGTCGTACTGTTCTTCATTACATTGATTATCAACTTTAGTGTGGAATATATTTCTTCTAAAGGATTAAAGCGTAGTAAATAAGATGGAAATACGGAGTAATAATAAAGCTAAACACCGTTCGCAGAAATTTGCTTTCGGAATTTTCCGGTTGTTGAGTCTTTGCATTGTATTGATATTGTTTGCGATTCTGGGATTTATCATCTATAAGGGAATCGGTACTATCAGTTGGGATTTCATCACTTCGGCTCCTACGGACGGAATGACGGGTGGCGGTATCTGGCCGGCTATTGTAGGTACCTTCTATCTGATGGTGGGAAGTGCGCTGTTTGCATTTCCGATAGGGGTGATGAGTGGTATTTATATGAATGAGTATGCGCCGAAAGGCAGGTTGGTACGCTTTATCCGGGTGATGACCAATAACTTGAGCGGTATTCCCTCCATCGTATTCGGATTGTTCGGTATGGCGCTGTTTGTCAATTATATGGGGTTCGGTGATAGTATTCTGGCAGGCTCTTTGACATTAGGTTTGCTTTGCGTACCTTTGGTTATCCGGACAACGGAGGAAGCCTTGAAAGCCATTCCTGACAGTATGCGTGAAGGTAGCCGGGCATTGGGAGCGACGAAGTTGCAGACGATAGGACGCGTCATTCTGCCGATGGGTATGCCGAACATTATAACAGGGTTGATTCTCGCATTGGGACGTGTTTCGGGAGAGACGGCGCCGATTCTGTTTACTTGTGCCGCATACTTCCTGCCGCAACTGCCTACCGGCATTCTGGATCAGTGTATGGCCTTGCCTTACCATTTGTATGTGATTTCCACCAGTGGAACGGATATGGAGGCACAACTGCCGCTGGCTTATGGCACGGCATTGGTATTGATTATGATGATCCTGTTGGTGAATCTGCTGGCTAATGCCTTGAGAAAGTATTTTGAGAAAAGAGTAAAAACGAACTAAATTAGTATATGGATACAGTGAAAATTGATACGCGTGATGTGAACTTCTGGTATGGGGACTTTCATGCATTGAAGGGCATCAGCATGCAGATTGAGGAAAAATCGGTTGTTGCTTTTATCGGACCGTCCGGTTGCGGTAAGTCTACTTTCCTCCGGCTTTTCAACCGGATGAATGATTTGATTCCTGCTACCCGCCTGGAGGGAGAAATCCGTATCGACGGACATAATATCTATGCGAAAGGCGTGGAAGTGGACGAACTCCGCAAGAATGTGGGAATGGTGTTCCAACGTCCCAATCCTTTCCCGAAAAGCATATTCGAGAATGTGGCTTACGGACTTCGTGTGAACGGAATAAAAGATAATGCTTTCATCCGCCAGCGTGTAGAGGAAACGTTGAAAGGAGCGGCTCTTTGGGAGGAGGTGAAAGATAAGTTGAAGGAATCGGCTTATGCACTGTCCGGCGGACAGCAGCAGCGTCTTTGTATTGCCCGTGCGATGGCTGTCTCTCCTTCGGTATTGCTGATGGATGAACCTGCCTCTGCGCTCGATCCTATTTCTACGGCGAAAGTGGAGGAGTTGATTCATGAACTGAAGAAGGATTATACGATTGTAATCGTTACGCATAATATGCAGCAGGCAGCCCGTGTCAGTGATAAGACGGCGTTTTTCTATATGGGAGAAATGGTGGAATTCGATCAGACGAAAAAGATATTCACCAATCCGGAGAAGGAGGCTACCCAGAATTACATAACGGGACGCTTCGGGTAATGAATTAGGCACGGATTACACGGATTTCACGGTTTTTAGAAATATGCTTGTTTAAAGCAACAGCGTCATCCGTGTAATCCGTGCCTAAAATTTATCTCTGAAATCTAATTAGCAGAATATTAATCATTTATATATAATAGACTATGGTAAAGTTTATAGAATCGGAACTCATCCTATTGAAGAAGGAAATTGATGAAATGTGGACCTTGGTGTACAACCAGCTTGACCGTGCCGGAGAGGCTGTGTTGACCCTTGACAAGGAGTTGGCTCAACAGGTGATGGTTCGCGAACGCAGGGTGAATGCTTTCGAATTGAAGATAGATAGTGATGTGGAAGATATTATCGCATTGTATAATCCGGTGGCGATTGATCTTCGTTTTGTGTTGGCTATGTTGAAAATCAATACGAACTTGGAACGTTTAGGTGACTTTGCGGAAGGGATCGCCCGTTTTGTACTTCGTTGCAAAGAACCGGTATTAGATGCGGAACTGTTGTCTCGTCTTCGCCTGGCAGAAATGCAGGCAGAGGTGTTGTCGATGCTGGAACTGGCGAAACGTGCCTTGAATGAAGAGAGTAATGATTTGGCGGCAGGAGTGTTTGCCAAGGATAATTTGCTGGATGAAATCAATGCGGATGCAACAGGGATTCTTTCAGACTATATTATCGAACATCCGGAAGCTGTACATACTTGCGTAGATTTAGTCAGTGTGTTCCGTAAACTGGAACGCTCGGGAGATCATATTACCAACATTGCCGAGGAGATTGTTTTCTTCATTGATGCCAAAGTGTTAAAACATCGTGGAAAAACGGATGAAAATTACCCGGAAAAGTAATTTTCTGCCGATTTTTAAACAGAAATTAGGGCTCCTTAAAAAATTATCTTATATTTGTCTCCTGTAACGGACAAGTTACAGGAGTTTTTGCTTCAAATGATAATAAATCCAAAGAATTTTCAAAAAGATGTTATATGACATGTTTTATAATTTGGATAGTATCGGTAAAACCGCCTATATTTGCACCGTTATCCTGAAAACAATCTTTTTACCTTAAAAAAAAACTAATACCTATTGAAAACTGAAAAATGGGGCTTTGTGAAAAGCCCTATTTTTTTTTGCTCTTATTTTTTAAGCTCCTTTCTAATTCGTATCTTTGACCCTTGCATTAAAAGAGTATTTTCAATCGTAAAATAGTAAATAGTAAATCAAAATAGTAAATAGTAAATCGTAAAAGAGTAAATAAAATTATGTTTTCTGGAATCGTAGAAGAATATGCTACTTTGGTAGCACTGGTGAAAGACCAGGAGAATATACACTTTACATTTAAGTGTTCGTTTGTGAATGAGTTGAAAATTGACCAGAGTATTTCTCACAATGGTGTATGCCTGACGGTGGTGACTCTGACGGATGATACGTATACGGTGACTGCCATGAAAGAAACGTTGGAGCGTTCTAACCTCGGTTTGTTGAAAGTGGGGGATAAGGTGAACGTTGAACGTAGCATGATGATGAACGGTCGGCTGGATGGACATATCGTTCAGGGGCATGTGGACCAGACTGCCACTTGTATTGATATTAAGGATGCGGAAGGCAGTTGGTATTTTACATTCCGGTATGCGTTTGACAAGGAGATGGCGAAACGCGGATATATCACTGTGGATAAGGGTTCGGTGACTGTGAACGGCGTTAGCCTGACGGTATGTAATCCGACGGATGATACTTTCCAGGTGGCTATCATTCCTTATACTTACGAGCATACGAACTTCCATACATTTGAGATTGGCAGTGTGGTAAATATCGAATTTGATATTATCGGCAAGTATATCAGCCGGATGATTCAATATAAATAAGGAAATATAAATAAGTGACCGGAGGATTGGAAATGGCATATACTGATTTTCTTCAATTGGTGCAGGCTCGTCAAAGTGACCGTTCGTATGATAAGGAACGTCCGGTGGAGCCGGAAAAGTTGGAACGGGTGCTTGAAGCTGCACGTTTGGCGCCTTCGGCCTGCAACGCACAACCTTGGAGGTTTGTGGTCATCACAGACAAGGAACTGGCTCAAAAAGCCGGGAAAGCTGCTGCTGGCTTGGGAATGAATAAGTTTGCCAAAGATGCTCCCGTGCATATTCTGGTTGTAGAAGAATCTGCTAATATCACTTCCCTGCTTGGTGGAAAGGTTAAAGGTAAGCATTTCCCGTTGATCGACATTGGAATAGCGGCTGCTCATATTTCTCTGGCTGCTGAAGCCGAAGGATTGGGCTCTTGTATTCTGGGTTGGTTCGATGAAAAAGAGATGAAACAACTTGCCGGTATTCCTGCTTCGAAACGTTTATTGCTGGATATTGTCATTGGCTATCCGGCAAAGGAAAAACGTAAGAAGATGAGGAAGCCGAAAGAAAAGGTGATTTCATACAATCGTTATTGATTGAAAAATAATTATATTCTTAGGCTTTTAGGATAAGCATATAACAGAAAGCATCGTTGGTTTAAAAGGAACGTTCCCTTCCTTTAAAACCAACGATGCTTTCCTTTTAAAGGAACGACCTGTTTCTTTAAAACCAATAATGGCTTTTCTAAGGTGTTGATAATTAACTTATTATTGATGCCGCTTTTCCGGCGGCATCAATAATGCAGTATTTATTTCTTTTTTGACAAATCTTTTAATAGGTAGTCTACTGCTGCTTTCAGTTGCGCGTCTTCTCCTTTCAGGCTGGCTGCCGGTTCGTTATAGACTAGAATATCAGGTTGCAAGGTCTGATTTTCGAGATAGTTGCCTTGCATATCCATGCAACCTACCTGTGGGATACCGAATACAATAGACGGATCTATCTGGCGCTCCCACCACACGGCTGTCATCGTTCCTGCCACCGGGGCGCCTATCAGTTTACCAATGCCTAGAGTCTTATATACGTAAGGAGTGCCATGTGCATTGCTGTAATTGTCTTCACAAGTTAGCATGCATGAGGCTTTCAGCCATTTGTTGAATGGATCGCTGCCGATATATTGTCCGCGTGGCACGAAACGTTGATATTCCTTTCCGCTAAGTAAGGTGACCACATCATCGTGCAGCCATCCACCACCATTATGACGGGTATCTACCACTACGGCTTCTTTATTGCGATAACGACCGAGCAATTCGGAATAGATCTTGCGGAAGCTGGGGCTATCCATACCTTTAATATGTACATAAGCAATGCGTCCGCCGGAAAGCTCTTCAACTTTCTTGGCGCAGCGCTCTACCCAACGTTTGTAAAGCAGCTCGCTTTGAGTGCCATAGCTGATGGCCTTTACAGTTTCTTCAAAACGTTTTTTAGTGGAAGGATCGTATACGGTAAGTACTACTTTGCGTCCGACTTTGCCTTCAAATAACGGGAAGTAATCAGCACCGGCTTCAATCGTTGTGCCGTCTACTTTTTCAATGATGCAACCTGCCTTCACTTCTGTCTTTTTCTGGGTGAAAGGACTTTGCTTCATGATTTCCTTGATCTTTAACCCGGCACCGTTGTATGACTCATCGTAAAAGACTCCCAGAGTAGCGGTAGGCATTGCGCTGCCTCCTGCTGCAAACCGGGCTCCGGTATGGGAGCCGTTCAGTTCGCCGAGCAATTCACTCAACATTTCTGTGAAGTCATAATTGTTACTGATGTGGGGCAAGAAGCGTTCGTATGCTTTTTTATATCCTTTCCAGTCTACTCCATGCAGGTCGGCAATATAGAATTTGTCATTTACTTGCTGGCAAACGTGGTCGAAGATGTATGCACGTTCATCATAAGGGCGGTAATCGAAGAATGCTTCAAATTCTATCGGTGTAATTTTGCTACCGGCAATCTCTATTTTCTTCAATCGGCCGCCTGTGCACATAAAGATATTCTTTCCTTCTTTATCCGGTATGAGTGAGCCGCCGCCAACTCCTTTTAATAATATTTTAGTTGTGTTTTCTTTCAGTTTATGCTCCCAAAGGTCGTAGTCTCCTTCAAAAGCTGCCAGGTAATAAAGAATATCACCCTTCGGACTCATGACAGCGTCACCCAGGCGGGAAGAATTTACAGTTAGACGAACGATACGGTCAAAACGATTTTCCAAATCGAATGTAAGAGGTTTTACCTCTGTACTGTCTTTTTTCGCATTCTCATTCTGGGCAGTTTTCTTCTTACTGTCTTTAGTATCTTCTTTCTTCTCTGCCTTTTCTTTCTTGGCTTTTTCTTTTTCTGCTTTCTCTGCCTTTTCCGCTTCTTCAAGTAAGGCAATGTCTTCTTTGCTCATCAGGAAGCGGTTGTAGGCATCGACGTCGAAAAACATAATATAGGTGTCGTCTTCACTTCCCCAGCTACCATGGCTACGGTATCCGGCACGGTCACTGTTCCATATCATCGCTTTTCCACCCAACACCCATTTGGCGTTGCTGTCGCTGTATCCGCTTTCGGTAAGATTGACCATTTCGCCTTTTCCGTCGGCTTTCAGCAAAACGACGTCTTTATTGTTCCAGCCTCCTATGCCGATGAAGTCTGATAGAATCCATTTGCTGTCAGGGCTCCATTGGAACCATTGGTCACCGTCGGCATAAGAATATTGATATTTGGCATCCATCACTGTGCGTACAGCCTTGCTTTTCAGATTGATGACACGGATAGCGGTACGGTTTTCGAGGAAAGCAACCTCTTTACCGTCAGGGCTGAATTGTGGTTGGAAAGAAGCCACTTTGGAGTTTGTCAAACGTTCTTCTTTCAATTCTGTGGCATAGGTGAATTGTTTCTCCTCTTTGCGTACGATGGTGGAAGTGTAAAGCTGCCACAATCCATCGCGTTCTGAAGAATAGACGAGTGTGCGTCCGTCGGGTGCGAAACTGATGTTACGTTCCTGATCGGGTGTGTTGGTGATTTGTTTGGTTGTTTTGTAGTCAATAGAGGTTACGTAGACATCACCGCGCATAATGAATGCAACTTCTTTTCCTTTGGGAGACACAGCGATATCGGTAGCTCCGTTGGATTTGATTTGGCGGATAATATCTTTGTCATTCTTGTCTGCCAGGATACTAATGTTCACCTTTTGGGGGTGTTTGCCCGGAACAAGTGTATAAATCTCGCCGTCATAACCATAACAAAGCGTGCCTGTAGTTGAAATGCTTAGAAAGCGTACGGGATGTTTGGTATGGAAAGTGATTTGTCGGGAAGTAGTGGATCCGGGAGTACGTTGGAATATATTGAAGGACCCTTTCTCTTCACTTAAATAATAGAATGATTGACCATCAGGACTCCATACCGGTTCACGGTCTTCACCTCCGAAGGTTGTTTGTTTTTGATAAATAGGGGCTTTTCCGGGAGTGTATGTCCAGATGTCGCGGGCAATAGGGGATACCTGATGTTTACGCCAATAGTCTTCGTATCCTTTCTTGTCTTGATAGAGCATCACTCCCTCCTTATTGATAGAGATGCATTCCATTGGCATGGATGAGAACATAGTGGGGCGTCCTCCCGTCACGGGCACTTCGTATACTTGCTGGAACTGACCGGAAGGAAATCCGGCATCTTCGGCAGAGGGAGCAATGTTGGCTGTGAATAAAATGTGTTTGCTGTCTTTGTAGGCAACGGGTTTCTCACTGCCCGAATGAGTGGTCAGTCGCTGGGGCGTTCCTCCTTCACTGGATACGACGAAAACGTCGAGACTTCCCATTCTGTCCGATGCAAAGGCAATCTGTTTGCTGTCGGGACTCCACACCGGTTCTGTATCAAAAGCCGGATTGGTAGTGATTTGTGTGGCACGTCCGCCGGTTGACGGTACCGTGTAGATGTCTCCTTTGTAGGTGAATGCAATGGTGGTTCCGTCTGGCGAAAGAGCGCAGTGGCGCATCCATAAAGGAGATTCTTGTGCAATGCTTGTCCCTGCTAGACAGATGACAAATGCACTTAGCAGTAGCTTTTTCATTTTTTCTAATCTAATTGTGTTAAGTTCTTTTTCGCGATTTAAGTTTTGGCCTTCCTACAAATCCTTCAGTAATACTTTACTTGCTTTTTTATAGTATTCTTCTCTGGATTCGGTCAGCACCTTCCATTCGTCGTTGAATTCTTCGTCTTTGTCAATTTTGAAATTCTCGGATCCGTATGTGTCCAAACGGTCTAGCAGGACAGCCACATTCAATTGATTGATATCCATTGAAGGCTGGTAACCGATTTCTTCACTTTTTTCGTCGGTAACCACCTCGTGAATCAATTCTATTTCCTGTAACTGATAAAGTACTTGGTTTGTCAGCCGGATAGGAATCTGGTGTTCTTCCGATATTTCTGCAGCCGTATAGGGCGGTTTGTTCTTTTCGAATCGTTTGGCTATGAGTGACATAATCAGGATGGATATAAAATCCCGGTATCGTCTGCTGATGTTACGGGTGTCCTGGTCAAAGCTGAAGCTGCGGATATTTTGTCCGGCATACGTCAGTTCAGCTCCAAACAAACAGATTGTCCAGGATATCTGCAACCAAAGCAGAAATAGGGGGAGTGCGGCAAAACTACCATAAATGGCATTGTACTTTGACACCCACAACTGGCTGTTGATGTACAGAAACTGAAAAGCCTGATAAGCGGACCCTGCCAGAATACCTGCAATGAGTGCATGCTTGAATTTCACTTTCGTATTCGG
The DNA here is from genome assembly GCF_040812255.1 of Bacteroides sp. L008. NCBI lineage: Bacteria > Pseudomonadati > Bacteroidota > Bacteroidia > Bacteroidales > Bacteroidaceae > Bacteroides > Bacteroides sp. L008. Next base: position 1,791,867 of record NZ_JBFNXO010000001.1, on the reverse strand, counting down.
CATAAAGATATACAGCCCGGTGAACATCAGCCATGTCAGGACGAAAGGAATAAGCCGTATCATGAATTTCATGACAGGAGCGAGCAGAACGAAATCATCCATCTGTTTGAGAATGGTGCTCATAAACAGGGAAAGTCCTCCGGATACCACGATCAGAATCGGCATCAGCAGGAACATGGAGAAATAGTCCGTAATCTTGCGATACATGGATCGTGCTTTTTTCACTTCCCAGATACGGTTGAAGGTGATTTCAATATTACTGACCAGATTGATAACCGTCCATAACAACATCACCAAACCGACTCCAATGAAAATACCTCCTTTAGTCTGGGAAAGATAGGAATTGACAAATGAGAGAATGGCCTCCGTTGTTTCTATATTCCCTCCGAAGCCGTTGCGGAACTGATGTTCCATCAGGTTGTCAAATCCGAAACCGCGTGCTACGGCAAACAGAATGGCAAGTATCGGTACAATGGCAAGCAATGTGCTATATGTCAGTGCAGAAGCCTTATTGGCCATTTGGTCTTTGGTAAACCGGTTGATGCAAAGATAGACGGTCTTTATAATATTGTAGAGTGAGAACTTGGTCCGGGTCACTTCGTCTTCCGTAATGCGCCAGATGTCATACGTAAGAAACTTCCATATATCGGTGATTTTCTTCTTCATGGTTCTTCGCTGATTACTAATTGCAAGCAACTAATTACTGATTACAACAGCCATGCTCGAACAGTCGATCCTCATCCATTAGTCATTTGTAATTAAATGGATAATTAAAAGAAAAAGCAGTCAGCCTATAAGCCGAGTTCTGTACCCCATATAATTTCCGATTATTAATCTTTAATTATATCAGGTGCCTGTCATTTATCTGAGTGGCGTGTCACCACGACACTTTAGCGGTCTACCCTCCGACATGGAGCGAGCAACTCTCATAACGCCGGTTTACATGACCTTACAACTCCTAAGACGTACAGCCCGCATGTCGCCATGCGACTGGTGGGCTCTTACCCCACCTTCTCACCCTTACCTCTCCCCGAAAGGAGCGGCGGTTATTTTCTTCTACGTTACTCTACCCTCGCGGACAGCTTTCTGTTAGGAAGTAGGATGCTCTATGTTGCCCGGACTTTCCTCCTGCACGAAACATGCACGCGACAGACCGGCCAACTGCTTTAGACTGCAAAAATACGTCATTTATTTTGTTTTAGCCAAAGAAAGTGTCACAAATAGAAATAATTTCTAACTTTGCTATCATTAAAATGGATTTTAATGAAGAAGAATATCCTCCTTTTCTATTGTTTTCTGGCGATGACGGCAGCTAGCCTGAAAGCACAGGAAATACGCCCCATGCCTGCCGATTCGGCTTATGGGGTAGTACATATTTCAGTTTGCAATTTGCGCGAGGAAGGCAAATTTACTTCCGGTATGAGTACGCAGGCATTGTTGGGAATGCCGGTCAAGGTACTTCAGTATAATGGTTGGTACGAGATACAAACACCGGATGATTATACCGGATGGGTGCACCGGATGGTGATTACCCCCATGTCGAAAGAACGGTATGATGAATGGAACCGGGCGGAAAAGATAGTGGTTACCTCGCACTACGGATTTGCGTATGAAAAGCCGGATGAGAGTTCCCAACCCGTATCCGATGTTGTTGCGGGCAATCGTTTGAAGTGGGAGGGGAACAAAGGACATTTCTATCAAGTATCTTATCCCGACGGTCGGAAAGCATATCTTTCGAAATCCATTTCCCAACCGGAAACAAAATGGCGTGCTTCACTGAAACAAGATGTTGAAAGCATCATTGAAACCGCTTACTCAATGATAGGAATTCCTTATCTTTGGGCAGGAACCTCTTCCAAGGGAGTGGATTGTAGCGGACTGGTACGAACCGTACTTTTTATGCATGACATTATTATCCCTAGAGATGCCTCTCAGCAGGCCTATGTGGGCGAACATATCGATATTGCCCCTGACTTCTCTAATGTCAAACGGGGGGATCTGGTGTTTTTCGGCCGGAAAGCGACTGCGGAACGTAAAGAAAGTATTTCTCACGTTGGCATTTACCTCGGAAACAAGCAGTTTATCCACGCGTTGGGAGATGTGCACGTCAGCAGCATGAATCCTGCGGATCAAAACTATGATGAATTTAACACGAAGCGTTTACTTTTTGCTGTCCGTTTCTTACCTTATATAAATAAGGAGAAAGGAATGAATACCACAAATAAGAACCCCTTTTATAAATAAAAGAATGCAGAACAGGAGAGATTTTTTGAAAACGGCAGCTTTGGCTGCTTTTGGTTCGGGGTTAGTAGTCCGTCAGGCATTAGCCGGAGAATCGTCGCTTTCTACCATTCATATAAATAAGCTCGGTTTGGGAGGGAAGATGAAAATGACTTTTTTTCCTTATGAACTGAAGTTGAGGCACGTGTTTACAGTTGCCACTTATTCGCGTACAACAACTCCCGATGTGCAGGTAGAAATAGAATATGAAGGCGTGACGGGGTACGGAGAAGCCTCTATGCCTCCTTATTTGGGAGAAACAGTAGAGTCTGTGATGAATTTCCTGGGGAAAGTGAATCTGGAACAGTTTAGTGATCCTTTTCAGCTGGATGACATTTTGTCATACGTTGACAGCCTCTCACCAAAGGATACGGCAGCGAAAGCTGCGGTAGATATCGCCCTTCATGATCTGGTAGGGAAACTGTTGGGCGCTCCCTGGTATAAGATATGGGGATTGAACAAAGAAAAGACACCTTCCACTACCTTTACGATAGGTATCGATACGCCGGATGTGGTACGGGCGAAAACAAAAGAGTGTGCCGATCAGTTTAATATATTAAAGGTGAAACTGGGACGGGACAATGATAAGGAGATGATTGAAACCATTCGTTCGGTAACAGACCTTCCGATAGCAATAGATGCCAATCAAGGATGGACAGACCGCCAATATGCGCTCGATATGATTCATTGGTTGAAAGAAAAAGGCGTTGTGATGATAGAACAGCCCATGCCTAAGGAGAAGCTAGAGGATATTGCCTGGATAACGCAACAGAGCCCGCTACCGATATTTGCGGATGAATCCTTGCAGCGTCTGGGAGATGTAGCCGCTTTGAAAGGTGCTTTCACGGGAATCAATATAAAGCTGATGAAGTGTACCGGTATGCGTGAAGCATGGAAGATGGTGACATTGGCTCATGCACTCGGCATGCGTGTGATGGTGGGCTGTATGACAGAGACTTCCTGTGCTATTTCTGCAGCTTCACAGTTTTCGCCATTAGTTGATTTTGCCGATCTGGATGGCAACCTGCTTATCTCTAATGATCGTTTTAAAGGGGTGGAAGTGGTGAAAGGAAAGATCACCCTGAATGACTTACCCGGAATCGGTGTCATGAAAATCTGACTTTACTGAATGAATGTCAGAGTGTTAAAGCCATCTGACATACAACGAATGTAAATTTGTCAGGTGTTGTCGTTAACCGCTGTTAAGCTCCAAATATTCTCTGTTAAAAGTGGACAAAAAAGAGTGACAAGTAGAATAAGTGAACGATATTTGTTATTATTTTAACGTCGTAAAAGTTAAAACAATGTCGAATATTAACATTTTAAAGAATTATAAATCATGAAACAAACAACAAAGAACATTCTGGGAGTAGGAGCAATCGTTCTTCTTAGCTCAGGAGTTGCAGGATTGACAACTTACAAACTGTTGCAATCTAACGAAGCTGCCAAAGAGACGTCTTTCAATGAGATGTTCAAGCAGAATCCCAATGTAAAATTGGCTGCTTTTGATGCTGTGAACGCTCAACCTGTTGATTTGACCCAGGCTGCTGAGAATTCGCTTCATGCTGTCGTACATATAAGGTCTACTCAAGAAGCTAAAACAAGAACTGTTCAGCAAGCGCCGGACATTTTCGATTTCTTTTTTGGTGATGGACGCGGACAGCAACGTCAGGTACAGTCTCAACCTCGTGTAGGTTTTGGTTCGGGAGTAATCATCTCGAAGGATGGATATATCGTAACGAACAATCACGTGATTGAAGGTGCGGATGAAATCAGTGTGAAACTGAATGATAACCGTGAATTTAAAGGACGCGTGATTGGTACTGACCCTAGCACCGACCTTGCGCTGGTGAAAATTGAGGGTGATGATTTCCCGACTATTCCGGTGGGAGACTCCGAAGCGTTGAAAGTAGGAGAGTGGGTATTGGCAGTAGGTAACCCGTTCAATTTGAACTCTACTGTAACTGCCGGTATCGTAAGTGCAAAAGCCCGTTCTCTGGGAGTATATAATGGTGGTATAGAATCATTCATCCAGACGGATGCTGCCATCAACCAGGGTAACAGTGGTGGTGCACTGGTAAATGCCAAAGGTGAATTGGTTGGTATCAATTCAGTGCTTTCTTCTCCGACAGGTGCTTATGCAGGATACGGTTTTGCTATCCCGACCAGCATTATGACGAAAGTAATTGCCGACCTGAAACAATACGGAACAGTACAACGTGCATTGCTCGGTATTCGTGGTGGCTCTATCGGTAGCAGTTTGATGGACGACCGTCAACCGATTGACAAATCCGGTAAGACTCTGGCAGATAAAGCTAAAGAACTGGGTGTTGTAGAAGGAGTATGGGTCTCTGAAATCGTAGAGAATGGTTCTGCTGCAGGAGCTGATATCAAAGTCGATGACGTAATTATCGGTGTGGATAATAAGAAAGTGTCCAATATGGCTGACTTGCAGGAAGCACTTGCTAAACATCGTCCGGGTGATAAGGTGAAAGTGAAACTGATGCGCGATAAGAAGGAAAAGACCGTTGAAGTAACGTTGAAGAACGAGCAAGGTACTACCAAGATTGTGAAGGATGCAGGTATGGAAATCCTGGGAGCTGCTTTCAAAGAGTTGCCGGATGACTTGAAGAAGCAATTGAATCTGGGCTACGGTCTGCAAGTGACAGGAGTTTCCTCCGGTAAGATGTCGGATGCGGGAGTTCGTAAAGGCTTCATTATCCTGAAAGCTAATGACCAGCCGATGCGCAAAGTCAGCGATCTGGAAGAAGTGATGAAAGCTGCTGTTAAGTCTCCGAATCAGGTATTGTTCCTGACTGGTGTGTTCCCATCTGGTAAACGTGGATATTTCGCTGTCGATCTGACTCAAGAGTAATATATAAAATAAGGTAAGAAGATCACAGGATAAGCTAATGAAATAGAAAAAGGATGCCGCCAATCAACTTGTCGGCATCTCTTTTTGTTTTATTAGATGAAAAATATAGTGTAAAAGTTACTTAATTTTGTATGTTAACAAATTATTTGTCGTAACTTTGCACTCCAAATCTGTTTTTAAAGAATGAGACAACTAAAGATTACCAAAAGTATCACTAACAGAGAGAGCGCTTCTCTTGATAAGTATTTGCAGGAAATCGGCCGTGAAGACCTGATTACTGTCGAGGAAGAAGTGGAACTCGCTCAACGCATTCGTAAGGGTGACCGTGTAGCATTGGAAAAATTGACACGTGCCAATCTTCGTTTCGTCGTATCTGTGGCTAAACAGTACCAAAACCAAGGTTTGAGTTTGCCTGACTTGATTAATGAAGGCAATTTAGGACTGATTAAGGCTGCCGAGAAATTTGATGAAACACGTGGATTTAAGTTCATTAGCTACGCTGTATGGTGGATTCGCCAGTCTATTCTGCAAGCATTGGCAGAGCAGTCGCGTATTGTTCGTCTCCCGTTGAATCAGGTAGGTTCGCTGAATAAGATCAGCAAAGCCTTCTCGAAGTTTGAACAGGAAAACGAGCGGCGCCCGTCTCCCGAGGAGTTGGCAGACGAACTGGAAATTCCGGTTGATAAAATCTCTGATACGCTGAAGGTATCCGGCCGTCATATTTCGGTGGATGCGCCTTTTGTGGAAGGGGAGGACAACAGCCTGTTGGATGTGTTGGTTAACGATGATTCGCCAATGGCGGACCGCTCTCTGGTTAATGAGTCTCTTGCGAGGGAAATTGATAGAGCTCTTTCTACGTTAACCGATAGAGAAAAAGAAATCATTCAGATGTTTTTCGGTATCGGACAGCAAGAAATGACATTGGAAGAAATCGGCGATAAATTTGGCCTCACACGTGAGCGCGTTCGTCAGATTAAAGAAAAAGCAATTAGAAGACTTAGACAAAGTAATCGTAGTAAATTGCTCAAATCTTACTTGGGATAAGTAAGGAATATCAGTTTCTGAAAGAAAAAAGAATTTGAGTCGCATAAGTCGCACTTTTCATATAGAAGAATGTACTTATGCGACTTTTTACATAAGCCCCATTCTATGATTCAATCTTATACTATGCGAGTTTTATGAAAAGGTCAGTTTTAATATCATTGGTTCTTATTGCTTTGGGAGCTGGGATGGTGGCATATGCAAAATGTGCGGCATCCTCTTCTGATTCGGTGCCTGCTAAAGTAGAGCAGCGTTTGCGGGAGAAAGCACAGGCGGGAAAGGCTTATTGTGATAAGAACGGATATAATACGAATTATTGCTTTCTGGTAGATTTCAGTATTCATTCTGGTAAGAGGCGTTTCTTTGTATGGGACTTCAAGGGAGATTCCGTGAAATATGCCAGTCTCTGTGCTCATGGATATGGGAAAAATAGCACTGTGTCCAAGCCTGTATTCAGCAATGTGGAAGGTAGCTATTGCTCTTCGTTGGGGAAATACAAGGTGGGTATCCGGTCGTATAGCAAGTGGGGAATCAATATTCATTATAAATTACATGGATTGGAAGCGACGAATAATAATGCTTTCAAGCGGTATATCGTGTTGCATTCTTATACTCCATTGCCGGAAACAGAGGTATATCCTTTGCATCTTCCGTTAGGAATCAGTCAGGGGTGTCCTGTAATATCTGATGAAGTGATGAGGAAAGTTGACGGGTTGCTCAAAGCGGAGAAGAAACCACTCCTGTTATGGGTCTATGACTAAGAAATGCTATTTATTTGAGATAAATAGAGGTAATCTCCTCTTTTTTGTTACCTTTGCAAGGTTAAAAATTATATGATATGAAATACGTAAAAATACTATTTGCAATTGCACTTGTGTTTACCATGTGCTCCGCTTTTTCCTTGAAAAAAGACCACTCTAAACCAGTTTATGCTTTTGGAATTTCTGCTTCATTTACGGATACAGTAGTCTATTTCACGGACATTCAGATATTAGATAGTGCGAAGGTCAGCAAGGAAGGTTTCTTGTCTCACCGTGAGTTATATAGTTATCAGTTGAAGAATTATCTGGAGGATAATCAGTTGCAGCAGAATAGTACATGTATGATTTACTTCTCGGAAAACAAGAAGAAATTAGAAAAAGAAGCAACGAAGATTCTGAATAAATACAAGAAGAATAATAGAATGACGGTGTCGCGGATTGATTCCGATAAATTCCATTTTACGAAACCGGAAGAGTAATAAGCAATAGTTGAATTGTTAATATAATAAGAGATGCAGTTTTGCATCTCTTATTTTTTTATCTTTGCCTCGTCATTAATAAAAAATATTATGAGAAAGATTAAAATATTATCCCTTTTGTTCTGTGTTGCAATGTTGGTGGCAGCTTGTCACGATGATGAAGAAGGTCCTATTACACCTCAACCACGTGAACAGGTGGGGCGTACTGTGTTGATATATATTGTAGGTGATAATGGGAACAACGAACTGTCTACTCTCTTTAAAAATAATTTTAGAGACATGAAAAAGGGGATGGAAGAGGTTGACTATTCCAAATGCAACTTAGTGGTTTATAGCGAAATGGTTGATGATGTTCCCCATCTTATTTCATTAAAAAATCAGAATGGTGAAGTAGTGGCAGATACCCTTTTTACTTATGCTGAGCAAAATCCTTTAGATAAGAATGTGATGTCTGCTGTTATTTCTCAAACAGTTAGTTACTTCCCTGCAGATAGTTATGGCTTTGTTTTTCTATCTCATAGTTCTTCATGGGTGCCGGCTACTAAAGATGCAAACTCTCGCTCAATCGGATATTATCGTCTAACCCAAATGAATATCCCGGATTTTCATGAAGTGTTATTGTCTTCTTTTCCTAAACCTCTGAAATTTATTTTATTTGATTCGTGTTCTATGCAGGCTGTTGAAGTAGCTTATGAGTTACGCGATTGTGCAGAATATTTTATTGGTTCACCTACTGAAATACCAGGGCCTGGAGCACCTTATAGTGCGGTTGTTCCGGAAATGTTTACTGAAAATAATTTACCCATTAATATCGCAAATGCTTATTTTGATTATTATGAAAGATATTATACAGGTGAAATACCATGGAGTGATGCTAACTGGACAGGTGGAGTTGCTATTTCTGTGATTAATAGTACTGCTTTAGATAATTTCGCTATGGTTACTAAAACTATTATTCCTAAGTATATCAAAGATGAAAGCGTGGTAGATCGTAATGGTATATTGCTTTATGATTTTAATAATCATGCCAATTATGATTTTGATAATTTAATTCAGACTTTGACGGGAGGAAAAGATAATACAGATTATCAGTTATGGCGTCAATCCTTCGTTGAGACTGTTATATATTCTAAGACTACCTCAAAAAATTATTCGGGAATAACCAAGAATATGTTTTCTATGGAAAAAGCAGAAGGACTTTCTACATACATTCCTAATGGAACGCATAGTTCTGCAATGAATAATTTTTATCGAACATTACAATGGTATTCCGCTGCCGGATGGAATGAAACTGGTTGGTAAATGCGAGAGGGAGTTTTCCAAATACCAACGCACGCAGGAGCCACCCTTGCAAAAATAAAGTCATGAATAGTGGAGCAGGTACAAAGGGGACAGTGGGGACACTGCATAATATTCTCACACACACATGCGCGCATATAATAAGGTAGAAAATAATGAAACGATGGGGGAAGAAGGGGATGGCGATGAAGAATGAGTGTTACCGGGTAGTGAACCGCAATACCTCATTGTTTTTTTCTCCGAAGCTGACTGGCTGAACTGGTGAGCGTCTTATGAACCACGGAAGTCCTGTAAATGTCCGCAAATAGAGTGATCTTTATTTTGAGGAATAATATCCACAGGTGTTCTGCAAACATCGACGTTAACGGAATAGGGCTTATCTGTAAAGCCGGAGCGGACACTTCTACTGCCCATGTCACGCATATTCTGCCGTTCCTTCTTCCTGTAGACATTAGTTATCGTATGAATGTTGATGAGAATTTCTTCTTTGACAAGTAGAGAGCAGAATTGGTCTGTACATAGGTATGGTAGCTGGTGGCTGCCATGAGGTGAAGGAAGATATGTACCCCTCCTGACTTCTGACCCAATGCGGAATGTTTATCAATGTAGCTAGTCAGGGAGCATATATATGTACGCGTGTGTGTGATGGTGCCTCGAAAAAGTGTCCCTACTGTCCCCGCTTGTTATTAACAATGCGGTGATTTGGCAATGCTAAAGCGGCGCTTTACGAGTGCTAAAGCATAGCTTTAGCACTCGTAAAACATAGCTCTTCTAAGGCTTTCCTAATGCATCTGGTATTACTCTCATTTCCTCGTCTATTTCTACGCCCTTCTAATCCTATCAAAAAAAATATGTTCTACAACATCGTTATGCATCAGCACTTTAGCAAATGTATTCAAAAATAATTAGAAAAAATCGTTTGATATATTTGGATTGTATACCAAAAGGGGCTACTTTTGCACCCGCTTTCCAAGAGAAGAAAGCCTTGAAAAATTGACTTAGTGAAAAAGCGGAATCCCCCTTAAAGAAAAGAACAAAAAACTTCCGAAAAAGTTTGGATAATACTGAATAAAGTTCTTATCTTTGCAGTCCGATTCGCAAAGAAAACCGGCGAGTTCTTCTTTCATACATTCTTTCCCTTTCGCATAGAGAGCCAGAGAAATTGAGTAAAAAGAAAAACTGAAAAAAAACTTCCAAAAAAGTTTGGTAGTTAAAAATAAAGCCCTTACCTTTGCACCCGCTTTTAAAACGAAAGCAACAAGTTCTTTGAAATATTGATAAACAATACAAGTAGTACAAGTAAAAATAGAACCGTCAATACTTGTCTTATGAAGTAGCGATACAATTAAGGCTAACAGGTATTTGAATAAGGTCAATAAAATTACGGCGTCCTGAACAGAGCAAAAAGGTCATCTTAACTGATGATAAAAAATACTTTTACAATGAAGAGTTTGATCCTGGCTCAGGATGAACGCTAGCTACAGGCTTAACACATGCAAGTCGAGGGGCAGCATTTCATTTTGCTTGCAAAGTGAAGATGGCGACCGGCGCACGGGTGAGTAACACGTATCCAACCTGCCGATAACTCGGGGATAGCCTTTCGAAAGAAAGATTAATATCCGATAGCATATCAATCCCGCATGAGATTGATATTAAAGAATTTCGGTTATCGATGGGGATGCGTTCCATTAGTTTGTTGGCGGGGTAACGGCCCACCAAGACTACGATGGATAGGGGTTCTGAGAGGAAGGTCCCCCACATTGGAACTGAGACACGGTCCAAACTCCTACGGGAGGCAGCAGTGAGGAATATTGGTCAATGGACGTAAGTCTGAACCAGCCAAGTAGCGTGAAGGATGACTGCCCTATGGGTTGTAAACTTCTTTTATATGGGAATAAAGTATTCCACGTGTGGGATTTTGTATGTACCATATGAATAAGGATCGGCTAACTCCGTGCCAGCAGCCGCGGTAATACGGAGGATCCGAGCGTTATCCGGATTTATTGGGTTTAAAGGGAGCGTAGGTGGATTGTTAAGTCAGTTGTGAAAGTTTGCGGCTCAACCGTAAAATTGCAGTTGAAACTGGCAGTCTTGAGTACAGTAGAGGTGGGCGGAATTCGTGGTGTAGCGGTGAAATGCTTAGATATCACGAAGAACTCCGATTGCGAAGGCAGCTCACTAGACTGTCACTGACACTGATGCTCGAAAGTGTGGGTATCAAACAGGATTAGATACCCTGGTAGTCCACACAGTAAACGATGAATACTCGCTGTTTGCGATATACAGTAAGCGGCCAAGCGAAAGCATTAAGTATTCCACCTGGGGAGTACGCCGGCAACGGTGAAACTCAAAGGAATTGACGGGGGCCCGCACAAGCGGAGGAACATGTGGTTTAATTCGATGATACGCGAGGAACCTTACCCGGGCTTAAATTGCATTTGAATATGTAGGAAACTATATAGCCGCAAGGCAAATGTGAAGGTGCTGCATGGTTGTCGTCAGCTCGTGCCGTGAGGTGTCGGCTTAAGTGCCATAACGAGCGCAACCCTTATCTTCAGTTACTAACAGGTCATGCTGAGGACTCTGGAGAGACTGCCGTCGTAAGATGTGAGGAAGGTGGGGATGACGTCAAATCAGCACGGCCCTTACGTCCGGGGCTACACACGTGTTACAATGGGGGGTACAGAAGGCAGCTACCTGGTGACAGGATGCTAATCCCAAAAACCTCTCTCAGTTCGGATCGAAGTCTGCAACCCGACTTCGTGAAGCTGGATTCGCTAGTAATCGCGCATCAGCCATGGCGCGGTGAATACGTTCCCGGGCCTTGTACACACCGCCCGTCAAGCCATGAAAGCCGGGGGTACCTGAAGTACGTAACCGCAAGGAGCGTCCTAGGGTAAAACTGGTAATTGGGGCTAAGTCGTAACAAGGTAGCCGTACCGGAAGGTGCGGCTGGAACACCTCCTTTCTGGAGTGATGCCGTAAACGATGTAATTCTGCATGAATAATGTAAAATACGACATCGTAAAAAAAGTGACTTTAAAGGTTCTGTTTTTGTACTACTGGTACTTGTTTATTTATAATATATAGATCAACCATCTATAGAAGTATAGATAGAGATAAACAAGAGAAAAAAGAAGCCGAGTCTAACATACAGGTAGACAAGGTTGAATTATCGAGCAAGAGAGAGCAGAAGCGATGCTTGCATCGATTATGCCGAAAGCAGCCGATAATGCGTAGAACATAGTCCTATAGCTCAGTTGGTTAGAGCGCTACACTGATAATGTAGAGGTCGGCAGTTCAACTCTGCCTGGGACTACCAAGCTCAAGAACGAGGAAATGCCGCGTAAGCGGAATACAGTAATTCTTGATAACCTCTTGGGGGATTAGCTCAGCTGGCTAGAGCATCTGCCTTGCACGCAGAGGGTCAACGGTTCGAATCCGTTATTCTCCACGATCTCTGAAAAGAGAAACGATCTTTGACATGATGTACAAAAAGTAAAATTTTAGTAAGAGCTAAAAGTATATATCAAACCGTACGTGATTGATATTGTCATTGAGTATTATTTTTTAATTCTCAATTCTCAATTTTCAATTTAAGAAGTTTGAAAGAAAGTAAGCAAGGGCGCATGGCGGATGCCTTGGCTCTCGGAGGCGATGAAGGACGTGATAAGCTGCGATAAGCTTCGGGCAGGTGCAAATAACCTTTGATCCGAAGATTTCCGAATGGGACAACCCGGCATTCTGAAGGAATGTCATCCATCCTAGATGGAAGCTAACGCAGGGAACTGAAACATCTTAGTACCTGTAGGAAAAGAAAATAATAATGATTCCCCTAGTAGTGGCGAGCGAACGGGGATTAGCCCAAACCAATGTTGTTACGGCAATATTGGGGTTGTAGGACCACGACATCGCAAGACATTTCATGAGTAGAACCCTTTGGAAAATGGGACCATAGACGGTGATAGTCCGGTATACGAAGTGAAACGAAGCGTAGTGGTATCCTGAGTAGCGCGGGACACGAGAAATCTTGCGTGAATCTGCCGGGACCATCCGGTAAGGCTAAATACTCCCGAGAGACCGATAGCGAACCAGTACTGTGAAGGAAAGGTGAAAAGCACTTCGAATAGAAGAGTGAAATAGTCCCTGAAACCGTGCGCCTACAAGCGGTCGGAGCTGCGTAAGCAGTGACGGCGTGCCTTTTGCATAATGAACCTACGAGTTACTTTTTCCGGCAAGGTTAAGTGTCTCAAGACATGAAGCCGAAGCGAAAGCGAGTCTGAACAGGGCGATTAGTCGGAAGGAGTAGACGCGAAACCAAGTGATCTACCCTTGGTCAGGTTGAAGGTTAGGTAACACTAACTGGAGGACCGAACCGATAAGCGTTGAAAAGCTTCCGGATGAACTGAGGGTGGGGGTGAAAGGCTAATCAAACTTGGAGATAGCTCGTACTCCCCGAAATGCATTTAGGTGCAGCCTTGGGAATTACTACTGTGAGGTAGAGCGACTGATAAGATGCGAGGGCTTCACCGCCTATCAAGTCTTGATAAACTCCGAATGCGCAGTAGTTCGATCCCAGGAGTGAGGGCATGGGTGCTAAGGTCCATGTCCTAAAGGAGAAGAATCCAGACCATCAGCTAAGGTCCCGAAATAATTGCTAAGTTGAACTAACGAAGTCAGATTGCTAAGACAGCTAGGATGTTGGCTTGGAAGCAGCCATTCATTTAAAGAGTGCGTAACAGCTCACTAGTCGAGGAGTTTGGCGTGGATAATAATCGGGCATTAAGCAATTTACCGAAGCTATGGGATCAGTAATGATCGGTAGGGGAGCATTCCACTCTGCGTCGAAGGTGAAGCGTGAGCTTTGCTGGAGCGTGTGGAAAAGCAAATGTAGGTATAAGTAACGATAAAGGGGGTGAGAAACCCCCTCGCCGAAAGACTAAGGTTTCCTGATCAACGCTAATCGGATCAGGGTTAGTCGGGTCCTAAGGCTCAGCCGAACGGTGAGGCCGATGGCAGAACAGGTTAATATTCCTGTACTACCTTAAAGAGTGACGTGGAGACGGAGGAGTGACAGCGCCGCGGACTGACGGAATAGTCCGTTGAAGGGTGTAGATGTTGATTGCGGCAGGCAAATCCACCGCAAGAGTCGAACCTGATAGTATACCGAATTCTTCGGAATGAGGTAATAGTGCGTGTAAACATACTCCCAAGAAAATCCGCTAAACTTAATCTTTAAGGTACCCGTACCGCAAACGGACACACGTAGTCGGGTTGAATATACTAAGGCGCTTGAGTGATTCACGGTTAAGGAACTAGGCAAATTGACCCTGTAACTTCGGGATAAAGGGTCCCAACGAGAGTTGGGCGCAGAGAATAGGTCCAGGCAACTGTTTAACAAAAACACAGGGCTGTGCCAAATTGAAAGATAACGTATACAGCCTGACACCTGCCCGGTGCTGGAAGGTTAAGAGGAGATGTCATCGCAAGAGAAGCATTGAATTGAAGCCCCAGTAAACGGCGGCCGTAACTATAACGGTCCTAAGGTAGCGAAATTCCTTGTCGGGTAAGTTCCGACCTGCACGAATGGTGTAATGATCTGGACACTGTCTCAACCGTGAGCTCAGTGAAATTGTAGTATCGGTGAAGATGCCGATTACCCGCGATGGGACGAAAAGACCCCGTGAACCTTTACTATAGCTTAACATTGAATTTGGGTAATTGATGTGTAGGATAGGCCGGAGACTTTGAAGCAGGTACGCCAGTATTTGTGGAGTCGCTGTTGAAATACGGCCCTTTGATTATTTGAGTTCTAACTCGTAGATACGAGGACACTGTTTGGTGGGTAGTTTGACTGGGGTGGTCGCCTCCAAAAGTGTAACGGAGGCTTCTAAAGGTGCCCTCAGGACGATTGGTAACCGTCCGTAGAGTGTAATGGCATAAGGGCGCTTGACTGGGAGACAGACAAGTCGATCAGGTAGGAAACTAGAGCATAGTGATCCGGTGTTTCCGTATGGAAGGGACATCGCTCAAAGGATAAAAGGTACTCCGGGGATAACAGGCTGATCCCTCCCAAGAGCTCATATCGACGGAGGGGTTTGGCACCTCGATGTCGGCTCGTCACATCCTGGGGCTGGAGAAGGTCCCAAGGGTTGGGCTGTTCGCCCATTAAAGTGGCACGCGAGCTGGGTTCAGAACGTCGTGAGACAGTTCGGTCTCTATCTATCGTGGGCGTATGAAATTTGCGTGGCTCTGACACTAGTACGAGAGGACCGTGTTGGACTGACCGCTGGTTTACCAGTTGTGCCGCCAGGTGCATTGCTGGGTATCTAAGTCGGGATTGGATAAGTGCTGAAAGCATCTAAGTACGAAGCCAGCCACAAGATTAGATTTCTTAGGGTCGTCAAAGACGATGACGTTGATAGGATGCAGGTGTAAAGGTGGTAACATCAAAGCCGAGCATTACTAATTGCCCGTTCACTTTCTTTCGAACATGTACCGGTTGGGTATATACGTTTAGCTTTCTAGACACTGAATTTTTACTTTTCATCATGTCATAACCTTATTCAGGTGGTTATAGCACGAGGGTTCCACCTCTTCCCATTCCGAACAGAGAAGTTAAGCCTCGTCACGCCGATGGTACTGCGTAACAGTGGGAGAGTAGGTAGCCGCCGTTTTAAAGAAGCCCCTTGATTCATTTTGAGTCAAGGGGCTTTCTGTGTTTTATTACTTCTGTTTTTATCAATATTCAACTTCCGTCAGCTTGGTTTTCTGTTTTTTAAGAATTTGGTGAAATACCGATAGCTTTTGTTATTTAATCTTGTATTAATATCCCATTTGCCGTTTTAAGTATCTACATGTTTCCAAATGTCTTTTGGATTTCTTATATTTGTTTTCCGGCTTGAAAAATCCGGTAAATGTGTCATTTAGTAATAAGAAAAGGGCTAAATCGGAACAAAATAGGTGTAGGACTGTAATTTTTTCGCAAATGGTTCTTTTTCTTTTCTTCTTTCTCTTTTTTATCAAATTGATTTTTGTAAATTTGGCGAGAATCTGATAAAGGACACACAGTTAAGTTAATATAGTAATAATACTAAATTCTCCTGTTAATATGGAAAACAAAATTCAAGAGTTGACCGATAAGATTTATCGTGAAGGCGTGGAAAAAGGAAACGAAGAAGCGCAGAGACTTATCGCGAATGCTCAGGAAGAAGCTAAGAAAATCATTGAGGATGCCCGCAAGGAGGCAGAATCAATTGTAAACTCCTCTCGTAAATCTGCTGATGAGTTAGCAGAGAATACTAAATCAGAGTTAAAACTATTTGCCGGTCAGGCTGTGAATGCACTCAAATCTGAGGTGGCTACAATGGTAACTGACAAGTTGATAACCGCTTCCGTGAAAGATTTCGCCCAGGATAAAGATTATCTGAATGCGTTTATCGTAGCATTGGCATCCAAATGGAGTGTAGACGAACCTATCGTTATCTCAACAGCCGATGCGGAATCACTGAAAAAGTATTTTGCAGCTCATGCAAAAGCCTTATTAGACAAGGGAGTGACTATCCAGCAAGTAAATGGTATCAAAACTCTGTTCACAGTTTCTCCGGCGGACGGTTCGTATAAGGTGAACTTCGGAGAAGAAGAATTCATGAATTACTTCAAAGCGTTCTTGCGTCCTCAATTAGTAGAAATGCTATTTTAAAAGAAGCGACTATGAGTAGTAAGTACTATTACTTGGTAGCAGGTTTGCCGGAACTTTCGCTGGAAGACAGCAAACTGAGCTATACAGTAGCCGATTTTAAAACTGAAATCTACAATGGATTGTCTGTTTCAGACCAGAAGTTGATTGACTTGTTTTATCTGAAGTTTGATAATGCAAATGTGCTGAAACTTCTCAAAGATAAAGAAGCGGAAATCGACAAACGGGGAAACTACTCTGCTGAAGAACTCTCTGAATATATTTCTATTCTGAGAGAAGGCGGAGAAATCAGTCCAAAAGAATTCCCAGTCTATCTATCCACTTTTATAACTGATTATTTGAATACTCCGGCTGAAAGTACGGTTTTGCACGAGGATCATCTGGCTGCTCTATATTATGAGTATGCGATGAACTGTGGGAATAAGTTTGTTGCTGCCTGGTTTGAATTCAACCTGAACATCAATAATATTCTTGTCGCATTTACTAGCCGTAAATTCAAATGGGATATTGCTTCCAACGTTGTGGGAAATACGGAAGTATGCGAAGCATTGCGTACATCGAGTGCCCGCGATTTCGGACTGTCCGGTGAAGTGGATGTGTTTGAATCGTTAGTGAAAATCAGTGAGATTACAGAATTGGTGGAGCGTGAGAAGAAGTTGGATGCCCTGCGGTGGAATTGGATGGAGGATGCTATTTTCTTCGACTATTTCACTATCGAACGTATTTTCGCTTTCCTGCTGAAGTTGGAAATGATTGAACGGTGGATTTCACTGGATAAGGAAAGAGGTAATCAGTTGTTCAGAAGCATTATCGAATCGCTGAAGAATGAAGTGCAGATTCCTGCAGAATTCAGATAATAAAATAAAAAAAATATATGGCAACAAAAGGAACTGTTAGTGGCGTTATTGCCAACATGGTGACCCTCGTCGTTGACGGACCGGTAGCTCAGAATGAGATTTGTTATATCTCGACCGGTGGCGATAAGTTGATGGCGGAGGTGATTAAGGTTGTAGGTTCACACGTATATGTCCAGGTGTTTGAAAGCACACGTGGACTGAAAGTGGGTGCTGAAGCCGAATTTACAGGACACATGCTTGAGGTGACATTAGGCCCGGGTATGTTATCGAAAAACTATGATGGTCTGCAAAATGACCTCGACAAGATGGATGGTGTCTTCCTGAAAAGAGGACAATATACATATCCGTTGGATAAAGAACGTGTATGGCACTTCATACCCTTGGCGAATGTAGGTGACAAAGTGCAGGCTTCTGCATGGTTGGGACAGGTGGATGAAAACTTCCAGCCACTTAAAATTATGGCTCCGTTCACTATGAAAGGAACGGCTACCGTAAAAACAATCATGCCGGAAGGTGATTATAAGATAGAAGATACAATTGCTATCCTGACAGACGAAGAAGGAAATGATATTCCTGTGACTATGATTCAGAGATGGCCTGTGAAACGTGCGATGACGAATTATAAGGAGAAACCGCGTCCTTTCAAATTGTTGGAAACTGGTGTACGTGTGATTGATACGCTGAATCCGATTGTGGAAGGTGGTACGGGATTTATCCCCGGTCCGTTCGGTACTGGTAAAACGGTGCTTCAGCACGCTATCTCTAAACAGGCGGAAGCGGATATCGTTATCATTGCGGCTTGTGGTGAACGTGCCAATGAGGTGGTGGAAATTTTTACCGAGTTCCCCGAACTGGTAGACCCGCATACGGGACGTAAGTTGATGGAACGTACTATCATCATTGCGAATACTTCCAACATGCCGGTAGCTGCCCGTGAAGCATCTGTATATACAGCAATGACACTGGCGGAATATTACCGTTCCATGGGATTGAAAGTCTTGTTGATGGCGGATTCTACTTCCCGTTGGGCACAGGCTTTGCGTGAGATGTCCAACCGTATGGAAGAATTGCCTGGGCCGGATGCTTTCCCGATGGATATTTCGGCTATTATCTCCAACTTTTACGGTCGTGCGGGATATGTAAAACTAAGTAATGACGAAACGGGGTCTATTACGTTTATCGGTACGGTATCCCCTGCGGGTGGTAACTTGAAGGAGCCGGTGACTGAAAATACGAAGAAAGTAGCCCGTTGTTTCTATGCTTTGGAGCAGGATCGTGCCGATAAGAAACGTTATCCGGCAGTGAATCCGATTGATTCTTACTCAAAATATATCGAATACCCGGAATTTGAGGAATATATCAAAAATCATATCAACAGTGAGTGGATTGGAAAGGTAAACGAACTGAAAACCCGTTTGCAGCGCGGTAAGGAAATTGCCGAACAGATCAATATCCTCGGTGATGATGGTGTACCGGTAGAATATCATGTGATCTTCTGGAAATCAGAATTAATTGACTTTGTTATTCTGCAACAGGATGCTTTTGATGAAATTGATGCGGTAACTCCGATGGAACGTCAGGAAGACATTCTGAATATGGTAATCGACATTTGTCATACGGAATTTGATTTTGATAATTTCAACGAAGTAATGGATTACTTCAAGAAGATGATTAATATCTGTAAGCAGATGAACTACTCGAAGTTCAAATCGGAACAGTATGAAGGATTCCAGCAGCAACTGAAGGAATTGATTGAAGAGAGGAAACTTCAATCGTAAATAGTAAATTGTTAAATCGTAAATAAGTAAGATGGCAACAAAAGCTTTTCAAAAGATATATACCAAGATTACTCAGATTACCAAGGCTACTTGTTCGCTGAAAGCGACAGGAGTAGGGTATGACGAGCTTGCCACCGTGGACGGTAAACTGGCACAGGTGGTTAAGATTGCCGGTGACGATGTCACTTTGCAGGTATTTGAAGGTACGGAGGGTATTCCGACTAATGCCGAAGTAGTATTCCTCGGCAAATCGCCTACATTGAAAGTGAGTGAGCAGCTGGCCGGACGTTTCTTCAACGCTTTCGGTGATCCGATTGATGGAGGTCCGGACATTGAAGGACAGGAAGTGGAAATTGGCGGTCCGTCTGTGAACCCGGTTCGACGTAAACAGCCGTCGGAACTGATTGCAACGGGTATTGCCGGTATCGACTTGAACAATACACTGGTATCGGGTCAGAAGATTCCGTTCTTTGCCGACCCCGACCAGCCTTTTAATCAGGTAATGGCAAACGTAGCTTTACGTGCTGAAACGGATAAGATTATCCTCGGAGGTATGGGTATGACGAATGATGACTACCTGTATTTTAAGAATGTGTTCTCTAATGCAGGTGCGCTCGACCGTATCGTGAGTTTCATGAATACAACCGAAAATCCTCCGGTAGAACGTTTGTTGATTCCGGACATGGCATTGACTGCTGCAGAGTATTTTGCAGTAAATAATAATGAGAAAGTGCTGGTACTATTGACGGATATGACGAGCTATGCGGATGCGCTGGCAATCGTATCTAACCGTATGGATCAGATTCCTTCGAAAGACTCTATGCCGGGATCGCTTTATTCGGATTTGGCAAAGATTTACGAAAAGGCGGTGCAGTTCCCTTCCGGCGGTTCAATCACTATTATTGCGGTGACTACTTTGTCTGGTGGAGATATTACGCACGCTGTACCTGATAATACGGGTTACATCACTGAAGGTCAGTTGTTCCTGCGTCGTGATAGTGATATCGGTAAGGTAATTGTTGACCCGTTCCGTTCATTGTCTCGTTTGAAACAGTTGGTAACCGGTAAGAAGACACGTAAGGACCATCCGCAAGTGATGAATGCCGCTGTACGTCTGTATGCCGATGCCGCTAACGCTAAGACGAAGATGGAAAATGGTTTCGACCTGACCAACTACGACGAACGTACGTTGGCTTTTGCGAAGGACTATTCCAATCAGTTATTGGCTATTGATGTCAATCTTGATACTACTGAAATGCTGGACGTTGCCTGGGGCTTGTTCGGTAAATATTTCCGTCCGGAAGAAGTGAATATCAAGAAAGACTTGGTGGATCAATACTGGCCAAAACAAAATAATTAGACGATTAGACGATTTACCATTTACGATTGAAGTTTGTTAATTGTAAATGGTCATAAAAGTAATTTCAGTCGTAAATCGTAAATAGTTAAATAGTAAATAGAACATCGTGGCTATAAAGTTTCAATATAACAAAACCTCTCTTCAGCAGCTCGAAAAGCAACTGAAAGTGCGGGTGCGTACGCTTCCTATTATTAAGAATAAGGAAAGCGCCCTCCGCATGGAAGTGAAACGCTGTAAAACGGAAGCTGCCGATCTGGAGGATAGGCTCGAACAACAAATTCAAGCCTATGAAGCCATGTTCGCCCTTTGGAATGAGTTTGACGCTTCATTAATAAAGGTGAATGATGTTCATCTTGGCGTGAAAAAGATTGCGGGTGTGCGCGTACCGTTGCTCGAAAATGTGGAATTCGAGATACGTCCGTACAGTATGTTTAATGCTCCCAAGTGGTATGCCGACGGTATCCATCTATTGGAAGAGCTGGCTCATACGGCAATTGAACGTGAATTTATGCTCGCCAAGCTGAACTTGTTAGAACATGCAAGGAAAAAGACCACTCAAAAGGTGAACCTTTTTGAGAAGGTACAGATACCGGGCTATCAGGATGCATTGCGAAAGATCAAACGATTCATGGAAGATGAAGAAAACCTGTCGAAATCTTCGCAAAAGATCATGAAGTCCCATCAAGAAAAAAGGAAGGAGGTAGAGGCATGATTACAAAAATGAAGAAACTCACATTCTTGGTTTATCACAAAGAGTATGAAGAATTCCTGAACAGTCTGCGTGAACTTGGGGTAGTCCATATTGTGGAGAAACAACAGGGGGCTGCTGATAACACGGAGTTGCAGGAGAATATTCGTCTTTCCAATCGCTTGGCGGCTACCTTGAAGTTGCTTCAGAATCAGAAGCATGAAAAGAATGCTGTGATTGCTACGGAAGGCGGAACGGCTGCCCGTGGTATGCAAGTGCTGGACGAAGTGGATGCCCTGCAAACAGAGCATGGAAAGCTGTCGCAGCAGTTGCAAAGCTATGCCAAAGAGAAAGAAGCGCTGGAAGCCTGGGGCAACTTTGAACCGGACAATGTTCAGAAGCTGAAAGATGCCGGTTATGTAATCGGTTTTTATAGCTGTTCGGAAGGAAATTACAAGGAAGAGTGGGAAACGGAATACGATGCAATGATTGTGAACCGCATCTCTTCTAAAGTATTCTTCGTGACTCTGACGAAAGGCGGGCAGGAAGTGGATTTGGATGTAGAACAGGCGAAATTACCTGCATACTCTTTGGCACACCTTGAAACGCTTTACAATACGACCGAACAGGCCGTTGAAGAGAATGAAAAGAAGCTGGTTGCACTTTCCGAAACGGAAATTCCTTCCTTGAAGGCTGCCCTGAAAGAGTTGCAAAGTCAGATTGAATTCTCTAAAGTCGTGTTAAGTACCGAGCAGACGGCCGGCGACAAACTGATGTTGATTGAAGGATGGGCACCTGCATTCAGTCAAGTGGAGATAGAGGCTTATCTGAATGACGCACATGTATATTATGAGATTACCGATCCGATGCCGGGTGATAATGTTCCTATTCGATTGAATAATAAGGGATTCTTTGCCTGGTTCGAACCGATCTGTAAGTTGTATATGCTTCCGAAGTATAATGAATTGGACTTGACACCGTTCTTTGCCCCGTTCTTCATGATCTTTTTCGGACTTTGTCTGGGAGATTCCGGATATGGTTTGTTCCTGTTCCTGGGAGCTACTGCCTATCGGTTGATGGCGAAGAAAGTGACCCCGTCGATGAAATCAATCATTTCATTGATACAGGTATTGGCGGTTTCAACATTCTTCTGCGGTTTGCTGACAGGTACGTTCTTCGGAGCGAACATCTACGATTTGAACTGGCCGATTGTTCAACGTCTGAAACATGCTGTCCTGATGGATAACAATGATATGTTCCAATTATCGTTGATATTGGGAGCTATCCAAATTCTATTCGGTATGGTATTGAAGGCGGTGAATCAGACCATTCAGTTTGGTTTCAAATATGCAGTGGCAACGATCGGATGGATCATCCTGCTGGTTTCCATGGCAGTTTCGGCTTTGTTGCCGGAGGTAATGCCGATGGGAAGCACTGTGCATTTGGTTATTCTGGGTGTTTCGGCTGCTATGATTTTCCTTTATAACAGTCCGGGAAAGAATGTTTTCCTGAATATCGGACTGGGATTGTGGGATTCATATAATATGGTTACCGGTTTGCTTGGCGATGTATTGTCTTACGTTCGTCTGTTTGCCCTCGGACTTTCCGGAGGTATTTTGGCGGGAGTATTCAACAGCCTGGCAGTAGGTATGAGTCCGGATAATGTAATAGCAGGTCCGATTGTTATGGTACTGATTTTCGTTATCGGTCATGCCATCAATATCTTTATGAATGTGCTGGGTGCAATGGTTCACCCGATGCGTCTGACGTTCGTTGAGTTCTTCAAGAACTCCGGATACGAAGGAGGCGGTAAAGAGTACAAACCGTTCAGAAATTGAAAATTTGAAGATTAAGAATTAGAAATTGAGAATTAATATTTTAAGAATTAAACAATAAAAAATAGAATAAGATTATGGAAATGAATTTGTTTATCGCCTACATTGGCATCGCGATTATGGTTGGTTTGTCGGGCATTGGTAGTGCTTACGGAGTAACTATTGCAGGTAATGCTGCTATCGGAGCATTGAAGAAGAATGATAGCGCATTCGGTAACTTCCTGGTATTGACAGCTCTTCCGGGTACACAAGGTCTTTATGGTTTTGCCGGTTATTTCATGTTTCAGACGATCTTCGGTATTTTGACTCCTGAAATTACAGCTATCCAAGCATCAGCAGTGCTTGGTGCAGGTATTGCTTTGGGATTGGTTGCTTTATTCTCTGCTATCCGTCAGGGACAAGTTTGTGCAAATGGTATCGCAGCAATCGGACAGGGACACAATGTATTTAGCAATACGTTGATTCTTGCCGTATTCCCAGAACTTTATGCAATCGTTGCTTTGGCTGCAACCTTCTTGATCGGTAGCGCACTCGTTGCATAATTTTTAGCAAGAATATTTCCTATAAAAGACTTTCAATCCCCTTGTACATGCAGCTTCGCATGTGCAAGGGGATATTCTTTTTTCATTGTAAGGCAACGTTTCTTTCTTCTTCTTAACTCATATTTTTTGTATAAAGTATTATTTTTCAAAGAATAATGTGTACTTTTGCACTCGCATACTAAAAAGAGTTTTAATATATTATATGGTAAAAGATTTATTAACCCCCGATTATATCTTCGAGTCCAGCTGGGAAGTATGTAATAAAGTGGGAGGTATATATACCGTCTTGTCGACACGGGCAAATACATTACAGGAAAAATTCCGCGACAGAATTTTTTTCATAGGTCCTGATGTGTGGCAAGGAAAGGAGAACCCTCTATTCATCGAGTCGGATAACCTATGTGCTGCCTGGAAAAAGCATGCGCTTGAGAAAGACGAACTTTGTGTCCGTGTGGGACGATGGAATATCCCCGGTGAGCCCATAGTCATTCTTGTTGATTTCCAACCTTTTTTTGAAAAGAGAGACGATATATACACAGAAATGTGGAATCGTTATCAAGTAGATTCGTTGCACGCCTATGGCGATTATGACGAGGCTTCTATGTTTTCCTATGCCGCAGGAAGAGTGGTGGAGAGTTTCTATCGCTACAACCTGACGGAAACGGATAAGGTGGTATATCAGGCACATGAATGGATGACTGGAATGGGAGCACTTTATGTACAGGAAGCTGTGCCGGAGGTTGCTACTATTTTTACGACCCATGCTACTTCTATCGGCCGTTCCATTGCCGGTAATCATAAGCCGTTATATGATTATCTGTTTGCTTACAATGGCGACCAGATGGCGCAGGAACTGAACATGCAATCGAAACACTCGATTGAGAAACAGACTGCACACTATGTAGACTGTTTTACTACGGTGAGTGAAATAACCAATAATGAATGCAAGGAATTACTGGATAAACCGGCAGATGTTGTTCTGATGAACGGTTTTGAAGATGATTTTGTGCCGAAAGGAAGCACATTTGCCGGCAAGCGTAAACGTGCACGTGCCTTGATGCTGAATGTAGCCAATAAGTTATTGGGAACAAATCTGGGTGATGATACGTTAATTGTCGGAACCAGTGGACGATACGAGTTCAAGAATAAAGGTATTGATGTTTTTCTGGAATCATTAAACCGTTTGAACAGAGATAAGAATTTGCATAAGAATGTTTTGGCATTCATTAATGTACCCGGTTGGGTGGGAGAGCCTCGCGAGGATTTGCAGGCACGTTTGAAGAGCAAAGAAAAGTTTGATACTCCGCTTGAGGTGCCGTTTATCACCCATTGGCTGCATAATATGACTCATGACCAGGTGCTGGATATGTTGAAATATCTGGGAATGGGCAATCGTCCTGAAGATAAGGTGAAGGTGATTTTTGTTCCTTGTTATCTGGATGGACGTGATGGTATCATGAATAAAGAATATTATGATATATTGCTGGGACAGGATTTGAGTGTCTATGCTTCTTATTACGAACCGTGGGGATATACTCCGCTGGAAAGTGTAGCATTCCATGTGCCGACAATCACTACGGATCTGGCTGGGTTCGGACTTTGGGTAAACAGCCTGAAGAACCAGCATGGCATTAATGATGGAGTAGAAGTGTTGCATCGTTCGGACTATAATGATTCGGAAGTGGCGGATGGTATCAAAGATACGATTACGTTATTTGCGGATAAGACAGAGAAAGAAGTGAAGGAAATCCGTAAGCGTGCTGCTGAAGTTGCAGAGCAGGCTTTATGGAAGCACTTTATACAATATTATTATGAAGCTTATGATATCGCTTTGCGTAAGGCAAGGATACGTCAGTTGAGTTAAGAAAGAAATTATTTATCAATAAGTAAACGAAAACATTATGAAAATCAAAGTTAGTAATGTGAATACTCCCAACTGGAAAGAGGTTACTGTGAAATCACGTATACCGGAAGAGTTGGAGAAGTTGTCTGAAATCGCACGCAACATTTGGTGGGCATGGAATTTTGAAGCGACTGAACTGTTTAGAGATCTAGATCCGGAACTTTGGAAAGAATGTGGACAGAATCCAGTACTGTTGTTGGAACGTATGAGCTATGAGAAGCTGGAAGCGCTGGCAAAAGACAAGGTGATTCTAAGAAGAATGAATGAAGTTTATACGAAATTCAGAGATTACATGGATGTGAAGCCGGATGAGCAACGCCCATCTATAGCTTATTTCAGCATGGAATATGGCTTGAGCAGCGTCCTGAAAATATATTCCGGTGGTCTGGGCGTATTGGCTGGTGACTATCTGAAAGAGGCTTCCGACAGCAATGTTGATTTGTGTGCGGTAGGTTTCTTGTATCGTTACGGCTACTTTACTCAAACGTTGTCTATGGATGGACAGCAGATTGCCAACTACGAGGCACAAAACTTCGGTCAACTTCCTATTGAACGCGTAATGGATGCCCACGGTCAGCCGTTGGTGGTAGATGTTCCTTATCTTGATTATTATGTTCATGCAAACGTGTGGCGTGTGAATGTTGGACGTATTTCTTTGTATCTGCTTGACACAGACAATGAAATGAACAGCGAATTCGACCGTCCTATCACTCACCAGCTTTATGGTGGCGACTGGGAAAACCGTTTGAAACAGGAAATCTTGTTGGGTATCGGTGGTATCCTGACTCTGAAAGCTCTGGGTATCAAGAAAGATGTTTATCACTGTAATGAAGGACATGCTGCATTGATTAATGTTCAGCGTATCTGCGACTATGTAGCTACTGGATTGACTTTCGATCAGGCTATTGAGTTGGTTCGCGCTTCTTCTCTTTATACTGTTCATACTCCGGTGCCCGCAGGTCACGATTATTTTGACGAAGGTTTGTTTGGCAAATATATGGGTGGTTATCCTTCCAAAATGGGTATCTCATGGGATGACTTGATGGACCTTGGACGTAACAATCCGGGCGACAAGGGCGAACGTTTCTGTATGTCTGTTTTTGCTTGCAACACTTCACAGGAAGTGAACGGTGTAAGCTGGTTGCACGGAAAAGTTTCTCAAGAAATGTTCTCTTCTATCTGGAAAGGTTATTTCCCGGAAGAAAGCCACGTAGGATATGTAACGAATGGTGTTCACTTCCCAACTTGGAGTGCAACAGAATGGAAAGAATTATACTTTAAATATTTCAACGAAAACTTCTGGTTCGATCAGTCTAATCCTAAGATTTGGGAAGCTATCTACAATGTGCCCGATGAAGAGATTTGGAAGACTCGTATGACTATGAAGAATAAGTTGGTTGACTATATCCGTAAGTCATTCCGCGATACATGGTTGAAGAACCAGGGAGATCCTTCTCGTATCGTTTCACTGATGGATAAGATCAATCCGAATGCATTGCTGATTGGTTTCGGTCGTCGTTTTGCTACTTACAAACGTGCACACTTGTTGTTCACCGACTTGGATCGTCTTTCTAAGATCGTGAACAATCCTGATTATCCGGTACAATTCCTGTTTACAGGGAAAGCTCACCCGCACGATGGAGCAGGTCAGGGCTTGATTAAGCGTATCATTGAAATCTCTCGCCGTCCGGAATTCCTGGGTAAGATTATCTTCCTCGAGAATTACGATATGCAACTGGCTCGTCGTCTGGTTTCCGGCGTTGATATCTGGTTGAATACTCCGACTCGTCCGTTGGAAGCATCCGGTACGTCTGGTGAAAAAGCTTTGATGAACGGTGTTGTCAACTTCTCTGTATTAGATGGATGGTGGCTGGAAGGTTATCGTGAAGGTGCAGGTTGGGCGTTGACCGAAAAACGTACTTACCAGAATCAGGAACATCAGGATCAGTTGGATGCTGCTACTATTTACAGTATTCTCGAAACTGAAATCATGCCTTTGTATTATGCACGTAATAAGAAAGGATATTCTGAAGGCTGGATCAAAGTGGTGAAGAATTCTATCGCACAGATTGCTCCTCATTATACCATGAAGCGTCAGCTGGATGATTACTATAGCAAGTTCTATTGCAAACTGGCAAAACGTTTCCAGACTTTGGCTGCTAACGATAATGCGAAAGCAAAAGAAATCGCAGCTTGGAAAGAAGAGGTTGTTGCTAAATGGGATTCTATTGAAATCGTGTCCTGCGATACTGTGGAAGAACTGAAGAATGGTGATATCGAGAGCGGAAAAGAATATACTATTACTTACGTTATCGATGAGAAAGGTTTGAATGATGCAGTGGGTCTTGAATTGGTTACTACCTATACAACGGCAGACGGAAAACAACATGTTTACTCTGTAGAACCGTTCAGTGTAATCAAGAAAGAAGGTGACTTGTATACATTCCAAGTTAAACACAGCTTGTCAAATGCAGGTAGTTTCAAGGTGGCTTACCGTATGTTCCCGAAAAATCCGGAACTTCCACACCGTCAGGACTTCTGCTACGTACGTTGGTTTATCTAATAGCTTAAATGGTGGAGGTAGGGAAGTGCTACTTCCTTACCTCTCTGTAGTATAATAAAGATAGCCCCTGCAATCGATCGAATTGCAGGGGCTATTTCATGATGTGCAGGATAAAATTAAGGAAGTTGTACTAGAAGCAGTTGGACTTATATCACAATCAACTACGTTAACGGAAATAGGATACGATTTTAAGAACTGTGCCACCTTATTGTCACAACTGTGCCATCAGTGTGGCACAACTGTGACAATGGAGTGTCACAACTATAACTACTCTGTCAAGTGCAGAACCTTCTCTTTAACCTTTGGGGCTTACTTTACAGCTTCTGCAATTTTAGCTTGAAGTTCTTCTCCGTGCAGACCGCGGGCAATAATCTTGCCGCTACCATCGATCAATACAGTGTGAGGAATGCTGTTTACAGCATAAAGCTGTGCACCTTCACTTTGCCAGAATTTCAGGTCGGACATTTGCGGCCAAGTCATGTCTAGCTTCTTGATTGCTTCTTTCCATGCAGCACCATCCTGATCGAGAGATACACCTACGATTTCGAAGTTTTTGCCTTTGTACTTAGCGTATGTTTCTACCAGGTTAGGCATTTCGCGACGGCAAGGACCGCACCAGCTAGCCCAGAAGTCAACCAATACCACTTTTCCCTTACCTACATAATCAGACAACTTCACGCTCTTTCCTTCCGGAGTCTGCATTTCGAAATCAACAAATTGAGTGCCTACAGCAGTCTTTTTCTGTTTGTCAGTCATCTCTTTGATTCTTACGATTGTTTCGTCATTCTGGAAATTTGCAGGAATTTGTTGCAACAAAGCTTCGTTTTCGTCCGTAGAGTTATTGTAGAAAGTTTGTTTAAACAAGAATACTCCAACCGGGTTGGTGATATTCTTCTGTACACC
Organism: Bacteroides sp. L008; assembly: GCF_040812255.1. Classification (NCBI taxonomy): domain Bacteria; kingdom Pseudomonadati; phylum Bacteroidota; class Bacteroidia; order Bacteroidales; family Bacteroidaceae; genus Bacteroides; species Bacteroides sp. L008. The sequence goes on along the minus strand of NZ_JBFNXO010000001.1, from coordinate 1,763,004 downwards.
TTCTTTGATTGCTTTGTCGTATTGTTCTTCCAGCTGGGCACCTTCTTTTTGTTTGGCCTCTTTCTGCTCATCACTTAAAGATGTGTCGCCCATTGCTTCATAAATGGCATTCATTTTTTTGCTGATGTCATTGATTTGAGCTCTGATTTCCTGGTATGCATCGTTGTTGGGAGTACCGGTAACAGCATCATTGTCCTTGGTCAGGGCAACATTGATTTTTCCGTTTTCCAGGAAGAAGTCGATCATCAATGGCTCTCCGTTCACTTCACAAGTGACATAACGGCTAACCACAGAATCTTGTGTGCCTTCAAAGGTAAAAGTGCCTTTGGTGATAACAGCTGTATCTAGTTTGGTCAGATTTCTACCATTGGCTTCTTGAAGATAGACGGTGTCACCATCGCTTGCACCTTCTACTGTGCCTGTGATAGTATATCCGGCTTTGTTTCCGCCAGTACAAGCTATCATGCTTAACGCTGCCGTTGCGATAATTAAATAAGTAAACTTTTTCATGCTTTTGTAAAATTGGTGAATAAATATTTATGCAAAGATAGATTTTTTTTCTGTCGGGCATCGAAAAACACTGTTATATTAGATTAACACGTAGGTAGAAACCGCAGAAATGTGTACCTTTGCAGCCCAAACTTTAGTATGAATATGCAAGAAGATAAATCCATCATTGAGGTGAGCCATGTATCGAAGTACTTTGGCGATAAAACAGCATTGGATGATGTGACTCTGAACGTGAAAAAGGGCGAGTTTGTGACTATACTTGGTCCTTCCGGTTGCGGTAAAACCACGTTGTTGCGTCTCATTGCTGGTTTTCAGACAGCTTCGGAAGGCGAAATCCGAATTTCGGGGATGGAAATAACACAAACCCCTCCCCATAAGCGTCCGGTGAATACGGTATTCCAGAAATATGCCCTATTCCCGCATTTGAATGTGTATGATAACATCGCTTTCGGCCTGAAACTGAAGAAAACACCGAAACAGACCATTGAGAAGAAAGTGAAAGCTGCTTTGAAAATGGTAGGTATGACGGATTATGAATACCGTGATGTGGATTCTCTTTCCGGTGGTCAGCAACAACGTGTAGCCATTGCCCGCGCCATTGTGAATGAGCCGGAAGTATTGCTGTTGGATGAACCGCTGGCAGCACTCGACCTGAAAATGCGTAAGGATATGCAAATGGAGCTCAAAGAAATGCATAAATCTTTGGGAATTACGTTTGTTTATGTCACTCACGACCAGGAAGAGGCACTTACGCTAAGTGATACGATTGTCGTGATGAGTGAGGGAAAGATTCAGCAGATCGGTACGCCGATTGATATTTATAATGAACCTATCAATGCTTTTGTAGCAGACTTTATCGGAGAAAGTAATATCCTCAACGGTACCATGATTCATGATAAACTCGTACGTTTCTGCGGTACGGAGTTTGAATGTGTGGATGAAGGATTTGGCGAGAATGTTCCCGTAGACGTAGTCATCCGTCCGGAGGATCTTTATATTTTCCCTGTTTCGGAAATGGCACAGTTGGTAGGAGTGGTGGAGACTTCTATTTTTAAAGGGGTGCATTATGAAATGACGGTGATGTGCGGTGGATATGAATTTCTGGTGCAGGATTACCACCATTTTGAAGTAGGGGCGGAAGTCGGTCTGTTAGTAAAGCCTTTCGATATCCATATCATGAAGAAAGAGCGTGTTTGCAATACGTTCGAAGGAAAATTGCTGGATGCTACTCATGTGGAATTCCTGGGTTGTAACTTTGAATGTGTTCCGGTGGAAGGAATCGCTTTCGATACGAATGTCAAAGTGGAAGTAGACTTTGAAAAAGTGATTCTTCAGGATAATGAAGAAGACGGAACGCTGACGGGTGAGGTGAAATTCATCCTTTATAAGGGCGACCATTATCATCTGACTGTATTGTCAGACTGGGACGAGAATGTATTTGTAGATACGAACGATGTATGGGATGACGGTGACCGTGTAGGTATTACCATCCCTCCAGATGCTATTCGTATAGTTAAAATAACCGATTAACAGGAAAGGAAGTGAATAAGAGGTTTATAGTCTTTTTGTCATCACGTAAGAGTTGGACTCTCCCTTACATTATTTTTTCGGCGATCTTTGTGATCATACCGTTGTTCTTAATTGTCGTATATGCCTTTACTGATGATAGCGGTCATTTGACACTCGCCAATTTCCAGAAGTTCTTCGAACATCCCGAAGCAATCAATACCTTTGTCTATTCGATTGGTATTGCCATTATTACCACCCTTGTTTGTATTTTGCTGGGTTATCCTGCTGCCTGGATCTTGAGCAACAGCAAGCTGAACCGTTCTAAAACGATGGTTGTACTGTTTATCCTGCCGATGTGGGTGAATATTCTGGTGCGTACCCTTGCCACTGTTGCCTTATTCGACTTTTTCAGTGTGCCGTTGGGCGAGGGAGCCTTGATATTCGGTATGGTGTACAACTTTATTCCCTTTATGATTTATCCTATCTACAACACTTTGCAGAAGATGGATCATAGTTATATCGAGGCTGCGCAAGACTTGGGAGCCAATCCTGTGCAAGTTTTTCTGAAAGCAGTCCTTCCGCTTTCCATGCCGGGGGTGATGAGTGGTATCATGATGGTGTTCATGCCGACCATATCGACATTTGCCATTGCCGAGTTGCTGACGATGAATAACATCAAACTCTTTGGTACGACGATTCAGGAAAATATCAATAACAGTATGTGGAACTATGGAGCGGCACTTTCGCTCATTATGTTGCTATTGATAGCTGCTACTTCCCTGTTCAGCACCGATGATAAGGAAAACTCAAATGAAGGAGGCGGGCTATGGTAAAGAAGATATTTGCACAGACTTATTTGTGGATATTGCTACTCTTGCTTTATTCTCCGATCGTGATTATTGTGATCTACTCATTTACAGAGGCGAAAGTGTTGGGTAACTGGACGGGATTTTCTACCAAACTTTATTCTTCGTTATTCACTACCGGTGCTCATCATTCTTTGATGAATGCATTGATTAATACAATCACTATCGCTCTATTGGCTGCAACGGCATCTACATTGTTAGGAAGCATCGCTGCTATCGGTATATTCAATCTGAAAGCCCGTTCCCGCAAAGCGGTCGGATTTGTGAATAGTATTCCTATTTTGAATGGTGATATTATCACTGGTATATCACTCTTTCTCTTGTTTGTATCATTGGGAATCACACAAGGCTACACAACCGTAGTGCTTGCTCATATTACTTTTTGTACCCCATACGTTGTTTTGAGTGTGTTGCCTCGTTTGAAGCAGATGAATCCGAATATTTATGAAGCTGCCCTTGACTTGGGAGCTACTCCTATGCAGGCCTTGTGGAAAGTCATTATTCCGGAGATTCGTCCGGGAATGATTAGCGGTTTTATGCTTGCACTGACATTATCCATTGATGATTTTGCCGTAACTGTCTTTACTATCGGTAATCAAGGTTTGGAAACGCTCTCTACCTATATCTACGCCGATGCCCGCAAGGGAGGTTTGACCCCGGAACTTCGTCCGCTTTCGGCTATCATTTTTGTCGTGGTACTGGCGTTATTGGTTGTAATCAATTACCGGGCAGGAAAAACGAAGAAAAAAGATTAATAGACTATCAAATGTGCTACTACGTAAATAATATGAAAAGAATAATTCCTGCTATCCTGCTCTTATTGGCTTTGACCGGGTGTTATAATTCCGGTGAACCTCGTGAGCGGGTTCTTAAAATCTACAACTGGGCGGATTACATCGGTGAAGGTGTACTTGAGGATTTCCAGGCATATTATAAAGAACAGACCGGTGAGAATATCCGTATCGTTTACCAGACATTCGATATCAACGAAATCATGTTGACGAAGATTGAAAAGGGGCATGAAGATTTTGATGTGGTTTGTCCTTCGGAATACATCATCGAGCGTATGCTGAAGAAGCATTTGTTGCTACCCATCGATACGAATTTTGCCCATTCTCCCAATTACATGAATAATGTGGCTCCATTTATTCGTAAGCAGATTAATAAATTGAGTCAGCCGGGTGAGAAGGCAAGCCGCTATGCTGTATGTTATATGTGGGGAACGGCTGGTATTTTGTATAACCGGGCTTATGTGCCCGATTCGGTAGCTTTATCCTGGGATTGCCTTTGGAATAAAAAGTATGCCGGAAAGATCCTGATGAAGGATAGTTATCGTGATGCTTACGGAACAGCTGTGATCTATGCACATGCAAAGGAACTGAAGGAGGGAACAGTGACAGTGGAAGAGCTGATGAATGACTACTCTCCACGTGCGATGGAGTTGGCTGAAAAATATTTGAAAGCTTTGAAACCGAATATTGCCGGTTGGGAAGCGGATTTCGGCAAGGAGATGATGACGAAAAATAAAGCCTGGCTGAATATGACTTGGAGCGGTGATGCGATTTGGGCGATTGAAGAGGCTGATGCGGTAGGAGTGGATCTGGATTATGAAGTTCCGGAGGAAGGAAGTAATATCTGGTATGACGGTTGGGTGATCCCGAAGTATGCCAAGAATCCGGAAGCAGCCAGTTATTTTATCAACTTTATGTGCCGTTCGGATATTGCCTTGAGGAATATGGATTTTTGCGGATATGTAAGTTCCATAGCCACTCCTGAAATACTGGAAGAAAAGGTAGACACTACACTTCAATATTATTCCGATTTAAGTTACTTTTTCGGACCGGGTGCAGATAGCATACAAATTGACAAAATACAATATCCGGATCGCAAAGTGGTGGAACGATGCGCCATGATTCGCGATTTTGGCGATAAGACAAAAGAAGTTCTTGATATTTGGTCGCGTATTAAAGGAGATAATTTGGGAGTGGGTATCACTATTCTTATTTTTGTTGTCGTTGCGTTGATGAGTGGTTGGATGATTTATAAAAGATGGCAGCGTTATAGCCGTCAGAAACAACAGAGACGCAGAAGCAGAAGGAAAAAGGTCAGGAGGAATTAGTTTTTCTCCGGATTACAAACATAAATAAATGACGCAAAAATAAAAGCGGTATCTACAGAAAGGAATAAGAAGCACGGTGAACGGAATGCTGATGGCAGGATGTTTACCGTGCTTTGTTTTTATCGTCTTTTCATTTTCCGGAGAATGTCCTTGGTATCCTTATCTACCCGGAATGACTCGATTGTTTTTTGCAGTGCCTTGTTGTAAGTCCAGTTATCCAATGCGCTATGTTTCAGATACTCCATTGTCTTTTGGGAAAATTTGATAAAACACAGTGATATCATCCATGCCATAGCCATGCGTGCATAATAGGCATCGTGATTGAATGAGTCGGCATATTTCAGTAACGAATCAATATGTGCGTCATCTACATAATGGAAAAGCATCACAATTCCGAAACGTATTTCAAATTCTTTAGAGGATTTCAGATAGGGTTGGATAAATTGCCATACGTTTTCTTTTCCTTTTTTCACGGCAGTTTTCAGTTCACTGCAGAATATGTCGCATACAGCCCAATTATCTATGCGGGGAATGAACATCGTTACGTATTTCATTTGTTCTTCAAGTTCCATTTTTGCTAGTCCGATAATCATTCCCTGAAGCATTGTTTCTTCATAATAGTTAGTCTCGGTTGATTCGACAAATGTGCGCCAGTCTTCTTTCTTTATAATTTCTTTGGCCATTGTTCGCAGTTGGGGGATGCGTACGCCGAGAATGTTGTTAGCTCCCGGGAGGAGGGAAGAGTGAAATTCCTGATATTGGGAATCTACTAACGCCTGTAATTCTTTCCGGATGTTTTCAGTTATAGTCATTTTTCATATCGTTGGTTATTTCACAAAGGTATAAAAAAAGAGTATGCGTACTGTGGCAGGCATACTCTTTTTTGAGACAATTCCCATCATAATGAAAATACTTTGGGAAAGCTTGTCCGATCGGTTACTTCTTGACCATGTCGAAACTGAATGTGGTAATCGGGAAGTCTTTCAACGGCACTCCTTCTACTTCCACCTGGGTTGCTTTGATCACAAAGGTAAGTTTTTTATCTTTATATGTATATTGACCCTGTTCTTCTGCTTCTATGGTTACTTTTACAGTAATTTGAGGATCTTCTTCTCCATCCGCTTTTACTTGAGTCGGGGGCGTATATTTTATTTCCAAAGGTTCAGGTTTCAATTGAAGTAGAATGGAGCCTTTGCCATCATCATTAAAGGCGGCAGTATAAGGAATGTTGTAATTGATATCGTCCAGATTCTCAATGATAACTTCGGCAGCTTCTTCACCGACGATACTTCTGATCAAATCGTCAACCGGAAGTTTTTTAATCATAATTTGATTGTCTTTTACTTCAGCGGTAACTGTGGCTCCTTGCGGTTGTTCTTCTTTGGAGGAGTAGTTTTGTGGATTGACGGATGGAGCGGTTTCTGTCAACATCTTACCGGAATAGTTTCCATCCACATCTTTAAGTGAATATACGGGAATATCTGAATCGTCATCATTGCTGCATGCTGTGAAAGTGCTTATCAGGCCTGGCAATACTACAAGGAGAACAAAGCGATTAAAACAACGAGTTTTTTTTATTTCAGTTAAAATTTTCATACTGTTTAAAATTAGATTATTAATTTTCAAAATTAAGGTGTACGTACATAGAGTAAATGCCGGTATTTGTGAAATACTGCGTATGGAAATAAAAACAAAATGTTTTTTTGCAGGAATGCTGTTGCAGAGGTCCCATTCATCAGGACCTTTGCAACAGATAGCAGACTTCGTATACTATTGTTTTTTTATAATAGATTCGCTTGGTGTTATTCCGAAATATTCTTTGTATTTATGTCGGAAGTTTTTTAGATTCTTTAATCCTATCATTTCCGGAACCACATTTACAGAGTATTTTCCGCTTTCTAACAGTTCACGGGCTTTTTCCATTCGGATTCGGTATATAAAAAATTTAGGTGCTTCTCCTGTCAGCGATTTCCATTTATTGAAGAAAGTAGTTCTACTCATATATAGTTCGGACGCGACTTCATCAATAGTCAGGTTTTCCTGATCTATATTTTTTAGAATATAGTCTTTCACACGATCGATGAATACGTAATTATCTTCATTCAGGTTTTCGTTCTCTTTTATCTTTAAGAATTGTTCCCCGAATATTTTTTGTAGGAATGATTTTCTAAGGAAACGACTATTTTTGATTAGAACGTTTATTTCTATTTTTAAATCTTCTACATGAAAAGGAGTATGTAAAAAGACATCGGCCAGCGAGGCCTCTCTTGTGTTTTGTTGTTTGCCGTCCAGATATGAACCGTAAAGGATAATAGGTATAATAGAGGTCTCTCCGGACGTTTTCAGTCTTGAAGAGAGTTCGTTTCCATACATCCCATGCAACATCATGTCACAAATCACGATGTCCGGGTATTCTTCTCTGATGTATTTCAGGGCTTCCAGACCGTTGTCGAAGCTTTTTACAATGAAGTGTTCGGATAAGCGTGTTTCCAGATAAGACCTGAAGTCTGCATTACTGTCAGCAAGGAGTACTGTAGGCTTGGCTGACTTTCTTTTATGAGTCTCTTTACAGAACAGAGAGTCAATCTTTTTTTCTTCCTGATTGACTGTGAACTGTATGGGAGTATATTCGGACATATTTTTATGTGTATATTTTAATGGAAATCTTAGTAAAACACTCTGTTGGGAGTGATTGATGAGAATCTTGCCGTTGCACAGTCTTAACAGTTTCTTATAAAATATACTTTTATCGAAACTATATTCAAGTTCTTCTCCCCGTTTGAGTAATTGAAGCTTTTTGTATGTGTAACATTGGGTCAATCTCCTGCTTTTGTAACCGGTTATTCTAATTTGCCAGTGTTGAGGGTTTATAGAAATAGCCAAGATAATTGTTTGCTTTTGTCCGGCGTGGTCTATGGCGTTTCTTATGAATTTATCAATGATTGGAGATACCTTACTTTGGTCGAACCAAGTACTGGCATACTTGAATTCTGTCTTTATTTCCAGTTTTATTTGATTGTTGATGGCATGTTCTCTTAAAGAGTCGACTTTGTTCCTGATAAACTTTCCGAGTTCATATTCTGCAATATCCACACTTCCGGAATGGGTGAATAACTGTTTCAAATTCATCAGTCCGGTTAAATGTTCGTTGAGACAATCGATCTTTCGGATTGCCAGTAATAACTCCGTTTTGGCATTTTCGGGACAATGATCATTGTATATTGTTTTTAATGGAGTATGAATCGATGTGATCGGGGTACGAATATTCCCGAAGGAGTCCATTAAATATTGAATCCCTTCTTTTAATAAATTCTTTTCTTTTTGTATAAATATGAAAGACCAAATCCAATAAATTGAAATTCCGCCTGCAATAAACAGTGGGACAAGGTATAATTGATAAATAAGAAGTATAGTTATGACAACGGGAACGAGAGGTGATGTTGTTATTGAGTATTTCATTTTAATTTGTTTTAATGGTGCCACTTAGATGGGATACACCTATTTCCTACGTTTGAGATAAAAGAGTAAATTCACTGTAACTATAATCTCACAGTTATGTATTCATAAACTCAAAATATAAATATTTATGGATTTATATTTTGAGAGGTGATAGTTGAAAGTAAAATTTATATGAGGAGCTTGAATCCTAACAATTTGAATCATTCTTTGAGAAATGGTGGATTTCCTCCTGGCAACAATGATAAATAGATCTATTTTTGTTTATTGAATGTTTTTATTTACCGTGTGGTAATACTGATGAGGGGGGGGAACGTATTGCATATTCGGTACTATCGATACATATCCCGATAAGTACCACTTTGGATTTTCTCATATAAAGATAGAAAGGAAGTACGATTTATTCCTGCGAAGTAAAAATAATGATAAGTTGTAACAAGTGGATGATGATATGAATATTGGATGACAGTTTATTGTCGTTTGGTGTGTTTGTTGTGAAAGATGGTGAATTATAATTGTGATTTTTTAACCAACTGTCTGTCGTCGACAGAGTAAGGTTCCGTTTTCGTATTCAACTCATATAAAAAGTTGTATCATTAGATGGGCAGGACTATAGAAAGGTGCGGCGATGTTGAGAAAACCATATTTCACTTCTTCGTTGTCGAATCTCAACATATAGGTATGAAAACGTTGGTCGTATGACTTTATCGCTAAGTAGCCGCTTTGATAAATCATCGGAACAGGATTACTGATGTTCGCTCTGTTATCACTCAATGAGGCGGAAGAGACTTCAATGCCATCCAGTTGGCGAAAGTCGAAGTCCTTCTTTTTAAGTATTTCTATCAAGAATGTTGGTGTTCCGCTGGCAAACCAATAATCGCCGAAACGTGACTTGGAAAGGGCACTACATATTCAATATAACAGTACTATATACAAAGGTAACAAACATTTGTATATTACGTAATGAACATTAGTAATAATAAATTCAGGCTTCCTGTTAGCTATTTTATATGGATGTTTTAATCTTGCTGTTGGGTAACTGTAGGGAATGCATAACTGAGTCAGGCTTATTGCATAAGTCTGTCCATATAAATGCACAAGTGTAATTTCATTGTTGTTTTATTATCTGATAAGCCATGTCGTAAAAAGTGCAGTTCTCTTCTGATAAAATGTGGCAGCATTTAAAGTTTAAAAAATTTCGGTTGCTACTACTCTTATTTTTGCTCGAAACTTTCCCTCCAGTTAATTCTATGAGCATTGGAAGAGTTAGTAGCTTCCGAAGGATAATTGTTTGAATAGGGGAAGACCGGACACTGTTCTGTAATAGAACAGTGTCCGGAATCTTCCTACTTGGTTATTCTTTATTTTTCTGAGTCACCTCGATACCTGCAGGCCACAATACTGCTTTATTATGGGCTTTTGCATCATTCCCGTGGCCGGAGAAATCTTTGGCTATATCGCCTTCGCCTTCGTTGAACTTCCAGTAGGCGCATAGACCCGGGGCATTTTCTGGGTCTTCTATATTATACATGTTTTTGTAGATTTCCTCTTGAGTGCGGGCTGTGTTCCATATGCGTACTTCGCAGATTTCGCCGTCAAGTTGTCGACTCATGTCGTCAGGCTCACCATAAGAGTGGCCTATTTTGAACATGAATTGTTTACCACGCTCTTGCATACCGAGGTTGATGGGTAAGCCGTTTCCGTAGTCTTCGGCGCGGCTTTGTTCACGTCCATCAAGGTAGATGGAGGCGGTACGCGCTTCAGTGTCATAAACTACGGCTACGTGGTACCATTCATTGGGAAGTAGTAGTTTACTGTTGTCAGCGTTGGGTATTTTGTTTTCGTTGGCGGCGAATTGTAGTTGTTGTAAGGGGAATCCTGTATCGCCAAGGCGCAACAGACAATATTGCTCAATGCCCATGATGGTACAGATGTTTTTCGTTTTGGCGCCGTATTTGAAGTCATTCACACGAATGATGGCTTCGTAGGTGAGTTGCTTCAGATCGTTGACGATGTCGGCAGTGGGGCTGTTTTTGTCGAAGCCGGGCACTTCGAAGTAATTATCTTTCAAATTGACAGCGGTGGTGATGGCACTGGAACGTCGGATGATATAGCAGATGGTTTTCGAACCGTCGAGAATGCCGATTCCTCCTGTTGCCTGACTGATGGTGACGGGGAGTAGATAGCCGGCGTCGATAGTGAGTTCGGTGAGGGCGTCGAAGTCAATGGTGACAGGCGCTGAGATGGTTTTACCTTGCGGAATAACGGCTTGCTCGGTGGAGAGAGTGTAGTATTTGGGGTCGAGCAGGGTGTAGTCTGTTTCCAGGCGGGCGTTGTAGGTGTTTACCAAGGTAGGATCTACTTTAATGCTGACGTTGACGTCGCTTCCCGTCGGCTGTGAGAGCTGAGCGGCGATTGTTTGTTGACCGGTTTCGATGAGGCGGTTGAAGGTGAAGCTCGTCACGTCCTTCTGTTGGGCGACATCGAGGTAGACTACGCTGTCGAATGGGGAGGCGTTGCTATAGTCCTTGTTGTCGCAGGCGGCTAGTGACAGTAGCATAGCTGCGGTGAGGCTTGAGAGAGAGGCTGTGCATAGGATGCTTCGGAAGATTTTTGTTGTTTTCATGGCATTTGAATTTTTTGTTTCTTTACGGGATTGATAGATATATGTTGTTTCGAATTTCTTCGTTGATATTCTGTTTTTGTTAGCGTCCGTCCGTCGGGTGTTGCCGATGGGGGGGGACGTTGCTGATGCTTCTTTTTACGGGGAAGCATTGTTATAAGGATTAGCGTTGTTCATAGCTGCTGGCTCTGGTTTCGAAATGAGAGAAGCCGGGAGTGCTGCTTGTGGAAGCATAGCTTTCGGAACAGTCTACTTTCGTGCGGACACTCCCGGTCTTTTCTTTTTTTAATTTGCTTTGTTTAGCGCAATGCTTACTTTTCAGCAGCCGTTGCAAAAAATTTAGCTATGAAGGCCATGACCCTACTAGTAGTTTTTAGGATATGAAGTACCGGTATAGCTAACTGTTTTTCCACCCCATACTCGTGAAGCAAAATTGTTCATTGTTCCGGAAGCATCATAATTACGTACATTAAACATCATGATTGCACCATAATCGCCATAGTTTTGCGCAGCACTTTGGATTTGTCTTGCACTAGGATAACCGTCGGTGTATTGTATTGACATACTTGCCCATTTGCTGTTTGAAAATCCGGAAGGAGCACCATATCCGTAACCGAAGTTAGGCCACATATAATTCATAGCGTTCAGAGCATTCTGATTGAAATATTGGGCATAGCCGTAATGGAAAGCAGTAATTAACTTACCAGACATTTTCGGATTCGCGCGTAAGGCTGTAATCAACGAACTGAAGTTAGTACCGCTGGGTGACGGGGTACCTGATATTTTTCCGTATTCAGCATATTCGTCATCAAAGTCTACACCATCAAGTCCATTAACTTCAATACAATCAGCCACTTGGTTAGCGAATGAAGTTATTTGCGCACTGGTTAGATTAGCAAATCCCACACCTGTATGATCACCCAGCAAACCGAGCAATACTTTGATACCCTTGTCCTGCAATGGTTTCACCAATGTATTTCTGTTGTTCAGAATGTAAGTCTGATTCGGGTTGTGATATAACTCTACAGTCGAAACTGTGCCGCGAATGTTCGATGCGAACAATATCACGTGATCCACTACATAGTCTTTGTCCGCTTCTGTACCGGTGAAGTAGTATTCACCCATATTTAACGGATTGATATCGTTTGTCTCGATATACGTTGTCAGTTTCGGTGTTTTAACGGATACACCACGGGTCGCTACCGACTGGGCATCTTGAGATGCTACTACCAAGTCTTCATTGTTGCTGCAACTTGTAACGAACAATACCATAATTAATGTAACTAGAGTAAAAAATAAATTCTTCATGATTTTTTGATTTAAAAGTTAATAACTAATTGTGAATGGGAATTTTTTCACATATAAACACCTCCTTTTTTCTTTTAATTCTTATTATCTGATTATCATTTTTTATCTTGGTTTCTTTTGGTCAGATTATGATTGATCTTTATTTACCAGTCTTTCCTATAAGGATTGTTTTCAGGACCTCCATTTATCCTATTGTCCAAAGCTTTTCCATCATACAATACATCTCCCCATATTACTTCGTCTCTATTAAAATCCCAACTATCACCGTCATCCATGAATGGAAGAAGGCTATATGTGCCTAACATTATACCAACTGCTGTTTCATAGCCACCATACTCATTACCGATGAGATCATTTCCATAAACTATAATATTGCTTTTTTTATATCCTGCGGATTTCCATTTAGCTATTGTCTCTGCTGCCTGGTCTCTATGTTTTATATCAGTGCTAGAATACAGAGGTACATTTACACTACCGTAACATTTTTCATCCAATCCGGCAATGGGTTTTCGCGTGTATTTACTATAAACCTGTGTACCTTCCGGGTTGGGAGTGATGGCTTGCAAGTCTTCCGTTGGCGAAACGTAGCCGTGCCATGCATAATCAATGTGTTTGCCTACTTCGATGCCTCCACATTTGTTGATGTCGTAGAAATATTCCGTAGCGTCTCCTTTATCTACCAATGTGAGCAATTTGCCGGGTAAGGCTTCACGCAATGTCTTGATCAGCATGGGGTATGAAGTGGTGTTCATTGCCGGTGTTCCTGCTTTGCCGTATTTACTGTCATCATCCAATAGGTTTACGCCATCTAGTTGATAACGATTTACCGTAGCTTTCACTTGACTGACGAAATCGGTTATCTGTGTGTTGGTCATGCTGCAAAAGCCTATTCCTTTGCCACCATTTTCAATACAAATGCATACTTTGTGGTCATACTCCTGGAGATGGCGGATGTATTTATCTCTATGTTCCAATACGTAAGACAGGTCGCTACCCAAGCTGAACAAAGCACGTCCACTGGTAGCGTCATAGTCTATTGTTGCTTTTTTGAGGTTTACAATATTCCCCATGTTATATATTGGTGCAGGCATGGTTGAACCTTCCGCTTTGACACTCCATGCGTTGGCGATCAAAGGCTGATACGTTTCTGTATTTACATAAAATACTGAAGTCAGACCGGGCATCATCGGTGGGATTGGTATTGGTTCGTAGCCAGGTGTGCATGTCGTTATCTTTTCCCGGAAGCTTATTCTGTAATAAATCACTTGTTTGGCAGCTTGCACTTCTATACCTGCAAAGTCCCGTTCGAGCGTAATTGCCAACAGGTAGAGCGTTCCAGCTTCCAGTCCTTCGGGAGAAAGGGTGACACTAATATTTTCGGATACTTTCTTTCCAGTGGGTATGGTGAGTGAACCGCCGTCCTCAAAGGTCACATTGGTGACAGGAAATTCTTTCATTTCGGTGCTGTTGTCACTGTTGTATTTCGCTACGAGTTCCGGTGATGGAACAACTTTTACTGTAACGGTCGTTGTAGCGGGCTTGGTTAGTGCGTAAACTATTTCTTCGGTGGCTGCGCCATCGTCTTCATACATGCCCACGGTAATCATGTGGGAAAGAGTCTTTCCACTGTATAGCTGTCCTCCCATGCTATTCATAGGTGTTTCGTCAGGCAGCACACCTCCGATTTGTGTGATATCTCCTGCGGTGCATCCCGTCAATGCTACCAACAACATGGAAAGGGCGAAGTATTTGAATGAGTTATTCATAAGATTGATTTTATAGTATTTATGCATTGTTTTTTATCATTAGTTTCGGTTTCCTGCAAACTAATATTCCATAATTTCCATCCTCTTACTTTCGTCTACATGGATGGATTCATCGTCTGTATAGCCGTCCGGCAAGTATGGTAATTCTTTTCAGGTTGATAATAATCTTCACCTATGGAGTATATTGCCATTCCTCCCAAAGGACCCAAGCCAACTACACGGTTAGGTATTTCGAGCACGGCGTTATGCCATGTTCCGTTTTCGTCCGCTAACTTGCCGTTCATCTTGGTGGCTAGTATCAGTTGCTTTTTTGATAGCGTTGTATGCGTCTCCAGTGTATTTGCCACAAGCAGTTTCAATGCCACGGCTCTCTCTATGTCGGCGGTGTTGAGCACTACGTAGTTCAGTTTCTCCATGTCGGCAGCGTCTACAAAGGTGGGATCCCCTTCAAAAACGAGTGCTTTTCCTGTGGCGGATAGTTTGGAGACAATTAACCGTGCGGACGCTTTGCGTGCAGCCTGTTCAGTATCCGTACCACCATAAAGTGGTATGCCGCTGAAAGCGAAACCATCCATGTTTAACTCTGCAACAGTGGCTACCGCTTTGTCCAACCATGCGCCCAAAGCGGCGTCATCGGGAAGTTCCGTCATTTTCTTGGCATAATCTACGTGGTAGAGCACGCGGGTACTTTTCTCTTGTAGTCCGGGGATATCCTCACGGTCGGCAGCGGTGATGTTCTCAGAGTTTGCCAACGTAACAAAGTCCAGTGAATCGGGCAGGGAACGGAGATAGTTGCCTTCGTTCTTTGAAGGCTCAACGCCGTTGTTGAAGCTCGCGTATGTGATGTAGTGTTCGCGTTCGAGCTTGTAGATGCGAAGCGATTCCATATAACGTGCCCAGAGTTCGGGATTTTGCTTGTCCGGGCCTTGGATGGTGTAGTCCACCTCTTCCGGATCTGTCCAGTCTTCACAAGACGTAAACAGATATCCTCCGGCTATTGCGATTGTCAGGAGACAAGCCATTAAATTGGATCTCAAATAGCTGTGTTTCATATCTTTTTGTTTTTCAAGGTTTTACTTTTATTAATTATTCGGTTTGCAATCCCACCAGAGGCGAATATTTATTTGGTCTCCTCCCAGCATCTGTGAGGCTTCTTCCACGTGTCCTCCGTTGAGGCTGTATTCACTGGCAGGGTATTGCAGGCGACGTATTCCGATGTTAGTAAGTTCGGAATATGAGCTCTTATTGTCAACGATGGGGAGCATTTTGGGATAACCCGTGCGGCGGCGTTCACTCCATGCTTCGATGCCCAGCGGGTAAATGGCAATCCACTTCTGGGTGATGATACGTTCGAGATTCTCTTCGAAATGATCTTCCTTGCTGTCCGTGTTCCACGCGATTTTGATGTTGGATGGGGCACTGGTGTCGTATTTGCCCAGCGGATCGGCATAGGCTGCTGGCACCATGCTGTTGTCGGCAGCGTAAGCTTCGGCTCCCGATGCTCCGTGTTGGGCAAAGGAGAGGGCTATGCCTTGCTCATAGAGGTCTTTGGCCTCTCCACCCATTGCCCATCCCCGCAATGCGCCTTCGGCACGGAGGAATGCCACTTCGGCGGCGGTCATCCAGGTGTAAGGGTCGGTGGCGGTCATGAGGCGGTTGGAGTAGACGCTTTTCAGTTGGTCGTCGGTCACGCCTGTCGGTAGTGTGCCGATGCGGATACCGTAATAGCCTTCTTTACTGCCGGCGGTGCCGTCTGTTTTGCCGTTGCCTTTACCCATGGTGAAGTATTTTTCGCGGCGAGAATCCTGATAACCGTTCATGTAGCATAGAATGTCGGCACCAATCCGATAGTCGTTCCAAGTGTTGAAACAGAGGGCAGAACGGTTTTCGGCTACGTGAAATAGGGCGTTGTCGGCATTGTCAGTAATCACACCCGCCTTCACTGCCGCTTCGGCTATCCGTTGCACTTCTTCTTTCATCTCTGGCACGTAGCAGAGACGCATCGCCATGCGAAGTTGCAGAGAATGGAGGTATTTGCGCCATTGCTCCACGTTTCCGTAATAGACGTCGTCAAGCTTCTTCAGGGCATCGGGGTCGAGTGTGAGGTTGTCCTCAAATGCTTGGTCGGCTTCATCCAGTTCCTTGAACATCTGCTTGTAGATAACATCCTGCGAGTCGTAGGGAGCACTCAATGCAGCGGCTTCTCCTTCCACCACTATCTTGCTGTAGGGGATGGGTCCGAACATGTCGGTAGTGCGTTGCATGATCGCCACTCGCAGCACTTTGGCGATGGCTTGCGGAACGGGCACGTCATTCAGTTTCATCAGATTGCGGTAGTTAGGATAGGTGTTGGTGAAGATGGTGGAAAAGGCTCCTTCCAACCAATCCGACTTGGGATTATATGTTGAAAATTTTTCAATCCATCCGGTGTGCGTGTCACTAAAATATCCACCATAAGCACCACCGCACATGGCTTCCATAAATTGATACAAATGTTCCTGCGTGGGGATCACCTGACCTTCAAGTGTTTTTAATTTGGAACCTACGTTATAGTTGTCTCTCCCCATCTCTTCCTCAGTGGTTTCAAAAGGGTTTCGATTGATATCATTGTCCATGCAACTACTAAAAATAAGCAGCGTGGCAATTGATATCATTGTCAGATTGAACTGTTTTATGTATTTCATGCTATTCATCGTTTTTAGAAGTTAAGCTTAATGTTGAACCCGATGTTGCGGCTGCTCGGCATCATGAAGTAGTCGATACCCTGGTAGAAGTTGCCGGTAGAGGCTACGCTTTCGGGGTCGAACGGCGCTTTATTGTATATCATCCAAAGATTGCGGCCTACAAGTGATACATTGATGTCGCATACGTTGCCTATCCAGCGGCGGGGGATGGTATAACCGATGCGCGCTTCCTGAAGGCGGACATTCGTTGCGCTGTATGTATAGTACTGTGGCAATCCGCTGGAACCGGCGATGACCTCAAACCACTTTTGTGCGTCTACCATCGTACGGCCGTTGACGAGCACTCCACCGGCATCACGGGCGGCAGCGGTTCTTTCGGAAACTCCGTACTCATCCATAGCGGCCTGTGTAGCTGAATATGCGATACCACCGATGCGGGCGGAAATAAGGAATCCCACGTTAATGCCTTTGTAAGAGAAGGAGTTGTTCCATGCCAGATTAGCTTTCGGGAATACGCTTCCCAGTTTGATGTCGTTCAGGTTACCCACTTTGGAGACGTTGCCGGTGGCGTCTATCTGGACTTTTCCCTTGTCGTCGCGCACCACGTCGGAGCGGGTGTAAAGGTCGCCTAGCGAACCACCTTCTTTCAAGATGAACTCAGCCTGTGCCAATCCGCGTCCGTCAGACGTCTTCAGCGGAAGCCGGTCTTTGTTGATGATTTCTCCGGTTTCGGGATGCACGTAGTTTCTTACCAGTTCGGTCAGCGTGTTCTGGTTGCTGGAAATGGTGAAGCTGGTGTCCCAGTTGAAGCCGCTCCAAGTGTGTGCATAGCCTAACATAGCTTCCACGCCCACATTGCGCACGGAACCGGTCTGCACATACAGCTTGTCGTAACCGGAAGATACCGTAATCTGCGGGTCGAACGTTTGGTTGTGCGTGTTGGCGTAATAGAAGGAAGCGCTTATTTTGAAGTCACGGAACAGCGTTGCGTCCAAGCCTACTTCCCAAGAATTGGTGCGTTCGGGATAAAGTGTGCCGATGGGGTAGATGGATTTCTCTTTCCACTGTTGCAGTGTGGCGTCATACGGAAAAGTCGGTATGGTCAGGTAGCGGGGGTAAGGAGAACCCACAGAACTGTATGAACCGCGCACTTTCAGGTAGCTGACCCATTCGGGCAATTTCACCATTTCGGTGATTACTGCCGACAGACCTACCGATGGATAGAAGAAGGAAGGGTCTGTGGTGCCGTGAATTTGTGAAGCCCAGTCGTTACGTCCTGTCAGGGTGAGGTAGAGCATACTTTTCCAACCTACTTCCACGTTGGCGAAGATGGAATACGTTACGTCTCTCCACGCTTCCTGAACGGCACGTTTTTTCACATTGTCGAGGTCGAACACGTTGAATACGTTCGGGATTCCGTTCTCTTGTATCGGTCCACCGTAACTAAAGGTACTGCTGGCATTGTTGCTCAAACTGGTACCGATGTTGGCTACGAGGGTGAAGTCTTTGATACGTTTGTTGATATTCACCAAAAAGTCGGCGTACGTTTGGCTCGTTTCATTCTTAGCAATTGTATAATGCCCCTGGTTGCCGTCGGTCAGCGTGGCGATGGTTCCGGCATAAAGTTTCTGCTCGTATGTATTATTGGAGTTGTCGATACGGATACGCCCCGACAGGTTCAGCCAATCCAGTACATCGTAAGTCAGTCCGGCGGACATCATATAACGCTTCTTGTTGTTCTCGTGGAGATTGCGGTATGAAATCCAATACGGATTCTGCATACGGAGGTTACCTTCGCCCTGTGGCCAGTAAGGTAAGTTGATCTTGCGCGCGTCGCTCCAGCGTTCAAAAATCTTCACCAATGAGAAGTCATCGCTTCGAGGGAACAGGTAAGTCGATACCAAAGGGTTGGAGTATACACCCTGATTAACCATGTTGCGGTCATTCTGGATGATGTAACTGGCTCCTACATCGAGCTTCATCTTGTCGTTAAGGAAACTGGTCGTGTTGCGGAAAGTAAAATTATATCTGTTATACCTATTGTTGGGAACCATTCCGTCGGAATTAGTCGCTGCTGCGGAGAAGAAGGTCTGGTTCTTTTCCGTTCCGGCAGACAAGTTGACGGAGTTGGAATATACTGCTCCCGTCTCGAAAAAATCAGTGGGTTCGTACCCCATACGGCTCGCTTCGTTCAGCTTCGGTCCCCAACTGAGAGTTGTAGAGCCGTTTGCTTTGCCATAGCTTCCTGTTCCGTAGCGATTCTGGAATTTAGGCATTACGAATGGATTCATCCAGTCGATGCCGGTGGACACGCTTGCCTGTAGCTTTCCTACTTTTCCTTTTTTGGTGGTAACAACAATAGCTCCATTGGCTGCGTTGCTACCGTAGAGGGCTGCCGCTGCCGCACCTGTCAGTACGGAAATGCTTTCGATGTCTTCGGGATTGATGTCGGCGATACCTTCCGTAGCACCTTTTGAATCGAATTCCGTACCGCCACCACCGCCGAAATTAAACATCGGGATACCGTCGATCACATACAGTGCATTGCTGCTCTGCTCAATGGACTTCGTTCCACGCATCACCACTTTACTGGCACCACCCACACCGGATGAACTTGAATTGATTGTGACACCCGCTACTTTACCGTTCAGGCTATTAACGAAGTTCGCGTCTTTGATTTGAGTTAATTCGTCTGATTTTACCTGCTGTACATTATAACTTAATGCCTTCTGTTCGCGCTTGATGCCGAGGGCTGTTACTACTACTTCACTTAATTGCTTGGTGTCGCTCAGTAATTTTACGTCATAGATGTTTCTATCTGTTATTTTCACATTTTGAGATGCATATCCTATATAAGTGAAACTTAATGTACTGCCTGGAGAAGCGGTAATTGTGAAATTACCATCTATATCGGTGATAGCTCCTTCGGAACTTCCTTCCACCTTGATGTTTACTCCGATCAAAGGTTCATTGCTCTCGTCAACGACTTTTCCTGTTACTTTCTTTGCAGGAATTTCTTTAGGCTTGTTGTCCGGAATAATCATAATATATTTCCCCTTGAACAGGTAAGTGAATCCGCTCCCTTTAAGGATTTGTGAAAGGGCGTTCTCTAATGTGACAGCTCTTAGGTTAAGATTTAAGACGGGCTTGTCTTTCAACTGGGAATCATTGTATCCGACAGACAAGTCGGATTGTCTTTCAACTTCTTTAAGTGCCTCAATAATAGATATATTTTTCTTTTGAATGGTAATTTTGGCACTGTTTTGCGCAAAGGAGGGGGTCTGCATCAATAACATGCAGAAAAAAAGAATAAAACTTCTTCCCTTTGCTGTTTGGTTTACTATAAATTCATAAATTTGTAGCATTTTCTTAGTATTAGGTTATTAACTAATTTATTTCACGGTAATTAAGAGTAGAACTCTAATATTGAGAATCTTGATTTCATATCCGGGATAGAGTTCGGGCTCTGTTCCGGATACTTTTTTGCATGTCTGTAAAGGGTTAAAAAGGTTTGTTCTATATTGTATATTTTTACTGTTTGCTGTTTTTTCAGGTCATCTGTTACTTGGGAATCAAATAACAGCGTTTTCCTTTTATTTTATAGTCCATTTGACCGACAACATTTACTATAACGTCCATCACTTCTGATAATGTGGCCTGTTCTTTGAACCGGAAACTATATTTGTCTTCTTTTATATTTTTGAGCTGGTACTCGAATGTGTACGGATATTTGCGTTCGAGTATCGTTATTATGTCTTGGATATTCATTTCTCTGAATACTAGCTCACCACGTTGCCAGGCTGTCACATCCATCATGTCGGGGTTGTTCAGACAATGGAAGCGTGTATGCCTGTTGTACGCCAATTGCTCGTTAGGGCTTAAAATGACTTGTGAGTTCAGATTATTATATTCCACAAGTACGCTTCCCGAAATCAGGGTTGCAGCGGTTATCGCATTTTCCGGATAAGCTGACACATTAAACTCTGTACCTAATGCTGTAACTTGAAAGTCATTGGATTTGACGATAAACGGGTGTTTTTTGTCAGGCTTGACTTTGAAATTGGCTTCACCAAGAAGAAATACACTACGGTCTTTGCCTGTGAATTCCTGCGGATATAAGAGCGTACTTTGTGAGTTCAGTTGCACTTCGGTTCCATCGGGCAGGATAAGAGTCCGTGTTTCTGCTGTCGGGATGTATTGTTGCAGCAAGTCAGGGGTTGCATCTTTTCCTATTGTAGAGAGATAGATGGAAGAAGCTGCCAAAAGGAAAAAGACGGCGGCGACTGCCTGCCAGATATGAACCGGACGAATCCTGCGTTCTTTCCGTATGGAAGGAATATTCGCATTCTTTCTTAATTGCTCGTATGATTGGTGTGTATTAGATACAATCTTTTGTTGAAGAGCTTCCTGCCAGAGAGTAAGTAATGCATCTTCTTTTTCGGAAGTATGTTCTTTGTCTACCAACCATCTGTAAAATTCTTGTTGAGTAGATTTCGGATATTCGCTTCTAGTGAATAAGGTCAATATTTTCTGGAAATAATTTTTCATTTATGCTATTTATTATTGGTGTTATATAAATAGCACACTTGAAGCGGATGAACTACTTACACGAAATAGAAAAAAAATGCAATAAAAATAATCTTTTTTAATTCCAGCATGGTTCGGTAGATTTGATGTTCTACTGTGCGGACGGAAATATTCAGTTTTTCGGCAATCTCTTGATTGCTCATATTTCTAAGACGGCTTAGTACGAAGATTTCTCTACGACGTTCCGGAAGACGGCTCAGAACCAGACGTACCAATAGCTCTGCTTCTTTATAATAGATAGGTTCGAGTGTGTTATCTGTTTGGAAAAGTTCTTCGATGAGGCTTTTTTCGATCACGCTTTCCTGATATTCTTCTACTATTCTTTTATGTTTGATGAAGTTGATAGTGATGTGTTTGGTCATGGCAAAGATATAATTGGATATCTCTGTGCTATCCCGATCCGACCATATTTGAGGTTGCGTCCATAATTTGGTGAAAACATCTTGGGTGATGTCTTCCGCATCCGCTTCGGATTTTAGTAGCATGAAGGCGAAATATTTCACCGCTGAATAATATCCGGTAAATATCGTCTCAAATTCGTGTGCTAGGAGTATGTCATCTCGGCTTTCGGTCATCGAATTAACAAATTGTTGGAAATTGATTGACAAATTTAAACAAATAAATTAAGATACGAAGAAAAAAAGAATTCTTTATAAAAAAAGAAAATAAAATAGTGACGCTATCCGGGTGGGATGGTGTCACTATAAGTGTTGGATAGTGACGGTATCTTATCGGGATAGCGTCACTATTTTTTAGTCTGTATTTTACCAGTTTCTTTTCACTGTACGGTAGCCATAGCCGATAATTACAAGGAAGCAAATAAACGGAAGAACGAATGAAGCGTTGACAGCGGGCAACCAGCCGACTTCTTTCAGATCAATAATGCTTGCTTGTAGCGGAGGGAGAATGGAACCACCCAGAATAGCCATGATGAGACCGGCGGCTCCGAACTTGGCGTCGTCTCCCATGCCTTTCAGTGCGATGCCATAAATGGTGGGGAACATCAACGACATGCATGCTGAAACTGCCACAAGGCAATATAAACCGAGGATATTCTGCAGGAAGATGGTACCTAATGTAAAAATACCTCCGAAGATAGCAAGAATCATCAGTAACTTTCCGGCATTGAGATAGCGCAGGATAAAGGTACAGATAAAGCGGCTGATACAAAAAATAACCATTGCCACGATATTATATTGTTGTGATAACACTTCTGCACTTTTTTCGTCCATGCCTTGTGACATAAACAGTCGTGTTCCATACTGAATGATGAACGTCCAGCACATGATTTGTGCTCCCACATAAAAGAACTGGGCTATCACACCTTCACGATAACGTGTTTCCTTGAAAATGCGTTTGAGTGTAGGGAAGAAGTCTATTTTGTGATTCTGATCTCCGTTTTTAGGCATTTTGACGAATCGTATCAATAGCAGCATCGCTACGATAACCAGTCCGATGATGAGATAAGGAGCGATCAGGACACTAAGGTCACTCTCTTTGATCGCCTGAAATTCGCTGTCGTTAAGCAATGCGCGGTCTTCGGTACACATCGGATGCAATTTCGCTTGAATGAACTGCATGGCTACATACATTCCGAGAAGCGACCCCATCGGGTTGAAAGACTGTGCAAGATTCAAACGCCGGGTAGCCGTTTCTTCCGTTCCCATGGAAAGGATATACGGATTACAGCTTGTTTCGAGGAAAGACAATCCGCAGGTCAGAATGAAATAAGCAATCAGAAACGGATAATACTCACCCGTCATTTTGGCGGGGAAGAATAAGAATGCTCCGAAAGCATACATACCCAGTCCTAACAAAACACCTGCTTTGTAGGAATATTTGCGGATGAAGATGGCAGCCGGAAAAGCCATTGCAAAGTACCCTCCATAGAAGGCAACTTGTACCAATGCTCCATCGGTGGCACTCATCCGGAAGATTTTAGAGAATGCCTTTACCATCGGATTGGTAATGTCATTGGCAAATCCCCATAACGCAAAACAGGAGGTAATGAGAATAAAAGGTATAAGATAACTGATGCCATCTTTCGAAAGGATGGACTGCTTGGTGTGTTTCATGGTTGTTTCTGGTATTTTTTTAAGTATTATACAAATGGAACATTCTTTCCATCGGTTTCCATTTCTCTGCGGAACTCATTCCGGGTGCGGCTTGTTGGAAGATAGCCATATATTCTTCCCACTCCTGTTGGCGGGGAAGGGTGTTCAGGCGTTCCATAGCTGTGTCCCAGTCAAAATCAAGGGGAGTTTCGACAATCATAAACAGTCGTGTTCCCAGAATATAAATTTCCATTTCCAGGATGCCAACTTCCCGGATACCGGCAAGGATTTCCGGCCATGCTTCCGCTTGGCTATGTCTTTTCCGATATTCGGCGATTAGTTCCGGAGAATTGCGTAAATCAAGGGTTTGGCAATATCGTTTGACGGGAACGTCATAAGATTGAACCTGATAACCGGTTTTGGATGTTTCCATATACTTTTATTTTTTAGGGTAATATACTTGTGGTGTAACGCTGCGAGTGACAATTTCTCGCAATTCACGAAGATCGGCAATTTCTCCTTTAGCCATTGCCTGCGTCAGAATGTTTCCCATTGCAGTAGCTTCCACCGGACCTGCATAAACAGGAATGCCGAGTTCGTCAGCTGTCAGTTGGTTGAGTAACTTATTTTGTGACCCTCCGCCGATGATATTTAACTGACGGATCGGAGCGGGGAGACAACGGTTGAGCTGTTCCACAGCCTGACGATATTTGAAAGCTAATGACTGGAGTACACATCGTACAGTCTCTGCTTTGCTTTGGGGAACTTGCAAAGCATGACTCCGGCAATAATGAATAAGCGCGTTTTCCATATTTTCCGGATTCATGAATGTGGCGTCGTCTACAGGGATGATTGTATCAATCTTGGCTTTGGCAGCCTGCGGGATGATTATATTATAATCTTGTTCCTCACCACATACTTTCCACTCATTCATCAAGCGTTGCAGAATCCATAATCCTGTTATATTCTGGAGGAAACGGATCTTGCCGTCAACACCTCCTTCATTGGTGAATTGAGCTTTTCTTGCTTCTTCCGTCAGTATAGGTTCGTCCACTTCAACTCCCAGTAGCGACCAAGTGCCGGAACTAAGGAAAGCGATGGGGCTTTCTGTGGCAGGAACTGCGGCTACGGCACTGGCTGTATCGTGTGAACCTACGGCAATAACGTCTACGGCACCCAGTCCGGTTTCGCGTGCGATATCCTCTTTTAGTGTGCCCCTGATTGTTCCGGGAAGAATAATCTCGCCGAACAGATGTTCGGGAAGACCTAAGGCGTGTATGGTATTGAGTGACCAGTTCCGTGATTTGGCGTCCAGTAATTCGGAGGTGGAAGCGATGCAATATTCATTATTGGCTACTCCTGTCAGGAAGTAACTGAAGAGATCGGGCATGAATAGAAGTTGCCGGGCGACTTCCAACTGTATATCTTGATTCTGTTTCATGCTGTAAAGTTGAAACAGTGTATTGATAGGCATCACCTGGATACCGGTCTCGGCATAATGTCGGTGTTCATCTATAAACTTGAATACTTCTGCCGGCATTCCCTCTGTTCTCGCATCCCGGTAACAGACAGGATTTCCTAACAGGTTTCCATGCTTGTCAATCAGTCCGAAATCCACTCCCCAAGTATCAATACCAATACCTCTTACGGCATATCCTTTTTGTGCAGCCAGTTTTAGTCCGGTTTTCATATCTTCGAATAGAGACGGGAAGTCCCAGTAAACATGATTGCCAAGTTTGACCTGCCGGTTGGAGAAGCGGTATACCTCTTCCAATTCCAACTTACCGTTGAAAAGGAAGCCGGCGATGATCCGTCCGCTGCCGCCTCCGAAGTCTGCTGCTAAATAAGTGTGTTTGATGGTATCTTTCATGGTAATGTGCCCGGATGCTAGTTGCTTTTCTTTCCTAATACGTAAATTTCCAAATCTTCAATTTCTGCCGGTGTGAGCACAGAATAATCACCACCGGATTGAACGATGATGCGGCAAGCCATTTCGAAGAAGGTAGCCCGTTCGTATACTTGATCGAAATCTTTTCCGCATACCACTTGCCCGTGGTTAGTCAGTAAAACCGAGTTATGCTTTTGCATGGCTTCTACTACGGCTTTCGCCAGTTCCGGTGAGCCGGGACGATAATATGGAATCACCGGTATTTCCGAACCTACATGGCAAGGAATTTCTGCTGTTACGTTGAAGTTTGCCGGCTTGTTTTTCATGCAGGAGACAGCAGTGGCATATTCCGATTGGAAATGGAGAACGACATTGACGTCCGGACGTTCGCGGAGAATACCTAAATGGAATGTGCTTTCCATAGAAGGTTTTACGCCATTGGAAGGAGTGCCGCTGGCAATATTGCAGATCGAAACTTTTTCTTTGCCAAGTGTGGGAACCCAAGAACCCGTACCGGAAATCAATGCTTCTTCACCGATTCTCCAAGAAAGGTTACCGCTGCTGCAAAGCATTAATTTTGCATCCCCGTAACGGTGTGCTTGTGCAATGAATTGTTCAATATGTTCGTTAGTAATCATAGTGTTCTTATTTAAGTCGTTGTAGGGGAGAGGCTGTTCCGATATTTATTGGGTATACCAGAAGAAGGTAGCCCGCCCCCTACGAACGGCAAAGTTAAAATATTTATTTATACAGGACGAAAAAAACTTGTTTATTTATAGATCGGGCCGTAAGTTGCACAAGCTCTGTAGTCTGCTCCTTCTTTGTCCATGCCGAAGGCATTCCAAGCGGCCGGGCGGAACATCCGGTCTTCTTCCACATTATGCATACATACCGGGATGCGGAGCATGGAAGCAAGCGTGATTAAGTCTTGACCGATATGGCCGTAGCTGATGGCTCCATGATTGGCTCCCCAGTTATTCATAACTGAATATACATCTTTGAAAGCCGGTTTATCGCACAGGCGGGGTACAAACCAAGTGGTAGGCCATGTCGGGTCTGTACGCATATTGAGTTTCTGATGGATTTCCGGATCGATTTCAACTGTCCATCCTTCTGCAATTTGCAGGACAGGGCCTAAGCCTTTAATCAGGTTCAGACGCATCATGGTTACAGGCATTCCACCTTTTGACAGGAAGTTGGACGAGAAACCACCACCACGGAAGTAATCACGGTCTGCCGGATACCAGGTTGTTGCTTTGAGACAGTTCTCTACATCAGCGTCCGTCAGGTTCCAGGGTTCTTTCATAACCGGATTACCTTCTGCGTCTACTGATTGGCCGGAACCGTCGAGAGTTGTTGCACCTGAATTGATAAGGTGGATGATACCATTGGCTGCCAGACCACTCAATTCTTTGCCGGTTACACGTTTTACAGCTTCAGGACTCCAGTATGTACGTACGTCGGAGAATATTTGTGCACGGTTGGTCAGCAGATGTCCGAACAGCATGGCTACACCGTTGCAAGCGTCATTTTCGGTAGCTACCACAAATGCTTCACGGATGCCGTTCCAGTCGAAAGAAGTATTGAGTAAAGCTTCCGGATAGTCACCGTTAGGATAAAAGTCTGTCCATTGGCGTTGTCCTTGGAAACCGGCTGCAATGGCATTGTGTCCCAAAGCTTCTTCCTTGAATCCCATTTCTTTCAGTTTGGGATTTCCGGTCATCAGGTCGCGCATGATAATTGTCATTTTTACGATGAACTCCCAGTCTGCATCTTTCTGCTCACGGGTTTTACGCTTTTCAGGACGGTTCTTGAAGTCTTCACCTTCGTTGGTCTTGCAATGTTTTTCAGTCCACTCCATTGCTTTGGCGTATTCTTCGTGGTCATAGATACCTTCATCCATCCGGCGGATGATTTCTGTGAGGTCTATTGATTCATTGCGCATTCCCAGATATTCCTGGAAGAAATCAGGATTGACGATAGAACCGGCGATACCCATGGATACACTACCCATTGACAGGTAAGATTTGCCTCTCATGGTAGCTACTGCCTGTGCAGCGCGTGCAAAACGAAGAATCTTTTCCGATACATCTTCAGGGATTGTATTATCGTCCAGATCCTGAACATCACGTCCGTAGATACCGAATGCAGGAAGTCCTTTTTGTGCATGTCCTGCCAATACCGCTGCCAAATATACAGCTCCCGGACGTTCTGTACCGTTAAATCCCCAAACAGCTTTCGGATAATGAGGATTCATGTCCATTGTTTCCGCACCATAGCACCAGCAGGAAGTGACGGTAATGGTAGAGCCTACTCCTTCTCTTTCAAACTTTTCCGCACAGGCGGCACTTTCGGCTACGCGTCCGATAGTGCTATCGGCAATAACACATTCTACCGGGCTGCCGTCGCCGTTTTTCAGATTACTGCTGATTAATTCGGCTACTGCCTTTGCCAGATTCATTGTTTTTTCTTCAAGACTTTCGCGAACGCCACCTTGGCGACCGTCGATTGTGGGACGAATCCCGATTTTCGGATACTTTTTCATGGTTTCTATCTATTAAAGGATTAATTAATATCTGTGCTGAACTGTGCTGATTATATTGCAAAAAAAATTAAAGCGACTTTCGAAGTCTTACTTCTGTCGGCAAGAACTTTTGTACCGTTACATTATTAAGAACGAAATTAGCAGCTTCGTTTCCCATCATTTCCCAGTCAATACTCAATGAGGTTATTCCTTCGTCAATCACTTCGTAAGAAGGAATATCATTGTATGCCAACAAGCCGAAATCTTTTCCGCATTTCAGCCCTTCCAATCTGCCTTGTTTCACTACCTTTACCACATCTTGTTGCTTGATAGCAATGTAGGCAACTCCCTTGCATATTGTCAGATTCTCGATGTCCTCCTGAACCTCACAGAGGAATCCCTCTTCCTGACAGAAACGGGTGAAATATTCCTTGCTGCTTTGAGGGTGCTTCAGGCTTTTCGGAAACAGAAAAACAAGTTGGTGATAGTTTTTCAGCCTTTCCCTGAGCAAATGCAATGCCTGATAGAAAGATTCGTCGAAATCTTGACAGATATATGAATACTTCTCTTTTTCGAACTTGCCGAAATCAAGAAGTAGCAATTTGGTGGGATTAATTTTATTGAGAGCTGTGCTGAATTTCTCGTTATCGAAATTCATCACGATGTATTTGTTGTATTTTCCTATGGATTCCCGGATGATGGTGTTAAATAACCGTTCGTTGTATTGATGAAACAATAAATCTACCTTATAATTAATAGGCAGATGCTTGACGAAACTATTGTATAATGCTTCTTTGAAAGGAGTGTATTGGTCGAGCAGTAATAAAACATTGGTCACCTGGCTCGTTACGTAATATCCTTTTCCGGGAGTGGAGTCGATCAACCCTCGTTCGCGTAAATCAAGGAAAGCTTTGAAAACGGTGTCGCGTGATACTCCGTATTGAGCACTCAACTGATTGATGGAAGGCAAAGAATCTCCTTCAAGAAATTCTTTCCTGGAGATTGCCTGGCTAAGTGCGTCCGCTAGTTGCGTAACCTTGCTCGACTGTTGTCCGAATGTTGCCTTTTTATCAGTTCGTTTCATGCTGTAAAAATAAGTAATACTGTGCTGAACTATGCTGATGCAAAGAAAGACATTTTATTCTGAAAGAGAATAATTATTTGCTATGTTTTATAGCATAAAGTAATAAAAAAATCCCCTCCGGCGAACCGGAGAGGATTATAGCTTTTTCCTAATTTCTTATTCGGAATCTGCTGAAATTTATTCAGCAGCAGCTTCTGTTGCAGGAGCTTCTTCAGCCGGAGCTGCAGCTTCTTCTGCAGGTGCTTCAGCAGCAGCCTTTTCAGCAGCTTCAGCAGCTTTCTTTTCAGCGAGTGCTTTTGCTTTCACTTCGTTGATTTTCTTTTCTGCTTCCAGACGTGCTTTCGCTTCCGCTTTCTTAGCCTCGTCCTGTTTAGCTTTCAAAGTAGCCAAACCTGACTGTTTGTTGTTTTTCCAAGCTTCGAATTTAGCTTCAGCTTCTGCTTCTCCGAATGCGCCTTTTGCTACACCGCCCAGAAGATGTTTCTTCATGTAAACTCCTTCACGAGAAAGGATGTTACGTACAGTGTCACTTGGTTGTGCACCTTTCAGTACCCATGCCAATGCAGCGTCGAAATTCAAATCTACTGTAGCAGGATTGGTATTTGGGTTGTAAGTACCAATCTTCTCAATAAATTTACCATCACGTGGTGCTCTGCTGTCTGCAATTACAATTGAATAGAACGCGTAACTTTTACGTCCGTGTCTCTGCAATCTGATTCTAGTTGCCATTTTTAATAATTGTTTTTAATGATTGATTTGAATTATGCTATTATCTCGTAATAGCGGGCACAAAGATACGGCTTTTCTTTTGATTGACAAACATTTCGCCTCTTTTTTACGAATACCGTTTCGGATAGCGGAACAAGATTGCGAGCAGGGCGCATGCTCCCATTGTAAATGGATAATAGAGATTGCCGATGATACTGATAGGGGAGATGCTGGCAAGTCCTGCTGCAATCAGCATCTGTGCTCCATAAGGGATAATTCCTTGTATCAGGCAGGAGAAAGTATCGAGGATACTGGCTGTTTTTCTCCGGTCGAGATGGAATTTTATGGCAATATCTTTGGCAATCGGTCCGGTTGTGATAATGGCAATCGTGTTGTTGGCAGTGCATAAATTGGCAATGCTCACCAGGGCGGCAATGCTTAGTTCGGCACCCCTCTTGCCATTGACATGGCGGGTGAGTTTCCGGATGATGAAATCAATACCACCGTTATAACGGATGGTTTCGAGCATACCTCCGGCCAGCAGAGTGATGATAATCAATTCTCCCATGCCTGTAATTCCTGTCCCCATGGCGCCAAACCAGTCGAATATACCGAAGCTACTGGTAGCGATGCCGATGATACCAGTAGTCAATATACCTATTATAAGTACGAGCATTACATTAATTCCGGCAATGGCTGTTCCTAATACTATTATATAAGGTATCACTTTGAGCCATTCAATGGTTTGTGTTTGAGTGGGAGCGGTAATGGACAATCCTTGGAATATATAAATACCCAGCACGATGATGGCTGCCGGTACCACTATCATCGAGTTTACCCGGAATTTGTCGCGCATTACACATTCCTGGGTTTTGGTAGAGGCAATGGTGGTGTCTGAAATAAACGACAGATTATCTCCGAAAAAAGAACCACCGACTACGACAGCCACCATAAAAGGGAGTGCTATCTCCGTCTTTTCTGCCAGTCCTACAGCAACGGGAGTGAGGGCGACAATAGTTCCCACGCTGGTTCCGATGGATAAAGAGATGAAACAGGCAGCAATAAAGATGCCGGCCAGCAGCAGATTATCCGGGAGAATATGTAGTGTCAGATTGACGGTGGCATCGATTGCGCCCATTTGCTTGGCGCTTTGTGCAAAAGCTCCGGCAAGAATGAATATCCATATCATCAGGAGGATGTTCTTATTGGCAGCTCCTACTGAGAATTGGTAGATACGCTGGTCCAGTTTCAAGCCGGGGGTAATGGCGATGGCATAACAAGAAGAGACGAGAAAGGCCACAGTGATAGGCACTTTATAAAAGTCGTTGACGAGGATGGACGTCACCAGATAGAGGCAGAGGAATACGAGTAACGGACTCAATGCCCACCAGTTTCCGGGACGGTTTTTATGTATTTTTTCTTCAGTCATAAATGGACGTTGTGGTATTTATTTTATTCTAAATATTTGAAATAGCGGTGCAAAAGTAGTGTTTTTCGCAGGAAGTGGCAAAAAAGAATAGCTAAAGTAACATATTTATAACAAGCCCGAATATGTTATTGTTTCTAAAGAGAGTGGCTTGAATATATCATCTCCTATTTCATGGTTTTCACGGTCTTAAATAAAATAGGAGATGATATATTTCTTTTACAGTAAGATGATGCGCTTTTGTACGATGTCTATTAATTGGGCTTTTAACTGTTGTGCATTAATAGGCTTAGGCATATAACCGTCGAACCCACTTTCTATCACCTTCTGCTCATCTGAAGCATAGGCAAAGGCGGTAATGGCAATAATTGGCACTTTAGCCGAGTATTTCCGGATTTCTTTGGTTGCTTCGTAGCCGTCCATAACAGGCATATTGATGTCCATTAGTATGATTTGCGGATTATACTTATTGAACATTTCTACTGCTTCTTGTCCATCCCAAGCATGAATCAATTGATATTCTCCCTTTAATATGGATGCAAATAATTTGTAGTTGCTGTCATTATCTTCTGCAATCAGAATGCTAAGTTTGTTTTTCTCTATGGTTATTGGTTGGAGCTCTGTCTTTGCAGTGTCTTCATCTACAGCCACTGCGGCTTTATATGGTAGTGTAAACCAGAATGTGGAACCTTTTCCTTCTTCCGAATTTACTCCGATAGATCCTCCCATGTGCTCTACTAATGTCTGGCAAATAGAAAGTCCTAACCCTGTACCTTGTTCAAAGCTGTTTAGTTTGACAAAACGTCCGAAAATGCTCTTCTGTTTGTCTTTGGGTATACCGCAACCTGTATCGCTGACATAAAAATAAATTTCTTTGTCGCGAAGTTCATAGCCAAAACGAATATACCCCTCGGTTGTAAATTTGATAGCATTGCTTATCAAATTGATGAGTAACTGCGATAGACGGTTCTTTTCAGTATGGATAAAGCAGGTTTCCATTGTCGGATGACAGCTTAGCTGTACTTTATCCGATTTAATTTTTAGCTGTAATGAGCTTGTTAACTCATTCATCACCTTATTCAAATCAATGTTGGAATACTGAAATTCCAATGTTCCGGCTTCAATCTTTGATAAATCCAGAATATCGCTGATTAATTGTAATAACAGCGTGTTATTATTTTCAATGATGCTCACATACTCCTGCTTTTCTTCTTTTTCGTCTGTTGATGCTAATATACTGGAGAAACCGACAATAGCATTGAGAGGAGTACGGATTTCATGACTCATGTTTGCGAGGAAAGCTGATTTGAGACGATTGGATTCTTCTGCCCGGTCTCTGGCTGTCATCAATTCCATTTCCATCTTTTTTCGTTTGGTGATGATTAAAGAGGAGCCGACCAGAGACAGTGGCTTTCCGTTTTTATCACGAGTCTCTACAGCAGCTTGCGCTTCTACCCATTCTATTCGATGGATGTGATTCTGTATGTTGACTACCCGATATTCTTCCCTAACCTTATCCGAACGTCCTTTTAGCAGATCTTCGTAGGCTTTTTCTACACGTTTGCGGTCTTCTTTGAATATTTTAGAGAAATATTGAGAGTCGGGTACTGCTAATTGTTCTTCACTTATATCTTTTTCATTTGTACTGAGTTCGATGGGTTTGTTGATGTCGCAAAGTATAGTTTTGCTTAATAAATCCCATTTCCAGGGCACAATATTGGCTACGTCCAGTGCCATTGCAAGCTTGTTGTTGGTAGCACTCAATTTTTGTTGGGCTTTGTATAGTTCTGTACTGTCCAGACAGAAAATATCGACAATGTTATTGTGGTGAGTACCTTTCAGGACTATATCATAGAATGCATCTATCTGTTTAAAGTAATATGGGAAAGTGATGGCTTTGTTTTCAGTAAGTGATATTTTGGTGAAATGCAGAAACTCTGGCATGGATTCAGGGAATAACTCACTGGCCTTTTTGCCTATTACGTCTTCTTTGCGGAAGAAGTTTTTTTCAAAGTGAGAGTTTACATTCCGATATATTAATTCTATTGGCGTGCCTTCTTCGTTCATAATTAACTCTTCTTGCATATAAAGTATAGGCATATTGTTAATCAGATTCTTGTAGGAAGTCATCGTGTCAATCTCTTTCTGTTGTAACTTCTTTAATTTATTCAGATGATTGATACGGTATTGAAAGAGTAGAGCAAGCAGTATGAAACAAACGACTGATCCTAAAATGAAATATCCGTATTGTTCCCAAAAAGTAGGTGGCTTGTTAAAGAAAATTGTGTTGGAAGGACATAGATTCGGTGATAATCCTTTACGGAGCAATACACTGTAATTGATTGTAGGGGCGGCATTCGAAGGTTCGTAAAAAGGAATTTCGGCTGCTTGTTTCCCATCTAATATTGCTTGGATTGTTTCTACTATTTTTTTGTTGTATGTATCTTGGTCGTAGACGTATCCTCCTATCGTTCCTCCTGTATTGTCTTTGATTGTCAACATGCCAAGACTGAATAAAGGAGCGGATGTTGTGGGGATTAGCCGGTGAGAATTTATAACCAACGAAGTGTTACCGGCAAATGTGTGTTTGTAGAACCAGGAAGAAAAGAGTATTCCTGTTATTTGGGGGTCAATAGAATAAAGAGTGTCTAACAAATGGTTAATCCGCATCCTTCGAGGAGATATGAATTGATAATTGATATCCGGATGATCCTTTGCTAATTCTTGCTCAATAACTGTGTTGTAAGTCTGGTTGTTTTGCCGTTCATCACCGATAAATATGAAATTCTTTATATGGGGAGTCATTCGGCAAATTAGTTCTATATTCTCTTTAATATAGAAATTAGAATGTAAGAAAGTTAGATTATAAGGTTTGGCTAGGTCCGCTATTGGGATTCTTGCAGTTACGTCAATCGGTTTCTTTTGGAGATAAAACTCTTTCGGTCCGATATAATCTTCTTCGGCGCATAGTATAATCGGAACATTCCCCCACATCTTCCTGAAGTCATCCCGTAATATCATACTGGAATTTCCTATCAATATCAGCATTCGTGGAGAATGTTGTCTGTATTTTTCCAGGATCGTTTGTTTGAACTCTTTTAAAGTAGAGTCTGCATCCATCATTAGCATATTCATATGTTCGGTATAGAGTGCTAGTTGAGGAAGAGTTTGAGTGTATTCGGTTATCGCGGAAATCATTCTAAAACTCCAGGGAGCTGCTTCTGTATATGAATTAATAATTAGAAGATAATTGGAAGAGTTTACTGAATCTTTTTGAGCTAGACTCGGAGTGGTGAAAGAAAACAATAAACAGAACGACAAAAAAAGTTTTATAAGATAAGAGGTATTTGCTTTTATTTGATTGTGTGTTGTCATTAAATTTTAATGTTTTTTGATGGTTTATTAAGTTTATGTGATTACAAAGGTATTAATAATAAATGGATTAAACTAAACTTTGGTCATGAAAAGTAAATAAAAGAGAGAAATTTATACGCTTTTTAGACGGGCTTCTTATTTGACTTTATAAGGGTGCGTGAACCAGAAACGGGAACCGGTCCCTAACTTGGATTCAACACCGATAGTCCCCCCGAGGTGCTCGATAATACTTCTGCAAATAGACAGGCCTAACCCTGTGCCTTTTGAAAAAGAATTGAGTTTTACAAAACGTTCGAAGACCCGACTTGCTTTATCCGGAGCAATCCCCATACCCGTATCTGTGACGGAGAACTCTATTTCATCTGTTTCTTTTTTATGATGATATTCAAGGAGAATTTGGCCTTCTTTGGTAAATTTGAGAGCGTTATTTATGAAATTGGTGATTACCTGCATTAAACGCTTTTTATCTGTATAAATATAATATTGAGGTAAGTCCGGAGTCAGCAAAACGGGGACGGGCTTATCTTCTTTTATATCATAATTGCGCATTATATCTTCACAGAAGCTCTTGATGTCCAGATGATCCATGGTGAAGTCGAGTGTTCCGGCCTCTATTTTGGATAAATCGAGAATATCGGATATCAGTTGTAAGAGAAGTTCTGTGTTTTCCTGCATGATATCGACATAATCCTGGCGGTCCTTTTTGTCATCCGATTCGACCAGTAAACTGGCAAAGCCGACAATCGCATTTAACGGAGTGCGGATTTCATGACTCATATTGGCAAGAAAGGCCGATTTTAAACGATCCAGGTTTTCCGCTTTTTCTTTGGCTATTCTTAGTTCTTCCTCTATTGTTTTTTGATGGTTAATATCGACACTGGTGATTACGTGTGCCATCTGTCCGTCTATCCAGTCAAATGCGGCACTGAATACACGAAACCAACATTTGTCAAATGGACGTTGATAATCCCAGGAGTAAACTTTAGTTGGCAACCCGTTTTCATCTATCAAATGTTTCTTCGGGCAAAACTCACATTCTCCGGTTTTATCTTTATATAGAGCCTGCCAGCATTTTTTTCCTTCAAAATGTTCAATTCCTCCGTATGGAGCAGCCATGGATTCATTGGCATATAGCATATCATGAGAGTCGAAAGAGTTTACATAGATGTCAACTCCCATGTTGTTCATGATACTACTTAAAGTCTTGCTTGCCCGTACTTCCCTTTCTTTATATTCACGCACTGCTATTTCCTTGGAGAGTGATCCTAAAATGAGATGAATTATTTGCAGTTCCTCATCGGTGAAAGATATTGCATGCTCCCTGTCTGCAAATCCGATGAATCCGATGATTTTTCCTTCGGAGTCTTGAATTTGCCGGATCAGCAAAGAATTGACTCTATAAAAATCAATGATGTCTACATCATCCCAGGAAGCGTTTTGGGTTCTGCAGGCATAAAAAGGTTTGCTTTTGCCATTTGCGTGGGCAACGTGTTGATTGCTCATTTCACTGATTTCAAAACGCTGGCGCAGGATATTGTCGTTATTTCCAATTGTTTCCTTTAAATAAAAGTAGCGAAATCCGTCCGTTTGATAAATGAATGCTCTTTTAAAACCATAGTATTCGCAAATGTCCGTAAGTGATTCTGTGATTTTTTTCTCAATAGAGTCACAGCTATTCAGTCTTTCTAAGAAATGAAGTAAAAATGCATGGTAATTCTCTCTTTCTCTGATCATATTGTTTTAGGCATCTTGTTTGGTTATTTAAACTCGAAAGGAGTATGCTGTTTATCTCTTTCAAATCTTCAAGCTGCTAATATACGGACTTTAAAAAAATGATGAATGCTGTTTCAGATTTTTGTAATGTTCCGTTTTTCTTTTTCTTGGTGCGAAAAGAGAATGTAATGAATGATATTTCCCTTGGATTTTAGTTAACTAACAACGATCTTTTAAGAAATAAATAGGTGAACTTGTACGGATTTGTTGAATTAAACGCTGTTGGGGGGAGTTAGTCGGTATTTGAATTTTTCGAATCTGTAAGTGATTGATTATTAATGCGTAATAAATGTGCGTTTTTCCTTTAAAACCAACGGGTCGTTCCTTTAAAAGGAACGACCCGTTGCACACCGAGAAACACACCATTCCTTTTAAAGGAACGTGCTTTTTCATCTTTAGATGCGTAGATTGATATAATAATGTTTATATTTATTGTTTCATATCTGCGCTGCGAACATTATTTTAGTGCTTCGATTACCTGCGGCATCATTGTCCAAATGGTGTTTTCATCTTGAGCAGTGAAAAAGTTACCATCTATCTCTGATTTCTCATCAGTAGCTGTTCCGTTTTGAATGGCTGGTTTGGCTAATGGGTGAACTGCTAGTTTTTTCCCTTTGGTTATACCTGTAAAGTCAAACATCATTGCGCCGGCGCAATGTCCGATCATCATTTTCCCTTTATCTCCGAAAGTTTTAATGACTTGCATCAAATCTACATTATAGGGCTTATCGGCATTCTGCTGAAATACAGGCACTGCATCGCCACATGAGAAAACGAGTGCATCGAATTCATCTTCGTGTCCTTTCAAATTAGCGATCACGTCATCTACTGTCAGGCTGATTCCCGAATTTGTTTTAATATCCTTCGTATCCGATACGGCAAATACTTTATATGAAATACCATTTTCGAAAAATGCTTCCAAATATTGGAATAGTCCACAACCATTTACCGGATTCACTGCTAAAACTGCAACTTTCTTTGCCATAATCATAATTATTTAAATGAAACAATAGTTATTATTAGTAAGTTTATTACTTTTGTGATGCAAATGTATCTTTCTTGTTTGAAAAATGCAAGAACGTACTTGAAAATAAGGAAGTTACATGAAGGTAACTATTGCTGAATTTCAATAAAATACAAAACGTTAAAGAATGAAAAACTTTCATCCGACAGGAAATTGTCCGGTAAGAGATGTGCTTAGCCGCTTGGGAGACAAGTGGTCGATGCTGGTACTTATTACATTGAATGCCAATGGCACGATGCGTTTTAGTGATATTCATAAAACGATAGAAGATGTTTCTCAAAGAATGTTGACCGTTACCCTACGTACTTTAGAATCAGACGGATTGGTGGAACGGAAAGTGTACGCCGAAGTGCCTCCCCGTGTGGAGTATTGCCTGACAGATACGGGTGGCACTTTGATCCCTCATATTGAAGGGCTGGTAGGATGGGCCTTGGAGAATATGGATACCATTTTGGATCATAGGCAAATGAATCAGCAGCATTAATAAATGACAATGGTAGAAATGAATAAGGTAGAATTCAATATTTTAAAATATGGAGATAAAGTTAGTAGCTTCGGATAAAAAGGAATTCCTCGATTTATTACTTCTGGCTGATGAACAAGAAAGTATGATTGACCGGTATTTGGAGCGCGGCGATATGTTTGTTCTTTATGATAACGGATTGAAAGCTCTTTGTGTAGTGACTCGTGAAGGGGAAGGTATTTATGAAATCAAGAATATTGCTACCGTTCCTTTCTTTCAACGGCAGGGGTACGGAAAACGTTTAATCGAATTCTTATTTGAATATTATCGGGGAAAGTGTTCTGAAATGTTGGTGGGTACAGGCGATGTGCCTTCTTCCAGATCTTTCTATGAACACTGTGGTTTCACTGTTTCTCACCGGATAAAGAATTTTTTTACTGACAACTATGACCATCTGATCTATGAGGATGGCGAGCAACTGGTGGATATGATTTATTTGAAGAAAACTTTTTAGCGTGTAGTGATGGAAACTCAATCATTTGGATGAAATAAAGAGTTTTGTTCGTTTATGTTACTGCATGAGCAAACAGGCTATTTATATCCTTTGATTGTATGAAAGTGCATTTCTCTATTTTTACATTTGAAGAAGATATTCTTAATAAACGCGATTTCTGTTTATAATAAACTTTTGGGTAGTTTATTATAAACGGTATCAGAGTTTATTAAAAACTATTTTGGGCGTTTGGGAAGATTATACAAAAAGAAAAGTGTATAAATATAAACAAAATAGGGCAATGATCGTCAAATCATTGCCCTATGATATATCTTTGCTAATCCTAAATTAGATCAGTTTGAAAGCTTGTTATGTATCTATTTTTCTTATTATATTCATATCGTTTATAGATTCTGTTTTCTCAAAGATACAAAATAAAAAACCGTTTGTCAAGTGTTTCTGAAGAAAAGCCGGTTATTCATTGAACCAGTCTATTTTCTTTGAGAAATACATCACTATTGCCAGTATAATAAACAGTCCTAAGCTGCCTGCCAATAATGCGAAAGTCTCTAGCTGAATAAGAACAAATATATAAATATAGAGTATAGCCAACAATCCGGACATGATTAATGACGGTTTCTTTTTCCTGGTGATTCCGAACATATATCCGCCCACCAATATAATAGTTAGTGCAGAAGATAATAAATAGGCGGGATTGAATCCGATGTGTTCGGAGAAGGAGAGGAGCAAACTGTAAAATAGACAGAGTGCCAGTCCTACCAATAAATACTGCAAGGCATGAATACGGGTCTTATTCATAATTTCGGTGAAGAAAATCACTCCGAAAGTCAGTAAGATAATCAGGATTGCATATTTTGCAGAACGCATGGACTGTTGATACTGTTCCACCGGGATTTTGAAGTTAACACCGAAACTGGAGTTCTCAATGTCCTTGATGTTCGAGTGGTTGTAGTCAACCATCACCTGTGAGTAATTCCGGTTCAAATTTAAAACCTGCCATTGTGCGGAGAATTCTTTCTCCGTAATGTTGCGGTTATTGGGCAGATAGTTACCGGTGAAGCTAGGCGTATTCCAGTTGGCTTTCAGATCTACACGGGTTGTTTTACCCAATGGAATAAAGTTGAGTGACTGCGAACCTTTCAGTTTGATTTTTATTTCATAAGGCAGTTTTTTATTCTGTTTCAACTCCGATAAGTTTGCGATCGCATGAACTCCGGTGTTATCTATTCCTCTGTTGTCCATACCCGGTTCGAATATATAAACAGAATCTCCCAGAGTGATGCTGATTTGCTCGCTGATACCCCGCATATCGGTCAGATTCAGACAAATAGCCGCCCTGTCAAATTGCAACTGTTCCATATCTATTCTGCTCTTCTGCAGTTCTTCCGAACTGAATGAGCCTTTCAGTGTCAGTTCCGATTGATATACATTGACCTCGTAGATACTTCTTTTCAGAATTTCAGTCTTTAGTTGCCCGCTGACCATAAGCTCGTCGGGAAAAAGTATCAGGTCTTTCATAGAAACCTTCTTCTCGTCCTTATTTTCAGTGACGACCGGATACTGGAGATTCAGGTAGGGGCCTGTAATGGTCTGTGCCAGACTCCATTTTTCACTTACCTCGTCGATAGCTTCTTCCTGGGTTCGTCCCCGTTCGGAAATAAGATTTTCAATCATGAACATCGGTATCATCAGGAGAAGAATTAATAATCCGATGATGACAACCTTGATTGTTTTGGAGAAACGGTGGAGACATCCCATAGGTTGCTGCGCCTGTTGCTCATTTGAATTTTCATTGAAACCGTCCATAAGTCAGTAGTGTTTTGATGAATTATTTATTTTGATTTTAGAAATTTCTCTAAGGCTTCAATATGAGATTTGAAAGCTTCTCTGCCTTGCGGGGTTGCTTGAAAAACAGTTCGTGGCTTTCGTCCGACAAAACTTTTGTTGCATACGATATATCCCAGTTCTTCCAGGGCACGGGTGTGGCTGGCAAGATTGCCGTCTGTCAGAGAGAGCTGCTCTTTCAGAAAATTGAAGTCAGCTTCCTCATTTACCATCAGAACAGCCATGATACCGAGCCGGACCTTGCTTTCGAATGCTTTATTAATATATTGGAATGCTTCTATCATTTATGATCTCTTTCTTTCGTAGTGTAAATAGAACAATATGCCATAAAGAATATGGAAACCGCTGAAACCGATGGTCCAGAACAGCAGTGAATGACCTTCCCAAAAACAATCTGCGACGCCCAGGCAAATGAAAGCATATCCTAACCATACGATGCTGGAGTAAGTAAACTTGGATACGTTGACCAGTGCCAGTCCGTAAAATAAAAGCATGACGGAGGCCAGAATGTCATAATACTCATGCATTATGATGGAAATACATAAAACACCTCCGGTCAGCATCGGAAGAGAAAAGTTCCACAATGCCCGGTAGGTGAGGCGGCTGAAAAATTTCTGTCCTGTCTTCTTGGATTTATAATAGGACAGGATGCAGGCGGTGACCGCAGCTGCTACCAATACGAGCGAGGCTATGATAGCCATCAGTTCGAGAGCAACAATTAAATGTGTGCCCGGTGTAATAACTTGTGTGGCGATGTATGCGCCAGCTAATGCGTAAATGCCCGCCATGATTGCAGCGAGACCACTGAGAGAGATAAACTTGGAGGACTTTTCCATCAACTCTTTTATCTCATTTACCGATTCTAATGCTTTATCTTTATTCATATAAAAAGTACTTTGTGATGCAAAGTAAAATAAAAGATTTCAGATGAACAAACTTTTCGCCTGAATATTTTGATGATAAAGATTTGAATGGTATGATAAAACGTTAATATATAGTTGTTTAATGGATAAATGAACGGATAATCGGGAATTATATAAAGATAGTTTGAAAATGAAATTAGTCAAACGTTTGACTAATTCAGGGGAAATACCTAACTTTGCCGCCGAAACGAAACAAGTAAAAAGAGTATAGAAAATGAGAGAAGGAGCAGAGTTTAGAGAACTCATGTTGCAGATTGTTCGTACCCGTATGGCTTTCCGCCGGTCTATGCAACGGACATTGAGAAAAAATAATGCGGGTATTACGTTTGAGATGCTTCAGGTATTGAGTAGCTTATGGCATGAGCAGGGAATTAGTCAGCAGATATTGGCGGAACGCATAGCAAAAGATAAGGCATGTCTCACCAATTTGATGAATAATCTGGAAAAGAAAGGGTATGTTTACCGGAGAGAAGATCCTGCCGACCGTCGTAATAAACTGGTGTTCCTGACCCCCGAAGGGGAAGAATTTAAAGAACAGATTCGTCCGATTCTCGATCAGGTCTATGTATACGCAGAAAAGATTATTGGTATAGAAAGCATTGAGACTATGTTGTCTGAATTAAAGAGTGTATACGATGTACTTGAAAATGTATAAGAAGTATGGGGCTGTTTTATCTTGCCTGTTTTTGGCTACTCAATCCATAAATGCACAAACAGATTCTTTGTTTCTCACTATCGATCAGCTTTTTGAACGGGGAGTACGGCATAGTCTGCAACTTCAGGCGGATGTAATGAAAGAATCCATGGCACAGGAGCGGATACGGACCGCACGGTCTGCGCAGTTACCGGAACTGCAGATCGGGCTGAAAGGGGGATTTGTAGGGCAGCCTGTTGTTTGGGAACGGGGATTATCCGATCCTTCATATCCGGAAGCACCGGACTGGTCACAAAATTATGCGATTGATCTGGCACAGCCTCTCTATCAGGGTGGTAAAATCCGAAGTGCTATTCATAAGGCGGATATAGAAAAACAAGTTGCCGAACTACAAACGTTAACTGATGAGGCAGAAATAAAGTTACGGTTACTCAATCAGTATATGAACCTGTTTAGTCTATTCAAGCAGCATGAAATATTGATGCGGAATATTGAGGAGTCGGAACTCCGGTTACGCGATATCCGACGGATGAAAAAAGAGGGGCTGATAACCAATAATGATGTATTACGGAGCGAAATGCAGTTGACTAATGACCGCCTGTCTTTGGAGGAAGCGGAAAATAGCATTGCGCTTGTATCGCAGCAACTCAATATCTTGTTGGGGCAGGATGAGAACTTGTTATTACAACCGGATACAACCATTCTCTATCAGGCAGTTGCTTTGCAGTCCTATGATGACTATATTGTTCAGGCGTATGAGAATGATCCGGCGATGAGGCTGCTTCGCGCACAGACAGAATTGGCAAGGAATGAAATCCGTTCTGCCCAATCCTTTTCTCTTCCCAGTGTGTCACTGTATGCATCGAATACATTGGCACGTCCCGTTTCACGCACATTGGCGGATATGTATAACAATAACTGGAATGTGGGCGTATCGGTTTCCTATCCTTTATCCTCACTGTACAAGAACAATCATAAAGTAAAAGAGAGCAAACTGATGGTGTCTTTGCGGAAGAATGAAGAAGAACAGAAAATGCAGGGAATCCGCATGGATGTACGTTCTGCATTTCTACGCCACAGGGAAGCATTGCAGAGGGTAGAGGCTCTAAAACTGTCTGTCCGGCAAGCGGAAGAGAATTACCGTATTATGCAGAATCGTTATTTGAATCAACTGGCTATCCTGACTGATTTGCTTGATGCGAATTCCGTCCGTTTGAATGTGGAATTGCAGCTGGTCACTGCACGCACTCGTGTGATTTATACTTATTATCAACTTCAGAAGGCTAGTGGACGTCTTTAATAAACAGAACAGATATGGCAATTGAATGGAAAGAAAAACAGAGGAAACTGAAAAAAGTAAGAGTTCGTAATATCGTTTTAAATTTAGTATGTGTCTGTTTGGCTGTCTCCGGACTTTGGTGGACTGCTAATTACTTCTGGCGTTATGTGAATTACGAAGT
The DNA here is from genome assembly GCF_040812255.1 of Bacteroides sp. L008. NCBI lineage: Bacteria > Pseudomonadati > Bacteroidota > Bacteroidia > Bacteroidales > Bacteroidaceae > Bacteroides > Bacteroides sp. L008. Next base: position 1,719,860 of record NZ_JBFNXO010000001.1, on the reverse strand, counting down.
GACTAATGATGCTTTTGTAGATCAATATGTAGCTCCTTTGAATGTCCGGGCTTCGGGTTATATCAAGGAGGTTCGTTTTAAGGAACATCAATATGTCCATCAGGGAGATACTCTGCTGGTGCTTGACAATCGTGAATATCAGATTAAGGTAAAGGAAGCGGAAGCTGCATTGTTGGATGCACATGGCTCGCAGGATGTTCTTCACTCGGGTATTGAAACTTCCCATACGAATATTGCCGTGCAGGATGCCAACATCGCCGAAGCGAAAGCGAAACTCTGGCAATTAGAACAGGATTATCATCGTTTTGAACGTTTGTTGAAAGAAGAATCTGTTCCGGAACAGCAGTATGAGCAAGCGAAAGCTGCTTATGAGGCAGCAAAGGCACGTTATCAGGCATTGGTTGCACAGAGACAGGCGGCATTATCGCAATATGCGGAAACAAGTAAGAAAACAACTGGCACAGAGGCTGCCATTTTGCGTAAAGAAGCAGACTTGGATTTGGCTAAGCTGAATCTGTCTTATACGGTTCTCGCTGCTCCTTATGATGGATATATGGGCAGGCGTACGCTTGAATCCGGTCAATATGTACAGACCGGACAGACTATTTCTTATCTGGTGCGCAATAAGGATAAGTGGATTACCGCTAATTATAAAGAAACGCAGATTGCTAATATTCATATTGGGCAGCAGGTACGTATTAAAGTAGATGCAGTGCCCGGAAAGATTTTTCACGGGGAAGTCACTGCAATTTCCGAGGCAACCGGGTCTAAATATTCCTTGGTTCCTACAGATAATTCGGCCGGCAATTTTGTAAAGGTGCAGCAGCGAATCCCTGTGCGTATCGACTTGGAAGATGTTTCTCCGGAAGAAATGGCACAGTTGAGAGCTGGGATGATGGTGGAAACAGAAGCTTTACGCAAATGATTACCATGAAGGAATTGGAGGCACCTGTTCGCCAATGGGTGCCCGATTGGCTTGGGCTTATCAGCATTTTCATCGTGATTCTTCCGGTCACTATGCTCAATGGCTCGTATACAGGCAGTATGCTGGAAGTGTCGAACACGCTGGGTACTAATTCGGAAGATATTACGATGGGGTATTACGCTGCTTCGGCGGGTATGGCTATCGCATACCCGATTATTCCTAAGGTGTTGGCAGCCTTTTCCGTGAAATCTCTGTTATTGATTGATTTAGTACTGCAATTCTTCTTGAGTTGGGTTTGTGCACGTACGCAAAACGCGGATATTTTGATTGTCTGTAGTTTTGCTGTCGGTTTCCTGAAAGGGTTTCTCATGTTGTGGTTTATTCGTTATGCCCAGAAGATTTTCAGTCCGAAGAATGTGCGTAGCGAGTTCTATTCTTATTTTTATCCGTTGGTTTACGGTGGGGGACAAGTTTCGATGCTGGTAACGGCTTTACTGGCGTATCATTATAACTGGAAGTATATGTACTACTTTATGATGGTATTGATCTTGATTTCCATTCTGTTTGTTATCATCTGTTTCCGGCACAACCGTCCCAACAAAGTTGTCGCATGGTCTGATCTGCATATCCGTGAGATGTTTGTTATTTCAGCCGGGTTGCTGATGTTGATGTACGTTATCAATTATGGAAAAGTGCTCGATTGGATGGCTTCCGGCAAGATATGTATTTATATTGTAATAGCACCTATGCTGATTGCACTGTTCATCTGGTATCAGAGCCATTCGGAGAATCCTTATGTAAGTCTGGCTCCTTTATTCCAGCCCAAAGCGATTGTGGGTTATTTTTATATGATGCTCGTGATGTTTTTCAGTACATCGACCACTTTGCTGACTAACTATCTAACTGTTATTCTGAAAGTAGATACTACGCATACCTATTCTCTTTATATTTATTTGCTTCCGGGATATGTAGTCGGTGCCTTTATCTGTTTTTGGTGGTTTCGCTGGCAACGGTGGCGTTTTCGTTTTCTGATAGCGGGAGGAATGAGTTGCTTTGTGATTTTCTTTGCCATTTTGTATTTTGGCATTTCTCCGGATAGTACGTATGAGATGCTCTACCTGCCTATCTTCTTTCGCGGTTTGGGTATGTTGACTTTGATTATTGCTTTTGCCCTGTTTGCCGTGGAAGACTTGAATCCGAAATACTTGTTGTCGAATGCTTTCTTCCTGATTATTTTCCGTTCCGTGTTGGCACCTATCATGGCAACTTCTTTTTATAGTAATGTACTGTACCGGCTGCAACAAAAATATATGTATTCGTTGTCGGAGACTGTAACTGCTGCTGATCCATTGTCGTCAGCACGCTATAGCCAGTCGCTGAACAGTGCGATGACCCAGGGACATCCGTATGATGAGGCTGCGCAGTTGGCAACCAACTCCTTATATAATACGCTACAACAACAAAGCCTGTTGCTGGCACTGAAAGAGATTCTGGGTTATTTGTTGGTTATATCTGTTGTCATAGCTGTGATTTCCCGTTTTATTCCTTTCCATAAAACAATCCGCGTTACGTTTAAGAAAACAGGCGATGATATGGTATAACAAAAAAAGAGTTGCTATTCTTCACTCAATGATAAGTTGAACGGGATAGCAACTCTATTGTTTTAACAATGTATCTTTTATCTTCGATATATTTGTTGTATCAGATAGCGACCTGTTTACAAGGTTACCCCTGTTTTAAAGATAGCAATTTCGCGATAGCCTTTCTTCTCGTTGTTTACGAATTCACCGCTTGCCACTTTGATGATATAGTCAATGAAGCGTTCACAAGTCTTTTCCATCGGTTCGTTTTCTACGATCACACCGGCGTTGAAGTCAATCCATCCCGGTTTGTTTTTAGCCAGGGTTGAATTGGTGGAAATCTTCATGGTCGGAACAAAAGTGCCGAAAGGAGTACCGCGTCCGGTGGTGAAAAGTACCATGTGGCATCCACTTGCTGCAAGAGTAGTGGCTGCAACCAGGTCATTGCCCGGAGCAGAAAGCAGGTTGAGTCCTTTTTTCTGTAAACGTTCGCCGTAAGGCATTACGCCGGATACATAACTCTTTCCACATTTTTGGGTGCATCCCAGTGCTTTTTCTTCCAGAGTAGAGATACCACCGGCTTTGTTGCCCGGAGAGGGATTTTCGCCGACAGGCTCTCCGTGTGACAGGAAGTATTCTTTGAAGTCATTAATCAGATGGACAGTCTGTTCAAACAGCTCCTCGTTTTTACAACGGTTCATCAGGATTGTTTCTGCACCGAACATTTCCGGAACTTCAGTCAATACGCTTGTGCCTCCCTGTGCAATCAGGAAATCGGAGAACATACCCAACAATGGGTTGGCCGTAATGCCGGAAAAACCGTCAGAACCACCGCACTTCAATCCCACACGAAGTTCGGACAAAGGCACATCGGTACGTTCGTCTTTAGAGGCTTTTGCATACAAATCACGCAGGATTTCCATTCCTTCTTCATATTCGTCGCCTACCTTTTGGGTAACCATGAATTTGACGCGGTCTTCATCAAATTCGCCCAGGAATTCACGGAATATATCCGGCTGGTTATTCTCACATCCCAAGCCTACTGCCAATACAGCGCCTGCATTGGGATGAAGCACCATGTCACGAAGAATCTTTTTCGTATTCTCATGGTCGTCACCAAGTTGCGAGCAACCGTAGTTGTGTGGGAAAGCGACAATGGCATCCACTCCCTTACCTTCGGTTTCGCGACGCAGTCCCTCGGCCAGTTGTCCGATGATACCGTTTACGCAACCTACAGTCGGGATAATCCATATCTCGTTTCTTACACCTACATCACCGTTTTTGCGACGGTAACCTTTGAAAGTAAGATCTTTATGAGGAATATCCAAAGAAACCTGAATCGGGTTGTACGTGTAGTCCAACAATCCGGCAAGGTTGGTTTTGATGTTCGTTTCGTTCATCCAGTCACCCTGTTTCTTTGCCATTCGTGCATGTCCGATCGGGTAACCGTACTTGATTACATTTTCACCTTCCGCAAAATTCTTTAGTGCGAATTTATGTCCGGCAGGAATATCCTCGTTCAATGTAATCTCAATGCCATCTATAGAAAGATGCTCTCCTGCCGGGAGGTTAACAATGGCAACGGCAACGTTGTCGGCAGGATTAATTCTTAAATACTTTGTTTCCATGTAATGTACTTGTAAAGTTGTACTTTGTTGTTATTTGCTATGGTAATAGTCTATTGTCTCTACTGTTAACAGATCAATGGGCATATAGTTGATACGAGTCACTTCTTTCTTGAAAATAAGATGATCGCATAGAGCTTTGATGCCATTGGCTCCTTGCAGTTCCGGCTGCTGGGCGATGAGGAAGGAGATACTTCCTTTTTTCAGGCAGGTGACATTCCGTTCCAGAAGGTCATAGCCTATCAGATTGAAGTCTTTCTTTCCACGGCTTTGCAGGTACTCGCCAACGATGTAGGCTTTAGAGTTGAAAGTGATTCCATTCTTAACCATCGGATAGGTACGGAAGAATTCGTCCAGCATCTCGTTGTCCTCGTCGTTGCGTTCGGCATGCAAGTCAAGTTCCAGTATAGTACAAGACGGATGATGTTCTTTCATGTACTGCCTAAAACCGATTTCTCTGTTCTCCTGCTGATTAGATCCTACAATTCCTTCATGTATTTTACGGAAAATCACAATTTCCTTTTCCTCCCGTGCCAGTAACATCATCATTCGAGCAGCGAAATATCCGCTTTGACGTGAATTCTGACCAAAGAAGGCGAGGGGAGGAACCTCTTTAATGTTGGAATCTATATATATATAAGGTATATCCAGTGCCTGCAACTGATCGGTGAATCCTTTCGTATATTGCGGAGCGGTAGGAGCTACCATCACTCCGTCCGGCTGCAGGGCCAGGATGGCTTCGCTGGCGTTGACGAATGAATGATAATCGTATGGATCGTAATAGTTGATTTTCACCGAAGTATTGAAATCCGAATAGGTTGCAATCGCTTCGTGAATACCGATTTCTACAGCCGTCCAGTATTCGCCTTCCAGATGTTCCGGCAGAAGGCAGATAAACGTATATTTCTTGTTGGAAGCCAGAGCGCTGGCGTACATATTGGGCTGGTAGTCAAGCTGCTTCAGAATTTCTTCTACGCGTTTTTTACTGGCCTCTGATACTCCACTACGTCCGTGAATAACGCGGTCTACTGTTCCCACTGATACATCTGCTAGACGGGCGATGTCTTTGATTCTGATCCTTTCGGGCAATTTATTCATACGATAACCTTTATTTATATAGGTTTTTGTGCTCGCACACAATAATAATCTTAATATTTTCGATACAAATATATAACAATTTTTGTAATTACGAAAATTGTTGTATCTTTGTGCCCGCACACGAAAGGTATGTGATGTTGGTTGTTTTATAGATTAATGCTCATGTAGTCAGTGTGTTAACCCCTAAAATAGGGCTGAAATGATAAATTGAAAGTTCATAATATTAATAACTTAGAATTTAAAACATAAGATTATGGGAAAGAAAGTCGTTACATTAGGCGAAATCATGCTTAGATTATCAACTCCGGGTAATACTCGTTTTGTTCAATCTGATTCTTTTGATGTAGTATATGGTGGTGGTGAAGCTAACGTTGCAGTAAGCTGTGCCAACTACGGACATGACGCTTATTTCGTAACCAAATTACCGAAACACGAAATCGGACAGTCTGCTGTTAACGCATTGCGTAAATATGGCGTAAAGACAGACTTTATTGCTCGTGGTGGCGACCGTGTAGGTATCTACTACTTGGAAACAGGTGCTTCTATGCGTCCTAGCAAGGTTATTTATGACCGTGCTCACTCTGCTATTGCTGAAGCTGACGCTGCTGATTTCGACTTTGATGCAATCATGGAAGGTGCTGACTGGTTCCACTGGTCTGGTATCACTCCGGCTATTTCTGACAAGGCTGCCGAGTTGACTCGTCTGGCTTGTGAAGCTGCAAAACGTCACGGTGTAACTGTTTCTGTTGACTTGAATTTCCGTAAGAAACTGTGGACTAAAGAAAAAGCACAGTCTATCATGAAACCGTTGATGCAGTTTGTAGACGTATGTATCGGTAACGAAGAAGATGCGGAACTTTGCCTGGGCTTCAAACCGGATGCTGACGTTGAAGCTGGTCACACAGATGCTGAAGGTTACAAAGGTATCTTCCAGCAAATGATGAAAGAATTCGGATTCAAATATGTAGTTTCTACTTTGCGCGAATCTTTCTCTGCTACTCACAACGGCTGGAAAGCTATGATCTACAACGGTGAAGAGTTCTATACTTCAAAACGTTATGATATTGATCCGATTATCGACCGTGTAGGTGGTGGCGACTCTTTCTCCGGTGGTATTATCCATGGTTTGATGACTAAACCTAATCAGGGTGCTGCCCTTGAATTTGCAGTTGCTGCATCTGCTTTGAAACATACTATCAATGGTGACTTCAACCTTGTTTCTATAGAAGAAGTAGAAGCATTGGCTGGTGGTGACGCAAGCGGTCGCGTACAGAGATAAGGATATTTACTATTGGACAATTTACTATTTACTATTTAATACTTTTGCCTGATGACAACGGTTGAACTTAAAAATAGGCTGAAGGTATTAGCAATACGTATTATTAGATTGGTAGATAAATTGCCCAATACTCCTGCCGGTAGAGCTATCGGCAATCAGATTATTCGTTCGGGTACATCTCCTGCTGCAAATTATAGGGCAGCGTGTTTGGGAAAGTCGGATAAGGATTTTCTTAATAAATTGAAGATGGTGGAAGAAGAACTGGATGAGACTTTATATTGGCTGGAATTATTAATGGAAGTTCAATTGGTTAAACCAGAATTGATGGCTGACCTATATAAAGAAAATGAGGAGCTTTTAAAAATAATTGTTAGTTCAATAACTACTATGAAAAGTAGGATAAATGATAAATAGCAAAAGTATCAAATAGTAAATTGTAAATAATAAAATAGTAAATAATAAGATGGCAAAATTCGATAAAATAGCCGTATTAAATAAGATCGGCTCTACAGGAATGGTTCCTGTATTCTATCACAAAGACGCAGAAGTTGCAAAGAAAGTAGTAAAGGCTTGTTATGACGGTGGTGTTCGTGCTTTCGAATTCACAAATCGTGGTGACTTTGCACAGGAAGTATTTGCTGAAATCGTTAAGTTCGCAGCAAAAGAATGTCCTGAAATGGCAATTGGTATCGGTTCTATCGTTGATCCGGCTACTGCTGCTATGTACTTGCAACTGGGTGCTAACTTCGTAGTAGGTCCGTTGTTCAACCCTGAAATAGCTAAGGTATGTAACCGTCGTTCGGTTGCTTACACTCCGGGATGCGGTTCTGTATCGGAAGTTGGTTTTGCACAGGAAGTCGGTTGCGATCTTTGCAAAGTATTCCCGGGTGATGTTTATGGAACTAACTTTGTAAAAGGCTTGATGGCTCCGATGCCATGGTCTAAGCTGATGGTAACAGGTGGGGTAGAACCTACTAAGGAAAACCTGACTGCATGGATCAAAGCCGGTGTATTCTGTGTAGGTATGGGCTCTAAACTGTTCCCGAAAGATAAGGTGGCAGCAGAAGACTGGGCTTATGTAACTGCCAAATGTGAAGAAGCTCTCGGTTATATCGCTGAAGCTCGTAAATAAGATTAGAGAGCGAAAGCTTATCTATGATAAAAAGAGGTTGATGCGACAGCCTCTTTAAAATATGCCTCGAGGGTTAGTTAGTTTAGTTAGTATATGAGGCATATTTTCATTTTGTTTAAAGGTGTTTAAAGGGGATAGGCCATCGGAATGAGTGACTCATTTCGGTGGCTTGTTTTTTTATTTCCTTTTTATATGCTGTCGATGTTCGAATATATAAATGGGCAGGAATATTAATAAGAAGCATAGAACACTGATGAGGGGCAGATAACGGTTGTAGAGATACTCTCCCTCTTGGGGAGGAGCACTTAACAAGCATCTTAAGCAATCGCAGTCCATATCCTGACTGTCGTGCTGGCAAAACAAAAAGCAGAAAGTAAAGAGGACGATGCCTAATAACAGGCAGATGATTAGTAGATTTCTGCGATAATATGCATGTCTTTTGTCGGGTTTTGATAAAGAAGAAACCATGTTTTGTTCTGATAGTTATCAATGTAAAATGAAAGAAATAAAGGGCAGACAATGCCTGAATAGGATTGTCCTGCCCGATACTATTGATTATTGGTAGGAAATATACTTATTAATGGTTATTCCGGAACATAAATAATCTCACCGTTATCCAGTTCGTAGGCTATCCCCACTTTTCTTCCTCTTTTTCCTGAATCCTCCTCTTTCTGACCGGAAGGCTTGTAAGTATTGATTTTCTTTCCTTCCTTGGAGATGATTTCCATATTTTCCTTACCAGGGTTCTTCACGATGGTGAAATCTTCCTGTCCGAAAACTTCCGTCATATTCATATGCATCACCATTGCTACCATCAATGCTACGGCAAATACCATCGCCACGTCGAACAGGTTTACTACTACACTTAGCGGGTCGGTATCCTCTTCTTTGAGGAATTTGCTGACTCTTCTATTTCTTTTCATTATTGGACTCTCCGGTTGTTTCGTTTAATACTCTTGATACATAATCGAGGTTGTTGACATCTTTGGCATACCAACGTTGTTTGAACTGCATGGATATCAATCCTACAGCACTAATAACCAAACCCACAACAGTCGTCGCAAATACTACCTGCATATTATATGCCATTCCGGAGATGTCTCCTGTAGAAAGTCCCACAAGTGCCGGACTCATGGAAATCAATGTTCCTATCAATCCGAGAACCGGACCTATCTTAGCCATCATTTTAGAAAGAGACACATCTTTCTCTGCTTCATTCTCGAATTTTGTTATCAGGAAGTCAGAGTAATCTGCACTGGCCGGATGGTAGAGCAGGTCGCGGAGATAGCCCATATATAGTGAATTGTCTTTGTCGGGTAAAGCTGCTTTCAAATCGTCTATCCGTGCATCTTTAATGAGTTGGTCCAGTGCTTTGTCATTTTTACGTTTGGTCATGTACATGTTGTAGGTGCCTCCGATCAAAATCAGTGAGCGAACGAACAGGCACAGCAAAATAATGATATCGGGTATAAGTAAACTGTTTGCTACCCAGAATAATAATTTAGAAATGAGTTCCATATATATTTTTTATTGATTGATTTTACTTCTTTTTTTAAATTCTCTACGTTGTAATAAAGGCCATTTCAGTTTGTTCCAGGCAAATCCGATAAGAAACAGGACAACGAACAGACCGATGGATAAGATAATAGCTTTCCAGTTGAGCGCCTCTTCGGTGGCAGCATAGGTCGTTTTCCCATTGACAGTGGTCAGTAGTCCGAGGATGCAGATGAATAAGCTGACAAGGAAATGAACTTCCAACCGGAGATCGTCTTCGGGTACAAGATACTTCATCAACCGGCTTAACAATGGGATGGCGATAACCACTGTCCCTGCTAGTGACCAGGCTGTCACTGAAAAGTCTACGCCAGGTAACCGGAAGATAGCTTCTGTGAGATAGTAGAATAATACGGGGAAAAGCAACAAGCTGGGATACCAGCGAAGTAATTCCGCCCACCATACATTTTTCTTGCCATAAAGTCCGCGCAGGAAAGCCACGCAATAGCCGAAGCAGAGTGCTGACTCAAGCGTTATGATAATAGCCATGTTTTGCAATGCTTCCGTGTTCTGCAGATAATCAGCAATCTGTGTCTTTGACTGGAGAATAGCATACTGCCAGGTGCCGGCCACAAAAAGACCGGCAATCAGGCTGTATATTACGGTTTGCCAAAGTTTCCAGAAACTGAGTTTGAAACTGCAGTTAATCACGATAAACAGCATTAATATGTGAATGATTAACTCCATATTACATTACTTTTTCCGTTTCTTTTTAAGTATTAGCAACATGACAACAAATGCTACCAGAACAATACCTGCGATAAGGCCTCCATTCAAAGAGTTTTGCTCTTCCTGTGCCCCTTGTACGGCATCGCTCGATTGTTTTTTCAATACCATGCCTCCTTTGGTCGCTTCTCCGTCCAGGGTGGCTTGTTTCATTTGTTTCAGTTCCTTGTTGTAGCTGGCTGCGGTTTGCGCATCTACTTGAGAGGCGATGAACTGCTGTAATTTGGCATTGTCTCCGGTAAATCCGCTGCCCGAAGGACCGAACTGTCTGACAAGGTCTGTATGCAGCTTGGCAATATTGGAGAGTTGCTCCGGAGAGGCTTTCCAATATCCTTTGCGGGCAGTTTCCATCATAACGGCGGTCACTTCCTGTAAAGCTGCGGGATTCTGTTTTTCAAAGAAGTCTTTTACATTCAGTTTGTATTCGTCTTTGACATATACATCATATATGTTATCCCAAAGTTCCTTGTCGATAGCAGTAGGTTTCATCACATTCCAGCCATACGTATTCGTTACAGTCTGGGCAACCTCGCTTGCAGCAGAAGAACCGCCTTTCATTTTCTCTTTGATATAGGTAGGATTCAGAATCGTTGTACGGCTTTCTACACCGACTGCTTCTTTAAGTTCCTGCATTTTCATGTTGTTGCGGTTCCGGTAGTCGCTAAGATAAGCGTCCGGGTCTTTACCCGTAACATTGCGTACGGCAAGATTCATACCTCCCATAAATTCATATACGTGGTCGAGGCTCAATGCTCCCCAAGTGTTGCTTTGGCGGGGCTGAACGACCACATCAGTACTGTTCAATGCTGCTTCAAAAGCAAATTTCTGAAAGACTTCCCAGTGTTTTTCGTCACCGTAGAAGGCTCCCATATTGTTGAGGTAAGTATCTGCAATTTCCGATTCACTTTCCCAACGGTCACCGGCTTCCACCATTCCCTGAATTCCTGTACCATACATGCCATTAGCACCTCCGAATACTCGGAAAGAAGCCATTTCGCGTGCATCTTTCGGACTGACACCTTTTTCGGTCAACACTCTTTCAGCTTCTACCACACTGGCGGCTACCTGATTTTCAAACTTGTCGTCTTTCGCTGCCGCAGCCATTTCTACTGCGCGGTTAATCAGGAAGAGGCGGGAAGCGGCGATATCACGGAGTTGTCCGGAAGTTTGGACTACTACGTCGATACGCGGACGTCCCAGTTCGGCTGAAGGAATCAGTTTTAGATCACTGACACGACCGAATGCGTCACGAACAGGTTCTACTCCCAGCATATACAGTACTTGAGCAATAGTAGCCCCACCGGTTTCTATAAATTCGGAAGACCAGAGAGTATAACTCACTTTACGTGGAATTGAATCATTGTGACGTTGCTTGTAAGTATCAATCGTTTGTTTGGCTAAAGCGATACCTTTTTCCCAAGCGGATTCTGTAGGAGTTGCTTCGGCATTGATAGCATACATATTACGTCCGGTTGGTAAAGCATTCGGATTAGCAATCGGATCACCTCCGGGAGTAGGAGCGGTGTATCCACCTTCCAATGCATTCATCAGACTGCTTAACTCTTCTTCGGGACTTGTCAGAAGTGCGTTCTTGTAGTTGCCTACATTCTTGATTGTACGTTCTACTTCAGTGATGGCAAGTGCCAGTTCGATTTCTTCTTTACTGTATTCTTTCGGAGCTTTTCCCATAGCGGCCATCATGGCAGCCATACCTTGGGGCTTTTCTTTATTAGCTTTCATTCCGGCTTCCATTTTCTTCAATGCTTCCGGACTTGCTCCCATAGACTTAGCCATTTTCATAGCTTTTTCAGGATCTATGTTGGCGCCCATTTTCTTCATAGCCTCTTTCATGCTTTCGGGCATTTGACCATGAGGAGAACCTCCTTTGGAGACAGATGCCGGATGTCCTTTAGCAGCTTTCTTTTCGTCGGATTGTTCACTCTTCGCCGATGCAGCCATCATCATTGCCATCATACCTTTCGGAGCATTGCGGTCTGCCTCTATTTGACGAGCCTTGACTAGTTCCTGTGCGGTGATACCGGCTGTACGACAAATCAGTTCATCTGTGGCTAGTGCAGGATTAGCGAGCAACTTTTCTACCAGATGGCGAGCAGGAGTCAAGTACTGTTGTGTAAAGAGGCTGCGATGCTTGCTAACGGCATCTGTCGCTTTACCACGTTGCTTGTCAAGAGCCAGCAGACTGTATGCGATAGGTTCCGTAGCCATTGCATAGACGGAAGAAGTGATCCGTTCTGCTTCATAAGGAACTCCCATAGTGTAGAGTTGTCCGGTGATTTTTTCGGTAGCCAGTTCTTCTGCGAAGTTTTCTACACGGGCGATTTCATCTTCCGTATATGGCTTGTTAGCAATGCTATCCAAACCTAAATCACGGTGAATTCCCATTTTCACAGTCAGCGTTTTGACAGCTAATGATTCCTGATCTTTATTCTCTTTGTGAGAGTTATTGTAAATCTTGATTTTTTCCATCAGCTCCCGATAAATGCCGCGTACACTGCTTTCAAGGAAAGGCGGAGTGAGGTATGACTGTATGGTGGCATACGAACGGCGTTTAGCCATCATTCCTTCACCAACATTACCAATAGAGTAGATATAGAAGTGCGGAACTGCTCCAACCAGGCGATCCGGCCAGTCGTTGCTGCACAATGCCACTTGTTTTCTGGGAGTAAATTCAAGACTTCCGTGTGTACCGAAATGGATCAGTGCGTCAGCCTTGAAACCATGTTGCATCCACAGATAGGAAGCAATATAAGTATGAGGAGGAGCCATATTAGTGCCATGAATCACTTGGAAGGAGTTGTCTCCGCTTCCGGCTGCATTTTGTGGCATTAAAACTACATTCCCGAATTGCAGACGGGCAATACCCAATTTACCGTCGTTGGTCGCCATATAGTTGCCGGGGAATTCGCCGAAAGCATCCACCACTTCCTGATATTTTTCAGGGCGGAGTGACCCTTTCACCCAACTTTCATATTGATCTTTGGTGATAAGTTCGGGATGCCCTTTTTGCATAAAGTCATTAAAGGCTCCCTCTGCGTAAGAGTTGAACACAGAGCCTTGAGCCTGTATCATTTTACCCAGTTCTTCAGCATTTGCAGGCAGGCCGGATATGTTGTAACCTTCCTGTTTCATGCGGACTAGAAGATTGTATAGGGAAGGAACCACCTCCATACCGGCAGCGGTCAATGCATTTTGCCCCGGACCTTTATAATAGTAGATAGCTACCTTCTTCTCGCTGTTCGGCTTAGTATTCAGATTCAAATAATTGTTGATTGTGGATACGAAAGTTTTCAAGCGTTCGGGTACTGCATACGAATGGCGCAATCCTTCTTCATCCTCATATTGTGCAAAGAGAGCGAAAGGACGGATGGCACCGTCAATTTCCGGAGTCACGATACTTTGTGACATAAATCCTCCTGCCATTCCCATCGGATCTTTCTCCCATTCATCTACCAGACTGTTAATGGTGAGTGGAGCAAACAAGAGGATGTTCTTAGTTTTCAGATAATCCACCATTTTGTCTCCCATGCGTCCGTGTGCCATGTTGATGATTGCGTCGGGCTGCACTTCGTCAATGAACGACATAAATTTCGTCATTGACTGAACCGGATAAACATTGTAACCTTCTTTTTCAAGAGCCTCAATAAGTCCGGTGGCATCAGCCATTTGTCCGGTTATCATGATTTTACGTGCCCCTTCTTTATAAAGACGGTTGTCCTTCATGAATTTCTCATAATCTGCTACGGTGAGGAACTCCAGTTCATCATCCGGGTTGGTGAGTCCGGCGTGATAGAGCATGTCGCTGGGTCTTTCTGCCGGGTCTTCCACTTCCGGTATGGAAGAGATTTTACCGTCAATAGCTTTACGGATATAATTCAGCATATTCCGGTAGTTGGTCTTTCCTCCGTTGGTCAGATAACCTCGTATCAGATTTTGTTGTACACTGTCCAGATTACAAATGTTGTTGGCCGGGTTGGTAGCCATGGAAGTATATACAGGAATACCTTTGTCGGCAGCCTGTTGTATCTGTTGACGTTGTTCCTCAACGATACGCAGACCCATTCCGTTGATGAATACCATGTCGTAACCGGTCAGGCGGTCGAGGTTGTCGAGCGATACTTCACTGAGTTTGATGGATGAATTGTCGTTGGCTTTCGATATACTTCCCTGCTGTATGGTCTGGAAGTTGATGAAAGCAATCTTTGTAGGACTGAACCAGGTATTCCATACGGATATCCCTATCAGAGCTACAGCAACGATGCATACACCTAAGATGATTTTACTTTTCTTTTTCATTTCTCTTATTTTTAGCTTTGTATGTAGTTTTATCTTTTTTATTTTTTGAAGAACCTGTCTACGTCTAATGCAAGTCCGATGGAGAAGTTAGTTCCCCGGGTATAAGGAGAGTTTGCGTCATAATAGCTCGGAACATAATTAAATATGTTGTTGACGGCCATATTCAGGCTGACTCCTTTCCAGATTCCTTGTGTCAGCGTCAGGTTCCACATCGTATATCCCGGATAAGTCACTCCGGTAGTCCCTTCATCCGGATTGTTGCCCACATATTTATTGGTTTCTACTTTGGATAACGCACGTCCGTTCAGGGAAAGATTGAATTGATAATTATCCCATGATTTGCCGTATTCGATACGTGCGGTCGCTGAATGTGGGCGGGTACTGGAGAATTTCATTTGTCCGTCGCGCATAAACTCGTGGAGGTATCCGTAAGAAACACGTATTCCCAGACCACAAGGATATTTGGCGGAGGCGTTGATATCTACACCGGCGATGTCTACTTTCTCTGTATTGATATATAGCTGTGCCCATCTTCCGTCAGTGTCGCGGAATGAAGTCAGGTCGATCCGGTCATTGACAAGGTTGTAATATCCCGAAACGGTAAAATTGTAACGGTTCTTGGTATATTCCGCCGAGAGCGAGAAGTTATGGCTCGTCTCCGATTTCAGGTCGGGATTACCATAAATCATCATGGCATTTGCCATGTCGAAGTTCATATACATTTCTTTAAGGGTAGGAGAGCGGAATCCCTGTGAGTATGAACCACGGAGGGAGCAGTTGGCTATTTTGTACATCAATCCGATGTGCGGAGATATATGACGCACGTTAGATTGTGAGAAATAGTCGAAACGTACCCCGCTGATTACGTTGAAATGTTCGGTCGGGTTCCAGTCGAACTGTCCGAATGCATCTGCCGAGTGCATGGTATAACTTCCATTGTTGGTGAATTGATAAGACAATAGATAGTCACGCATATAATCTCCTCCTACGGTCAGAATGTTTTTATCGTTGAAGGTGTAATTGTAGAGTGCGCGTACGCTATGTTGCACATTGCTGTAATCGCGGACATCGTATTTGTATGAGGTCAGATAATCACTCTTATCATATTGGTCGAATGTATAGGCAACTTCCAGATTACTCATGATGTTGAAATCATAGTTGGCTTTCAGACCTCCGCTGAAATCACGATAACGGTCTTTGCTGTCTCCGGTCTTATCCCGTTCGCGGAAATAATAACCTCCGCGTGCAGTCAGTTTCAACTGTTCAATCGGTCTGCAAACAAGACGTTCTTTCACATTCCATGTGCGGTTTCCGAAGATGGTTGTCACATCTCCTTCCGGTACGTCGTAAGAATCGGACATTGTGTGTTGCACATTCGTCTGGCTGTTGAATTTACCGGCTTTGAAACTGAAAGTTCCGCCATATCGTTGGTCGTTATGTTCACCGAAGCGGCTGTTTACATTTAAATTCCATGGGTCCTCGGAATCACGGGTGATGATGTTGATTACGCCACCTACTGCACTGGAACCATAGAGAGTAGAGGCAGCACCTTTTACAATCTCTACCCGTTCCACGTTGTCGAGGTTCAATCGGTTGTAGTCGACGTTGTTTAAAGTTTCCCCTGCCAGACGTTCACCATCTACCAGAAAGAGTACAGAGTTTCCTCCGAATCCCTGCATATTGATTGAAACCTGCTGATCCATTGAATAGGAAAATTCAATGCCCGGCAGTTCCGATTGTAATAATTGTCCTACGTTGGTTGCATCTACCTTCTTAATATCGTCTGCTGTGATTACACGAGTGATGATAGGAGCATCTTTCAGTAATTTGGGAGTACGTGTACCTGTGACAACCACTGTTCCCAGATCAAACTGATCTTCCGACAAGCGGAAACTTAGTCTTTTCTCTTTCCCTACAGTCAGTCTTTTTTCTTGTGGTTGATAGCCTACATACGAGGCGGTGATGAGGTATGTACCGGTTCCGGGGAGTTGTAATGTATATGTTCCGTCGACGGATGTGACGGTTCCGGTTCCTTTACCTTTGATGGAAATCGTTGCACCGGGGAGAGGTTCCCCTTCTGTATCAGTAACACGTCCGCTGATGTGATAAGTTGAGTGTTGTGCTAATGTGGTGCAAGTTGCTATAAATGAAAAAAGCAATAATGATATTATAAATGTAGGTTTCATTCTTGTTGATTGGTTTCATTGTTGTTGTCCTCGAACTCAAGCGGATACTGGAAATCGAAGTCAATATATCCTTTTATACCTCTGGCATTCATGTAGTTGGTAAAACGGATTGCTGCGTATGTATTGTCTTTCAAACGTATCAAAAAAACTTGGTTTGACATGGTGTATACCGGAGGCATCGTTGCGGTATTAACGTCCAGCCAGCCGGAAAGAACAGCATTACGGTAAGACTCTGTGTAGATAATGTTTCCGTCCATCATGCCCGACATGTCAATGGCTATTTTATCGGTTGTCCATTCATCTTCTACAAAATCTTCCGCTTTAGGCAGTTTACCTGTTGCTTTAAACTCGTCGATACTTGTGTAAGTTGTTTTGTAGGCAGCACCCTCGTTGGTTTTTATATCATAACGATGAATAGCGAAATCCCATTTTTCAGGAATTTGACTCTCATATTCCTCTCCGATTTTAACGGTGCTAACCGTACGCTCCGAAAGGTTAATGTAGGCCCATTCTGTATATTCAACAGTCTTGACTTGTGAAAAGCTATTCTCCTTGATTTCCATCTCCGTTTCGATGGGGGCATCATAAATATTTTCAAATATTCCATTACAAGCAGAGAGCGACATTGCCGCTCCCAGTACTATAGTATATTTGAAAATAGCGTTCCTGCTTCTTTTCATTGCTTATTTAATCGTTTATTGTGCGCTGTTAGTATTGCTTCCAGTAAAATCTGCTGTAATGTCCCATGGCATATTTCCCGGTTTAAAAACTATAGTAATAGTAGTTGTTCCGTCTGACTTAACAGTACCACTTAAACTCGTACCGGTGATTGCCAGAATTTCTCCTGTAGTCTTTTGGGTGTCTGCTTCAAAGCTATCGATATTGAGTGAGTAACTACCGTCGTTTGCTTTAGTAACATTTACTCCCTTTACGGTGAACTTTTCAAAATAATTCATAGAACCACTTGTGTTATTGAAGCCGCTAATTGTAACATCTACTGTACTGCCTGTTGGGTTTTCGATGATAACTTTGCAATCCTCAGTAGATTCAGTGGTATTTCCTCCTGGAATAGTGACTGAAAGAGATAAATTAGTTTGGTATTTATAAGTATCTTTTATATAATAACCAACAGGAGTTTCTCCTTGTATGAAATCAATCTCCATTTTTCCCATAGGTACAGGAATATCAACATTGGCTTTCAAACTTAACACTTTAGAACCATCTACACTACCTTCTAATGTGTAGTCGTAGCTACCGCCTGTGCTGCCGCCCATAGACATGGCAACTTCACCGGAACCGCTGAAAGATTTATTAGAAGAAAGTTTTAAATTATTCAGAGTGAAATCTCCGGATCCGGATTTATATACCAAATTGATGGTACCATCTTCGTTGGCAGTGATTGTTGCAGTGGATTCATCCCCCAACAAATAATCAGAGAACATATTGCATGCGCCGACTGAATAACCTTTATAAGCTCCTGCTATTTCTTTGGCAAGATTAGATTCATCGTCGTCGTTGTCGCTACAAGAAACGAAAGTAGAAGAAAGAGATAGTGCCATAAGGGCAACCATCCAAAAGTTTAAGATTTTCATACTTAATTTTGATAGATAATGATTAATTAAATTTCCAACTGCAAAGTTACAGGGATATATATACAGGGGAAATACCTAAAAGAAATGAAAAAGTGAAAGGGCTTTAATTATAAGTAGGTATTGGGAGGAGTGGTTTAACTCGTTATTTTTGCAGTCTTTTACTAAATTGATGATTAAAAACTCAAAATAAGAAGAAAATGAAAGGTGGTTACAGTAGAAAAAGTGTATTGACAGGGATTACTTCTTTCCTGATTGTATTGTTTACTATGCCGTTGGGGCATGCATTAATGATTTTTATGGAGCATGTGCTCTCATCCACAGCTCTTCACTATGCGGCTTTCACGATGGGAGCAGCAGGTCTGGTGATGGTGATTATTGGAGTGTTTGCAAAAGGAGATACACGACAGACGTTATGGGGATTATTCGGAGGACTACTCTTCTGGACCGGATGGATAGAGTTTATCTACGTATATTATGCACATCGTTATGAAGTGCGACCATTGCTGAACGCTGCCGGTGAAGTCGTGACAAAACCGGAATATTTAATCATGCCTTCCTCCTTCGGCTTTTGGGTGATGTTTATGCTGATTTACATTTTCAGTATAAAAAGCGGATGCGACTTCTTTACCTATCTTCAAAAAGTCTTTTTCCGTAAGAGTACCACCACGATTGTAGTACGGCCGATGACACGTCATACCTCGATTGTTACTTTTATGGAGTTAAATCTCATCATGTGGACGAGCTATCTCGTGCTACTCTTCTGTTATGATGAGAATTTTGTCGGCGAGCATAGTCCTGTTACTGCTATAGTTGCTTTCGGCTGTCTGGCAGGTTCGTTTTTTATGTTTAAACGCCTGTTGAAAATCACTCAATGGGGATATGCCATGCGCTTTTCTATTGCTACGGTAGTAGTGTTCTGGACTTTTGTAGAAGTATTGGGACGCTGGAATATCTTTCATGAAATATGGGTAGAACCAATGGCATATACGACAGAGATGATTACGATACTTTTGGCTTTCTTTGTTCTGTTGGCATTTCTGTTCTACCAGTCTGCTAAAAAGAAGAATAGTCATAACTAAAATATAGAATCAGAAATTATGTTAGAAAAACGATTGCTCGGAGAAGGAATACATATACGTTATATGGTAGACCGGAACAAATTTCTGGAAAAACTTGCCAGCCGTTAATACTGCCAAAAGCGGAAAGGGATGAACTAATCTCCTGATAAGATGTTTTTTATATAATTAGATATAATAACAATATATATAATGGAACCTCATCATCACGAACATAGTCATCGTTTGACATCGCTCAATAAAGCTTTTATCATAGGTATTGCTCTGAATATTACTTTTGTCATAGTAGAATTCGGAGTAGGATTTTATTATAATTCTTTGGGGTTACTTTCCGATGCCGGGCATAATTTGGGTGATGTAGCCAGTCTGGTGCTTGCCATGTTAGCTTTCCGGTTGGAGAAAGTTCACCCTAATAGTCGTTACACGTATGGATATAAGAAGAGTACGATACTTGTTTCTTTATTAAATGCAGTTATACTGTTGGTTGCTGTTGGCATTATTATTGCCGAGAGCATAGACAAATTATTTCATCCGGTTTCGGTTGATGGTTCCGCTATCGCATGGACAGCTGGGGTGGGAGTGGTCATCAATGCGCTTACTGCATGGCTTTTCATGAAAGATAAAGATAAGGACCTGAATGTGAAAGGAGCCTACTTGCACATGGCAGCAGATACACTGGTATCTGTCGGTGTAGTTGCTTCCGGTATTATTATTACGTATACGGGATGGAGTATCATTGACCCGATTATCGGACTTGGCATTGCTGTTATTATTATTGTCTCTACCTGGGGATTGCTTCACGATAGCCTCCGGTTGTCATTGGATGGAGTGCCGGTGGGGATAGATGCTCAAAAGATACAGCAACTTATCATGGAACAGCCCGGTGTGGAGAATTGTCATCATCTACATATCTGGGCATTGAGCACAACGGAAACTGCCCTGACAGCCCATGTTGTCATTGATGACGTAGAGAGAATGGAAGAGATAAAATGTTCAATTAAAAATAAGTTGGAAGAAGCGGATATTCATCATGTGACACTCGAATTTGAAGATAAAAGTATCTCTTGTGAAACTAAAAATAACTGTTATTAGGTATTACTAAGAAATAATATAGCAATTTGTTGCGATTGTCCGGGCCGCATTAAGTATTTAATTTTGCGGTCCGGATAATTGTTTATAACAAAACGCTAAAATGAGAGCATTTATTATTTCTTTTTTTGTAGTTATTTTCA
This sequence comes from Bacteroides sp. L008, assembly GCF_040812255.1. Taxonomy (NCBI): domain Bacteria; kingdom Pseudomonadati; phylum Bacteroidota; class Bacteroidia; order Bacteroidales; family Bacteroidaceae; genus Bacteroides; species Bacteroides sp. L008. Next base: position 1,699,541 of record NZ_JBFNXO010000001.1, on the reverse strand, counting down.
TTTCTGCCATTAGTTTTCAAGCTACCTATGCCCAACAAAAAGACATTGTGCTGACCGGTATGGTCACAGATCATCAGGGAGAACCGCTTCCTGGCGCTACGGTTCGTATTGGAAATACTCAATTTGGTACGGTGACTGATGCTAACGGACGCTATCAGTTGCGTGGAAGATGGAAAAAAGGAGACATGATTATCTTCTCCTTTATCGGAATGAAAGATGTCCGTGAAAAGTATACGGGACAGAATATACAGGATGCAGCTATGCAGCAGGATGCCAAATCATTGGATGAGGTGGTCGTGGTGGCACGGCAGAATATCAATGAGTTGGATATTCGTGCAAAATCCGGTGTAGTGCAGAATGTAGATATGGGACGTCTGAATAGCAAACCTATGATTGATATGTCGTTAGCATTGCAAGGAAGTGTTCCCGGACTGATTGTTACCAATACAGGTGATTTGGGCTCGAAGCCGGAAATTCGTATTCGTGGAAACTCGTCTTTTCGCGAAGGGGATGCTGCGAATGAACCACTATATGTAATGGACGGACAGGTAATCTCATCCGATGCCTTTATGACCCTTAACCCGGCGGACATTAAAGAAATAAAGGTGTTGAAAGATGCTGTGGCATGTGCCTTGTATGGTATCAAAGCCGCCAATGGAGTAATAGAAATCACTTCCTTGCGCGGGAATCCCGATGGACGTACAACTACCAGTTACAGTTTCAATATGGGTATTACTACTCGTGGACGCAGGGGAGTCGAGATGATGGATACGGACGAGAAACTGGAACTGGAGCGCCGATTACAAAATCGTTCTACTCCCGGTTATCGGTACAGTGAGGATTACTATAGGAAGTATTTCGCCAATGATCCGAATTTGAACCAAATGATAGCCGAAGGGCAGGGAATACTCGATTCTTTGCGCACCATTCATACTGACTGGTTCGACGAACTGATTCATTTAAATACCTATCAACGTCATAATCTGAGTGTCAGAGGCGGATCGGAAAAAACGTCTTATTATGTATCTGCCAATTATGCCCAGCAAGGAGGACGTGTGCCGGGGAATGATACACATCGTTTTACTGCCACTATGAGCCTTGACCAGCAACTGGGTAGGGTGGGATATTTATCATTAAGTGCCAATGCGGGATATTCTGAAACAGATACGCCGAATGGAAGTTCATATTCTCCTACCGATTTGATCTATCAACTCAATCCTTATGAAACAAAGACGGGAAAATTAGTTTCTTTTTCTAATGAAACTTCAGATTACACTTATAATGATTTGCTAAGTCAGTACAACAGTAAATCGACAGACAAACGCGGTGGAGTAAGTGGGAGTTTGAATTTGGAACCTCTGAAAGGATTGAGTATCGATGCTGTAGCAGGTATTGATATGCTTTTGAATGAAGGCATGACGCTGGTGCCTTCTACTTCTATCAGCGAACGAAACAGCGGGGTGGATGAAGCAGAGCGTGGAAAGCTCTCCAAAGAGAAAAACGTGACAACGAATGTTTCATCGAATGTCCGCATCACTTATAACAAGATATTTGCGGAGAAACATGATTTTACTATTGGCGGGAATATGGATTATTATATGACGGATGCGGATAATGTTTCTATTACAGGATATGGAGTGGGTACGCAAATGTCACCATCCGCTATCAACCAGTCTATTTCCGGTAATAGAAAACCTGTGGTCGGTTCTTATAAGGAAAAGACTGCCCAACTGGGAGTGGGGCTGGTGATGGGATATAGTTTTGATAATACTTACGATCTTTTCGCAACCTACAAAGCGGACGCTTCTTCTATCCTTCCTGAATCCAAACGTTGGAATGCCGCATGGGCTATCGGTTTGGGATGGACGATCAGCCAGTATCCTTTTCTGAAAGATAATAATGTAATCTCCCGCTTGAACTTGAAGGCTTCTTACGGGCGAATGGCTAATTTGGCGGGAGTGTCTGCTTCATCAACGATTGGTACTTTTTCTTATTCGACTGATTATTATGGAAATGCACGTCTCCTGCAGTTACTCGCACTTTATAATACCGATCTGAAAGCGGAGCAGACAGCATCTACGGATATTAGTTTGTCGGTTGAACTATTCAAACGTCTGACTTTGGACGCCAACATTTACCGGCGTGAGACAAGCGATGCTTTGCTTGATGTTCCGGTTCCGTTGTCTAATGGATTCAGCACGATGAAACGCAATATTGGCGTGCTGCGCAATGAAGGCTACGAATTGAGCGCTTCCCTGAAAGTACTTGATACTTCTGATTGGCGTCTTTCGCTACGCGGATCACTGGCGTACAATCGTAATAAGGTAGTCGATTTATATTATGCCGATCGCTTATATGCAAGTGAAGAAGCTATTATTCCTGATTATGAGATAGGAAAATCGTATGATATGATTTATGGATTGAAGTCGTTGGGGATTAACCCGATTACAGGCCTTCCCGTATTTCAGGGAGCAGACGGGCGCGAAATACCAGCCACGGAAAATCCGTCGAAAGAGAACATTGTAGCTTTGGGTCATGCGACCCCTCCTTACAGTGGTATATTCAATTTAAGTTTTTCTTATCGTGATTTTGATTTGGATATGGATTTCTATTATGTATTTGGCGGAGTTAAATCTTATAGTTATTCATACGTCCGCTCTTCCGATGACGCTAATAAAAATGCCATAAAAGGGCAATTGCGGAATATGTGGTTTGAGAAAGGAGATGAAGGAAAGACGTACCATTCTCCTTTTTACAGTTCTTCGGCTATCGCCTCACTGGATTATCCGAATACGGAAACTGTTGGAAAGAGTGATTATCTGAAACTGTCAATGGTGTCATTGCGTTATCGTGTTCCGCACACATTTCTGGAGAAGAACTGTAATTTCATTAAATATGCCAACGTTGCTTTCCAGGCATCCAATCTGTTTATGATTACTCCTTATAAGGAATCTGATCCGGAAACAGGTTCGTTGGCGGGTACGATGCAGCCAGTGTTAACCATTAATTTGAGTTTGACTTTCTAAACATGGATGGATATGATGATTGTAAAAATGATAAATAAAAGTCGGATCAAAACTGTGATAGGCAGTCTTTTCCTGACACTTTGTTTCACTGCCTGCTCATTGAATATTCCGTATGAAAATCAGTTTTCGGATCCGGATGCCATAACAACGCCGAATACTGCCCGTGAGTTGTTGGCTACTGCTTACAAGCAGTTGCCAAGTCCGGAATTTGACTTATCGGTATTAGGCGATGATTTTGAAACAACTTCCTGGATTTCCCGGGATGCGAGTTTGAATAATCTTTATAAATGGCAGACGCAACCCATAGAAGATCTCGCCGTTTCCATCTGGTCTGACTATTATGCGGCGGTAGCTATAGCGAATGCAGTGTTGGAACGTGTAGATGGCATATCGGTATCTACAACTGAAGAGACGAAAGAACTGCAAGCAGTGGTGAGCGAAGCGAAATTGTTGAAAGCTTATTGCTACTTCAATCTTCTCCGGCTTTTTGCACCGGATTATGAAGACGGGCCGGAAAAGGATGGAATCATATTGAAGGATCAGCTGGAATTGGAATTTCTGTATCGGTCGAGCATTGAGGAATGTGTGACTGCCATTCGTGAGTTGCTCAAGGAGGCCTTGACGGTGGAGAACAATCCTTCGGATGTTTATTGGTTTTCACAGTATAGCGGTTATTATATGTGGGCGGAATTGGAACTGTATGCTCATAATTATGAGCAGGCGGCAGAGTATGCACAAAAGGTGATCGATGAAAAAGGCGGCTATGATGTGCTTGGTGAAACGGTGTATGCTACATTGTGGAGCAATTCGTCCTGTGCAGAACGGGTGTTTTCTTTGTTTACAAACAGCAGCTATTATACCGGTATAAATTATGATACACATAAAGGGGATTACATGACAGTGAATAGTTCCCTGATAACCTTGTATGCTGATGGAGATATTCGTTCGGGAGCATCTGTATTTACCAAAGAAATGACGGATGATGCATTGGGCAACACGACGATGGAGAATTGTTTGGGTAAATATAATAAAATGAACTGGGAGAAGATAGAGCCGCAATATATCAATAAATATCGTGTGGCTGGTGCCTGTTTTATTCTGGCGGAAGCATACTGTCGTGACGGAAAGGGGCACGATGGACAAGCTGTCGGGGTGATGAACCGGTATTTGGAACAGCGTAATGCCACTTTGTTGGATACGCAGTTGTCCGGCGAGCCTCTTCTAAAGGCTATCTTTCAAGAAAAATGGAAAGAGTTTGTAGGAGAGGGGGAACGCTATTTTGATTTGAAGCGATGTCGTAAGGGAGTACTGTCCGATTGGAATACTTCCGGTACGATGGCAACAGACAAACGTGTTCAGGCGGATGATTACCGTTGGACTTTCCCCATTCCGAGAGGAGAATATCTGTATAATGAGAATGTATCACAGAATGAAGGTTGGACAAAAATAGAGAACTGATAATTTTAATTATAAACGAATCAATAAAATGAAAAAAGAAATGAAGAAACTGTTTGTTTATACAATGGGAATGTTCCTGTTGTCTCTTGTCACATCGTGTGGAGATGATAAAGAAGATACTGGGTATACAGGCGTTAATAAGATTTATTTATCTGCAGAAAATCCGGTGATTGAAGAAGCGGAAGCAACTCCCCTGACGGTAAATGTCGATCTTACTACAGCTTGTGAGCAGGATGTTACACTTAATTTTGAGGTATTGGATGACGAAGCCGGTATTTTAAAACTGGTAAATAATCCGGTGACTATTCAGGCCGGTCAGAAGAAAGCGACTTTTCAAGTTGTATCCAATCAGAAAAATCTGTTGGCTGTAGATACTTATTTTCAGATTGGCATTTCTACTATTCCTGTAGAGAATATGGCTTTGAATGCAGTGTTAAGTGTGCGTGTGAAACCCGATCCGCAAATACCGGAACTTTCCGAGGAACAATTGGCATTGATTGAAGGCTATAAAACTAAATATAACATTGATTTGACAGACTGGCTGGGAATCGTTTCTTGTCACACAGTGGTAAATAGTCCTGCAGATGGATATTTAACTCCTTTTGTTCAAGCGTTCACAAAAGAATACGACGGGAAAACAATTATTACTTTGAGTGAGGAGGCTACGGCTGAAATGCCTGTGTTGAAAATGGTGGACAACCCGATGGGATTAACCGAATATCTATATTGGGTATTTCGTGCCGAAACGGTCGAAGACTCCGAGTATTGGACAGAGTCACCGGCATCACAGACCTTGATGGAACAGATTAATTGGAATAAAGATACCAATGAAAGCTTCTCCGCATCATTGAACGGTATAAAACTTAAAGATATTACTTCTTCTACTGCCACTGTAGACTATATAGGAGAAGGAACAGACTCTTATGGTGATCCGATAAAAGCAGTTCCGTTCTCATATACTTTTAGTGCATGGACCCGGCAACAAGAATTGATGAAAACAGATCCAACTGCTCAAGAAATCTATGAACAGGGGGGAAGGGCAGAACCCGATTATTATTTGTGCAATACAGGTATTGACGAAGATGGTTGGGAAGATCCGGAAAATTTTGAAGAGTCTACCGGTAGTATTGATTTTACTGCTAAAAAGATGACCTTTAAATTTTTGATAGACCACATGAATGCCGGTGGATATACCCATGTAACAGTGACCTATGAGAAGAAATAATAAGAACTTGTATAAGTATGTTTCCATAGCAGCTATTTTAATAGCTGCTATGTGTGTGTATATACCTGGGTATGCGCAATCTGCTCCGATTTCTCTTCCAAAAGGAACTGTAGAGGGGTATTTGCCTAACGGACTGCATTATTTAATATTGAAAAACGCTGTTCCTGCTTCAAGGGTAGAGTTCCGTTTGATTATGCGTGTCGGTTCTGTTCAGGAAACGGAGAATCAGAAAGGATGTGCTCATTTCCTCGAACACATGGCATTTGGTGGAACCAGGCATTTTCCCAAACGTTCATTGGTGAGTTATCTGGAATCTAAGGGAGTGAAATACGGAATTGATATCAATGCTTTCACAGGCTACGATCGTACCATTTATATGTTTGCTGTCCCCACAGATCATGGGCAGGAGGCTGTTGTTGACAGTTCGTTGTTGATTATACGTGACTGGCTCGACGGAATATCTTTTCTTCCGGAGAAAGTGGAGAATGAGAAAGGAATCATTCTGGAGGAATTGAGAAGTTATGATCTCAATGATGAATTCTATCAGTTGAAGATTGGACAGGGTGTTTTTGGAAACCATATCCCTTTGGGTACTGCCGATGATATTTGTAAAGTGACCCCTCAAGTACTCAAAGAATATTATAATAAATGGTATACTCCTTCACTGGCTACATTAGTGGTAGTGGGAGATATTTCTCCCAATGAGATAGAGGCTAAGATAAAAGCAGGTTTCTCTTCATTAAAGAAACGTGTGGCTAAAGATTTTCGCATTTATCCGTTGGAGTATGCAAAAGGTATTCAAATATCGGAAGTCAGAGATTCGTTGCGTAACCATACGAAAGTGGAGTTGATGATTCCTCATCCTTGTGTGGTTGAACGCACTATAAACGATGCTGTCAAGAAAGAAACCGGACGTCTACTGCTTCGGGCAATAACACAACGTTTTCGGGGACGTCACATCAAAGCGGATCTATCTGATTCCTGGTATTTGAGCGATAAGAATCATTTGGTATTGGCAGTAGAGGGAAACGACAGGAGCGAAATACTAAGTACTATAACTACTGCCGTAGCCGAATTAAACTGTTTGATTCGTGAAGGATGGGACAAGGAGGAACTGGCAGATGTCCGTACACAATTCTGCAATCAGCTAGCTGAAGGCAATCCTGACGATGCGCGTTCTTCTATTTATTTCTGTGATGATTTTACTGATTATGTAATATCAGGTGATCGTTATATGACTGCCCCGGCGGAGCGGAAGCAATTGAAAGAAGCCATGTTGCATGTGCAAAATAACGATTTGCAATTACTGCTGAAAGAATGGCTTACTTATCAGAAGCAAGCTATGCTTGTTGCCTGTAATTCTCATCCGGGGTTGGGGATGCCATTGACAAAACAGGAAATAGCAGAAGCGTGGGCAGAAGGTGAACGGGCAGAATGTATACCTTATACTTATGTTCGCCAGGAAGAAAAAGAGGAAGTGCCGGTAGAAACACCCGCTTGTTTGGCTATCCGTCCTCCTTTTGATGCTACGATGATTGCTCATATCAATGTCTATAATGAAATGGGGGTTAGGGAAGTAAAGCTGAAAAATGGTATTCGTTTAATAATGAAGCCCACACAGGATTCTGACAGCACCTTGTATCTGACTTCTTTCGCTCCCCTCGGCACTTCTTCCTTGTCCGACGAAGAATATCCTTTGTTAGAAGGTGTTGGAGGATATATCGATATGGGAGGTCTTGCGAAAGTAGATGGTCAAATTCTTTCAGAATATCTTTTTCAGAAAGAAATGTCAATCACTGTAGCCATGGAAAATCATTGGCATGGTTTTATGGGAATGTCTTCCACTGCTAATGCGCCGGAATTCTTCAACTTGATTTATGAGAAGATTTTTGATCCTGAACTGAAATACGAAGATTTTGAAGAGATACGTCAGGGATTGATGCAGAATGAAGGGAAAGAAACCATGTTGGAGAAAATGCTGAAAAGGGATTCAGGGCGTCAGTTGTCTGCCCGCATCAATGAATTGATGGGAGCATCTATTATGCGTCCATCTATTCGCTCTTTTGCAGAACGGTTGAACCTCGATTCCATAGCCGGATTTTATAAGAAATTGTATACACGTCCCGAAGGAACTACGTATGTTGTATGTGGTAGTTTCAATCCGGATTCGCTCATGCGCCAGTTTGTGTCTGTATTCGGAAGAATTCCGGTTTCAGGAAATACGGTGCAATACTCTTATCCTAGTTTTGAACTACCGGATAAAACCCTTATAGAGGGATTTCCTAATGATAACGAGACACAGACCTTGTTTGATTATTTACTTTACGGTCATTACCAGCCTTGCCAAAAGAACACACTCATGTTGAAATTGATGCGAGATGTAATTCGTAACCGCCTGATTTCAGTCTTGCGTGAGCGGGAGTCATTGGTCTATTCTCCTTATATTTCATTGTTTTATGAGGGAATCCCGTGGGGTACATTCTACTTTGACATAAATGCTTCTGCCGATAACCGGAATATGGGGCAGATAGACCGTTTGTTGAAAGAAATTCTTCAGAGGCTGGAGGAAGAAGAAGTAGATATACAGGAATTACAAACCATCAAGCGCTCTTTCCTCTTGGCAAAACGTGAAGCATTGAATGAAAAATCACCGGTGGCATGGCGTACCACGCTGGTCGGATTACTTAAAAATGGGGAATCATTAGCTGATTTTGAACAATACGAACAATGTCTTGATGAGATAACTCCGGTTGAGTTGCGTAAAGCTTTCAAAGAATGGATTGACTTGGATAATTATGTGCTATTATATTTGAGTAATAATAAATTAAAGAATGAAACAACAAATGATTAAGCGTTTATTAGTTGTATTTTGGGGGTGTTTTTGCCTGCAAATGGTTACCTGTGCACAGGTAGGAGTGGACAAGCCTGCCTACGTGTTATATGATAATGCGGGGAAAGCAATTACTTACAGCCAGTTGATAAAGCAACTGGAGAAGTATGATGTCGTTTTCTTAGGAGAGATGCATAATTGTCCTATCACTCACTGGCTGGAGTTTGAAATAACCCGTTCCCTTTACCATATTCATAAGGACAAACTGATGTTGGGAGAAGAAATGATGGAGAGCGATAACCAACTGATCCTGAATGAATATTTGCAGCGTAAAATTTCTTACGATCGTTTTGAAGAAGAGGCTCGTTTGTGGCCTAATTATAGTACGGATTATTCTCCGGTAGTCTATTTTGCTAAAGAGAATAAGATTCCGTTTATCGCCACAAATGTACCCCGCCGTTATGCCAATGCAGTGAAAAACGGGGGACTTGAAGTGCTGGATTCACTGTCAGATGAGGCTAAAAGATACATTGCCCCTTTGCCCATTTCTTTCAATTATGATGAAAAGGAGAGTGAGGCAGCTTTTAGCATGATGAATATGATGGGAGGACAAAAATCCGGAGATAATTATAAGTTGGCACAGGCACAGGCTGTAAAGGATGCTACAATGGGGTGGTTTATAGCTCACAATATGAAAGACAAATTTCTGCATATTAATGGAAGCTATCATTCCGACTGGAAAGGTGGGATTATTCCCTATCTGCTTCAATATCGTCCCGGGACAAGCGTTGTGACGGTTACTTCCGTACGTCAGGAAAACACGGATAAACTGGATGAAGAAAATAAAGGTCGTGCGGATTTCTATATCTGTGTCTCGGAAGATATGGTAACCAGTTATTAAGAAAGTAAAAGAATCAGGTTAGTAAAACTCATAAAAGTCTCCATGATGCTGTGCGTCTGGAGACTTTTTTGTACCTTCGCGCCCTTAAACTAACTAACCTTTATTTTTATGTTTACTGACTTATTGCATTCCTCTTATTTTTCCCTTTTCCTGATTGTCGCATTGGGGTTTATGCTGGGAAGAATAAAAATCAGAGGATTATCTCTCGATGTGTCGGCAGTTATTTTCATTGCCCTTCTTTTCGGGCATTTTGGTGTTATCATTCCTAAAGAATTAGGAAACTTCGGTTTGGTGCTCTTCATTTTTACCATCGGTATTCAGGCTGGGCCCGGATTCTTCGATTCTTTCCGCAGTAAAGGAAAGACGCTCATTCTCATTACTATGCTTATTATTTGTTCCGCCTGCCTGACCGCAGTCGGATTGAAGTACGCATTTGATATTGACACACCGAGTATTGTCGGTCTGATTGCCGGTGCGTTGACCAGTACGCCGGGTCTGGCGGTTGCTATCGACAGTACCAATTCTCCTTTGGCATCCATTGCTTACGGTATCGCATATCCGTTTGGAGTGATCGGTGTGATTCTGTTTGTCAAGCTGTTACCTAAAATTATGCGGGTGGATTTAGATAAAGAAGCCCGTCGTTTGGAAATAGAACGTCGCGGACAATTCCCGGAATTGACTACTTGTATTTATCGTGTTACCAATTCGAATGTGTTTGATCGCAGCCTGATGCAAATTAATGCGCGTGGTATGACGGGTGCCGTTATTTCCCGTCTGAAACACAATGATGAGATATCCATTCCTACAGCTCATACAGTGTTGCGTGAAGGAGACTATATACAAGCCGTAGGTAGCGAAGAAGCGCTGGATCAGCTTGCTGTACTGGTAGGTAAGAGAGAAGAAGGTGAACTGCCTTTGGATAAAACGCAGGAAATAGAATCTTTGCTGTTGACCAAAAAGGATATGATAAATAAACAACTGGGGGATTTGAACTTACAGAAGAACTTTGGCTGCACGGTTACCCGCATTCGTCGAAGCGGTATTGATTTGTCTCCGTCTCCCGATCTTGCTTTAAAATTTGGTGATAAGTTGATGGTGGTCGGTGAGAAAGAGGGGATTAGAGGAGTAGCCCGCCTGTTGGGGAACAATGCGAAGAAACTGTCCGATACGGACTTCTTCCCTATTGCGATGGGGATTGTATTGGGAGTGCTGTTCGGCAAAATAAATATATCTTTCTCTGATAGTCTGTCATTCTCTCCGGGATTGACCGGCGGAGTGCTGATGGTAGCTCTTGTGTTAAGTGCGATTGGCAAGACAGGACCTATTATCTGGTCTATGTCCGGACCTGCTAATCAGTTGTTGCGCCAGTTGGGTCTGCTTCTTTTTCTTGCCGAAGTAGGAACTTCTGCCGGTAAGAATCTGGTAGCCACTTTTCAGGAAAGCGGATTGCTGATGTTCGGAGTGGGGGCTGCCATCACATTAGTGCCGATGCTTGTTGCAGCCGTTGTAGGACGTCTGGTATTTAAAATCAGCCTGCTCGATTTGTTGGGGACTATTACGGGCGGTATGACGAGTACTCCGGGACTTGCTGCTGCCGATTCAATGGTAGACAGTAACATACCGAGCGTAGCTTATGCAACAGTTTATCCGATTGCTATGGTATTCCTGATTCTGTTTATTCAAATCATAGCTTCGGCGGTATATTAACAAAATTTTGTATAATCATTGATTGTTAAATAAATAGTTCGTATCTTTGCCGCCTCAAAGAAAAAATGAGGTGAAACGATTGTTATTGAATATTACACGCTACTTCTTACCGATACTGTTTGTGTCGTATCTGGTAAGCTTTACATTCTTTGCCCACGTGCATGTGGTCAATGGCGTGACAATCGTCCATTCACACCCGTTTAAGAAAGGGGCGGCACATAAACACTCTACAGTCGAACTGCTGCAGATTCATTTTCTGTCTCACTTGACGGCAGACGGTGCAGCTATTGTTTTTGCTCTTTCCCTTTTTATTCCTTTCTTATTGTGTTTTCTGCTCGGACGTTCGCAATATGCTCACTATCACTGTCCGTATCATGGGGTAGTGGGACTTAGAGCACCTCCGGTTATTCGTTTCTCCGTTCTTTGAATGATGATACCGTACCTTGCATGAGGTAGGGCATTGTCTGTCTATCCATGTGAATACTTATCGAAAATGAATAACAAACGAAAAATGAAGAAATATATCTTTTCGCTTGTCTGCCTGTGCTGCGCATTGTTGCCTGCCCTTGAAGGACAAGCTCATGAATATCCGGATCATCCCGAATTACGTAAGTCAGATGCCAATATCATTGGTCATATTCTTGATAAAAACACAAAAGAGCACTTGCCCTATATTACAGTCGCCCTGAAAGGTACTACCATCGGAACAGTGACCGATGCTACCGGGCACTATTTCTTGAAAAATCTTCCCGAAGGCAATTTTGTGCTTGAGGTTAGTTCGGTGGGCTATAAAACTGTCAGACGAAATGTGACGCTGAAGAAAGGACGTACATTGGAAGAAGATTTTGAAATAGAAGAAGACGCAGTTGCTTTGGATGGCGTAGTAGTATCTGCCAATCGTAATGAAACCACCCGCCGGCTGGCTCCGACACTGGTGAATGTAGTAGATTTGAAAATTTTTGAGAATACCAACTCTACGACTTTGGCGCAGGGGTTGAGCTTTCAGCCAGGCGTCCGTGTAGAGTCCAATTGTCAGAATTGCGGTTTCCAGCAGGTGCGTATCAATGGACTGGATGGTCCTTATACGCAAATCCTGCTCGATTCCCGTCCCATTTTTAGTGCACTCTCCGGTGTATATGGTATCGAACAGATTCCTGCCAGCATGATAGAACGTGTGGAAGTGATGCGTGGAGGCGGTTCGGCCTTATTCGGTTCATCTGCCATTGCCGGTACAATAAATATCATTACTAAAGAGCCGATACGCAACTCCGGTATGTTATCCCATACAATTACGGGAATTGGCGATGGAGACGCTTTTGATAACAGTACGGCATTAAACGCATCTCTTGTGACGGATAATCAACGTGCCGGTTTGTATATCTTCGGTCAGAACCGCCATCGCTCTGCGTATGACTATGATGGAGACGGATATTCCGAGATTCCTAAGTTGCATGGTCAGACAATCGGTTTCCGTTCATTCCTGAAAACAACGACTTATTCGAAACTGACTTTTGAATATCACCATATGGAAGAATTTCGTAGGGGAGGAGACTTGTTGAACCGCCCGCCCCACGAAGCGAATGTGGCGGAGCAGACCGAACACTCGATCAATGGCGGAGGACTGAAGTTTGATTATTTCTCACCTGACGAGAAACATCGTTTCAATGTGTTTGCATCCGCGCAGCATATCAATCGTGACAGCTATTATGGTGGCGGACAAGATCTGAATGCTTACGGAAACACCACCGACCTGAACTGGATGGCAGGATCGCAATATGTTTATAGTTTCGCAAAATGTATCTTCATGCCTTCCGACCTGACTGCCGGAATAGAATTCAATCAGGATAAACTGGAAGATAATATGTGGGGATATAATCGTACGGTAGACCAAAAAGTGAATATCGGTAGTGCCTTTCTTCAGAATGAATGGAAGAATGAGCACTGGGGATTCCTTATTGGCGGTCGTTTGGACAAGCATAATCTGATTGACCATGTGATATTCAGTCCGCGTGCCAATCTGCGTTATAATCCGACAGAGAATATCAATCTTCGTTTCAGTTACTCATCCGGTTTCCGTGCTCCGCAGGCCTTCGACGAAGATTTGCACGTGGAGAATGTAGGCGGTAATGTGGCGATGGTTGAACTGGCGGACAATCTGAAAGAAGAAAGATCACAGAGCTTGAGTGCTTCGGCAGATATTTATCACCGTTTTGGCGCGTTTCAGGTTAACTTTCTGGTAGAAGGATTCTATACAAAGCTGTCAGATGTATTTGCCCTTACCGACGGAGAGACAGTGGACGGAATCCTGACACGTACACGCTACAATGCACCGGGAGCCCGTGTGATGGGATTGACATTAGAAGGAAAGATGGCATATCTGACTAAATTCCAGCTTCAGGCAGGAGTCACTTTGCAGCAGAGCCATTACAGCGAACCGCACGTATGGAACCCAGACGCTCCAGCTGTGAAGAAAATGATGCGTACACCGAATACTTACGGTTACTTTACAGCAACCTATACCCCGATAAAACCATTATCTATCGCTCTTTCCGGTACATATACCGGTTCGATGCTGGTTCCCCACGAACCTGTGCCGGGATTCCTTGAAAACCCGATAACGGTGAATACCAAAGACTTCTTTGACATCGGTTTGAAGGCTGCCTATGATTTCAAACTTTACAAGTCGATGAACTTGCAGGTGAATGCCGGTATACAGAATATTTTCAATGCTTACCAGAATGACTTCGATAAAGGAGCCGACCGTGACTCCGGTTATATCTATGGTCCGTCGTTGCCGAGAAGTTTCTTTGCAGGGGTGAAGATAAGTTATTAAGATTCGGTTAAGATTTAAAATCGTTATAAATAGGGATTGTTTTGTATAGAGACAATCCCTATCTTTGCAAAAAACAAACTGAACTCTGACTTTACTGCACGGAATAGATGTGCAAAATTACCGGATGAAACAATTGTACCTACATATAATGAAGTATTTTCTGCCTGTACTGTTTATTTCGTACATGGCAGGAATCACTTTGTTTACTCACTCACATGTGGTAAACGGGGTTACGATTGTCCATTCGCATCCATTCAAGAAGGGGAGTGAGCATAGTCATACGACGGTTGAATTCCAGCTACTTCATTTCCTGAATCACATATTGGTGACAGATAGCGGACTATTACCCGCGTTTATTGTTGCCGTTTTCTCTTTCTTGTGTATTCTGCTTGCCCGTCCGCAAGGTATGCGGTATTGTCGTACTTGTCCGGGCGTAATATCTCTTAGGGCGCCTCCTGTCGCTTAGTCTATACTTTTCGGGAATGGCATTTATTATTAGTTAGGAACAACGATTTATGATTGTTGCTTCCCTTTCCCTCTATTATTTTTTTTGAATTAAAACATTAAAAGACTAACGACAATGAAGAAATATCTTTTAGTCCTGGTCGGCCTGTGTTGTGTTCTGTCACACGCATTGGCTGAACATCCGGACTACCCTGAACTGAAGAAATCCGATGCGAATATAATAGGTCATGTACTGGATAAAAAAACGAAAGAACATCTTCCGTACATCACCATTGCACTGAAAGGAACGACCATAGGAACGGTGACCGATGCTACCGGGCATTATTTTTTGAAGAATTTGCCGGAAGGAAATTTTATACTGGAAGTTAGTTCAGTAGGTTACAAGACAGTGACCCGCAACGTAACTCTGAAAAAAGGAAAGACACTGGAAGAAGATTTTGAAATAGAAGAGGATGCGATTGCTCTCGACGGAGTAGTGGTTTCCGCCAACCGGAGTGAAACGACACGCCGTATGGCTCCTACTTTAGTGAATGTCGTCGACCTGAAACTTTTTGAAACCACTAACTCTTCTACTTTATCACAAGGACTGAACTTCCAGCCCGGAGTGCGTGTGGAGACAAATTGCCAGAATTGTGGTTTCCAGCAAGTCCGCATCAATGGTCTGGACGGACCATATACGCAAATTCTGATCGATTCGCGTCCTGTATTCAGTGCCCTTTCCGGAGTGTATGGGCTGGAACAGATTCCTGCCAGTATGATTGAACGTGTAGAAGTGATGCGTGGGGGAGGCTCCGCCTTGTTCGGTTCTTCGGCTATTGCAGGAACAATTAATATAATCACTAAAGAGCCTTTACGCAATTCCGGTCAGCTATCGCACACCATTACTGCTTTGGGAGGAAGCTCCTCATTCGATAACAACACCTCGCTGAATGCCTCATTGGTGACGGACGATCATCGTGCCGGATTGTATATCTTTGGACAGAACCGCCACCGGTCAGGATATGATTATGACGGAGACGGATTTACCGAACTGCCCAAGTTGAAGAATCAGACAGTGGGTTTCCGCTCTTATCTGAAAACGAGTACTTACTCCAAACTGACCTTTGAATATCACCATATGCAGGAATTTCGTCGTGGAGGGGATATGTTGAACCGTCCTCCTCACGAAGCGCATATTGCAGAGCAGTTGCAACATTCTATTGATGGTGGAAGTTTGAAATTCGATTATTTCTCTCCGGATGAAAAGAACCGTCTAAGTGTCTTTGCATCGGCTGCCAATACAGACCGGGACAGTTATTACGGACCGGGCAACGATCCTCTGAAAGCCTATGGAAAGACGACGGATTTAACCGCTATGGGGGGCGCACAATACGTACATACGTTTGGCAAGTGCCTTTTTATGCCTTCTGATCTCACAGCAGGGCTTGAATATAACCGTGACCGCCTGAAAGATAACATGTGGGGATATGACCGTCACACGGATCAGACGGTGAATATTTACAGTGCTTTTCTGCAGAACGAATGGAAGAACGACCGTTGGGGAATTCTGATTGGCGGTCGTCTGGATAAGCATAATATGGTGGATAATGTGATCTTTAGTCCCCGTGCCAACTTGCGTTTTAATCCTACCCGGAATATTAACCTGCGTTTGAGCTATTCTTCCGGATTTCGTGCTCCGCAGGCTTTTGATGAGGATATGCATATTGAAAATGTGGGCGGAACAGTGGCTATGATCGAGCGTGCAAAGGATTTGAAAGAAGAGAAATCCCAAAGTTTCAGTGCTTCTGCAGATATGTATCATCGTTTCGGAGCATTCCAGACGAACTTGTTGATTGAGGGTTTTTATACAAGACTGACCGATGTTTTTGTATTGGGCGAACCTTACGACCGTGGTGATGGTATATTAGTGAAAACACGTAGCAATGGCCCCGGTGCTAAAGTGATGGGATTGACACTGGAAGGTAAAGTGGCTTATCTGTCTATCCTGCAAATACAAGCGGGATTGACTTTACAGCGTAGCCGATACGATGAACCACATAAGTGGCATGATGATGCACCGGCAGAAAAGAAGATTTTCCGTACTCCCGATACATACGGTTATTTTACTGCCACATATACTCCCGTCAAACCTTTGTCTATCGCCCTGTCAGGAACATATACCGGCAAAATGTTAGTGCAACGTATGGATATCACTGCCGAGAATGCCAAACTGGGTGAAATGCCTGAAAGAAAAGCGGAAGCAATCAGAACACCTCGTTTCTTTGATTTGGGAGTGAAACTGGCTTATGACTTCAAGCTATACAAAACAGTTGATTTGCAATTAAACGGCGGAGTTCAGAATATTTTCGAGTCTTATCAGAAGGACTTTGACAGAGGAGCTAACCGGGATTCCGGTTACATTTACGGTCCTTCTTTGCCGAGAAGTTTCTTTGCCGGGGTGAAGATTAGTTATTAACCGGTCATAAAAATAGTTTCCCGGCACGGTACTTTTAGTTTCATGCGTTGAAACTATTTGTTCCCCTATGGGAAACTGTAGTTTCCCCGTAGAGAAACCATAGTTCCCCCATAGGGGAAACAACAGTTCCCTTGCGGGGAAAACATTGTATTCTTTGGAGAAACTAAAGTTTCAAGCGGCTGAAACCAATGTATCGTATAGAGATTCATTCTTTTTCCTTATTGATCATTGATTGATCAGGCAGGGTGATAGGTGATAGATGTGGTGATAGGTTGCAAACAACCTGTCACCATCCCTGAAAGTACCATGAATAAAGGTTTTTAGAAGTGCTGGTGATAGGTGATAGAGGAAAGTGAAAAAATCTCTGTGTAGAGATGGATTAAACCATATCTTTATCGACCCCGAATTTTTCTCCTGTCTGGCATTTACCGGCGGGTTCCACATGTACCAGAATGTCATATACGTTATCTATCGAATTGATAATGCTTTTCTCCACCGAATCGGCAATCTCATGAGCTTGCGTGATCGTGATTTCCGGATTCACTTCTATATCAAGGGTAATCATATAGAGATTTCCTATCATTCGTGATCTGACGCGATGCGGATTACTGGCACCGGGCACTTTCTCTACAGCCTCGAATATCTTGTTGTATACATTGACATCTTTCACTCCGTCCATCAGTTCCACATTCGAATCAATGAAAATACTGATGGAAGATTTGATGATGAAGAGGCTGATTATCAATCCTGTTATTGAATCGAGTATCGGTAATTTGAAGATGAAAGTAAATATCAATCCTAATAAGACACCTGTTGAGATGACAACATCATTCCGCATATTGATGGCATTTGCAGTCAGCATGGAGCTGTCGATCTTCTTTCCCTGTTTGTACTGGTATGAAGCCAGTAAGAGTTTACCGATAATAGAAAATACAGTGACATAGATGGCGATAGCCGATGGTATTTCTTTCACTTCATCCGAAAAGATACTTTTAGTGGACGATAGCAGCATTTGTGCGCCGGCATAGAATATCACGAGTGATAGAATCTTTGTTGCGATCCCTTCCGCTTTCTCATAGCCGAATACATACTTCTTTGAAGGAGGGCGGTTGATGAGGCGTGCCGTAAAAATCATAACGATAGAGATAACAACATCGGTTGCCGAGTCGATACCGTCGCCGACTACGGCTAAACTACCGGCAAACAAACCGATGATGATTTTGGATGCGGACAGGATTGCATTGCCAATTGTACTGATCCATGAGGTTTTGATTAATATTTGTTCTCTTGACATTGAAGTGATTCTTTAGATTTGTTTGTAATGGGATTGGGCAGCAAAGATAAACATTAATAGGAGTTTGTGACATGAAGTCGCAAAAAAAACTTTTTCCGCCTTTTTAGTACTTTATGCCTTTTAGTTGTATTATATATAGATGGTCAATTAAAAACAGGACAAATCATTTATTAAATAGTTAACCGCATGTTCAAAAAATTAAGTAGTTCTTTACTCATTGTGTCAGTTTGTGTTTTTTCTTCTTGTACGTCTACCGTCAAGCAAGAAATTGCAATCTTGCCTACCCCCGTTAGTCTGACCGAGCAGTCGGGCTCGTTTGTTTTAAAAGATGGCATGAAAATCGGAGTTTCCGATCAGTCGTTGTTTCCCGCTGCCGGATACCTGCAGGAAATTCTTCGGAATGTCATATCGTCTTCTGTTGAAGTCACTACCGATAAGAGTCAGGTAGATATGTATTTTCAGTTGAAAGATACTATTGGAAAGCCCGGTTCTTATAAGCTTGAGTCTGCACCGGAGTATATTCGAGTAGAGGCAACTGACTATTCAGGCATTATTTCTGCTATTACTACTATTCGCCAGTTGCTTCCTGCAACGATAGAAGTGCAGGGAGAGAAACAGAATTATTCTATCCCTGTCGTGCAAATAGAAGATGCGCCACGGTTTGAATGGCGTGGGTTTATGTTGGACGCTTCCCGTCATTTCTGGGATAAGGAAGAAGTGAAGCATGTGTTAGACCTGATGTCTTTGTATAAACTTAATAAGTTCCATTGGCATCTGTCCGACGATCAAGGTTGGCGTATAGAAATCGAGAAATATCCGTTACTTACGGAAAAAGGGGCTTGGCGTAAATTCAATACGCAGGATCGTACCTGTATGGCACGTGCGAAAGAAGAAGATAATGCCGATTTCCTGATTCCGGAAGATAAGATACGTATTGTGGAAGGAGATACACTGTATGGAGGTTATTACACTCACGATGATATAAAAGAAATAGTAGCCTATGCTGCGCAAAGAGGAATTGATGTCATTCCTGAGATTGATATGCCGGGACATTTCCTGGCAGCTATCGGTCAATATCCGGAATTGGCGTGCGACGGATTAATCGGGTGGGGGGAGACATTCTCTTCTCCTATCTGTCCGGGCAAAGACGCAACACTGGAGTTCTGCCGGAATGTGTTCAAAGAAGTTTTTGAACTTTTCCCTTATGAATATGTGCACATGGGTGGTGATGAAGTGGAAAAAGCC
Organism: Bacteroides sp. L008; assembly: GCF_040812255.1. Lineage (NCBI taxonomy): Bacteria > Pseudomonadati > Bacteroidota > Bacteroidia > Bacteroidales > Bacteroidaceae > Bacteroides > Bacteroides sp. L008. The sequence continues at coordinate 1,680,102 of NZ_JBFNXO010000001.1, read as the reverse complement.
AACTGGAAGAAATGTCCTCTTTGTCAGAAACGGATTCGTACGGAGAAACTGGGGTCGGTAGAAGAACTTCAGGCATGGTTTGTACGTGACATGGAGAAATTCTTCCTTGCCAACGGAAAGAAACTCATAGGTTGGGATGAAGTGGTATCCGACGGATTATCTTCCGATGCTGCTATTACCTGGTGGAGAAGTTGGGCGAAAGATGCATTGCCTACGGCAACTGCACAAAAGCAGAAAGTGATTGCTTGTCCGAATGAATATTTCTATTTCGATTATGCGCAGGATCAGAATTCAGTAAAGAAAATACTTGCGTATGATCCGTGTGCAGACGAGCGGTTATCGCCGGAACAGAAGAAATATATCTGGGGGGTGCAGGCGAATCTCTGGGCTGAATGGATTCCGACCATGAAGCGCATTGAATATTTGATTGTTCCCCGTATGATAGCATTGAGTGAGATAGCTTGGGCGGAGCCGGCAGCTAAACCGGGTCTCGAAGAGTTCTATCGTCAGCTTGTTCCGCAATTTAAGCGGATGGATGTGATGAGGGTAAATTATCGGGTGCCTGATTTGCAGGGATTCTATAAAGTGAATGCATTTATTGATGAAACAACTGTGGAATTGACTTGCCCGTTACCCGGTACTGAAATACGTTATACAACAGACGGTAGTATGCCTACCAAAGAATCAGCTCTTTATAACGGTGCTTTGGAAGTTGGGAAGACTACGGATTTCGCTTTCCGCACTTTCCGTCCGGATGGTTCTCCTTCGGATGTGGTGCGTACCAAGTATGTAAAGGCTCCTTATGCGGAGGCGGTGACTGCTCCGGCTGCTTTGCAGCCCGGCTTGAAAGCAGTATGGCACGATTTCCGTGGTAACCTTTGTGCGGATATGGATGCAGCTCCTGTCAAAGGGGAGTATGTGGTGGAATCGGTATCCATTCCCGAAGAGGTGAAAGGAAATATCGGTCTGGTATTGACCGGCTATCTGGAAGTTCCTGCCGATGGTATCTATACATTTGCCCTTCTCTCGGACGACGGTAGCACATTAATGCTTGACGGTGAATTGTTGGGAGATAATGATGGAGCACATTCGCCGGTAGAGATTATTGTGCAGAAGGCTTTGAAAGCCGGGCTTCATCCGATAGAGGTGCGTTACTTCGATTGTAACGGAGGCGTATTGCAGATGGAACTGGTAAATGAAAAAGGTGAAAAAGAAGTATTACCAAGTATGTGGCTGAAACATGAATAACTATTCTGTTGTTTCAATCATTACTTATTCGTTATAGTCTGAATAGTAAATTTCATTATTTTTAGGTATTGTCCGTCTTGCCGGCGAGCCGTACCTTTGCAGAAAATAATTGAAAACTTATGCGAATCAGTGAGAGACGAGTCGAGATTAATCATATATCAAAGGTGCACATGCACCGGATTGAATGGGATGAAGAGAGCTTATAGAAATATAAGCTCTCTTTTTTTTTGAACGATTTCGAATATTGTTCTTTTTTGAAAACAAGCGATAAGTTAAATGATTGTCGAACTTAATATAGATTGAACGTACGTTATGAGTACATTGAAAAAACTTCAGAACTACATGGGTAAACGGAAAGTGCTTTTGCCTGCGGCAATGCTGCTGTCTGCCCTAAGTGCCCTGGCGGGCATGTTGCCTTATATCCTTATTGGGCTGATTGTGAGAGAACTGCTTGAACACGGAGAGATAACCTCTTCCGGTAATGTGGTGACGTATGCCTGGTGGGCGGCAGGCATGGCCGTGGCGAGCATCGTCCTTTATTTTGCCGCATTGATGTCTTCGCATCTTGCAGCTTTTCGGGTTGAATCGAATTTGCGCAAAGAAGCCATGCGCCAGATAGTGCGTATGCCTCTCGGCTTCTTTGACATTAATACGAGCGGACGTATTCGCAAGATTATAGATGACAATGCAGGGATTACCCATAGTTTTCTGGCACATCAGTTGCCTGATCTTGCGGCTACTTTTCTAGTGCCGTTGGTAGCTGCCATACTGATTTTTGTGTTCGATTGGATACTCGGTCTGGCATGTATCGTCCCTGTAATTATTGCCATGCTGGTTATGGGTTTTATGATGAATGCGGAGGGACGGCAGTTTATGAAAAGCTATATGACCTCTCTGGAGGAAATGAATACCGAAGCTGTAGAGTATGTGAGAGGAATTCCCGTAGTGAAGGTTTTCCAGCAGACTATTTACTCTTTCAAAAACTTTCACCGCTGTATCATGAATTATAATAAAATGGTATTCGGCTATACACGAATGTGGGAGAAGCCGATGTCGCTCTATACCGTAATAATCAATGGTTTTGTGTTTTTCCTTGCTCCGTTGGCTATTTTGCTGATTGGTTATTCAGGTAATTATGCATCGGTATTACTTAATTTCTTCCTGTTTGTTCTCATTACTCCTGTATTCTCCCAAAGTATCATGAAGAGTATGTATCTCAATCAGGCTTTGGGGCAGGCGAGTGAAGCTATCGGACGTCTTGAGAATCTGGTTGCTTATGAGCACCTGACTGTTGTAGAGCATCCACAACCGGTAAAGGAATTCAGTATTCAGTTCGAAAAAGTTTCCTTCAGCTATCCGGGAGCTAATCAAAAGGCGGTGGATGATGTTAGTTTCACTATTCCGCAAGGAAACACAGTAGCTCTTGTCGGAGCTTCGGGCGGAGGGAAAACAACGATTGCCCGTCTAGTTCCCCGTTTCTGGGAGGCAACGGAAGGGAAAGTTTTAATAGGTGGCATCAATGTAAGAGAAATCGCTCCCGAAGAACTGATGAAATATATTTCTTTCGTGTTCCAGAATACAAAGCTGTTCAAGACTTCTCTGCTCGAAAATATCAAATATGGTAATCCCGACGCGACAATGGAGGAAGTGGAACGGGCAGTAGATATGGCACAATGCCGGGAAATTATCAATAAACTTCCGCTCGGACTGAATACGAAGATTGGTACGGAGGGAACATATCTCTCCGGCGGGGAACAGCAACGGATCGTACTGGCACGTGCAATCCTGAAAAATGCTCCCATCATTGTACTGGATGAGGCGACTGCTTTTGCCGACCCCGAAAATGAGCATCTCATCCAGCAAGCCTTGAAAGAACTGACAAAAGGAAAAACCGTATTGATGATTGCTCATCGTCTTTCAAGCATCACTGATGCCGACAATATCCTCGTCATTGACAAGGGGAAGATTGCGGAACAAGGTACACATGCCAACCTGCTTGGAAAACAAGGCATCTATTATCGTATGTGGAATGAATACCAGCAATCCGTTCGCTGGACAATAGGAAAGGAGGTTTCTAATGATTGAAGTAATAAAAAGACGTTTTGCCCTTTCAACTAAAGGAGCGAAAGATTTCTGTAAAGGTGTGTTTTTCACTACACTGCTCGATATCGTATTGATGTTGCCGGCGGTATTTGTTTTTCTCTTTCTTGAGGAATATCTTCGTCCTGTGTTTCAGCCTTCGGCTTCGGTGACGCATGGTATTCTCTATTATAGCATACTCGGTATTGTCTTTATGATAGTCATGTATATATTTGCGGTATTGCAATATCGTAGTACCTATACCACCGTTTATGATGAGAGTGCAAACCGGCGTATCTCATTGGCGGAAAAACTTCGCAAGTTGCCTCTGGCTTTCTTTGGCGAAAAGAATCTTTCCGACCTCACCGCCACGATTATGGATGACTGCACTGATCTCGAGCATACTTTCTCGCATGCAGTTCCCCAGTTGTTTGCTTCCATTATCAGTATTCTGCTTATTACCGTCGGTATGGCATTTTATAACTGGCAGTTGACGATTGCTTTGTTCTGGGTAGTGCCGCTTGCCGCCGCAATCCTTCTTTTCTCGAAGAAGGAAATACAGAAAAGCAATGAAAGTAATTATCTGAACAAGCGGATGGTGACCGAACATATCCAGGAAGGACTCGATACCATTCAGGAGATAAAATCCTACAATCAGGAGAGAGACTATCTGGAAAAACTGGATGCGAGCATTGATACCTATGAAAAGGTATTGACTCGTAATGAACTGGTGCTCGGCATGTTGGTAAACGGTTCCCAAAGTGTATTGAAACTCGGACTGGCAAGCGTTATTATCGTTGGTGCCAATCTCTTGGCTTCGGGTACGGTTGATTTGTTTACCTATCTTATATTTATGGTTATCGGGTCGCGTGTGTATGCTCCGGTCAGTGAGGTGATGAATAATATTGCCGCTTTGTTCTATTTGGATGTGCGTATCAATAGAATGAATGAGATGGAAGCATTGCCGGTACAAAACGGGACTACCGAATTCACTCCTCAAGGTTATGATATCGAATTCAGACAGGTAGACTTTGCTTATGAGCAGGGAAAACAAATTCTGAATAACTTGTCTTTTATTGCCCGGCAAGGTGAAAAAACGGCTTTGGTTGGTCCTTCGGGTAGTGGCAAGAGTACGGCGGCCAGGTTGGCGGCACGTTTCTGGGATATCCAGTCGGGAAAGATTACCCTCGGCGGGCAGGATATCAGTCGGATTGATCCTGAAACTTTGTTGAAAAACTATTCCGTTGTCTTTCAGGATGTAGTTCTTTTCAATGCTTCCATTATGGATAATATCCGTATTGGCAAACGGGATGCTACGGATGAGGAAGTCCGGAGAGTTGCCCGCTTGGCACAATGTGATGAGTTTGTCACTAAAATGCCGCAGGGATACCAGACGATTATCGGTGAGAATGGAGAAACATTATCCGGCGGTGAGCGTCAGCGTATTTCCATTGCCCGCGCTTTGTTGAAGGATGCTCCGATTGTTCTGTTGGATGAGGCTACGGCTTCGCTTGATGTTGAGAATGAAACCAAGATACAGGCAGGTATATCTGAATTGGTACGTAACAAAACGGTGCTGATTATTGCGCACCGTATGCGAACCGTTGCCAATGCCGACAAAATTGTAGTATTGGAGAATGGAAGTGTTGCTGAAATGGGAACACCGGAGGAATTGAAAAAGAAAAATGGTATATTTGCCCGGATGGTGAACAGACAGGTTACAAATATGAATTGATAAATAGCAGCGATACTATGCAATTTTTGAAAGGAGATATACAAGAGGGAATCTTGAAGGCAGCCGAAGAAGTGTTTCTGGAAAAGGGATACAAGGATGCCTCTATGCGTGAAATAGCTTCGAGGGCAGGGGTGACGGTGAGTAATATCTATCATTATTTCACCAATAAGGATGAGATATTCCGTACGATTCTGAAACCGGTATTGAATGATCTGTATGCTATGATTTATAATCACGATGCAGATCAGATGACGATAGACGTCTTTATGGATTCGGATTATCAGAAAATGTCTGTACGGGAATATATCAGATTGGTCTCTGAACATCGTGACCGTTTGCGGTTGCTGCTTTTTCAGGCACAAGGTTCTGTTTTGGAGAACTTCCGTTCTGAATATACAGATTTGATGACGCGTACGATTTCTGTTTTTTTTCAAGGGATGAAACAGAAATATCCGCATATCAATATAGCAATAACTAACTTCTTTATTCACCTGAATACGGTATGGTTGTTTGCCCTGCTCGAAGAGCTGGTGTTGCATCCTGTGAAGAAAGAAGAGATGGAGAAGTTTATAGCGGAGTATATCGCTTTTGAAACGGCTGGTTGGAAAGAGCTCATGAATGCATGAGCTCTTTCACTTTATTCTCTTACTGATATAAAAAAACGTCCGGCTTTCACAAGCCGGACGTCCTTGCCTCTTTTAGAATATGTCATCTATTCATATTCCAAAATGAATACATTATATGGTTTTTTCAACTTAACAACCAAATAAAAGAAATGCGGGTGAATCACTTCGGCCGATTTCTATGTATTTTTAATGTGGCTACGTAATATAATTATGACTAATTAATTTAATTCTGATACTGCAAAGATAGGGGCTTTCCGCTTTTCCCGCAATCCCCTAAAATGGGTATTCTTCTATCAATTACTAGCTATATATAGTGGTTCAGGCGTTTGCATAACTATGCATCCCCCCAAGAACATAATTCACCCCGAAATAGGTCATTAAGACAGTCAGGAAAGCAAGAATCATATAGATATGGAAGAATAGAGGCTTGCGGAAAATGCGCAGGCTTTGTGAATGGAAGGCTACTCCATATACCAGAAAAGTAATCAGTGCCCATACTTCTTTCGGGTCCCACGCCCAGTATCGTCCCCAGGAAACGTTTGCCCAAACTGCTCCCAGAAAGATGCCTGCTCCTAAAAAGAAGGTGGCAGGGTAGAGCAGCAAACGGCTGACTAGCGTCAACTGTTCTATCCGGTTGTCTTGTATAGCGTCGTTTCCGGAGACATTGTTTTCCGATTCTTTTTTCCGGAGGCATAATGCCAGTATTCCGTTTAGCATGATGAATGCCAATAGGGCATAAGACATCATAATCAATGAAACATGAATACTTAGCCACGGAGAGACGAGCACCGGCATTAATGGGGTTATCTGGGGATTCATTTGTCCCAGATAGGAAACCAACAAAGCAAAGCCGGAGAGGAGGAATCCGAATGGAAGTATAAATGAGAATCTTCGATGGAGCAGACAGGCTATCAAAAGAATACAAAGAGCCATAAACTGCATGGTTTCGTAACCGTTGCTAAGTGGAATACGACCGCCAATGTACCAGCGCAGGCAATATCCTGCTAAATGGAATATGAAAGCAAGATAGAGTGCAACGGAAAAGAAAGTTCCTGCCATGCGGGAAATCGTTTTGGCTTTGGGCGAGAGGGTATTTCTTTGCAGGCTGTTATGAAGTAGAAGTAGGAAAGACAACATTCCCAATGACAGGTTAATCATAAAAAGAATCTTGCTGAACGGAATCCGGTTGTAGAGTAATTCTGCTTTTACTTCCATTTCGGAGAGAGGTTGCACGCTGCCATCAGTAGGTAATGGATGGATGAATGTTCCTTTTTCCAACATCAGGATCAGGCCTACTTTTTCATCTGTTTCCTGGATCGCTTTGGCGAGTTTGCTGTCTTTTCCCTGTTCTTGTTGCCAAGTTTTCTGAAGACGGTAGACCGGACCGTCAAACAAATCGGTCAAGCGTGCATAAGAGGTTTTCAAACCGAGTAAATGGTGTAGTTCGGGACTTTTTATATATATCATTGGTTCATTTTTCCATGATTCCGGGTAAAGAATCCAGCCACTTATTACTTGTTCGGGAGTGAATCCTTTATAGTAGGTTTTTCCTGTCAGTTTCTTGACAAAGTCTCTTGCCAGTGTATTGAACGGCACTACACGGTCATGGTAGATAACCTGTTGTTGTGCCAGACTGTCTGCCTGTATTTTGTTTAATACGCGAAGAGGCGTTTCCTGCGCTTGCGTTGTTTCTGTCAGGTAGAAAAGGAATAGAATGAATAATCCTCCTTTTTTCAATAAGGGATGATTTAATAACTGACGAAACTCCCCCCGGCGATAGAAAAGTAGTAAAATCATGGAGATGCCCAGTAGGATGTATCCGCTATAGGCTACTCTGGTACCCCATGGATCATAGTTTACTGTTAGCCAACTTCCTTCACCATCTTCATCAAATGATGACTGGTAAAAGCGGAATCCTTGCATGGCAAATATACGGTTCATTGAGATGCGTTCGTTATGCAAAGAATCTTTCTGGCCGGGAAGTGAGTAGTTGATATAACTGACGTAATCAGCAGGAGCTTCTGTACCCGGATAATACTCTATCCGGAAACTGTCCAGTTTCATTGTAAATGGCAGGTCTGTCTTTTTGTCGCTTTGTGGTGACTGGAAGCTGCTTTTTACTGTATTCAGACGTAAATGCATATATCCTTGTTCACTATAGATAAACGTAATCATGGCCCCCACCAAGATAACGAGGAGGGAGCCATGAAACAGCAAAACAGGGAGCCGGTGCCATAGGGAACGTCGGATGAGGGTAACAAACCCTATTACGGCAATTACTCCCCACAAACAACAAAACCAGATTGTGTGATATATATTTCTTTCTACAAACTCTGTCCCGTATGCTTGCTCTATGAAAGTGGTTGCAGCAAGTAATCCTATCAGACAGATATATAAAATGATAAGTAATCTTTTCAACGGTATATCTTTTAAATGCTATTAATAGGGAGCATATTCCTTATTCTCACAGGTTTTTACTCCCATACATTCCATCTCGATCAACCATCCCGGTCGGCATACCGGTGCATGTACAAATACTTTGGGTGTACAAGGAAAACGTTTGTCGTACATTTCTTTGACGATGGTATAATCTGCAATGTCACGCAGATAAACAATCATTTGCCCCATATCGTCAAATGTACATTCTGCTTCTTTTAGTAGGGCTTCCACATTCTCCCACATCCGTTCTGTTTGTTTACGGATATCTCCCGGACATACCACCTCGCCTTTATTATTAATACTTGCTGTGCCCGAGATGAATACTTGGCGACGATCTCCATAATCTACATACGTTCCACGTTCGAAACTGACGCCGTATTCATAAGTGGGATTCAGGTGTGTCGGCGCATAAAGGAAATGAATCTGTTCGGGTTTGATTCCGTCTACGGCATACGTGTCCATTTGTACAAGAACTTTGGGGTCAGCATGACGTCCGCCGATACCTGTACTGGAAATGTAGTGTGTCTTTTCCGTCAGGTTTTGAGTAACGAATACTTCGTTACGTGCCTTTACTACTCCGGGATAATTCACATCCACATTCTGTACGAAAAACCAGGTACGGATACAGTTGGCGGCTAGTTTGCAACCTTGTTCAATAAGCTGCATGACATAGTCATTTAATAGTAGCCGGGTCTGGTATTCCGAGTTGGCAGCCCGATTGAAAGAGCAACCACCCCAAAGATGTCGGTAGGGGCCATGTTTAACCTCAAAGAGACCATTATGCAGCATTTGTGTTTGCACCTTCGTTTGGAGGTAAATCCATACTGCTACTTTGGTTCCGTTCAACGGTGGCTGTTCGACGATAGAAAGTGCGCAATCCGAACTTTCAGTTGTAAGTGCCAATAAGGTGTCTGCCTGATTGGAAGCGTCGCTCAAGAAATATCGTTTAAAAATGGCGACGGTACCTTGCAACTCTTTTTCCCGTAATTGGTAATATGTATCTATAATGGCGTTTAATTGTTCCTCGTAAGCATCTTTCGGCTGGGTTGCGTGAATCATTAAATGATATTCGGAAACGCCGTCTGCTACTTCGTATTTAAATATTTCAGTTAAAGTTTTTTCTGATCTTAAGGGTGGTTGTTTTCTGCTGTTCATATCAAAGTTTCTGTTACAAGTTAATTGTTTTCGGCTCCTGCTTTTATCCAAGTACGGATTAGAGCACGGACTTCACGTTGTTCAGATCCATTGAATATATCAATATGATTATCGTGCTCTAATACATCTAATAGATAGCTGTTGTTTAAATCTCCGGGAGTTACATAATTCTTTCCCTCGTCGGAATGGGGAGCTTTTACATTAATCAGTGAATTGTATGCTTTGGCTGCTGTCAGATCCAAGTCTCCGGCCGTTGTTGTACTTCCTCCATGACACATCACACATTTTGCATTGAAAACTTGTGTCTGGATGCGGCTGAACGAGGCCACTTCGATTGTTGTCTCCGGTAAAGTCAACGATTCTTCCGATGCATTAACGGGGAATGACTGATAGGCATGTACCAAAGACATACCGGACGTAACAACTGCTACGGCAATACTATGCGTGTTTTCGGTTAAGTTGTTTAATGTCACAGTCACGGCTTCCGCTTCGCTGGATGGTTCCAGAATACGCTTTACCAATATGGGAGTAACTCCGTCCTCACCTAAGGAGATTAATGACATACTATTTTTTTGCGGCCAGGCATCCAGATGGGTGAAATGAAGGGTAACAGTAGCCGTACGTCCACTGTCAATCGTGTCGTCCGGATATATTTTACCTTCATCACAAGCTGAACACAAGCTTAGGCAGGTACAGGTTATAAATAAATATTTTAGTCTTTTATTCATAGACAGATTCCTCCTTCTGTACTTTAGAAAGTGAATTGTAACATGGCGGTAACGCTATGGCGTGATAGTCCTATTCCATCGTTGTCACGGTCAGTCTGTGTATCATGTCCGGTTCTGCCCAGATATTGGTACATCATTTGAAGTTTTAGATTAGAACCGACAAAGTAGTAATTAGCTCCAATGGCGGGCATATTCAACAAACCGCCTTCGTCTGTTCCGTTGCGATCAAATAGATCATAACGGAGAGCTGCTTGTAACTTAGGAGTTACAAAATAACCGGCTTGTGCGTAAGCTCCCCAATAATTCTGATCTTTGTCTTTATGCATGATTTCTGTAAAATGCATATTCATGAAATAACCTTCGGCTGCAAAATAGAAGCGGTTCTTTACCATCGCAAACTCTGCACCTATGCGCCAATCGCTACTACTGTGATCTTCTGCTTCGGCATTATAAGAGGTAGAAACACCGAATTGCATTTTATCTTCTTTCAGATTGTTCGGATTACCTTGTGTGGACGGCATTTCTCCTTTGGGCATATATACCAGACGACCGGAGTAAAGCAGTTGAGGCAACCATTTATGATCATCGCACATTCCTTTAGTTGCCGAATTGACATCGATTCCTGTACCATTGAAAATCCCTAACTGATAATTCCATTTTCCATTAATCAGACCATGTATCTGTACTCCTAAATCGAATCCGGTAGCCATGCTTGGTTTTACAGCGTTGATATCGTAGGGCATCAATATACCGCCTGCCACAGAGGTGGGTAATACAGGAAATAATGTTTCGCCCAGTGTGGTCAGGTAAGCATGCATGAACGGGGTTTTAAACTTTCCGACACGAATACGGAATGATTCTTTGAGGGCTACATCAAACCAGGCTTGTTGCAGTAGGGCAGCACCACTTTTTGCCGCATTTAGTGATAAGTTGAATGTGACTTTTCCAAATGCTTTGCCTGTAAATCCAAGGATGGCATTAGGAATAGCAAAACCACTGTTTGCCCAGTTGCGTGCATAGAGGCTTTCCAAACCTTGATCGTCGTATCGGTTGAAAGACAGGCTGGTTTGAACTAATGCATAGGGTTTGAATAGAAAATCACCGGCTTTGGTAGAAAAAGAAAAACCTTTCTTTCCCGCCAGTGAAACAACGTCATTCTCTACATATTTATCATCGATTTCTTTTGTATTTGAATCTTGAGCATAAGAGTGGCTGCACATAAATGCAGTGAGCGCAAGTACTAGAAATTTTTTTTTCATTGTTGTTGCTGATTATATTATAAACTGTTCAAAAATGTAAGTAAGGCTGCGCGATCTTCTTTCGACATGTGAGAGAAAATAGAACGTGAAGCGGCTCCTTCACCGTCATGCCACATGATCGCTTCTGTCAGGTTACGTGCCCGTCCGTCATGTAGGAAATAGGTATGTCCGTTGACAATTTCCTGAAGGCCGATTCCCCACAATGGAGTAGTACGCCATTCACAACCGCGTGCCAGACCACTCGGATAATCATCTGCCAATCCTTGCCCCATGTCATGTAATAAGAAGTCGGAATAGGGGTGAATGATCTGATTACCCAGCCAGGGCAGTTGAGTTCCATTCAGTAATATGCTGCCTCGTGGGCGGGTATGTAGAGTAACGGTATGGCATAAATGGCATTTTGCCTGATAGAACATTTGCTCGCCATGTTTGATGGTTTCATCATCCACATTGCGGCGTGCAGGAACTCCCAATGTCTGCATGTATAAATCGACATCTTCCATGTCACGGGTAGAAATCTCTACACCTTGGTTGGCAAATCCCATCATTTGTGATTGTCCTTCACCAACTTCATGTGGAAAACGGTCGTTGGTTACTCCCAAGTCCGAAGAGAATCCTAGTTCTACTGTTAAATCCTGATGGTTGGCTTTGTTGCCGGATATTCCAATGTCATATTTGCCTTTTTCCGTCACATAATTTAGGCGTCCGCTAATGCCATATTCGGGATAGTTGCTTTGAGCTGCCAACTGTTTCAGTTCATCATGGTTAAGTGCCATCATCTGACCCATGCCGACATGTCGTAAAGGGGCACGTACCGAAATAATCAGATCTTCGGGCTTTATTTCATAATCATACCAATCTGTTATTTCATAATGAGGAGTTATCAATTCATATTCTTCTCCATCGGGAAATTTGAACTTTTCGGTAGTAGTGGTTATCTTTATTTTACCTTCGGCTTTTACACCATAAATGGACTGATCATGTAATACACGGCCATATTCGGGGAAGTATCCTCCGGTTTTGCGTGTAATATAAACCAGCATAGATGAAAAGCCTGCACCGGAACCACCTGTCACCCATGCAGGAGTCGTACGTCCTGTGTTTCTATGGCAAGCTCCGCAGGAATAACCTCCAAAAATGGGACCTAATCCATTACCACTGCCTGTACCTACTCCACGAGAATTATCATACAAACCATCGCCACGATTGAAGCGTGTTAATAATTCACCGGTGACCCAATCTGCATTGGTGTCGTAAGCGCCACTTACGGTAGAAAAGATAGTGGAAATGCCGGCTGATAATTCCTCCGGTTTCGCTATTTCTCCGTTTGGCTTATAAATAATGCCGTCAAAAGCATCATGATCACAACTTTGTAGGAAGCCTATATTTATCGCAACAAAGAGGATTCTTCCCAATCGCCTTGGGAATCCTCCTCGTAATGCTTTGATAACCGGCTTTCCTAAAAGAAAGAGCTTAGTCATCATAATTAGTATTGTTTATTCTCCTGCTAATTTTGCGCGGACTAAAGCCAGACCGCTACATAAAAATACGCATTGGTTTTGAGCATTCTTAACTTCAGTAGTAGCACCTAAATTGTTACGGAATGGGTGAGGTATATCATTGATTGCTGTGATTGTTTCCTGAATCTGCTTAACAACCATGTCATTCAATGTCGGATTCACTTTTTTCATGATAGAGCACAGACTTGCACTAGCAACAGTTCCGTCTAAACTACCATAGTAAGCATTACGGATGCTGTAAATGTTATCTGTATAGTCATCTAAAGAGTTCCAGCTATACCAGGATTCTACGGCTAATACACCACCTTCTTTATCTCCGCTGTTCCACTTATCTACCGGATCTCCGATTTTCGTTGCACCTACTTCATTGGCAATTCCTTCTGCACCATTGTCAGAGTTTAGTATCATTGCAACAGATTGTTTGATATTGCTTATAGAGTAAGTTCCGTTAGGTGCTTTCATTGCATCTTTATAGGCACCGTTCTCCAGATTTTTACCTTCTGTCCAACCTTTTAACAAAAGCTCTGTGTCTTTTGACATACGTCCGACAACAGCCTTGAGGTATCCTATTTTATTAGCATCCAGGTCTGTGATTTTTTTTGCTTCACCGTCTTCAAACAATAAATATTCGGCTGTATGGAAACCACGCAAGTTCTGTGGTGCATCAGCTGGTGCGTCATCATCATCGTTTACATCGCCTCCAACAGCATCTTCCCAATTCCCAGACTGTAGAATTGCATCAATACCTCCTTTATCTAAAGGCCAGCTATCCAGACTAGGATCGAGCTTATTCAAATCTGCAGGACCATATAAAAAGGCCTCACTTTTTTCCCAAGGTTTACGTGCTGCAACCCAGGCGTCTGCTGCATTGGCTACATCATTATCACTGGAGGACGTTGATAACTTTTGTACTGCCGTGTTTAATGCGGTTACTTTATTGTACATATCTTCATAAGTAGGAATCACTACATCATCTACATACGTTGCAACCGCAGCTTTTAATTCATCATCTGTTGCAGTGCCACTGTCCGGGGTATTAAAACCCGCAAATGGATTTGGTGAAACATCTTCTTTTTTAGAATCTTCACTACAAGAGGTCATTGCCATACATACCCCTATTGCCATTATAGGCAAAAATTTCCATGTTTTCATTTTTGTTGTTATTAAAAAGTTATATTTATTTCTTGATAAACCAACCAATATAGGCTATGCCTACAGAGACTAAGTTTTCGTCGTTATATTTTCCACCTCCTATGGAGCGGTGAGTGTAGTCTGCTTTAATCACTAGATTGGGTAGAGCGTAGTAATTCAATCCTGCTGTTACGGCTGATACCTGAAAACGTTTGTCGGCCAACAAACCTGTGTTAGCTTCTGTCTTTTCCATCGGATTGTAATATTCATAACGAATAAAAGGATAGATACGGGGAGCTTTTGAGTTAAAGAAAGAACTTATATTATATCCTGCTTCGCCTCCATAACTGACTGCATTCTGTGCTACTGTTGTATTAGGGTAACCGGAAGCAGCTGAAGAACTGTTATTGATTGTAGTTAAGGCTCCGCTTGCCCCTAAATTTCCATAAACGGCATTTCCGCGTACAATCAGATTGTTATTAAAGCCTTTGTATTGTAAATCACCGGTTACAATAGTTACCGGGAATTTATAACCTGTATTTCTCCAAGGTTTAGTTCCATTCTTTGCAGTCTGGTTGTAATAGAAAGAAGCACCTACTCTTAATCCTTTCACTCCATGGTAGTTAACACGGGCTACAAAAGCCGGGCTGGTAAAATTGTTTACTTCGAAGGCTCCTTGTCTACCGTTTTTTATCCAGTCTTCACTGCGAAAGCCTTGTGGATCAAGACCATTGACTAATTGAAGTTCGTAATCAAATCGTCCTATCTCGCCAAATACGGCAATACCTGTTTCATGCCATGTTGAAGGTAATATGGTTGTTTCACCTTCCGGACGGTAGACTCCAAAGAAATTGATTGGCTCATGGTGGTTATTTGTCAATCCTACCGGTACAATCATATGTCCGAAACGCAGATTGATGTGTTTATTAATGAGGCGGGTGATATGAAATTGTTCCAAAGCTACTTCACCACCTTTTTCAATCTCTGTTTCATACTCGCCATTCTCTTCAAACCATTCTATTTCACGAGCTGCTCCCGTGCCTCCATATTCAAATTCGATTTCGGTGCTCAACACCCATTTGGAAGAGAATTTATAATCGAAGGCTAATACAAAACGTGGAATGGAAATCTCTCCACGATTTAGTTTACCGGAACCATTTGGAGTGAAACGATTAAAATTATAATCTTTATAGCTTGCTGCCATTTCTCCATATCCTCCGAAACGAAATTTAGTATATTCTTCTGTGGAAGAAGTTTTACTGTCTTTAGACTTCTCTTCTGTTTCCTGTGCTGAAAGTGTACGGTAAGATGACAGGAAACAAAGAATAATGATTGCAGTTAATTTTCTCATCTTTTTTATAATTTTTTCGACTGCAAAGTTATGTGAGGTTAAAAATAACCGCAATACCCAATAGTAGGCATAGTTATTTCTTAAATTCAGTATATGTAGGTAATTTAAAACTAATGAGTGAATATAAGGATATATGTAACGAAATAAAACAAATAAAGGTGTATTACAGTATGATGAAATTTACTGAAATACACCTTTGTTTGTTCTAACATGTGAGATTAGTCGGATTAGTATCTGTCGGCTGTCATGGACAAATAGAAAATGCTGCCAATGTATGGGCAGTGTGGTGTGGCTTTTGTTTGTAATTGAGCGAATCGTTTCTTTTACAGCCAGTTCCCTTGAGTATCTCTACCATCAAGAAACAGCCTTTTCAGAAACGATTCAACTCAGATAAACTACATACAAACAAAGCTAAACTTATGCTAAGGTTATCGCTTAAACTGCTATCTTTATACCTTCTTTTTTACTGCAATATCGTTTGCATTGCTGGCAAAGGTCATATCCCAGCATGGCTCCTAAAATAAAATCTTCTTCGGCAGTCAGTTGGTTTAAAGGACGGATGATGATGTGCCGCATGGCTTCCATACATTCTGCCTTTCCAAAAAACAGGTTGATTTTATTGGTACCTACTTCCTGTATCATATAACTGATCTTTTGATTTTTCAATCGGCGGATGGCAAACTCTTCGTGCTCTTTACTCATTGTGTAAAGTACCATGTTGCGTACGCCTTTCTTAAACTCATAAATATGATTAAGAAAAATTCGGATTTCGCCGGGGATGATTCTTTCAGTTGCCATGATGCAAAGTATTCTTTTTATGTTAAGGTAAAATTAGCTAATTTCTTGTTTCACTTGTTCAGCCCATGCGCTGATACGTTCGTCTGTTTTGCTATCTTCGTTGACTTCGTCAAGTGGAAGACCTACAAACTTACCGTCTACGACGGCAATGGAGGAATCGAAGGTATAGCCTGCAGTATCTGTTGCTCCACAGAATTTACAGTGGGTATCTTTCAGATCTTCATAAAGAATACCTATTGCGTCACAGAATGTGTCGCTATACGAGTCAGAGTCGCCGCAACCGAACAGAGCTACAGATTTGTGGGATAAATCACACTTCTTTAAAACTTTGACTCCATCGTACCAGTCGTCTTGGAGTTCGCCTGCTCCCCATGTGGAAGAACCGAGCACCAATACGTCATATTCATTGACTAATGCCTCTGTTAGCTTGGATACATCAAATACATCTGCCGATGGTACATCTAATTTCTCTGCTATTCGACGGGCAAGGTCTTCTGTTGTTCCGGTTGTGGAACCATAAAATACACCAATTTTATTCATCTTTGATTCGTTTTTAAATGTAACGCTGCAAAGATAGAGGGTCTTAAAGAAATAGGAAATCCCCATTTATAATGGAAGATTTGTCTCCTTCTCATTATAAATGGGGATATATGGAATAAAAAATGGTCGATCTTTTTAATGGTGGAACAAGCGGATGCCTGTAAATGCCATTGCCATATTGTATTTGTCGCAAGTTCCAATCACATGATCGTCACGTACTGATCCGCCCGGTTGTGCAATATAGCTGACGCCACTCTTGTGTGCGCGTTCTATATTATCTCCGAATGGGAAGAATGCATCCGATCCTAAAGCTACGCCTGTCATCGTATCCAACCATGCCCGTTTTTCTTCGCGTGTCAGTATTTCCGGCTTTTCGGTGAAGAACTGTTGCCAGATGCCGTCTGCCAGTACGTCGTCATAATCTTCCGAGATGTAAACGTCAATTGTATTGTCACGGTCTGCACGACGGATTTTCTCAATCCATGGCAAGTTCATCACTTTCGGGTGTTGGCGTAAATACCAGATATCTGCTTTATTTCCTGCCAAGCGCGTACAGTGGATACGTGACTGTTGGCCTGCGCCAATACCGATTGCCTGTCCGTCTTTGGCATAACATACAGAATTGGATTGTGTATATTTTAAAGTGATTAAGGCAATGATTAAGTCGCGTTTTGCATCAGCCGGGATTTTCTTGTTCTGCGTAGGCATCTCTTTCAAAAGACTTTCATCGATCTTCAATTCGTTTCTTCCTTGTTCGAAAGTTACTCCGAATACATCTTTATGTTCGATAGGAGCCGGGCGGTATGCAGGATTTATCTTTATTACATTATAGGTTCCTTTTCTTTTATTCTTTAGAATCTCCAGTGCTTCGGGAGTATAGTCAGGAGCAATGACGCCGTCGGATACTTCACGGTTGATGATGCGTGCTGTTTCTTCGTCGCAAGTGTCGGACAATGCGATAAAGTCTCCGTAAGACGACATACGGTCTGCTCCACGTGCACGGGCGTATGCTGTAGCCAATGGAGATAGTTTCATGTCATCGACAAAATAAATCTTCTTCAGCGTGTCACTCATTTCTACCGCAACAGCAGCACCTGCAGGGCTGACATGTTTAAAAGAAGCGGCGGCCGGCAGTCCGGTAGCTTCTTTCAGTTCTTTCACTAGTTGCCAACTGTTGAATGCATCCAATAGATTGATATAACCGGGACGTCCATTCAATACTTCGATGGGGAGTTCGCCTTCTTTCATGAAGATACGGGCAGGCTTTTGATTAGGGTTGCAGCCGTATTTCAGTTCGAGTTCGTTTGCCATTTTATTAATTACAAATTACGAGTTACTAATTACAAATTGATAGCGACAAAATTACTAAAAAAAGACTAGCTTGCCTAAAGTTGCGCCACAAAATAGTAGCATATAATTAGTATTTGGCTATTTCCGGCGAATTAAAATACCTATAAATGATGATTGCATTTCAGCAAAATATTCCGTTCCTTTGCAGTCTCTAATATAAATAGGTATGATGGATAATTTACAAAAATATAAGTCAACTGATAAGATGATCGATCTCATCAGCGATAATTATTCTTTGTTGCAAGTGATGAGTCGTTTTGGGCTTTCGTTGGGGTTCGGTGACAAGACAGTCAAGGAGGTTTGTGAACTGAATGGAGTAGACTGCCGGACCTTTCTGATTGTAGTCAACTTTATGGCTGAAGGCTTTTCCCGGCTCGATGGAGATAAAGATGATATTTCCATACCTGCATTGATTGATTATCTGCGGCAGGCACATATTTATTTTCTGGATTTTTCTCTTCCTGCTATTCGTCGTAAACTGATCGAGGCAATCGACTGTTCGCAAGACGATGTTGCTTTTCTCATCCTTAAGTTTTTCGATGAATATACACGAGAGGTGCGTAAACACATGGATTATGAAGAGAAAACCGTATTTAAGTATGTCGATTCATTGATTAAAGGAGTTGCTCCCAAAAACTATCAGATCAGTACGTTTTCCAAGCATCACGATCAGGTAGGGGAGAAATTGACAGAACTGAAAAATATCATTATTAAATATTGCCCTGCCAAAGCAAATGAGAATCTTCTGAACGCGGCTCTTTTCGACATATATGCTTGCGAAGCCGGACTGGAATCTCATTGCAAGGTTGAGGACTATATTTTTGTTCCTGCTATTCTGAATTTGGAAAGGAGGATTAGGGAAAATGAAAAATAACGAAGTCGTTCGAATAGCTATTGCAGAGACTTCTGTAATTATTCGTGGTGGATTGACTGCTGCATTGAAGCGTCTTTCTAACGTAAAAGTGCAACCAATAGAATTGTTGTCTGTTGAAGCTTTGCACGATTGCGTCCGGACGCAATGTCCGGAGATGTTGATTGTCAATCCTACTTTTGGTGATTACTTTGATGTAGCTAAGTTTCGAGATGAAATATCCGGTAAAAGAATACGTTTAATAGCTTTGGTTACTTCTTTTGTAGATGCTTCATTATTGGGTAAGTATGATGAGTCTATTTCAATATTCGATGATTTGGAAACTCTTTCTAAGAAAATTGCAGGTTTACTGAATGTGGTTTCCGAGGAAGAAGAGATGGATAATCAGGACACGCTTAGCCAGCGGGAAAAGGAGATCGTCATCTGTGTGGTGAAGGGAATGACAAATAAGGAAATAGCGGAAAAGCTATTTTTGTCGATTCATACGGTGATTACACATCGGAGAAATATTAGCAAAAAATTGCAAATACATAGTGCTGCCGGTTTGACTATCTATGCTATTGTAAATAAGTTGGTTGCGTTGAGCGATGTGAAAGATTTATAGCCTGCGGAAGTGTTATAAAATATAAAACCGTTTGCGCACACGAAAAATATTCGTACCTTTGCAAAGCAGTTGAGAAATTGCTGTTAGTTTATAAGGTAAAAGAAAATATTAAATAAGGTATTAGATTAGATAGTTTTAAGGTATAAAAGTTTTTTAGTTTAGTTCAATAGGATAAGTTTTTAATAGAAGGTAAAAGGATAACAATAGGTAAGACGTTTTTAGGTAAAAAGAAAATTGGTTTTCAGGAAATTTGAGGTACTATAGAAAAGCCTTTAGGCTTTTCTGATGCAGTGGCGAGTGGTTCTATAAAAAGAATTAGCTCGTTTTTTTATTATATGCGATTTAAGTCGGTCGTATTGTTATGGGTTAAACAGAGAGCATTATTATTAGTCTAGATTATATAGTGGGTTTAAGAATCCCTGTGAGCGTAAAAAAATAGTGACGGTATATGACAATGATACCGTTACTATCCCATACATATCCCGTCACTATCCTTGCCGGATAGCGTCACTATTTTGTGGACGAAAACTTATCGATGAATATGGTTGCTTGATCTTGCAGGTTAGGAGGGTAATAAAAAACAAAATCCCGACGAAATCGCTTCGGCGGGACTCTATTTCATTTTTTACTTAAATGTGGCTACGTAATAAAATTATGACTAATTAATTCAATTCTGATACTGCAAAGATAATGCGTTTCAGAATGTGTCACAATCACCTTTATGAGGTATATTCTGTAGCTATTCTCACTATTTATGGTTAGTAGCAGGTGTTTTCTCTACTTTTTTCCACTCTTTAGTCTCGAAATCGTATGTTTTTATGATTCTTGCAGGGCATCCGGCACATATTGAATAGGGTGGGACGGAATGGCTGACTACACTTCCGGCAGCCACTACACAATGTTTCCCTAAAGTTACTCCCGGTAGAATGACTGAATTGGCGCCTACCCATACATCATCTTCGATGACAACGGGCAGTGTGCTGACGCCTTGTTCGTCAATCATCTTTTCTGCATCCTGATAATTATGGTTGAGCCCTGTGACCGTTACATTCTGTGCCAGGTTGACATGATCGCCAATATTAACCGGACCTATGATTGTGTTTCTCAATCCGATGCGTGTGTAATCTCCTATTGTTAAGTTGCCAACTGCATTATTCAGACAGGAGAAGTCTTCGACAACAGAATATCTACCCAAAGAGAACCGGTTGAAAGGAGGGAGGTCTTTGCGTACACTCCGATAGATGACAGAGCCCTTTCCGCGTTTCAGGTATATGAAATCGAAGAGCCGTATCCACCAATTAGGGCGAGTTTTAACGGGATGCATGATAAAACGATGTGCAGCTTGTTTTAAGCCGGGGTTTTCTTTAATTCGCTGTTTAAGTGTTTTCTTCTCCATATTGAATGTTTTTTCTTCTTTTTGTCCTCTACCAGATAATCAGGAATTGCCAGGCTATAAGTGATTAATAGACCGAAAAGTGCAATCCACCATCCGAATGATAAGGTCCAATTATATATGGTAATCAACGAAGCCCAGATACTTACGAAGATACATAATGTAAGCGGAGAAGGCGTTAATTGTTGTACGATCCGGTTGCAGAAACTCCAGTTTCCTTCAAATATGGAAGGGAGTAAGTAGGAAGTTGTTTTCCGAATACGTTTACGGTAAGGACAGACGGGCGCGGACTGGCAATAAACGATCACATCCGGCAAGTAGTCAATGTATATATTCTGTCGGAATAATTTTCGTTCAATATTAGTCTTAGAACTTTTCATGTTCTTTTGCAGCCATTTTAGGTCAATTGCCATATTAGTCCCCAATAAATTGGATGACAGTCCGAATTGTGTATTGCCGGCTCTGCAGAGGCTGTTTTTTATTTCCTCACGTATGGCTTGGAAGCGATTACGGACACCTTTGCGGTTTTCTACTACCGTATGTAGTTGGATGGCTTGTACACCGGCATCATAGGCATTATATATCTTATTCAGGAATTGCGGAGATAAAGCGCATGCTGTATTGGACAGGAAGAGAACCAGGGCGTATCGTTCCTGATCTAAACTGTTGATTGTCTGATGCAGATTGCTGTATGTGATAAACTCGTACGCCTCTTCTTTATACATGTCCGGAAGAATACTTCCCTCCGGAACGAGAATGGCGCAACCATATTCTTTTTGAGCTTTCGGGTAGATGATATGTTTGCAATGTGAGGCTATGGCCATCACAAAGAGGTATAGGAGCAAAAGTCCTGTACAGAAGAATACCAGATCATCTATTATGTAGATATAAGAGTCTATCATCTGGAAGGAGATTATACATTCTCTTTTTGAATGAATGCAGTAACTGTTTTCAGAATAATCTTTATATCCAACCAGAAAGAGAATGTCTTTGCATAGGTGATATCCAATTGCTTGCGTTCTTCAGCAGAAAGTTTACCGGCTTCGCCTCTTTTCTCTACCTGCCATAAACCGGTCAATCCGGCCGGACCCATAAAACGGTCGATGTGTTCATCGCTTGTCAGTAACTCGGCTTCATAGAGTGGGAGAGGGCGGTTGCCTACTATTGACATATCCCCTTTTAAGATATTAATAAGCTGGGGTAATTCGTCAATACTATATTTACGTATAATACGTCCAATCTTAGTTATTCGAGGGTCATTTTCCAGTTTGACGAAAGCATTGCTTTTTTCCTTGGACTTCTTATTAATGTAGTCTTCTTCGGAGATTACGAAATCGTCGGATATCAAGAGGATTTCTTCTTCATTGATTTCTTCATTCACTTCCGCTTCCGGTTCTTCTCCCCAAATATCCTCATCTTCCTGCTGGTATTGGTTAAGGGCATTGAAATCTTTTAAATGCTTGTCGGCATCGGTATACATCGAACGGAATTTAAGGAAGTCGAATATCTGATAATTGCTCCCTACTCGTTTGGATTTGTAGATAATGGGACCCTTGCTTTCTACCCGGATAGCTAGTGCAGTAAAGATTAAGAGAGGAGAAAGACATAATATCGCCATTCCTGAAAAGAATATATCAAAAGTTCTTTTCCATAAAGGCAGTCGGAAAGCATTTATATTTTGTGCTTTCAGTTGGAGTGCCTTTATTTTCTGATCTTTTCTTCGTTTAAGGAAAGTTGATAAATTTTTTACAGCCTCCTGGCTTGTTTCATATTTTATCGTATTGTTGATACCGGCTTTAAGGTATTCAGATGCTTCTTCCTTAGATAAGGAGTCGATAACGAGTACCATATAAAGCCCCGGATACTTTTTACGCATGTATTGGATATCTGCAATATCTTTGGATATGTTCACTTGCTCGAAAAATAGAGCGGCGTCGTATTTTTCGCGTATTTTCTCCAATACTTTGACAGCTTTGCTACAGTTGGGCGCAGCATAGAATACCCCAATACTTAGTCGGGAGAGTAGTTCTATTGTTTTGCTATCTCTGCCTATATAAACAAAATATTGCATGTGTAGAAGACCCGGTATTAGTCAATAATCTTTTTGATTCGGATTTTGAGTTCCAAAGGGTTGAATGGTTTCAGGATATAGTCTTCTGCTCCCTCTTCCAATAGTCTGATTCTTTCCGTTGTACTTTCCTCACTGGATAACATAACGATAGGAATTGACTTGAATAATTCATTGTTCTTCATGTATCTTAAGAATTCATCCCCCATCATGAGAGGCATACGAATGTCTGAAATAATGAGGTCAGGTACATTGCCTTCATTAAGCCATTCTATTGCTTTGATGGGATCTTCCAAATAGGTAAAATCATACTCTTTTCCTAGATACACACCGGCCACTTTTCCGATTGTCGATTTATCATCGACTAGTAATATTTTTTTCTTCATACGAATAGACCTTTCTATCGCTTGCTTTGTTATTTGATTTGTAGATTAAGATTGTTGTCACATAATATTTGTGATACACTGCAAATATAGATATTATTTTAGAATAATCCCCAATCTGGAGAGTAAAATTCGTGATATATCTTTTTTTTCTATTAATTGCAACTTACAGCATCTTAATGAAAAAACACGGATTCCTGTTTTATGAAATCCGTGTTAAAGATTAATTGTTAGGCTTTATTTATATACTCTTGATGAATCAAAAGTTTTCCACCATTCTTCATTCTTAGTACCGCCACTGGTTACCCAACTTTCGAATAATGAGTAAGCAGATTTGATATTCACATATTCCAACGGCCATTTGAAGTCTGTCGGAACCATGATTCCCCATGCCAGGTTATCTTTGCTGATATAATATCTCTTGCGGGAAGTAGAGCTATCGTCGTTGTTTCCTCCGAACAAATCGGTATTTGCCAACTTAGTTGGCTGATAGCCGACAATATGAATCTCCTTACGCTGGTTCCTGTTTCCTTCTACGAAGATGAAAACATTCAGTTTGTTGATATTAAGTTCATCCACAGAGATAGGATTGTTGAACTTTATAGTGAAGCTGATATTTTTAGGACTCGTATTAGCAGAGTGGCCTGCAATCGTGTTAATCTGTTCGTAACGGTCTCTTCCCAAAGCTTTGTGAGCATCGTCAAATAATGGAATAACCGCATAGTCCTGTCCATTCTCAATCAGATTACTATTCACATTGAAACCTTTAAAAAGAGAGTTATCACTGAATTCCACCGGCTGCGTAATGGTGCTGGCAGGAACACCGTCCAGCATGATAGCAGCTCCAATACTCTTGGTAGCTCCGGTAGCCGATAAATCAAGACTTAACGTGAACTCTTCTGCTTTATTGCTCTTGTTGATAGAGATCTTTCTTTCCTTGACAATCAGAACAAGGTCGTTCATATCGTAATCCCCATATAAAGGCCATTGGTCTTCAAACAGATAAGCATAATTACGATTATCATCCATGATGATCGGGAACTTAGGATCTTCAGGATCTCCTCCTTCATTACCATTATTCTTGGTACCTGTACAGACTTCTATCGCAACTTTGGATTCTCCCATTTTGGTAAAGTATGCGCCATTCAATACATGGAAGTTCTCCCACCATTGTTCCTTTTTAACGTGGTTATCACATTCAATAACCAAATTTCCATCATACGTGAAACCTTGTCCGGTGATAACCGGTGATTTGATCATAGAAGTATTTTCGCCTTTTCCATAAAACTTGGCATAACCGGGAGGTATGCTGATACTTGTCGTAGCATCCAGCATAGAACCATCACTTAAATTTACTGTTCCATTAACAAACTCCATTTTAGGAGCTTTCAAATATCCTTGAGTAAAGTTAAACGTCGCTCCGTTGGCATAGAAAGAGGTAGTTGCTTCCATGCTACAAGCGTTATTGACAGTCGTATTGGTAAGACTGATGGTTGTAAACTTCATGATGTTGTTGTTAGTAGCAACAGCGTCGGAATTTGCAATTAATTTCTCTCCATAAATCTCTCCGTTATTTTCCAATGAGAAATTAGACGGCAGATTTAATTCTCCTTCCAAACTGATTTTATTGTCATTCACAATTTTCGTATTGGAATTGATTGAGATATTCTTGCTGGCTATGGTTCCTTTGTTGTAGAGTGTTGCACCGGAATGTAGCGTCATTGTGTTTACTACAGTCAGTGTGCCCCAGTTTCTTAATGCGGCAGGCGCTCCATTAGTGAATGATATATCCTCTGCATTTACTTCTCCCTTTTCCATAATGGTCAACATGGAGTTTCTAATGAACGTCATGGTTCCTGATGCTTCAATTTTAGCATTATTCATCACAATGATTTCAATTCCGTTTTGGAATTGGAATGTTGCGGGAATCGTCCATTTGGCATCTACATAAACTTTGGTTGCAATCTCACCATCATAACCGTCAAACTTGAATGTGCCGGTATAGTCAGAGGTGATTTTGTAAGAAGCATCACGCTGCAAAGTGGTTCCTGACATTTCAGTCACTTCTTTTGCATTAGCAGGTATGGAATAGTAATCAGGCTTTTCAAATGAAAAGCCTCTTGTAGCAGCGGCACGACTCATCAACGCCCTATTTTGTGCAGTGGATCCTGCATAATAGAGTTTACAGATCATGTTATCGCTGTTTTCCGGCACATCGAACTGATATACCTGTTCACGTCCTCTAGGGTCGGTTTGCTTCACATAAATACCCTTTTGAGTTGGCAGCAGACTGATAGCGGCTGTAACTTTAAAGTTGTTTTCTTTATTAGCTGTTCTTGTAGCTAGTACGGAGGCATTTTCGTTAGTTAAGGGATCATCTGCATATATTTCAACTAAATAAGCAAATAACCCTCCTTCTTCATCTTTCACTTCGACCGAGACATTTTTAGTGGTTATCATGCTCCAATCGATATCATCGGGAGCAGCAAAGCCATCTCCCATCGGGTTAGGTGTTTCGTAAGACGGATCATAGAGATCCTTTCCAGAGTCAACACAACTAGACATAGTACCTGCCATTGCTATTGCAATGATAGGTACAAATTGAATTGTTTTCTTCATCATAATGTATTATTGCTTGATTGTTTGTAACCAAATCCATTACAAAAATAACTGCATATCTTTTATTGGAAATGTTTTTTCTGTTATTTTATAGAGTGAAAACAACTATATTTCCGTTTTGGTTCTTCTTTGGCTCTTTTAGGTTTGATTCGGCCTTGATGATGATGAAAAGAATGCCCTTGATTTTCACTTTTATACAACTGTTTAAAATGAAAATCAAGGGGTTATAATAGATGGATTTAACTTAAGACTTGGTGATCTCTCCTATTAAGCAGGAGTTCATTTTATATCGGATATCCTTGTTGGGTAATCCATGTCCCAATAAAAACATGAGCTTTGTTATGGCACATTCGGGAGTACTGTCATATCCACTGATTACACCTGCTTCCAGAAGATGCATTCCTGTTTCGTAACGTCCCATTTCTACTGCTCCGGAGGCACATTGTGTAATGTTGACAATGATAATTCCACGATCGGTAGCTTCCTTTAGTTGGCGGATGAACCATTCTTTTTGCGGAGCATTTCCCGAACCGAAGGTTTTCATGACAACCGCTTTCAATCCCGGAACATGAAGCAGAGAAGTCACGATACTCTCTTGAATGCCCGGAAAAAGCGTTAGAATAACCACATTGGTGTCGAACAGATAATGTGGTTTTAACGGTTTTGTCGGGTCTGGTTTCCGAATGAGATTAGGTTCATATTTAATGTGGATACCTACCCGTGCCAATGGCGGATAATTGAAAGATCGGAAAGCGTTGAAATTCTCCGCATTGATTTTGGTGGTACGGTTACCGCGCATTAAATGATTCTCAAAGAAAATACAAACTTCAGGAACGATGGCTGTACCATCCGGGTTTTTAGCTGCAGCAATTTCGATGGCTGTGATGAGGTTTTCCTTTCCGTCTGTGCGCAAAGTCCCGATCGGGAGCTGGGAACCTGTGAGGATGACAGGTTTACTTAGATTTTCGAGCATGAAACTTAGTGCAGAGGCAGTGTAAGCCATTGTGTCTGTTCCATGAAGGATGACGAAACCATCGAAATAATCATAATTGTAATTGATGATCTTTACCAGTTTTGCCCAGTAAGCAGGTTCCATGTCCGAAGAGTCGAGAGGGGGATCGAACTGGTAGGAAGAGATGCGATAGTTGAATCTTTTTAGCTCGGGCACATGTTTAAGCAAATGATCGAAGTTGAAGTTTTCTAAAGCGCCTGTTTCCGGATTCTCTATCATTCCGATAGTTCCACCCGTGTAAATTAACAAAACGGAAGGGGTTTCTGCTCTCATAATTGTTGAATTACTGTTAAAACACTGACAAAGATATAGATTAATTACGAATTATGAGCAGTAAATGATGAATTTGTATGTAGTTTATGATGAAATGTTATAAATCTGAATAATTATGCGGAATAATCAGATGAATTATAAGAAAATGGCTTCTATATCGTTATAGGTAAATAATCAAAGTAATTAAGCAGAATAACCGTACCAAATCATTCTACTTAATTACTGATTGCCGGATTGCCGTCTGTTGTACTTACTTCAATGCTTCTTTTAATTTCAGAATAGCTTTTTCCGGGTCTTTTTCTTCTTCAAGCAGAGTGACGAACTTGCTTCCGATGATAGCTCCGGAAGCGTGTTCACAAGCTGCTTGGAATGTCGCTTTATTGGAGATGCCAAACCCTACCATCAACGGATTGTTCAGGTGCATATCTTCTATCTTTTTGAAGTAAGCCCGTTTTTGTTCGTTGAAATCCTGTTGCGCTCCGGTGGTTGCTGCTGATGAAACCATATAAATAAATCCGCTGGTATGTGTATCTATCTCGCGTACCCGTTCTTCGCTGGTTTCCGGTGTGATGAGCATAATCACTCTGATGTTATAGCGTTCGGCAATGATACGATAATGTTCTTGATAATCACGGAAAGGGAGGTCAGGGATAATGACGCCGTCGATACCACATTCCACACATTTACGGCAGAAATTCTCAAATCCGAATTGCATGATTGGATTTAAATATCCCATAAGTACAAGTGGGATTTTTACGTCTTTGCGAATATCCCGTAATTGTTCAAAAAGAAGTTTTAGAGACATACCGTTGCGCAATGCCTGAGTAGCGGCATTCTGAATAACAATGCCATCTGCCATCGGGTCACTGAAAGGAATGCCGACTTCAATCATGCTCACTCCGTGCTTTTCGAGCGTGCGGATTACATCGGCAGTGCCATCTAAAGTAGGAGTACCGGCACAAAAATAAATAGAAAGTATGTCTTTCTTGTTACTATTGAAAAGTTGATTAATTCTATTCATGACGTTGAAATTTTTAGATTATGATTTTAATTCATTTAAAAATGTCCGGATACGCTCCGGATCCTTTTCTCCCGGTTTCAATTCAAAACGGCTGTTGAGATCGTATCCGGCAAGCCGGGGATGCTTGAACTCTTTCAGGGCATTGGCACTGTACGAGTTAATACCTCCACTCAATAGAAAGGGTACATGTCCATTGTACATATCCAGAATGCTCCAGTCGAATTGATTTCCCGAACCACCATACTGTTCGCATTTGGTATCGAACAGAAAAAGATCACAGACTTTTTCATAGTCATATACCTTTCTCAAATCTTTGGGACGGTCTACTGAAAAGGTCTTGATGATTTTCAATCCAGTGGAATGTAAGGACCGGCAGTATTCCGGCGATTCATTTCCGTGGAGCTGCACATAATTCAGTCCGAAACGATCAGCATACATGCTGATTGTCTGCTTGTCTTCGTTGACGAAAACTCCGACACGCTGAGCGTGAATGGGCAAGTAAGCCGGAAGCTCGTAGACATATCGGGGAGATTTAGGATAGAAGATGAATCCCAGCATATCTATGCCTTCGATAGACTCTACGTCCTGTATGTTTTCAGCTTCACGCATACCGCATACTTTGATAATTTTTCCGTTAATCATAGGGCTGTCCGTTTTGAATAATTAGTTTATTGGATTGCTTGCAGGAAATTCTGTAAAGTTTCTCCCGGTTGCTGTGTTTTCATAAATGTTTCACCGATCAGGAATCCCCGGAATCCGGCTGCCCGAAGTCGTTTTACTATTTCCGGGTCGGAGATGCCGCTCTCGGATACCAATACAGCATCTTGGGGGAGTTGTCCGGCCAAGCGGAAAGAGTTTTCTACATCAGTGAAGAAAGTACCTAGATTACGGTTGTTGATTCCTACCATATCTATTTTCTTGTTGATGTATATTAATTCCTCGGAGCTGTGAATCTCCAGGAGAACTTCCAGACCTAGTTCATGAGCTTTTTCTGCAAGTTCATTACATTTCTCCGGTTCTAATGCGGCTGCGATAAGAAGTACGGCATCGGCACCGACAATTTTGGCTTGATAAAGCTGGTATTCGTCAATGATGAAGTCCTTCCTAAGAATGGGGATCTCTACCAAAGGGCGTGCAGTGCGGATATCCTTCAGGCTTCCTCCGAAAAACTTCTCGTCGGTAAGGATGGAAAGGGCGGAGGCTCCTGCTGCTGCATAGGAGGGGACAATCTCTTCCGGGCATGCTTCTTTCTTTATCCATCCTTTGGACGGAGACCGGCGCTTGAATTCAGCGATAATACCCGATGCAGAAGAGGATAATGCCTGCTTCATAGAACGAGAGGTCGGAGCTTCGCTGATACCTTCCTGTAATTGCTCGATGGAGATAGCCTGCTTTTGCAGGTCAACTTCAAATCGTTTGTTTGCTATAATCTCTGATAATATATCTTTCATCAGTTCGTAGGTTTTTATATTTATGATGATTTAGGCACGGGGTACACGGATTTTACGGCTTCGGATTAACAAGAACTGTGTAATCCGCGTAATCCGTGCCTAATTTTACATTTAACTATTTAACTCAATGAATTTCTTCAAAGTTGCTAATGCGCGTCCACTTTCCAATGACTCTTTGGCGAGAGCAATACATTCTTCAATAGTCTTCTCCGGACAAATCACATGGATGGCGAAAGCTGAATTGACTACCACTACATTCTTTTGAGCTTCCGTAGCTTTGTTATTCAGGATCTGGTCGAAAATCTTAGCTGCATCTTCCGGTGTTTGTCCACCATCCAGGTCAGTTTCCTTATAGCGGGAGAATCCGAGACTCTCGGGAGCGTAAATCTTTTCATGATCGCTGGTCGCCACTTTAAACTCATTTGTCAGAGAGATTTCGTCATATCCGTCGAGACTATGAACAACGGCAAATTTCGTCTTGCTTTCCTGATAAGTATAGGTATAGAGGCGAAGTAACGGGAGGTTGTAAACTCCTAAAAGTTGATAGGCCGGTAATACCGGATTAACCAACGGACCGAGCATATTAAAGAAAGTGCGTACTGCCAATCCTTTACGAACCGGAGCTACAGCCTTTAATGCCGGATTGAATAAAGGAGCATGCAGATAGGCAAGATTACATTTTTCCATGCTACGACGCAGTTGATCGATGTCACTGGTGAACTTTACACCGTGTTGCTCCATCACATTACTGGCACCGCTGACTGATGTTGCTCCGTAATTACCATGTTTCACAACCGGGAAACCGGCTCCGGCAACAGTGAAACAAGAAGCTGTGGAAATATTAAATGTATTTTTTCCATCACCTCCGGTTCCTACGATATCTATCGGAGCAAATTCACTTAAATCAACCGGAATACGCATTTCAAGCAATGCATCGCGGAAACCGCATAATTCTTCCACAGAGATATTACGCATCAGAAAGACGGTAATTAAAGAGGCTACCTGTACATCATTATATTTTCCTTGTGCGATGTTCTGTAAAATGGTGCGAGCCTCATCGCGTCCTAGATATTGATGTTCGAAAAGTTTGTATAGAATCTGTTTCATAAGTTTAATCGTTTAAGAAGTTTTTAATAATTTCTTTTCCTTGCGGAGTTAATACTGATTCGGGATGGAACTGAATACCATGTACATGGTAGGTCTTATGGCGGATTGCCATGATTTGTCCTTCCTGACTTTCTGCCGTTATTTCCAGGCAATCGGGAAAACCTTCCCGGCTGACTACCCAGGAATGGTATCTTCCGACAGGGATTTCTTTTCCCAACCCTTCAAAAAGCAAATCCTGGTGAAGGATGGTAATCGGAGTCTGTACTCCATGATATACTTCTTTGAGATTTTCCAGACGTGCTCCGAAAGCTTCGCCGATGGCTTGATGACCGAGGCAGACACCCAGAATACTTTTGGTCGGAGCATATCTTTTAATAATAGGTAATAGCAGTCCGGCTTCTTCGGGTATGCCCGGTCCGGGAGACAGGATGATTTTATCAAATCGGTCTACTTCATCAAGCTCTATCTGGTCGTTGCGGACTACTTCTACATCTGTAGCCCCTAATTCTTTCACTGCGTGCAGTAGGTTATAAGTGAAAGAGTCGTAGTTATCTAAAAGTAATATTTTCATTTTTATTGTCATTGTAAAATGGTTGTTCAAATACTATCTCTGCTTTCAATTTTTTAGTTTGACAGCTAAATCAATCGCCTTTTTCAGTGCTCCCAGTTTATTGTTCACCTCTTGCAGTTCGTATTCATCCTGACTGCGGGCTACAATACCTCCTCCGGCTTGGAACCAGAGTTCATTGTTGCGGCTTACAAAAGTACGGATGGTGATAGCCTGGTTTAATTCGCCGTTCAATCCGATAAAACCGATACAGCCACCATAGGCTCCACGATTATGTGGTTCGATTTCGCTGATTAACTGCATAGCGCGTACTTTGGGAGCACCGCTTAATGTGCCGGCAGGAAACGTGTCAATAAACGTTTTTATTTTGTCTGCGCCCTCATTCAACATACCGCTGACGCGGCTTACCAAGTGAATGACATGGCTATAATATTGTGGTTCCTTATAGAATAGAACGCGTACATCATGACAATTACGGGAAAGGTCGTTTCTGGCAAGATCAACCAGCATGACATGCTCTGCATTTTCTTTAGGATCGGCTAGTAAAGCTTCTGTCAGTTCCCGGTCTTTTACTATATCTCCGGTACGGCGGGTAGTTCCGGCAATCGGATCGATGTAAGCACGACCATCTTCGATTTTGCAATGTGTTTCCGGTGAAGAACCGAAGATGCGGTATCCTCCGAAATCGAAGTAGAAAAGATAAGGAGAAGGATTGATGCTGCGGAGTGCGCGGTAAACTTTGAAATCATCTCCGGCATAAGGTTGGATAAATCTTCTGGAAAGTACGATTTGGAAAACATCTCCACGCATACAGTGTGCGATTCCTTTGCGGACATTGGCTTTATGTTCTTCGTCGGTGATAGGGCTGGTAACGGGACCTGTTACAGAGAAATTGTAAGAAGCATAATTCCGGTTTTCGATGGCTGCTTCCAGTTCCGGCAAGCCGCTTTCTTCTCCTTCGGACAACATTTCAACGAGTGTCAATTCATTTTTGAAATGATTGAAAACAATGACATACTTATATAATATGTATAGCAAATCCGGAGCATCATTTTGCTCATCGTGACTTTCTTTCACCGGGATGTGCTCGAAGTATTTCACAGCGTTAAACGTCGTGTATCCGTAAAGTCCACATACATTCTTATTATCTCCGGTCACTTGGAATTGATTGATAAACCGGTTCATGGCCTTTTCTACATGGAAGGTTTTTGTCAAGGGTTCTTCCGTGCGGCTGTTATCGGGATATTTGGCAGTGACAATTCCACTGTTTATACCGATGCTTGCCAGGGGACAGAGGGCTATAAATGACAAGGAATTTTCTCCGGCATGATAATCGGAACTTTCCATTAATGCAGATTGCGGATACATGTCGCGGACTTTCAGGTAAATGCTGACGGGAGTATGCATATCTCCGAGCACTTGTTTGCTATGAGTTGTATAATTAAATGTTTTCATTTCTATAATTGCTTGATTATTGATTACGAATAATGGTTTACTAATTACTTATTGCTGTTCATTAAACGATAAATAGGTTTCAATATCTTTGTCTCCTCGTCCTGAAACAGTCAATACAACGATATCTTCCGGTTTGAACTTCAATTTTTTCAAAGCTCCTAATGCATGGGCAGATTCCAGTGCAGGGATAATACCTTCGAGTTTAGTTAGTTCGTAAGCGGCTTCTATTGCTTCGTCGTCATTGATTGCCAAAACGTTGGCACGTCTTTGTGCGGCAAGATTGGCGTGTATCGGGCCAATGCCCGGATAATCCAGTCCGGCGGAAATCGAGTAAGGCTCTTCAATCTGTCCGTCTTCGTTTTGGATGACGTAAGTACGCGCTCCGTGGATAATTCCCATTTTACCGAGTTGGATGGTAGCGGCGGTCATTCCGGTTTCTATTCCTTTGCCTCCGGCTTCTGCCAGAATGATGCCTACCCGTTCATCATTGATATAATGATAAATCGTTCCGGCAGCATTACTTCCTCCTCCGACGCAGGCTATCAGATAATCCGGATAGTCACGTCCTTCTTTTTCTTGCAGTTGTTTTTTTATTTCTTCGCTGATAACAGATTGCAGGCGTGCCACCATATCAGGATAAGGATGAGGGCCTACGGTAGAGCCGATGATATAATAAGTGTCGGCAGGATGACAGCACCAGTCGCGGATCGCTTCGTTGGTGGCGTCTTTCAAGGTCATATTTCCGGAAGTAACGGGAATAACGGTAGCTCCCAGCATTTTCATTTTCTCCACATTGATGTGCTGGCGTTCTACATCCGTCTTTCCCATATAAACGATACATTCCATATCCATCAATGCACACACGGTAGCTGTTGCTACTCCATGTTGTCCGGCTCCGGTTTCGGCGATGATGCGCTTCTTTCCCATGCGGCGTGCCAGCAAGATTTGTCCGATGGTGTTGTTGATTTTGTGTGCACCGGTATGATTCAGGTCTTCCCGTTTCAGATACAACTTGCAACCATACTTTTCGGAAAGGCGTTTTGCCAGATAGAGTGGGGAAGGGCGTCCTACGTAGTCGCGTAATAATTGCTCAAATTCCTTTTTAAATTCTTCGCTTTCAATCACTTCGAGGTACTTGTTTGTCAGTTCCTCAACACATTTGTGGAGGATTTCCGGTACGTAAGCACCACCGAATTCTCCGTAATAGCCATCCTGGTCAACTAAAAAACTTTTCATAATCCTATCTATTTTTTTATGTTATTATCTAAATCTGTTCGAAAATGGGCAAATAAAAAGAGCCCTGCCGCAAGTTGCGACAGGGCTCTTTCAAATCTGTTATATCTTTAATGAGGTATATACATACGAGCACTGCTCCCTTACGACTGTCGGAGTTGTAACGGGTGCCACCACCAATATGTATTTACTAACATTGTTCTCATTGTCTTTTGTAATTTTATGGGGGCAAATATAGACACTTTGTTTGAAACAGCAAACAAAAAATGACTTTTTTTCTCTTTTACCTTCATTTTTCTGATATAGAACAATTTTCAACCTGAACTGTTCTTATAAATATTGAATATTTAAACAAAAACAATTATGAAACAGAGAAAAGTTTTAGTAGGTATTGCTATTGCCATTTTCATTATATTATTATTGTATTGGTTATTGGTAGCAGAAGATATGAAACCTTGGTTGTCGGCTATGGTTCCCTCCGTGGCACAACAATTCTTCGCTTGATTCTGACAGGGTTCGGATAAATCATGTATCTTTGCAAGGAGAGTGGCTGATAACCAAAATAATAACAATAGACTAACGATATGGAAAATTTTATTTTTCAAAATCCCGTGAAACTGATAATGGGAAAAGGGATGATTGCCCGGCTGGCTAAAGAAATACCATCCGACAAGCGTATTATGATTACTTTTGGCGGCGGAAGCGTGAAGAAAAACGGAGTGTACGATCAGGTAAAAGAAGCATTGAAGAATCATTTTACAGTAGAATTCTGGGGAATCGAACCCAATCCTGCCATTGAAACTCTTCGTAAAGCTATTGCTTTGGGAAAAGAAGAGAAAGTAGATTATCTGCTGGCTGTTGGTGGTGGTTCCGTTATTGACGGTACGAAATTGATTTCCGCAGGAATTCTGTATGATGGTGATGCCTGGGATTTAGTACTTGCCGGACGTCCAGTCACTCATACTGTACCTCTTGCCACTGTATTGACTTTGCCCGCTACCGGTTCGGAGATGAATAACGGGGCAGTTATTTCCCGTCGTGAAACAAAAGAGAAATATCCTTTTTATGCCAACTATCCAATCTTCTCTATTCTTGACCCGGAAGTAACCTTTACCTTGCCTCCTCATCAGGTGGCCTGTGGTTTGGCTGATACCTTTGTTCATGTGATGGAGCAATATATGACTACTCCCGGGCAGAGCCGCATTATGGACCGTTGGGCGGAAGGCATTTTACAAACTTTGGTGGAAATAGCTCCGAAAATTCATGAAAACCAGCATGATTATCAACTGATGGCTGATTTTATGCTTTCGGCTACAATGGCATTGAATGGATTTATTGCTATGGGAGTGTCGCAAGACTGGGCAACTCACATGATTGGCCATGAAATTACTGCTTTGCACGGATTGACACATGGTCATACGTTAGCCATTGTTCTTCCTGCCACTTTACAGGTGCTTCATGAAGAAAAAGGAGACAAGCTTTTGCAGTATGGTGAAAGAGTCTGGGGAATTACTTCCGGTACGCGAGAAGAACGGATTGATGAAGCGATTTGTCATACCGAAGAGTTCTTCCGTTCACTTGGGCTGACTACACGTTTGCATGAAGAGAACATCGGACAGGATACTATCTTGGAAGTCGAACGTCGATTCAATGAACGTGGTGCTAAATATGGAGAGAATGGAAATGTAACGGGTGCTGTTGCCCGCAGGATATTAGAGACTGCACTTTAAGCATACTCTTACATTAAGAATATAGGATAAAGAGGATATTGGAACATACTTTTCACAATATCCTCTTTTCTTTTATTATTTCTCAATTTTCTCTGACCTTGGAATTCTGAACCAGAAGCGAGAGCCTTCTCCTTCTTTAGATTCCACTCCGATAACCCCGCCCAGTCTTTCTACTATGACACGGCAGATGGCTAGTCCGAGTCCTGTTCCTTTAATAAAGGAGTTCAGTTTGACGAAGCGTTCAAACACTTTATCTATCTTGTCAGCAGGAATTCCGATACCTGTATCTTTTACATAAAAGTATATTTCGTCTTTGGCTTCTTCAATCCGGTATCCCATTTCGATAGAACCTTTAGGGGTGAATTTCAAAGCATTATTTGTAAAGTTGATGATAACCTGTGATAGACGTATGCGGTCGGTATACATCACGCATTGATCTGCTTTTTCTGTGAATAAGATTTGAACGTCCGGGGAAGAATTCTTTTCTTGCATTTGCCTGCAAATACCTTCCATCAATTCATTGATATCAGTCTGTGCAAATGTGAAATCCATAGTGCCGGCTTCAATTTTAGAAAGATCGAGGATGTCGTCTATCAGTTGCAATAATAAGATATTATTGCTGGAGATGATTTTTACAAATTCTTTTCTCTCTTCCTCCTCCTCCGTCTGGCAAACCATTTCGGAGAATCCTACAATCGCATTTAGCGGGGTTCGTATTTCATGGCTCATATTAGCGAGAAAGGCAGATTTGAGCCGGTTGGATTCTTCGGCTTTTTCTTTTGCTTCCTGCAGCATTTTGTCCATCTTTAGTTTTTCAGTGATGTTTTCAAAACGAAGTAATCCTCCAATAATTTCAGTTTCCTTTTCGTCGCCGAATACAGGAGTTGCGGTCACTTCAAAATCTACATCGTCTACTCTGATGGTATGCCGGATAATTTTGCCCTGTTCGATAGCTTTCTTGAAAGCACATTGTCCACACGGTTCATTACGAAGTGCACTGGTCTGATAGCAAATTTTTCCCGGTATGTATCGTCTGCCTTTTACCAGGCTGGCTATTTGTCTTGTTTCCTCCCATTGTACGCGGTAATTTTTATCAATATAGATAAGGCCGAAGTCGATACTTTTTAGAGCTAGTTTTTGCTTCTTCAATGCTTTTTCCAGTTCTTCCTTGGCGGCAACTAATTCTCTTTCATAATTCTTGAGTTGTGTGATATCCCACCGGGTTGCCAACAGCCATTTCTTTTCTCCTTCCCATGAAATAATAGATTTAACGGCAATAGTATCATGGGTGATTCCATCGGGAGTGGTGTATTTCTCTTCTTTGCGATATACTTTGCCTGCTTGTATGAGTTCTTTGTCGATATGCCGGTATTTTTCACCTCTTTCTTCTCCGTAAATTTCATAATCAGTATGTCCGATGGCTTCTTCACTGCTAATGCCGGATTGAGCGGCTGATTCTTTATTCCAGTAATAGTATCGGAAATCGTTTGTAATATCTTTTACAAAGATAGGAAAAGGAAGGTTATCGAGAATATCAAAGGAAAAACGGTAGGAATGATTGGTCTTTTTAATCGTTTTTTGTAATTTACGGATTCTATATAGTAAGATGCTGATGACAAGGAGCAAAATAATTACCAGTAAATAATTATAACCCCAATGAGCTTCGTTGATCCAATAATTTAACAAAATATTGTTTGCCATAAAATGTTTGATATAAATGAGGTGTAAAGATATGAATTGTTCTTTAATTTTCAAAAAAATAATACATAAATATATTGTCTTTCAACATTATATTGTGAGGCTGTAATTATATGTGATGAAGAGATAGTAGAAGTGTGGTATTTTATAGTTCTTGTATAGTATCATATTTAGTTTGATTTAGAATCTTTTTTCGGAGAGAAAATGTATTAAAATATTAAATGATGTCTCATGAACTAAAATCATTTCTAATTTGTTTTAATAACGCTGGAGTATTTTCTATTTTTGTTCACCTGAATTAGTTTTGATAGAGTCAAAATAAAACAATCATTAAATTACGTATGCTAATAACCATTATCATTCTCGTTCTTTCGGCTGTCTTTTTTGTGAACGGCAAGGTTCGTTCGGATATTGTGGCACTATGTGCGCTGATAGCTTTACTTATTTTTCAGATATTAACTCCTGACGAAGCACTCTCCGGTTTCTCCAATTCGGTAGTCATTATGATGATCGGATTGTTTGTAGTGGGAGGGGCTATTTTTCAGACTGGGTTGGCAAAAATGATAAGTTCCCGTATTCTTAAACTTGCAGGAACTAGTGAGATTCGATTATTTCTGTTAGTGATGTTAGTGACTTCGGTCATTGGTGCGTTTGTCAGTAATACAGGTACGGTGGCGCTGATGCTTCCTATTGTTGTCAGTCTGGCGATGAGTGCCGGTATGAATCCGAGCAGGCTATTGATGCCATTGGCTTTTGCGAGTAGTATGGGAGGTATGATGACTTTAATCGGTACTCCGCCGAACCTTGTGATACAGAATACGTTGACTTCCGCCGGACTTGAACCGCTTTCCTTCTTCTCTTTCCTGCCTGTCGGTGTTGTCTGTGTAATTGTCGGTACACTTGTATTAATGCCACTTAGTAAATGGTTTCTTTCTAAAAAGGGTCAGAAAGATGATAATAAACGTTCGGGTAAGTCATTGAAGCAGTTGGTGAATGAATATGGACTTTCCAGCAATCTGTTCCGTTTGCAGGTAATAAAAGATTCCCGGCTTTTAGGTAAAACAATTATTGACTTGGATATTCGTCATAAATATGGTTTGAATATCATGGAAGTTCGTCGTGGTGATGCATCGCAACATCGTTTTTTGAAAACGATTACACAGAAGTTTGCCACACCGGACACAATGTTGCAAGCCGAGGATATTTTGTATGTGACGGGAGAATTTGATAAGGTACAACTCTTTGCGGAAGATTATCTGTTAGAGATTTTAGACGACCATGCAACAGAAGAAACAAAAAGTACAGTTAATTCGCTGGATTTTTATGACATCGGTATTGCTGAAATAGTGTTGATGCCAGCTTCTAATTTGATAAACCAAACTATTAAAGAGGCCGGTTTTCGTGATAAGTTTAATGTGAACGTATTAGGAATCCGTCGTAAAAAGGAATACCTATTGCAAGAATTGGGAAATGAGCGCATTCACAGTGGTGATGTACTTCTGGTGCAGGGAACATGGAATAATATAGCCCGTCTTAGTAAGGAAGAGGCTGATTGGGTTGTCTTGGGACAGCCTTTGGCGGAAGCGGCTAAAGTAACGTTAGACTATAAAGCTCCCGTGGCGGCTGCTATTATGTTATTAATGGTGGCAATGATGGTTTTCGACTTCATTCCGATAGCTCCGGTTACAGCTGTTATGATAGCAGGTATATTGATGGTATTGACCGGATGTTACCGTAATGTAGAAGCGGCTTATAAAACGATAAACTGGGAGAGTATTGTATTGATTGCAGCTATGCTTCCTATGTCCTTGGCATTGGAGAAAACAGGAGCTTCGGAATATATTTCCAATACGTTGGTTAGCGGCTTGGGATCATACGGACCTGTTGCATTGATGGCAGGTATTTACTTTACGACTTCGCTGATGACGATGTTTATTAGCAATACTGCTACTGCTGTCTTACTTGCGCCGATTGCTTTGCAAAGTGCCATACAGATTGGGGTGAGTCCGGTTCCCTTCTTGTTTGCTGTGACGGTAGGTGCAAGTATGTGTTTTGCTTCTCCATTCTCTACACCGCCTAACGCCCTGGTGATGCCTGCCGGTCAATATACTTTTATGGATTATGTAAAAGTAGGATTGCCATTGCAGATTATTATGGGGATTGTGATGATTTTTGTTTTACCTTTGATTTTCCCCTTCTAATTATTAACTTTTATTCTTTCGATAGGGAAATGAAGGAACTCGGGATTTTGTAGTGCTCTGTAGTACTGAATCTTTGTCGTTTAATTGAGAGTTGCATAGAATATGCAACTCTTTGTTTTTTGCTTCATACTACAAAGCTCATACTTATAAGTTTTTTATTTTCAATGATGTAGCCGGCTATCTTTTAATGAGAATAATTAAAATTATATTACTAAAAGATGTTAACTATGAGCTGAAAATACAACTTTAGCTGTCTTTTATCTATAAATACAATTATCTTTGTGTGTTCATTACTGATTGTTGATTAGTGGTGATTTGTATTTTGTGCAAATAAAGCAAACTTAAGCATTCAAAGATTATGAAACAGAACATTGCAAACGTCTTCACTTTTTCGTTGTTGGCGTCCTCCATCAGTTTTACTAGTTGTGTTGATAATGAGAAAACTCTGTTCGATGCAGATCAACTGAGACAAACTTACGAAGAAACCTTTCCTGTAAAGAACATCGATCCTAATGGGGATTGGACCATGTCGCATAAAGTGACGGCACATGTGTCGGTTAATGGAGATTTGGGCACAGATTATAAGATACAGATATTCGATGCTGACCCATTAAGCTCGGAAAGTACAGCAAAAATCTTAGCGGAAGGAACTGCCAATCAAAGTACAACTTTGAATGTAGTGATGGACTGTGCAACAGCTCTCAATAAAGTGTTTGTTGCACGTATAGACAATCACGGACATTATATGGTGCAGCCCGTGGCGATTGAAAATGGAGAAGTAACTGCACAACTTGGACATGAAAAGGATGTGCCTACACGCTCTATGTCACGAACTGTGCCGAAAACAGGTATACCGGCTATGGGAGCGCCTTATACAGCTGATGATATTAGTAGTAAAAAAGCGATAGCTACTGATGTTCAAGCTGGTTGGGATTTGGGTGCAGGTTCCGGGTGGTTTGAATATGCTAAATTACCTGTATTCAAAGAAAAAGAACGTTGGTTTAAAATTCAGAGTGGTACTTTTAATAAAGGATTTACTACTACTGGAACCAGTGGTGGAGCCCAGGCAGTGAAAGTAATCGTTCCTCAAGGAAGTACATGGATTATTGAAAGTAGTTATCAATTTAGCGATATTACAGAAATTGTAGTTGAAAATGGTGGGAAAGTAGAGATAGCTAAAAATGCGAGCTTGGTGTTGACAAATAAGTCTTATTTAACAGTAATGCCGGGTGGAAGTATTATAGGTGAGGGAACTATTCAAATTACAAATGGTTCTAGTGGATTAAGAAACTATAATGCAGGCACTATTAATTGCTCTGTATTAGATTTCAACGGTGGTGTAGGAGTCTTTTATAATTATGGATTACTTCAGTTGGAACGCTATGAAGCTTCAACAAATGGAATGGAACTGGTGAATCATGGTACTATGGAGGCTGAAAGTATTAATGGTAACAATAATACCAATATTAAAAATGGTTGTTATTTGAAAACCGGTAAATTCCAATTTGGCACACTTGTTATGGGGAATACTTCCGAAGCCATTTGCGAGGAGCTTGGTTATAATGGTAATGACAATGACATTGTAATGGAAGCTCAATCCATGTTGACTTGTACAGGTAAGGCCAGCTTATATAGAACTGTTACTGGTCCAACTGTGGGTACTGCTTTATTGAGAATTAATGAGATTGCTAATCTTAGTGGTTTGGCCCAATCTAATTCTAAAGTAACAAATAATATCATTTGTGAAATAACAGATCAGACATATAAAGGTGAAGCGCACTATGACTGGTCTCCTTTTGCATGGCTAGTAAATAAAGGATTGCAGCAAGGCGCTACCTATTGCAATCCGGGTAAGGCTGATTTTATACTTCCTGCTGACGGTGAATGTATCAAAGAAGGATACAATTCTGATGAAAATCCGGATGATGTAGAGATTCGAAATGCAGTTTATTCTTATGCCTTTGAAGACAATTATCCGCAAGCGGGAGACTATGATTTCAATGATATTGTGTTGAATGTCAATTTGCCTGCTGCTGGTAATGATGTGAAAGAATTGAAATATATAGTCGACCTGCGTGCGGTTGGTGCCGTGAAGCAATTAGGTGCTGGTTTAAGAATACGAGAATTCGATAAAAGTAATGTGGAAGAGGTCAGTTTTGGTGCAGGTGCTACCCAACGTACCAACTCATTAAATTCTGGAATATTTGAAAATGCATCTTATGAAACGAACGGTAATGAACTTGTGATTCCTTTATTTGGCGATGCACATTATGTGTATGGATATACTGGATCACAACGTCCTATGTTGAATACGGGGAATGCTAGTACTCCTCTTACAAACATATATACTCTTGAAGTGAACATAAAACTCAAGAATGCAATATCCATCCCTAGTGTGACAGACGGCTTAGATTTCTTTATTGCATATCAGGGGGGAGCTCAGAAGAGAACGGAAATTCATCTGAATCAATTTAATTCGCCTACAGCGAACGGCCAATTGGCTGATAAGGAAGTGCTGGATGTAATCAAGGCGGTTAATAATACATGGGCTCTTTGCGTTCCTGAAAAATTTGCTTATCCTACAGAGACAACAGTGATAACGGATGCATATGCTAAGTTCGCCGACTGGGCGCATGATCAGGCCATGAATACTGACTGGTATAATACTGTAAGCAGTAATAAGGTAATGAAGTATTAAGCTATTGATTTTATAAAAAACAAGGTATCATAATATTATATTTACTAAAATATAAAAAGGTGATTAATACGAGGACTTTTCCAAATATTGATCACCTTTTTTTCATATCGTAACATATTACGAACTTATTACAATGTTTATTTGTTATTTTTATATGTCAGTAGAAACACTTATATTCGCAAAAGTATTGGAACAGACTCGGTTAAAAAAATAGAATTTATGAAAACAATGAATTATTCCCTTATTCGTATTCTCTTCGCACTTG
Source organism: Bacteroides sp. L008 (assembly GCF_040812255.1). Lineage (NCBI taxonomy): Bacteria > Pseudomonadati > Bacteroidota > Bacteroidia > Bacteroidales > Bacteroidaceae > Bacteroides > Bacteroides sp. L008. The sequence goes on along the minus strand of NZ_JBFNXO010000001.1, from coordinate 1,637,493 downwards.
TGATTGGATTGGTACTCGTGATTTGGCCTAATGCGGCTGCCAGCTATATTGTCATTACGGTAGGTGTTGCCTTCTTGATTCCCGGTGTTATCAGCCTTTTTGGCTATTTCGGCCGGAAAAGACCGGAAGGTGAAGCTGCTCCCCGTTTTCCGATAGAAGGAATCGGTAGCTTATTATTCGGACTTTGGTTGATTGTGATGCCTGAATTCTTTGCAGACGTCCTGATGTTTTTATTGGGATTTATCCTGATTATGGGAGGAGTGCAACAGATTGCTTCTTTGTCGATGGCTCGTCGGTGGATGCCCGTTTCGGGAGCTTTTTATCTGATTCCTTCGCTGATTCTTATTGCGGGTATCATCGCTTTGTTCAATCCGACAGGAGCGCGTAATACTGCATTTATAATTATTGGTATCAGCAGTTTGGTTTATTCTCTTTCCGAATTGATAAACTGGTTCAAGTTTGCCCGTCGCCGCCCGAAGGCTCCGGTTATGCATGACGATGATGATATTGAAGACGCAAAGATTATCGAATAAAAAAAAGAAGAGGACTGCTTCACAGCACCCCTCCCCGCAAACTTAAAACAACCAACAAAAGAAATAGATAATTTCAATAACAGTGAACGGCTAACGGTGAATATTCTGCAATGATAATGCAGTTTGTTCACCGTTTACAGTTTATCGTTCACCGTATTTTTTTCTATCTCACAAATAACAGTTCCCTGTATTTTGGAAGCGTCCACATCTGATTGTCGACAATCAGTTCCAACTTGTCGATGTGATAACGGATTTCTTCCAGTGCCGGGACGATTGTGTCGTGGTAGGCAATGGCTTTTTCCCGTTCGCTTTCTATCTTGTTTGCAACCTTACGAGCCTCAATCATTGCATCTACATGCTCCTTGATGAAAGCTGTGCGGTCGGCAATCTCTTCAATAAGTTCCAGGTTTTTAGCAGACAATTTCGCTGCCTTTTCTGCCGGGAAAAGAGATTGCATCTTATAGACATTATTAATTAAGTCCGTCTGGTATTGAGTGGCAACCGGAATGATATGATTCATTGCCAAGTCACCCAATACACGTGCCTCAATCTGAATCTTCTTCGTATAAGTTTCCCATTTCACCTCGTTACGGGCTTCCAGTTCTTTCTTTGTCATTACACCGGTAGCTTCGAACATGGCAATTGTTTCCGGTTTCAGGTAATTGTCGAAGATAACAGGAACACTGGTTTCGCAATCCAGTCCACGACGGGCAGCTTCTTTTTTCCATTCGTCGCTGTAACCGTTACCGTCGAAATGAATGGCTTTACATTCTTTGATATATCCGCGAATGATTTCAAGAATGGCGGAAATTTTGGGTTCTCCCTTTTCAATCAACGCATCCACGTCCTTCTTAAACTTCACCAATTGATTTGCTACGGCCGAGTTCAATGCAATCATGGCAGAAGCACAGTTTGCTTCGGAACCTACAGCACGGAACTCAAAGCGGTTGCCTGTGAAAGCAAATGGAGAAGTACGGTTACGGTCTGTATTATCGATCAGCAATTCGGGAATCTGCGGAATATCCAACTTCATTCCCTGTTTACCGCTAAGGCTGATCAAATCATCTTTCGTACTGTTCTCGATATGATCCAATACCTGCGACAACTGTTTTCCGAGGAAAGAGGAGATAATTGCAGGAGGCGCTTCATTCGCTCCCAGACGGTGGGCGTTGGTAGCACTGGAGATAGAAGCTTTCAGCAATCCGTTATGATGGTAAACAGCCATCAATGTATTGACAACAAATGTAACAAAACGCAGATTGTCTTCCGGAGTCTTACCTGGTCCCATCAATAAGATACCTGTATCAGTACCCAAAGACCAGTTGTTGTGTTTACCCGAACCATTGACACCTTTGAAGGGCTTTTCATGAAGCAGTACGCGGAAACCGTGGCGACGGCTCACCTTACGCATTAGTGACATAATCAGCAAGTTATGGTCGTTGGCCAAGTTACATTCTTCAAAGATAGGAGCCAGCTCAAACTGGTTTGGAGCAACCTCATTGTGACGAGTCTTGACAGGAATACCCAGTTTCAGAGCTTCAATTTCAAGGTCTTTCATGAAGGCAGCCACACGGGTGGGAATAGCACCGAAGTAGTGGTCTTCCAACTGTTGGTTCTTGGCACTGTCATGTCCCATCAAAGTACGTCCGGTCAGCAATAAATCCGGACGTGCGGCATATAAACCTTCGTCCACCAGAAAATATTCCTGTTCCCAGCCTAGATAAGCAACCACTTTCTTAACTTCCGGATTGAAGTAATGGCATACGTCTACGGCAGCTTTATCTACGGCACGCAGTGCTTTCAATAAGGGAGCTTTATAGTCGAGAGCCTCACCGGTATATGCGATAAAGACAGTCGGGATGCAAAGCGTATCATCTACAATAAAAGCAGGTGATGAAGGATCCCAGGCACTGTAACCACGCGCTTCGAATGTATTGCGGATTCCGCCATTCGGGAAAGAAGAAGCATCCGGTTCTTGCTGCACAAGCAGTTTGCCTGTAAATTCTTCCATCATGCCACCTTTGCCGTCATGTTCGACGAAAGCATCGTGCTTTTCTGCCGTACCTTCGGTGAGCGGTGCAAACCAGTGTGTGTAGTGAGTGGCCCCCATTTCGATGGCCCATTTCTTCATGCCGGCAGCTACTTCGTCAGCAATACTGCGATCTAGCGGAGCACCATTATCAATTGCGTCAATCAGCGCATTGTATACCTTGCTGGGAAGATATTTGAACATCTTTTCCTTGTTGAACACATATTTGCCGAAGTATTCCGAAGGACGTTCAGCAGGTGTTGCTACCTCAACCGCTTTCTTCTTGAAAGCTGTCTCTACTACTCTGAATCTAAGTTTTGACATAATACCTGATTTGATTTGTTGTTAAATATGTTAGAGTTGATAATCTGTTTCATTTAGTTGTAAGCGGACTCTCCGTGTTCGTAGATATCAAGACCTTCTTCTTCGATACGTGCCGGAACACGAAGTCCGTGAATCTTGTCAAGTGCTTTAAAGATTATGAATCCCATACCTGCTGCCCAGACACCGACAACCAGTGCTCCGAATAGTTGTGCACAGAGGAATCCGAAACCGTGTCCGTAGAATAAACCTTCGCTGGTAGAGAACAAACCCGTGAGAACTGTTCCGAGAAATCCGCAAACACCATGTACGGAAGATGCGCCCACCGGATCGTCTATCTTTAAAATCTTGTCTATAAAGTCGACAGAGAAAATCATTACAACACCACAGATTGCGCCGATTAGAGCGGCTCCTGCGGGAGATACTGCGTCACATCCGGCTGTAATACCGACCAAACCTGCCAGAATACCATTCAATGTCAGTGACAAAGAAGGCTTTCCGTATTTCATCCAGCTGATCGCCAATGCGAAGAAACCACCGGCACAGGCCGCAAGATTTGTAGTCAGGAATACGTGGGAGATTGCATTTGCATCAGTTTCGGTACTTGCTGCCAATTGAGAACCGGGGTTGAACCCAAACCATCCGAACCAGAGAATAAATACACCTAGTGCGGCAATTGTCAGGTTATGTCCCGGAATAGCTCTTGATTTGCCGTCTTTTCCATATTTACCGATACGCGGGCCAAGAATGGCAGCACCTACCAGAGCAATCCATCCACCTACAGAGTGAACAACGGTAGAACCGGCGAAGTCATGGAAGGTTGTTCCAAAAAGATTCATCATGAAAGACCCCTCTTCACCGTTCATCAGCCAACCGCCACCCCAAGTCCAGTGGCCGGATATCGGATATATCAGTACACTGATGAAAATCGTGTAAACCAAATACATGGAGAATTTGGTACGTTCTGCCATTGCTCCTGATACGATTGTGGCTGCCGTTGCACAGAATACGGTCTGGAAAACCAGAAAACCTTCTCTGGGAAGACCGTTGTCCATGAAAGAAAGGTCGAAGAAGTGGGGCATTCCGATGAATTCTCCTGCGCCAAACATAAGCCCGAAACCGATGAACCAATATAATAAAGAACCGAACATGAAATCAACAAAGTTCTTCATCAGAATATTGGCGGTATTCTTTACTCTTGTGAACCCAGCTTCAACAAGTGCAAATCCCGGTTGCATAAAAAATACCAGCATTGCTGCAAGCAACATCCAGACTGTATTCAGTCCTAAGGCCAGTTCACCAATTGTATCAGGGGTTTCTGCGTCAGTCTCGGCAGGAGCTGCTGTAATTTCAGTTGTCGTCTCTACCACCGTCGTAACAGTATCTGCAGCAACTGCGTCTTGTGCTAGCGTGCCGGTGGCAAAACAGCATAACATAAACATGGTAGTGGCTATCCACAGCTTTACGAAGCTATGGCTTTTATATTTTGTATCCATAATGAATTATCTTATTAAATGCCTGTTATTAGTAATATTATAATTTCTTTTTCATATATGCCATCAACGTTTAATCCGCATGGGAATCTGGCCCCGGCATATTGCTGGTTGCCGGATTAGCGTTCTTGTTCAGCATTGTATAGGGCTATATCGCCACGTTCGGCGGTACGGATGCGGATAGCGTCTTCAATAGGGATGACGAAAATACGTCCGTCTCCGATTTCTCCGGTTTGTGCCGCTTTAATAATGGCTTGTACAGTTTTCTCGGCATTCTTGTCGCGCACGACAATAGAGATTAAGATTCTTTCGATAGTGCTGGTGTCATATACTACACCGCGGTAGATACGTCCTTGCCGTGCTTTCCCAATACCTCTTACGTCATAGTAAGAAAACCATTCGATGTCCGCTTCGAGAAGAGCTTCTTTCACGTCCTCGAATTTGGTTTTACGGATAATAGCTTCAATCTTTTTCATATACCTTAAATATTAGTGTTGACCTGTAAAAGAAAGAGGTACAGGGGGCAGCCATAGCAGGTTACCATACAACAAACCGATAAAATCTAAACTCTAACTACCTGATCCCTATACGCTCTTTGATATTCTAAATTCTCTCTCCTAAAAATTTAATCCGAATGTGAAGTAAGCTCCTTCTGTTCGTGGATTTGCTGTAACTTTCGCAAATGCCGGGAGTGAGAAAGAATCTGTTATTTTGATTTCTTTGGAAGCTCCGATACTTACGTCTGATACGCAGAATCCACTTGTATAGTCATTGTAGAAAGTTGTTTCCCAAGGAACCATCCCTAAATCTACTGTCCAGTCGAGACCTCCCAATTTGAATGGTGCGCTAAGTGCGAGGTAAGAAGAATAAGCTCTTTTGCCATTTTCTTTCACACCGTCGGCACCAGCAAAGTTTGTATACCAGTTGACTGTCAGTGGTCCGAAGTCATATCCGACTTGTGCTTCAAATACATGAGCTGTTGAATGAGCTCCGTATTGAAAATACTTGTTAGTTGCTGTTTGGGTATTAAACCAATAATCCGTCACTGAAACGCTAAAACCACCCGTCGAATAACCGAGAGTTAAATCGAACTCTTTCGTATCTGTCGATTCGAACCCTACCGATCCCCATGCTCCGAGTGAGAAGCCCTTGTAAGTGATTCCCAATGAAGGCTGAATACTAACTCCGCCTAAATCCTGGCCACGCCAGATGTAACCACTTACCAGATCGGCTCCAACGGAAGCTTCCACTTTATCTTGCGCCAACATTGCGGATGGAGCAAACCCTGTCAGTAATAATGCTACTATTATTACTCCCCATTTTTTGTTAATCGTCGTTTTCATCGTCTTTTTACCTTTAAGTTAGAAAAATGTGGATGTACGGTCCATGTATATAGTAGCGCGCGAAATACTATCTTATAGCCAGTTTTTTATTCTTCTCATTGCTTCGATACAATCGTTACGTTCGCCAAAGGCAGTCAGGCGGATATATCCTTCACCGCTTGGTCCGAAGCCTACACCGGGAGTACCGACCACATTGGCTTCATACAACATCTGTTCGAAGAATCGCCATGATGAAAGCCCGTTCGGAGTTTTCACCCATAAGTAGGGAGCGTTGACTCCTCCATACACTTTCAGTCCTGTGGCTTCCAATCCCTCTTTCATAATTTGGGCGTTGGTCATATAATAGCCGATTGTTTCTTTAATCTGTGCTTTGCCTTCTGCACTGTAAACGGCTTCTGCTGCCCGTTGGGTAATGTAAGAAGTACCGTTGAACTTGGTGCACTGGCGGCGGTTCCACAATCTGTTGAGTGGGATGCGGTCTCCTTCCAATGTGGCGGCAGTAAGTTCTTTCGGAACTACGGTATATCCGCAGCGTACTCCGGTAAATCCTGCCGTTTTTGAGAAACTACGGAATTCGATCGCACACTTTTTAGCTCCCTTAATCTCATAGATAGAGTGGGGGACATTCTCATCCTGGATATATGCTTCATAGGCGGCATCGAACAGAATCAATGTATCGTTTGCCAATGCATAGTCCACCCATTTCTTCAGTTCCGGTTTGGTTAAGGTCGTTCCTGTCGGGTTGTTCGGATAGCAGAGATAAACAATGTCTATCCGTTTGTCCGGAATTTTCGGAATAAAGTTGTTCTCACTTGTGCAAGGCATATAAGTAACATTACTCCATTTGCCCGTCTCTTCTTCCAGTACTCCGGCACGTCCGCACATGACATTGCTGTCTATATAAACCGGATAGATGGGGTCTGTAACACCTACGCTATTGTCATGGCGAAGAATATCTCCTATATTTCCGGTATCGCTTTTGGCACCGTCACTGACAAATATCTCGGATGCCGAGAAGTGAATCCCACGTGGAATAAAGTCATTTTTTATAATTGCTTCAATCAGAAAATCATATCCCTGTTCAGGACCATATCCGCGGAATGTATCTTTGCTGGCCAGCTCTTCTACCGCTTTGTGCATGGCTTCGATACACGCTTTCGGAAGCGGTTGGGTGACATCACCGATACCCAACCGGATAATATCCTGTTTAGGATGTGTTATCTTGAAGGTATTTACCTTTTTCGCTATGTCCGAGAATAAATAGCTTCCCGGTAACTTCAAAAAATGTTCGTTTACTAATGCCATCTTGTTATTGTTTTAAGTTCTGCAAAATCTAATACCTGATACTTAATACTTAATATCTGATACTTACTAATACTTATTTATTACTTATCCTCAATCTCCCCATCGAAAACTTTGGTTGCCGGTCCGGTCATTAATATATGCCCGGAGATTTCATCCCATTCAATGGTAACTGTCCCTCCATCCATGATTACATCGCTTTTTCTTCCTGTAAGTCCGTTGATGAAGGCGGCTACTGCTGTGGCACAAGCACCTGTCCCGCAAGCTTGAGTGATTCCCGATCCTCTTTCCCATACCCTCATCCGTATGGTGTCTTTGCCGACAATCTGTGCAAACTCCACATTAGTTCTATCGGGAAAAAGAGGATGATTCTCCAGTTCAGGACCGATTTCCGGTAAATCAATCCGGGTGATGTCCTCAACAAATGTGACGAGATGCGGATTACCCATTGATACTTTGGTTGACCGGAAAGGATACTTCCCTTCCCACTGAATCCCGTCTGTTTCCAACGGACTACCCATATCTACGGTGACTGTACTGACTGTTTTTTCCTCTATATGCAGTTTCAGAATTTTTATTCCAGATCGTGTATCCAGCGTAATTTCTGTTTTGTCAGTCAAGCCGTATTCATATACATATTTGCCTACACAACGGCTTCCGTTGCCACACATCATAGCTTCCGAACCGTCCGCATTGAAAATACGCATGCTGAAATCCGCTTTATCAGAGATGCCAATCAATATAAGTCCATCACTTCCGATTCCTGTATGAAACTTGCTCCATTCGATTGCCTTCTTTGCAGGGTCGGTTATCGGATATTGGGTTGTGTCTACATATATGTAGTCATTTCCCGCTCCATGCATTTTTGTGAACTTAATTTTTGATATCATTTTGATTGTTATTTATTGGTTGTTGTATCCTTTTGTTTTATTACGATGCAAAGGTATGACTTTTTGCTTTATATTTTACTAAAAAGTATATCTAATATCTATTTATTTTCCTCAAACTTATAATCGCTTTATATACGGCTGTGTTTAATTATAATTTGAAATTATACCTATTTATATATTAATAAACTGTTATTTGGGTGAATTGTTTTGCATATTCTTCCATAATATATGAAGAATATTTAGCCTTGATAATCGGTGAAATCCGCTATAAAAACAAGAAATATATCCTTTTCCTTTTGACGATATGAAAGTGAAAACCCCTATTTATCTATCATATTGCTCGCCGGATATGCTGAAGAACCTTTTCCTGTATTCATTGTTTTAGCACTATCATTAATATAAAAACGTAGAGATATGAATATAGAGAAACAATTAGAAACAGCAGCTAAGACCAACCATTTGGTGTTGGTAGTATTTTATGCCGACTGGTCACCTCATTATGAGTGGATAGGTCCTGTGCTTCGGACTTACGAAAAGAGAACTGTAGAATTGATAAGAGTGAATGCTGAAGAAAATAGAACAATAGCCGATGCGCATAATGTAGAAACAGTGCCCGCCTTTCTTTTATTGCATAAGGGACATGAATTATGGAGACAGGTAGGAGAGCTTACGGTAGGAGAGTTGAAAGAGGTATTAGATGATTTCCAGTAAATCGTTTGTAATCTTTTATTGGCATATATGAAAATGACCTTTTTCTTTTTCAAATGAAAAAAAGAGTGTTCTTAATATGCTGGTATTTAGTTTGTTATGAAAGCTCATTTTTCCTTTAAAAGAAACGGGTGGTTCCTTTAAAAGGAACCACCCGTTCGACACCGAGAAACATCCTGTTTCTTTTAAAGGAACGAGCTGTTTCTTTAAAGACGGATATTAAATAGTTTACTTTGTAATGATTTTATCTTATTGATGTTTTTTCAGTTCTTCTTGTAAGATGACTGGTTCGTTGGTGGTAATGAAATCTACTTTCTGTTCGATCAGCGATTTCATATCTTCCACTTCGTCCACAGTCCACACATTTACTTTCAAGCCGAGCTCATGAGCTTCTTTGATCCATTCGGGGTGTTTCTTAATCACTCCCATGTGATAATCAAGACCGGCAGCACCAAGTTCCTTTAATTCTTTGGGAGACAGTTCCCCGTTAAGGTAAAATACCGGAGTACCGGCAGGAGCCAGGCGGATAAACTCTTTCATGGCATGTAGGGAGAACGTGATATATTCCATGCGGTTTTCCAGTCCCATTTTCTTCACCATGGCAAGGATTCCCTGTACGGCTTTGGTTTCACGTTTCTTATTGCTATGTGCTTTCAGTTCGAGAATCAGTCGGGTATTACAGTTTTTCCCGGCTTCCAGATATTGTTCCAGGCTAGGCAAGTTTTCTCCGTTGGATAATTTAAGTCCGGTCAGTGCGTCACCTTTGGAATACTCCATCGGTCTCATCTTGTATACAGGATCATGGTTGACCACCAACTTGTTATCCTTAGCGATCCATACGTCAAATTCTGAACCGTAACAACTGATGGAGTCTGCTTTTAGAAGTGATGAAATACTGTTTTGTGATGATCCCGGAGTTTTCCAGAATCCGCGGTGGGCTATCACTTTTGTCTGTGCCTGCATACAGCAAGCAGCCATTAGAAGGGCAGAAGCCATCATCATTTTTTTTAAATTCATTTGTTTGGTCTTTTAAAAGTTTGATAGATTTAATTGGGTTTGGCCTCAAAATTATAAAAAAGAAAACGCAAATCAGACAATAATATGCTAATCTGCGTTAATCCTTGGGATTTTAAAATAGAAATGCTACAAAAGAATAACAGAATCTGCTCTTTCCGTTATTTTTATCAGTTAAGTATAGGCCTCTTCGTGTATTCCTCTCACCGCACGTCCGCTAGGCTCATTCAGGTTCCTGAAAGCAATATCCCACGCCAGCGCTTCTGCTGTGGAACAGGCCACACTGGGAACACTCGGTACGCTGCGTGCTGCACTTTCACTGGGGAAATGCTCTTCAAAGATACTACGATAATAGTATTCTTCCTTGTTTTGCGGAGTATGGATGGGGAAGCGTTCGGCAGCATGTTCCATTTGCTCATCGCTAACGGCAGCCGCTGTGATTTCTCTCAAAGTATCGATCCATGAATATCCCACACCGTCACTGAATTGTTCTTTTTGTCTCCACGCCACACTTTCCGGTAACATATCGGCAAAGGCTTCGCGAACAATCCGTTTCTCAATATCCTTTCCGGGGCACATTTTAGCTTTCGGATTCAGGTTCATGGCTACGTCGAGAAATTCTTTGTCAAGGAAAGGGACGCGTCCTTCTACGCCCCATGCTGACAGACTTTTGTTGGCACGGAGACAATCGTACATGTGTAACTTTGAAAGTTTACGTACCGTTTCTTCGTGGAATGCCTGTGGAGTGGGGGCCTTGTGGAAGTATAGATACCCTCCGAAAACTTCATCGGCACCTTCACCGCTCAACACCATTTTAATCCCCATCGATTTGATGACACGTGCCAGTAGGTACATGGGAGTGGAAGCGCGTACCGTGGTTACATCGTATGTCTCGATGAAATAAATGACATCACGCAGGGCATCCAGACCTTCCTGAACAGTATAGTTTATTTCATGGTGTACAGTACCGATATATTCAGCCACTTCACGTGCTTTAATCAAATCGGGAGCACCTTTGAGTCCGATGGCGAAGGAGTGGAGTTGAGGCCACCACGCATCACTCGCTCCGTCTGTCTCTATACGCTTTGCCGCATATTTTTTGGCAATAGCGGAGATGACGGAACTGTCCAGCCCACCCGAAAGAAGCACTCCATAAGGTACGTCACTCATTAACTGGCGATGTACGGCATCTTCTAATGCTGTTTTCACATCACCGGTTTGTGCGTCATTGTCTTTGACGGCTTCATAAGCTGTCCAGTCGCGTGAATACCAACGTTTCATTTTTCCTTCTTTGCTATGGAAATAATGTCCGGGAAGGAATACTTCATATTCGTCGCAAAATCCTTCAAGTGCTTTCAGTTCGCTGCCGAAGTAGATTCTTCCTTCTTTATCTTTTCCTATATATAAAGGAATAACCCCTATCGGATCACGGGCAATCAGAAATTCATCCTTTTCTTCATCATAAAGAACAAAAGCAAAGATACCGCTAATATCTTCCAGGAAGTGGATGCCTTTCTCTTTGTAAAGAGCAAGAATGACCTCACAGTCACTTCCTGTCTGAAAGTTATATTTTCCGGCGTATTGAGCGCGAATGTCCCGGTGGTTGTATATCTCACCGTTTACGGCGAGCACCTGTTTACGATCAGGAGAGTATAACGGTTGTCCGCCGCTCTGCGGGTCGACGATTGACAGGCGTTCGTGTGCCAGGATGGCACTTCCACCTACATAGATTCCACTCCAGTCCGGTCCGCGATGACGGATTTTCTGGGCCATCTTCAGTGCTTTATCTCTTAGTTCTTTCGTTTGAACCTTTATGTTGAGTATACCTGCTATTCCACACATAACTTTAAGTTTTTGGGGGTGATTGAATATGTTGATTGTTTATTCGCAGTTTCTAAGAAGCCCGATTGCTATTATTTATTCGTTCTACCTAGGTTGACTTTTCGTTCCACCATGGTTGTCTTTAAATTCTACCTAGGTTATCCTTAAGTTCCACCTAGGTGGAACGAACCGATAATAGCAGTCAGACTTCTTAGTATTCCTTACTTCGGAGATTATTTCGTCAAATAAGTGTCTATTTCTGCAGCCGCTTTTCTTCCTCCTGCCATGGCACGTACGACGAGGCTGGCTCCTGTATCCGCATCTCCGGCAAGGAATACATTTTCGGCAAACTTCGGCTGTTCCGGTTTCAGGAATCCCATCGCCAGCAATACCATGTCCGCTTCGATGACTTCCTTTTTTCCTGTCGGTTTCATCGTGGGACGTCCGCCATCTGTTGCCGGAATCCATTCCACTTCTTCCACTTCTACGCCTGTCACTTTTCCATTCTTTCCGAGAAACTGATTGGAGGCCAGACACCAACGGCGTGTACAACCTTCTTCATGGCTGGAAGTCGTCTTGAAGACTACCGGCCATTGAGGCCATGGAGTAGCCGGATTGTATCCGACAGGAGGTTTCGGCATGATCTCTATTTGGGTGACACTAACGGCTCCTTGTCGCACGCTGGTTCCGATACAGTCGGAACCTGTATCACCGCCACCTATCACGAGAACCTTTTTGCCTTTGGCATTTACCAACTTGTCTTTCGGGAAAGTCTGTCCTGCCAAAATCCTGTTCTGCTGTGCCAGCATTTCGAGTGCGAAATGAATCCCTTTCAGTTCACGTCCCGGAATACTCAAGTCACGTGCTGCCGGTGTTCCGGTACAGATGCAGTAGGCATCGAATCCTTCCGGTAAATGATTGACATCTATTTCCACTCCCATCTCAAACCGGATTCCTTCTGCGGCCAATATCTTCATCCGCCGGTCGATTACATTCTTGTCCAGTTTGAAATTAGGAATACCAAATCGTAGTAATCCTCCGGGAGCTTCATCCTTATCGAATAGAGTAACGCTATATCCTTTTAGATTTAACTGATTGGCGACTACCAGTCCGGCAGGACCTGCACCAATCACCGCTACTTTCTTTCCGTTTCTTTCCGGAGTCTTTACCTGTATATATCCTTCACGAAAAGCCGCTTCCACGATTGCCGCCTCATTCTCACGAATGGTTACCGGCTGATCGCACGAAAGTTTCAACACGCATGATTTCTCGCAAAGGGCAGGACAGATACGTCCTGTAAATTCAGGAAAATCGCAAGTAGATGACAATACTTCGTAAGCCTCCTTCCATTTTCCTTTGTATAATGCATCCTGCCATTCCGGTTGTTTATTTCCTATCGGGCATGCCCAATGACAGAAAGGTACGCCGCAATCCATGCAGCGTGACGCCTGCAATTTACGGCTGTTTGTATTCAATGTCTGTTCCACCTGACTATAGTCAGTGATTCGCTCGCTCACAGGGCGATATCCCGCCTCCTGCCGAGCTATATTTAAAAATGCTCTAGGATCTCCCATCTTGTTATTTACTATTTGACGATTTACGATTTACTATTTCTAGACTATCTTGTCATTTGCTATTTGACTATTTACAGACTATACATTCAAATAGTAAATTGTAAATAGTCAAATTGTAAATCTAATAGTCTCTTTGCATATCTGCAATTTTTTGTTGTAACTTTCTCATTTGTTCTTCCTGCAGTACTTTTTTGTATTCGATGGGCACTACTTGGATGAATTGGTCTACGTAATGATTCCAGTTGTCGAGTAGGATGCGTGCCAGTTTCGAGCCTGTGTAGAGGTAATGCTGGCGGATTAGTTCGTGCAACTCTTTCCGGTAGCTGGCTTCTTCGATGAGTGACAGTTCCACCATTTCCATGTTGCAGAAATAATCGAAGTTACCGTCCTTGTTCCATACATAAGCCACACCGCCACTCATACCGGCTGCAAAGTTACGTCCGGTTTGTCCGAGGACTACCACACGACCTCCGGTCATGTATTCGCAACAGTGGTCACCCACGCCTTCCACTACGGCGACTGCGCCGGAGTTACGAACAGCAAAACGTTCTCCTACACGGCCGTTGATATATACTTCACCGCTTGTTGCGCCATAAAGCAAGGTATTACCGGCGATTGTATTTTTTTCGGCTTCGAAGTTGCTGCGGATAGGAGGCAATACGGAGATACGTCCGCCACTCAATCCTTTGCCCAGGTAATCATTCGCTTCACCTTCCAGTTTAAAGTTAACTCCCGGTACGAGAAAAGCTCCGAAAGACTGACCTGCCGAACCTTTGAATTTTACATTCAGCGTATGTTCCGGCAATCCTTTGGCACCGTATTTCTTGGCGATCACTCCGGAAAGCATAGCACCTATTGCACGGTCTGTATTGGCAATCGTATATTCTAAAGAAATCTCTTTCTCATGTTCGATAGCTTCCTGTGCGGCATCGATGATGGTTACATCCTTTACAGTAGAAATTCCATGATCCTGGTCGATGACATGACGGATAGCCGCACTGTTGTCAACACGTGCCAACAATTTGCTGAAGTCGATTAAAGTATGCTTCGGATTCGGGTCATTGGCATCGGACTTGCGTTCGATTAAGTCTGTACGTCCGATGATGTCATCCATCCGGGTGAATCCCATTTCAGCCAAATGCTCACGGACTTCCTGTGCCAGGAATGTGAAAAAGTTTACTAAATATTCACTGCGTCCATGAAAGCGTTTACGTAACTCTTCATTCTGCGTGGCAACTCCTACCGGACAAGTGTTCTGATGACATTTACGCATCATTACACAACCCAATACGATTAATGCGGAGGTGGCGAAACCATATTCTTCGGCACCCATTAATGCCATTAAGATGATATCCCGTCCGGTTTTCAGCTGTCCGTCGGCTTGCAGAACTACTTGGCCACGAAGTCCGTTCAGAACCAGTGTTTGCTGTGTTTCGCTCAATCCTAATTCCGGTGAGATACCCGCATAGCGGATAGAAGAAGCGGGAGAAGCACCCGTACCCCCTTCAGCGCCGGAGATGACAATCAAATCCGCCTTTGCTTTTGCCACACCGGCGGCAATTGTACCGACACCGCTTTCTGCTACCAGTTTCACGCTGATTTTGGCCTGTGGATTTACATTTTTCAAATCGAAGATCAGTTGAGCCAAATCCTCAATCGAATAAATATCATGATGGGGCGGGGGAGAAATTAGCGAAATTCCCGGAATGGAATGACGTGTTTTCGCAATCACATCATTTACTTTAAATCCCGGAAGTTGTCCCCCTTCACCCGGTTTGGCTCCCTGTGCTATCTTAATTTGAATTTCGTCCGCATTCACCAGATACTCTGCCGTTACACCGAAACGACCGGAAGCTACCTGTTTGATCGCACTTCGTAAAGAACTGCCATCCGGCAACGGTTGGAAACGCGCGGCATCTTCACCACCTTCACCGGTATTGCTGCGTCCATGGATTTTATTCATGGCAACAGCCATTGCCTCGTGGGCTTCCTTGCTGATGGAACCAAAAGACATAGCTCCTGTGACGAAACGATGCAGAATATTTTCCACCGGTTCCACCTGATCGATAGAAATAGGATTACGACGGAATCCCAGGAAGTCACGAAGGAAAATAGGCTTCTCTTTTTCGTCTACCAGATGGGTGTACTCTTTAAATTTCTTATAACTCCCCAGTCGTGTAGCCAATTGCAGCGTGCTGATTGTTTCCGGATTCCATGCGTGCTTTTCTCCATCTTTACGGAAAGCATACAAACCGTTGTTTTTTAATAACTCTTCATTTTTAATACCTTCAAATCCATCTTTATGGAAAGCAATGGCATCTCTGGCTATTTCTTCCAGACGGATACCTCCGATCGGTGAACCGAGTCCTCCGAAATAAGCCTTGCTCAACTCTTCACTCAAACCGACAGCTTCGAAAATCTTAGCGCCACGATAGGAGCGGATCGTAGAGATACCCATCTTACTCATGATTTTAAACAAGCCTTTACAGATGGATTTGATATAGTTCTTTTCGGCAGTGGTATAATCCAACTGAATATCCTTGTCTTTTACCAGTCGGTCGAGGACGGCAAATGCCATGTAAGGATTCAGGGCACTTGCTCCGAAACCCAACAATAACGCGGCGTGCATCACTTCACGTATTTCACCGCTTTCTACAATCAATGCCGTTTGTACCCGTTTACCAACTGAAATCAGGTGGTGATGAACAGCGCTTACTGCCAGCAATGATGGAATGGCAGCATGGGTAATATCCACCTCACGGTCGGTCAGTACAATGTAGTTTACACCTTCCGTCACGGATTCTTCCGCCATTTTACAAAGATGGGCCAGTGCTTCCTGCAATCCGGCTTTCCCTTTTGCAACCTCAAACAACATAGGGAGTTTGACCGTTTTGAAGCCTTTGTACCGGATATTACAAAGAATATCCAGTTGTGTATTGCTCAAAATCGGGTGGTTCAGGCGTACCATTTTACAATGACTTTCACTGGGTGTCAGAATATTCATGCCGACTGCTCCGATATATTCCGTCAATGACATCACCAGTTCTTCGCGAAGCGGGTCAATAGGCGGATTGGTTACCTGTGCAAATTGCTGACGGAAATAGTTGTAAAGCAACTGCGGCTTATCTGAAAGTACGGCTAGCGGAGTGTCATTGCCCATTGAGTTGATCGGTTCTGCTCCGGTACTTGCCATCGGCATAATCAGTTTTTCGATGTCCTCCTTGGAGTAGCCGAAAGTACGAAGCATACGGTTGTAGTTTTCCACCTGATGGGGAACTTTGCGTCCGCTTTTCAGTTCGTCTAGTTCGATCCGGTTGGTAGATAGCCAGCTGCGGTAAGGTTTGGCTTCAGCCAACTGCTTTTTCAGTTCACCGTCATAGTAAATTTCACCTTTTTCCGTATCCACCAGCAGAATTTTGCCGGGCTGTAAGCGACCTTTTTCTTTAATGTCTCCCGGTTCGAAATCCATAACACCGACTTCCGAAGCTACCACCATCATATCGTTTTTAGTAATCAGATAACGGGCAGGGCGCAGGCCATTGCGGTCGAGCATACCTCCGGCAAATCGTCCGTCGCTGAAAAGTAGTGCGGCCGGTCCGTCCCATGGTTCCATCAGGATGGAGTGGTATTCGTAGAATGCTTTCAGATCTTCACTGATCGGATTCTTTTCGTTGAAAGATTCTGGTACGAGCATAGCCATGGCATGTGGCAGGCTCAATCCTGACATCACCAGGAACTCTAGCACATTATCCAGAGAAGCACTGTCGCTCATGCCCGGTTGTATAATCGGGCGGATTTCTTTTATATCGCCTAAAGTGGGAGTGGAGAGTACACTTTCACGGGCTTCCATCCATCCTCGGTTGCCACGGATAGTATTGATTTCACCGTTGTGTGCCAGCAGACGGAACGGCTGTGCCAATCCCCATGTGGGGAATGTATTGGTACTGAAACGAGAGTGCACCAATGCCAGTCCGCTGGTAAAATAGCTATTTGTCAGGTCCGGATAGTAGTTGCGCAGTTGTAATGATGAAAGCATACCTTTATATATAATGCTTTTGGTAGAGAGCGACACAACATAAAAATCGTCTTTTGCCGGAATAGATGACAATCTGACTTTATTTTCGATTCTTTTCCGGATCAGGTATAACTTCCGGTCGGCAGTTTCCGTTTCCGTAAATCCGGTGATGAATATTTGTTTGATATCCGGTTCGTTTGCCAGAGCTGATTCTCCCAGGATTTCGGGGCAGGTGGGCACATTGCGCAGATGCATCAATGTGAGTCCTTCTTTTTCAATTTCTTCAATAATAATACTTAGAATAGCTGCCTGGTCTTTTTCGTTTTTCGGCAAAAATAACAATCCTGTGCCGTACCGTCCTTTTTCGGGGACAGGAATACCTTGTAATAAAATAAATTCATGCGGAATTTGAAGCATGATACCTGCCCCGTCACCGGTCTTGTTATCCGCACCCTCGGCACCGCGATGACGCATGTTCTCTAATACCTTTAAAGCCGACTCAACAATGTCGTGTGACTTTTCTCCATGAATGTTAACCAGCATACCAACACCGCAGGCATCGTGTTCGTATGCCGCATCGTACAAGCCCATCTGTTTGGGCTGTCGTTGGTAAGGGAATCCTTCTGTTACGTTGTTAAAAAGTTCTTGTTTCTTCATTCTTAATAGCTTTATTGTATGATAATACCTGTTTGATGTATCAAATTGTTTGGCAAAGTTAGTGTTTTAATTCCAAAATGATAGTAAAATTTAGCTTTTGTGTGACGCGAAATAAGAATAGGAATCTTTATTCTTTTAAATTGTTATTAAAAACAGGAAATTTACTTTTAATTTGTTAGCTTATTTATCCTTATTTGAAACTGATTGTAATTTGTTTCTTTTTGAGCTAAAAATAATATATTATTTAACTTTTTGATGTGTTTGAAACTTTTTTATGCGTTTCTGTCAAATAAATCTGTTTTTTGTTGTCTTTATGTTATTTGTAATGTGTATATTTGCAGGCGAAATAAAAATATCATAATATGTGTGGAATAGTAGGCTATATTGGTAAACGAAAAGCCTACCCTATCCTTATCAAAGGGTTGAAGCGACTGGAGTATCGTGGATATGACAGTGCGGGGGTAGCAATCATTAGTGATGACCAACAGTTAAATGTGTATAAGACGAAAGGGAAAGTCTCCGATCTTGAAAATTTCGTCACACAGAAAGATATTTCCGGTACAATCGGAATTGCCCATACCCGTTGGGCTACTCACGGGGAACCTTGTTCCGCTAACGCCCACCCTCATTACTCTTCTTCCGAAAAGCTCGCTCTCATTCATAACGGTATTATTGAAAACTACGCCGTTCTCAAAGAAAAACTTCAAGCCAAAGGCTATCTTTTTAAAAGTAGTACAGATACCGAAGTCCTCGTTCAATTAATAGAATACATGAAAGTCACTCATCAGGTCAGTCTGTTGACGGCTGTTCAGTTGGCGTTAGGGGAGGTGATTGGTGCTTATGCGATTGCGATTCTTGATAAAGAGCATCCTGATGAGATTATTGCTGCCCGTAAGAGTAGTCCGTTGGTAGTGGGGATTGGAGAGAATGAGTTCTTTCTTGCTTCGGATGCTACTCCGATTGTAGAATATACCGACAAGGTGGTTTATCTGGAAGACGGGGAAATCGCTGTCTTGAATCTGGGGAAGGAGTTGAAGGTGGTCAACTTGAGCAATGTTGAAATGATACCTGAAATAAAGAAGGTGGAACTCAATCTCGGTCAGTTGGAAAAAGGGGGATATCCGCACTTTATGTTGAAAGAGATTTTCGAACAGCCCGATTGTATTCATGATTGTATGCGCGGACGTATCAATGTGGAAGCTGATAATGTGGTACTTTCTGCTGTGATAGATCACCGGGAAAAGCTGCTGAATGCCAAACGGTTTATTATTGTTGCTTGCGGAACTTCCTGGCATGCCGGACTGATCGGTAAGCATCTGATTGAGAGTTTCTGCCGCATACCGGTAGAAGTGGAGTATGCTTCCGAATTCCGCTACCGTGATCCGGTGATTGACGGGCAGGATGTGGTGATAGCAATCTCCCAGAGTGGTGAGACGGCAGATACATTGGCTGCTGTGGAATTGGCGAAAAGCCGCGGGGCATTTATATATGGTATTTGCAATGCGATCGGATCCTCTATTCCCCGTGCCACTCATACCGGTTCGTATATTCATGTGGGTCCGGAAATCGGGGTGGCTTCTACCAAAGCATTTACCGGACAGGTCACTGTCTTGGCGATGCTGGCATTGACACTTGCCAAAACGAAAGGAACCATTGACGAACAGCATTATCTTTCAATCGTACAGGAGCTAAATCATATTCCGGAAAAGATGAAAGAGGTGTTGGAATTGAATGATACTTTGGCGGAGTTATCGAAAACTTTCACTTATGCGCATAATTTTATTTACCTGGGACGCGGATATAGTTATCCCGTAGCTCTGGAAGGTGCATTGAAATTGAAAGAAATATCGTATATTCACGCCGAAGGTTATCCGGCTGCGGAGATGAAACACGGACCGATTGCCTTGATCGATGCGGAAATGCCGGTAGTGGTGATTGCTACGCAGAATGGATTGTATGAGAAAGTAGTAAGTAATATTCAGGAGATCAAGGCACGGAAAGGAAAAGTGATTGCGTTCGTGACGAAAGGAGATACCGTTATCAGCAAAATCGCTGATTGTAGTATCGAACTTCCTGAAACAATCGAATGTCTCGATCCGTTAATAACTACGGTACCTCTCCAACTTCTTGCTTACCACATTGCGGTATGCAAAGGGATGGATGTGGATCAGCCGAGAAATCTGGCGAAGTCGGTAACAGTAGAGTGATGTGATTTACAATTAGACAATTTACGATTTACGATTGAAGAATCAATGATAGATAGTAAATTGTTTGATTGGCAGGTGGTAATTTAAATCGTAAATAGTAAATCGTCAAATTGTAAATAGTATAGATGGAACAATTGAAACATGAATGTGGCGTTGCCATGATACGTTTGCTCAAACCGTTGGAGTATTACGAGAAAAAGTACGGGACATGGATGTACGGTCTTAATAAACTCTACCTGTTGATGGAGAAGCAACATAATCGTGGACAGGAAGGTGCGGGACTGGCATGTGTGAAACTGGAAGCAAATCCGGGCGAAGAATATATGTTTCGTGAACGCGCTTTAGGTTCCGGAGCCATTACGGAAATCTTTGAAAACGTTCAAAACAATTTTAAGGATCTCACTCCTGAACAGTTGCACGATGCAGCGTATGCCAAACGAACTTTACCTTTTGCCGGTGAAGTATATATGGGACATCTTCGTTATTCCACGACGGGAAAATCCGGAATCTCTTATGTGCATCCATTTTTAAGAAGAAATAACTGGCGCGCCAAGAATCTGGCTCTCTGCGGAAATTTCAATATGACGAATGTAGATGAGATATTTGCCCGTATCACTGCCATCGGTCAGCATCCGCGTAAATATGCCGATACATATATTATGTTGGAGCAGGTGGGACACCGTCTTGACCGTGAAGTGGAGCGTGTATTCAATCTTGCTGAAGCCGAGGGGCTTACGGGCATGGGAATCACTCATTATATAGAAGAATATATTGATTTGGCAAACGTGTTGCGTACTTCCAGCCGCGAATGGGATGGGGGATACGTGATCTGCGGATTGACCGGAAGCGGTGAGTCTTTCGCCATCCGCGACCCGTGGGGAATCCGGCCTGCATTCTGGTATCGGGATGATGAGATAGCTGTTCTTGCTTCCGAACGTCCGGTGATCCAGACTGCTTTGAATGTTCCGTTTGAGGAAATCAAAGAATTGCAACCGGGGCAAGCATTGTTAATCAGCAAAGAAGGTAAAATCCGTACTTCGCAAATTAACAAGCCGCGCGAGAATCATGCTTGTTCTTTTGAACGTATCTATTTCTCCCGTGGCAGTGATGTCGATATTTATAAGGAAAGGAAACGGTTGGGTGAAAAGTTGGTTCCGAGAATTTTGAAAGCGATCAATAACGACATCGATCATACGGTTTTCTCTTTTATTCCCAACACTGCGGAGGTTGCTTTCTACGGAATGTTGCAGGGACTGGACGATTATTTGAATGAGGAGAAAGTGCAGCAAATCGCCGCATTGGGGCATCATCCGAATATGGATGAACTGGAAATTATTCTTTCCCGTCGTATTCGTAGCGAAAAGGTGGCAATCAAGGACATCAAACTCCGTACGTTCATTGCCGAAGGAAACAGTCGTAATGATTTGGCTGCCCATGTGTATGATATCACATACGGAAGTCTGGTACCCGGTGTCGATAATCTGGTGATTATTGACGACAGCATTGTGCGTGGTACTACGCTGAAGCAAAGTATCATCGGTATTCTCGATCGTTTGGGTCCGAAGAAGATTGTGATAGTATCTTCTTCTCCACAAGTGCGTTACCCTGATTATTACGGTATTGATATGGCAAAGATGAGCGAGTTTATCGCTTTCAGGGCTGCTGTCGAACTGTTAAAGGAGCGGGATATGAAAGATGTGATTGCGGCTGCCTACCGTAAATCGAAAGATCAGGTGGGACTGCCGAAAGAGCAGATGGTAAACTATGTGAAGGATATCTATGCTCCGTTCACCGATGAGGAAATCTCTGCCAAGATGGTGGAACTGCTGACGCCCAAGGGGACAAAAGCGAAAGTGGAAATCGTCTATCAACCGCTGGAAGGACTGCACGAGGCTTGTCCGCATCATAAGGGCGACTGGTATTTTAGCGGCAATTACCCTACCCCGGGAGGGGTAAAAATGGTGAACCGGGCATTCATCGACTACATAGAACAAATGTATCAATTCTAACAACCATACAACGATTCAATAATAAGAATGAGAAATGTGACATTAATCCTTGACGACGGGAGCCGGTTTTCCGGTAAGTCGTTTGGCTACGAGAAGCCGGTGGCAGGCGAAGTAGTTTTTAATACTGCCATGACCGGATATCCGGAGAGCCTTACTGATCCTTCCTATGCCGGACAGTTGATGACGCTTACCTATCCTTTGGTAGGCAATTACGGTGTTCCTCCTTTTACCATCGAACCGAATGGACTTGCCACTTTCATGGAAAGTGAGAAAATCCATGCGGAAGCGATTATCGTAAGTGACTATTCTTATGAATACAGCCATTGGAACGCAGTGGAAAGTCTCGGCGACTGGCTGAAACGCGAGCAAATTCCCGGCATCACAGGCATCGATACGCGCGAGCTGACTAAGGTTCTTCGTGAACATGGAGTAATGATGGGGAAAATCGTTTTCGATGATGAGCCGGATAATGTGCCTGAAGCAGCATACGCAGGCGTCAATTATGTAGATCGTGTATCTTGCAAAGAGATTATTTGCTATCTTCCTGCCGGAACTTCACAAACTTTCTCCATAAATAGCTCCTATGCGCAGCTTAATTCTCAATTCTCAACTTTCAATTCTCAATTTAAGAAGGTTATCCTGGTAGATTGCGGTGTAAAGACAAATATTATTCGTTGTCTGCTGAAACGTGGTGTGGAAGTTATCCGTGTGCCTTGGGATTATGATTACAACGGACTCGAATTTGACGGGTTATTTATCTCCAACGGACCGGGCGACCCGGATACTTGTGATGCTGCGGTGCAGAATATTCGCAAGGCGATGGCAAACGAGAAATTGCCTATTTTCGGTATCTGTATGGGAAACCAGTTGCTTTCAAAAGCAGGCGGAGCCAAAATTTATAAATTGAAATACGGACATCGTAGCCATAACCAGCCGGTGCGTATGGTAGGTACGGAGCGTTGTTTTATTACTTCACAAAACCACGGTTATGCTGTAGATAATAATACGTTGAGTGCAGACTGGGAGCCGTTGTTCATCAATATGAACGATGGATCCAATGAGGGAATCAAACATAAAAAGAATCCTTGGTTTTCTGCACAATTCCATCCGGAAGCGGCGAGCGGACCTACAGATACGGAATTCCTGTTCGATGAATTTGTAAACCTGCTAAAATAACCGACAATCATGAAAGAAAATATAAAGAAAGTATTGCTGTTGGGTTCCGGTGCCCTGAAAATCGGTGAGGCCGGTGAGTTCGACTATTCCGGTTCGCAGGCACTCAAAGCCTTGAAAGAAGAAGGTATTGAAACCATTCTTATTAATCCCAATATTGCTACGGTACAGACATCTGAAGGAGTGGCGGATCAGATTTACTTCCTTCCGGTGACTCCATATTTCGTAGAGAAAGTGATTCAAAAAGAAAAGCCGGAAGGTATCATGCTGGCATTCGGTGGACAGACGGCTTTAAATTGTGGAGTGGCTTTATATAAGGAAGGCATCCTTGAAAAATATAATGTAAAGGTGCTCGGCACTCCGGTACAAGCTATTATGGATACCGAAGATCGTGAACTTTTCGTTCAGAAATTAAATGAAATCAATGTAAAGACCATTAAGAGTGAGGCCGTAGAAAATGCGGAAGATGCTCGTCGTGCAGCGAAAGAGCTGGGTTATCCGGTAATTGTTCGTGCGGCTTATGCATTGGGTGGCTTGGGTTCCGGTTTTTGTGATAATGAAGAACAACTGGATCTTCTTGTAGAAAAAGCATTCTCTTTCTCTCCGCAGGTATTGGTGGAAAAATCACTGCGTGGTTGGAAAGAAGTGGAATATGAAGTGGTGCGTGACCGCTTTGACAACTGTATCACCGTTTGTAATATGGAGAACTTCGATCCGCTGGGTATTCATACTGGTGAATCTATTGTTATTGCTCCATCCCAAACGCTTACGAATAAAGAATACCATAAACTTCGCGAGTTGGCTATACGTATCATCCGCCATGTTGGTATTGTGGGTGAATGTAATGTACAATATGCCTTCGATCCCGAATCCGAAGATTATCGGGTTATTGAAGTGAACGCCCGTCTTTCCCGTTCTTCCGCTTTGGCATCCAAAGCAACCGGTTATCCGCTGGCTTTCGTTGCTGCCAAATTGGGATTGGGTTATGGACTCTTCGATCTGAAGAACTCTGTAACCAAGACTACTTCTGCTTTCTTCGAACCGGCATTGGATTATGTCGTATGTAAGATTCCTCGTTGGGATTTAGGTAAATTCCACGGGGTTGATAAAGAACTGGGTTCTTCCATGAAATCTGTGGGTGAAGTAATGGCTATCGGACGCACTTTTGAAGAAGCGATTCAGAAAGGGCTTCGTATGATCGGACAGGGAATGCATGGTTTTGTGGAGAACAAAGAATTGGTTATCTCCGACATTGACAAAGCCTTGCGTGAACCGACCGATAAACGTATTTTCGTGATCTCGAAAGCGTTTCGTGCCGGCTACACCATCGATCAGGTGCACGAATTGACTAAGATTGATAAATGGTTCTTGCAGAAGTTGATGAATATCATGAACACTTCCGAAGAGTTGCATAGTTGGGGAAATAACCACAAACAGATTGCCGATTTGCCGGACGAATTGCTTCGTAAAGCTAAAGTTCAGGGTTTTTCTGATTTCCAGATTGCCCGTGCTGTCGGCTACGAGGGAGACATGGAAGACGGAATTCTTTATATTCGCAATTATCGTAAGAGTGTGGGGATCCTTCCGGTAGTGAAACAGATCGATACGTTGGCAGCCGAATATCCGGCACAAACCAATTATCTGTATCTTACTTATAGCGGTGTAGCAAATGATGTGCATTATTGGGGAGATCATAAGTCTATTGTCGTACTGGGTTCCGGTGCTTACCGTATCGGGTCTTCGGTAGAATTTGACTGGTGTGGCGTACAGGCTTTGAATACCATTCGCAAAGAGGGATGGCGCAGTGTCATGATTAACTATAATCCTGAAACCGTATCTACGGACTACGATATGTGCGACCGTTTGTACTTCGACGAATTGACCTTCGAGCGTGTGATGGATATTCTGGAACTTGAGAATCCGCATGGCGTGATTGTATCTACCGGTGGTCAGATTCCGAACAACCTTGCTTTACGTCTGGATGCACAGAATATCCATATTCTTGGTACAAGTGCCAAGAGTATTGACAATGCCGAGGACCGTGAGAAGTTCTCTGCCATGCTCGACCGTATCGGTGTGGATCAGCCTCGTTGGCGTGAGTTGACTTCTATGGATGACATTCAGGAGTTTGTTGAAGAAGTCGGTTTTCCCGTACTTGTTCGTCCGTCTTACGTGCTTTCGGGTGCTGCAATGAATGTTTGTTCTAATCAGGAAGAATTGGAACGTTTCTTGAAACTGGCAGCCAATGTATCGAAGAAACATCCGGTGGTAGTAAGCCAGTTTATCGAACACGCCAAGGAAGTGGAAATGGATGCGGTGGCGCAGAATGGAGAAATCGTGGCATACGCTATTAGTGAACATATCGAATTTGCGGGAGTACACTCCGGTGACGCAACGATTCAGTTTCCGCCACAGAAGTTATATGTAGAAACTGTTCGCCGTATTAAGCGTATCAGTCGTGAGATTGCCAAGGCTTTGAATATCTCCGGTCCGTTTAATATTCAATATCTGGCGAAAGACAATGATATCAAGGTGATTGAATGTAATCTCCGTGCCAGCCGTTCTTTCCCGTTTGTCAGCAAAGTGTTGAAGATCAACTTTATCGAACTGGCAACGAAAGTAATGCTCGGTCTGCCTGTGGAGAAACCGGAAAAGAATCTCTTCGAACTGGATTATGTAGGAATCAAGGCTTCCCAGTTCTCCTTTAACCGCTTGCAGAAAGCCGATCCGGTATTGGGGGTAGATATGGCTTCTACCGGTGAAGTGGGCTGTATCGGTATGGATACTTCCTGTGCCGTACTCAAAGCAATGCTTTCCGTGGGCTATCGTATTCCGAAGAAGAATATCCTGCTGTCTACGGGAACAATGAAACAGAAAGCTGATATGATGGATGCGGCCCGTATGTTGGTGAATAAGGGATACAAACTCTTTGCAACGGGTGGTACACACAAAACGCTTGCAGAGAATGGAATCGAGAGTACTCATGTCTATTGGCCGAGTGAGGAGGGGCATCCGCAGGCATTGGAAATGCTTCATCGCAAGGAAATCGATATGGTAGTCAATATCCCGAAGAATCTGACAGCTGGAGAATTAAGTAATGGGTATAAAATCCGTCGTGCTGCCATTGACTTGAATATACCGTTGATTACAAATGCCCGTCTGGCTAGTGCATTTATCAATGCCTTCTGTACGATGAGTGTGGATGATATAGCTATCAAGAGCTGGGTAGAGTATAAATAAGCAGAATGTCATCTTTTTGAAAAGAGGCTGACATCACATTGAAATGAAAATGTTAAGGCCGTTCCTGATATTCGGGAGCGGCCTTTGTTGTAGAAATGTAATTTCTCCGTCATTCCTTTTCTACTATAATTTTCCGGCGAGGAATAGCTAAATTTAGTATTAAATCGTATAGGTTACTAAAAACTTTATAAGAAAACGACCGTAAATCACCTTCTTTGTTGTAAATTCGTTCTATTTCTCGTAATATCAAACTTATTTTAATCAATTAATATAGAAAGTAAATTATGAGAAAAGACGGATTTACCGTATGTGCAAATAATTATATAAATTGTTTGCGTCAGGAAGGGCGTTATGCCACAGCGCATGTTTATGAGAATGCACTTCGCTCTTTCACCATATTTTGTGGAACAGAATGTGTGTCATTCAGTTTGATTACTCGTGAGAATTTGAAGCGGTATAGCAGTTATCTGATGTCCTGCCGCTTGAAGTTGAACACGATTTCCACTTATATGCGAATGTTACGTTGCATATACAATAAGGGAGTAGATACTCATCAGGCTCCTTATATTCATCGCTTGTTTCGTGATGTCTTTACCGGAGTAGATACTCGTCAGAAAAAAGCAATTCCTATAAATGAATTACACACGCTGCTTTATAAAGATCCGCAGTCCGAAAAACTTCGCCGGACGCAAGCCATCGCTAATTTGTTATTTTTATTCTGCGGAATGCCTTTCGCCGATCTTGCTCATTTGGAAAAGTCGAATTTGGAGGGGAATATATTGAAGTACAACCGTGTCAAGACGGGAACTCCAATGAGTATAGAAATCTTAGAATCGGCTTCATGTATTGTTTCCCGGCTTCGTAATACGCATTCTGTTGTTCTTCCCGAGCATCCGGATTATCTTTTTTATATATTAAGTGGAAAGAATAAACGGGATGGAGAAGCGGCATATATAGAATATCAATCCACACTGCGTCGTTTTAATAATGATTTGAAGAGTTTAGCCAAGAAACTGCGTATTCATTCATCCGTAACTTCTTATACATTTCGCCATTCCTGGGCAACTACCGCTAAATACAGGGGAGTACCTATCGAAATGATTAGCGAGTCATTGGGGCATAAATCTATTAAGACAACACAAATTTACTTGAAAGGCTTTGATTTGAATGAGCGTACCAAAGTAAATCGACTGAATTATTCTTACGTCAGGAATTATAGGGGAATTCTTTGAAAAGGATATTAAGTCTTTGATAACCAGTCTAAATACGCAGCTGTTACTTCTTAGGTAACGGAAATTATAGAGTACTGGACACCTACCACAAAAAGAAGAAGAAATACGTACGAACAAGGGAGTTTAGATACATTTTGCCTGATATACAGAGATATTTGAAAAGTATAGGCAGTCGAATTCATAGAACATGAAATAGGAATGTTTCATGTCCCGATACATTTTTACTGTATATTTAAATAAAAAGAGAAAAAAAAGGAATTTTGCTTGTATGTTATTAACAATTTTGTCTATATTTGCACCGAATAA
The DNA here is from genome assembly GCF_040812255.1 of Bacteroides sp. L008. Lineage (NCBI taxonomy): Bacteria > Pseudomonadati > Bacteroidota > Bacteroidia > Bacteroidales > Bacteroidaceae > Bacteroides > Bacteroides sp. L008. The sequence continues at coordinate 1,609,626 of NZ_JBFNXO010000001.1, read as the reverse complement.
TTTCCGTTACCTAAGAAGTAACGGAAACTTAAGGGGTAAAAAAGTATGATTCTAACGAAAGAAACTTTAAGTGCTGGGCCTAAAATTGGGACAGGGGAAGGCGTAGCACACTCTAAACGCTGGTATGTCGCTCTGGTCCGTATGCATCATGAGAAGAAGGTAGCCGAACGTTTAGACAAAATGGGGATTGAAAATTTTGTACCGGTCCAGCAAGAAGTACATCAATGGAGCGACCGCCGTAAAGTGGTTGAATCCGTGCTGCTTCCCATGATGGTCTTTGTACATGCTGATCCTAAAGAACGTAAAGAGGTTCTTTCCTTTTCTACAGTTAGTCGGTATATGGTAATGCGCGGTGAGAGCAGTCCGACTATCATTCCTGATGAACAAATGGCCCGTTTCCGTTTTATGCTCGACTATTCCGAAAAGGCAATCTGTATGAATAGCGCTCCTTTGGCACGTGGTGAAAAAGTACGTGTTGTCAAAGGTCCTTTGACTGGTCTTGTAGGAGAGCTTGTTATGGTGGATGGCAGGAGTAAGATTGCTGTCCGGTTAAATATGCTGGGGTGTGCTTGTGCGGATATGCCGGTTGGGTATGTGGAACTGTTTAAATAAACACAGAATAAAAGCTACTTTGTGTCCATCTCAAAACAGCTTACTTATTTTCTAAAATTGAAATAAGCTTTTATGAAAGGAATAGTTTTAGCCGGTGGTTCAGGCACTCGTCTGTATCCTATCACTAAAGGAGTGAGTAAGCAGTTGCTTCCCATCTTTGACAAGCCCATGATTTATTATCCGATTTCAGTCCTTATGTTGGCTGGAATCCGTGAGATCCTGATTATTTCCACTCCTTATGATCTTCCGGGCTTCAAGCGTCTCTTAGGCGATGGCTTCGACTATGGAGTACGGTTTGAATATGCCGAACAACCCTCTCCGGACGGTCTGGCACAAGCCTTTATTATCGGTGAAGACTTCATCGGCAATGATTCCGTCTGTCTGGTATTAGGTGATAATATCTTCTATGGTCAAAGCTTTACCCGCATGTTGCAGGAGGCTGTCCGTACAGTCGAGGAAGAGCAGAAAGCAACCGTATTCGGTTATTGGGTTGCCGATCCCGAACGTTATGGAGTTGCTGACTTTGACAAGGATGGAAATGTTTTGAGTATCGAAGAAAAACCAGAAAATCCAAAATCTAACTACGCTGTAGTGGGACTCTATTTCTACCCCAATAAGGTGGTGGATGTAGCCAAACATATACAACCTTCTCCCCGTGGAGAGTTAGAAATCACTACCGTTAATCAGGAATTTCTCAATGACCACCAATTAAAGGTTCAACTATTAGGCCGTGGTTTTGCCTGGCTTGATACCGGCACGCACGATTCTCTTTCCGAAGCCAGCACTTTTATTGAAGTGATTGAAAAACGTCAGGGATTGAAAGTCGCGTGTCTTGAAGGTATTGCCCTGCGTCATGGCTGGATAACAGCGGATAAAATGCGTGAACTGGCCAAGCCCATGCTAAAGAACCAATATGGCCAGTACCTTTTAAAAGTAATAAATGAACTGGGACTGGAATAATGCCATCTTCCTTTCCGGTAATCTAAATAACTAATAAACACTAATCACAGTGGAAATAATCAAAACTGCTATTGAGGGCGTTGTCATCATTGAACCCCGGCTTTTTAAAGATGACCGTGGTTACTTTTTCGAATCCTTCTCTCAACGTGAATTTACAGAAAAGGTCCGTAAGGTAGATTTTGTCCAGGATAATGAAAGTAAATCCAGCTATGGTGTTTTACGTGGTCTTCATTTTCAGAAACCACCTTATGCCCAGAGTAAACTGGTACGTGTCATTAAAGGCTCTGTCCTTGATGTGGCTGTCGATATCCGTAAAGGCTCACCAACATTTGGAGAGCATGTATCAGTGGAATTGACTGAAGAAAACCACCGTCAGTTCTTTATTCCTCGTGGATTTGCCCATGGCTTTGTTGTCCTGACGGAAGAGGTTATTTTTCAATATAAATGTGACAACTTCTATGCTCCTCAATGTGAAGGTGCCCTGGCTTGGGATGATCCCGCGTTGAAAATCGACTGGAAGGTTTCTGCTGATAAAATAATCCTTTCCGGGAAAGACCAACATCACGAATGTCTGGAAGAAGCCGGCTGGTTATTTGATTATAACGAAAATCTGTATTAAGCTCAATGAATATTCTAGTGACAGGAGCTAACGGTCAGCTTGGCAATGAGATGCGCCGTGTGTCGTCAACCAGCTCCAACCAATATCTTTTTACCGATGTGGCAGAGTTGGATATAACCAGTCGTGATTCTATCCGTAAAATGGTCAATGACAACCAAATTCATGTCATCGTTAATTGTGCTGCCTATACAAATGTAGATAAGGCGGAAGATGATTTCGCGACTGCTGATTTATTGAATAATAAGGCAGTGGAGAATCTGGCTGTTGTAGCAAAAGAAGCTGATGCTACTTTAATACATGTCTCTACTGATTATGTTTTTCAGGGAGACAGAAATATCCCTTGCAGGGAAGATTGGGAAACTAATCCTTTGGGTGTATATGGTAAAACGAAGCTGGCCGGTGAGCGTAGCGTACAGGAAACCGGCTGTCATTATCTTATCTTTCGCACCGCCTGGCTTTATTCCCCTTATGGGAAGAACTTCGTAAAAACAATGCGACAACTCACAGCTGATAAAGATACCTTGAAAGTAGTCTTTGATCAGGTTGGTACTCCCACTTATGCCGGAGACTTGGCATCTGTTATCTATCAAGTGATTGAGGAGAATCAACTCTATAAAGAAGGCATCTACCATTTTAGTAATGAAGGTGTGTGTTCATGGTATGACTTTGCGAAGGAAATCTGTGACTTGAGTGGCAATGTGTGCGATATTCAACCTTGTCACAGCGATGAATTTCCCAGTAAGGTAAAACGTCCTCATTTTTCTGTACTGGATAAAACAAAGGTGAAATCTACTTTTGGAATCACTGTTCCTTATTGGAAAGATTCTCTGCAGAAATGTATACATGAATTGAAACAACAATCAGCTTATTAAAATAGACATGAATTTCACACGAAATATATTGATTACAGGTGGAGCAGGCTTCATCGGATCGCACGTAGTGCGTTTGTTTGTTAACGCATATCCTGAATATCACATTATTAACTTGGATAAACTGACTTATGCCGGTAATCTGGCTAACCTGAAAGATGTTGAGAATCAACCTAACTATACCTTTGTAAAGGCTGATATCTGTGACTTTGATAAAATGTTGGAACTCTTCAAGCAGTATCGTATTGATGGAGTTATTCACCTGGCTGCTGAAAGTCATGTAGACCGTAGTATAAAAGATCCATTTGCTTTTGCTCACACTAATGTCATCGGTACCCTTTCTTTATTACAGGCTGCCCGGTTAACTTGGGAATATCTTCCTGAATGTTACGAAGGTAAGCGTTTTTATCATATTTCTACAGATGAGGTTTATGGCGCTTTGGAATTCGATGGCACCTTCTTTACGGAGGAGACTAAATACCAGCCCCATAGTCCTTATTCAGCTAGCAAGGCAGGTAGTGATCATTTTGTGAGGGCTTTCCATGATACTTATGGTATGCCTACTATTGTGACAAACTGCTCTAATAATTATGGTCCTTATCAATTTCCGGAGAAACTGATCCCATTGTTTATAAATAATATTCGTCAGGGCAAACCCTTGCCGGTGTATGGTAAGGGAGAAAATGTAAGAGACTGGTTGTATGTTGTGGACCATGCTAGGGCGATAGATTTAATTTTCCATAACGGGAAAACGGCTGAAACCTATAATATTGGTGGTTTTAATGAATGGACGAATATTGATCTTATAAAAGTTATCATAAAGACAGTTGATCGTTTGTTAGGTAATCCGGAGGGTACTTCAGATCATTTGATTACTTATGTAACAGATCGTAAAGGACATGATTTACGCTATGCAATTGATTCGAATAAGCTGAAGAATGAATTAGGTTGGGAACCAAGTTTACAGTTTGAAGAGGGGATAGAGAAAACTGTTAGATGGTATTTGGATAATCAGGAGTGGATGGATAATGTAACAAGTGGAGATTATCAAAAAGACAATGACAGAGATGATAAATCTCTTTAATAAGAGCATTTTTATATTGGCAAAAATGAATTATTAAAGTTTTCTATAAACATTAATAATTAACGGATAAATTTTTATTTTGACTGAAAATATTACACAAAATAATTCTAAACGTATAGCGAAGAATACATTACTTCTTTATATTCGGACATTCATAACAATGGCCATAAGTTTGTATACTTCACGTATGATTTTAGAAGTTCTAGGTATAAATGATTTTGGAATTTATAATGTTGTAGGTGGATTTGTTGGAATGTTCGCTTTAATTAGTGCTACATTAACATCGTCTACACAACGCTTCATTACATATGAATTAGGAAAAAAAGATGAAAATCATAGTCAGGAGATTTTCTCGACAGCTGTATTAATACATATAATTATAGCACTCGTTATAATCGTACTTGCAGAGAGCGTAGGTGTATATTTTTTGAATAATCAAATGAATATCCCTATATCAAGATTAACGGCTGCTAACTGGGTGTTTCAGTTTTCATTAATAACATTTGTTGTTAATATTATTAGCATTCCATATAATTCAACTATAATTGCACATGAGCGGATGGCTGCTTTTGCTTATATCACTTTAATAGAGTCTATTCTGAAATTACTCATCGTTTATCTATTGATATTATCCACTTTTGATAAGTTGATAATATATGGAGCTTTAATGTTGCTGGTTTCTTTAGCTATTCGTATGATTTATGGGGTGTATTGTTCGAAAAATTTTATTGAATGTAAATTCAAATTAGTAAAAGAACGTTTTTATTATAAACAAATTTTAGGATTCTCTGGCTGGAATATAATTGGGTCTTCATCGGTCGTTTTGACTAACTATGGAATTAATATTCTTTTAAATATATTCTTTGGTGTAGCAGTTAATGCGGCTAGAGGAATTACGACACAAGTTGATAATGCTTTAAATCAGTTTGTAAGCAATTTTGTTATGGCACTTAATCCGCAAATAACAAAATCTTATGCATCTGGAAATAGAGAATATATGATGAAACTTGTAATGACTGGTTCGCGTTATTCTTTTTATCTTTTGTTGATTATGGTAATACCCATTCTTTTCGAAACAGAATATATACTTGCATGTTGGCTGAAAAATACACCAAAATATACAGTTATTTTTGTACAGTTATCTTTGATATATATGCTATGTCAATCTCTCTCAAATACTTTATTTACTGCAATGTTAGCCACTGGCAACATACGGAATTACCAAATAATTGTGGGAGGATTAGCTTTGATGGCATTTCCGCTTTCATATGGTCTTTTTAAAATGGGATTTGAGCCAGCATATTGCTATTATGCAACTATTTTTATTTCTATTCTTTGCCTTGTTGTTCGTTTAATAATGCTACATAGGATTATAGGGTTGTCTATACGAATATTTTTTAAGGATGTTATAGTAAGGGTTATATTGGTTTCTATATTTTCATTGATATCTCCATATATTATAATTAGTTTCATGACGCAAGGATTAGAACGTTTTATAATACTTTCCTTAGTGTCATTGGTAGCTACATGTATCTTTATATTTTTCAGTGGAATGTCTAAGGATGAACGCACGTTTTTTATAACATATATCAAGAATAAATTTAATAAGAGATATGAGAGAAAATTCTAATATAAATAAAGCATTGGCTTATTATATCGGATATTCGACAGATGACCTTATTCGTTATAAAGCATCTTCGGGCGGTATAGGAACATCTATCATTAAATATCTCCTTTCAACGTCTGAATATGATACCTCTATGACTTTTGTTTATGATAAAGAAAAGTGCGGCTATATTCCAAAATTGATATATGACTTTAATGAAATAAATATCTGTGGTAGTGTTTATCAAGATATCGATATATTCTCTTTTTTAAAAGAGAATATATCGAGTATTAAAAATGGTATTATAGTGACTTGTATGCCTTGTCAAGTTCAAGGAATACGGTCCGTGTTGGATAGGAATAATATTAATAATTTTATTATATCATTCTGTTGTTCAGGACAAACTACTCTTGAGGGAACATGGCTTTGTTATCGGTATATGGGTATTGATAAAAGTCAGGTGATTAATATGCAATATAGGGGAAATGGGTGGCCAAGTGGGATACAAATAGAATTGTTTGATGGTAAAAAAATATATAAAAATAATTATACTAATCCTTGGAGATTAATGCATCAGTCAAAATTATTCCGTCCCAAACGTTGCCTCATGTGCAAAGAAGATATTAGCTATAAGGCGGATGTATCATTAGCAGATCCTTGGTTGGGAAAATATAAAATTAGTGACAAAATAGGTCATACAATGTTTTTAATCAATACAGAGAAGGGATTAGCTTTTATTGAAGAAATGAAAAATAAGTCGTTATTGCAGCTAATAGATTCTTCTGTGGAAGACTATATAGAAGCTCAAGGACATACTATAATGGCCAAAGATAAAGCATCGCTAGAAAAAAAGTTTAATAATATATTATCAAAAATGGGGAATAATATATTATATAAGAAAATCATGACATTATCTCCATTCATGCTTAGATTTCATATGCTTATAATTCGAATTGTTTATAAAATTGTTAAATAAAAATATGATGAAACCATATATTATCATTTCAGGACTTAATTTTAGAGATAATAATAGAGGAACAGCAGCTTTAAGCTATGGCTCACTTTCTTTCTTGAATGAGAGAGAATTGTTATCAAAGGAGACGAAAATTCTAAATTTTCGTTTTGTGAAAAATCTTTTTAAATCAAAAAATAGGGGAACTAATATTCAAAAGATTGATATAGCAGGTGTGAAATGGGAATATTTAACGGTTAATGTTTTTTTTGTAGAAGCTTTGTTGTTTAAATATTTGCATATTTGTTTACCTTTTACTAATTTAGGACGAATGATAAAGCAAGTCGAGTACGTTGCTGCAATTAATGGAGGAGATGGCTTTTCAGATATTTATAATACTACCTCTTTTCTCAATCGGTTGCCTGATATCAATTTAGCAATGAAATTTAATATTCCTGTTATTATTCTTCCTCAAACATTAGGACCATTTAGAGAGAGCAAGAATAAAGTTATAGCTGACCGTATACTTTGTTACGCTAGTCAAATTTTTGTTCGTGATAATAAATATGCTTCTGATTTGGAGGCAATGGGATTGAAGTATGAACAAACGAGGGATTTGTCATACTATATGAAACCGGAACCTTTTAACATTGAAATTAAGGCTAATGCAATAGGTATTAATATAAGCGGATTGGCTTATAGCAATAAATTTAGAACTCTTTCAGGGCAATTCTCTACGTATCCATATCTCATAAATAAACTTATTGTTTATTTCCAACAGAAGAATATTGCGATTTATTTAATACCTCATTCATATAATTATCAGAAAGTAGAAGTTGCAAATGACGATTTGGAAGCTGCACGTGATGTCTATTCTAAATTGCATGATAAGAGCAATATTATACTTATTGATCAAGATTTGATTTCGCCCCAAATAAAGTTTATTATATCTCAAATGAAGTTTTTTATTGGTACACGTATGCATGCTAATTTTGCAGCTATGTATACAGGAGTACCATTGTTTGGGTTAGCATATAGTTATAAATTTCAAGGAGCATTTGAAGCAAATGGCATTTATGATAGTACAGCCATGATAAATGATATCAGTGAAAAGGAAGCAGATGCTATAGTAGAGAGAATAGTTACAAAATATAAAAGCTTGGACTAATTTTAGCCTATATTACAATATCCGCTCTATGGCATTTATTCAATCTTGGTTAACCATTATCATTCTTGTGGTTTTTTTCGTAAAGTTGCGAATAGGTCTGGTTTTGTATCTCGCTTACTTTTTTTTGGTTCCATATTTTAATATAAATTTTTTAGGGATTTCTCTGAGCTGGAATTTTGCGAATATTTTACTTCTTATTGCTTTTGTCATAGATTATTATAAACATCACGGTAAAGTTAGGTTGGATTTGCGTCCATTCTATCCATTTATTTTTTTCTATGCCATGATGCTTATTATGATGCCTTTTCAGGAGTTTGTTCCAACAGATATTGCATTGAATTCATGGCGTGCAAATATGATGACTAATTTAGTATTACCAATAGTTATGTGGAATGTGTCTAGATATGATCCTAAAATCATTAGATATAGTAGAAACTGTATGATTATTGTAATTATTGTCATCGTTATATATGGAATTTTCTTGTTGACCTTGAATGGATTAAATCCTTATGTCTATTTTATGGCACAGATTAATAATGCAGAATTGCGTGAGGCTCAATTTGGTGAGCAAATGGCTCGGCTTATTATCAAAATATCATCGGTGTTCACTCACCCTATGATTTTCGGTCTATTTTTAGGCTTAGCAATGGTATACCTTTATTCTTTGAAAGATAAAATAAAACCATTATTTGTATATTTATTGATGTTTTTTATTATTGTTTGTATTTTTCTTTGTGGCATTCGTACTCCGATAGGTGCCATGTTTCTGACTGTTTTCTTTTATCTATTAATGTTACATCGAATTAAACCGATGATATATGTCGCTGTTATAGGATTTATTGGTTATATTATTATTGAAAATATACCAGAATTATCAGCAACGATAGATTCAATTTTTATTAAAGATAGTCGCCAAACGAATGTGGAAGGTTCTTCTATTGATATGCGTATGGAGCAACTGAATGGTTGCTTCAGGGAAATACAGGATTGTTTAATTTTTGGAAAGGGATATGAATGGTGTGGTTATTACATGTCTATTCATGATCTTCACCCTGTTTTATTAGCTTTCGAGTCTCTTATTTTCGTTGTACTTTGTAATAGTGGTATAGTAGGCTTGTGTGTGTGGGTCATTACATTTGTTTGGTTATTTAGGGGTGCATATAGAATGAACAAGAATGTTAATGTAACATTGTTTGTGATTACATTAGCTGTTTATTACATTGCTTATTCAGCTATTACAGGAGAATATGGTTATATGAAATATTTTATTATTTTCTATACGCTATTATTAATGGAGTCGAAAATATTTATAGGTAGAAAACATAGATTTGAGTAAGCTATTTAGTTTATCAGAAATATGTATATATTATTATTTTACTAAAATTTATTAAGTGTTAATATATAAGATATGATTACAAAAGCAAGAGTTATTGCATTTTACCTCCCTCAATTTCATCCAATTAAGGAAAATGACGAATGGTGGGGAAAGGGTTTTACGGAGTGGACAAATGTAGGAAAAGCTAAACCCTTGTTTAAAGGACATTATCAGCCACGAGTTCCTGCGGATTTAGGCTACTATGATTTAAGGATGCCTGAGGTTAGAGAAGCGCAAGCGGATATGGCACGTGAGGCAGGGATAGAGGGATTTATGTATTGGCATTATTGGTTTGGTAATGGTAAGCAGATACTTGAACGTCCTTTTAATGAAGTTTTATCGTTAGGAAAACCTGATTTCCCATTTTGTTTGGGATGGGCTAATCATAGTTGGACGCGTAGGACGTGGAATAGTGATGCCCAAAAACATAAGAATTTAGATTTGATGATACAAGAATATCCTGGTGATGAGGATATTGTAAAGCATTTTGATAATGTATTACCTGCGTTTAAGGATAAAAGATATATCGCTGTGGATGGAAAACCTATGTTTTTGATATACGATCCCGAAGCTTTACCTGATGCAAAACACTTTATTAATATATGGCAGAATTTAGCAAAAAAAAATGGACTGTCAGGAATACATTTTGTCGGGCTCCAAAATGCAGCTGTTGATAGGTATCAAAAGATCTTTGATTTAGGTTTTGACGCATTAGCTCCTTCAAATTTGTGGCATGCGGAGGAACAATGTAAGGGACGTTGGAGTAAGTTACTTCAGCATAAGTTACGTCAAGTTTTTCCTAATTATACCCCTCTTGATAAATATAAATATAGTGATATTATTTCTAATTTTTATACATCTTATGATTATCGGGAAGATGTATATCCATCAATCATTCCTAATTGGGATAGATCACCACGAGGAGGGCGTCGTGCAGTAATTTATACTGATTCTACTCCTGCTCTTTTTGAAGAACATATAAAAACAGCATTAGAGATAATTTCAAAGAAACAGGACGAACATAAAATTCTATTTTTGAGATCTTGGAATGAATGGGCAGAGGGAAATTATGTAGAACCAGATTTGAAGTTTGGACATGGGTATTTGGATGCTTTAAAAGAGTCTATTGGAGTGTGATACTTTTTGTACAAACGGAATTTAATAGAATAACGATGTTATTGACGCATAACTTCCTTTTGTTTAATCTATTGATAACTTGTGATATAATAATATGAAAATATTGGAACTACATTATTCTACTGCAGCTGCTGGAGCTGAAAGGTTAGTAATAGACCTATCTAATGAATTATCTAGAAATAATGAATTAGTCTTATGTACTACAGATGATGACTCAATTTTGGAAAACTCATATTATAAGAATGAGATTAGTGCTAGAATAAAATATATAAATCTAAAGTGTAAGAGTGGATTAGGGGTAAAATCAATCTGGCGTATCTTGAAAATTATAAAAGAAGAAAAGCCTGATATAGTACATTCTCATGCAAATCTGATTACATTATTTTTACCCGCAATATTATTGCCTGGTATAAGATATTTTCATACTATACATAATCTTGCTGAGAGATGTTTAATCAATAAAAATCTAAAATTCATATATAAATGGTTTTATAAAAAGAAAGTGCAGCCGGTGACTATCTCGCAGTTGTGTCTTGATTCATATAAGAAACTATACAATATGGATAACGCTATAAACATAGTGAATGGGCGATCAAGACTCCAGCAAACAACTGATTATGATAAAGTGACTATTGAGTTGAATGAGCTAAAGATACATGATGATGATAAGATCTTCGTACATGTAGCTCGGTGTGCTAAAGCAAAGAATCAAAAGTTGTTAGTAGATACATTCAACCGTTTCTTAAATGAGGGAAATCATGGTATTTTGATATTAATTGGTACAGCGTATGATTCGGAAGAAAATATACATATTCTCAATAATGCGCAAAAAGGAATATATTGGCTAGGTGCAAAAAATAATGTTGGTGATTATCTGTTACAGGCTGATTTTTTTGTGTTATCATCTTTATTTGAAGGACTCCCAATTTCATTATTGGAAGCGATCTCTTGTGGCGTTATACCAATATGTACACCAGCAGGTGGAATACCTGATGTAATCAATAGTGAATCTAATGGATATGTTTCTAAAAGTTTTGATGCAGATGACTTTTATTATACTTTGAAAAGAGCATTTGATGATGAAAAGTATTTTAACAGAATTCATTTAGAAGAATATTTTGAGAATAATTTCTCCATGCGTCATTGTGCAGAAGGTTATTTTAATGCATTTAGTCACAATGATACAGAGTAGGTTAGAACTTAAACGTTATCTTAAAGAAGATAAAAAACGTAATCCTTTATGTTATCCGTTTCTACAAAAAATAACATATAGTGAGAATTATATAATTCATCGATATCTAAGATTACTACGCTATTACGAATATTATTTAAATAATAGACATTGGTATAATTTTTTGCAATATAGCTATTATTTTATCATGTATAGAAGGTATGTAGTAAAAACGAATATCTGCATATTCCCAAATACTTTGGGAGCAGGATTACAAATAATGCATCCTGGATTTAGGCGTGTTGATATAATGGTTAGGGGAGGAGATAATTGTACTTTATTGCCTCTAGTTTTATTTGGTAAAAAAAGGCCAGGTGAAAAAGGTACAATTATTATGGGAGATAATTGTTATGTAGGAACTGGTGCGACAATACTTGGTCCGGTTAGAATTGGTAGTAATGTAACTATTGCTGCAGGAGCTGTGGTGATTGATGACATTCCTGATAATTGTATTGTGGGTGGGGTTCCTGCTAAAATTATTAAGTATAAATAGTGTAGTACTAAGTGAAAAATCGTATTTATTTTTTTGCAAATTTTGGGGATTGGAGTAAAATACCATTCGGAGGCGGGGAAGTAGGTAATAGAAGAACTCTTGCTCTATTGAAAAAACTCAATTATGATATTGTTCTAATCCCTAAATATATAAGGGTTAATGATCATTCATTAATTAACTCTATTGAGTTGTTATTTAAAATAATCTCAAATATTTTTTTGTTTGCAAAGACTTTAATAAATGGACAAAGAAAGGGAGCTATAGTTCATATTGCTGGCTTTTATGGTATAATGATATATTTTGAATATTTATTAATCGCCATTGCTAAAGTACTTCATTATAAAGTCATTTATGAAATGAGAGGTGGAGGTGCTAATAAATATTATGAAGAAGGGCATTTCCTATATAAATTCTTTTTTAAAAGAGCTATAAGGAGAAGTGACGAAATATTTTCTCAAGGGAAAGAAAATTTTTCTCTAATAAAGAAAATAGATACCAATAAGAGAATCTTCTATTACCCTAATTATGTTCAAGGTGATTTTTACCCTCAGCAGTATCCTCAAAAGCCGAAAGATAAAATTAATTTGATGTATTTTGGACGATTATCTAAAACGAAGAATACCGATATTGTTATTAATACTTTTATTCTATTGGCGAAAGAGTATAATAATGTTTATTTAGAAATTATTGGAAATAGCGAAAGTCAATTCTATACAGATTATATTAAAAATAAAATTAAAGAAAGTAACTTAGAATCTCGTATAAATATTCTTCCTGCTTGTAATCATAAAGAATTGAAAAAACATTTAGTAGATAAAAGTTTTTATATTTTTCCGTCAAAAGAGCCACGAGAAGGCCATTCTAATGCTTTAACTGAAGCTATGGCGTGGGGATTGATTCCTATAACGACTTCACAAGGATTTAATAGAAGTGTTATAGAAAATGATTCACTTATTGTTGAGAAATTAGATGTGAAATGCTTCGTAAATAAAATAAAGTACATTATAGATAATGATTTGATAGAACAGTTTTCATATAATTCTTATAATCGAGTTTTATCAAACTATACGGATGAAATTGTATTGGAGAAACTGAAAGAAGAGTATGATTTCCTATTTAATGTAAAGTTTACAAGTTAATTGAAATAATTGTTAGGTATTATAAATCCTACATACTTATTGGTGAAATATTTAGTAGAGAGATTATTCTCCTGTACTGAATACTGACATACTTGCTGTCATTACAGACGAGCGACAGCCTTTTATATGTAAATATAGATTTGCATATTACTCTGAAATGAAAGCAAGAATGATAGAATTGATAGATTAAACAATTTGTGATTTATGAAAATTTTAGTAACAGGTGCTGCAGGCTTTATTGGGTCTAAATTAATGGGTGTATTGGCATCTAGAGGCGATGAGGTAGTGGGGATTGATAGTATAAACAACTATTATGACGTCCGATTGAAATATGGCCGATTATCGGAAATGGGTATCATGTTGAATGATGAATTTGTATGGAATCAACCGATACAAAGCTCTAGGTATGAGACTTGTAGATTTATACGGATGTCTATTGATGACCGGCATGCCATGGAAGAACTTTTTGAAAGGGAACATTTTGAAAAGGTTGTAAACTTAGCTGCGCAAGCTGGAGTGAGATATTCTATTACAAATCCATATGCTTATTTACAAAGTAATTTGGCTGGTTTCTTGAATGTATTGGAATGTTGTCGTCATTATGAGGTGAAACATTTGGTGTTTGCATCTTCTAGTTCCGTATATGGTCTAAATTCGAAAGTACCGTATTCTGAGGAAGACAAAGTGGATACTCCAGTTAGTTTGTATGCTGCAACTAAAAAAAGTAATGAATTGATGGCACATAGTTATAGTAAACTGTATGGCCTTGCTGTGACTGGACTTCGTTTCTTTACTGTTTATGGTCCATGGGGACGTCCTGATATGGCTCCTATGTTATTTGCTAGAGCTATTTCAAATGGAGAACAGATAAAGGTTTTCAATAATGGAAATATGATTCGTGATTTTACATATATTGATGATATTGTTGAAGGTACAATACGGACACTGGATCATGTTCCGGTAACACAGAAAAGCTCGAATGGAGTAGCATATAAAATATACAATATAGGATGTTCACATCCTGTAAAATTGATGGATTTTATCCATGAAATAGAATCTGCCATGGGCCATGAAGCTGAAAAAATATTCTTACCCATGCAGCCTGGAGATGTGTATCAGACTAATGCTGATACCTCCATGTTGAAAAGGGAAATTGGCTATGAACCAATGGTTACATTACACGATGGGGTCGCAAAATTCATACAATGGTATAAGTCAGAGAAAAATCCTTTAAAATAATCATTGTTATCTAAAATTTTTAATTATGAATATAGCAGTTGTAGGAACTGGATATGTTGGCTTAGTAAGTGGAACTTGCTTCGCTGAAATGGGGGTAAATGTAACGTGTGTCGATGTTAACGAAGAGAAAATCAAAAGCCTGTTAGATGGTCAAATTCCAATCTATGAACCTGGGTTAGATGAAATGGTATTACGTAATCACAGGGAAGGTAGACTAAACTTTACAACAGATTTAAAAACTTGTTTGGATAATGTAGACATCGTTTTTAGTGCTGTGGGAACGCCTCCGGATGAAGATGGAAGCGCAGACTTAACTTATGTTCTGGAAGTAGCACGTACTGTAGGGCGTAATATAAACAAATATGTATTGCTTGTCACCAAATCCACCGTACCTGTAGGTACAGCTCAAAAGGTAAAAAAGGCTATTCACGAAGAGTTAGAGAAAAGAGGAGTTGATATTGAGTTTGATGTAGCTTCAAATCCGGAATTTCTGAAGGAAGGTGCTGCTATTCAGGATTTCATGAGACCAGATCGTGTGGTAGTGGGAATAGAGTCCGAAAAGGCGAAGGAGCTTATGAGTCGTTTGTATCGCCCTGTTATGCTGAATAATTTCCGAGTAATCTTTACGGATATACCTTCTGCAGAAATGATAAAGTATGCAGCAAATAGTATGTTAGCTACACGTATTTCATTTATGAATGATATAGCGAACTTGTGTGAATTAGTAGGGGCAGATGTGAACATGGTGCGAAAAGGTATTGGAGCGGATACACGTATTGGTAGTAAATTTTTATATCCTGGGTGTGGATATGGCGGTAGTTGTTTCCCTAAAGATGTGAAAGCTCTAGTTAAGACTGCTGAAAATAGAGGCTATGAAATGAGAGTGTTGAAAGCTGTAGAAGAAGTAAATGAAAATCAAAAACATATTGTGTTTAATAAACTTTGTAAGCATTACAATGGTGAACTTCATGGGAAAGTTATTGCAATTTGGGGATTAGCATTTAAACCAGAAACTGATGATATGCGTGAAGCAACAGCGTTAATCACTATTAATCAGCTAATTAAAGCAGGTTGTAAAGTTCAGGTATTTGACCCTGTAGCAATGGATGAATGTAAACGCCGTGTCGGTGAAGGAGTTACTTATGCGAAAGATATGTATGATGCAGTATTAAATGCCGATGCTTTATTGTTGTTAACGGAATGGAAACAATTTCGCTTGCCAAGTTGGGGTGTTTTGAAGCGCACAATGAATAGCCCTGTAATCATTGATGGACGTAATATATATGACCCGGTAGAAATGATGGAAAAAGGGGTTACTTATTATTGTATAGGAAGGTAATACTTTTCGTTTTAATTCCACTTTAAACTGAGGCGAATATCATCTTTTCTACTTAATAGCACATTTCGAAAGTCCTCATAATCAGATAATTTCTTATTTAATATATATGAAACTTTGTCTTAAAACAATTATTCTTCTGAAGAATCAGAAGGATTTATCGTCATTACCCGAAGGCAAGTTGCTGATTAATACGATTAATGCTCATTCGTATAACACTGCCTTGAAAGATCCGCTTTTTCAGGAAGCATTATTAAAAGGAGGAGCATTGATTCCGGATGGTATCAGTATGGTGCTTGCTTTTAAATTTCTACGGGGTGAAAAAATAGAACGTACAGCCGGATGGGATTTGTTTCAATATGAAATGAATAAATTAAATCAGAAAGGGGGAGTATGCTTCTTTTTGGGAAGTAGTAAGAAAACATTGTCTTTGGTGTGTGAAAAAGTGAAGACTGTCTATCCTAATATTCAAGTTAAGACTTATTCTCCTCCTTACAAATCGAGTTTTACAGAGGAAGAAAATCGAGAAATGATTAATGCAGTAAATATGGCTAATCCTGATCTGCTTTGGATTGGTATGACTGCACCCAAGCAAGAAAAATGGGCTTATGAGCATTTGAATGAACTTAATGTTCATTGTCATATAGGTACAATTGGAGCTGTATTCGATTTTTTTGCAGGAACTGTGCAGCGGGCTCCTCAATGGTGGCAGAAAAACGGATTAGAATGGGCATATCGTTTATTGAAAGAACCGAAAAGAATGTGGCGTAGGTATATTATAGGAAATGTTTTATTCTTGTGGAATATTTTAAAAGAGAAAAATGGAATGATTATGGATCATAATTAATAGAGAATATTTTATGAAAAAAATAGCATTAATTTCAGGTATTACAGGACAAGATGGTTCATTTCTGGCAGAATTTTTAATAGAAAAAGGTTATGAGGTCCACGGTATTCTTCGCCGTTCTTCATCATTCAATACAAGTCGTATCGAACATCTTTATTTAGACGAATGGGTACGTGATATGAAAAAAGACCGTTTGATAAATCTCCATTATGGTGATATGACAGATAGTAGTTCTTTAATTCGTATTATTCAGCAAGTCCAACCAGATGAGATCTATAACTTGGCAGCTCAAAGTCATGTAAAAGTATCTTTTGATGTTCCCGAATATACAGCCGAGGCTGATGCTATTGGTACACTTCGTATGTTGGAAGCGGTTCGTATTTTGGGTATGGAAAAGAAGACTAAAATTTACCAGGCTTCGACTTCTGAATTATTTGGTTTGGTTCAGGAAGTTCCTCAAAAGGAAACAACACCTTTTTATCCCCGTTCTCCATATGGAGTGGCTAAACAGTATGGTTTTTGGATTACCAAGAATTATCGTGAAAGTTATGGAATGTTTGCGGTAAATGGAATCCTGTTCAATCACGAAAGTGAGCGGAGAGGTGAAACTTTTGTAACTCGTAAAATTACGTTGGCGGCTGCACGTATTGCTCAAGGTTTACAAGACAAACTTTATTTGGGTAACCTTGATTCTCTTCGTGACTGGGGATATGCTAAAGATTATGTAGAATGTATGTGGTTGATTCTCCAACATGATGCACCTGAAGATTTTGTAATTGCTACAGGAGAGTATCATACAGTACGTGAATTTACTACGTCAGCATTTAAAGAAACAGGTGTTAATCTTTGTTGGGAAGGCAAGGGGGTAAATGAGAAGGGGATTGATGGGGCCACTGGGAAAGTTTTGGTGGAAGTCGATCCTAAATATTTTCGCCCTGCAGAAGTTGAACAATTATTGGGTGACCCTACAAAAGCAAGAACTTTACTTGGTTGGAATCCTCGGAAGACATCTTTTGAAGAACTTATAAAAATAATGGTTTCTCATGATTTGAAATTTGTAAAGAGGCTCTACATGCAAGAGTCGATGAATAGAGAATAATATTGCTGTCATATTAGACAAGAATTTTGAATAGTATATGGTAGAGTATTCTGGTACGGTATTTTTTCACTGTCGTGCACATAGGTGGTATTATGACTAATTTATATCAATCATAACTAAAAACATATGCAGGAAGTCCAACGTTTTAACAAAGTCCTAAAATCTTGTGTCCTTTTGGGGGATCTTATTTTGCTGAACCTGCTTTTATGGGGATTTGAACAGTTTTTTGGTAACCGCTTTTGGTGCGAGAATTGTGGTTCCATCCTTCAAGGTATGGCTTTGATAACTTTATGTTATCTACTTTGTAATATGCACTCCGGAGTTATTCTTCATCGTTCGGTAGTCCGTCCTGAACAAATCATGGTCCGTGTTTTACGTAACATGGTTCCTTTTGTATTACTTTCAGTCTGTATTTTATTACTTTTTCATTTTGAGTTTTCTCATTCCCGGCTTTTTGGTTTGTTTTATATTGTTCTGATATTGGTAATAGTAAGCTATCGTTTGGCTTTTCGTTACTTTTTGGAACTTTATCGTAAGCAAGGAGGGAATGTTCGTAAAGTGATATTGATTGGAAGTCATGAGAACATGCAGGAGCTTTATCACGCAATGACAGATGATCCCACTTCGGGTTATCGTGTTCTTGGATATTTTGAGGATTTTCCTTCAGACCGTTATCCAAGCGATGTTTCATATTTAGGGCATCCTCAAGAGGTAAACAACTTTTTAGAGCAGAATGTGGGGCGAGTAGACCAGCTTTATTGTAGTCTTCCTTCCGCTCGTAGTGCTGAAATTGTTCCTATTATTAATTATTGTGAGAACCATTTAGTTCGTTTTTTTAGTGTTCCGAATGTTCGCAACTATTTGAAACGTCGGATGCATTTTGAAATGTTGGGAAATGTTCCTGTTTTATCTATTCGTCGTGAACCTTTAGAGTTGCTTGAGAACCGTATAGTAAAACGCACTTTTGATATAGTGTGTTCTACATTATTTTTATGTACCATTTTCCCATTTATTTATATTATTGTTGGAGTTGCTATAAAGATGAGTTCTCCGGGACCTATCTTTTTTAAACAGAAGCGTAGCGGTGAAGATGGAAAGGAGTTCTGGTGTTATAAATTCCGTTCAATGAGAGTGAATACTCAATGTGATACTCTCCAGGCTACAGAGCATGATCCACGTAAAACTAGGATAGGGGAGATTATAAGAAAGACTAGCATTGATGAACTTCCACAATTTATTAATGTGTTTAAAGGCGATATGTCTATTGTTGGCCCACGTCCTCATATGTTAAAGCATACTCAAGAATATTCTCAATTAATCAACAAGTTTATGGTTCGTCATTTTGTTAAACCGGGTATAACAGGATGGGCACAGGTAACGGGCTATCGTGGTGAGACAAAAGAGCTTTGGCAGATGGAAGGTCGTGTGATGCGTGATATTTGGTATATTGAGCATTGGACATTTTTATTAGATCTTTATATTATGTACAAGACAGTGTATAATGCAATTCATGGAGAAAAGGAGGCGTATTAATAAAAGTTTGGTAATTAGTTGTAATAAAATAAATAAAATAGATTATGAGAAGACTTAATAAGAAGTTGGGATTGTTGTTGTTACCTTTTTTGTTGGTAGCTTGCCAATCGTATAAAAAAGTTCCTTATTTACAGGATGTGGAAGTTGTGGAACAAGCAACTCAACAGGAGAATTTGTATGACGCTAAAATTATGCCAAAGGATTTGTTGACAATTGTAGTGTCTTGCACCAGTCCGGAATTGGCTTTACCATTCAATTTGACAATTGCTAGTCCCAGCGGTATAGCCTCTAGTAATTCAACCTTTACCACGGCACAACCAATGCTGCAACCTTATCTGGTAGATAATGAAGGAAAAATTAATTTTCCTGTATTGGGAGAATTGAAGTTGGGAGGATTGACAAAGAAACAAGCGGAACAGATGATTGTCGATAAATTGAAGCCATATATTACAGAAACTCCAATTGTAACAGTGCGTATGGTAAATTATAAAATATCAGTGATTGGTGAGGTGACTCGTCCGGGTACATTTACAATTTCTAATGAAAAGGTTAATTTATTAGAGGCACTTGCTATGGCAGGTGATATGACTGTTTATGGACTTCGTGACAATGTAAGACTCATTCGTGAAGATTCAAGTGGGAAGCAACAGATTATTACTCTGGATTTGAACAAGGCTGAAACTATTCTTTCTCCTTATTACTGGTTACAACAGAACGATATTATTTATGTGACTCCGAATAAGGCGAAAGCTCGTAACTCTGATATCGGTAATAGTACTAGTTTATGGTTTTCTGCGACTTCTATTTTGGTATCACTTGCCAGTCTATTGTTTAATATCTTAAAGTAACGTCTTAAGAGATGAAAGAAAAAAAAGTATATAATGTGGAACAGGAAGCGAATGAAGAGAAGATTGATTTTCAGGAAATTCTGTTTAAATATTTGATTCATTGGCCTTGGTTTGTTGGGACAGTTGTTGTCTTTTTGCTAGGGGCATGGTTGTATTTGCGTATGGCTACTCCGGTATATAATATATCAGCTACAGTGCTGATAAAAGATGATAAAAAAGGGGGAGGAGCAGGTATGGCATCAGAATTGGAAAATTTAGGGTTGGATGGTTTGATCTCTTCTTCTCAAAATATCGATAATGAGATTGAAGTACTTCGTTCTAAGACTATTGCGAAAGAAGTTGTTATAGATTTGAATTTATATATATCTTATAAAGATGAAGATGAATTTCCGGCACAGGATATGTATAAGACATCTCCTGTGCAAGTTAATCTGATTCCACAAGAGGCTGAATTATTGGATGATCCTATGATTGTGGAGATGGCTTTACAGCCACAAGGAAGTTTGGATGTAAATGTAAAGGTGGGAGACGATGAATTCCAAAAGCATTTTGATAAATTACCTGCAGTTTTCCCTACTGCAAGGGGAACATTAGCTTTTTTCATGAGTCCCGATTCTTTGATTTCTAAGGGAACTGAAGATGTTGATTTGGAGAAAAAAGTTCGTAATATAACAGCGACTATAAATAATCCTTTGCGTGTAGCAAGATGGTATTGCAAAAGTATGACTATCGAGCCTACTTCGAAAACAACTTCTGTTGCAGTTATATCATTGAAGAATTCCAGCTTACGACGTGGGCAGGATTTTATTAATAAGCTTTTGGAAATGTATAATATCAATACGAATAATGATAAGAATGAAATTGCTCAAAAGACAGCGGAGTTTATTGATGAGCGTATTGGCATTATATCAAAAGAGTTAGGAAGTACTGAAGAAAGTTTGGAGACTTTTAAACGAAATGCTGGTATTACGGATTTGACGAGTGAAGCTCAAATAGCTTTGACAGGAAATGCGGAGTATGAAAAGAAACGTGTAGAGAACCAAACGCAAATCAATTTGGTAGAGGATTTGCGTAGATATATGAGAGGAAATGAATATGAGGTACTTCCTGGTAATATTGGTCTGCAGGATGCCGGACTCGTAGCTCAAATTGATCGTTATAACGAAATGCTGGTGGAACGTAAACGTCTGTTGCGCACTTCTACAGAAAACAATCCTACAATTATAAATCTGGATACAAGTATTCGTGCGATGAAGATGAATGTGGATGTTACTCTTGACCGTACTTTACAGGGACTACTGATAACAAAAACAGATTTGGATCGTGAAGCTAGTCGTTTTTCTCGCCGTATCAATGAGGCTCCGGGACAGGAGCGTCAGTTTGTGAGTATTGCTCGTCAGCAAGAGATCAAGTCTGGATTGTATCTGTTGCTTTTACAGAAACGTGAAGAGAATGCTATTACTTTGGCTGCTACAGCTAACAATGCTAAAATAATTGATGATGCTATTGCTGATGAAATTCCTGTATCACCTAAAGGTAAGATGATTTATTTAATTGCTTTAGTTCTAGGTGTCGGAATTCCTGTAGGTGTCATTTATTTAATCAATTTGACTAAGTTTAGGATTGAAGGTCGTTCTGATGTAGAAAAGCTCACGAGTTTACCTATTGTCGGTGATATCCCATTAACTGATGAAAAACAGGGAGCTATTGCTGTATTTGAGAATCAAAATAATCTGATGAGTGAAACCTTCCGGAATATCCGAACGAATCTTCAGTTTATGCTTGAAAATGATAAGAAGGTGATTTTGGTTACTTCTACAGTCAGCGGTGAGGGTAAATCTTTTATCTCTGCTAACCTTGCTATTAGTCTTTCTTTATTAGGGAAGAAAGTGGTAATCGTAGGTCTTGATATTCGTAAACCGGGTTTGAATAAGGTCTTTAATATTCCGAGAAAAGAAGTTGGTATAACTCAATATTTGGCCAATCCGGAAAAGAATTTGATGGATTTGGTACAGCTTTCCGATGTCAGTAAGAATCTCTATATTCTTCCTGGTGGAACAGTTCCTCCTAATCCGACCGAATTGTTGGCCCGTGATGGATTGAATAAAGCGATTGAAACGCTCAAGAAGAATTTTGATTATGTGATTTTGGATACCGCTCCTGTTGGTATGGTAACTGATACTTTGTTGATTGGACGTGTGGCTGATCTATCAGTTTATGTCTGTCGTGCAGACTATACTCACAAGAATGAATATACTTTGATTAACGAACTTGCTGAAAAAGATAAATTACCTAACCTATGTACTGTGATAAATGGTCTGGATTTAAAGAGAAGAAAGTACGGTTATTATTATGGTTATGGTAAATATGGTAAGTACTATGGTTATGGTAAGCGATATGGCTACGGTTATGGATATGGAGAACAATCTCATACCAAGGAAGAGTAGATTCAATATAGCGGTCAATGGGTTTCGATGCAGAATGCATAGGTAAGATTTATTGGTGACCAAGATTTTTTTAAGTTAATAATGTCATAGAGTACTTTTAATACTTTACACAAAAGTGAGATGGAACATGTAGGTCCCTAACTTCATGCTACACACATGAAGTCCCTACATTTTGTGGTCAGGAAATATACGGCGGTGTATTCCTGATCAACGCCCTCATGTCGGTGTAAATCCGATGTGATTTCTATTATATCAACTGTCTGTGAAGATCGTTGATATTTGAAATGATATTATCACTAGATAATATACAACTCAAAACGGGAGATAGCACTTTTGTTGTCTTCCGTTTTTATATTGAATACTTCTTCATAATGTAAGCATCCGATAAAGTACCCGTTTTCTCTGTCATATTTTCATAGCACCTTTGCCTGTGCAATATTGCATGAACTTCTAACATATTTTCATTATGACAAAAGAACAATTTACCTCTTTACAGGAACTGCATCGTTTAAGCGGTCTGAGTCTTCTGAAATTTCTGCAACGTGAACATGTCAGTTACTCCACGTACAATTATTGGAAACGTAAATCTTCCAGTGTTCCCGATCACGAGACATCTGCTCCCCAATCAGTCTTAGCCCCCATCAGCCTGACGTCCCCCTGTATTGCTTCCTCCTCTTCTGTTTCCGGAATGACCCTGTTGTTTCCTAATGGCGTCCGTGCCCATTTGGGTGCCGGTATGGAAGAGGCCGCTTCCCGTTTGATTAACCAATACGCCTGTTGCCATGTTCTGCCTGAATGATACGATGCGGTATTTTCTCTGCCCCGGCAGGACTGATATGCGCAAGGGTATCAGTTCTCTCTGCGGTGTGGTACACGAGCGTATGGGCTGCAGTGTCAGGAACGGTGATGTATTCATCTTCATTGGCAGCAGCCGTAAATTGATGAAGCTTCTCCATGCCGAGGATGGCGGTCTGGTGATGTATGTCAAGCGCCTTGAAGCCGGTCATTTCAAGATTCCCGAATATGACGAGAAATCGTGCAGCTATCCGATGGAATGGCGCGATCTTGTCATTATGGTGGAAGGAATCCGTGAATCTCCCGGGCAGCGTTTGAGACGTCTGAGGGCGGAACGAAATGTATATACTGTATAAAAATAGATGTCGTATTCCTTGTCTGTCCGGGATATATTTTGTACATTTATAGTGTAATTAAAAGAAACGGATTATGACTCAGGAAGAGATGCTTTCACAGATGAACTCAATGCTGCAGTCCCTGCAGCAGGTGAACGCATCCCAGGCTGAGACCATTATCAGGCTTACCCGGCAGAATGAATCCTTACAGAACCGTCTCAATGAGCTGACGGCTCAAGTCGCATGGCTGAACCGCCAGCTTTTCGGTCACAAGTCAGAGAAACTCCCGTCTCTTGATTCCAACCAGCCTGACCTGTTCGGTGACTTTCTTCCTGATAACGCGGCTGAACTGGAAAAAGCGCGTGAAGTAGCGGTGCAGACAATCACAAAAGAAACGGTGGAGAGCAAGAAACGGGAACGGAATAACCGCAGGATAATGGAAGGTCTTCCCGTACTTGAAAGGGTAATCATCGAGCCGGAAGACATTGACCTGGAACTGTACAGGAAGATTGGTGAGGAAGTGACCCGTGTGGTGGAACATAAGCCCGGACAACTTTATATAAAGGAGATTGTACGGCCCAAATATGCCCTTAAAGACAACACTTCACTTCCACCGGTCGGCAGAAAAGGAGTGGAGATAGCCGCCATGCCGCTGTTGCCTATATACAAAGGAATAGCGGGACCTACACTTTTGGCGGAGATACTCCTGCAGAAATATGAGTATCATCTTCCCTTCTACCGCCAGGTGAAACAGTTGCATCACCTGGGCTTCAAAGCTAGTGAAAGTACCATAGACGGATGGTTCAAGCCTGCGGTTGAACTTCTCAAGCCACTTTACGAGGTACTCAGGCAGGAAATCATGAAATCCGACTACATACAGGGGGATGAAACGACCGTACCTGTACTGGACAAGGCAGGACATCAGACCAACAAGGAATACTTGTGGATGGTCAGGGCGGTAGTCGAACGACTGGTGCTTTTCCATTATGACAAAGGATCACGGTCAGGTACGGTGATAGGGCAACTGGCTAAAGACTTCAAGGGTTATTTCCAATGTGACGGCTTTGAGGGTTACGAATCGGCTTTCAAGGTCAACCCGAATGTGCGCCTTGTTAACTGCATGGCTCATATACGCAGGTATTTTGAGCAGGCACTTGCTGAAAACAGGCAGATGGCGGAACATGCCTTAAAAGAAATACAGCTTCTATATCGCATAGAACATGACTGTGACCAGAAGCAGCTTACAGAAAATGAACGAATGGGAAAACGTCAGGAACTTGCCGGACCTATTATGGATGCCTTGAAGCTATGGATGGAAACAGAAGGGATAAAATACAGCCCAAACAGCCTGACCGGAAAGGCGATAACCTATGCCTATACCCGCTGGGAGAATATGATGAGGTATCTGCAGGATGGACGTATCCATATTGATAACAATCTGGCGGAAAATGCCATCCGACCAATCACATTGGGTAGAAAGAACTACTTGTTCTGTGGAGACCATCAGGCGGCCGTCAGCATGAGTGTCGTCTGTTCGTTACTGGCTACGTGCAAAGCGCATAAAGTAAATCCGCGCACTTATCTGAATGACGTTATAGCAAGAATGCCATATATGCAGAAGGCAAATTATGAGGAACTGTTACAAATGTTGCCACACAAATGGAAGGAAAAGAATAAAGAATGATGGAGATACAACGATAGATGGCTGCTTACCAGGAAAGGAGATACAGCCATTTTTTTATAGTGTACTTTATCGGATGCTTACTTCATAATAAATATTGGTACTTTATTGGGAGCTTACAAATACTCTTATCTTTATTTGCTGTTTTGGACATTTTAGCGTACCTTGCACACCTATTTTAAAGAATATTTTTTTAACAGGAGAATAACAGGTATGGATAATCATGTTGTAATAATGGCTGGTGGCATAGGGAGCCGCTTCTGGCCGATGAGCACTCCGGAATGTCCTAAACAATTTATTGATGTAATGGGATGTGGCCGGTCGCTGATTCAGTTGACGGCAGATCGTTTCGACGGTGTTTGCCCTAAAGAAAATATGTGGGTCGTAACTTCTGAAAAATACATTGATATTGTTCGGGAGCAGTTGCCGGAAATTCCGGAAAGTAATATTTTGGCGGAGCCTTGTGCGCGCAATACTGCACCCTGCATTGCTTTTGCTTGCTGGAAGATCAAGAAAAAACATCCGAATGCTAACATTGTAGTAACTCCTTCGGATGCATTAGTCATTGATACGGGAGAATTCCGTAGAGTGATGGAGAAAGCCCTTCGTTTCACAGATGATGGCAGCGCCATTGTAACGATAGGTATCCGGCCAACTCGTCCGGAAACCGGATACGGATATATTGCTGCTGCTGATCAGCTCCAGACAGATAAAGAGATTTACACTGTAGATGCATTTAAGGAAAAACCGGATAAAGAGACTGCCGAAAAGTATCTGGCAGAAGGCAATTTCTTCTGGAATGCGGGAATCTTTGTGTGGAACGTGCGTACTATTACTTCCGTGCTGCGTGTATATGCTCCGGGCATCGCACAAATTTTCGATCGCATTTTCCCCGATTTCTATACAGAGAAAGAAAATGAAACGATCAAGAAGTTATTCCCTACTTGCGAAAGCATTTCTATCGACTATGCAGTGATGGAGAAAGCACAGGAGATTTATGTACTTCCCGCTTCTTTTGGCTGGTCAGATCTGGGTACATGGGGAGCACTTCGCGGTTTGCTTCCACAGGATAAGTCTGGAAATGCAACCGTAGGAACCGATATCCGTTTGTATGAAAGTAAAAATTGTATTGTGCATGCCAGCGAAGAAAAACGAGTAGTCATTCAAGGCTTGGATGGATATATCATTGCAGAGAAAGATAACACATTATTGATCTGCAAGCTGGAAGAAGAGCAAAGAATTAAGGAATTCTCGAAATAAAATTTATTTCGAGAATTGATATTCATGTGGTGTCATTCCTGTCATTCGCTTAAAGAACTTCGAGAAAAAAGAAGGATTAGGGAAGTTCAATTCATCAGAAATTTGATAAACAAGCAGATTGCTATGTTTTAGCAATACTTTAGCTTCTAATATAATGGACTGGTTTATCCAGTCCATTACTGTTTGTTGACTGGTTTGGCGGATGATAGTGTTAAGATAGCGGGGAGTGAGACATAGCTTATCCGCATAAAAACTAACATTACGTTCTCTCTTGCTATAAGCATTGACTAAAGAAATGAAACGCTGGAAAATCTCTTCCTGATGTGTCTGGCAGCTCTGTTCTTTTTGATTGCTGTTTTTGACAAGATATTCTATATTGCACAGAATACTGATCAGTAGATATTGAATAGCTTCCCGTCGGAATGTCGGTTCTTGTAATATATTCCATATTAAAGCAAAGTAACTCTTAAACAAGTCGTACTCATGTGAGGTCAGAGATAATATGAGGTTTTTCTGTAACTGTGAAAGATGAGTGAAGAAATTGTCTTTTCCGGCTATAGAAAGAAATTCTGCGTCCATGGCTACCATCTGCATATCAAAATCCGGAGAGACTTCTATAATCTGAAGAATGGAATTCGGAACAATTAATAGTAGCTTGTCCCGCTGAAAGGTTTCTTCTATCAGGTTGATTAATACGCGTGCATATCCCTGTTTGATGACTGCGATGCGTCCTTCTTTGATACGATAAGGCTGGCCCAGTATGATAAGATTGGATTCTAATTGGGCGAAGCTATTTACGAATCCAAAATGCGGAGATATGTAACGGAATTCGTTATGTCGGACGACATCCGGATTTTCTAAGATTTCGAGACCTATATTCAATGGTATTTTCTTTTCCATCTCTATCTGTTTTTTCCGTCAAAGATAATAAAAATCAGCAAATAGCCTTTTATTCTTTCTCTTTATCGAACTATTGGGATATTTTTACTAACTATCGGAATGTGAATGTATCTTTGAAATCTCTATCTTTGTCTTTTGAAGAAATTAAAGAAATGATGTGTATGAAAAGAATGTTTTTCAGTTTCTCCTTTTTATTGTTTGTATCGGGAATAAATGCGCAGATAACGTTGGAAGAATGTCAACGGAAGACGCAGGAAAATTATCCGTTGGTACATCAGTATGGTCTGGTGGAGAAAACAAAGGAATATAATCTTGAGAATGCGGCAAAAGGATATTTGCCACAGTTTGCCCTTTCGGCTAAAGCTTCTTATCAGAGTGAGGTAACAGAAATTCCGGTGAAGCTCCCCGGAGTGGATTTGAAAGGACTGCCGAAAGATCAGTATCAGGTGATGTTGGAGTTACAACAGAAAATCTGGGATGGCGGAGGAATCCGGATGCAGAAGAAACAAACGACTGCGGAAGCGGAGATAGAGAAAGAAAAGCTGAATGTGGATATGTATGCGCTGAATAGTCGTGTAAATGACCTTTATTTTGGAATTCTTTTGTTGGATGAGCAGTTGAAACAGAATGCATTGTTGCAAGATGAACTGGAGAGAAATTATCGCCAGATTGCTGCCTACGTAGAAAATGGCATTGCCAATCAGGCCGATTTGGATGCTGTGAAAGTGGAACAGCTGAACACAAAGCAGAAAAGAGTAGAACTGGTTTCATCGCGTATGGCATATTTGAAGATGCTTTCACTTCTGGTAGGAGAGAAGTTGCCACAGGAAACGGTTTTGGAGAAACCTGTTCCTCAAGATGAGGTTTCGGCTGTCAGTGAGATTCGTCGCCCGGAATTGTCTTTGTTTAATGCGCAAGGAGTCGGATTACAAGTACAGGAGAAAGCTTTGAATGTGCGTCATCTTCCACAGTTCGGATTGTTTGTGCAGGGAGCCTATGGAAACCCCGGACTGAATATGCTGAAAAATGAATTTTCTCCTTACTATATTGCGGGTGTTCGCCTTTCATGGAATTTCGGTAGTTTATACACCTTGAAGAATGACCGGAAGGTAATTGAAAATAAACGCCGGCAATTGGATAATAACCGGGATGTATTTCTTTTTAATACAAGATTGGAGATGACACAACAGGATCAGGCTATCCAATCATTGGAAAAGCAAATGCAGGATGATGATGAGATTATCCGTTTGCGTACCAATATTCGTAAATCGGCAGAAGCCAAAGTGGCGAATGGAACATTGACGGTGACCGAGATGCTTCGGGAATTGACCAATGAGAGTTTGGCACGTCAGTCGAAAGCGTTGCATGAAATTCAACGGTTAATGGGAATTTATCAATTGAAATATACTACGAATGATTAATATAACTTCTTTAGATATGGAACGAATGACAAAAATAGGAATGTATGGAGTGGCATTGATAATGTTGGCTGCTTGTGGTAAGGGAATACCCAGCTATGATGCAACCGGTACGTTTGAAGCCACGGAAGTGATAGTCTCTGCCGAAGCTGCCGGAAAGTTGTTGCGACTGGAGGTAGAAGAGGGGACAAGGCTGAAAGCAGGTGAGGAGATTGGACTGGTGGATACGGTGCAATTGTATTTGAAGAAACTACAACTGGAAGCCAATATGAAATCAGTGGAAAGCCAACGTCCGGATCTTGCTAAACAGATAGCTGCTACCAAACAGCAAATAGCAACGGCTGAACGTGAAAAGAAACGCGTGGAAAATCTGCTTGCTGCAGGAGCGGCGAATCAGAAACAGCTGGACGATTGGGATGCACAAGTCAAATTGCTTGAAAGGCAGCTTGTCGCACAGGAATCATCATTGCAGAATAGTACAAATAGCCTGATAGAACAAGGAAATTCGGTTGCCATACAGGTTGCACAGATGGAGGATCAGTTAGCTAAATGTCATGTCCAGTCGCCTATCGAAGGTACAGTATTGGCAAAATATGCAGAAGCCGGTGAATTGGCGGCAATAGGCAAACCTTTGTTTAAAGTGGCTGAAGTGGATCGCATGTATTTGAGGGCTTACATTACCTCCGAACAGTTGTCGCAAGTGAAATTGGGAGATAAGGTAACTGTGTATGCTGATTATGGAAACTCGGAGCAGAAAGCTTATCCGGGGGTAGTGACATGGATTTCCGACCGTTCGGAGTTCACTCCCAAAACGATTTTGACGAAAAATGAACGTGCTAATCTGGTATATGCAGTGAAAATTGCCGTGAAGAATGACGGAGCATTGAAGATTGGTATGTACGGAGGAGTGACATTGAAAAAT
Organism: Bacteroides sp. L008; assembly: GCF_040812255.1. Classification (NCBI taxonomy): domain Bacteria; kingdom Pseudomonadati; phylum Bacteroidota; class Bacteroidia; order Bacteroidales; family Bacteroidaceae; genus Bacteroides; species Bacteroides sp. L008. The sequence continues at coordinate 1,579,721 of NZ_JBFNXO010000001.1, read as the reverse complement.
TAATGATTAAAAATTAAACGCAAGGAGATGGAAAAGGGAGAACCCATAGTGGTTGTGAAAGAAGTCGGCAAGAACTATGGAAAGGTGGAGGCGCTGAAAGAAGTTTCTTTCGTTGTGGAACGGGGAGAAATCTTTGGCCTGATAGGGCCTGACGGTGCCGGTAAGAGTACCTTATTCCGTATTCTGACTACTTTGTTGCTGGCGGATAAAGGAACGGCCATGGTTACCGGACTGGATGTGGTAGCGGATTATAAACAGATTCGTACGAAAGTGGGATATATGCCCGGTCGTTTTTCACTTTACCAGGATCTTTCTGTAGAAGAGAATCTGGAGTTTTTTGCTACCGTGTTCCATACGACAGTTCAGGAGAATTATGATTTAATTAAAGATATCTATCAGCAGATAGAACCGTTCAGGAAAAGAAGGGCAGGAGCTTTGTCAGGTGGTATGAAGCAGAAACTGGCATTGAGCTGCGCTTTGATTCATAAACCGGATATTTTATTTCTGGATGAACCCACTACCGGAGTGGATCCTGTGTCACGTAAGGAATTTTGGCAAATGCTCCGAAATTTGCGTGAACAGGGTATTACCATTGTCGTTTCTACTCCCATTATGGATGAGGCTCGGCAATGTGACCGGATTGCTTTCATCAATCATGGACAGATTCATGGCATTGATACTCCCGAACGTATTCTTCATCAATTTGCGTCTATCCTTTGCCCTCCTTCCTTGGAGCGGGAGGAAGTGAAGCATGAAGTAGCTCCGGTCATTGAAGTGAAGCAGTTGACAAAGTGTTTTGGAGATTTTACCGCAGTAGATCATATCTCCTTTCAGGTGAACCGGGGCGAGATATTTGGCTTTCTGGGTGCTAATGGAGCAGGAAAGACGACAGCTATGCGTATGCTTTGCGGATTAAGTAAACCGACATCAGGCATCGGAAAGGTGGCAGGATATGACATTTACCGGGAGGCCGAACAAGTAAAGAAAAATATCGGTTATATGAGCCAAAAGTTTTCGCTATATGAAGACCTGAAAGTGTGGGAGAATATCCGTCTGTTTGCCGGAATTTATGGCATGAAGGAACAGGAGATAGAACGGAAGACAGAAGAATTGTTGGATCGTTTGGAGCTTACAGCCGAACGGGATACTCTGGTGAAGAGCCTTCCGGTGGGATGGAAACAGAAATTGGCTTTTTCAGTATCAATATTCCATGAACCGAGAATCGTTTTTCTGGATGAGCCGACCGGCGGAGTAGACCCTGCTACGAGAAGGCAGTTCTGGGAATTGATCTATCAGGCAGCCGATCAGGGTATTACCGTATTTGTCACTACCCATTATATGGATGAAGCGGAATATTGCAACCGGATATCTATCATGGTAGACGGTCAGATAAAAGCACTTGATACACCTGCCCGTCTGAAACAACAATTCGGTGCGGAAACGATGGATGACGTTTTTCAGAAATTAGCCCGCGGTGCGGTGCGCAAAGCAGATTGATTATGAGACAGTTTATAGCTTTTATAAAGAAAGAGTTTTATCATATTTTCCGTGACCGGCGAACGATGCTGATTTTGTTGGGGATGCCGGTCGTGCAAATTATTCTATTCGGTTTTGCTATCACTACGGAAGTGAAAAATGTTCGGTTGGCGGTACTCGATCCTTCTAATGATGTGGTAACGCGAAAAATAATTGATCGTTTGGATGCCAGTGAATACTTCACCGTTACTGCACGTTTTCATTCGCCCCGGGAAATGGAAGCTGCTTTCTTAAAGAATGAAATTGATATGGCGATTGTCTTTAGCGAACGGTTTGCGGATGATCTCTATACGGGTGATGCTCGTGTACAGCTGATAGTAGATGCAACAGATCCCAATATGTCGACTTCGCAAGTTAATTATGCGACAGGAATCGTTTCTATGGTAGGCCAGGAGATGATTCCTCCGAATATGTCGGCTGCCCGCCTGACTCCTGATATCAAATTGCTCTACAACCCGCAGATGAAGAGTGCTTATAACTTTGTTCCGGGAGTGATGGGCTTGATTCTGATGCTGATTTGCGCCATGATGACCTCGATTTCCATTGTTCGTGAGAAAGAAACAGGCACGATGGAAGTATTATTAGTTTCACCTGTGAAGCCGCTATTTATTATTTTGGCAAAGGCTGTACCTTATTTTGTGCTGTCGTTCGTCAATCTGATAACGATCCTTTTGCTTTCGGTCTTTGTATTGGATGTTCCGGTGGTAGGAAGTTTGTTCTGGTTAATCACGGTATCTTTGCTGTTTATCTTCGTATCCTTGGCATTGGGCTTATTGATTTCATCAGTCACACGTACACAGGTTGCCGCCATGCTGGTTTCCGGATTGATGCTGATGATGCCCACGATGCTTCTATCGGGTATGATTTTCCCTATAGAGAGTATGCCGGTGATACTTCAATGGATTTCGGATATACTTCCAGCACGTTGGTATATACAGGCTGTGCGTAAACTGATGATTGAAGGAGTACCAGTTGCATTGGTGTATAAAGAGATTGGTATCTTGTTATTGATGGCGGCGGTACTTATTACGATCAGTATCAAGAAATTTAAGTATAGATTGGAATAATATGTCGATATGCCAATTGATTGTATGAATATTATACAAGTGTGCTAATGGGCAGATTGATAAATGGAAGAATTATTTATGATAGAGTTCCTGATAGAAAAAGAGTTTAAACAATTGCTTCGCAATTCGTTTCTTCCGAAATTGATTCTTGTATTTCCATGCATGATTATGCTGCTGATGCCTTGGGCGGTAAATCTGGAAATCAAGAATATACAGCTGAATATTGTGGATAATGACCATTCGGCTGTTTCACAACGTTTAGTCAATAAGATTGCCGCCTCTACCTATTTCCGTCTGGTGGAAGTGCCGGCTTCGTATGAAGAAGGCCTACGGAATATTGAAATTGGAACGGCGGATATTGTGATGGAAATTCCGAGGCATCTGGAACGGGATTGGATGAATGGAGAAGATGCCCACATACTGATAGCAGCCAATGCCGTGAATGGAACAAAAGGAGGGCTGGGGAGTTCGTATCTATCTTCTATTGTTAATGATTATGCAGCCGAACTGCGTTCTGAATATCCTGCAACTGCTACAGTCTCCGGTGCTTTCCCTTCGATAGGCATTGATACGCAAGGGGTTTTTAATCCGAATCTGAATTATAAACTCTATATGATTCCGGCATTGATGGTCATGTTATTGACTTTGATTTGTGGCTTCTTGCCTGCATTGAATATAGTTAGTGAGAAGGAAGTAGGAACAATCGAGCAGATTAATGTGACTCCGGTTTCGAAATTTGTCTTTATTTTGGCAAAGCTCTTGCCTTACTGGTTGATTGGTTTTGTCGTGCTGACTGTATGTTTCATATTAGCTTGGTTAATTTATGGCATAGTGCCAGTCGGTCATTTTCTATTGATTTACTTTTTCGCAGTTCTTTTCGTTTTGGTAATGTCCGGTTTCGGACTTGTTATTTCCAACTACTCGGCAACGATGCAACAATCTATGTTTGTTATGTGGTTCTGTTTGTTGGTTGTAATTTTGATGAGTGGTTTGTTTACTCCTATTAGCAGTATGCCGGAATGGGCTCAAATAATTACCAGGCTCAATCCTTTGAGGTATTTTATGGAAGTGATGCGAATGGTGTATTTGAAGGGGAGTGGTTTCTTTGATTTACTGCCGCAGTTTGGAGTATTGTTGTTTTTTGCAGTAGTGTTTAATAGTTGGGCAGTGATTAGTTATCGGAAGAATAACTAAGGGCGATAAGGAGGCGTTGTCTGCAATAATAATATAAAAACAGCTCGTTTCCCTTTCAGGGAAAGAGCTGTTTTATTACTTCTCATCACCGTTTCCGGTGAACAGCAAGTGGTTACCGTATTACTTTATTTCGATTTGCCGATTTGGCTTCTTCACTTCTTCTTCAGAGAGTTTAGGAAGTTCGATGTTTAAAACGCCATGTTCTACGGATGCAGCAATTTTTTCTTTGTCCACATTGTCCGGTAGAATCATTGTTTGCTGGAACTTAGAGTATGAGAATTCGCGACGCAGATAGCGACCGTCTTTCTTTTCCTCCTTGTTTTCAGTCTTCTTCTCCATGCTGATAACGAGGTTGTTGTCTTCATCAATGCGAACATTGAAATCATCCTTCGTCATACCAGGAGCAGCCAATTCCACTTTGTACTCTTTTTCTGTTTCCAAAACATTAATTGCAGGTGCAGTAGCATTTGCTTTTACCATCCAATCGTTATCAAAGAAATCATTAAAGATACTTGGTAACCAACTTTGAGTTCTTCTAACAGGCATCATAATTTTAGTCTCCTATCTTTAAGTTAAACATTCAATTAATAAATCTTGAACTTCGGCGTTTTCACTTCCGATGGTATCGGTTATCCCGCCTTCCATCGTCCGCTCTCGAACCGTTGTTCGCTTCTATAAATGCAAACCTTATGCCAAGAGATTTTGGAGACTAAAATTGTCTATTTGTCATTGTAATAGTGCCAAATTTGCAATACAGGTGACAAAATGTATTCTGTTTTTATTTATTTTATATAAGATAGATATTAATTTGATAACCTGTTTACTTCTTCTCGATCAGTTTGAATCTTATTCTTAGTGTTTGCCTTTCTTCGTCATAATCATGACTAATGATTTTGAAGGTACCCACTTCAGAAGTATTGGATACATGCAATCCGATGCAGGCGCAGGTATCATAATCTCCAATGCGGACAATGCGAAGAGTTTCGCTTGCATCGGCAGGTAGTTTACTTAAATCTACGATGTCTTTGGCCTGTTCATGAGTCATAAACTCAACAGTCACAGGTAGGTTCTGACTGATTACCTCGTTCACTTTATCTTCAATAGACTGGATTTGTTCCGCTGTCGGACATGACGAAAGTATATAGTCACATTTGCTCTTTTTCCTTTCGATGTGGGCATTGCGAGAACGTGGGCAGCCAAAGGTTTTCACCATGGTTGCATTGAGTAAATGCTCTGCTGTATGCATAGGAGGGTATTCCTGCTTGTTGTGATCGTTGAGCTGAATTTGCTGTTGCATAATTTAATAAGTTATTTCAAGTTTATTATTCAAAGCATAATTATCTGCACTATTTTCTGATTTGTAGTTTACTGTTTTATTATAAACTGACCATGTATTGACACAATGTCCGATTTCATGCATTAATAAACGTTCAAGATAATATCTTCTTGCACTTTCTTCTGTGAATTCAATATACCAGTTACCTCGTTCTTTTACAGGTTCAGACGCATAGCCTTTATACCATGTCAGTAGTTTGTGACTGGGTTTGCTTTTTCCTATGGAGATTTTGTTGTTTTTAGGAAATGGATATAATATAATGGCATATACTCCACTACCCGTAGTAAAATAACCTTGGCAATTTACTTTAGAATTAGGTTTGCGTAGCCATATGTGTGTTATACATGATACATCTTTTTCGGGTAATTGATTCAATACACTTTCAATATGGTCTATTGTTATTGGAAAATAGAAATCTCTGGACGGATTTTCCATTATATAAATGGGGCATTTATCAAATTCTGTTGGTTTTAATAAAGAGTGTTCTCTTTTCACTATATTGTCCTTTAATTTGATTCGCATTCTTCCTCCTTTAATGTCACCAAAGGTGCGACTTTTCTTCCAGGCTGTTTTTTTCTTATTTTGTTGATGTCTCATAGGTTTTATCTTTTGTGTTTATTCATGGCATTTTATATTTAGTCATTTATTGTTTTCAATAATGATTTTCTCTCCCAAGAAATGAGGTTGTTTATCTGTTCCTAAATCTATGAACATTTTGACTCTTGCGAGTAATTCCCGGATGTTAGTTTTCAGTCCGGCATAAGCATTTACATTTTGGGCGTTGTACCCGATGGCGTCTATTCCATTTTTCTCTGCAAGATAGATTGCTCGTTCGTTATGGAAGCGTTGGGAGATGATGGTCAGACGATTTTGTCCAAACACTTCTTTGGCACGTACAACAGAGTCGAGAGTCCGGAATCCGGCATAATCTAAATAAATGGATTTTTCAGGAATACCTTTTTGCATGAGTGCTTTCTTCATTTCTTCCGGTTCATTGTAATCCTCTTTACGGTTATCGCCGCTGATGAGGATATATTTAATTTTCCCGGCTTTATATAACTCTACTGTTGCAAGAATCCGATAATCGAAATATAAATTGTTATTTCCATTTTTCAACTTGGGAGAAGTTCCGAGAAGTAATCCTACATTGTTGGAGGGGATAGTATTTACTTCCGTATATAGTTTGGAGACTGTGTGTTTCTTGATTGTCCTGTTACATACAATTATGCTGATTACACACAGGATAGCTATTATTAGAGTGGTATAAAGTAGTTTGCGTTTCATGTTTCGGATAATAATTGTGACTTTACAAAAATACCATTCTTTTTTAGGAAATCAAGCATATAGACATAAAAAAAGGAGCAACGCCTTGCTCCAACCTTTGTTAACCTTAAATCTAATACTATGAAAAACACAGTGCAAAGATACGGACTGCTATGGAATTAGCAAATAATCCAAGAAAAAACGCATGTTATATAACATAGATTAAGAAAAAACTCCTTCGACTTAACGGTTATTTGTTGTTTTGGATGCCTATATATGGAGTTTTTTTTATCTTTGCATAAAATATTATATTACTAATACTTAATATAAACATGGATAAAAGAAGATGGGGCCAATGGATATTATTGGCTGTTGTTTGCTTGAGTTTCTCGATAGGAGAAAGCTATGCACAGAAAAATGATTTTGCTAATCTACGTCGTTATTCAAAAGAAAATGCTGCACTTCCACAAGCGACCAAGAAAGACAAACGGGTTATTTTTATGGGAAATTCCATTACGGAAGGATGGGTAAGGACTCATCCGGATTTTTTCAAATCAAACGGTTATATTGGCCGTGGAATCAGTGGGCAGACTTCCTATCAATTCTTGTTACGTTTTCGGGAAGATGTGATTAATCTTTCTCCTGCTTTAGTGGTGATTAATGCCGGAACAAATGATGTCGCTGAAAATACACAAGCTTATAATGAAGATTATACATTCGGAAACATCGTTTCTATGGCGGAACTGGCGAAAGCAAATAAAATAAAAGTAATTTTGACTTCCGTATTGCCTGCTGCAGCATTTAAGTGGAGAATGGAAATAAAAGATGCTCCGCAGAAAATTAAATCTTTAAATGACCGGATAGAGGCTTATGCAAAAGCAAATAAAATTCCGTTTGTTAATTATTACAAAGCAATGGTGGTTGACGAAAACCAGGCCTTGAATCCTCAATATACTAAAGATGGAGTTCATCCGACGAGCGAGGGATATGATATTATGGAACCGTTGATTAAAAATGCCATAGAGAAGGCGCTTTGATTTATCATCACTTGAAGTAGGAGTAATCCAACTATAAAAAATGGGGAGGATTGCAGGAATAGATTCAGTCGTAATGAACGATCAGTCTATATCTGCAATCCTCCTTATTTATTCTTTAGAGAGTTTCCGTTATATCTTTCCAGCTGAGGCGTATAGACATAAAAAAAGGAGCAACGCCTTGCTCCAACCTTTGTTAACCTTAAATCTAATACTATGAAAAACACAGTGCAAAGATACGGGATTCCGGTAACTTTGCAAATTATCAGCCCTTAACAGGTGTTTTTATAACACTAATTAATAGACTAAATACGAAGTTACAGGTTTGTTAAGAGTTTCAACCCTTAACAATCAGGCTATGATAGGTGAACAATGGGGGAATTTTATCCCCATTTCTCTTTCATCAAGTCCTCCAGTTTCAATAATTCGTCACGATATTGTGCGGCTTCGATAAATTCGAGTTTCTTGGCTGCTTCCTGCATCAGTTTGCGGGTACGCTCGATACTCTTTTCCATTTGCGCTTTACTCATATACTGCACTACCGGATCTGCGGCGATATTCGGAGTAGAAGGTTCTATATAAGCATGTCTTTCTTTTAACAGTTCATCTGCCTCTTTTGCATTGCCGAATACAGACAAGTTTCTGGCCTTTTTAATCTGTTGCGGGATAATTCCGTTTGCCTCATTATATGCCAACTGCTTTTCGCGGCGACGGTTCGTTTCATCAATCGTCAGTTTCATGCTATCCGTCATCTTATCAGCATACATGATTACCTTACCGTTCACATTACGCGCGGCACGTCCCGCAGTTTGTGTCAACGAACGGTGGGAGCGGAGGAACCCTTCTTTGTCTGCATCGAGAATAGCGACGAGAGACACTTCCGGAAGGTCGAGACCCTCACGAAGCAGGTTCACTCCGATAAGTACGTCATAAACTCCTTGCCGGAGATCATCCATAATCTTCACACGTTCCAGTGTGTCGACATCACTATGGATATAGGTACATCTCACATTATTATTAAGAAGATATTCTGCCAGTTCTTCTGCCATTCGTTTGGTTAGTGTAGTGACGAGTACACGTTCTTCCTTTTCAATACGGAGCTGGATTTCTTCCATTAAATCGTCAATCTGATTGAGGCTCGGACGCACTTCGATGATAGGATCAAGCAGACCGGTAGGACGAATCACCTGTTCCACGACGATTCCTTCCGATTGAATCAATTCATAATCCGCCGGTGTAGCACTGACGTAGATTACTTGTTTTGCCATCTCCTGAAACTCTTCAAATTTCAACGGGCGGTTGTCCATAGCGGCAGGCAATCGGAAACCATATTCCACAAGATTGATTTTTCGCGCACGGTCTCCCCCATACATTGCACGGATTTGGGGTACGCTTACGTGGCTTTCGTCGATAACGATCAGGAAATCATCCGGAAAGAAATCGAGCAAACAATAGGGGCGGGTACCGGCAGCACGGCCGTCGAAATAACGGGAGTAATTCTCAATTCCGGAACAATGTCCCAATTCCCGGATCATCTCCATATCGTAAGTTACTCGCTCATACAATCGCTTGGCCTCGTATTCTTTGCCGATAGATTCGAAGAAAGCTACTTGTTTGGTCAAATCATCCTCTATTTCATGAATAGCGCGGAGAGTAGCCTCTTTGGTAGTCATGAACAGGTTGGCCGGATAAATCTTATAGGCGTCAAATGGCGCGATAGTGACTCCTGTGATGGGGTCTACCTCTTCGATACCGTCAATCTCATCTCCCCAGAAGGTGATACGGAGCAGGTTGTCGGTATAAGCCAGATAAATATCCACCGTGTCGCCCTTGACCCGGAAATTTCCACGGTTCAAGTCAATATCATTGCGGACATACAAGCTGTCTACCAAACGACGTAGAAACACATTGCGGTCCATCATCCGTCCCCGTTCTATTTCGATGACATTTTTGTAGAAGTCCGAAGGATTTCCCATACCGTAGATACAAGATACCGAAGAAACCACTACCACGTCTTTTCGCCCGGAGAGCAGGGCGGAAGTGGTAGCGAGTCGGAGCTTGTCGATTTCGTCATTGATGGCGAGGTCCTTCTCTATATATGTATCACTGCTCGGCAGATAAGCTTCCGGCTGGTAATAATCATAGTAAGAAACGTAATATTCTACCGCATTATTGGGGAAAAATCCTTTAAACTCACTGTAGAGCTGGGCAGCCAGTGTTTTGTTATGGCTCAAAATCAAGGTGGGTTTATTGATATTGGCGATCACATTGGCAATGGTAAATGTTTTTCCTGACCCGGTCACTCCCAATAAAGTCTGTGCGGGAACTCCCTGAAGTACCCCTTCAGTAAGTTGTGCTATAGCTTCCGGCTGATCTCCGGTAGGTTTGTAAGCTGATGTTAGTTCATAATTCATAGTTAAATCCTAAAAAGTGGAGCAATATTCGGTAAAATAATCGAGATAACAAATCATTTTTCCAAATAAATCCTTTACTTTGCAACATATTAATATCAAAAAACAGATTCATACAACTAGTAATACCGGAAACACATGATTTGGAATGAGAGCATTGAGTGTATGGACCGCGAAAGTCTTCGCAAGATTCAAAGCATACGACTCAAGAAAATTGTAGATTACGTCTATCACAATACACCTTTCTATCGAAAGAAGATGCAGGAAATGGGGATTACTCCCGATGACATCAATACGATTGATGATATTGTAAAACTGCCGTTTACCACGAAACATGATTTAAGAGATAATTATCCGTTCGGACTTTGTGCCGTGCCGATGAGCCAGATTGTACGTATTCATGCTTCTTCCGGAACAACCGGAAAACCCACGGTTGTCGGATATACCCGTAAGGACTTGGCTTCATGGGCGGAATGTATATCGCGTGCTTTTACCGCTTATGGAGCGGGACGTTCTGATATTTTTCAGGTATCTTATGGATACGGACTGTTTACGGGAGGATTGGGAGCACATGCAGGAGCCGAAAATATCGGTGCTTCTGTTATTCCGATGTCCAGTGGCAACACGGAAAAACAGATAACCTTGATGCACGATTTCGGATCGACAGTGCTTTGTTGTACTCCTTCCTATGCGCTTTATCTGGCAGATGCTATCAAAGATTCCGGTTTACCACGTGAAGAATTCAAACTGAAAGTCGGTGCTTTCGGTGCAGAACCCTGGACGGAAAATATGCGTCATGAGATAGAAGAAAAGTTGGGAATCAAAGCATACGATATTTATGGATTGAGTGAGATTGCCGGACCGGGTGTCGGGTACGAGTGCGAATGTCAGCACGGGACTCACTTGAATGAAGACCATTACTTCCCGGAAATCATCGACCCGAATACATTGCAACCGGTGGAATCCGGTCAAACGGGCGAACTGGTATTCACTCATTTAACCAAAGAGGGTATGCCGTTGCTTCGTTACCGTACGCGTGATTTGACGGCTTTACATCATGATAAATGCTCCTGTGGCCGTACATTGGTACGTATGGATCGTATTTTGGGACGTAGTGATGATATGTTGATTATCCGCGGTGTGAATGTATTCCCGACGCAGATTGAATCAGTCATTCTTGAAATGGAAGAGTTTGAACCGCATTATTTGTTGATAGTGGGTCGTGAAAACAATACCGATACAATGGAACTCCAGGTTGAAGTACGTCCGGAATTCTATTCGGATGAGATCAACAAAATGCTGGCTTTGAAGAAGAAACTGGGAGGACGTTTGCAAAGCGTACTCGGACTGGGAGTCAACGTGAAACTGGTAGAGCCTCGCAGCATTGAACGCAGCGTAGGTAAAGCGAAACGTGTAATTGATAACAGAAAAATGTAAATAAGTATTGGGAAACAAGTATTAAGTATCAAGTATTATCGCAGCCATTGGCATATGTCTGCATAGCTAATACTTAAAACTTAAAACTTGATACTTGATGCCAATACTTAAAACTTAATACTTAATACTTAACAATGATGGTAGCAAAACAACTTTCTATTTTTTTGGAAAATAAGTCAGGCCGTTTGACGGAAGTGACTGAAGTGCTGGCGAAAGAAAATATCAACCTTTCTGCCTTGTGCATTGCCGAAAATGCTGATTTTGGTATTTTGCGTGGAATTGTATCTGATCCGGATAGAGCATACAAAGCTTTAAAAGATAATCATTTTGCAGTGAATGTGACTGATGTAGTAGGTATAAGCTGTCCCAATGTGCCGGGTGCTTTGGCAAAAGTGCTGGGATATTTATCAGAAGAGGGCGTATTTATTGAATATATGTATTCGTTTGCCAATAACCATATTGCAAATGTGGTGATCCGCCCCAGCAACCTGGATAAATGTATCGAGGTACTGAAAGATAAGAAAGTCGATCTATTGGCTGCAAGTGACTTGTATAAACTGTAAATATAACAGTGAGCAATAAATAATGAACGGTAAACAGTTGTGTTATCCAACTCAAGGACAACGCAACTGCTTACCGTTTTTACTATAAATATAGTGACGCTATCCAGTGAAGATAGCGACGGTATATGCTAACGATACCGTCACTATCCCGAACACATACCGTCACTATTGCGAGTCGTTTATAATCTGCTGTTTATAGTTTGTCGTTTGCAATTCGACGTCATTTTCTCTCCTTTTGTCGATGTTTAACGCCTTTTATGTATTAAAAAACACAGATTAATTGCTAAATTCCCAGCGAATAAGTAACTTTGCGCATTATTTTAAAATAGGATGAAGAAAAATATCATTATAACTTTGCTTGCGGCGGCTACTCTTACATCATGTGGAGAGTATAATAAATTGCTGAAAAGCACCGATTACGAATACAAGTACGAAGCCGCCAAAAACTATTTTGCGAAGGGACAGTATAATCGTTCAGCCACGTTGTTGAATGAGTTGATAACCATTCTGAAAGGAACTGATAAAGCGGAAGAATCTTTGTATATGTTGGGAATGAGCTACTATAATCAGAAAGATTATCAGACAGCTGCCCAGACATTTATCACCTATTTCAATACATATCCTCGTGGTACTTTTACCGAACTGGCACGTTTCCATGCAGGTAAGGCTTTATTCCTGGATACTCCGGAACCACGTTTGGATCAGTCAAGCACTTATCAGGCTATCCAGCAGCTGCAGATGTTCATGGAGTATTTCCCGAACAGCACAAAGAAGCAGGAAGCACAGGATATGATTTTTGCTTTACAGGATAAACTGGTTTTGAAAGAGCTTTATTCAGCAAGGCTATATTATAATCTGGGTAATTATTTGGGCAATAACTATGAGTCTTGTGTAATCACAGCTCAAAATGCATTGAAGGATTATCCTTATACTGATTATCGTGAAGAACTTTCCATTTTGGTTCTGCGTGCAAGACACGAAATGGCTATCTATAGCGTTGAGGACAAGAAGATGGATCGTTACCGCGAAACGATTGATGAATATTACGCTTTTAAGAATGAATTTCCTGAAAGTAAATATTTGAAAGAAGCCGAGAAGATATTCAATGAATCACAAAAAGTAATTAAAGACTAAATTTAAATAGATTTATGGACTACAAAAAAACGAATGCTCCTGCTACAACAGTAACCCGTGACATGATGGAACTCTGTGCTGATACAGGTAATGTTTATGAAACAGTTGCCATTATTGGTAAGCGTGCTAATCAGATCAGTGTAGAAATCAAAAACGATCTTTCTAAGAAACTGGCAGAGTTTGCTTCTTACAATGACAATTTGGAAGAAGTGTTTGAAAATAGAGAGCAAATCGAAATTTCTCGTTATTATGAGAAATTGCCGAAACCGGACTTGATTGCTACGCAAGAATACATCGAAGGGAAAATATATTATAGAAATCCGGCTAAGGAGAAAGAAAAACTTCAGTAATTTATTTTCTGACGAAGAATTTGATAGTCAAGTAGTAAGTGGGATGATGATCCCTACTCCTTATTGCTTGGCTATTATTGTTTAACTCAACTACTATTTAGAATACTTATGATTCAACGAATTCAAACTGTTTATTTATTGATTGTTGCAGGATTGCTGATTACAGCCATGTGTTTGCCGATGGGCTACTTCATTGATGCAATGGGAGAACATCCTTTTAAGGCATTAGGATTGGAAGTAAACGGTGCTATTCAGTCTACATGGGGCTTATTCGGAATTCTGATGGTTAGCACCATCGTAGCTGTGGCTACTATCTTTTTGTACAAGAACCGTATGTTGCAGATTCGCATGACAATTTTCAATAGCTTATTATTGGTAGGTTATTACGTTGCTGCCCTTGCTTTTTATTTTGCATTGAAGAATGATGAAAATATGTTCCGTATAGGCTGGGCATTGTGTTTGCCGCTTGTTTCTATCATCCTGAATATACTGGCTATCCGTGCTATCGGACGGGATGAGGTGATGGTAAAGGCTGCGGATAGGTTGAGATGACATTTCTCCCTTTCGGACAATTCGTTATAAGATAAATGAAAAGCATCGCTTTACAAGGGTTAAAGCGATGCTTTTTGCTCTGTAAAGCGATGCTTTAGTAGCTATAAAACGATGCTTTGTAGATGTTCCCCCAGAAGGGGAAGAGGGGGAGGATTTTATTTCTTCAAGTCAAATAAGTATGTGAGCTTTATGGTAATTGTACCATGTGCTGCACGGGCGAAATAATCTTTCTTAGTAGTGCTGTAAAAATCAGACAGGGCAAAGTAATAGCGGCCTTCAACGATGAAGCTACCGGCTTTCTTTGTTCTCAGTTCTACACCACCGCCACCGGCAATACCATAGTCAAATTTATTTTGAATCTTAACTCCGTATAGGGCTTTCTGTGTATCAGATAAGCTATTCATGTCAATACCTTTTATTGTTTCCGATTCACTGATTAGAAAGCTGATTTGAGGACCTGCATGGACAAAGAATTGCAATCCTCTGTCTCGTCCGAAAGCGAGGTGAGCGAGGAAAGGAATATCTATATAAGTCATTTTGCGGGTGTAAGTTTTAGTAGGGTCCTTCGAAGTGACTTCATATCCGTTGGCGTTCAGTGATATTGTTTCAAATAATTGGTCCCAGCCTCGTTGCGAAACATTCAACTCGACTTGTGCACCACAAATCATGGCAAAATACTTCTCGGATATATAGCGTGCGGTCAAACCTCCGGTAATTCCCATCAAGCTATTTTGTTTGATGGTGGGGGTAAAAGAAACACTGTTTAAATTGACACCTCCATTGATACCTACCGATAAATTGCTTCGTGCTTCCCCGATTTGGGCAGCGGCAGGAAGGGTAAATCCTGTAAGTAGGAGTGTTGCGATCAAAAATGGTTTTATCTTTATCATTTTCGTATTATTCGAAGTCAAGTTTTACTAATTCAAAATTCTTAGTGAAACGTATGAAGAACACCTTTTTATTAATAAATCCTCCCCAGTTATTCACACGTTGGAATTTGAATCCCGTCTGGATAGGAGTCAGGTTCATTTTAGGCAGATTGTTTTCCAGTTCCGAGCCGTAAAGTGATAATCCTTTCAGAAAGAAGAAACCGGTGTCAAAACCCAGCATTGCGTAATTAGGGTATTTGCTTGCCAAGTCTTTGCTATACCATTTATGGTAAGCGTTGGTAAACTGCACAGCTGCCGGGAACAACGTATTTGTATAGAATGAAGAATAGAAATATACATCCAACTCAAAGAAATTTTCCAGATGATCTCTGGTATAGGTCTGCCATTCCGGATAGCCAAACAGATGAATATTCTCTGCAGGATTCTCTCTGACTAACAGCGTCAGTTGAGGAAGTATCTTAATCAGTAAGACGTTGTTGCCTGATGTCGGAATAAAGATGTTTTCTTTATCACTGCGGAGCGCTGCTTTCAGCGTTTCTTTCGTTGCGCTTTCGCTGACAGTTTTCATAGAGATGCCTTTGCTTTTCAACTCTTGTTTCAAGCCGCTGATAAATTCCGCTTTCTCCTTGTCAACGCTCACCGGTTCTATGAAGATAACGTTTGCATTGGGGAATTGACGGGTGAAGTGTTCATAAACCTCTGAATATAAGTAAGATTGAGGTGTGTTGATCTGATAAACTGCCGGATTGTTGAATACCTCTTCTCCTTTTTGAGAGAAAGGAATCACCAGGCGTATGTCGTTCTTCTCTGCGAAGTCGGACAATGGCTTTATTTGATTCTGATGCATCGGACCGAAGATGATATTCATACTTTTCATCTCGTTCTTGGCAAGAATCGTATTTAATGTAGAAAGGTCTTTTCCGCAATCATATACATATAGATCAAGAGAAATACCTGTACGCTTCAGACTGTCTACTGCCATCAGGAAACCTTCGTAATATTCCACCATGCGTTTGTCTTCCTGAAAAGGCAACAATAAGGCTGCTTTAATGGTAGACAGCTTTTGGGGAGTCTCTTTACTTTTGCGGAAAAGCTCGCTATTGCTGGGAGGAATAGCGTAAGGATCTTCCTTCTGTGTAGGTTGCACGGTCGTTGCTGCCGGGTAAGGGATGCAAAGGAATTGTCCCTTTTTCATGCCTTTTTTCAGTTCCGGGTTAGCCGCAATTAACTCCTGTTCGCTGATTCCATATTCACGGCTCACGCTAAAAATAGTCTCTTTGCGCTTTACCTTATGCATATCCTTGCATCTCGGAACAACAGGGCCTTGAATGGTGGTCTGTTCAGTAGGCGTTGGAGTGGCAGTTTGCTTTTCTTTTTTCTGCGGAATCAGGATAACCTGTCCGATGCGGAAATTTTCGGCACTCAAACCGGGGTTTGCTTCACAAATATCTTTGGCGGATACATTATACATGGTTGTCAGTTTGTATAGTGTTTCTCCGGCTTGAATCGTATGGAATGTTTCTCCCTTCTGACTCTCTTTCCCCGTAGGAATTTTGATTGTCTGTCCGGCATAGATCTTTTCGTCACAGCCCGGATTCAGACGTATGATGTCTGATGTAGTGACATTATACATCTTGGAGATGGAGTATAAACTTTGTCCTTTTTCGATGGTATGCAAGAAATAGGATTGGTTTTCTTGTGCATAACTGATAGCATATGAAACGCTTATAAAAAGCAAAAATAAGAATATACGGTTTATCGGTTTCATCAAATTATAACTATTGGTTCTTGAAATCAAGGAACAAAGGTACAAATAATGCCCTATATCTTCATAAGATTTGAGTTAAGAAAATAATATTGTGCTTTTTTAGGAGCATATTTCGGGCGGAAACATTAATTTTGCAACATTTATGGAAGGATATGAATATGCAGGAAACAGAATATATTAATGTGTACGGTGCGCGCGTGCACAATTTAAAGGATATTGATGCCGAAATTCCCCGTAACAGTTTGACTGTTATCACCGGATTGAGCGGTAGTGGAAAATCTTCTTTAGCCTTCGATACGATTTTTGCCGAAGGACAGCGTCGCTATATCGAAACTTTTTCAGCGTATGCCCGTAACTTCTTGGGCAATCTGGAGCGTCCGGATGTCGATAAGATAACTGGTTTGAGTCCGGTTATCTCCATTGAGCAGAAAACAACGAATAAAAATCCCCGTTCTACTGTAGGAACGACTACGGAGATATATGATTATCTCCGTTTGTTATATGCCCGTGCGGGAGTGGCTTATTCGTATCTGTCGGGTGAAGAGATGGTGAAATATACCGAAGAGCAGATTCTGGACTTGATTCTGAAAGATTATAAAGGAAAGAAAATATATCTGCTGGCTCCGCTAGTTCGTTCACGTAAGGGACATTACAGGGAACTTTTCGAACAAATACGTAAAAAAGGATACCTGTATGTACGGGTGGATGGTGAAGTGCGTGAAATAACGCATGGCATGAAACTCGACCGTTATAAGAATCACGATGTAGAAGTGGTTATTGATAAATTAGTGGTAGCGGAGAAAGATGACCGGCGCTTGAAACAGAGTGTGGCAACCGCTATGCGTCAGGGAGACGGGTTGATGATGATTCTGGATGCCCAGTCTGAAAGCATCCGTCATTATAGTAAACGGCTCATGTGTCCCGTCACCGGATTGTCTTATCGTGAACCGGCTCCGCATAACTTCTCATTCAATTCACCGCAAGGAGCATGTCCGAAGTGTAAGGGATTGGGAGTAGTCAATCAGATTGATGTGGACAAAGTGATTCCCGATCGTGAACTTTCCATTTATGAAGGAGCGATAGCACCTTTGGGAAAATATAAGAATGCGATGATTTTCTGGCAAATCGGTGCTTTGCTCGAAAAGTACGACGCAACACTGAAAACTCCGATAAAGGAGTTGCCGGACGATGCGATTGATGAAGTCTTGTACGGTTCTGATGAACGGATTAAAATCAAGAGTTCGTTGATCGGTACTTCCTCCGATTACTTTGTTACTTACGAAGGAGTGGTGAAGTATATTCAGATGTTACAGGAAAAGGATGCTTCTGCAACAGCACAGAAATGGGCGGAACAATTTGCCAAAACAACGGTTTGTCCCGAATGTAAAGGGGCTCGTTTGAATAAGGAAGCTTTGCATTTCTGTATCCATGATAAGAATATCAATGAGTTGGCGAATATGGACATCAACGAGTTGTACGACTGGTTGATGAAGGTGGATGAGTTCCTTTCCGATAAGCAGAAGAAAATATCGGTGGAGATTCTGAAAGAGATTCGCACCCGTTTGAAGTTCTTGCTGGACGTGGGGTTGGATTATCTGGCATTGAATCGTAGCTCTGTTAGTCTTTCCGGTGGTGAGAGTCAGCGTATCCGTTTGGCTACACAGATTGGTTCGCAATTAGTGAATGTACTTTATATTCTCGACGAGCCGAGTATCGGTCTGCATCAGCGTGATAATCTGCGTCTTATCAACTCGTTGAAAGAACTCCGCGACATGGGGAACTCCGTGATTGTAGTGGAACATGATAAGGATATGATGCTGGCTGCCGATTATGTCATCGATATGGGTCCGAAAGCCGGACGTCTCGGAGGCGAAGTCGTTTTCGCCGGAACCCCGCAGGAAATGCTGAATACAGATACGATGACTTCGCAATATCTGAATGGGAAGATGAAGATAGAAATCCCTGCCAAGCGTAGAAAAGGAAACGGGAAATCTATCTGGCTGAAAGGAGCGAAGGGGAATAACCTGAAGAATGTAGATGTTGAATTTCCGTTAGGTAAACTGATTTGCGTAACTGGTGTATCAGGAAGTGGAAAATCCACCTTGATTAATGAAACTTTGCAGCCGATTCTTTCACAGAAGTTCTATCGTTCCTTACAAGATCCTTTGGAATACGATTCGATTGAAGGGCTGGAAAATATAGATAAGGTAGTAGATGTGGATCAATCACCTTTGGGACGTACGCCACGCTCCAATCCTGCGACTTATACCGGTGTGTTTTCTGATATCCGTAACCTGTTTGTAGGTCTGCCGGAAGCTAAAATTCGCGGTTATAAACCGGGACGTTTCTCCTTTAATGTTGCAGGTGGGCGTTGTGAAGCATGTACGGGAAATGGTTATAAGACGATTGAAATGAATTTCCTTCCTGATGTATATGTGCCTTGTGAGGTTTGTCACGGTAAACGTTATAACCGGGAAACACTGGAAGTACGTTTCAAGGGAAAATCAATTGCCGATGTACTTGACATGACGATCAACCGTGCTGTGGAATTCTTTGAAAATGTGCCGCAAATCTTGAATAAGATTAAAGTCTTGCAGGATGTCGGACTCGGATATATAAAACTGGGACAATCTTCTACCACTCTTTCCGGTGGAGAAAGCCAGCGTGTGAAACTGGCAACGGAGCTATCAAAAAGAGATACGGGCAAAACTCTTTATATCCTTGACGAGCCGACTACCGGACTTCATTTTGAAGATATCCGTGTATTGATGGGGGTATTGAATAAGCTTGTAGATAAAGGTAATACTGTTATCGTCATCGAGCACAATCTGGATGTGATTAAAATGGCGGATTATATTATCGATATGGGCCCTGAAGGTGGTAAGGGCGGGGGAGAACTCCTTAGTCACGGAACACCGGAAGAAGTTGCGAAGAGCTCTAAAGGATATACACCTAAGTTTCTTCGCGAAGAGCTGGGGCTCTAATTTAAATCATAGAGTGCCAACTTATCGGACAATCTTCGATGAGTTGGCACTTATCATATCATATTCTTTATTTATCAGATACAGAACTTATAAATACAACGAAAATGAAAATCAATAAAACAAATGCCGCACGGCTGTTAGATAAGGCTAAGATAGCCTATGAGTTAATTCCCTACGAAGTAGATGAAAACGACTTGAGTGCTGTTCATGTGGCAGCAAGTTTAGGAGAGAACATCGAGCAGGTTTTTAAAACGCTTGTTCTGCATGGCGATAAAAGCGGATATTTTGTCTGTGTCATTCCGGGAGAACATGAAGTTGACTTGAAACTGGCGGCTAAAGCTTCGGGTAACAAGAAGTGTGAGCTGATTCCCGTAAAAGAACTTCTGCCACTTACCGGATATATCCGCGGAGGTTGTTCGCCGATCGGTATGAAAAAGCATTTTCCTACTTATATTCATGAAACCAGTCAACAATTTCCGTATATTTATGTAAGTGCCGGTGTACGGGGACTTCAGATAAAAATAGCACCGGAAGATTTGATTCGTGAATCCAGAGCGGAAATTTGTCGTTTATTTGAGGAGTAAGTCTTATTATTTGTAGAGTAAATATGACTACATATTCTTTGAATGAATTAAAAAAAGTATATATTTGCAGAAAATATCAATTTTATTAATCTAATATTCTTGTTTATATGTTTGAAGGACAACCGAAAGGGCTATACGCTTTAGCCTTGGCTAACACGGGCGAGCGTTTTGGCTACTACACGATGCTTGCTATTTTTACACTTTTCTTACAAGCGAAGTTTGGTTACACGGCAGCAGAAACTTCTACTATTTTTGGCTCATTTCTGGCAGCAGTTTATTTTATGCCTCTTATAGGTGGTATTTTGGCTGATAAATGTGGTTATGGTAAGATGGTAACAACGGGTATCGTTGTTATGTTTATTGGTTATTTGCTTTTGGCTATTCCTACAGCAGCGAATCTTACAGGCAAGATGATGATGTTTGGTTCACTGTTTCTGATCGCTTGCGGGACCGGCTTATTTAAAGGAAACCTGCAAGTAATGGTAGGTAATCTTTATGATTCTCCGGAATATAGCTCAAAGCGTGATACTGCTTTCAGTTTGTTTTATATGGCAATCAATGTGGGTGCTTTATTTGCTCCGACAGCTGCTACCAAAGTGACTAATTATATCTTAAGTGGCGCAGGATTTACCTATAATGCTCAAATACCTTCATTGGCCCATCAATTTCTTGGTGGGACTATTACTCCGGAAGGTAATGTTACCCTTAGTGGATTACAGGCGGCACAAGGCTTTGCCGGTGATACAGCTGCATTCTGTAGTACTTATATCGAGAAACTGTCAGAGGCATATAACTATGGCTTTGCCGTAGCTTGTATTTCTTTGATTATTTCAATGGCAATTTATATTTGTTGCCGTTCCATGTTTAAGCATGCAGACTATAACTCAAAACAAGCTAAGGCTGTAAATAACTATAATGAGCCGGAATTGACTCCGGCACAAACAAAAGAACGTATTGTTGCTTTGTTGCTTGTGTTTGCTGTGGTTATCTTTTTCTGGATGGCGTTCCACCAGAACGGTTTGACTATGACATTCTTTGCACGTGACTACACTACTCAATCTGTGACAGGAATTGATCGTATTGGATTCGATGTTTGGAATCTGGTTCTTGTTATCATTGCTGTTTATGGCGCATTCTCTCTATTCCAGTCAAAAACTGGTCGTGGAAAAGCCATTGCCGGTGTTGTCGTATTGGCTTCTCTTGCTATATTAGTGTGGAGCTATTGCTCTATGGATTCAACCGTAGAAATTCTTCCTCAAATATTCCAGCAGTTTAATCCATTTTTTGTAGTGGCTCTGACTCCGGTGTCTTTGGCTGTCTTTGGTTATTTGGCTAAAAAGAAAAAAGAACCTTCCGCACCGCGCAAAATCGGTATTGGTATGGTGATTGCAGCGTGTGGCTTCTTGATTTTAGCCATTGGTTCCATGGGTCTTCCTACTCCGAAAGCAGTAGAAACGGCTGGTATTAATCCGGATGTTCTTGTTTCTCCCAACTGGTTGATTTCTACTTATCTGGTATTGACTTTTGCAGAGTTGTTGCTTTCACCAATGGGTATTTCTTTTGTATCAAAAGTAGCGCCACCCAAGTATAAAGGTATGATGATGGGAGGCTGGTTTGTAGCTACAGCTATTGGAAATTATCTGGTTGCTATTATTGGTTATTTGTGGGGTGATATGCAACTGTGGATGGTATGGAGCGTATTGATTGCTTGTTGTCTGTTATCAGCTCTATTCATATTCTCTATCATGAAGAAGCTTGAAAAAGTAGCTTAAAATAAGGCAGGTATTTGCCTGAGATCTAATAATAAATTAGGGTAATAAACGGTTTGTATAAAAACCGTTTATTACCCTAATTTTTAAATATCCAATCCCATAATATAATCATTCATGTAATATCCGTTACCAATCGGGAAATCACCCTCCCGTAACTTTCTCATTCCCATGTGTTCGTAAAACTGCAAAGCCTTATTATTACGATTTACGTTGAGCTCCATCAAACAAGGTTCCGGGTGTATCTCTTTGATACACTTGATGGCTTCCCTAAATAAAAAACTGCCGCAATGCGTGCCTTGAAAACGGGGGAGAACATATATCTTCTGAAGATGGAATACATCTTTTTCCTGTGGTTGAATGGAAACATATCCGCATGGTTCATTCTCCTTATAAGCAATGGAGTACACATGTCCCTCTTCCTCCATTTGTTTGCGCACATTGGAAGGAGCATACATCCAGTCCATCATATAATCCAGTTGTTCGGGAGATAAAATTTCCTTGTAGGTGGCGGGGAATACCTCCTTTGCCATCTTATGAATAAGCTCGCAATCGGCTACTGTTGCTTTTCGAATTGTAAACATATCTATTATCTATTCTTGGTTTAATAGGCACAAATATAGCCATTATTTCTTTTTATAATAAGGAGTACACTCTCTAATGTTTTAATTATTATTAATTTATAGTACTTTGCAATGCAAGGTACTAAAGTAATGCATATATTTGTGCCATCTAAAAGAAGTGAATAATGAAAGTAGACAATGTAAAATCACAGATGAGGAAAGGCATGCTTGAATATTGCATCATGCTTTTGCTACACAAGGAACCCTCTTATGCTTCTGATATCATTCAAAAGTTGAAAGAAGCCCAACTGATTGTAGTGGAAGGCACCTTGTATCCATTGCTTACCCGTCTGAAAAATGACGATTTGTTAAGTTATGAATGGGTAGAATCTACCCAAGGACCTCCCCGCAAATACTATAAATTGACCGAACAGGGAGAAGTCTTTTTGGGAGAACTTGAAATTTCCTGGAAGGAACTTAATGAAACAGTGAATCATATTGCCAATAGATAATCCGAAAAAGAAGAAATAAAAATGAAAAAGACATTGACCATAAATTTAGGAGGAATTGTCTATCATATAGATGATGACGCCTACCGATTGTTAGACAATTATCTGTCTAACCTCAAACATTACTTTCGTAAACAGGAGGGTGCGGAAGAAATCGTAAACGATATTGAAATGCGTATTGCCGAACTGTTTGCCGAAAAAGTAAATGAAGGGAAACAGGTCATCACAGTTTCGGATGTGGAAGAAATCATCGCCCGCGTCGGCAAACCGGAAGACTTTGGAATTGCTGATGAGGATATGGACTCACAGAAAAGAACGGAACAAACATCGTCCGCTAATCAAGGCGGTACACAAACCTCTGCTCAACGCCGTTGGTTCCGTGATCCGGATAATAAATTGTTGGGAGGTGTAGCGGCAGGATTGGCAGCTTACTTCGGTTGGGACATTACATTGGTACGTATACTGATGATTATCCTGGTGTTTGTACCTTATTGCCCGATGATTATACTTTATATTATCGGATGGCTTGTTATTCCGGAAGCCCGTACTGCTGCAGAAAAATTGAGTATGCGTGGAGAAGCGGTGACCATTGAGAATATTGGCAAAACAGTGACAGACGGTTTCGAACGCGTAGCGGACGGAGTCAATAACTATATGAATTCCGGCAAACCTCGTACCTTTCTTCAAAAGATAGGTGATGTATTTGTTTCCATTGCTGCCGTTCTCTTTAAAATATTTCTGGTAGCTCTTGTCATTCTCTGCTGTCCTGTCTTGTTTGTATTGGCCGTTGTACTGGTAGCGCTGGTGTTTGCAGCAATTGCCGTGGCAGTTAGCGGAGGAGCATTACTTTACCAGATGCTGCCTGCCATTGACTGGATGCCGATTACTTCTTTATCGCCAATGATGACACTACTGGGTACGATTGCCGGAGTTGCCCTCATCGGTATTCCATTAGGAGCTTTCTTGTATACTATCTTGCGGCAGTTATTCCATTGGTCGCCGATGGGAGCAGGCTTGAAATGGTCGCTATTGATTCTATGGATATTGGGTGCAGTCATAATGATTATTAATCTTTCAGCTCTTGGCTGGCAACTGCCTTTGTATGGCTTGCACTGCTCTTAACGAAGTCTCATTCTATATAAAAAAGGATAATATTTATTCTTTTATAAGTAAATGTACCCCGATAGTGTGTCCGGGGTACATTTTTTGTTTACTCTAATTCATCGTAAATCGAGAAATTATTAGTAAGTTTGTAAATACGTATTCAGGAAATAAAAATGGGTGAACATATATGTTTTAGGAGAAACGAACGTTTAGCGACAGTCAACCCTTATTGGAGAGGAAATCCGATGGTGCGCGGGCGTTTTTTTAATCGGCAGCATCGCTTCCGTCCGGGGATGGGGAGTGTACTGAAATGGCGTCTTTCGCCCAACCCCCAACGCAAGGAGAAGAAAACGGTGAAATGGGATCCGAAAGTTTGTTATCTCCGTTCATTGGATGCGGTGGTAGGAGATTCCCTGATATGGCTCGGACATAATTCTTTCTTTCTGCAATTAGCAGGTAAACGAATCATGTTCGATCCTGTGTTCGGAAGTATTCCTTTTGTGAAGAGGCAGAGCGAGTTTCCCGCTAATCCTGACATATTTACAGGGATTGATTATCTACTTGTCAGCCATGACCATTTCGATCATCTGGACAAGCAGAGTATAGCCCGCCTATTGAGGAATAACCCGCAAATGAAACTCTTTTGTGGATTGGGAACCGGTGAACTGATTCAGGGATGGTTTCCTGAAATGAGGGTGATTGAAGCCGGATGGTATCAACAAATGGAAGATGAGGGATTGAAGATTACTTTTCTACCGGCACAACACTGGAGCAAACGTTCCGTACGCGATGGCGGCCAGCGACTGTGGGGAGCCTTCATGCTGCAAGGAGATGGAATCTCCCTTTATTATAGTGGTGACACTGGTTATTCCAGCCACTTTCGTGAGATTCCCGATCTGTTCGGAGCACCGGATTACGCTTTGTTGGGTATCGGGGCATATAAACCTCGCTGGTTTATGCGTCCCAATCATATATCGCCTCACGAGTCTTTGACTGCTGCCGAAGAAATGCATGCAGGACTTACTATCCCCATGCATTATGGCACATTCGATTTGTCTGACGAGCCTTTGCATGATCCCCCGAAAGTCTTTGCAACAGAAGCAAAGAAACGGAAGATCTCTGTGGAAATTCCTTATTTGGGAGAGATCGTGAAATTGAGGAAACAGAAATAAGAATATTTAGATACGAATAAAGAGATGAAGAAATTAGAAGTAAAAGATCTGAAAGAAAACTTTTTCGAAGCAATCGGAAAAGAGTGGATGCTCGTAACGGCGGGAACAAAAGAGAAGTTTAACACCATGACAGCAAGTTGGGGTGGCATCGGCTGGTTGTGGAATAAACCGGTTGCTTTCGTTTTTATCCGTCCTGAACGGTATACATACGAGTTTGTAGAGGAGAACGATCACCTGACACTTTCTTTCTTAGGAGAAGAAAATAAGAAGATTCATGCGGTTTGTGGTTCCAAGTCGGGACGTAATATAGATAAAGTAAAAGAAACCGGATTGAAACCTGTATTTACAGAAAAAGGTAATGTCCTGTTCGAACAGGCACGTTTGAGCCTGGAATGTAAGAAACTTTATGCTGACGCTATCAAACCGGAATGTTTTCTGGATAAAGAATCAATAGAAAAGTGGTATGGTGGTGCTCATGGAGGTTTCCATAAGATGTATATTGTAGAAATTGAAAATATTTATTCAAGGTAAAATTTAGCGGATTTTGGTTGAATGTAATGGAGAAGGCTCTGAACTCAAGTAGATTGAGAACAGAGCCTTCTTTTTACTTTATAGGAATATGTACCGTTTTTATTTGGACGGCGCTTTCTTTACCCATTTATCCAACCACTCAAAGAATGTGCGTTGCCATAAAACTCCATTCTGTGGCTTCAATACCCAGTGGTTTTCATCCGGATAAATCAGCAACTCTGCGGGAACACCACGCATCACGGCAGCATCAAAAGCAGCCATTGCCTGATTAGCCAGAATACGGTAGTCTTTTTCTCCATGAATACAGAGAATAGGAGTATCCCATTTCTCTACGAATAGGTGAGGAGAGTTGGCGAATGTACGCTGTGCCACCGGATTCTGTTTTTCCCAGTATGCGCCTCCCATATCCCAGTTGGCGAACCATTTTTCTTCAGTTTCCAGATACTGCATTTCCATGTTGAAGATACCATCATGAGCAATGAACGCTTTGAACCGTTTGTCGTGATGTCCGGCCAACCAATATACGGAGAATCCTCCGAAGCTGGCACCTACGCATCCCAGACGATCTTTGTCCACATACGGCTCTTTTGCCATTTCATCGATAGCAGTGAAATAATCCTTCATACACTGGCCACCGTAATCGCCGCTGATCTGTTCGTTCCATTCCACACCGAATCCCGGCAAACCGCGACGGTTCGGAGCGACGATGATATAATCATTAGCTGCCATAATCTGGAAGTTCCAGCGATAAGACCAGAACTGGCTTACCGGACTCTGCGGACCTCCTTCACAGAACAGCAAAGTCGGATATTTCTTGTTCGGATCAAACTGTGGAGGATAAATCACCCATGTCAACATCTGTTTGCCATCTGTTGTTTTCATCCAGCGACCTTCCACTTTGCCCATTTCCAGCTGGTCATAGATTTGTTTATTCTCCTGTGTCAGTTGAGTGGTAGAACCATCCAGTGCCACAGAGTAAATCTCATCACCCATACTCATTGAATGACGTTTCGCAATCAGCTTATCTCCGAAAAGAGCTACCCCTTCGTAATCGTACATTCCTGAAGTAATAGCCTTTACCGAATCATTTGTCAGGTCAAGCGCATAAATCTGCGACTCTCCATGCCATACACCTGTGAAATAGATCACTTTTGCATCTGCTCCCCAGACAAAAGCATCTACATTCGATTCGAATGCCTTGCTCACAAAACGCTTCTCGCCGGTTTCCAGGTTCATGATGAACAGACGGTTCAGATCCGCTTCGTATCCATCCCGTTCCATGCTTTGCCAGGCAATATACTTGCCGTCCGGTGAGTATTGCGGATTGGTATCATATCCTTTATTCTCTTCAGTAATATTTTCCGTTTTCTTGGTGTTCAGGTCATATATATAAATATCCGAGTTGGTAGAAATCGCATATTCCAGTCCCGTCTTTTTGCGGCAAGTATAAGCCACTTTGTCCGAGGTTGTATTCCAGGCAAGTTGTTCGATGCCACCCCAAGGCTTCATCGGACTTTCATACGGTTCGCCGTTCAGGATATCCACGATATTGGAAATACCGTTACCATCAAAGTCAGCAATGAAAGGATGCGGAGCGGTCGTCACCCATTCATCCCAATGCTTGTACATCAGGTCGGTAACGATGATACCGGTGGCTTTCGGCAGGTCCGGATACTTATCAGCGGTGCTTTCTTTCGTCTTTACTTGTGAAATAAATAGCAGTTTTTTGCCATCCGGTGAGATGGAATATCCTTCGATATCTCCGTCGTAGCTGGTCAGCTGCTTGCGTCCGCTACCATCCGGATTCATTTCATAAAGCTGGCTGCTTCCGTTGTCATTGCTTAAGAATGCAAGTTTGGTGCCTCCCTTAATCCAAGTCACCTCATTTTCCTGATACGGGGTACGAGTGATTTGCTGGTTTTCGCTTCCGTCTGCGTTCATCACGAAAACTTCGCGGTTACTCTTGTTTTCCGGTACGCTGTAATACGCTACCGTATACGCAATTTTCTTTCCGTCGGGCGATACGGCGAATCCGCCGATACGTCCCATAGCCCAAAGTGCTTCGGGAGTCATGCGCTTCCCTTCGATCTTTATGTCCGATTTCTCGATAAGCA
This sequence comes from Bacteroides sp. L008, assembly GCF_040812255.1. Taxonomy (NCBI): domain Bacteria; kingdom Pseudomonadati; phylum Bacteroidota; class Bacteroidia; order Bacteroidales; family Bacteroidaceae; genus Bacteroides; species Bacteroides sp. L008. The sequence goes on along the minus strand of NZ_JBFNXO010000001.1, from coordinate 1,551,856 downwards.
CCTGATCTGTCTTGCCTGCGTCTTTGGTTCCTCCGCAGGCAGCTAATAACATTGCTGCCGACATCATAAATAAATTAGCTTGTCTCATATATTTTATAAAATGTTTATTTTCTTGCGAAGATAGTGAAAAAAGGATTTAAATCTTCTTTTTCTGCCAGTTTCCTTTCTTCATGTACCAGTAGCAGAATATCAGTATAAAAGTACCGTACACACATTCCGTCGTCCAGGCAAATGCGATATCCATTCGTAGGTGCAGGATAAAATATGCAGAATATGCCACATAAATAACCAATACACAAAGTTCCATAGCCAGTGCTGTTCGAGTATTTCCTGTACCTGATACCGACTGGAAATAAACATTGGCAGGCACCAACACCAGGTAAGCGGAACACAATACCCATAGTGAAGATACGGATGCAGCCCTTAAATCCGGCATATCCGTATAGATACGCAGAATCAGATCCGGAAACAGGCAGAAGAATACCAGAATCGGCAATACAAATAGATATCCGATCCGAATGTGCTGCCTGATAGTTCCCCGTACACAATCCTGTTCGCCTGCACCGATCAGGTTACTTACCAGTGAGCCACAAGTAGCTGCAAATGCCATCGCAATCATGAACGGGATACCCGACACGTTACGGATAATGTTGGCGATTGCCAGAGAACGTTCTCCCAAATGTTCCACGAACAGAAAGAACATAAACCAGGTAGATAAGGAAACAAAGTTCTGAATCATGGTCCATACGGAGACATTCAGTATTCGTTTCAATGTTTTCCCTTGGAATTTGGGCAGTATATTCAATGCATACTTCTTGCAGTCAATCCGTTTCCACGTATAGATAATGAAGAAAATCACCGATACCATTTCGGCCAGTGAAGAACCGATGGCAGCACCGGCAATACCCAGTTGCGGGAAACCGAATTTACCGAAGATCAGGATATAGTTGAACACCACATTCGAAAGTACCATCACAATCGAGTTCAACGTCAATGTTTTGGTTTGCGTCGTGCCTACAAAGAAAGCGCGGAACATCACCATGACAAAGGAGAAGAAGAACCCATACACACGCCACTGAATATAACTTTCGGCTGCATCATAAATATGAGGAGACGAAATTATATTTTTGAGGATATGGGGTGAGAATACAATGGAGAGCGTAAATAAGATCACAGCCATTACAAGCAGGAAATAAACGCCCTGATAGAAAATCGGGCCGATTTCCTTGTAGTTTCCTTCTCCGTTGCGACGGGCTATTAATATCTGTGCACCGATGCTGAAACCGAATGCCATCATAAAGATGGCAAGATAATATACACCTGCAATAGCAGAAGCACCCAGCTCGATTTCACCTACACGTCCCAGAAAGGCTGTGTCCGTCATACCGATCATCTGCTCCATAATCAGACTGATTAGGATAGGGTAGGCAATCGTCCAGATTTGTTTATACGAATATTTAGTTTTCATCCTATTTTATTTTTTAGAGAAAGAAAGCCGGGCAACCAAAATAGGGTGTCCGGCTTTCTTAGAATAGATTTCGGGAATTACTCCTTATTTTTTATTCTGTCTTTGCTGCTGCAATAGCTCTTGTTGCTTTTGCATCGCCTCCAGGCGAGCAGCAAATCCGGTCTTTTTCATTTGTTTCGGGTCTTTCTTTTTCGCTTCAAGAATAGACAATAATTTGACCTCGTCGGTCGTTCTACGAAGCAGAATCATAGTCCCCACACTAATCAGCGTTGACACGAAGTAGTAATAGTTCAAACCTGACGGATAGTCGTTCAAGACGAACAAGAACATAATCGGCATCAGATACATCATCCATTTCATAGCTGCCATTTGTGGCTGCGCTCCGGTATCCTGCATAGACATTGTGTACTTTGTGTTCAGGATATTGGTCACCGTCATCAGCAAGCAGAACAAGCTAAGATGGTTACCCAGGAACGGAATATGGAACGGGAACGTGATGAACGCATCATAAGTAGAAAGGTCGTCCGCCCACAAGAAGCTCTGTTGACGCAGCTCGATAGCACTCGGCACGAACATAAACAAAGCCATCAGGATAGGGAACTGCAATAACATCGGCAGACAGCCGCCCATCGGGCTTACCCCGTACTGGCTGTAAAGGCCCATCACCTCCTGCTGTTTCTTCATTGCATCTTCCTGCTTCGGGTATTTCTTGTTGATTTCGTCAATTTTCGGTTTCAATACACGCATCTTGGCAGAAGACATATATGTTTTCCAGGTAGCCGGATAAACCAGCACTTTTACCATAATAGTCAGAATCAACAGAACGATACCCATGCTCAATCCCCAACCGGACAACCAGTCGAATACGTTGATCGTGATAAACTGGTTAATCCAGCGAATCAACGGCCAACCCAAGTAAACGAGTCGGTGAAGCTCCCATTTCTCGTCACGGCCTTTATCCAACGCTTTCAACGTCTTGAAGTGGTTCGGACCGAAGTAGAAATACATCTCTGTCGGTTCCTTACCTGACGGATCAAAGAAAGTATTCATTTCAGCAGAATAATCTTTGATATATCCGCTTCCCTGTTGTTCCATTTTTGACTTAACGGAAACCTTGTCGAAATCCTGTTCAGCGATAAATACAGACGAGAAGAACTGATTCTTGAAAGCTACCCAATCAATGCGTCCCGGCAAATCCTGACTGTCATCTTTGGCAGCAGACAAGTTGTCTACATTGTCACCTGTTACTTTATAAGTCAGTTCCGACAGACGATTCTCATAAGTGAATCCTTTTTCCAGTTGGCGGGCACGTTGTGACCAGTCGATGTCCACATACTTAGTGCTTGCCAACTTGTCTTCCATGCCTGTCGCTTTGATTTCAAAGTTCATCAGGTAGCTATCCGGTTTCAGTGTATAGATGAAATCGATATAGCTTGCGCTATCCGCAGCCAGACGCATTGTAACACTACTGTCCGTCTTGTTCACCGCTTCAAAGAAATAATCTTTGGTCTGGATGGCTCCTGCTTTGTTGTAGAAGTTGAAGTTCATCGAAGCATCGTCACCGTCGAACAACATGACCGGCGTCTTTTTGTCCTGTGCCATATAATCTTTCAGCATGGCTGAATAGACGCGTCCGCCTTTGGTTGTGAAAGTGATTTCCGCTACATTATTCCGGATGCTGATTTTAGAGTCAGTTCCATGCAAGGCATTGAAAAACAAAGCAGAAGAATCGGCAGCCGTTGCCACCTCTTTTTGGCTGTTAGCCAGTGCAGCTTCCGTTTTAGCCTTCAACGCTTCCTCCTGCTGCTGTACCACGGCAATAGAATCGTAGTATTTCTTTTGTGCAGCTATCTGTTCCTCGCTTGGACGGCTCAAAAAACTGAATCCTACCAATAATATACCTATCAGAACGAGACCTGTGATGGTGTTTTTATCCATTCTTATTTTAATTACAAATTATATAAATTACAAACTACCGGTTGTTTACCACGTATCGTTAGCCGTTCACCGTTGCTTTTTCGTTTTCGATGGCAGCTTTCACAAAGGCGACGAACAACGGATGAGGGTTCAGTACCGTACTACCATATTCCGGATGGAACTGTGTGCCGACAAACCATTTCAAAGCCGGGATTTCAACAATTTCTACCAGATCCGATTCCGGGTTGATACCTACACATTTCATGCCGGCAGCTTCATATCGGTCTTTATAATCATTGTTGAACTCATAGCGATGACGGTGACGTTCTTGAATATGTTCCTGTCCGTAAGCCTGATATGCTTTAGAACCTTTCTGCAAAACACATTCGTAAGCACCCAGACGCATGGTACCACCCATGTTGGTGATTGCCTTCTGTTCTTCCATGATATCAATCACGTTATGCGGAGTTTTTTCATCCATTTCACGTGAGTTGGCATCAGCGTATCCCAGTACGTTGCGGGCAAACTCGATAGCAATACATTGCATACCCAGACAAATACCGAAAGTCGGGATGTCATGTGTACGTGTATATTTGATAGCGACAAACTTGCCGTCGATACCCCGTTGACCGAATCCCGGACCAATCATTACACCCGCCATACCTTTCAGAGCTTCACATACATTTTCGTCTGTCAACTTCTCGCTGTTTACGAAATGAACTTCCACTTTGCGGTCATTGTACGTTCCTGCCTGTGATAAAGCCTCACGGATAGACTTATAAGCATCCTGCAAGTCATATTTTCCAACCAGTGCAATATTGATCGGATCTTTTGTCTCTGCGGCGTGACGGCGTTCCAGGAACTTACGCCATGGGCCGAGTCCCGGAGTTTCTCCTACCGGCAGTCCCATCTTTTCGAGGATAGTGCTGTCCAGTCCTTGTGCCTGCATCAGGATAGGTACTTCGTAGATTGTTTCCGCGTCGATAGACTGCACAACAGCTTTATCGTCTACATTACAGAATTGTGCCACTTTCTTACGCAATCCGTCACTTAGCGGATGCTCGGCACGCAGAACCAGTACATCCGGCTGAATACCCACACTTTGGAGTTCCTTTACAGAATGTTGCGTCGGTTTTGTTTTCAATTCTCCGGCAGCAGCAAGATAAGGAACATAAGTCAAGTGTACGCAAAGAGCGTTCTTACCGAGTTCCCATTTCAACTGACGGATACTTTCGAGGTAGGGGAGTGATTCGATGTCACCTACCGTACCACCGATTTCAGTAATCACAAAATCAAACTTGTATTTATTACCAAGCAGTTTAACATTCCGTTTGATCTCGTCTGTGATGTGAGGAATCACTTGGATGGTTTTACCCAGATAGTCTCCACGGCGTTCCTTGTCAATGACGCTCTTGTAGATACGTCCCGTAGTAATGTTGTTCGCCTTTGTCGTTTGTATTCCCAGGAATCTCTCATAGTGTCCCAGATCGAGGTCGGCTTCGTGTCCGTCTACGGTTACATAGCACTCTCCGTGCTCATAAGGATTTAATGTTCCCGGGTCGATGTTAATATACGGGTCAAACTTCTGGATGGTTACATTATAACCTCTTGCTTGCAGCAACTTACCGATGGATGATGAGATGATCCCTTTTCCTAAAGAAGAGGCAACACCACCGGTGACGAAAATATACTTTGTTTCTCCCACAGCTATAACTGTTTTAATAATTGTTACTTAGTAGTATTCTTACGAACTTAAAAAGCGCAAAATTATAAAAAAAAGGGGAAGATTGCAGACTTTCGTCTCTACAATTTTATTAAAAAATGCAATTTTGAAAGAATCCTATGATTTCTAAACAAAATAATGTAGCTTTGCAGCCTAAACCATAGACAAATATGATGAGAATTACTACTTTATGTTCAGCGTTTATCCTGTCAATCTTATCGTTATCGCTTTTTGCACAGGAGCCTGTCGAATCCGCTTCACTTCCGACTGACTCTCTGCAGCCTGCTCCTGCAGCGATCAAACCTGCCAAAACGGTTAAATCTTCAACAGTTGTGGCAAAAGCCAGAGTCGTGAGGGCAGATACCCTTTCTGCAGAACTTCAGAAATATTTGATGCTAAAACTTAATCTGTCTGGTCCGACTCCGAAACTGGATACCGTTTCTTATTTATATAATAAGTATGTTGCACAATTAGATTATTTGAACGACTTGTCCGTTCCGCCACGTTATATTCCGTCTGATCCCGATTATTTCCGCTTGTTTACACCTGTGGCGTATTATTATGCCCCGATGGCACAATATTCGAAATTGGAATGGAAACCCATACAATTGGATGCTACTCCTCAACTGACAACAGAACTTCTGCCATACGATACCTTGGTATTTACCAAAACCCAGCGTGCCGGTAAAATAGTGAACAGTGCGTTGATGGATCTGTATCTGGCACATCCGGATTTGGTTGTAACTACAGAAGATCGCATCATGAGCCGTGATGTGTTCCGTCACGATGTGAAGCCGAAAATATCTCCGAAAGCAACTGTTGTTCATCTGTTTCAACCGGAAAATATGGATGATAATGTAGGAAAGGCCAATATGAAGATTAGTCGACCTAACTGGTGGGTTACGGGAGGTAACGGGTCGTTGCAGATCAGTCAGAACCACCTGTCGGACAACTGGTATAAGGGAGGGGAAAGCAACTTTTCCGGATTAGCGACTTTTCAGGTTTTTGCCAACTATAATGACAATGAAAAAGTACTGTTTGAAAACCAGTTGGAAGCTAAAGTCGGTATGACTTCCACTCCGTCAGATGAATACCATAAATATCTTTTTAATACCGACCAATTTCGCTTGTATAATAAATTAGGTCTGAGAGCTTTCAAGAACTGGTATTATACCATTTCTTCCGAGTTCAAGACGCAGTTCTTTAATGGTTATAAAGCTAATAGTGAAGAATTGGTTTCGGCTTTCATGTCTCCGGCAGATTTGGCGGTCAGTGTCGGTATGGACTACAAACTGACTAAGAAGAAATTTAATCTTTCCGTGTTTATGGCACCGTTAACTTATAATTTACGTTATATTGGTAGCTCGGAAGTGGATGAAACAAAATTCGGTTTGGACAAAGGCAAATGTTCTAAAAATGACTTCGGTTCCCAGCTGCAATCGACATTCAACTGGACCATCATCTCTGCAGTGACTTTAGAATCCCGTCTCAATTGTCTGACCAACTACCATTGGGCACGTATAGAGTGGGAGAATACATTCAATTTTGTGTTGAACCGTTATCTTTCTACTAAGCTCTATATACATACCCGTTTTGACGATAGTTCGAAACCGACTGAAGGAGACAGCTTCTTCCAGTTGAAAGAATTGCTTAGTTTCGGTATTAATTATAAGTGGTAAGAAATTTAAAGTTTCCCCAAAGAAATAAAAGAGGCTGTTTAACAATAAAATGTTATTCAGTCTCTTTTTTTGATCCATATATTTGTTATATCACTAATTTATAATTCAAAATATAACTTATATGGCAACAGTAAAAGTGAAATTTCGTCCTTCTTCAGTTTGTAAAAAAGAGGGGACTTTATTTTATCAAGTGACTCATAATAGAGTCGTGAAGCGGATAAGCACGTGTTACAAGATTTTCCCGTCGGAATGGGATAACCGGTTTTCCTCGGTTATTACCTTCACTGATAACGAAGTTCGTGCACGTCATCTTGTTACATTAAGAAAATGCATTTTAGAAGATCAATCCCGGCTTAAAGAAATTATTCGACGGTTTGAGCGGTCGGCGGATACTTTTACGTCAGACGATGTAGTGAAAGCCTATAAAGTACCTCTTGTTGACGGTTTCCTGTCATTTGGGCGGAATCTTATTGTGCAGTTGGAGCAAATAGGTAAAGAACGTACCGCTGAAACCTATAGGGCAACCTTAAATAGTTTCGAACGTTTCATGGGAAGCCGTGGTGATATTCTTATTGAAGGAGTGGATTCTGCTTTTATGGTTGAGTATGAAACATTTTTAAAATCAACTGGAGTATGCCCCAACAGTTCTTCGTATTATATGAGAAATTTGCGTGCGATATATAACCGTGCTGTTGACAAGGGGTTGACGGTACAGCGTAGTCCGTTCAAACATGTGTATACTGGGATTGACAAGACAATGAAGCGTGCTGTGTCAATGACAGTTATTCGCCAGATAAGAGATCTGGAACTGGGATTTTCATCTTCAATGGAGTATGCTCGGGATATCTTTATGTTTTCGTTTTATACTCGTGGAATGTCGTTTATAGATATAGCATTCCTTAAAAAGAAAGATATTCAGAATGGCATCTTGTCATATCGGCGTCACAAGACGAATCAGCAGCTTTTTATCAAATGGGAAAAGCCTATGCAAGAAATCGTTAACAAGTATAATACGGTAGATACGCCTTATCTGTTACCGATAATAAAAGATATTGGTAAAAATGAAAGGCGGCAATATATAAATGCGGCACATTTGATAAACAGGAAATTAAAAATGATTGGAGAACTGTTGAATTTGAATGTGACACTGACAACATACGTTGCCCGCCATGCTTGGGCCAGTATAGCCCGAAGCAAAAATATTTCTATTTCTGTTATTAGCGAGGCTATGGGACACGACTCGGAGAATACTACAAAAATTTATCTTGCATCATTGGATACTTCAGCTGTGGATAATGCTAATAATCTTATTATCAATTCTTTATAATGATAAAAAAGAAATGAGTGTATATTATTGAGCCGGTACTTTTCTTATCAAGAAAAGTATTAATTTGATGCAAAATTATAAAAAAACGGCCATACAGCATTATATCCAACAACTTTTTTTATTCTGTAACAAAAAATATTAGCATTTTTTGTAAAATGTTAATTGAAACAGCACTTTAATATAATCCAAAAGTATCAGTATCAGACAGTATTGTTGTCGGTACTTTTCTTGATAAGAGAAGTATTGGATTAAGCCATAAAGCAAATAGAATTGGGGTATAAACATATTTGCAGGGGAAATAAAGATCAAGATATATTTTTAGAATATCAGTAAATGCTAATTTGTTTATTGCTGTTTGTTTGGGGTAATGCTTAAAGAGAAATAGTAACAATTATTTGGCATAGGAACACACATAAATGATGAAACTAAGGATTCTTTTTCTGATAGTAGCCATGAATGGCGTGGCTTATACAATTAATGCGCAGAAAGTGGCGCTAAAGACCAATATCCTGTCCGATGTTTTCATGAATATAAATACCGGTTTCGAGGTAGGACTTGCACCTCGGTGGACATTGGATATTTCCGGAGATTTCAACGCATGGACCTTATCGCATAATCGCCGGTGGAAACACTGGGCGGTACAACCTGAAGCACGCTACTGGTTTTGCGATCGCTTTGCAGGTCATTTTGTCGGAGCTCATCTCCACGGTGGACAATATAATATAGGTGGTATTGACACTGATTTCAAATTACTGGGCACAGATTTTTCAACTCTTAAGGACACCCGCTATCAAGGATGGTTTGTTGGCGGCGGTGTTGCTTATGGTTATGCTTGGATCTTGGGGCGTCATTGGAATATCGAGGCTGAAATAGGTGTCGGTTATTCCTATACCCGATATGACCGTTTCAGGTGCGCCGGGTGTGGAAAGAAAGTGGAGGAGAGCAAGCCGCATAACTATTTTGGTCTCACTAAAGCGGCAGTGAATTTAGTTTATTTATTCTAAAAGCGTTTAGTTATGAAACGAACTATTTTTATTATAACAGCATTGCTGGGAGCTGGCTGTATGCTGAATGCCCAGCAAACAATTGGAGTGACAACAGATAACCTTAAAATTGAACGGAACGGTGAATATATAGTAGTCGATATGAATATGGGGCTGTCTCCTCTTGATGTGGAGAGCAATAGAGCAGTGCTGCTCACTCCTCGCTTTGTGTGCGCTACGGACACGTTGGAGCTTCCTTCGGTAGGAGTTTATGGGCGTCGTCGTTATTATTATTATGTGCGTAATGGTGAAAGTATGCTCTCCGGCAAAAAAGAGATGACATTCAAAGCACATTCCAGACCAGAAGATGTGGCGTATCATGCTATTATTCCTTATTACAAATGGATGAACGGTTCTGCACTGGAACTGTATCGTAGTGATTACGGATGTTGTAGCACACTATTAGCGGAATGTATCGAGCCGTTGGGCGGATATGCCGAAATAGAACCGCTTTCTCCACAGTTGCTCTATGTATACCCACAGGCAGAAACAGTCAAAAGTCGTTCGCTTTCCGGTTCGGCTTTTATCGATTTCCCGGTCGACAAGACGGTTATATATCCCGAGTATCGTCGGAATACTTCCGAGTTGGGTAAAATTCAGGCTTCTATTGACTCTGTCCGTAATGATAAAGATATAACCATCACTTCGGTATGGCTTAAAGGTTACGCTTCACCTGAAAGTCCATACTCCCATAACCGTGATTTGGCGATAGGTCGTACAGCGGCATTGAAAAGTTACATCAATCAACTGTACCATTTCAGGGATAGTGTAATAACTACCGCCTATGAACCGGAAGATTGGGGAGGATTGCGCCGGTATGTTGAGAAAACGAACCTTACACATCGTACGGAAATATTGGCAATGATTGACAGTGACATGGAACCGGATGCTAAGGAAGCAAAAATCAAGCGGACTTATCCGGAAGAATACCGTTTCTTGTTACAAAACTGTTATCCGGCTTTACGCCACACTGACTATCGCATAGATTACATTATCCGCAGCTTCAGTGATGTAGAAGAAATCAAACGTATTATGCGGACACAACCGCAAAAACTTAGTCTTAATGAGTTCTATCTCGTGGCGCGGACATACGAACCGGGAAGCGCAGAGTTTAATGAGGTGTTCGAAACGGCCGTGAGAATGTATCCCGATGATGAGATTGCCAATTTGAATGCTGCAAACTCTGCTATGCAGCGTAAGGATTTTGAAAGCGCAGAGCGTTATCTTTCCAAAGCGGGAGATTCGTCACAGGCGGTATACGCTCGTGGGGTATATGCCTTTGGAGTAGGGAAGTATGATGATGCTCGAAGGTTCCTGAATGATGCGAAGGCGATGGGAGTAGAGGAAGCGGAGATAATTCTTATTGAGATAGATAAAATAGAGAAAGCAAAAAAATAAATTAATTCATTAACATTATTATAAAAAGGAAGCTGCCGAGATTAATAAGGTTAGCTGATTGGATTAAAATCAAGAGATTAGAAGATAGATTTATAATAACTATTAATTTTTTAATTATGAAAATGAAGAAGATTATTTGGGGAATTTTTGCATGTATGGCATTATGTGCATGTTCCGATGAAAGTAAAGATGTGACGGATGGCAAGGGTGACAATGCTGTTCTTTTTCCTAATGGAGAAGCATATATCAACGTGAAAATTTCGGAAGCGGGTGCTTTGACGAGAGCTACGACTAAAGATGATGCGCCAGGTTTTGAATTTGCTGATAAGAATACGAAAGAAGGCGAAGTGAAGAATGCCAAATTCTATTTTTATGATGCAACGGGTGCTTTTGTTTTGAAAAATGATGTATGGGATGGCGGAAATATTCATGATCCAAATCCGGATAACATTGAATTTGATGGTAAGACAGTTGTTGTTTTGCGTGGTCTTACAGAAACAAATTTTCCGAAATATATGCTTACTGTATTGAATGCACCTGATAATTTTGAGGCAGGAGCTACATTGGACGAAGCACAGAAGAATTTGATGGCTTTGAACAGTGATGTGGAAGGCGTTTATAAAAATGGTGAAAATTTTGTTATGAGTACGACAAGTTACGTCAGAGAAGATGGTACTCCATACTATTGTGTAACAGTTTTGTCTACAGAAAATTTTGCTAAGTCTACGGAGCAGTTGAAAGAGACTCAAATTGTGAAAGTTTACGTAGAACGTTTGGCTGCAAAAGTTGCTTTGAAAACAACGCTTGAAAAAGCTTCCTCATATACGAAAGGGGAAGAGGAAGTGCCTCTCTACAAATTGAATGTTTCTATCGCAGGTGAAGAAAATAATGAGGGAGAAGTTGTATTCCCAAGTACAGGTGAGGGTACAACTGTCGATAAAATTCAAGCTGGGGCAACTGATATTTATGTAGAATTTGTTGGTTGGGGCTTGAATGCTACAGCAAAAGATTCTTATTTGCTGAAAGGTATCAACACAGCATGGCAGAGTACAAATCCAGGAGATAAGACAACTTTTGTAGGGTTCGATTGGGATGCGAGCAAATATTTCCGTAGCTATTGGGGTACGTCGTTTGCCTATGGTCATGAGATTTCAGCACAGTCTGCCGAAGACGTTGCAGCAGGTGAAGAAACAGATAAAGATGGCAATAAGGTATTTCATAATTCAAATAACTCAAAGTATTTGAACTACATCTCTGCAAATAATTGTAATGGAGTAATTGGTGCCGATGTTGCTTATTGTGCTGAAAATACAAATACGGCTGCTTATGCTGTATCTCGTGCAGCTCGTACAAGTGTAATTTTGGTGGCTCGTATTTGTGATAAGGACGGTAATGATTTAAGTGATGATTTAGTTCGTTTTAACGGTCTGCTTTATTTGAGAAAATCATATCTCAATTATGTACTTAATACACAAAAAATTAATTTGTATTATAAAGTTGATGGTGTAGATGAAAGTGCTACTGACGATGAAAAATACAAGCAAATCAATGATACTTATGTAGAGTTGGTTAACATGGGTGATGGTAAGGTAAAAGTAGCGCTTACTAAGGAAACAGAAGTTGCTATTACAACTCTTTATAAGAAGGATGCGAATAAAAAAATGCTATCTGCTGAAGCGAGTGATATTGACGTTATAAATACAGCTTTATCATTTAAGAACTTTGAAAACCAAGATCCTGCAATTGGTTATAAAGGTGGTTTGATGTACTATAATATTCCTATTGAACACTTGAATAACGAAACTGAAACAATCGGAGATAAAGAAGTAAAAACATTCGAAGCTAATTACGGCGTTGTTCGTAATCACTACTACACACTTACAGTAAACAAATTGGAAAACTTAGGTAAGGGTGTTTATGATCCGGATGAAGTAATTGTTCCTAGTGAAGATGATGAAAAAGAAAACTACTATGTAGGTGCTACAATTAATATCCTTTCTTGGAAAGTTGTTAATCAGAATGTAGGTTTGTAATTTTTATTGCTAACACATAAATAGAAATTTATCTCGGAGGAGAAAAGGCTTTAATTCCTGCTCCTCCGGGATTTAACAAGAAAAAGTACTTCCGTTCCGGTACAAAGAAAGGGCGGCTTTGGAAAATGTGACGACAAAAAGTTGTCTATTTTCCCACTAACAATGAAAATTCACTACGGATGTATGTTCGTAGACAATATATATAACGAGAGAAATAATCCATGTATATAAACGATGAATACATTAGTTTATATGAAAGAAATAAATAAAACAACAACACTGCCAGTGCTTATGCTGCTGTCTGTTCTTTTTGTAATGACAGCTTGCGATGGAATTTACGAGGATGAAGGAGATTGCTCTGTGCATTATCATGTCAAGTTCCGTTATGATATGAATATGAAGTTTGCAGATGCTTTTGCACACGAGGTAAATTCGGTTACACTTTATGTCCTTGATGAACAGAATAATGTAGTGTGGCAAGGTTCAGAGCAAGGGGAAGCTCTTGCACAAGAAGGATATGCAATGGAAGTAGACGTGGCTCCGGGTAGTTATAGCCTGTTGGCATGGTGTGGGTTGGCAGGAGGCAATTCATTTGTCGTTCCTGTCTCATCTTGTAAGGAAGACCTGATTTGTTCATTGAAGCGCGAGCACAAGCTTGATGGAACAGCTTATGTCAAAGAAGATCTTAATAGGCTGTATCACGGCTATTTGGAAAAACAGACTTTCAGCAGTGAGGAAGGTACACATACTTTTGTCGTTCCGTTAGTTAAAAACACTAATAATATACGTGTTGTATTGCAGCATCTTTCGGGCGAGCCTGTCGATAAAGATAAATTTACGTTCTCCATAACTGATGAAAATGGGGTGATGAACTGGGATAATAAGCTGCTATCTGATGAACCTGTGACATACTATGCATGGCATACTGACTCGGGAACGGCGGGCATTGATGATGTAGATAGCAGGACAGTATCTTCATTTAGCGCTGCTATCGCAGAACTTACTACTGCAAGGTTGGTTAAGGAAAAAGCTCCCCGCCTGAAAGTGACGAACGATAAGGGAGAAACAGTATTTTCTATTCCACTGATAGATTATGCTTTGCTGGTGAAAGGAGAGTACAATCGTCGAATGGACGATCAGGAATATCTCGACCGGCAAGATGAATATAATATGGTTTTCTTTTTAGATGAAGGAGACCGTTGGATGGATGCTTATATTTACATAAATTCTTGGAAAGTTGTTCTTCAAGAGACCGGTATTTAAAAACATGTATATGATGAGAAAAGGTAAAAGCATATTGTCATTTTCTTGCTTGTTCTTCTCTGTCTGCATTTTGTTCTTATCGTGCAGTTCAGAGAGAGAATACCTTTCAACAGACCGGTATGAAGAAGAGGAGACTGTTCAGGTAGGTTTTCATATTGCGTTTGATGAACTCTCTGATACCCGAACAGTGACAAGGGCCGGTCGGGACGGGTATGACAACGGGATGGAAACAGATTTTGAAAATTACATCAATTTTGAGAATCAAGACTTTCGTATCCTCTTTTTCGATAAAGATAATAAATATATTTCTACTCTTCAGCTGGAAGGTATTATGCTTGTGGGCAATGCCGGTTATCGTTCAAAGTATTATGATGTAGTGGGTAATATTAGAAAACCGCTTCCTTCTACATTCAAGGTCGTGATGCTTGCCAACTGGAGGGAATATCCCCAAGAAAGTGAAATGGTTGTTGGGCAAACTACCATCAAAGATATATGTATAAGCCCGGGCAGTCAATATTCGTATGTTACTCCTTCTTTGTTTCATCTTTCAGAAGATTGTCTCATTCCTATGTATGGCGTGAAACTTTTCGAGAACGTGAAATTCTACTCTAATATGTGCACTTATTTAGGCACGCTCCATATGCTTCGTGCGATGGCGAAAGTGGAAGTTAACTATACTGTTGCCGAAGCCTCTGGCAATACTTCCGACTACACCTTAAAGTCTGTTACGCTACATCGCTACAATAGCCGCGGATATTGTGCACCGGATAATGTATTCGTGGAAAGCGATTATGTGAAGGGGGATTATGACAAGGATTATGTAGACGACTTGCATTTGCCGGATGGCAAGAACGACAGTGATGAGAAAGAATTGCCTTTCGAGGAACTGTCGACAGGAACTCGTTTTGTGCTCTATATTCCCGAATATCAAAACCTTCTCAACGGTAACAAAGCTGTGGATGCAGCCGAGATTCACTTGAAATTTGCCGAGAGCGATCAAATACATACTATTGATTTTAAATATTATGATAATGCACCGAAAGACGTAGCATTAGGTACACCTTTCGACATTCATCGCAATTATTATTATAAATTCAACGTGACGAAAACGTACATAGATAAAATAGATGTTCATGTACAGGTAGTACCCTATGCAGAGGTCGAACTTGAACCCGATTTTGGCCTGGATCCGAAATCTGATTCTAACAATTAAACCTGAAAATGATGTGTCGTATGAGAAAGATAACAACTTTATTTTGTTTTGTTTTGCTTATGCTGCAATTCGTACTGACGACAAGTTGTCGGGATGATTATTTCATGACAGAAGAAATTGGCAAAGGAGATGCTGTCATTTCTGTATCCTTATGTTTTGATCAGGAGAATGCATTACTAGGCAAGACTCGTGCCGGAGAAGCGCAAAAAGAAACGGGTGGTGATGATGGAGATGCCATTCAGAATATCAACTCGCTTTGTATGCTGTTCTATAATGAAGCAGGCGAATTAGTTCATAATTATATCGTTTACAATAATGATGTGACGCCCGATCCGGATGTTGCCGATTGGAACTATAAATTAGAAGACAATCGTATTGACGAAGATAAAAATGAAGACGGAAGTCAGTTTGAGGACGATAAGACAGGTTCAGCCACCTTTAAGCTTCGTTCGATAAAGCGAGGACGCTACTATGTCTATGCGGTAGCTAATATGGGTGATCTGGGAGATTATTCTGATGCGATAAAGACCCGTGCAGGACTGAAATCAATTTCTCTTACCTGGGAGGATGAAATAGCAAAGAATAGTGAAATGTTTGGTATATTTAGTCTTAAGTCGGATCGTAATGCGAGTGATGACCAACCTGTCACTATAAATTCTCCAAGTGTGCAACTCCATAGCTGGTTGCGTCGTGCAGCTTCTAAGGTAACGGTTGCATTCGACGGTACCGGCCTTTATGAAAATGTGCAGATATATATTGAAAATATTGTAATAAAAGATATACCTAAAACCTGCGCATTAGGCAACCCGAATACACCCGGACAGGCTGATGTAAGCAAAGTGTATCCGTTGAGTGACTATATGGCTGAAGAAACAAAATGGGATGATAGGATGCTTGAGCGTTCTGTACGTTATTCCGCTTCTAACGGTTTGCTTGAAGAAGGTAAATCCATTATTATTCAAGAACTCCCGGATAAAGATCTTCAAACGCTCACTCCGGAAAACTATAAACATGTGTGTAAAACACAGCATCCTTATTTGGGTATGGGAGAGGATGGTGACGATTCCAATATTATCACCAATCGTCATGCCCATACAGCAAAGTCTCTGTTTTTTTATGAGAATATGCAGGGGAAAGGAAAGTTGAAATATCAGTCGAACGATGGTGGCCATTCGATATGGAAGCCCAATCCGGATGAAAATGAGCCGGGTTCCGGTTGGAAAGATGAAAAACCTTACGGTACGTATGTGGAGGTGAGTGGTTATTATCGTTGTACGGCTTCGGACGAACATTTGGGCGCAGGTCCGATTAAATTTCGTTTTATGCTTGGAAAAGATGTAAAAACGGATTATAATGCCGAACGCAACACTCATTACAAGCTGACTCTTAAATTCAAGGGTTACGGCAACGATGCCGATTGGCACATCGAATATAAAGAGCCGCCCGGCATTCATGTGACTACTCCACAGTATATTTCTTATTTGTATAATAAGGAAATGACGGCAACGGTGAAGGTGACAGGAACGATGAAGTCCGGTTATAAGTTGGTGGCAAGAATTTTGGCGAAGAAAGAAAAGAGCTATGCAGGTAAGCATGAGTGTGAAAATGACGAAGTTGATTCTTCATTTACAGGATGGAAGCCTTGGGGAAATAATACAAAAGCATTTCCGCTTGTTACTGATGGATTCTTCTATAATCAGCAGTCTGTTTATGAAGATGGTCCGTGGAATAGTTTTTTGTCGTTGATAAAAACTTCTACAGTAAAGGTTGGAAAACCTGAATGGGAAAAACAAATGTCGAATAAAGTAAATGTGTCGGATGCTTCGTTTTATAATTTTCAGTATTATAAAGGCATAGTTGATGGAAAAGATCGAAGTAAAAGAGTTTATGAATGGACGGGAAACGAAATGAGTGGAGGTAGTGAAGCTGATGGGAAATATACTGTGGTTGATAATGGCAAGGAGCTTGTATTCTCAATACCGCTTTATACGCGTGCCAAAGAATTGGTGACAAGAACAGGCTTTACCGGCAATAATCCCTACGTAGCTTATCCTCGTAAAGAGGTTGTGAGATTCACGATTGAAGATGAAAACAATAATAAAGTTGCCGGACCGGTAGATCTTGATATGATACAAGTCCGACGTGTCGAGAACCCCAAAGGGGTATGGCGTAGCCATAGTTGTTCGGACGATTTTCATGTGACGTTGATGCGGCTACCCAATGAAGAAGGTGATTTTGTACCATTCAAGTCTGAAGGTGAATGGAGTGCGGAAATCATGGAAGGTGGCGATAATTTTATAACTCTGGAAGGTACTAGTGAAAGTGTAACTGTCAAACCTGATAGAGTGGAAGGGAAAGGAGAGCAATTTATTGATTTTAAAATAAAATTCAACGGAACGATTGGAGAAAATGACGTGCGCTGTGCAATAGTTCGTGTACGCTATCATAATTATACGTGCGAACATGACATTTTTGTGCGACAAGGTTACGCCCCTTTAACATTGGAAGGTAATGTAAGTGATAGCAATCCTGCATGGGTTTCATATAATGTGTATCGTTTTGATAAGGATAACAATCCTGTTTATACCCGTTCGCCTTTGGAGGAAGGGTCGCTGTTCCGTCGCGGTAATAATACGGCAATTTTAGCCTCAAACAATGATAGACCGGGGTTTGGTTATGCAGATAAATACACATCGGCTCCATCAGAAGATTTTCACGTATTGAAGCCCGGAGAAACGAGTGTTTCGAATGTATCATGGGACGGGCTTGCTCCTTCTACAGAGGAAGAAAAAAAACGTTTTAATGGCTCGTGGACCCTTCCGGGAAAGTCAGATGAGCGTATTGCAACCATTGATGATTTTTATCATACATTGGTGTCTACAGATATAAACGGTAAAATAAATAAGGGATACGGTATACTTTATGGAGATGGTGCTAGAGAAACAGCAACAGAAAAATCCATAGCACAGGGATATGTGCGCATTGAAGAACCGAATTCTCCGAATTCGGAAAAAGGTATGCGTGGATGTTTTGTATATAACAAAGACAATGGGCATTGCATCTTTCTTCCTATTGGAAAACTTGGTTATGGACGCAGGCAAGGTGTCGCACCATGGAGTGACAGTAGTGAGAAACCTGGTAAATTACGATATGCCTCCCGTAATACATGGTATGATAGTGGGGATATAATATATCAACCTTTATTTTATGACTTGTACAAACGTCCGGGAGCAGTTTATCATTGTCGCAATAGAATAGGAAATTTGGAAGTAACAGACCCTACTACCAAAGAAAAGTATACTGATGTAACAAAATCAAGTGCCTTGGATATTAATTATTTTACCATGGGGTTTGAGGGCTTTGAAAATGGTGCAGCGACAATCAAAGATGATGTATTAAAGCCTGACGCTTGTTTCTTGCGTACAGTAAAATATAAATAGCACTATATCTCTAATTATTCGAGTTCTATGGTCTTGTTCGGAAAATAAAAGAATCCGGATTTTGCTTGGATTTTTTTGCGTGTGGGTAGTTTTTTAATGGCATATTTTACCTTACGACTAAAAAGAGTACATTTTTTCTTGTTTATTATTTATAATTTTATCTATCTTTGTCACCGAATTCAATCCATTACCAAAGAAGTAACGGAAAAATGAGGGGTAAAAATACATGATCATTAAGAAAAATGACGATCAGAGAACTCTGCCAACAGATGTGATTGGCAGCAGCGTAGCGCGCTCAAAACGTTGGTTAGTGGCCATTGTGCGCATCTGTCACGAGAAAAAAACGAGTGAGCGGCTTACGAAAATGGGGATCGAAAATTTCCTTCCAATTCAACAAGAAGTCCATCAATGGAGCGACCGTCGTAAGGTTGTCGACCGGGTACTACTTCCGATGATGATTTTTGTTCACGTTGATCTGCAAGAACAAAAAGAAGTCCTGACTTTATCTTCTATCAGCCGTTATATGGTATTACGTGGGGAGAGTACTCCGGCTGTTATTCCTGACCAACAAATGTTGCGATTTAAGTTTATGCTCGATTACTCGGATGAGACGATCAGCATGAGTACATCGCCATTAGCTCCGGGAGAAAAAATACGGGTAATCAAAGGACCATTGGCAGGACTGGAAGGGGAATTAGTAAATATGAATGGGAAATCGAAAGTTGCTGTTCGATTGACGATGTTGGGGTATGCATGTGTAGATATACCGGTGGGGTGTGTAGAGCCGGTGTTTGAAAATGGGGATTTAGATGATTGAATAATCAATCTATTTTATAGGGGGTATGGGGATTTTACTGCAAAAATGTAATGAAAGTCTGTAAAATAGCAGACAGTCTATCTGACATCGGTAACCAAACAGTGGATATATTTATCGATGACCTCTCTCAAAAAAATCCATAAAAGTATTATGAATTATATCTTGTAAAAGATATAGTGTAGAAATGTATGTACGTATCGAAAGATGAAAAGATTCTCTGTTGGGTTACACTGACATTGAAATCTTGCTCATTGCCTTTGTATTGATAGTAATCAATCAGATAAATCAAACTTCGAAATATTATTTTATTCATTTATACTATAATGGAAAAAACATTGAAGGGCATAGTACAATATGCCCGCAAAAACTATTTCAGTTATTGGGTTGTTTTAGGTATTGACACGGCACTTTCTGTATTGTGTTCATTGGTAGCTTATGCTGTAATTCATTATATGGCGCATGTGCCAATGACAGACTGGATGCTTTGTAAATTTGCTTGTGTTTCCTTGGTGTCAAGTGTTGCGGGCGCTTTGTTATTCCATACTTATCGTAATACGATTCGTTTTTCACAAGCTCGTGAACTTTGGCGTATCATGTGTGCCGTTTTATTCAAAATTGTCTGTTTGGCCATTATTTCTTTTGGGCTTATATATGAGATTCAATTGCCATACAATTATAAAATATCCTATCTTCTATTTGATGGCTTATTGACTCTGGTGATTCTGACATCTTTTCGCGTATCGTTAATAATCGTCTATGACCTCTTGTTGGATTGGGTGAATAAAAAGAATACCCGTATTCTTATTTATGGTACTGACGAAGAGAGCGTGGCCTTGAAATTACGTCTTAGGGATAGTGCACATTATAAGGTAGCAGGTTTTTATGTATATGGTAAAAATAACAGCCGACGCCGATTGGCAGATCTTCCCGTTTATTACTTTGAAAATGAGTCGGATGTTGATTATATCATGCGAAAGCGTGGAATTAAGGGGATCCTGTTTGCCCGTTATGAAGACACTCGCTTGGAAGAAAAACGCCTTTTGGAATATTGTAAAAGCAATGAACTTAAAACATTGATAGCTCCTACTATCAGTGAAGCGGATTCTGACGGCAATTTTCACCAATGGATACGTCCCATCAAGATTGAAGATTTGCTGGGACGTGCTGAAATCAACATCAATCTTCGTCAGGTTGCGGAAGAATTCAGGGGAAAAGTGGTGTTGGTGACCGGTGCGGCAGGCAGTATTGGCAGTGAACTTTGCCGTCAATTGGTGCAGATGGGAATTCAAAAACTTATCATGTTCGACTCTGCAGAGACTCCTTTACACAATGTCCGTCTTGAATTTGAGAAAAATTATCCAAATATAGATTTTATTCCTGTGATCGGTGACGTGCGTGTGAAAGAGCGTGTACGTATGGTGTTTGATCTTTATCATCCTCAAATCGTCTTTCATGCCGCCGCTTACAAACATGTACCGTTGATGGAAGAAAATCCTTGCGAGGCTGTCCTTGTCAATGTAACCGGTTCCCGACAGGTAGCTGACATGGCTGTGGAATATGGCGCAGAAAAAATGATTATGGTTTCTACAGATAAAGCCGTGAATCCTACCAATGTAATGGGGTGCTCCAAACGTTTGGCAGAAATCTATGTACAGAGTTTGGGATGTGCTATTCGTGAAGGGAAAGTGAAAGGTCATACCAAATTCATCACGACACGTTTCGGAAATGTATTGGGCAGTAATGGTTCTGTCATTCCTCGTTTTAGGGAACAAATTGAGAATGGCGGTCCTGTCACTGTTACTCATCCTGATATCATCCGTTTCTTCATGACTATTCCTGAAGCTTGCCGTTTGGTGATGGAGGCTGCCACGATGGGAGAGGGCAATGAGATCTTTGTTTTTGAAATGGGCAAAGCCGTGAAGATTGTTGATTTGGCTACCCGTATGATTGAATTGGCGGGTTATCGTCCGGGGGAAGACATAAAGATCGAATTTACAGGATTACGTCCGGGTGAAAAGCTTTATGAAGAGGTGTTGAGCGATAAAGAAAATACAATACCTACCGAAAACAAGAAAATTATGATAGCTAAAGTACGTCGGTATGAATATGCAGATATCCTTGATACTTATGCAGAGTTTGAGAAGTTGTCGCGTACGGTAAAGATTATGGATACCGTGCGGTTGATGAAGAAAGTCGTGCCGGAATTTAAGTCAAAGAATTCTCCGAAATTTGAGAGGTTGGATAAGGAATAATAAATTTAACAATTTTATGAATAAATCATTTTACATGTATATGAGTATGCAAGGTATGGGACGTAATGTGTTTGTCTGTCTGATTGCAATATTTCTGCTCGCGTCTTGTCAGTCATACAAAAAGGTTCCTTACTTGCAGGATGTGGAAGTTGTGGAACAGACCGTCCAACAGGAAAATTTGTATGATGCCAAGATAATGCCTAAAGACCTGCTTACTATTGTGGTTTCATGTACCAGTCCCGAGTTGGCGGTTCCATTCAATTTGACTGTAGCGAGTCCTGGCAGTGTGGCTATCGGGAATACACAGTTGACAACTCAGCCTGTTCTACAGCCCTATTTGGTGGATAATGAAGGAAATATCAATTTTCCGGTATTAGGCGAATTAAAGGTGGGCGGTTTGACAAAGAAAGAGGCGGAACAATTAATTATAGAAAAGTTGAAACCTTATATCAAGGAGACTCCGATAGTAACCGTCCGCATGGTTAATTACAAAATTTCCGTATTGGGTGAGGTTGCACATCCTGGTACCTTTACCATTAATAATGAGAAGGTGAATCTGTTGGAAGCCTTGGCCATGGCGGGTGATATGACTGTCTGGGGGCTTCGTGACAATGTAAAGCTGATTCGTGAAGGTGCTGACGGCAAACAGCAGATTATAACGCTGGATCTGAACAGTGCGGAAACCATTCTTTCCCCTTATTATTGGTTGCAGCAGAATGATATTGTTTATGTGACTCCGAACAAGGCGAAGGCTCGTAACTCTGATATCGGTAATAGTACAAGTCTTTGGTTCTCAGCCACCTCTATCTTGGTGTCATTGGCAAGTTTATTAGTAACAATCTTCAAATAGTATCACTGTATGGTTGAGGAAAAAAAGGAAAAGTGTATGGAACAGTCTGAAGGACAGGTTAATATTCAGGAAATTTTTTTCCGTTGTCTGGTTCACTGGCCTTGGTTCGTGGTTTCAGTAATTGTATGTATCGCCTGTGCGTGGGGATACCTGCGACTGACAACACCCGTTTATAATATTTCCGCTACAGTCTTGATTAAGGATGATAAGAAAGGCGGTGGTACAAGTATGTCTTCCGAACTGGAAAGGATGGGGTTGGACGGTTTTGTCTCTTCGTCCAGTAATGTTGATAATGAAATTGAAGTGCTCCGCTCGAAGTCTTTATCCGGAGAGGTGGTAAACAATTTAGGACTGTTTGTTACCTATATGGATGAAGACGAGTTCCCGAAAAAGGAACTTTATCAGACCTCTCCTGTATTGGTGAGCCTTACTCCGCAGGAGGCAGACAAGCTTCCTGGCAGGATGGAAGTCGCCATGACTCTTCAACCGACAGGTGTGATGGATGTACAAATGAAAGTGGGTGATAAAGAATACCGGAAACAGTTTGAAAAATTACCTGCCGTATTCCCGACAGATGAGGGTACGGTCGCATTTTTCGCAAATAATGATACCTTATCTGCTGTTCGTCCGGAAAGCGTGACAAAAGAACGTCATATTACGGCTTTCATTAACAGACCTTTCTCTGTAGCAAAAGGATATGCCAGCTCCTTGTCAATAGCCCCCACTTCGAAAACGACTTCTGTTGTTGTCATTTCATTGAAGAATACTAATCCCCGTCGTGGTAGGGATTTTATCAATAAACTGCTTGAGATGTACAACATCAATGCGAATAATGACAAGAATGAAGTGGCCCAGAAAACGGCAGAGTTTATAGATGAACGTATCGGTATTATTTCCAAAGAGTTGGGCAGTACTGAGCAAGATCTGGAAAATTTCAAACGTACAGCAGGTATTACGGATTTGAGTAGTGAGGCACAGATCGCCTTGACGGGTAATGCGGAATACGAAAAGAAACGTGTGGAGAATCAGACCCAGATCAACCTTATTGTTGATTTGCAAAAATACCTTCAGGGTAGTGAATATGAAGTGTTGCCTGCCAATGTTGGTTTGCAGGATGGTGGCCTGGTTGGAGCAATCTCGCGTTATAATGAGATGCTAATTGAACGTAACCGTCTGTTGCGTACCTCCACTGAAAGTAATCCGGCGATTGTCAACCTTAATACCAGTATCCGTGCCATGCGTAGCAATGTGCAGGCCACTTTGGATGCTACCTTGAAAGGATTACAGATCACTAAAGCTGATTTGGATCGTGAAGCGAGTCGTTATTCCCGTCGTATCAGTGACGCACCGACTCAGGAACGTCAGTTTGTAAGCATTGCCCGCCAGCAGGAAATCAAATCGGGACTGTATCTAATGCTGCTTCAGAAACGTGAGGAGAATGCTATTACTTTGGCAGCTACGGCAAATAATGCCCAGATAATTGATGCAGCGATTGCTGATGATAATCCCGTTTTCCCTAAAAGGATGATGGTCTATCTGGTTGCTTTGTTTTTGGGAATGGGAATCCCGGTAGGTATCATCTATCTGATAGGCTTGACCAAATTCAAGATTGAAGGACGTGCCGATATAGAGAAATTGACTTCACTTCCGGTTGTAGGTGATATTCCATTGGCAGATGAGAAATCCGGTTCAATTGCGGTCTTTGAGAATCAGAACAACCTGATGAGCGAGACTTTCCGTAATGTCCGTACCAATCTTCAGTTTATGCTTGAAAGAGATAAGAACGTAATTTTAGTAACTTCAACTATCAGTGGTGAAGGTAAATCCTTTGTATCATCCAATTTGGCTATCAGCCTTTCTTTGTTAGGTAAGAAAGTTGTAATTGTTGGTCTTGACATTCGCAAGCCCGGTCTGAACAAAGTGTTCAATATCCCCAAGAAAGAGCATGGTATTACTCAGTTCCTGACTAACCCGAGTATGAACTTGATGGATCTGGTTCAACCTTCGGATATCAACAGGAATCTTTTTATTCTTCCGGGTGGAGCAGTTCCGCCCAATCCAACGGAATTATTGGCCCGTGACGGATTGGAGAAAGCCATCGAAATATTGAAGACTAACTTTGATTATGTGATTCTGGATACCGCTCCTGTTGGTATGGTAACCGATACTTTGCTGATAGGTCGTACTGCTGATTTATCGGTATATGTATGCCGTGCTGATTATACCCGTAAGGCAGAGTTTACTTTGATTAATGAACTTTCTGAAAATAAAAAGCTGCCTAATCTCTGTATCGCTATAAACGGCTTGGATCTTCAGAAAAAGAAGTACGGCTATTACTATGGCTATGGCAAATACGGCAAGTATTATGGCTATGGCAAGCGTTACGGTTACGGCTATGGCTATGGAGAGAAGCATGCAAGGTCGGGAAGGTAAATAACATTGATATAGATAAAACCAAATCAAACATAATATGCGTGATTTCAAAGAGATTCGGGTCGCAGTAGCCGGAACAGGCTATGTGGGGCTGAGCATAGCGACACTGCTATCACAACATCATCATGTAACCGCTGTGGATGTAGTTCCGGAAAAGGTGGAGAAACTGAACGGCAAGGTTTCTCCTATCCAGGATGATTATATCGAGAAGTATCTAACTGAAAAGCCACTTGACCTTGTAGCCACTTTGGACGGAAGGGCAGCCTACGCTGACGCCGACTTTGTGGTAATAGCCGCTCCTACAAACTATGATCCTGTGAAGAATTACTTCGATACGAGCCGTGTGGAGGAGGTTATCGACCTTGTGCTTGAAGTGAATCCTGATGCTATAATGGTGATCAAATCGACGATTCCGGTGGGCTATACCCGTAACCTTTATGTGAAATATGCCAAAAAAGGAGTAAAGAAGTTCAACCTGCTGTTCTCACCGGAGTTCCTCCGTGAAAGCAAGGCTCTTTATGACAATCTCTATCCGAGCCGTATCATCGTAGGCTATCCGAAGATTATTGACGGTCCGGAGTTTGCGGAAGAAAACAAGGCTATCCAGTCCGTCACGGATGTCAATATGTTGCAGGAAGCTGCCAGGACATTTGCCGCCCTTTTGCAAGAAGGGGCTGTCAAAGAAAACATCGACACGCTCTTCATGGGTATAAAAGAGGCGGAAGCAGTCAAGCTCTTCGCCAACACCTACCTGGCTCTCCGTGTCAGCTACTTTAATGAACTTGATACATACGCGGAAATAAAGGGATTGGACAGTAAAGCGATTATTGAGGGCGTAGGCCTTGATCCCCGTATTGGGACACATTATAATAATCCTTCATTCGGTTATGGCGGTTACTGCCTGCCGAAAGATACCAAACAACTTCTTGCCAACTATCAGGATGTTCCCCAGAACATGATGTCCGCAATTGTGGAATCAAACAAGACCCGCAAGGATTATATAGCCGATGCAGTGCTTCGTAAGGCAGGCTATTATACAGGAAACGGACAATGGGACGCATCCAAGGAGCATACCTGCGTCATCGGTGTATACCGCCTGACCATGAAATCGAACTCTGACAATTTTCGCCAGTCCGCCATTCAAGGTATAATGAAACGTATCAAGGCGAAGGGTGCGGAAGTGATCATCTATGAACCCACGCTTGAGGACGGGACTACATTCTTCGGCAGCAGGGTCGTTAACGATCTTACCGGATTCAAAGCGCAAAGCAAGGCTATCATAGCCAACCGCTTTGACAACAGTCTGGAAGATGTGGAAGCCAAGGTTTATACACGTGACATTTTTAGAAGGGACTGACCATGTTGCCATATAATATAGAGCTGGACGAAAAGACTGTGCTTGTAACGGGTGCTGCCGGTTTTATTGGGAGCAATCTTGTCATGCGTCTTTTCCATGATTTTCGAAATATCAAGGTAATCGGTATTGATTCCATCACCGATTATTACGACGTCAATATCAAGCATGAGCGTCTCAAGGAAATAGAGTCGTTAAACCGTGACTGGACTTTTGTCCGTGCCTCGATTGCCGATAAGGATGCGGTAGAAAGAATTTTCTCTGAAAACAGAATTTCCGTTGTCGTAAATTTTGCGGCCCAGGCGGGCGTCCGTTACAGTATCACCCATCCTGATACCTATGTCCAAAGTAATCTTATCGGTTTCTATAATATCCTTGAAGCCTGCCGTCATTATGAGGTGGAGCACTTGGTTTATGCCTCTTCATCATCCGTATACGGCAGTAACAAGAAAACTCCGTATTCAACTGATGACAAGGTTGACAACCCGGTCAGCCTTTATGCGGCAACAAAGAAGAGTAACGAGTTGATGGCTCACGCATACTCAAAACTCTACAATATTCCATCAACAGGCTTGCGTTTCTTTACGGTTTATGGTCCTGCAGGTCGTCCGGATATGGCGTATTTCGGGTTCACCGACAAGCTTGTAAAAGGCGAAACTATCAAGATTTTCAATTATGGTAATTGCAAGCGTGATTTCACCTATGTGGATGATATTGTGGAGGGGGTAGTACGCATTATGCAACACGCTCCGGAAAAAGAGAATGGAGAAGACGGACTTCCGATTCCACCATACAAAGTATATAATATCGGTAACAGTCATCCGGAGAACCTGCTTGAATTTGTGACTATTCTTCAGGAAGAATTGGTTCGTGCCGGTGTGCTTCCGAAAGACTATGATTTTGATTCCCATAAAGAACTTGTGCCTATGCAACCGGGTGATGTGCCTGTTACTTATGCTGATACTACTCCATTGGAACAGGATTTTGAATTTAAACCGAGTACAAGTTTGAGAGATGGACTAAGAAACTTTGCAGAGTGGTATGTAAAGTTTTATAATACGGAGAAATAAAACAATAAAAC
Organism: Bacteroides sp. L008; assembly: GCF_040812255.1. Taxonomy (NCBI): domain Bacteria; kingdom Pseudomonadati; phylum Bacteroidota; class Bacteroidia; order Bacteroidales; family Bacteroidaceae; genus Bacteroides; species Bacteroides sp. L008. Next base: position 1,524,565 of record NZ_JBFNXO010000001.1, on the reverse strand, counting down.
AATAAAACTATGAGCATTTTTGCGGGTAAAACCCTAATGATTACCGGTGGAACAGGTTCTTTCGGTAATGCAGTCTTGAATCGTTTTCTTCGTACCGATATCGGTGAAATTCGTATATTTTCACGTGACGAGAAGAAACAGGACGATATGCGCCACGAATATCAGGTAAAGTATCCTGATGTGGCAAACAAAATAAAATTCTTTATCGGTGATGTACGCAACCTCCAGTCTTGTAGGAACGCCATGCCGGGAGTAGACTATATCTTCCATGCCGCTGCCTTGAAGCAGGTTCCGAGTTGCGAATTTTTTCCAATGGAAGCTGTCAAGACGAATGTAATCGGTACTGACAATGTATTGACGGCTGCTATTGAGGCGGGTGTTGGTGCCGTAATCTGCCTTTCCACGGATAAGGCTGCCTATCCAATCAATGCTATGGGTATCACCAAAGCTGTTGAGGAAAAGATAGCGGTGGCAAAGAGCCGTTACTCCGGTAAGACCAAGATTTGTTGTACGCGTTATGGTAACGTGATGTGTTCCCGTGGTTCAGTCATTCCTCTCTGGATAGAGCAGATCCGCAATGGTAATCCTGTAACATTGACCGAGCCTAAAATGACGCGCTTCATCATGTCATTGGAAGAAGCGGTGGATCTCGTATTGTTTGCTTTCGAACATGGTCAGAATGGTGACATCCTTGTTCAGAAAGCTCCGGCTTGTACCATCCGGACTCAGGCGGAAGCTGTCTGTGAGCTCTTTGGCGGCAAGAAAGAAGATATTAAGGTTATCGGCATTCGTCATGGAGAGAAAATGTATGAAACATTGCTGACCAATGAGGAATGCGCCAAAGCAGAGGATATGGGCAATTTCTATCGTGTACCGGCAGATAACCGCGGGTTGAATTACGATAAATATTTCAAAGAGGGTGAGACAGAGCGTAACACGCTTACAGAGTTCAATTCAAACAATACGCGAATCCTCAACGTGGAGGAAACTAAAGCCAAGATTGCAGCTTTGGAGTATATAAAGAAGGAGTTGAGCGGTGAGGGCAACTTCGTACAATAATAAAACTATGAAGATATTAGTAACCGGTGCCAAAGGTTTTGTTGGGAAGAATCTTTGCGCCCAACTTAATAACATCAAGGACGGTAAGGCTCGTTGTTATGGTGAACTGAAGATCAGTGACGTATTCGAGTACGATCTTGACTCTACTCCGGAACAACTTGATAATTGGTGCAAAGAAGTCGATTTCGTATTCAACCTTGCTGGGGTAAACCGCCCTAAAGACAATGATGAATTCATGAAAGGTAATTTCGGCTTTGCAAATACATTGCTTGATACCTTGAAGAAATATCATAACACTTGTCCCGTTATGCTTTCCTCCAGTGCGCAAGCCTCGTTGACCGGTCGTTTTGGTAACAGCGAATATGGTCGTAGCAAAAAGGCGGGTGAAGATCTTTTCCTACAATACGGTAAAGAGACAGGAGCCAAAGTTTTGGTCTATCGTTTTCCGAACCTTTACGGAAAGTGGTGCCGTCCAAACTATAATAGTGCTGTAGCCACTTTCTGCAATAACATTGCCAATGACTTGCCTATACTGGTCAACGATCCGAGTGTGGAACTTGAGTTGCTTTACATTGATGACCTTGTGGACGAAATGATTCATGCCCTGAAAGGTGGGGAACATCATTGCGAATTCGAGGGGCTTGATGTACATCCGGAGGCTGACGGCAGATATTGCTATTGCCCTGTTACCCATAAAGTGACGCTTGGTGAAATCGTTGGTTTATTACATCAATTCGCGGAAATGCCTAAGACGCTGATGATTCCGGAAATCCCGACTGATTCATTTGCAAAACGTCTGTACAGCACGTTCCTAAGTTACTTGCCAAAAGAAAAAGCGATTTTCGACTTGAAGATGAATGTGGACCAGCGTGGTAGTTTCACGGAACTTGTACATACCTTAAATTGCGGCCAGGTAAGCATTAATATCTCCAAACCGGGCGTTACCAAGGGCGAACACTGGCACAATACCAAATGGGAGCAGTTCATTGTGGTCAGTGGACATGGACTCATTCAGCTTCGTAAAGAAGGTACAGAGGAAGTCTTGAACTATGAGGTGAGCGGAGAGAAAATACAGTCTGTCATTATGCTTCCTGGTTATACTCATAACATCATTAATCTCTCTGATACGGAAGATTTGGTAATAGTTATGTACTGTAATGAGATATTTAATCCGGATAAACCAGATACGTACTTTGATAAAGTAGAAAAATAATATGGAAAAACAACCCAAATTTGATTATTCAGATATAAAATTCAAGGACAACGGCAAGTTGAAACTGATAATCGTAGTCGGCACTCGTCCTGAGATTATCCGTTTGGCGGCAGTAATCAACAAGTGCCGTAAGTATTTCGATGTGATTCTTGCCCATACGGGTCAGAATTATGACTATAACCTCAATGGCATATTCTTTAAAGATTTGAAGTTGGCAGAGCCGGAAGTATATATGGATGCCGTAGGCGATGATCTGGGAGCTACTTGTGGTAATATCATTAATTGCTCTTACAAGCTTTTTGCACAGACTAAGCCTGACGGAGTTCTTGTACTTGGTGATACAAACTCATGTTTGAGTGTAATTGGTGCAAAGCGTCTACATATTCCAATTTTCCATATGGAAGCAGGTAATCGCTGCAAGGATGAATGTCTTCCAGAAGAAACCAACCGTCGTATTGTTGATATCATCAGTGATGTGAATATGGCATACTCCGAACACGCCCGAAGATATCTTGCCGACTGTGGGCTGCCTAAAGAGCGCACTTATGTCACGGGTTCACCTATGGCAGAAGTACTTCACAATAACCTTGCAGAAATTGAAGCCAGTGATATTCATCAACGTCTTGGTTTGGAGAAAGGAAAGTACATTCTGCTCTCAGCACATCGTGAGGAAAATATCGATACCGAGAAGAACTTCATGTTGCTCTTCAATGCTATCAACCGTATGGCCGAAAAGTACGATATGCCAATCCTTTATAGTTGTCACCCACGTAGTCGTAACCGTCTTGCAGAGAGTAGTTTTAAACTTGATGAACGGGTTATCCAACATGAGCCTCTTGGCTTCCATGATTACAATTGTCTCCAGATGAATGCCTTTGCCGTAGTTAGTGATAGTGGAACACTTCCAGAGGAATCTTCGTTTTATGCATCTATCGGCAAGCCAATCTCTGCAATATGTATTCGTACGAGTACAGAACGTCCGGAAGCTCTTGATAAAGCATGTTTCATCCTCTCTGGTATCGATACCAAGGGGCTTCTTCAGTCCATTGATCTTGCTGTTCAAATGACAAAAGATGGTAATCATGGTATTCCTGTTCCTAACTACATAGATGATGTGTCTAATAAGGTTGTTAAGATTATTCAGTCATATGTTGGGGTTGTTAACAAGATGGTTTGGCGCAAGGAGATTTAGGCTTTTGCAATCAGTATTTACTAATAATATGCACAATCTTAAACTCAATTCGTAACAGTATCTGTGCGATATCTTCCGTTGGATAAAAAATACTGCGGAAGATGAGTCTATATATCTTCTTCCCATAAATGTAGCCACAGGTTGCTATCATATGAGGTCAATATATGAATTATAAAAACAAATGTTTTAGACTCTTAACTAGACTGAACTGATATAAAAACATAACAAGCAAATGTCAAGTAATACTTCTAATAACAAACAACTTCTTTATGAAGTGGTAGTGATCAGACTATTTCTGATAGTGATGCTTGTGTTCTATCATGCTTTTGCGATATTCTCTGGCGGATGGGCACCTATTGAGGATTACCCGGAGATACCTGTGTATGATTTGATGGACAAGCTGTCATATGCCTGCTTGCTCGAAACTTTTGTGTTCATATCAGGATATATCTTAGGCTATCAAGTAAGGCAGAAAGGAGCTGAGAAGGTGCTGAAGGCAAAGAATATATTTGTGAAGAAATTCAAGCGATTGATTATCCCCTCTATCATTTTCAGTACTATCTATCTATTGATGTTTAGAGACTATCATCAGTCTATACTTACATCAGTATATCGGATATTATGTGGCGTAGGACACATGTGGTTCTTACCCATGTTGTTTTGGTGCTTTGTAATTGTGTATTTTATAGAGAAAATAGAAATAAAGAGGCAGTGGGCAATAGTATTACAATTCTTCGCAATGTTTATGTCATTTCTGCCTTTACCTTTCGGTATGGGAGTTGCATTGTACTATGTGATATTTTTCTATGTAGGATACATATTGCAAAAGGAAGATATAGTCGGCTCATGCAATATCAAACGTTGGTTGCCTATTCTTACAATTTCATTCGTTATTGCATTCTTGAATAAAATGTGGCTAGGAAACATCTCAGATTTCTCACTCATTGGATATCCGATAGCTGATAAGATACTATATGTATCTTTGATGACATTCGTTAGGTTTGTGTGCGCTTCTGTTGGCATAATAATGTTGTATGCAACTTTTAAAAGCTTTGTACATCGTTCATTATCAGGAAAATATTCAAGGGTGCTAAGCGAATGTTGCTTTGGGGTCTATCTGTTTCAGCAGTTTATCCTAAAGGCTATATATGAATCGTCAGTTCCCCAAATGATTAACCCATATATACTGCCTTGGACATCATTCGTAATTACGCTAATATTGTCATCATGCTTAACAATAGTGATAAGAAAAACAAAAGTTGGAAGAAATATATTGTAGTTCAATGGTCAATGAATCATCAAATTGCAAACTTATAAGTGCGACAAAGTGGTCAGAATCACAGAAGTTCTTTGGTGGTTTTGTGGGGTGAGGTGTCTTCTAATAGTATGCGTTTAAAGTTTATTTAAGGTTATTTCATTCGATTCTTCTATATTGGTTATTGAACATTTATGACAAAACAATATAATATAAAGTATAAAGAGTGGTTGAAAGATAGTCGTGATATGAATATTATCACAATCTTTACCCCAACCTACAATCGAGCAAACCTCATTCAACGAGTTTATGAATGTCTTTTGAATCAGACGGACAAGAGATTCGTATGGATTCTTGTCAATGATGGCTCAAAAGATAACAGTGATGAAGTAGCAGAGGAGATTCTTGAGAAAAATGAGTTACCGATACTCTTTATCTCGAAGTCTAATGGAGGGAAGCATAGTGCATTTGAAGTCGCCTTTAATGAGGTAAGAACAGAATATTTCATGTGCATGGATGATGATGATATCTACTCGCCTAAGGCCGTTGCAACATATCTTGGTGAATGGGATTACATAAAACAAGAGAATAAATTTGAGAAGATTGGTGCCATTCGCACTATAACCCAGGAAGAGGATGGTACAATAGTTTCGAGAAAACCATTCAATAAGTCTTTTCTTGGAACACGAATTGACCAAACAACACTAGAGAGTAATTATATCAAGCACGAGTATTTTGAGAATTGGACCTGCTATCGTACAGGAGCGTTACATTCCGTTGATCTTTTTCCGAAACACTACTGGATGCACGACCAGCATAAATTCTTTTCTGAAGGTATCTGGCAAGGGCGTTTTGCTCGTAAATACCAATGCCGTTATTACTTCGTCGTGCTTCGTGAATATCGTCATGATACCGAAACAAGTATTATTCGAGGTCACAAGAGTCGCCAGCATTATGTTGATATGTTTATCAACACAAAGATGATATTGGATGAGCACTTGGATTATATAAAGAAGTCACCGTCTCATTTCATTCAAGATGTAGCAATTGTAAGTATTTTGAGACACAAGCTCGGAATCTCATTGAAGGAACTACTGAAAAATACAAAGTCTGTATTACTGAAATGCTGTTTCGTGCTCGCCATACCATTGGCATACTTAGCGCGTAACCCTAAGATTAGTAAGTAATATGCTTTATAAAAAGAATTATTTAATATATGCACTGTTTGCTGTATTAATAACCTATACGGCATATACCTTTCTTTGGACACGCTTTGGTTTGGGAGTAACTTTTGTTGTGCAGTTAGCTCTCTTGGGCTTGGTTATTTTAGGGTTCTTTGCATATCTTGTTTCACCATCATCCGGAAAGAACTCTTGGATTAATTGGTTATTTGCTGTGTGGGTAACGCAGGCTCTTGCTTATACATTGGGCGACTCGTCTGCTACAACACAATTTAAAGAATCAACGTTTGTGCTATTATGTGCGGCACCAATTATTTCTCAAAAATACAATCCCAAGCATGCGAAATATTTCATGATAGTTATGGGAGCTGTTTCCATAGCTATGTATTTTGTAACAATTTCTATGATGCGACTTGAAAATGAAAACAGTTATGGTGGTGGTTACCTGATCTTAGTGGCTTTCCCCGTTTTACTTTACTTCTTCCGCCATAAGTCGATTCGTATCCGGATGATTATTTCCATAATAACCTTTGTGTTGGTGTTATTATCAATGAAACGAGGTGATATTTTGTCTTGTATATTAGTAATATTGGTTTACTATTATATAATGTTGCGACATAAGGGCAAAATAGACTCCAAAGTTATTGTTGCTATAATTTTCGTCGCTTTTGCAGGTTTTCTTATTTTTAAGTATATGTTGTCAACATCAGATATCTTTGCATGGAGATTTGAACAAACTATGGAAGGAGATAGTAGTAATCGCGATGATATATACTCATCTCTGATCAATAACTTCTTGAATGCGCCTTTCGATGTTCAATTATTTGGAGGTGGCTTTGATGCTTCAGTAAAGATTGCAGGTATCCGAGCTCATTCTGATATACTTGAGGTGTTATCATGTGAAGGTATCTTTGGACTTACCATTTATCTTGGTGCTTTCTTTTCCCTCTTTCGTCAAATGCGTAGGAGAGCTGATGTGGCAGAAAAAGCTATACTTGCTTCGGTCCTTGTAATATGGCTCGTGAAAATGGTATTTTCCATGTTCATTTTCTCGCAACCTACAATTATCTTATTTGTACTAACCGGTTATATTTTGAATAAAAGAATTGATAAACAATATGAATATTAGCATGCTTTTCTCATCATGCGATAAGTATGATGATGCTTGGGTTCCTTTCTTCACCCAGCTCAAAAAATTCTGGCCAGAGTTTGATATGCCTGTCTATATGAGCATAGAGTCTAAAACTTTCCAATTCGAGGGCTTTGATATCCGTTGCCCGCTTGCAGATGGTCCGGTATATAAGCAGTGGTCCGAACGTCTGTTGAAATTGTTGGAGCATATCGATACGGAATATGTGTTGTTCACATTGGATGACTTTTGGCTGACAGCTCCAGTTAACAATGGTATTTTTGAGCGTATCTACTCTTATATGGAAAACGATAAGCGTATGGGGTTTGTGTGTCTGAAACAAGAGATAATCAAAGGCAAATCTTCAGCAAAAGACATTGCTGCAAGTGTAGATTGCGAATATCCTGAATTGTGGAGATGTCTTAAGAACAAGAGTTTTCGTATTACTACCCAGTTTGGACTTTGGAAACGCTCTTATCTGATTAAGATTCTCAGAACTCATGAGTCAGCATGGTATTTTGAGACCCGGGCCACATGGAGAAGTAAATTCTGTTGGGAACGTGTATATGATGTAAAAGAGACTGTAATTACATATCCCATAGGTGGTTTTTTTGGGGGGGGACAGTGCTATGAAGATTATAAAGACTTGTTTGATGGTGAGCTAATCAAGCCTTGTGTGGAAAAACGAGGATTTATCCACTTTGGCGATCATCGCGATTATCCTCCTACACCTAAAGGTTTTTACTATTATTTCTCAATCTTCCGATCAATGCTTCCGAAATGGTAATAAGCGAAAATAGAAAAGCAATTATCTGGAGTGGAATAGAAAAAGTTGGCACCTACGTTGTCAATTTCGCGATTCAAATCTTGTTGGCTCGATTGTTATGTCCTAATGACTATGCGGTCGTAGCTATGTTGGCTATCTTCTTTTCCATATCTCAAGCCTTCATCGATAGTGGCTTTGCTACTACACTTATTCAGAAACAGGACTGTACTCAAACCGACTATAGCTCGGTATTCTATTTTAATATGCTGGTTGGTGGTGTCGTTTATCTGCTATTTTTTTTCGGAGCACCGTTCATAGAGTCGTTCTATAACTTCGAAGGGCTTGCTTTGGTAACGAGAGTTTACTCGCTGAACTTATTCATTAATTCGTTTGCGATGGTTCATCGAGTTATATTGACGAAGGAGTTGAGGTTTAAGAAGATTGCCTTAATTACATTTTTATCTTCGATAGTTTCTGCAATTCCCGCTATCATAATGGCATATTTAGGATATGGATATTGGGCTCTTGTAGGTCAAAGTTTAATGAGTGCAGTTGTTACTTCCGCATTGCTTGTGTACCAATCTAAATGGTGTCCGTCGTTAATCTTTTCTAGGAACTCCTTGGCTAAGCTTGCACCTTTCGGTTTGAAAATGCTTGTGGTATATCTCTTCCACGCAATATATAATAATGTGTATTCATTATTAATTGGCAAGAAGTTTCCTGCTCAAGAACTTGGTTATTACGATAGAGGAAAGACCCTTAGTAGTATGGGACCAGTTGGTTTCAGTGACTTCTACACGAGAGCTCTTTATCCCATTCAGGCGAAGGTCCAGAATGATACACCAACACTGAGACAGTCCTATAACAAGTCGTTTTCAGTGATGTGTTTAGGCATAGTGCCAATTGCTGCATTTATGTTCTTTTTTGCCGAGGAGACCGTCTATTCACTATTCGGAGAACAATGGATGAATTGCTCCTTTATCCTTCGAATTCTCTGTTTGGGTTATATGTTCTATCCTCTTCAAACGCTTAATATGAATATGTTGAAGGTCAAAGGTAGAGGAGACTATATGTTGATTGCTGAAGTGATTAAGAAGATAATGGGTATTACTTGTGTCCTTGTTTTGATAAATTTCGATTTGAAATTGGTGGTGATTGGGTGGACATGCTGTTCAATCATTGAGTTCTTGATTAGTGAAGGATTCTTTTTGAAACTGTACCGATTCTCGCCTTCAATTACTATAAAGACGTTAGTGGTAACAGTAGTGGGTACTTTTGTACTGTCTTTCGCATTATCTATAGCCACAACTCTTCTGTTTGATAATATGTTTGTTCGTTTTATAGTTGGAGGCATTGGCTTTATGGCGATATATGGTTTAAGCAACTTTAGAAAAATAAAAAGACTGATATGAGTGAAATCTCTATATTGATAGCTGGAGATTATTCTCCGAAGGAACGTTTTCAGAAGGAGTTGGAAAACAATTCTTATACAGATTTGTTCCCAGGAGTTAAAGAGGCTATATTATCTGTTGATTATTCTATAGTCAACTTTGAGACTACGATACCTACACGAGAATCGCTACCGATTGATAAGGTAGGTAGTCATCTTGCAGCTAAAGAGGATGCCTTGGCCCCATTGAAATGGTTAGGCTTCAATATGCTTACAATGGCTAATAATCATTTTATGGACTATGGAGAAATAGCTATGGAGCATAGTATGAACCTAGCTAAGCAGAATGGTTTTGAAGTTATAGGTGCTGGTCATAGTTTAGCAGAAGCACGTTGCTTTAAGGTTGTAGATGTTCAAGGTCAGAAGGTAGCGGTTATCAACGCTTGCGAGCACGAGTTCTCTATTGCTAGTGAGAGAAAAGCGGGCTGCAATCCCTTAGATATAATTAATTTGTCGTACGATATCCAACAAGCTAAGTTACAAGCTGATTATGTGATTGTTATAATTCATGGTGGCAATGAGCACTATAAACTCCCTAGCCCGAGGATGAAGAAGACTTATCGATTCTTTGTTGATCAGGGGGCAGATGTTATACTCAATCACCACCAGCATTGCTATTCTGGTTATGAAGTATACAAAGGAAACCTTATCTTTTATGGTTTGGGCAATTTCTGTTTTGACTCTGCCAGTGATATCAAGTATCGTCATGAGACATACAACTTTGGGTATCTAGTCAAACTACATTTGTCGTCATCGATTTCATTTGAATTGCTCCCATACGAGCAATGTTATGAGAAACCTGGTGTTTATCTTTTTGATGGTGCGAAAAAAAAGAATTTTGAGAAAGACATTGCTGAACTAAATGTAATCATAGCAGATGACGAAAGGCTAACTAAAGCTTTCGAGGAAATGGCAAGAAAAAAACGAGACTTTGTATACAGATGTTTCCGTCCGTTTACAAGTCGTATTGCTAATTCGCTGTATTATCGGGGGCTTTTGCCATCATTCCTTACAAAGGAGCGTCTCAAAATTATCACAGCAACATTGGATTGTGAGGCTCATAACGACATATTAATGACTAATCTGAAATCAGAGTAATGAAGTCAAGAGTTAAATATGTTGATACTATGAGAGAACTCGTTATCCTTACAGTTGTTGTCGGACATTTGGTACAACGTAACATAGCGGAGGCATTTCTTATCCCTTGTTTGACTTGATTTATAACTTCTACATGCCATTGTTCTTCTTTATGTGGATGCATGCAATGGCTTAGTTATATAGCAAAAATAAATGTAAATCATTGAATGTGATGTGAATAATGGGGGATAATGCAGCTGTTTGGAGGCAAAAGTGGAGCGATGATAGTAAAACTATTATGGGCAACCATATATTCTATGGATAGTAAACTCTGTTCTGGGGAGTTGGCTATTCTTGAGATTAGTAAATATCTGCTATCATTTATGTTGTTCTTTGGAAAATATTCATTGCTTATGTTGACACCCACACGTTAAGCGTATTTTTTTAATTCAATTAGAACCGTCAACAATTACCTACATTACGATAGTAACTATAACAACCGTTCTAGTCCATGCTCTTACTAAATATTTACCGATAATTGAAGGAAAAAATTAAATTCAAAAGTAATGGTATCAATAAAAAGAGGTATAAAATACCTGTTTCATAATAGAGTACAGTTTGTAGATTCAATCGTAAAAAACTATCTAAGTTTCTTACCGGACAAGTTGTATCTGTCCCTTCGTTACAGGTGTCTAATGGGATATTGGATTGACTGGAAGAATCCAAGGACGTTTACAGAGAAAATTCAGTGGCTCAAGGTCTATAATCGGAAGCCTGAGTATACTATGATGGTAGACAAGTATGCGGTCAAGCAGTATGTGGCCGATCGTATTGGTGAGGAGTATATCATTCCAACACTTGGAGTATGGGACACCCCTGAAGATATTGATTGGAATTCGCTTCCGAATCAGTTTGTGCTTAAAACAACTCATGGAGGAGGTGGATGTGGTGTGGTTGTTTGTAGAGATAAGAGAAGGTTTAGCAAACAGGATGCTATTGCTAAATTATGGTCGTCTTACAATTCTGAGATTTATCCTAACCTACGCGAGTGGCCTTATAAGAATGTGCCTAAACGCATCATTGCGGAGGAGTTTATGGCGTCTGTGAAAAATACAGCTTCAACTGATTTGTCAGACTATAAGTTCTTCTGTTTTAATGGCGAGCCGACGTACTGTCAGGTGATACGCGACCGTTACTCAAAGGAGACTATCGACTTCTACGATATGGAGTGGAACCATCAAGAATTTGTTGGCCTTAATCCCGTTGCTCGTAATGGTCTGACTCCCGTTGCTCGTCCCGAACATCTCGATGAGATGATAGGGATTTGCCGAAAGCTCGCTAATGACCACACGTTTGTTCGTGTTGACCTCTATGTTATTGACGAAAAGCAATATTTTGGTGAACTTACATTCTATCCTGCTTCAGGAATTGGCACATTTCTCCCGGAGGTATGGAATGGTAGATTAGGAGATTTGCTAACCTTACCTAATGCAATGTGAATGGAAAAATCTACTTCGGCGAATTGATTTTTATTCTGCATCTGGATTCGGACATTTACGCCTGAAGAATGGCAATATAAATTGGGTGACTTTCTTATTTTGTCGTCATGATACATTAGTATCTTCAATACACTTCTTTGAAGAATTAATAACTAGAATAGGATTGTATTTATAATTATAATATTTTGACGATATGGTGTATTCTGTATTAATCAGAACATTGGGAACTGCTGGAGAAAAGTATCTTCAGACACTTTTGGCTGTGGCGGACCAAACGATTAAGCCTTAAAAAAAATATATAGCTATACCTCATGGATATGAAAACCCTAAAGAAACATTAGGAATTGAGACCATTATCCATACTTCAAGAAAATAAGAAATAAAACAGTATAAATGAAAAAAATCCTTCTCTTTACAGACAGTCTTGGTGCTGGTGGTGCACAACACCAACTGGTGGGATTGGCTGTATTCTTGCAGCGGGCGGGATATGCCGTTAAAGTGTGTACCTATTACAATTTTGATTTCTATAAAAGTATTCTTTATGAGAATCAAGTTGCCAACGAACTGATTCCTTGTGCTGACAACAGCAAGAAACGTATCTTAGCGGTTAGTAAATACTTTAAGCGTGAGAATCCAGATTGGGTAATTGCTTATCAGGAAACTCCATCTCTTTTGGCGTGTGTAGCTAAAATTATGGGGCGCGATTATAGACTTATGGTAAGTGAAAGAAACACTACGCAAAAGATTGGTATGAATGAGCGTGTTCGTTTTTTTCTCTACCGATGGGCTGATGCTGTTGTACCTAATAGTTATGCTCAAAGTGATTTTTTGCTTTCCTACTACCCTTGGATGAAATCAAAGCTTACGACTATCAGTAACTTTGTAGATTTGGAGCGATTCGATTTTTCATCAAAGCATAGAAGAAAACAACCGTTGATTGTTGTTGCTGCCAGTATATGGCCTCCCAAAAATACGGTAGGTCTTATTCAGGCAGTTAAAATCTTGAAAGATCGTAGGGCGTCATTCCGAATAGAATGGTATGGGATAAGTGATGTGTACAATGACTATTTAGATCAATCAAAAAAACTTATCAAGGAGTTGGAGTTGGAGGATTATATTAATTTGCTTCCAAAGTCTAAGCAGATACAGGAGAAGTATAAAGAGTGTGATTATTTTTGTCTCCCGTCATTTTATGAGGGAACTCCAAATGTGATCTGTGAAGCAATGTCATGTGGTCGTCCTATAATATGTAGTAAGGTTTGTGATAATCCTGTGTATGTTGCAGAAGATGAGAATGGCTTCTTATTTGATCCTAAGTCCCCTGTGGCAATTGCAGATACCATTCAACGTGCTTTGCAGATATCAGATGAAAAATATTTATCGTATTGCGGTAAGTCACGCGAAAAGGCAGAACGGTTGCTTTCAAAAAAGTTTTTTGTAGATAAGTATATAACAATAATTGAAGGTAGATGATGAAAGTATTATTCTGCTCTCCATATTCCGATGCTCCAAAGGTTATAAAAGGGGGAATCAATACTTGGGGACGATACATAATGGCCTATTACAAACAGTATGGGAAGAATCAGGTAAAGATGATACCTGTATCCTTGGATCGTACCGTATGCGTAGATGAGAAAGCATCTTTTGTGGTGCGTTTGATCTGTGGATTTCGTGAACAGATAGGTCCTGTAAAAAAGGCTATTAAGCATATGGATTCAGAGAGACCATTGGTAGCGCATTTTTGTACAAGTGCAGGCTTGGGGCTCTTTCGTGATTTACTTTTTCTCAGAGAAGCAAAGAAAAGAGGTATCAAGACAGTTGTCCATCTGCATTTTGGTCGTATACCAGAACTTGCTAAAAAAAATAATTGGGAATGGAAGTTACTCTCCAAGGTATTACATATGTGTGATGTGCCTGTTGTGATGAACCGACCGACTGAGAAGACACTTATTGATGAAGGTTTCAAGAATGTTACTTATCTGCCTAATCCTCTTGGCGTGAGTGTCCTTGATTCTATTTATAGTACAGAAGGGAAATATGAGAGAATTCCCCGCCGTCTGCTCTATTGCGGACATGTATTCAAGTCTAAAGGGGTGTTGGAATTAGTAGAAGGTTGCAGCCGTATTCCGAATATAGAGCTCCGTGTGGTGGGTAAGTACTCTCAGGATATAAAAGCTGAAATGCAGTCTATAGCTGTAAAGTCGGGAAAAGATATTTCATGGCTTGTTTTTGTTGGTGAAGTGTCTCACGAAGATGTAATTCGTGAATTCTTTCAAGCAGATATGTTTGTGTTTCCGTCTTATTCAGAAGGTTTTCCAAATGTCATTTTGGAGGCAATGGCTTGTGGATGTCCGATTGTATCGTCAGGTGTGGGTGCCATTCCTGAAATGCTTGACATTGATGGAAATGCTTGTGGTGTCTGTTTTAAATCTCGTAGTGCTGATGAAGTTTATAGTGCAGTCAGTTCTCTTATTGATAATCAAAAGCTAAAATCGTTATTTGCCGCCAATGCTAGGGCTCGTGTGAATAGTATGTATGCAATACCTCAGGTTTGGAAGGAAATGGTAAATATTTGGAAGAAATGAGCATTGTTAGAAAAATAAAAAATAATCTTTTTGTGAGGAATTGCTGGATTGCTTTTGAACATCTGAAACGCTTCTTCTGTGGTAGAAGTCAATTCGCTCAATGTGCTGAATCTGTAGTAATTATCCCTCCCTATAGCTTTGGTAATCCTAAGAATATTGTGCTGGGACCGAACATTGGATTGGGATCGAATGCACATATTTCTGCCCTCAATGCTAGGTTTATCTGTAAAGGCAATTGTGCCATAGCCGAAAACTTGACTGTCCACACAGGCAATCATGCTCGTGTTGTTGGTATGTATGTAACAGATATTACAGAAGCTAATAAACCTAAAGGGTATGATCTGGATGTCGTTGTAGAAGAAGATGTTTGGATTGGCTCGAATGTAACGTTACTTGCTGGCGTAACTATTGGTAGAGGTTGCACAATAGCTGCAGGTGCTGTAGTTGCTAAGTCAATGCCTCCTTATTCCATCTGTGGTGGTGTGCCTGCTAAGTTCATTAAGTTTTATTGGACGATTGATCAGATTCTTGAGCATGAAGCAAAATTATATCCAGATTCTGATAGATATATGCGCCAACATCTAGAACAGATATTTAGAAAGTATAATAGTAGCGTTTAAAAACTTTTTGTAACCGTCTATCTGGAAACAGATGTTGATGAGATGAAGTTACGATTGGCATATTCTGAAATAGCCCATCTTAGGGTGTGATTTCAGAATTATATCGTGGGCAGACAGGCCTTGTAGCCTATGCTGCTGAATTGCGTGCTGACTTTAATCGTCAACGAGAAGAAGACCGTCGGTTATTTGATTCTCAGATGGATGATCTAAAATCTTTCTATCAGTGCCGATGTTCGATCAGTCTGATCGGCATAAACAAGAGATACGAGATTTGAATGAAAAGCATTAGTCTAACCTCGAAAATTTTAAACTTAGCGAGGAAACGCTTAACCTAGCATCGTTTAGGAAAAGACAGCTTTGGAAACGTTCGTCCGAACAAATAAAATAGGTGGAAGTCTAGAAGAAAGATTGCAGCGAAGGCTTAAGAATACTGAACCAATCGTAGGTAGGATTAATGATAAGTTGGAGTATTTTGCCAAAAGTAATTTCTCAAAATTAGGTAAGCTGACCACTCGAGCTTCAAAGTATATGAAGAAAGAATGGCAGGCTATGAGTAGAATTCTTCAGGATGGAAATTTGGAAATATCAAATAACTTGGATGAACAGATGATGAGACATATCAAGCTGAATTTAAAAAACTGCCTGAATATAGGTTGTGAAGATTCTGCATTAGATTATGCCTTCATGTATTTTGTGTCAGAAAGTTATGACATCAATGGGGATGGTATCTAGGTGAGCTGATACAGAAACTTGTGGACAAAAAACGCCTATTACCCTGTTTTCTCAATAAATAAAAGTTAAATTCAAATATTCTTTTTAGCATTTCTATAATGTTCATGAATGAGGTGGAGCGATATGCGGAGAAATAGATGTATACATAGTTAAATTAAAGTTAAACTCAAAATACTTGGCACTGTTTACTGCTGAAAATCAGTAGGAAAACAGTGCTAAGTGCTTACAATCAACAATAATGGAAAGGAAAAAGAAAATACTGATTCACTCTTTAATCTTCAGTCCTGATGGAGTATCTACAGCTTATCTTTACAACGACATTGCGTTGGCTTTTAAGTGTGTTGGATATGATGTGGTAGTACTTTCGACTACTCCTCATTTCAATGTGGTGAAGGAACAGCTGGAGAAGCAGCCTATGAAGTGGGGTGTGGGGGGACTGTATAAGAAGAGCTTGTTCTACGATATCCCAGTTTATCACATTCCCCAGAAGAAGTTTAAAAGTACGTTGCTCAGGTTGATTGGCTTTGTGTATTGGCATATCGTGTCGTTCTTCGTTGGCTTATTTATCAGGAATGTGGATGTGATTGTTTCACCATCGCCTCCATTGACTATTGGTCGACTTAATAACTGGCTCGGAAAGCTGAAAGGTTGTAAGGTGGTGTATAACGTGCAGGAGATTTATCCGGACATCTTGAACAAGTCTGAGACGAGTCTGGTGTATCGTTGCCTTCGAGGAATGGAGAAACGTGTGTATAATAAGTCGACTGCTGTTACGACTATTGATCAGGTATTCTACGATACGATTGTGGATCGCTTTGAGGATAGAAGTAAGTTGCACATCATCCCTAACTTTGTGGATACGGACTTATATCACAGTGGTGTTTCTACTGATGCTTTGGATAAGAATCTGTTTCCAGAGAATGATAACATTAAGTTGATGTATGCTGGTAATATCGGTTTGGCTCAAGATTGGTATCCATTGGTGAGATTGGCTGAGAAGACTAAGGATATGCCTGTAGAATATTTCCTGATTGGTATGGGGATAAAGAAACAATGGGTAGAGGATCAGAAGGTTGCTCTTGGTTTGGATAAGTTGCATATACTAGACTATCAGCCACGGCAGTTGATGCCTGCCATTTTGGCCTATAGTGATTTGCAATACATCTTCATGACTCCTGAAATGGAAGGCATGGGGTTTCCGTCAAAGGTATACACTATCATGGCTTGCGGCCGTCCGTTATTGGTCTGTAGTGGTGACAAAACTCCTATCGTGAATTTCTTGAAGCCTGTGGGTTGCGCAAAATTAGTGACTAATCATGATCTTGAACAGAAGACCGACGAGATGGCTGAATGGCTTAAAGGGATGACTCGTGATGAGTTGCGTGAGATGGGTGCTCTGGGTGAAGAAACTATTAAGGCTCAATACACCAAGGAGATTGTGACAAAACAGTATGTAAATTTGATTGATTCACTTTTAAAGTAAGAAACGGAGTATTATGAATATCCTCATCACCGGAGTCCACGGTTTCGTCGGCTCTAATTTAGTGAAAGCGCTCGCGCCAGAGAATACAATATATGGTCTGGACATTGTGGCTCCTAAGAAAGAAGGTATAGTAAAGACTTTCTCATGGGACGATTGGGGTAGTATTGACTTCCCGCAAATTGATGCTGTTATTCATCTTGCGGGTAAGGCCCATGACACTCGCAATAAGAGTACAGCGGATGTATATTTCAAAGTAAATACAGGTCTTACTCAACGTATTTTTGATTGGTTTCTTTCCAATGAATCTGCAAAGAAGTTTATATTTTTCTCTACAGTAAAGAGTGCTTCTGACAAAGTGGAAGGCAAATGCCTTACAGAAGAATGCGTTCCCACTCCCGTAGGCCCTTATGGAGAGAGTAAAATTAAAGCGGAGGATTACATAATCGGGCATTTTGCCCCTGAAGCTCTCGAACGTCCTTATCACAATTTTGATGATAGCGACTCTCTTGTAAAAGGGAAGAATGTGTACATTATACGTCCTTGTATGATTCATGGTCCTGGAAACAAGGGTAACCTCAATCTTCTTTATGGAGTAGTGAGCAAGGGGATTCCATGGCCTCTTGGTGCTTTTGAGAATCGTCGGTCGTTTACCAGTATTGGAAATCTTTGTGTAGTAATTGACGGATTTCTAACTAAGAATGTACCTTCAGGTATTTACCATATGGGAGACGATGAAGCTCTTTCAACTAATGAACTCATTCAAGTTATTTGTGAGGCTCTTGGTAAGAAAGCTCATATATGGTGCATTCCGAAAGGTCTGATGAACGGAGTTGCAAAAGTGGGTGGTTGGTTTCATCTTCCGCTCAATCCTCTTCGAATGCAGAAGCTCACAGAAAACTATGTAGTGAGTAATGCCAAGATCAAGGCTGCTCTTGGCATTACGCAGATGCCGGTAAGAGCGAAGGATGGATTGATGAATACTATTAAAAGTTTTAAGTAGTAAAATGATTATGAATACATACTTGACTTACGGAATCATTTTCGTGATTCTATTGGTATTAGAGTTATGTTATTTCAAGGTGGCTGACCACTTTAACATTATTGACAAACCCAACGAACGCTCATCACACTCCACGATTGTATTGCGTGGCGGAGGTATAATCTTTTTGATTGGCGTATGGATTTGGAGCGCCTTCTTCGGATTTCAATATCCTTGGTTTCTACTAGGCCTGACACTTGTATCAGGCATTAGCTTTGTAGATGACATCCATTCATTACCGGACTCTGTAAGATTGGTCGCTCAATTTGCAGCTGCTGCAATGGCATTCTATCAGCTCGGCATATTGCATTGGTCAATGTGGTGGATTATACTGTTGGCACTAATAGTATATGTCGGTGCCACGAATGTAATAAACTTCATGGATGGAATCAATGGTATCACAGCAGGATACTCTTTGGCTGTATTGGTTCCATTGACGTTGGTGAATATGAATGGTGTTTTTGTAGAACAGAGTTTGATCATATCAACGATTCTTTCTTCATTGGTGTTTTGTATTTTCAATTTCCGTCCGAAGGGGAAAGCGAAATGCTTTGCAGGGGATGTCGGCTCTATCGGTATTGCTTTTATTATACTGTTTCTGTTAGGTAATGTGATGATCAGGACAACGGATATTACTTGGCTGATATTCTTGTTAGTATATGGTATGGATGGCTGTCTGACTATTGTACATCGTATTATGTTGCACGAGAACTTGGGCGAGGCACATCGTAAGCATGCTTATCAGATTATGGCTAATGAGTTGAAAGTGGGGCATGTAAAAGTTTCATTGCTGTATACGGTTATGCAGTTAGTGATTTCTCTAGGATTTATCTATCTTTGTCCCGATACAGTGCTTGCTCATTGGTTATATCTGGTGGGTGTATCAGCTGTATTGGCTATTGCTTACATATTATTCATGAAAAAAAACTATCATTTACATGAAGAATATCTTATATCATTGAAACAATAATGATTATGGAATTTGATAAAGAATTTTTAGATAAGTTATTTGAGCAAGCTATGGAGAATCCACGCTTGCGTCAGAACTTCGATTTGCGTACCTCACCTGCTGATACCAGCCAGCGAATGCTTAACGCGTTACTTCCGGGTACAGTTGTGCCCATTCATCGGCATGAAGATACTACCGAAACTGTAATCTGCCTGTGTGGTAAGTTGGACGAAGTAATTTATGAGGAAGTAGTTTCGTATGAGAAGGATACGGATGATTTTCAGAAGGGGATGAGTGTACAAAATGTAGCTCGTAAGGTTGAGTATCGAGAAGTACAGCGTATCCATCTCAATCCTACAGAAGCCAAGTATGGTTGTCAGATACCTAAGGGTGCATGGCATACTGTGGAAGTGATTGAACCATCTGTCATCTTTGAGGCTAAAGATGGAGCTTATGCTCGTTAAACGATGAAAAACAATGAATAAGAAGTACTGAAAGTGCTTTTTAATACGCTATGTTATAATTGAACATTTACAATGAGATGGAAAAATGTAGGTCCCTAGATTCATGTGACAAACATGAATCCCTACATTTAGTAGATTAGGAGCAATACAGTGGTATTGTCCTAATCTTGCTCTTCATATAAGTGTTAACACTTATATGATTTCCAAAAATACCAACTGTCTGTGAAGATCGTTGATATTTTTTATATAATAAGGCTGTGGTGAAAATCTAAAAGGAGCTACTTTTGACAAGAAATTACTTGAGAATACTCTTTCACCGCATCAAAGCACGGACATCCTTTCATTGGATTCAAGTCCCGGTGTCCCACAATCAACGCTTTCGGAAACTGTCTTTTCAACTCCCTCAACAAAGCAAGCAAAGCTCCTTTTTGCTCCAATGTACGCGTATCTTTCGGTTTCCCGTTCGCATCCACTCCTCCCTCATAACAAACACCAACCGAATGGGCATTATGATTACGGCAGTGTGCCCCGACCTTTTCTAACGCACGTCCCCGGTGAATCTCCCCATCACGAGTGATGTAAAAATGATAGCCAATATCACGGAAACCACGGTGCAAGATATGATCCTGTCGGCAAGCCTCCGCCGAAAGGGACTTTCCTTCCGGCGTGGCACTGCAATGAATGATAATTAATGTAATAGTCCGCATGGGTTACATGCAACTTTGTATTCCGAACACACCTCCGATGGCGGTGGCTACAGTGATAACGATTTTGAGGACTAAGCTCCATACAGAGCGGGGAGATGATGATTTACTCATACAATAACAGGTTTTAAATAAATTAATAATAGTTTTCTTTTACCACAGATTTACCGTAGATTTGTCATAGATTTACCACAGAACTACACAGACTCACACAGATAAATAATCGACTACTCAAGTAACTACCAATTCAATATAATCTGTGAAAATCTGTGTAATCTGTGGTGAACCTTTTAAGCAGCCGGGTCAGGCGCTTCGCCGCCACCATCCGGTTTCGGATCAGGGTTATCACCCGAATCAGAACCTCCTCCGGCAGTTGTCGGTTTCTGATATTCCGCCTGCTGCTTCAACTGACTGTCGAGTTTCAGATTATTGGTCGACAGATTACCGGTGGCACGGGCTTTCAGACGCATACCGGTAATATTCTTCTCCAGCGAAAACTCTTCCAGCGTATCAGCCGCCTTACTGCGAATACCCACCCCAAAAATGGCAAGATCATCAATTTTCACACATTTGCCATCCAGCAACAATTCCTTGATGCAATCTACCATATCCGAAAGCACACCTTTGATGACACCACCGGAATACGGTGAATTGTGCTTCGACATATGCTCGGCAAGTTTTGCCAAATCAAACGTCTCGTCGCTTACTGCACGGGCGAACCACTTACCCGCATTCAAGCCTTTCTTCTGCTGGTTCTGATAAATCTTGTAACGAATCATAAAACAATAAATTAAAGGGTTAAACATCGTGTCCGGGGAATTATTTCCCTTTCGACGATACAAAGATACCACCCTCAAACTCCGGAAAATCAATAGTACACAGTTGCGTACGATTGTTGTCGGTTGTGTGCAATTATGATCGATTATTCAATGAAAAAGCGTTGGCTATGTAGAAATATTTTGCTATTTTTGTAACTGTAAATCAGAAACTTATCCATTATGAACGAATTCAAAATACGTGCCTACGGGCGCATGGAACTGGCTCAACTCTATTCTCCGGAACTTACCGATATTGCCGCTTATCGAAAAATGAAGAAATGGATCTCCCTATGTCCCGGACTTCTGCAACGCCTGTACGACTTAGGCTATGAATCAAAGCGACGTTCATTCACACCGTTGGAAGTAAGAGTGATTGTAGATGCCCTGGGAGAGCCTTGAATAAAGCGGCGTTTTACGGTGCATAAAGCGCCGCTTTACGATGTCTAAAGCTTAGCTTTACACCTCCTAAAGCGATGCTTTATGCAGTAAAAACGGATGCGGTAATCAAAATGAATGTACCAGTCCAAACGATTACAGTAAGTAAGGTGGGTACAGTGGGGACACTTTCCCCCGTTTCACTCATACACACACGCACGCGCGTAAGCCCCTTTGCCGTCTACACTGATTAGCTTGCCTTGTCGGGTGAGACGTTTCAGCCAGGTGATGGCGGTGCTTTTGTTGATACCCAGAGCCGTTGCTTTTTCCAGCAACTCCGTGCGGGTAAATTCCTTACCCAGTTGCTGGAAGAGGAAATCCCGGTCGGCATTGGGGCGGTGGCTGACTTCCGTGTTGGGGAGGAACGACAAGATATGCATGGCGTGACAGTAGAGAGGTTCCGCCAAATTTAATACGGCGTGGAAGTCTTCCGCCGAGATGGATACGTTCCAGCGGGTGACGATGCCGTCCTTGCGGTTGTCCGAAGGAATGGACTTGTCGGGTGTGAAGGGGGAGGAGGAGGAAATTTGGAGGCTGTAGGGATTCGGGTGTTCGAGCGCGCGCAACACAGCTACTTCCGACATGATCCTGCACAAATTGATAGCCATACGCGCCACAAAGCTATACATTTCTCTGTCGTTGGCTATGCTCGAACGATCGAACAACTCCGAAAAGACGGTGTCAATTTCGTTTTTCTGCCCGCTCGTGAGCTGTAGCGTGTGAATGCCATGTTCCCTTATCACGTCCAGTTGATTTTTCCATTCCAGTCCCAGAGCGTTGAATACCTCTTCCCAGTCTGTTTCGTCGTCTACAAACTGGCTGACCCATTTGTCGATTCCGTACATGTAGTAGTACAACTGGCGGGAGGATCCTCCGTCTTCCGTTGTCGGGATGAAGGCTTTCACCTGGAGTGGGGTGCCCGACATCAGGAGCGAAAGGCAGACTTTTTTTGTTTCCCGATATTCTTGGTTACCGCGACGGTTGTAGGACAAAAAGTCGTGGTCGAACGCTTTGCGCAGCGTGTCGCTCCAATGGCCGTGTTCCGATCCGATGGCGGTGGAGAGTGTGTCGGCTTCCGACTCGAAGATAAGTCCTGTACCTTCGGAGTCCATAATGTTTTGTAGGATGCCTGTGCCGGTGTTGTTGCCCGAAATCAAGAACATCTTGTTAGGGGGCATTTGCGGGACTTCCATTTTCGACCGCTCTTTTCCCATCGCGTCATATTCGGCCTTTTCTTTTTTATAGATCTTCATTTGCGCCGCCACTTTCGCGCGAATCTCGTCATGGATGGGTTGCACGAGCAGGCGGAGGTAGGAGAGGATGCCTTTGCCGGAAGCAGAGGGCGCTACGATGAAACATTGGAGGCTGGGATAATAGTATTTGCCGCCATAGAGGCATCGCACGTGGCGCGACATGCAAGCTCCCAGCGCGGTGAATGCTCCCATCAGCATGATGTCGCGTTGAATCTCACTTTTCGCTACCGTGATGATACGCTGCAGGAGTTTCGGCCAGTTTGCTTCCGGCAGAGTGGGTAGCGGGTGTTGCGGATCGCTACCGGATAGCAGTTCTTCTTTTTCTTCCGTGATCGTTTCTTCGTCTGTTTCCTCATTTGCCACCTTATTATACGCGCGTGCCTGTGTGAGAATTTGAGGGGCTGTCCTCACTGTCCCCACTGTCTCCACATAGCTGATGGCGACTCCCGTCGCTTCGGCAAGGTGGAAAGCCGTGCCCAGGTGCACTTCTCCACGTTGGGTGTGGAGCGCGTTGGAGAATACCCGTTCGGCATGTTCGCGCTGATACTTGGGAGAGACCCGGCATAGGCGGTGAAAAAACTCACGTCCTGCTTCACCGCAATCCGTTGCGATGGCGAATGACAATTGTACGTATTCAAGATAAGTGGGAGCAATGTCCGCTCCTGCCGTTTCAACTGCTTCGGTGAGACGGCGTAAAGATTCAATATCAGTCATGTCTTTTAATTGATAATTTATAATTTATAATTTCTTCTGAACAATGCTTCCGGGTCGTAACTAAGGAAACAGGATCTCACGAGGTCTTTGCCGGAGAAGTCTACTTTGGGTTTCGTTTCGGAAGAAACCGCTGTTACCGTATTGTATGCCGTCTCTACGTACCGCATCGCCCAACTCATGTTGTCTGTGATATTTTTGGCATCATCTGTCGTGGAGGAATAATGGCAAGGAACAAATGCCTTTACACCCAGTCCGCTGGGGCTGATAAAGGTGAGTACAGGTTGCAGGAGAGGATCGTCATAGAGCATACGGCGCATTTCCACTGCTTCCTGATAGGAGCAGAGCCCGTCCACATCTACTATCACCAGGTGAGACGGGGAGACGAAATCCTTACTGCTGCGGCGGGTGAATGTGCCGCAGGGAGTCACATACGGTAGTAATGACGCTTTGGCTGCTCGTATATCCGCGGCATTCCGTACTTGTTCGGTCAGGGTTTTGAGATTCTCGTTGCAGGTAATCATTTGGAAAACTTGTTCGAGGGAGACTTCGCAGAAGGGGATAAGTGTGGGAGGAGTCATCAGTCGGCCTTGTTTGTCTTTGATAGGAGCGATCGGTGGCATGAAATAGGACATTCTGTAGTTGTTTGATATCATTTTCTTTTTGTTATAAGTTAAAATGTTTATTTTTGCAAAAAATATGAGTGTGTGCCAAAACACGGCATGAAAGTAGTAATAACAAAATAGACTCTACCCTGATATGTGAGGATAAAAGTTAAAATAATTAATTATTGAAGTGTGTATTTAACAACAAAAAACAAAGATGAAAAAGAAAACGGTTTGTTGCAGTGATTTGGGAGCTTATATTAATGAGTTGCTTAAACGTGCGAAATTGAGAAATGAGTATGTCTGCGAGACCCTAGGTATGGGACATGATGTTTTGAATGGCATAAAAAAGGGCTAAATCTCCCATTGAACGATTATATAAAAGTAATGAATCTCTGTTTGAATGCCTACAACGAAGAGGAGATTGAACAGATTTTGAATACGTTGGTGAGAATGTATCTGCGCTACTACAAGAAGAGGATAGTGGAGTAATCCGTAAAATAATTGATAGAAAATCCCGGCTGAATAAATAAAACGACCGGGATTTTTTTGTTTAAGATGTCTATTTGTCATTTTTGAAATCTATCAAATAGTAGCCATACCTTTTTCGTGTGCGATAACGAAAACGCAAAAAATAACATTTTATTATGTAGAAAAAGTTTGAGGAATGCTTCGTAGTTCACAAATAATGATTAAATTTGCCGCGATTTGTAATGTGGAGTTTGCAGAATGACGAATAATACTATAAAGCATCTAGGTATTGTGGAAAACATACAGGGTTCTCATCTGTCGGTGAGGATTGTCCAGACATCGGCTTGTGCGGCTTGTGGCGCAAAGGGACATTGTTCTTCGGCGGATAGTAAGGACAAAATCATAGATATCATAGATACGGCGGCTTCTTCCTATCAGGTGGGAGAGAAAGTAATGGTGGTCGGCGAAACGTCGATGGGCATGATGGCGGTATTGTTGGCGTTTGTACTTCCTTTCGTACTTCTTATATTCTCATTGTTTCTTTTGATGGCTTTGATGGGGAATGAACTGTATGCGGCTCTTCTTTCTCTGGCTGTCCTTATACCTTATTATTTCGTTTTATGGCTCAACAAAACGCGACTCAAACAACAATTTTCATTTACTATAAAACCAATAAATAACTAAAAACATTATGAATTTGATTCTGATTGCAGTGATTTCATTGGGAGCTATAGCGCTCGTGCTAGCCGCTATTCTTTATGTGGCTTCCAAGAAATTTGCCGTGTATGAAGATCCGCGGATTGCCCAGGTGGGAGAAGTGCTTCCCCAGGCTAATTGCGGTGGATGTGGCTACCCCGGTTGTAGCGGATTTGCCGACGCTTGCGTCAAAGCCGGTTCGCTGGATGGCAAGTTCTGCCCCGTAGGCGGACAGCCCGTCATGGCACAGATTGCTGATATCCTTGGGCTTGCAGCCGGAGAAGCTGAACCGATGGTAGCAGTGGTGAGATGTAACGGAACGTGTGCGAATCGTCCGCGTATTAACCAATACGACGGTGCGAGGAGTTGTGCTATCGCTGCTTCGCTGTATGGCGGGGAAACGGGTTGCAGCTACGGCTGTCTGGGATGCGGCGACTGTGTGGCTGCCTGTCAGTTCGATGCCATCCACATGAATCCTGAAACAGGACTTCCGGAAGTGGATGAAGCGAAATGTACCGCTTGTGGTGCCTGTGTAAAGGCTTGTCCGAAGGCGATTATTGAAATCCGTCCGCAAGGAAAGAAATCGCGCCGTGTGTATATCTCTTGTGTGAATAAAGACAAGGGAGCTGTGACACGCAAGGCTTGTGCGGTGGGCTGTATCGGCTGCGGCAAGTGTGTGAAGACTTGTCCGTTCGAAGCTATCACGTTGGAAAACAACTTGGCTTACATTGATCCGAACAAGTGCAAATCTTGCCGGAAATGTGTGGAAGTTTGTCCGCAGAATACCATTATCGAATTGAATTTCCCTCCGCGGAAACCGAAAGAAGAGGCTCCGGCTACTCCGAAACCTGCTGCTGCAAAGACAACAGAAGCTCCAAAAGTAACAGAATAATAACAGAATAAAATACAGAATTGTATGTTAAAGACATTTTCAATTGGTGGAGTTCATCCACACGAAAATAAATTGTCGGCACATCAACCCATTATCACAGCGGAAGTTCCTGCAAAGGCTGTTATTTTGCTGGGGCAGCACATCGGTGCACCTGCAAAACCGATCGTTGCGAAAGGGGATGTGGTAAAGGTGGGCACACGGATTGCCGAACCTGCCGGCTTTGTTTCGGCAGCAATTCACTCTTCAGTCAGCGGTAAAGTGGCGAAGATTGATACCATAGTCGATGCCAGCGGTTATGCGAAACCTGCTATCTTCATTGACGTGGAAGGCGACGAATGGGAAGAAACAATCGACCGTAGCACCACACTGGTGAAAGAGTGTGAACTTTCCGCAGAAGAGATCGTGAAGAAGATTGCCGATGCCGGAATCGTAGGGCTGGGCGGTGCTTGTTTCCCTACTCAAGTGAAACTTTGTCCTCCTCCTTCTTTCAAGGCGGAATGTGTGATAATCAATGCCGTAGAGTGTGAACCTTACCTGACTGCCGACCATCAGCTGATGCTGGAACATGCGGAAGAAATCATGGTAGGTGTTTCTATCCTGATGAAAGCGGTGAAAGTGAACAAGGCATTTATCGGAATCGAAAATAATAAGCCGGATGCTATCGAACTGATGACGAAAGTGGCTTCCAGCTACGCAGGCATCGAGGTCGTGCCCTTGAAGGTGAAATATCCGCAAGGAGGTGAAAAGCAGCTGATCGATGCGATTACCAAACGTCAGGTGGCCAGCGGTGCGTTGCCTATCTCTACGGGAGCGGTCGTGCAGAACGTGGGAACAGCATTTGCCGTTTATGAAGCGGTACAGAAGAATAAGCCGTTGTTCGAACGGGTGATTACCGTGACAGGAAAGTCGGTTGCCAAACCGTCCAACTTCCTGGCTCGTATCGGTACGCCGATGAAGCAGTTGATCGACGCTTGCGGCGGCTTGCCCGAAGATACGGGTAAGGTGATCGGCGGTGGTCCGATGATGGGTAAGGCGTTGGTAAACATCGAGGTTCCTACTGCGAAGGGCAGTTCCGGTATCCTGATTATGAACCAAAAGGAAGCCAAACGTGGGGAGGCGCAGACCTGTATCCGTTGCGCGAAGTGTGTGAGTGCCTGTCCGATGGGACTGGAGCCGTACTTGCTCGGAGCTTTGTCCGAAAACGGAGATTTTGAAACAATGGAAAAAGAAAGAATCATGGATTGTATCGAGTGCGGCTCTTGCCAGTTCACTTGTCCCGCCAACCGTCCGCTGCTCGACTATTGTCGTCTGGGTAAAGGCAAAGTGGGAGCTATGATTCGTGCACGTCAAGCTAAAAAATAACGAATATGGAAAATAAATTAATCGTATCACTATCGCCCCACGTCCATGGCGGAGACAGCGTACAGAAAAATATGTATGGCGTGCTGATCGCACTGATTCCGGCTTTTCTGGTGTCTCTCTATTTCTTCGGACTGGGGGCTCTGATTGTCACGGCTACTTCCGTTGCGGCTTGTTTGTTCTTCGAATGGGCCATCGGAAAATATTTAATGAAGAAACCGACCACCACCATCTGCGACGGCTCTGCCATCATCACAGGTGTGTTGCTGGCATTTAACTTACCGTCTAACCTGCCTGTCTGGATTATCATCCTGGGCGCACTGTTTGCTATCGGTGTAGGCAAGATGTCTTTCGGCGGACTGGGTTGCAATCCTTTTAACCCTGCATTGGCAGGCCGCGTGTTCCTGTTGCTTTCTTTCCTGGTGCAGATGACCAGCTGGCCGGTAGTCGGACAGTTGACGGCATATACGGACGCTACCACCGGTGCTACTCCGCTGGCATTGATGAAACAGGCGATTCATGCTGCAGATAAGAGCGCGGCTATGGATGCTTTAAACCAGATTCCGGACGCATTGAGCTTGCTGATCGGGCAGAACGGCGGATGCTTGGGTGAAGTGAGCGCACTGGCTCTGCTGATCGGGCTGGTTTATATGCTTTGGAAGAAGATTATCACCTGGCATATTCCTGTGTCTATCCTGGCTACCGTGTTTATCTTTGCCGGTATCATGCACCTTGCAGATCCGGAAAAATATGTATCTCCGGTATTGCAGTTGCTCTCCGGTGGTCTGATGCTGGGTGCCGTCTTTATGGCAACCGACTATGTGACTTCTCCGATGAGCAAGAAAGGGATGCTGATTTATGGTGTATGTATCGGTCTGCTGACAGTGGTTATCCGTTTGTTCGGTGCCTATCCCGAAGGTATGTCGTTCGCCATCCTGATTATGAATGCGTTCACTCCGCTGATTAACACCTATTGTAAACCTAAACGCTTTGGGGAGGTAGCGAAGAAGAAATGAAAAAGTTAGAATCATCTTTAAAGAATATGTTGCTGGTGCTTACGGGAGTGACTGCTATTTCCGTTGCGTTGCTGGCTTATGTAAATGAACTGACGAAAGGCCCTATCGCCGAAGCGAATGCAAAGACGCTGAACGAGGCCTTGAAAAAGGTTCTTCCTGAATTTACCAACAATCCGGTAGCGGAAAGTGATACGATCTTCAGCGAGAAAGACGGAAAGAAGATCGTTGACTTTATCGTTTATCCGGCCAAGAACGGGGAAGAACTGGTGGGCACAGCCGTTGAAGCTAAATCAATGGGATTTGGCGGTGAACTGAAAGTGCTGGTAGGTTTTAATGCCGAAGGAAAAATCTATAACTACTCCCTGTTGGCACATGCGGAAACTCCGGGATTGGGCTCTAAGGCCGACAAATGGTTCGGGGCTTATGATCCTGCAAAGGGAGAACAAGCGGTATCTCACGAAGAGAGTAAAAAATCTATTCTGGGTATGAATCCGGGTGAAGCTCCGTTGACTGTCAGCAAAGATGGGGGAGCAGTGGATGCCATTACAGCTTCTACCATTACTTCACGTGCTTTCCTCAATGCAGTGAATGCCGCTTATCAAGCCTATAAGGCCGAAGGCGGGGAAGTGAACGGTGTAACCGGTGCCTCTCAAAAAGCGAAAGGCGCGGACGCAGATGCTGCTGACGCTGCTACGGGAGCTACGATTAAAGTTGAACTAACTGATTCGGTCAGTGCTAAATAAGAAAGGAGACAGATAATGAATAACTTTAAAGTAATGATGAACGGGATTATTAAAGAGAATCCTACGTTTGTACTCCTGCTCGGTATGTGTCCTACATTGGGTACTACGTCATCGGCTATCAATGGTATGGGTATGGGACTGGCTACCATGTTCGTATTGATCTGCTCGAATGTGGTGATCTCTTTAATAAAGAACCTGATTCCGGACATGGTGCGTATCCCATCGTTTATTGTGGTGATCGCGTCTTTCGTGACCTTGCTTCAAATGGTGATGCAGGCTTACGTGCCGGGACTGTATGCTACACTCGGTCTTTTCATTCCGTTGATTGTAGTGAACTGTATTGTGCTGGGACGTGCCGAAGCCTTTGCTGCCAAGAATAACGCAGTTGCTTCCATGTTCGACGGTATCGGTATGGGACTTGGTTTCACCATCGCCCTGACCTTGCTGGGTGCTGTCCGCGAGTTTCTGGGGACCGGTAAAATCTTCGATCTGACCATCATGCCGGAAGAATATGGAATGTTGGTATTCGTATTGGCTCCGGGTGCTTTCATCGCTTTGGGATACCTCATTGCAATAATTAATAAATTGAGAACTGAAAATTGAGAATTGAGAAATAATAGATATGAACCATATTCTTAATTTCATTTTCACATTCTCTGATTTTTTAATTCTCAATTTTCAATTTTCAATTTAACAACTATGGAATATATATTGATATTTATTTCGGCAATCTTTGTAAACAACATCGTGTTGTCGCAGTTCTTGGGTATCTGTCCGTTTCTGGGCGTATCCAAGAAGGTGGAAACTGCGATGGGTATGAGCGCTGCGGTTGCTTTCGTGTTGACCATCGCTACCATCGTCACCTTCCTGATTCAGAAGTTTGTACTGGATGTTTTCGGACTGGGATATTTGCAGACGATTACGTTCATCCTGGTGATTGCCGGACTGGTGCAGATGGTGGAAATCATCCTGAAAAAGGTGTCTCCGGCTCTGTATCAGGCTTTGGGTGTATTCTTGCCGCTGATTACAACGAACTGTTGTATTCTGGGGGTCGCTATTCTGGTGATTCAGAAAGACTATGACCTGCTGACAGGGGTTGTATACGCATTCTCTACGGCTATCGGCTTCGGTCTGGCACTGGTGCTTTTTGCCGGATTGCGCGAACAGATGAGCCTTGTGAAAATTCCGAAAGGAATGCAAGGAACTCCGATTGCTTTGATTACCGCCGGTTTGCTTGCTATGGCATTCATGGGATTCTCCGGCGTGGTGTAAGGTAAGGATTTACAGTTGATAATTAAATAGGGGATTGGAAGCTCTGCTGTGTGGCGACATACAGATTAGAGTTTCCAATTCTTTTTTATACCTAAATGCTACCAAATCGTACCTTAATTACTTTTTAGCAAATAAATTCGTGGCAAATTATTGCTATTCCATTTTATTTCCATACATTTGTAACTCAAACAATAATAAGCCGAGAAACTAACCATTTTATAAAGTATATGAAAGAAAGAATTTTAGTAACAGGCGGGACAGGATACATTGGGTCTCATACTGTTGTAGAACTACAAAACAGCGGATATGAAGTAATCATCATCGATAATTTATCAAATTCAAGTGCTGACGTTGTTGACAATATAGAGAAAGTTTCCGGTATTCGTCCAGTTTTTGAAAAGCTGGATTGCCTGGACTTTGCCGGTCTGGATGCAGTATTTACAAAATATAAAGGAATTAAGGCTATCATTCACTTTGCAGCTAGCAAAGCAGTAGGAGAATCGGTACAGAAACCGTTGCTTTACTACCGTAATAACCTGGTTTCTTTGATTAACCTTCTCGAACTGATGCCAAAGCATGGAGTAGAAGGTATTGTGTTCTCTTCTTCTTGTACAGTATACGGTCAGCCGGACGAGTTGCCGGTAACGGAAAAGGCTCCGATCAAGAAAGCGGAATCACCTTATGGAAATACCAAACAGATCAATGAAGAGATTATTCGTGACACGGTAGCTTCAGGTGCTCCGATCAATGCGATCATGTTGCGCTATTTCAACCCGATTGGTGCGCATCCTACTGCATTGCTGGGTGAACTGCCTAACGGGGTTCCTCAAAACCTGATTCCATATCTGACCCAGACAGCCATCGGTATCCGTGAGAAACTTAGCGTGTTTGGTGACGATTATGATACACCGGACGGTTCTTGTATCCGTGACTTTATCAATGTCGTTGACTTGGCTAAAGCACACGTGATTGCTATCCGTCGTATCTTGGAAAAGACACAAAAAGAAAAAGTAGAAGTATTCAATATTGGTACAGGACGTGGTGTTTCTGTATTGGAATTAATAAATGGCTTTGAAAAAGCCACTGGCGTAAAATTGAATTATCAGATTGTCGGACGTCGTGCAGGCGACATTGAAAAAGTTTGGGCTAACCCGGATTTTGCTAATAAAGAGCTGGGCTGGAAAGCCGTAGAAACTTTAGAAGATACTTTACGCTCTGCATGGAACTGGCAGCTGAAACTCCGTGAAAGAGGGATTCAATAAAAGGGAAACTTGTTTTAAATAACATAAAAGTTTAAACAAATCGTGCATGCGATTTGTTTAATTGATGCTAATCGACCTGAAGCTGTTTATGAGTATGCGAATATACGTAAATAGTACTTATGCCTCCCCGGCATAGACAGGAAAGATTGCATAGTAGTTTTGTCGTGTTTTATTTTGTGTTTGTGTTGTGACGGTACTACGACGTGAGTCGTGGTACCGTTTTTTGTACGCCCAGCATGGGCGTACGATTATATGGTTCTTTACTTTATAGCTTTCCTTTGAAGCAGAATACGTCAGTTCCCCAATTAATTTCCGGTAAGACGAATCCGGGAGCAAACAATCCGAATACCGAAGATCCGGAGCCGCTCATGGATGCGTAGATTGCTCCTTGATGATAGAGTTCTTCTTTGATTTCTCCAATGACGGGATGTTGCGGGAATACACTTGCTTCGAAATCATTGATTAACGTATCCTTCCATTCTTGTACAGGACGCTGGATTGCCTCCATAACCGGATATTTCGGACGATGGGGATGAATGTTTGAAAAGGCTTCCCGGGTGGAAACAAAAACATTCGGTTTTATAATCATGATTTGGTAGCCGTTTAATGAAAGTTCGACCGGGGAGAAGATGTTTCCAATTCCTTCGGCAAATATCGGTCTGTTTTTGATAAAGAAAGCGCAGTCTGCTCCCAAAGTGGCAGCGTATACTTCCAATTGTTCTTCGGATACTCCCAGCTGATAATGATCGTTGAGCAACTTCAGCATGAAAGCGGCATCCGATGATCCTCCTCCCAGTCCGGCTCCTGAAGGGATGTGCTTGTATAAGTGGATTTCGACAGGAGGGAGATGAAATTCCTTATCCATCAACAAATAGGCTTTTACTACCAGATTGTCTTCCGGGTTACCGGCTATTTCCATTCCGTGTTGGTGGAGAGTGAATTTTCGGTCAGCGTTAGGGGAGGTACGGATTTCCAGTGCGTCTTCCAGAGCTACCGGATAGAAAACGGTTTCCAGATTGTGATATCCGTCCGGGCGTTTTTCCGTGATGGAAAGTCCCAGGTTTATTTTGATATTAGGAAAAGCAAGCATAAGGTTATTTACTATTTTACAATTTACGATTTACTATTTGCAGTGCTGCACATGACAATTAATCATGTGTTGAATGTAATTCGGGAGCAAAGTTAGTAAAATCTTCATTTTTCCTTATTCATTCTTCATGATTATATTCTATCTTTGTCGTCCCGACTGGAAAAACTCTGTTATAAAGGAGTCTGTCCGGTCGCAAAATAGTAAATAGTAAATTGTAAAATAGTAAATACCTCGATGGCCGAACAGAAAAGAAATACCCGCAATTCAAAGTCTACTAAAATACAACCGGTAAATGATTATGGTCGTATTCAGCCGCAGGCGCCTGAACTGGAAGAAGCAGTTCTGGGAGCTTTGATGATTGAAAAGGATGCTTACTCGTTGGTGAGTGAGATTCTTCGTCCCGAATCTTTTTACGAACGACGGCATCAGTTGATTTATTCTGCTATCACCGATCTTGCGGTGAATCAGAAACCGGTGGATATTCTGACTGTAAAGGAACAACTTAGCAAACGCGGAGAATTGGAAGAGGTGGGAGGCCCGTTCTATATTACTCAATTGAGTAGTAAGGTGGCTTCATCAGCGCATATTGAGTATCACGCCCGTATTATTGCACAGAAATCTCTGGCGCGTGAGCTGATTACGTTTACAAGCAATATCCAGAGTAAGGCGTTTGATGAAACGCTGGATGTGGACGACTTGATGCAGGAAGCGGAAGGCAAGCTTTTCGAGATCTCACAGCAGAATATGAAAAAAGATTATACGCAGATCAATCCGGTGATTGACGAAGCCTATAAGCTGATTCAGAAGGCTGCGGCGCGAACCGACGGTTTGAGTGGTCTTGAGAGTGGTTTTACAAAGCTCGACAAGATGACTTCGGGTTGGCAGAATTCCGACCTTATTATTATAGCTGCCCGTCCTGCTATGGGTAAGACTGCTTTTGTCCTTTCTATGGCTAAGAATATTGCGGTGGATTACCGGAACCCGGTGGCATTGTTCTCTCTTGAAATGAGTAACGTTCAGCTGGTGAATCGTTTGATTGCCAATGTCTGCGAAATTGAAAGTGGAAAGATCAAGAGCGGACAGCTGGCGGGTTATGAGTGGCAACAGTTGGACTATAAACTGAAGAATCTGATGGATGCACCGCTTTACGTGGATGATACGCCGTCTCTGTCTGTGTTTGAACTTCGAACGAAAGCACGCCGTCTGGTACGCGAACATGGGGTGCGAATCATCATCATTGACTACCTTCAGTTGATGAATGCGAGTGGTATGGCGTTTGGTAGCCGTCAGGAAGAGGTTAGTACCATTTCCCGTTCGTTGAAAGGATTGGCAAAAGAGTTGAGTATTCCGATCATCGCACTGTCACAGTTGAATCGTGGTGTGGAAAGCCGTGAAGGTATTGACGGTAAACGACCGCAGTTGAGTGACCTTCGTGAATCGGGAGCCATCGAGCAGGATGCCGATATGGTGTGCTTTATCCACCGTCCGGAATATTATAAGATTTATCAGGATGACCGCGGAAATGACCTGCGCGGCATGGCGGAAATTGTAATCGCCAAGCACCGTAACGGTGCAGTAGGCGAGGTGTTGCTCCGCTTTAAGGGTGAGTTTACCCGTTTCTCTAATCCGGAGGACGATATGGTGATCCCGATGCCGGGCGAACCTGCAGGAGCGATGCTGGGATCGAAAATGAATGCGGGCAATGCGGGGGCTGTACCTCCGCCGCCGGCTCCTGATTTTTCGCCACAGACAGCGAATCCGTTCGGGGCGCCGGGGGATGGACCGTTACCGTTCTAGTTGTGCTTTGTTTCACCACAGAGGACACAGAGGACGCAGAGAATACAGAGTTCTTTCTTTTTATTAAGTACTCATGTTGAATTTGTTGGTAAATGAATTATATACATTTGCTTATTACGGATTTACACTTATTTTTCATTTTTCCGGTATCCTCTGCGTCCTCTGTGTCCTCTGTGGTGAAATAACGCGCAATTTTTTATCAAACCTTCTCGGTCAACCGAAAAATCTTATTAACTTTGCAAATCTTTTTGAGAAACAATAAAAAATTAATCATATGAATATCTCTTATAACTGGCTGAAAGAGTATGTCAACTTCGATCTGACGCCCGATGAAACGGCGGCTGCGTTGACTTCTATCGGCTTGGAAACAGGTGGTGTAGAAGAAGTGCAAACCATTAAAGGTGGTTTGGAAGGACTTGTGATTGGTGAAGTGCTGACCTGCACGGAACATCCTAATTCTGACCATTTGCATATTACTACTGTTAATCTGGGAGACGGTGAACCGGTACAGATTGTTTGTGGTGCCCCGAATGTGGCTGCCGGACAGAAAGTGGTGGTGGCTACTTTAGGTACAAAACTTTATGACGGTGACGAATGTTTTACCATCAAGAAATCAAAAATCCGTGGGGTGGAATCTATCGGTATGATTTGTGCTGAAGACGAAATAGGGATCGGTACGGATCATGCAGGTATTATCGTATTGCCGGAAAATGCTGTTCCGGGTACGCTTGCCAAGGATTATTATAATATCAAGAGCGACTATGTGCTTGAAGTGGATATCACGCCTAACCGTGCGGATGCCTGCTCTCACTATGGGGTGGCTCGTGACTTGTACGCTTATCTGATTCAGAACGGCAAACAGGCTACTTTGCAACGTCCGTCGGTGGACGGCTTTAAAGTGGAAAACCACGACTTGAATATTGAAGTGAAGGTGGAAAACAGCGAAGCTTGTCCGCATTATGCCGGTGTTACGGTGAAAGGTGTTACTGTGAAGGAAAGTCCGGAATGGCTGCAAAACAAATTGCGTCTGATCGGGGTGCGTCCTATTAATAATGTAGTGGATATTACCAATTATATCGTTCATGCTTTCGGTCAGCCGTTGCACTGCTTCGATGCCGGAAAGATCAAAGGCAATGAAGTAATTGTCAAGACAATGCCGGAAGGAACTCCGTTCGTTACGCTGGATGAAGTGGAGCGTAAATTGAGCGAACGCGACCTGATGATTTGTAACAAGGAAGAGGCCATGTGTATTGCCGGTGTATTCGGCGGACTGGACTCCGGTTCCACGGAAGCTACGACAGATGTATTCATCGAAAGTGCTTATTTCCATCCTACATGGGTGCGTAAGACAGCCCGCCGTCATGGCTTGAATACGGATGCTTCTTTCCGTTTCGAACGCGGTATCGATCCGAACGGGGTTATTTATTGCCTGAAGCTGGCTGCTTTGATGGTCAAAGAACTGGCGGGCGGTACGATTTCTTCAGAAATAAAAGACGTGTTCACTACTCCTGCACCCGATTTTATAGTCGATCTGGCTTATGAGAAAGTACATTCTTTGGTAGGAAAAGTAATCCCGGTAGAGACAATCAAGAGCATTGTGACCAGCCTGGAAATGAAGATCACTAATGAAACGGCAGAAGGGCTGACATTAGCTGTTCCTCCTTATCGTGTAGACGTGCAGCGTGATTGTGACGTGATTGAAGATATTCTTCGTATCTACGGATATAACAATGTTGAAATCCCGACTACGCTGAACTCCAGCCTAACTACCAAAGGTGAACATGATAAATCGAATAAATTGCAGAACCTGATTGCAGAGCAATTGGTGGGTTGCGGATTTAATGAGATCCTGAACAACTCATTGACGCGTGCTGCTTACTATGATGGTATGGAGACTTATCCGTCCAACCACCTGGTGATGTTGCTGAATCCGTTGAGTGCGGATTTGAACGCTATGCGCCAGACTTTGCTGTTCGGTGGACTGGAAAGTATTGCTCATAATGCAAATCGTAAGAATGCTGATTTGAAGTTCTTCGAATTCGGTAATTGCTATCATTTCGATGGTGACAAGAAGAACGAAGAGAAGGTATTGGCTCCTTACTCGGAAGATTATCACTTGGGTTTGTGGGTAACCGGTAAGAAGGTTTCCAATTCATGGGCACATGCGGATGAGAACAGTTCGGTATATGAGTTGAAGGCTTATGTAGAAAATATATTGAAGCGTCTGGGACTGGATTTGCACAATCTGGTTGTCGGTAATCTGACGGACGATATTTTTGCTGCCGCACTCTCTGTCAATACGAAGGGTGGTAAGCGTCTTGCTTCTTTCGGTATCGTGACTAAAAAACTGTTGAAAGCATTTGATATCGACAATGAAGTGTATTTTGCCGACTTGAACTGGAAGGAACTGATGAAGGCTATCCGTTCTGTGAAGATCAGCTACAAGGAAATCTCCAAGTTCCCTGCTGTGAAACGTGACCTGGCATTGTTGCTTGACAAGAATGTGCAGTTTGCCGAAATCGAAAAGATTGCTTACGAAACAGAGAAGAAGCTGCTGAAAGAAGTGGAACTTTTCGATGTGTACGAAGGTAAGAATCTGGAAGCAGGCAAGAAGTCGTATGCGGTGAGCTTCCTGCTTCAGGATGAGAGCCAGACTTTGAATGATAAGATGATTGATAAGATCATGTCCAAACTGGTGAAGAACTTGGAAGATAAGCTGGGTGCCAAACTTAGATAAACTTAAAATTTCAATCTAAAAATATAAACCAATGGGAAGAGCATTTGAATATAGAAAGGCCGCTAAACTGAAAAGATGGGGCCACATGGCTAAAACATTTACAAGACTGGGCAAACAAATCGCTATAGCTGTAAAGGCTGGCGGTCCGGAACCTGAAAACAACCCGACTTTGCGTTCGGTAATCGCTACTTGTAAGCGTGAGAATATGCCGAAGGATAATATTGAACGTGCTATCAAAAACGCAATGGGTAAAGACCAGAGTGACTACAAGAGCATGACTTACGAAGGGTACGGCCCTCACGGTATTGCTGTATTTGTAGATACCCTGACAGACAACACAACCCGTACAGTGGCTGACGTCCGTTCGGTATTTAATAAGTTTGGCGGTAATCTCGGCACAATGGGATCTCTCGCGTTCCTGTTCGACCACAAATGTGTATTTACTTTCAAGAAGAAAGACGGATTGGATATGGAAGAACTGATTCTGGATCTGATCGATTATGATGTGGAGGATGAATATGAAGAAGATGACGAAGAGGGAACAATCACTATCTATGGTAATCCCAAGAGCTATGCCGCTATTCAGAAACACTTGGAGGAGTGTGGTTTTGAAGATGTCGGTGGAGACTTCACTTATATCCCGAACGACATGAAAGAGGTGACTCCGGAACAGCGCGAGACATTGGATAAGATGATCGAACGTTTGGAAGAATTTGATGACGTGCAGACTGTTTATACCAATATGCAGCCGGAAGGGGAAGAAGAGTAAGGCAGGTTATGGAATATGTGTATAAAACCCGGGGAACTTGCAGCACTAACATCGAGCTGAACGTGGAAGATGGAGTGGTGAAAGAGGTTGTTTTCTGGGGAGGATGCAATGGTAACCTTCAAGGTATTTCCCGTCTTGTGAGAGGAATGAAGGTAGCGGATGTTATCGCAAAACTTGAAGGAGTGCGGTGTGGTGGCAGGCCGACTTCATGTCCTGACCAGTTGTGTCGTGCATTGCACGAGATGGGATATTAATCGACGACATTTATTCGGGCACGGATTACACGGATTTCACGGTTTCAATAAAATAAGAACCGTGAAATCCGCGTAATCCGTGCCTAATTTTTGTATACTTACTTGTCGGTATTTTGAACTAAAATTGACCTTCACTCGTTATTTATAAGTATATTTGTAAGGTTAAAACTATTATGCAAAAATGAAGAATATTTTTCAAGACTTAAAACGCAAAGATCATAAACGCTATCTGGGTGGACTGGATGTTTTTAAATATATTGGTCCGGGGCTTCTGGTTACCGTAGGATTTATTGATCCGGGAAACTGGGCTTCTAACTTCGCCGCCGGTTCCGAATTCGGCTATTCCTTACTGTGGGTGGTTACATTGTCTACTATTATGCTGATCGTTCTTCAGCACAACGTTGCCCACCTGGGGATTGTTACCGGACTTTGCCTTTCGGAGGCGGCCACTAAGTACACTCCCAAATGGGTGTCGCGACCTATTCTTGGTACGGCGGTACTGGCGTCGATATCTACTTCTTTAGCGGAAATTCTGGGAGGTGCCATTGCCTTGGAAATGCTCTTTGATATTCCTATTATATGGGGGGCTATATTGACTACGCTTTTTGTCTCTATCATGCTTTTCACTAATTCGTATAAGAAGATAGAGCGTTCCATCATTGCATTTGTCTCCGTTATCGGACTTTCGTTTATCTACGAATTGTTTCTGGTGGAAATAGACTGGCCGGCTGCGACAGCAGGGTGGGTGACTCCTTCTTTTCCGAAAGGAAGTATGCTGATTATCATGAGTGTGTTGGGAGCGGTAGTGATGCCTCATAATCTGTTCCTTCATTCGGAGGTGATACAGAGTCACGAATATAATAAGAAAGATGATGCTTCTATTAAGAAGGTCTTGAAATATGAGTTGTTTGATACTCTTTTTTCCATGATTGTCGGCTGGGCGATTAACAGTGCCATGATTCTGCTGGCTGCCGCTACTTTCTTTAAAAGCGGTATTCAGGTAGAGGAACTGCAACAGGCCAAGTCATTGCTCGAACCTTTGTTGGGAAGTAATGCTGCCATTGTATTTGCACTGGCATTGCTGATGGCGGGTATTTCATCCACCATTACGAGCGGAATGGCGGCGGGTTCTATCTTTGCAGGTATTTTCGGCGAATCGTATCATATCAAAGACAGCCACTCGCAGGTGGGAGTCCTTTTGTCTCTGGGAATTGCCTTATTGCTGATTTTCTTTATTGGAGATCCTTTCAAAGGACTGATTATTTCGCAGATGATACTTAGTATTCAATTACCTTTCACAGTGTTTCTGCAGGTGGGGCTGACGTCTTCCCGCAAGGTGATGGGAGATTATGTCAATAGTCGTTGGAGCACGTTTGTGTTGTATTCGATTGCTATTATTGTTTCGGCACTGAACATCATGCTTTTGTTTTCATAAAATGAATATAAATCAATAAATATAGATCGATGAAGATTATTACTTATAATGTGAACGGACTGCGTGCTGCCGTATCTAAAGGCTTGCCGGAGTGGTTGGCGCAGGAGAATCCTGATATTCTTTGTCTGCAAGAGACGAAACTGCAACCGGACCAATATCCGGGAGAGGTGTTTGAAGCGTTGGGTTACAAGTCTTATTTGTATTCGGCACAGAAGAAAGGATACAGTGGAGTGGCCATACTTACCAAGCAGGAACCGGACCATGTGGAATATGGGATGGGAATGGAGGCTTATGATAATGAAGGACGTTTTATACGGGCGGACTTTGGAGATTTATCGGTAGTCAGTGTTTATCACCCTTCGGGAACGAGCGGGGACGAACGTCAGGCTTTCAAAATGGTGTGGCTGGAAGATTTTCAGAAGTATGTGACGGAGTTGCAGAAGTCCCGTCCCAATTTGATTCTTTGTGGTGATTATAATATTTGCCACGAACCGATTGATATTCATGATCCTGTCCGGAATGCGACAAACAGTGGCTTCCTTCCTGAAGAACGGGAGTGGATGACACGTTTCCTGTCTGCAGGGTATGTGGATTCTTTCCGTACGCTTTGTCCCGAAAAACAGGAATATACTTGGTGGAGCTATCGTTTTAATTCGCGTGCCAAGAATAAAGGTTGGAGAATTGACTATTGTATGGTCAGTGAGCCGGTACGCCCGCTGTTGAAACGGGCGTATATCCTGAATGAGGCCGTACATTCCGACCATTGTCCGATGGCATTGGAAATATTATAGGATAGTAATACTCAATTTACGGGTGTCTTATATTTTTGTGCGAAATAAAAATGCAAAATAGTTTA
The DNA here is from genome assembly GCF_040812255.1 of Bacteroides sp. L008. NCBI lineage: Bacteria > Pseudomonadati > Bacteroidota > Bacteroidia > Bacteroidales > Bacteroidaceae > Bacteroides > Bacteroides sp. L008. The sequence goes on along the minus strand of NZ_JBFNXO010000001.1, from coordinate 1,483,697 downwards.
TGGAAGATAGAATACAGAAAGCAGTGGAGCTTTTTAAGAGCGGATATAACTGTTCGCAGTCGGTGGTAGCGGCCTTTGCAGATATGTATGGATTTACACAGGAACAGGCGTTACGTATGGGTGCTTCCTTTGGCGGGGGAATAGGACGAATGCGCGAAACGTGTGGAGCTGCCTGCGGCATGTTTTTGGTGGCGGGCTTGGAAACCGGCGCTACGGAAGCGACAGACCGGGAAGGAAAAGCTGCCAATTATGCGGTAGTGCAAGAACTGGCGGCTGAATTTAAGAAGCGTAACGGTTCGCTGATTTGTGGCGAATTGTTGGGATTAAAGAAAAAAGATCCCGTTTCAACCATTCCGGAAGAGCGTACTGCTCAATATTATAGCAAGCGTCCCTGTGCTAAAATGGTGGAAGAAGCGGCAAGAATTTGGTCGGAATATCTCGAAAAGCATCCTAAATGAGGTTCTAAAATGCTTTTTTATTACAAAAACGGTAAAAAAGTGCTCAATAAAGTGTTATATAACATAAAAATAACTATCTTTGCCTCCGAAATAAAATCTGAAAGTCTTTTGGACCGGATGATTTTAAGCATGTCTAACTAAAATTGCAAAGCAAATGTTGAAAGAAAAAGCTGGTGTAATTGCAGGTACTATCTGGAATGCACTGAACGAAACAGAAGGAATGACTGCCAAGCAGCTTAAAAAAGCAACTAAATTGGTTGACAAAGATCTGTTCCTCGGCCTTGGCTGGTTATTGAGAGAAGACAAAGTCTCTGTGGAAGAAGTTGAAGGTGAACTCTTCATCAAATTGATCTAAGCGAGTAACTCACTTAAGCAATAAAAAAAATGCGTTGGTACATGGTCATAATGTTATCAACGCATTTTTTTTTATTCCGCCATTTACGTATCTTTGCACACCAAAAAGCTAAAAATAATAAGAATTCAGAATGAAGAATATACGCAACTTTTGCATTATTGCTCATATTGACCACGGGAAATCGACTTTGGCCGACCGTTTGTTGGAGTTTACACACACTATTCAGGTGACTTCGGGGCAGATGCTTGATAATATGGATCTGGAGAAAGAAAGGGGGATCACTATCAAGAGCCATGCAATCCAGATGGAATATACTTATCAGGGGGAGAAGTATATCCTTAACCTGATTGACACTCCGGGACATGTGGACTTTTCGTATGAGGTGTCGCGCTCTATTGCTGCGTGTGAAGGTGCGTTGCTGATTGTCGATGCTTCGCAGGGAGTGCAGGCACAGACTATCTCGAATCTGTACATGGCAATTGAGCACGACCTTGAGATTATTCCGGTGATTAATAAATGCGATATGGCGAGTGCCAATCCCGAAGAAGTGGAGGACGAGATCATTGAATTGCTGGGCTGCAAGCGGGAGGAAGTGATCCGTGCATCCGGCAAAACGGGTATGGGAGTGGAAGAAATACTGGCGGCCGTGATCGAGCGTATTCCTCATCCGGAAGGAGATGAAGAGGCTCCGTTGCAAGCTTTGATTTTCGACTCTGTATTCAACTCTTTCCGTGGAATTATTGCTTATTTCAAGATTGAAAACGGTATGATTCGCAAGGGGGATAAGGTGAAATTCTTCAATACGGGAAAAGAGTATGATGCCGATGAAGTGGGAGTGCTGAAAATGGATATGGTACCTCGCAACGAACTTCGTACGGGGGATGTGGGATATATTATTTCCGGTATCAAGACTTCTAAAGAGGTGAAGGTGGGAGATACCATTACGCATATTGCCCGTCCGTGTGACAAGGCTATTGCCGGTTTTGAGGAAGTGAAGCCGATGGTGTTTGCCGGGGTTTATCCGATTGAGGCGGAGGATTTCGAAGATCTTCGCGCGTCTTTGGAAAAGTTGCAGCTGAATGATGCGTCGTTGACTTTCCAGCCGGAGTCTTCGCTGGCTTTGGGTTTTGGTTTCCGTTGCGGTTTCCTCGGATTGCTCCATATGGAGATTGTGCAGGAGCGTCTGGATCGTGAGTTTGACATGAATGTGATTACTACGGTGCCGAACGTGTCCTACCATATCTATGACAAGCAAGGTAATATGAAGGAGGTGCACAACCCCGGTGGTATGCCCGACCCGACGATGATTGACCATATCGAGGAACCGTATATCAAAGCATCTATTATTACAACCACCGATTATATCGGTCCTATTATGACGCTTTGCCTGGGTAAACGTGGTGAATTGATTAAACAGGAATATATCTCCGGTAATCGTGTGGAAATCTATTACAATATGCCTTTGGGAGAGATTGTGATCGATTTCTACGATAAGTTGAAGAGTATTTCTAAAGGGTATGCGTCGTTTGATTATCATCCGAATGGTTTCCGTACTTCCAAACTGGTGAAGCTGGATATCTTGCTGAACGGTGAGCCTGTGGATGCACTTTCTACTTTGACACATATTGACAATGCTTACGATATGGGACGACGGATGTGTGAGAAGCTGAAAGAGCTCATTCCGCGCCAGCAGTTTGATATTGCCATTCAGGCGGCTATCGGAGCGAAGATTATTTCGCGTGAAACCATTAAGGCGGTCCGTAAGGATGTGACAGCGAAGTGTTACGGGGGTGACGTGAGCCGTAAACGTAAACTGCTTGAGAAGCAGAAAAAAGGTAAGAAACGAATGAAACAAATCGGTAACGTGGAGGTGCCGCAAAAAGCCTTCCTCGCCGTACTGAAACTAGATTAAAAATACTGCCGCAAGCAATTTTTCAGAGATATGTTCTGAACAAATTGACTTGCGGTTAGTTTTTAATACACAAACAACTATAAATATGAGAAAAGTTCTGTCTTTTTCGGGCTTCCTGATGTTGGGGCTCATCGTTTCGCAATTCCTGCCGTTGATGGCAGGGGATGGGTATGGAGCTGTTAAATCCATATCGAATGTACTGCTCTATGTATGCCTTAGTTTTATAATGATTAATGTAGGCCGTGAGTTTGTCCTTGATAAAACGAGGTGGAAAAGTTACGCTCAAGATTATTTTATTGCGATGGCGACGGCTGCTTTACCGTGGTTTATGATTGCTATTTATTATGTGTTTATTTTGCTTCCGCCCGATTTCTGGAATAGTTGGGAAGCATGGAAGGAGAATTTGCTGCTAAGCCGTTTTGCCGCACCTACATCGGCCGGTATTCTGTTTACAATGTTGGCGGCTATCGGACTGAAGTCCAGTTGGATTTATAAGAAAATACAGGTATTGGCAATTTTCGATGATTTGGATACGATTCTTTTGATGATTCCTCTTCAGATTATGATGATCGGACTGCGCTGGCAGTTGATTATTGTGGTGGTGATTGTATTCTTGTTATTGTCGATCGGCTGGCAAAGATTGAATAAGTATGATTGGCGTCAGGACTGGAAGGCTATCCTCTTTTATTCAGTGATTATATTTCTGGCTACTCAAATACTGTATCTGGGGAGTAAAGAATTGTATGGGGACGAGGGAAGTATTCATATTGAAGTACTGTTGCCGGCATTTGTTTTGGGTATGATCATGAAACATAAGGAACATGATACACCGGTGGAACGAAAGGTGTCTACCGGAATTTCATTTTTCTTCATGTTTCTGGTGGGAATGAGCATGCCGCATTTTATTGGAGTGAACTTTGCGGAGACTCATGCAGGTTCTTATTCCGTAACCGGTTCGCAGGAGATGATGTCGTGGGGAATGATTCTGTTTCATGTGGTGATTGTCTCTTTATTGTCGAATATAGGAAAGCTTTGTCCGATGTTCTTCTATCGTGACCGGAAATTAAGTGAGCGGCTGGCTCTTTCCATCGGTATGTTTACCCGTGGCGAGGTAGGGGCCGGAATCATTTTCATTGCATTGGGATATAACTTGGGTGGCCCTGCATTGGTTATTTCAGTGCTTACTCTGGTATTGAATCTGATTCTGACGGGTATCTTCGTTCTTTGGGTGAAGAATCTGGCTTTGCGGAGTTATGTGGATTGACGTGATATGGAAATGTTGTGGAGTATTTTTTTAGGCACGGATTACACGGATTACGCTGTTGCTTTATGCAATCGTATTTCTAAAAACCGTGTAATCCGTGTAATCCGTGCCTGAATAATATCAGTTAGTAATCTGTCGAATCGTCCTCTACGTCAATGGGGAGAATCTTTTGGCTTTCTTCATGCGGCAACTGTTCCACTTGCCGCAGTTTGCGTTCGATGGCACGTGTTCGTTTTCCCATGACTTCTTCGAGTTGGTCACCGGCGCTTTGCAGGTTCTTTTGTACTTTTTCAAGCAACCCTCCGAATTTACTGAATTCTGTTTTGACAGCTCCCAATACGGTCCAGACTTCTCCGGTACGTTTTTGGATAGCGAGCGTGCGGAATCCCATCTGAAGACTGTTGAGAATGGCGCCTAATGTTGTCGGTCCCGTAACTACAATCTTATACTCCTTTTGGAGTGTTTCGATGAGACTGGTACGACGGATTACTTCGGCATATATGCTTTCAAACGGCAGGAACATAATGGCAAAGTCTGTGGTAAACGGCGGGTCTACATATTTATCATGGATGTCTTTTGCCATCTTTTTGATTGTATTTTCCAATTGCTTGCCGCACGATTCCATCAATGCTGTGTCTCCCGCTTCGAATGCGTCGTAGTATTGTTCGTATACATCTTTGGGGAATTTGGCGTCGATGGGGAGGTAGACGGTGCTGTTGGCGTCATCTTTTCCCGGAAGTTTGATGGCAAACTCCACAAATTCGGTTCCGCTCTTTTTCGTTTTGACATTGGCGTCGTACTGTTCGGGGCTCATCATTTGTTCTAAGAGTGCACCCAGTTGGACTTCGCCGAACGTGCCTCTCATCTTTACGTTGCTCAATACCTTTTTCAGCCCACCGACATCTTGGGCGAGAGATTTCATTTCTCCCAGTCCTTTTTGTACGTTTTCAAGTTGCGAACGGACGATTTCGAATGATTGGCCGATACGTTCGTTAAGTGTTTTTTGTAACTTTTCCTCTACCATCAAACGCATATCGTCGAGACGTTTTTCGGTGGATTTCAGCAATGCTTCCTGCTGGCGGGCCATCATGTCGAATTTCTGTCGTTGCAGTTCTCCGGTAGTCATCATATTCTTGTGCAGAACATCTTGAAGCTGTTGCATATTCTGGTTCAGCGTTTGCGTCATTTCCATGCGAAGTTCCCGGATGCTGCGGTTCAGTTCTTCCCGGTTTTCCTGCATTTGCTGGCGCAAGGCTATTTGTAATTGTTCTGCTTGAGTTTGATTGTTGCCTTTGGTTAGTGATAATACAAGTAGGACTATCACTAACACGGCAATAACAATAAGTAGAATCAGTTCCATCAATATGTCAGAATTTCGTTTCCGGTTTCCGTTATCAGAATCATATTTTCCCATTGGGCGGAAGGCAGTCCGTCGTCGGTGCAGACAGTCCATCCGTCGGCTTCGTCTATGAATACTTCATAGGTTCCCATATTAATCATAGGTTCGATGGTGAAGGTCATGCCCGGCACAATCATCATGCCCGTACCCCGGCGTCCGAAATGTTCTACGTCCGGTTCTTCGTGGAATTGCATTCCTACGCCATGTCCGCAGAGATCACGGACTACGCTGAATCCGTTCTTTTCGGCATGTTCCTGAATGGCAGCGCCTACATCACCCAGCTGTTTCCAAGGTTGGGCGGCGGCAATGCCTATTTCCATACATTCTTTGGTTACCTGTACCAACTTTTGCATTTCAGGGCTGACGTCACCGATCATAAACATACGGGATGCATCGGAGAAATACCCTTTGTAAATGGTGGAAACATCCACATTGATAATATCTCCGCTTTTCAGAATCTCATTTTTATTGGGTATTCCGTGGCACACTACATCGTTGATGCTGGTGCAGACGCTTTTGGGAAATCCTTCGTAGTTGAGTGGGGCAGGGATAGCACCATGACTGGTAGTAAAATCATATACGAGCACATCAATTTCTTCGGTGGACATGCCTTCCCGGATATTTTCCGAAATATAGTCCAGCAGTGCAGTATTGATTTTGGCACTTTCACGGATGCCTTCCAGTTGTTCGGGAGTACGGAGTACTTTGCGCGGTGGGAGTTTGTAACCTTGCTTTCTGTATTTCTGTATTTTTGCTTCTACTTCAGCCGGATAATTAGAGGGAGTAAACCGGAATCCCTTGATAAAGTTCTTCATTATGATAGCATATTTAATCGTATGACAAATTTAGATAAAATCTCTGATTTTTAGGCCAGTTGTGATAAAAAGTCAAGCCCTTCGGCACAATTCCCCGTCTAATATTCGCGCTTTAAGCACACTGATTCGTATATTGCGGTTGTAACTTAAAACTCTTCATTATGAATAGACCAGACAGAACTGTGGGGATTAACGTTCACAAAGATAGTGTATTTATTTGTGTCATCGATCATTTACACCGGTCAAAAGTACCAATCTATATTCTTAATTAAAAGTTCGACAATCGATTGTCCCTTAGATAATCTTAATTAGAATTAGCCTCTAACCACTTCTTTATAGTCTTCTTCGTAGTTTGTTGTAACCCTTCAAATTGATGAGGATCCTCATTCGCATATCGTATTTTCTGATTCTGGTCATCTTGAAGATCTTCATACAATCTTATCGCAAAAAAGTTATCTTCTTCTGTCGCCATCTTCTCGATCAATAATGGTATAATTTCCCTTCCCATAGCCTTTAATTCTGCATATTGGGGCAATTGTCTTGTAGTAGCTGTATTACTACTAAAAGACCATGTCCATGCTTCTTTCCATTCATTAAACAAAGATTCAAACATTGGCCTCTTACTAATTGCACGTGCCTTTTGGGAGATTATGGCCAGTTCACTCCGTGAAATAGTTATATTTTCTTGAGTAGCCTCATGCATTTTCCTGATTTCTTCAGCGTTAATATCTCCCTGACTACTATGCCATAACAGCCACGTTTGCCCCATCTTAGAGCGCTGGGAGTTACTATGTTTAAAATCACATAAACTTGCATGTAAAGGAGTGGGCCCCTGACTCCAAATTACCGGATATTTTTTTTCTGTTCCAAAGTCACTATCGCTATAATCATAATAAGCATGATACTTTGCTCTCGCATTGCCATATCCGAGATATAAATCGTCCCAGTTATAGAACTCTATCCACGAATAAATCCCCATCGAATATGCATAACAATTGTACAGTCCAGACCAGTTGTTCCAAACAACCGTATTAGTATAATCAACACAAGTAAATGCTTTTTGTAACTGAACTTTTTCTTGGGTAAAAAGTGGACGCGGCAAGCTGTTTCTAATAAGCTCTATCTGCTCTTCTGTTAGTTGATAGTCCCATCCATCTTTTAAAAGATATCCTGTTACATGATCTCTAGTCTTTGGAAAAGAACTAATAATGCTATCAATATATTCCATAATTTCAAGGCTATCAAGTAAATTAACAGTTTGTGCAGTCAATTCATTAGCCGGCTTTGCAGATTCCTCAACGGTACTTACAATGTCTTCACTGCTACAAGCGAAAAGACACAACAGAAAACACATAAAGGTTAAATGTTTCATATCATAAGTGTTTATGTGAATACTATACGAATTTATATATATTTTTCGACATATCCCAATACCTCTCAACTTTTTTTATCACAATCTATGATATTTCATTTTTCCGATTTTGAGCAACATATTTAAAGGGCTCAAAACAACACTAAAGTTGCAGAATATGCGCTATTAGCATCAATCAACGTACTTTAAATGTACGCAACTGGTCAATAGTAGAATAGAAAGTGGGATTCTCCCAGTTACGGGAAATCGTGGATATCATAGGTTTTTACCATTCGTATGAAACGCTAACTTGAGGTATCCATTCCCATCTTTTTCGTATAGCATTATATTGGTATTGCATCCCTGTTTTGATTTTCCAGTTTTTATTTATTTTGAAAATGACATTACTTCCAAATTTGGTTGGTTCCACTTCGGAGGGGAGCCCGCGATATCTTCGGGTATCGAGGTTTTGTGAACCATATATGTCGAGAGACCATTTGGAGGACAATTTATATTCCATTTGGCTTTGGATATGAAAATGATTGGGATTTTCCGCAAAGTCGCTTTTACTATGCAGAATAAGATTCTTGTTTATTCTTAGCCAGGAATAAGTGGGTAAAAAGGTGGAACCTGGCTTTCGGAACATCTTGTATGTGTGAATAGAAGGTTTCGAAAAGATTGTGGAAGATTTTAAAGTGGGTAGTGTGGGATCAAAATCTACAAATGGTTTTCGAGAGTACATGTTTTGCTCTACTTTTTCGATGAACTTTCTATTTATGTTGATCTCCTGATCGGATTCCAGCATTTGCTGAAGTTTCAATGAATCTTGTTGGTTCCATTCTTGTCCTGCTGCGGATAAGGGGAACAATAATAAACAAAGAATATTCAATTGATATTTTCGAATGTCCATACTGCTTTGTGCTAGTAGAGTTTATTGTATGGACGGTGGAAAACAGGAAATGCTGCTCTAAACGATCAATGAATAGTAATTATTTCACATAATATGGGAATACTTCTCTTTTATTTATGATAGTTTTTTAGCTTTGAAAACCGGTTGTATCTTCTGAATCTCCGATTCAAAACCAAACCAGTAACCATGTCCTTCTTCATCGGTGGGAAGGAAACATAATCGTAGATTCTCGCGATATGCTCCATATTCTATTTCCCAGCTTTCAGGTGGTAGCTGTCTTTTGGTCCTTACTTTTTCTGCCGGAGCCTTTTTTAATGACATACCCGCTTCTATCCATGCAATGCTGACTTGTGCCAGGTAGTCGGGATAATGATTCTTGCAGAAATCATAGAGGATTAATCCTCTTTTTTCCAGACTAAGAGGGGTGTCAATGACATCTGTTTGAACTAAATGGTCGAGTAACTCATGTATAAAATGAGGGTTTTCCAGAATGAGTATCCGTGTGATGCTTCGCCAAGTGGGAGTATTATAGAAACCGTCTAACAGGCGGGACAGATAATGTGCTGTCTGTAGTTCATCTACGGTGATTTCACGAGTTTGAAGAACTTCGTATGGAGGGAGTGGGGAGTACTGTATGCCTAACTCGTCCGCTCTTCTTTTCATTTCGGTGCCCGGAAGTAATTTGAGGGATTCCAGTTGAATTTCTCCTGCGCCATACTCTGCTAAAGTGCGGACATCATCGAAAATCTCTGATAGATGGTAGAGTGGGAGTCCTGCTATCAAGTCGGCATGAGTTTCCATGTTTTTAAGTGAACATAGATATTTAAGTCCGGCCAGAGCGTCGGAGAGTTTTCCTATTCTCCGGCTTTGTTCAAGCACGTTTTCCCGTAGGCTTTGGATTCCGGCTTCCAGATGCAGCAGTCCTTTAGGGAGGGTGGCTAATTCCTGTTTGAGTTCATCGGAAAGGAGTGCGGGATGAATTTCCAGATGGAAACAGATATCCGGGTATTCGCGGAATAGATTTAGTAATTCTTTTGCCCGTTTGTTGTTGTAATTGAACGTGCGGTCCAGTACCCTCACGTTCTTGATTCTGTGTTGGTGTATTACGTCGAGACGTTTCCGGGTTGCTTCAAGAGATAGGGTGCGAACTGGCTTTTCACCTCCACTGACACAAAAGGCACAGGTGTTAAAACATCCGCGGGTGGTTTCTAACTGTACAAAAGGTTTGCTCCAGTTGAAGAAACGGCTCTTTTCGGGGGGAACCAATTCGGAAAACTTCATAACGCGGGCGAGTCCGTTGTCATGATATCCTCCCGATTCGTCCAGATAACAGAGTCCTGTGATTGATTTCCATTCTTTTCTTGGCTGATTCCACACTTTTAACCATAAAGGAAATACTTCTTCGCCTTCTCCGCGAAACACTCCGCTTACAAATTTGTTCTTATATAAGAAAGCTTCATTATCTCCTAAAAATTCGGGGCCTCCGAGTATGACACAACAGTGAGGTAGTAATGCTTTTGCGCGTGAAACGATGTGTAGGAGTTGCTCGTGATTAAATAGCCAGTTGGTAGCTGCGATGATGTCCGGTTGATGACGGTAGATTTGATTGACGACACTGCCCGTATTTTCATTGATAGTGGCGGAGACTACGCACCATTCAATAGTGGTATCGTCTGCTATTTGAGCATGGAGTGCAGGGAGTGCCAATGAGGAGTGTGCGTACGAACTATTTAAATCAAGCCAAAGAAGTTTCATGTGGAAAATTTAATATTATCTTTGCAAAGGTACAAAAAACTTGTGGCTTGTGATGTATAGTAAATATAAAATGCTAATTTTGTATTAATAAACGCAATAAACTAGAGAATTATGAAAATGATAAAAAGATATGCAGGTATCTTGATGATGCTGACTTTATTGGTTGGCTTTACTTCGTGTGAAGACGATGAAGATATTTATGACGATTTGATGGGACGCACCTGGGTGGGTGATTTGTGGTTCGGTTCTGATTATAATCCGATAGAAAGTGGTATTCGCTTGGATAATAATGGGCTGGGAATAGACTATCAGGTTTATGATTATAATGGTAAATCTGCAGGTGATTTGCCTTTCCGGTGGTGGGTTGATTATGGCACATTGTACCTTGATTATGGACGTGATTTTGCTTTACGTGAGATAAGGGGCGTTCGTGTCAGAGGGCGTTATTTGCAAGGTGACCTGTATCTTGATGGAGGATATATTGATTATATTGAGTTGCAAATGCAATAGAATAAGATCTGATTTTAATAGAAAAAGGAGTTAAATCAAAATCAATTGATCTAACTCCTTCTCTTTTTTTTGAGTGTAGTTTTATTTTTTCAAAAACAACTTCTTGAACTCTGCCGGATAAGGCGTCTCGAACTCCATCAAATCTCCCGTTACCGGATGATAGAAACAAAGTTTGAAAGCATGGAGTGCCAGACGTCCGATAGGATTGGGGGAATCTTCTCTTCCATATCTTCCGTCACCGATAATGGGATGACCTAAATCCTGCATATGCACACGAATCTGGTTCTTCCGGCCGGTTTCCAGATCGAGCTCCAACAGGGAATATCCGTTGGCACGTTTGATTGTCCTGTAGTGGGTTATAGATTTTGAGCCGCCGTCATCATACTCGCTGGAACTTACATAAAGCGTTTTATCAGTCAGCCAGGAAACGACTGTATCATAATCTTTCTCCATATTACCTTCCACTACAGCTACATATCGGCGGTCGGTCACTATATCATGCCAGTTGTCGCGCAGGGTCCGCTGTGTTTTTTCGTCTTTGGCAAACATCATCAGACCGGAAGTGTCCCTGTCCAGGCGATGAACGATAAACACACGGAATTGACGTCCGGAGCGTTGCACATATTCATTGAGTATCGTGTAGGCCGTGCGCTCTTTCTGGCGTTCCGTATTGACTGATAAAAGTCCTTGCATCTTTTCGACAACAATGATATAGGCATCTTCATACACGATTTTCAGCAGTCTGTTATTAAATTCTTTCTTTCCTTTCTCTTTGCTGATTTGTACCTTCATGCCCGGTTCCAACGGGAAGTTGAATTGCGTGGTTATCACATTATCAACAAACACCACCCGCTTGCTTAGCAACGATTTCAATTTGGTGCGACTTGCGTCCGGCATCTTGGCAGCGAGGAACTCCATTAGTTCCATAGGTTCTTTCACTGCATAATTTGTATATTGAGCGCGTGCTTTTTCAGCAGGAGTTCTTCTGGGTCTTTTTTTCATTTCTTTTTCTTCTTTTGAGATTTTATTTTTCACCACAGATTACACACATTATAATAATCAATAATAAAAATCTGTGTTAACCTGTGTAATCTGCGGTGAACTTTTTATCGAAGTTCCAGTAACACAACATTTTCTACATGGTGAGTGTGAGGGAACATATCTACCGGTTGGACGGCTTTCACTTTATACTTCTCATCAAGCAACTGCAGATCCCGTGCTTGAGTGGCAGGGTTGCAGCTTACATAAACAATCCGTTTCGGTTCAGCAAACAAAATGACGTCAACCACATCCTGATGCATGCCGGCACGTGGAGGGTCTGTGATAATTACATCCGGACGTCCATGCTGATTGATGAAATCCTGTGTCAGCATATCTTTCATGTCGCCGGCATAAAACAGTGCATTCTTGATATCATTGATTTCTGCATTTACCTTTGCGTCTTCAATAGCTTCCGGCACGTATTCGATACCGATCACCTGACGGGCTTGGCGTGAGACGAAGTTGGCGATTGTTCCTGTTCCTGTATAGAGGTCGTATACCAATTCGTTTCCTGTTAGTCCGGCAAAGTCACGGGCTACTTTATATAAATTATAAGCCTGTTCCGAGTTGGTCTGATAGAATGATTTCGGACCGACCTTGAAACGCAGTCCTTCCATCTCTTCAAAGATATGATCTTTCCCTTTAAATACGTGCACATCCAAATCATTGATGGTATCGTTGCACTTATTATTAATAATGTATAGAAGGGACGTTATTTCAGGGAAAGAGTCCGCTACGAATTGGAGTAACTGCTTGAACAGTTCCATTTCGTGCTCTTCCGTAATCTTACAAATAACGATCACCATCAGTTCCCCGGTTGAGGATGTGCGTACGATCATATTCCGCAGCATACCTTCCTGTGTGCGCAGATTGATGAAAGAGTAATCATGCTCGTAAGCATAGTCACGTATTGCATTCCGGATGCGGTTGGATATATCATCCTGCAACCAGCATTTCTCGATGGCCAGCACTTTGTCGAAGGCTCCCGGAATGTGGAAACCCACCGCATTCATCTGGTCATATTTCACATCCTGACGGACTTCCTCATTAGTCAGCCAGCGTTTGTTTGAAAAGGTGAACTCCAGTTTGTTTCTGTAGAATTCCGTTTTGGCAGAACCGAGAATCGGGGAAATTTCGGGAAGTTCGATCTTTCCGATACGTCTCAAATTATCTTCCACTTGCTTTTGCTTATACCTGATTTGCTCCGAATAGGGGAGCACTTGCCACTTGCAGCCACCGCATACGCCATAGTGTTGGCAGAAAGGAACAGCGCGATTGGGTGACAGCTCGTGAAACTTCACCGCTTCAGCTTCGGCATATTTATTCTTTTTACGCTTGATTTGCAGGTCTACCACATCACCCGGCACTACATAGGGAACAAAAATCACCAGGTCGTTTACTTTTGCGATGGCTTTTCCTTCGGCAGCCACATCCATGATTGTTACCTTCTCCAATAAGGGAAGCTCTTTTTTCTTTCTTGCCACTTTTACACCAGTCTAATAATTACTTTGCAAAAGTAGGTATTTTTTTTGGAAAAAATTCGGGTATATAGAAATATTCCGGATTGTAATGTCGAAATTGCATTTTGATAGAAAGTTTTTTCGCAAAAAGTTTTCAAGTTTGCGAAATATCCTTAGATTTGCGAAAAGATAATAGTCATAATGTAACTTTAAACACAATATTATGGATAAAAAAAGAGTTTATACCTTTGGTAATGGTCAGGCAGAAGGAAAAGCTGACATGAAGAATTTGCTCGGTGGTAAGGGAGCCAACCTTGCTGAAATGAATTTAATCGGAATTCCTGTCCCTCCCGGATTCACAATAACTACAGATGTTTGTACGGAATATAATACGCTAGGGCGTGATAAAGTGGTTGAGCTGCTGAAAGATGAAGTAGTAAAAGCGATCGCCCATGTGGAAGCGTTGATGAAATCTAAATTCGGTGACATTGAAAATCCTTTGTTGGTGTCTGTACGTTCCGGTGCACGCGCATCTATGCCGGGTATGATGGATACGATTTTGAATTTGGGATTGAATGATGAAGTGGTAGAAGGAATTATCCGTAAGACTGGTAATGCACGCTTTGCATGGGACTCTTATCGTCGTTTTGTACAGATGTACGGTGATGTGGTTCTGGGCATGAAGCCTACTAATAAAGATGATATCGACCCGTTTGAAGCCATCATCGAAGAGGTGAAGAAAGCGAAAGGGGTGGAACTGGATAACGAGCTGAAAGTGGAAGACTTGCAGGAACTCGTAAAGAAATTTAAAGCTGCCGTGAAGGAACAGACGGGAAAAGATTTCCCGACTTGTGCATACGAACAACTGTGGGGAGCTATCTGTGCCGTATTTGATTCATGGATGAATGAACGCGCTATTCTTTACCGTAAGATGGAAAGTATACCTGATGAATGGGGTACGGCTGTCAATGTACAGGCTATGGTATTCGGTAATATGGGTGATACTTCGGCTACAGGTGTGTGTTTCTCGCGTGATGCCGGTACAGGTGAAGACCTTTTCAACGGTGAATACCTGATCAACGCGCAAGGTGAAGACGTTGTGGCCGGTATTCGTACTCCGCAACAGATCACCAAAATCGGTTCTCAACGTTGGGCTGTGTTGGCTGGCGTTACCGAAGATGTTCGCGCGGCGAAGTTCCCTTCCATGGAAGAGGCAATGCCGGAAATTTATAAAGAACTGGATGCTCTTCAGACCAAACTGGAAAATCACTATAAAGATATGCAGGACATGGAGTTCACCGTACAGGAAGGTAAACTTTGGTTCCTTCAGACGCGTAACGGTAAACGTACGGGTGCTGCCATGGTGAAGATTGCTATGGATTTGCTCCGTCAGGGCATGATTGACGAAAAAACTGCTTTGATGCGTGTGGAGCCGAATAAACTGGACGAACTGCTTCATCCTGTATTTGATAAAGATGCTTTGAAGAAAGCCAAAGTGCTGACTCGTGGTCTTCCGGCTTCTCCGGGTGCCGCAACCGGCCAGATTGTATTCTTCGCCGATGACGCTGCTGAATGGCATGCTGCCGGTAAACGCGTGGTGATGGTTCGCATCGAGACTTCTCCGGAAGACTTGGCGGGTATGGCAGTTGCCGAAGGTATTCTGACGGCTCGTGGCGGTATGACTTCTCATGCTGCTGTGGTGGCTCGTGGCATGGGTAAGTGCTGTGTATCGGGTGCGGGTGCATTGAATATTGATTATAAGAACCGTACTGTAGAAATCGACGGCGTTGTTTTGAAAGAAGGAGATTATATTTCTTTGAACGGAAGTACAGGTGTGGTATATAATGGCAAGGTGGAAACGAAAGCTGCAGAACTTTCCGGTGACTTTGCAGAATTGATGACATTGGCTGATAAATATACCCGTTTGCAGGTACGTACGAATGCGGATACTCCTCATGATGCGGAAGTCGCCCGTAACTTCGGTGCGGTAGGTATCGGTCTTTGCCGTACGGAGCATATGTTCTTCGAGGGTGAAAAGATCAAGGCAATGCGTGAAATGATTCTGGCAGAAAATGCGGAAGGACGTCGGAAAGCATTGGCTAAGATTCTTCCATACCAACAGGAAGATTTTAAGGGTATCTTTAAAGCAATGGCAGGTTGTCCGGTAACTGTCCGTTTGCTCGATCCTCCTTTGCACGAGTTCGTTCCTCACGATTTGAAAGGACAGCAGGAAATGGCAGATACTATGGGGGTGAGCTTGCAATATATCCAGCAGCGTGTAGAATCACTGTGTGAGCATAACCCGATGTTGGGTCACCGTGGTTGCCGTCTGGGAAATACTTATCCTGAAATTACACAGATGCAGACACGTGCCATCTTAGGTGCTGCATTGGAACTGAAGAAAGAAGGAGTGGAAACTCATCCGGAAATCATGGTTCCGTTGACTGGTATCCTGTATGAATTCAAGGAGCAGGAAAATGTAATCCGCTCGGAAGCAAAGAAGTTGTTTGAGGAAGTGGGAGATAGTATCGACTTCAAAGTTGGTACAATGATCGAAATCCCGCGTGCTGCTTTGACTGCCGACCGTATCGCTTCTTCTGCCGAGTTCTTCTCATTCGGTACAAATGACTTGACGCAGATGACTTTCGGTTATTCTCGTGATGATATAGCTTCTTTCCTTCCTGTTTATCTGGAAAAGAAGATTTTAAAAGTGGATCCGTTCCAGGTTCTCGACCAGAATGGTGTGGGACAATTGGTACGTATGGCTACAGAAAAGGGCCGTGCTATCCGTCCGGATCTGAAATGTGGTATTTGTGGTGAACATGGTGGTGAGCCTTCTTCTGTGAAGTTCTGCCACCGGGTAGGTTTGAACTACGTTAGTTGTTCTCCGTTCAGAGTGCCGATTGCCAGACTGGCGGCGGCGCAGGCTGCAATAGAAGGATAGTCAAATACGCTGGTTAGGTACTTAACTATCTGATAAATAGACTGTAAATACTTGTGAAAGTATTTGCAGTCTATTTTTTATGTCCGCTTTGTCTTGGGCATTCGTTCTCTTGGTTAAATAAATATTTGGTATTTATTATAAAAAACTAACCAAATGTTTGTTTAATCGTAAAAACAGCTTTACATTTGCACCCCAGAAATCGACCGAATTGGGGTCTAACGTTTAATTTAAAAAACAAAGAAGATGAAAAAGGGTTTATTATTGGTAGTTGTAATGTTGGCAACTATCGCTGTAAAAGCACAAGACATTTACGTAGGCGGATCTTTGAATCTGTGGCGTAACAGTACAGGCAACACTACCTCTTTTAAAATTGCTCCGGAAATCGGATACAACTTTAATGAGACATGGGCATTGGGTGCTGAATTGGACTATTCACACAATTATGTTACAGGACAAACTGCAAACTCTGTATTTGTAGCTCCGTACATTCGTTGGTCTTATTGTGAAACCGGTGCTGTCCGTCTGTTTCTGGACGGAACTGCTGCTATCGGCTTCGTGAAAATTAAAGATGGAGACACCACCAAGGCTGGACAAGTGGGACTTAGACCGGGTATTGCCGTTAAATTGAACGATCACTTTTCTTTTATTGCCAAGTATGGTTTCTTGGGATATCGTAGAAATGTAAATACGCTTGGAGATTCTTTTGGTCTTGAACTTACCAGTGAAGATCTTTCAATTGGTTTCCATTACGCTTTCTGATAAGAGGAAAACAGTTTAATCAAATAGGAAAGGGAGTTCTCAAAAATAGGGAATTCCCTTTTTCTATGTATAAACTCTATAAATTACGCACTTGTTAACGAAAAAGTTGTTTAATACGAATTACAATTATACATTTGTATTGTTAAATAGGGAGGGGTAATAAAATCCCTTAGTATTAATTTAAAACTTTAAAATTATGAAGAAGAGTGTTTTGTTTGTTTTATTTGCACTGATTTCAGTGGCAGGTTTCTCTCAAATTACAGGTTGGAATGCCAAAGTAGGTATGAACTTTAGTAATTACACCGGTGATCTTGACCTGAATGCAAAGGTTGGATTCAAACTTGGTGGAGGTTTTGAATATGCTTTTGATGATACATGGTCACTGCAACCTTCATTATTCCTGACTAGCAAGGGGGCAAAGAAAGATGGAAGTAGCATTAATGCAATGTATTTGGAATTGCCGGTAATGGCTGCTGCGCGTTTCAATGTAGCAGATAATACTAATCTGGTGGTTAATGCAGGTCCTTATTTTGCTTGTGGTATTGCCGGTAAGACAAAGTTTGACTTAGGAAATAATACGGAGCATAAAGAGAATACTTTCGGTGATGATGGTTTGAAACGTTTTGATGCTGGTCTTGGTGTGGGAGTCGCATTGGAGTTTGGTAAGATCATTGCAGGTTTGGATGGTCAATTCGGTTTAGTTGACGTACAAAAAGTTGGCAATCCTAAAAATATGAACTTCTCTATTATCGTGGGATATAAGTTCTGATAAGAAAACACTGAAAATACAGAAAGCCGTTGCAGAAGACAATTTGCAGCGGCTTTTTTAGTTCATGATTGAGAAAGTCATTTCTTTTATTGTGGGTATAATGGGAATGCACAGTCAGTTTACCATCGGCTTTTCATTAATCTGATAACTTCTTCAACTTTTTAAAGTGCTCGATTACGGCTAAATAGTTCTGATCCTGACAGGCATCGAATTTGTTCCAAAGATCTCCTAATACGACAGCCCCTCCAAAACCGAAATCTTTAATCTCCAGTAAATTATCTTCATTGATGCCTCCCAATGCCATTACTTTAGAGTCGATGATTTTCGCTCTTTGTGCTTCGCGCAATTCTTCGGCAGTATAGGTTGAATAGTAATTCACTTTAGAGATACTGTCATAGATAGGACTCATAAAAACATAATCATAAAAATGCTTTCTGTTTTTCACCTCTTCCACTGAATGGCACGAACAACTGATATGGCCATAATAGTCATGCGGCTCTTTGGGATTACGGGCATTCAGGTGGATTCCCATCAGATTGAATTCCTCTTTTAGATAAAAATGCTCATGCGTGACAATGCGGCGGTGATATTTCTCCGGAATAAGAGTCAGCAGCCGTTCTGAATACATAGCCGGAGTCTCCGGTTTCCTAAGATGTAGGACATCCAGCCCCTCTTCGAAAAGAGCGGTAATTATCTTATCTTCTTCGACAAAGAAGGTAGGGGTGGTAACTACAATTAGTTTCATTTCTTTCGTTAAAATTGGATTGTCTAGCAAAGTTACTAATTAACTATGTCAGAAACCAACCTTTATAGTGAAAATTTGTTAGATTGCAATGTCCGCAGGTCGATTGTCCATAGTTTACCGGCTAAAACATCACCAAAATCACAGATAATTTTCAACACTTCCGTAGCTTCCACACTCCCGACAATAGCAGGAGTAACTCCTATTACACCTTTAGGCGGAGGAGGCATCCGCTGCATTTCTTCTTCGTCAGGATAAAGATCCCGGTAGTTTTTCTTCTGATTTCCGTAATTGAACACAGAAACCTGTCCTTCAAAACCACAGATGGCTCCATATACGTAGGGTTTTTCCTGTTTAATGCAGATGTCGTTAATCAGGTAGCGGGTGGCAAAATTGTCGCAGCCGTCGACCACTATGTCGTATTTCTGAATAATATCATACGCATTATCTTTCGTCAGCCGGGTAGAGTAGGGATAGATCCTGATCCCACTGTTGAGAGCGGAGAGTCGTCCGGCTGCACACAAGGCTTTCGGTTTACCCAATTCCTTTTCGGAATAGAGAACTTGCCGTTGCAGGTTAGTGATGCTTACCAGATCATCATCTACCAGTCCGAGACAGCCCACACCCGCACCTGTCAGGTAAAGGGCGATGGGAGAGCCTAACCCTCCCACGCCTACAATAAGCACTTTGGCTTCCTGCAGTTTCTTCTGACCTTCTTCTCCGATTTCGGGAAGTATGATTTGTCTGTCGTACCGCATCTGCTTATCTTTTAAAGTCAAAAGACTGGTCCCAATCTTTCCAGACCGGTTCACGGCCTAATCTCTTTAAATCACGTTCCACTTCAACCGCTTTCCGTTCGTCACTTACATGAAATTGTTCCAGCGTTTGAGGATAACTGTAATATCCTCCCGGTTCTGTTTTACTCTCTGCACTCATGGTTGTGACGCCGAGTGTTGCCATGTGATTTCGAATTTCTGCACTCTCACGGGTGGAATAGGAGATATCTACGTCATGGTCGAAGATTCGCATAGCGAATGTAAGTTGAGCCAGTTCCCGGTCGTTCATGACTACATTCGGCTGGAATCCGCCATTTTCAGACGGGCGCATACGCGGGAAATTTACGCTGTACTTTGTTTTCCAGTAATGCTTCTGCAGATAACGCAGATGATAAGCCATCATCGTAACGTCTGTCCGCCATTCTTCCAGACCGATCAGGACACCCATGCCAATTTTGTGTACACCTGCCTGTCCCATACGGTCGAAGCCGTTTACACGCCATTCGAATTTGGATTTCATGCCTCTCGGATGGTACGTTTTGTAATTTGCTCTGTTGTAAGTCTCTTGAAAACAGATCACTCCGTTCAGGCCATGATTTGTCAGTTCCTTGTATTCCTCCGCTTTAAGAGGCATTACTTCAATTTGCAGATTGCTGAAGTAAGGCTTCGCTAAATCCAGTGCCTTGGCAATGTACGGAACGCCTGCTGCGGCAGGATTCTCACCAGTTACAAGCAGCAGGTTTTCAAAGGGAGCCAACCGTTTGATGGCTTTGTATTCGTTGACAATCTCTTCCTCTGTCAGTATTGTTCTCTTCATCGGATTGCTGATGTGGAAACCGCAATAGACACAGGAGTTGGTACATGAATTAGTCAGGTAGAGCGGTACGAACATGGAGATAGTCTTACCGAACCGTTCCATCGTATATTTCTGACTAAGGCGTGCCATCACTTCCAGATAAGGAGTGGCGGCAGGTGAAATCAGCGCCATAAAGTCGTTGACATCCAGATGCTCTTTTTTACCCAATGCACGGCGTACGTCGGCATCTGTTTTGGAATAGATGGCTTTTGTCGTCTCTTCCCAGGATATTTTTTCTAATTCGTCGGAGAACATTCTTATTAAATTGAGAATTGAAAATTAAAAATTAAAATGAGGGGAGGGCAGGTTCGGTCAGTGGGCTGACTTTTTGTTTCTCCCCACTCATTATTTGTTGGTTTTAGCGCTTTTCTTTAAATCGCGTGACAGTCTCATTGCACAGAAATTGGGTCCGCACATTGTACAATATTCTCCGTCGATATGATGTCCTGCACGGAAATAGGTCTGTGCCCGTTCCGGGTCGAGAGACAGGTCGAACTGATCTTTCCAGCGGAACTCATAGCGGGCTTTACTCAATGCGTTGTCCCGTACCTGTGCACCCGGATGACCTTTTGCCAGGTCAGCGGCATGAGCGGCTATCTTGTAGGTAATGACTCCTACACGTACGTCCTCCTTGTCGGGTAAGGCAAGGTGTTCTTTCGGAGTGACATAACAAAGCATGGCCGTACCCAGCCATCCGATTTGTGCGGCACCGATAGCAGAAGTGATATGGTCGTATCCGGGAGCAATGTCCGTCACCAACGGGCCGAGCGTATAGAATGGGGCGTCATGGCATTTCTCAATCTGACGTTCCATGTTCTCTTTAATTTTATGCATCGGAACATGTCCGGGTCCCTCGATAAATGCCTGAACATTCTTGTTCCAGGCACGAAGCACTAATTCTCCCATGGTATCCAGTTCGGCAAACTGCGCTTCGTCGTTCGCATCATAGATGGAGCCCGGGCGAAGTCCGTCTCCTAAGGAAACGGCTACGTCATATTGTGCCAGAATATCACAAATATCATCAAAGTGATCGTATAAGAAGCTTTCCTGATCGTGTACGAGACACCATTTGCTCATAATACTTCCTCCACGGCTGACGATACCGCACAACCGCTTGTCGGCAAGATGAACATTATGGCGGCGGATACCTGCATGGATGGTGAAGTAATCTACGCCTTGTTCACATTGTTCGATCAATGTATCCCGGTAGATTTCCCAGGTGAGGTCTTCTACTATGCCGTTCACTTTTTCAAGTGCCTGATAGATGGGAACAGTACCGACCGGTACGGGACAATTGCGGATGATCCATTCACGTGTTTCATGAATATTTTCTCCGGTGGAAAGATCCATCAAAGTATCTCCCCCCCATTTACAGCTCCACAATGCTTTCTCCACTTCTTCATCTATGCTTGAAGTAGTAGCTGAATTTCCGATATTTGTATTGATTTTCACAAGGAAGTTGCGTCCGATAATCATCGGTTCGGCCTCCGGGTGGTTGATATTGGCTGGTAATACGGCACGTCCCTCTGCAATCTCCTGACGGACAAATTCAGGAGTAATATGAGTGTTAATTCCCAGTTCCTCGCAATTCATGTTTTCGCGGATCGCTACATATTCCATTTCAGGAGTGATCATCCCTCTTTTGGCATACGCCATTTGAGTGATTGCCTCTCCTTTTTTAGCGCGATAGGGCAGGGCGATGTGCTCGAAGCGTAAGTGATCGAGACTTTTATCATCCCTTCTCATACGTCCGTATTCCGAAGTGATTTCAGGGAGTTGTTCCACATCGCCACGACTCACAATCCATTCTTCGCGCATACGGGGCAGCCCTTTTTTAAGATCGATGCTCATATTTGCATCGCTGAACGGTCCGCTGGTATCATATACATATATCTCCGGATTGGGTGTTGCTATCTTTTCTTCGCCTTCAAAGCTGACACTGGGCACTTGTTCCACTTTCCGCATGGCTACACGGATATTCGGATAAAGTTTACCGGGTAAATAGACTTTCTGTGAGCGGGGAAATTTTATTTTTTGTTCCATAGTTTATTCGTTTTTAATCAAGAAAAGCCGTTAGAGGTGAACTTGCTTCTGCCACGAAGTCTACGGCTTGTAATCCTAATCCTGCTTCGTAAGCCTGTCTTCCGGCTTCTGTAGCCGCTTTGAATGCTTTTGCCATTTCTACCGGATTTCCGGCAACGGCTATTGCAGTATTTACTAATACAGCGGAAGCTCCCAGTTCCATTGCTTCGGCAGCATGACTGGGTGCACCGATACCCGCATCTACGACCACCGGGATACCTGCCTGTTCGATTATGATTTGCAGGAATTCTTTGGTCTGCAATCCTTTATTAGTACCGATTGGTGCACCGAGTGGCATAACGGTAGCTGCGCCCGCCTCTTCCAGACGTTTGCAGAGTACGGGGTCAGCCTGACAATAAGGCAACACGATAAAACCTAGTTTTACCAGTTCTTCCGTAGCTTTCAGTGTCTCGATAGAGTCAGGGAGCAGATAACGCGGGTCCGGGTGAATTTCCAGTTTCAACCAGTTTGTTCCAAAGGCTTCGCGAGCCAACTGTGCGGCAAAAACAGCCTCTTCTGCATTACGTACACCGGAAGTATTGGGCAATAGCTGAATATTCGGATGGATAATATGTTTCAGCATGTCATCCTCTTTGTTGTCCATGTCGATTCGTTTCATGGCAACAGTAACCATTTCCGTGCCTGAAGCCAGAATAGCTTGTTCCATTACTTCATTGGAATTGAATTTTCCTGTTCCCAGGAAAAGACGGGAGTTAAATTCGCGTCCCGCAATTACTAACTTTTCCATTTTATGTATTTTAGTTGATTATTTAAATGCTAATTTATGAGTTCACCACAGAGGACGCAGAGGACACGGAGGTCTGATGATTTCTTATTCATTATGGAGTTACACAGAGTATATGTGTTTATCATTCTGTTTTAGGAAAGAACGAAAAACTCTGTGTACTCTGTGGTGAATCAATGATTCTACGTGTCTCTTCTACCGGATTGTCCGCTCCGAGAATGGTTCCCGACAGGGCTATCCCGTTGACTCCTGTATGAAGTATGGCAGGGATATCCTCATAAGTGATTCCTCCAATCGCTACTACGGGGATTTCGATATTCGCCTTTTTCATCTGTGAAAGGATGGAGGAATAACCTTCCAATCCCAGTACAGGGCTTAAATTCTTTTTAGTGGTGGTAAACCGGAAAGGACCGATGCCGAGATAATCGGCTCCGGCACGGTAGTGCTGTACGACATCTTCGAATGTATTTGCGGTGCCGCCGATAATGAAGGCTTCTCCAAGTATCTGGCGAGCTTGGTCGATAGGCATATCTTTTTTACCCAGATGCACACCGTCCACTTCCAGCTTTTGCGCCAGTTCGACGTGGTCGTCCAGAATCAAGATCGCTTCGTGTTCTTTGCAGAGCGGTTTCAGTTGCAAGGCTACTGCCTCCACTTCTTCGGGAGAAGCGTCTTTCATGCGTAGCTGGATCCATTTGCACCCTCCTTCGAGTGCCATACGTGCCGATTCGAGGTACGAATACCGTTCGGTCTGATGCGTGATAAATTGTAGACTGACCATTCCCTTATCCTCCGCAAGCAGCTTTGATAATCACCAGGTTGTCGTTCTCATGCAATATGAAACCTTCCCATTCGGTACGGGGAATCATTTTGTTGTTTACGGCGATAGCAATGCCTTGAACAGGAAGTTCGAGCTGTGCTGTCAGTTGTGTAAGGGTAGAATCAGGAATAATTTCCACCTCTTTGTTGTTCACTTGTACTTTCATTGTCCTATCAGAATAAATAAATTGAAAGTAAATACAAAGAGCGTGCTTGAATGGAAAGGCGATAACGAAGAAACACAATCCCTACGTCAGTACTAACTGCATCAGGTTCCTAGGGTATAATCTCAGCCCCTCGAGGGGCACCCCTTTGTCTTTACAGGGGCAAAGTAAGCGAAAAAGAAACAGAAAAACACTAAATCATCCGATTTTTTTTCATTTTTCTGTTGATTTTTGTTTTTTGATGGGATGGGAAAAGATAAACCGGGCACCATTCTTATAGCTTTTGTCAATCCAGATATCACCTCCCATATATTGGATGGTCAGTTTGCAGATGGCCAGTCCCAATCCCGTACCCTGCATGAATTCATTCAGCTTTTCGAAACGTTGGAATACGAGTTCCTGCTTGTCTTCGGGGATTCCTGTGCCGGTATCAGTCACGGAGAACAGCATACATTGCTTTTCCTCATCCACTTTATAATCCAGCGTGATACTTCCTCCGGCGGGAGTGAATTTCAGCGCATTATTCAGTAGATTGATAATAATCTGTTGCAGGCGTAACGGGTCTGTGTAGAGCTTATAGGGTTCTTTAGGCATTTGAAGTTTGATGTCTACATCCATTGTCTTGTTCCGGTTGGTCAGGGTAATCATATTCTGGCAATGGTTCACCAGCTCACACCATTCATAATTGAATTGCAGTTTCCCTGATTCCAGACGTGATATATCCAGTACGTCACTAATCAATTGTAGCAGTAAATTAGAATTGGTCTGGACAATATCTGCGTATTCTTTCAGTTCCTTATTTTGCTCAACAGAGCCGATAATCAGGCTGGAGAAACCGACAATGGCATTTAAAGGTGTCCGTATCTCGTGGCTCATATTCGAAACAAAGGCACTTTTCAACTGATTGGCTTCTTCGGCACGTTCCTTGGCGTCACGTAATTCAACTTCAGACTCTTCCAGCTTCTTTTTATCTTCCCGTAATTGTTTCGTCGTTTTTTCAAGGTGGTTCTTCAGGATTCTAGTCCGGTAATAGTAATACAAGGAAATCATCAGGCTTCCTACTAATACGAGAAATATGATCAGGATGAACTGCACTTCTGTCTTGTAAGCTACAAAGAACGGGATGGGCTGATTGATGACCATTGAGTTGACAGGTAACTTCTTGTCTTCAAATCCCCATTCTTTTAGTTTCTTCGCATCAAATTTATATCTGTTGGGCAAGATATTGATACTGCTGATATCAGTTTCCTTCTGGTCTAAAAAACGGTAAGCATATTCTCCCATGCTTTTTCCCACTCCTTCATATTGCGGGACATATCCTCCGATAGCCCAGTAACCAATGGCAGTGGAAGTCATACTGAACACAGGCAGGAGAGGATTGGCTTTGGAGAAAGCATAAACAGAGTTGCTCATGTAGGTGATACCCCGGCTGTCGATTCTCCAGATGCCAAGTAACATTGCCGTGTTTCTGGGAAGATTGCGCAATTGATTGACAGCCATATCAAGTGTATGGATGCGACCGTCGATGTAAGTGATAGATAACTGCGGGAAATGCTGCAGGTTTTTCTTGAACCATGCCAGTTCGGCAAGTCCGTTGTATGTATTATCCGATACAAATACCAGATGCTCGGTATCCGGATAGAAATCCTGTATCATTTCTATGTCTTTGCTGATATTGTATTCGTATGAATTACAGTATTTTACATTATAGTCTTTCATTCGTTCCGTTAAGTCGATACTTACTGGATTATAGTCTCGGATATCGATCGAATCCTCCGGAATACGGATTCCGTTGCGTGATGCCATTGCGCAAAAAACAGGAAGCTGCTTGTATTTTTCATCTTCAAGATGGAGGAAACTGCTCCATGCTTCCCCACCCAGAAGAATCACTAATTTAGCTTTCGGATGCTTATCCAGAATATCGGTTAATGTTTTTTTCCATTGGTGTGCCTGCGTTAAGTCTGTTGCATTCATGTTTTCTACGATGGTCGAGTATTTTCCTCCCAATCGGGTGTAAGTTTCTATAAATGTACTGATGTTGTCGTAGGTGTATTTAGTATCCGAATTATAAGAGGTGATGAACAGAATTTCTCCCGCAGATTCTTCTGTGGTGGCAGCATTGCAAAAAAGAGGGAAGAAAAGGATTGCAATGGAGACGATAAATCGTATTTTTTTTCTTTTATATAGTATCATAATTGTTTGTTATGTTGGATTATTAGTTGCAAAAATACAACTAATGCGTCTGATATACAATAAAAGTCAGTTTTTTTTAGTCTGTAAAAAAGGTCGCTGTGAAATACACAACGACCTTTTCATAAGTATAGTTTAGTCTATGAAATCCGATTACATTCTTTTTTCAACCACATCCCAGTCGATGATATCCCACAGGGCGTTAACATGGTCGGCACGGCGGTTTTGGTAATCCAGATAATAAGAGTGTTCCCAAACGTCAAATCCGAGAAGCGGTTTCAAACCGGCGCGTACTGGGTTGCTTCCGTTCACTTCTTTAGTGATTTTCAGTTTACCGTCTTTATCTACGGATAGCCAGGCCCATCCTGAACCGAACAACCCGACTGCTGCTGCATTGAATTCTTTCTTGAAGTTTTCAAAGCTGCCGAAGTCACGTTTGATGGCTTCTCCCAGTTTGCCGGTTGGCTCCTTTTTCGAAGGTTTCGGGGCAAATTGCAGGAAGTACAGATTGTGATTCAATACTTGTCCGGCGTTATTGAATATAGCTCCATCCGGTGCGGCTGCAACGATTTCTTCTACCGTTTTACCTTCATATTCTGTACCGGGCACGAGGCTATTCAGATTATTTACATACGTTTGTAGATGTTTTCCGTAATGGAAATCTATTGTTTGCTGACTGATTACAGGTTCCAATGCATTGTTTGCATAAGGAAGTTTAGGCATTTCGTAAGTCATGGTCATCATAATTAAAGACATTAATATAGTATTCATAATGTTACAAGTTTTAATCGGCTTGTTATACTATAATAACAGAAGCCCTCTGCAAAATGTTCACACTATCTTGCTTTATTTATAAATGTACTGTATACGTTCCACATCTTTCGGATGATCACGGTTGGTACGGCAGGTCCATTGGCCCGTATTGTCATATTCATAATAAGAATTACTATCGATCCGGTTTCCGTATTTATCGTACAGGCAGATCAGGCATCCGGATGTTTTCTGGTTATTGCCCAAAATCCGTTGGTAGACGATCTGTGTCAGATAGCCGTATTTATCGTATTCATAAGCATCTTTTTGTGATATAATCTGATCCGGAGAATTGGCGAAAAGCAAATTTTGATGTTGCGATGAAATCAATCTGCCCTTATCATCATATTTGTTTGCGGTGTACGCCTGAAGTTCTCCATTCTTATTATACTCTTTGGTTTCGGTCAATAACCCCTGTTTATCATAGGAACTTATGATAACTCTTCCATCTGTATACTTGAGTGAATCACTCTCGATACTTCCATCCGTACCGATACGGCGTGTCCGCCGGTAGAGGTCCGTTTTGGTTTTCGGATTCGTTTGCACTTCAAAGATGCAGTGGCCTTGCGGATCGTATAATCTGTTCGTTTGTATTTCATTGCTTGGCTGACCGTTTTTTATGGTAAGCGACAGGGTGGAAATGAGCTGTCCCTTATCGTCATACGAATAAGTGGTCGATATATTTCCTGTACTGTCATTTTCCGCAGACTTTATCAATCGTCCTCCATTATAGTATTTCACAGAGGTAGGGGTAGATACGATTGTTTGTAGGATAAACGGTGTCCGTAGTGCATTGGCCTGGTCACGAAATTCCTTGTACCTGTGTGTGCAAAGAAAATCCTGCAGCATGCTCAATGATTCGGAACTGACAATGGCAGCTTTTAAAAGCTCGAAATCAGCCTTTTCACTAAGATATTCAAGATCATCCAGATGAGTACGCGCAGTGGAAGTCAGGTAAGGTGATTGCTTATACTCGTCAATGATCTGCCGGATGGCTGTCGCATTTCCTTTTTCCCGGAGGCTGTCGATCCCTTGAAACAGAAAATCGTCGTATAGCGTGCGAACTTCCGGAAGGAATGGACGCGTATCTTTATCAGTGAAAAATTTCTGCATATCGGCATTATCAAAGAATGCCTTGAAATTCTCCGATGTCGGATTACTCTTTACAATCTGGTAAAGCCGTTTGTTTTCCGCAGCGTTGATTTGAGAGATAAATTTGCCGTTCGGATATTCAGTGATGTACGTTTGATAAATATTCAGCGTGGGTGTTTTCAGCATCCCTTCCAGTAAGGCCATTTCACGGATGTCCCGTACCTTTTGTAAAATGGCGGAGTCTGCCGGATAACCGCTTGACTGGATGCTGTCCATCAATGTCTTGCTAAAAGGAATCTGGTCTTTCGAAGCCTCCAGAACAGAGATGACAGCTTGTTCCGCTTTGTCTTGCACGTTGGAAAGTTGTATCTTCTCTTCTTCGCAGATATTCGGGAAATAGGCTTTCGCAGCCTTTTCATAGCATCCGAAATAATTGGCGGCGGCTTGTTCGCTTTGCTCGTTCCATAATTCGTTGAGCACATCCAATAATGCCAGTTCTTCGGCGTAATAGCTTTGAGTCTCGGTGTCTATCTTATCACGGTTCTTCTGCCATTTGTCGGCGTCATTATCGTTCAGATACCTTAGCAGCTTTTCCAGGCGGCTCTGCTTTTGTGCCATTGCCTGTGGGATGCAGGCAACCAGAAACGAACTCAAAATAATCGATAAAAATATACTTCTTTTCATTGCTTTTTGGTGTTAGGTTAAAATAGTTAGTGATGAAAATTCATAAAAATACCTTCATTCTCGAATGAATATTATACTTTTGTATTGAGAACAAATTTGAGTGCCAAGGGTTTGTTAAAAATCCACATAGTTTTTATAATGCTGTTATGAATACCAATTATATAGAGGAATTAAACGAGAGTCAGTGTGCAGCAGTGACTTATAATGACGGTCCTTCACTGGTGATAGCCGGTGCCGGTTCGGGAAAAACGCGTGTATTGACTTATAAAATCGCTTACTTGCTGGAGCAGGAGAACGGGTATAATCCATGGAATATCCTTGCATTAACCTTTACCAATAAGGCTGCACGTGAGATGAAAGAGCGTATTGCCCGTCAGGTCGGTATGGAACGGGCACGTTATTTGTGGATGGGAACTTTCCATTCCATCTTCTCACGGATTCTTCGTGCCGAAGCACAATATATCGGTTTTACTTCCCAGTTTACCATCTATGATACGGCTGATAGTAAGAGTCTGCTTCGCTCCATCATCAAGGAGATGGGATTGGACGAGAAAACGTATAAGCCGGGAGTAGTGCAAGCACGCATCTCCAATGCCAAGAACCATCTGGTTACTCCCACGGGGTATGCTGCCAATAAAGAGGCCTACGAAGGAGATATGGCCGCCAAGATGCCTGCTATCCGTGATATCTATACCCGTTATTGGGACAGATGTCGTCAGGCAGGTGCAATGGATTTCGATGATTTACTGGTGTACACCTATATTTTATTCCGTGACTTTCCGGAAGTGTTGGCACGCTACCGGGATCAGTTCCGTTATGTGCTGGTAGATGAGTATCAGGATACGAATTATGCGCAGCATAGCATTGTCCTGCAACTGACTAAAGAAAATCAACGGGTCTGTGTCGTGGGAGACGATGCGCAAAGTATCTATTCTTTCCGTGGGGCGGATATTGACAATATTCTCTATTTTACAAAAATCTACCCCAATACGAAAGTCTTTAAACTGGAGCAGAATTACCGTTCCACGCAAACCATTGTTTGTGCTGCCAACAGCCTGATTGAGAAGAATGAACGTCAGATACGGAAAGCCGTGTTTTCAGAGAAAGAAAAGGGGGAACCTATCGGTGTGTTTCAGGCATATAGCGATGTAGAAGAGGGTGATATTGTAGCTAATAAGATTGCAGAACTGCGTCGGGAGTATCGCTACGGATATGCTGATTTTGCTATCCTGTATCGTACGAATGCACAAAGCCGTATTTTTGAAGAGGCTCTTCGGAAACGAAGTATACCTTATAAGATTTACGGAGGACTTTCGTTCTACCAGCGAAAAGAGATAAAAGATGTGATTGCTTATTTCCGTTTGGTAGTGAATCCGAATGATGAAGAAGCATTCAAGCGAATCATTAATTATCCGGCGCGTGGCATTGGAGATACGACGGTCGGGAAGATTATATCGGCGGCTACTGATCATGGTGTAAGTCTTTGGGCGGCACTCTGCGAACCATTAACTTATGGGTTGGATATAAATAAAGGAACGCATGCGAAACTGCAAGGCTTTCGTGAATTGATAGAAAGTTTCATTGTCGATCAGGCGGATAAGAACGCTTATGAAATGGGAACGAATATCATCCGTCAGTCCGGCATTATCAATGATGTCTGTCAGGACACATCCCCCGAGAATCTAAGCCGTAAGGAAAATATAGAAGAGTTGGTGAATGGTATCAACGACTTCTGCGCTTTGCGGCAGGAGGAGGGTAGCCCGAATGTGTCTCTTACCGATTTCCTTTCGGAGATTGCATTGCTTACCGATCAGGATTCCGATAAGGCGGATGATGGAGAAAAGATAACGTTGATGACAGTCCATTCGGCTAAAGGATTGGAGTTTAAGAATGTATTTGTGGTCGGTCTGGAAGAAAACCTGTTTCCCAGTGGGATGGTAGGAGATTCTCCCCGGGCACTGGAAGAAGAACGTCGTTTGTTCTATGTAGCAATTACTCGTGCGGAGGAACATTGTTATCTGTCTTTTGCCAAAACCCGTTTCCGTTATGGAAAGATGGAATTTGGAAGCCCCAGTCGTTTCTTGCGTGATATCGATGTTCATTACTTGCAACTGCCGCATGAGGCAGGAGTGAGCCGGGCTGTCGATGAAGGTGCGGGACGTTTCCGCGCTTCCTTACAGCAACGTCCGAAAGCACAGATCATTGCTCCCAGCGTACCGAGGAATTTGAAGAAAGTTAGTACTGTTAGCCCAAGTAACGGTGCACAGGCAACCTCTTCCACTTCGGCATCGGTAGCAGGAGTACAGGCCGGACAGATGATAGAGCACGAACGTTTCGGATTGGGTGAAGTGATTAAAGTAGAAGGAACGGGAGACAATGCGAAAGCAACTATTCATTTTAAAAATGCGGGAGACAAACAACTATTATTACGTTTCGCTCGTTTTAAAGTGGTAGAATAAATAATAACACTAAATAGAGAGACTCATGAAGAAACAACTAACAGTAATTTTGCTTTCCGCTTTGATTTTGAGTGGATGTGCGTCGGGGCGTATGGGAAATCCGGGAGCTATCATGGCAGGTGCTTCTATCGGAGGTAGTCTGGGAGGTTCGATAGGTGGACTTATCGGAGATAATAATCGTGGCTGGAGAGGCGGTTACCGTGGTTCTGCTATTGGGAATATTGTGGGAACCATTGCCGGTGCGGCTATTGGAAACGCGTTGACGGCGCCAAGACAAGAGCAAATAGAGGAAGATGCGTATATTCCTGAAGTGAGGGAAGTCCGTGTGCAAAAATATAAGAAGCAGCCACAGGTGCAACAGCCTATTTCTCAACTGAAGTTGCGCAAGATCCGTTTTATAGATGATAATCGCAGTCATGTGATTGATGCGGGAGAAAATAGCAAGATAATCTTTGAGATTATGAATGAAGGGAGAAATCCAGTTTATAATGTAGTTCCTGTGGTAGAAACGGTGGGGAAGGTGAAGCATCTCGGCATTTCTCCTTCCGTGATGGTGGAGGAAATTCTTCCGGGTGAAGGCATCCGTTATACCGCTTCCATTCATGCAGGTGAAAAATTGAAAGACGGTGAAGTGACATTCCGTGTCGCAGTGGCGGACGAGAATGGAGTGATTTGTGATTCGCAAGAATTTACTCTGCCTACACAGCGCGGAAACTAGAAATAACAGCCCGGAATATCCGGTTCAAACATAGTGACGGTATATGCCTGGAATAGTGACGCTATCCTAAGCATATACCGTCACTATGTTGGTGGGATAGCGTCACTATTTTAATAGCCATCTCCATATAGGAATTATATGTATTGTTTTGTTGCCGATAGTTATTTCCTCGGTTTCGTCATCAGTCAAAATTATTCCTTCGGTGAGATTATAGGTATTGAGTGCGGAAATTAATCCATTTATTTTACGCTGCCTTGTTTTTTCATCTTTCATCGAACGGGTGACTTGGCAGGCAGATACAATATGTCCGTTTTCACGCATAATGAAGTCGCACTCTATTCCGTCATTATGATAATAGATATCTTTTCCCTGGCGCTTTATTTCTATAAATACCAAATTCTCAAGTAATTGCCCGATGTTGTCGGTCGCATTGAATCCCACTTTGCCAATAATGGCATTATCTATGAAATACACTTTCTTTTGGTTGTTCATCTGTTTTTTTACAGACCAGTCGAACTTCATTACCTGAAATAGCAGATAAGTATTTTCAAGATATTCCAGATAGTTTTTGACTGTTTCCGTATGTTTGATACCTATCGTTTTTGCTAACGAACTGTACGAGAAACGTTTCGTAGCATTGCTGGCTAAGTAATAAACCATTTCCAGCAATTCTCTTTCACCATTTAGTTTGTTTCGAGTGACAACGTCTTTATAAATAATATTCTCATAAAGAGTGGATAGGTAATTGTTGTTCCGGTCTTTTATATAACGGGGAAAACCGCCAGTTTTCAAGTATTCGTCGAAGTGTTTTTTTAGCATACTTTTTCCGGTAGTAGTATAAAAGTCCTTTTGTTGCGGATATGCTTCCTTCATTTTTAGAAATTCGGGAAATGAGAAAGGGTATAGTTCAATTTGGCAATAACGTCCGGTGAGGTGTGTGCCTAATTCTCTACTTAGCATATTGGCATTAGAGCCTGTAACAAATACCTTACATCCACTGTCATGCAACCTTCTTACAAATCTTTCCCAACCGGGAATATTCTGTATTTCATCAAAATAAAATGTTTTTTGTTCTCCAAACAATTCGATGAAAGCTTCATATAAGGTTTGAAAATCATCGACTTTGAAGTTGATAAGCCGCTCATCATCAAAATTCATGTAAAAGTCTTGTTCTGACTGTTGCGAACGTATTTGCTGTAAAAGAACAGATTTTCCGCATCTTCTTATACCAGATATGACTAGCACTTCGGGATTGTTTACACAACTCATGTCAATATCCCTTTCTATCATTTGGGATATGTCTTTTTCACGCTGGTCGAATATGATATGCTTTAATAATTCTTTCATGATAACTGGGCTTTTGATTGCAAAGATATAAAACTTCTCATTATAAACGAATATAAAATGCTAAAATTGCTCATTGTGAATGAGTGAAAAGTGATAATACTTCTCGTTGATAATGAATGATAGATAGCAACTTTCATTTTCAATACAACAATGATACGGTTAGAAATAACAAATTCAGTCTCTATCTGTGTAAGATACGCGTAAAAACATTATCTTTGTTCATGTTTCAACTAATGCATTAGGTTTATATGAAAGAGATATTCAGAAGATATCCTATCGGGATACAGAATTTTGAGCAGTTACGTAATATGAATTGTGTATATATTGATAAAACCGCATTGGTTTATCAATTAGTCCATACTGATACTGTGTATTTTCTTAGCCGTCCCCGCCGCTTTGGAAAAAGTCTTCTAGTCTCTACTCTAGAAGCTTATTTCTCCGGAAAAAAAGATTTATTTAAAGGACTGGCAATAGAACAGTTGGAACAGGAATGGACTGTCTATCCTGTGTTGCATATTGATTTCAGCAGAACAAAATATACCACTATCGAAGATTTGCAAGAGCAATTGAATCTTTATCTAAGCGAATGGGAGAGGACTTATGGGAAAAATGAAGAAGAAACGAGCTATGCAGCCCGTTTAACCGGTTTGCTTCAACGAATTTATCAACAGACAGGAAAGCAGGTTGTCGTATTGATTGACGAATATGATGCACCTTTATTGGATAGTAATAGTGACTCTGCTTTACAAGGACAATTGCGAACTGAAATGCGGAAGTTCTTCAGTCCTCTTAAAGCACAAGGGCAATATCTTCGTTTCTTGTTTTTGACAGGAATCAGCAAGTTCAGTCAGATGAGTATATTTAGTGAGCTGAATAACTTGCAGAATATCAGCATGAGCGATGATTATAGTGCTATTTGTGGTATTACAGAGCAAGAGTTGCTAAGTCAGATGCAACCGGATATTGAGAGGATAGCTCAAGCGAATAATGAAACCTATGAAGAAGCTTGTCGGCATTTGAAACGGCAGTATGACGGTTATCATTTCAGCAAGAATTGTGAAGATATTTACAATCCGTTCAGCCTTTTCAATGCATTTTCGCAAAAAGATTATAAGAGCTTTTGGTTCTCTACCGGCACGCCTACTTTCTTGATTGAAATGTTACAGCGAATGGACTTCAGTCTTAATCTATTGGAAAAGATGGAAGTGAAAGACGAAGATTTTGATAAAGCGACAGAGGTTATTACCGATCCGATTCCTGTGCTTTATCAGAGTGGCTATTTGACTATTAAAGGATATGAACCTCTCTTTCGTACATATACATTAGGTTATCCCAACGAAGAAGTTAAAATAGGCTTTATTGAGACGTTGATCCCTTCCTATCTCAATCAACCGACACGAGAAAGTAACTTTTATGTAGTCTCTTTTGTAAGAGACCTGATGAAAGGTGATATTGAGCAGTGTCTTCTTCGTACTCGTTCTTTCTTTTCATCTATACCTTATGATTTGGAGAACAATCAGGAGAAGCATTATCAGACTATTTTCTATTTATTATTCCGTTTAATGGGTCAATATGTAGATGTAGAAGTAAAGAATGCCATTGGCAGGGCTGACGTGGTAATTAAGATGCCCGATGCAATTTATGTATTTGAATTTAAGGTAGATGGAACTCCCGAAGAAGCATTGGCTCAAATTAATAGTAAACAATATGCTATTCCTTACGAGATAGATCATCACAAGGTTGTCAAGGTCGGAGTGAATTTTGATAGTACAACACGGACTTTGGGAAAGTGGGTGATAGAGCATGAAACAAGGTAACAAGAAAGGAGACGAACCTATGCCGAGTAATTATATTCGTTTCGATTGGGCTATGAAGCGTTTATTACGCAATAAAGCCTATTTTGTAGTTCTCGAGGGCTTTCTTACCACTCTTCTAAATGAAAAGATAGTCATTCAGAAGCTGTTGGAAAGTGAGAGCAATCAAGAGGACGAGTTTGACAAGTATAATCGGGTAGATATGCTTGCTGAAAACTCAAAGGGTGAACTTATTTTAATTGAAGTTCAAAATAATAATGAGTATGCGTATTTCCAACGTATGTTATTCGGCACTTCGAAATTGGTGACCGAATACATAAACCGCGGGGAAGGGTATGACAAAGTAAGGAAAGTATATAGTGTCAATATTGTATATTTCTCTTTAGGGAGTGGAAAGGATATCGTATATCATGGAAAAACTGAATTCCGCGGAATCCATCAGGGAGATGTTTTGGAATTGACTCCTTTCCAGAAACAGACATTCAAAGTAGATAGTGTCAGTCAGTTTTATCCCGAATATTATATTCTGAAGGTCAATGATTTCAATCAAGTGGCTCGGAGCCCGTTGGAAGAATGGATTTATTATATGAATACTGGTGATATACCTGATAGTGCGACAGCACCGGGGTTGGATGAGGCTCGTCAACGCTTGAAACTGGATAAGATGATTAAAGAAGAATTAAATGCTTATTATCGTCATTTGGATAATATAGTGATTCTACGCGATAATATATATACCGAACGTGCGGAAGGTCGTGCTGAGGGCCGTGCAGAGGGACTTATGGAAGGTCGTATGGAAGAAAAAAGAGAAATGGTACATAATATGAAATCTTTGAATATTCCACTTGATACCATTTCGCAAGTTACAGGACTATCCCTTGAAGAAATAAAAAGCTTGTAGTAGGGATTGCCCCCGAAAAATGTGAATTTTAAAATGATAAAGACAACGCTTCCATTTGTACTGAGAGCGTTTTTTTATTCATAAAAATAGGATACTGTATGCGTTTCTCTTGCTTGAAATCTGAACAGTATATGGCGCTCAAGCAAATATGCGAGTAATTAGGCATTATGAAAATCTGTATTGCTTCTGCTTATATGTTATTGTGGTGCATATAGTTTGTAATAAAGTGCTAATTATGATATTTCGTCAGAGAATTGTGTGGCTATATCGTATTTTGCTACATCAGTTTATTGTAGTAAAAAGCATGGAATAGCTGAAAATATGCAGGTTATTTAGAGTCACACCGATGAATACATCGTTGGTCGGTGAGAAAAGCATTGATCCTCACTGACCAGTGATGCGTTCCTTTTAAAGGAACGGAGCCTAGTTTAGAGAGAATGACTTGTTTTTTATTCCTCATTTATGCAGTTTTTAGCTCATGAATAGCATATTCTTACATTAATTTATGTATTTATTTTTCTATTTGCTCGATTTTGAGTTAAATATTAAAAGGGGAAATCTTAAAAATAGAACAGAATCTCTTATTCTGAGAGACACGGTTGACATTCCATTCTCTGTTGAAACTGCAAGAATATTGTTTCTCATGATATGGTTGTTGCTTGATTTATTCGTTTGTTAGTTTAAATAATGTTACCTTTGTGACTGAAAAATATATAAAAAGAAACATGATAAGAACTATTTATAATAATTTGTTATTGGTGTAAATTATGGATTCAGACAGACGAATGGCTTTACTATTTTTCATTTTAATGATAATTCTTGTTGTCACATTAGAACGAATGCTTTATGCTTCAGGAGAAGTTGCACTTGCAAATAAGACTAAAATAACTTTATTGGAAACAATAGAAGATGGATTCAATGCGCAATATGATGCACTGGGACTATATGAGGCTGGTTATAAAATGGAACCGAACAGGAACTTTGAGCATTGTACTATAACTAGTTCTAAAGGTAAAAAAGTAAAAGATATTGCGGTTGAAGAAAACAAGGTCGTAGTGAGTTCGGATATTGATACTAGAATAAGTCATACCGTTTTAGCAGAAGAGGGAATAGATGCCGATGCTTGTTTATCTTTGTGGAGTAAGAAACTGTCTGCAGCTGATATTGTTTCTTGTCATGCATTACAAATGCATATTCATATTCATACAGATAGTGCCTATGTACTTGTTTGTGGAGATTCTACGTTATTTTTACCTGAGTATAAAAAGATTAGTAGTGTTTATGCCGGACTTTCCAATGAAATTGAAGTAGAGCCTTTTATTCGGTATTCTTGGTTGACAGTTCTTAAAAACACCTCAATAACGATGGTGGTTATTGTAGAATTGATTATCCTTGTTCTTTTATTTGTTTGTTTTATCTATTATCTAAGAAAGAAAATAAAAAAGAGCATTCCTTCAGTAACAGATATCTCCCAATTAGATATAAAATTAGCGAATCTGCGTTATGTTTACAGTTCGCATGAATTTTATGTAGATGATAATCGAAAGATTCGGATTACTGGCCAACCTGCATCTTTACTTTTGCTGCTTTTGAAAGCTCCAAATCATACAATGACAAAAGAAGAGATTATTTCATGTTTCTGGAGGCCGGAAGATAGAGGAGTAGAAGGTAGGTTGCGTCGTGTGGTGAGTGATTTAAGGTCTTTACTTCGGGAAAAATCAGTGAACATATCTATTAAATCATCAGGAAATAGCTATTCTTTGATTGTTTAAAAAGTGCTATTTCATCGATGAAAATTTGTTGTGCGAACTATTGTGAGAAATTTCTCACAATAGTTCGCACGATTTTTCACGTCAATAAATTGTCGTGTTCGAATAAGATGCCTACTTTCGAGCAAAAATTAATCAATTTATATTATAGTATGAAAAAGTATTTAAAGTTTGGAGTTTTTTCTTTTGTCGTATTGGTTTCTATTTTCTTTTGTAGAAAAGCTGAGCACAACAAACTGCAAAATGTTATTTTATTAAATAATGTGGAGGCATTGGCTGCCGGTGAGAATCCTACGACTAGATGTAGAGGTACCGGTTCTGTAGATTGTCCTTTAAATCATGAAAAAGTAAAGTATGTTTTCGAACCATTTATATTGGATTGGTAAGCTTCTGCTACTGATATTGGTAGTTGGGATATTATTCTCGTGCTCACAGTCCCCAAAAACTTTTTTGGGGATTAAATATTCGGATTTTCCGGAAGAGAAACATCTGTCGGCACAGGTAATAGAGCTTGATACAGCCTTGTTCCGCTATCCTTTTCGGATACGGATAGAGGGAGATAAAGCCATTGTAATGGATTTGCATGGTTCCGAACATTATGGGCACTTATTCCAATACCCAAGTTTCCGGTATTTATCTTCTTTCGGCAGACGAGGCGATTCCCCAACGGAAATGTTGTCAATGGAAAACTTCCGTTTGTATAACCATGAATTATGGACTTTAGATGCTAACAAAAGCGAATTAACTAGGTTAGATTTTTCTTCATCCGGTGATTCACTGCTTCGTGAGGAAACGGTAACATTGGATGAAGATATACTTCGACCGCTTGATTTTACAGTGTATGATGATACAACATTTGTCATTCCTGACTATTCAGGTGAGAGCCGCTTTTTAAAGGTTAGTTGCAAAGGTAAACTTATAGAGAAGATAGGCGCTATACCTACAGCGAATGAGAAAGCTTTGCAAGAAGCCCGTCCGGCATTAGCACAGGCATGGCGTAGCTTTTTAGATTATAATCCCCATAATGGCGTTTTAGCTGCTGTCACTCAACTGGGCGAGGTGGTTGAAGTTTATAATTTAAAAGATAGTACTCATGTAATTCGTATCGGTGAGCATGACGAACCTGAATTCAAAATTTCAGATGGATATGGTATACCAACAGGCATCATGGGATTCAGTGATGTTCAAGTAACGGATAGTGCCATTTATGCGGTATTTCACGGAACGCCCTTTAAAGAGATAGCAAGACAAAGTGGAAGGCTTCCTGACGGAGGAAAATACATTTATGTATTTAGTTTGAAAGGAGAACCGATGTGTAAATATGTACTCGACCATTATATATATGGTATTTGGGTGGATGAAGCTACTAAAACAATAATGGCAACAGATGTTAATAACGATCAGCCAATACTAAAATTTTGTTTTGGTAGCGTATGAGAGAATTAACATGATTAAAGGAGCAGAATGATGAGTTTGTCCATCTTGCCGGATTTGCTTACATATCATCTGCTCCTAAACCTTTAAAAAAGATTCCGATGCAAACATAAGAATAAAAAGTTAATGTAGCAAACTATTGCTGTTCTGTTGAAATGATAGATACAGAAGAAAAACGAAAAGTACAAATTAAAAAACTACAAAATGAAAAAGAAAATAATGGGGCTTATAGCTGTTGTTGCTATTGCCGCTATTGCGGGATACAATATGCTTACTTCACCAAATGATGTGA
This sequence comes from Bacteroides sp. L008, assembly GCF_040812255.1. Lineage (NCBI taxonomy): Bacteria > Pseudomonadati > Bacteroidota > Bacteroidia > Bacteroidales > Bacteroidaceae > Bacteroides > Bacteroides sp. L008. The sequence goes on along the minus strand of NZ_JBFNXO010000001.1, from coordinate 1,444,301 downwards.
AGCTGTCTGGTTTAGCTATGGTAAATATGGAGGCGTTAGCTCAAGGCGAATCTTCAGGAGGAAATTGTGAACCTTCATCTAGTAGAGAATGCTGTGTATGTAATGGTATTCACTATACTTATCAGGCATCTGTTAATAGAAGTTGTGATACAAAAAGTGGCTGTAGTCACTGGTAATAATTGAGTTGAATTAAGCTACCTTAAAAGAAAATCATCAGTATTTATCTAGTAAGGTAGCTTTTATAATTAATACTATGTGTAAAAATATAATTATAATAGCTAGTATTGCGGTCTTTATATTTAGTTCTTGTTCTTCTAATAGAACAGATGTGCAAAGACTATCTTTGAAATCGCAAGTCTTAAATGATGAAATATTTACCATGATGCCGGGCGATTTACTTTTGGCTGATGACTATTTAGTTTGGTCCGATCCATTTGCTCGAGACTGTTTTTTGCATGTGCATAGTGCATTAACTGGTGAAGAATTAGGAGTAATGGGAAAAGTAGGAGAAGGTCCTAAAGAATTTATTACGCCTATGACTAATAGATATTGTGTAGATAATAAACTTTTTGCTATAGATGCAAATGGGAAGACAGTTGGTTATTTATCTATTGATAGTCTGATAAATGGACAGGAACCATTTTGCGAATTGTCGGATAAAGAGAAAGAAATGAAGATGGAAAAAGTAGATAAGGACCTATATATAAAATATACAGAAAATGGTTCGGAAAATTATTTTCGAACAATAATAAATGGGCAAGAATCATCGTGGGGTGTTTATCCTATCCCTGAAATTAAGGAACATATTGGTATTTATGAATCTTATGATCCAATTGAAGGATTGTTTCTGATTTCGTCTTTCAAGTTTCCATATTTGGCTTTGTATAAAAAAGAAAATTCTACTTTTGTTTTACAATGGGAACGGAAAGTTAATAAAGAAAAGAATTATACTATTGCAGATGATAGAGTTATATTTGATAGAAAAATAGTTGGAGCGTATGATGTATGTATGAGTAAGGATTATATAATTACTTTAGAACGGGATCGTGAGAAAGAGCCCGTAGACGAATCTACGGTTGGTCGCAATATAAGTAAGTGTCCTCATACACTGTTTTTGTATGATTACAATGGTAACTTGTTGAAAATAGTGGATATAGGAATGCCTGCAATTAGAATAGTAGCTAATAGAAAAAGTAATACTTTATATGCAATAGGAGTTGATCCTGATTATGTGTTGGCTAAATATGAATTATGAGAATTAGATTGTTGACCATAGTGATTTGGGGAGGGATTTGTTTGGTGGGCTGTATTCCATCTTCATCTACAGTGCCACTTGTATACAATAACATCTTTTCCAAAGATACTATTGTTACTTTAGAAAAACTACCGATGTATCCTGCTCAATTTAATCCTCGGTGTATCTTGTTTAATAATGAGAGAATTTTAGTACGTACTTCAACTTTGGATAATGCTGTCTATTCTGTATTTTCTTATCCCAAAATGAAACATCTGTCATATTTTGGTGAACAATCTGAGTTTATTGTCCCTTTGGAGCAGTTTAATGATGAATTTTATTTAGTTCATAATGATTCATTATATTTTTATAAATGGGTTGAAGGTGATTCATTGAAGTTGTTTTCAACTTCTTTCTTTAATAATATAATGGGACAACAAATGTTAGGAGTTGCTAAGCTAAATGATAATTTGTATGCTTATTCTGACAATTGTTTTGATAAAGGAATGAACGAATTTTTTATGATAAATTTATCTCGAAAACAAAAAGAACCTAAAGGCATATATCCAGATACACATGTAAATTTTAGTTCTATCAGTGATTTTAAATCAGCTTATGCTCATGAAATTATAGCAAAGCCTGATGGGAGTCGTTTATTGGTGTTTTATTATAGGACACGGCGTTGTCGTATTTATAACCAAAACGGTGTGTTATTTCGTGACATTTTGTTGAATTACGAACCTTGTCAGACTATTATTGATACTGACATAAAGAGACGATTCTTGCATATAAGAGATGCATATGTTACTAATAATATGATTTATTTGTTGTGTCCGGATACAAAGGAAGTAAACTCACCTTCCAGTTTACTAGTCGCAAATTGGGATGGAGAATTTAAAGCTATATATCATTTAGGGCAAACTATATCTTATTTTTTTATAGATGAGTTATTGAATTGCTTTTATGGTGTAGACTCTAATGATCCCTATCATTTTTATAAGTTAAAATTAAGTAAGAATTGATTATGAAATATTTTGTGTATATAATTTTTCTTTCCATTTGTATGTTCTCTTGTCAAGATGAAAAGAGTATACATGCTGAAAAAATATTAAAGAAATGGATAGATAAAGAGATTATTTTTCCTGAAAATCTTAATTTTAGTATTCAAGGAAGTGAAAGGGCTTCGAATTTTACTATACGTGATAGTGAATTTAAGATAATAGCATATGTAGACTCTATGGGATGTACCAGTTGTAAGTTACATTTATCTGAATGGAACAATTATATTAATAATATTGATTCTATTTATCCTAATAAAGTTCAGTTTTTATTTTTCTTTTTTCCAAAAAATGGACGTGATATATATCTTACCTTAAGAGTGGAAAGATTCGTATATCCAATTTGTATTGATACATTAGATGTCTTAAATAAAATAAACCACTTTCCTTCTGATATGCAATACCAAACTTTTTTATTAGATAAAAATAATAAAGTTATGGCAATTGGTAATCCGATGCAGAATCCGCGTATTAAAGAACTTTATTGGAATATAATCTCAGGTAGACAAGACTCATCTATGTTGGATAATCAACCGCTAACTACAGTTTCACTTTCTTCGTCTCAAATAGAAATGGGTAATTTTTCTTGGGAGCAGAAGCAAGAAGTAGAATTCGAAATCTGCAATACTGGAAAAATCCCATTAGTAATTAATGATGTGATTACATCTTGTGGTTGTATTACTGCAAAATACGTTAAGAAACCACTTAACCCTCATGAAACATCAAAGGTGAAAATAATTTATAAATCAGAGCGCCCGGAACGTTTTGATAAGACTATTACAGTTTATTGTAATGCATCTAATGCACCATTACGAGTGAAAGTTACTGGAAATGCTCATTAAAAATGTATGAACAGGAATTTTAAATATACTTTAGTTATTGTACTTGTTATCATGTTAATTGGAAAAGTAATAATAAACTCTCTTAGAAAAGAGTATGTTACTTCTTTGGAAACAGTATTACAAGTGGCTGGTGAAAATAGAAAAGAATTAGAAAAGGTGCTTCATTATTATCGAATAAATTTGGCAGACAGCCTAAAATATAAAGCAGCTTGTTTCCTTATAGAAAATATTCCTTTTTATACTTATTCCGATAGTGAACAATTTGAAAATTATAAATCTTACTATACATGGCTGAAGAAAAGTAAAGGAAAAACTCCGCAACAAGTAGCTGATTCTATTAAGAAGATATATGGTCCTATGAAGGAGCCCAGCAAGAAACGAGATATTATGGAAATAGATTCTGCCTACCTATGCCATAATATTGACTGGGCATTTAAGGTTTGGCAGGAACAACCTTGGGGAAAGAATATCTCATTTGAAATGTTTTGTGAGTACTTATTGCCTTACCGAATAGGTGATGAACCATTAACTTATTGGCGTGAAATGTATTATGACAAATATAATTCGTTACTGGATTCATTACGTATGTCTGATTCATTGGATATTGAAGACCCGGTGGTTGCCGCTAATTATCTAATAAGTAAATTGCCTGATAAGAGCTATTATTATACTTCTGTAACGCCCTATCCATTTGGACATATAGGGCCGGAATATGTACAATACTTATCCGGTACATGTAGGGAAGTGACCGATTTTGCTGTGTATCTATTCCGTGCTTTGGGCATTCCTTGTGCCATAGATTTTGTTCCTGTACGAAGTTACATAAATGCCGGGCATTTTTGGTTGACAACATGGAATAAGGATGGAGAGGAATATATGACTGATTTCCCGCAAAAATTGCGACCTGTACGGAAGAACTGGTGGTATCGGTGGGATGACAGTTCCAAAGTGTATAGATATACTTTTAGTGTGAATAGAGACCTGTATGAGCAAATGGCAAAGTATGGTGAAGAAGTATATCCTTTTTGGCGTTTGCCGAAATTTACAGACGTAACTTATGGATATGGCTATAATTTTAAGAAAGAATTGGTTATCCCTTTAGAAAAACAGTATAAAACGAAACGGAGCGGGAAAATGGCTTATCTATGTGTCAGTGACAGGGATCGTTGGACTCCTGTTGACTGGACTGCATATGATGCGGGGCATTTGGCATTTCAGTATGTACGGAATGGTTCGTTTATGAGAGTGGCTACTTATGAGGATGGAACATTATGCTTTCTGACCGATCCTTTTTATGTTGATAAACAGAGTAATGAGAACTGTTATTATCCTGCAGGAAAGGGGAAGGAAGATGTAGTATTATATGCCAAGTGTGATATTGGGAGAGAAAATATGTTCAGAGACCGGATGATAGGCGGTGTTTTTGAAGGGAGCAACCATCCTGATTTTTTGGAAAAAGACACTTTGTTCATAATACAGGGCAGACCTAATCGTTTGAATACAACTGTAAAGAGTTGGTCTGATAAAAAATATCGTTATCTAAGATATTTTGGTCCACCCAGAAGCGCATGTAATATTTCAGAAGTCGCTTTTTATGAGAAGAATGATACTGTTGCTCTGTCAGGGAAAGTGATAGGGACTCCCGGATGCTATCAACATGACGGAACGCATGAATATACCAATGTGTTTGACGGGAAAACATGGACTTCTTTCGACTATTTTAAGCCTACCGGAGGATGGGCAGGACTTGATTTAGGCAGAAAAGTCTGCGTAGACCGTATTGTCTATACTCCGCGCAATAGGGATAATTATGTTCGTCCTGATGATGTATATGAGTTATTTTATTGTGACCGGGATTGGAAGTCTGCCGGAAAAATAAAAGCAACTGCCGATTCACTGGTATTTCGGGATATTCCCGTAAATACACTGTTACTTCTGAGAAATCATACGCGCGGACTGGACGAGAGAATCTTTATTTATGAAAACGGAACTCAGCTATGGAAATAAGAACTCATATCAGGCTTGTCGTGGCATGGAGAATAATTATAATCTCGGGTATTATTTCTCTAATATATGCTTGTTCTTATTCGGATAAGAAGATTTCGCATCTTTCCGGTATTGCTCCTTCTGAACATACATTATTGGCGATTACTCCCGATGTTAGTATCAAAGTAATAGGTGATTCGCTAAATAAAAGTTATCCGCAGTTGAGAACCGGGAAAGTATTCCCGATAACAGGTCTTTTGCGTGTAGACGGTAAAGCTTATCGTTTCATGGGAGACGATTCTTTGCGTATATCTCCTTTAGCTCCTCTTTCAGAGGATACTATCGGATGGATGGGGAAATATTCTTTTTTGTATCCGGGAAAAGGATGGGAATTGAGAGAATATGATGATTCTTTGTGGAATGAAGGTAACGGAGCTTTTGGTCCGACAAAGGGATATTATTATCCGGCTCATACTCTGTGGGGAGCGGAAAATTTTTATGTTCGCAGGCATATCAAGGTGGACAATAAAGATGTTTTGAAGAATCATAAGGTGTATGCCCGTTATGTATGTGACGATCAAATAAAGCTTTTTTGTAATGGGGGATTTCTGTTAGAGAATGGATTTACGCATCGAACGAAATGTCAACGCTTGACTGATGAAGCTGTTAGTCAAATAGTTGATGGAGATAATGTTCTGGCTGCATACTGTCGTAATACGGGTGGTGCCGGCTTGTTGGATTTTGGCTTGTATATAGAAAATAAAACATATGCTGATGCAGAACCGGCAACTTTGAAAGAAATGGAAGTGCAAGCTACGCAGACTCAATTTATTTTCCAATGTGGAGATGTGGAACTTCAGATTGACTTTGTTTCCTCTTCCTTATCGGAAAAGTGGAATATGACAGGATGGCCTGTCGGTTTTCTGACCTATCAGGTTCGTACGAAAAGCGAAAAGGAACATACGGTGGAAGTTTTGTTCGACGTGGACACTGAATGGATGTTTGGCAAAAGGAAAATTGATAGTTGGGTCGATAAGGATTGGTGTTTTGTGAAGTCCGACAGTTTGTATTTGGCTATGGCAGCAGATGAAACAACCTTTTCGTGTGAAGATAATCATATCATTCTATCTCAAAAATTGTGTGCGGGAAATGAAAATAGGGGGGTATTGCTTCTCGGATATGAAGAAGGGAAAACTTTCCAGTATAGTGGTGAGAGTTTACGCCCACTTTGGAATAAGGATGGAACAAGAGAAATAAAAGAATTGATGATGTCTGTAGGAAACAGGTATCAGGAGTTGAAAGCAGAATGTAATAAATTGGATTATCGGTGGAATATCAAGGCGTTTCAAGCAGGGAATAAAGCTTTTGCCGAACAAATGCTTCCTGCTTATCGTAATTTTATATCCTCTCATAGGTTTGTGTTATCCTCGGATAATAAGCTTTTTTGTTTTGGTGATACTTTGAGTAATGTCAGAGAAGCTTATGAAAATTTTCCAACGTTGTTGTTTTTTAACTGTACTGACTGGATGAAAGGCTTGTTGAATCCAATATTTGCATATTGTGAAGATATTTATTGGGTGAAGAAGTATCCACCTTACGATATAGGTTTGTATCCTATTGCTAGTAAACAAGTAAAATTGGAAGACTGTGCTGTAGAAGCGGCGTCTAATATGTTGATGATGACAACTGCTATTGTAGAAGCGGAACAGGATTTCGGTTACGCTGATATGCATTGGAAACAGTTGTGCTTGTGGGCGGATTATTTGCAGGAAAGAATGAAGAAAATGACTTTTCCATCTGTTGGATTATTGGATAATGATGACGAACGTGTGAAATGTGTGTTAGGACTGATGGCTTATCACAAATTGGTTCAATTAAAGGGAAACTTATGAGTAAAGTAAAGAGAATTTGGGCGATACTGGAGAATTTAGCATTCTTCATATTCTGTATGGTAGTAGTTCTATTCTTGATGCAACTGTTCTGCTTTACTTCATTCAGGATACCTTCGGATTCTATGGAACCGGCGTTGAAGGATGGCGACCGGATATTAGTTAATAAGATGATAAAGGGGGCTCGTTTGTTCGATGTGTTTGCAGCTTTGAATAATGAGGATGTTGTTATTCACCGAACGCCCGGATTTGGGAATTTCAAGAGAAATGATATACTGGTTTTTAATTTCCCATATCAAATGAATCGTTGGGATAGTGTACGGATGGATGTAATGCAATATTATGTAAAGCGTTGTATTGCTTTGCCGGGAGATACATTAGAGATTCGGGGAGGATTTTATAAAATACGTGGTTGTGATGAACAGTTGGGAAACTATAAGGCTCAACAATATCTCGCTGGATTACAGTATCCGAAACAGCATGGCATTGTAGTAGGTACATTTCCGTATGACAAACAAATTGGATGGACTATTTGTGAGTTCGGACCTTTGCCGATTCCCAAGAAAGGTCAGATAGTAATGATGAACCGTACGAATTGCCTTTTGTACAGGCAGTTGATAGGTTGGGAACAGAAGAAGAAACTACGTATAAAAGACGGACAGATAGTATTGGGGGACAGCGTGATTATCCAGTATCGCTTTAAAAAGAACTATTATTTTGTTTCCGGTGATAATATGGCAAATTCACAAGATTCAAGATACTGGGGGATGTTGCCTGAAGAATATATTGTAGGTAAGGCTACCCGTATTTGGTATTCGGAAGATAAATTTACGGAGAAACCCCGTTGGGACAGAATTATGAAGAAAATCAAATAAAGAACGAAAATAAAGTTGGAATTGATGCGGATGACACAGAAGAATATGGCGGATGTAATAACTCTTACAGGAGTTGCGGCAATCTTGAGCGTAGTAGTTTTTGCTACTTCGAATGATATTCCTGTCGGTGAAATGGCATATCAAATACTATGGTTGGGACGCATGACTTTTGTTTTTGTCGTTTGCTGTCTATTATCCTTTTGTCTGAATAGAAAAAACTATTTGTCTTTTCCAACCATCGTGACATGGGTATTGATTATATTGGGAGGAATGGAAGCTATCTGGGGATTGAGGCAGATATATGGCTTGGCTGTTTCCAATCACTCTTTATATGCACTTACGGGCTCTTTCTATAATCCGGGACCTTATTCGGGATATTTGGCGATGATATTCCCGCTTTGCCTGTATGAATGGCTAAATTTGAAAGAAAAAACAGAACGTACATGGGGAGAACAGGGGGAATATTATATGGCATTGGGAGTGATGCTGTTGATTCTTTGTGTACTACCTGCCGGAATGAGCCGTTCGGCTTGGATTGCTGCCATTATATCGGGTGTATGGGTATATGGGATGCACGCTTCATGGGGAAGCAAATTAAAGGAGATTAGAGAGAGAGATAAAAGAAAGGTAGGACTGGTTTGTATCGCAGGCGGTGTTATAATCATAATGATTGGTTACGCACTTTTCCAACTGAAAGCCACTTCCGCCAACGGACGCTTGTTCATGTGGAAAGTCAGCACTCTTACTATTGCCGAAAGTCCCGTTATCGGACATGGAACTGGGAATTTTGTTTCGGCCTATGGCAGAGCGCAGGAAGATTATTTCGCCAACGGAGAATATTCGGAAACGGAAGAATTGGTGGCAGGAAGTCCGGAATATGCTTTTAATGAATATCTGCAAGTAGCAGTGGAATATGGGATTCCTTTCTTATTAGTTGTCTCTTTAGTTATTGGATTTTGTCTTTGGAAGGGGAGCAGTGAAGGAAGAATAGGTCTTTGTGGGAGTGTAATTTCTGTTATGGTATTTGCCTTTTCCTCTTATCCGATACAGATTCCTGGATTTGCAGTGACATTTTATTTTTTATTGGCGGCTTGTGTTATCGGGCGTTCAAAGATAATACTATTATTTTTTGTTTCGCTGATGGTCCTATTGGGAGCGTATTATTGGAAAAACAACCAATATGATGCGTGTAAGGACTGGCATCGTGGTAAGATGCTCTATAATATAGGGGCTTACCAGTCAGCTAAAGAAGACTACGAGAAGTTATATCCCGAATTAGCAAATCGTGGAGCATTTCTTTTTGAATACGGATATTCTCTGCATAAATTGAAAGAATATGATAACTCGACAAGGATATTGGAGGAAGCGATGACACACAGTAATGATCCCATGATTCTGAATATTATCGGCAAGAATTATCAGGCATCAGGAGATTATGAGCAAGCGGAAGAATACCTGATTCGGTCTACGCACCGGCTTCCGGGGCGGATTTATTCCTATTATCTGTTGGCGAAACTTTATGCGGAGCCAAAATATCGGCAACCTGAAAAATTAAAATATGTTGCTGAAATAGTGTTGACGAAAGAACCGAAAGTGCAGTCTACGGCAGTCAGAGAAATGAGAGAAGAAGTAAAGAAATTATTGAAATAAAAGAACCAATAAATATGAAGAAACACGATTGTATATGGTTACTGTTATGTTTGGCATTAGGAGCAAACACCTCTTGCTCTGGCAAGAAAAATAGTGCTGATGAACAGGAGAAAGGAGTGACTACCGTTCTTCCTGACACAAAGAATGAAGTTACTACCCAAATTCTGAAGAAGCGGAATTTTGACCATGAACTGGTAAGCAACGGAAAGGTGAATGCCCGCAGTAAAGCCGATTTGCGCTTTGAAACGGGCGAAGTCATTGCCCGTATTTATGTGAAGAATGGCGACCGTGTACATAAAGGGCAGAAACTGGCGGAATTGGACAGATTTCGTCTGGAGCAGAAACTGTCCCAGGCGGAAGACGCTCTGTTGAAAGCTGAGCTAGAATTGAAAGATGTACTCATCGGGCAGGGATATACGCCGGATGATTTCAGCAAGGTTCCTGTGGAGACAATGAAGATTGCGAAAGTGAAGAGCGGTTACGAGCAGTCGAAATCCCAGTACGAACTGGCAAAAAGGGAGACGGAGCATGCGACGCTTGCCGCGCCTTTTGACGGGGTGGTGGCTAATCTTTTTTCAAAGCCTTATAATCCGGCCAATACCTCGGAAGTATTCTGTACTATTCTTGATGCCAAAGGAATGGAAGCTGAATTTACCGTATTGGAGAATGAACTTGCCTTTATTAAAAAAGGTGATAAGGTGACGGTCATTCCTTATGCCGGGGGAAGCTCGTTTGAGGGTAGGGTATCTGAAGTCAATCCGTTGGTGGATACCAATGGAATGGTGAAGGTGAAGGCTGACGTAAACGGTGAAGGCAGGCTGTTCAGCGGTATGAATGTGAGGGTCAGTGTCAGGCGGAATCTGGGTGAACAGTTGGTGATTCCCAAGACGGCTGTGGTACTGCGCTCCGGCAAGCAGGTGGTGTTCACATTGAAAGAAGGCAAGGCTATGTGGAACTATGTGCATACGGGACTGGAGAACGCAACGGAATACATCGTTTCTGATAAATCCCAGAAAGGTGTTGAAGACGGTTTATTGGAAGGAGACACGGTTATTGTGACCGGAAACCTGAATCTGGCGCATGAAGCGGAAGTAAATGTAAGATAATCAAAAAGGCACGGATTACACGGATTTCACGGTTTTAGAATTGTGATAGCATAAAGCAACAGCGTAATCCGTGTAATCCGTGACTAAAACTAAAGTAAGTATGATAAAATTTTTAATCCGGCGTCCTATCGCCGTATTGATGGCGTTCACCGCCTGTTTTATAATCGGTCTGGTGACTTATTCCACACTGTCGGTATCGCTGCTTCCGAATATCGCCATTCCGGAGATTACCGTACAAGTGTCTGCCGCGAATACATCCGCCCGCGAACTGGAAAACACGATTGTGAAACCTTTGCGCAGCCAACTGATTCAAGTTTCCACTTTGAAAGACATTCATAGCGAATCAAGGGACGGGGCGGGCATCATCCGCCTGTCTTTTGAGTTCGGCACTAATACGGACCTTGCTTTTATCGAGGTCAATGAGAAGATAGACGCTGCGATGAACTATCTCCCCAAGGAAACGGAACGTCCGAAAGTCATCAAGGCGAGCGCAACGGATATTCCCGTGTTCTACCTGAATCTGACTTTGAAGAATGACAGTGCTTATAGTACTGCTACCACGGGACAGCAATCCTTTCTTGACTTGTGTGAATTTGCCGAATCGGTTATCAAGCGCCGGATAGAGCAGCTTGAAGAAGTGGCTATGGTGGACGTGACCGGACTGGTGGAACGTCAGGTACAGATTGTGCCCGATGAGGACAAGCTTGCCATGATGGGACTTGCCATCGAGGATATTGAGTCCGCCCTGTCGTCCAACAATGTAGAACCGGGCAGTATGACGGTACGTGACGGGTACTATGAATATAATATCAAATTCTCGACATTACTGCGTACGGCGGAAGATGTGGAAAATATCTATCTGCGTAAGGGCGACCGCATTGTGCAGTTAAAGGATTTCTGCAAGGTCAATATCGTGCCTGTGAAAGAGAAGGGCGTGTCCTTATCGAACGGAAAGCGTGCGGTGACACTGGCTGTCATCAAGCAGGCGGATGAGAATATGGACAAGATGAAGAACTCCTTGGTAGGGACGATGGAGCATTTTAGGCGGTTATATCCTGATATTGACTTCAATATCAGTCGCAACCAGACGGAGCTACTGGACTACACCATCTCAAATCTGCAACAGAATCTTACTTTAGGTTTTTTCTTTATCTGTCTGGTAGCTGTCCTGTTTTTGGGAGATGTGAAATCTCCGTTGGTGATCGGACTTAGTATGGTGGTTTCTATCGTGATTAGTTTTGTTTTCTTCTATCTGTGCAATATGTCCCTGAATATCATCTCGCTTGCCGGATTAATTCTGGCATTGGGTATGATGATTGACAGTTCGATCATTGTGACCGAAAATATTTCACAATACCGGGAACGGGGATATTCATTGCGCCGCGCCTGTATAACAGGGACAAGTGAAGTGGTGACACCCATGTTGAGTTCTTCCCTGACTACCATTTCTGTATTTGCTCCCTTGATTTTTATGAGTGGTATTGCCGGAGCTATTTTCTATGATCAGGCCTTTTCGGTTACAGTGGGACTGATGATTTCGTATTTCACAGGTATTATGCTTCTTCCGGTGCTTTATCTGCTGGTTTATCGGACAGGTATTCATACCCGGAAATGGAAATGGCTTTCTTTTAAATTCAATAACCCGATAAAGGATCATACATTGGATCGATTCTATGATGCCGGTGTGGATTGGGTGTTCTGTCACAAAACATTTAGTGTATTGTTTTGTATTATCTCTATTCCGCTTTGTGTATTCTTCTTTTTCTTTATAGACAAGCAGCGGATGCCTGATATAGAAGAGAATGAATTGATCGCCCGAATCGAGTGGAATGAAAATATTCATGTGGATGAAAACAGGCGGCGTGTGGATGAGCTTTTTAAGGATTTAAAAGAACAGGTATTGGAGCACACGGCATCGGTTGGCAGACAGGATTTTCTTCTGAATCGTGAAAGGGAACTTTCTTCTTCCGAAGCAGAACTCTATTTCCGAACGGAGACATCAGAAACAATCAATCCTTTGCAGCAGGAAATATATCATAAACTGAAAGAAGATTATCCGCTTTCCGTTATTTCTTTCTCTCCACCGGAGACGGTATTTGAGAAGCTTTTTGTAACGGGAGAACCGGATATCATAGCCGAATTTTACACCCGTAATAAGGCAAAAGCACCGGAAGCGGGAGATATCCGGATGCTGGAACAGGAGTTATTCCGAAGAACGGGAATCGCTCCTACAGGTATTGCTTTTGAAAATCAGTTGAACCTAAGTATCAATAAGGAAAAGCTACTGCTTTACCGTGTTGCTTACAATGAACTTTATCGAGTCTTGAAAACTGCTTTCCGGGAAAATAGTGTGACTATGCTGCATTCCTACCAGCAATATCTTCCGATTAACGTTGCGGGCAGTGAGAAGACTGTGAATGAAATATTACAGGAAACATTGATACAGACTGAACCGGACAATAAAGGCAACAGAGAGTATATTCCACTCCGGGAGCTGGTGACGGTCACTCCTGCCGAAGACTTGAAGAGTATTGCTGCCGGACGTAACGGGGAATATATCCCTTTTGATTTTTACGGTGTATCGGACGGGAACAAACTCATAAGAGAGGTGAAACAAACAGCGGAAGAAATGAAGGATTGGGATACCGGTTTTTCCGGCAGTTTCTTTTCCAATAGCGAGATGCTGGATGAATTGGTGGTAATCTTATTTATTTCGTTGTTGCTGATGTATTTTATTCTTGCCGCACAGTTTGAAAGTTTTTTGCAGCCTTTGCTTGTTCTGGCGGAGATACCGATTGACCTTGCATTTGCCTTGCTTTTGCTTTGGATTTGTGGACATACGCTGAATTTAATGTCTGCTATCGGACTTATTGTTACCTGTGGTATCGTAATCAATGACTCTATTCTGAAACTGGATGCTATTAATGAATTACGTAAGGAAGGTGTCCCGCTATTAGAAGCTATACATGAAGCTGGCCGAAGACGTTTACGACCGATCATCATGACTTCATTGACTACAATATTCGCAATGGTACCACTGCTTTTTTCTTCGGATATGGGTTCGGAATTGCAAAAACCTCTGTCTATTGCTATGATAGGAACGATGTCGATTGGTACGGCGGTGAGTCTGTTTATCATACCATTGCTTTACTGGTTTATTTACCGGAACAAGAAAATAAATATTAGGTATTAAGTATTAGTCCAAAAATGAGAGTTATGAATAGATTAAAGAAAAGAATTCCCGTTTTCCTCTGTGCCCTCTGTGTCCTCTGTGGTGAATCCCAGCTTCGAGCACAGAAACACCTGGTATTGGATTTGAACCGGACTATTTCTCTTGCCAACGACAGTTCGTTGGAGTCCTTCCGTACGCAGAATATGTATTTATCCGGTTATTGGGAATACAGGACTTACCGGGCAAATCGTTTGCCTAGTCTGACACTGGATGTTACTCCGGCACAATATAACCGGGATATAACGAAACGATACGATTCGGGACAGGATTTGGATGTATATCGTACGCAACAGTCTTACTATGCTTATGGAGGGTTGAGTGTGAAACAGAACTTTGATTTGACTGGAGGTACATTCTATCTGGAATCGAATCTTGCCTATATGCGTAATTTCGGAGGGAACAGTGCGACACAGTTCACGAGTGTCCCTATACGAATTGGATACTCACAAAGTCTGGTGGGATATAATTCCTTTAAATGGGAACGGAAGATAGAGCCGTTAAAATACGAACGCGTAAAAAAGGAATTTCTCTATAATGTGGAAAAGGTGTCGGAAACTGCTACTAATTATTTTTTCTCTCTGGCTATGGCACAGGCGGAATATAATCTAGCCAAAGAAAATCTGGCTTCTACGGATACGTTGTATCGTATAGGGCAACAGCGTCATCGAATTGCGGCTATTTCGCAGGCTGATTTGTTGACGTTGAAGCTGGATCGTGTGAATGCGCAGAATACGTTACAAAATAAAGCGAGTGACCTGAAACGGGCTATGTTCTCACTGGCATCTTTCCTCAATCTGGATAAGAATACGCAAATTGAATTAAAACTTCCTTCCCGTCCGGAAAGGATGGAAATTCCGATAGATGAGGCTTTGAAGTGGGGTAGGAATAATAACCCGCAATTGTTGGGCCTGAAACAGAATGTACTTGAAGCGGAACGAAGTGTGGATAAGACAAAAAAGGAATCTCGCTTTAATGCAAGTGTGAATGCAAGTATTGGCTTCAACCAGGTGGCGGATAACTTCGGGGATGTGTATCATAAGCCGATGCAGCAGGATTTGGTGGCAGTCAGTGTTTCTATTCCGCTACTGGACTGGGGTGTTCGCAAGGGAAAGTATAATATGGCGAGGAATAATCTGAATGTAGTGAAGATATCGGCACGTCAGGATGAGATAAGCATCGAGGAGGAAGTAATCATGACGGTAAGCGATTTTAATATCCAGCAGCAGTTGATAGCCAGTGCGGAAGAAGCGTTGGATCTGTCCATACTTGCTTACAATGAAACAAAACAGCGTTTTATTATCGGTAAAGCAGATATTAATAGTCTGACTCTTTCTCTCAACAGACAGCAACAGGCACAACGCAATTTTATCTCTGCCTTACAGAACTATTGGCTGAATTATTATAAGATACGAAGGCTCACTCTATTTGATTTTGCTTCGAAACTTTCGCTTTCGGACAGGTTTGATTTTAACGGAGGGAAGTTGATCAAATGATAATTTTAATTTAGGCACGGATTACACGGATTTCACGGTTTTCTGATATATGATTGTACAAAGCAACAGCGTAATCCGTGTAATCCGTGCCTAAAAATTCCCATTCATATAAATAATAATGCAAAATATAGATTCTGAAATAAAAAAGTCTTCAAAAGCCTCCGCTTTCACACTGATTGTGGCTTTTGTCTGTGTGGCATTGGTTGGGGTGGCGATTATTCCGTTGCTGCCTGTCAAACTGAATCCGTCACGCACATTACCCGGTTTCACGGTACGTTTCAGTATGCCGGGCACTTCGGCACGTGTGGTGGAAATGACGGCTACCAGTAAATTGGAGGCAATGCTCGCCCGTGTGAAAGGGATTCGGGGAATTTCTTCTACGTCAGGAAATGGATGGGGAAGCGTCAGTGTGAATCTGGATAAACATGTGGATGCGGCGGTTGCCCGTTTTGAGGCTTCTACTATTATTCGCCAGACATGGCCGGAACTGCCGGACGGGGTGAGCTATCCGTATATTCAGATGCATAGTCCGGGGCAGAGTAGTCAGGGACCTTTTATGGCATTTACGATCAATGCGCCCGCTACTCCTATCTTAATTCAGCAATATGCGGAGGAACATATAAAAACACGTCTTGCACAGATTCAGGGAATTTATAGGATTAATCTAAGTGGAGCTACTCCGATGGAGTGGAGATTGGAGTATGATTCAGAACAATTGTGTATACTTGGGGTAAGTACGGATGATATTCGTCAGGCCGTCCGGTTGCATTATCAGAAAGAATTTCTGGGTACTTATGATATGGAACAGGGAACTGCGGGCAGACAATGGATACGTCTGGCATTGGTTCCCGAGAATGAGATTCGGGAGTTTGATGCGGAGCAGATAAAGGTGAGAATGAAGGATGGTAAGATCATAGGTCTGAATGAGTTGGTAAAGGTTTCCCGCATGGAGGAACAACCTCAGAGCTATTACCGGATTAATGGGCTGAATTCGATCTATCTGTCGATTGTTGCAGAGGAAACGGCAAATCAACTGGCATTGAGTGAAAAGGTGAAGGCATCTATGGACGATATCCGGTTGTTACTTCCGGCAGGATATGAAATTCATGCCAGTTATGATGCAACGGAATTTATTCAGGAAGAACTGGGCAAAATCTATTTGCGTACAGGAATGACTGTAGCCATTTTGCTTCTGTTTGTATTGTTGATAACCTTCAGTCCTAAATATCTTTTTTTGATTGTGATTAGCTTGATTGTCAATATGACGATAGCTGTAATCCTTTATTATGTATTCGGATTGGAAATGCAACTGTATTCGTTAGCTGGTATTACGGTCTCATTAAATCTGGTGATAGATAATACAATTGTAATGAGTGATCATTATCTGCGACGCAGAGACCGGAAGGCATTTATGTCTATTCTTGCAGCTACGTTGACAACAATGGGAGCCTTGGTTATCATTTTCTTTTTGGATGAGAAGATACGGCTTAATTTACAGGATTTTGCAGCAGTAGTCATTATAAATCTGGGGGTATCACTGCTGGTTGCCTTATTCTTTGTTCCTTCTCTGATTGATAAAATAGGATTGAAACGAAGAAAGAAGTCTTCTTTTTCAATAGTTAGATGGAGGATTGGGAATATACATTTCTTTGTGTGGATGCGTTCAAGAATACGCCGGATTCCGGTTTATTTTAGCCGTTTTTACAGGTGGTTGATACAAGTTCTTTGCCGTTGGAGGGTGGCAGTGTGTATTTTGTTATTATTGGCATTCGGATTACCGGTATTTCTATTACCGGAAAAGATGAAAGGTGATGATAAATGGGCGATAGCTTATAATAAGACATTGGGTACTTCCACTTATAAGGAAAAGGTGAAACCAATAGTGGATAAGGCATTGGGCGGCACTTTGAGGTTATTTGTGCAAAAGGTGTATGAAGGAAGTTACTTTTCAAATAATGAAGAGGTAGTGCTTCACGCTAATGCCAATTTGCCGAATGGAAGTACACTTGAGCAGATGAATACACTGATTAAACGAATGGAGACTTATTTGAGTGAATTTAAAGAGATCAAGCAGTTCCAGACATCTGTGGAAAGTGCCCGCAGGGCATCTATTCATATCTATTTTACGAAAGAACACCAGAAAAGCGGTTTTCCTTATACATTGAAAGCTAATATGATTAGTAAAGCTCTTCAACTGGGAGGTGGAAATTGGAGCATATATGGCTTGCAGGACCAGGGATTCAGTAATGATGTACGTGAGAATGCGGGGTCTTTCCGGGTGAAGATGTATGGATATAATTATGATGAACTGTATGGTTGGGCTGAAGAGTTAAAAGCAAAGTTGTTGTCTCACCGTCGGATTAGAGAAGTGACAATCGGTTCTGATTTCTCTTGGTGGAAAGATGATTATATGGAATTCTATTTTAATCTGGATAAACAGCGAATGGCAGAGGAGGAGATTGGAGCCGGAAAGTTGTTTGCCGCTATCCATCCGATATATGGACGGAATATGGAAATTGGTTCAGTGATGGCGGAAGAGGGTACTGAAAAGATAAAGCTTTCTTCGCGTCAGTCGGTGGATAGGGATGTGTGGGCGATGCAGTTTTATCCTTTTCAAATAGGAGGGAGAGAATATAAGTTGTCGGAATTGGCAACTGTGGAAAAAGGGCAGATGCCGCAGGAAGTGGCCAAGGAGAATCAGCAGTATCGGTTATGCCTGCAATATGAGTATATCGGCTCTTCGGAACAGGGAAATAAACTACTGAAAAAGGATTTGGAAGAGTTTAATGAGATCCTTCCGATGGGATATACTGCTAAATCGGAAGATAATAACTGGTCATGGGGCGGAAAGGATAATAAACAATATCGCCTGCTTTTGATTGTGATTGCTATTATTTTCTTTATTACGAGTATTTTGTTCAATTCATTGAAACAGCCATTGGCAATAATCTTTGTGATTCCTGTATCTTATATCGGCGTGTTTCTGACATTCTATTGGTTCAAATTGAATTTCGATCAGGGAGGATTTGCTTCCTTTGTTTTGCTTTGTGGAATTACGGTAAATGCGAGCATTTATATCTTGAATGAATATAATTCCGTTCGTAAACGTTTTCCGCGTCTTTCACCGCTTCGGGCTTACGTGAAAGCCTGGAATACGAAAGTGATTCCTATCTTCCTGACGGTGACTTCTACCATTTTAGGATTCATTCCTTTTATGGTAGGTTTGGAGAAAGAAGGCTTTTGGTTTCCATTGGCAGCAGGCACTATCGGAGGATTGATAATGTCTGTAATCGGAGTATTTATTTTCCTGCCGGTGCTGACGTTGAAAAAGAAGTGGTTGATGATACCTAAAGCTAAGCTTTAGCACTTGTAAAGCGTAGCTTTAGATAGGATAAAGCTACGCTTTGTATAGTCTTACCAATTATTCCCGGCATTACTGCTACCGATAAGCATCTCCACACGTTGTTTATACAGGTTTGCTCCTTCAGCAATATTCTTCCCTGCGTCTGCCGTTCCCATTCCGTAAACAACAATAGGAGTTTGCCATGACATTCCCGAATGAATGGCACTAACCTGATAAGGACGTAATAATTCGTCCGTAGTGAAACGGTTTCTGCCGCCACTACGATAGGCTTCGTATTCGGACCCCGTAGTTGTTACTACTGTCAATGTCTTGCCGGCGACTGCCGGAGTCTTGGATAGGAAAGTAAAGACTTCATCCTGCCATTTCTTTAGCAATGACGGCGCAGACATCCAATAGAAAGGAAATTGATAGATGACAGCCGAGGCATCGGAAATGATTTTACTCCATTCATCTACATTGAAAGCGATTTCCTGCGACAGCTCGTAAAGATTGAAAACTGCCACCCCTTCCATGTCACTGACAGCATCAATTAATGCTTTGTTTGCTTGGGATCCCTTTATGTTTGGATGTGCCAGCAGAATCACTACTTTTCTTAAATCTTTATTCATATTCAATCAGGTATTTAGGATGATATAACTACTTATAGATTATAAAGGTGTAAAAATAAGAAAAAGTTCGCGAAAACCAATATCTTAATTAAAAATAAAACAATCCCTCTTTGCTTTTGAATTTGTATTTTTGCATTCACGTTCATAAGGCGTTATTTTAGATAATATTTTTATATATGATAGATTTTAATCAGTTCCCTTCTCCTTGTTACATCATGGAAGAAGAACTTTTAAGAAAGAACCTGTGTTTGATAAAAAGCGTAGCCGACAGGGCGGGAGTGGAGATCATCCTTGCTTTCAAGTCATTTGCCATGTGGCGTTCTTTCCCTATATTCCGTGAATATATAGATCATTCTACGGCAAGTTCGGTGTATGAAGCCCGTTTGGCATTGGATGAGTTCGGCAGTAAGGCGCATACATATTCTCCTGCTTATACGGAACAGGATTTCCCGGAAATCATGCGTTGCAGCAGTCATATCACATTCAACTCAATGCAGCAGTTTGAACGTTTCTATCCGATGGTGGTTGCAGAAGGAAGCGGTATTTCTTGTGGTATCCGCGTAAATCCTGAATATTCGGAAGTGGAAACCGAACTTTATAATCCATGTGCACCCGGCACACGTTTTGGGATAACGGCCGATCTGCTCCCCGAAGCATTACCGCAAGGGATTGAAGGCTTTCATTGCCATTGTCACTGTGAATCTTCTTCTTATGAGTTGGAACGTACATTAGAACATCTCGAAGCTAAATTTGCCCGCTGGTTTTCACAGATCAAATGGTTGAATCTGGGTGGTGGACACCTGATGACCCGCAAAGACTATGATACTGATCATTTGATAAGACTGTTGCAAGGGTTAAAAGCACGTTATCCTCATTTGCGCATTATTCTGGAGCCCGGTTCGGCCTTTACCTGGCAGACGGGAGTGCTGACTTCCGAAGTAGTGGATCTGGTGGAAAGTCGTGGCATCAAGACGGCAATTTTGAATGTCAGTTTCACTTGCCACATGCCTGACTGTCTGGAAATGCCATATCAACCTGCCGTGCGTGGTGCGGAAATGGGAAATGAAGGAAAATATATTTATCGTCTCGGAGGAAATTCCTGTTTGAGCGGTGATTATATGGGGCTGTGGAGCTTCGATCATGAGTTACAAATCGGAGAGCGTATTGTGTTCGAAGATATGATTCATTATACGATGGTCAAGACAAATATGTTTAACGGAATTCATCATCCTGCCATTGCCATCTGGACAAAAGAGGGGAAAGCTGAAATATACAAGCAATTTTCTTATGAAGATTATCGTGACCGAATGAGTTGATAATCAAAATGATTGTTTTGCGGTCGATGCAAAGTGAACAGATTTCTGTGAAAAAAGTAGGCAGAATGTTTGCAGGTTTACGGAAAATCCCTACCTTTGCAACCGCAAACGGAAAAATGCGGAAATAGCTCAGTTGGTAGAGCATAACCTTGCCAAGGTTAGGGTCGCGAGTTCGAGTCTCGTTTTCCGCTCATGTTTCTTTGAAATGTTGGAACAATAATCTTTGCCCAGGTGGCGGAATTGGTAGACGCGCACGTTTCAGGTGCGTGTGTCGAGAGGCATGCAGGTTCGAGTCCTGTTCTGGGCACAAAGGTTAAACTTTAAAATTATGGAGAGGTGGCGGAATTGGTAGACGCGCTACTTTGAGGGGGTAGTGACAGTTATGTCGTGGGAGTTCGAGTCTCCTTCTCTTCACAGTTTATAAAAGTGAAATGCGGAAATAGCTCAGTTGGTAGAGCATAACCTTGCCAAGGTTAGGGTCGCGAGTTCGAGTCTCGTTTTCCGCTCTTGTTTCTTTGAAATAATGGAACTAAGTTTTGCCCAGGTGGCGGAATTGGTAGACGCGCACGTTTCAGGTGCGTGTGTCGAGAGGCATGCAGGTTCGAGTCCTGTTCTGGGCACCCATCTTTCAGATTTCTGAATGACGAAATTTAGTTTGCGGAAATAGCTCAGTTGGTAGAGCATAACCTTGCCAAGGTTAGGGTCGCGAGTTCGAGTCTCGTTTTCCGCTCCATATAGAATGAGGTTGTCAGTCGATAAGATTGGCAACCTTTTTTTGTATAATATTGGAAGTTTACCGGACGATTTTAGCGATAGATTGAACGGAAAAACGTAATTTTGCAAACGAAAAAATCAATGTACTCCCCCCAAAAAGAGCGTCATTGATTCACACAGACCTTTAATTAATTTAACTATTTGTGATATGTTAACACAGATCATTAATGCACGCATCCTCACTCCGCAAGGCTGGTTGAAGGATGGGTCAGTTCTTATTCGTGACAATAAAATTCTGGAAGTAACCAATTGTGACCTTGCAATTATCGGAGCCAAACTGATTGATGCCAAAGGAATGTATATTGTTCCGGGCGGTGTAGAAATCCATGTTCACGGTGGTGGTGGAAGAGACTTTATGGAAGGCACGGAAGAGGCTTTCCGGACAGCAATCAAAGCTCATATGCAGCATGGCACTACCAGTATTTTTCCTACTCTTTCTTCTTCTACCATTCCCATGATCCGTGCAGCTGCGGAAACTACTGAAAAAATGATGGCGGAGCCTAATAGCCCTGTGCTCGGACTTCATCTGGAAGGACATTATTTCAATATGGCGATGGCAGGCGGACAAATTCCGGAAAATATCAAAGATCCCGATCCCGAAGAATATATTCCGTTGTTGGAAGAAACTCATTGTATCAAGCGTTGGGATGCCGCACCGGAACTTCCCGGAGCCATGCAATTTGGTAAATATATCACGGCGAAAGGGGTGTTGGCTTCGGTAGGACATACCCAGGCCGAGTTTGAGGATATACAGACAGCCTACGAGGCGGGATATACACATGCCACTCATTTTTATAATGCGATGCCGGGATTCCATAAACGGAAAGAGTACAAGTATGAAGGTACGGTAGAAAGTATTTATCTGATTGATGATATGACAGTGGAAGTGGTGGCAGACGGAATTCATGTGCCTCCAACAATCTTGCGCCTTGTTTACAAGATAAAAGGAGTGGAACGCACTTGCCTGATAACGGATGCATTGGCTTGTGCGGCCAGCGATAGTCAGGTGGCTTTTGATCCGCGTGTGATTATCGAGGACGGTGTATGTAAGCTGGCAGACCATTCAGCACTGGCGGGAAGTATTGCAACGATGGACCGCCTGATTCGTACCATGGTGCAGAAGGCGGAAATACCTTTGGAGGATGCCGTGCGCATGGCTTCCGAAACCCCTGCCCGGATCATGGGAGTACTCGACCGCAAAGGAACGCTGGAGCGTGGCAAGGATGCCGATATGATTGCTTTAGACAGAGACTTGAATGTGAGAGCTGTATGGGCAATGGGAGAACTGGTGGAAGGCACCAATAAACTGTTTTAAATCTGATAAATAACGAAGACTATGTTGACTCAAATAATAAATGGAAGAATATTGACCCCGCAAGGCTGGTTGAAAGATGGTTCCGTATTGATTTGTGATGGAAAAATATTAGAGGTGACCAACAGTGATTTGGCGGTTATCGGTGCAACGGTTATTGATGCCAGAGGGATGACGATTGTGCCCGGATTTGTAAGTATGCATGCACATGGAGGTGGCGGACATGATTATACGGAAGCAACGGAAGAAGCATTCCGCACGGCAACTACAGCACACTTGAAACATGGTGCTACCGGGATATTTCCTACATTATCATCTACCTCGTTCGAAAGAATCTATCAGGCTGTCGATATCTGTGAAAACCTGATGAAAGAGAAGGATTCTCCTGTTCTCGGCCTGCATATTGAAGGTCCTTACCTGAATCCGAAGATGGCGGGAACACAATATGACGGTTTTCTGAAAACTCCGGATGAAAATGAATATATTCCTTTATTGGAGCATACCTCTTGTATCAGACGTTGGGATATCAGTCCTGAACTGCCCGGCGCGCATGATTTTGCAAAGTACACCCGTTCGAAAGGAATTATGACTGCCGTAACACATACGGAAGCCGAATATGATGATATCAAGGCTGCGTATGCAGTGGGTTTCTCTCATGCTGCCCATTTTTACAATGCGATGCCGGGTTTCCACAAACGTCGTGAATATAAATATGAAGGTACGGTGGAGAGTGTATATTTGACGGATGGGATGACAGTGGAAGTGATTGCAGATGGTATTCACTTGCCTGCCACGATTCTAAAATTAGTTTATAAGTTGAAAGGTGTAGAGAATACGTGCCTCGTTACCGATGCTTTGGCTTATGCTGCTTATGAAGGGAACGAACCGATTGATCCTCGCTATATCATAGAGGACGGCGTATGTAAGATGGCAGATCATTCTGCACTGGCCGGTAGCTTGGCTACGATGGATGTATTGGTTCGCACCATGGTGAAGAAAGCGAATATACCTTTGGAAGATGCCGTGCGCATGGCTTCTGAAACTCCTGCCCGTTTAATTGGAGTGAGTGACCGGAAAGGGGCGTTGGCAAAGGGAAAGGATGCCGATATTGTGATTCTTGATAAGGAGCTGAATGTGCGATGTGTATGGTCGATGGGGAAGATTGTTCCAGGAACTGATATTCTGTTGCATAAAGAATAGTTGAAATAATCCCCAAAGAGGAGGGGCATAATGAATAATAAAACGCAGATTAACGCGAATTATCGCAGAAATAATTTTATAAGTCGTTGATTAATATATCAATATAAATGAAATAATCTGCGATAATTTGCGTTAATCTGCGTTTTGACACACTCCCTATATAAAAGCCAATGTTCTGTATGATATCAAAAGTCCGGCAGTTTATCATCATCAGAAGTTTCCCGGACTTTTAATGTATTTTTATTCTGAAAGTAAACTGGTTTCTATCAGTTCTTTCAATTGGTTTTTATTCATTGTACCTAATTTCATTGTCGGTTTGCCGTTCAGCGGGCAAAGTAACAGATTGGGAATGGTGCGGATTTTAAATGCACTTTCCAATTCCGGTTCCTGATCGACGTCTACTTTATAAATATCTAATTTCCCTTCGTATTCTTTAGCCAGTTGGTCTAATATAGGCGATAACGCTTTGCAATAAACGCACCACGGAGCATGAAAATCGACCAGGCAAGGTTTATTCCCTTTGAAGTTCCAGTTGTCAGGATAAGATTGATAATCAGCTACTTTTTCTACAAAACTATCTTTGGTTAAATCTATTATTTTCATATATTCTATTTTTAATGGTTCATTTCATTTTCTCTTCTGCAAAGATAGGGGAGTTGGGATGAAAGAAGGATAGCCATTTTTCCTGTTGTGTTTACAATTCTTCCTTTATAGCTATTTTCTAATCGAATTCTAATCTGATATGAGAGGCTTATAATCGCTTTTTCCCATCTCTCCGGTTACAGAATTGTAATTTTGCCACGACAACTACAATAAGGTAATAAAGATAAATAGAGTAATGAATAGAGTATTTCTAATTTCTTTTTTTCTTCTGTTGACAGGAGAAGTCTGTGCGCAACAAGTTACCACAGGAACATTAACCCTGAAAGAGGCGGAACAGCGTTTTCTGGAACGTAACTTATCGCTGATAGCTGAACGGTACAACATTGATGTGGCACAGGCACAAGTGCTGCAAGCCAAATTATTTGAGAATCCGGTAATCTCGTTGGAACAGAATGTCTATAACCGACTGAACGGGAAGTATTTTGATTTTGGTAAGGAGGGCGAAGCGGTTGTGGAGATTGAACAGGTGATTCATCTTGCCGGACAGCGAAATAAACAGGTGAAGCTCGAGAAAATCAATAAGGAAATAGCGGAATATCAGTTTGAAGAGGTGATGAGGACACTTCGACAGGAATTGAATGAGAAGTTCGTACAAGTCTATTTTCTTTCGAAATCCATATCTATTTACGAGAAAGAAGTGAACTCTCTGCAAGAGTTACTTGCCGGAATGAAACAGCAACAGGAGAAAGGAAATATTTCGTTGATGGAAATGTCCCGTCTGGAATCTATGCTGTTCTCTTTGAAAAAAGAGAAGAACGAACGGGAAAACGAGTTGCTGACCCTTAGAGGGGAACTCAATGTCTTGTTAAATCTTCCGGGAGATACTGTGATTAAGCTATCGCTGGATGAAGAAGTGTTAAAACAATTGGATCTGTCTCAATTATCGTTTGCCGACTTGAAAGCGATGGTGAATGAGCGTCCGGATCTCAAGATTGCCCGGAGCATGGTAAGTGCTTCCCGTGCGAACTTGAAATTGCAGAAATCGATGGCATTTCCGGAATTCTCGGTGAAAGGTAGTTATGACCGTGTCGGAAACTTTATCAATGACTATTTTGCAATAGGAGTGAGCCTGTCAGTGCCTATTTTCAACCGCAACCAGGGAAATATTAAAGCTGCCCGTTTTAGTATCCGGCAGGCGGGAGCGGAACAAGAAAATGCGGCTAACCATGCGGATATGGAGCTTTATACCGCTTATGCTTCACTGGATAAAGCTGTTCAGCTTTATCAATCTACCCATATGGAACTGGAACGTAACTTCGAAAAACTGATAGAAGGAGTGAATGAAAACTTTAAGAAACGGAATATCAGTTTGTTGGAGTTTATCGATTACTATGACAGCTATAAAGAAACTTGTATTCAGCTACATGAAATAAAGAAAGACGTTTTCCTGGCGATGGAAAACTTGAATACAACTATCGGACAAACCATATTGAACTACTAATATTCATAAATTATCAAAGACTATGAACTGGAATAAATTCCTTCCTTGCATATTGCTTACTACCGTATTGGGAGCATGCTCCGGTAAAGGAGAACAAACGAATGTTGAACCGACTGCCTTATGCCTGACAGATAGCTTGTTGAGAATTGTATCTGTCGATACGGTTCACGTTCAAGAGGTGATTGATGAACTGACATTGAACGGACGGGTGACGTTTAATGAGAATCAGGTGGCACATGTATATCCGATGTTTGGAGGTACGGTAACGGAACTGAAGGTTGAAATAGGAGACTTTGTTCGTAAGGGAGAGGTATTGGCAGTCATCCGCAGTGGAGAAGTGGCAGATTATGAAAAGCAATTGAAGGAGGCGGAACAACAGTTATTGCTGGCACGCAGAAATATGGATGCTACGCAGGATATGTATGCTTCCGGCATGACCTCGGATAAAGATGTACTTCAGGCGAAGCAGGAGTTGACAAGTGCCGAAGCCGAAGAAAGAAGAATAAAGGATGTTTTCTCTATTTATAATTTCTCCGGAAATGCTTATTATCAGCTGAAATCTCCTGTTTCGGGGTTTATTGTGGAGAAACAAATCAGCAGGGATATGCAGTTGCGTCCGGATCAGGGCGAAGAGCTGTTCACGATTTCGGGGTTGTCAGATGTATGGGTGATGGCGGATGTGTATGAAAGCGATATCAGTAAGGTTTCTGAAGGTGCTTCCGTACGCATTTCTACGTTGGCTTATCCGGATAAGATGTTTGCCGGTACGATTGATAAGGTGTATCATTTGCTGAACAGTGAAAGTAAAACGATGAATGTCCGTATCAAATTAAAGAATGAAGAGTATTTGTTGAAACCGGGGATGTTTACGAATGTAAGTGTGAAATGTAAGGCAGATGGAACTTCCATGCCCCGTATCGATGCTCATGCACTGGTATTTGAAGGAGGAAAGAATTATGTGGTCGTGGTGGAGCCGGATGAGCGTTTGCAGGTGAAAGAGGTGGATGTGTACAAGCAGTTGAGCAAGGAGTGCTATATCCGTTCCGGACTTTCCGAGGGAGACAGAGTGCTGAATAATAATGTATTGTTGGTATATAATGCGTTGAATGCAGATTAAAAACAGAAAATAGTATGCACAAATTCATAGATAATATAGTGGCTTTCTCGCTGAAGAATAAATTCTTTATTTTCTTCTGTACAGCGATTGCCGTTATAGCCGGAGCTGTTTCCTTTAAACATACTCCGATAGATGCTTTCCCGGATGTGACGAATACGAAAGTGACGATTATCACGCAATGGCCGGGACGTAGTGCCGAAGAGGTAGAGAAGTTTATCACCATTCCTGTTGAGATTGCGATGAATCCCGTTCAGAAGAAAACGGATATTCGTTCCACCACTCTTTTCGGGCTTTCTGTCATCAATGTAATGTTTGAAGATCGTGTCGATGATTTCACCGCACGTCAACAGGTATATAATTTATTGAATGATGCCGACCTTCCGGACGGGGTGACTCCGGAAGTACAACCTCTGTACGGACCGACGGGAGAAATATTCCGTTATACGCTTCGTAGTGACAAGCGCAGTGTGCGGGAACTGAAAACGATTCAGGATTGGGTGATTGAACGTAATCTTCGTTCGGTGTCCGGTGTGGCGGATATTGTGAGCTTCGGCGGGGAGGTGAAGACGTTTGAGGTAAGTGTGAATCCTCACCAGTTGATTAATTATGGCATTACCTCTTTGGAACTTTATGATGCGATTGCCAAAAGTAATATTAACGTAGGAGGTGATGTCATTACTAAAAGCTCACAGGCATATGTCGTTCGTGGAATCGGTCTGATTAACGATTTGGACGAATTGAGAAATATCGTAGTGAAAAACATCAATGGCACTCCCATTCTGGTGAAGAATCTTGCCGATGTACACGAATCCTGTCTGCCTCGTCTGGGGCAGGTAGGGCGAATGGATGAGGATGATGTTGTTCAGGGCATTGTAGTCATGCGGAAAGGAGAGAATCCGGGTGAGGTGATTGCAAACCTGAAAGATAAAATAGAAGACTTGAATCAGAATGTGCTTCCGAAAGATGTGAAGATAGTGGCGTTCTATGACCGGGAGGACTTGGTGAATCTGGCGGTAAAGACTGTGACGCATAATCTGATCGAAGGAATATTATTGGTTACGTTTATTGTATTGATCTTTATGGCAGATTGGCGGACTACCGTGATTGTTGCTGTCGTTATCCCATTAGCCCTTTTGTTCGCTTTTATCTGTTTACGGGTGATGGGAATGTCCGCCAATCTGCTTTCTATGGGAGCCATAGACTTCGGTATTATTATTGATGGGGCTGTGGTGATGGTGGAAGGAGTGTTTGTGGCTTTGGACAAGAAGGCAAGGGAAGTGGGGATGCCTGCTTTTAATGTGATGTCTAAAATGGGATTGATCCGCAACACGGCAAAAGACAAGGCGAAAGCGGTTTTCTTCTCCAAATTGATTATCATCACTGCATTGATCCCTATTTTCTCTTTCCAGAAGGTGGAAGGAAAAATGTTCTCTCCTTTAGCCTACACACTGGGCTTTGCACTGTTGGGAGCACTGATCTTTACATTGACATTGGTTCCCGTGATGTCTTCCATGTTATTGAAGAAGAATGTCCGTGAGAAGAATAACCGTTTTGTCCATTTTATCAATACGAAGTGTTCGGCTCTTTTTGATTTATTCTATGCGCACAGGAAGCTGACTATCGGGTTGGCAACGGTCATAGCTGGTGTCGGATTATGGCTTTTCTCTTTCCTGGGTACGGAGTTTCTTCCGCAGTTGAATGAGGGATCTATCTATATTCGTGCCACCTTGCCACAAAGTATTTCGTTGGATGAATCGGTGGTTCTCGCCAATAAAATGAGAAGGAAACTTTTGACGTTTCCGGAAGTGCGGCAAGTGCTGTCGCAAACCGGACGGCCGAATGACGGTACAGATGCTACCGGATTCTATAATATCGAGTTCCACGTTGATATCTATCCCGAAAAGGAATGGGAGAGCAAGTTGACAAAACTGGAACTGATTGATAAGATGCAGGAGGATTTATCCATTTATCCCGGCATTGACTTCAATTTCTCACAACCGATTACCGATAATGTGGAGGAAGCTGCTTCCGGTGTGAAAGGATCTATTGCGGTGAAAGTGTTTGGTAAAGACTTGTATGAGTCGGAGAAATATGCGGTTCAGATTGAAAAAATTCTTAGTACGGTTCAGGGAATTGAAGACTTGGGTGTGATTCGGAACATCGGTCAGCCGGAGCTTCGTATAGAGTTGAATGAACGTCAGTTGGCGCGTTATGGGGTTGCCAAGGAGGATGTGCAATCGATTATAGAAATGGCTATTGGCGGAAAATCGGCTTCACTGTTGTATGAGGATGAGCGGAAGTTCAATATCATGGTAAGATACAGCGAACAATTCCGTCAGAATGAAGAGGAGATAGGTAAGATATTGGTTCCGGCGATGGATGGAACGATGGTTCCTATCAAGGAATTGGCAGATATAACGACGATTACGGGACCGTTATTGATATTCCGTGATAATCACGCTCGTTTCTGTGCGGTGAAGTTCTCGGTGAGAGGCCGTGATATGGGTACGGCAGTTGCCGAGGCGCAGAAAAAGGTGAATGCTTCCGTGCATCTGCCGGCAGGCTATTCGCTGAAATGGACGGGGGATTTTGAGAACCAGCAACGTGCCACAAAACGTCTGGCACAGGTTGTTCCTATCAGTATTGCTATCATCTTTATCATCCTGTTTATTCTATTCTCTAATGCGCGGGATGCGGGACTGGTATTGCTGAATGTACCATTTGCCGCCGTGGGGGGTATTGTGGCTCTTCTGATAACGCAGTTCAACTTCTCCATTTCTGCCGGTATCGGTTTCATTGCTTTGTTTGGCATCTGTATTCAGAATGGGGTGATTATGATTTCCGATATAAAGGCGAATCTAAAACTCGGCTCGCCCTTGGAGAAAGCCACTAAGGAAGGAGTGCGCTCGCGTATCCGCCCTGTGATTATGACAGCGGCAATGGCAGCTATCGGTTTGATGCCCGCCGCCATGAGTCATGGAATTGGTTCGGAATCACAGCGTCCGTTGGCGATTGTCATTATCGGTGGATTGATAGGAGCGACTTTCTTTGCGCTGTTTGTCTTTCCTCTTATTGTGGAAGTGGTATATGAACGAATGTTATATGATAAAAATGGAAAGTTATTGCAAAGACGTATTTAGTTCATTTCTATTCTGTGAAAAAAACTCTCATAGATTAAATTTGTAGGTTTTCAGTAGGTAGAGGGAGAAAGGGATAAAAGAAGGGTGAATTAAAAAATCACCCGTACTTTTGTTCCTTTTTCTATTTCTGAAAATATATCCAACTTTGCGTGATAAGCAGAGATGATTTTCAGGGTCAGGCTAAGTCCGATGCCTTGTCCGGCATAGTCCCGGGTATTACTGCCCCGATAGAAAGACTGGAATATGTGTTCTATTTCTTCTTGTGGAATACCGATTCCCCGGTCTTCTATATCAAGAATGATTTGTTGTTGCTCCCGGTAGAGAGTCACATTGACTTCTCTATCAGAGTATTTGCAGGCGTTATCTATTATATTCTTTAATGCTATCTTCAATAGATATGGATTGGCTTTTACGGTCATCTGCCGGTCTGTCTCTTCCAAATGAAGATGGATCCTTTCATCGGAAGCCGTCAACTCTTTTAATAGATCGGCCAGAATAATCTCTTCAATATTGTTTTTCAGGAGTTCTTCTTCTTGTCGTGAAAGAAAAAGAAGGTGCCGGATGAGGCTGGACAATCGTTTGCTTTCCGAAGAGATTCGTTGAAGGGATTCAATGTATTCTCCCGTACTTCTCTCTTTCAGCAGACTGATTTCGCATTCTCCCTGAATGGCGGTAATCGGATTGTTCAACTCATGTGAAGCATGACTGACAAAGGACTTCTCTGCCTTGAATGCACTGTCCAGACGGTCGAGCATACTATTTAATGTCTTTATCATGTCTTCCAGCTCGTCATTATTGCCGGTGGTCTTTAATCGGCGGTTCAGACTGTTGGCACGTATTCTTTTCAGCTCCTTTAATATGTGTTGCAGGGGAACCAGAATACGGCCGGAGTATATTTTTCCGATGAAAAAGATCAGGACGGAACTGGCTAAGATGAGAAATATGGAAAGCAACAATAGGTGTTCCTTGATTTCTGTTCCGTAGGCATTCCGGGACATGACGAGTACGATAAAGTTTCCTTCATTGTCCGGATAATAAAGGGCGGCTCCCAGTTGATCCTTATATTTGAAGGAGAAAGGGATGCTGTCCTGTACTGCCAGCAGAAGAGCCTGCTGGTGTTGCGTGAGGTATTTATTCAGTGTATCACGCACTTCGGAGAGACTATCCATATTTAAAAGAATCTCATGGGCTTCGGGCAGGAGTTCGTCATATTTGCGTTGGATAATCTGGTAGCTCTGTTCGTCTACTTCATCTTTTTCCCAATGCTTCTGTGCGGTCAGGTAGGCTTTTTCACGCAGGTAAGAAGCATAGAGCTTATTGATGTACTGTGTACTGAAAATATAAAATACGGCAATGATAATGACAGTGGTCAGTACACTGATTAATGTATAAAAAAGAGCTATTTTAGAACCTATTTTCATAGCCGGGGTGCTTGGGAGTTTAAGTATTCATGATATATCCTAGTCCTACGACTGTATGGATCAGCTTTTTATCAAAGTCACGATCAATCTTTACCCGGAGATAGTTCACATAAACATCTACGATATTGGTATTGGTGTCAAAGTTCTTGTCCCATACATCTTTGAGCAAGGTGATACGTGAGAGGGCAACCCCTTGATGGGTCATGAAATATTCGAGCAGGCGGTATTCTTTAACGGTGAGGTCGATGTCTGTCTCACCTCTTCTGGCTTTCCGGGTATTGCAGTCCAGCACCAGATCGTCGCAAGTCAATAGATTGGAAGCTGCTTCCTTGTTGCGTCTCAATAGGGCTTTGATGCGCGCTTCCAGCTCCTGAAAACTAAAAGGTTTGACGAGATAATCGTCTGCTCCCGCATCCAGTCCTTTAACAATGTCTTCCGTTGTACCCAAGGCCGTCAGCATAATAACCGGAGTCTGATACCCGAACATCTGGCGGTAAAGGTGGCAAAGTTCCAGACCGTTTATTTTAGGCATGATAATGTCCAGTATCAAAAGGTCGAAAGGCTCGTCCTGAAGGATTTTCCAACCGGCGTTCCCGTCATGGCAGACGCTTACCGAATGCCCGAATTCTTTGAGTCCCCGTTCGATGAAAGAGGCGATATTAATTTCATCTTCAACCAATAGTATCTTTGCCATAATTCAGATTGTTTATGTGCAAAGATACTTTTTTCCTGGCATCCGGAGAAAGAAATCTGCGCTACATTTAAGTGTTTCTTCTTTTTGAGTTGTACTATATACAAACAATAGATATGCTATGAAAATAAATTGTGTCATTGGAGCTTTTCTGTGTGCTGGGATGTTATGGGTGTAGCAGTCCGAAAACAGAAGTGAAATCACCGGACGGTCATATCAAAATGGCTTTAACAGTAGACGACAACGGCAAACCGTTATATAATGTTTTAGTAGGTGACTCATTGTTGATTGAAAATAATGAAGGCCATCCGGTTTTCCAGTTCTTCCGCGACTTCGATCCGGATTGTGACGAATCGAAAGCATTGGCAGGAGAACCGGGTGAATTTGTAGCCATCGTGCGTAAAGCAAAGGGGAACTATTTTCTGAAAATACGTTGAACATACGAATGGCTCCGGAGGCGGACAGGCTATTTCATTTATAGCACTTTAAAAAGACTGATTGATTATAAAGTTAGACTGTTAATAATGGAAATAGGATTCGTTTTTAGGTAGAAAGATAGAAAACAGGTAGTATAAATAAAGTTGGTTAGAGGTTAGAAAAAAACGGTGGACAGTGTTGAGGTTGTTCACCGTTTTTGTTTTTATTTGCGAGAATACTTATCTTATTATTTGAGATATTATCCCTTTGCTTCCTGATACATAAAGCGTTTGATTGACTTTTTCGCAGTCTTTTCAAATTCTTCAAAATGGATTTTAATCTTGCTTATTTGAGAATAGTTAGGAAGCTGTTGATTCAATTCGATACGGTTTTGCTCCATTACTTTCTGAATATCCGTCTGCTGCAATCCATGAGCGAAAGCATCGTCGAAATCCGGGTAGATCAGGGCTACCAGCTTTTCGTGCTGTAAGACGATCAGTGACTCCGAAACATACGGCATGTTGTTCAGCTTGCTTTCGATTTCTTCGGGATAGATATTCTGTCCGCTAGAGGTGAGAAGCAGGTTCTTGCTACGTCCGCGGACTGTCACATAACCCTCTTCATCCAACGTACCGAGGTCACCGGTATGCAGCCAACCGTTAGCATCAATAATTTGTGCCGTAGCTTCCGGATTTTTATAATACCCCAGCATCATATTCATTCCTCTGCATACGATTTCTCCGGCATGCGTTTTCGGGTCCGGTGAGTCTATGCGGACTTCCATCCGGCTGGTTGCCTTTCCGCAGGAAGCAAGTTTCAGTGTTTCCCAACGGCTGGAACAAATAATCGGACCGCATTCCGTCATACCGTAAGCGATGGTGTAGGGGAACCCTATCTTTTTAAGGAAATCCTCTACTTCCGCATTGAAAGGAGCACCTCCGATAATAATCTCGTCAAAGTTTCCACCGAAGATTTCCATGGCAGCCTGTCGTGCCAATGATTTGATTTTATCATTCACAATAGGCACTTTCAGTAATAACTTGCCGATTTTGCTGTCTACTTTAGGAAGAATGTCTTTCTTGATAATCTTTTCCACAATCAACGGTACACAAGAAATCACTCTGGGTTTGATTTCGGAGAAAGATTGGGAAATGATTTTCGGAGACGGCATACGCGTCAGGAAATAGATGTGTGCACCTGCAGAGAATCCGTAAAGGAAATCATATACCATACCGAACACGTGTCCCATAGGCAACATGGAAACGATATGGTCTCCCGGTTTAACGGGAAGCATTTCGAAGCAATAAGCCACGTTCGACCAAAGACTGCGATAGGGGAGCATCACTCCTTTAGAGTAACCTGTGGTACCGGAAGTATAGTTGATGATAGCCAGTTCTTCCGGACGATCTTTCCGGTAACAAATATGTTCCGGGCGAAAGTTCTTGGGATACTGTTGGCCGTAAATAGCGTTCCGGTGTTCAAAAGCGTAAGTGAGTTTTTCGTTCCGGGACACTAATGCCGAGAAATCTGTCAGTGAAGCGATGCCCTCTAACAAAGGCATGGCATCTTCATTCAGATTCTCCCATGCCTGGTCGCCGACGAAAAGTAATTTGGCCTCGGAATGGTTGACGATATTATGAATATTATCTGCCTTGAATTCATGCAAAATGGGAACAATAACAGCTCCGTAAGTGATGGTCGCCAAGAAAGTAACCGCCCAATGAGCACTGTTACGTCCGCAAACGGCTATTTTATCTCCCGGCTGGATGCCGGCACTTTCCAAGACGATGTGAAATTTAGCGATTTTACGCGCTACATCCTTATATTGGAGGGTAATTCCTTTATAGTCAGTTAAGGCATCTTTGTCCCAGTTTTTGATGATGCTTTGCTCAATATAATCAATGAACTGATGTTCTTGTTCCATTCGATTTTTGCACATTTAGTTTAAAACTGCGCAAAATTAATACTTCGTAGATGTAAACCGAATTTTAAATTCAAGTTTTACGGTTAATTAACGGAGGGGAATGAACAATTTTACCAGCCGGATAAAGGTCTTTCGTGTTTCTTCCTTAAAACTAGTTCATTGGCCTGTATAAAACGTTTCGTCTCCATGCATGAAGATGAAACGAATGTCTTGCAAAGGCAAGAGGTTTCATGCGTGGAGACGAATCAATTATGGTGTACTGAATAACTCTTTTCTGATGTTATTCTGAATCAGCATCTTCTTCTTTGGACTTTTCGGAAATAAGTAACAGTTTATCTCCTTCATGCAGTTTCAGCGTTCCGTTGGGAATCAGGAACTCATCTCCGCGCTTCACAATCATTACCAGCGTGCCTTTCGGAAGATTCATATCTTTCAATGTATCTGCTTCTTCCAGCATACTTTTAGTGATAGTCATATCACTAAGGTCAGAGTCAATTTCTTCCGGAAGTTCCACTCCGAAGTCGTTACCGGTTTTTTCCAGCGGTTTGGAAAGATTCAAAATCCGGGCGACGAAAGAAATGGTTGTTCCCTGTACGACCAATGAGACAATGGTAATAAAGAATACAATGTTGAAAATGAGGTTCGAACCTTCTACGCCCGCCACTACCGGATAGGTAGCAAAGATAATAGGAACTGCACCGCGTAATCCTACCCAAGACACGAAAATACGTGATTTCATCGTGATTTTCCGGAATGGAAGCAGACAGAGGAACACGCTTAACGGGCGACCGATAATAATCATGAAGACACCAATCAACAATGCCACGGAAGCTACTTCCAGCATTTCGTGCGGGTTGACAAGCAATCCCAGGCAAAGGAACATGATGATTTGGAACAACCAGGTCAGTCCGTCCATAAAGGTGTAGATGTCTTTACGATGCATGATTTTATTGTTTCCTACCATGATACCCGCAATATATACGGCAAGGTAACCGTTACCTTTCAGTAAGTCGGTGATGGAGAAAGTGAAAAATACAAATGCAAGTAATAAGATAGGATACAAGGCCTGATTATCAATATTGAGCTTATTCAACATTCGGATGGCTAGCTTTCCAAGTATATATCCGGCAGCGGCACCAACGATGAACTGGATAATGAAAGATCCGACGATGGCTCCGACTCCCATACCTGCCGACTGAATGAATTGTATCAGGACAATGGTCAGCATATAGGCCATCGGGTCATTACTTCCGCTCTCCAGTTCCAGCATGGGACGAAGGTTGTGTTTCAAGTTCATCTTCTGTGAGCGGAGGATAGCGAATACTGAAGCCGAGTCGGTAGACGACATGGTAGAAGCCAAAAGCAGGGAAGTAGTGATAGGTAAATAGATATTAGACCAGCTCATACCTGATATCCACCAGATAAAGAGTCCGGTGAAAAGGGCTGTGAGTAGTACTCCGACAGTGGAAAGCACGATACCGGGACCTAGAATAGGTTTGATTTCTCTGAATTTCGTATCCATACCTCCCGAGAAAAGGATAATACTAAGGGCCACCATACCGATAAATTGGGCGTCTTTCGCGTCGTGGAACTGCAGGCCGAGGCCGTCACTTCCAAACAACATTCCTACTACGAGGAACAATAATAAGGTAGGTACTCCAAAGCGGTATCCGGTTTTTCCAACAACGATGCTGACGAAAAGTAAGATAGAACCGATAAGTAGAGTGTTTTCTGCTGTAAATATCATAGGCAATATATTATAAAGTTATAAAATTGTCGTATTAATTCTCACCGTGCGAAGTTACACATTATTAACAACAAATAAAAACCCTTTTTGGATGTATTTTTGTGAAAAAAGGGAGTTAAATTGTCTAAAAAGACTAATTTTGCAAAGAATAATCTACATTATACTTATGGATTCAAATAATCTTACACCTTTGAGGAAAGGGATGGTGGGGGTACAATTCTTATTTGTAGCTTTCGGTGCTACGGTACTCGTGCCGTTATTGGTGGGGCTTGACCCTTCTACAGCTCTGTTTACAGCAGGTATTGGTACGCTTATCTTTCATGCGGTTACGCGTGGAAAGGTTCCTGTCTTTCTGGGGAGTAGTTTCGCATTTATTGCACCTATCATTAAAGCGACAGAACTTTATGGATTGCCCGGCACCTTATCCGGCATGGTTGGAGTAGCGTTAGTTTACTTTGTGATGAGTGCGCTTGTCAAATGGCAGGGAGTGAGGGTGATTGAACGGCTGTTTCCTCCTGTTGTCATAGGGCCTGTCATCATTCTGATAGGTTTGTCATTGGCGGGAACGGGAGTGAATATGGCAAAAGAGAACTGGGTACTGGCACTGCTTTCGTTGGTTACCGCAGTCGTTGTTTCAATGAAGGCCAAGGGGCTTTTGAAACTGATTCCTATCTTCTGTGGGATTGTTGTAGGGTATCTGGCTGCATGGCTTTTCTACGATTTGGATTTGTCCGGTGTCAGAGATGCTGCCTGGATTGGATTGCCGCAGTTTGTCTTTCCTAAATTCTCATGGGAACCTGTGTTGTTTATGATTCCGGTAGCCATTGCTCCGGTGATAGAACATATTGGTGATATCTATGTCGTTAATACGGTCACCGGAAAAGATTTCGTGAAAGATCCGGGGTTGCACCGTACTTTATTGGGGGATGGTCTGGCATGTTTCTGTGCCGGATTATTGGGTGGCCCTCCTGTGACAACTTATTCGGAAGTGACCGGAGCCATGTCTCTGACAAAGATAACCAATCCGCAAGTGATAAGAATAGCTGCCATTTCCGCTATCTTATTTTCTGTTATCGGTAAAATCAGTGCATTATTAAGATCCATTCCTAGTGCGGTACTGGGCGGCATCATGTTATTGCTTTTCGGAACGATTGCTTGCGCGGGAATTGGTAATCTTGTGAATAATTGCATTGATTTGAGTCGTACAAGAAATATAGTCATTGTATCTTTGACACTGACTGTCGGTATTGGCGGCGCTGCTTTTAATTGGGGCGATTTTTCATTGTCCGGCATTGGACTGGCAGCTTTGGTGGGAGTGCTTCTCAATTTAATATTGCCAAAAGAAGATTGATATTCTATTTAAAAAGAAACTATTCAAAAAGATTCCATCGACTATGCGTGCGGGATAAACATAGAAATCCTGTTCAATATAGAAAAAGATAGTGACGGTATTGTTGTCGTATACCGTCACTATTTTGCAGCCGGGAATCTCCAATTGAAATTTCCGGCTATTCCATTGTTGTTTAGGATAGGAACTTCACAATATCCTCATCTACTGTGCTGATGCCTCCGATTCCGAATTGTTCGATCAATACGTTCTTTACGTTCGGTGAAAGGAAAGCGGGGAGAGTAGGACCCAGATGAATATGTTTCACTCCTAAAGCCAGTAATGCCAATAAAACAATGACTGCCTTTTGTTCGTACCAGGCGATGTTGTATACGATAGGCAACTGATTTACATCATCCAGTCCGAAGATTTCTTTCAGTTTTAAAGCGATGACGGCCAGTGAGTAGCTGTCGTTACATTGTCCTGCATCCAACACTCTCGGAATCCCGTTGATATCACCTAAAGCCAGTTTATTATATCTGTATTTGGCACAACCGGCAGTAAGAATCACGGTGTCACCAGGTAATTTTTGAGCAAATTCCGTATAGTATTCACGGCTTTTCATACGTCCGTCGCATCCTGCCATTACAAAGAATTTGCGGATAGCTCCGCTCTTCACGGCGTCCACCACTTTATCTGCCAGGGCTGTCACCTGTGCATGAGCGAATCCTCCGATAATCGTTCCGTTTTCAATGGCTATCGGTGGCTGACATTGTTTGGCGTGAGCAATCAGGGCAGAAAAATCTTTCGGTTTTCCGTCTTTGCGTTCGGGGATGTAATGTGCCCCTTCCAAACCACAGGCTCCTGTGATGTAAATACGATCCTTGTAGCTGGCATTTGCACGTGGCGGAACGATACAGTTACTTGTGAACAAGATAGGACCGTTGAAACTTTCAAATTCCTCTTTCTGCTTCCACCAGGCATTTCCGTAATTTCCTGCCAGATGCTTGTACTTCTTTAGTTGAGGATAATAGTGTGCAGGCAACATTTCGCTGTGAGTATATACATCTACTCCTGTGCCCTCCGTTTGTTCCAATAGCTCTTCCAGGTCTTTCAAATCATGTCCGCTGATTAATATACCCGGATTATTGCGTACACTGAGACTCACTTGTGAGATTTCCGGATTTCCGTAGCTGCTGGTATTCGCTTTATCCAACTGTGCCATTGCTGATACTCCATGCTTTCCTGTTTCCAAAGTCAGCTGAACCAGTTCTTCCACTGTAATATCATTGCGGGTCAGTTCGGACAAGGCATGTTGCATGAAAGCAAATATTTCCGGTGACTCGTAGCCTAGGTTATGTGCATGCTCTACATAGGCAGCCATTCCTTTCAGGCCATAGTGTACAAGTTCTTTCAGTGAGCGGACATCCTCGTTGGGAGTGCGAAGCACACCGACAGTTTTTGATTTTTCTTCAAACTCATCTTCGCTTCCATTCCAAAGACATTCGTCGGGAGCATTTTCAATCTTTACCTTGTTGGCAAGTTCCTTTTTCAGTTTCAGTCCTTCTTTGATTTTTTCAGTGATAGCCGCTTTATCAAAATTGGCGTTGGTGATGGTGATGAACAATGCATCATAGATAAATTTGTCTGCTTGTTCGGAAGGATGTCCATCTTTACGCAGATGTTCGTTGTAGACAGCAATTCCACGTACTACGAAGAGTAGTAAGTCTTGCAGGTTAGCCACTTCAGACGTTTTACCGCACACACCTTTCAAGGTACAACCGGTACCCATTGCGGTTTCTTGACATTGATAACAGAACATACTCATAACTTTTACGTTTTTAATTAGTCCAATAGTTTATTTCTTGAACGCAAAAGTAGAGGAAAGGTTTCAGGTGATTCTGTAACCAATGTTACAACAATGAATATTTTTTATATAGATACTCACTATTTGATTATTATCCGGTCAATATTCAATCCATGAATTTTTAAGTCGATTCCATTATTGGATAAGCCGGACCAGTTCTTCTTTCTGTAAGATAGTGATATGCTTACGATCGGCTATCAATAATCCGTCTTCCTGCATATGCGCCAGTTCACGGGCGAGGGAAGGACGGGATACCCCGAAGTAATCACTCAATTCCTGTTGTGAACGGTCGAGGGTGATATGTGCCTGTTGCTGCTGTTTATGTAGTCGGAGCAAGTACGAAGCAAGTTTCTGACGAATCGTCTTAAATGACATGAAGAAAAGCTTATCCGATAAGGTCCGTGCATAATTGGCAGAAAGATTCATATAGTTTTCCAAAAACTGCTCGTTTTTGCGGAATAAACTCAATACACTTGATTTAGGAAGTTCGATAACCTCTGTCGGTTCGTTGGCCGTCACTTCCACCGGATAGCGGTTCTCCTCACCGAACAGGAACAGAGGGGCAATCGCTCTTGGAGCAGCGATGTCCTCCACTTTGATAAGACGCCCCGAATAATCGATCATCTCTCCACGCACACTTCCTTTGGTCAGGATGACAAGGCGGTTGCACACAGCCCCCTGTTGAGCCAGGATTTCCCCTTTCTTATAAGAACGTGTATGGAAACTGATCTCTTCCAGATCGGCAGAAAGTCTTTCCGGAGTGATTCCCCGGAATAAGGGATTGTTGACGAGTGCAGGTATCATATATCAATAGTTATTTGAATTTTAAAATAAACGTTGTTTCTTTCTCCCGCAGCAAAGTGAGACTTCCTCCCGAAAGACGCATGATCTGGCGTGAAATGCTAAGTCCGATTCCACTACCATTTTCTTTGGTGGTGAAGAAAGGTATAAAGATATGCTCTGCTATCTCCGATGGGATTTCAGGGCCGTTGTTCTTGATCTCGATCCATATTTCTTCCATGTCATTGCAATAAGCCCGGATCTCGATTCTACCATCCGGCTGGCTGCCGATTGCCTGAATGGCATTCTTTAGAAGATTGATAACCACTTGGGCGATGAGGTTTTCATCTGCATACAGGATTAAGTCCGCAGGAGAAATCTCCGTGTGGAAACAAATGTTGTCACACGGATTCTGATGGCGGGCAAGTTCAATCATCCTTTCTATGAACGCTTTCACGTAGAACAGCGACGGTTCCGGTGCAGGTATGCGTGTAAACTGCCGGTAAGATTCTACAAAAGAGAGCAACCCTTTTCCTGTGGTGCTGATGGTCTGCAACCCGTGACTGATCTCTTCATCTTTGCCCTCGGACATGGAAAGAAGAGTGTCACAAAGGGAAGTGATAGGAGTGACCGAATTCATGATTTCATGCGTCAGAACTCGTGTCAGGCGAATCCATGAATCTATTTCCTTTTCATCGAGTTCGGTATTGATATCGTTCAGGGCCAGGATACGCAGATGTTCTTTGCGCACATTGATTTCCGATACACGTATGGATAGATTAACGGTTCCCCGTTCGTTGTGAAACATCACTTGCAGTTTGTCTCCGGGACGGCAGTTCTCTATTTTCTCCATGAGCGTAGTGTCTACTTTACTTAACTGATGGATATGCGTGAATATATTCAGCCCCAAAAGACGGAGTGCTTCCTTGTTCTTCTGATAAACCGCCCCATTGTCATTGAGTACCAGCAATCCTGTACTGACAAAATCCAGAATCAGCTCGTAATATTTCTCTTGCTGGGCGGTTTCCGCTTTTACATTATATAAAATGTGTCCCACCCGGTTGAGTGCCCGGTTGATCTTTAGGCTTTCGGGAGTACCGTTTTCTTCGGGAAAATGAAAGGTGTTATCATTGTTTTCAAGCGCGTTAATCATGAAAAGCACCTGCTTGGTGTGAAGTTGGTACAGGCGGATTTGCCAGATGATGCTAAGCACCAGCAGACAAAGACTGACGCCCAACCAACCGTATGATTGATGAATACCGAACCAGACAGTCGATATACAGAAAAGTACAGTCAGCAAAACTCTGAACCAGTACCGAATCCCCAGTTGTTGGATCTGTGAGTTCATAATCCGAATTTTTTCATCTTGTTATAGAGCGTTTGCCGGGTTATTCCCAGTTGAGCGGCCACTGCCGATAAATTTCCCGCACAGGCATCGAGTGCTTTCCGTATCATCTGCACTTCCATTTCTTCCAGGGTGGAGATGTTTTGTTCCTGAATGGCTATCCGTGGTACGGATAATTGGAATAATTCAGCAGGAATCAGCGGACTGTCATTGATGATAACCGCTTTTTCGATGACGTGCTCCAATTCGCGGATATTCCCATACCAGGGATGCGCAGTCAATTTATCCTCTGCTTCGGGAGTGAACTTCATCAACGACTTGTCATATTGCTTGCAGAAGTGAGACAAAAATCGTTCGGCCAATGGGATAATATCCTCTTTCCGTTCGCGCAGGGGAGGAATTTCCACATGAATGGTATTGATGCGGTAGAGCAAGTCCTCCCGGAATTCGCCTTTCGCTACCATCTCTTGCAAGTTCCGGTTCGTGGCACATATCAGTCGGATATCAATAGGAATTGGCGTGTTACTTCCCACTTTTACAATGCTTCGCCGTTGGATGGCAGTCAGTAGTTTTGCTTGCAGATGGTAGGGCAAGTTTCCTATTTCGTCCAGAAACAGCGTACTCTTTTCGGCAGCCTCGAACTTACCTGTCCGGTCGGTATGTGCATCAGTGAACGACCCTTTTATATGTCCGAAAAGCTCACTCTCGAATAAAGATTCCGTGATGGTTCCCATATCCACAGCAATCATTTCCTTATGTTTGCGGTTGGAAAGCGCATGGATTTCACGTGCCAGCATCTCTTTTCCTGTTCCGTTTTCACCCGTTATCAGGAGGTTGGCATCGGTGATGGCAACCTTTTCAATCAAAACCCGTAACTGTTGCATTACTTTGCTTTCTCCCCAGTACATAGGCGAGTGAGCAGGCTTTTCTTTGCTTGCTGTTTTCCTGTCATTGTGCGTAGAGGTTGCTGCGGTTTGCAGCGTTTCCACTAGTTTCTGGTTGTCCCAGGGTTTAACGATAAAGTCTGTTGCTCCCTCTTTAATCCCCCGGATAGCCAGTTCAATATCGGCATAAGCCGTAAAAAGTACGACCGGAAGATCCGGACGTACTTTTTTTATTTCATGTAACCAGAATAATCCCTCATTGCCGGTATTGATGCCCGATGTGAAATTCATGTCCAGCAATACCACTTCCGGCATTTCCTCCCGCAGGACGCTCGTCAGGGTGACAGGCGAGGAGAGGGCAACGACCTTTGAAAAATAACTTTTTAAAAGGATTTGTATGGCAGTCAGCACTCCTTTATTGTCGTCTACAATGATGATTGTTCCAGATTTACTCATTTTCGTTCAAGTTTGTACAGCGCAAACTTACGAAAAAAGGATGTGATAATTCAAGAATCATAATTCAAAATTGATTTTAGACTCCTTGTGCCCCCAATCAAAACCACTGGAACTTCAATCCGAATGATAAACTAAGGTAATCACGCGGACGGAGATAACTATTGTTTACCGCACTAATCACATAAAGGTCGCACGTACTTATTTCATAGAAAAAGGTTACGGACTTGGCCATAAATCTGCGTTGCGGGTCAATATCATAGGTCAGGCGTTGTCCCATAAAGACATGGAAACGCACTTTGCTTGAGAAACCATAATACCCTTTCGGATAACGTTCCGGCTCATTCACCCAGAACTGATTTCCAAATACGGTATTCACATAAAGACCACAGGTAAGAGGCTCCGTCGAGAATCCTTTTCCAATGTTAATGCTCCAGGGCATATAGTTCTGCTTGAGCGTCATGGTCACTTTTGCTTTCTTCGAAGAATATTTCGGGATGAATCCGAGCAATACATCCGTTTCCCACTGATTACGCTTTCCATAATCCCATCCTGTGCCGAAAGAGAGTAATCCCATATTTCCGGCATATTGTATTTTGGAATGAGTCGGGATAATCCGCTCCCAGTTTCTGCGGAAACGGTGAACCCGATTGTCATAACGGGTATGTTGGGTCTGTTCCGGTGCGTTTGTCTGGCAGGTGGCAGACATCAGACCGGAAAGCAGGAGAAGCACGTACAGTACTCCTGCGCGT
Organism: Bacteroides sp. L008; assembly: GCF_040812255.1. Taxonomy (NCBI): domain Bacteria; kingdom Pseudomonadati; phylum Bacteroidota; class Bacteroidia; order Bacteroidales; family Bacteroidaceae; genus Bacteroides; species Bacteroides sp. L008. The sequence continues at coordinate 1,400,393 of NZ_JBFNXO010000001.1, read as the reverse complement.
AAGATATAATTAGTATTTAACCAGCTCATATTCGTATTTTTCCGGAGTTATTGTAAATACCAGATAAGTACGGTAATCCATACAATCACTGGTAACATAATGTATTCCATCATCAAAAATCACATCGTCCTGATAGTGATGGGTATGGGCGGCCGTGCAGAACTGTATTCCTGCATACTGTTTGACATAGTGCTGGAATACTTTTGCCACATTATCATTGAACACATCCGTATAGGGACGCGCGTGCATACAAATAACTGTCTTTTCAAACTCCTCCCGCCTGTTCGTTATCTCATTTTCCATAAAGGTAAAGTCCGGTACCGGTTCGGAGTAATCATACTCCAAAGCGTTGGTATTCAAGCAGACAAACTTCACATTTCCTGCGATGAAAGAGAAGTTTGTGGAGCCGAATACAGCCTTGTAGGTTTCCGCTCCCGTGCCCAGGCAGTCATGATTTCCGATCAGAGCCACATAAGGAACATGAAGTCCGTTCATGATATCCCTTTGCCAAAGAAATTCCTTGGTCAGTCCGAAGTCACTCATATCCCCTCCGTGGATGACGAAGTCAATATCATTCCGTTGATTGATCGCTTTTACAAAATCTTCCGTTTCGTCATACCATCGTTGTGAGTCGCCCATTGTCACGAACCGTATCGTAGTTTTACCCTGGCAGCTCGCTTCTATTCTTTCGATGTTGTGTGCATTGACCTCTGTTTCTCCGCTGATGCGGACGTCATACGGATGATAGTCTATCATACCGCATCCCGAAAGGAACAGGCACGAACACAGTGCATATAAATTCTTCCTCTTCATCATTACTTTAATAGTTTATAAAACTGAATGCAAAGATAAAGTTTTCTACCGGGATGAACAATCTCCCCATGGATAATAGAGACTGTTGGAACAATTTAAAGGAGAAATGGAATAGTCTCCCGGTTGTCTAAAAATTAGACGGTACTGTCTAATTTTTAGACAATATTCAGAAAGGTTGAAATGATAAACACTTGATAATGAATTGTTATTCTTTTTTGGCATGCTTTCTGCATGATTGAAAATAGAAAAACAAAAATAAAATATAATATGAAACAAATCTATTATGTGATCCGTACTTTATTGCGGGGGCATGGTTCCAACGTTATTAAAATCCTCTCCTTGGCGTTGGGGCTGACGATGAGCATCCTGTTGTTTGCCCGTGTGGCTTTCGAACAGAGCTTTGACAAATGCTTCAAAGATTATGATAACCTGTATCAGATCTTCTCCGTCTTTTCCGCCAATGGCCAAACCTTTGAGCCGCAGGAAATGAACTGCGGACCGGTGGCGGGTGCCATACTGGAGAATTTTCCTAAAGAAGTGGAAGCAGCCACCAGCTATTGCGTCTGGATGAGTGCCCCTCTTTATCATGGAAGTGTCCGTTTTGAAGCTAACAAAGTGACAGCCGATTCACTATTCTTTCAAACTATGGGTATCGACGTTTTGAGCGGTGTTCCGGAAAAAGAACTGATGCAGAAAGATGTTGTCTTTCTTAGTGACCGGTTGGCTCGTAAGATGTTCGATCAAGAAAACCCGATAGGCAAAGTAATCTCCTATAATAAAGAGATAGAACTGACGGTGAAAGGCACATACGCCGACATACCCGAAAATGCCACCGTCAGACCGGATGCAGTGATTTCTCTGCCTACCGTATGGAGCCGTGGATGGGGAAACTACTCCTGGAGAGGAGGCGATAGCTGGATCGCATTTATCCGTTTCCGTCCCGGAGCAGACAAATCCGTGGTGAATGCCCGGTTGAATGACCTGATAAAGAAATATCGTCCTGCGGAAGACCAGAAAGTGGTAGGTTATACCGCTTTTGTAAAGCCGATCCGTGATGTATACAGGGAAGAACCGGACGTGAAGCGGATGCGGAACATCATGTCTATCTTGGGAATAATCATCCTTTTCATCGCTACCTTGAACTACGTACTGATCTCCATTTCTTCACTCTCATACCGCGCCAAAGCCATCGGCGTACATAAGTGCAGCGGTGCAGGCAGCGGCAAAATTCTGGGAATGTTCCTATTGGAAACAGCTATCATTATTCTCTTCGCCTTACTACTGATGGGATTAATCTTACTGAACTTCCGCGACTTTATAGAAGATACAACCGCCGTTGAACTCGGAGCTCTGTTCTCTTTAGACCGTCTTTGGGTACCCCTGCTGACGGTAGCTATCCTGTTCCTCATAGGAGGAGCACTGCCCGGACGCATCTTTGTCAAAATCCCCGTTTCACAAGTCTTCCGCCGCTATACAGAAGGAAAGAAAGGCTGGAAACGCCCGCTATTATTCGTGCAGTTTGCCGGCGTAGCTTTCATCTGCGGACTGATGTATGTGGTGATGCTGCAATACTACTATGTCTTAAACAAAGACCTGGGATACAATCCGAAGCGCGTTGTCGTAGCCAATACCGGTTTCGGCAATAAAGAAAACCAAGACTATGCCCTGACTTTCTTCCGCGGCCTGCCTTATGTAGAGTCCGTGTCCAGTGCCGATTCCCATCCCGTATATAGTTATAGCGGAACGATGATTCAGGATGAAAGTGGACAATCACTTTTCTCTTCCCGTTTTTGTAAAATGATGGAAGACTATCCGAAGATGATGGGTATGGTGATGAAGGAGGGGCGTATGCCACGAAATGAAGACGAAGTAGTCATCAATGAAACATACGGCGAATGGATGCACTGGGGAACCGAACTATTGAACCGTACCGTCTATAATTCAGGCTACGTATGTAAAGTAGTGGGAGTGATTAAAGACTTCCGGATCGGTAATTTCACCAACCCGCAAGCACCTTTCATCCTGATGAGTACCAAGAATTTCGGGAGCTGTGTTCATGTCCGGCTGAAAGAACCTTTTGCGGAGAATCTTCAGAAACTGAATAAAGTATCGGCAGATGCTTTCCCCGATAAAACGGTCGATTTCCGTTCGATGGAGCAGATGATAAAAGAGAGTTATAACTCCATCCGCGTCTTCAGCAATGCTACCATACTGGCAGCGGTTACCATGTTCTTTGTGATGATGATGGGATTGATAGGCTACACAACCGACGAAGTCCGCCGCCGTTCCAAAGAGATTGCCATACGCAAAGTCAATGGCGCCGAAGCCTCCGGTATTTTGGAAATGTTGGTGAAAGATGTGCTCTATGTAGCCGTTGCAGCCGTTGTGATCGGTGTGGCGGCATCATGGTACGTCAATGATATGTGGATGGATATGTTTGCCGAACACGTGCCCGTCAGCTGGGCGGCGTATGTACTGATAGCGATTGTAAATCTTCTCGTTATCGTAGCCTGCGTACTTTGGAAATCGTGGCGGATTGCCAATGAAAATCCCGTGAGTAGCCTTAAAAGTGAATAATTAAAAACATAAATAAAAAGATTATGATTGAAATAAACAACATCAGTAAAGTATTCCGTACTTCCGAAGTGGAGACAGTTGCCTTGAATCACGTAAACCTTGAAGTAAAAGAGGGAGAGTTTGTAGCCATTATGGGGCCCTCCGGTTGTGGTAAATCCACTTTGTTGAACATTCTGGGGTTGCTCGATAACCCTACCGAAGGTTCCTACCGCTTGATGGGTGAAGAAGTGGGCGGATTGAAAGAGAAAGAACGTACCCATGTGCGTAAGGGCAAACTCGGATTCGTATTCCAGAGCTTTAACCTGATCGACGAACTGAATGTTTACGAGAATGTAGAACTTCCTCTGACATATTTGGGCTTTAAAGCATCCGAACGCCGCCGCATGGTAGAAGATATTCTGAAACGGATGAACATCAGTCATCGTGCCAAACACTTTCCGCAACAACTTTCCGGTGGTCAGCAACAACGTGTCGCCATTGCCCGTGCCGTAGTGACCAATCCGAAACTGATTCTCGCCGATGAACCGACCGGTAACCTCGATTCAAAGAATGGGGCAGAAGTGATGAACCTGTTGACCGAACTGAATAAAGAAGGAACAACCATCATCATGGTGACACACTCACAACATGACGCATCCTTTGCCCATCGTACAGTTCATTTGTTCGACGGCAGCGTGGTAGCCAGTGTGATAGCATAAACCAGATCAGAAGCAAGTATGAGACAAATCTATTATAGCATACGTACATTACTGCATGAGCGTACTTTGAATATCGTAAGAGTGCTCTCCCTTTCTTTAGGACTAACAGTTGGCATCTTGCTTTTCTCGCAAATAGCTTTTGAGATGAGCTATGAGAAATGTTACCCGGAAGCGGAGAATCTGATAATGGCGAGAATAGCGGCACAGAATATGACGACCGGCGAAGTGCAGGGCGATGACGGAATGAATTATGACTATACCGTCTGCGATCCGGTAGCTTTTACCCTGGCGCAGGATATGCCTGAAGAAATAGAGTCGGCCACCTGTGTACTTCCTTCCCAGTTTTATCATATTTATAAAGAAGACAAACTGCTGTCAAAAGCAAATTACATGAGGGTTGACACCTGTTTCTTTGAAACGATGGGTATACCCGTACTAAAAGGGAACGCGAAAGATCTCATCATTTCGAATAGCATATTTGTTTCAGAACATTTTGCCCGTGAAACATTCGGCAGTGCAGACCCTATTGGGAAAACCCTTTCGGCGGACAAACAGTTGGAACTGACAATTCGCGGCGTCTATAAAGACATACCCGAAAATTCGATGCTCTCCCGTGACTTTGTGATTACCATTCACCGCGATGGTCACTATGCGAGTGGTAACGGTTGGAATGGGAATGATATCTTTTATGCCTTTGCACGCTTGCGTCATGCGTCGGATATAGACAAGGTGAACAGCAAAATCCAACAAGTAATGGCAAAATACAGCCCCTTGCAATGGGATGACTGGAAGTTGGAATACAGCGTTGTTCCTCTTTCGGAACGTCATCTGGATTCTGCCGATACCCAGAAACGTTTGATGATATTCGGCTTCCTCGGCTTTTCAGTGTTTTTTGTAGCCATCATGAATTATATGTTGATTTCAATAGCCACTATCAGTCGTCGTGCAAAAAGCGTAGGAGTACATAAATGCAGTGGAGCCAGTTCAGGGAACGTCTTTGGTATGTTTCTGGCAGAAACCGGAGTCTTGGTTCTACTATCCATTCTATTTAGCTTCCTGTTGATAATCAACATGGGCGAATTGATCGAAGACCTGCTGGGAACCAGCCTTGCCTCACTGTTTGCCTGGGACATCATTTGGATACCGTTGCTCACTGTAGCAGTCCTTTTCCTCCTGGCAGGAGGCATACCGGGGAAACTGTTTTCACGTATTCCCGTCACGCAAGTATTCCGGCACTACACGGATGGGAAAAGAGGATGGAAACGTTCATTGCTATTTGTCCAGTTCACGGGTACCTCCTTTGTACTCGGACTATTGCTGGTTACCCTGTTACAATATTCTCACCTGATGAATGGAGATATGGGAATCAAGATTCCGGGACTGGTAGAAGCCGAAACCTGGATGTCAGGCGAAACAGTAGAACATGTAAAAGACGAGTTGCTTCGCCAACCGATGGTGGATGGGGTATCGGCATCCACACACAGCGTACTGGGAGAGTACTGGACACGTGGATTGATTGGCAACGACGGCAAACGCATTGCTACCCTTAATTTCAATATGTGCGACTATGATTATCCGAATGTGATGGGAATCAGAATAACAGAAGGCACCACCATCAAGAAAAAAGGCGATCTATTGGTGAATAAAGAACTCGTCCGTTTGATGAAATGGACCGATGGTGCCGTAGGAAAATCCGTGAGTGGGGTAGAAGGTACCATCGTAGGAGTGTTTGATGATATTCGTAATAGAAGTTTCTATTCCAGTCAGTCTCCTATTGCATTGATTGCCGATAAAGAATCGGCCAATCACACCATCAATGTCCGTCTAAAAGAACCCTATGACGAGAACCTGAAACGCTTGAACGAATGTGTGGCAAAAACATTTCCGAATGTAGCTCTGAACTTCAATTCAGTAGACAGCAAGATCCGGGAAGGCTATAAGAGTGTATATCGTTTCCGTAATGCAGTCTGGATTTCGTCCTGCTTCATCCTGCTTATTGTCATCACGGGATTGATTGGCTATGTGAATGGAGAAACTCAACGCCGCAGCAAGGAAATAGCCATACGCAAAGTGAATGGGGCAGAAGCCTCCGGCATCCTGAAATTATTGATATACGACATTCTGAACATCTCCGTAATCTCTGTTCTGATAGGTACTGCCGCTTCCTATTTTACAGGCCAAATATGGTTGGAACAGTTTAGCGAACGAATTGATATGGATCTGTTACTTTTTATAGGAATAGCCCTGCTGGTACTATTGGTTATCGTGGCTTGCGTGGTAGTGAAAGCCTGGCACGTTGCCAATGAAAACCCCGTAAAGAGCATTAAAGCAGAATAAATAATAAAAACCAATAGGCGGAGTAAAGCTGCTAATGCTTTATTCCGCTACCGTTTCCGGATGTTGTTTAGATACTTTCTTAATGTAAATCATCAGACTGACAACCGCCGTAATAAATGCCAGTGCATCCGATACCGGCATACTAATCCAGATACCTTTCAATCCCCACCAGTTGGGAAAGAGTAGCAAGCAAGGCAAAAGATAAAGCAACTGCCGCGTCAGCGAAAGGAAAATACTTATTTTAGCCTTCCCGATACTTTGGAAGAAGTTACCAATCACAATCTGCGCCCCTACAAACGGGAACATCAATACAGCCAGCCGGATACCGTCTACGGCCAAATCAATCAATTCATCGCTATCCGTGAAAAGAGCCGACACAGCATGCGGGAAGAACTCGCAGATAATAAACCCGCTACTGGTAATCACAACCCCGGAGATAATCCCCAGTCGCAACGTCTGTTTCACGCGGTCTATCTTCTGCGCTCCGAAGTTATACCCCACGATAGGCTGCATACCCATCGTCAGACCTAACACAATCATCACATAAAGCGTCAGCAAACGGTTGATGATCCCATAAGCTCCAATCGCCATATCACCTCCGTAATTTTGCAGGCTGTTATTGATGATAATCACAATGGCACACGCACACACATTCATCAGGAAAGGAGACATACCAATGGCGAAGATACTCTCCACAATTCTCCGTTTCATCTTCCAGATATTCCCCTCAAAATGCACCGTACTGTCTTTCTTGACAAAGTGGCTCACCACCCACACCATACCGATCAACTGCGAAATCACCGTTGCCGTAGCAGCTCCCCTCATTCCCCATTCAAAGTGGAAAATAAAGATAGGAGCGAGGATAATGTTCGCCACCACCGTCACCATCGAAGTCAACATCGCCTTTTTCGGGTATCCGGTAGCACGCATCACGTTGTTCAACCCAATCATCGTATAAGTGATAGGAGTACCCAATAAGATCACCTGCATAAAGCTCCGCGCATAAGGAAGCGTCTCGTTACTGGCCCCGAAGAAAACCAATATATCATCCAGAAAGATGAAAGACAAAATACCAAAGAAGAACGAATTAGTGATACAGAGCATCAACGTGTGTGACAAGATTTCCGTAGCCCCCTTCATATCCTTTTGTCCCAGACGGATAGACGCCAGCGTAGAACCGCCCGCCGATACCAATGTACAGAAAGCCACCACCAGATTCATCAGCGGAAAGCTGATGGCCAGTCCGGCAATCGCCATCGGGCCTACGCCATGTCCGATGAAGATACTATCGATAATATTATAGATAGAAGTAATCGTCATTCCTATAATTGCAGGAATGGAATATTGTAACAGCAATTTGCCGATACTTTCTTTGCCTAAGATATGTGGGTCGTTCTTGCTCATGCGCTAGTAGATTTTGTTGGATAAAAACGTATGTTACGTTTTTTTTAGCTTTGCAAAGGTACGAATTATTTGCCTGATTCGATGATTATTCGGAACTTTGCAGCGATGGATACACAAGGTTTAACGTTTAGGTAAAAAGAAAGTTTATATATGAATACAACGAAAACGATTGCGGCACTCTTCGATTTTGATGGTGTCATTATGGATACAGAAACGCAGTACACAGTCTTCTGGGACGAGCAGGGACGGAAATATCTGAACGAAGAAGATTTCGGCCGCCGGATCAAGGGACAGACATTATTGCAAATCTATGAAAAGTATTTCTCGGACAAACCCGAAGCCCAGCTTGAAATAAGCGCTGAACTCTACGTTTACGAGCAAAAGATGTCCTACGAATATATCCCCGGAGTAGAAGCCTTTATAGCCGATCTTCGCCGTAACGGTGCAAAGATAGCCGTAGTCACCAGCTCCAACGAAGAGAAGATGGCCAACGTCTATAATGCCCACCCCGAATTTAAAGGAATGGTAGACCGCATTCTGACCGGAGAGATGTTTGCCCGTTCCAAACCGGCTCCCGACTGCTTCCTGCTCGGAATGGAAATCTTTGAAGCCACTCCCGAAAATACCTATGTCTTTGAAGATTCTTTCCACGGTCTGCAAGCCGGAATGACTTCCGGGGCAACAGTGATCGGACTTGCCACCACCAACTCACGTGAAGCTATTACCGGCAAAGCACATTATATAATAGACGACTTCACCGACATGACCTACGACAAGCTCCTGACTCTGCATCGTTAAGAGAAAGAATAAATCCGAAACGCATTATTGCACTTGATAAATTGCTTCCTTATATCGTTAAGGAGTTTTTATTATACCTCACAGAATCCTTTCAACCGCCTCCCCAGCTACCTAAGCGAGGCGTTTGAAAGGATTTTTTGCATTTCCTTCTCTGTTATGAATTAAATGTTATAACTTTGCCGCGATTTTTGAAGGCGCTTGGCGTCGTTTTAATATTTAATCATTAATTTTTAATTTAAAAAGACATGGCTGGTTATATATCGGATGATACAAGAAAGGTGACTACTCATCGCTTGGTTGAAATGAAACAGAGAGGTGAAAAAATATCTATGCTGACTGCATATGATTACACAATGGCGCAGATTGTAGACGGTGCAGGAATGGATGTAATTCTGGTAGGCGACTCTGCTTCTAATGTAATGGCAGGTAATGTGACTACACTACCTATCACACTCGACCAAATGATTTATCATGCTAAATCCGTGGTACGTGGTGTAAAGCGTGCGATGGTAGTGGTTGATATGCCTTTCGGATCCTATCAGGGCAACGAGATGGAAGGACTTGCTTCTGCCATCCGCATCATGAAAGAAAGCCACGCTGACGCTTTGAAGATGGAAGGTGGTGAAGAAATCATAGACACGGTGAAACGCATCGTATGCGCCGGCATTCCGGTAATGGGACACTTGGGACTCATGCCTCAATCCATCAATAAATACGGTACCTATACCGTGCGTGCCAAGGACGACGCCGAAGCCGAGAAGCTGATTCGCGACGCCCATCTATTGGAAGAAGCAGGCTGTTTTGCCATTGTACTCGAAAAGATTCCCGCAACCCTTGCCGAACGCGTAGCTTCCGAACTGACCATACCTATTATCGGTATCGGTGCCGGTGGACACGTAGACGGTCAAGTATTGGTGATTCAGGATATGCTTGGCATGAACAACGGATTCCGTCCCCGTTTCTTGCGTCGTTACGCTGACTTGTACACGGTGATGACCGATGCCATCAGCCGTTATGTTTCTGACGTGAAGAATTGCTACTTCCCCAACGAGAAGGAACAATATTAAATATAGTATATGGCAGTTAAATTGTGGACAGTTCATTTTATGCGGATATGTGTAGCTAATTTGCTGTTGTTTATATCCTTGTATGTGTTATTTCCGGTGCTTTCCGTAGAGATGGCCGACCGTCTCGGAGTGCCGGCTGCACAGACAGGAGTAATCTTTCTCTTTTTCACCTTGGGGATGTTCCTCATCGGTCCTTTCCATGCCTATCTGGTAGATGCATACAAGCGTAAATACGTGTGTATGTTTGCTGCCGCCCTGATGGTAGTGGCGACCATCGGATACGCCTTTGTCACCAACCTCACAGAACTGATTCTGTTGAGCACCGTGCAAGGGCTTGCCTTTGGCATAGGCACAACAGCCGGCATCACATTGGCCATCGACATCACCAACTCCACGCTGCGCAGTGCGGGAAACGTCAGTTTCTCCTGGATGGCACGTATGGGGATGATCGCAGGCATTATCCTCGGGGTATGGCTTTATCAAAGCCAATCCTTCCAAACCCTGCTCACTGTATCTGTCATAACCGGAGCTGTCGGAATCCTCATTTTATCAGGAGTCTACGTACCTTTCCGTGCGCCGATTGTCACCAAACTCTATTCCTTCGACCGCTTCTTATTGCTTCGTGGATGGGTTCCTGCCATCAATCTGATCCTGATAACCTTCATTCCGGGACTGCTGGTTCCCATGGTACACCCTTTCCTAAACGATTTCGTACTCGGAAACACAGGAATCCCCGTACCGTTCTTTGTAGGAACAGCCCTCGGATACATTGTTTCCCTGTTCTTTGCACGTCTGTTTTTCCTGAAAGAGAAAACCTTGCGACTGGTCATTATGGGAATCGGATTGGAAATGATAGCCATGTCTTTATTGAATACAGACATCTCCATAGGCATTTCCTCCGTACTCTTGGGATTGGGCTTAGGCTTTATCCTGCCGGAATTCCTGGTGATGTTTGTAAAGCTATCCCACCATTGCCAACGCGGAACAGCCAACACTACCCATCTGCTGGCAACCGAAATCGGCATTTCTCTGGGAATCGCTACCGCCTGCTACATGGAACTGGATACAGATAAGATGCTACATACCGGACAGATAGTAGCATCCATTGCTTTACTCTTCTTTGTATTGATTACCTATCCTTATTATATAAAGAAGAAAGTAAGATAGGAGAGTAGCCGGAATTAATTCCGGCTAACTTGTTTTACTCCCTTTATAGTACGTAATTTCTTGATAAGAGCCTCCAAACGTCCCGTATCACCCACCATGACCGTCAGTGTTCCGGAGAACAAACCGTCGTGCGAGTCAATACCGATGGAGCGCAGCGTGATACCATTCTCTTTGGATATAATAGAAGTGATATTAGTCACGATACCAATATCATCGTGTCCTACAACCCGCAGCGTGATAGGATATTGTGTACCCACCGATTTCCCCGCCCAACGAGCCTTCACAATACGATAACCGAAACGCTCACGCATCTGGTTGGCATTCGGACAATCCGCCCGGTGTATCTTGATACCACCGCTTACCGTAACGAAACCAAACACATCGTCCCCGTAAATCGGATTACAACATTTAGCCAACTTGAATTCCAACCCTTTCAGATTCTGGTCGATCACCAGTACATCTTCCTTAGACGTCGTTTCCTCCTGCGTAGCCTGCAAGTTATACCCTTCGGCACTGCGATACACAATTTCGTCGTGCGTATCACTGTCCCGTTTCTGTTGCTCTACGTATTTATCCAGAATCTCGTTAACGTCCAGTCCACCGTCGGCAATCCGCTGATAAAACTCCGTCACATTCTTGAAGCCCAATCGCTTGATGAGGCGCATCATGGTCGCTTCATCATATTCCAGCTTACGGTTCTTGAATTTCCGTTCCAGCGTCTCCTTGGCAAAAGCATGCTGGCGTGCCACCATCTCCTTGAGAGCCTGCCTTATCTTGGTGCGCGCTTTGGAAGTCGTCACGATGTTCAGCCAGTCCTGCTTCGGAGTCTGGGTGTTTGAAGTCATGATTTCCACTTGGTCGCCACTGTTCAGTTTCTGTTTAAGCTGTGCATTTTTGCCGTTCACTTTCGCGCCGATACACTTGCATCCCAACTTACTATGGATATGGAACGCAAAATCCAATACCGTAGCCCCCTTGCCGAGCTTGAACAAATCCCCCTTGGGCGTGAAGACAAACACTTCATCCTCGTAGAGATCCATTTTAAACTGATCCATCACTTTCAGCGAGTCGTTGTCCGCATTCTCCAACGCCTCCCGCACAGAAGTCAACCACTCGTCCAGACCCGTTTCACCCTTGATACCTTTATATCTCCAGTGAGCAGCCAAGCCGCGTTCCGCGATCTCGTCCATGCGGCGGGTACGTATCTGCACTTCCACCCATTTCCCTTCCGGGCCCATCACAGTGATGTGCAACGACTCGTAACCATTGCTTTTCGGAATAGAGAGCCAGTCGCGCAGACGCTTCGGGTTCGGCTGGTACATATCCGTAACAATCGAATAAACCTGCCAGCATTCCTGCTTCTCTTTAGCCGGATCCGGTTCCGAATCGAGGATGATACGGATGGCGAACAAGTCATAAATCCCCTCAAAAGACGTTTTCTGCTTCTGAATCTTGTTCCATATCGAATGAATCGACTTGGTTCGCCCCTTGATGTCGAACTTCAATCCTGCTTCCGACACCTTCTTCTGGATCGGCTCGATAAAAGCAGCGATATACTTGTCGCGGGAAGCCTTCGTCTCATTCAGCTTATCCTTGATAAAATAATACGTTTCCTTCTGCGTATATTTGAGAGACAAATCTTCCAGTTCCGATTTCAGCTTATACAGTCCCAGCTTGTGCGCCAGCGGAGCATACAGATATGCAGCTTCGTTCGCCACTTTGATCCGGTCCCCCTCGTTGCCCGTATCTTTGATTTTGCGCATCACGTTCACGCGGTCCGCAATCATTATCAGGATTACACGCATATCCTCCGCGAAAGAAAGCAGCAGATTACGGAAGTTTTCCGACTCGATAGCCGGACTCTTCGCATAAAGCTCGTTTGTTTTCACCAATCCCTTGATGATACTTGCCACGTCATCCCCATATTCGGCGTTCACCTCGTCGATAGACAAGACATGCCCTTTCACGATTTCGTGCAACATGATACCGATCAGGCACGAACCTTTCATACCGATTTCCTCGGCAACGATCACTGCCGTTTGTAAATCTCTGATGACGGGATTCATCCCGAAGTTATTGCGTTGCAGACCGTTACACTGGGCCGCTTTGATAAGATGTCTCTTTAACTTTAGGCAATCCTTCCAGGAAATACTATCTCCTGCGGAATGCAACAAATGCCGGTAGAGTGAAAAAAGCTCCTTTTTTTCCTCCGATGTAAAAAAGTCGTCCATATTCAATCTTGTTAATTCGATGTAAAATTACTTTTTTTCCCGGTTATTCGGCAAGAAGTAAATAACATTTTGTATTTTTGGGCATCAATTAATAAAATTAGATATTATGATAACGACACAGGACAAAGAGTTGCTTGCCAAGAAAGGCATTACGGAAAAGCAAATTGCAGAACAATTAGCATGCTTCCAGACGGGTTTCCCCTTTTTGAAACTGGATGCAGCCGCTTCCATCGAAAAAGGAATATTGGCTCCCGATGCAGAAGAACAGAAGGCTTATCTGGCCGCTTGGGATGCGTATACAAACACAGGTAAGACTGTTGTGAAGTTCGTGCCCGCTTCCGGTGCAGCGAGTCGTATGTTCAAGAACCTATTCGAGTTCCTGTCCGCCGACTATGACCGGCCGACTACCAAGTTCGAACAGGCATTCTTTGACGGAATCAAGGATTTTGCTTTCTATGACGATCTGAATGTAGCCTGCCAGCGTATCGACGGAAAAGATATTTCCGGACTGATCGAAGAAGGTAACTATAAAGCAGTGGTGTCCGCCCTGCTCGAAACTGCCGGACTGAATTATGGCGCATTGCCGAAAGGTCTGCTCAAATTCCATAAGTACCCTGAAGGTTCACGCACACCGATGGAAGAACATCTCGCCGAAGGAGCCATGTATGCTGCCGGAAAGAGCGGTAAAGTGAATGTGCACTTCACGGTATCTACCGAACATCGCGAACTTTTCAAGAAATTGGTAGCCGAAAAGGTAGACGAATTTTCCAAACGCTATGGAGTGGATTATTACATCACCTTCTCCGAACAGAAGCCGAGTACCGACACGATTGCCGCCGACATGGACAACCAACCTTTCCGCGACAACGGCAAACTGCTGTTCCGTCCCGGTGGCCACGGTGCACTGATTGAGAATCTGAACGACCTCGATGCAGATATTATCTTCATCAAGAACATCGACAATGTAGTGCCCGACAGACTGAAGGCCGACACCGTTACTTATAAGAAACTGATTGCCGGAGTGCTCGTGACTTTGCAAAAACAAGTATTCGAATATCTTACCCTGCTCGACAGCGGTAAATACACCCATGACCAGATGATGGAAATGCTTCAATTCCTGCAAAAGAAACTCTTCTGCAAGAATCCGGAGACGAAAGACCTCGAAGATTCCGTACTCGCCATCTACCTGAAAAACAAGTTCAACCGCCCGATGCGTGTCTGCGGAATGGTGAAGAACGTAGGCGAACCCGGTGGTGGCCCGTTCCTTGCTTACAACAGCGACGGAACCATCTCCCTGCAAATCCTCGAAAGCTCACAGATTGACATGGACGATCCGGAGAAGAAAGAAATGTTCGAGAAAGGCACACACTTCAATCCGGTAGACCTCGTATGTGCTGTGCGCGATTATAAAGGACATAAGTTCGACCTGGTGAAGTACGTAGATAAGGCAACAGGCTTCATCTCCTACAAATCGAAGAACGGCAAAGACCTGAAAGCTCTCGAACTTCCTGGCTTGTGGAACGGTGCGATGAGCGACTGGAATACCGTCTTTGTAGAAGTGCCACTTTCCACCTTCAACCCGGTAAAAACAGTGAACGACCTGTTGCGTGAGCAACATCAGTAATTTATTCACCACAGAGGACACAAAGGACACAGAGATTTTATAGAGCTTTTATAGAACTTTTTCACCGGATTAATGCAATTGATTCCATTACTTCCGGTCTTACCTTACCGAAAAAACTCTGTGTCCTTTGTGTCCTCTGTGGTGAAACTTAAAAAAGAGTGTTTAGAATGAATCAGATAGAGAAGATCATCGATATTGCTACTTGGAACAGAAGAGAACATTACGAACATTTCAGTGCTTTTGACGATCCGTTTTTCGGAGTAACCGTTCAGGTAGACTGTACGCGCGCGTATCAGGAAGCCAAAGCCAAAGGCATATCCTTTTCCCTGTTAGTCCTCCACCGGATAACGACAGCCGCTGCTGCGGTAGAAGAATTCCGTTACCGCATCGAAGGCGATAAGGTGGTGTGTTATGACAGCCTTCTGCCCGAAGCTACCGTAGGCCGTGCCGACCATACCTTTTCTTTTGCCGCCTTTGAATACGATCCGGACGAACTCGTCTTTATCCGTCGGGCAAAAGCAGAGATGGAACGTTTGCAAGCCACTACGGGACTCAACAAAGGAGGCACTTTCCATCCCAATGCCATACATTATTCGGCAGTGCCGTGGCTCTCATTCACCGACATGAAGCACCCCACCAATATGCGTTCGGGCGATAGTGTTCCCAAAATCTCCACCGGAAAGTACTTCCGCGACGGAGAAAGACTGATGATGCCCGTTTCCGTAACCTGCCATCATGGATTGATGGACGGCTATCATGTGGCACAGTTTATTGAGAAGCTCCATTTGTAACTTCCGTTCTGAAAAGACAAACCAGACTATTATATGAGAGTAAAGATACCCAGATGGGAAATTGCCGTAATCTGTTCCGCTTTGCTTTTTCCCGGCACTTCGCTTTGTGCGCAGGAGGTAGGGCAGGAAGAGAAAGAGATGAAGGAAATGCGGCAAGAGGTGAAACAGCTCCGGCAGGACGTCCGCCAACTTCGTGAAGAAGTGCGGAGATTGCAGGAAGAAATTCATGGCTTCCGGCACAACAGTTTCCCGCAATGCGGAGCCGACACCGTAGCTCCCTACGTTCCCCACCATTTCATTCACCGGTTGGGGATAGAGGCGCGGCCGCAATACGTGTTCCCCACCAATCCTTTCCTGCAAGGCGAGAACGAACGGTGGAAACCCATCCAGAGTTCATTTGCCGCTCATCTGAAATACTCTTTCAAGTTTCGTCCCAACACCTGTGCCGACCGCATCTATGGCGGAGCCTATCAAGGTTTCGGCTTGGCCTTCACCACCTTTGGCGATAAAAAGCAGCTGGGTGATCCTGTGACGTTCTATGTCTTTCAAGGTGCACGCATTGCCCGTTTCAATCCCCGCCTTTCGCTCAATTACGAGTGGAATTTCGGTATCTCTGCCGGATGGAAACCTTATGACAACGATTACAACTCTTACAACGGAGCCGTAGGCTCACGGGTGAATGCCTATCTCAACGCAGGTATCTACCTTAACTGGTCGCTTTCCCGTTATTTCGACTTTATCATCGGCGGAGACTTCACGCATTTCTCTAACGGCAACACCAAGTTTCCCAATGCAGGTGTCAACACCATCGGAGCGAAAATCGGACTGGTGTACAACTTCAACCGGGAAGAAGCCGACCTCACTAAATCATTGGTTCATCCCTACGTTCCCCGTTTTCCGCGGCACGTCAGTTATGACCTTGTGTTGTTCGGCTCGTGGCGCCGGAAAGGTGTCTATGTGGGCGAGAAACAGATTGCATCACCGGGCAGCTATCCCGTAGCGGGATTCAACTTTGCTCCGATGTACAATCTCAACTATAAGCTGCGCTTCGGAGTCTCGCTGGATGGTGTCTATGACGGTAGTGCTAATGTGTACACCGAAGATGCGCTGGTGGAGTACGATGGCGGCAGCGGTTCCTCCCGTCGTAAATTTCTCGTGCCGGGCATTCAGCATCAGCTTGCGTTGGGACTTTCCGGACGGGCAGAATACGTGATGCCGTTTTTTACTATCGGTGTCGGCTTGGGAACAAATGTGCTGGGGCGTGGCGATTTGCGCGGACTGTATCAGGTCTTTGCGTTGAAGATAGACGTCACCCGGAGTTCATTCCTTCACATCGGCTACAATCTTCAGGATTTCCAGACTCCTAATTATCTGATGCTCGGTCTTGGTTTCCGTTTTAATAATAAATATCCTAAAGTACGTCATTAACCCCCAATACGCCATTCCCCCAAATGGAAAATATCATTCGTAAAATCAGGCAAATCTATCCGGTTTCCGACGAAGCACTTCAAGCGCTTCAGGCGAATATGGAATTAAGGTATTATCCCAAAGATACCTATATTGTTCAGGCAGGAGTGACAGACCGCTTGGTTTATTTCATTGAAGAGGGCATTGCCCGTTCTATATTCCATCACAACGGAGAGGACACCACTACGTGGTTCAGTCAGGAGGGTGACGTTACGTTCGGCATGGATTCGCTCTACTATCAGCAACCATCGATAGAAAGCGTTGAAACGCTTTCCGCTTGCAAAATCTACGTTATCCACATCGACAAGCTGAATGCCCTCTACGAAACGTATATCGACATAGCCAACTGGGGAAGAATCCTGCATCAGAATGTAAACAAGGAGCTTAGCCACATGTTTGTGGAACGCCTCCAACTTTCGCCCAAAGAACGCTACGAACAGTTCAACCGCCGCTATCCCGGACTGATAAACCGGGTGAAGCTGAAATATGTGGCTGCTTTTTTGGGCATTTCCATCTATACCCTTAGCCGGGTGCGCGCTAAAAAATAGCGATTAGCAGGGCTTTTTTGCTTTAGAGCAAAGAAACTTCGTAGCGCAAACCGTATCTTTGTCCTCTGAAAATACTAACTTACTAATAGAAAAACAAATGTCGAACATTTCTGCTTCAGCCTTTTCAGACACCAAGGCGCATTATGATCTTCTTGACGGACTTCGCGGTGTGGCGGCTCTTATGGTGATCTGGTATCATGTATTCGAGGGCTTCGCTTTTGCCAGTAATAGTGCTATTGAAACTTTGAATCACGGATATTTGGCCGTGGATTTCTTTTTTATCCTTTCGGGTTTTGTGATCGGTTACGCTTACGACGACCGTTGGGGTAAGAGTCTCACTATGAAAGATTTCTTTAAACGCCGGTTGATACGTCTTCATCCCATGGTTGTTCTGGGGGCTGTTCTGGGAGCTATCACGTTCTGCATTCAGGGCTCTGTGCAATGGGATGGAACACACGTTGCCATATCCATGGTGATGTTGTCTCTTCTTTGCACGATATTTTTCATTCCTGCCATGCCGGGGGCGGGCTATGAGGTTCGCGGCAATGGCGAGATGTTCCCGCTGAACGGGCCGTGTTGGTCGTTGTTTTTCGAGTATATAGGCAATATCCTTTATGCGTTGTTCATTCGCCGTCTGTCTAATAAGGCGTTGACTGTGATGGTGGTATTGTTGGGAGTGGCGTTGACGTCATTCGCCATCTTCGATGTCTCCGGTTATGGAAACATGGGGGTAGGATGGACGCTGGATGGCGTAAACTTCTTGGGCGGATCATTGAGAATGCTTTTCCCTTTCTCTTTGGGTATGCTTTTATCCCGCAACTTCAAACCTGTGAAAGTGAAAGGTGCTTTCTGGATATGTACCCTTGTATTGATTGCCCTGTTTTCCGTTCCTTATTTGGAGGGCGCAGAGCCGGTTTGTACGAACGGTGTGTATGAAGCGTTTTGCATTGTCGTAGCTTTCCCTATCCTTGTGTGGCTGGGTGCGTCGGGAAGTACGACGGATAAGCGGTCAACGCAGATATGTAAGTTCTTGGGAGATATATCTTATCCGATCTACGTGATACACTATCCGTTGATGTATCTGTTCTATGCATGGCTGATTAAGAATCAACTCTATACGCTGGGCGAGACTTGGCAGGTAGCTTTATGTGTTTACGCATTATGCATTGTACTGGCTTATCTAAGCTTGAAATTCTATGATGAACCTTTGCGTAAGTATTTGGCAAAGCGTTTCTTGAGCAAGAAACGATAGGTAGTAGTTTTTTTATAGAGAAAGTTCCGTTTTGTTGCAAGACAAAACGGGACTTTTATTTTTCTGATATGTATTCCTGTTTTCCTCCGAGGAGGTACTAATTGTAATAAGTCGATTTTATAGCTTTTCTATTTCTTCTTTTGAAAGTCCGGTGCCTTTGGCAATCATTTCAGTAGTAAATCCCATTTCTTTGAATTTACGAGCGGTCTCGATAAGAACTTCTTGCCGTCCTTCCCGTCGACCTTTCTGTATCCCTTCTTGCAGTCCTTTCTGTATTCCTTTCTTTTCAGCAAAGTCCAACGTATTAAAATAATCGTTGTAAATTTTCCATTCTTCCTCGTACTGCGCTCTTTCTTCCTGGGTCATATTCGCTTTGGAAGCCAACTTCTCCAGTCGTTCAAAAACTGCTTTGCGAGCCTTGAAAGGCATTCTGTCAAGTGTGTCCATATGCTTTAATATATAAATCCAGCGTTCAAAATCGTTTTCACATTCATCCTCTTCTTTGTTGAAGTTCGGCAGTTCGATAAAGATTTGCCGGAACTTGTTGTTGAAGAGCTTCCCAGTATCCCTGTCAGAAAGTATAATATCCGTTCTGATTTTAGCGGGCATATCCTTGTCCATCACGAAATTCATGAAGAACACTCCATACACTGCATCCAACTGGAAGTCCCAAACACCTTTTTTTGCTTGCTGCGTGATGGCTCGTGAGAGATAGAAGAGGGCACGGTCTTTAAAATAAGGCTGTTCCCGGTTCTGCATTTCTACGATAATGCGTTCGCCCGTGTCGGTTACGCAATATATGTCGTAGATAATACCTCGCTCTGTTTTTACTTCCGGCTGCTGTTCGTTGTTGAGGAACTGGATGTCGGTGATTATGTGCTCTCCTACGAGCAAATCATTCAAGAAGTCAATTAATAACTCCTTTTCTACCTCTCTGCCGAATAAAAACTTAAAGCCAAAATCGGTAAAGGGATTGATAAATCTTCCCATTGTATGTTGTGTCTCAATTACAAAACAAAGATAGCGCTTTTTTGTTGAATATGGTCAAGGAGAAGGATAAAATAATCCAAAAGGTGACTATTGTCCGGCTTCTACTTTTCCATCATCCGGCATGTTGACAGTTACAGTATATACATACTCTGTGTCCTTTTTCGTTTCAAATTAAATTTCCGTTACCTACGAAGTAACGTCTTATTTGTCAGGAGATTGCTTTCCCTCTTGACCGCTTCACAAAATCAATAATCTTTCCGCAGATAAGTAGACACCGTGTTCCAACTGCATCCATGTTCCCGTAGACTGTTCTCAAAACGCTTCAACCATTTGGGCGTCAGTTGCCGAAACGGCATCTTGTCCGAACCCAGAAAAGTGCGGATTGCATTCAAACTGCTTCGGTACACATGTCGACCGCACAGGGCAGCCCAAAGACACCCGTACCGAATGGCAGAAGCACTCACTGCGCGTATTGGTTCTCACGTTGTTGCGGGATTACCCGGATTGCAGGGTGTGCGGCCATCGTGATCTTAGTCCCGACCTGAACGGAAATGGTGAAATAGAGCCGGAAGAATGGGTGAAATCGTGTCCCTGTTTTGAGGTAAAAGCCGAATTCGGGTCGCCGGAGAAAGACATAATTATATAAAGTAGGTATGTAGAAATTTTTTTGGACGATGAATCCGGAGTCATTCAAAAGTGTAGTCCCGTTTCAGAGTGTGCGTATGCACTTTCTGGAACGGGATTCGCATAATAACGAAGATAAACTGATATTTTTCGGAAAGTGAGTGAAAATCATTTCTTTTTTTGATGTTTTTACTCAAAATACCAAAAATAAATCATAGATTTGCGAAGTTTATCAATATCACAAATAAAACAACAAGAAAATATGGAAGCACTAAAGTTCCGTAAAGCCATTTTGCTGGTAAGTCTATGCCTTTGGACTCTCACCGTTTTTCCTCAAGTGAAAGAAGATACCATTTTCCAGAGTGATTATCTGCTAATACTTAATACCTATACATCGGATGCTCCTTGGAGTAATGCCATCATTTCCCCTGTTCTGCAATGGCTGAACATGGAAAGAAAAACAGAGGTATATGTGGAAAACATGAATATGCTGATGATTGATGACACCTTGAAACTGGCGGACCTCAAAACGAATATCTTTGCCAAATATGGAAAGAAGAAACCTAAAGCCGTATTGCTGTTGGGCAACTCGATGATGCTCTTCCGCAATGAGATGCGTGAAGCATGGGGGGATGTTCCCCTCATTTTGTGCGGGGAAGAGAGTTACATGGGTCCCGATGACTGCTACATCAAAAAATATCCGGTAGTACCGTCCGAACAGGTTCCGCTTACCAACTTCACCGAAGAGTATAATCTCACACTGCTCCAGACCCGTGTGTTTATTGAGGAAAATGTGAAGCTGCTGCAACATATGATTCCCGGTATGAAGAAGATTATCCTGATCGGAGACGGACGTTATGTGAATCAGCAACTCAATACTGACATGAAACAGTTATTGCAGAAGGCATATCCGGAGCTGGAATATGATTTCTATTCGGCTGCAAACATGACTACGGACAGTTTGCTGTTGAAACTGAACAAAGTGGACAGTGCTACCACGGGAGTACTTCTTTCATCCTGGTTCACCCGTCAGGTGGTAGCCGGAAATGTGCAGTTGCAAGCTAATTCATTCCAGGTAATCTCCAATAGTGTGACTCCGATATTTGCACTTAAAAACTCTCTGGTCGTAAATAGCGGAATGATAGGAGGGTTTATGTATTCACAAACGGATTTCAACGAGCAGTTGCTCAAAACACTCTCCGCTGTACTGTCGGGAGTTGCTCCGCGCACTATCCCGTTTTACATTCCGAAGGGAGAAAATATATTCAATTATCCCGCTTTGTTGCAACGGAATTTCTCGCCGGACAGTTGTCCGTCCGGTTCTGTCTTTTTCAACCGTCCGCAAACTGTATGGCAGCAGTATGGCTATTTATTCATAGCCATTATCGCTTTCTTTGTTATTCTCTTTGTGGTGCTTTATCAATATATAAGAATAAAAGCGTTAGGCAGGGTGCGTGAAGCCCAACAGACGCAATTGGAAACGGCACAAGAGTTGTCGGATTTGTTTGATAATATGCCTATCATCTATGCCCGTGAACGTCTGATACGTGATGATGAGGGCGAAATCGTTGATATGGAAATCTGTTCCATAAACAAGCATTTCCTGAAACAGTATGAATCTAAAGTGGATGTAATCGGCAAGCGGGCCAGTGAATTGTTTGGAACAAACTTCCTTGCCTCTATAAACTATGTGAAGATTCTGGATAAGGGAAAACGTCCGATCACGTATTCATTTTATACCCCACAGACCAATAAGCATCAGGAAATCGTGCTGGCTCTTAGCTCGAAGAAAGATTACATAGATGTGTTTGGTGTGGACAGCACGGATTTGTATCACACCCAGCAAAAACTGAACGCCACAAACCAGAAGTTGATTATGGCTCTCGAAGTGGCCGACATCATTCCTTGGAAGTGGGATCTGGAACGGAGGATGATTCTTTGCGACATAAATCGTCCTATCGAATTGAGCACCGAAGAACAGGATGTTACCGAAGAGCAACTTTCTGTGCCGGATGCACAGTACTTTGCAAAAATATTCAGGGAAGACCGGCCACGCATCGAGAAGGCTTATCAGGATTTGATAACCGGAACTATCAAGAAGGTGAAAGAAGAATACCGGGTGGTTACCCGCACGGCTACGGGACTGCAAACGGACTGGGTGGAAGCACAGGCAACTGTTGCCACCCGTGACGAAAACGGTCGCCCGCTGACGTTGGTAGGTTCTTCATTGGTGATTACCGCCCGCAAGGCTTTGGAAGAGGAATTGGTAAGTGCCAAGGACCGTGCCGAGGAATCGAATCGCCTGAAGAGTGCCTTCCTTGCCAATATGAGCCACGAGATACGCACGCCGCTGAATGCGATTGTCGGTTTCTCCGGACTATTACCTACCGTAGAGGAACCGGAAGAAAAAGAAGAGTATATTACGATCATCGAAAACAACAACAAGCTGCTGTTGCAACTGGTGGGCGACATCCTCGACTTGTCCAAAATAGAATCGGGCACACTTGAGTTTGCTTACCTGCCCAAGCATTTGAGCGAGATTTTGCGGGGTATAAAATGCTCACTGCAAGCCCGAACGGAAGAAAAAGGGCTGGCTTTCAGCCTGATG
Organism: Bacteroides sp. L008; assembly: GCF_040812255.1. Taxonomy (NCBI): domain Bacteria; kingdom Pseudomonadati; phylum Bacteroidota; class Bacteroidia; order Bacteroidales; family Bacteroidaceae; genus Bacteroides; species Bacteroides sp. L008. The sequence goes on along the minus strand of NZ_JBFNXO010000001.1, from coordinate 1,377,397 downwards.
GAGCCTATGCCGGATTGTTGTATTGAAACAGATGGCAACCGGTTGAACCAAGTGATTACGAATCTTATCACCAATGCAATCAAATTCACCGATAAAGGCGGTAGCATCACTTTCGGATATACACTGGAGAAAGAAGAGAATATGTTGCGCTTTTATGTGACCGACACGGGCTGTGGCATACAGGAGGACAAACTGGGAACGGTGTTCAACCGCTTTGTGAAGCTCAACAGTTTTGCGCAAGGCACAGGACTCGGACTTTCAATCTGCCAGATGATTGTGGAGCACATGGGAGGGAAAATAGGTGTGGAATCGGAGTACGGAAAGGGTTCTACTTTCTGGTTTACGCTGCCTTATCATCCTGTAAAAAAGATGCAGTCGCAGGAACCGAAGTTCGACATGATGCACGTGCATCGCGATGATATCAGTATTTTGATTGCCGAAGATAACGAGAGTAATTATAAATTGTTCGAGAATATCTTGCACAAGGATTTCAATATTATCCATGCCTGGAATGGTCAGGAGGCTGTCGATTTGTTCAAGGAGAAGCATCCGCATATTGTATTGATGGACATCAATATGCCTATAATGAACGGATACGAAGCAACGAAAGAGATACGCAAACTATCTGCCGAAATTCCTATCATCGCTATCACGGCTTATGCTTATGCTTCGGATGAGCAGCGTATTCTTAGCGAAGGGTTCGACGGCTATGCTTCCAAACCGATCAATGCTAATGTGCTAAAAAACAAACTTTTTGAAATTATAAACAAGCGGATGGTGTTCTTCTAAAGAATAAGATGGTGATGAATCGATAGATATTCTCTGAAAAAGTGAGGCGTGTGTCAATAAGTGGTAATCACTAACTTTCGACACACGCCTCGTTTTTTATCTTCTCTATGATTCCTCTAGTTTTCTATGATTCTTTGGATTTTAATAAACCTCTACTTTCCCGGCAATTCTCTTTGCCTTATCACGCAGGGCATCCAAATCGGCATTCAGCGGAGCATAGCAAAGCACTACTCCCATACGGCGGTTGACGCGGGTAAACGGTTTGCCGAATATACGGAGGTAGGTGTCTTCTTCTTTCGTCACTTCTTCCAGTCCGCGATATTGAGGGCGTTCCTGACTGGCAATCGGGGAAAGGATCACAGCGCTTGCACCTATCCGTTCTTGTTTGATGCCGGGAATGGGCAGGCCGAGCACGGCACGTAAGTGGAGTTCGAACTCATTCAGGTTTTGTGTGCCCGCCAGTGTCACCATACCTGTGTCATGCGGACGCGGGGAAAGCTCGGAGAAATAGACTCCGTTTTCGTGGCTTAGGAAGAACTCAACTCCCCAAAGTCCTGCGCCTGTCAGTGCACGGGTTACTTTCTCGGCCATCTCTTCCGCTTCTTTTAAATGGGCGGGATCGATGTGTGCAGGTTGGAAACTTTCACGATAGTCGCCACCTTTCTGCACGTGTCCGATGGGAGGGCAGAAGAGGGTAGGACCGTTCTTTTGAGTAACGGTGAGCAGGGTGATTTCGCTGTCGAACTTGATAAATTCTTCAATGATAAGTTCGCGAATATCGCCACGGCTGCCGCTGCATCCGTATTCCCAAGCGTGTTCGAGTTCGTCGGCACTCTTCACGAGCGATTGTCCTTTGCCGGAAGAAGACATCAACGGCTTAACGACACAAGGGAAACCGATTTTATCGGCAGCTTCTTTCAGTTCTTCCAAGGTTTTGGCATAGAAATATTTGGCCGTTTTTAATCCGAGTTCTTTAGCGGCAAGGTCGCGGATGGCTTTGCGGTTCATGGTGAAGTTCACGGCACGGGCACTGGGAACTACCTGAATGCCTTCTTTTTCGAAGTCGTATAAACGTTCTGTACGGATTGCTTCAATCTCCGGAACGATAATGTCCGGGCGGTGTTTCTTCACCACGCGTTCCAGTTCTTCACCGTTCAACATGTCGAATATTTCAAATTCATCGGCCACTTGCATAGCCGGTGCTCCCGCATAGGAGTCACATGCAATGATGTGCTGGCCTTTACGTTGAGCTGAAATTACAAATTCTTTTCCTAGTTCGCCGGAACCGAGTAATAGTATTTTCTTCATCATTTTGAGTGTTTTATATTAAGTGGTGCAAAATTACAGCAAAAAAATGAGATAATAATTGTATAGAGCGTTATTATATTGCTCTTTTATATAAATCGGGAAGTTTATAAAGATGGATGTGGGTCTTAACGCAGGAATACGGAATATGAAAGAATGAATAGTAGGAAAACAGGGAGTCTGACTTTAAACTTTCTTAAGGAAAGCATGGAAAAACCGTCTTTTCTGTGTTCGAACACAAAACTAGTTGCCTTTGCTACTATTTTCTGTTCTGGCTAATTCATTGATTTTAAACAGGGAGATAGGAAACTGGAGGAGATAATTTAGTTTATTGATAGTTTATTAGTGCTAAACTTGTTTTGCTTTTAATTTATAGCAGAAAACCGCCGGAATTGGTTAATCTGTAGTCTTTGTAGGTCTAATAAGTGTTATCGAACGACAAATAATGAAAAAGGAAGCACAACGACACGGAATTGTTTCTACATTTGCGCAGTTGTTTCTTTAACTATTTCTAAGGACAGAAGTTTATCGAATATAGAAAATAGTTGAACAAAAACTGAACTCAACTGTTTACTATAATAATGAAAATAGGTAAAACGCGAAAAATGTTCATTCCTTGTCATATTATAAAGTCAAAGGGAGAGAAAAGAATAATATAAATAAATTGAGATTGCTTATGTCACAGATTATCGGACATATCTCGCAGGTGATCGGCCCTGTGGTCGATGTGTACTTTGAGGGTACGGATGCAGAATTGGTGCTGCCAAGCATCCACGACGCGCTGGAGATAAAGAGGCCAAACGGCAAAATACTGGTTGTAGAAGTTCAGCAACATATCGGCGAAAATACGGTGCGTACCGTAGCGATGGATAGTACTGACGGACTTCAGAGAGGCATGAAAGTGTATCCCACCGGAGGCCCGATCACGATGCCGATTGGCGAACAGATTAAAGGAAGACTGATGAACGTAGTCGGTGATTCAATCGACGGTATGAAAGGACTCGACCGTAAAGGTGCATATTCTATTCACCGAGAACCCCCTAAGTTTGAGGATTTGACAACTGTGCAAGAGGTGCTCTTCACAGGTATCAAGGTGATCGACCTGCTCGAACCGTATGCCAAAGGTGGTAAGATCGGTTTGTTCGGCGGCGCCGGTGTAGGAAAGACTGTATTGATTCAGGAACTTATCAATAATATCGCCAAGAAACATAACGGATTCTCTGTATTTGCCGGAGTAGGTGAACGTACCCGTGAAGGTAACGACTTGCTGCGCGAAATGATTGAATCCGGTGTAATCCGTTACGGCGAGGCATTCAAGGAAGGAATGGAGAAAGGTCACTGGGATCTTTCGAAAGTGGATTATAACGAACTGGAGAAATCGCAAGTGTCTCTGATTTTCGGTCAGATGAACGAGCCTCCGGGCGCACGTGCTTCTGTGGCATTGTCCGGACTGACAGTGGCGGAATCTTTCCGCGACGCAGGAAAAGAAGGTGAGAAACGCGATATTCTGTTCTTTATTGATAATATCTTCCGTTTCACACAAGCAGGTTCGGAAGTGTCCGCCCTTTTAGGACGTATGCCATCCGCCGTTGGTTACCAGCCTACGCTGGCTACGGAAATGGGTGCGATGCAGGAACGTATCACGTCTACCCGCAAAGGTTCTATCACTTCCGTACAGGCGGTGTATGTGCCTGCCGATGACTTGACCGACCCAGCTCCTGCAACGACTTTCAGCCACTTGGACGCCACTACCGTACTTGATCGTAAGATTACGGAGCTGGGTATTTATCCGGCTGTAGACCCGTTGGCTTCTACGTCACGTATCCTCGATCCGCACATTGTTGGTCAGGAGCACTACGACGTAGCGCAGCAAGTGAAACAAATTCTGCAACGTAACAAGGAATTGCAGGACATTATTTCCATCCTCGGTATGGAAGAGCTTTCGGAAGAAGACAAGATGGTAGTGAACCGCGCCCGCCGTGTGCAGCGTTTCCTTTCGCAACCGTTTGCCGTAGCCGAACAGTTTACAGGCGTTCCGGGCGTGATGGTGGGCATCGAAGACACTATCAAGGGATTCAAGATGATTCTGGAAGGAGAAGTGGATTATCTTCCCGAACAGGCTTTCTTGAATGTCGGAACCATTGAGGAGGCAATAGAGAAAGGTAAGAAATTGCTGGAACAGGCAAAAAAATAAAAAGATAGCATGATGAAAGAACTGCATTTGAGTATAGTATCGCCCGAAAAGAGCATATTCGACGGAAATGTGAAGATTGTCACATTGCCGGGAATGATCGGTTCGTTTTCTATTCTCCCCGGGCATGCGCCCATTGTTTCGTCGTTGAAAGAGGGAACGTTGAGTTACACGACGATGGACGGAGAAGAGCACACGATGGATATTCAGGGCGGTTTTGTCGAAATGAGTGACGGTACGGTTTCCGCGTGTGTTTCCTGACGGAAGTTCCCCACCGGCACAAAGACTAAATATCAAAAGTGTGAAAAAAACGAGATTATAACTTTACAGAAAAACACAGTAACATGGTGAATATAAGTAAAACTAAACGGAATTTTATTTTTTTGCATACCTTATTTGCAGTAATAAGTGCGGCACTCGGAGCTGTCATTCTACACTTCGCTTTGCCAGGACATTATTTCGGAGGGTATCCGTTTATTCCGGTCTATTTTTACTTCTTTGGTCTGTTTAGCATCTATATGTTCGACGCTTGCCGCCGACATGCTCCACAGAGATTGTTACTGTTGTATCTGGCAATAAAGATGATAAAAATGATTCTATCGCTGATTCTGGTATTGATTTATTGTCTTGCCGTTCGCGAAGAAGCCAGAGCCTTTCTGCTGACGTTTATCTCGTTCTATTTGATATATCTGATATTCGAAACCTGGTTCTTCTTCTCTTTTGAGTTGAATCAGAAACGGAAAAAGAAAAATAAGAAGAAAAATGAAACAGTTGCATAACATAGTAGCTCCGTTAATTCTGTTCTGCCTCATGGCAGTGGTCAGCTTGCCGGTTCCTGCACAGGAGCAGGAGGGGGAAGCGGTGTCACAACAGACGCAGGACGAGATTACTCCGAAAGAGGAACAGGAGAACACGGTGGATGTGAAAGAAATTGTGTTCGGTCATATCGGAGACTCCTACGAATGGCATATCACAACGTGGGGTAACACGCACATTACTATATCATTACCTATCATTGTTTATAGTAGTACTACAGGTTGGCACACGTTCCTTTCTTCCCGTCTCGAAGAGAATGGAGGTACTTATGAAGGACTTTCCATCGCTCCCGAAGGAAGCAAGTACGAGGGCAAACTGGTAGAGTATAATGCGGCAGGCGAACAGGTTCGCCCGTGGGATATTTCCATCACAAAAGTGACGTTTGCTTTGCTGTTCAACAGCGTGTTGTTGCTCGTTATCGTATTGAGCGTGTCACACTGGTACAGAAAACGCCCGCAAGGAGCGAAAGCGCCGGGAGGATTTATCGGATTCATGGAGATGTTTATCATGATGGTGAACGATGATATTATCAAGAGTTGTGTAGGACCCAACTACCGGAAGTTTGCACCGTATTTGCTGACAGCGTTCTTTTTCATCTTTATCAATAACATGATGGGATTGATTCCGTTCTTTCCCGGAGGGGCGAACGTGACGGGAAATATCGCTATCACTATGGTGCTTGCAGTCTGCACGTTTCTGGCAGTGAATATCTTCGGTACGAAACATTATTGGAAGGATATTTTCTGGCCCGATGTGCCCTGGTGGTTGAAAGTGCCTATACCGATGATGCCGTTCATCGAGTTCTTCGGAATCTTTACGAAACCGTTTGCTTTGATGATCCGTCTTTTTGCCAATATGCTGGCAGGACACATGGCGATGCTGGTGCTCACCTGCCTGATCTTTATCTCGGCAAGCATGGGGCCTGCACTGAACGGCACGCTGACGGTGGCATCCGTATTGTTCAACATCTTTATGAATGCGCTTGAGTTGTTGGTTGCTTTCATCCAAGCTTACGTATTTACGATGTTGTCGGCAGTGTTTATCGGACTGGCACAGGAAGGTGCCAAAGTGAAAACAGAAGAAGATTGAAATGAAACGCGGTGAAAACGTCGATAAAAAAGATACGGAATAGGCGCGCGGAATGAATGATTAAATAATAAACAAGAGAAAATATAAACCATTTTAAAACTGAAAATTATGTTACTATCAGTATTGTTACAAGCCACTGCAGCAGCAGTAGGAGTTAGTAAATTAGGTGCAGCTATCGGTGCAGGTCTTGCAGTAATCGGAGCTGGTTTGGGTATTGGTAAGATCGGTGGTTCGGCAATGGAAGCAATCGCACGCCAGCCGGAAGCATCAGGGGACATCCGTATGAATATGATTATCGCTGCCGCCTTGATTGAAGGTGTGGCTTTGTTGGCGGTAGTAGTTTGTCTGTTGGTGTTCTTCCTCTAATCAGGCATATAACAAGCGAATTTCGCAGGCGTGAGCCATGTTTCAAATCATGATCAGCCGCGAAATCGTAAATTGTAAATCGTAAAATCGTAAATAAAGATTATGTCATTACTATTACCTGATAGTGGCCTGCTGTTCTGGATGTTTCTCTCATTCGGGATTGTGTTCGTGATATTGGCGAAATACGGCTTCCCCGTCATCATCAAGATGGTGGAGGGTCGCAAGACTTATATCGACCAGTCTTTGGAGGTGGCGAGAGAAGCTAATGCCCAGTTGTCTAAACTGAAAGAAGAAGGCGACGCATTGGTGGCAGCTGCCAACAAAGAACAAGGACGCATCTTGAGGGAAGCAATGGAAGAACGTGACAAGATTGTTCACGAGGCCCGTAAACAAGCCGAAATTGCCGCACAAAAAGAACTGGATGCGGTGAAACAACAAATCCAGATAGAGAAAGACGAAGCCATCCGCGACATCCGTCGCCAGGTAGCCGTGCTTTCTGTGGACATCGCCGAGAAAGTGCTCCGCAAGAGTCTTGAGGACAAGGAAGCACAGATGGGTATGATCGACCGTATGCTGGATGAAGTACTAACCCCGAATAAGAACTAAGGAAGATGGAAGTCGGAATACTCTCAATGCGTTATGCGAAAGCCATCATTGAATACGCACAGGAAAAAGGTATGGAGGATAGGTTGTATCAGGAGTTTTTGACTCTGTCACACAGCTTTTGTGAACTGCCCGGTCTGCGTGAAGCGCTTGATAATCCTGTCATCTCATTCAAGGAGAAGTTGGCGTTAGTCTGCACAGCTGCCGATGGTGACGGAAAATCGACCAGAGAGTTTGTCCGTTTTATCACTTTGGTACTGCGCAACAGGCGTGAAGGCTATCTGCAATTTATCAGCCTGATGTATCTGGATCTTTACCGGAAACTGAAGCACATCGGAATAGGCAAGTTGATTACAGCCGTTCCTGTCAATAAGGAAACGGAAAGCCGGATCCGTTCTGCGGCAGAGCATATCTTGCATGCCCAGATGGAACTGGAAACGGTGGTAGATCCCTCTATTGAAGGCGGATTTATCTTCGATGTCAACGACTACCGGCTGGATGCAAGTGTTGCCACGCAGTTGAAGCGAGTGAAACAACAATTTATTGATAAGAATAGGAGAATTGTATAATGTCTGAAAATATAAAAGTAAGCGAAGTATCTGATATATTGCGCAAGCAGCTCGAAGGAATCAACGCTAATGTGCAACTTGACGAAATTGGTACGGTGCTCCAGGTGAGCGACGGCGTAGTGCGTATCTATGGACTGCGGAATGCCGAAGCCAATGAATTGCTGGAGTTTGACAATGGTATCAAAGCAATTGTGATGAACCTCGAAGAGGACAACGTGGGAGCTGTACTGTTGGGGCCGACGGACAAGATCAAGGAGGGATTTGTTGTAAAGCGTACCAAACGTATCGCCTCCATCCGTGTAGGAGAGAGTATGCTGGGACGTGTGATCGACCCGTTGGGCGAACCGCTCGATGGCAAAGGATTGATCGGCGGCGAACTGTATGATATGCCATTGGAACGGAAAGCTCCGGGGGTAATCTACCGTCAGCCTGTGAACCAACCGTTGCAGACGGGATTGAAGGCGGTAGACGCCATGATTCCTATCGGTCGCGGACAGCGTGAGTTGATTATCGGCGACCGTCAGACGGGAAAGACTGCCATCGCTATTGATACGATTATCAACCAGCGCAGTAACTTCCTGGCAGGTGATCCTGTATATTGTATTTATGTGGCTATCGGTCAGAAGGGTTCTACCGTTGCTTCTATCGTTAATACGCTTCGTGAGTACGGAGCACTGGACTACACGATTGTGGTGGCTGCTACGGCTGGTGATCCGGCTGCATTGCAGTATTATGCTCCTTTTGCGGGTGCTGCCATTGGCGAGTATTTCCGTGATACCGGTCGTCATGCATTGGTGGTTTATGATGACCTTTCCAAGCAGGCGGTAGCTTATCGTGAGGTTTCTCTGATTCTCCGCCGTCCGTCTGGTCGTGAGGCTTATCCGGGTGATATCTTCTATCTGCACTCCCGTCTGTTGGAACGTGCTGCCAAGATTATCAGCCAGGAGGAAGTGGCTCGCGAAATGAACGACCTTCCGGAAAGTCTGAAGGGTATTGTCAAAGGCGGTGGTTCGCTTACGGCATTGCCTATTATCGAAACGCAAGCTGGTGACGTATCGGCTTATATCCCGACGAATGTGATTTCTATCACTGACGGACAGATATTCCTCGAAACTGACTTGTTCAACCAGGGTACGCGTCCGGCTATCAACGTCGGTATCTCTGTATCCCGTGTAGGTGGCAACGCGCAGATTAAGGCCATGAAGAAAGTGGCGGGAACATTGAAGATCGACCAGGCACAGTATCGTGAACTGGAAGCGTTCTCCAAGTTCAGCAGCGACATGGACCCGATTACCGCATTGACCATTGATAAGGGACGTAAGAACGGCCAGCTGTTGATTCAGCCTCAATACAGTCCGATGCCCGTAGAGCAGCAGATTGCTATCCTCTACTGTGGTACACACGGACTGCTCCACGATGTTCCCTTGGATAAGGTGCAGGACTTTGAACGTAGCTTCATCGAATCTTTGCAACTGAATCATCAGGAGGATGTACTGGATGTATTGAAAACGGGTGTGATTGACGATAAGGTGACCAAGGCTATCGAAGAGACTGCTGCCATGGTTGCTAAACAATTTATCTGATCGCCTTTAATTTTTAATTATTAATTTTTAATTATCACTATGGCTTCACTGAAAGAAGTAAAAACCAGAATAAATTCGGTCAAGAGTACCCGAAAAATCACTTCAGCAATGAAGATGGTGGCTTCTGCCAAATTACACAAGGCACAAGGAGCCATTGAGAATATGCTGCCTTATCAGAAGAAGTTGAACAAGATTCTGACTAACTTCCTAAGCGCGGACCTGCCTATCGAATCTCCTTATGTGCAGGAGCGTGAAGTGAAGCGTGTAGCAATCGTTGTTTTTTCTTCGAACACTTCTCTTTGTGGTGCTTTCAACGCCAACGTCATCAAAATGATGATGCAGACTATCGGGGAATTTCGTACTTTAGGACAGGATAATATCTTGATATTCCCGGTAGGTAAGAAGGTGGATGAAGCTGCCAAACGGATGGGTTTCAAACCGCAGGAGGTTTCTCCGACGCTCTCCGACAAACCGACGTATCAGGAGGCTGCCGAACTGGCTCACCGACTGATGGATATGTATGTGGCAGGCGAGGTAGACCGTGTGGAAATAATCTATCATCACTTCAAATCAATGGGGATACAGATTCTTCTCCGTGAGACGTATCTTCCTATTAATCTGACGAATGTGGTTGGCGAAGAGGACGGGAACAAGGAGGGAAACAGAGGTAAGGAAGATATACAGGAGAACGAAATTGCTAATGATTATATCATCGAGCCAAACGCGGAAGAATTAATCGCCAGTTTAATCCCAACTGTATTGAGCCAGAAGATTTTTACCGCTGCTGTCGACTCCAATGCATCGGAACACGCTGCACGTACGCTAGCTATGCAAGTGGCTACGGACAATGCAAACGAGCTGATTCAGGATTTGACGAAGCAGTATAATAAGAGTCGGCAGCAGGCGATTACAAACGAATTGCTGGATATTGTGGGGGGCTCCATGAAGTAATCTTCTTTCTTTTGTCTTGAAACAAAAGAAAGAAGCAAAGAAAAATTCAAGGCTGACTTTTTTCTCCTACTCGCTTCCTTCACTTCGCTAAAGGGCAGAAACTCGCTACGCTCAAACAGTCTGCCCTTCTTAACGCTCCGTTACGGGCGCTCGCCTGACGGAGAAAAAAGTAGGCCGGGGAACCTGGCGGGGTGGGGTGCAGGATAGGTATTGCAGGATGTAGGGTAGGTTTGTGGGGAAGCTGTTTTGGAGGAGTTTGCGGGGGAAGACGTGCGATATGTTTGGTATTGTTTTGGTGAGTCGCTGTTATATCGTTTGTAATTTTATTATATATTGTTCTGCTTTGCTATATTAAGTCGTATAACGTCTGCGGCTTTTATATAGCAAAGCTTTTTTATAAGGGGGGGGAACCTTTTATAAGTCTCTTTATATTACTAGGCTACATTGGTTATCATTCTATTAGCTTTTTATTCTATTAAGCTTTTCATTTGGGACTTTAGCTACATTCACTTTCATTTTGTTAAGTCTTTATTCTATAAATCCTTTTTGCTATATTAGTTTTATTCTATATTCCTCTCTTATATAGTGAGTTTTTAGTAAATAAAGTTTTCCACATTGTAAGGCTTTCACGCCGCAGGTCTTCCGGCCTCGTTTTTCCGGCGTCAAGCGCAGGTGATTTCTCCGGCGTTAAAAAGGGCAGACTGTTTGAGCGTAGCGAGTTTCTGCCCTTTAGCCGGAGGAAGCACCGGAGTAGCCGGAAAAACGCAGCCTTGATTCTTTCTTTTTGGTTCTTTTTCTTTCGTATCAAGACGAAAGAAAAAGAATATTCAGTAACTTTACCGAAAATTGTAAAAAGCATGGAAAATAATCCGGAACTGCAGCTTGCTTGGCAGTTCATTGAAAATACAGGCACACATTTATTTCTTACCGGAAAAGCAGGAACCGGGAAAACGACATTTCTTAGACGATTGAAAGAACATACTCCCAAGCGCATGGTCGTATTGGCTCCGACAGGGATTGCAGCCATCAATGCGGGAGGCGTAACGATTCATTCTTTCTTTCAGTTGTCTTTTGCTCCTTTTGTGCCCGAAACCACCTTTAATTCTTCCCAGACGCATTATCGTTACAGTAAAGAAAAGCGGAATATTATCCGTAGTATGGATTTGCTGGTTATTGATGAGATCAGTATGGTACGTGCCGATTTGTTGGATGCGGTGGATGCAACTCTGCGGAGGTATCGCGATAGAGAGAAACCTTTTGGCGGGGTGCAATTGTTGATGATTGGCGATTTGCAACAGTTGGCGCCTGTCGTGAAAGATAATGAGTGGGAGTTGTTGAGAAAGCATTATGAGACTCCTTATTTCTTTGCAAGTCATGCCTTGAAAGAAACGGCATATATGACGATTGAACTCAAGAAAGTATATCGTCAGAGTGACACGTTCTTCCTTTCCTTATTAAATAAAATCCGGGAGAATAAGGCGGATGATGAAGTGTTGAATGAATTGAACCGTCGTTATCAGCCCGGCTTTCAGCCGCAAAAAGAAGAGGGATATATTCGTCTGACGACGCATAATAATCAGGCACAGAGGGTTAATGATCGCGAACTGGCATCGTTGCCCGGCAAGGCGTATCATTTTAGTGCCGAGATAGAGGGGGATTTTCCTGAATATTCGTATCCTGCGGATAAACTTCTGACAATTAAGGAAGGAGCACAGATTATGTTCCTGAAGAATGATCCATCGTCCGAGAAACGGTATTATAACGGTATGATTGGTGAGGTGGTAGCGGTTAATGAAACGGGTATTGTGGTGCGTGGTAAGGGAGACAGATCCGAATTTCAGTTGTTGCCGGAAGAGTGGGGGAATTATAAGTATGTGTTGAATGAGGAGACAAAGGAAATCACTGAAGTGATAGAAGGGACGTTCCGCCAGTATCCTATTCGTTTGGCGTGGGCTATTACAATACATAAGAGTCAGGGTTTGACGTTTGAACGTGCCATTATTGATGCACGGAATTCCTTTGCGCATGGGCAAACTTATGTGGCTTTGAGTCGTTGCAAGACGCTGGAGGGTATGGTGTTGGAGTCTCCTTTGCGCAGGGAAGCCATAATAAGTGATGCTACGGTGGATAATTTCACCAAAGCGGTGGAGCAGAATAAGCCGGGCAGCCAGCAGTTGAATGATATGCAAAAGGCGTATTTCTTTGATTTGTTGAGTGATTTGTTTAATTTCTATTCAATCGATCAGGCTTATAAACGGTTGCTTCGTCTTATGGATGAGGATTTGTATAAGCTCTTTCCGAAGCAGTTGGCTGAATATAAGGCGTTGGCTCCCCATGTTAAGGAGAAGATTGTGGAGGTGTCCCAACGTTTCCGCAATCAGTATACCCGGTTGATACATGAGAGTGAGGATTATGCGACGAATGAGGAGTTGCAGGAACGGATTCGTTCCGGTGCCGGATATTTTCATAAGGAGTTGGAACCGGTTCGGGCTTTGTACAATAAGACTAATATGCCTCTTGATAATAAAGAGTTGAGAAAGCTGTTGGCAGAACGTATGCAGGCGCTGGATGATGCGTTGTGGATTAAAGAGTCTTTGTTGGAAGCTGTGTCTGCGGGAGGGAAGTTTGCTATCACGGATTATTTGAAGTTGAAGGCTAAAGTAATGTTGAGTCTTGAAGATGATTCTATGTCCTCCGGTTCTTCGAAGGCTTTGAAGGAGAAGAAAGAACGCAAGGAACGGAAAGAGCGTACGCGCAGTGCTGAAAAGGTAAAGGTGGAAGTTCCTACGGATATTCTGCATCCGGAGCTTTATCGCGCCCTGTCTGAATGGAGAACAGCCAAAACAAGGGAGATGAATGTCCCTGCTTATGTGATTATGCAACAGAAAGCATTGATGGGAATTGTGAATCTGCTACCGGATAGTCCAAGAGCTTTGGAGGCGATACCTTATTTTGGAGCCAAAGGAGTAGAGAAATACGGGCTTGAAATTCTGGGTATTATCCGCAAGTATATGGCGGAGAATCAATTGGAGAGGCCGGAGATAACGGATATGTTAATCTCCTCCGGTAATAGCGATGATACGGTAAGGCAACGAAAGACGAAGCTGCAGAAAGAGGCAGAGAAACAGGAGAAAGAGGCGGAGAAGGAGAAAAAGAAGGAGGCGAAGAAAGATACGAAGTTGGTTAGCTATGAAATGTTCCGTCAGGGAATGAATATAGATGAAATAGCCAAGGCTCGTGATTTGGTATCCGGAACCATTGCCGGACATCTGGAGCATTATGTCCGTTCGGGAAAGATCAAAGTGGAGCAGGTGGTGAAAGCTGAAAATATAGCGAAGATTCGCAAGTATTTGGATGAACATGAATACATGGGAATATTCGCTATAAAGGTAGCATTAGGAGACGATGTCTCCTATGCTGATATCAAGTTTGTATTGGCTGTTTCCGGGCATTAATAAATAAAGTTATTATCCCGGACAGGGTTAAAGATTACAGAAGAAAGAAACGAAAACGGGAACGCTGATGTCAATCAGAATACCGTGCAGAATGGCGATGGGAATCATTTCTTTTCCTGAATATCTGGTGATGGAAGGCAGCAGTACATCCATCGAGTTGACTCCTGCTGCTGAAATAGGAGCGAGTTTCCCGAAGTACTTCTTGATGATCGGAGTACCAAGAAGTGCCATCATCTCACGGAAAATATTAGTCAGTAGGGCAATGGTTCCCAGTTCCGTAGCCAGTTGCAGTCCGATGGAGGGTTCTTTGAACTGCGTGATAAGGATGGAAGAAAGTGAATAGTAGGCAAATCCACTTCCCACTGCCATACAGTCGAACACGCTCCATTGACGCAATAGCAAACTTGCCAGAGCGGAGAATAACAGCGTACCGATAATCGTTCCCAATGGAATCAGCAACATTTTAGGGTGTAAATGTGAAACAATGGCTTTCAGGTTCTTATTGGAACCGATGCTGATTCCCACTTGTAGCATTAATGCATAAAGTATATACATGGAAACTGTGTGCGTATCGAACTCGAACTTATTGAAAGCTCCCATGATACAGCCTACAAAAAAGAATACTATAACGATCAGACTTCCTTTCATTGTTCACCTCCTTTCCTGAAAAATAATTGTAGTACCAAACGGGCAGCAATCAGGCTTCCCAATACACCGGACACAGCAAGAACGATGGCTTGCCATCCGAACTTACCAAGATTGTTCACAATCAGACTATTAGAACCGATAGATACACCGAGAATAAAGAGCAACAGGAATATTGTAAGAGAAATTGTCTTTTCTGTCTTCTGCAGAATACTCCAGTTACGCAATACATAGCCGATGCCGATTCCTAAAAACATGGTAGATATAATAGAGAACATAATTGTATATATTTTGGGTTAGGTTAAACTGATGATTGACAACACACAAAGGAATTTTCAAAGAAGATGTTACATCTACTTGAAAATCAGAAAGGAATACTGCTGTGACTAACAAAACAAGTCAGCAGGTAGTTCCTGTAAAGAAATAGTTGGGAAATTTAGATGAATCCACTGAACCAATGCACATGCACGCAACAGGACTTACAGAAAATTGGTATTCCTGCAAGAAAAAGAGTAGCGTTATGTAATTGTAATGTTTGATTCATCATTGGTCTTTTTTGAATTTGGTGCAAAGATAGTTATTTATTGCATATTTTCAAAATAAATATGCAATAAATGAAGAGAAAGAGAGAAAGGAATATCCTGAACGAGATAGATGGTTGTAAAAAGTTGGTTATGTGCTCTTTCCCTTATAGATTATCCCAGTTCGTAAGAATCTCTTTTAACTTTTTGGGCCTGTATCCAAGCATTGTCCGGGCTTTATCAATACTCATGCCACTGAAGCGGGGACGGGGAGTGCTTTCATTCATTTCTTCTGTGGTGGCAGGATGGATAAGAGAACGGTCGAGTTTCATATAATCTGCTATCTGATAGGCAATCTCTGCAATGGTCATACATTCATCTCCACAGATGTGGAAGATGCCATTCGTCGTATGTTCTATTAAACGTAGCACTCCATCCGAAACGTCTCCAACATAGGTTGGTGTCCGCCATTGATCGGACACGACACGTATTTCTTGTCCGGCTTTCAAACGGTTCATTACCAGCTGCACAATATTACCGTGTTGTCCCGGCAGTGCCTTGCCATAAACAATTTCTACACGGACAATGGCATAGCTGCTGCAAGTTTCTGCCACTCTCTCTTCTCCTTTCCATTTGGTATATCCGTAATAGTTGACCGGAGCAGGGAGATCTTCTTCTGTGTATAACAGTCCGGCAGCTTTGTTTATCTTTCCATCAAAAACAAAGTCAGTAGATAAATGAATGAACCGGCTTTTGTATTCTTCGCATAAATCAGCCAGTTGGCCTACTGCAGTAACATTGGTAAGATAGGCTTCTTCGTGATGCGTTTCGCAATAGTCCGGCACGGACAGGGCGGAGCAATTAATGATTACATCGGGTTGAACCTCTTTGAAGAGACGCTTAACGTCCGCTTCATTCCGTATATCTGTTTCGACGAAACGATAATCCTCCGCGTTATTGGGAAGAATATCCGGATGCAGGGAGCAGCCCGTTACCTTATATTGTTTACAAGCAGACAAATCGTTTAAAATCTGGCGTCCGGTGAATCCGTTGGCACCGATAATTAATATCTTCTTCATTAGGTTATATATATAGATGTTATAGATTATTTCTACAAAAATAAAAAATAATATCAACTGCGCAAATAGATTTCGTACTTCCCTTCTTACTTTGCTCCCGATAACGAGATTTATATGAATTGATAAAAAAAAAGATGTATGGAAAAAGTAATTATGGGAACACGTTTACCCGCTAAACTTTGGTTGGATGAAGTAGAGGATTCTTGTATGTCACAGATTATGGATTTGACTTCACTGCCTTTTGCATTTAAACATATTGCCATCATGCCTGATGCGCATGCGGGAAAAGGAATGCCTATTGGCGGTGTGTTGGCTACCAATGGCGTGATTGTTCCCAATGCTGTGGGAGTGGATATCGGTTGTGGTATGTGTGCGATTAAAACGAATCTAAAAGCGGAAGATTTTAGTTATACGGATTTGACTTCCATTATGTCGAAGATTCGTGCAGTTATTCCTTTGGGATTCGATCATCAGAATAAAAAGCAGGATCAGGAATTGCTTCCGCAAGGATTCGACATTGAAGAGATGCCTGTTTTGAAGAATCAGTACGAGGCTTGTTTGAAGCAGATAGGAACCTTGGGAGGAGGAAATCACTTTATTGAGATTCAGAAAGATACAGAGACATCTGACGTCTGGGTGATGATTCATTCCGGAAGCCGTAACATTGGTTTGAAGGTTGCCAATCACTATAATAAGGTTGCACAGTATTGGAATGAGAAATGGTATTCTGCAATGGTACCGGGACTGGCTTACCTGCCAATGGAGACACAGATGGCAAAGGATTATTTCCGTGAAATGAATTATTGTGTGGCTTTTGCCTTTGCCAACCGTCAGTTGATGATGAACCGTATCTGCGAATCTATCCAAGCGGTGAAACCTGAAACAGACTTTGAACCTATGATTAATATTGCCCATAACTATGCCGCTTGGGAGAATCACTTCGATCAGGATGTGATTGTACACCGAAAAGGTGCTACGCGTGCCTATGAGGGTGAGATTGGTATTATCCCCGGATCTATGGGTACTAAATCCTATATTGTTGAGGGACTGGGTAATCCGGAGAGTTTTAAAAGCTGTTCGCATGGTGCAGGTCGATTAATGGGAAGAAAGGATGCCTGTCGCCGTTTGTCACTGGATGAAGAGAAGGAAAGAATGGATCAGCAAGGTATCATTCACGGACTTCGTTCGCAGAACGAACTGGATGAAGCACCGGGAGCTTATAAAGATATTGCGCAAGTGATAGCGAATGAGCGGGACTTGGTGAAACCGTTGGTAGAGCTGGCTCCAATGGCAGTGATTAAGGGATAATGTCATGCCATGTTTAAAGGAGTATCTAGCGTATGGACATAAAAAAAGGAGCAACGCCTTGCTCCAACCTTTGTTAACCTTAAATCTAATACTATGAAAAACACATTGCAAAGGTACATACTTTTGGCAACTTAGCAAATAATCCAAGAAAAAAAGTATGTTTCATAACATAGATTAAGAAATTGATATTCCAATTCAATTTTTATTAAGACTTTTTGATTGCTTTATCCTCCTCTAATCCCTTTACATATACTTTCAATTAGGCATCCTGAAATCATTCGGAGAACAACCTGTGATTTTCTTAAATAACCGGCTGAAATACTGTGGATTCTGAAAACCCAGCTCTTGCGTTATCTGATTGATCGTTTTATCAGTATTTACCAACCAATCTTTGGCAATCTCGAAGCGTTTGAATTCGATATACTCTTTAAATGATTTTCCCGTTTCATACTCCAGTAAGTCGTTGAAATATTCAGGAGACAAATGAAGCAGGTTCGCGCAATACTTATGTGAAAGTATATCAACAGACGGTACCTGTTTCGTTTCGAAATGGTTATTTATGATTTTATCGAATTGTTTGATAATCGTTTTATTCGCTTCATTACGTGTAATGAATTGACGTTCGTAGAAACGGACGCAGTAATCCAGCAATAGTTCTATATACTTGGAAACTATCTTCTTGCTATGGCGGTCAATGCAACGCTCGAGTTCCTGGTTTATTTTATCCATAAACTCCAGGATGATTTGCTTCTCGCGCAAAGATATATGTAATGCTTCTTCAGGCAGATAAGAGAAGAAAGTATAGTTATGTATATGAAGTCCGAGCGGAGTGCCACAAATCAGATCGGGATGAAAAGCCAATATCCATCCTTTAGAGGGAAAATTCTTACTGTTTTCCTTCATATTGATAGACTCTCCGGGACTAAGGCAGAGCAAAGTACCATCCGAAAAATCATAATACTGGTGACCATACATATACGCTTCACATTTACACTCACTCAATAGAATCGTATAAAAGTCGAACTTGATGCCCGTATGAGCTGACAAGTCAGCCTTGGAAAGATCAATGACACTTACCAGCGGGTGTAGTGTCTTACTCCCCAGGCAACAATTGCATTGATGCACGGTTCCTATTTTGAGTACTTTATCTCCCATGATGTTGAGACTCCTGTATCTAAAATACTTCTAGTTTTTTTGTTTATATTCGTTCGGGGTGCAGCCGACATGCTTTTTAAATAACCGGCTGAAGTGCTGTGGATATTGAAATCCCAGTTCATAAGCTACCTGGCTGACAGTTTGAACACCTTCCAGTATTCTTTCTTTGGCCAGTTCGATAATCCGGCACTGGATATATTCCTGTGCAGTTTTTCCGGTTTCCTTCTTTATCAGGTCTCCGAAATAATTAGGAGAGAGGCATGCCTTGTCTGCAAAGTATTTCACGGATGGCAGTCCTTCGGTCATTGCCACCTGATTTTGGAAATATTCGTCCAGTAATTGCTCGAATTTAACGACTATATCTTTATTCGCCTGATTGCGTGTAATGAACTGCCGTTCGTAGAAACGCATACAGTAATCCAATAGCAGTTCGATATTTCGTACAATGAGCTGCTTACTGTGCTTATCGATAGTATGCTCCAGTTCGAGCCGGATTTTATGTATACAATCGGTTACGATTTCTCTTTCCTGGTCTGAAAGATGCAATGCTTCATTGACCTCGTAAGAGAAAAAAGTATAGTTTTTGATATTCTGTCCTAATGAAGTTCCACGGATTAAATCGGGGTGGAATAAAACCCCAATCGACTTGGTACGGGGAGCCGTTCGGTTACGGTTGTCTATTCCGCTCACTTGTCCCGGTGCCATGCAGACAACCGTTCCTTCCTGATAATCGTAATTCTTACGTCCGTATGTGAGATCCCCGCATTTGGCATCTTTCAAGAACAGACAATAGAATCCGATGTTCATACGGATATACTCAACCGACTTGGTAGCTTTTGAGAAGTCGATTACATTAACTAAAGGGTGCAATGTTTCCAGTCCAAACAACTGGTCATACTGATCGACGGTTTCAATTTTTGTTATTTCATCCATATGCTTTGTTATTAATCTGATACAAAGATAAAACATTTGGAGGTATCTTTTTTATTTCATTCTTCAAATCAGTAATAAGGGTACAAGAATCAGTAATCTGTATACTACATAAACTTGCGGACGGAAAAATAAATGGCAATGATTGCTGGAAGTAAGTCATGGAATTGATATATTTGCTACGGAGAATATAAAAAACAGGTTTTATGAAAGCATTATTCATTGGAGGAACGGGTACTATCAGTACAGATGTAGTTGCATTGGCGCAACAGAGAGGGTGGGAGATTACTCTCCTTAACCGCGGCTCAAAAAAAATGCCGGAAGGAATTCACAGTATCATTGCGGATATTAATGATGAAGAAGCTGTGGCAAAAGCCATCGCACTTGAACATTACGATGTGGTTGCACAATTCATCGGTTATACGGCAGAAGACGTAAAGCGTGATATCCGTCTGTTTCAGAATAAAACGCGGCAATACATCTTTATCAGCAGTGCCTCTGCCTATCAAAAGCCATTGACTGATTATCGCATTACCGAAAGCACCCCTCTGGTCAATCCCTACTGGCAGTATTCCAGAAACAAGATAGAAGCGGAAGAAGTATTGATGTCAGCCTACCGGACAAGTGGCTTTCCGGTGACCATCGTTCGTCCCAGCCATACCTATAACGGAACCAAACCTCCCGTAGCCGTACATGGAGATAAGGGAAACTGGCAGATTCTCAAACGGATTCTTGACGGCAAGCCTGTCATTATTCCCGGCGATGGTTCCTCTTTGTGGACACTGACTCACTCCAAAGATTTTGCCAAAGGCTATGTCGGACTGATGGCGAATCCACATGCCATTGGGAACGCTTTTCATATCACTACCGATGAAAGTATGACTTGGAATCAGATTTACCAGACAATCGCCGATGCGTTAGGCAAACCTCTGAACGCATTGCACGTAGCATCCGATTTCCTTGCCAAACATAGCGATCATTATGATTTCAGGGGGGAACTCTTAGGAGATAAAGCAGCTACGGTTGTTTTCGATAATTCGAAGATAAAGCGGTTCGTCCCGGATTTTATATGCCATATCTCCATGGCGGACGGATTGCGGCAAGCTGTACATTATATGCTTTCTCATCCGGAAACTCAAACACCTGACCCGGAATTTGATTCGTGGTGTGACCGTATAGCCAATGCAATCAGTGCGGCAGACAAAGCCTTCTGATTTTCCTGATTTTAATAACTACCTGCCACTAATTAATTGCTATTTTTTTAGGCACGGATTACACGGATTAACGCGGTTGTTTTTCAGCAATGGTAACCCTAAAGACCGTGAAATCCGTGTAATCCGTGCCTAATTATTATTTAATAAGGAGCATTTCTTCCTTGCTGCACCTCAATTCGTATTCCGAAATTACCATTAGCAGATTTCAGTTCGAACGCTCCCCGAAAATTATTTCTTTCCCAAGGCATAGCGCTGCGGTTAGGCACCCGCCAGCCATCCTTGTTGTAATCTCCGTAAGTATTGATTCTCATTCCGTTTTTCAGTTTGAAAGATCCCATCTGCATAAACTGTGGAGAAGAAGACAATCCCCAACCATATCCGTATCCCCAACCGGAAAACCCGGAGTAAGAAGATGAAGAAAAGGAGTCAGTGAATCCTTGAGAATAGGTAATATCCGTGTTTAAACGAAAGAGCTGATTATAATCTTTCGTCATATTAGGCATATCTAAATTAAACTTGGGAAGTTCGGGAGTTGCTACGTTCATTAACCCCATATCCAGCAGAAAACCACCAAACTCTTTGATATTGGTAGATGGAGCACGACGAATACTATCGGAAGGAATTTCCGACTGTGCGGATGCAAAACCGACCGATAATATCAGCGAAAGAAATAGAATCAGTTTTTTCATCTTCGTAAAGGTTGATTTATCACAAAGATAGATAATTTCCACCTGACTATCCGCTTCCGTTATGTTTTCTTAGAAAAAAAATTATCTTTTCAATTTAATAACCGGATAAATGACAGGAGCCGTCTCCCATTTCCTTTTCATCGGGTTGTATGAACGTTCCATGCCTCCATGGAGTTCGATATAATCGTTGAACTTGATTTCAATAATCATGCCATAACCGCTTTGCGGATAGATAGGAGTGAGATACCCCTGCGAAGCATTTCGTTCTCCATTCACAGAATATTCACCAAAAGCCCGTATACGTAGAAAATTATTAATCCGGTAAGCAGCCGAACCGCTAAAACCAAAATCATTTCTGGCGCCATGTTGAAAAGAAGGTATTGTATACTTGGCGCTGAACAGCCCACCTGAAAACTCCCATCGTTCATTAGGGGCATACGTATAAATGGCACCTACCTGAATATGCGTCCCCATGGTAGGATACGTATTATGCAAACTATACGTACTTAAATAGCTGTTAGCATTGATCCCGAAAATATCCGACCGATTATAGTCGCGGCTGAAAGGATCGAAAGAAGTACCCAGTCTGGGAGTAGGCCAGGGAGTATCCATAAATTCGGGAGGAGATATATGAAGCGTCATGCTATCCGTTTGAATGGTTGGCTTCCTGTCGTTCGGCGTTACACTCATATCGGGTAAGATGAATCCCTCCTTATCCATATTTAATGGCTGCTTTTGCTCCGGTGGTAGAAGAACCGCACGGCCGATGCTATCCTTTTTCACTTCCACCTGTTGCGCAAATGCGGTACAGGTACAAAGTAAAAACATAAATCCTGTGAACTGTCTTTTATTCATGGCACTTTGCGGTGTTAAAGAGTTTAGTTGACAATCAGTTTATAACCGATTCCCCGTACATTGACAATACGTATCTGTTCATCTTGCGAGAGTTTATGCCGCAATTTGGTAATGAACACATGCAAGCTTCGGGAATTGAAAAAACTGTCATCTCCCCAAAGTTCGAGCAAGACATCCTGCGTGTTGACCACCTGATTCCGGTTCTCGCAAAGCCGTTTTAGGATTTCCGATTCACGATGAGAGAGTTCCTGTCTCGTTCCTGCGTGTAATAAAGTTTGTGCAACAGGATCAAACAGATAACTTCCTATCTCAAAATGATTGGCAACCTTATTCTCTGTGAAGAGAAAAGCCTTTCCCATCAGTGCTTTGATTCGGATAATCAGCTCTTGTATACCGAAAGGTTTTTTCAGGTAATCATTCGCTCCGAGTTCAAACCCCTCCACCACATCATTGATGGCCGAACGGGCAGTCAGGAATAAGACAGGAGTCTGTTTATCCGTCTGGCGGATGCGACGTACCATTTCAAAACCATCCATTTTCGGCATCATCACATCGGCTACAAGTACATCCGGATGAAGTTCGAAGAAAAGGCTTAGTCCTTCCTCGCCGTCATTCGCCGTATGAATGATAAAATCATTTTCTTCAAGTGTATCTTTGATGATCATGGCGAGCGTCTGTTCGTCTTCTACCAGTAATACGGTAATTTTGTTTTTACTCATGATTTTATGGGTTTATAAAGTAATGGTAAAAGTGCTTCCTTTGTCCGGTTCACTCTTTACGGTGATAGTCCCTCCATGTTTTTCGACCATGCTCTTGACATAGAACAGTCCTAGTCCGTAACCTTTTATATTATGAAGATTGCCCGTCGGGACCCGGTAGAATTTATCAAATATATGCTTTTGTTTATCAAGTGGAATTCCGATTCCCCGGTCGGTAACGCTGATGGTTACTGTTCCCCCTGTCTGTCGGCAGGAAATAGACAATTCGGCTTCCTCTTTCGAGTACTTCACAGCATTATCTATCAAGTTACTGATGATGTTGCTGAAATGCGTACGGTCTGCAACAATAACAAGCGTTTCCGGTTTAATGTCCAATTCGATATGTACAGGCTTGTCCGCTTTTAGCTGGTGCTGCTCCATGAGCGGAGTAATCAGCTCCTTCAGGTTGATTTCCTCCGGATGCAAACGGAACGTTTTGCGACGCTCCATTCCCATGGATAAAATCTGTTCCACCAGCCCGCTAAGCCTTTGCAACTGCTCCTGACTGATGCGTAGATACTGGTCGCGCTTGCTTTTCTCTTCCGCTTGGTTAAAGTTCAGTAATGCGTCATTAGCCGCATAGGCTACGGCAATGGGAGTCTTTAATTCGTGCGTGATATTATTGGTAAAATCACTTTTCATTTCATCCAGTGTTTTCTGTTTCAGGAGCGTCCGGATAAGGAACCAGAAAGAGAATCCGAGAATCAGAAGAATTACAAATGAAGTGACCAGAATACCTGTCATCTGCTTTAATACCAATGAATTGATCGGCTCGAACACCAGTTGGTAGCGTTGGCTGTGATGCATATTAAATTCATAGTCATAGCGAATTGCCTTGGGACTGGGAATATAACTGCTATCTCCCGCAATACCTAATGTATCTGTATATACAATGGAAGAATCGGCACTGGTTCCTGTATAAATCAAAAGAGTGTGATGAGGAATAGAAAGATTATGCTCTTTCATCACATGGGTGAGCAAACTGTCATATCGCTGCAGGTTGACATCTATATAAGTGTCCACACCTGAATGAATGCCCTGCTGAATACTCATTAACAACTCCTTTAGCGAATCTTGCTTTTTCAATAATACATCCAGTCCGCTTTCGCTACTTGCAACAGCTTTGGAATCTTCAGAAGCATTGCCAACGGTTTTTACCGTGTCTGTGGTAGTTTCTGTCCGGGAATGTATCGTATCCTGACGGCTACTATCCGTATAAGAAATCGTTTGTTGGGTCACTAATGAATTGCCGTCCGCATCATATCCGGCCGATACCGTTAGCGAACCGTGTTCCACATTATCTTTTTGCAAATCATTAACCCGGAGCACGACCTCGTTGAAGTCACTCGTCCGCATTGCATCTCTGATATTGCTCTCCATTTCCATTTTCATCGACCGGTAAAGCCCTGTCAACCAATAAGCTTGATAAACAAAAATTCCGATTAGCGAGCAGATAACCAGTATGACGATATGTTTTAGCGGTAATTTCATACTGACAAAGATAATAGGAAACTATTCTTATTCTTCTCTTTGATAAGACTAAATAACACTAGATAAGCCAGTGATAACGCAAATATCCATTTTTTCTACCGTATTTTGTCGTATTCTAAAAATAAAGACGAAATGAAACGGATTAATTTACTATTTATGTCTCTTCTTTGCGTGTGGATATCTGCTACAGCACAAATCGGACAACAGTCACAGGAACCTGTCGACAGTATCAAGAATATAGGTTATATGGATAGCTTGTTTCAGGAATTGCCCGAAGTAATGATTACGGGTGAACGCCCGATAGTGAAAGCCGAACAAGGCAAACTTGTGTATGACGTACCGAGGCTGGTAGGTAACCTGCCTGTGGATAATGCCTATGATGTTGTGAAAAATCTTCCGGGTATAGTAAATATGAATAATAGTCTGATGTTGGGAGGACAGAAAGTTACCGTTGTCATCAACGGAAAAGTTACCACACTGTCCGTCGAGCAATTAGACGCTTTATTAAAATCAATCCCTGTCAGCCGGATCGAGAAGGCGGAGGTGATGTATTCCGCTCCGGCACGCTATCAGGTACGCGGACCGATGATTAACCTGATATTAGCACCCGGCACAGGACAGGCATCTTCCCTTCAAGGAGAACTTTATACAGCTTTGAATCAACATCACTACGAATCTTTGGCAGAACGTGGAAGTCTTCTGTACTCCGGACGTAAATTCTCTGCAGATCTTCTTTACTCTTACTCTTATGATCGCGACCGAAGGATTACGGAGAAAGAAGCACTTCACACGTTGGCCGATGGTTCGGTGCATCAGATGGATATGGATGAAATCATGACTTCCCGTACCAACACTCATCAGATGCGCCTCGGAATGGACTACTCTTTCGCTGAAAATCATCTGTTAAGCTTGGTCTATACAACAGCCTTTACCGATTCCAAGCATTATTCCATAGCTACCGGTGCACAGAATTCCGTTACCGATTCACAGGGAGACAGCCAGCTCCATAATGCAAAATTAGATTATCAAACCCCTTTCGGACTGAAAGCAGGCGTAGCATTTACATCCTATCATTCTCCCGGTAGCGAACTATTACATAGCACGATGGGAGCAGAGACGATGAACTTCCTAAGCCGGGATAAGCAGCAAATCAATCAATGGCGTTTCTATGCCGGACAAGAACATACTTTGGGCAAAGGCTGGGGATTGAATTATGGCATAACCTATACGACCGCTTTAGACCATAGTTATCAAAGGTATTATGACCCGGAAACAGACAACCTGTTACCGGATAATAACATGACCTCCCGCCGTCGCGAGCAAACCCTGAATGTGTATGCCGGACTAAGTAAAAGCTTCGGTGAAAAACTCTCGGCCGATGTTTCTCTGGCAGCGGAGCAATATCATACAAATATCTGGAATGAATGGAGCCTGTACCCGGTAGCTAATCTAACTTATATACCCGCTGCCGGACATGTCCTCCAGCTCTCATTGAGTAGTGACAAGGAATATCCCGAATACTGGAGCGTACAGAATGCAATCTCTTACATGGGAGCATATTCTGAAATTCAAGGAAATCCTTATCTCAAACCTGCCACGAATTATGAAACCAGCCTTAATTATATATTAAAAGGCAAGTATGTTTTTACCGCCTTTTATAGCTATACAAAAGACAATCAAATGCAAACCCTCTACCAATCACCGGAACGCTTGGTAGAGATTTACAAATTCTTCAATTTTGATTTTTCATCACAGGCCGGATTGGTAATGACAGTTCCCTTTAAGGTGAAAAAATGGCTGGACTCCCGTTTCACCGCTATCGGTTTTCGTTATCGCCAGAAAGACAGTGATTTCTGGGATATCCCGTTTGACCGCAAACTATATACATTCGTCTTGACGATGAACAACACATTCACCCTTTCCACCAAGCCCGACTTAAAGTTTACCTTGACCGGATTTTATCAAAATAAAGCCATACAGGGAATTTTCGATCTTCCCCGTTCGGGAAATCTGGATGCAGCGCTTCGTTACACCTTTGCAAAAGGAAAAGCACAATTGACGTTGAAGTGTGACGACCTGTTCAATACCTCCACCATTTCGACACAAGTCCGTTACGGATTGCAGAATGTGAAAAACCACTATATGCGGACCACCCGTACATTCGGCATTTCGTTTAACTATAAATTCGGAGGGTACAAAGAGAAGAAGCGGGAAGAGGTCGATACTTCCCGCTTTAAATAAGTGGTGATTTTATGCCTTCCATGCTTTGGCATATTCTTCCAAGACGCACTTGATACTTTGTCCGATTTTCACATAATCGGCTTCATTTAAGTTGGCTAGTGACACACGCACACTCCATTTCGGTCCGGCAAATCCACCACCATTCAACAGAACGAGTGAAGTTTCGTTTGCCAGGCGGAAAACCACGTCCAATGGATTGTAGGTCTTTTGCAGATAAGCAACGAAGTCATCTCCATAGAATTTCTTTGCCCATACCAGCATATCGATCTCCGAATAATATCCGGCACGTAACGGATCTTCCACCAGTGTGAAACCTGTGTTATCCCACAACGCATGCAGACGACGATGAATAATTTCCTGCATCTTTTTCTTATAACTGTCTTCTTTATCCAGAAGCGAGAAAATGGCAAACAAACTCATCTGCATTTGTTGAGGTAGAGAAAGTCCTGCAGTATGATTCAATGCAATCTGCCGGCTGTCAGCCACCATACGGTCGATAAACTTCATCTTTTCCGGTTGTAGGCTAAGACTGGAATAACGTTTGTTCAATATTGATTTCTGCTCCTCCGACAGGCGGGCAATCATTTTGTCGTAGATGTTGTCCTCGTGTAGAGCGATCACTGCGGTTCTCCATCCCGTAGCTCCAAAATATTTGGAGAACGAATAAACGCAAAGCGTATTATGCGGCAATTCTGCCATTAATGAACGGAAATGAGGAATAAATGTCCCGTACACATCATCCGTGATAATCATCAGGTTCGGATTATCATTCTTCACAATGTTGATGATACGTTCGGTAGTCTCTTTACTAAGCGCATAACTGGGCGGATTACTCGGATTGGTGATAAATAATGCTTTGATCCGCGGATCTTTCAGCTTGTCTATATCTTCATCCTTATACTGCCAGGTATGTAAACCGTCAGGAGTCATCTGGTCAGCAGAAATTTCGGTCACGTCGAACTGATAGCGTCGCAGTTCCGGGATTTCTATATAAGGAGTGAACACTGGAATCATTAAAGCAATGGCATCCCCCTGGTTCAACAGGAAATTCTCCTGCAATGAATCGAACAGATAACACATGGCTGCCGTACCTCCTTCGGTTGCGAAAAGGTCAAAAGTTCCTTTTGGCGGACGGCGGTCACACATCTCTTGTGCCAGGTAATCCTGTACGATTAACTCCGTAAAATGTAAAATACGGTCGGGCACAGGATACTGGTCGCCAATCACCGATTCCGCCCATTCATGAATAAGCGTATCCGGATCGGCAGCATGTTCCATCAGCATATAATTGTAGCCCTCTTTCAACAGGTTAGCACCGGGAGCTTTCTCGTTTTCTTTCAGGAAAGCCTCGAAACGGGCGGCAATTCCCGCCTTTTGCGGAATGCCTGCTATTCCTTCTTCCTGTGAAAACGCATGGCGACATTCGCAAAGGCCGAATTGCCCCAGCAGAAAAAAGGCTTCGCGTGGTTCGGTAGCAATCCAGTTCGGGTTGCCTCTTCCGGCATTCAACATGGTATGTGCTATCTTCTTGATACTTTCATCTGCCATATCGATCAGTTTGTTTTTCAGCTCGAACGGGCTAATTGTTTCCATTTTCTTGGCATAACTTTTGGTAATGGCAGGGTTATTTGTTTTCTTTTCCATAATGATATTTATTTAGTTAGTTTTACATAAGTAGCACGATGACAACTCCCCAGATAATCAGGAGTGTATTGCCGACTGCATACGTCACCGTATATCCTAATGCCGGTGTGTCGCTTTCCACTGCATCCTGAATGGCTCCCAACGCAGCTGTTGTAGTACGTGCTCCTGCCGTACATCCCAATGACAGGGCAGGGTGGAACTTGAACAGGTATCTCGCCATCAGCAATCCGGCGAGGAGAGGGATAGCCGTAGCCAATGCACCGATGATAAACAGGCTGACGCCTACTTCCTTGAATCCGGCAATGAAACTGGGACCTGCAGCGATACCGACCACTGCGATAAACATATTCAGCCCTACATTATTCAATACCCATAAAGAAGGTTCGGGAATACCTCCGAAAGTAGGATGCTTGCTGCGTAGCCAACCGAACAGAAGTCCGGCTATCAATGCGCCTCCACTGGTAGAAAGACTGATAGGAACACCTCCCAGATGAATAGCCAGTGCACCGAAAAGGCCACCGAGCAAAATACCCAATCCAACGAAAATCATATCTGTCTGATTGGTAGGCCGGTCAATATAGCCCATTTGTTTGGCAGCACTTTCCACTTCATGTTTAAGACCGGTAAGTTCGAGAATGTCTCCCGAATCTACGATTGTCTTAGGTAATACCGGAACGTTGATTCCGGCACGCTTTATATTCCGGATGCTGACCCCGTGCATAAACTTCTGCGATCTGATTTTGGAAACTGTTTCTCCGGCAAAAGTCCGGTGGGTCACCATTACAGGAAGAGTTTCTGCCGGGAAGTCAAGTAATTGTGCATCGATCACTTCCGGACCTATCCAGTCTTCTTCTCCAATCACAAATTCACGGCGTCCGCTAAGTACCACTTCGTCGTTCTTGTGAAGAATCAGGTTCGGATCTACTTCCTTCACCATTCTTTTTTGACGAATCCGTTCTACAAACAGACGTTTGTCATTCTTGCATAAATAAGCTTCGAGTTCACTGACTTTCTTTCCTTTGCCAAACCATTCGTTGGTAATTTTATAAGCACGGAACACAACCGGACGAAGAGCCGGGGAAAATCCGGGTTCATCAGCTTCCGATGTTCCCATTTGAGCCTCCAGTTCCTTGCAGTCGGCTTTCACCTTATCCAGTCCCCCCAGCATCTTAGGGCCGAGAGAAGCCAGAATCCATGCCGAACCGGCCGTTCCGAAAATATAAGTTACGGCATAAGCTACCGGAATTGCATTGATGAACGTGGCTTTCTGTGCATCGCTGATTCCCAGCTGGTTGATTGTATCGCTTGCCACGCCGATAACGGCGGATATTGTTTGTGAGCCTGCCAACAGTCCGGCAGCTTCTCCTACATGATATCCCATGATTTTGGCCAATATCCACGGGGCTACCAGACTGACAATACACATCAATACGGCAAATCCTACTTGTGGCAGACCGTCTTTCTTCAATCCGCGGAAAAACTGCGGACCCACCTTATAGCCAACGGCAAATAAGAAAAGCAGAAAGAACACGGCTTTCATCGGACCATCTACAGTGATATTCAGTTGTCCGACCAATACTCCTACCAGAAGAACGCTGGTGACTGTCCCCAAGGAAAATTTTCCTATTTTGAGTCTGCCGAGCCAGAATCCGGCAAAAAGCGTAAGGAAAATAGCAAGTTCAGGATGTACCCTTAGTTGATTAATAATCCATTCCATAATTAAGTTGTTGTTTAGGTTATGCTATCTACAACAGTTGTTGTGTGGAAAGAGTTTATAGTGTTTATGATAAATAGAGATATAAATATCCGATAGACTTTAAATTTCTCTATTTCGCTTTTTTGTTATACTTTTGTTCATTCAAAAATAAAACTAATCATATTCTGTATGAAATCAGACATAGAAATTGCTCGCAACATTGAGCTGAAGAAGATTAAGCAAGTTGCCGAAGGTATCGGAATCCCTCGCGAGGAAGTGGAGAATTATGGCCGCTACATTGCAAAGATCCCCGAACAACTGATTGATGAAGAGAAAGTGAAGAAAAGCAATCTTATTCTGGTAACTGCTATCACAGCAACCAAAGCGGGCATCGGCAAAACTACAGTATCTATCGGTCTCGCTTTGGGACTGAATAAAATTGGAAAAAATGCGATTGTCGCTCTTCGTGAGCCGTCTCTCGGTCCGTGTTTCGGGATGAAGGGGGGAGCAGCCGGTGGAGGATATGCACAAGTGCTTCCGATGGACAAGATTAACCTCCATTTCACTGGTGACTTTCATGCCATCACCTCTGCTCATAACATGATTGCCGCCTTGCTCGACAATTATCTCTACCAGAATCAGTCAAAAGGTTTCGGACTGAAAGAAATCCTTTGGCGGAGAGTGCTCGATGTGAACGACCGTTCATTGCGTAGCATCGTTGTCGGCCTCGGACCTAAATCCAACGGAATTACCCAGGAGTCCGGTTTCGATATTACTCCTGCTTCGGAAATCATGGCAATTCTTTGCCTTTCTAAAGATGTGAGTGATTTGCGTCGCCGTATTGAAAATATCCTGTTGGGCTTCACGTATGACGACCAACCTTTCACAGTGAAAGATTTGGGAGTGGCAGGAGCCATTACCGTCTTATTGAAAGATGCGATTCATCCTAATTTAGTGCAGACTACCGAAGGAACCGCTGCTTTTGTACATGGTGGTCCGTTTGCCAATATTGCCCATGGCTGTAACTCTATCCTTGCCACCAAATTGGCCATGTCTTTCGGTGATTATGTAATCACGGAAGCCGGGTTCGGTGCTGATCTCGGTGCGGAGAAGTTCTACAATATCAAATGTCGTAAGAGCGGGCTTCAACCTCGTCTCACGGTGATTGTCGCTACGGCACAAGGATTGAAGATGCATGGAGGCGTCAGTCTCGACCGTATCAAAGAGCCGAATATGGAAGGACTGAAAGAGGGATTGCGTAATCTCGACAAACACGTTCGTAACCTTCGCTCATTCGGTCAGACAATCATTGTAGCTTTCAATAAGTTTGCATCCGATACGGACGAAGAAATGGAATTGCTGCGCGAACATTGCGAACAGTTGGGAGTGGGCTTTGCCATCAACAATGCGTTCAGTGAAGGAGGAGAGGGAGCAGTAGATATGGCTCGCCTGGTGGTAGATACCATAGAGAACAATCCGTCAGAATCCTTACGCTACACTTATAAAGAAGAAGATAGCATACAGCAGAAGATCGAAAAGGTAGCTACTAATATTTACGGAGCCAGCGTTATTACCTATAGCAGTATCGCCCGCAGTCGTATCAAACTGATTGAGAAAATGGGAATCACTCATTATCCGGTTTGTATTGCTAAAACACAATATTCATTCTCTGCCGATCCGAAGATTTATGGTGCGGTAAACAACTTCGAGTTCCATATTAAAGATATTGTTATCAATAACGGAGCTGAAATGATTGTAGCCATTGCCGGAGAAATTCTTCGTATGCCGGGATTACCCAAGGAACCGCAAGCATTGTACATCGATATTGTGGATGGAGAAATAGAAGGATTGAGTTAATATATCCTCAAGAAAAAAATATTCCGGTATGATGTGCCGATAAAATAAATCCCCGTCTTTCCCTATAAAATAAAATGTGGAAAGACGGGGATGACTGTATATAGAGTCCAGTGCGCTTCTATTTTCTCTTCTTGCACACTGTACGGTTGAATTCGTCCTTGATGTAAGTGATATATAACATCATATATTTCTTTTATAGTAAGAAAAACGAAATTCCGGACAGATGGTTCGGATAGGATTGTTAATAAATAAAAAAGTCTGCTCCTTTTACGAGGAGCAGACCTTAAATGGGAAATAAAGCTGCCAGTTTGTAGCTATTAGCTTTGAAATTGTTTTTTAATAAGCAAAAAGAGGATATTTCTTCATTGTCTCATTGACACGTGCACGTACTTTTGCAATAACTTCCTCATTTTCTACGTTAGACAATACAGTCTCGATCATTTCGGCAATTTCGAGCATCAAGTCTTCTTTTGCACCACGGGTAGTGATAGCAGGAGTACCCAAACGGATACCGGAAGTCTGGAAAGCCGAACGGCTGTCGAACGGAACCATGTTTTTGTTAACGGTAATATCAGCAGAAACCAATGCTTTTTCTGCCACTTTACCTGTCAGTTCAGGATATTTGCTACGCAGGTCGACCAACATAGAGTGGTTGTCTGTACCACCGGAAACGATAGTAAAGCCACGGTCAATCAAAGCCTGTGCAAGTACAGCAGCGTTCTTTTGTACTTGTTTAGCATATTCCTTAAATTCAGGTTGCAGGATTTCACCGAAAGCAACTGCTTTAGCAGCAATTACATGTTCCAACGGTCCACCTTGAACCCCTGGGAATACGGCAGAATCCAGTAATTGAGACATCATCTTGATCTCACCTTTCGGAGTGGTCTTACCCCACGGATTGGGGAAATCCTTACCCATCATGATGACACCACCACGAGGTCCGCGAAGTGTTTTATGTGTAGTAGAAGTGACGATATGTGCATATTTAACCGGATTTTCGAGCACTCCGGCAGCGATCAGACCGGCAGGGTGAGCCATGTCGATCATCAGGATAGCGCCTACTTTGTCAGCGATTTCACGCATACGTTTGTAATCCCATTCACGGGAGTATGCAGAACCACCACCAATAATCATTTTCGGTTTCTCACGCAGAGCGACTTCTTCCATCTGGTCGTAGTCAACGCGTCCGGTTTCCTGATTCAGGTTATATTCGCAAGGAGTATAGATGATACCGGAGGTGTTTACCAGTGAACCATGAGAAAGGTGTCCGCCGTGTGCAAGATTTAATCCCATGAATTTGTCGCCCGGATTCAGAACTGCGAGGAAAACAGCGGCATTAGCTTGTGCTCCCGAGTGTGGCTGTACGTTTGCCCATTCAGCGCCAAAAATTTCTTTCAGGCGGTCGATAGCGATTTGTTCGCTTTGGTCTACTACTTCGCAACCTCCGTAGTAACGTTTGCCGGGATAACCTTCTGCGTACTTGTTAGTCAGACAAGAACCCATTGCCTGCATAACCTGGTCACTCACAAAATTTTCTGATGCAATAAGTTCGATTCCTTTCAACTGACGTTGATGCTCTTTTTCGATAATGTCGAAAATGATGTCGTCTCTTTTCATTCTTTTATAAGTAAGATTAAATTTCTAATTCGAGATACCTATTTTAAGCGCACAAAGTTAATGAAAACAAAGGATAATTGACAATTGCCTCCTGACAATTGACAATCTTTAAACATTCAACCCTTTGAACCGCCACTCTTTATTTTTCAATTCTCAATTTTCAACTCTCAATTTCTTAAAGAATGAATCCCAGCGAAAAACTTAATGCGCTGTCGCGGCGACGGAAAATAATATTGCTCACCCCCGTACTTCCGTCAGAATTGATGTTGTCGTAAATGATGGACTTGGAGATGTTTCCAAGGCCTTGCTCGTAACGGAAATCGAAGAAGATACGGGAGATGTTGACGCCTACGCCGATCACTGCACTGACATTGAACGGATACAGCCTTTCATGAATCCCCTTCTGGTCGAAATTCTTAAAAGTGATTTCATTGTGCTTTCCCCATAAATAGCGAAGTTTGGGACCTACGAAGATAGACATTCCATAAGGTCCTTTTTTCACCACATTATAACCATATAATATGGGAAAATCGATACTGTGCAGCACAGATTGCACCGAAGCATAATCAGGTTCGATGGCAGGATGCTGCGAACCGAGCTTATCGAAAGTGATTTCACATTTGCTTACATTATAGGACACTTCCGGCTGAATGAAATGCTTCTTCATATTGATGCGCATAAAGAGGGCGCCGAAATAACCTATCTTATAGTTGTTCTGCACCTCATCGATAGTCACATCCTTAATTTTCAGTTCAGACACCATGAACATGGAAGAGTTGAATCCCGCCTTGATACCGATATTTATTTTTCTTGTATTGGGGCGCTCCACTCTATCTGCATTATAATTCTGACCGACAGCCGTGCAGGCTATGGCTAACAAACCGGGAAGAATGAATTTACGCAGCATATTCATGGCAATATCGCACTTTTTATGATTTCTTCTTTTCTACACTCCAACCGAACTTACCGATTTTCTCTCCCAGATTATAATATCCTCCGTGCACATATACCAGCGGATTGGCTTCTGCCAGTTCCAGCTTTCCGGTTTCCGGATTCAGGTTCCAGTCGTCTGCACGGACATTTACCACGTCAGCGATAAACATATCGTGTGAGCCGAGAGAGATGATTTCTTTCACACGGCATTCAATGCAAAGAGGAGATTCTTCAATCAACGGAGCACTGACCACCGTACACTGTCCGGGTGTCAGCTTCATCTCATCAAATTTATGATAATCACGTCCCGAACGAACTCCGCACCAGTCGGTGGCAAAAGCCATATCTTTCGTTGTCAGGTTGATGACAAACTCCATGTTTCTTTTGATAATGTCATAAGAATGGCGTTCCGGACGTACGGATATATAACACATGGGCGGGTTTGTACAAATCGTACCCGTCCATGCTACTGTGATAATATTATATTCGCTTTCATCTTTTCCGCAGCTCACCAGTACAGCCGGCAGCGGATAAATCATCGTTCCTGGTTTCCAGTCCTGTTTCATACTACTTATATCTTTTTTCACCACAGAGGACACAGAGGACACAGAGTATATTGAGGTACAGAGAGTAAAAAAACTTTTTTTTCAAAGAAATAAAACTCTGTGTCCTCTGTGTCCTCTGTGGTGAATAGGAGTTAGAGGATTGTAATCTCTTCACGTTTCTGTTCTTTCTCGCAATAATGACATTTAACGATGCAATTATCCTTATCTATCACATGAAAGATAGTGGCCATCGGTTCGTTGTTGGTGATACATTTCGGATTGGCACATTTCACGATGCCCCGAAGTTCATCCGGCATTTTCACCTCTTTCTTTTCCACTACTTCGTAATCGCGGATGATATTCAGCTTGACGTGTGGGGCAACTACTGAAATACGGTTAATCTCTTCGTCGCAGAAGAATTTATCTGCAATCTTGATGATCCCCTTTTTACCCAGCTTCTTGCTGTCGAGGTTGAATCCGATAGTGATATTGCTGGTCATCTGTTCCACACCGAGTAGTTGCACTACGGTAAAGAGCTTTTCGGATGGGATATGGTCAATCACTGTCCCGTTTTTCAGGGCAGCTACTTGCAATTCTTGTTTATTTTCGCTCATAATAAAATATCGTTTTTAACGTCATCTAATGTGATACCTAATACATCGCAAAGGATTGCTTCGCGGGCATACAGACCGTTTTGTGCCTGTTGGAAATAATATGCTTTCGGGTTGTCATCCACATCGTAAGCAATTTCGTTGACGCGGGGAAGCGGGTGCAGGATACGCAGGTTCGGACGTGTGTTCTCCAGCATTTTGTTACGGAGAATATATACATTCTTCACCCGTTCATATTCCATCAAATCGGTGAAACGTTCGCGTTGCACACGGGTCATATACAGAATATCAGCATCAGCGATAATCTCTTCGTTAAATTCCGTATGTTCAACGTATTTTATTTGGTGAGTTTTACAGTAAAGTTTGTATTCCTCCGGCATTTTCAGCTCTTCGGGAGCAATGAAATGGAAAGTCGGATTAAAGTGTCGCATCGCCATCAGCAATGAATGTACGGTGCGACCGTATTTCAAGTCACCCACCAGGAAAATGTTCAGATTTTCCAGCGTACCTTGTGTCTTGTAGATAGAGTAGAGGTCGAGCATCGTTTGCGACGGGTGCTGGTTGGCTCCGTCACCTGCGTTGACAATAGGCACCGGGGCTACTTCGCTGGCATACCGTGCAGCTCCTTCGAGATGATGTCGCATGACGATAATATCTGCATAGTTGCTCACCATCATGATCGTGTCTTTAAGTGTTTCCCCTTTGGCAGAGCTGGTAGCTTTGGGGTCAGAGAATCCGATTACTCGTGCACCGAGACGGTTGGCAGCTGTTTCAAAACTCAAGCGGGTACGGGTGGAAGGTTCAAAGAACAGGGTTGCTACAACCTTTCCTTGTAATAACCGGCGATTGGGGTTCATTTCAAACTGCTTCGCCATTTCGAGCATGTAGAGGATTTTTTCTTTAGAATGTTCGGCAATGGTTACTAAACTTCTGTTTTCCATTTTGTTATCTTTTATGTGGATAGAACTTGTTTTACCGGAGCGTAAAGGTACGAAGAATTTGTGAAAAGCACAGATTTTTCGTACCTTTTTTATCAGCTTTTAATCAGTCGGTTTATTTCCGTCCGCCGGCTAACGCTGCAATGATATATTTCCCCGGTGCTCCGATTTTGCTCCAGGTCGTATTGGAGAGCAGTTTCCACACCTGGGTGCCTTTCCTGCCATAGTCCGATAACCGCAGAATCGTCTGTTTCTCTTTCTGGTCAGTCACTTTATGGTTGTCCAGGCTCTCCATTAATCCTGCAATGTTGTGTGTAGCCAGATTGTAGGCATACCCCGGAATCTCAATCGAAACAATGTTGGTTTCTTCTTCTTCATGATTTAGTTTAGTTTCCTTTAGTTTAGTTTGTCGGAAAATGTCTGCATTTTCTTGACTCACCTCCTCTTGAGTTTCAAAAATGTCTGCATTTTCCGCGTTCAACTCTTCTTTTTGCATCCCTTTTTTCTTCTTGGTCTCTAATAGATAAGGTAGTTGGGAGAAATCTATTTTCCTCCGTGTAGTGGCTTCGAACCACACCCTTTGAATCTGTTCCGAAGTGAGTATGCCGTATTTTTCGTAGGTTTCTTTATGGAAAAATCCTTTCTCCAATAACAGGTCGACAATCTTTTCCATCATGTCCTCTTTGATCCCGCCGCCCACTTTACGGACGAAAATCAGGTTTTGTTCCTTTCCCCAAGAGATATAATATCCCTCTTTATATATTTTACAAAGCAATCGCATGACAATGTAAGAAGCTAATACTCCAAACTTAGCTTCTAATAGTTCCATCACTTCTTCGTCAAAGAAGTTTGCCGGTGTCGGAAAATAAGGTATCCCTTTATTAATCATATTCATTGTTCAATATATTTTAATCTAACTTATACAATAGCTCTCCACTCCATCAGGTTCCCGATCATAAATCTTCTCCATCCTTTTTGTTCTTCACTCCAATAGAGAATAGACTCTTGTTTTGCTGTGATATTGAATTCTCTATGGAAGAATTTTTCATATCCTACCAGTGTTCCTCTTTCCAGACAAAACGTGCCATCCTGCTTGTAAAAAGCTATCACTACATTCCCATACAACATGCGATCTATTAGTTTAATGCACTCTTGTACAATTCTCTCCGCACATTTATCCGAAATCCCCTTTTCAGCAGTAATACGTTTTTTCCATACTAATTTGCAAGCTTCTAACTTGCCTTTCCTGATTTTTTGTCTCATTTTCTTCTGTTTTTAATTTTGAAAAATAAATTTCTGTTTGAGCGTAAATCTTCCCTTATAGATAGTGACGGTATGTTGTTGTCATAGCGTCACTATCCTTTCATTATAGTGACGCTATAACGATAGCATACCGTCACTATTTTTTTAAGGGAAAATCTGTTAGTTTTCGACCGGTTGAAAACGGCGGCGAAGGTAAGCTTTATATTCCAACTGTCCCATTATTTTTTCTTAGTACTTGCTTTTGACCTTTTCAGCCTGTTCTCTTTTTTCCTTTTTTTCTTTCATGTACTCTTCCTCAACAGGTTTTTTCAATGCACCCAATTCAGCATGTATACTGCTAAGTTCCATTAACTTATAGCCGCCATGTTTGTGGATGTATAATACTTTTTGGTCATAGATATATTGGGCTAGATTTATCAGCTTTTTCTTCTTAGGATGGCGGAAATGTCCATCAATAAAGATTTTTAAATACATGGTGAAATAAAGGCGGATATCTCCGTCGATTGCTATTCTGTTATCCAGCTCTTCTTCACTGATGATTTCTTCCTTTGAATGCTTCCCTGGAGCTTTTTTCATTGTTTGGACATTTCTTTTTACCTTGTCGTTTTTACTACCTTTTTTGGCATTTTTACTTTTCATAATCTACTAATTTTAACGTTGGTTAAACATGTGTTAATTCTAAAAATAATATCTGGAAAGTGAAATTGAACCTGCAAAAAGATTTGTTCTTTTGTCGCTTGCCAAATAGTATATATATAAAATAACTAGTGATGCAAATGATGAATAAAAATGGATTCAGTCGATGTGGGGAGAACTACATCAATCGTTTACGAAAGGAGGGGCGCTATTCTACAGCGCATGTCTATAAGAATGCCCTTTATTCTTTCAGTAAGTTTTGTGGTACGTTGAATATGTCGTTCAGGCAGGTCACCAAAGAACGTTTACGACGTTATGGTCAGTATCTTTATGAGTGTGGTTTGAAGCCTAATACGATTTCTACGTATATGCGTATGCTTCGTAGCATTTACAATCGGGGAGTGGAAGCAGGGAGTGCCCCTTATGTTCCCCGATTATTTCATGATGTCTATACAGGTGTGGATGTCCGACAAAAGAAAGCTTTGCCTGCCGGTGAGTTGCACAGACTTCTGTATGAGGATCCCAAATCGGAGCGTTTACGTCGCACACAAACTATTGCTGCTCTGATGTTCCAGTTTTGTGGAATGTCATTCGCTGATTTAGCGCATCTGGAAAAATCGGCTTTAGATCAGAGTGTATTACGCTATAATCGAATCAAGACGAAAACTCCCATGAGCGTGGAAGTGCTTGATACTGCCAGGGGAATGATTAATCAACTCCGAAGTAATCAGGAACCTATTCCTGATTGTCCGGACTATCTGTTCGATATACTTTGCGGTAATAAAAAACGGAAGGATGAAAGGGCATACCGTGAATATCAGTCTGCTCTTCGGAGATTCAATAATCGTTTGAAGGATTTGGCGAGAGCTCTGCGTTTGAATTCTCCCGTTTCTTCTTACACACTCCGTCATTCCTGGGCAACGACAGCCAAGTATCGTGGAGTGCCAATTGAAATGATCAGTGAATCATTGGGACACAAATCAATAAAAACCACACAAATCTATTTAAAGGGGTTTGAGCTAAGAGAACGTACAGAAGTAAATAAAGGGAATTTATCTTACATTAGGAACTATCGTTTAGGTAGGTAATTAACGGTAAAGTGTTAGAAATCAAGGGCGAAATGTTTCTGTTACTTCTTAGGTAACGGATAATTATTCGGTGCAAAGATATGCAAAAATACAAATAGTAAACAAGTAAAATCTTCTTTTTTTTCTGATTTGTTGAAATATGCAACAAAAATATATCAGGACATGATGATTCTGTTTGATCATGCCCGATATTCCTATATTCTGTTTTCAAAGATGCTTTTCCCTTCGCGTAGGTTAGAAAAACATTGCTGTAGGCGGTTCTTGTCCATGTTTTTCTGTTTTCATCTGTTTTCCTGTGAATAAATACCTTATCCGTTACCTAAGAAGTAACGGACACATAAGGGGTAAAAAAGTATGATTCTGACGAAAGAAACTTTAAGTGCTGGGCCTAAAATTGGGACAGGGGAAGGCGTAGCACACTCTAAACGCTGGTATGTTGCTCTGGTTCGTATGCATCATGAGAAGAAAGTAGCCGAACGTTTAGACAAAATGGGGATTGAAAATTTTGTACCGGTCCAGCAAGAAGTACATCAATGGAGCGACCGCCGTAAAGTGGTTGAATCCGTGCTGCTTCCCATGATGGTCTTTGTACATGCTGATCCTAAAGAACGTAAAGAGGTTCTTTCTTTTTCTACAGTTAGTCGGTATATGGTAATGCGCGGTGAGAGCAGTCCGACTATCATTCCTGATGAACAAATGGCCCGTTTCCGTTTTATGCTCGACTATTCCGAAGAGGCAATCTGTATGAATAGTGCTCCTTTGGCACGTGGTGAGAAAGTACGTGTTATTAAAGGTCCTTTGACGGGGCTTGTAGGAGAGCTTGTTACAGTAGATGGTAGAAGTAAGATTGCTGTCCGGTTGAATATGCTGGGGTGTGCTTGTGCGGATATGCCGGTCGGGTATGTAGAGCCGATAGGTGAGAGGCAATAATCAAATTATTAATCAAAAGTATGACATAGGAGGTGCCGAATAACTTTTAAAGGTATTATAGGCATATAGTAAATATTTACATGTCTCAAGCGACAGACAACAATAAACGAATAGCGAAGAATACCTTACTTCTCTATATTCGTATGCTTTTTATGATGATCGTGAGTTTATATACTTCACGTGTCATACTAGATGCTCTAGGAGTTGAAGATTTTGGTATATATAATGTCGTAGGTGGCGTTGTAGCTATGTTTTCGGTAATATCGGGGTCATTATCTGCTTCTATCAGTAGATTTATTACCTTTGAATTGGGGAAAGGTGATCAAAGTAAGCTGAATAAGATATTTTCAGCATCGGTTACTATCCAAATATTGTTGTCTTTAATCGTAGTCATATTAATAGAGATTGTTGGTGTATGGTTTCTTAATTCTAAGATGATTATTCCAGCAGATAGAATACTGGCAGCTAATTGGGTACTCCAATTTTCTGTTGTCACTTTTGTCATAAATCTTATAAGTGTTCCATATAACGCATCTATAATAGCACATGAAAAAATGTCGGCCTTTGCTTATATCAGTATATTGGAAGCTATAGGCAAACTTATTATTGCATATTTGATCGTTATAGCTCCTATGGATAAATTGGTGTTTTATTCAATTTTGATGTGTTCTGTAGCAATAATTATTCGTTTTACTTATGGCTATTATTGTAAAAGGCATTTCAAAGAGTGTACTTATCATTTTTGTTGGGATAAAGAACTTCTAAAGAATATGTTTGGGTTTGCAGGATGGAATTTCATTGGAGCTGCTTCATCCGTGTTAAGAGATCAAGGTGGAAATGTTGTCATTAATTTGTTTTTCGGTCCGTCTGTAAATGCAGCTAAAGGTATTGCTATGCAAGTAAATTCAGCAATTTCAGGATTTGTTAGTAATTTTATGACAGCATTAAATCCGCAAATTACAAAATCTTATGCTTCTGGCAATCAAGACTATATGATGGCACTTATCTTTCAAGGAGCGAAGTTCTCATTTTATATGTTGTTGTTGCTCTCATTGCCGGTGATTATCAATACTCACTATATTCTTGGGCTATGGCTGAAATTGGTGCCGGAACATGCAGTTCTGTTTGTGCGGCTAACGTTGCTTTTTGCCATGAGTGAATCTATTTCAAATCCATTGATTACGGCCATGCTTGCCACGGGTAGAATTCGGAACTATCAGATTATGGTAGGTGGTCTGCAGATGCTGAATCTCCCTATATCATATATCTTTCTTCGTTTGGGGTGTGTACCGGAGTCTGTATTGTTTGTTGCAATATTTATATCTCAATGCTGTTTAGTTGCACGTCTTTATATGCTCAGAGGAATGATTGGATTGTCTTCTGTCAAGTATTTGAAACATGTGTATTTAAAAGTCTTGATGGTAATGTCAACATCAGCGATTCTACCAATATTATTATTAAAGAACATAAATGAAACCTTTTTATCCTTTTTAGTTATATCTGTAGTGTCAATACTTACCACATCAATTTCGATATTTTATATAGGATGTAGTAAAGAAGAAAGAGTTTTTGTCTGGGCAAAGGTCAGTGCTTTATGTGCAAAAATCAGAAGATGATAGAACGTAATTATTCAATAGATATTCTTAAGTTTATATGTGCAATCCTTGTGGTATTCCTTCACACTGATTGTGTATATCATGATTACATCTTGCCACTCACACGTTGCGCAGTGCCTTGCTTTTTTATGATTAGTGGTTATTTGTTATTCAACGATGGCGATATAGAAATATCGAGATTAAAACGCAGTACTAGGAATATTTTGCACATCATCGTATGGTCTACGTTGTTGTTTGCTTGTTATAAAGAAGCTGTGGCAATACATCAAGGGAGTGTTTACATACCATCACTTCGTGAATTATTTAATTTTATAGTTCTTAATGAAAATCCTTTTGGCGGTCATCTTTGGTATTTGGGGGCATATTTATATGTACTATTGATAGCAATGATTATAAGCAAGTATAAGATTTGGAAATATATGTTCTATGCCATTCCTATATTATTGCTGACAGACTTAATATTGGGTAAGTATAGTTTACTTTTTCTCGATAGAGAGTTTCCAGTTATCTATGTACGGAACTTTTTGTTTGTCGGTCTACCATATTTTGCATTGGGGGCATGTCTGAAGAAGTATAGTGACAAGATTAGTAAAATTAAATACTATTATTGGCTTATTGGGGGCATTTTATTCTCATTGACGTCTCTAATGGAAAAATGGGTATTGCTATATTTAGACAAGAATCCCGGACGTGAACATTATTTTAGTAGCACGTTGCTTGCGCTATGTCTATTCTTGTTAGTATTATCATTCAAGAAGAAAGAACCAACTATATATTCGACTATTGGAAATAAAGATTCGCTTTACATATACATCTTTCATCCTCTTTTTATATCAATCATCGGTATGATAGTTGGTAAGATAGCATCAAATTCTATAGTAAATATATACTCATTTACTGCGCCATTTGTAGTGTTCTTATCGACGATGGTCTTTATAATAGTAATAAGAAAAATCCGGTTGATACAATGATAAATATCAATAATCAGGCAGATTGTTGCGGATGTACTGCATGTGCCAGTATTTGCGCTCATGATGCTATCACGATGAAACCAGATGCGCTTGGATTTCTCTATCCGGAAGTGGATCGAAGCAAGTGTGTTGATTGCGGTCTGTGTGAGAAGGTGTGTGCTTTTAATGACGATTACGATAAAAGCTTAAATATAGATAACCCTTTAGCTTATGCGGCAAGGCATAAAAATGAGGAAGAATTAAGATATAGCCGTTCTGGAGCCGTATTTGTTGCTATGTCTGATTATATTCTGGAACATGGTGGCGTTGTGTATGGTGCAGGATATGCTGACCATTTTAGAGTCGTCCATAAACGAGCAACTACAAAAGAAGAATGTAGCGAATTCAAGGGAAGTAAGTATGTACAGAGCGATATGAATACGGTGTTCCGCCAAGTGAAGCAAGATTTGAAGGCAGGTTTGGTTGTTTTATTCTCTGGTACTCCATGTCAAACAGCAGGTTTGAATAGTTATATAGGAAAAGCTCAAAGAAAAAATCTCATTCTTATAGACATTATTTGTCATGCAGTGCCCAGTCCTTCTATATGGAAAGATTATCTTGGCTATACAGAATCAAAATTCAAATCAAACGTTATCAAATTAGAATTTCGAGAAAAATCCATTGGGTGGAACCAACCACACATGGAAAGTTTTACTTTTACAGATAACTCTATTCATAAAGACTTTCTGTTAAGGTATCTTTTTTATTCAGGATTAATTTCCCGGCCCTCTTGTGAGCATTGTAAATATTGCAATCTTTCCAGACCTTCTGATTTGACTATCGGAGACTTTTGGGGATATGAAAAAGTCGTACCGAAAATGAATACAGACAATAAAGGAATCTCGCTCGTTATTTGTAACACGGATAAGGGGTGTAGTTTTTTTAGGGAATGTTCTTATATGCTGCATACAAAGCATGTAGACTTGATGAATTCATTGCAACCCAATCTGCAACATCCTTCGTCTGTAGATCCTCGTTGGCATCAATTTGCAAAGGATTATCAAAAAAGAGGATTTTTGTATGTTGCCAGGAAATATGGAAATGTAGGTTATCGTTACCAACTAAGAATGTTTATGGACAAAATTAAGCGGAAATTATCCATTTAATATGAAGATAGGAATATTGACATTTCATTGTGCTCACAATTATGGGGCCGTGTTGCAGACCTATGCTTTAGTAACGTATTTGCGGAAGAATAACTATGATGCGGAGATAATAGATTATAGACCCAAATCGTTAACTATGTCCCATGGTATTATGCCTTGGCGTAGAATTTCCCGACTTAATATAATACGAAAAGTTATCTTTGTTCTTAGAATATTACCGTTCTTAACGGTAAGAAAAGAACGTTCTGACAAATTTCAATCATTTATAGATAGCTTACCTCTTTCAACTCGGAAATATACGGAAACAGACAGTGAAGTCACAGGCTATGATATAATAATTTGTGGCAGTGACCAAGTTTGGAATCCTAGCATTACCAATGGCTTTGATAAATTCTTTTGTGGAAGTGTCAGTCATAAAGGCAAATTTATATCCTATGCAGCTAGTACTGAAGCCAAACGAATCATC
The DNA here is from genome assembly GCF_040812255.1 of Bacteroides sp. L008. Classification (NCBI taxonomy): domain Bacteria; kingdom Pseudomonadati; phylum Bacteroidota; class Bacteroidia; order Bacteroidales; family Bacteroidaceae; genus Bacteroides; species Bacteroides sp. L008. The sequence continues at coordinate 1,332,838 of NZ_JBFNXO010000001.1, read as the reverse complement.
TCCGATGACTATAAAAAATATAAAGAAGTACTCTCCAATTTTGAGAATATTTCAGTTAGAGAGTCAGAGCTTAAAAATATTTTGCAACCACTCATAAATAAAGAAATATCGAAAGTTATAGACCCTGTGTTTTTATTATCTGCCAATGAATGGCAAAAGGTAGCTATCAAACCAACTTTTACCGACAAACCATACCTTCTTGTATATCAGGTAAAGAGAGACGATAGGGTACTGGATATGGCAAATAAATATGCTGCATTACACCACATGAGTGTTGTTGAAGTAACAGCAGAGGCTGAATATAAAAAAATGAAGAATCGAATATTGACAGCATCTCCTTTTGAATTTGTGGGATTGTTTGCCAATGCCTCATGTGTCGTTACAACATCATTTCATGGAACCGCATTTTCTATAATATTCAACAAGCCTTTTAAAACCGTATTGTTCAATGCGCCCGGCGATGGACGGGCTCTGGATGTAATGAATACTTTCGGCATAGAAAATTCGACAGTTAATGTAGATAGCGGGGATATTCAGGAAATGTCTCTTAACACCCCTAATTTAGATATTATAGTCCGGACTTCGGAAACATTTATAAAGCAGGCCATACAACGATGAATAATGCAATAGTCAAAAGATATCCATTGGCAAACTCCTTTCCGATATTATTAATAGTTTGTCTGATATTGGAACAAGGTTACGGTCTTCTTCCAATACCTAGATACTTATTTATCGTGTTGGTGGGTGTTTTCTTCTTTTATTATAAAAAAGGAACATCTTACAGTAAGCCCATTTCCATCTTTGTAGTTAGCTGCTTTCTAAGCATCTTGTCGTGTATGTATTTTAGGAATGAAAGTCCTGTCAGTATTATGGGCGAATATAATATATATCTTATGATTGTATTTTATTTTGTCTTGTGCAAATACAATGTAAGTATTGAAGTTCTTGAAAAGGTATTGTTCTGGGCTTTTATCATATTCTGCTTTTGTTACTTATATCAAGTTTCAGTCTATCCCAAACTTGTATTTCTAGATAAAAACAATCAGTACAATGAAACTATAGATGTGTTGAACCGACGAATTCGAATGGTGGGAATGTCCATTAATTCATTGGGATATTTTTATAGTTTGAATAAAATCTTGGAGAAGAAAATGAACTATACACTTCCCATGTTGCTTTCATTGGTGTGTATGTTGTTATTTGGATTTAGAACTTTACTGTTCTTTTCTGCTGTATTTTCTATAATAATGATTATAAGATTTAACGGCTTTTCAAAGAAACTTGTCTTCTGGTGTGCATTAGGGGGATTAGGTGCTTATCTGCTTTATCTTACTCCCATCTTCCAAACGGTTTTTGAAAGAATGATGGAGAGGCAAGAATCCGACCAGACTTTTGGTAATAAAGATTATATTAGATATGCAACTTTGTTCCATTATTATGGTAATCATTATAAGAGTGCGGTAGAGATGTTTTTGGGTTCTGGATTATGTAACCGGGCATTGAGAACATCTTATTCTTTAGAAATTGTGAGAAATGAATCATACGGCTTGCATTATTACGATTGGGGATTGTTGGGAATTAGTTGGATGACCGGAGTACTTAGCCTGATTGGAATGTTATGGTGGTCACTAAAAGCGGCATTTGCAAAACTTCCCAAGAAATATTTATATCTTTCTGTATGGTTCGGATACATTCTGACTTGTGCATTTACGTCTGCTGAATTTGTCCGTCAAGGATGTTTTCTGATACAAGCAATATGTTTATACCTCATTTATAAAATATCCTTGTATGAAAAGAATCGCTATAATGAATAATGGGACATTACCCATACCGTCAGTTTTGGGAGGTGCAGTAGAAACATTGGTTCAGCTTCTGGTTGATACCAATGAAAAAGAAAAGCAAATGCAGCTTGAAATTCTTTCTATTGATAACGTTAATGCAAGAGAAAAGGCAAAAGAGTATAGATATACCCATTTTCACTTTGTTAGTACTTCGAGTATTTTGAATCGAATGACAGACTTTCTAAAGCGTTGTTATAATTTTATAGCCTTACGGACAGGTCTGCCATTTATTGGATATTGTTATGCAAGCGCGTTGGTTCGTTTCATCAAGAATTGTAACAATATTGATGCTGTTCTTTTGGAAGGTTCTTCAATTAATGCTGATTATATAAAGAGGAAAACCGCATTGCCCGTTATACAACGCATACATAATGTACCGCTCCATAGCTTGCGTCATTGGGATGATTTGAATGCAAAATCAACAGACCTTTATTTGGGGATTAGCAACTATATATGCACTGTGTTGCAGAAAAATGTTGAAGGAAAATATGGTGCTGCCATCAAGCTATTATATAATTCAATCAATTTTAATCAGTTCAATGTAAGGACTACAAATGAAGAAAGACATACATTGAGAAAGTCATTAAATATTCCTGCAAATTCTTTTCTTTTTGTTTTCTCGGGTAGATTGAGAAATTACAAAGGTATAAAAGAATTGCTACTTGCTTTCTTGGAATCTAAAGATAAAATGCCTGATGCCTATTTGCTTATTGTCGGAAGTTTTGCATTTTCTTCTACTTACGTGTCCCTATTCGAAAAAGAACTTGCGTCTATCATTCATCAGTTGGGAGAACGGGTCATATTTACAGGCTTTGTAAAGTATGAAGTCATTCATCGATATTATCAAATTGCAAATGTGGGTGTATTCCCTTCCATATGGGAGGAGCCTTTTGCACTTACCTGCCTTGAGGCAATTGCAAGCTCCTTGCCTGTCATTATAACGAGAAGTGGAGGAATGCCGGAAATCGTTAATGAAGAGTGCGGCATTGTTGTGGAGAATGATGCGAATCTGGTTAATTCATTGGCTGCAGCAATGGAAAATATATATGGTATGGATAAAGCTAAATTAGAAAATATGGCTCAACATTCAGTATTGAGAGCTCAATCATTTGATAATCAACTTCAATACAAACAATTTGTTGAATACATCAATTCTGAAATATAGTATATGAAAAATATACTTATAACGTTTACGAATGCAATAGATCCCACAACTGGAGGAGTCGAAAGGGTATATCATAATCTTGTGCCTTATTTTAGGGAGCATGGATATAATGTGTTTGCTACGTATCAAAGAAAAACTGATTATGATAAAAATTCCGTCTATACCAAAGCGATATTTATGGAGTATTCTATTGATAATGTTGGATATTTTGATAAGTTAGACAAGGTAATGATGGAAATGGCTGTAGATATTGTAATTTGTCCATTTCCAAGTTATCAATTGTTCAATTACTGTTCTCGGTTAATTGATAAAAAGGTTTTCTTTCATGTACACAATGTTCCATCCAAATTGATGTATCCCAGTTCGGCAAAGTTGCCAAATATATTGAAAGAATCTTTTGTTGACAGATGCTTAAAACGTATACGTTTTGATTTGAGATATTTAGCATCATTCAGAAGAATTGAATTAAATAAAATGAAGATAGTCCTTCTTTCTGATTTCTTTAGGGATGACCTAAAAAGTTTTTATGATTTCAACCCTAAATGTATATGTGCTTTGCCCAATCCATTCTGTATTGATGAAGAATATCAATTGGATTATCAGAAGAAAGAGAAAATGATTCTATATGTCGGAAGAATAAATACTAGACAAAAGCGTTTTCAATCTCTTCTTAATATTTGGAAAAGACTGCAAAATGAATTACTCGATTATAGACTTGAAATAGTAGGAGGAGGACCCGAAAAAGAATTGTATGAGAATCTGGCTCATGAAATGCGTCTTAAACGTATCACATTTCATGATTTTCAAAATCCGACGGAATATTATAAAAAAGCCGTATGCAGTTGCATGACAAGTAACTACGAGGGATTTAGTATGGTCTTAATTGAAGCAATGCAGTATGGATGTGTGCCATTTGTTTTTAATTCATTTGCATCTCTACCAGATATAATAGATGATAAGGTCAATGGATATGTCATTACGCCATTCGATGAAGGTGAATATGTACAGAAGATAAAAGAATTTATATTGTTATCAAAAAAGAATAAAGAAATAATCAGCGTTAAAGCCATGGAAAAAAGCCGAGAATTTGATGTCAGACGAGTTGGTCAACGATGGATAGAACTTATTGATAACTATTAAAATAAAAGACCATGAACCATTTGAAAATTATTTTGATGTCTCTAATTGGTTATTTCTATAACAATATAGTTACATATATTCCATCTCACATAATACGTAAATATTGTCTTATAATGTTTGGTGGCAAGATAGGCCATCATACACGAATTGATATGTGTGGATATATAGGCAGAGTAACAAAACTAAATATAGGAAACTATACCCATATTAATAGAGGGTGTATTTTACAAGCATTTGGTGGTATAACTATTGGAAATAGTGTCTCGATTAGTCACCGATGCAACATTATTAGCGGTGGACATGATGTTAACTCTCCCACATTTGAAGGAGATCATCAACCTATTGTTATTGGTGATTATGTCTGGATTGGAGTGGGAGCGACAATATTAAAAGGGGTAACAATAGGTAAGGGGGCGGTAGTGGCAGCAGGAGCTGTAGTGACTAAAGACGTTCCAGATTATGCTATCGTGGGTGGCATTCCTGCAAAAATAATAGGCGAACGAAATCATGACTTAAAGTATCAGTGTATAAGTTCGAGGAGGTGGTTACTCTTACAATAGTAAATCTTCATGGAGATTAGCATCCGATGAAACGGATTATATATACTTCTGTCGATGAATATTGTGAATAACTTTATATCGTTAGTGTTTACCTTATACCCTATTTTGTATGAATAAGAAAAAAATATGTTGGATTACTCCAGATTGCTTCATTGACTGCGATTTGAATTATTTCAATATGCATGAAATTTTAAAGCATTATGATATTCATTGGATCGTACTTTTTAGTAGGAATAATAGGTTCAAAGAGTCAGACTTCGAACAAATAAGGAAAGAAAATATGAATTTGACAATTGAATTTTTTAGGTTCAATTATAAAATGCGCAATCCTAAGAATATTCTAATAAATATACGCCTTGGCAAAGCTATAAAAAGGCAAACTCCTGATATAATTTATATGAATGATAGTATCTATTCACCATGGAAATTGCCAATGTTTTATTTATTACCAAAGAGACATTATATTCAAACAGCACATCAAGGAGAAGTTCATATAGGTATGGGACATAAAAGACTATTAAATATACTGCGTAGATTGGTTTATTCACGAGTGAAATATGTTAATATGTTTTCTAAGTCACAAGCGGAGCTTTTTCAAAAACATTTTCCTAGTTCAAGGGTATTTAAGATTCCATTAGCCTTAAAAGACTTTGGTGTTCCTACCATTGTGAAACCTAAAGATGGTATTATTCGATTCCTTTCATTTGGTACAATTAATTATGCTAAAAATATTGATTTGTTAATAGATGCTGCATGTGTACTTTATGATAAAGGATATCGAAACTTTAGGGTATCGATTAATGGTATGTGTAAAGATTGGAGTTTTTATCAGACAAAAATTAAATATCCAGAGCTTTTTGATATAGATATTCGGTCAATAGATAATTCTGAAATAGCTAATCTATTTGCTTCCACTGACTATTTTGTTCAACCTTATAGAGTAGTGTCTCAAAGTGGCCCTACAAAAATTGCATTTAATTATAATATTCCAATTATAGCATCAAATTTATTAGGCTTTTCTGATGAAATTCTTGAAGGTGTGAATGGATATCTTTTTGAACCAGGGAATGTAAACGATTTAGTTCGTGTAATGGCTAATGCCATAGATAAGTATGCATGTGATTATAGTAAGTTGAAAGCTTTAATGGCAGAGCATACAGAACAATACTATTCGTTTGGAAGAATTGCGTCTCTGTATGTGAAAATGTTTGATGATGTATTGAGTAAATAAATCTTTAGATTGTTTCAAATGAAAGAAAGGTTTAAATCAGCTATTAAAGGAAATAGCTTTATTGTATGGCTACGGATTATATATGAAAAAATAGGAGAATCCTTTTCATTGACTTTGTATAATGGAAGCACAAATCAAACAAAGGATATATATAAGAAACAAGCTGAATTGCAAATCAGAATACATGCCTTGGAAAAGGGAATGTCTATTGGTAGAGTAAGGGTGGGATTTGGAAAAGAAAAGGCATTTTCTCTTATTGAGGATCTTGCGGATTTGCTAAAAAAAGGTGGCTCGAAACAGTTTGTTGTTGAATCTGTCTCCGTCTTACAGAAGTATATCGAATTTAATGAGAATATGGGTGCTGCTATGGCTGATATAGAGATAGCACTCAATAAATTGTGCTCTTGTTACAATATAAAAAGCAATGATGTTGGCGGAATATATAATCTTAGCTTAAAAGATGTTTCAAGTAAAACCCAATGTCCTTTTGATTCATTTTCTCAATCACGTTTTTCTATTCGTGATTTTGGTGATTCACCATTAGATATAGATAAAGTTTATGCTGCATTAAAACTTTGTGAACGCACTCCATCAGCTTGTAATAGACAGAGTTGGGTAATTCATGTGTATACAGAAAATAAGTTAGTTGAAAAAATGTTCAAGTTACAAGGAGGGAGCAAGGGGTTTTATGAACAAATGCAATGTGCTATTCTTATATGTGGTGATTTGAGGAATTATGGCTTTTATGAACAAAATCTACCTTTTGTTGATGGAGGACTTTATGCGATGAATCTTCTTTACTCCCTTCATTATAATGGATTAGCTACCATACCATTGACTATGGGACATAAATGGAGAGTCATAAAAAAGATAAAGCAAGAAATGAATATTCCCGGAAATGAGATTCCAGTTCTTTTGATAGGTGTTGGAACGTATAAGGATGACTTTAAAGTTGCAGTTTCGCATCGCTATTCATATAAACAGTATGTAAAATTTAATCAATAAGTGATGAGAATGGGATTACTAACATATCATCATTCTGCAAACTATGGTGCAGTAATGCAAAGTTATGCAACGTGTCGAGCCCTAAAAGAACTAGGTCATGAAGTTGAATTTATAAATTTCCGGCAAGATGAAAAAAGATCGAATAGTTCGATAATCTTTTATTTTAAGATAAAAGCGTTTGATAGATTTATGGAAACATTTTATCCTAGTGAAACAAAGGTGATTCAATCTATGGACGACTTAAATGCAATAGCTTCAAATTATGATTGTTTAATGGTAGGCAGTGATCAAGTTTGGAATCCGGGGATCAGTCAGAGTAAATGCTTGGCATACTTCTTGGATTTTGGAGAATCTGACATTCGAAGAATCTCCTATGCTTCTAGTTTTGGAATTTCAAAATGGCCTGAACAATATCAGAGTTTACTACCGAGCATAAATAGCTCTCTTCATAGATTTTGTAGCATAAGTGTTAGAGAAGAGACTGGAAAATATCTTTTGAATAGCTTATTTAAACTCAACTCACAAGTAGTTTTAGACCCTACGCTATTACATGCTGACTATAATGAAATAACAGGAAGTATAGTGAATAATGATGAGGTGATTTGTTATTTACTCAATAGAGGTAAACTACAATTGGAGAAAACAATCAGGCTATCGAGATCTTTGGGTAAAACACCAAAAATGATTTCAACCATTAGACCTACATTTGGTTTTAGGTATGTTTATCCACCATCGATTGAGAATTGGATTAGGTATATTGCCGGAGCTAAATTTGTAATAACGGACTCTTTTCATGGATTAGCCTTCAGCTTGATTTACAATAAACAGTTTGTTGTGATATCTCCTAGTAATGGGAAAAATAGTAGATTAAAGGATTTACTTAAATCTGTGGGTCTTGAAGATAGATATTTTGATGAAAATGATCCAATTATATACCGTGAACTGCAAAATAAAAAAATAGATTACAATAAAGTGAATTCAAAGCTTGAAATTTTAAAGAAAGTTTCATGGGATTATCTTAAAAATGCTCTTCAATAGAGGTATAGGCTATGGAAAAGAAACGAATTTGCTACTTAGTGTCCTCGCTATGCAACGAAGGACCTGTCAATGTAATGTATAACATCATTAAGAATATTGATTTCTTAAAATTTGAAGTCTCTATTATTACATTTGTTCCAGAGAAAGAAACGACAAGAATGCATGATTTCTCAAAATTACCTATAAGTATATATCAACTTTCGAAGAATAAATTTCTGAATCCAATTTCATTATATTTAAGGCTAAAAGACACTGTTAATGAGATTGAACCGAATGTGTTACATGCTCATTGTCCGCGATCTTTATATCTTATGGCATTTCTTCCAAAGAAATTTATTAAGATATTCACTATTCACAATTATCCAAATGAGTTTCAGATTGTATTATATGGCAAAATTAAAGGTGAAATTGTTATTTTACTTGATCATATTTTCACTCGTTGGATAAAAAATGGGATTTGTTGTGCTCCCAATATTAGAGAAGATTATTTAACTAATAAAGGTTGGGATTTTAAATGTATTCCTAATGGTTCCTCTATGCCTGTTTGGAAGTATAATGACGATGAAAAATCAAAATATCGAAAAGAATTTGGATTGAAAGAGGGGATGAAATATTTCATTTTTATTAGTCGATTCTCACAAGAAAAGAATCCTGATATTATCATCCATGCGTTTCGTTTACTCGACAGATCAGACATTGGACTTGTGATGCTTGGTAAGGGCCCCATGTGGGATGAGCTTAAAAAACAAGAAAGTACAAATATCATAATGCCTGGTTTTTCAAACAGGGTTTATGATTATATAATTGCATCTGATTTTTATATATCGGCTTCCAATACAGAAGGATTGGCGAATACCTTGTTGGAAAGTATGAGTGTTGGACTTCCTATGCTTTTGTCTGATATTCCATCGCATAGAGCAGTAATGAATATGTTGGGAGATGATACAGGTATTCTCTACAATCAACACAATCAGAAAGAGTTGCTTGAAGGGATAACAAGAATACTGGAATTTGATAGTTTAAAGGCTTCAGAAAACATTCAATACGTTTACACTAAAGAGTTTACCTCTGAAGTAATGTCTAGGCGCTATCAAGAAGAATATATAAACCTTTTATAATGAGTAAAAAGTCTAAGAAAATTAATCATATACCTCATTAATGAAAAAGATACTAATTACAGGTGGAAGCGGATTTATTGGTACTAATCTGATAGAACATCTGTTAAAAAAAATAGATGCCGAACTTCTTACTCTCGATATTAATGAGCCTAAAATCGATTCTCACAATAGATTTTGGAAACGCGTGGATATTAGAGAGTATGAAGAGTTGAGGGAGAAAATTGTGGAATACAAACCGGATATAGTGATTCATCTGGCAGCTCGAACAGATTTAAGAGGCTTGACTTTGAAAGATTACGATGCCAATATGACTGGAGTAAGTAACCTGTTGAAAGCAATTGATGAAGCTGGTACAGTCCAAAAAGCAGTGTTTGCTTCATCAATGTATGTGTGTGAACCCGGATACATGCCTAAAGATTTTGAAGACTATGCACCTCATACACTTTATGGAGAAAGTAAAGTTGAAACAGAAAGAAGAATAAAGAAGGCAAATCCGTCTTATACATGGAGCATTATAAGGCCCACATCAATCTGGGGACCATGGTTTGGAGAACCTTACGATAAATTTTTCCATATTGTGATGAATCGTATGTATTTTCATATGGGCAAGAAAGCTTGTAAAAAGACGTATGGATATGTTGACAATGCTATTTATCAAATAGAATCTATCTTGAAGGCGGAGTCTGAAAAAGTGAACAGAAATGTGTATTATCTAGGAGACTACGAAGCCTATTCTATCACAGATTGGGCTAATGAAATAGCAAATATCGAAAGTATTAAAATTCCTCATGTCCCTTATTTTTGCTTCCGATGGATGGGATATGTGGGGGATTGTTTAAAAAAAATAGGAATCGCTTTCCCTATGACTAGCTTCCGACTGCATAATATGACAACGAACAATGTTCATAATTTGGAGCCTATAAAATCAATAGCTCCTCATTTGCCGGTATCTAGGGTAGAGGGTACTAAGGTCACTTTAGATTGGATTCATAAATATGAGTAAAAGAGGCAGTATATGTTTTATTAATGGATAAAGCTATTTTTTATGAAAGTTTCAATTATAACTTCGTGCTACAATCGTGCAGCAACGATTAGGAGTGCTATCGAGAGTGTCTTAGCACAGGATTATAATGACATAGAGTTTATTGTGGTGGATGGCTCCAGTACGGATGGTTCGTTGGATATTATCCGAGAATATGTAGATCGAATTTCGATCATTATATCGGAACCTGACCATGGTATGTATGAGGCTATCAATAAGGGTATTCGTGTGGCTACGGGAGAGATAATTGGATTGCTGCATTCGGATGATTTTTTTTATGATAATGGGGTAATTGGGCGCATTGTAAAACGAATAAAACGGACACATGCTGATTTCTTATATGGTGATGGTCTCTTTGTGAATCCTGATAATACGAACAAAGTGGTGCGCAACTGGATTGGGGGAGGGTATCGTCTTTGGAAAGTGCGTCATGGATGGCTTCCGCTTCATCCCACTTGCTATATACGACGCGATGTAATGATGAGACTGGGGCTTTATAACGAGAGTTATAAAATTGCAGCTGATAGTGACCTATTGGTACGTTATCTGTTGACCGGTGGACTCACGGTGACATATCTCAATGAATATATCGTGCGGATGCGTATGGGTGGGCTTTCTACTGATAGTGCTAAACGTAAGAAGATGTGGGAAGAGGATATTAGGGTGTATGTCTCGCACGGATTATGGCCTACTTTGACCAAATTGGAAAAGATGGCTTGGAAAGTACCGCAATTTGTACTCGCATTACTGAAAAAATAGGTAATTATTCCAGATAAGAATTATAAAAATAAAGTGTATGCAGGAAGTCCAACGTTTTAACAAAGTCCTAAAATCTTTGGTCCTTTTTGGGGATCTTATTTTGCTGAACCTGCTTTTATGGGGATTTAATTTGTTTCTGGGTACCCGTTTCTGGTGTATTCATTGCGGTTCTATCTTTCAGGGTATGACTCTTATCACTCTGTGCTATTTACTTTGTAATATGCATTCAGGTGTTATTCTTCATCGTCCTGTGGTACGTCCTGAACAGATTATGATCCGTGTTTTACGTAACATGGTTCCTTTTGTCTTTTTATCGGTTTGTACGTTGCTTGTTTTTCATTTTCATTTTTCACATTCCCGATATTTCGGACTGTTTTATGTTGCTTTAATAATTGTTATTATCAGCTATCGTTTAATTTCCCGTCACTTTCTGGAGCTTTATCGAAAAAAGGGAGGAAATGTTCGTAAGGTCGTATTGGTTGGGAGCCATGAGAATATGCAGGAACTTTATCATGCGATGACGGATGATCCTACGTCTGGTTATCGTGTACTGGGTTATTTCGAGGATTTTCCTTCGGGTCGGTATCCACAGGAGGTTCCATATTTGGGACAACCCAATGAAGTAAGTGTTTTTTTAGAAAAACATGCGGGAGAGATTAATCAGCTTTATTGTAGTCTTCCTTCTGTGCGTAGTGCGGAGATTGTTCCTATTATTAATTACTGTGAAAATCATTTGGTCCGTTTTTTTAGTGTTCCTAATGTCCGTAACTATTTGAAACGTAGGATGCATTTTGAGTTATTGGGTAATGTTCCTGTGCTTTCCATTCGTTGTGAGCCATTGGAGTCATTGGAGAACCGTATTATCAAGCGTACTTTTGATGTCATTTGTTCAGGGCTATTTCTTATTACAGTCTTCCCGTTCGTTTATATATTCTTCGGAATTGCGATCAAGCTAAGTTCTCCCGGCCCTGTCTTTTTCAAGCAGAAACGCAGTGGTGAGGATGGTCGTGAATTCTGGTGTTACAAGTTTCGTTCGATGAAGGTTAATACGCAATGTGATACTCTTCAGGCCACGGAAAACGATCCTCGTAAAACACGTATCGGAGAGATTATGAGGAAGACTAGTGTGGATGAATTACCACAATTCATCAATGTGTTGAAGGGTGATATGTCTATTGTAGGTCCCCGTCCACACATGTTGAAGCATACGGAGGAATATTCTAATCTGATAAATAAGTTTATGGTTCGTCACTTTGTTAAACCTGGAATAACTGGTTGGGCGCAGGTGACTGGTTATCGTGGTGAGACGAAAGAACTCTGGCAGATGGAGGGTCGCGTGCAACGTGATATCTGGTACATAGAGCATTGGACTTTTTTATTGGATTTATATATTATGTATAAGACAGTGTATAATGCCATACGCGGAGAAAAAGAGGCATATTAAATAATTGACAATAAAAAGACGATAATAAAAACTTAGAAATTAAAGGGCGTTTAATTATGAATTTACGAATTATGATGAGAAGACTTAACAACAGAAATTTATGGCTACTATTGTTGCCATTCCTATTGACTGCTTGTCAGTCTTATAAAAAGGTTCCATATTTTCAAAATGTGGAAGTTGTGAACGAGGTAGAACAACAGGAAAAATTGTATGATGCCAAGATAATGCCAAAGGATTTGTTGACTATTGTGGTATCGTGCACTAGTCCTGAACTTGCGATACCTTTTAACCTGACAGTGGCCAGTAATGCTGGAATAGCTGTGAGTACTTCGTCTTATGTGACTACTCAACCTGTATTACAACCTTATTTGGTAGATAATGAAGGAAATATAAATTTTCCTGTATTAGGAGAATTGAAGTTAGGCGGCTTAACGAAAAGGGAAGCTGAACAGCTGATTATAGATAAATTGAAGCCTTACATGAAGGAGACTCCCATTGTAACGGTGCGTATGGTAAATTATAAAATATCTGTTATCGGCGAAGTTACCAGACCGGGTACTTTTACTATCTCTAATGAGAAAGTAAATCTGTTGGAAGCATTAGCCATGGCAGGTGATATGACAGTATACGGTCTTCGTGATAATGTGAAGTTGATTCGTGAGGACGCAAACGGCAAACAGCAAATTGTAACCTTGGATTTGAATAAGGCCGAAACCATTCTTTCACCTTACTATTGGTTACAGCAGAATGATATTGTTTATGTAACCCCTAATAAAGCAAAGGCTCGAAATTCGGATGTGGGCAACAGTACCAGTCTTTGGTTCTCTGCTACTTCTATTTTGGTATCTATCGTCAGCCTATTAGTAAATATTTTAAAATAATGATTTGCAATGAAAGAAACAGATTTCAACGAAGCACAAGAATCTAAGGAAGAAAATATAGACGTTAAGGAACTACTGTTTAAGTATTTGATCCACTGGCCTTGGTTTGTGGGTGCGGTTGTGGCGTGTTTGATTGCGGCATGGGTCTATCTTTATATATCCACTCCCGTATATAATATTTCCGCTACGGTTTTAATAAAGGATGATAAGAAAGGTGGTAGTGCCGGAATGCTTTCCGGGTTGGAGAGTCTGGGATTGGATGGTATGGTCTCTTCTTCGCAGAATATTGATAACGAGATTGAAGTTCTCCGTTCCAAGACTATCGTTAAAGAGGTGGTTGAAGATTTGGGGCTTTATATTTCCTATACGGATGAAGATGAATTCCCTTCCAGAAACACGTATAAGACTTCACCGGTACAAGTGAGTCTGACTCCGCAGGAAGCTGATTTGTTGGAGGAACCGATGATTGTGGAGATGGCATTGCAACCACAGGGAAGTATGGATGTGAATGTGAAGATTGCCGGTAATAAATATCAGAAACATTTCGAAAAATTGCCGGCTGTTTTTCCTACCGGCAAAGGGACATTGGCTTTTTTCCTGACGCCGGACTCGGTATTATCTTCTAAAAGGACATTGGAAGAAATTACAGATCCGGAAAAGACTACACGTAATATTACAGCAACAATTAATAGGCCTTTGGCTGTAGCGAAATGGTGTTGTAAGAATATGACTATCGAACCTACTTCCAAAACCACTTCTGTAGCTGTCATATCATTGAAAAATTCAAATGTACAACGCGGCAAGGATTTTATCAATAAGCTGTTGGAGATGTATAATATCAATACGAATAATGATAAGAATGAGGTTGCACAGAAAACAGCAGAATTTATCAATGAACGTATTAGTATTATTTCGAAAGAACTCGGTAGTACGGAAAAGGATCTGGAAAGCTTTAAACGTGGGGCAGGTATTACTGATTTGACCAGTGATGCACAGATTGCATTGACCGGTAGTGCTGAATATGAAAAGAAGCGTGTGGAGAATCAAACCCAGATTAATTTGCTGCAGGATTTGCAGAAATATATGCAAAATGAAGGTTATGAGGTTCTGCCCAGTAATATCGGATTGCAAGATGTGAATCTTGCGGCTGCTATCAACCGTTATAATGATGTGCTTGTTGAGAGAAAACGTTTGCTGCGTACATCAACAGAGAATAATCCTACCATCATAAATCTGGATACCAGCATTAGTGCAATGAAAGAGAATGTGCAAGTATCTTTAGACAGGGTGTTACGCGGATTGTTCATCACAAAGGCAGATTTGGATCGTGAAGCGAACCGTTATTCCCGTCGCATCAGTGAAGCGCCTGGCCAAGAACGTGAGTTTGTAAGTATTGCGCGTCAACAGGAGATAAAGGCCGGACTCTATCTGATGCTTCTTCAGAAGCGTGAGGAGAATGCTATCACTCTGGCTGCTACTGCCAACAATGCGAAGATTATAGATGACGCTATAGCGGATGATGCTCCTGTATCTCCTAGAAGTAAAATTACTTATTTGATAGCTTTGATATTAGGAGTCGGAATTCCTGTAGGTGTCATTTATTTGCTCGAATTAACCAAATTCAAGATTGAAGGTCGTGCTGACGTAGAAAGGCTCACTAGTGTACCTATTGTCGGTGATGTCCCATTAACTGATGAAAAGCAGGGAGCTATTGCTGTATTTGAGAATCAAAATAATCTAATGAGTGAAACCTTCCGTAATATTCGAACGAATCTTCAATTTATGCTTGGAAATGATAAGAAGGTGATTTTGGTTACTTCTACAGTTAGTGGTGAAGGTAAATCCTTTATCTCTGGTAATCTAGCTATTAGTCTTTCTTTATTGGGGAAGAAAGTAGTAATCGTAGGTCTTGATATTCGTAAGCCAGGTTTGAATAAGGTATTCAATATATCGAAAAGAGAACAAGGTATAACTCAATATTTGGCCAATCCGGAAAAGAACTTGATGGATTTGGTACAGCTTTCCGATGTCAGTAAGAATCTCTATATTCTTCCTGGTGGAACAGTTCCTCCTAATCCGACTGAATTACTGGCCCGTGATGGATTGGATAAAGCGATTGAGACTCTTAAAAAGAATTTTGAATATGTAATTCTGGATACTGCTCCTGTCGGTATGGTAACTGATACATTACTGATAGGACGTGTAGCTGATTTATCTGTTTATGTCTGTCGTGCAGACTATACCCACAAGAATGAGTATACTTTGATTAACGAACTTGCTGAAAATAATAAATTGCCTAAACTGTGTACTGTAATAAATGGTCTGGATTTAAAGAGAAGAAAGTACGGTTATTATTACGGTTATGGTAAATATGGTAAGTATTATGGTTATGGTAAACGATACGGCTATGGTTATGGATATGGAGAACAATCTGGTAAGGAAGAATAAATCTATTGATAACCAAAATATTTTTAAATTAATAATGTTATAGAGTGGTTTATAATACTTTACACAAAAGTGAGATGAAACATGTAGGTCCCTAACTTCATGCTACACACATGAAGATCCCTACATTTTGTGGTCAGGAAATACACAGCGGTGTATTCCTGATCAACGCCCTCATGTCGGTGTAAATCCGATGTGATTTCTATAATATCAACTGTCTGTGAAGATAGTTGATATTTTTTTTGTAATGCAATGACTGATGGATAATTTTTAGTAGCTTTGTGAAAAATATGATTGATATGGAAGATTTGCAAAGATTATATCCTATCGGGATTCAGACATTCTCGAAGATACGGGAGGGGAATTACCTCTATATTGATAAAACAGCATATGTTTATCGGATGACTCATTCGGCTTCCAGTTATATGTTCTTGAGCCGTCCACGACGTTTTGGGAAATCATTACTTACTTCTACGCTGCATAGCTATTTTTCCGGACGCAAGAACCTGTTTCACGGATTGGCTATGGAGAAACTGGAGAAGGAGTGGACGGAATATCCGGTACTTCACTTCGATATGAGTATGGCGAAACATGTGGATAAAGGAGGATTGGAACGTCTTCTTGATTTTATGCTTGCTGAATATGAACGTACGTTTGCTATTAACACAGTAGAGGGGGATGCCAATCTACGCTTAGTCAATCTTATTAAGCGTGCTTATGAGCAAACAGGTAAGAAGGTGGTAGTGCTTGTTGACGAATATGACGCTCCTCTGCTTGATGTAGTACATGAACGGGAAAATCTGGATGTATTGCGTAACATCATGCGTAACTTCTACAGTCCGTTAAAAGCTTGTGATCCTTATTTGCGTTATGTATTTCTGACTGGTATTACTAAATTCTCACAACTAAGTATTTTTAGTGAGTTGAATAATATAAAGAATATTAGTATGGATGAGCCATACGCTGTTATCTGTGGAATTAGTGAAGATGAGATACGTTTGCAAATGAAGGATGATTTGGAAGGATTGGCAAAGAAATTGGGGATAACACCTGAAGAGGCTTTGATGAAATTGAAAGAAAATTATGATGGTTATCATTTCACTTCTCCTTCGCCCGATATATATAATCCTTTCAGTTTGCTAAATGCTTTTGCAGATGGAAAATTTGGATCTTATTGGTTTGGTAGCGGTACGCCTACGTATCTGATAAATATGTTGAAGAAGTTTGGCGTGGAACCTTCCGAAATTGGAAATAATAGGGTTTCGGTCGAGGATTTTGATGCACCAACAGAAAGGATGACAAGTATTATCCCGCTGCTATATCAAAGTGGCTATATCACTATTAAGAATTATGATGAGGAATTAGACTTGTATACATTGAATATTCCTAATAAGGAAGTGAGAATAGGCCTGATGAAAAGTCTTCTTCCACATTATGTCGGTAGTAAAGCTCCGGAAACCACGACAATGGTGGCGTATCTTTCCCGTGATATCCGTAATGGGGATATGGATACTGCATTACGCCGTTTGCAAACGTTCCTGTCCACTATACCGCAATGCGATAATACGAAATATGAAGGACACTATCAGCAGGTCTTTTATATCATATTCAGTTTGTTGGGGTATTATGTGGATGTGGAAGTTCGTACTCCTCGTGGACGGGTAGATATAGTGCTTCGTACGAAGACTACATTGTATGTGATGGAACTGAAACTGGATAAAAGTGCGGGTGAAGCGATGGAGCAAATTGATTTGAAGAATTATCCGGAACGCTTTGCTTTATGTGGATTGCCTGTCGTAAAGGTGGCTGTCAGTTTTGATAGCGAACGGTGTACGATTGGGGGCTGGGAGATTATAAATGCTTAAGTATGTGAAAAATATGATTGATATGGAAGATTTGCAAAGACTATATCCTATCGGGATACAGACATTCTCGAAGATACGGGAGGGGAATTACCTCTATATTGATAAAACGGAATATGTTTACCGGATGACTCATTCGGCTTCCAGCTATATGTTTTTGAGCCGTCCACGACGTTTTGGTAAGTCATTACTTACTTCCACGCTGCATAGCTATTTTTCCGGACGTAAGGAGCTGTTTCATGGATTGGCTATGGAGAAACTGGAGAAGGAGTGGACGGAATATCCGGTACTTCACTTCGATATGAGTACTGCCAAACATGCGGATAGTGAACAGTTGCTCCAAGAATTGAATCTGAAACTATATGGTTATGAGCAGATTTATGGACGGCTGGAGGAGGAGGTTAATCCCAATCAGCGTTTGATGGGATTGATAAAACGTGCTTATGAGCAAACCGGCAAGAAAGTGGTCGTGCTTATTGATGAATATGATGCTCCTCTACTGGATGTAGTGCACGAATGGGAAAACCTGGATGTATTGCGTAATATCATGCGTAACTTCTACAGTCCGTTAAAAGCTTGTGATCCTTATTTGCGATATGTATTTCTGACTGGTATTACCAAATTCTCCCAACTAAGTATTTTTAGTGAGTTGAATAATATAAAGAATATTAGTATGGATGAGCCATACGCTGCTATCTGTGGAATTAGTGAAGATGAGATACGTTTGCAAATGAAGGATGATTTGGGAGAATTGGCAAAGAAATTGGAGATAACACCTGAAGAGGCTTTGATGAAATTGAAAGAAAATTATGATGGTTATCATTTCACATCTCCTTCGCCCGATATATATAATCCTTTCAGTTTGCTAAATGCTTTTGCTGATGGAAAATTTGGATCTTATTGGTTTGGTAGCGGTACTCCTACATATCTGATTAAGATGTTGAATAAATTCGGAGTGAAACCTTCCGAAATTGGATGTAAACAACTAAAGTCCTCAGCTTTCGATGCTCCTACTGAAACGATGACTGATGCAGTGCCTTTATTGTACCAAAGTGGGTATATCACTATTAAGGATTATAATAAGATGCTAGACCTTTATACGCTGGATATTCCCAATAAAGAAGTAAGGCTGGGACTTATGGAGAGCCTTCTTCCTTATTATGTAAATAACAAGACACCTGAAGCAACTACCATGGTGGCTTATCTTTTTTATGATATTCAGAATGGTGATATGGATGCTGCTTTACACCGTTTGCAGGAATTTCTGTCTACGATTCCCTACTGCGACAATACAAGGTTCGAAGGACACTATCAGCAGGTCTTTTATATCATATTCAGTTTGTTGGGGTATTATGTGGATGTGGAAGTTCGTACTCCTCGTGGACGGGTAGATATAGTACTTCGTACGAAGACTACATTGTATGTGATGGAACTGAAATTGGATAAAAGTGCGGGTGAAGCGATGGAGCAAATTGATTTGAAGAATTATCCGGAACGCTTTGCTTTATGTGGATTGCCTGTTGTAAAGGTGGCTGTCAGTTTTGATAGCGAACGGTGTACGATTGGGGACTGGAAGATTATAGGATGCTGATTATGTTGTTGATTTATAGTTTATTATATACTTAGGTGAATGAAAATAGCTCCGTAAGGGGCTTTTTTCTTTTCTATCCGGAATAAAAGCTTCACCTTTGCATTGTTGATCAACAAAACGTGAATAAATAAACTTGAATTTAAATCTTTAAAAAAACGTAGTATGAGTGTAATTTACAAAGTCATTACGCGGCCAACAGATCCGCGTGTTCCCAATTCTCCTAAGAGATATTATCCGCATCTGATCACTTTAGGTCAGTCTGTCAATCTGAAATATATTGCACAGAAAATGCAGGATCGTTCTTCGCTGTCTGTCGGTGATATTAAGAGCGTAATCCAGAATTTTGTGGAAAAAATGAAGGAACAATTGCTGGAAGGTAAATCAATAAATATCGAAGGTTTGGGTGTGTTTATGTTGACTGCCCGTTCCAAGGGTGCGGAGTTGGCGAAGGATGTTAATGCTAAGAGTGTGGATAGCGTTCGCATCTTTTTCCAAGCCAATAAAGAGTTGCGTGTCACCAAAACTGCTACCCGTGCAGATGAGAAATTAGACCTGATCAGTCTGGATGAATATCTGAAGAAAATTAGTGTTACTGTATCTCCCACAAATCCTGAAAAACCGGGTGAAGGCGAAGATGGTGGAGATGATGGTGATGATGGTGGAGAGGCACCGGATCCCGCAGCTTAATGCCTTGACAATTAATAGTTGACGGTTAGAGTGTGCATTTAGTGTTTAATTTAAAAAAAGAAATGTCTATGAAAAAAACGTGGAGTATTATTTTGAAAGTGATTATTGCTGTTGCCGGTGCGATTGCCGGAGTGGTTGGTGTGCAGGCAGCAACGTTGTAATTGATTATCTTATAAATAGGTATATTTATGAATGAATAACAGGCGGGAGAAATCCCGCCTGTTTGTGTTTAGATATAATAAGAGAGCTACACTTCTTCGCATACTCTCATTTCCATTCCTTTATATACTACAACAATCTTATGCAACTGTGTGGTGCCAATAGCATTTTTTACTGTATCTGTATCAGCATAACGGTTGGTTTGAGCGATACCTTCTAATCGTAATTCATCCACACGATTTTCGGGGTCTTTGTATTTAGCATATTTCAACTCGATTATGTAGCTGTGTTTCATATCCGGATAAATATCTAATAATGGAGATAAGAAGATGTCAGCATATCCTTCTTGTGTATCTGCTTCCGAAATAGGGCGGTAGAACCGGTTTTGTGCAGTCATGGCTAGCGTGAAACCATGCACGAAAAATTCTCCCTTTTGCTTGTCGCGTTGGGAGGCGTAGCGTTTCAGGCAATCAGCTATGTAGTCAAAATAAGCTTTCCAGGTACCTCGATAAGCGAGCGAACTGGATAATTCATTTTTCTCATAATTACTGAAGCTTAAGTTGGCTTCATTGTAAGTGTTCAACAAATAGGTGTAAAGTTGTTCGCGAACTACCTGATTGGGAATGGTGAGTTTGCACTTTCCTTCATGTGTGCCACTAATAGTAAGCATGCCAAAATAATAGAGTAGGCTTATGAAATTGTCCGGATCAATAATACTGGCGGCTGGGAATCCTTTTTTCACTTCTCCAGTGATGTATCCTTGGCTTACTAAAGTCTGTATGATGGAAGCATCGTGCGCAAACTCCTTGTCTTTGCGGATGAGCATACGCAATTTTTCGTAGTCAATACGGATGTTGTCTTCTACCATATCTTTCGGTATTTCACCATATCGAATGTAGTTTTTGACGAAATAAAGTACCATGTTGGAATTGTACATAGTGGTTCGACCATAACATTCTTGTGCAAAGCAGTAATTATCATACCACGGTTTCATAATTTCTATCAATTCATCGATGGTATGGTTGAAGTGTCCTGTGTTAGAATAATAAGTTAACATTTCGCGAACCTCACTTTCTGTGAATCCCATCAGTTCGTTGAATTCTGATGAAAGCGAGTAATTGGTGCCGATATTGAAGCCGCTGGTCAAGTCATCCATTGTCACGGGACTGACACCTGTGATGAAGCAACGTTTAATACTGGAGTCTGTGCCGGATTTTATTTTATTGAAAAAAGCACGTAAATAACCTTCTTTGTGTGTCTCATCAGTGTAACGGTTTAAGCTGTCGACATCAGAGAGTATTGTATTGGTGAAATGGTCGTATTCATCAATGAAGAGATAAATCTTTTGATTGACACGGGCGCACTCCGTAAACAGATATTCGAATTGGCTGACGGCTCCGTCTTTTTCGTCCATTTTTTCTTTGATTCCTTCAGGTAAGTAGTCAGCATAAACGTCGCAGAAATAGTCAAATACGATTCTGCAATGTTCGTCCAGACCTTTGCGGTAGCTGTGTAAATCTCCACTTATTCCCGAGAAATTTAATTTTATTACCAGATAGCTATTGCGATCCTTTGTGGGATGCTTTCCAATATAAAGATCGCCAAACAAAGCGTCAAACTTTTCTTTGGCACGTACATCATAATAATGTTGAAGCATATTCAAAGTCAGACTTTTTCCGAATCGGCGCGGGCGGATAAAAAAGAAAAAACGATCTGATTGCTCTATCAAGGGGATGTAAGAGGTTTTATCCACGTAATAATAATTATCCAAACGGATGTCCTCGAAGTTCATCATACCATAAGGTAACAACTTCCTGTCTGATGATACATATTTCATAATTAATGTCTTTTATATGAATGCACTTTGAATAAGTGTATACAAAGATACTTTCTTTCCGCTATTTTCCCAAACAAACGTTCTTTCTTTTTGTTTCGTGCTATTTGTTAGGAGTATCGCTCTATATTTTAACAAAATAGAAAATCTAATCAAACTCGTTGGCTGAATAGCGGATTTTATCTACCTTTGCACCTTAATTAAATGCGTTATTTTAAGCGAGAAAAAACATGATTCGAAAAATAATAAAAGCTCTTTGGATATTTTTGGCAGTCGTTGTGTTGGCTATTGTTGTCATCTTTGTCTCTATCTCAAAGGGTTGGATTGGCTATATGCCTCCTGTAGAGGAACTTGAGAATCCGAGCTATAAATTTGCAACGGAGATTTTTTCTGAAGATGAGAAAGTGCTTGGTACATGGTCTTACAGCAAGGAAAACCGGGTGTACACGGCTTACAAGGATTTGTCACCCAGCATTATCAATGCTCTTATTGCAACGGAAGATGTTCGTTTTGTCGAGCATTCCGGGATTGATGCCAAAGCGTTGTTCCGTGCGTTTGTGAAACGTGGTTTGATGTTTCAGAAAAATGCAGGTGGGGGTAGTACCTTGTCGCAACAGCTAGCTAAACAGTTGTTTACGGAAAATGTGGCGAGAAATACACTTCAGCGTCTTTTCCAAAAACCGATTGAATGGGTGATTGCAGTGAAACTTGAACGTTACTACACCAAAGAGGAAATATTGAGTATGTATCTCAATAAATTTGATTTTCTGAATAATGCTGTTGGTATCAAAACTGCTGCATATACCTATTTTGGCTGTGAACCGAAGGACTTGAAGGTTGAAGAAGCAGCTACGTTGGTGGGTATGTGTAAGAATCCGTCACTCTACAATCCGGTTCGTTTCAACGAACGTTCCCGTGGCCGTCGTAATGTGGTGCTCGAGCAGATGCGTAAAGCCGGATATATCACAGATGCAGAATGTGATTCTTTGCAGGCTCTTCCGTTGAAACTGACATATAACCGTGTTGACCACAAAGAGGGACTGGCTACTTATTTCCGCGAATATCTCCGTGGCGTCATGACAGCACCGAAACCGGTAAGAAGTGATTATCGTGGTTGGCAAATGCAGAAATTCTATGAGGATTCTATCGCTTGGGAAACTAACCCGTTATATGGCTGGTGTGCGAAAAACAAGAAGAAAGACGGTACAAATTATAACATCTATACAGATGGATTGAAGATTTATACAACTATCAATTCACGTATGCAGCAGTATGCCGAAGATGCTGTAAAAGAGCATTTGGGTGATTATCTGCAACCTGTATTCTTCAAGGAAAAAGAGGGAAGTAAGAATGCCCCGTATGCAAGAGCACTGCCGGAAAAACGAGTGGAAGAGTTGTTGACGAAAGCAATGAAACAAACGGAACGTTATCGCCTCATGAAAGAGGCGGGAGCTTCGGAACAACAGATTCGTAAGGCGTTCGATACACCGGAAGAAATGACTGTCTTTTCCTGGAAGGGTGATAAAGATACGATTATGACACCGATGGATTCAATCCGCTACTATAAATCTTTCTTGCGGACAGGATTTATGTCAATGGATCCGGCAAACGGACACGTGAAGGCTTATGTGGGTGGACCGAATTATGTATACTTCCAGTATGATATGGCGATGGTGGGACGTCGTCAGGTAGGTTCTACTATTAAACCGTATTTATATACATTGGCAATGGAGAACGGATTTTCTCCTTGCGACCAGGCACGCCACGTAGAGCAAACTTTGATTGATGAGAATGGGACTCCCTGGACACCACGTAATGCAAATGATAAGCGTTATGGAGAAATGGTGACTCTGAAATGGGGATTGGCAAACTCCGATAACTGGATTTCTGCATACCTGATGGGTAAGCTGAATCCGTATGATTTGGTACGCTTGATCCATAGTTTCGGTGTACGCAATAAAGCAATTGATCCGGTGGTTTCACTTTGTCTGGGACCTTGTGAAATTTCTGTCGGTGAAATGGTCAGCGCATACACGGCTTTTGCCAATAAGGGAATCCGGGTGGCTCCATTGTTCGTTACTCGCATTGAGGATAGTGATGGCAATGTCATTTCTACTTTTGCACCGCAAATGGAAGAAGTGATAAGCGCGTCGAGCACTTACAAGATGCTGGTTATGCTGCGTGCCGTTATCAATGAGGGAACGGGTGGACGTGTTCGTCGATATGGAATTACCGCCGATATGGGTGGAAAAACAGGAACGACCAATGATAACTCCGATGCCTGGTTTATGGGATTTACTCCTTCACTGGTATCCGGTTGTTGGGTAGGAGGGGACGAACGTGATATTCACTTCGGTAGAATGACCTATGGACAGGGGGCTGCTGCAGCTTTGCCTATCTGGGCGATGTATATGAAGAAAGTATATGATGACCCGACTTTAGGATATGACCAGCAGGAGAGATTCAAACTTCCTGAAGGATTTGACCCGTGTGCCGGTTCGGAAACTCCTGATGGCGAAGTGGAAGAAAGAGGACTGGACGATCTGTTCAATTAAAGAAGTGCACAAGTATATTGTTTGCATAGGGAGTAATTACAATAGGAGAGAGAACCTGACTTTTGCCAGACAGAAGTTGACTGAATCGTTCTCTTCTATTTGTTTTGCTCCCGAACTGGAAACTAAACCTTTGTTTTTTAAGAATCCGGCTCTGTTTTCCAACCAAGTGGCTCTGTTCTATTCCGATAAGGATGAAGAGACGGTGAGGAAAATGCTGAAAAATATAGAACAGAGGTCCGGGCGTCGTCCGGAGGATAAGAAAGAGGAAAAAGTATGTCTGGATATTGACATGCTTTTATATGATAACAAAATATTAAAACCGGAAGATTGGCAAAGGGGATATATACAACAGTCATTATCAGCTTTCCATTCTTCATTATTTATTAAGTAGATGAAATTTCTTGGAATTATACCTGCCCGCTATGCATCCACTCGTTTTCCTGCGAAACCGTTGGCTATGTTAGGCGGAAAAACAGTCATACAACGTGTATACGAACAGGTGGCAGGCGTTTTAGATGACGCTTATGTAGCTACGGATGATGAACGCATTGAAGCTGCCGTTAAGGCGTTCGGGGGAAAGGTTGTGATGACTTCCGTTCACCATAAAAGTGGTACGGATCGTTGTTATGAAGCCTGTACCAAGATTGGAGGTGATTTTGACGTCGTAGTGAATATACAAGGAGATGAGCCTTTTATTCAGCCTTCACAACTGGATGCGGTAAAGGCTTGCTTCGAGGATGTAACCACGCAGATTGCTACATTGGTGAAGCCTTTTACTGCCGATGAACCGTTTGCCGTACTGGAAAACGTGAATTCACCGAAAGTGGTAGTCAACAAGAACTGGAATGCACTTTATTTCAGCCGTTCTATCATTCCTTATCAGCGTAATGCCGAGAAACAGGACTGGTTGAAGGGACATACCTACTACAAGCACATCGGATTGTATGCTTATCGTACAGAGGTGCTGAAAGAGATTACCATGCTTCCACAGTCTTCTTTGGAGTTGGCCGAATCTTTGGAGCAGCTTCGCTGGCTGGAGAACGGATACAAAATAAAGGTAGGTATCAGTGAAGTGGAAACTATTGGAATTGATACGCCGCAAGACTTGGAACGGGCAGAAGAATTTTTGAAGAATAGAAGTTAATCTTATGGATCGTACGATACAACCTGAAATACAAACCCTGAAAAATTTTCGTATACTTCCTCCTGTTCGAATGACGTTGCCAAACGGCATTCCGTTGACTGTTATTAATGCGGGTGAACAGGAAGTGGTACGCATAGATGTGCTTTTTGCCGGGGGACGCTGGCAGCAGTCGCAGAAACTGCAAGCTCTGTTTACGAACCGGATGCTGCGCGAAGGCACGAAAAAGTATACGGCTGCTACCATTGCCGAAAAACTGGATTATTACGGCTCATGGCTCGAATTGTCCAGTTCGTCGGAATATGCATATATCACTGTTTATTCGTTGAATAAGTATTTGGCGAAAACATTGGAGGTGGTGGAATCCATGATTAAAGAACCGCTTTTCCCGGAGAAGGAATTGCATACTATTCTCGATACCAATATCCAACAATATCTGGTTAATACTTCCAAAGTTGATTTTCTGGCACACCGCAGCCTGTTGCAGTCACTTTACGGTGAACAGCATCCATGTGGTAAAATTGTGGTGGAGGAAGATTATCATGCCATCACTCCGGAAGTGCTCCGTGAATTTTATGAACGGTATTATCATTCGGGTAATTGCTCTATATTCTTGTCCGGCAAGGTGACGGAGGATATTATCAGTCGGGTGACAGATACATTCGGCACTTCTTTCGGTCAACATCAGCAGCAGGTGTCGAGATTAAGTTTTCCTTTTACTGCTGTTCCCGAAAAGAGGATTTTTACAGAGCGTGAAGATGCTATGCAGAGTGCTGTGAAGATGGGATATACGACCATTACCCGTAATCATCCTGATTATTTGAAACTTCGGGTATTGATGACTTTATTTGGAGGTTATTTCGGCAGTCGGCTGATGTCTAATATCCGTGAAGAGAAGGGATATACTTATGGTATTTCGGCAGGAATCATGTTTTATCCGGATAGCGGACTGTTGGCTATCTCGACAGAAACGGATAATGAATATGTGGAACCGTTGATACAGGAAGTGTATCATGAAATAGACCGCCTGCATCAGGAACCTGTATCAGCCGAAGAACTGACTATTGTGCGCAACTATATGTTGGGAGAAATGTGCCGTAGTTATGAGTCGCCTTTCTCACTTTCGGATGCGTGGATCTTCATTGCTACTTCCGGGCTGGATGATGACTACTTTTCACGTTCTCTGCTGGCTGTGAATGAGGTTACTTCGATGGAAATACAAGATTTGGCACAGCGCTATTTGTGCAAAGAGACATTAAAAGAGGTCATTGCAGGTAAAAAGTTGTCATAATTTGCTTTCCGAAAGTGGGCTGTTTGGGATAGAAATTGTATCTTTGTCCAAATTGTAATTCTAAAATGAGTAACGACTAAAACCAATGAGGAAATATCTATATACTACACTTTTGCTGGCTCTTCTTGCACAAGAGGGAGTGATGGCACAAGAAAATGAAGGAAAAAAAGGCGGATTTTTCGGAAAAATTAAAGATACATTCTCCACTGAAATAAAGATTGGCAACTATACTTTTAAGGATGGCAGTGTCTATACGGGGGAAATGAAAGGACGAAAACCGAATGGAAAAGGAAAAACTGTCTTTAAAAACGGTGATGTCTTTGAAGGAGAATATGTGAAGGGAAAACGTGAGGGATATGGAATTTATATGTTTCCCGACGGAGAAAAGTACGAAGGACAGTGGTTTCAGGACCAGCAGCATGGAAAGGGTATTTATTATTTTATGAATAATAACCGTTACGACGGTATGTGGTATCAGGATTATCAGCATGGTGAAGGAACAATGTATTATCATAACGGTGATTTGTATGTAGGTAAATGGGTGAATGATAAGCGTGAAGGCGAAGGTACATACACTTGGGCGAATGGTGCCCAATATACCGGTCACTGGAAAAATGATAAGAAGAATGGCAAAGGTATCATGAACTGGGACGACGGCTGTAAGTATGAAGGAGACTGGAAAGATGATGTCCGTCACGGAAAAGGGGTGTTTGAATATACCAATGGAGATAAATACGACGGTGACTGGGCAGATGATATCCAACATGGGAAAGGTACTTACTACTTTCATACGGGCGATCGTTATGAAGGTTCTTATCTCTTAGGTGAACGTACCGGTGAGGGAGTTTATTATCACGCTAACGGTGACAAATATGTTGGTAATTTCAAAAATGGCATGCAAGACGGAAAAGGTACTTTTACCTGGGCGAATGGTGCTGTATATGAAGGAAGCTGGAAAAATAACAAACGTGATGGTAAGGGAGTCTATAAATGGAGCAATGGCGATGTTTATGATGGTGAGTGGAAAGATAACCGTCCCAATGGACAGGGTACTCTGAAAACCGTTGCTGGTATGCAATATAAAGGTGGCTTTGTTGATGGATTGGAAGACGGACAAGGCGTACAAATCGACAAAGATGGTAATCGCTTCGAAGGCTTTTTCAAACAAGGAAAGAAGAATGGTCCCTTTGTAGAAACAGATAAAGATGGGAAAGTGATTAAAAAAGGAACCTATAAATTTGGAAGACTTCAATAGATGATAGGTGATAAATGATAGTGGGCTGCGCATTGCGTAGCCTCTTTTTTATGGTACAAAGAAAAATGGATAATAACCCAAAGCGGTCATTATCCATTTTATAATTTCCTGTTGAAAGTAACTTCAACTATCAACTATCATTTATCACCTATCATCTATTAAATGATGTATTGTGAACTGATAGATTCGTTATTCATCACTCGTTTGATTGTTTCTGCAAACATATCGGCAATGCTTAACTGTTTCACTTTCGGGCATTTCTTTGCGTAAGGGATGCTGTCGGTAAATACCATTTCAGTCAGGGCAGACTCTTGTACACGGAAAGAAGCCGGATCAGACATTACGCAGTGGCTGGCGATAGCACGTACAGATTTGGCACCGGCTTCCAGCATGATGTTGGCTGCTTTGGTGATTGTTCCTGCCGTGTCTACAATATCGTCGATCAATACAACGTTTTTACCTTCTACATCACCGATGATTTGCATAGATGCTACTTCATTGGCTTTTTCACGTGATTTGTTGCAAAGTACCAATGGTACACCGAGGTATTTGGAGAAAGTGCTGGCACGTTTTGAACCTCCTACGTCCGGTGTAGCAATAACCAGGTTTTCCAGTTGCAATGACTGGATGTAGGGGAGGAATACTGCTGATGCATACAGGTGATCTACCGGAATATTGAAGAATCCCTGAATCTGGTCTGCATGCAAGTCCATCGTAATCAGGCGGTCGATACCTGCAACAGATAGCAGGTCGGCTACCAACTTAGCGCCGATAGATACACGCGGTTTGTCTTTTCTATCCTGACGTGCCCATCCGAAATAGGGGATTACAGCCACAACGCTCTTTGCAGATGCACGTTTAGCAGCATCGATCATCAGGAGAAGTTCCATTAAGTTGTCTGAGTTAGGGAAAGTGGATTGAACCAGGAATACGTGTGCGCCACGAATTGACTCTTCATATGAAACAGCAAATTCGCCATCGGCAAAATGGGTAATGTTCATATTTCCCAGAGGACAATCCAGGCTTGCGCAGATTTTTTCTGCAAGATATCTCGAGTTTGTTCCCGAGAATACCATAAAGGGTGCTTTTTCGCTCATTTTGTAATAGATGTTACCTATTTGTTAATTTGCCTGCAAAGGTAGGAATTTCTCTTATTATTTAGAAGGACTTATTGTATAAAAAATATTTTTCTCTCCAACTTATCGGAAATATTTGTAGATTTGCTTTCTGAAAACAGTTAATAGTCAAAAATGAGTTCACGCTTTCCTTTATATATAATAGGTATAGTGTTGTTTGCCTCTTTTTTTTCGTGCACTGATATGGTGCCGACCAAAGAGGTGCGCCTGATTGATTCATTAAACGGGAAAGCGTATGCTTATCGTTATCGAAGCCTGGATTCTTCTTATAAATACGCCAATGAAGCCTATCGGCAGGTGAATTTCTACAAGTCGGGGAAAGCGGAAGCATCCAACAACCTGGGATTCTGTGCTTTTATGGCTATGGACTTTGACCGGGCGGAAGCGTTGCATAAGGAAGTATATAAACTGACTAAAAATGAACTCGAACTGTTGATTGCCGACATCGGACTGATGAAAATCTGTCAGCGGACGGCTATGAACAAAGAATTTTATGATTATCGTAACAGTGCGCTCAAGCGCATGAAACGTATTCGTGAAGAGAGTGACCTGTTTGCTGATCGTCACGAAGCACTCCGGCTGGATTATGCGTTCACCGAATTTTTCATCGTTTCTTCTATTTATTACTACTATCTGCAGCAACGGCAGGAGGCCATCACATCTCTCAACCGGATTCCCGAAGATGAAGCTTTGACAGATACTAATCAGTTGCTTTATTATCATTATATAAAAGGTTCGGCCTCATTGGTAGAAGCAACCAAGCCGGAAGACCGGAAAATGCGTGAGTTCGACCAACTTTATATTACGTGGCGGACAGCTGTTCAGACCAATCATCCTTATTTCGAAGGAAATGGTCTGCAAGGATTGGCTAATCTGATGGTTTCACCCAATAATTTCGAACTTTTCCGGACGAGAAGGGGATATGCGCTGGATCAGTTTGGTTTTCCGGTAGATTCGCTTTTGCCTTTGCGGATGGCACAGCGTGCGCTTGAAAAGTTCCGTGAGTATAATGATTTGTATCAGATTGCCGGTGCGTATGTGTCTATCGGTAAATATATGAATGAGCACGGACGTTATTCGGAGGCATTGGATACGCTTGCAAAAGCGTTGGATTGTGTGAATCAACATCACATGCTCTATTATCATCATGCGGCGGATACATTGGATAAACTATATGTTTTTGTAGAAGGAGATACGACTTATACCGGGGTTCCATGGATTATGCAGGAAGATGTGAGAACGGTACCTGAATGGATTTCAAGGATTCGGGAGCAATTGAGTGTGTCGTATGCGGGGCTCGGGATGAAGTATGCTTCTGACTACAACCGGAATATATATCTGGATATTTTGAATTATACCCGTCAGGATAAGGAGTTGGAGAGCCGTTATCTTTCATTGGAAGCCGATTCACGACAAATGACGCTTGTACTTTCTTTGGTTATTGTCGGACTTGTATTGGTGGTTATTCTTTGGTGGTTTTTCAATAAACGGTCTAAAATAAGGAATCAGGTAGACGTGGAGCGTCTGCAACGGATTCTGACTCTTTGCCGGGACATAACTTCGTCTATTCCGATGAATGTCCCATTAATTCAGCAAGGTATCGATCAATTGTTCGGGAAAGGACGTCTTCAACTGGAAATTTCGGAGGAGGGAAAAGCGGCACTGGTTCCTCTGCATCGGTTGAACCGTGATGAAAAAGCGTTAGTGCATGTGCTTGAACCGTATATTGTTTGGGCTGCGGATAATGAGCAGATGGTGGAAGCGTTGAGTGACGAGCGGATGCAGTTGGAAAAGCAGCGGTATGTTTACGAACAACATATTGCGGGAAATAAACGCCAGAATCTTATAAAGAAGGCTTGTCTGGCCATTGTCAATGGTATTAATCCTTATATCGACCGTATCTTGAATGAGGTGCATAAGTTGACGGAGAGGGGATATATTGATCATGCGAAGATTAAGAAAGAGAAGTATCAATACATTGATGAGCTGGTAACTACGATTAATGAGTACAACGATATTCTGGCTCTTTGGATTAAGATGAAGCAGGGAACGCTTAGCTTGAATATTGAAACTTTCAGTCTTAATGAACTGTTTGAGTTGCTAGGCAAGGGAAGACGTGCTTTTGAAATGAAAAATCAGAAGTTGGAAATTGAACCGACTACGGCTATGGTTAAGGCTGACCGGGCACTGACTTTGTTTATGATTAATACGCTGGCTGAAAATGCCCGTAAATATACTCCGGAAGGAGGAACCATTAAAGTGTATGCTCGTACTACGGAGGATGCCTATGTCGAGATCTCTGTGGAGGATAACGGAAGAGGTATTTCCGAAGAGGATGTGGCGTATATCATTGGTGAGAAGGTGTATGATTCCCGTGTGATCGGAATGAAGAATGCAGCCGATCCGGAAGTGTTGAAAGAGAACAAAGGTAGTGGTTTCGGATTGATGAATTGTAAGGGAATCATTGAGAAGTATAAGAAAACGAATGATTTATTCCGGGGATGCGTCTTTGATGTGGAGAGCGAACTGGGGAAAGGAAGTCGTTTTTATTTTCGTTTGCCTTCGGGAGTGCGTAAAGCGATGGGGGGATTGCTGCTTTGCTTGTTATTTCCGTTAGGGATGGTTTCTTGTCTGCATGATCCGATTCCTCCCATGTTGCAGGATGGCGATTCGATTGTAGTAGTTACGGATTCTGCGTATGAGGATTTGCTGGATGTAGCATCGGATTATGCGAATGCCGCCTATTTTGCTAATGTGGATGAAAATTATGAGTTGGCTTTGCAATATATAGATTCTGCGATGCTTTTTCTGAATGAGCATTATGAAAAATATGCGCGTCCGGATCGTCCACATCGGTATATGAAGCTGGTAGGTGAGGGAACGCCTGCTGAAATCAGTTGGTGGAACGAACTGTTTGATTCGGATTATCATGTAATTTTGGATATCAGGAATGAGGCGTCAGTAGCTTTTCTGGCTTTGAAACAGTTGGATGCATATAGTTATAATAATTCGGCATTTACGGATTTGTATAAGTTGCAGGGAGAGGATCAAACCCTCGAAGCATATTGCCGGCAGTTGGAGCGTTCGAATACCAATAAGACGGTAGGAATTATTTTATGCTTTGTTTTATTGATTATTTCGTTGGTCGGATATTATTTCCTGTACATGAGAAAACGTTTGCAGAATCGTTTGAATCTCGAACAAGTACTTGAGATTAATCAGAAGGTGTTTGCCGCATCTTTGGTGAGACCGCAGGAACAGGAAAACGCAGAGGCGCTTCAACGGGAAGAGAGTACGCTTAAAGAAATTCCACAGCGGATTGTGGATGAAGCATTCAGTTCGGTAAATGAACTACTGACGATTGACCGGATGGGGATTGCTGTTTATAATGAAACGACGCACCGGCTGGAATATGCTTCTCGTCCCGGACAGGAAATGCCGGAGATGGTAGAGCTGTGTTTTAGTTCCGGGAAATATCTTTCCGAACAGCATCTTCAGGCAATTCCGCTGATGGTGGAAGCAGGAGGCGAGCATCAATGTGTCGGTGTGCTTTATCTGGAGCGCAGGGAGGGAACGGAACAGGAGACGGATCGACTGCTTTTTGAACTGGTAGCTCGTTATGTGGCTATTGTCGTGTTTAACGCAGTGGTGAAGCTGGCTACAAAATACCGGGATATCGAGTCGGCACACGAAGAAACACGCCGGGCTTCTTGGGAGGACAGCATGTTGCATGTACAGAATATGGTGCTTGACAACTGTTTGTCGACTATTAAACATGAGACGATTTATTATCCGAATAAGATCAAACAGATTGTAGGAC
This sequence comes from Bacteroides sp. L008, assembly GCF_040812255.1. Classification (NCBI taxonomy): domain Bacteria; kingdom Pseudomonadati; phylum Bacteroidota; class Bacteroidia; order Bacteroidales; family Bacteroidaceae; genus Bacteroides; species Bacteroides sp. L008. The sequence continues at coordinate 1,299,838 of NZ_JBFNXO010000001.1, read as the reverse complement.
GGTTGAATGCGCAGAATCTTTCGGAAACGGAAGAGCGTGAAGCGGTGGAGACTATGACGGAATTGATTGAATACTATAAGGGAATCTTTACGATTTTGAGTTCGTGTGCTTCCCGTCAATTGGAGGAGGTCACTTTCCGGCGTACGGTGATTCCGGTACAGGAGCTTTTGGATGCTGCCGGAAAATATTTCAAGAAGTTGATGAAGAATCGGCCGGAGAAGATAGAATTGGAAATAGAGTCTATGGAGGCGAAGGTGATAGGAGACGTGAATCAGTTGCGTTTTCTATTGGAGAATTTGATTGATGAAGCATTGACTGTGCGTGAAGATGGAGTGATACGTCTGCAAGCACGCAAGGATAATGAATATATTCGTTTCCTCTTTACGGATACGAGACGCGAGAAGAGTGTGGAAGAGTTGAATCAACTATTTTATCCGAATCTGGCACGTATGACTTCCGGTGAAAAAGGGGAGTTGAGGGGGACGGAATATCTGGTATGCAAGCAGATTATCCGCGACCACGACGAATTTGCGGGACGTAGGGGATGCCGTATCAATGCCGAGCCGGCTGAAGGCGGCGGGTTTACGGTTTATTTCACTATTCCGCGCCGATAGAAGGAAAACACATAAAAGTTATTAGATAAGGAACATGGAAGAACAGAAGTTTAAAGTTATTATTGTAGAGGATGTAAAACTGGAGTTGAAAGGGACAGAAGAAATATTCCGTCATGAAATACCGAATGCGGAAGTGATCGGCACGGCAATGACGGAAAGTGAGTTTTGGCCGTTGATGGAGGCCCAGCTTCCCGATCTGGTATTGTTGGACTTAGGACTGGGAGGTTCTACGACCATTGGTGTTGATATTTGCAAGAATATATTCAAACGTTACAAAGGAGTTCGGGTACTGATCTTCACGGGTGAGATTCTGAACGAAAAATTGTGGGTGGACGTATTGAATGCCGGTGCCGATGGAATCATCCTCAAAACGGGTGAGCTACTGACGAAAACAGATGTACAGGCTGTGATGGACGGAAAGAAATTGGTATTTAACTATCCGATTTTGGAAAAGATTGTAGATCGTTTCAAGAAATCTGTAGCCAACGATGCCAAGCGTCAGGAGGCTGTCATCAGTTATGATATTGATGAATATGACGAACGTTTTCTCCGTCATCTGGCATTAGGTTATACGAAAGAGATGATTGCCAATCTGAAAGGAATGCCTTTTGGTGTGAAATCATTGGAGAAGCGGCAGAATGATCTGATCGGACGTCTTTTTCCGAATGGTGAACGGGTGGGAGTGAATGCTACCCGGTTGGCAGTACGTGCATTGGAATTGCGCATTATTGATCTGGATAATCTGGAGCCTGACGAAGAGTAAATTAAGTATTAGGTATAAAGTATTATATGAAGAATAAATGGCGCATGCCCCATCCCGCTACGATGTTCCTTCTGCTGACAATGGCAGTGGTCTTTCTTTCATGGATATGCGATATCTATGGATTGAAAGTGACATTGCCGCAGACAGGTGAGGATATCCGTGTACAAAGCCTGTTGAGTCCGGAAGGAATCCGTTGGTGGTTGCGGAACGCTATTAAGAACTTTACGGGCTTTGCTCCGTTGGGCATGGTGATTATTGCTATGTTCGGATTGGGAGTGGCACAACATTCCGGTTTTATTGATGCATGTATCCGCATGGGGGTGGGAAACCGGCAGGAAAAGAGGAAAATCATTTTGTGGGTGATTGTGCTTGGTTTGTTGTCGAATGCCATTGGTGATGGTGGATATATCATTTTATTGCCTATTGCTGCTATGCTGTTTCAATGGGTGGGGCTTCATCCGGTTGCAGGGATTGTTACGGCTTATGTTTCCGTTGCGTGCGGGTATAGTGCTAATATTGTATTGAGTACGATGGACCCGTTGTTGGCGCATACCACGCAAGAGGCTGCATTGGCACAAACGGGTTATCAGGGAAATACGGAACCTCTTTGCAATTACTTTTTTATGAGTGCTTCAACAGTAGCCATTACGGCTATTGTGTATTGGATCACTCAAAAATGGCTTCTTCCTACGTTAGGTAAATATGAAGGCAGTATGAAAGTGGTGGCTTACCATCCTCTGTCTCGTAAAGAGCGGCGTGCTATTATGATTTCCATTGTTGTGGCAGCTATCTATGTGGCTCTTATCTTGTGGCTTACTTTTTCTTCTTATGGAATTTTGCGGGGTGTGAACGGTGGCTTGATGCATTCGCCTTTTATTGCCGGTATTTTGTTTTTGCTTTCTTTGGGAGCAGGTATTACGGGAATGGCTTATGGATTCAGTTCCGGGCGGTATCGCACTGACAATGATGTGATTGAAGGACTTACGCAGCCGATGAAGCTTCTTGGAGTGTATTTCGTTATCGCTTTCTTCGCTGCGCAGATGTTTGCCTGTTTTGAATATTCTCATCTGGATAAATGTCTGGCTATCATGGGTGCTGATCTGCTTTCTTCGTTTGAACCGGCTCCTTTGTCTGCTCTTGTCCTGTTTATTCTGTTTACGGCATTGATAAACCTGATTATGGTATCTGCTACTTCCAAATGGGCTTTTATGTCTTTTATCTTTATCCCGATGTTTGCACAGATGGGAATTGCTCCGGATATAGCACAATGTGCTTTCCGTATCGGAGATAGCTCGACGAATGCCATTACTCCTTTCTTATTCTATATGCCTCTGGTGCTTACCTATATGCGGCAGTATGATAAGCAGATTACGTATGGTTCATTGCTGAAATATACCTGGAGATATTCATTAGGCATTTTGGTTGTCTGGACATTGTTGTTTATCGTTTGGTATTTGTTGAAAATACCGATGGGATTGTAGGGCTAAGGAATGATTGCCGGGCTCCGGTTTATCAGATTGGAATTTTGTTTTTCTGAATTAATCGCTATATTTGCACCGTTCCTTAAAGAAAGACAACGAATGAATCTACCAGAAATCTCTGAAAATCTAATTGAACAGTTAAATCACGGTAATACAAAAGCATTTGATAAAATCTATCATACCTACTATCTTTATTTGTGTGCGATAGCCGTTTATTATGTGCATGATAAAAGGGTGGCAGGGGAGATTGTGAATGATGTCTTTGTTGCTTTTTGGCAGAATCGACATCATATTACTCATCCTGCTCTTCCGTATTTGCGGCGTGCCATTCAAAATGCGAGCATCAGTTATCTGCGCTCTTCTTACTTCAACGAAAAACAGATGACGGAACAGATGGAAGAAATCTGGGCTTTTCTCGAAAATCATATTCTTTCTTCCGATAATCCTTTGCAGGCATTGGAGCATAGCGAAATGAATACCATTATCATGAAGAAGGTGGAGGAATTGCCTGCCAAATGCCGTGCCATATTTAAAGCAAGTTTGTATGAGGGGAAGACATATAGTGAAATTGCCGAGGAGCAGAATATTAATGTGACCACTGTAAGGGTACAGATGAAAATAGCATTGACTAAGCTGCGCGAATCACTAGGTACTCCTTATATGATAGCTATTTTGATGTTTCTCTAAAAAAAATCGCTTTTCTTTTAAACGTTTCTTTTTTTATTGCGTATCTAGTTATATACACCCATAGAAAAAGTACGTTTATGAATGACTCTTATCATATAGAAGAATTGGAAATCCGGATAAGCAACTATCTGTCCGGTAACTGCACCGAAGAAGAGAAAGAAGCTCTGCTCGCTTATCTGGCTTCCAATGAAGATGCTGCTAAAATATTTCGGGAGATGTCCGCAGTATGGGCTGTTTCTTCTGTGCCTGCATTTGCGAAAATAGAGGATGCTAATTTATCACAGATAAAAGAAAAAATAGCGGCTGCAGAGATGAAGCCTGTCCGTTCGCGGAAGATAGTTCCTGTGTGGCTGAAGGTGGCTGCTGCAATTATTTTGTTGTTGGGCTGTAATTACTTCTGGTACACTTATACTGAAAATCTTACGGAAGTATATACGAATGCGGATTCTCCTTATGAAATTAAAGTGCCGGCCGGTTCGCGGACGAATATTGTGCTTCCGGATGGAACAGAGGTTTCATTGAATGCGGGTTCTGTGTTGCGCTATTGTCGCGGGTTCGGTATTCGTGAACGTGATGTTACGCTTGATGGCGAAGGATATTTCAAGGTGGCGAAAAATGAGAAGATTCCTTTCTTTGTAACTACGAATGGTGTGCAGGTAAAGGTGGTGGGGACTGTTTTTAATGTCCGTGCTTATGATGACGATAATTATGTAATGGTATCTCTGTTGGAAGGTCGTGTCAATTTAGCCACTTTGTCCGGTTCGGTGATGAAGCTATTCCCTAGCGAACAGGCTTTTTACGATAAGAATACGGGCCGCATGGAGAAAATGAAATCAAATGCTAGTTCTGCCTGTGACTGGTTGGATGGTGGCCTGACATTTGAGGATGCTCCGTTTGCCGACATCGCACACCGTCTGGAGCGCAAATTCCAGGTGAAGATCAGTTTAGAGAGTGAACGTCTGAAAGCGGAACGCTTTTCCGGATGTTTCAATAGTAATCAAAGTATCAATGATATATTGGGAGAAATCAACGTTGAGAAGCAATATACATGGAAAGTTAGTGGAGACACTATCTTTATAACTGACAAGAAAAAGGAGGTAAAATAAGAAAAAGTAAAGTATGATTGAGAACTTAGTCGATAGATATATCGGCGGTTCAGCGTTGTATAGAAAGATATTATGTTAACCTTTAATAGTGAAAAATATGAGATTAATAGTAAAAAGAATATTATTAATGCTTCTGCTTTTGTCTGTAGGAAATGCTTTGACTGGTGGTTTCCAGCTATCGGCACAGGTACAAAGTAAAAGTTTCAGTGTGAAAGTAGATAATATTACTTTAAAAGAAGCCATTGAAGTAATAAAGAAGCAAGGCAATTACTCTTTCCTGATTCGTAATAATGACATTGATTTGAATAGGAAAGTTTCTGTGAATATAAATAACGGTACTATTAATGATGTGATGGGACAATTGCTGGCCGGAACGGACGTCAGGTATGAAGTGAACGGAAACCGGGTGATTATGTTCCATGCAGTGACACCGCAGAAAGAACAGAAAAAAGCGTTTGTCTTAAAAGGACGGATCACTGATCCTACAGGTGAAGGGGTGATTGGGGCAAATGTGAAAGTGGTCGATTCTACGGAAGGTACCATTACGGATATGGATGGCAATTTCTCCTTGATGGTTACTCCGAATGCCCGTTTATCCATATCATATATCGGCTATGCCACACAGGAAGTGGTGGTAAAAGATCAACGTCCTCTCAATGTAACTTTGAAAGAAGATACCCGGTTAATAGACGAAGTAGTAGTTGTTGGTTACGGTGTACAAAAGAAAGCGAACCTGACAGGTGCGGTGAGCAGTGTGAAGATGGATGATGTTTTAGGTGACCGTCCGGTGGTGTCTGTGAGTGACGCTTTGAAAGGGGCAATGCCCGGTTTGCAGATTACAGGTAATTCTGGAAGACCCGGTGAAGAAATGAGTTTCAATATTCGTGGTGTCAACAGTCTGGATAAGAATGGAAAACCGCTGGTACTGGTGGATAACGTGGAGATGGATATTAATATGCTCGATCCGAACGATATCGAATCGGTGACAGTTTTGAAGGATGCGGCATCTTCTGCTATTTATGGAGCACGGGCAGCTTTCGGGGTGATTTTGATTACTACAAAGAAAGGTTCGGATGCAACTAAACTCTCTATTAATTATTCAAATAACTTTTCCTTCAGCAGGCCCGCTAATATGCCTCACAAGGCTACTCCGCTCCAAACGGTACAGGCTTATAAGGACATGGGGACAATCAATTATCAAAGTGGTCAGAACGTAGATACTTGGTTGGGACTTTTGAAGGAATATAATGCTAATCCGTCTGCATATCCGGATGGTTATGCAATGGTGGACGGGCTGCGTTATAGCTTGGCAGAAACTGATCTTTTCGATGATATGATGGAGACTGGTTTCCAGCAAACTCATAATATCTCGGTAGGTGGCGGTACGAAAGATATTTCTTATCGTTTCTCCTTCGGTATGGTGAATGAAAATGGGGTACTGGCTTCGGATAAAGATACGTACAAGCGTTACAATGTGTCTTCTTATCTCCGTTCAGATGTGTTTTCATGGATTACTCCGGAATTGGATATTAAATATACGAATTCCAACTCTTCATTGCCGGAAACTTCCGGAGGATATGGTATATGGGGAGCAGCAGTCGCATTCCCTTCTTATTTCCCTACCGGAACAATGAATATCGACGGTGAAGAATTACCGATCAATACTCCTCGTAATTTGATTGACCTGGCATATCCGACCACTATTCAAAAGAATAATCTTCGTATTTTCGGAAAGGTAACGATCAGTCCTTTGAAGAATGTGAAGTTGATTGGTGAGTACACATTCAATCATCTAAGTAACGAGAAAACGAAATTTGAGAAGAAGTTCTATTATGCACATGGAGGCAATTTTGTGAAAGAGGTTTCCACTGCCAATTCCAAGTATGAATACTCCAATGGTATTACGGATTATAATGCATTGAACTTCTATGCTAACTATAACAACTCATGGGGCAAACATGATGTAACGGTGATGGGAGGTTTCAATCAGGAAAGTAGCGACTACCGCTATGCGGAGATGTCGCGTATGAATATGATTAATGAAGATCTGCCGTCTATCTCGCAGTCGACAGGTGATTATTTTGCTAAAGACAAATTTGAACGTTATACGGTAAGAGGGTTGTTCTATCGCATCAACTATTCGTTTGCCGGCAAGTATTTGCTTGAAACGAACGGACGTTATGACGGTTCTTCCAAATTCCCGAAGAATAGCCGTTTCGGTTTCTTTCCTTCTGTTTCCGCCGGATGGCGTATCAGCGAGGAAGCATTTATGAAACCTTTGAATTCAGTTCTTTCTAACTTGAAATTGCGTGGTTCTTGGGGTAATATCGGAAATCAGAGTATCACTCCTTATGCATATATTCCCGGTATGGATGCTGAACAGGCTTATTGGACTGTTTCCGGTATTAAAGTTACTACTTTGAAACCTGCTGCATTGGTCAGCAATAGCTTTACTTGGGAGAAAGTTACGACAATTGATGTCGGATTCGATCTTGGGCTATTGGATAACAGACTAAATATGGTGTTCGACTGGTATAGAAGAGATACTAAGGGTATGCTTGCTCCGGGTTCTGAACTTCCGGGTGTATTAGGTGCAAGTGCTCCTTTACAAAATACGGCTGACCTTCGTTCTAAAGGATGGGAAGTTTCGGTTGACTGGAATGACCAAATCGGAAAAGTGAAATATAGCTTAGGTTTCAATCTTTACGATTCGAAAACAAAGATTACTAAATACAATAACGAAACAGGATTATTTGGTAAGGACAAGAATGATAATGAAACATATCGTGTAGGAATGGAGCTGGGTGAGATCTGGGGATATGTAACCGATCGTTTGTATACAGTAGATGATTTCGATGCGGAAGGTAAATTGAAACCGGGTATTGCCAAAGTGGAAGGGTATAATCCGAATCCGGGAGATATATTATACAAAGATTTGGATGGTAATAATATTATCAACAGTGGTACCAGTACAACGAAAGATCCGGGAGACCGTAAAATCATCGGTAATAATACCCGGCGTTATCAGTATGGTATTCATGGTAGTGCAAGTTGGAACGGTTTTTCTCTGTCATTCTTGCTGCAAGGAGTTGGTAAACGGGATTTATGGGTGATGAACGATCTGTTTTATCCACATTATGATGCTTGGACTACCGTTTACGATTCACAGTTGAATTACTGGACTCCGGAAAATACGAATAGTTATTTTCCCCGTATTTATGAGAAAGCGGCCGGAAATACAGATGCCAATACACGTGTACAGACTCGTTATTTACAGGATGGATCGTATTTAAGTATTCGTAATATAACACTTTCTTATAATTTCCCGTCCAAGTGGATGAGTAAGATTGGAGTTAATAATCTGGCTGTGTTCTTCAGTGGTGAGAATCTTTATACGTTCGACCACTTGCCGAAGGGACTTGATCCGGAACGTTCTGTCACGGATGATTTAGGACAACGTGGTTTTACCTATCCGTATATGAGACAGTATTCGTTCGGTATAAACCTTTCATTCTGATTGTTTCACAACTTAAAGAGTAATTATTATGAATAAATATATACTATGTGTAAGCGTTAGTTTTTGTTTGTTGATGTCGTCTTGTCTGAATGACGAATTTCTGGAGGTTTATCCTAAAGGACAGCAAACAGAAGCATCGGTCTTTACTACTTATGACAACTTTAAAACGTATACATGGGGATTGTATAACGTGTTCTTCGGATATACGTATGATACAGGGCAAACGGATGAAATTTTCCGTGGTGATTTTGAATCGGATAACATGATAAAAGGATTGGATGGATATGAAGGTCAGTGGGCATATCGCAAAGCAAAGGCTACGGATGAATCTAAAGATTGGGATTACGATTATATCCGCCGTGTTAATCTGATGCTTGATAATATCGATCATTCGGAAATGAATGAAACCGAGAGGGAGCATTGGAGAAGTGTGGGATATTTCTTCCGTTCTTATAAATACTTTCAGATGCTTTCTAAATTTGGTGATATTCCCTGGGTAGAGCATGCTTTGACAGAGGAAAGTCCCGAGCTTTATGGAAAACGTGATAGTCGTGACCTGGTGGCTTCCAATATTCTGTCTAATTTGAAATATGCGGAAACACATATTGGCAGTAATATCGAAGCGGATGGGAAAAATACAATTAATATGTATGTGGTGAAAGCTCTTATTTCCCGTTTTGCTTTATTTGAAGGAACTTGGAGAAAATATCATGGTTTGTCGGGGGCAGATACTTATCTGGAAGAATGTGCCCGTGCTTCTGAAGAGGTGATTAAGCAATATCCGAATGTGCATCCTAAATATGATGAGTTGTTTAATTCGGAAACACTGGATGGAGTGACAGGTATTATTTTGTATAAGGCTTATGAAACCGGACAGTTGATGCATGGTTTGACCCGTATGGTGCGTACAGGTGAATCTTATATTGAGGCAACGAAAGACGCGGTAGACAGTTATCTCTGTACGGATGGACGACCGGTTAGCACGACGACTAGCCATTATGGGGGTGATAAGAATATGTATGGACAATTCCGTGATCGTGATTACCGGTTGTATTTGACGATCTGTCCTCCATATATGGTGAAGAAAGAAAACGGACCCAGTACGGCTGATTGGAAATATACGGATAATGCACAGGACAGAGAATTTATAGATTTAATGGCTACGATTTCCGGTGAAACTTATCATCGTTTGCCGTCTTCCAACTTTAAAGGATTCACTGTGCAAGGACAACCTCACTTTAAGAATATGAACTGGGGACAGGGCTGGAATGCTTCCCAAATGGGCTTCTGGGTATGGAAATATTATAATACACATACTGTAGCTACCAACGCGAATGGGGTGAATACAACAGATGCCCCGCTGTTCCGTATAGGTGAGGTGATGGTAAATTATGCCGAAGCGATGTGCGAATTGAACAAGTTAGACCAGGCTGCTGCGGATAAGTCTATTAACAAACTTCGGGCAAGAGCTAATGTGGCGAAAATGGTGGTAAATGATATTAATGATGCTTTTGATCCGAAGCGTGATCCTTCCGTTCCTGCTCTCTTGTGGGAAGTGCGTAGGGAGAGACGAGTTGAGTTGATGGGTGAAGGTTTCCGTCTGGATGATTTGCGCAGGTGGAAGAAAGGAGACTATGTTAACAAACAACCGCTAGGTGCTTATGTGACAGGGGCTTCGGCCAAGAATTTGAAAGTAACGGGTGGCACAGGTGCTGATGAAGGATATGTTTATTTCTTTGATACCCCGCTTGGATGGCAGGAACATTATTATCTGTATCCGTTGCCTTTGAAGCAATTGGCTTTAAATACGAATCTGGAACAAAATCCGGTATGGACAAAGTAATTTTAAATTAAAATGATGCACAAGACCTGTAATATTTTAGTATATTGCAGGTCTTGAAAATTTAAGGTAGAAAATGAAAAATAGAATATCAGTAAAATATGCGTTTTTTTGTGGAACAGCTTGCTGCATCTCATCTATATTACGGGCGCAACAGGATGTATCTCGAATGAATGTGCTTTTTATAATGGCTGATGATATGCGTCCCGAACTGGGGTGCTACGGGGTGGATGTAGTGAAAACTCCTAATATGGACCGTTTGGCGGCAAGTGGAGTCTTGTTTCAGAATGCGTATTGTAATATTCCGGTGAGTGGGGCATCCCGGGCTAGTTTATTGACGGGGGTATATCCTCATTATCCCGATCGCTTTATTAGTTTTTCCGCCTATGCCAGCAAAGATTGTCCTGAAGCAATACCTATTTCGGGATGGTTCACCCGGAATGGTTATCATACTATTTCGGACGGCAAGGTGTTTCATCATATCAGCGATCATGCGGATTCGTGGAGCGAGGCTCCTTACCGGAATCATCCGGATGGATATGATGTATATTGGGCGGAATATAATAAATGGGAACTTTGGATGAATTCGGAATCGGGAAAAACGATTAATCCGAAAACGATGAGGGGACCTTTCTGTGAATCTGCTGATGTTCCTGATACTGCCTATGATGATGGGAAACTTGCAAACCGGGCTATTCGTGACTTGAAAAGGATGAAGGAGACCGGCAAACCTTTCTTCTTGGCTTGTGGTTTCTGGAAACCTCATTTGCCGTTCAATGCTCCAAAGAAATATTGGGATTTATATAAACGGGAGGAAATACCTTTGGCTACCAATCGTTTCCGGCCTGAAGGATTACCGGAGCAGGTTCGTAATTCGGGCGAGATATATGCGTATGCACGGGTTACGGATACGAGTGATATTGACTTCCAACGGGAGGTAAAACATGGATATTATGCTTGTTTGAGTTATGTGGATGCACAGATCGGCAAGGTATTGAATGCATTGGATGAACTGGGATTATCGGATAATACAATTGTGGTTTTGTTGGGGGATCATGGCTGGAATCTGGGAGAACATGATTTTATAGGTAAACATAATCTGATGGATACTTCTACTCATGTACCGTTGATTGTCCGTGTGCCGGGAATGAAAAAGGGAAAAACAAAATCGATGGTGGAATTTGTTGATTTGTACCCGACTTTATGTGAACTTTGCAAACTTCCTGTTCCCGCTGAACAGTTAAGCGGACAAAGCTTTGCCGGGGTTTTCAAAAATCTGAAAGCTAAGACGAAAGATGAAGTTTATATTCAGTGGGAAGGAGGAGATAATGCTGTTGACCGGCGTTATAGTTATGCGGAATGGATGAAAGGCGACGTGAAGAAAGCCAGTATGCTGTTTGATCATCAGATTGACAGGAAGGAAAACAAGAACCGGGTAGATGAGAAAAAATATAAGAATAAGGTCGAATCATTATCTTCTTTTATCAGAATAAAGAAGTCATCATTAAAGAAATAATATGAGAACAGTTTTTTTACAGTCCAACCGTTTGGTATCGGTTGTTTTATTTATGCTTTATGGTATGTCGATGTTTGCCCAGCGACAGGATATCTTGTTAAATAACGATTGGAATTTCCGGTTCTCGCATCAGGTACAGAAGGGAACAGAAGTAAGAGTTGATTTGCCTCATACTTGGAATGCACAGGATGCTTTGTCCGGTAAGATAGACTATAAACGGGGAATTGGCAATTATGAGAAGAATTTATTTATTCGTTCCGAATGGAAAGAAAAACGTCTTTTTATTCGTTTCGAAGGAGTGAATAACATTGCGGATGTGTTTGTCAATCGTCGTCATATAGGTGAGCATCGTGGGGGATATGGGGCTTTTATCTTTGAGATCACTGGAAAGGTGGAATATGGAAAAGAAAATTCTATATTGGTACGGGTGAATAATGGTGAACAGTTGGATATTATGCCTTTGGTCGGTGACTTTAATTTTTATGGAGGTATTTATCGGGATGTACATTTGCTGATTACTGATGAGACGTGTATTTCTCCTTTGAATTATGCTTCTCCCGGAGTACGTCTGATACAGGATAGTGTAAGCCATAAATATGCTAAGGTGCGTGCTGTTGTTGATTTATCAAACGGAGATAGTGGTAATCGGGAAGTAGAGCTTAATGTACGCCTGTTAGATGGTCAAAGGGTGGTGAAAGAAGGAACAAAGAAAGTGAATCTTTCTGGAAACGCAGCAATGCAGCAGGAATTTACATTTGAAATCGATCAACCTCATTTATGGAATGGCCGTCAGGACCCTTTCCTTTATCAGGCGGAAGTGACTCTTTCCCGGAATGGTCAGATGGTAGATCGCGTCACACAACCGTTGGGGCTTCGTTTTTACCGGATTGATCCTGATAAAGGTTTTTTCCTGAATGGAAAACACTTGCCTCTTCAAGGCGTTTGCCGTCATCAGGATAGGAGTGAGGTGGGCAATGCATTGCGCCCGCAACACCATGAGGAAGATGCGGCATTGATGTTGGAGATGGGAGTGAATGCTGTTCGTCTGGCGCATTATCCGCAGGCTACTTATTTTTATGATCTGATGGATAAGAATGGTATTATTGTATGGGCTGAAATACCTTTTGTGGGCCCTGGTGGATATAATGATAAGGGGTTTGTGGATTTACCTGCTTTCCGTGCCAACGGAAAGGAACAGCTCAAAGAGCTGATTCGCCAACATTATAATCATCCTTCTATTTGTGTATGGGGGCTATTTAATGAGTTGACGGAGTTGGGAGATAATCCGGTTGAGTACATCAAAGAATTAAATGTGCTGGCACATCAGGAAGATCCTACTCGACTTACGACCTCTGCAAGTAATCAAATGGGAGATTTGAATTTCATAACGGATGCTATTGCCTGGAACCGTTATGATGGATGGTATGGTGGCACTCCCGCTGATTTGGGGACATGGTTGGATCGAATGCATAAGGATCATCCGGAAATATGTATCGCTATCAGTGAATATGGTGCCGGCGCAAGTATTTACCATCAACAAGATTCGTTGGTTAAAACTGTACCAACCAGCTGGTGGCATCCAGAAAACTGGCAGACGTATTATCACATTGAAAACTGGAAAACAATCTCTTCCCGCCCTTATGTATGGGGAAGCTTTGTATGGAATATGTTTGATTTTGGCGCTGCACATCGCACTGAAGGAGACCGTCCCGGAATTAATGATAAAGGTTTGGTTACCTTCGACCGGAAAGTTCGTAAAGATGCTTTCTACTTCTATAAAGCTAACTGGAATGGGGAAGAACCAATGCTTTATTTGACAGGCAAACGTAACACGGCGCGTACACAACGTTTGCAAACAATTATTGCTTTCACGAATCAGTCAGGAGCCGAATTGTTTGTAAACGGTAAGAGTTATGGTAAAGCAACACCGGATTCGTATGCTATTCTGGAATGGAAAAATGTGGAGCTACAACCTGGTGAAAATGAAATAAAGGTTGTCTCCACTAATAAGAAGTTACCTTTGAGCGATAGCTTTCATTGTAGATTGTGATAGGTACAATTGCAGCTAAGAGAAAATCAGGCACGTTCTCTCGTACAAATATACGTAATAATTGGGATTTGAGTGCATTGCGTGCTTCATCTGTTGTCCAGGCATTACAGAATATTTATGGTATAAATCCCAAACGCCTGACAGCTGCCGGTCGAGGTGAATTTAATCCGGTAGCCGGTAATGATACGGCAGAAGGAAAAGCTTGTAACCGCCGGAACGAGATTATTATAACTCCTAAACTGGATCAGTTCATGGATTTGATTGATCAGGCTCCTGATAGTTCTTCATCCGATACAATTGCTAATGAGGATGTGAAAGAGTAGAAAAGACCTTCACTTAGAGATAAAATAAAAGCGATGAATTCAAATTCATCGCTTTTATTTTAAGTGGTTAACATAAGATTTTGTAGGATTTGGACTAAATTATAAAACTCATTTTCTTTACAATAAAGTTTAAACATTAAGTAGCACTACTGTATCTGATTGATAGATGAGGTGGTTCAGAGTTGCGGTCCGAAAACGACAAGTGCTTTGGCAGCGTCATTATCGCAATACTGCTTAAAGTTTTCCCTATACATACCAGCCAATTTCTTTGCTTTTTCTTTCCATTCATTGACATCGGTGTAAGTATTACGAGGGTCGAGAATGTCTTCCGATACATTTTTCAATGCTTTGGGTACATTCAGGTTCATGATAGGAATATGAATCGTATCCACTTCATCAATAGAACCATCGATGATGGAGTCGATGATAGCACGAGTGTCTTTGAGAGAAATTCGTTTACCCGTACCGTTCCAACCAGTATTTACAAGATAGGCCTTCGCACCGTGTTCTTTCATCCGGGCAACGAGTGTTTTTGCATACATGGTGGGATGTAATGTCAGGAAAGCTTCACCAAATGCTGGCGAGAATGATGGTATAGGTTCGGTGATGCCCCGTTCAGTACCTGCCAGTTTGGATGTAAAGCCACTCAGCAAATGATATTGAGCTTGGTTCTCGTCAAGGATAGAAACCGGGGGTAATACGCCAAATGCATCGGCAGACAGGTAAACGATTTTTTTTGCATGACCAGCTTTGGAAGGAAGTACAATCTTATTGATATGATAAATCGGATAAGATACACGTGTATTCTCTGTTCTTGATTTATCAGTGAAGTCTACACTTCCATCAGGACGTACCGTCACATTTTCCAACAGTGCATCCCGACGGATGGCACGCCAGATATCTGGTTCACTCTCTTCGCTCAGGTTAATAACTTTGGCATAGCAACCACCTTCATAATTGAATACACCATTTTCATCCCAGCCATGTTCATCATCTCCAATCAGATAACGTTTCGGGTCGGCAGATAAAGTAGTTTTTCCCGTTCCCGACAAACCGAAGAAAATCACCACATCACCTGCCTCGCCCACATTGGCGGAACAGTGCATTGAGGGAATACCTTGCAGCGGCAGGTAATAGTTTTGCATACAGAACATTCCTTTTTTCATTTCGCCACCATACCATGTGCCGCCAATCACCTGCATACGTTCAGTCAGATTAAAGCAGACGAAAACTTCCGAATTCAAGCCTTGTTCTTTCCAATTCGGGTTAACAGTCTTGGAAGAATTTAATACCACAAAATCCGGTTCGCCATAGTTTTTCAAATCATAAAAAGAGGGGCGCATGAACATATTGGTGACAAAATGTGCTTGCCAGGCCACTTCCATAATGAAACGTACTTTCAGGCGGGTATTCTCATTAGCACCGCAGAAAGTATCTACCACATATAACTTTCTTGAAGAAGAAAGTTGTTTTTGAGATAATGCTTTCAAGTCATTCCATATTTCGGTAGAAACAGGCTTGTTTATTACCCCGTCCCACCAAACAGTATTTTCGGTAATAGCATCTTTCACAATATATTTGTCTTTGGGTGACCGTCCTGTGAACTTACCAGTATTCACGGCTACTGCTCCCGTATCAGTCAGATAACCTTTCTCGAAACCTTCATTAGCTGGATTCATTTCGTCCTGAAACAATTGTTCATACGATGGGTTGTGTACAATCTCAAAATTACCGACAATGCCATACTTGCTTAAATCTACATTTTCCATACTTTCAAATATTAATGATTGATATATAAAATTTATTTCTTCATTCCTGATTTATTTATCGACGGCAAAGTTACAGCCTTTCCAAACGATGTCTTATATTTGCATAATTAATACTTTTAATGATATATATCGGAAATAATAATGGAACTGACGCAGCTTAGATATTTTATCCGACTGGCGGAAGTACTCAATTTTACGGAGGCTTCCAAACAATTATTTATCACCCAAAGTACCCTTTCACAAAGTATCCGTCAAACGGAAAGTGAACTGGGAACACCACTTTTTGAACGTATAGGGAAGAAAGTATATTTGACGGATGCCGGGCAGGCATTCTTACCTTATGCTCGGCAGTCGATTATCGAAACGGAAACGGGTATTCAGAAGCTTCGGGATATGCAGCAAATTTATAAAGGTGAGCTCCGTATTGGTGTGATTTACAGTCTGTGTCCCATGCTGGCGGAAAGCATTGTCCGTTTCTCAAAAGAATATCCCGGTATAAAACTGATACTCACACAGTCCACTTCCATTAATGATATGACTACGATGTTGCATAACAATGAGGTAGACTTTGCCTTGGCATATAAGCTGGATGCATTATCGTCATTGACGGAGAAGATAGATTTATGCCCGGACCCTTTGTGTGTGATTGTTCATCGTCGTTCTCCATTAGCTTCACAGCAGAAAATATCAATACAGGCCTTGACACATTATCCGCTCGCTCTGTTAAAGTCTGGGTCATATACCCGCAATGTGATAGAAAATGTAGCATCTCGAAGCGGGATTAGCCTCCAGCCAATGGCGGAAATAAATGATACTAATCTTTTGCTGCAAATGGTGCGCACTGGAGATTGGATTAGTGTTCTTTCACAGCATAGCGTTGATAATCAGCCTGATTTAAAAGCTGTGCCTTTGAAAGAAAAGGGAGGAGAAATGCACGTATACTTGTTTCAATTGAAAGGTAGGTATAAGAAATTGGTTACACGGAAATTTATTGAGATTATTCAAAAAGTAATGTCCCAAAATAACCTTATTCAGGCTTAGTTGGGAATTATATCTGTTCGGAAATGAATGAAACAGTGCGAAAATGAGTGAAACTGTACGGATTCGGTCATACATAGTGGAAAAATATCTATCATATTTATTCTTTTGATAATTAGAATATTACTAAAATAAATGATAGCATGATAGATAGTTTTTTTATTGTGTAATGTTTAGTTTAAACCCCTATACAATGAATTAGTTCAAATCTGGTACGGAAATGAATGAAACACATTCCCCAACTTTTCAAACGGCCTCCGTTTTCGGGGTGACCCTCCAATTGTTTGCATGAAATTCGAGACTCTTTAGATAAAAAGAAAAGGATTGATAATTCTTGAATTATCAATCCTTTAAGTGATTCCGAAGCGATTCGAACGCTTGACCCACGCCTTAGAAGGGCGTTGCTCTATCCAGCTGAGCTACGGAACCAGCCTTATTTGCGGATGCAAAGGTAGTGCTTTTTATGAAAATTCAAAAACTTTCCGGCATTTTTTTATTCATATATTTCTTTGTGACTATGAATCAGTAGTTTATAATAGAGATGAATTTTGTTTATTTATATGGTTTGGGAGTATTAAATAGAAAAACGCCATTTTTACGAAGAATAACGAACGTTATATAGGTTTCAAAAAGCTCAAAAAAATAAAATAGGGTTGTGTTTTTCTATTATAACTTCTACTTTTGAACGATAAACAACTAAAAAACACATAAAGTTATGAAGAAATTGATTTTTTTATTTGCATTTTGTATTGTAGTGACTAATGTTTTTGCACAAACCGACCCAGAGCAATTGAAAAAAGAAGGAAATGATGCATTTAATGCTAAAAATTATCCTGTAGCGTATGCGAAATTCAGTGAATATTTGAAACAAACGAATAATCAAGATTCTGCAACCGCTTATTATTGTGGTATAGCTGCCGATGCTGTGAAGAAGTATCCGGAAGCTGTGAGTCTTTTTGATATAGCAATTCAAAAGAAGTTCAATATCGGAAATGCTTATGCTCGCAAAGCTTTGGCTTTAGATGCACAAAAGAAGACTGCTGAATATGTAGCTACATTGGAAGAAGGATTGAAAGTAGATCCTAAGAATACAACAATGGTAAAGAATTATAGCCTTCACTATTTGAAAGCAGGACTTGCTGCACAGAAAGCCGGAAAAGCAGAAGAAGCAGAAGACTGTTTTAAGAAAGTAATTCCTTTGGATCACAAGCAGTATAAAACAAATGCATTGTACAGTTTAGGAGTTCTGTGCTATAATGATGGCGCTAATATCCTGAAGAAAGCTGCTCCTTTGGCAAATTCTGATGCAGATAAATATGCTGCAGAAAAAGAAAAAGCTGATGGTAGATTTAAAGAAGCATTAGACTATCTGGAAGAAGCTGCTAAGATCTCTCCGGAAAATGAAAATGTGAAGAAGATGCTTCCTCAAGTAAAAGCTGTTATGAAGTAATTTTACCAATCTTATAAATGATAAAGGGTTGCCGATATGACACGTCGGACAACCCTTTTTTATTGCTATCTTTTTCTAATCTATACTTTTTGTGTACATTTGCTTTTTCTAAACGTAGAAGTATTTTATGCACTTATATAATAAGGAACAGGCTATCAAACGAATGAATCAGTTGGGACAACTTCATCGTCCTTTCATTTTCATTATAAATTATCTACAAGATGTGTCTTATATAGAGGAGGTTGCTGCTGTTGATTCTACTGAAGTTTTGTATAATCTGAATGGATTTACCAATCAGACCATATCAGATGAAGATGACATGGCTACTTACTCTGCAAAAGCAATGCCTTCACTACATTGGCAGCCTTTTGCAGAATCTTTCTTTTCCTATCAACGTTCGTTTAATATCGTGCGACAGAACATCCTGGCAGGAAATAGCTTCCTTACAAATTTGACGTGTCGCACTCCGGTAGAGACCAATCTCACTCTGAAAGATATTTATTTTCGCTCAAAAGCGATTTATAAGTTATGGGTTAAAGACCGTTTTACGGTTTTCTCTCCTGAAATATTTATTAGAATTCATCAGGGAAAAATTAGCTCATATCCGATGAAGGGAACCATTGATGCTTCAATTCCCTCCGCTGCTCAATTATTAATGAATGATCCGAAAGAGACTGCCGAACATGCTACCATTGTAGATCTGATTCGTAATGATTTAAGTATGGTTGCCAGCCGAGTGTCAGTTTCCCGGTATCGGTATATGGATAGGTTACAGACTAATCGGGGAGCCATTTTTCAGACGAGTTCTGAAATTCAGGGTATATTGCCCGAAAATTATCAGGAGCATTTGGGAGATATTATTTTCAGATTACTGCCAGCCGGTTCTATTACCGGTGCTCCAAAGAAAAAGACGATGCAGATTATCCAGGAAGCTGAAACCTACGATAGAGGATTTTATACAGGAGTTATGGGATATTCTGATGGCATTGATTTAGATAGTGCTGTTATGATACGTTTTGTAGAACAGGAAGGGGAAAAGATGTATTTTAAAAGTGGAGGTGGGATTACCTGCCAGAGTGATGTGGAAAGTGAGTATAATGAAATGAAACAGAAAGTATATGTACCCATTTATTGAGACTATCCGGATAGAGGATGGACAGATTTATAATCTTGATTATCACACAGAGCGCTTTAATAAAACCCGTGCAGCTTTTTGGAAAGACTGCACTCCGCTGGATTTACGGGAATTTATATCTCCGCCCACTTTAAATGGAATTCATAAATGCCGGATTGTATATGGAAAAGATGTGGAAGAAGTTACGTATGCGCCTTATCAGATGCGACAGGTTTCTTCTTTGCATTTGGTTGTGTCTGATACCATTGATTATACTTATAAAAGTGCGCATCGGGAAGAACTGAATGCTTTGTACGCTCAAAGAGGAATGGCGGATGATGTTTTAATTGTGAGAAATGGCTATCTGACAGATACCTCTATAGCTAATGTTGCTCTCTATGACGGAGATACTTGGTTCACACCGGCTCATCCGTTACTCCGTGGGACGAAACGAAGCGAATTTCTGGACAGGCAGCTCATTGTTGAGAAAGACATTCCGCAAATATGTTTGAAAGACTATTCCCATATCATGTTATTCAACGCAATGATTGACTGGAAACGCATTATATTGCCTATAAATGAGAAACATTTAATTCTATAAACTATAATTAACTGAAATATACAGAGAACTGCTGAACAAATGTCTCTTTTGTACTGTTATATTTATGTGTTTTTCATAGTATTAGATATAAGATTAATTAAAGAGATTGTACTTCACTTGTGAAAGCTAAAGTACGTCAGAGACAGAAGAGTCTGTTTTTTTGATAAATGTGTTAGAGCATCGGTTTTACCAGGCCGATGCTTTTTTTATGTCCTTTTACCCCCTTTTGTAGTTTATATGAAATAAAATTTGTACGTTTGTAGAGTAATAATAGAAAATGATAAAGATGAACATACCCGTTATCTTTCAGTTTTTAAAAGATCTTTCCGCGAATAATAATCGTGAGTGGTTTAATGAGCATAAGGCAGAATATGAAACAGCCCGTGCCGAGTTCGACAACTTTTTGGCAACAGTGATCGCCCGTATTTCCTTGTTTGATGAAACTATCCGGGGGATTCAGCCCAAAGACTGTACTTATCGTATTTACCGGGATACCCGCTTCTCTGCGGATAAAACACCTTATAAAATACATTTCGGAGGTTATATCAATGCCAAAGGAAAGAAGTCCGATCATTGTGGATATTATGTACACTTGCAGCCGGATGGTTCTATGCTTGCCGGAGGAAGCCTGTGCCTGCCTACCAATATCCTGAAAGCAGTGCGACAATCTATCTATGATAATATCGAAGAGTTTGTTGCGATCGTAGAAGATCCGGAGTTTAAGAAATACTTTCCGGTGATAGGAGAGGATTTTCTGAAAACAGCTCCGAAAGGTTTTCCGAAAGATTTCAAGTACATTGATTATTTGAAATGTAAAGAATATGTTTGCTCTTATAATGTTCCCGATAACTTCTTCACCCGACCGGATATGTTGGAACAGATAGACAAAGTGTTCCGGCAATTCAAACGGTTTGCCGATTTTATAAATTATACAATTGATGATTTTGAATAAATAATGCCTAGAATATAAACTTTAAAATTTAACTTATATGGTAGTAGATACTTTAGAAAATCTGGAGAAATATGCGTCTTTAAACCCTCTGTTTGCACAAGCTATTGAATTCTTGAAGTCTCATGACCTCCAAGCCATGGAAGTTGGTAAGACAGAACTGAAAGGAAAAGATCTGTTGGTGAATATTGCACAAACCAAACCTAAAACAAAAGAGGAAGCCAAACTGGAAACTCATAACGAATTTATTGATATTCAAATCCCATTGTCGGGAACAGAAATAATGGGGTATACTGCTGCTAAAGACTGTGTTCCGGCAGATGCACCTTATAACGCAGAAAAAGATATTACTTTCTTCGAAGGATTAGCAGAAACATACGTTGCCGTGAAACCGGGAATGTTTGCTATCTTTTTCCCGCAAGACGGTCATGCTCCCGGTATCACTCCGGATGGTGTGAAGAAAGTAATTGTAAAAGTAAAAGCATAATCCTAATTCAATTCTGATATGGAAAAGACACTTAATCTCATAAAAAACGATCCCTGGCTGGAACCTTTTGCCGGTGCTATTACCGGGCGTCATCAGTATGTATTAGACAAAGAAGCTGAATTGACGAATAAGGGGAAACAAACCCTTTCAGATTTTGCATCGGGGTATCTTTATTTTGGATTGCATCGCACCGATAAGGGGTGGACTTTCCGTGAATGGGCCCCCAATGCTACTCATATTTATATGGTGGGTACATTTAATAACTGGGAGGAGAAAGCTGCTTATAAGCTGGAAAAACAAAAGAATGGCAATTGGGAAATCAATCTGCCGGCAGATGCCATTCATCATGGCGATCTCTACAAACTGAATGTATATTGGGAAGGCGGACAAGGCGAGCGTATTCCTGCATGGGCTACACGTGTGGTACAGGATGAACAGACTAAAATATTCAGTGCACAAGTCTGGGCTCCGGAGAACCCCTATAAATTCAAGAAGAAAACATTTAAGCCCGACACGAATCCGCTGTTGATTTATGAATGTCATATCGGAATGGCACAGCAGGAGGAAAAAGTGGGCACATATAACGAATTCCGCGAGAAAATACTTCCTCGTATTGCTGAAGAAGGATATAATTGTATCCAGATTATGGCTATTCAGGAACATCCATATTATGGAAGCTTCGGCTATCATGTATCCAGTTTCTTTGCTGCTTCTTCGCGTTTTGGTACCCCCGATGAATTAAAAGCACTGATTGATGCTGCTCATGAGATGGGGATTGCTGTGATTATGGACATCGTTCATTCACATGCAGTGAAGAATGAAGTAGAAGGATTAGGAAACTTTGCCGGTGATCCGAATCAGTATTTTTATCCGGGCGCTCGTCGCGAACATCCGGCTTGGGACTCTCTCTGCTTCGATTATGGCAAGAATGAAGTAATCCACTTCCTGTTGTCAAACTGCAAGTACTGGTTGGAAGAATATAAGTTTGACGGATTCCGTTTTGATGGAGTGACTTCTATGTTATATTACAGCCACGGATTGGGTGAAGCCTTCTGTAACTATGGAGATTATTTCAATGGTCATCAGGATGATAATGCGATTTGTTACCTGACACTGGCTAATGAAGTGATTCATCAGGTAAATCCGAAGGCGATAACCATTGCGGAAGAAGTTTCCGGTATGCCGGGACTGGCTGCCAAAGTGGAAGATGGCGGTTATGGCTTCGATTATCGTATGGCTATGAATATTCCGGACTACTGGATCAAGACAATCAAAGAAAAGATCGATGAAGACTGGAAACCTTCCAGCATGTTCTGGGAAGTAACCAACCGTCGCCAGGATGAAAAGACCATTTCGTATGCAGAAAGTCATGACCAGGCATTGGTAGGAGATAAGACGATTATCTTCCGCCTGATTGATGCTGATATGTACTGGCACATGCAGAAGGGAGACGAAAATTATGTTGTCAACCGTGGTATTGCTTTGCATAAAATGATTCGTTTGCTGACCTCTTCGACTATCAACGGAGGTTATCTGAACTTCATGGGAAATGAATTCGGGCATCCCGAATGGATTGATTTCCCGCGTGAAGGTAACGGATGGTCGTGCAAATATGCCCGCCGCCAATGGGATTTGGTGGACAACAAAAATCTGACCTATCACTATATGGGTGATTTTGATAAAGAAATGCTGAAAGTTATCAAGAGTGTGAAAGATTTCCAGGCAACACCAGTTCAGGAAATATGGCATAATGATGGCGATCAGGTATTGGCATACGAACGTAAGGACCTTATATTTGTCTTTAACTTTAATCCGAAGCAGTCGTTCACTGATTATGGATTCCTGGTAACTCCGGGAGCTTATGAAGTGATACTGAACACGGACGATGTTGCATTTGGAGGAAACGGTTTGGCAGACGACTCTGTCGTGCACTTCACTATTACCGATCCGTTGTACAAGAAGGAAAAGAAAGAGTGGTTGAAACTCTATATTCCTGCCCGTACCGCCGTAGTACTTAGAAAGAAAAAATAATTTTATTTTTAAATCAAGAAGCCCCCGCAGATATTCAATAATATTTGTGGGGGCTTTCTCATTTATTACCCTGTTCTATGATTCAGTTCCTAGTTTTCCAGAAAGGTACTTGGCCCGAGAATGTCATACATATCACTAACGTTGCGCGTTTTGAGCAATACCCCTTGTGGAGTATAGAATAACTGATATTTGATGTCAACATTATCTTGCCCTACCTTAATTACTATAATGGCCTGCCATTTGGGAAACTCCACCATTGTCACATTATCTACCACCCAATTTGCGTATGGCCCGGATACAAAGGCATTATAGACTGTTGGGGTGAGCCGGTCGAGACTGACAAGATCTGTCTGCGTCATCACCCATTGTCCCCGGACGTCAAACCACACATTTTTAGTAAATCCATTCATTGGAAAGTTGGCACAATAATATCCATCGTCTTGTGACCAGGCGACGCCATTTGCTTTGGGATACATTTTCTTGAAAGTTGACTGTACATTGCCGGGAGGGGTATCTCCAAAGGCAGATGTAGATAATAGTAGAAACAATGCGATTGCACAAATCATAAATTTCTTCATAAGCTTTGAGTTTAGAGGATTATTTATCTAACTAAACAGCCTTTGAGAATATTTGTTTGAGTGATGTGCATAAAATAATCCCCCGGTCATTCATAAGTGACCGAGGGATGAAGGGTATACAGGTCTTAGTCTTTTTACTTAAAAAGTAATCTTTAAAATCTTTCCGTTATAGCCTCCTACTGAAACATCCGTGGGTTTATAAGGTAATAGGCTGATTTCTTCTTTAGCCCCCGTCATCAAATCAGTGGCCTGATATGATTCCATTTGAGGAATCTGTAAAAAGTCGAAAGCATGTGAAGGCACATTGATAGCAACATCTACCAGTTGACTGTCGAAATTAATAATGAAAAACAGAATCTCATTTTTATATTTTCGCATAAAAGTATATTGCTTATGCTCATTGAAACGCCATCCGTTTATATTGGCATACATTAAGTCAAAGAATACTCCCTTGCTGATTGCCTGCTCTTTGTTACAAATAGTCAGTACTTTTTGGTAGATAGAGTAGAGGTGCTTATGCTCTTCAGTAAGCATCTTCCCGTCAAATTTGCCTCCGTTGCGCCAGCGTCGTATGGTGTCTACGCTCCAATAATCGAATATGGTAGTCCGTCCGTCCCTTCCGCTGAATCCTTCACTATCCATGCCCAGTTCTCCAAACTCCTGACCGAAGTAGATCATCATAGGATTAGTGTTCATACAGGCGGAAACAATCAGTGCGGGAATTCCTTTACGCGGGTTGCCGGCAAAGAAATTAGAAGCGATGCGCTGTTCGTCGTGGTTCTCAAGAAAGTTGAGCATCTTTTTCTCTATTCCATTCAGGCTTTGCCAACAATGAGTGATAGCAGATGCAGATTCATATCCACAAGCTACATTACGTAATGTATCATACAGCCCTACCTTATCATACAGGTAATCAAACTTGCCGCGGAACAGATAGTTGCGGTATTCACCGGGATTGTAAACCTCTGCGATGAAAAGTATTTCAGGATAAGCCTCTTTTACTTGAGGAATAGCCCATTCCCAGAATTCAACAGGAACCATTTCGGCCATGTCGCAGCGGAAACCGTCAATGTCTTTTGATGCCCAGAAAAGAAGAATGTCCAGCATCTTTATCCAAGTATCCGGAGTCGGGGAGAAGTGGCAGGTACCGCCATTCTGGTAATCCACTCCATAGTTTAATTTCACTGTTTCATACCAGTCGGTGATATTGGGAGTAGCATCAAAACGGTTGTTACCGGTGGCTTTCGCCGGGAATTCCCGGTAAGGCTCTGCTGCACCGTCTTTCATATCGAACTGGGCATGAAGTTCCGCTTGCGGAATATAATAGAAATTATTATATGGGCTGAAAGATTGGCTGGAGTCATCATTAGCTCCCAATTCGGTTGTACCGTCCGGTTGTGCATCCGAATGATATTGGCGTGCTACGTGATTAGGTACAAAATCAATAATCACTTTCAGACCTGTGCGATGTGTGCGATGTACCAGATTCTCAAATTCCTTCATACGTCCTTGCACATCGTTAGCCAAGTCAGGATCTACATCATAATAATCCTTGATAGCATAGGGAGAACCCGCTTTTCCTTTTACAACGGCAGGATGATCCGGTCTGATGTTATAACGGCGATAATCCGTTTGAGTGGCATGCTCAATGATGCCTGTGTACCATATATGCGTAGTACCCAGTTTCTTGATTTCACCAAGTGCTTTGAGTGTGAAATCAGCCATTTTCCCACAGCCATTGGTAGCAATGTCTCCGTTGTAGACACAGTGGTTATTATTATTTCCAAACAGGCGGGTGAATACTTGGTAGATAATTATTTTATTTTCGTCATTCATATAGAGTAGATTATTAATATTCGTATTCATTCTTATTTCTGATGGATAGGAGGTTATTTCCATATTTTCCCCTTTTCTTCCAACAGTTGATTAAGTATTTCGTTAGCCATATTATATCCTTGCTCGAAGATTTCTTCAGCTTTCTCCAGTTCTGTGTTACTGTATCCGTATAGGTTGTATGGTTCGATTAATAAATCGCATTTTTCTCTTTCGGGAAAGGTGTTGGCGCGGAACATGAAATGGAATGAGCGCATAGCAATGCTTACAATATTCATTTTGTAATCCTGTGCCATGATGGGACTTACGTTGACAGCTACCACCTTATCGCAAATCCTGCGCAGGGTAGAGACCGGAAGATTCATCATCAATCCTCCATCCACATAGTTAGTGCCTTCTATGTTGACCGGAGAAAACATGACAGGCATACAGCAGGAAGCTGCGACCCGTTCCGCTATGTTTCCCCGATGAAAGTGAACCATGCGACCGTGATCGAGGTCAGTTGCTGTGATAATCAGGGGAAGTTGTAGCTCTTCCAGTTTTTTTGCTTTTAAGTTAGTCCGGAGAAAATCAATAAATTCACAGAGGTCAAATAATCCCTTCTTGGGGATCACCAATTTGGTTAAATCCTGGAATTTATGTCCGGAGAAATAATCAAGTACTTTGTGTGGCTCGTTGCCGTCGGCATAAAAGACACCTGCAAGTGCTCCTGCACTTACTCCAGAGATGATTTCCGGTTTAATATCATGTTCCAGAAGAGCTTGCATGACTCCCAAATGGGCAAATCCTTTAATAAATCCTCCGCTTAGTGCATAGCCAATCTGATATTTCCGGCTATTCCAGTTATTTGTGAATACCTCCATGAATTGCTTTCTTTAGTTCGCCACGAATTTAGTGAATTTATTGAGAGTAGGAGGAATATAATGGATAGTTTTTTTTTAAATCCATACCATCTGTCTTATTCACATTTGAAATAAACCGGCATAGAACATAAAATACGGATGGAAACTCTGCTCCGGCACCATGCCGGTCAGAATCCGAAATCGTCTATCTCAACTTTGTGCTCTTCGCTTTCTTTAAATGGCTTTGCTTCTTTTTGTACAGGATTTCCTTCGATATAGATGGCGCGGAATGGACGGGCGGGGCAAACATATTCACATCCTCCACAACCTACACATATTTCTTGATTTACATGAGGAATTGTCAATCCGTCCTTATACGGCACCATCGCCACTGCTTGCGTGGGACAGTGTTCGGAGCAGGCTCCGCAACTGGTTCCATCAGTATAAACAATGCAATTTTCCTTGATGAAAACAACATATCCCATTTGTGTAAGATGTTTTTGCTCTACACTTATGGGAAGAATTGCTCCATTGGGACAGACATCTCCACAGACAGTACAGTCAAAGTTACAAAATCCTTTCTCAAAGCTAACAGTGGGTTGCATCATGCCTGCCAAGCCATATTCCATGAAAGCCGGTTTCAAGATATGAGAAGGGCATTTGCTGACACAAAGATGACAGGATGTACATTGCTGTTGGAAGTGTCCCCGACTGATAGACCCCGGAGGAGTGATCGGATTCTCCTTTTTGTATGCCTTCTTACCTTCCAGACTTGCTACAGATTCCTTGGCCTGGGAGATGAGTTTGGGGGTTGCTCCGGCAGTAACAAGACCGGCGACCAAAAAACGGCGTTTGGATGAATCCAAATCCGGTGATGATGGTGCAGGAGTTTCTACATCAGACTGTTTTTTGAAAGAAGGGGCGTAGACTAATGCTTTTTGTTTGCATGCTCCCAGACAGTTGAAACAATCTACACAACGGCTATAATCAATAGCGTGTTCTTTGCTATTGATGCAAGCTGCTTTGCATTTGGTGGCACAAAGCCCGCATCCATTACATTTGGCAGTATCAATACGGACTTTGAATAATGAAAATCGACTCAATAATCCCAATATTGTTCCTACGGGACAAATCGTATTGCACCATGTCCGTCCATGTTTCCATGCCATTACAAAGATGATTGCAAGAGTAATAATAGCGATGAGAAGGGAAGAAATGCTCAAGATGGAGGTGTCTACCTGATAAAATGTATAATTGTCAAATCTGGCAAAGAGTGATTCCAGCAGATTATTCCCCAGCATATAGATAGGTTTGAATATGTGCACTACTACACGTCCATACGCACTGTATGGATCGAGCAAACCAACAATAAATGTAAATCCGCATAGAAACCCGATCACTGTCAGTCCGAGCACACCCCAGCGCAATTTGTTTTTTGCAGGACTGTAACTATATCTTTTTTTCTTTTTTCCCGTTGCTTTGGAAATTCGTGCAATCACATCCTGCAAGATACCCATAGGGCAGATTGTAGAACAATATACACGCCCGAATAAAAGCGTTAACACAATGAGAAGTAATAAGATACCTATACTTAGTGAAAGCAAAGCTGGAACAAATTGCAAATGTGCCAGCCGATGGAAACTGTTCGGTAATATTTCTGCGAAATCGAGAAAAAAGAAAGAAATCAGCACAAATAAAAGTGCTGATATTCCAATACGTAGCCTTCTTAACATGGTTGTTTTACATCTTAATTCGCTTGACATTCAATTTGTCAATGTTCATGGTTCCTATTTTCAATGCTTCCCCATTGGCGAGATGTCCTACTGTATCCAGTGGCATCTCACGTACTTGATTGAAGAACTTGGCAGCAGCCGTATCCACGGCTACAATATCCGGTGAGATAAACAATCCTTTTGCCAGTACAACATCGGATGCAGAACGTCCCCGGGGACCGTTTGTTTTCATGATCCGGTAGGCGTCTACTACGTTGAGTACAGCTTTCTTCTGTAATGTACAGATATCTGCGATGCATTGTTGCAAATCGTTCTGGTGGAAGAATCCGCGATCCCACACAATCCCCATGTGATTTTTCATGGAGATAGTCAGATTCGCACCTCCGTGATTCTTCAGAATAGGAACATTGATCCATACATCACAATCCAGAATCGCTTCGTGCACTTTGGCTTTCTTCATCTTTTTGCCTTTCGGCAGATCGATTGGTTTGTAATACGATTCCAGATGTGCAGGCATTACTTTGGCTCCGGCTTTTTTGGCAGCAGCTTCAATACCACTGTTTTTGTAGCATTTCTGCCAATCGTCACAAGTATGGTCGAACACGACCACTTCTTTAGCTCCGGCGGAAAAACATTGTCTGACGATTTCTTCAATCAGTTTCGGATTCGTATTTCCCGCCAGTTCCGGCACTTTGTCCCAACCGATATTAGGTTTTACAACCACTTTCTGTCCCGGTTTGACGAATTGCTTCATACCCCCCAGTTCGCTTATGGCACGGCGGAACATCTCTTCGGGTTCTCCACCCATAACGGCCACCAGATCAGGATTGCTTCCGTTTGCTTTATTGATTGTTTGAGTTAACACCTCCATAGCCTCTGAACGTTGTATAGTCAGGGCGGCTCCGGTGATAGCTACTGTTTTTAAAAAGTCCCTTCTGTCCATCTTTCTATATTAGTTTAGAGTTTTGCAATTGCTTTCAGGAGGGCGTATCCGCCGAACCATTGCAGTAACATTCCCGGAATACCGATACGGAAGTCCTGTACTGCTTCGTAGAAACTTCCGACGATGGCCCATTCAAATGCAGTGCCTATGACCTGATAAGTGAGTACGACACCAAGAATGGCCAGTAATGAAACCGATTTTATAGTACGTGCTGCAAGAGCTGAAGCTCCGGCGAGTAAGGACGATTTGATTAATAGGATGGGAAGTACCGCCTCCGAGGGCATGGCAAACAATAAATGATTGATGACTGGTGAAAGGATAGCAGTCAATAATCCTACAAGAAAACCATATTTATAAGCCGCAATCAGCGTGAAAAAGTAAATAGGTAACAGGGTAGGACCACCATAAGGTATAAGATGGCATAATTGTGGAAGTGCAATGTTACCCACTACGAACAGTAAGGCGAACAGGTAGGTTTTCACATTGCTGTGTTTCAGCGAATAGAGTTTGGCGGATGTTTCCATTTTCGTTGATACTTTAATGTTGAATAGAACGATAATATATTAATAATAAGACTTTTCTCCTGATAAAAGGTTTAATCTGATTGGTATATTATTTTAATCCCGTAGGAAAAGAATTCATTCCCCCGTAGATAACCATAGTTTCCCCGTATGCAAACTGTTGCCTTATGGGAAACTTCCAAAGACAAGCAGGACTACCCATTCATCCTTTCCTTAATCTTTCCCCATGCATGTGTATCAAATAGACAGCTTTTCCGCATTGTCTCATACATCTCTTTAAATCTGGACATAGGTATGGTATAGCTTAGTTTGTCAGCTTCGAAATGAGGGCGAACCGATGGGTCGAAGAAACCGAGGAAAGTACGTTTGCCTCCTTTACGATTCTCTATCGTGGCTTGTGTCACTACGGCACTACAGCCGGAACCAAAGGTAGAAACGACGCAATCTTCTGCGTTATTATCGTAAAAAGCCCAAGTGGTTAATCCCGAAAGCATATCCGGATTTGCCAGAAATACAACTCCTTCCATCTCTTCAAGACTTTCTACCTTATCTATACGTGCAAAATGAAGATACTTTTTTTCTGTTCGGGGAACTCTGATTTGCTGTATAAAGTCGATGACCATTTCGGGAGTCTGTTTGTATTTCTCTTTGAGTGAAACGAAAGTCGGCACATGTTCCGGCATTTCGGTGAAACCAGTATAGAATTTACCGCCGCCACAGCCGATGTTTTCGGCATTCAGGCTGATAATACCACCATCTCTTGCCGTCTTCATACCTTTAAAGAAGCAACCGTTTATCTTTTCTGTCTCTCCTTTTTGCTCATCCGAGTACCAGAAAACAAGAGGCAATTCAGCTTTTTCTCCGAATGCCTCTTTGAAATTTTGAATAAAAGTTTGGATATCCATAAGCTTATCAATTTTAGTTCTGTTGCACGTCTTTCTACAAAGTTAGAATAAAAAAGGATAAGCGCAAGTGATTTATCTTCGTTTTCAATAATAATTACTTATATTTGTCCGGAATGAAATAAGAAGAACCGATATGAAATATTTGTTAATGTGTGCAGGCTTACTTTTCACAGTCTTTCAGTCATGGGGACAGGAGAGGCTTGCAGATAGAATCGCTCCTCCGTCAGGATATGTCAGAGAGACCTGCCCTGCTAATTCGTTTACAACTTATTTGCGCAATTTGCCAATGCTGCCTAAAGGCAGTAAAGTGTTACTCTACAATGGAAAAGAGAAAGCCAATCAGGCAGCTGCATTTGCAGTCGTAGATATGGAGATAGGCAACCGCGATTTGCAGCAGTGTGCCGATGCCTCCTGGCACAAAGCTATATGCCCGCCCAACAAATTCATATCCTGGTCAATCCAACCAGCCGCGACCTTTCTCCCTGGTATGAGCTGACGGAAACGGATACAGGGAAACTATACACTCCGGAATGGATTTTTGAGAAGAAAGACCTAAAGCGTTTTAAATAGGAGAATAGACGTAAATGCAACATAACAAAGAAATAATTAAATCTTTTCTTACTTAATTTTCTATCTTTTCATTATCTTTGGCATTCAACAAACCGTTTTAATCATACAACAACGAAAAACAACCGATTATGAATTATGATTTATCAATGAATGCTA
Organism: Bacteroides sp. L008; assembly: GCF_040812255.1. Lineage (NCBI taxonomy): Bacteria > Pseudomonadati > Bacteroidota > Bacteroidia > Bacteroidales > Bacteroidaceae > Bacteroides > Bacteroides sp. L008. The sequence continues at coordinate 1,268,421 of NZ_JBFNXO010000001.1, read as the reverse complement.
ACCAGTTGGTGGCATTCCTTCAAAAACCAACTTCAGAGTTTACAAAAGCTGACATTATCTCATTTATCCAGCAAAAAGATATCCGCATGGTTAATTTTATGTATCCGGCGGGAGACGGGCGTTTGAAAACTCTGAACTTTGTCATCAACAATCAAGCTTATTTGGAAGCTATTCTCACATGTGGAGAACGGGTAGACGGTTCCAGCCTTTTCTCATTTATAGAAGCGGGCAGTAGTGACCTTTATGTGATTCCCCGTTTTTGCACTGCATTCGTTGATCCGTTTGCCGAGATTCCGACGCTGTCCATGCTTTGCTCTTTCTTCAATAAAGACGGCGAACCACTTGAAAGTGCACCAGAACATACTCTTTACAAAGCAAGCAAGACTTTTACAGAAGTTACCGGAATGGAATTTCAGGCAATGGGCGAATTGGAATATTATGTAATAGCCCCGGACACCGGTATGTTTCAGGCAACCGACCAACGTGGTTATCATGAATCGGGTCCTTATGCTAAATTCAATGAATTCCGTACTCAATGTATGTCTTACATCGCACAGACAGGCGGACAAATAAAGTATGGACACTCTGAAGTCGGTAATTTCACGCTGGATGGTTATATCTATGAGCAGAATGAAATAGAATTCCTGCCGGTTCCTGTATCGCAGGCAGCAGATCAATTAATGATTGCCAAATGGGTGATTCGTAACCTGGGATTTAGATATGGATACAATGTAACCTTTGCTCCAAAAATTACGGCAGGTAAAGCCGGTTCGGGCTTGCATGTCCACATGCGTATCATGAAAGATGGAAAGAACCAGATGCTGAAAGACGGTGTTTTGTCGGATACAGCACGCAAGGCAATTGCCGGAATGATGGTACTTGCTCCGTCAATTACTGCTTTCGGAAATACCAATCCTACTTCTTACTTCCGTCTCGTTCCTCATCAGGAAGCACCTACCAATGTTTGTTGGGGAGACCGTAACCGCTCTGTATTAGTGCGCGTACCTCTGGGATGGGCTGCAAAAACAGATATGTGTACATTGGCAAACCCATTGGAAGCTGAAAGTCATTTTGACACCAGTCAGAAGCAGACGGTAGAAATGCGCTCTCCGGATGGTTCGGCAGATTTATATCAATTATTGGCTGGTTTGGCTGTTGCCTGTCGTTATGGTTTTGAGATTGAAAATGCGCTGGATATTGCTGAAAAAACTTATGTAAATGTGAATATCCATCAGAAAGAGAATGAAGATAAACTGAAATCACTGGCGCAACTGCCGGATAGCTGTGAAGCTTCTGCCGATTGCTTGCAACAACAACGGGCAATCTTTGAGCAATATAACGTGTTTAGTCCGGCAATGATTGACGGTATCATCCGCAGACTTCGCAGTTACGAAGATAAAACGTTGCGTGCGGATCTGGAAGGAAAGCCGATGGAAATGCTGGATTTAGTAAATAAGTATTTCCATTGTGGATGATTGAAAGACGATGGTGTGTCGGCGAAATGTGCAGGGTGTTCAGAATATAATTTTGATTGCCAGTGGTAAATCGGCATATTTTCCCCAATTATTGCCGTCACTTTCTACACAATTCCACACTAGTTCTACAATATAATAAATGAGTGTATCTTGTATTTGATTGATTACTAATGATGTATGCTCATTCTGGAACTTTGGTACCTCTTTTGCTACCTATTAAGTGTAAGAAACAAGTTAATAATGATTTAGTAGTTCACACTTAAAAAAATTACGATTATGAAAAAGGTATTAGTAGCAGTAGCATTGGTGATGGGATTGGGTAGCTCTGTAGCATTTGCACAGGAAGTTAGTAACGCTACAACTGTAGAAACTAACGTACAGGCTCCACAGGATGAGTTTACAAAGATTGATGTTAAAGAACTGCCGGAGGCAGTAGTACAGGCGATCGCTAAAAATTATGAAGGTGCTGCCATTACGGAAGCTTATGTCGCTGAAAAAGAAAGCGGTAAGATTTATAAGGTAGTCCTTACTACGGAAGATGTTCAGGTACTGACAGTGCTGATGAACGAAAAAGGTGAAGAAGTAAAAGAATAAAATAAAACTTCGAATGTAGTAATACTCATAAAGAAATCCTGGTTCGTGATGAATCAGGATTTCTGTTTTTATCTGCCAACTTCCCATCCAGTCCGATAAAGTCGTTAAAGGATGATTGGGTTGCGTTCATGATTGATTGTCTTTTATCAATAGTTTTGTATACAGAATGCAGGGTTTCGTCTACAATTTCCCGGCGGTGACTAGTTTTGCTCTATTTTTGTTGCATTCAAACCTAAAAGTAGACAAAAGATGAAGTGTATTTTATTAAGTGCGGTTGTTTTGATTTTATTGTTGCCGGAAGATGCGTATGCGCAAGTGACGGTCAGAACGGGATATATCTCTTCTTCACGATATAAGAATGAAGAGAATCAGGAAACAGACGGTAAAGGCGATATGCGGTTTGTTGAAGGAAACGTCAACATTCCGGTTTCACAGAAAATGAATGAAAGGAGCCAGCCTACTTCTTGGATGTTTTCAGCGGGAGGAAGTTATACAGCTATGAACAATAAGAACCTTCAATCTTATATAGATATAGATCAGATTATAAATTTGCAATTGAGCGTCATTCATATTCGTCCCATCAGCAAGAAATGGTTATTGTTAATGGCAGTTGGCGCAGGAGTCTATACGGCTTCTGATGTAAGACTGAAGAATGTTCTGGGACAGGGGGGAGTTATTTTTATCCGGCAGTTCAAGCCTAATTTATCTCTTGGAGCCGGATTGGCTGTAAATAACACATTCGGTTATCCGATGGTATTTCCGGCTATTTATTTTGATTGGACTACTGAAGGACGCTATCAAATAAAAGTATCTATGTTGAATGCCATGGAAGTGTCGGTCGGAATGAGAATGAATAAATTTCTGAATCTAAGATTGTTGGCGGAAATGAACGGTTCACTGGCCTTGTTGGAGAAGGAGGGGAAAGATACTATGTTTTCCCAGCAATTCATTATTGCAGGTTTACAGCCGGAGTTAAGCATCGGGAACTCTTTTTCTGTTACTGCTACTGCCGGTGTATCGTGCAGCAGAATAGCTTATTACACTACCCGCACTTTAAAAGCCTTTTTCGCAGATATGTCCAGAGAGACTGACCCTTATTTTAAACCGGCAATGTATGTTTCGGTGGGAATGAAGTATAAGTTCTAAAAAAATGGTAACTTTATCGCCTGATGTCAGTTAAGATGCTATTATATACGTTACTGAAGCAAATAGGGATATTTCTTGTAGTCTCCTTTTTAGTGTTCAGAGGCACTTTTGTCGAAAGCGATAGTTTAGGGCTAAATCTTTCTACGGGAGTTAGTCTTTTACTTTCTGTCATCTTATGGGGAATCATAAATCTGCATACTTACTGGTTAATTCCCGGTTATCTGTTTCAGCGTAGATATAAAAAGTATATCATATATTTGAGTTGCCTTGTTGGATTTATGCTGACCGCCATGGTTGGTGCTATTTGTTTTCTAGGGCAATATTATGTTATACCCGAACAGATGCAAAGACTAAACAGTGATCTCCCTTTCTTTCTGTTGATAAATGCATTGGCGCTGATACTCTATTTTCTGGCTTTTTCTTTTACTATTTTTCTGCATCGCTGGGTGGCCTATCAACAACGATTAAACGAATTGGAGAATATTAGCATACAGACTGATCTAAATCATTTGAAAGATCAACTTCAACCGGAGTTTTTTTCGAGAATATTGAATAAGGTGCGAACCTTGTTGGAGGAAGATGGAGAAAAGGCATCATTGCTTATCTTTAAATTAAGCCGGTTGCTTCGATACCAACTTTATGAAAGTGAACGGCAACAGGTATTGTTGGGAGATGATATCGATTTTATGACTGATTATATGAAGTTGGAGAAATTATGCAATCCGGAGTTTAATTTTGAAGTCAACATCCTGAATGAAGTGCGATATATACAAGTTCCTCCTTTATTGTTTATGCCTGTGATAGAATATGTGATTCGGACAACGGTATGTGGAGAGAATGGAAAGGGAGAAAATATAAGGATCGATTTTCAAATGGAAGAGAATCAGCTTCGATTCATTTGTACATACTGTCTGCGAAAAAAGGAAAGTCTGCAAATAGTACCTGCTTTTGACAAGTTACGGCAACGATTGGACTTGTTATATCCGGGAGGTTATCAATTAAAAAGTGGCTATAATGATGGAATGTTGTGTACCATTAGTTTAATGTTGGAATTATGAAAGATACCTGGAATGTATACGATTGGGGGAAGAATCTGGTAAATGACCGTTTCAGGCTTATCAGTAATTTACTATTGCTATTTATTATACTCTTTTTAGGCTTTCAGAATGTATATGGAGATTTTACTGGAGAAGGTTTCCGATATGCATATCCGGTTAGTATATTGGTTTTTGCGTTTCCTATCTATCTGAATATATATTGGTTAGTGCCTCGTTTCCTGTATAAGGCCAAGCGCAAGTTATGGTGTTATTGGATTTCGTTTTTCGGAGTCAATTTGGTGAGTGTATTATTAGGATTTATATTTCTGTCTCCATTATATCAACGATACGGTATTCGTGAGTTTTGTATACAGGATAACCATGCTGTTTCTTTTGATAGTATTGCTTATGGAGTATTAGTACTGCTATTAAGTGCAGGTGGCTGTACGAGCTTTGAACTATTCCGCCGCTGGGTTGTCTCCGATAAAAAGATTCTTGAATTGGAGAAGGCAACTAAGCAGGCAGAATTGCAACAATTAAAGAAACAGATCAATCCGCATTTTCTTTTTAATATGCTGAATAATGCCAATATTTTGGTAAAGGATGCTCCGGATGAGGCTTCACAGATATTAGAGAAACTGGACAATCTACTTCGTTACCAGTTGAATGACAGTACAAGAAGAGAAGTCTTTCTTACTGCAGATATACAGTTTCTCACCAGTTTTCTTGAATTGGAGAAGGTGAGAAGGGATCATTTTGAATATACTATTTTTCAAGAGGGAAATATGGAAAATATCTGTATTCCTCCGTTGTTGTTTATCCCTTTTGTAGAGAATGCAGTGAAACACAATTTGGATAGCGACAATTTATCTTATATTCACCTGTATTTTTCTGTGCATAATAAACAGTTGACGTTTCGTTGCGAGAATTCTAAGCCCCGTGTTCCTGTTAAGCGGGAAGGGGGAATAGGGTTGGCCAATGTGAAACGCAGACTGGATTTACTTTATGAATCACGGTACACGTTACAGATAGAAGATAAAGAAACAACTTATAATGTCAACTTACATCTAAACTTATGAATTGTATTATTGTTGATGACGAGCCGGTAGCTCGCAAAGGTATGAAGTCATTGGTGGAACAGATTCCACAACTGACATTGGTGGGTAGCTTTAATAACGCTATCGCAGCGTCCGCTTATATAAATGAATATACGGTTGATCTGATTTTCCTTGATATTCAGATGCCGGGAATTACCGGAATAGAGTTTGCGCAAAGTATTCCCGTGAATACATTGATTGTCTTTACAACGGCGTATGCGGAATATGCACTCGATAGTTACGAAGTAAGTGCCATTGATTATCTGGTGAAGCCTATTGAAATGAACCGTTTTCTGAAAGCAGTCAATAAGGCAATAGCATATCATAAACTGTTATTGTCGGAAACAGCCGAAAGAGTGGAGGAGATACAGGAAGAATATATTTTCATCAAATCGGAACGACGCTATATCAAGATAAACTTCAGTGATATTCTTTTTATTGAAGGACTAAAGGATTATTCCATTCTCCAATTGGAAGATCAGCGGGTGATAACTAAGATGAATCTGAAAAATATTCATGAGCAACTGCCCGCTAAACAGTTTCTCCGGATAAACAAGTCCTATATTGTCAATACCTCACGGATTGACTCTTTTGATACCAATGATATTTTTATTAAGTCTTATGAGATAGGAATAGGAGGTGGAAACTATAAGAAAACGTTTTTTGAGGAATTTGTAGCGAAGAATCTACAGAAAGACTAATCCGGTAGTTTATATGGAATGGCTTGATATAAAAGAATAAGAACGTTAAGTATTGGCCTATTTTCATAAAAAAGATGTTTTACAAGAAGAAAAAGGAGAGAATATAGTGCAATATCCCCAAATAATGCTTTTCTTTGTACCAACAACAATAAAGAGGTTTATTACGATTTGATTTTTTTACGTGAATCTTCTCATTTATTTGAGCATATCCATCTCTAATTAAGATCTTCCTAAAACTTTCTTATTGAATTATTAATTTTTTATATTTGTATTTTATGAATTTGTACATTGGAAATCTTAGCTATAATGTTAAGGAATCAGATTTGAGACATGTAATGGAAGAGTATGGAACAGTTGCTTCAGTAAAGTTAATCACAGATCGTGAAACTAGAAGATCAAAAGGTTTTGCGTTTATCGAAATGCCGGATGATGCAGAAGCTGCTAAAGCTATCGAACAATTGAACGGTGCAGAATATGTAGGTCGTTCAATGGTAGTAAAAGAAGCATTGCCAAAGAATTAATACTGAATACATATACAGTAATAGAGAAAGGCGCACTAGGAAACTAGCGCGCCTTTCTTCTGTTAATCCTCATTGTTATCTTCTTCATCATCCACCATATTATTGAGTTCCAATTCCAGGTCTACCAGCTCTTGTTCCCATAATTTCAGGATATCCTTCGGTGTATCTTTTGTAGCTTTCTTTATTCTTTCTTGAGCAACAGATACTTCATGCTCTAACTGTCTACGTCTGCTCATATTTCTATTGTTTTGATTATGAAATGATAACAACTCGTGTGTAGAATAGTTCGATAGGATAAAATTAAAAGTAATGGGATGAACTATTCACAAATAAAGGATGTTTTGTAATCTGAAACTTTAAAAAACATACAGTCATGCTCAATTTAATAGCCGTTTTCTTAGTATGTTCAGGTATCGGAATTGCAGTACATATTGCCATAGACCTGACACATCGTCCGCAATCAATGAAGATAATGAATGCAGTCTGGATATTATCTGCATTATGGGGAAGTTATTTAGCTTTATGGGCGTATAATAAGTTTGGACGGAGTGGTCCGATGAAAGTTGAGGATGATGGGATGAAAATGGATATGTCTGATATGAAGGGAATGGATATGTCTGGTATGAAAGATAATATGGCGATGGATATGGTCATGCCGGGAGAAATGTCGATGCAAGGAATGCAACGTCCTTATTGGCAATCGGTAGCTTTGTCAGCGCTTCATTGTGGTGCAGGATGTACATTGGCAGATATCATAGGAGAGTGGTTTACAAACTATGTTCCTGTAACTGTGGCAGGAAGTCAGCTCTTTGGTAATTGGGTACTTGACTTTATCCTGGCTTTGATTATTGGTGTTTATTTCCAATTCTATGCTATTCGGGAGATGGAAAAAATATCGGTAGGTAATGCCTTGGCTCGTGCTTTCAAAGCGGATTTCTTTTCTCTTTTATCCTGGCAGGTCGGAATGTATGGCTGGATGGCGATTGTCTATTTTGTATTGTTCATCAATGAGCCATTACCCAAAGACACATGGATATTCTGGTTTATGATGCAGTTGGCTATGCTTTTCGGCTTCTTCTGTGCATATCCTATGAATGCTCTTCTTATAAAATTAGGTATAAAGAAAGGTATGTAAAATAAATGCAGATTTACTCTAAACGATAAGTATGTAATTACTTATTTGAGGGAGTGAATCTGCATCTATTATGATATGACTACTTTTGTCTTTTATTTCTCTTTTGGATTTTATCTTTTCAATAGCTTCGGTATATCCGAAGGCTCTTGTGCCACCCGGATACCGGCAGCTTTTAAAGATTCAATCTTCTCTTTTGCCGAACCGGAACTTCCTGAAATGATAGCTCCTGCATGTCCCATCTGCTTCCCCGGAGGAGCTGATTGCCCCGCAATAAATGCCACTACAGGTTTGGTTACATTATTGCGGATATATTCAGCCGCTTGTTCTTCTGCGTTTCCTCCAATCTCTCCAATCAGGACGATCGCTTCTGTTTCCGAATCATTTTGAAACATCTCCAGCAGTTGACGGAAATGAAGACCTACAACAGGATCACCTCCGATGCCGATAGCAGTGGATTGTCCCATGCCATTCGCCGTTAAGTGATACACAATTTCGTAAGTAAGTGTTCCGCTACGGCTGATAACTCCGACATTTCCTTCTAAAAAGACCTGTTCCGGTAAAATGCCCACCATACTTTTTCCCGGAGAGATCAGTCCCGGACAGTTGGGGCCGATCAGCATAGCACCTTTTTGTTCGACAAACTGGTGCGCCTTAATCACATCCAGCGTGGGGATTCCTTCAGCAATGCAGGCAATTAACCGGATGCCCGCATCTGCTGCCTCCATAATGGCATCTGCCGCAAAACGTGCCGGAACAAAAATGATAGAAGTATTGGCTTTCGTTTGTTCAACCGCGTCATACATAGTGTTGAATACGGGGATGCCGTCTACATCTGTTCCTCCTTTGCCCGGAGAAGTTCCTCCAACAACATGGGTTCCGTATTCTTTCATCTTCTTGGCATGGAAAAGTCCGTCTCTCCCAGTAATTCCCTGTACAATCAGGCGGGTGGATTTATCTATTAATATGCTCATAATTGCTTTATTTATTAATGATTTGGGTACTTATTACGCTTTCAGAGCCATAAGGGCAGCTTCTTTCATCGTTGTGGCTATTTGGAAACGGCTGTAATTCCGTAACAGTTCCCGTCCGATATGCTCATTAGTGCCTGTAAGCCGTACGATAACAGGTACATTACTGTTTATCTGCTCGAATGCTTGAAGAAGCCCCATTGCTACATCATCACAGTGGGTGATTCCTCCGAAAATATTAATCAGGACCACTTTCACTTTTTCATCCTGCAATAAAAGTTTCATGGCTTCAATTACCTTGACAGGATTGGAACTACCACCAATGTCGAGAAAATTGGCTGGCTGACCTCCATAAAGTTTAATCATGTCCATAGTAGCCATAGCGAGTCCGGCACCATTTACCATACAGCCGATGTTACCATCCATGTGGACATAGCTGAATCCTTTATCTTTAGCGTCTGCTTCTATTTTTTCTTCCTCCGTCGGATCAAATAAAGCATGTACCTCCGGATGGCGATAGAGCGCATTGTCATCAAAAACAATCTTTGCGTCAATAGCCATCAACGTACCTTTCTTGGTTAGTGCCAGCGGATTTACTTCTACTAATGATGCATCATTTTCCATGAAGATCTTATAAAGTTCCTGAAGGATGGCCGCCATTTTACCCGCCTGCTCCATTTGAGGAAAGAGGGAGAAAGCAAAACGCCTTGCCAGATAGTCGGGAAGACCAATAAATGGATGGATTGAATATCGGATGATTTTTTCCGGTGTTTGACGGGCTACCTCTTCGATATCCATACCACCGGATGCACTCATCATCAGAACGACAGAACGTGTATTCCGGTCGATGGTGTAACTGACATAATATTCGGCAGCAATATCTACCGCCTCACTAACCAGTACTTGATTGACCGGAAGACCTTTAATACTCATTCCGAGAATATTCTTAGCTTCCTGATAAGCGTCTTCCGTATTATTTACCAGTTTCACTCCTCCGGCTTTTCCCCGTCCTCCGGTTAATACCTGTGCTTTTATAACCACTCTGTCTGTTCCCATCCTCCGGTAAGCGGCTATGACACCTGCGGCTGTACGGCATAAAGTGTGCCTCTCGACAGGTATTCCGTACTTGGAGAAAATCTCTTTCGCTTGATATTCATGTATTTTCATGGCTCATAAATTTGAGTAAATGATTCCTGTAATAAAAACAATAGCAAGATACGGAAAGTTTGCCGGAAAAGAAAAGTAACGGGGTGTTATACAACATGTTAGTCCGTATGCTATGAATAGGCTTAATATAAAAAAGCGTGTTGGCAATAGTTACCAACACGCTTCATATATTTAAAGATAAACTCTTTCTTACGGATGCTTATGCAATACCGTGAGCGTTGACAGTACCGTCAATTTTCTTAATCAGTCCTTGAAGTACTGCACCCGGGCCACATTCTGTAAAATCAGTAGCACCGTCGGCAACCATATTCTTAACAGACTGTGTCCAGCGTACGGAAGCAGTCAGCTGGGCAACCAGGTTCTTTTTGATTTCTGCAGGATCAGTGTGAGGAAGTGCGTCTACATTCTGATATACCGGACATTTAGGAGTATGAATTTCCGTAGCCTTGATAGCAGCTTCCAACTCAACTTTAGCAGGGTCCATCAATGGAGAATGGAAAGCACCACCTACTTTCAGCGGAAGGGCACGTTTAGCTCCGGCAGCTTTCATCAGTTCGCAAGCTTTTTCGATACCTGGTACAGAACCGGAGATAACGATTTGTCCCGGGCAGTTGTAGTTAGCCGGTACGCAAACTTCACCTTCGGCATTTACTGCTGCGCAGATTTCTTCTACTTTCTCATCAGGTAATGCAATAATGGCAGCCATTGTGGAAGGAGTAACTTCACAAGCTTTCTGCATAGCCATTGCACGAGCATAAACAAGTTTCAGTCCATCTTCAAAACTCAATGCACCGGCAGCTACCAATGCAGAGAACTCACCGAGTGAGTGGCCGGCTGTCATTTCCGGTTTGAAATCATCGCCCATGCAAAGAGCGGAGATAACAGAATGAAGGAATACGGCAGGTTGGGTAACCTTTGTCTGACGGAGGTCTTCATCTGTGCCATCGAACATGATATCTGTAATGCGATATCCGAGGATATCATTTGCTTTTTCAAACAATTCTTTTGCTAAAGCTGAGTTTTCATACAGGTCTTTACCCATTCCTACAAATTGAGCGCCTTGACCGGGAAATACAAATGCTTTCATATTTTTATTATTTAATTGATTTTTAATTGCGGGTGCAAAGTTACGTATTTTTATGATACAACCGCACAAAATGTACACATTTGTGCAACGGAGCCCGGAAAATGCCATAAAGGGCCGTTGCCGTGTCCGACATTCAATTCTTTTCCTGCGATAATAGCTTGCGTGATATACGTTTTAGCATGCTGGATGGATTCTCTCATGGGGTATCCTTTGGCCAGGTAAGTAGCAATGGCAGAGGAGAGGGTACACCCCGTTCCATGCAGGTTATGGCTTTCTATCTTTTTCTCCTCATATATATGGTAGATAGATTCGGACGTGTGCAAAAGGTCGCACATATTGTCTCCCTCCAGATGTCCGCCTTTTAACAAGATGCTAGTATGATAATCGTCCGTCAGCATTTTGGCAGCCGCCTGCATGTCCTGAATGTTGTGAATACTTTTGCCTGTAAGCACCTTCGCTTCGTCGATGTTGGGAGTGATTAATGTCACAAGCGGCAAAAGTTCTTTTTTTATTTCTTCTATAGCTTCATCTGTCATGAGTTTCTTTCCGCTGGTAGACACCATTACCGGATCGTAGACGACGTATGCAGGTGAATATTTTTGTAAACAGTCGGAAATCACACGAACAATCTGAATATCATTTACCATTCCTATTTTGATGGCAACCGGTTGCAGGTCGTCCATCACTGCTTCTATTTGTCCACGAACAATATCAGGGGCGATAGACTGTACGGCACGTACTCCCAGTGTATTTTGTATGGTGATGGCAGTAATAGCCGATGCCGCATAGCCACCTAGAGCGGAGATTGTTTTTATGTCTGCCTGAATACCTGCGCCTCCCGAACAATCGGAGCCGGCAATGGATAAAATGACTGGATGACGTTCCATTTTAGTTTTTTTAATATTTACCCGACAAAGATAGAATAAAAAACGATAAGGTACAAAATGACATATCGTTTAAAATACAATAAGTACCTTTGCCGGTATCTGATGAAGATGATATGAAAAGTACTGATAATAAAGCGTCCATCTAGTTTTTGTACTTTGTACAATTACTCACTCGCGGAAATACTAAAATACATATTGTAATTCGTAAGATAACACTAACTATTCATATTGTAGAATGTATGATATGTATTTATATGAAAAACAATGTTTTATAGCATGGTTCTTATTTTTGTTTTGATGAGTTTTAGCCTCTATATTTGCACCGTATTAAAGAAATGGATATGCAAAATTTACAGAAAAATACACCTTTAGCAAACAATCATATATCAGTGGACTGTGTAGTGATTGGTTTTGACGGAGAACAACTGAAAGTGTTGCTTGTAAAACGTGCAGGTGAAGATAATGGAGAAGTATATCACGATATGAAACTTCCCGGAAGTCTTATATATATGGATGAAGACCTGGATGAAGCAGCGCAACGAGTTTTGTATGAACTGACAGGACTTAAAAATGTGAATCTGATGCAGTTTAAAGCATTCGGTTCTAAAAACAGGACAAGTAATCCGAAAGATGTACGTTGGCTGGAAAGAGCTATGCAGTCAAGAGTGGAACGTATTGTAACTATTGCGTATCTGTCGATGGTGAAGATTGACCGCACACTGGATAAGAATCTGGACGATCATCAGGCTTGTTGGATTGCTTTGAAAGATGTGAAAACATTGGCTTTCGACCATAATCTGATTATTAAGGAAGCAATGACTTATATTCGTCAGTTCGTAGAATTTAATCCTTCCATGTTGTTCGAACTGCTTCCGCGCAAATTTACAGCTGCACAATTAAGAACCCTTTTTGAATTAGTATACGACAAAGCTGTGGATGTACGCAACTTCCATAAGAAAATAGCCATGATGGAATATGTAGTTCCTCTGGAAGAAAAACAACAAGGAGTGGCTCACCGTGCTGCCCGTTATTATAAATTTGATAAGAAGATATATAATAAGGTGAGAAGGTAGACCTTATTCAAGTATTAAGTATCAAGTATTAGGTATTAGGCGTTGAATGTTATAGTATTAATTGTCGGACATTGAGCGTTAAATCGTAAATAGTAAATCGTTTAATCGTAAATAAAATTATGTTTCTATTAGGTTATGACATAGGTAGCTCGTCTGTAAAAGCGAGTTTGGTAAATGCTGAAACAGGCAAATGTGTATCATCGGCATTTTTTCCGAAAACAGAAGCGAATATTATTGCAGTGAATCCCGGATGGGCGGAACAAGATCCGGAAAGTTGGTGGGAAAACTTAAAGTTGGCTACACAGGCTATTATGACCGAATCCGGAGTGAGTGCTGCTGAAATAAAAGCCATCGGTATCTCTTATCAGATGCACGGATTGGTATGTGTCGATAAGAATCAGCGTGTATTGCGTCCTGCTATTATCTGGTGTGACTCCCGTGCTGTGCCATACGGTCAGAAAGCATTTGAAACAATCGGAGAGGAGAGATGTCTTTCTCATTTGTTGAACTCGCCGGGAAACTTTACAGCTTCCAAGTTGGCATGGATTAAAGAAAACGAACCTGCCATCTATGAGCAGATTTACAAGATAATGTTGCCGGGTGATTATATTGCCATGAAGTTGAGTGGAGAGATTTGCACAACCGTTTCCGGACTTTCGGAAGGTATGTTCTGGGATTTTAAGAACAACCGGGTGGCTGACTTCCTGATGGATTATTACGGATTCGACTCTTCTTTGATTGCAGATATTAAACCGACTTTCGCAGAACAAGGACGCGTCAGTGCAATGACTGCCAAAGAACTTGGATTGAAAGAAGGAACACCTATTACTTATCGTGCAGGTGACCAGCCTAACAATGCTCTCTCTCTGAACGTGTTCAACCCGGGCGAAATTGCTTCTACGGCGGGAACATCAGGAGTGGTTTATGGTGTGAACGGTGAAGTGAACTATGATCCGCAGTCACGTGTCAATACCTTTGCCCATGTCAATCATACAATAGACCAGACACGTCTGGGAGTATTGCTTTGCATCAACGGAACAGGTATTCTTAATTCATGGGTAAAACGCAACATTGCTCCCGAAGGAATATCTTATAATGAAATGAATGTGTTGGCTTCCAAAGCTCCTATCGGTAGTGCGGGAATCAGTATTCTACCTTTTGGTAACGGTGCCGAACGCATGCTGAACAATAAAGAAATCGGTTGCAGCATCCGTGGATTGGACTTCAATGCCCATGGCAAACACCACATTATCCGTGCCGCTCAAGAAGGTATCGTATTCTCTTTTAAATATGGCATTGATATCATGGAGCAGATGGGAATTCCCGTGAAGATGATCCATGCCGGACATGCTAATATGTTCTTGAGTTCTATCTTCCGCGATACGTTGGCGGGAGTTACAGGAGCCACTATCGAGCTTTATGATACAGACGGTTCAGTAGGAGCCGCGAAAGGTGCAGGTATCGGTGCAGGCATCTACAAAGATAACAATGAAGCATTTGCTACGCTTGATAAACTGGATGTGATCGAGCCTAATGTGGCGAAACGTCAGGAATATGCTGATGCCTATGCAAAATGGAAATACCGCCTTGAAAAGTCGATGACTGGTAACATACCGGCTCCGGCTCTTTCTTCAGATAAATAATTAACAATCTAAATAATAACCATTTAAAAATAAAAGAATTATGGCAACAAAAGAATTTTTCCCGGGAATTGAAAAGATTAAGTTCGAAGGTAAAGATAGTAAGAATCCGATGGCATTCCGTTACTACGATGCTGAAAAGGTAATCAACGGTAAGAAGATGAAAGATTGGTTGAGATTTTCTATGGCATGGTGGCATACTTTGTGTGCTGAAGGCGGTGACCAATTCGGTGGCGGAACAAAACAATTCCCTTGGAATAGTAATGCTGACGCTATACAAGCTGCAAAAGATAAAATGGATGCAGGTTTCGAATTCATGCAGAAAATGGGTATCGAGTACTACTGTTTCCACGATGTAGACTTGGTTTCTGAAGGTGCAAGCATCGAAGAATACGAAGCTAATCTGAAAGAAATCGTAGCTTATGCAAAACAGAAACAAGCTGAAACAGGCATCAAACTGTTGTGGGGTACTGCCAACGTATTTGGTCATGCACGTTATATGAACGGTGCTGCTACTAATCCTGATTTTGACGTAGTAGCTCGTGCTGCTGTTCAGATCAAGAATGCAATCGACGCAACGATCGAACTGGGTGGCCAGAACTATGTATTCTGGGGTGGCCGTGAAGGCTATATGTCTCTTCTGAATACAGATCAGAAACGTGAAAAAGAACACTTGGCAAAAATGCTGACTATGGCTCGTGATTATGCTCGTGCTCGTGGCTTCAAAGGTACTTTCCTGATCGAACCGAAACCGATGGAACCAACTAAACACCAGTATGATGTAGATACAGAAACTGTAATCGGCTTCCTGAAAGCTCATGGCTTGGATAAAGATTTCAAAGTGAATATTGAAGTAAACCATGCAACCTTGGCTGGCCATACTTTCGAACACGAATTGGCAGTAGCAGTAGACAACGGTATGTTGGGCTCTATCGACGCTAACCGTGGTGATTATCAGAATGGTTGGGATACAGACCAGTTCCCGATTGATAACTACGAACTGACACAAGCTATGATGCAAATTATCCGTAATGGTGGTTTGGGTAACGGTGGAACAAACTTCGACGCTAAAACTCGTCGTAACTCTACTGATCTGGAAGATATCTTCATTGCTCATATCGCAGGTATGGATGCTATGGCTCGTGCATTGGAAAGTGCAGCTGCTCTGTTGAACGAATCTCCATATAAGAAAATGTTGTCTGACCGTTACGCTTCATTCGATGCTGGTAAAGGTAAGGAATTTGAAGATGGCAAGTTGACTTTGGAAGACGTAGTTGCTTATGCTAAAGCAAACGGTGAACCGAAGCAGACTAGCGGTAAACAAGAACTTTATGAAGCAATTCTGAATATGTATTGCTAATAATTAATTCACCACAGAGTAGCACAGGGTCTCGCAGAGTTCATTTTCATTTAATATTGTATTTCTCTGTGAAACTCTGTGTCACTCTGTGGTGAGATTTCCAACTACTACAACACTACTTTATCTACTTATAACCATGATTAATACAACGAACGAGGGTAGTAAACTCTACCTATATTCGATCACCTCTGTCGCCATTTTGGGAGGACTGCTTTTCGGATACGATACAGCCGTTATTTCGGGCGCAGAGAAAGGTTTGGAGGCATTTTTCCTTTCGGCCTCTGATTTTCAATATAATAAAGTAATGCATGGAATCACTTCTTCCAGTGCATTAATTGGCTGTGTACTGGGTGGTGCGATCTCCGGTATATTTGCTTCCCGTTTGGGACGTCGTAATTCCTTAAGGCTTGCTGCCGTACTCTTTTTCCTTTCAGCATTAGGTTCCTATTATCCGGAATTCTTATTTTTCGAATATGGAAAGCCGAACATGGATTTGCTGATTGCTTTTAATCTGTATCGTGTTTTGGGTGGTATCGGAGTAGGACTGGCTTCTGCCGTCTGTCCGATGTATATTGCTGAAATAGCCCCTTCCAATATTCGTGGAACGCTTGTATCATGTAACCAGTTTGCTATCATCTTTGGTATGTTGGTAGTGTACTTCGTGAATTTCCTGATTATGGGCGGTCATCAGAATCCTGTTATTTTGAAAGATGCGGCCGGTGTACTGTCTGTTAGTTCTGAATCTGATATGTGGACTGTGTATGAAGGATGGCGTTACATGTTTGGTTCGGAAGCTTTCCCTGCCGCTTTCTTTGGCCTGTTGTTGTTCTTTGTTCCGAAGACCCCACGTTATCTTGTATTGATACAGCAGGATGAAAAGGCTTACTCAATTCTGGAAAAGATCAATGGTAAGACAAAAGCACAGGAAATCCTTAATGATATTAAAGCTACTGCTCATGAGAAGACGGAGAAAATCTTTACTTATGGAGTGGCAGTAATTGTGATCGGTATTTTGCTTTCTGTATTCCAGCAAGCTATCGGTATTAATGCGGTACTATATTATGCTCCTCGTATTTTTGAAAATGCAGGTGCAGAAGGAGGTGGCATGATGCAAACTGTGATTATGGGTATTGTAAACATTATATTTACACTGGTTGCTATCTTCACTGTAGACCGTTTCGGACGTAAACCACTATTGATAATCGGTTCTATTGGTATGGCTGTTGGTGCATTTGCAGTAGCAATGTGTGACAGCATGGCAATAAAGGGTATCCTTCCGGTACTTTCAGTGATTGTATATGCAGCATTTTTCATGATGTCCTGGGGACCGATTTGCTGGGTGTTGATCTCGGAAATCTTCCCGAATACCATCCGTGGTAAAGCAGTGGCAATCGCCGTAGCTTTCCAATGGATATTCAACTATATTGTATCTTCTACTTTCCCGGCATTGTACGATTTCAGCCCGATGTTTGCGTATAGTTTATATGGCATTATCTGCGTAGCTGCTGCCATCTTCGTTTGGCGTTGGGTACCTGAAACGAAGGGCAAGACACTGGAAGATATGAGCAAACTTTGGAAGAAAGACAAATAAATTAGGTTAGTGTAATTTCATCATGTCATTATGACTTCGGCCTCCTGACATGATTCTGTTGAGATTATGACATCGTACCAATGGTATGGTGTCATAATTGTTTTTATTTGAAGCTTTTAGGAGTAGTTGTAAATTCAGGGGATTTGGTCTAGAGAAACTTTGTCTCATAAGAATATATTCGTAAATGGTACGGATTTGAACTAAACATTACATAATGAAAAAACTATCTATCATGCTATCATTTATTTTAGTAATATTCTAATTATCAATGTAGTATCTATGATAGATAGCTTTTAAAAAATGTATCTATCATACTTTTACCAGTAAAAACGGGTTACCTATCATCTACAAAATAGCCATATAAATATCCTATAAGCATAAAACGGCTTGTTTTTGTCACAATGAAGCCATATAAATCCGAATATCGCAGCTCAAAAATCCCACTTAAACGGCGATAAGTTTATAGCCCACAAGTGTGTGCTGTATAGCCTGCATATGTAGGCTGTATGGTTTACATGCGTGGGCTGTACGGCACACACTTGTGAACTATAGAAATACTGCCGCTCCCCATAGATAATTAAGCTGTCAAATACAGGTTATCATCCTATAAAGTGTGCATTCGTATGTCTTTAAATGGATTATTTCACCTAATGCTACACTAAAATAGATACAGTATAGGAATGATAAATGTAACATCTATCTGTATGACTTAACGGCCAGATATATTCTCCGAAGTTTCGGAGGGTTTGCCGCCCAAGAGCTTTTCCAAGTCACGTAATTGACGTTGATAATCTTGTAACATCTGACTGACAAAACCACGATAGCAAGAAGCTGATATCAGGAAGTTCGACCATTTCGCCCATTCTTCAAAAATCTTTTGACACTCTGTGCGAGGTGAATTTTGTAAAGTAAAAAAATGCAGGCAAGCCTTTTGCATCTCCGGCATCCCATTTTCCCATGGACGGTCGAGGTTGGTCAACGCCTTAATAAAATGCTTGATTTTGTGGTGTAACGCTCCCAGACGTTGTGATTCAGAACGATCGACCGATACGGTAGGGCATAGTCGTCGTGATTGGGCTAAATAAAACTGTTTTAGGTTTTCTTTTTCTTCCAGATTAGGAAATTCTGCTTCCTGCCGATTGCTTCGAACGGCTTTTACAGGTGCACTGTTTTGTTCTTCATGCATGATACAACGGTTTTAAGATAGGCGGGAATAAAAAAACGGTTCCGCCTTTCCCGTTGCATAACACTCCACAGAAGCTGGGGACGCATTAACGTTCCCCACGGGGGTACGAAACCGCGTATCTACGACAGCAACAGGCATAAAAATGCCTGCTACTGGAGTTGAAGCAGGTTCACTGCTTCTGTGAATAAAATGTTATGCGTTGCAAATGTACGATAATTTTTGGAAGTCGCAAATTAAATAGTGCAAGAATCTGTGTAAAAATTATGTGATGTTAAAGCACTGTAGCCATTTCTGAACCGTGTATTAAAATTAAGTATAATGTATTTTCAATTCTGCAATGACAATATATAAAGATAAACAGTACCTTTGCACAGTCTTTATATAAAAACACGTATTGTTATGGAACAACATCCGATTAAAATTAATAAAGTGCAGATACGCAATCTGCAAATAGAAGATTATGTACAGTTATCTCAGTCGTTTACCCGCGTCTATTCAGATGGTAGCGATGTGTTTTGGACTCGTGAGCAGATCCAGAAGTTAATTAAAATTTTTCCGGAAGGTCAGATCGTTACAGTAGTCGATGATAAAATAGTTGGTTGTGCTCTTTCCATCATTGTTGATTATGATAAAGTAAAGAACGATCATACGTATGCACAAGTGACAGGGAAGGAAACATTCAATACACATAATCCTGAAGGAAATATCTTGTATGGCATTGAAGTGTTCATTCATCCGGGTTATCGCGGTTTGCGCCTGGCACGTCGTATGTATGAATATCGTAAGGAGCTTTGCGAAACATTGAACCTGAAAGCTATCATGTTTGGCGGACGTATCCCGAATTATCATAAATATGCTGACAAAATGCGTCCGAAAGAATATATCGAACGAGTGCGTCAACGCGAGATTTATGATCCGGTACTAACTTTCCAACTATCGAATGATTTTCACGTGCGAAAGGTGATGACCAATTATCTGCCGAATGACGAAGAATCGAAACATTACGCCTGTTTGCTTCAATGGGATAATATCTATTATCAGCCACCTACGCAAGAATATATCAGTCCTAAAACTACGGTTCGTGTAGGATTAGTGCAATGGCAGATGCGTAGCTATAAAACGTTGGACGACCTGTTTGAACAAGTAGAATTCTTCGTGGACGCAGTATCCGATTATAAAAGTGATTTTGTTCTTTTCCCGGAATATTTCAATGCTCCTTTGATGTCGAAGTATAATGATAAAGGAGAATCACAGGCTATTCGCGGATTGGCAAAGTATACCGATGAGATTCGGGAACGGTTTATGAATCTGGCTATTAGCTATAATATCAACATTATAACCGGAAGTATGCCATACGTAAAAGAGGACGGACTGCTTTATAATGTAGGTTTCCTTTGCCGACGGGATGGAACCTATGAAATGTACGAGAAATTGCACGTCACCCCCGATGAAATAAAAAGCTGGGGACTGAACGGTGGTAAACTTCTGAACACTTTTGATACGGATTGTGCAAAGATCGGAGTTTTAATCTGCTATGATGTGGAATTCCCCGAACTTTCCCGCCTGATGGCAGATCAGGGAATGCAGATATTATTTGTTCCTTTCCTGACAGATACCCAGAATGCCTACTCCCGTGTTCGTGTTTGTGCGCAGGCGCGTGCTATTGAGAATGAATGTTTTGTAGTCATTGCCGGAAGTGTCGGAAACCTTCCTCGTGTGCACAATATGGATATTCAATATGCTCAATCGGGTGTGTTTACCCCATGCGATTTTGCTTTTCCAACGGACGGAAAGAGGGCGGAGGCAACTCCTAACACAGAAATGATTTTGGTATCGGATGTTGATCTGGATTTGCTGAACGAACTGCATACGTATGGTAGTGTACGTAACTTGAAAGACCGCAGGAATGACCTGTATGAGGTTAGATTCAAAAAATAAAAGAGTGACGCTATACTGTCAAGATAGCGTCACTATGTGCCCTGGATAGCGTCACTATCCGGGGCATATAGTGACGCCCTTTTTATAGAATATTTTTTATTTGGAAGACGTGCCGCTCTCCAATATACTAACGATAGAAAACAGCGTAAAGCATATCGCTCCGAGTCCTGATAACACACGTGCCGGAATGAAGTAATCTGTATTTACAGTGGCAAGCTCGAATACAAAAGCCGCCAAAAACAGACAAGCCAATGCTGTGAATACCGGAATTAAAGGAATACGGTTGGCGAGTTTGAACTCATGCCGCCAAATTTTAGCCAAAAGAATGACTTTACTGGAAATACTGTAACAGACTAAACCTAGTCCAAGCATGATATATCCGGTAGTACCGTTGGCACTGCCTGAATCGGCTAAGATTATAAAAAATCCCCAGATAAAAGAAATGGATCCCATCAATAAAACGAGTTTGGGCCATTGTGAACGTTCTTTTTCCGAATATACATTGCGTATCTGACGGGCTATGGTAGCTACCAATGCGATCAGACTGGTACAAATGCAGGCAAGCCCTGCCATTACATGACCAGCTACAAAATATGCCGGATGCACATGACTGTTAGCCAATAAAACAAACGCCCATATCCATGCGATAAGAGAAATGAGAATGACAATGATTTCCAATGCCCGTTCCTGACCTAAAGTAAATGCTCCTTCAGGAACTTCATTACCCGTGCCTCTGGAGTTTCCCGGAATCAAAGAAAAACGGGTAGAGGAGGTGGCAGCAGTGGCTACACAACCTGTAATAAAACCTACGCCGGTTATTACATGGCCTGCCACAAAAGCTGAAGTACCGTCTGCATTACTGAAAACACAGATACCTCCGATTATAGTCACTATAGCTGCCAGATAGCCGAGTATTGGTAAACCGTACTTCACAGCTTGATTATATGTATGTATGATTTGCCGGATAATAGTGGCAGCCGTGCAGAACAGCGCAATGCATATCATACCTAATGAGAATATCACAGGGCCTGCTACAACACGACCGCCGGCATCTCCATAATCATAAATGAACGCTCCGTATCCGAAGCAAAAAACAGCCATCAACAAAGGGATTGCCCTGAATAAAATACTAATTCCATAATTCATAAGTTAAGTGTTTTTAGGTTTCCCACTAAAACAAGGAGATACCTGTTTTGTTTAGGCTGTAGGCGGTTTATAATCGTTAACTTCACACGAATCCGATTAAAAGTCTTAGCTTTTTGCTCAACTAAACAAATGTTTTTGTAAATTTGCACCCTTAAAAATGGGGATACCCCTCAAATTGTAAATTGTAAATAGTAAAATCGTAGACAGCTATGGGTAAGAGATTTACTGAATATTCGCAGTTTGACCTTTCGCAGGTGAACAAAGATGTGCTGAAGAAATGGGACGAGAACCAGGTTTTCGCCAAGAGTATGACAGAACGTGATGGCTGTCCTTCGTTCGTGTTTTTCGAAGGACCTCCCTCGGCTAATGGTATGCCGGGCATTCACCATGTAATGGCTCGTACCATTAAGGACATTTTCTGCCGCTACAAAACGATGAAGGGTTATCAGGTGAAGCGTAAAGCCGGATGGGATACGCACGGACTGCCTGTGGAACTAAGTGTAGAAAAAGCATTAGGTATCACAAAAGAAGATATTGGTAAGAAAATCTCTGTTGCCGACTACAATGCGGCTTGCCGGAAGGACGTGATGAAATATACCAAGGAGTGGGAAGACCTGACTCACCAGATGGGATACTGGGTGGACATGAAGCATCCTTATATCACGTATGACAATCGTTATATTGAAACACTGTGGTGGCTATTGAAGCAACTGCATAAAAAGGGATTATTATATAAAGGATATACGATCCAACCGTATTCACCGGCTGCAGGAACAGGATTGAGCTCACACGAGTTGAATCAGCCGGGCTGTTACCGAGATGTAAAAGATACAACGGCCGTTGCCCAATTTAAAATGAAGAATCCTAAACCGGAAATGACGGAATGGGGAACTCCTTATTTTATTGCCTGGACAACTACTCCGTGGACATTGCCCTCAAATACGGCACTCTGCGTAGGACCGAAGATCGATTATGTGGCTGTACAGTCTTACAACGCCTATACCGGAGAACCTATTACTGTTGTTCTGGCTAAAGCTTTATTGAATGTACACTTCAATGCAAAAGCGGCGGATTTGAAGTTGGAGGATTATAAAGCCGGAGATAAACTTGTGCCGTTTAAAGTGATTGCCGAATATAAAGGCACTGATCTTATCGGTATGGAATATGAGCAGTTGATTCCTTGGGTAAAACCTGTCGAAGTATCTGAAGACGGTACTTGGAAAGCTAGTGATAAAGCTTTCCGTGTAATACCGGGTGATTATGTAACTACAGAAGATGGTACGGGTATCGTTCACATTGCACCGACATTTGGTGCGGACGATGCGAATGTGGCACGTGCTGCAGGAATTCCGTCACTATTCATGATCAATAAGAAAGGTGAAACTCGTCCGATGGTGGACCTGACCGGTAAATTCTATCTGTTGGATGAGCTGGATGCTACTTTCGTAAAAGAATGTGTGGATGTAGACAAATACAAGGACTATCAGGGCGCATGGGTGAAAAATGCCTATGATCCTCAATTCATGGTAGATGGAAAATATGATGAGAAAGCTGCGCAGGCTGCCGAATCTTTGGATATTGTCATTGCCATGATGATGAAAGCAGACAACAAGGCTTTCAAAATAGAGAAACATGTCCACAACTACCCGCATTGTTGGCGTACAGACAAACCGGTACTTTATTATCCGTTGGATAGCTGGTTTATCCGTTCTACCGCTTGTAAGGAACGTATGATAGAACTGAACAAGACTATCAACTGGAAACCGGAATCTACCGGAACCGGCCGTTTCGGTAAGTGGCTGGAAAATCTGAATGACTGGAACCTTAGCCGTTCCCGTTATTGGGGTACTCCGTTGCCTATCTGGCGTACGGAAGATAATACGGATGAGATATGTATCGAATCTGTAGAAGAGCTTTATAATGAAATCGAGAAATCGGTAGCTGCCGGATTTATGAAATCCAATCCATACAAGGATAAAGGTTTCGTTCCGGGCGAATACACCGAAGGAAATTATGATAAGATTGATCTTCACCGTCCTTATGTAGACGACATCATATTGGTATCAAAAGATGGTCAGCCGATGAAGCGTGAATCAGACTTGATTGATGTATGGTTCGATTCGGGTGCTATGCCTTATGCGCAGATACATTATCCGTTCGAAAATAAAGAACTGTTGGATAGCCGTCAGGTATATCCGGCCGACTTTATCGCAGAAGGGGTAGACCAGACACGTGGTTGGTTCTTTACCTTACATGCTATCGCTACGATGGTATTTGACAGTGTGTCATACAAAGCTGTTATTTCTAACGGTTTGGTGCTCGATAAGAACGGTAACAAGATGTCTAAACGTCTGAATAATGCTGTCGATCCGTTTACTACGATTGAAAAGTATGGTTCCGACCCGTTGCGTTGGTACATGATAACCAATTCTTCTCCGTGGGATAACCTGAAATTTGACGTTGAAGGAGTGGAAGAAGTTCGTCGTAAATTCTTCGGCACTTTATATAATACGTATTCATTCTTTGCACTTTATGCAAATGTAGACGGATTTGAATATAAAGAAGCGGATGTGCCGATGGCAGAACGTCCGGAGATTGACCGTTGGATCTTATCTGTATTGAATACATTGATAAAAGAGGTAGATACTTGCTATAATGAATATGAACCGACAAAGGCAGGACGTCTGATTTCTGATTTTGTGAATGATAATTTGTCCAACTGGTATGTTCGCCTGAATCGTAAACGTTTCTGGGGTGGTGAATTTACACAGGATAAATTGTCTGCTTATCAGACATTGTATACTTGTCTCGAAACAGTTGCTAAATTGATGGCTCCTATATCTCCGTTCTATGCAGACCGGTTATATACGGACTTGATTACAGCAACAGGTCGTGACAGTGTCGTTTCTGTCCACCTTGCCGAATTCCCGAAATATCAGGAAGAAATGATAGACAAGGAATTGGAAGCCCGTATGCAAATGGCACAGGATGTTACATCCATGGTGTTGGCATTGCGTCGTAAGGTGAATATCAAGGTGCGCCAACCGCTGCAGTGTATCATGGTTCCGGTGGTGGATGAGGAGCAGAAAGCTCATATCGAAGCTGTGAAGAACCTGATTATGAACGAAGTGAACGTGAAAGAAGTCAGATTCGTTGATGGCGCGGCCGGTGTATTGGTGAAGAAAGTGAAATGTGACTTTAAGAAACTGGGTCCGAAGTTCGGCAAGCAGATGAAAGCGGTGGCCGCTGCGGTTGCAGAAATGTCACAGGAAGCAATCGGTGAATTGGAGAAGAACGGAAAGTATACGTTAAATCTGGATGGTGCAGAAGCTGTTATCGAAGCATCAGACGTTGAGATCTTTAGTGAGGATATTCCGGGATGGTTGGTTGCCAATGAAGGTAAACTGACTGTAGCACTTGAAGTTACTATTACCGAAGAGTTGCGTCGTGAGGGTATTGCCCGTGAATTGGTGAACCGTATTCAGAATATACGTAAGTCAAGCGGCTTTGAGATTACAGACAAAATAAAAATAACAATCTCGAAAAATACGCAAACAGATGATGCGGTAAATGAATATAATACTTATATTTGTAACCAAGTTTTAGGCACATCTCTGGAACTTGTAGATGAAGTGAAAGACGGAACAATGCTGGAGTTTGATGACTTCTCGCTGTTTGTGAATGTGATAAAAGACTAATACTATATTGATTAACCTTTTTAAATTGTAAAATTATGGCAGAAAAGACTAGATATTCGGATGCGGAACTCGAGGAATTCCGTGCCATTATTATGGAGAAACTGGAATTGGCACAACGTGACTATGAACAGTTGAAAAAAAGTTTGATGGGACTGGACGGTAATGATACCGATGATACATCTCCTACATATAAAGTATTGGAAGAAGGAGCTAACACGCTCTCCAAGGAAGAAACAACCCGCCTGGCACAACGTCAGCTGAAGTTTATCCAAGGATTACAAGCTGCTTTGGTACGTATTGAGAATAAAACGTATGGCATCTGCCGTGAAACCGGAAAGCTGATTCCGGCAGAGCGTTTGCGTGCTGTTCCTCACGCTACGTTAAGCATTGAAGCAAAGAACAGTGGTAAAAAATAACAGATAGCAATAGGCTACAGGTAACGGGCTACAAGTAGCTGCGCAAAATTTACGCACGGCACTTGTAGCTCGTTATGTTTAATTTATAATAAACACATGAAGAAACTATTCACAAAGGGAAGAATTGCCCTGTTCGTTATCTTTTCCGTATTGATTATTGACCAGATCATCAAAATCTGGATTAAAACTCATATGTACTGGCATGAAAGCATACGTGTGACAGATTGGTTTTATATCTATTTCACCGAAAATAACGGAATGGCTTTCGGTATGGAAATTTTCGGCAAGCTGTTCCTGACAACATTCCGTATTGTTGCGGTGGCATTGATAGGATGGTATCTTTATAAAATAATAAAGAAAGGGTTCAAAACAGGCTACATTGTTTGTGTGGCTCTTATTCTGACCGGTGCTTTAGGAAATATCATAGACAGTGTGTTCTATGGAGTTTTCTTCAATGAAAGCACTCATTCGCAGATTGCCAGCTTTATGCCCGAAGGCGGTGGATATTCTACCTGGTTTTATGGAAAAGTAGTGGATATGTTTTACTTTCCGATTATAGATACAAACTGGCCTACATGGATGCCGTTTGTGGGCGGAGAGCATTTTATATTCTTTAGTCCGATCTTTAATTTTGCAGATGCCGCTATCAGTTGTGGTATCATTGCCCTGTTACTTTTTTATAGTAAATATTTGAATGAGTCATATCATTCGTTGGATAAAGATAAAAAGGAAGCTACAGATCATGAAAAGTAAATTTCGGTTTCATCTGTGTCTCATCTGCATGTTCGCTTTTGCAGTAGCCGGGTGTAAAGTGAAAAGACCCAGTGATGTAATCTCGGAATCGAAGATGGAGAATTTGCTGTATGATTATCATGTGGCAAAGTCTATGGGAGATAATTTGCCTTATAGTGAGAACTATAAGAAAGCATTGTATATCGACGCCGTTTTTAAGAAATACGGGGCTACGCAGGCTGCATTTGACTCGTCTATGGTTTGGTATACACGTAACACAGAGATTTTATCGAAAATTTATGATAAGGTGAAGAAGCGTTTGAAAGATGAACAGGAACTTGTGGGTGACCTGATAGCCAAACGTGATAAGAAACCGAAAATGACTAAGCAGGGTGACAGTATTGATGTCTGGCCGTGGCAGCGTATGATTCGTTTGACCGGTGAAATGATGAATAATCAATATGTATTCACTTTGCCGACCGACTCTAACTACAAAGACCGTGATACGCTGGTATGGGAAGTACGCTATCGATTCCTCGAACCGATGCTTGCCGACTCTTTAAGAGGCGTTACGATGGCCATGCAGGTGATTTATGAGAAAGATACGATCAATCATTGGAAAACGGTGACTGAACCGGGTGTGCAACAGATTCGTTTGTTTGCAGATACATTAGGTCCAATGAAAGAAATAAAAGGCTTCATTTATTATCCGGGAGATAGTCTGGAAAAGGGAGGAGCATTATTGGCTGACCGTTTCATGATGACTCGTTATCATTGTACGGACACAGTTTCGTTTGCTGTCCGCGATTCTTTGAACAAGATAAAAGCTTTGAAAGCGGATTCTTTGAAGAAGATATCTGCTAAAGAAAATGCCGACTCTTTGCATAAGATCATAGACAAAGAGAAAGATGACATGCAGCGTCTGACACCGGAAGAAATGAACCGTCGTCGTACGGGAACTCATCGCGAGAAGAAACCGGAACAGATTGAAGTGGAACAACATATCCAGAAGGAAAGAATGGAGCAAAGAAAGGAGCGTCAGATGAATCAACGCAGGCAGCAACAACAAAGACGTCAAAATCGCTGATTGTAATGAAACGTTTTGCTTCTCATTATTTGCTGATACCTGCTGTAGGATTTATGAAGCAGCAGGTGGTGGAGATCACCGGTGAGGGAATTGTCCGAGATGTATTTCCACTGACTGAAGAGATTGAGTCGGTCGAATGGATGCCGGGAGTGATTGCCCTGCTTTCTGAAAACCAAATGGAAGAAATAAAAAACACTAGGATGATTTTTAAAAACATCCCAGTGTTTTCATCCAATCTTCCCAATGTTCCGAATCAATCTTCCCAATGTTTGATGGAGTATCTGCATGAAGCGGAAAAGAAGGGGGAAGCCCTATTTCCTTACTTATTTTATCCTTTTGATTTTACTTCCATGCAGCCTGTCGACGGAACTCGGCACAGATTACTGCGGTAGCGATGGCTACATTAAGAGACTCGGATGTCTCCTGACCTTCCGGATAATTGGGAATATATAATTTTCTGTTAATCAATGCAGCGACTTCTTTTCCTATACCATTCCCTTCATTTCCCATTACTATCAGGCCATTGGCAGACAATGGTTGTTCATACATATTTTTTCCGTCCAGAAAAGTTCCGAATATAGGAGTGTCTCCGAGTGAACGGATAAAATCGGGGAGGGAAGTATAGTGCACTTTCACGCGGGTAATTCCTCCCATTGTGGCTTGTATGGTTTTAGGGTTATATACGTCTACCGTATTCTGTGAGCAGATAATATGTTCGATGCCAAACCAATCGGCCAAACGGATAATAGTACCGAGGTTTCCGGGATCTTGCACATCATCCAATGCAAGGCAAAGTGATTGGCGCACGACTTCCGGATTCAACGTATAGGATGGTTGTTCGAAAATGGCAAGTACCTGTTGGGGAGTTTTCAATAAACTGGCCCGTGAAAGATCTTCCTGTGAAACTTCTACCAGTTCACTTGCATCTATATCGGGATGTTTTTGAAGCCACGAGGAAGTGGCTGCTAAAAAACGACAAGGAAAATGTCCGAGTAAATCACCTACCAATTTAGGACCTTCAGCCAGAAATACTCCCTCTTCTTTGCGTATTTTCTTCAGTTCCAGCGAGTGGATATACTTTATTTTGTTTTTACTTAGTGATGCCATAAATTTGATATTCTTTTGCAAAGCTATAAAGATATTTCCAATCTATCCTTACTTTCCTCTCTTTTTCTTAATTTATTTTTCCCGTCAGAAAATATAATTTATCTTTGTAAGCGCATTTTTTATGCTATCGATGTAAAACCGTATGAGGAGAAATTTTCTTTATTTACTTGCTTCTGCTGCTGTCTTGTCACTTGCTTCGTGTACTACCACTAAGTTTGTGCCGGATGGTTCTTATTTGCTGGATGAAGTTAAAATTCGTACGGACCAGAAAAACATACGGCCTTCTTCCTTACGTATGTATGTTCGGCAAAATCCTAATGCCAAGTGGTTCAGCCTGATAAAGACTCAACTTTATGTCTACAATCTGTCGGGACGTGATTCAACCAAATGGGGAAACAAATTTTTAAGAAGGATAGGGGATGCTCCTGTAATATATAGCGAGGACGAAGCGAAACGCTCTGAAGAAGAGATCACTAAGGCGGTGCATAATATGGGATATATGGCGGCAACCGTGAAGCGTTCGACCAAAATAAAAAAGAAAAAGATTAAGCTGTATTATGATGTAACGGCAGGCAAACCTTACGTTGTTCAATCTATCAAATATGATATTTATGATCCTAAAATAGCCTCTCTTCTCAAACAGGATTCTGCTAGAAGCTTGCTGAAGGAAGGAATGTATTTGGATGTGAATGTATTGGATGCGGACAGGCAACGCATCACGAATAAGTTGCTTCGGAATGGCTACTATAAATTTAATAAGGATTATATCGGATATACGGCCGATACGGTTCGTAATACTTATAATGTAGATTTGACTCAACATTTGCAGATGTATAAAGTGCATGCGAGTGATTCGGCAAGGGCACATCAGCAATATTGGATCAATAAGATTAATTTTATTACGGATTATGACGTTTTGCAGTCTTCTGCTTTGAGTAGTGTGGATATTAATGATTCGGTTCATTATAAGGGATATCCGATTTACTATAAGGATAAGCTCTATTTACGTCCTAAAGTGCTTACGGATAACCTCCGGTTTGCTTCCGGCGATTTGTTTAATGAGCGTGATGTGCAACAAACCTATTCCAGTTTCGGGCGTTTGTCTGCATTGAAATATACGAATATCCGTTTTATCGAGACTCAAGTTGGAGATTCAACAATGCTCGATTGTTATGTGATGTTGACTAAGAGCAAACATAAATCGGTATCTTTCGAGGTAGAGGGAACCAATTCTGCCGGTGACTTGGGAGCGGCGGCTTCCGTTTCTTTCCAGAATAGGAATCTCTTTCGCGGATCGGAAACGTTTATGATAAAATTCCGTGGAGCGTATGAGGTTATTTCCGGGCTTCAAGCTGGTTATTCAAATAATAACTATACGGAGTATGGGGTGGAAACGAGTATCAACTTTCCTAATTTCCTGTTCCCATTCATTTCCTCTGATTTTAAACGGAAAATCAGGGCTACAACAGAGTTTGGTTTACAGTATAATTATCAGTTGCGACCGGAGTTCTTGCGCACGATGGCTTCTGCTAACTGGAGTTACAAGTGGACGCAGCGTCAGAAGATACAACACCGTATTGATTTGATAAATATTGCTTTCCTTTATTTGCCCCGTATCTCTGAAAGGTTTAAGGAAGACTATATAAATAAGGGACAGAACCATATATTCCAGTATAATTATCAGGATCGGCTGATTATAAATATGGGATATAGCTATAATTATAATAGTGTAGGAGGATCGATTATCAATAATACGATTGCTTCTAATTCATATTCCATCCGTTTTAATTTCGAATCGGCGGGAAATGTAATGTATGCTCTGTCAAAGGCTGCAAACATCCGGAAGAACAGTGATGGTGAATATGCTATTCTAGGGATTCCATATGCTCAATATCTGAAGGGAGAGTTTGATTTTGCTAAGAATATCAGAATTGATTATCGTAACTCTTTTGCGTTTCATGCCGGTGTGGGAATAGCTGTACCTTATGGAAATGCGAAGACTATTCCGTTTGAGAAACAATATTTCTCCGGTGGAGCCAATAGTGTCCGCGGATGGAGTGTTCGCGATTTGGGACCGGGCTCTTTTGCAGGAAATGGGAATTTGCTCGATCAATCCGGAGATATTAAACTGGATGCCAGTATTGAATACCGAAGCAAGTTATTCTGGAAGTTTCAGGGGGCGGTATTTATTGATGCCGGTAATATCTGGACCATCCGGAGTTATGCCAATCAACCTGGAGGGGTTTTCAAGTTTGATAAGTTTTATAAGCAAATAGCAGTGGCCTACGGATTGGGTCTTCGCTTGGATTTAGATTTCTTTATTCTGCGCTTTGACGGAGGTATGAAAGCTGTCAACCCCGCCTATGAAACGAGGAAAGAGCATTTCCCCATCATCCATCCTAAATTCAGTCGTGACTTTGCTTTCCATTTTGCTGTGGGATATCCTTTCTAATCAGCCATTTATTATTTACTCTTACTAACTCGAGCGTATCTTGCAGGGAACTTACGTATTCCATTTTTCCTCCGATAGGATGAATGACGAATGCATTTTTGATTTGGCAGACAACTGACGCTTCTTCTAAATTAGCATCTACCTCACTTGAAATAACAGAAACTTTTGCAGCGCCTCGTGTCTTGAGTTGCTCCAGATGGGGTTGACCGACATTGGATGCCAAGAAACTAAGATAAGATTGGGAAGAAGGCGTGCTCCATTCTTTGGCGACCGGATAATTGAAATTATAAAAGGCTTCGCAGAAATCAATGGCTGTCTGTTCTATTTGAGTTTGAGGAGTTTGTTGCTGACAAGATAGGCAGGTGAAGATTAGAACAGAATAGATAAGTGTATGTAGTTTATTCATAGTACAAAAGATTCTTGATAGAAGAAGATAAGATTGAAAAAGGAGATGAAACTCCCGTATGATGTTTCATCTCCTTCGTATTTGTTTTTATTTTTAGCGGGCGGCAAACATAAGATTGCTCATTGTAGCCTGGCGTGCTGCCAGCATGCCTTGAGCATCCAACGTTACATTCATCTTTTCGCCATTTGGCAAGAACAAATCAGCAGTGCCATCATTGTTCATTTTTACTAATTCAGCGCTTTTACCGTTTGCAACGACATTCCATGTATTGGCTTCTTTGTTGTAGATCAGGTCCATTGAAGCAGTTTCGCCCTCTTTAGTAATGGAATATCCATTCTCAAGAGTTTTCACCATGTAGTTGCCGTTTTCTCCTTTTACTTTCTTTACATCACCTACATTAGCCATCGGATTGGAGCCACTCCAGAATTCGATTGAGTTGATAACTAAAGCATCAGCCAGGTAAGCTACACCATAAACCGGAATAATGTTGAAAGCAAGGAATACGAGTTCGTTTACAAACTTGTTTCCAACTGATTGATTCCAGGAAGACAGGCGGTTGAATAAACCGAATGATCCTACACAAGAACTGAATAATAAGCTACCGCTAAGTACTACTGCGACTAAAGTCAGTTTCCCTTTTTTCATGTTAAAATGTTTTTGATTAATAAAAAATATTGATAATTTCTCTCTTATGTGTATGCAAATATAATATTTTTTAATTAATCGGGGCTATTATTTCTAATTTTTGTATGCTCTTGACTTCCGCCGTGACAATTCGTTTCCTATGATATGGTCTATTGAAAATTTACCGGGACCGGCAATATACATCAATATAAATACGACCAAATAGATGAAAGCTAGCTCTTTAACTGCAAAAACGTCATTTGCATGAACTACAAAGAAGGCTACTATCATTGTGAAAATCATCGGGATCATTGCCAAGCGATACAGGAATCCGATGATAAATGCCATCGAACATACGAGTTCGCCAAAAATTGCTAATCCGAGAGATAGGGGACTTCCTATTCCAAGCGGATCAGGAAACACTGCTGACATCTCCTGGAAGTTACTCCATTTCTGGATACCATGGTTCATTAATAATATACCGAAGATGATCCGGACAGCCAATAGCAACAAAGATACCTTCGTTGTATTCGATTTTGTGGGAAATAAAAAACTATAAATCATAAGTTGTTCTATTTTTAAGTTTATATCTATTTATATAAACATAAAAAATCTTGAATTTGTTCTTTATTGATAGCAAAATTTGTTTGGACCTTATTCCTTATTTAAAACATAATGGTCTGCAAGTTCTCCGGTTATTTCTTGTTTATCCATTGTTAGCTTGCGTAAATGATTTTCTCCCACTTTATAATAAGAAAGTTCTCCGCCTTCTTCTTTAAGAGTCAACAGATTGTCTTTTAAAATATATGTACCTTTCTCGTCAAATGAGCTGTCTCTATCGATATATACGGAATGGAGGCTGAATGTTTTGTCCGGATTTAATGTCAGGGTTATTTCAATGCCCGGACAATCGGCAGCAGGGAAAACTCCTTTATAAGTCCCTTCGTAATCAAGTGAATTTTCCGCATTATGGATATCGGTTGCTTCGATTGAGGTGCTGTCTGTACCGGCACTCTTGTTTGTTTTCGCGCTATTGTTGCAGGCTGCCAAAAGGGCACATGAACATACTAAAATGAAAAATTTCTTCATAATTATTGCTTCTATTAGTTAGTCTAATTGAGTATATTGGACGTAAAGGTATAAATTTAAAATGGAATCTTTATAGTAAAAAGAAACGAACAACTTTATTTATGAATAAATAAACTTTGTATCTTTGCGGAAAATTCTAAAGAGATGGCACAACATACTTATGACAATGAAGCTGTTCAGGAATTATTGAACTGGGCAAAAAAGATGATTGAGACAAAGAATTATCCAACAGAAAGATATCAGGTCAATAAATGTACTACCATTATTGATGGTAAATCGTATTTGGAATCTTTGATTGCAATGATTTCGAGAAACTGGGAGAATCCGACTTTTCATCCTACTATTGAGCAATTATGGGAGTTTAGGGAAAAGTGGGAAAATAAAGAAGCATAGTAAATTGCGATTCAATGTTGAATGATAAATCATTTATGAATATGAAAATGCACTCTTATCTGACATGATTAGAGTGCATTTTTATTTATTAATTTGATATTTATCAGCTTCCTAGAAAGGCAGCCATCTTTTCTTCTTTTTTAGGGATGTTTTTTCTTCTTCTCCGCTTTGGCTATAGACATCTGCAAACGTCTTTTTCTCTTTGATCATTTCGTAAATGACTCCCCAGTCCGGCAAACCACCCAGGTTTCGGTCGTCAATGAACATATCGGCTTTCAACTTTCGAGAGAATCCCTGATGGTCTTTCTGCTCTTCAGGATAGTCCTTATTAACGGCATAAAATTCTAAACCTCTGGCTTTACACCATTCGACAGCTTCGTCCAAAAGTGCTCCTTCACGCACACTCCATAGTATTAAACGATGCTTTTCTTGTTGCAATAACTTCAATGTGTCAATAGCGAATGGAATCTCTTCACCAATGCGTGGATAACGATGTTCTACAATCGTTCCGTCAAAATCAACAGCTATAATCATAGTTTTTAATTACCTAATTTGGAACAAAGATACGGACAGTAAGCCAAAAAAACGTATCTTTGTCTCAAATTAACATTTTAATAAAAATATAAATACATGAACAATTCCCCTCAGCGTGCTGCTAAAGGCTTTACGAGAGCATTTTGGGTCAGCAACACAGTCGAACTGTTTGAGCGTATGGCATATTATGCCGTTTTTATCGTTCTCACTATTTATCTATCTTCCATTTTAGGTTTTAATGATTTCGAAGCAAGTATGATTTCCGGGCTTTTTTCCGGTGGATTGTATCTGCTTCCTATTTTTTCCGGTGCTTATGCTGACAAGATCGGTTTCCGGAAATCAATGATTATAGCATTTTCCTTATTATCCATCGGATATTTAGGGTTGGGTGTACTGCCCACTTTGCTGGAAGCTGCCGGTTTGGTTAGCTATGGTGCCACTACTCAATTTAATGGTTTGCCTGATAGCTATACCCGGTGGATTATCGTGCCGGTTTTGTTTGTACTTATGGTGGGAGGTTCTTTCATTAAGTCCATTATCTCTGCTTCTGTGGCTAAAGAAACAACGGAAGCAACTCGTGCCCGTGGTTATTCCATATTTTATATGATGGTAAATGTGGGGGCTTTCACCGGTAAAACGATTATCGATCCTTTGCGTAATGTCATTGGTGAGCAAGCGTATATCTATATTAATTATTTCTCCGGTGCGATGACAATAGTTGCTTTACTTGCTGTTATTCTTCTTTATAAATCGACGCATACGGCAGGTGAAGGAAAAAGCCTCCATGAGATTGGACAGGGATTTATGCGAATCATCACAAACTGGCGTTTATTGATTCTTATTTTGATTGTTACTGGTTTCTGGATGGTGCAGCAGCAGCTTTATGCCACTATGCCTAAATATGTGATTCGTATGGCTGGCGAGACGGCAAAACCGGGTTGGATTGCCAATGTGAATCCGTTTGTGGTGGTTTGTTGCGTTAGTTTTATCACCCGTTTGATGGCCAAACGCAGTGCGATTACTTCGATGAATGTGGGAATGTTTTTGATTCCTATTTCGGCATTACTGATGGCATGTGGAAATCTGCTGGGTAATGATCTTATTACAGGCATGAGTAATATTACTCTGATGATGATTGCGGGTATAGTTGTACAGGCGCTTGCCGAATGTTTCATTTCACCGCGTTATCTGGAATATTTCTCTTTACAGGCTCCTAAAGGAGAAGAAGGAATGTATTTAGGATTCAGTCATTTGCATTCATTCCTTTCCTCCATTTTCGGTTTTGGTCTGGCGGGAATTCTGCTCACTAAATATTGTCCGGATCCGGCTTTGTTCGAGACGAGGGAAGCATGGGAGGCAGCTAGTGGAAATGCCCATTATATATGGTATTACTTTGCTGCTATAGGTCTGATTGCCGCTGTAGCGCTACTATTATTTGCAAAAATCACCGAATCCATCGACAAAAAGAAGGAAGCTTCTCGGTAATTCTCTGCTTTTTTATGTATATTTGCCGTCACTTTGCTGTAAAAGTTGACGGCATTTTGCATTTTAATAAAGAGGATAAAACATGAAAGTAAAATTTATAAGCCTGGCGAGTGGCAGTAGTGGGAACTGTTATTATCTGGGCACTGAAACCTATGGGATACTGATAGATGCCGGAATCGGCATACGTACTATCAAAAAATCACTGAAAGATTATAATATCTTGATGGATAGTATTCGTGCGGTATTTATAACGCACGATCATGCCGACCATATTAAAGCAGTGGGTAATCTGGGAGAAAAAATGAATATTCCTGTTTATACAACTGCACGTATTCATGCTGGAATCAATCGTAGCTATTGTATGACGGAGAAACTTAGCTCGTCAGTTCGGTATCTGGAAAAGCAAGAGCCTATGACGCTGGAAGATTTTCACATCGAATCTTTTGAAGTGCCACACGATGGAACGGACAATGTGGGATATTGCATTGAAATTGACGGCAAAGTCTTTTCTTTCTTAACCGACCTTGGAGAAATTACTCCTACAGCTGCTTATTATATCAGTAAAGCCCATTATCTGATACTTGAAGCTAACTATGATGAGGAAATGCTCAAAATGGGCCCTTATCCTCAATATCTGAAGGAACGGATTGCAAGTAAAACCGGACACATGAGTAACTCTGATACTGCAGAGTTTCTGGCGGAAAATATCACTGAACATTTGCGATATATCTGGTTATGCCATTTAAGTAAAGACAATAATCACCCGGAGTTGGCTTATAAAACGGTGGAGTGGAAATTAAAGAACAAAGGTGTTATTGTAGGCAAAGATGTGCAACTGCTTGCTTTAAAGCGAAATACGCCTTCCGAGCTTTATGTGTTCGAATAAAGACGAAAAAAAGATAGTAAAAAAGCTGCATGATTGTTTGGTCAAATAAAATAAAAGACCTACTTTTGCAACCGCAAACGAGGAATTAAGCACTCTTAGCTCAGTTGGTAGAGCAACTGACTCTTAATCAGTGGGTCCAGGGTTCGAATCCCTGAGGGTGTACAAATTCGATGTTGCAATAAAATGTTGCACTCTTAGCTCAGTTGGTAGAGCAATTGACTCTTAATCAATGGGTCCAGGGTTCGAATCCCTGAGGGTGTACAAAGATTATTAAAAGGAGAACTTAAAAAGTTCTCCTTTTTTGTTTTGTTGAGAGTCTTTTGTTGTTACAGTTCAGTTGTGGGAATAAAAAATGGGACAGTCCGAAAAAATACCGCTACTCAAAGCTATATTCGGCTTTGGGCAGCGGTATTTTTATAGTGTAACTACTGTCTGTTAGAACTTGAAGAAGTTCTTGGCATTGTTGTAGCTGATATCTTCAATCATTTGGTTTACACGATCCATTTCAGATGCCGGAATTTCTCCGTTTTCTACGTCGCGTCCTACCAGGTTACACAATGTACGGCGGAAATATTCATGACGCGGGTAGGATAGGAAGGAACGAGAGTCTGTCAACATACCTACGAAGCGGCTCAAAAGACCGAGTACTGACAAAGCATTCATTTGTTTTTCCATACCATCTTTCTGGTCAAGGAACCACCATCCGGAACCAAATTGGATTTTTCCCGGGATAGAACCATCCTGGAAGTTACCCAGCATTGTTGCAATCACTTCGTTAGCGCATGGGTTCAAGTTGTAGAGGATTGTTTTAGTCAATTTGCCATTAGTGTTCAGGCGATCAAGGAATTTAGCCATTGCTTTGGCAGTTGTGAATTCACCGATAGAATCGAAACCTGTATCAGCACCCAGTAATTTAAACATCTTCGTGTTATTGTTACGAATAGCGCCGTAATGGAATTGTTGAGTCCATCCTTTTTCCCAGTCCATTTCACCGAAGATCACAAGCATTGCCGATTTGAATTTCAGAATTTCTTCCTTGGTCAATTCTGCACCACCATATACCTTATTAAAGATGGCTTTGATTTCAGCATCTGTGTAATCTTCTGCGTAGAATTCTTCAATACCATGGTCAGACAGACGGCAGCCTTGTTCTGCGAAGAAGTCATGACGTTTGCGCAAAGCAGCGATCATATCATCAAAGTTGGAGATGGTAACACCGCTTACCTCTGCCAGTTTTTCTACATAACTGCGGAAATCTGCAGGGACTTCTACAGCCATAGCCTTATCAGGACGCCATGTTGGTAACATCTTGATTTCAAATCCGCTTTCGCGTGTTTTGATATGATATTCCAATGAATCGATAGGATCATCCGTTGTGCAAACAGTTTCTACATGATAACG
Organism: Bacteroides sp. L008; assembly: GCF_040812255.1. Lineage (NCBI taxonomy): Bacteria > Pseudomonadati > Bacteroidota > Bacteroidia > Bacteroidales > Bacteroidaceae > Bacteroides > Bacteroides sp. L008. The sequence continues at coordinate 1,230,362 of NZ_JBFNXO010000001.1, read as the reverse complement.
ACGCATCATTCCACGAGCTGAATATTCGGGTTGAGCCAGTTTCTCGTTACATTCATCGTAAATTTCACGTGCGGTTTGTGGATTCAATATTTTATTGATACCAAATGCAGTTTTCAGTTCGAGATGAGTCCAGTGGTACAATGGATTGCGGAAAGTGTAAGGTACTGTTTCCGCCCATTTTTCAAATTTTTCCCAGTCTGTGGTATCTTTTCCCGTACAGAAACGTTCGTCTACACCGTTTGTACGCATTGCACGCCATTTGTAGTGGTCACCGCCCAGCCAGATTTCAGTCAGTGATTTAAACTTGTAGTCGTCAGCTACCATTTGAGGGATAAGGTGACAGTGATAGTCGATAATCGGCATTTTAGCCGCATGCTCGTGATACAACTTTTGCGCAGTTTCTGTTTGCAGCAAGAAGTTTTCGTCCATGAAGTTCTTCATTATTACTGTGTTTTAAGTATATAAAATTATTACTTTCTGTATTTATACCTATATAGTATTGATTTTAAAGCTAATAGGCGTAAATCTCGTTTTAGTTTTATTAACCGTTATCGAACACAAAAATAGAAAATTTACTTGGAGTAACAAAATAATTCGTATATTTGCAGCGATTATTTATAATATTTAAGTTTTAGCACTATGGAGGACCAGAACTATACCATTAAAGACATTGCCCGTATGGCCGGTGTTTCCGCCGGAACGGTTGACAGGGTGTTGCACAATCGCGGTGACGTGTCTCCCAAAAGCAAAGCCAAAGTACAAAAGGTGTTGGATGAGATTCATTATCAGCCCAATGTGTTTGCTATCGGTTTGGCTGCTAAAAAGAAATATTCTTTCCTCTGTTTGATACCTTATTATATAGAGCATGATTATTGGCATTCGGTAGTAGGGGGGATTGAGCGTGCCCGGCAAGAGTTGCGTCCTTTTAATGTGAGTATAGATTATCTGTGCTATCACCATGGGGATGAGAAGAGTTATCAGAAAGCCTGCCTTTCCATAAAAGAAAAGAATGTGGATGCGGTATTGATTTCTCCGAATTTTCGGGAAGAGACATTGGCGCTGACAGCTTATTTACAGGAAAATAAGATCGCTTATGCTTTTGTCGATTTCAATATGGAAGAAGCGAAAGCATTGACATATATCGGGCAGGATTCATATAAGAGCGGATATATCGCAGCGAAAATATTGATGCGCAATTATTCGGCAGGAGAAGGCCAGGAGTTGGTTTTGTTTTTAAGTAACAATAAAGATAATCCGGCTGAAATACAGATGCAACGCCGTTTGGATGGTTTTATGAGTTACATTGCCGAAGAATATAATAACTTGGTAATCCACGAGGTAGTACTCAATAAATCCGATCAGGAAAGTAACCAACAGACATTAGATGAGTTTTTTCAGGCACATCCAAAGGCTTTACTGGGAGTTGTATTTAATTCCAGAGTGTATCAGTTGGGAGAGTATCTTCGTCATGCGGGACGTAGCATGAAAGGACTGATAGGATATGACCTTCTGAAAGCAAACGTAGATTTATTAAAATCCGGTGATGTGCATTATTTAATCGGGCAACGTCCGGGTTTGCAAGGATATTGCGGGGTGAAGGCTTTGTGCGACCATGTCGTGTTTAAGAAGTCTGTTGAACCTGTAAAATACATGCCTATTGATATCCTGATAAAGGAAAACATTGATTTTTATTTTGAATTTGTATAATATCAACTTTATAAATTACAACTAACATGAAAGCATTAAACAAAGAAACTGCTCCTAAAACACAACGTCCGGAGCGTATTATCCAATTTGGCGAAGGTAACTTTTTGCGTGCATTTGTAGATTGGATTATTTATAACATGAACCAGAAAGCTGATTTCAACAGCAGTGTAGTAGTGGTTCAACCGATTGATAAAGGGATGGTCGATATGCTGAATGCACAAGATGATCTTTATCATGTAAACCTTCAAGGATTGGATAAAGGAGAGGCGGTTAACAGTTTGACAATGATTGATGTAATCAGCCGCGCTTTAAACCCATATACTCAAAATGACGAGTTTATGAAGTTAGCAGAGCAACCTGAAATGCGTTTTGTTATTTCAAACACTACAGAGGCTGGCATTGCTTTTGATCCGGCTTGTAAACTTGAAGATGCTCCTGCTTCATCTTATCCGGGTAAGCTGACTCAATTACTGTATCATCGTTTTAAAACATTCAATGGTGATAAGACAAAAGGTTTGATTATTTTCCCTTGCGAGCTTATTTTCCTGAATGGTCATAAGTTGAAAGAAACAATTTATCAATATATTGAATTGTGGAACCTGGGTAATGAGTTTAAAACTTGGTTTGAAGAAGCTTGTGGTGTATATGCAACATTGGTAGACCGTATTGTTCCGGGATTCCCGCGCAAGGATATTGCTGCTATCAAAGAAAAACTGCAATATGATGATAATCTGGTTGTTCAGGCTGAAATTTTCCATTTGTGGGTGATTGAAGCTCCGCAGGAAGTTGCCAAAGAGTTTCCGGCTGACAAGGCAGGCTTGAATGTATTGTTTGTACCGTCAGAAGCTCCTTATCACGAACGTAAGGTTACTTTGTTGAATGGCCCGCATACTGTTCTTTCTCCGGTTGCTTATCTCTCGGGAGTGAATATTGTGCGTGATGCTTGCCAGCACGAAGTGATTGGTAAATATATCCACAAAGTAATGTTTGACGAACTGATGGAAACTTTGAACTTGCCGAAGGATGAGTTGGAGAAATTTGCAAATGATGTATTGGAACGCTTCAACAATCCGTTCGTGGATCATGCAGTAACCAGTATCATGCTGAATTCTTTCCCTAAATACGAAACTCGTGATTTGCCGGGATTGAAGACTTATCTGGAACGTAAAGGTGAACTTCCTAAAGGACTGGTGCTTGGTTTAGCTGCTATCATTACTTATTATAAAGGTGGTGTACGTGCTGATGGTGCTGAAATTGTTCCGAATGATGCTCCTGAAATCATGAACCTGCTGAAAGAACTTTGGGCAACAGGTTGCACAAAGAAAGTTGCCGAAGGTGTTCTGGCTGCAGATTTTATCTGGGGAGAAGATTTGAATAAGATCCCGGGATTGACAGAAGCCGTAAAAGCTGATTTGGATTCTATTCAGGAAAAAGGAATGCTTGAAACTGTGAAAGGTATTCTGTAATTAGAAGACTAAATAAAAAATAGCGCCACTTGTTCAGAGAACAGTGGCGCTATTTTTTATTATCAGTTATTTATAGTTCTTGTTCAGCCGTATGCAAAATAAATGTAGTAGCTCCAATTGTCACAATAGCGCCATCTTCAATACGTACACGGTCTTTATCTCCCAGAATTTCATTCATAAGGAAAGTGCCTGTGAGGCTAGGAGCATCTCGTAATGTGTAGACTAGCTTTCCTTGCTTATTACGCTTTATATTAATGATGCAATGGCGTCGATCCATGCTCATATCACCGCTTTCAATGGGAGTATTAATGTTTGTTCCTACGCAACGGCGGCCTATGACATTGTCACCTTCCTGCAAGGGAAGTAACTGTTTAAAACCAAATACATTTTCGATTACAGTGATATATCCGAACTCTTCTTTATGAGATTCAGCTTCTTCTTCCAGGTTTTCTTCCTTTCTAAGAGCCTTAACTTTACTTTTTCCTAGCCGGATACTGAATTGCTTGCCACAATGTTCGCATTCAAATACCAGTGATTGGCCTTCACTATACTTGGTTTCATCAAAATAAAGATAATTCTCACATTTAGGACAAAGAACTCGTTTCATGCTTTTTAAAAGGGATTTTTATTTAGCCAGTAACCAGGCATTCTTATAAGTTTCGTTTTTTCTTAGCTCAAGTAATTGCTTGGTCGCTTCATCACGGTTGTTGAATGAACTGATACTGACACGTACTTTGCCATCAGTGTTCAGAGCTTTTGCATCTGCAAATCCTTTTGATTTTAATTGGTTCGCAATAACTTCTGCATCTTTCAGGCTGATTCCTCCTGCCACTATGATATGAAAAGGATGATTTGCACTTTCTTGAAATTTCACCGCAGGAGCAGGAGTCGCTGTTTCCTGTTTTACCACTTTCACTTCTCTTACTGTGATCGGTTTGGAAGTCTTGGCTTTATCCGTTGTATGCTTTTTAGCAGAAGAAGTTTTGGTTGAAGCGGAAGAAGCAGAAAGCTTCTTTGCTTGTTGCGCAGCATCGTTCTTAACATAAACAGGAGTTACTGCAACCGATTGCTTTTCTATTTGCTCAAAAAGCTCGCTGGGCAATAACTGTGCATAATTGTTCTTTTGAACGTCGGTATTCTCTACCGGAGTTGAAAAGGCAAAGAACAGTACGATGGCAGCAATCATTGCTGCAGCATTGCGGAGATACGCGCGGTTGATACTAATTTCAAAAGTCTTCTTTTCCTTTTCCTGATAAGTCGGTACCAATACTTTTTCTTTCTGCTGCAGAGCCGAAAGTTCATGTATTTCAAAAGAGTCGAGACCATATAATGAAGGAGTTGTTATCTTATAATCATAAGGTACGAACTCGTAGTTGCCATAAATATTATAATGAATCTCGCCTATATTATCCAGATGGGCTTTCCCTTCTTCATGAAGGAGACCGATAAATTCGTTTACTTCTTTTTCTACTATACGGCTGGCGTCAGCAAAACTTGTGTCGTATACTGACATATAAGATTGCACCAATACACCGTCATTTAGTTTTAATTGAGGATTAAAACCGATTGTACGGGTAGGAGGTAAAAATATATTTTCTTCCTTTACGCGGGTTGCAGGCGAATAATGTGCTACAAAACCACCAAATCCCGGAACAATGACGCAGTCGTTTTCCAGTAGTAAAGTCTCTATATGTTGTGCCAATTCAATCATGTCTGCAAAATTAAGAGATAAATTGAATATATCCCAGAAAACTTCGAAAAATTCACTACTTTTGCATCGTTTTATTTATCACTATCAATAATGAACTATATACAGACAGAAATAGACGGAGTATGGCTGATTGAGCCTAGAGTTTTCTCCGATGAACGGGGCTATTTTATGGAAGCCTATAAGAAAGAAGAGTTTGAAGCTAATATTGGTCCCGTAAACTTTATACAGGACAACGAGTCGAAATCGTCTTTTGGTGTATTGCGCGGATTGCACTATCAAAAAGGAGAACATAGTCAGGCGAAATTGGTTCGTGTTCTTAAAGGAGAAGTGCTGGACGTTGCCGTTGATTTGCGTAAATCATCGCCTACGTTTGGAAAGCATGTTTGTGTATTGCTTAGTGAAGAAAACAAGAGACAATTTTTTATTCCCCGCGGTTTTGCTCATGGATTTGCAGTTTTGAGTGAAGAAGCTGTTTTTACATATAAGGTAGATAACAAGTATGCTCCGCAGGCAGAAGCCTCTATTTTATATAATGACGAAACATTGGGGATCGACTGGCCGTTGGCAGAGTCGCAAATGTTACTATCTGCGAAAGACAGAGAGGGAACTGCTTTCAAAGACGCCGTTTATTTTGAATGAATTTCTAAACAAACAATAGATTAAGTATGAAAATTGCAATCGTGGGAACAGGGTATGTGGGGCTGGTGTCAGGCACATGTTTTGCCGAAATTGGCGTGAATGTAACGTGCGTAGACACGAACAAAGAGAAAATTGAATCTTTGCAAAAGGGGAACATCCCAATTTATGAAAATGGATTGGAAGAGATGGTACTCCGTAATATGAAGGCAAAGCGATTGAAGTTTACTACCTCATTGGAAAGTTGTTTGGATGAAGTGGAAGTTATATTCAGTGCAGTTGGGACTCCTCCGGATGAAGATGGCAGCGCTGATTTGAAATACGTATTGGAGGTGGCCCGTACCATTGGTCGCAACATGAAACAGTATAAATTGGTAGTTACCAAAAGCACCGTTCCGGTAGGCACTGCCAGTAAGGTTCGTGCGGTTATTCAGGAAGAACTGGATAAGAGAGGCGTGAAGGTTGATTTTGATGTGGCTTCTAATCCGGAATTCCTTAAAGAAGGAAATGCTATCAGTGACTTTATGAGCCCGGACCGCGTGGTAGTGGGAGTGGAGTCGGCACGTGCGGAGAAATTGATGTCCAAACTATATAAACCATTCTTATTGAATAATTTCCGTGTGATTTTCATGGATATTCCGTCTGCGGAAATGACTAAATATGCGGCAAATTCGATGCTGGCAACCCGTATAAGCTTTATGAATGATATTGCAAACTTGTGCGAGATTGTTGGTGCGGATGTGAATATGGTGCGTAGCGGAATAGGTTCGGATACCCGTATCGGACGTAAGTTTCTGTATCCGGGCATCGGATATGGTGGTTCTTGTTTCCCAAAAGATGTGAAGGCATTGATTAAAACGGCAGAACAGAATGGTTATACCATGCGGGTACTTACAGCTGTGGAAGAAGTGAATGAGAACCAAAAAAGCGTCTTGTTCGAAAAGCTAGTGAAGCAGTTTAATGGTGATTTGCAAGGTAAGACAGTTGCTTTGTGGGGATTGGCATTTAAACCGGAAACGGATGATATGCGTGAGGCTCCGGCATTAGTCCTGATTGATAGATTGCTCAAAGCTGGTTGTAAAGTACGTGCATACGATCCGGCTGCCACGCAAGAATGTAAGCGTAGGATTGGCGACACCATCTATTATGCTTGCGATATGTACGATGCCGTACTGGATGCTGATGTGTTGATGCTGGTTACCGAATGGAAAGAATTCCGTCTGCCTTCATGGGCCGTTATCAAGAAAACGATGTCCCGGCAGATTGTGTTGGACGGGCGTAATATATATGATAAAAAAGAGATGGAAGAACTCGGATTTATTTATCACTGTATTGGTAAATAAAAAAATAAGAGTATCTTTATACAAAACTAAAATAGATGATGAAAAATGTGGCTGTATCGTTAATGGCAATCTTTTTCGCGGCATGTAGCGGCAATAAGAATCCCCATTCTCTTCAACAAGAGAAGGAGGATCTTAGTGCAAAAGGGCTACTGCAGGGAATTTGGCTGGACGATGAAACGGAGAGCCCGTTGATGCGTGTAGAAGGAGATACGATCTACTATGCAGATGTGCAAAGTACTCCCATTGCATTTAAAATAATACGGGATACTCTTTATACTTATGGAAATGATACTACTTATTACAAGATTGATAAGCAGGCAGAACATATATTCTGGTTTCATTCCATAACGGATGATGTGATTAAGCTACATAAATCCGAAGATGCCAATGATTCAATCTATTTTGTCCGTCAGGAATTAGTAATTCCGGCATATACGGAAGTAACCAAACGTGATAGTGTGGTGACTTATAATGGCACTCGCTATCGTGCATACGTATATATTAATCCTTCTAAAATGAGAGTCATCAAGACGACTTATTCCGAAGACGGGATTAGCATGGATAATGTATACTATGATAATGTGATGCACATTTGTGTGTATGAAGGTAAAAAGAGCCTGTTTGCCAGCGATGTTACCAAACAGATGTTTGACAAAGTACTTCCTGTCGATTTTCTGGAGCAATCCATCCTGTCAGATACAAAGTTTGTGAAAGTAGACCGGAACGGTTTTCATTATCAGGCTGTCTTGGCCATTCCGGAAACTTCCATATATAGCATTGTAAATATGGAAGTAAGTTTTAAAGGAGATTTGACTATCATTTCATCCAAATAAAAAAAGCACCATACATTCAGATCGTATAGTGCCGGATTAAAAAGCCTTGCTTTAATTTTGTCTGGGGGGAGACGGACGGTTATTTCTCTTTCCTCCGTTATTATTATTCCTTTTTCCCCGGAAATCTTTTCTTTTGTAGTTGCCACCCTTGCCCTTGCTAAAAGAACGTGGCTTGTATTCCGGAGCTTCTCCCAATTCTTCAGGAATAGGAATTTTATAAATCTCTTTTTCCAGGAAGTTCTCAATACTTTTGAAGTTGCTTTGCTCTTTCTCGCTGATAAACGTAAGTGCTACACCATCGTTATTGGCACGTGCCGTACGTCCGATGCGGTGTACATAATCCTCGCTATCGTGAGGCACGTCGAAGTTGATAACCAGTCGAATATCATCAATGTCGATACCACGTGCAACGATATCCGTAGCTACCAATATATTGATTCGTCCGGCTTTAAACTCGTGCATAACAGTTTCCCGTTGAGCCTGTTCCAGATCCGAATGCATTTCCCCTACATTCAGTTTCATGGACTTCAAGGCCTTAGCCACTTCTTTGACTTTGATTTTGGAAGAAGCAAAGACGATCACACGCTCCGGAACTTCATCCATAAAAAGACTGCGTATAATTCCCAACTTTTGATTCTCGTAACAAACATATGCCGCCTGAATAATCTTTTCTGCAGGTTTAGAAACTGCAAGCTTTATCTCTGACGGATTATTTAAGATTGTGTTTGCCAATTGCTGAATCTTTGCAGGCATTGTTGCAGAAAACATGATTGTCTGTCGTTCCTTCGGCAGATATTTCGCAATTTGCATGATATCTTCATAAAATCCCATGTCGAGCATCCGGTCTGCTTCATCCAGAATAAAATAAGAAACCTTGGAAAGATCTACATATCCAAGGCTTAAATGGGCGATCAGACGTCCGGGAGTAGCAATAACAACATCAGCTCCTAAAGTGAGTCCTTTTTTCTGTTGTTCGAACAATACTCCATCATTTCCACCGTATACGGCAACACTCGATACCGGCATGAAATAAGAAAACCCTTCCATTTGCTGGTCAATCTGTTGGGCCAATTCCCGGGTAGGAGACATGATGACACAATTAATCGCATCTTCCGGATGTTTACCTTCAGATAATTTATTCAATACAGGCAGTAGAAATGCAGCCGTTTTACCTGTTCCTGTCTGTGCTACTGCGATCAAATCTTTACCCTCAAGTATGATTGGAATTGCCTGCTCCTGTATAGGCGTACATTCGTCAAATCGCATGGCATCAAGCGCCTCAAGCACATTTGCATTTAATTGTAGTTCGGAAAACTTCATTCTTTTATTTAATTTGTCAGCAAAGATAATCTATTTTTTTGTCTAATTACATATTCAAGTAAGAATCTTTGAATCCGAGGAAATAGAGCACCCCATCCAGTCCGATGGTGTTGATCGATTGCTTGGCATTTGCCACCACTTTAGGCTTTGCGTGGAAGGCGATTCCCAGTCCGGCAACCCCTAGCATAGGGAGGTCGTTAGCTCCGTCTCCTACAGCGATGGTCTGTGCAATATCCACCTTTTCCACTTGTGCAATGAGGCGGAGCAATTCAGCTTTCCGTTTTCCGTCTACTACATCTCCCAGGTAACGTCCGGTCAGTTTGCCATCAATAATTTCCAGTTCGTTGGCATAGACGTAATCTATACCGTATTTTTTTTGCAGGTATTGACCGAAATAAGTGAATCCTCCCGAAAGGATGGCGATTTTGTAACCGTACTTCTTCAATACATACATCAGCCGCTCTACACCCTCTGTGATAGGCAAGCTCTCGGCTATTTCCTGCATTACCGATTCGTCCAGCCCTTTCAATAGTGCTACACGGCGGGTAAAGCTCTCTGTAAAGTCTATTTCTCCACGCATGGCGCTTTCTGTGATGGCCTTTACTTCGTCGCCTACACCGGCACGGATAGCCAGTTCGTCAATCACCTCTGTTTCGATTAATGTAGAGTCCATATCAAAACAGATTAGACGGCGCATACGACGGTACATATTATCCTGTTGGAAAGAAAAGTCCATTTCCAATTCGCTGGCCAACTTCATCAGCTTCTCCTGCATCGCAATGCGATCTTTCGGAGTACCTCTCACTGAAAACTCAATGCAAGCCCTGGTACGTGTATCTGCCTGACATTCATCCAACGGGATACGACCTGTCAGACGTTTAATAGCGTCGATATTCATGCCCTGCTCGGCTAAGATGCTTGTAGCGGCAGAAATCTGTCGGGCGGAAAGCTTGCGTCCCAGAACCGTCAGGATATAACGGTTTTTCCCTTGCATACCTACCCAGTTTTCATATTGCTCGGTGGTGATAGGTTCAAACCGGATGGTCACTCCCAGAGAAGAAGCCTTGAACAACAGTTCCTTCATAATGAATCCGGAATGTCTTTCTTCACTCTTGAACAGGATACCCAGCGATAATGTATTATGAATATCTGCCTGGCCGATATCGAGAATCGTGGCATCATATTTGGCAAGGATTTCGGTCACGGAAGCAGTCAGTCCCGGGCGATCTTCGCCGGTAACTCGAATCAGAATCAATTCAGTATTTGATGGTTGCATAAAAAATAGACTTTAACTCTGCAAAAGTAGAGAAAAAAGTTCGTTTTTATGCTAAATAACATAAAAAGTTATACCCCAAAAGTGAGATTTTTGCTTATTTGCTTGGAAGTTAATTTAATATTTACTTACCTTTGCACCCGGTTTCAAAAATAAAGGCTCTGATAATCAGCGGATTCCTCTTCGCCTGATGCCTGAAAAGACAACGTTTCGGGAAGAAACCACTGTTTAAGGACAGGCCCGGATAGTATTAACTAAAACCTAATTACATGAAGCATGTAAAATGGATTTTTGTTGTATTACTGATTTGTTCCTTGACCGCTTTCGTTGAGAAAGACAAACCTACCGGAGGTTTGAGTGAGGGTGACGTAGCCCCTGATTTTAAAATCGAATCTACGTCAGACGGGCAACCCGCCTTTAAATTGGGAAATTTGAAAGGTAAATATGTGTTGCTAAGTTTTTGGGCAAGTTATGACGCGCAGTCCCGGATGCAAAATGTAAGTTTGAGCAATGCGCTTCGTTCTTCTCATAATGTGGAAATGGTTTCTATTTCATTTGACGAATATCAGTCAATATTTAAGGAAACCGTTCGTAAGGATCAAATAGTTACGCCCACTTGTTTCGTGGAAACAGAAGGCGAGGATTCCGGCTTATTTAAGAAGTACCGTTTAAACCGGGGATTCACTAACTATTTATTGGATGGAAATGGTGTAATTATAGCCAAAAACATCTCTGCTGCAGATCTTTCTGCTTATGTAAAAGAAGTCGGTTAACGATTTTAAGAATGTAAGGAGAAAGAGGGATTTTCCAAATCACCGTCAGGTGAAAACAATGGAGAATAGACAAAAGAGGAAATGGATACAACAAAAAAGTTCCGCCTGCACTTGCATTAGCAAGAATAGGCGGAACTTCTCTTTTATACTTTTCGTTTATCCGGTGCATCCAAAACACTAAGATCTTGTATCTTAAAATACTATTTCTTAAATGAAAAAGCCGTGGGTAAGGAATCAGAAAACTTACAGAAATTATCTGCCAAACAAAATATTTCAATAACTTTGCATTCTGTAAATATAGTGATAAAGGTTTGGTATGTGTTTATAATTAGACACTATAAATATGCTACTTTTATTGTTATTCTCCAAATAATCAAATAATTATAATTCGTCGAACTGACGTTATATACGAAAAGGTATGAAATCTAATGACTCCACCCTCTCTGCATGGGAAAAGATGCAACTTGACATGATTTACGATGACTTCGATGAAGATTTGTTTAAACGCCGTGTAGAGGCAAAAAACATCTTCAAGAAGTTCAATCAAACAACCGATGAACAACCCGAAGAGCGTAAGCAGCTGTTGAAAGAGCTATTTGGTAGTATTGGAGAAAATGTGTATATTGAGCCAAACTTTATTTGTGAGTTTGGTAAGAACATTTACATCGGCAATGACGTTTACATCAACTTCGGTGCTGTGTTACTTGATTGCTCACGTATCACCATCGGCAACCATGTTCTCATAGGTCCTAATGTAGGTATGTACAGTGCCAACCACAGTCTTGATCCCGAGGAGCGTGCTCTGGGAGCACTCATAGGCGGTCGCATCACCATTGGTGACAAGGTGTGGATAGCCGGCAATGTAAAAATCATGGCAGGTGTAACTATAGGCGAAGGAGCCGTCATCGGTTGTGGAAGCATCGTCACGCATGATATTCCTCCCCGTACCCTTGCTGCAGGCAATCCTTGTCGTATCATCAAGCAAATAACCGAAGCGGACAAGGTTGGATTCGTGAAATAACGTTCATAAGAAGAAACTGAATGCACCAGATGATAAAGTAAAGGCACGAATCCGTGAAGACTGTGGAAGGCTTGCCTACCTTTTATTTAGGCGCCTTCTGGTACAAGAAGAATGCGATACCCGCATAAAGGATATTAGGAATCCAGACTGCAATGGCAGGCGGCACATTTCCGTTCACGGCAAAGGTAGAAGTAATCGTCTGGAACAGAATATAAGAGAAACTTAATCCTAATCCGATACCCAGATGAAGTCCCATACCACCTTTCGTTTTTCGGGACGAAAGCGATACACCGATGATGGTAAGGATGAAAGAGGCGAACGACATAGCGATTCGTTTGTGATATTCAATCTCAAACTCCTTGATGTTGGCAAATCCTCTTCGTTTCTGTTTGGCGATATAATCGCTCAATTCGGGACTGGTCAGCATTTCCTGCTGATTTTTCATGATAAGAAAGTCAGAAGGTTCCATGTTGATGATAGAGTCTATTCGGTCTCCCTTAGTGATATTTTCCTTTAAACCATCCAGTTCGCGTACCATATAATCGTGGATCGTCCATTTATGAACGGTGGTGGTGTCGTAGGTAATCCGTCGTGCAGTTAAATGCGAAACTAATTTTTTATCCACAAATTTATCCAATGAAAAGCGGTTACCGGTTTTCATTGCGTTGTTATAGTTGTCGATATATGCAATCACTCCGCTATCCACTTCCAGCTGCACATTGCTTACCGAGTTTTGTTTCTTTGGTTTGATATACCGATCTTCAAAATTCAGACGCGTAACACTTCCTTTCGGAATCACATACGAACTTAGTGTGAAGGTGACCAATGCGATGATAGCGGCAGAAATCATATAAGGGCGCATCATCCTTTTAAAGCTCATACCGGTGGAGAACATCGCGATAATTTCGGAGTTTTCTGCCAGTTTGGAGGTAAAGAAAATAACAGCAATGAATACGAACAATGGACTGAACAGATTGGAGAAATAGGGGATAAAGTTCATGTAGTATTCAAAGATGATTTTATCCCATGGAGCTTCATGCTCCATTAGTTTGTCCATCTTTTCGTTGAAGTCGAATACCACTGCAATAGAAATGATTAGTGCAATAGCAAATACGTATGTCCCCAAGAACTTCTTGATGATATACCAGTCCAGCCGTTTTATAAATCGATTGCTTTTCATTTCTTATAATCTAGTTGATACTCTTTTAACCATCATCGGCTTCCAGGTCGAGAAATCTCCGGCAATAATGTGCTTTCTTGCTTCCCCTGCCAGCCACAGATAGAATGCCAGATTGTGTATGGAAGCGATTTGCATAGCCAGTAGCTCTTGTGCATGGAAAAGATGGCGCAAATAAGCCTTGCTGTACAATGTATCCACGCAAGAGGCTCCGTCGGCTTCAATAGGAGAGAAGTCTGTTTCCCATTTTTTGTTCCGCATATTGATAATGCCATCTTTGGTGAACAACATGCCATTTCGTCCGTTTCTTGTAGGCATAACGCAGTCGAACATATCCACGCCGCGTTCTATTCCTTCAAGAATGTTGACAGGAGTTCCGACCCCCATCAGGTAACGGGGTTTGTCTTTGGGAAGTATTTCATTGACAATCTCGATCATTTCATACATCTTGTCTACCGGTTCACCTACCGCCAAACCGCCGATAGCATTCCCGTCAGCACCTTTGGACGCTACAAACTCTGCAGATTGCTTGCGCAGGTCAGGATAAACGCATCCCTGGACGATGGGGAAGAGAGACTGGTTGTAACCGTATTTAGGTTCTGTCTCATTAAAACGTTGTATACAACGGTCGAGCCACCTGTGGGTTAATCCTAATGACTTTTTGGCATACTCGTAATCCGAGTCGCCCGGAGGACATTCGTCAAAAGCCATCATAATATCCGCACCGATAGTCCGTTCAATGTCCATCACCTTCTCCGGAGTGAAGATGTGCTTGCTTCCGTCGATATGCGAACGAAATTCAGCTCCTTCTTCACGCAGCTTTCTGATTCCGGCTAATGAAAATACCTGAAAACCACCGCTGTCAGTCAGCATGGGGCGGTCGAAACCGTTAAAGCGGTGCAGTCCGCCTGCTTTCTCGATCACGTCCAATCCCGGACGCAAATAGAGGTGATAGGTATTACCCAGAATAATCTGTGCCTGAATGTCTTCTTTTAATTCGGTCAGATGTACTCCCTTTACAGTGCCCAGTGTGCCCACCGGCATGAAGATAGGTGTTTGTATCTGCCCGTGGTCTGTTGTTATCAGACCGGCACGGGCATTACTTTTAGTGTCTGTATATTGTAACTCAAATGTCATTCCTGGCTGGGTTTCTTAACAGATAAATCAATAGGATCCGTTACTTTTTCGTTGGTCAATGCAATAGCGAATACCTCTTTTATATCGTTTACATAGTGGAAAGTCAGTCCTTTCAAATAAATATCCTGAATTTCATCTATGTTCTTTTTGTTCTCGGCACTCATGATGATTTCCTTGATTCCGGCACGTTTGGCTGCCAATATCTTCTCCTTGATGCCACCCACAGGAAGCACTTTGCCGCGAAGAGTGATTTCTCCCGTCATGGCAATGTTGGCTTTCACTTTTCTTTGAGTCAGGGCAGAAGCCAGTGAAGTGGCCATCGTGATACCTGCTGATGGACCGTCTTTCGGAATAGCCCCTTCAGGAACGTGGATATGGATATTCCAGTTGTCAAAGATCTCTTCGTCCAGACTAAGGACAGAAGCATGCGCCTTGATATATTCAAGTGCCAGCATGGCAGATTCTTTCATCACATCTCCCAAGTTACCGGTCAATGTAAGACGTCCGCCCTTGCCGCGGCTCAAACTGGTTTCTACAAATAAGATTTCGCCTCCGACAGCTGTCCATGCCAATCCGGTGACTACACCTGCGTAATCATTTCCCTGATACTTGTCGCGTGTATATTCGGGTGCTCCGAGGAAATCATACAAATCTGTCGGTTTGATTTCCGTCTTAGCGAAATAACCGTCCGTAGCATATTGGCGAGCCGATTTGCGAAGAATCTTACCGATCTTCTTTTCCAGTTCGCGAACGCCGCTTTCACGGGTATATGACTCGATTATAGCTTCCAGCGTATCTTTAGGAAGCTTGATATCCGTTTTTTTGAGTCCGTTGGCTTCCAATTCTTTGGGTAGCAGATGCTTGCGGGCAATCTCGACTTTCTCTTCCGTGATATATCCGCTTACTTCAATCAATTCCATACGGTCCAGCAACGGACCGGGGATTGTGTTCAGGTTGTTGGCTGTTGCAATAAACAATACCTTGGAGAGATCGTAGTCTACATCTAGGAAGTTATCATGGAAAGAAGTATTCTGTTCCGGGTCGAGCACTTCCAGCAATGCAGAAGAAGGGTCCCCCTGACGGTCGGCACTGACCTTGTCTATTTCATCCAAGATGAAAACAGGATTGGAAGCACCGGCTTTTATCAAGCTCTTGATGATTCGTCCGGGCATAGCACCGATATAAGTCTTACGATGACCACGAATCTCCGCTTCGTCATGCACACCACCTAAAGACATACGTACATATTTCCGTTTGAGCGCAGATGCGATGGATCTTCCAAGAGATGTTTTACCCACTCCCGGAGGGCCATACAAGCAGATAATCGGTGATTTCATATCACCTTTCAGCTTCAATACGGCTAAGTGTTCCAAAATACGTTCTTTTACTTTCTCCAGTCCGTAATGGTCTTTGTTCAACGTCTTTTCTGCGTTTTTAAGGTTCAGATTGTCAGTTGTATAAGTACCCCATGGGAGATTGAGCATCGTTTGCAGATAGTTGAGCTGTACGCTGTAATCCGGAGATTGCGGGTGAGTACGCTCCAGTTTGGCAAGTTCTTTCATGAACGTGTCTCTGACTTCTAAATTCCAGCGCATTCTTTCTGCCTTCTGGCGCATTTCCTCTATTTCCTGCTCTTGGCCGCCGCCACCCAGTTCATCCTGAATAGTCTTGATCTGCTGTTGCAGGAAGTATTCGCGTTGTTGCTGGTCGATATCTTCACGGGCACGCATTTGGATGGATGCCTTGATTTCTGCCAACTGCACTTCACGGTTCAGAATTTCCAGTAAGTGATAAGTGCGTTCACGCAATGAGTTGATGCTCAACAAGTCCATCTTCTCATCTTTCTTGAACGGCAGGTTTGAGCAGATGAAATTGACCAGGAACATTGGGTTGTTGATGTTTTTAATAGCAAACGACGAATCCTGATGCATCACATCTGACGATTTGATGTATCTCATTGTCAAGTCCTTGCAAGTTTCCACCAAGGCTTGAAACTCTTTATCATCTTTGCCTGGGACATCTTCCTCCAAAAGTTGTATTTCACCTTTCAGGTACGGATGAGTTTCGATGATGTTTGTCAGACTTAAACGTTTCATTCCCTGAAGAATGACAGTTGTTGTCTGATCGGGCATTTCCAATATCCGCACAATTCGTCCTACGGTACCGATATTGTGTAAATCCTCCAGTTTCGGATCTTCTGTATGTGCCGATCTCTGGCATACTACTGCAATATCTTTATGTTTCTTGTCGGCATCTCGTACGAGTTTCAGAGAAGACTTGCGGCCTACCGTGATCGGCAGGAATACTCCAGGAAACAACACCATATTACGTAAGGGGAGTACTGGAAGAATTTCACCAGATTTCACATTTACATCAAATGCTTGTTCATCGTTCCCATCATAGTCTGTGATTAGCGAGAAGCTGTTATCGCCTCCATCTTCCAATAAATATCTTTCTTTCATCTTTTCGTTTTAATTTAGTTTATGTCATACTGATATGCATAAATCGTTTGCAAAGTTAATTGATTCTCTCTAATAATAAAGCACTGCGCAGAATAAAAACACAAAAACAATGCCAAAATATCGGCTTATAAAGGGAGTATTCCATAATTATTATTTATTTTTGGCGATTTGCAATAAAATAATAGTATAAAACGGCTTTAAGATAAACGGATAAAATGTCGAATCCTTATTTTAAATTTAAGCAATTTACGGTATGGCATGATAAATGTGCCATGAAAGTCGGTACGGATGGAGTACTTCTGGGGGCTTGGACTCTCGTTGAGAGTGCGCACCGGATTCTGGACATTGGGACGGGAACTGGGTTGGTGGCTTTAATGTTGGCGCAACGCAGTTTGCCGGATGCAAATATTGTAGCGTTGGAAATAGACGAAGCGGCTGTCGGGCAAGCCAGGGAAAATATCATTCGTTCGCCTTGGAAGGAGCGGGTAGAAGTGGTGCAGGCTGATTTTAAGAAATACAGGTCTTCGGATAAATTCGACGTAATTGTTTCTAATCCTCCTTATTTTGTCGATTCGCTGGAATGTCCGGATCGTCAGAGAGCCGCGGCTCGTCACAATGATTCTTTGACTTATGAAGATTTGTTGGAAGGAGTAAGCGGATTATTGGCAGAAGACGGATTTTTCACAATGGTGATTCCGGCAGATGTAGCTGAACGGGTAAAAAAGATAGCTTATATGAGAAAGCTATATGCAGTCCGTCAACTGAATGTAATCACTAAGCCCGGCGGTATTCCGAAACGTGTTTTGATTACTTTTTCTTTTTCCAATCAAGAGTGTATTGTAGAAGAACTATTGACAGAACTGGCTCGTCATCAATATAGTGAGGAATATATGACGCTAACCCGGGATTATTATTTGAATATGTAAAAGGGTGACGCTATCCGGTAAAGATAGTGACGGTATATGACAGCGATACCGTCACTATCGCGAGCATATACCGTCACTCTTTCAAAGCTGGTTCAAATACGCTATTTTGAGATCTTTGTTTTGTTCTTTTCTAACTCATAATTCAAGAGAGTAATTTCTAGCTTTTGAACACTATTTTTTAGCAGTACTTTCTGAAGTTGCTCTCGAAGTGAAATTATTATTTTGTCTTTTGATAGTCTTAAATTCAATAAGCTGCTGCAATAACTAAACTACTCTCTTAAATTATTTGTTTTGTATATGCTTTATTTTAAATTCTTTCAGTGACTTTTCTATCTTTTGATAAAGGTCTGTCGTTTTTGTTGAGTATGTAGATAAAGAGCCCCTAGGCTCATCTGCAAATCTGAATAATTCATCTGCATCTGCATATATTGATACTAACTCATTATAAGCATCTTTACAATTTGAAGGATAATCATTTAGTTGTGGCATTATAGCCTCAATTGAATCTTTCTTTTGTTTGAGCCTCTTATAGGTGTCTGTTGTGATTATAAACTCCTGATGCTTCGCTAAGGCTTCATTGAAATCAGTACAATATTCTCCATTGTATTCATGATCATAAATCACTTTTCTCCAAGTATCACAATAATGAAGAGCTATTGCTTCACTTAAATCAGCTTCTTTCTCAATCATGGAAGCGGTATTAGAGAGCTTTGCTATATACTCCTTTTCTGAATTACATGAAACCAAAACGATGGCTAGTATCGCACTCAAATAAAAAAACTTTTTCATCATATCGTTACTTTTGTTATACAATCAATTTATTGGAATCCTGTTTGTAATACTGTATTAGAGTATTACAAGGTTGATATTTTATATTCAAAAAAAACATCTATTTTATTACTTGAAGAATATCCAATGATACGCTTATTTGATTTTTCTGGAATTCTAAAATTCAGAAAGGGACTTTGTGAATGCGAATATAATGAAATGAAAATAACAACGAGCATCAGCAGAGTTTTCTTCATGTGTTTAAGTATTTTGTTTGTTATCGTTTTCTCTATAAACAATGTTTGTATTTCCGCTATAAAGTTAACGCAAAACATTGATAACGCCAAAATAAAAGGGGAATAAAGTTAACAAAATAGATTTTTACTCTAAATTAAATAAAAAAATGAAGATAATGCTAGGAATCTGTTCAAAGATATTTCAAAGAATTGCCCTTTTTATTTGTCCCCAAACAGGGATAATTGCACTTATCCTATATATAATAAAAAAGCCAATACTAATTGTACTGGCTTTATTTTGTGAATCTTGACTTGATTTTCTTCGTCGGGGTAGCGGGATTCGAACCCACGACCCCCTGCTCCCAAAGCAGGTGCGCTAACCGGACTGCGCTACACCCCGAAAAACTTTGAACTTAATAACCCTCTTTTTGTAGTCGGGGTAGCGGGATTCGAACCCACGACCCCCTGCTCCCAAAGCAGGTGCGCTAACCGGACTGCGCTACACCCCGAAAACTTTGGGGTTATTATTTCCAAAAGCGGTGCAAAGATAGGGAGTATTTTTTAATTAACAATAGCTAAGCGAATGTTTTTTATTTATTATTTTTCAATACCTTGAATCTCATTGCTTTGCGGCTTCACTTTTTTTTCTTGGCAGAGATCAGAAGCATCATGGGGCGTCGTAGTTCATCTTTCATTCCCGGAATAGTATCCAACAACTTTTCGTCGGGTTGTGGCTCTATCAGTTCGCATATCTCAAATCCGGTTTGAAGGAGGCTGTTTATATAGGTAGTCAATGTTTTGTGGTATTTGACCACTTCTTCGCCCAGAAAGACTGCCGTGCGTTTACCTTCTGTAAAATAACGATCTACCGGCCAATGGATAGGATTCCTCTCCTGGTCGTAATGCCAATCCTGATTGCCGTAAGCTGTAAATATAGGATGCTCGACAGAAAAGACAAAAGCCCCTCCCGGAGTTAAGCAATGATTAATTTTCCGGCATATATCTATAAAAGATTCGAGGTAATGGAAAGTTAATGAGCTGATAACTATATCATAAGAATCCGGCTGAAAATCAAAGTCCTCAATAGCCATACATTGATATTCAATGAGTGGAGACGGGTTTCTTTTCCGGGCTTCTTCGAGCATTTTTTCAGAAATATCAATTCCGGTAACGTGTGTCGCTCCATGTTCTATTGCATAAATGCAATGCCATCCGAATCCACAGCCTAAATCCAACACCCTTTTTCCTGCAAAATTGGGGAGCATTTTCTGTAATACGTGCCATTCTCCAGCACCTTTCAAACCTTCCACCGAACGGGACATTTGCGAATATTGACTAAAGAAGCGATTATTATCGTATTTGTTTTCTTTCATAATTTATTAAGAGGATAAGTGGAATGAAAGCACAAATATAAGATTTAGTTTGTATATGACGGAAAAGATATACATAAATAATCTGCGGGTATGAACCATCTTTCGCTGTTTTCTGTTCTCTAAATAAGAAATTTAAAATGAAAAGTCTTATGAAAACAAAAAAACAAAACGAAGCAAGTGAAAAAGAAGTGCACTTGTTAGAGCAAAAAGGATATGAAAGAATGGTGAATGAGATTGTCCCCGTACAACAGGGGGAAGCATACCGCAAGCCGAGTAACAAAGCAGTCAAAGAGGCTGTAAAGGAGCTGAATCCCGATGCGAATAGCCTGGGTAGCAGAGGATAATTCCTCTGCTGTTACCCTGATTATTACATCAGTCCCAAAGGTTCAGAGGCTTTCAGTGATTCTCATTTAGGGAAAGTAAGAATAAAATAACTTCCTTTCCCTGATTCCGATTTTATATTGATACTTCCGTCATGCAAAGTTATGATTTGTTTGCACAGGCTCAATCCGATGCCCGAACCGGATGTTTGGGTAGTAGAGTATTGGATAGGAGGGGTGAGGTAAAAAACAGAGGTTCCGTTTGCTTGAAACGAAGCCTCTGAATGTATCAAACGGAGCCTCTTCCGCACAGGTTTGGAGCCTTCATTTAGGGGATAAAAAAAGCGTCTTTTTTCTGAACGCATTGCGAAGGACACGGAAAATATTCCGTCGCAAATTGCGAGAACGGTTTGAAGCCATTGATGATGTAGGTTTCCGTGCCTGTTTTGTCTTCTTTCATTATAAATAATTAAATTGTATATCAAACCTGTATTGTCGGCTTAATTTCCCGCAAAAGTATGAAAAGGAATTGATTTATAACTGTAAAATAAATTGATTTTTAAGGACGTGAATTAGGTGTGTCAAAATCTATTTTTAGTTTTGTTTTGTCGAATAAATTCGGCTGTTAAATCAGTAAACAATAATTATTAAAAAAGCTGATGAAGAAAGAAGATTTGGTTTCGTTTATGAAAGAAATCGCTGTCTTGATAAGTTCAACGAGTTTAAAGTGGACAGCGAAAAATATGAACTCACACTAGCGCTTAACGTGAAAAAGGGTGATTATGCCGCTATCAAGGCCGAGCTGACCAGCAGTAAAGGAATGGAAGTAGCTATTGTAAAAGTTACCACTCGTGCAGCTGCTACTCCCTGGGGTGTAGAACTTACCAGTCCGACATTCAAAGAAGATAAGACGATTGATGTTAACGCTAAGGTAACTTTCTCCTACCGGCAAATACAGTCTGCCAGATGGTCGTTAATAAACCCTGCTGCCTGCAAGTGAGCATAACAAATCGTAGCTCCAAAGAATTTAAATCCTCGTTTCTTCATATCCTTGCTCATGGCATCAGATTCGGGAGATGATACCGGAATCTCACTCAATGACTGAAAGGTATTGATGATCGGTTTTCTTTCGGGAAAGAACGACAGTGTATAGTCGTAAAAACTACCGAATTCTTTTTGTATGGCTAAGAACTGTCTTGCATTTGTAATTGTCGCTTTGATTTTCAGACGGTTTTTCACAATGCCATCAAATTGCATCAGTCGTTCAATATCTTCATCGTTCATTTGTGCCACTCGTTCAGGGTCGAAATCACAAAAGGCTTTGCGATATCCCTCTCGCTTTTTAAGGATAGTTATCCAACTCAATCCTGCTTGAGCACTTTCCAGCACAAGAAACTCAAACTGTGTCTTGTCGTCGGTCACTAACTTTCCCCACTCCTGATCGTGGTATTTCACATACAGTTCGTCAGTTCCGCACCAACCGCAGCGTCCGTTTACTATATCTTGCATAATCACACATATTGTTGTAGGCGTAAAGATAATAAAAAAGTCTGATACATTACTGTACCAGACTTTTTTAGATGATTTATATAAATCGGATTATAAAATATCCAGTGCTTTAAATGCCTTAACCAGCTTCTCTACAGCGCGGTCAATTTGATCTTTTGTATGAGTAGCCATCAATGCCACACGCACCAAAGTATCTTGCGGTGCACATGCCGGAGGAATAACAGGATTGATAAATACACCCTCGTCGAAAGCCAATTTAGTGACCATGAATGTTTTCTCCGTGTCACGTACATAAAGAGGAATGATAGGTGATTCTGTTGCACCGATTTCAAAACCTGCTTCACGGAAACGCTTTAATGCATAGTTGGTAGCTTCCCACAGCGCTTCAAGTCTTTCCGGTTCATTCTGGATGATGTGGAGAGCTTCAAGAGCAGATGCGGTAGCAGCCGGAGTGTTGGATGCACTAAATATATAAGTACGTGCGTTGTGACGTAACCAGTTGATGATAGAAGAATCAGCAGCAATGAATCCACCGATAGAAGCCAGCGATTTGCTGAAAGTACCCATAATCAGGTCAACTTCGTGAGTCAGACCGAAATGGTCGCAAACGCCACGTCCTTGTTTTCCAAATACCCCCAATCCATGAGCTTCGTCTACCATGATAGTAGCGTTGTATTTATGTTTCAAGCGTACGATTTCGGGCAAGTTTGCCAGGTCGCCTTCCATAGAGAACACGCCGTCTACTATGATGAGCTTCACTGAATCCGGGTTGCACTTTTGAAGTTGCTTTTCCAGATCCGCCATATCGTTATGCTTATATTTCAGTTGTTGAGAGAAGGAGAGGCGACGGCCATCTACGATAGATGCATGGTCGCGGTCGTCACAAATGATATAATCATTGCGATCTGTCAAAGCAGGAATAACTCCGGAATTCACCGTAAAACCGGTTGAGAAGCAGAGTGCTTCATCTTTGCCTACAAAGGCAGCCAGTTCTTTTTCCAATTGAACGTGCAGGTCAAGTGTACCATTCAAGAAGCGCGAACCTGCGCATCCGGAACCATATTTATGCATGGCCTTGACACCTGCTTCAATCACTCTTTCATCTCCCGTAAGGCCAGTGTATGCATTGGAACCGAACATCAACACTTCGTGTCCGCCCATTTCTACCTCTGTACCCTGTTTTCCTTCTATCTCACGGAAATATGGGTAAACGCCCTGTGCCATAAACTTTTGTGGCAGGTCGTACTTAGCTAACTTCTCTTGTAATAATCCCATGAATTATAATTTATTATACTCATAATCAGATCGTTCGCTGACGATCTAGCATCTTTTTATCTTAACAAGTGTTTAAAAACAGGGGGCAAAGATAACAAAATTTGCTTTTATCTGTTCTTTTTAAGAGAAAAAAGTTGCTTGCATGTGATTAGAAACCTCTAATAGATTAAAATTTAAGATATTTATATTACTTTTGTCGTCTACAATTGACAAAAATGGCATGAACGAAAGGATGAAAAAAATAAAATTCGTCGTCAACCCTATTTCGGGAACACAAAGTAAAGAATTGATTCTTAACTTGCTGGACGAAAAAATAGACAAGGCGAGATACTCTTGGGAAGTAGTGTATACGGAAAGAGCCGGTCATGCAGTAGAAATAGCTGCCAAAGCTGCCGAAGAGAAAACTGATATAGTAGTGGCTATCGGCGGGGACGGGACAATCAATGAAATAGCTCGTTCGTTGGTGCATACTGATACCGCACTGGGAATTATTCCTTGCGGATCGGGCAATGGACTGGCGCGGCATTTGCATATACCGATGGAACCGAAAAGGGCGCTGGAAGTGCTGAATGAAGGTTGCATGGATGTTATAGATTATGGTAAGATTAATGGTGTGGATTTTTTCTGCACTTGCGGATTGGGGTTCGATGCTTTTGTTAGTCTGAAGTTTGCGCATGCCGGTAAACGCGGGCTGTTGACTTATCTGGAAAAGACCCTGCAAGAGAGTCTTAAATATGAACCGGAAACGTATGAACTGGAAACGGAAAACGGAGTTTCCAAGTATAAGGCTTTCCTGATTGCCTGCGGAAACGCGTCGCAATATGGAAACAATGCTTATATCGCCCCGCAAGCTACGCTGACGGATGGCTTGCTGGATGTGACCATTCTTGAACCATTCACCGTATTGGATGTCCCCTCATTGGCTTTCCAGTTATTCAATAAGACAATCGATCAGAATAGCCGTATCAAGACTTTCCGTTGCAAGCAGTTGTGTATCCGCCGCACTTCTCCGGGAGTAGTGCACTTTGACGGCGACCCCATGGAAACGGACGCTAATGTGAACATTGAGTTGATCCAAAGGGGATTGCGCGTAGTGGTGCCGCAAGCGTCGGAAAAGGATGCTGCCAATGTGCTCCAAAGAGCGCAGGAATATATGAATGGCATCAAATTGATGAATGAAGCCATCGTTGACAATATAACAGACAGAAACAAGAAAATATTGAAAAAGCTGACAAAGAAAGTCTGATAAAATAACGGATTACTGACTACGAATTACAAATTATTGCGTACTTTTGCGCAGTTTTGGTTCAATCAAAATAAAAACGCGAGTGATAATCGTTTAAATAAAAAATATATGTTCAGAACGCACACATGTGGAGAACTAAGAATCTCTGATGTAAACAAGCAAGTTACGCTGTCCGGATGGGTACAGCGCAGCCGTAAAATGGGAGGAATGACTTTTATTGACCTCCGCGACCGTTACGGAATTACCCAGTTGGTCTTTAACGAAGAAATTAATGCTGAACTCTGTGAACGTGCTAATAAATTGGGACGTGAGTTCGTCATTCAAGTGACAGGAACGGTTAATGAACGTTTCAGCAAGAATGTAAACATTCCTACCGGAGACATTGAAATTATCGTTTCCGAACTGAACGTACTAAATACTGCAATGACTCCCCCGTTCACCATTGAGGATAATACGGATGGTGGTGATGATATCCGCATGAAATATCGTTACCTGGATTTGCGTCGTAACGCTGTCCGCTCTAATCTGGAACTGCGCCACAGAATGACGATTGAAGTTCGCAAATATCTGGATAGTCTGGGCTTCATCGAAGTGGAAACGCCTGTTTTGATCGGTTCTACTCCTGAAGGTGCACGTGACTTCGTGGTGCCGTCACGTATGAATCCGGGACAGTTCTACGCACTTCCGCAATCTCCGCAGACATTGAAGCAATTGCTGATGGTTTCCGGTTTCGACCGTTACTTCCAGATCGCAAAATGTTTCCGCGATGAGGACTTGCGTGCTGACCGTCAGCCGGAATTTACGCAGATTGACTGCGAAATGAGCTTCGTTGAGCAGGAAGATATTATCACTACTTTCGAAGGAATGGCTAAACATTTGTTCAAAACACTGCGTGGTGTGGAACTGGCTGAACCGTTCCAGCGTATGTCTTGGGCGGATGCCATGAAATATTATGGTAGCGACAAACCGGACTTGCGTTTCGGCATGAAATTCGTGGAATTGATGGATATTATGAAAGGTCACGGATTCTCTGTTTTCGATAATGCTGCTTATGTGGGTGGTATCTGTGCCGAAGGTGCTGCAACCTATACCCGTAAACAACTGGATGCATTGACGGAATTCGTAAAGAAACCGCAGATTGGTGCAAAAGGTATGGTATATGCCCGTGTAGAAGCGGACGGAACTGTGAAATCGAGCGTGGATAAATTCTATACGCAGGAAGTGCTTCAGCAAATGAAAGAGGCATTCGGTGCTAAACCGGGTGACTTGATTCTGATCCTGTCCGGCGACGATGTGATGAAAACACGTAAACAACTTTGTGAGCTTCGTCTGGAAATGGGCGCTCAACTGGGATTGCGTGATAAGAATAAGTTTGTTTGCCTTTGGGTGATTGACTTCCCGATGTTCGAATGGAGCGAGGAGGAAGGCCGTCTGATGGCTATGCATCATCCGTTTACTCATCCGAAGCAGGAAGATATTCCTATGTTGGACACTGATCCGGCAGCTGTACGTGCAGATGCTTATGATATGGTAATTAATGGTGTGGAAGTTGGCGGCGGATCTATCCGTATCCACGATGCGAAATTACAGGCGAAGATGTTCGAGATTCTTGGATTCACTCCGGAGAAGGCAGAAGCACAGTTTGGCTTCCTGATGAATGCCTTTAAGTATGGTGCACCTCCTCACGGTGGTTTGGCATACGGACTCGACCGTTGGGTATCTTTGTTCGCTGGTTTGGATTCTATCCGCGACTGTATTGCGTTCCCGAAAAACAATTCCGGACGTGATGTGATGCTGGATGCACCGTCTGCAATCGACCAGACTCAACTTGATGAACTGAATTTGATCGTTGATCTGAAAGAGGGCGAGTGAAAGAATCTGTACGTATATTCCGTTTTATAGTCATCGGTACAATGAACGCCTTAATTATGGCGTTGGTTGTATGGTTAATGATGAAAGAAATGTCATTCGACGGTGACTATATGGTGGCTAATATAACAGCGTATCTGATAGCTCAAATCCATAACTTTATCTGGTGCAAATACTGGATATTCCCCGTAGAAAATAAAAAGAATAGTATCTGGAAACAGATACTGCTCTTTTGTTCTGCTTTTGCCGTGGCTTACACCGCACAGTTCTTATTTCTTGTGTTATTGGTAGAAGGATTGGACGTGAATGAATATCTGGCCCAATTCCTGGGATTGTTTATTTATGGAGGGGCTAATTTTCTAGCCAACAAAAAAATAACGTTTCAATGAAATAGTTATTTATGATAATATATTGAAAGGGCACAGAGTTCTAAAATTAGATTTGAACTCTGTGCCTTTCTTTTTTTCTTTATTAGATAAACTTTATATAGGAAACTTTATGTGATAAAATTCAGGCAATAAATTTCCTGTAATAAACTTCCTACAATAAACTTTTTGCAGTAAAGTTATGTTGGAGCAATCTTTAATCCAGAAAGCGTTTGGTTAGCCCATCATATTCGTCAATCCGGCGATCACGAAGGAAAGGCCACCAACGGCGAACGTTTTCCGAACGTTCCATATCTATTTCCACTACCATGTTTTCCGGGTGATCGTTTCCGGCTTGTGCCAGAAATTCCCCTTGTGGTCCCGCTACAAAACTGTTTCCCCAGAATAAGATACCGTTTGTTTGTCCGGATGGATCAGGCTCGTGTCCTACACGGTTGACGGAGATAACAGGAAGTCCATTGGCAACGGCATGAGCGCGTTGTGAAATAATCCAGGCATTGAGTTGACGGGCTTTTTCATCGTCCGTATCGCTGCTTTCCCAGCCAATGGCGGTAGGATAAATTAAAAGTTCTGCACCTTTCAGTGCCATCAGACGGGCAGCTTCCGGATACCATTGATCCCAGCATACTAATACGCCCAGTTTTCCTAAGGAAGTTTGAATCGGTTCAAAGCCGATGTCTCCCGGAGTGAAATAGAACTTTTCGTAGTAAGCCGGATCATCGGGAATATGCATTTTCCGGTATTTTCCTGCAATGCTTCCGTCGCGGTCGAATACGACAGCGGTGTTATGATAAAGTCCGGGAGCACGTTTCTCAAAAAGAGAGGTGACAAGGACTACTTCATTAGCTGCTGCCAACTCGGAATAAAAGCCTGTGGAAGGCCCGGGAATTGGTTCGGCAAGATCAAACAGGTTAGTGTTTTCTGTCTGGCAGAAATAAAGTGAATTGTGTAACTCCTGGAGCACAATCAGTTGTGCGCCGTGGGCGGCACAAGCCTCGATACTCTTTGCGAGGTTCATCAGATTGGCTTTAATATCTGCGGTATTGGATTGTTGGATGATTCCGACTTTTATCTTTCTCATGATGAATAATTAGTGGGTTGATTCATTCATTATTTTATAATTCCTTTATAGCTTCTTTGTAATTCTTTTATGACTCCTTTATAACACCCAGCGGATATTGCATGGTGACGCAGTGTAGGGAACCGTGCTGTTTAATCAGGGCGCGACAGTCTATTCCAATTATTTGATAATCTGGAAATGCCTGTTGCAATACTTCTCCTGCTTTTTTGTCATTCGCCGGCTGATTGTATGTCGGGTAGAGAATAACGTCGTTCATAATCAGGAAATTGGCGTAAGTTGCAGGCAGGCGTTCGCCGCCTTCTTCTATCTTGTCTGCCATGGGTAAGGCCAATAGGCGATAGGGTTCTCCTGCTAAGGTGCGGAATGTTTTCAGCTGTTCTTCCATTGCGAGCAGTGCTTCGTAATGTTCATCTTCTTTGTTTTCACATTTCACGTAAGCAATGGTGTCCGTAGAACAGAAGCGTGCCAAAGTGTCGATGTGGCTGTCGGTATCATCACCGGCCAGATAACCGTGATCTAACCAAAGCACCTTTTGCAGGTGGAAGGTTGATTTCAGGTATTCTTCTATCTCTACCTGGTTCAGTTGTCCGTTTCGTTGGGGGGAAAGCAGACATTCGGAAGTGGTGAGCAATGTACCCATTCCATCGCTTTCGATAGAACCTCCTTCAAGAACGAAGTCAAGATGGTCTATATACTGGCCTTTCAAGGCTCCGGCTTCTACGGCATGCTTGGTAATTTGATTATCCAGTTCGGAAGCAAATTTCAGTCCCCAGCCGTTGAAGGTGAAGTCGAGCAGGGAAGGGGTGCCGGTATCTATCATTGTAATGGCTCCGTGGTCGCGTGCCCATGTATCATTAGTGGCACATTCCAGAAAGCGGACGTTATTCATATTGACAGTGGCAGCTATCTGCTTTTTCACTTCTTCCGGTTCGGGAGTGACAATCAATAATAATTCACGCTTTGCTATTTCCCTGGCAATATTGATAAAACACTCTTGCACTTCCGCCAGCATGTAGGCCCAATCTGTACCGGCATGTGGCCATGTCAACTGTATACCGCTTTGCATATGCCATTCGGCAGGCAAATGAGGTGCTCTCATTTCTACCTGTACGGTCATATTTTTGCCGAAGTTCAACTGCAAATCTTTCTCCGAGCCGCTTGGGCTGGGGAGTCCAACCATGATTCCCATTAGACTATATATATTTAGTTATTTATAAAATCAGTTTATTGTCTGCATCTAAAATCTGTTTGTTTTCTGCATCGATGTGACTGTTATACATTGGTTTCCTGCTTCGGTTTCCGGTCAAAGAACGGATTCTTGGAGGATGCGCTTATGGGGATTGCCATTACCATCTTGCAGTCTTTCAGCCAGTTCAGGCGTTGTGCTGCCAATCCGGCGGAGAACATGACGCGTGTGTCTACGCGTAAATCGGCTGCCGTGGCGCATGCGGAACCTATGGCGATACCTACATCTATGCTGTTCAATGCGCAGGGAACTCCATCAGTACGTCCGGCACAGGTAGCAAATCCGCAATGGCCGCAATTCAAGCCCTGTGTCTGCTCGCGTGTTCCTATCAGTACAACACATTCGGCACTTAGGATGTTGTCGGCATCACGAAGGAAGAATTTCATTCCGTGTTCTTCTACCATAGTTATCATAGTGTCCGATAATTGTTTAATCTCTTCATCAGTGATGAGGGCCACTTCAATAATATCGATTCCTTTTCCTTTCGGAGCAGTGCGTGCAGCCGTCATCATCTGACGTGCTACCTGCAATATATGCTCGTGACGAGCGTCTCTTTCGTTCAGTATCATAACTTTCTTGAATTAATTAGTAAGGCAAAGATAAATGAAAATTGGCAAAATTACACTAGATGATGAAATAAATAGGAGTATTAGCAATATTGTTAGTCATGGACTTAGTAGTGTTGTTAGTGATGAACTTAGCACTGTTATTATTAGTGGTGCATTTGAGGCTGTTGTTAGTAGTGAATCTGATTCTGCTATTATACGAATTAAAGGACCTGTTGTATAGATAGATATAAGTACTGATGTTGATAATAATGATGGAGTTGATAGTAGTGTTGTTGATAGAACTTAGAATTCTGCCGTATTTTCTTGTTTTTGTAATCATTTACGCTTAAAATGAGTTGTAATATACTGGTATGTAGTGAATTAAAATAAATATTGCACTATCATTTTGAATTGACATATATAGTGCTATTTTTGTCAAGAAGTCAATTGAGTGACTTCTTGATATAACTATTAATTTAAATATTTATTATTATGGCTATACGCTATAGAAAGAAAAAAATCGTGCTGAACTTTGATAAGGAGAACAAGCAAGAGAAGTACGTTGCTGCTAATGTTCTTATTGGTAGTATTAGTTATGAAAAACTATGTAATGAAGTAAACCAGAGAACTGGTATACATCGTGCCATGGTAGATGTCATACTAAAAGGTGCAGAAGATACCATGATTACTTTCTTGGAAGAAGGTTTCTCTGTGAGGTTTGGTGAGTTCGGTTCATTTCGCCCTGCTATTAATGCTGCGAGCAAGGATAAAGAGGAGGATGTAAATGCTGCTACTATTATTCGAAGAAAGATTGTATTTACTCCTGGAACCAAATTCAAAACAATGCTTGGTAATGCAAGCATTGAATTGTTCTCAGATAGAGAAGTAAGTGCAAGTGCTGGTGACGAAGATGAAACCGGAGGCGAAAAACCAGATGGAGGTGGAGGCTCTGGTGGCGAAGCACCCGATCCGGCAGCGTAGTTTTTATTCTAATCTTTATGAAACAGGGAAAGTCAATAAACTTTCCCTGTTTTTTTGCAATTTTGCATAGAATATGCAAAATTGCCGTTGGCTGACGAACAATTTCCCATTAGGCAATGACGATTTCGCCGTTGCCTAATGGGAAATTGTTTTATAATCAATGGGTGTTGAAGATAGTTGTCTACATAAATATTTTTATAAACCATCATTGTTTTTTAGATGTGACAAAAATATAATTAATAACTAGATTAGTTTATACTTTTTTCATTATATTTGCATCGTTTTCCACGCCGATGCCTTTTCATAAGGTGGATGGGGTGGGGGAATTATTATATTAAAGAAAGACGTTTACTTGACGTTTTGTCTTTGGCTTATCAAAACTTCGAACACTTTGAGCAGCAGTCAAAAACAAAGCAACAGTAGGTGTCTACGGGATATGTTTATATCTATTCAATGTACCTTTTGTATAAAAGGTATGTTAAGTTTATACATATCGGCGTGGGCTTCTGCGTTGCTCGTTCAGACTACTGCGGGCAGTTCGAAGGCCTTGATAAGCGGGACGAGTAACAGGTACAGATTCCCGCGCTTTTTCTTTTTATAATAAATACTTTTCTAAAAATGAATCGTTCGATTCGGGAATCTGCGGGCAAAAAAATAAAGTGATATGCAACATTATTTATTACGAGGGCATATTTTGGATTCTAAAAGAATAATAGTGCCAGTTCAAATGTTTTGGCTATTTGAAAAAGAGAATATATATCCAAAAGAAAACCGGGCATTTAGATTACTCTTAATGTATTATTGGGATCAAATTGCCCAATATCCTAATGTAGAGGAATTTAGAATATCAGAAACTGAGTCAATAAATTATTATTATGCAGTAAAACGTGCCTTAGATTGTAAAGAGAGCGCTTTTATTAACGATATGTATAATATTTGGCGTATCTTGAAAGTAAATGCTTTAAAGTCAAACTTAAGTTCTTATGGAATTGATGTTGAAGATGCATGTGATATTTATGACTTAATAATATCTCAATTGAGAAGTGTTGTATATGATCAAAAAATAGAAATGTTTTGTCGATATTGTCATGAAGACTTTTATAACGAAGCTACTAAAATAATAGAAATAATAAAAAAAATACGTTACGACAATAAAGAAACATGTTTGAAAAAATGGCCGTATATTGGTGCGATAGCTTATTATTGGGATCTCGTATTTAAAAGACCAATGGATTTGAAAAACGAAAAAGAAATAACTAATGAATATGTCTCTTTTAAACAACATTACGAACGCTACGATGATTCTGATTTTTTAGATTTTCAAATTATAAATATAAATCAGAATTATTCTACTTTAAAAGTAAATATGAGTCCTCATGAATTAGAATTTATCAAAGATATACTTTATGCTTTGAGAGATATTAAATTTCATTGAATTATGCGTACAACAAATCTGTTGGATTTACTAAAATCGAGTAAAGAGCTTACTTCAGGTATGATAGCAAGCTCACAATTAGTAGAAAAACTAGAAGTTTACGGTTTTATTCCATGTGCGGAAAATACTAATCCAATACCATTGGATATGAGATTAGGTATCATTGCCTCAGATCGTATTTTATTTTCTGTAGAACAAACCTCTTTGCTTGATCTATCTGCCAAAAAGGAATCTGCAATTTTGCCTATTTATAGAAAGCTGGTCTGTGATAAAGCAGAACATAGCCTCTTATTAGAAAATTTATATATACATGCTTTGAGTACTAATCATTATTATAAAGAATTCAGAAATAGAAAGCAAATAAATCTTCAACAATTAAAAAAGGCATCTTCCCAAATATTCATAGACGATTCTTCAAAGGTTCATTATAGAACATTACCAGAAGAAATATTGATGTATAAAAAAACATCATATTCAACAGATTGTGTATCTGCAGTAACTTCTTGTTTTTTAGTTGTATGTCGCTTTGTAAACTCTGTGACAGGAAATGTGTCATATGTTGTATATTCTCCAGAGGATTTGTTCTTTTCAGCAAAATAGAAAATATGGCATACTTTGAGCATATGGATGATGAGTTCGATTTTGGTAAATATAAAGGTTTGTCGTTGAGTGATGTAATGGATATAAATCCAGAATATATTATTTGGTGTATGCTGAATATTTGCAACAATCGATATTGTAGATTTATTATATCTGATGAAGCTATGGAAGAGTTGAAAGCCATTTACATTAATTTTCCTGTAATTAGACGCATTGAGGATATAAGGGAGAATTATATGTTGTCCGATTATTATTCTAATACTGATGAAATGAGATATGATAATGAATCTTTAATAGAATCCAGTACATATGATCGGTATAGTGGTTCTTATGCTCAGGATGAAATGGGATATAGTGACGATGAGATTGATACTATATTTGATGGCGATCCAAATGCATATTGGAATATTGATTAATGATTTTATGTTAAGTATTTAAATTATTAGATTATGGATAAAATTTCAGAAATAGCTATAGAAGCTGTTAGATATTATGAGAATCGTGATTTATATCACTGTATGGGAGTATTGGGAAATTTGTATAATGTAACAGCGCGTGCTGGTAGCATGGCATTGATTCAAGTGGAAGATAAATTTAAGGTTGGTAAAGCTTTTGCTTTATTTACAATTATGGCTAACGTGCAAGATAAAGATTTGTTAAGTGTAGCAGCCGAAAATGCTTTCTTTTTCCTCTATAAGACTTGCAAAGAGAATGAGGGAGAAATCAAAGCTGTTTCTGCTTATTATATTTGGACAATTCTACAATATTCTCCCGAAACTTTACAAGATAAAATGATAGAGGTATATATTGAGAATTATTCGAGCCATGGTGTTCGTAATTTTAAACCTGGTTTTGGTTTTATGAATCCGTATAATGACAAATCGATTATTGATAATACAATACAATTCATTGTATTTATGAAATCATATTTTATGACTCTGTTCTATAATCCTAATAGTCAACAATTACTATTTAAAGAAAAAGGAATAGTAATGGATGAAGTTTTAGAAAAAGTAATATCAGAATATAAAATGTTACCTATTGAAAAACAAAGTATAGGAGTTACTTTTTCTCAACAATTATTCGATGAAATAGAAGATACTGTGCTTAAGGATTATTCATCTCAACATTAATAATAAAATCATGAATATATTTGATTATTTATTTGGAAATAAAGAAAGTGAGGACAAAATCGATTAAACTCAACTTCAAAGTGCCCAGTCTGAAAAGCCACTAGAATATTCAGACCCAGTCGAGCAGTATGTTATAGAAAGTGTTTCAGATCTGAAGAAAAAAGGTGTGCCAATTGGGACTAAAGAATTAGAAGCAGAAGCTATTTATTTAGCTGCATTTCTGTATATGAAAAATGATCATGAGATTGATTTTGATGTTGACTATTTTTCTGAAGGCTTATTAGATAGTTACCCAGTAAAAACTATCAAGTAGCAGATAAAGTTTTTTTATATATGAATCGACATTATCCATCTTTTTATGGAATAAGTGAGAAAGAGTATGGAATGCAAGGTTATAAAATGAATATCCAATTGGCTTCTAATTATAGCTCCTATATTAAAAAGTATTTTATTCATGTTCATAAGATAAATTCGGGAGAAGATTATCTTTTATTTTCTTCTCCTAGAAATTGTTTATGGGAGGATGGTGTTAAATCGATTGATAGTCCAACTCAAAGAGATATTTATTATAAGATGAATGCAGATAAATTTGAATTAATGATTCCTCCTTTTAATCCTTTAGTACATGGAATAATTATTTCTAAAACAGACACTTCAATTAAGTGTCAGTCCAATGATGGTAAGCGTACTTTTATTTTTAAATACAAAGAAAAAATTGTCTCTGAGAATCTTTTAGAAATAGATATGTATCGTAATGATAAAGGAGATATGGTTTCATACCATAAAAAATAATAGAAGAATTTAAAGATAATAATTAGAATACTTTAGAATAGAGATGACCGAATTGTTGGAACATATCGATATCTACAAACCATCCGAAATACTTGGTATGTTCCAAAGTTATTTGGCTAAGCAAAATACAAGTGCAAAGGTCATCTTTTTGAAAGGAGTGTATCTTAAAAGTGCGAAAAACAATACTCAATGGGCATTTTGTTATGATGTTATCAGAGATGAAGATACACAAGAAGAAATAACTGTTAAGATAACGCCTAAGCAACGAGAAAATTTGAAAGATGGTAATCTTGTAGTGATTGGTGGTATCATTGGCAGGCAAATAAAGCAAAATGGTTTTATTCAGTTAGTTCTCGGTGTCACTCGTGTTGAAGTTGTTAAAGATCAAGTAATGACAGATACAGAGTTAAAAATGATGGAGCTTCGAAATTTAAAAAGTCTGAAGGGATTTAAAAATGTGGATTCTTTGCTTGAAAACAGATTGTTTTCGGGTGAGAAACCAATGATAGCTTTACTGTTTGCTTCAACTTCTATTACAATGTCTGATTTTAATGCTGGGAAAAATGCAGCCTCTTCGCATATAGACTTTACAGAACATAGAGTGTCTTTCGGTAATGCAATCGAATTATCCACCTATTTGCAAAAATTGGACTTGGAACATTATGATGCAATTGCGCTAATTCGTGGTGGTGGAGGTGGCATTGAAAGCCTTGACGATTTATTAGTCCTTGAGACAATTGTGAATCTGCAAACATCTCTTATTTGCGCTGTTGGTCATGTAGATGAGAAGTTATTTATTAAGAATATCGCTGATAAAGTTGCATCAACTCCTAATGGATTGGGAAGTTATTTTAGTGAGATGGTTGAGAATGTCATTCAGAAGAAAAACAGGTCTAGAGCTATTCTTGTGAAACAGGTAAAAACACAGTTTAAAGAGCAAATAGAGACTGCAAATAAACAAAATAAAGATCTACAGGAGAAAATCACAGTATTGACAAAGAACAATGAAATTAGCCAAAAGATGTATGCCGAACAAATTAAAAATGCAGAAAGACAAAATAAAGATCTACAGGAGAAAATCACAGTATTGACAAAGAACAATGAAGTTAGTCAGAAAATGCATGCTGAACAAATTAAAAATACAGAAAAACAAAATAAAGATTTACAAGAAAAAATTACAGTACTGACGAAGAACAATGAAATTGCTCAAAAAATGTATGCTGAACAAATTGAAATTGCGGAGAAACGGAATAAAAGTTTACAAGATCAATTGTCCATCCTAACTAAGAATGCAGAAAATAGCCAAAATAGTCACAAAAATCAGACTGATATTTTGCAGAAGCAGCTTATTTTGATGCAAAAGGAATTAAAAGATTTAAGAGATAGCAATGAAAATCAAACAAAAGATTTTAATGAGAATATATCTAAAATGCAGTCGACGAATTATGAATTACAAAAATCGTTGGATAAGCTAAATGCAGAAAATACTCAAGCTGCAAAAGATTTAACAGAAGCCAAAGTGTATGCAAAGCACTTAGAACAGCAGCTAGCGAGCAGTAAAAAGAGGCCTGGATATTTTGGATTATTAATCGCTATAGTTGTTATTATTGGACTTTTTTGTGGAATTATGTATTTATACTATTTTATTTGCTAATACAGTTTAAATTACATTCTCTAAAAAACAGTTGATTTGTCTGCTATCATTAGAGTCCGGTATGAAAAAACTTTCGTATCGGACTTTGTGTTATTGGGTGGAAAAGGCTATCTTTGTATTTGTCAACTTATAAAGTTATGAGTATATGAGTAATAAAATTTATCCTATCGGCATACAGAACTTCGAGAAAATTCGCAAAGGAGGTTATTGTTATATAGATAAGACTGCTTGGATACTCAAATGTTTAAGATGACAGAACAATTTTGGCAAGATTTTCAAGAGAACAAATAGATGTTACATATTAATAATGCCTGTATTGCTTTTGGTACGGAAGTGCTTTTCTCCGGTTTCAATATGAAGCTGGAAAGGGGAGAAACGGCTTGCATTGTCGGTCAATCCGGTTGTGGAAAGACTTCGTTGCTGAATGCGGTAATGGGGTTTGTGCCTTTGAAAGAAGGATCTATACAGGTAGGGGAAACATTGCTTGATATATCGACTATCGATAGTGTCCGCAGACAGATTGCATGGATTCCTCAAGAATTAGCGCTACCTTTTGAATGGGTCAAAGAGATGGTGGCTCTCCCGTTCGGACTGAAAGTGAATCGTTCTGTACCTTTTTCGGAAGAAAGACTTTTTACTTGTTTCGATGAATTGGGACTGGAACACGAATTATATACAAAGAGAGTGAATGAAGTATCGGGTGGTCAACGCCAACGTATTATGCTGGCTGTGGCTGCAATGCTCAACAAACCTCTCATTATCATAGATGAACCGACTTCTGCTTTAGATGCCGGATCGACCGGTAAAGTCCTGTCTTTTTTCCGGAGACAGGCAGAAAAGGGAACAGCTGTGTTAGCCGTATCACATGATAATGACTTTGCTTCGGGCTGCCATTATTTAATAGAACTGTAATTAATTGAACTGTAACGCAAATCGGATAGAATTGTTAAGAATAAATTGTGGGAACGATTGATATATCATATTATAATCTCTTTATAGGGTTACTATTGCTTGCCATTCCGTTTTTTTACCTTTGGAAATTTAAAACGGGACTGCTGAAACCTGCCGTGATTGGTACACTACGGATGATTATCCAGCTGTTCTTTATCGGCATGTATCTGAAATATCTCTTTTTATGGAACAATCCCTGGATCAACTTCCTTTGGGTGATAATTATGGTATTCGTGGCCGGGCAGACCGCATTGGTACGCACCCAGTTGAAACGTAGTGTTTTATTAATTCCTATTACGGTAGGATTTCTTTGTAGCGTTGTATTGGTAGGCATCTATTTTATCGGTATTGTTCTCCAGCTGGATAATATATTTAGCGCTCAATACTTTATTCCAATATTCGGAATTCTGATGGGTAATATGCTGTCGAGCAATGTAATAGCCTTGAATACTTATTATAGCGGATTGAAACGTGAACAGCAACTATATCGGTATTTATTGGGAAACGGAGCGACAAGGCAGGAAGCACAGGCTCCATTTATCCGGCAGGCCATCATTAAATCGTTTAGTCCCCTGATTGCGAACATTGCCGTGATGGGACTGGTAGCTCTTCCGGGCACGATGATCGGACAAATTCTGGGAGGAAGCAGCCCGAATGTCGCTATCAAGTATCAGATGATGATTATGGTGATTACTTTCACAGCATCTATGCTATCGCTGATGATTACTATTTCATTGGCTTCACGTCGATCTTTTGATGCATACGGAAAGCTGCTGGAGATAACAAAAGAACCCAGGAAATGACTGTTATTGACCAGATATTCCATAAAGTAGCTGAAATAGCTATTCCACACTTCTTTATAACAGTGGATTTTTCAGCATCCGGCACAGAAATGCCGGAACATATCGAAGCTTTCTTGCAGGAAAAATACGAAGCAATTCTTCGTGGAGCCAGTGGACGTAAATTTATCTATAAGGAAGGAGAGTGGCGGCTTATTTTCACTTTCTTCCCTACGGACAGAGTCGTAGACGAACGGTATGCACTGAAAAACAAGGTACAAATGATAAACAAGGTGCAAATGATAAACAAGGTGCAAATGAAAAGCAAAAGCTAACCGGTTTTAGCGTTTTTGTTATTTGCCTTTCAACATTCCCCATAAGCAGCGAAGCTGCACGAATTGCTCTCCGGGTTGCACATAACCACCTTCAAACATCTTTTCCGTTACTTGAAATTTGGAGAGGTGATGGCGTATATACTTCTCTACATCAGGCGATTGTTTCTTGACGAATGACAGCAAATCAACCTTTCCATCTTCGTGAATGAGCACCTTAGCTTTGATTGTGCGAAAACCGTACTCTTTGCAGTGTTTGGTTTCTACTTTATCAATCCAGAAGATAGCGGTAGCTTTGACCGTATCTGCTGCACAATTTTCGATACTGTCAATCTTTGCAGCCTTGGCTACGGACATTTCGATACTATCACTTTTCTTGGGCTGGCAAGAAAACATCATAACTAGTAGGAACAATAAAGTCAAATTTGTTTTCATCGTATTCATTATTTAGATGAAGTAAAAGTACAGAATTTCAATAAATAACGGAAGTTTTAGGCGAAAAATTATAATTAGTTTTTATTCCGGAATCGGTTTTTATCCGAATTTATCCGATGAAAACAGGCAAAAGGCAAAAAGAATATAAACTCTTTTTGCCTTTTGCCTATTGATAAAACTGAAAAATGAAATTAACTGTTTAATCTGAAAATAGTTACGGTTTAGCGGAAGTCTTTCAGTTCTTCCTGTAATTTCTGACGGGTAAAGAAGATCCGGCTTTTTACAGTACCCAACGGAAGATTTAGTTTTTCTGCTATTTCACGGTATTTGAATCCGGAAACGTGCATGGCGAACGGAACCCTGTATTCTTTCGGAAGAGCATTGACTACACGGTGCATCTCTTTCAGGTCGTATGTCCTTTCAGTACTTTCAAACCCTGCATCTTGCGGCAAATTAAGATGATAGAGATTGTCAGTCTTGTCGACAAATGTCTAGTCGCGAACTACCTTACGATAATTGTTGATAAAGATATTGCGCATGATGGTATACATCCATCCTTTGAAATTTGTATCGGGTGTATATTTATCTTCATTATCTAATGCTTTCAATGAGGTTTCCTGCAGCAAATCGTTTGCTTCTTCGCGGTCTGTTGTCAGTTTGTATGCGAAACGTAGTAATTCTTCCTGAACTCCTACCAAATCTTTTCTGAAGCTTAAACTTTTCATATGTGTTGTTTTTAAAATGTGAGTATTCGTTGTAAAAATTTTGATGATGCAAGTTTAAGATATTTTGTCGACCTTGGTAGGGGAGAATCAGACGTAATTTAGGGGAATTTCTATCAACAGATAGTTTTTAGGTCCTTTTTGATAGTTTATGGGTGGTTATTTTATATCTTTTACGGTGGTCTCAAAAAATGGATAACGATAAATTCTCTAAAAAACGATCACTTAGTATATTAATTCCTATTTTATTTATTATCTTTGCAACCAAATTTTCTACCAATAATGAAAATTAAGGAAATAGTAAGCGCCCTTGAACGATTCGCGCCTCTGCCATTGCAAGACGGATTTGATAATGCCGGCCTGCAAATCGGATTGACAGAAGCGGAAGCAACAGGGGCTTTGTTGTGTCTTGACGTTACCGAAGCTGTGTTGGATGAAGCTATCGCGTTAGGGTATAATCTCGTTATATCGCATCATCCGCTCATTTTCAAAGGCTATAAATCTATCACGGGCAAAGATTACGTGGAACGCTGTATGCTGAAAGCAATAAAGAATGATATTGTAATCTATTCAGCACACACTAATCTTGATAATGCACAGGGTGGAGTCAATTATAAGATAGCAGAGAAAATAGGGTTGAAGAATCTGAAAGTGCTCGAACCGAAAGAGAACAGTCTGATTAAGCTGGTGACTTTCGTGCCTGATGCACAAGCCGATAGTGTACGTGAAGCACTGTTTGCAGCCGGATGCGGAAATATAGGCAACTATGATTCATGCAGTTACAATCTGAAAGGAGAGGGAACTTTCCGGGCAAAAGAGGGAACGCATCCTTTCTGTGGAACAATCGGTGAGCTGCATCATGAAAATGAAGTAAGGATTGAAACCGTTCTTCCTATATATAAGAAAGCGGAAGTTATAAAGGCTTTATTGTCTGTACATCCTTATGAGGAACCGGCATTCGACTTGTATCCGTTGCAGAATAACTGGTCGCAAGCAGGTTCGGGAATTGTAGGTGAATTGGATGAATCGGAAACGGAACTCGAGTTTCTGAAACGTATCAAGAAAATCTTCGAAGTGGGTTGTGTACGTCATAACAAACTGACAGGGAGAGAAATACAGAAGGTTGCCTTATGTGGTGGTGCTGGAGCTTTCCTGCTTCCACAGGCAATTCGGACGGGCG
Source organism: Bacteroides sp. L008 (assembly GCF_040812255.1). Lineage (NCBI taxonomy): Bacteria > Pseudomonadati > Bacteroidota > Bacteroidia > Bacteroidales > Bacteroidaceae > Bacteroides > Bacteroides sp. L008. Next base: position 1,189,726 of record NZ_JBFNXO010000001.1, on the reverse strand, counting down.
CGGATGTCTTTATTACGGGAGAAATCAAATATCATGATTATTTCGGCCATGAAGAAGATATTCTGATGGCAGAGATTGGTCATTACGAAAGCGAACAATATACAAAAGAAATTTTTTATTCCATAATCCGGGATTTATTTCCTAATTTTGCACTCCAATTGAGTAAAATAAATACGAATCCCATAAAATATTTATAAGTAAAATGGCTAGAGAAGCAAAAAAAGATCCGAATGAGTTGACGGTAGAACAGAAACTGAAGACACTGTTCCAACTGCAAACGATGTTGTCTAAGATTGATGAAATCAAGACATTGAGAGGTGAACTTCCGTTGGAAGTGCAAGACCTCGAAGATGAAATTGCTGGTTTGAGTACCCGTATCGACAAGATCAAAGCTGAAGTGGATGAACTGAAATCTGCTATTGCCGGCAAGAGAGTAGAAATCGAAACAGCAAAGGCTTCAGTAGAAAAATATAAGTCACAACAAGACAATGTTCGCAATAACCGTGAATATGACTTCTTGACGAAAGAAATCGAATTCCAGACATTGGAAATCGAACTTTGCGAAAAGAGAATCAAAGAATATTCTGCTGATAAAGAAGAAAAAGAGGCTGAAGTAACGAAGAACGATCAGATTCTTAACGAAAGACTGAAAGACCTTGAGCAGAAGAAGAGCGAACTGGATGAAATTATCTCTGAAACCAAACAGGAAGAAGAGAAATTGAGAGACAAAGCTAAAGATTTGGAAACTAAGATCGAACCGCGTCTATTGCAGTCGTTCAAACGTATCCGTAAGAACTCTCGCAACGGATTGGGTATTGTATACGTACAGCGTGATGCTTGTGGTGGTTGCTTTAACAAGATTCCGCCCCAGAGACAACTGGATATCCGTTCTCGTAAGAAAGTAATCGTTTGCGAATATTGTGGACGTATTATGATTGACCCGGAATTGGCTGGCGTACAAATCGAACACAAGGTGGAAGAAGCTCCGGTAGCTACTACCAAAAGAGCTATTAGAAGAAAAACTGCTGAATAAGGAAAGCTGTGAAGTAAGTAAAGTTACTTTTTGATATATAGTAAGCCCTGCAGCAATGCAGGGCTTTTTTTTGTTTTAGCAAGTGCTCGTATAAAAAAGAATCGATAAACAAACTTACCCTTTAGTTGTTATCTTTTCATTTCATAAAAACCTGAACTGATATGAATATACGAGTGTGGGGCACATCGCTCCTTATGTTTCTTTCAACTGTGACCGCGGTTGGACAGACCGCAAACCGTTATTTGAAAGCTCCGCTTCCTCAAGATTGGGAAGAGAGCGGGGAAGTGTTTCAACAGATACTTCCGGTGGATGACCATTGGTGGAAGTCATTCCAAGATACCAAACTGGATTCTTTGATAGCTTTGGCAGTAGATCGTAATTACTCTGTTGCCATGGCAATCAACCGTATAGCTGCCGCTCGTGCCAATCTTTGGATAGAACGCAGTAACTTCTTTCCTTCCATCGGATTGAATGCAGGATGGACCCGTCAGGAAACCAGTGGAAATACGAGTTCACTGCCCCAAACAACCGATCATTATTATGATGCTTCGTTAAGCATGAGCTGGGAGCTTGATATTTTCGGTAGTATTCGGAAACGGGTAAAAGCGCAGAAAGAGAATTTTGCTGCCAGCAAGGAAGAATACACAGGAGTCATGGTCTCGTTAGCTGCAGAAGTAGCCTCGGCTTATATCAATCTAAGGGAGTTGCAACAAGAACTTGAAGTGGTAAAGAAAAACAGTGCTTCGCAGGAAGAAGTCCTGAAAATCACGGAAGTACGCTATAACACCGGGCTGGTTGCTAAACTCGATGTGGCACAGGCCAAGTCTGTATTATATAGCACAAAAGCCTCCATTCCCCAGCTGGAAGCGGGTATCAATCAGTATATTACAACATTGGCTGTCTTATTGGGAATGTATCCCCAGGACATTCGTCCTGTTCTTGAATCCAGTGGCACATTGCCCGATTATATGGAACCTATCGGAGTGGGAATGCCTGTCGATTTATTGCTGCGACGGCCTGATGTACGAAGTGCGGAATTGAGCGTAAATGCGCAGGCAGCATTGCTCGGAGCTTCGAAAGCGGATTGGCTGCCGAAAGTTTTCTTGAAAGGTTCATTTGGATATGCCGCCCGTGACCTGAAGGATCTCACCAAAAGTAAAAGTATGACTTATGAAATTGCTCCGTCATTGAACTGGACTATTTTCAATGGAGGACAGCTGGTGAATGCAACACGGCTGGCAAAAGCGCAACTGGATGAAGCGATCAACCAGTTTAATCAGACGGTTTTAACTGCCGTACAGGAAACGGACAATGCTATGAATTCCTATCGGAATTCAATCAAACAGATTGTAGCCCTGCGGGAAGTGCGCAATCAAGGTATTGAGACATTGAAACTTTCACTGGAACTTTATAAACAGGGACTTTCGCCTTTCCAAAACGTACTTGATGCACAACGTTCTCTGTTATCTTATGAGAATCAGCTGGTACAGGCACAAGGTAGTTCGCTTTTGCAACTGATAGCCCTCTACAAGGCTTTAGGGGGTGGTTGGAGAGAATAAAAATCAATCTATAAAATATATAACCTAACAGATATGAAAAAACTGATGTATATCCTTCTTGCACTGCCTATATTGACGGGTTGCAAGGAGAAGAAAAGTGCAGGAGCGATGGGAGGTATGCCAACTCCGGAAATTAGCGTGACCAAACCCATAGTGGAGGATATTACTTTGACGAAAGATTATCCGGGTTATCTGACAACAGAAAAGACGGTGAATCTTGTAGCCAGGGTGAACGGAACCTTGCAATCTACCTCTTATGTCGCAGGTGGACGGGTGAAACAGGGGCAACTGTTGTTTGTCATCGAACCAACCTTATACAAAGATCAGGTGGAGCAAGCAGAAGCAGAATTGAGAACTGCCCAGGCGCAATTGGAATATGCCCGTAATAATTATAGCCGTATGAAAGAGGCTGTAAAGAGTGATGCGGTCAGTCAGATACAGGTACTTCAGGCTGAATCTTCTGTGAAAGAAGGTGTTGCAGCTGTCAGCAACGCGGAAGCAGCTTTGAGCACCGCCCGTACAAACTTGGGATATTGTTATGTCCGTGCACCGTTTGACGGCACCATAAGTAAGGCGACTGTAGATATAGGAAGTTATGTAGGCGGTTCATTGCAACCAGTCACATTGGCTACTATTTATAAAGATAATCAGATGTATGCTTACTTTAATGTTACTGATAATCAATGGTTGGCAATGACGATGGATACCCAGCAGTTACCGACTGATCTTCCTAAAAAAATAATGGTTCAACTGGGAAAGGGGGGAACTGAAAGTTATCCGGCTACGCTCGATTATCTTTCACCAAATGTAGATGTGAATACAGGAACACTGATGGTTCGTGCCAATTTTGATAATCCGAAAGGGGTATTGAAGAGCGGATTATATGTAAGCATAACTTTACCTTATGGAGAAGCTAAAAATGCCATGCTGGTGAAAGAGGGTTCTATCGGAACCGACCAGTTAGGCAAGTACTTATATGTTGTAAATGATTCGAATATAGTTCATTACCGGCATATTGAAATAGGGCAGTTGGTCGACGGCACTTTACGGCAGGTATTGGGTGGACTTTCCCCGCAGGAACAGTATGTCACGGAGGCTTTGATGAAAGTCAGAGACGGAATGAAAGTAAAGCCGCTTCCTGATTCTCTTCCTAAAAGAGGGAAATAAGGTCTTTGGGATAACTGATTGATTAACAAATGCAATCAATAAAGGTGATGTACTTAAAACCGATTAATTAACAAAAGTAACTTTCTGCTCCCTCTCTTTGGGAGAAGGCTGTAGAGAGGCTGCTTTTAAACCTATACATTATGTTTTCTAAGTTTTTTATCAACCGACCGATATTTGCTACTGTCCTTGCCCTGCTTATTGTAGTAGCCGGTCTGGTCACACTCAATATATTGCCTGTGGCGCAATTTCCGGAGATCACACCGCCAACGGTGCAGGTCTCTGCCGTTTATCCCGGGGCAAATGCTGAAACTGTTGCTCAAACAGTGGGTATTCCTATCGAACAGCAGGTGAATGGTGTAGACGGCATGCTTTATATGTCTTCCAATTCTTCATCTTCGGGAGCATATTCTCTGACTATTACATTCGCTGTTGGTACGGACATCGATATGGCAACTGTGCAGGTACAAAACAGGGTAAGTATCGCACAATCATCACTGCCGGAACCGGTGGTGGTGCAAGGAGTCACTGTGCAGAAACAGTCTTCAAACATTGTGATGTTTTTGACAATGACTTCGCAGGACTCTGTGTACAACAGCCTGTATCTGACTAATTATGCCAAATTGAATTTAGTGGACCAGCTGACACGTGTGCCCGGAGTGGGTGCTGTGAATGTGATGGGAGCAGGGGACTATTCGATGCGCATCTGGCTCGATCCGGAGGCTATGCGTATACGGAATATTTCACCGCAGCAAGTCTATCAATCCATCCAGTCGCAGAATGTGGAAGTATCTGCCGGATATATCGGTCAGCCTATCGGACAGGATAATAAGAATGCTTTTCAGTATACTTTGAATGTCCAGGGACGATTGAAATCTCCTGAACAGTTCGGAGATATTATTATTCGCCGTGAGCAGGACGGAGCGATGCTTCGTCTGAAAGATATTGCACGTATTGATTTGGGGTCTGCTTCATACAATGTAGTGTCGCGATTGAATGGAAAACCTACGGCTGCTATTGCTATTTACCAGCAACCGGGTTCCAATTCGCTGGATGTTTCAAAAGGAGTGAAAGCTAAGATGGAAGAACTGGCGGAAAGTTTCCCGTCAGGAGTGGCCTATAATGTCACTTTGGATACGACTGATGTCATCCATGCTTCCATTGATGAAGTGATGGTTACTTTCTTTGAAACAACTTTGCTGGTCATACTCGTTATTTTCTTGTTCCTGCAGAATTGGCGGGCAGTGATTATTCCTTGTATCACTATTCCGGTATCGTTGATCGGTACATTTGCCGTAATGGCGGCATTTGGTTTCTCTATCAATACATTAACATTGTTCGGACTGATTTTGGCAGTTGCTATTGTGGTGGATGATGCGATAGTGGTGGTGGAGAACGCTTCGAGGTTATTGGAAACCGGGCAGTACTCACCTCGTGAAGCGGTGACAAAAGCGATGGGAGAGATCACGGGCCCGATTGTCGGGGTGGTTCTCGTATTGCTTGCCGTGTTCATTCCGACGATGATGATTAGTGGAATTTCAGGTCAGCTGTATAAGCAGTTTGCACTGACTATTGCCGCTTCTACCGTATTGAGCGGTTTCAATTCGCTGACATTGACTCCTGCGCTTTGCGCACTGTTTCTTGAAAAGAGTAAACCTTCTAACTTCTTTATATACAAAGGTTTCAATAAGGCTTATGACAAGACGCAAGGGGTATATGACAAAATTGTCAAATGGTTGCTTCAGCGTCCGGGAATGGCTCTTGCTTCTTATGGCGCTTTGACTGTTATTGCTCTATTGCTTTTTATGCATTGGCCGTCAACTTTTATCCCGGACGAGGATGACGGATATTTTATTGCTGTTGTTCAACTTCCGCCTGCCGCCAGCCTTGAGCGTACGCAAGCAGTGGGAGAAAAGATAAACGGTATTTTGGATTCTTATCCGGAAGTAAAAAATTATATTGGTATTTCCGGCTTTTCTATCATGGGTGGCGGCGAGCAGAGTAACTCCGCAACTTATTTTGTGGTGCTGAAAAACTGGAGTGAGAGGAAAGGGAAGGAGCATACGGCTGCTGCCATAGTCAATCGTTTTAATGGTGAAGCGTATATGACTATTCAGGCTGCGGAAGTGTTTGCTATGGTTCCTCCGGCTATTCCGGGGTTGGGTGCATCCGGTGGTTTACAGCTTCAGTTGGAAGACCGGCGTAATCTGGGACCGACGGAAATGCAGCAGGCCATCAATGCCTTGCTTGCTTCTTATCATTCGAAACCGGCTTTAGCATCTGTATCCAGCCAGTATCAGGCAAATGTTCCGCAATATTTCTTGAATATCGACCGTGACAAAGTCCAGTTCATGGGAATTGCCTTGAACGATGTTTTCTCTACATTAGGCTATTATATGGGAGCGGCTTATGTGAATGATTTTGTTGAATTCGGACGTATTTACCAAGTGAAGATTGAGGCACGCGACCAGGCACAGCGGGTAATTGATGATGTCTTGAAGCTAAGTGTGCCGAATTCGGCAGGAGAGATGGTGCCTTTTTCTTCTTTCACCAAAGTGGAGGAACAGTTAGGCCAAGACCAGATTAACCGCTATAATATGTACTCGACTGCTTCTCTGACTTGTAATGTTGCTCCGGGAAGTAGTACCGGGCAGGCTATTCAAGAAGTGGAAGCATTGTTTAAGGAACAGCTGGGAGATGAGTTTGGGTATGAATGGACTTCCGTTGCCTATCAGGAAACCCAGGCTGGGAATACGACTACCATTGTTCTGATTATGGCGTTAATTGTTGCTTTTCTGGTACTTGCTGCACAGTATGAAAGTTGGACTAGCCCGGTAGCAGCCGTCATCGGATTGCCGGTGGCATTATTAGGTGCCATGATTGGCTGTCTGATTATGGGAACTCCAGTCAGTATTTATACGCAAATCGGTATCATTCTGTTGGTTGCACTTTCTGCAAAGAACGGAATTTTGATTGTGGAATTTGCCCGTGATTTCCGTGCCGAGGGTAATTCAATTAGGGAAGCTGCCTTTGAAGCGGGGCATGTCCGCTTGCGTCCGATCCTGATGACTTCTTTTGCTTTTGTATTAGGAGTGATGCCCTTGTTATTCGCCACCGGTGCAGGTGCACAAAGTCGTATAGCATTGGGTGCTGCTGTTGTATTCGGTATGGCCATGAACACTTTATTGGCTACCATTTATATTCCTAATTTCTACGAATTGATGCAGAAATTGCAAGAGCGGTTCAGCAAAAAGAAAGGAAATGAGGATGGTGGGAAAGATACTGTCATATAGAAGTAAAAAACTGTTTGAAGGCTATCTGAAAGGGTAGTTGATATAGTGACGCTATCTGTTTGGGATGGTGTCACCATAGTAAGCAAATAGCGTCACTATCTTGAATGGATAGTGACGCTATTTTATTCTTGCAGGTAAGTACGTTTTTTGTGGCAAATGAAGCGGAACATTTTTATAAAGATTTGTAATCAGGAATATCCTGAAGGAACGTATAACTCTGATTCTCATAATCCATCCGGCAACAATAATGTTGCATTCCGTTGCTGACAATCAGATAATCTACTTTCAATACCATATTATACCGGGTGATCTGATCGAAAACAGCCTGTGTGATTTCGATATGGGGTGCTTTATATTCCACAATCATCCGGGCTGATAAATCCCTCCGATAAAGTACGGTGTCGCATCGTTTGGTAGTACCGTTCAACTTTACCATTACTTCATTGGCCAGAAGGGCAGTCGGATATCCTTTGTGTGCAATAAGAAAGTGAACAAAGTGTTGCCGTACCCATTCTTCAGGGGTAAGGGCGACATATCGTTTACGAATTACGTCGAAAATTACATTTTTTCCGTTTCGTACGTTTATTTTAGTGTCGAATACTGGTAGGTTTAACGATAACATTTATTATTTTTGTAAGTTAAATAATGGTTCCCATTATTGGGAGCACAAATTTAATAGATAATTATGAAAACAAAAGAAGAAATCGTAGCTAATTGGCTGCCCCGTTACACAAAACGTAACCTGGAGGATTTTGGAGAGTATATTCTGTTGACTAACTTCAACAAGTACGTCGAGATTTTCGCAAATCAGTTTAATGTTCCCATCTTAGGAAGGGATGCAAATATGATTTCTGCTTCTGCCGAAGGCATCACTATGATTAACTTTGGTATGGGAAGCCCCAACGCTGCTATCATCATGGACTTGCTGGGAGCTATTCAACCCAAAGCTTGTTTGTTTTTGGGAAAATGTGGTGGCATCGACAAGAAAAATCAGCTTGGCGACTTGATTCTCCCTATTGCAGCTATTCGTGGAGAAGGAACTTCCAACGATTATTTCCCTCCTGAAGTTCCTGCATTACCTGCATTTATGTTGCAGCGTGCCGTTTCTTCATCCATCCGTGACAAAGGCCGTGACTATTGGACCGGTACCGTATATACCACCAACCGCCGTATCTGGGAACATGATGATGCATTCAAAGAATATCTGAAAAAGACCCGGGCTATGGCAGTTGATATGGAAACTGCAACTTTGTTCAGTTGTGGCTTTGCCAATCATATTCCTACCGGCGCATTATTATTAGTGTCCGATCAGCCAATGACCCCCGACGGAGTAAAAACAGATAGAAGTGATAATTTGGTTACCAGAAATTATGTAGAAGAGCATGTTGAAATTGGTATTGCTTCTTTGCGTATGATTATTGATGAAAAGAAAACTGTTAAACACTTGAAATTTGACTGGTAATCCGGTCTTTCTGAAAATTATATATGGCAAAACAAGAACTGACCTGTGATGACATCCTCAAGGAACTGAGAGCAAAGCAGTATCGCCCTATCTATTACCTGATGGGAGAAGAGTCGTATTATATCGACTTGATTGCAGATTATATAACGGATAATGTGTTGAGTGAGACGGAAAAAGAATTCAACCTGACTGTTGTGTATGGGGCTGATGTGGATGTGGCAACGATTATAAATGCTGCAAAGCGTTATCCCATGATGTCGGAACACCAAGTAGTAGTAGTAAAGGAAGCGCAGGCGGTACGTAATATGGAAGAGTTGTCGTATTATCTTCAAAAGCCTTTGCTTTCCACCATTTTAGTGATATGCCATAAGCATGGAACGTTGGATCGTAGAAAGAAGCTGGCTGCCGAGGTGGACAAAGTTGGTGTGCTGTTTGAATCTAAAAAAATAAAGGATGCACAACTCCCCGGTTTTATAGCTTCATATATGAAACGGAAAGGAGTTGATATGGAACCTAAAGCAACTGCTATGCTTGCTGATTTTGTAGGTTCAGATTTGAGTCGTCTGACCGGAGAGCTTGAAAAGTTGATTATCACTTTACCTGCCGGACAAAAACGCGTAACTCCTGAACAGATAGAAAAAAACATAGGCATAAGCAAAGATTATAATAACTTTGAATTGCGCAGTGCTTTAGTGGAAAAGGATATATTGAAAGCAAATAAGATAATAAAATATTTTGAGGAAAATCCGAAAACTAATCCGATCCAAATGACGCTGTCTTTATTATTCAGCTTTTACTCCAACCTAATGTTGGCTTATTATGCACCGGATAAATCAGAGCAAGGGATTGCAAATATGCTAGGGTTAAGAACTCCTTGGCAGGCTCGGGATTATATGGTAGCAATGCGAAAATATAGCGGAGTAAAGACCATGCAAATTGTTGGAGAAATACGATATGCTGATGCAAAATCCAAAGGAGTCCAAAATAGTTCTATGACAGATGGAGATATTCTTCGTGAATTAGTGTTCAAAATTTTGCATTAAGTAGGATTAAGAATTACCTATATAATCAGACATATACTTTTACCGTAGATAGAAACGGGAAGTATATGTCTTTTTTTGGTATTCCCGCAATTACTTCCATTATAAAAAAGACTTTCACAATACCAGTGATTATTTTACAAATAGATTTACTCCTTTTATAGTTTTATAGATTTACCCATTTAACGAACTACACAAAGTCTATTTTTAGAATTTTGTATTGATCTACCTTCAAGGAAACTTTTTCTTTTAAATAGGAGCTTTAATTTTTAAACGAGAAAAATTTACTTATTCTTGAGTTTATCAAAAAAGCATTTTGGATTTTAAAGGTATCGTTTTATAGTGAGAATGGAGATTTTTTCTTTTCTCTAAAATCATCCATTAGTGTCATTTTGATAATCCAGGAGTATATTTGATTACTATAAGCCTATTTTTTCTAGTTTAATAGAAAAATAGAATATGAATTATAGTGGTAAGTCTTTGTCTTTCATTTATTTATGCTAAAAATGAACCTCCTAGAATTGAAAAAAAATAAATAAGTGGAGATCGGTACGGAAATATTGCAAGGATTTTCTTTTTAGAGAAGATTGTAAAGGATGATTAGAAAAAAATAGCAATATACATTGGTAAAGTATGAGTGGCTCCCTTCCTTTTATTGCTTTTGCAACTATCAATATTTACTTTTGTGTATATATGTAATTACAAATGTGTAATATATTTATGTGAACATATTCCAAATGTGATCAACGGTTAGTGTTTACAATAATATATTTGTGTATTTACAAAAATAATACCTGATATACAAATGTAGTTGTTGGGGCATTAACAAATGCTTTTATATCTATTATCTTATTGTAAGCCAGCGTTATATAGTTTATTATGTCAATTTGTACTATAAAAGTCTTCTCTATGTGGTATGTATATTTGTGAATACTCCTATTTGAGGTTTATTTTTATTGTATATGTAGCTGTATATCTGCATTTTGCATTTTACAGTTAAACTGAAACTATATATTTATAATAGCTCGTTTTATTCTATATACAAGCGTAATATTCGATTTGTATAATACTCTATACTTTTGTAATATTAATATTTTTATATTTGTAATTTGCTTTTGTGAATCTAAATATTTACCTTTGTATAATCAATGAGATCGTGCGTATTTTTGTGAAATAGATACATAACACATACAATTGTAATATAAAGAAGGTAGTATGGAAATAAAAGACAGAATCAGAATGATAATGGAAAGAGAAAAAGTTCCTCCTAGAGTTTTTGCTGAAACAATTGGAGTGCAACAATCTACTCTCTCTCATATTTTAAACGATCGGAATAAACCCAGCTTAGAGGTCGTTATGAAGGTTCATCAAAAGTATGACTATGTAAATCTTGAATGGTTGCTTTATGGTAAAGGCGAAATGATGGTGTCTGAAGAAGGAACTTCCTTTTCTTCTTCTAACCACGATTACCTGCCTTCTTTATTCGACGAGAATCCCGTAAATCCGTCCAAAGAGCCGACTCTTCCGGAAAATCGCAAGGAAATGCCGTTAAGAAACGCCGAAAATGCCCCCAAAGAGATTGTAAAACAAGAGATTAGGTATATAGAAAAGCCTGCCAGGAAAATCACGGAAATAAGAATATTTTTCGATGATAACACCTATGAGACGTTTCGACCTGAAAAATGAAGAGTAAAATCGGTGGTTTGAGCAATTTCCTGTATCTTTGCATCCGGAATACGAATTTATACTTTTATATCCATACATGAAGAAATTTATTTTAGATCTGACAGTGACTGAGAATATCAGATTGAATGCAAACTATGTATTGCTAAAATTGACCTCTCAGTCATTACTGCCCGAAATGTTACCTGGGCAGTTTGCCGAACTCCGGGTGGACGGTTCGCCTACTACATTTTTACGACGTCCCATTTCTATTAACTTTGTAGATAAACAGCGAAATGAGGTATGGTTTCTGATCCAGCTGGTTGGTGATGGAACAAGACGTTTGGCAGAGGTTAATCCCGGTGAAACAATAAATGTAGTGCTTCCGTTGGGAAATGCATATACAATGCCTCTGGAGGCTTCTGATAAGCTCTTATTAGTTGGTGGAGGTGTCGGAACAGCCCCTATGCTTTATTTAGGTGAGCAGTTGGCTAAAAAAGGCCATAAACCTACGTTCCTGTTAGGTGCCCGTAGCGACAAAGATCTGTTGCAGCTGGAAGAGTTTGCCAAATATGGAGAGGTATATACTACTACGGAAGATGGTAGCCATGGAGAAAAAGGATATGTTACCCAACATTCTATATTAAATAAGGTACGATTTGAGCAGATTTACACTTGTGGTCCCAAACCGATGATGGTGGCTGTGGCAAAATATGCCAAAAGTAATCAGATAGAATGTGAAGTATCTTTGGAAAATACAATGGCTTGTGGTATCGGAGCATGCTTATGTTGTGTGGAAAATACGACAGAAGGTCATTTGTGTGTATGTAAAGAAGGTCCTGTTTTTAATATAAATAAACTACTATGGCAGATTTAAGTGTAAACATTGGTGAATTACAAATGAAAAACCCGGTGATGACAGCATCTGGTACATTTGGATATGGTGAAGAGTTCTCCGACTTCATTGATATAGCGCGAATAGGCGGTATTATTGTAAAAGGGACTACTCTTCACAAACGTGAAGGAAACCCTTATCCGCGTATGGCAGAGACTCCTTCTGGGATGTTAAACGCTGTGGGACTGCAAAATAAGGGTGTTGATTACTTTGTGGAGCATATATATCCCCGTATAAAAGACATCCAAACGAATATGATTGTAAACGTTTCGGGATCTGCCATCGAAGATTATGTAAAAACAGCTGAAATCATTAATGAACTTGACAAAATTCCTGCTATAGAACTAAACATCTCTTGCCCTAATGTAAAGCAAGGTGGTATGGCTTTTGGTGTGTCAGCAAAAGGGGCATCAGAAGTAGTAAAAGCAGTGCGTTCAGCTTACAAAAAGACACTTATCGTAAAACTCTCCCCAAACGTTACGGACATCACTGAAATAGCTCGCGCAGCAGAAGAAAGTGGTGCGGATAGCGTGTCATTAATCAATACATTGCTGGGTATGGCGATTGATGCGGAACGTAAACGTCCTATTTTGTCAACTATAACAGGCGGAATGTCGGGAGCAGCCGTAAAACCTATCGCATTACGTATGGTATGGCAAGTTGCCAATGCGGTAAATATTCCTGTCATTGGATTGGGAGGTATTATGGATTGGAAGGATGCTGTTGAATTCATGCTTGCAGGTGCGACAGCCATCCAGATTGGTACGGCAAATTTCATAGATCCTGCTGTTACTATTAAAGTGGAAGATGGTATAAATAATTACCTGGAAAGACACGGATGTAAGTCTGTAAAGGAAATAATTGGTGCGCTTGAGGTATAATTGAAAACATACAATAACCCTTCGCATTAAGTCTGCAAGAAAAATGCTATTTCTCTTTTAAATAGAGAAAGGATAAACAGGCAGGTAATAGCAGATGAAAAAGAAGTTCGTGTTTAGAGGAATTGTCTACGGATAGAATCTTTAGATTGAAGACAAAATAAAAACGACGGTGAGGATTTACGTAATCTTCATCGTCGTTTTTATTTACACTTTATTTTACTCCCCTAATAGGTCGGGACGAAGTTTTCTGGTGCGTTCCAGGGACTGTTGCAGTTCCCATTCTTTGATCTTTGCTTCATGCCCGGATAATAGAATATCGGGAACTTTCCAGCCTTTATAATCAGCAGGTCGTGTATATACAGGTGCTGCCAGCAAATTATCCTGGAAAGAATCGGAAAGTGCGGATTGTTCATCGGAAATGACTCCGGGAATGATACGTACGATAGCATCTGCCATCACTGCTGCCGCCAGTTCTCCTCCTGTTAATACATAATCGCCGATACTGATTTCTTTGGTAATCAGATGTTCGCGGATACGGTAATCAATGCCTTTAAAGTGTCCGCAAAGAATAATGAGATTCTGTGCCAGAGAGAGTGTGTTGGCCATCGGTTGGTTGAATTGTTCTCCGTCAGGGGTCGTGAAGATAACTTCATCGTAGTCACGTTCTGCCTTTAGAGCATTGATGCAGCGTTCGATAGGTTCTATTTTCATCACCATTCCGGCAAATCCTCCAAAAGGATAATCATCGACACGGCGATATTTATCTTCGGTGTAATCACGTAAATTGTGAATGTGTATTTCTGCAATTCCTTTATCTTGAGCTCGTTTCATGATAGAACAATTGAAGAAACCTTCAATCATTTCGGGTAAAACTGTTATAATATCAATGCGCATAATCTTTTAATTTTTCGCAAAAGTACAAATATTCAAAGATAAACATGTATTTTTGCCTTAAACAATCGAAGAAATATGGATATAAAAGAAAAAATAGAGGAATTGCGTGCCGAACTTCATCGGCATAATTATAATTATTATGTGTTGAATGCTCCTGAAATCTCGGATAAAGAGTTTGACGATAAGATGCGTGAACTTCAGGATCTGGAACAAGCACATCCGGAATATAAAGATGAAAATTCACCCACTATGCGCGTGGGGAGCGACTTGAACAAGAATTTTACGCAAGTGGCCCATAAATATCCTATGCTGTCATTGGCAAATACATATTCGGAAGCGGAAGTGACGGACTTCTACGATCGTGTCCGTAAAGCGCTAAATGAGGATTTCGAGATTTGTTGTGAAATGAAATATGACGGTACTTCTATTTCGTTGACCTATGAAAATGGGAAGTTGGTTCGTGCCGTCACCCGTGGAGATGGAGAAAAAGGCGATGATGTGACGGATAATGTGAAAACAATCCGTTCTATTCCGCTTGTATTACATGGTGATAATTATCCCGCTTCTTTTGAGATACGTGGGGAAATTCTTATGCCATGGGAAGTGTTTGAAGAGTTGAACCGGGAAAAAGAGGCGCGTGAAGAACCGCTTTTTGCCAATCCGAGAAATGCGGCGTCCGGTACATTGAAGTTGCAGAACTCTTCTATTGTAGCTTCTCGCAAGCTGGATGCTTATTTATATTATTTATTGGGAGATAATCTGCCTTGTGACGGACATTATGAAAATCTTCAGGAAGCGGCAAAATGGGGCTTTAAAATCTCTGATTTGACGCGTAAGTGCCAGACATTGGAGGAGGTCTTTGAATTTATCAACTATTGGGATGTAGAACGTAAAAATCTACCGGTTGCCACAGACGGGATTGTTTTAAAGGTGAACAGTTTGAGACAACAGAAAAATTTGGGTTTTACGGCTAAGTCTCCCCGATGGGCTATTGCCTATAAATTTCAGGCAGAACGTGCATTGACCCGATTGAATAAGGTGACCTATCAGGTAGGAAGAACCGGGGCAGTCACTCCGGTAGCTAATCTGGACCCTGTACAGCTTTCGGGAACTGTCGTAAAACGTGCATCCTTACATAATGCGGATATCATCGAAGGACTTGATTTGCATATCGGAGACATGGTTTATGTGGAAAAAGGTGGTGAAATTATTCCTAAGATTACGGGGGTAGATAAAGATGCACGTAGTTTTATGCTTGGGGAGAAGGTTCGATTCATCGTCAATTGTCCTGAATGTGGTAGTAAATTAGTCAGGTATGAAGGGGAAGCCGCTCATTATTGCCCTAATGAAACAGCGTGTCCTCCTCAAATCAAAGGCAAAATCGAGCATTTTATTAGTCGAAAGGCTATGAATATTGATGGATTGGGACCGGAAACTGTGGATATGTTCTATCGTTTGGGATTAATTAAAAATACGGCCGACTTATATAAACTCACAGCTGATGATATCAAAGGTTTGGATCGTATGGGAGAAAAATCGGCGGAGAACATTATAACGGGGATTGCACAAAGCAAAACCGTTCCTTTCGAACGTGTTATTTTTGCTTTGGGAATTCGCTTTGTTGGTGAGACTGTGGCCAAAAAGATAGCAAAATCGTTTGAGAATATAGATGATTTGCAACAGGCAGATCTAGAAAAATTGGTAAGTATCGATGAAATCGGAGAAAAAATAGCCCAGAGTATACTTGCATATTTTGCGAATGAGTCTAATCGTGAGTTAGTTAGCAAGCTAAAGGAGGCCGGACTACAGCTTTATCGTACCGAGGAAGATTTAAAAGGATATACGGATAAGTTAGCGGGACAGTCTATCGTTATCAGCGGTGTGTTTGTCCATCATTCACGTGACGAATATAAAGAGCTTATCGAGAAAAATGGAGGGAAAAATGTAGGAAGCATTTCTGCGAAAACAAGTTTTATACTGGCTGGGGACAATATGGGACCTGCAAAGCTTGAAAAAGCAAAAAAACTTGGAATAACCATATTAAGCGAAGACGAATTTCTGAAACTTATATCGTAAGATAAGAAAAATATTCGTACTTTTGCGGCTAAATAAATTAGAGATTATAATTAAAACTCATGATACAGACTAAATTGAAAGGAATGGGGGTAGCACTGATTACTCCTTTCAAAGAGGATGAGAGCGTTGACTATGACGCGTTGATGCGTATGGTGGACTATCTATTACAGAATAATGCGGATTTCTTGTGTGTGCTGGGGACTACAGCTGAAACACCGACTCTGACCGAGGAAGAAAAGAAAACTATAAAAAAGATGGTAATTGACCGCGTTAACGGAAGAATTCCTATTCTGTTGGGTGTAGGTGGTAATAATACTCGTGCTATTGTAGAAACATTGAAAAACGATGATTTCACAGGAGTTGATGCTATATTGTCTGTTGTGCCGTATTATAACAAACCTTCTCAAGAAGGTATTTATCAGCATTATAAAGCGATTGCGGAAGCTACGGAGCTCCCCATCGTATTGTATAATGTTCCGGGACGTACGGGGGTAAATATGACTGCTGAAACGACTTTGCGGATTGCCCGTGATTTTAAGAATGTAGTTGCTATTAAAGAAGCATCCGGCAATATTACGCAAATGGATGATATTATTAAAAATAAACCGGAAAATTTCAATGTAATCTCCGGAGATGATGGTATAACCTTTCCGCTTATTACATTGGGAGCCGTTGGTGTGATTTCAGTAATCGGTAATGCTTTTCCTCGTGAATTTAGCCGTATGACGCGCCTGGCGCTTCAAGGAGATTTTGCCAATGCATTAACCATTCACCATCGATTCACGGAATTATTCAATTTATTGTTTGTTGATGGAAATCCGGCAGGAGTAAAATCAATGTTGAATGCCATGGGTATGATCGAGAATAAACTTCGGTTGCCACTGGTTCCTACTCGTATTACCACATTTGAGGCAATACGCAAGGTTTTGAATGAGTTGAATATTAAATGCTAATGCTTCTTCAGCGAGGAATTCATAATAAACATCTAAGTGTTTAAAATAAATATCCCAATGATTGAATTCAATCATTGGGATATTTATTTTAAATCAGCCTATGATTTATTTTAAAACGGCCGCTGTCTATTGTGAAAGAGGTATATTTCTTATTAATTACGTTTTTTGATACAGGTTTTTCACCTTTCTAAAGCATAGCTTTAGGGAACGGAAAGCTACGCTTTAGCCTATCTAAAGCATAGCTATTTGAGGGCTTGATAAGAATTCTAATAGCCATTGACATATTTCATTTCCAAACAAGGTGAAAAGGCTGTGTAAGAGTTGCCCTTCACCCGTAAACGACTTATTTGTAGGGAGCCCGGAAGAAAGGTGAAGGTGAAGAGGGTATTGAAAACAAGGGATATGAGGGGATGTATTGCTTGTTTATAATGGCTGACTTTTGAATCTTTTAGTTTAGTTATAGCTAATTTCTTCGATGAAATGGGGGAAAATAAAAATCCTCCGCATCAAATGCAGAGGATTTCGTGATCGCGACAGGATTCAAACCTGTAACCGGCTGATCCGTAGTCAGCTACTCTATTCAGTTGAGCTACGCGACCTCAAATAATATAACTTGTAAATTTTTCAGTGACCGCGACAGGATTCAAACCTGTAACCGGCTGATCCGTAGTCAGCTACTCTATTCAGTTGAGCTACGCGGCCATTCTGTTAATTCAAAAAAGTGATCGCGACAGGATTCAAACCTGTAACCGGCTGATCCGTAGTCAGCTACTCTATTCAGTTGAGCTACGCGACCGTTATTTTGTTTTAACGGGTGCAAAGATACGGACTTTTCCCGAATTAGCAAGCTTTTCACCGACTTTTTTGTAGAAAATTATTCTATGAACCGATAATTGAATAGTTGTAAACCTATACTTAGTCCGACATTCCACTCCCTTTTCGGTGAGCTATAATGATTTACATATGCAGAGATATCTCCAAAAGGCAATTGACATACAACAGAAATTTCTCCTAAATATTCAAACTTGGAGAAAGCTTTTCCGTAATATGCTTTATTCAACGAGTTTTTTTCGATTGGATAAATAGGCATAAAACCATAGAATTCTCCCCGGAGATGGAACATCTGGCTTAAACGGTAAATAGGCCGAATGCCGGCTCCGACAAATTGATTGGCACGAAAGGCTTCATTGTAGGTCAATTTGCTATGTAATGTAGGGGAAAACTCTCCGGCTTGCATCATTGTTGCCGTATAGTTCTCGGAGAAGTTTTTGGAGGCATACAGGGCTTTCAAATACCATCCTAAAACCCAATGTTCACTCATATTATGATATTTCTCTTTCATATAAGATAATTGCAGCCAGGAGTGATGATCTTTGTTGTTACTGGTCGTACTTCCTTCGCCCGGATAGAATCGTTCTTTTCCAACGAAAATCTGGGCTACAAGGGCTTCTCTGTATCCACGTGTAGGATATTGTTTGGAATTAAGGGTACTTCCATTAAAACTAATTGATCCACCGAACAAATCATAGCGGCTTTTATCAAATTTGTCATTTCCAAAGTCAATGACACTTTTTTGAAAATATTTATCCTCTATTCTTGCAATTCCTACTCCAAACTCTGCTCGTTTGCTCGAAAGGAAAGGTAATCCAACCTGTAATTTCAAGAAACGTTCGTCTTTTTGGTTAAAGGCTGGTTTGTTATTTCGCGAAAAAAGTTTGTCCTTTTTAAAATAGTCGAAAGTGCTGATCGAACCTATGAGACGGTAAGAGGTAGGAATGGCAGTGGCAAAGTCTATTTTTGCCATAAATTGCACGTTGTTATATACCTTTCCAAGCTGTCCGTCAAGAATAAACTCTTTGGCATAGTAGTTTAAGTCCTGATAACTAAGTCCCAGGTAGATCTGATTCGAATTAGAGGTGGATATGTTACCTCCCAGCCGTACAGCAAAGTTGTTTTCCAGTTTGACTTTTAAATGCAGATCATAGGTGTCATCTTCCGGATTATAAATTGCATGCGGTATGATTTCTGAAATCATTTTATCTGATAGCAATCGAAAATAACCTTGTTTTAAATCTTCATAGGTAAATTCTTTGTTATCTGACTTATGAAATTCTTTCTTTATATATGCTTGTTGTTGTGGATTAGCTCCATCAATGATGATATTTTTAAAACGTAGTTCAGGGAAATTACTACGGTATACCATTCTCCTTAAACGAATATTGTCCAGATTCACACGCCGATGGATACGGCTTTTGATAGAATCCATCATGCTGATGGTTCGATTATATCCTATATCATGTAATTCGTCGATGCGTTGAAAATCCATCAAGTTGACATTGTCATATTTGAACGTCATTAAAATCCCCATAGAGTCCGGAATAGAATAATCGGTTTTCTGCATCACCATATTCTCAATTTGACTCATGAGGTCATTTTCCTTGGGTTTAGTGGGATTGGTGGATACAACGCTTCCTATAATGACATCCGGATGAAAATCATCTCTCATGACGTCCGTGGGAAAGTTATTATAGATACCTCCATCGTAGGCCAGTACATTGTCTATTTCAATGGGTTTAAACATGAAAGGGAAGCTCATGGAAGCTCTGACGGCATCTCCTAAATCTCCTTCCTTCATGACTAACTGTTTTTTATTGTACACATCGGACGCAATGCAACGGAAAGGAACAAAAAGTTTATCAAAATCTCCCTTACAAGCGGCCGTAGCACGTGCATATAGGTCAACAAATACGAGATTCATTTGAATCGGGTTGACAACACTGGTAGGCAGGAATTGAGGTTTTAAACTCTTCAGTGAATCTTTGAATGAAAAACGAATATTGAAAAATTCGGGAGTGGGAAGATTCTTTTTGAAATGGTATACATATTTCTCTTCCACCTCTCCGGAATACCATCGTTTAAAGTCCTCCGATTTGAGCAGTTCTACCATGTCATCAGGAGAATACCCCATAGCATACAAAGAGCCGATAATAGCTCCCATGGAAGTACCTGCAATGTAGTCAATAGGGATGTTATTTTCTTCCAATGCGCGAATGATACCAATGTGTGTCATTCCTTTGGCGCCACCACCGCTTAATACAAGTCCTACTTTTTGGGCATGGATAGCCGGAATAATCAGCCATAAAGTAATGAACACTAAAAAAATCTTTCTCATAACCCAAATCAAACAATTGAATTTTTTGTCTATTAAGTGTTCAAATATATACAATACTTTTCAATTAATCGATATTTTGCCGATCGTTTTAAATTGAAAAAGAGCATTACAACGTGTATTTAACGTTGAATGCTCTTTCTTGAAGTATGTGTAATGTTTAAAGGGGCGATATTAAATCAGCTCAATGCTACGTTTTACGAAGTTATTCAAAGCTTCACCTCTTAACATATTGTTTTGAAGTAAGGCCAGATCGATAAGCTGGCGGATAACTTTGTTATTGCTTGCATAGCCGATAAAGATAGCTTCTTTCTTGCTTTTCAGATCATCCCACTTCTTGTCGAGATCGTTTAATTCATCTTTTTCAGCTGTCGGGATGTCTTCTTCTTTTTTATCCTTCTGTTTGTCTTTCAACTCATTACGTTGTTTGTTGACGTTATCCATTTCGGAGAGTATCGGAGCTACTTCTGCTTGACAGGCATTCTCTTCTTCATTCAATACTTGTTTTATCAACTTGTGGTCTGAATTCAGGATCAGATTGAACATGTCAGGCATTTCGCCGTAGAAGCTCATTCCGGCTTGAATATTCGCCATTTCTTTCATACGACGCATATATTCGCTTTGAGTAATCATGACCGGAGCCGAATTTTCTCCCAACGCCTGCGTCATCACATTGAATTCAACCTTATCCATTTTAGGCAATTGGCTCTTGAAGGCTGTTGTGATTGCATCTTGTTTGTTGGCTTCCAGAGTTTCACCTTTCTTGTCTTCTTTTACAATCAGATTGTCAACAACATCACTGTCTACACGGGTGAAACGGGATTTCTCAAGCTTTTGCTCCAACATACTTACCATAGCTACATCTAACTGGCCATCCATGAGTAAGACATTGTAGCCTTTGTTGGTTGCAGCTTCAATATAGCTGTATTGTTCGTCCTTGTTATTTGCATACAGATAGATTAGATTTCCATCTTTGTCTGTCTGGTTATCTTTAATAAGGGTCTGATATTCCTCGAATGTGTAATGTTTGTCATTTGTATCGGTGAAAAGGGCGAATTTTTGCGCTTTATCATAGAAATCCTCTTGTGTGAGCATTCCATAATTGATAAATATTTTCAAGTCATTCCACTTTTCTTCAAACTGCTTACGATCATTCTTGAATATAGACTGCAAACGGTCGGAAACTTTCTTGGTGATATAAGTTGAAATCTTCTTCACGTTTGAGTCGCTTTGCAAGTATGAACGGGAAACGTTCAACGGAATATCCGGAGAATCTATTACTCCATGTAACAAAGTCAGGAAGTCCGGCACAATGCCTTCAACAGAGTCTGTTACATATACTTGATTGCAATATAACTGAATCTTGTTCTTATTTAATTCAATATTGCTCTTTACCTTCGGGAAGTAGAGGATACCAGTCAGATGGAATGGATAATCCACATTCAAGTGAATCCAGAAGAGTGGTTCATCAGACATCGGATATAGCTTGCTATAGAATGATTTGTAATCTTCATCCGAAAGTTCGCTAGGCTTGCGTGTCCACAAAGGAGTGGTATCATTGATTATATTATCTTCAGCCGTTTCTACCTGTTTGCCGTCTTTCCATTCTTTCTTTTTTCCAAATGCAATAGGAACAGGAAGGAAGCTGCAATATTTCTTCAGAAGTTCGGAGATACGTGCTTCTTCGAGGAATTCTTTGCAGTCATCATCAATGTATAAGATGATATCTGATCCACGGTCGGCTTTTTCTATTTCTTCAATAGTGAATTCAGGGCTGCCATCACAAGTCCATTTTACGGCTTTTGCATCGTCTCTGTATGATTTAGTGATGATCTCCACTTTCTTTGCAACCATAAAGGCAGAGTAGAAGCCAAGTCCGAAATGTCCGATAATGGCATTTGCGTCGTTCTTATACTTCTCCAGGAAGTCATTAGCTCCGGAGAAAGCTATTTGATTGATGTACTTCTCTATTTCTTCTGCAGTCAAACCGATACCACGATCAGAAATGGTAATAGTATCTTTGCCTAATTCAACGTGAACAGTTAAGTCACCCAGTTCACCTTTGAATTCGCCAATAGAAGCAAGCGTATTCAACTTCTGAGTGGCATCTACCGCATTGGATACTAACTCGCGCAGAAAAATCTCATGGTCACTGTACAAAAACTTTTTAATGATAGGGAAAATGTTTTCTGTTGTAACCCCAATATTACCTTTTTGCATAATACGTATATTTTTTAGTTTATCTATTGATTAATTTTAATTGATGTTTGTCCATATAGAGACAAAAAAAATGCCAGACCCGAAGGTCTGACATTATGGCATATAAAATTATTTTCTTATTCAGGAAATAACTCTATTCCGGAGAAACAACTTTCATCTCCAATTCGCCTTTTTCTTCATTAAGGGTTACTTGAATAGTATCTCCCTCCTTTAAAGACGAGGAAATGATGAGCTCGGATAAACCATCCTCCAGATAGGTTTGAATTGCGCGTTTCAAAGGACGGGCGCCATATTGTACGTCATATCCCTTGCTAGCGATAAATTCTTTCGCCTTATCTTCAATAACAAGCTTGTAACCAATAGATTCTATTCTATTGTACAATCCTTTTAACTCTATGTCTATAATCTTTGTTATCGCTTCCATAGAAAGTTGATCAAACGTGATAATCTCATCTACACGATTGATGAATTCAGGCGCGAATGATTTATTTAGAGCTTTTTGTATTACACTTCGCGAGAATTCTTTATCATCCAGGCGACTTTGTGTCGCAAAACCGACACCACGTCCAAATTCTTTCAGCTGGCGGGTTCCGATATTGGAAGTCATGATAATAACGGTATTTTTGAAATCTACCATTCTGCCATAACTGTCAGTCAGACGACCCTCATCCATTACCTGAAGCAGGATATTGAATACATCCGGATGTGCTTTTTCTATTTCATCAAGCAATACAATAGAGTATGGTTTACGGCGCACTTTTTCTGTCAGCTGGCCACCTTCTTCATATCCTACGTATCCCGGAGGTGCTCCAACCAAACGTGAAACAGTGAACTTTTCCATATATTCACTCATATCGATACGAATCAGTGCATCGGCAGAACCGAACATATACTTGGCCAATTCTTTTGCTAAGTGAGTTTTACCAACTCCTGTCGGACCTAAGAACATAAACGTGCCAATGGGCTTATTAGGATCTTTGAGTCCTACACGGCTTCGCAAAATGGCTTTGACCAACTTTTCTATCGCTGTGTCTTGCGCGATGACTTTAGCTTGCAAATCTTCTTTCATACCTGCTAACTTGATGCCTTCAGCCTGTGCCATTCGTTGTACTGGAATGCCTGACATCATTGAGATAACATTGGCAATTTCTTCTGCATCAACAGTTTGCCTGTTTTCTTTTAGATTGGCTTCCCATTCTTTTTTCATCTCATCCAATTGGATAGAAAGCTCTTTTTCCTTATCGCGGAAGCTAGCTGCAAGTTCAAAATTCTGCGATTTTACAGCTTCATTTTTCTTATTTTTAGCTTCTTCGATCAGTTTTTCCTGTTCTTCTATCTCTTTGGGTACATTGACATTAGTAAGATGTACACGTGAGCCGGCTTCATCTAAAGCATCAATGGCTTTATCAGGGAAATTACGATCTGTGATATAGCGGTCTGTCAGCTTGACACATGCTTCCAATGCTTCATCCGTATAATACACATTGTGATGATCTTCATACTTATCCTTGATATTACGCAAAATCTGCAGAGTTTCGGCAGCAGTAGTCGGTTCTACGATTACTTTCTGGAAACGGCGTTCCAAAGCGCCATCTTTCTCAATATTCTTACGATATTCATCAAGAGTGGTGGCACCGATACATTGTATTTCTCCTCTTGCCAATGCTGGTTTTAACATATTGGCAGCATCCATAGAACCTGCTGCAGAGCCTGCACCAACAATCGTGTGAATTTCATCAATGAATAATATAACATTCGGATTCTTCTGCAATTCATTGAGAATGGAACGGATACGTTCTTCAAATTGTCCACGATACTTTGTTCCCGCTACAACAGCAGTCATGTCAAGAGCAACGACTCGTTTATCAAACAGGATACGTGAAACCTTTTTCTGAATGATTCTCAATGCAAGGCCTTCAACAATCGCTGATTTTCCTACACCGGGTTCACCAATCAGAATCGGGTTATTCTTTTTGCGCCGACTTAAGATCTGCGCTAAACGTTCGATTTCTCTTTCTCTGCCCACGACAGGATCCAACCGCCCTTCTTCTGCCGCTTTTGTCATGTCAGTACCAAAATTGTCAAGTACCGGCGTATCATTAGACGGCTTCTTGGAAGCGGTTTGCGCCTGTTGGCGTTCATCCGAACCACCTCTGCCGGAACGAGGAGAAGACATTTCTTCGTCATCCTCATCGTCTTCCGAAAAGCCCATACCGGAATTGATATCCGGCTGCAATGTAGCTTGCTCCAGTACTTTCACATAGTTTATATCGTTTGCTTCAAGTACGGAAGCCGCCATATTGTTTTTTTCTCTTAAAATAGCCAATAATACATGTTCTGTATCAGCGATGTTACTTTTCATTCCACGAGCTTCTAAAATACACATTTTTAATATCTTTGCCGCATCATTAGATAACGGTACCTCTGCATCAGGCAATAACATATCATCAGCTTCTGCCTTCAGCTGAGCTTCAATCTGTTGCTTTATAGCAGCCAGATTGGTGTTGAGTTTAGACAATATCTCGATAGCTTTTCCTTCACCGTCACGGAGTATTCCCAGAAGCAGGTGTTCGGGACCTATATACCTACTTCTCAACCGATTCGCTTCTTCCTTACTATAGACGATAATGTCGGAAACTCTTTGTGAGAATTGATTATTCATACTTTTTTCCTCTTCTTCTAAGGGTTATTCACTGGCAAATATACGCATTTAATCAAGTTTGTATTGCAATATTTGCTTTATTTCTTATATCTACAAATGGCGTGCCATAAAAACAGTGTATTTGTATTATATATATAAGGTATAACAAATAACAGGCTCTTTTTTGCCGATGTTATTTATCTTTCCATATTATATTTATCGTTTTTATCTTTTTATTTTCGTATTTTAAAGTTTAGTGGGTTATCGTCCCGGTCATGATAAAACTTTCTTTCTAAAAACTTTCGTATATCGGGGAAAAGTAGTACTTTAGCGTGGTTTTTCACAAACCGTAGAATGTATAATTAATAATCATTTTAAATGCTTGAACAAGACAGAATTATAAAGATTAACATCGAGGAGGAAATGAAGTCATCGTACATTGACTACTCCATGTCGGTCATCGTTTCGCGTGCCCTTCCGGATGTTAGAGATGGATTTAAGCCTGTTCACCGTAGAATTTTATACGGAATGATGGAATTAGGCAATACTTCAGACAAACCTTATAAAAAGTCAGCGAGAATCGTGGGTGAGGTACTTGGTAAGTATCATCCTCATGGGGATTCTTCTGTCTATTTTGCAATGGTACGTATGGCGCAGGAATGGGCAATGCGTTATCCTTTGGTAGATGGACAGGGGAACTTTGGTTCTGTGGATGGTGATAGCCCTGCTGCTATGCGTTATACAGAAGCTCGTCTTAATAAGTTGGGTGAAGCAATGATGGATGACCTGTATAAGGAAACCGTTGATTTTGAACCTAACTTTGATAATACACTGGTGGAACCTAAGGTGATGCCGACGCGTATCCCGAACCTTCTGGTGAACGGAGCATCCGGTATTGCTGTTGGTATGGCTACCAATATGCCTCCTCATAATCTTTCGGAAGTGATTGAAGCATGTGATGCATATATTGATAATCCGGAAATTACGGTAGAGGAACTGATGGAATTTGTCAAAGCACCGGATTTCCCTACTGGCGGATATATATATGGTGTGAGTGGGGTACGCGAAGCATATTTGACAGGTCGCGGACGTGTAATTATGCGTGCGAAAGCTGAAATTGAAAGCGGACAAACACATGACAAGATCGTAATAACAGAGATTCCTTATAATGTAAATAAGGCCGAACTGATTAAATATATTGCTGATCTTGTAAATGATAAGAAGATAGAAGGTATCTCAAATGCCAACGATGAGTCTGACCGTGATGGTATGCGTATTGTTATTGACATAAAACGTGATGCAAATGCAAGTGTAGTGTTGAATAAACTCTATAAAATGACAGCTTTGCAGACCTCTTTTGGTGTTAACAATGTGGCTTTGGTTCATGGACGTCCAAAAACGTTGAATCTAAGAGATTTAATTAAATATTTCATTGAGCATAGACACGAAGTTGTTATTCGTCGTACTCAGTTCGATCTTCGTAAGGCGAAAGAGCGTGCGCACATTCTTGAAGGTCTGATCATTGCTTCGGATAATATTGATGAAGTAATTCGTATCATTCGTGCTGCAAAAACTCCGAATGATGCTATAACAGGCTTGATTGAGCGATTTAACCTGACAGAAATTCAGGCTCGCGCAATTGTAGAAATGCGTTTGCGTCAGTTAACTGGTCTGATGCAGGATCAACTTCATGCAGAATACGAAGAAATAATGAAGCAAATAGCTTATTTGGAAAGTATTCTGGCTGATGAGGAAGTATGCCGTCAGGTAATGAAAGAGGAATTGTTAGAAGTTAAAGCGAAATATGGAGATGTACGTCGTTCTGAAATTGTTTATTCTTCAGAGGAATTTAATCCGGAAGACTTCTATGCAGATGATCAGATGATTATTACAATTTCTCATATGGGGTATATTAAACGTACACCATTGACCGAATTCCGTGCACAAAATCGTGGTGGAGTAGGTTCGAAAGGAACGGAAACCCGTGATGAAGACTTTGTTGAGCATATTTATCCTGCTACTATGCACAATACCATGATGTTCTTTACACAAAAGGGTAAGTGTTATTGGTTGAAAGTATATGAAATACCTGAAGGAACGAAGAATTCTAAGGGCCGTGCTATTCAGAACTTGTTGAATATTGATTCAGATGATAATGTAACTGCATACTTGCGTGTGAAGAGTTTAGAGGATTCAGAGTTCATCAATAGTCACTATGTATTATTCTGTACTAAGAAAGGTGTAATAAAGAAGACATTGCTTGAACAGTATTCTCGTCCCCGTCAGAATGGTGTAAATGCTATAACTATCCGTGAAGATGATAGCGTAATTGAAGTTCGTATGACGAATGGAAATAATGAAATCATCATTGCAAACCGCAATGGACGTGCAATTCGTTTCCATGAGGCAGCAGTTCGTGTAATGGGACGTACAGCAACAGGTGTACGTGGTATTACGTTGGATAATGATGGTCAGGATGAAGTAATAGGAATGATTTGTATTAAAGATTTGGAGACAGAATCTGTAATGGTAGTTTCTGAACAAGGATATGGTAAACGTTCTGAAATTGAGGACTATCGTAAAACGAACCGTGGAGGTAAGGGTGTGAAGACTATGAATATTACCGAAAAGACAGGTAAGTTGGTAACAATCAAATCAGTAACCGATGAAAATGACTTGATGATTATCAATAAGTCTGGTATCACTATTCGTTTGAAGGTAGCGGATGTTCGTATAATGGGCCGTGCTACTCAAGGCGTTCGTCTGATAAATCTTGAAAAACGTAACGACCAGATTGGTTCGGTATGTAAGGTTATGACAGAAAGTCTTGAAGATGAAATTCCGGCAGAAGAGGCAGAGGGTACAATCGTGAGTGATCCGAATGCTGATGCTCCTGATATTGATGATGTAGCGGACGTAAATGAAAACGAAAGCAATAACGAAATTGAGGAATAGACATAATATTAATAATTAATCAAACAACAATCATGAAAAGAGTATTATTTTCGATGGTTTTATTGATGGCTGTTAGCTTCTCATTCGCACAAATGAAGAATGTAAAGGAAGCAAAGAGTATGGCTAATGACGTAAAACCTAATTTTAAGCAGGCTGAACAGCTTATTAAGGAAGCTATGAAGAATCCTGAAACGAAGGATCTTGCTGACACATGGGACGTTGCTGGATTTATTCAGAGACGTATCAACGAGGAGCAAATGAAAAATGCTTTTTTGAAAAAGCCGTATGATACATTGAAAGTATACAATAGTATTTTGAAAATGTATGAGTACTATAATAAGTGTGATGAATTAGCGGAAATACCTAATGAAAAGGGAAAAGTTAAAAACAAATATCGGAAGGCTAATGCTTCCAGTATGTTGGCTGAACGTCCAAATTTGATTAATGGTGGTATTCAGTATTTCAATCTGGACAAGAATAAAGAAGCTTTGAAGTTTTTTGCAACCTATGTGGAGTCAGCTTCTTATCCGATGTTAGCTGATAAAGAATTGGCTAAAAATGATACTCTTATTCCGCAAATTGCTTATTACGCAACATTAGCTGCTGATAGAGTGGGTGATAAAGATGCAATTATCAAATATGCCCCTATGGCTTTATCTGATAAAGATGGTGGCAAATTTGCAATGCAGTTGATGGCTGATGCTTACAAGGCTAAAGGGGATACTGCTGCATGGATTAAGTCTTTGGAAGAGGGCATCCTTAAGTTCCCTGGAAATGATTATTTCTTCGCTAATTTGGTTGATTATTATAATAGTTCTAATCAAGCTTCTAAAGCTATGGAGTTTGCTGATAGAATGTTAGCTAATGATCCTAATAACAAGTTGTATTTGTATGTAAAAGCATATCTTTATCATAATATGAAAGAATATGATAATGCAATCGAATACTACAAAAAAGCTATTGCTGCTGATCCGGAATATGCAGAAGCATACTCTAATGTAGGTTTGGTATATTTGATGAAAGCACAGGATTATGCTGATAAAGCAACAACGGACATCAATGATCCTAAGTATGCTGAAGCACAGGCTGTGGTTAAGAAATTCTACGAAGAAGCTAAACCATTCTATGAAAAAGCCAGAGCTTTAAAACCCGATCAACAAGATTTATGGTTGCAAGGTCTTTACAGAGTTTACTATAACTTGAATATGGGACCTGAATTCGAAGAAATCGATAAGATGATGAAGTAAGATCGTTTTCTGAAAAAATATAAGAAGGCTACTAGAAATAGTAGTCTTCTTTTTTATTCATATAATTTAAAGTAGTAATTGAAAAATCTTATATTTGATATGGACTTGAGTGGGAACAGATCATTTTCTTTATTTAAATAAAAATAGAAAAAGGAGTAAGGTCATTATATTACTCCTTTTTATATTAAACATAATATTAATTATTCCCTAATCTTGGACGCTTATTTTTTGCCTGATCTGATCAGCTGTTAATAACAAGCAATGGTGTATCTGAATGAAAAACCATTTTTCTGGCAATACTTGGATTAAATAATCGAGCAAATATATTCCTTTTGTAAGAAGTCAAAGTGATTATATCTATATGATTATCTTTGATATACTGATCAAGTCCCTTTAATAAATTATCATTCATCACTACGTCATAATGAATTTCAAGCCCCGGATATTGCTTGTGAAAATATTCTTTTATACCTGCCAGTTTTATTTCATTCCAGGTGTCTTTAGAATCTGTAAGGTGTATCAAAGATACAGAAAAATGGAATGATTTCCAAGTATTAAAGAATGCCTCGAAAGCAATTAGATCTCTTTGATCAAAATTGGTAATAAAGGCAATCCGTTTTGCTTCACTAAACTGTTTGAATGGTGTATTTTCTGGAATAGCCAATACAGTCGTGCGACTTCTGTCAATAACTTCAGCGGTTACACTGCCAATTAAATCAATGTCTTTCTGATTTTTACCTCGGGTACCCATAATGATAACCATAGGACGCTGTTCTTTGGCATATCTTAAGATTTCCTCCTCTGGAATACCTTCACGTAAGATGCAGCTATATTTAACGTTGGGAAATTCGCCTGATGCAACTTTTTCTTTTATCTTCTCTGATAAAGCATTGAGATCAGAATGGACTTTTTGGATAATCGTTTTTACAGATTCTTCATCTCCAATCTGGTAATTGAAAACATCTCCATAAGGCAACGACGAAGCATATATAGGCGTAAAATAGACATGCAACAGGATGACTTCCGCATTTTCTATTTTTGCCAGGTTAAATGCAAATTCACATGCTTTCATCGAATAATTAGAGAAGTCGACAGGAATTAAAATCTTATTTGATTTATCTTTCACTTTGGGCTCCTTCTCTCCCACTATACTTTCAGACAGCCATGTAGAACTTTCTGTTATTTTTAAAGCACGTGGCAAATCGCTTTCTTTAATTCTTAAACGCACTCCCGATGAAACAACCGGTTGTATTTGATTAACGTTATGAATGTAGGTTTCTATACCTTCATTTTCCAAGACATTCTTTAAGATCTGCGCTTTGGTGTATGTCAGAATGGCCAGGGTTACTAATTTGTCTTCCATAAATGTACATTTTATAAGGTGAAAACAAATAAGAAATCCCAATTGTTTGATTCAATTGGGATTCAGTTTGTTATATTTTAAACTTGCACAGATTCGGTAGCCTGTTCTTTTTGCATACTCATATTCAATTCATCTAGGATTTTTAAAGCCCGATCAAGAACGGTCGTGTCATCCAACATTACAAGCCCACCATCTGGACCGGGCTCGAGATGTATTCCGACGCTTTTTCCCTCCTTGAAATTGTGTCCTCCGAAGAAGTTTCGCACTGTATCTACGTGCAAACCAAGTTCGTCTGCTATTCTATGCATGCTACCGCTAGGCAATGAATCTTTAATTTTACGAAGTTCATTAAACGTTATTGTTCTCATGTCTCATAAATTTAATGGTTAATACTATGTGATTTTTTTATCACGCTATAAACTTAAGCAAAAAAAAAGATAAAACAAATTATTTGCTTATCTTTTTTTCTTGAATATATAAAATCTATTAATGACCTTTATATCACCTCGATAGCAGAAGCTGGTACCCACCCGACTTTTCCATCTTCCAGTCGAATTTCTTTCCATTCTTTCATGGAGTTGTCTTTGACACTTACCTTTCTCCCTTCATGGAGAATAAACAAGCTAGTTCCACTTTCGCTTGGAGTACTCCGTACTGTTACACTCGGATTCATTACTATCGCCTCACTTCGATTAACCAAATGTTCTTTTTGTTGCGAAGCAAAAAGATTAGAGCAAATGGTGACAATCAGCAAAATGAGTCCTGATATGAATCCTATTTTCTTTAACATAATCTGTTTGGAGAATATAAAGAAATAGAGAGCGATAATCAATAGAATAAAGGAGACAATCCCCCATGTGGCCCATGCATCTACACTCATACTATTTGTCAGAGACTTGATCCATGATACAAAGAACACTTCAGGAACAGGTTCAACCTTGTCTATTGTTTTTGCACGTGCCACTTCAAGATTAGCACGGATGTCACCATTTCCTGGTTGTAATAGCAGAGCACGCTCATAATTTAAAACAGCTTTCGCTATCTCCCCTATTTTATAATAACTATTTCCCAGATTGTAATAGACATCGGCAGCTTCTCCATTTTTCAGTAATGCTTCATATATCTGAATAGCTGCTGCATAATCTTCTTTTATATATGCGGAATCTCCTTCAGCTTTTGTTGCATCTTCCAGTGTATTACTGGAAAATGTGGTATGCGAAGCGTGGATAGAATCAACTCCATTCGTTTGTCTAGTATCAATGCTTAACGAATCTTGTCCGAAACAAGTAAGCGACATTGATAATAATATAAAAAATAATATCTTTTTCATGACATAATCTCTTCTGGGTTAATGTTTTATTGAATTCTCCATTTTGCTTATTACTTCTATTGAAGAAGAATAAACTTTATCCATAGCTTGATTCTCATCACCTGGAGCAAACCGGGCAAATTCACAATCATTCAATGCGTTCAGGAATTCTTTGATCAGTTCCTCATTTACTCCGTGATTTCTTAGTTTTTCTTCAATATTATCTTTAGATAAACGAGATACCGGAATATTCAGTTTGTCACTTATATATCCCCACAATGCCTTTAATACCTCATCGTAGAAAGCATCTTTTTTATTTTCGGAGAGTAATTTTCCTGCAAGCTTCATTCGCTTCGTTGCCACTTTATTTGCTTTTTTCGTACGCATTTTAGCAACATTTGCATTTTCAGCAGCTTGTTTACGATAAATAATGAAGAAAATAATAAAGGCAAGAGCCGGAATGATATAGAACAACCAATATGTCATTGAACCATAGAAGAAACTTCCTTTAGGTTGGAGAGTAACTTCATTCTGTTTGATATAACGGATGTCTTCACCTAATACTTTCAAGTCCTCTTTATTCGTGAAGTTAGCAATTACTTGATCCGCATTACCTGCACCTTTCTCAACATTTACTACATAATCTTCTGTTTTCAGTGTTTTGTAAGACTTGGAGCGAATATCAAAATAGCTGAAAGATACTCCCGGAATCTTATATGTTCCGGCATGTCTCGGAATTGCCAAATATTCAATAATTTTATTGCCTGTGAGTCCTTCCCGGGTTAATCTGACTTGATTGTCTACTTTGGGATCATATACTTCAAAATCATCCGGGAATTTAATTTCCGGATTAGAAATCAACTTCAGGTTACCTGTACCGGATATTACCAGTTTAATAGTAATAGCATCATTGGTTTTCAGTTCCTTACTGTTGATAGAAGAAGATATATTGAACTCTCCCACTCCACCTGAAAAATCTGCAGGTTTACCCGTAGGAAGCGGATTGACATTTATTGCTATCTTAGGAGTGGAAATATTTTTTTTAATTTCAATGACATTACTTCCTCCATTGAAGAAGGCATCAAAAGGATCATCTGATTGCACAGGTTTTCCGATAGTCATCTGGAACTGTGCTGGATCAATATATAGCTTTCCTGATTGTTGCGGGAAGAGAACAAACTGGCGATAAACCGTTGTATAGTAATTACGTCCCTGATAATGCTCCGGAGTCCATCTTGCATTAGTTGTCATTTCTATTTCTTGAGAATGGAAACCTTTAAAGTCGGGCAATTTCGCATTATTAAGTTGTAAGTTGGATTCTCTGGTGTATATTTTATAGGTCAGGACAAAAGCCTCCTGTTCATACACATTTGTTTTACTGGCACTTGCCATAATAAAAAGGTCCTGATTAGAGACACTTGTACTAGATGAGGAATGTATAGAACCACTACTACTATTATTTTGCCCGTTATTGCCACCTTGATCTTGTGGCAATACTTTAATCTTTACTGAGTTTGACACCATTTGGTCACCATCGGCAACAATGGAGGCACCGGGTATTGTGTATTCTCCGGCATTATTAGCCATTAATATGTATGTAAATGTAATACTACTAGTAGATGTAACATTACCATTCACTATTTGAGTACTACTTTGTTGTGAACGGCTTGGACCCATCAATACATCAAAACCTTTGATTGATGGTGCCCGAAAATCTTTCACTTTTTGTGTAGTTACAATATACGACAGCCTGAATTGTTCGCCTACTACCACTGCATCAGGAGCAGAAGCAGTAAAAGACACCTTATCAGCAAACGCATGAGTGCTATATGCTATCAATGCCATCAATATAATAATCAGTTTTTTCATTGCTTATGAAATTTATATCATCAACTTTATATTACCAATCTTTTTCCAAGCGACCGCCTTGCATAACTTTTTGTTGTTTCTTCACTTTATCCTGCACATCTTTCTCGTCCTGCATGACAGAATTCAGTAATTGTTCAGCATTCTCCTTCGACATCTGATTGTCTTGTTTCTTTTCAGATTTCGGTGGTTGCTGCTGATCTTTCTTTTCATCTTGTTTCTGATCCTTCTGTTTGTCTTTATTCTGGTCTTGTTTCTGATCTTGCTTTTGCTGATCTTTGTTTTGGTCCTGATTTTGATCTTGATTCTGCTGATTTTGTTGGTCTTTCAGCATTTTCTGTGCGAGAGCCAAATTGTACCGGGTTTCATGATCGGTAGGATTATTACGCAGTGACATTTTATATGCATCTACAGCTTTGGCATAGTCTTTACCAGCCTGGAAAATTACTCCCATATTGTGGTAAATATGGGCGAGTTTCATTTTATCTTTTTCTATTTTGCTGGCCGATACATATTGTTCCATGGCATCCTGAAACTTTTGCTGTTGCGAAAGGGTATTTCCTAGATTATACATGGATACCGTAGACTTGGGATTAGCTTCCAAGGCCTTCCGGTAGTTCACCTCTGCATCAACAAATACGCTATCATTAAACAGACGGTTTCCCTTACGGATATAGTCGCGTTCTGCTTTCTGAGCCGATACACCAGCTGCCGCTAACAGAAATACAGCGAATAGAATATATTTACTTTTTAACATACGTATAACTATTTCTTATTAGAAAACAGGTGAATGTTCTTAAATAAAGGATTTTTGCGATCCAGAATTAAGATTTCTGCCAATAACAATAGTAGAATAACCCATGCAATAGCCTGGAATTGTTCGTTAAACTCCGTATATACTTTCGACTCTACATCAGACTTCGCCATTTTATTTACTTCTTGATTGATGGCCTTTTGGGCTGAATTAGAATTATCTACTCGTACATATATACCTTTTCCTTCTTTTGCAATTTCCTGACACATAGCTTCATTCAAACGGGTAACGATCACATTACCTTCCCGGTCGCGGCGGTAATCATTCGTTCCTTCCACCGGTATTGGAGCGCCATCAGGCATACCTACTCCCAATACACTTACCTGAATACCCTTTTCTGCCGCAGCTTTGGCAGCTTCCACTGCACCACCTTCATGATTTTCACCATCAGTAATGACAATAATGGCGCGACCTACCCCTTCTTGCGGGGTGAAACTACGGGCTGCCAGATTGATTGCTTCCCCAATAGCTGTACCCTGTTTAGAAATCAACGAAGGACTAATGGATTCTAAGAACATCTTAGCAGAAATATAGTCACTTGTAATTGGCAGCTGTGTAAAAGCGTCACCGGCAAATACAATCATACCTACCTTATCATTATCAAGCTCATCTACTAATCTGGATATTAATCTTTTTGCTTTTTCTAAACGGCTAGGCTGTACATCCTGCGCTAACATGGAGTTTGAAATGTCCAAAGCAATAATTACCTCTACTCCCTTACGTTTAACCGTTTCCAGTTTTGAACCGAATTGAGGGCGTGCCAGTAATACGGAGAACAAACCAATAGCAACAAAAATAATCCAGAATTTTACATCCGGACGATATTTGGATACGTCAGGCATTAACTGAGCCAACAAAGTCGGATCTCCGAAATGTCGGATATTCTTTCTCCTCTTGTAATTGGAATACAAGTAGAAAGCTGCTAAAAAAGGTAATAGCAGCAATAAATATAAATATGTAGGTTCTCCAAATCGAAACATCTTCTTACTATTTTATGATTGGCAAATAACGATTGACAAACATCCTTATGGAATTTTCTTGAGTACCGAATTACGTAATAGTACTTCCAACAAGACACAGAGGAAAGCTGCTAAAGCAAACCAATGATATTCTTCGTCCCGCTTACTATACTCTTTTACATTCAGTTTAGTCTTTTCCAGTTTATCAATTTCTTCATATACTTCTTTAAGCTTCGAGTTGCTAGTAGCCCGGAAATAGTTACCATCTGTCGTTCCGGCGATCTCTGTCAATGTCTTTTCATCAATTTCTACCGGCATACTTACATATTGCACCGTATTTCCGACTGGATAAGGATAAGGAGCCATTCCATTGGTACCTACTCCGATGGTATATACACGAATACCAAAGCTTTTTGCTATTTCTGCCGCTGTCATTGGTGAAATATCTCCCTTATTATTAGTACCATCCGTCAATAGGATAATAACTTTGGATTTTGCTTTGCTATCTTTTAAGCGGGTTACAGCATTTGCAATACCCATACCGACAGCAGTACCGTCAGTGATAAGACCACATTTGATATTATGTATCATATCCAACAATACAGCATGGTCTACAGTCAACGGACATTGGGTAAAAGTTTCTCCTGCAAATAATGTAATACCGATATTATCATTGGGACGTCCATTGATAAACTCTGCAGCTACGTCTTTAGCAGCTTCCAGTCTGTTCGGCTTCAAGTCTTCAGCCAGCATACTGGTAGAAACGTCGATAGCCAGCATAATATCAATTCCTTCTATCTCACTGTTCTGCCACTTATTAGTAGTTTGCGGGCGTGCAAGAACCAAAATAACCAGTACTAAAGCAAGGCAGCGTAATAGAAATGGAACATGCAACAAATAATTCTTATAACTTTTAGGTGTATGTGCATATACCCGGGCATCCGAAATTTGAAGAGTTGCTTCACTTTTCTTTCGCTTCAGGATATACCATACAATATACGGTATAAGCAATAATAGCAAAAACAGATATTCAATATTGGCAAAAACCATTTTATTTATGATTTAACAGTTTACTATTTAGTATTAAGCTATACATCCTTTATACAAAAAGATTGTATAACTGTAGACCTATATATATAAAGGTACCGATCAATGCTGCTGATAACAATGCAATTCCACAAATCAGCATAGCTTTAACACGTAAAGAACGTTTCTCAATAATAGTGATTTCCGTTGGTTGCGGTTTCTGATTTTCCTCTTCCGGTTGTTTGGTCTCATTGATAAAATCAATGGCATTGATCAAATTAGCATCGTTTTCATTCATCTGAGGATTATGCTTCGCGAACTTCACTAAATCAGCAGTCTGGAACAATAGTTTTAGGTCTGATATGGCTTCTTTATCATTCATTTCCAATAACTGATCGATTATTTCAGAAGAAGTCATTTCCAATGCATTAAATCCGAAACGGTCCTTAATATATGTACGAATAGCATCGGTTAGTTCGGTATAGTACTCCTTCGATTGCCCTTTCTGCCATACCTTCTCTGTCTTGATACGTTCTATCTCTTTCATTGCAGCCTGATGTGGCGGCAATTTGGGTTCAACTTTAATTTTACGGATAATCGGCTTATTATCACGTATACGAACAATCAGATAAATCAGTAAACCAAGCAAAGGTAAAGCCAGGAATGAGCAAGCGATCAATCCATACCAGTCTTCCCATGCGAAAGGCGCTTTCATCACAGGTTTTTGTCCGAAGAACTGGTCAGGATGTAAGGTGTCAACCGGCATTGAATATACTTTTAATGCCAAAGCTTTGGAGTTGTACACTTTCCCATCTACGGTAACCGGCATTGGCGGCAGATAATATAGAGCAGAGTCAAAAGAAGTGATAATGTACTCCTGCGTAATCACCATCCGCTGGCGATCGTTCAGGAATTGGGTATCGGGTTTGACTGTTTCTATAATTTCCACACCTCTTACCAACGTATCAGTGTAAGCAGGAAAAATAGCACGCTGTTTGGCATCCATGGCTACTTGCAATTGCACTTTCGCCTGTTCGCCGATCAGTATCTGCAATGAATCAATTTTTGCTTCTACTGTAACAGACTGCGCTACTGCTTTACTGACAAACAATAGACCTAATAATGCTATCAGAATAATATTTCTATTCATCTTTGATTCCATTAATTTCGTTTGGCAAATAAATTCAACAATGCCTTTACGTAATCCTGATCGGTTCTGACGGATACAGCATCTACGTTGCTTTTGGTAAAAGTATCGTTCAGTTCAGTCTGCTTTTGTATCCACCAGTCGCGATGTGCCCGGCGTACAGCTTTGGAAGAGGTGTCAATCCATTGTTCATGCCCAGTTTCTGCATCTTTGATTCGCATCAGTCCTACTGGAGGAAGATCACTAAGTCTCCTGTCGTATACTTGCAATGCTACTACATCATGTTTCCTGTTAGCAATGGTCAGCGCATTCTTAAAGCTTTCCTGGTCAATAAAATCTGATAAGATAAATGCAGTGCAACGTCTTTTCATTACGTTTGTCAAATATTCCAAGGCAAGACGAATATTTGTGCGACGACTTTCCGGTTGGAAATCAATCAATTCTCGGATAATATATAAGATATGTTTACGTCCTTTCTTGGGAGGAATAAACTTCTCTATCCGGTCTGAAAAGAAAATCACACCTATTTTATCATTATTCTGGATGGCAGAGAAAGCAAGAGTAGCAGCGATTTCCGTCACCATATCTTTCTTTAGCTGCTTGATCGTACCAAATTCCAAACTTCCGGAAACATCAACCATTAACATAACTGTCAGTTCACGTTCTTCTTCAAACACTTTCACATAAGGTTTATTGAAGCGCGCAGTCACATTCCAGTCTATGTCACGTATATCATCACCGAATTGATATTCACGGACTTCCGAAAATGACATACCCCTACCCTTGAAAGCCGAATGATACTGGCCTGCAAAGATATTGTTAGACAATCCTCGTGTCTTTATTTCAATTTGGCGAACTTTTTTTAGTATTTCACTTGTTTCCATTTATACAGTAGTTAATTAGTAGGTAGTTAAGTAGTCATGCATAGATACTTATGACTACTTATTGACTGTATTATAACTACAAATTAGGGCACTTCAACCTTATTCAGAATCTTACTGATAATTTCGTCCGAAGTCATGTTGTTAGCTTCAGCTTCGTAGGTCAATCCGATACGGTGGCGAAGAACATCATGTGCTACAGCACGTACATCTTCCGGAATAACGTAGCCGCGACGTTTGATGAATGCATACGTACGAGCAGCTAATGCCAGATTGATAGACGCACGAGGTGAACCTCCGAATCCGATCATATCTTTCAGTTCCTTGAGGTCATATTTATCAGGGAAACGAGTTGCAAATACAATATCTACAATATAACGCTCGATCTTCTCATCCAGATAAACTTGACGAACAACTTTACGTGCTTCAATAATTTCATCCGCTCTTAGAATAGGCTTCACATTAAACTTCTCACCATTGATATTCTGACGAATAATCAATTTTTCTTCTTCCAACTTCGGATAATCAATGACTACTTTCAGCATGAAACGGTCAACCTGTGCTTCAGGAAGCGGATAAGTACCTTCCTGTTCGATAGGATTCTGAGTTGCCAATACAAGGAAAGGTTCCGGTAACATGAATGTTTCTTTACCAATAGTAACCTGACGTTCCTGCATTGCTTCCAGCAAAGCACTTTGTACTTTTGCAGGAGCACGGTTAATTTCATCAGCTAATACAAAGTTTGCGAAAATAGGTCCGCGCTGCACTTTAAAAGATTCATCTTTCTGACTGTAAACCATTGTACCGATAACGTCTGCAGGCAATAAGTCCGGCGTAAACTGGATACGGCTATATTTCGCATCAATCAGAGAAGCGAGTGTCTTAATAGCCAAAGTTTTCGCCAAACCAGGCACACCTTCCAAGAGGACATGGCCATCGGAAAGTAATCCGATAAGCAGTGATTCAACCAAATGTTTCTGACCAACAATGATTTGGTCCATACCTGTCGTAAGATTGGTAACGAAAGCACTTTGTCTTTCAATCCGCTCATTTAGCTCGCGGATATCAATTGATTCAGCCATAAATACTTAATATTTTATTATTTAAATCCCATTAATTTTATGTAAGCCTTGCCTGTGTCATAAGGCTTTTTATTTTGCCCCAAAAGTACGCCATATAATTAACGATTGCAACTAATTTTTATTAAAAAACAATGCGAAATCTTTAGATTAAGGTACTTTCATACGCTTTTGTACATCCATAACACTTCACCCGACCAATACAGGATTTGCATGGTCGGGTGAATGGATTATAACTACTTATTCTTTTGTAAGTTCCGGTATTTCAATAGTTGTGCCATACGGTACATTGTTGGGGTTCTTAATAACCTTCGGATTGTGTTTCACAATGTATGGCCACATTGCCTTTGTACCATAAAAACGCAAGGAAACCCTAGTCAAAGTTTCTCCTTCTTTGATTGTATATTTCGTCTTAGTTCCTGTAATCTTATAAGATGCTGAATCCAGATAGACAGGAGTAGCAGGTTGTTGTGTGACCGTTTGAGGTTCTGCTTTAACAGGAACAGCTTCTTCTTTTTTTGGGGTAACCGGTTGTGTCGTGGTAGCGACTTTGGATACATCAGGCGTTATTGCCTTTGCAGTATCCTTATGTGCAAT
The DNA here is from genome assembly GCF_040812255.1 of Bacteroides sp. L008. Lineage (NCBI taxonomy): Bacteria > Pseudomonadati > Bacteroidota > Bacteroidia > Bacteroidales > Bacteroidaceae > Bacteroides > Bacteroides sp. L008. The sequence continues at coordinate 1,149,541 of NZ_JBFNXO010000001.1, read as the reverse complement.
CGTATCAGAAAGCTGCGCTTCCGGTTGAACGGGTTGGGTGGTTACAGGTGGCATATCCATTGCATTCTTGTCAGATGAAGAAGAAAATAAATCCGGATAATAAATAAAAAGAATGACACCTCCGCATAATAGCAAAACGACTACAATAACAGCTATTAAATAAGGTACAGGAGATTTTTCCTTCACTGGGGCTGTCTTTTTAGAAACCGGTTGGGATACTTGTTCCGGTTGGACCGGTTTTATCATTTCTTTTTCAGCAGGAGACACTATGGGAGTCACAGGTTGCAGATTTGCTTTTAGAAGCTCTTGCTCTATAATCTTTTCGGCAGTGATCTCTTCTTTTTCTTCTTCTATAGATGCTGCTTGCTGCTCATCGATTATCACTTCCTCTTCCGGAACCTCTTCATCTTCCAGCTGTTCTATCTTTTCTTCGATATCAGTCTCTGTAATGGCTTCTTCGGACTCTTTAGGAGACGTCTGTTCTGTCGATTCCTGTGCTATTGCAGATTCCTCAGTAATAGCAGGTTTTTCAATAGACTCTTCCACAGGTGGCTGACTGGCTATTTGCTCTTCCTGAATCGGCTCTTTTTCCGAAAGACCATCATCAGTACCTTCATTTTCTTCTATCACAGTAGTTTTAGAATCACCACCCACCTCATTCAAGACTGCCTGTGCTGATGCTTCCTCTCCTATTTCTTCTTCCTCAGTCTCTTCTATCGGAGTATCTTCCAGAATTGTATTTTCATTCAACACAACAGTCTCAAAGTGTGCAAAAGGTTTATTTATCGTATCCCTTAGATTTGCATCCGGAGAAAATGAGACTTTTGTATGTCCTTTTATCTGGAAACGCTCTCCTGTGTTGACATTGACACTTTCCCGGCTATCTACATCAATAAGTTTGAAAGTTCCCAATCCTTTGATTTTTACAGTCTTTTCGTTTTCCAAGGCTTGCTCTATCAAGAGAAAAAACTCTTTAACAAACGCTTCGGCGTCTTTCTTGGTCATGCTATGTTTGGCTGCCAATAAGTCAGTAAGGTCTTGAATTGTTAGTCTTTCATTCATAACGGGAAATATTTATTTAAACTTATCTTTCAATGTATTGCTAGGTCTATACGATAATACCAATTTAGGTGGAACCAGCATGCGTTGTTTGCTTGCCGGGTTGATTGAGATCCGTTCCGCTTTCTTTTTCACTTCAAAAGAACCGAATCCTTGAATTGCAATCACATTACCTTCTTCCAATTCTTGTGTCATACTGGACAACAAAGAATTCATCAATTCGGAAGTATCTTTGATTGTATATCCCAATCTTTCCGCTAGTTCGGATGTAAATTCCTTATTATTCATAGTCATTTATAATCTTTGCATATAAATCAAAATCGTCCGCATTCACCACTTCTACCTGATAAAACTGTCCGATCTTAAGCTCTCTCTCTGAACGATCAATCAATACTTCCGGATCTACTTCCGGTGAATCAAACTCTGTCCGTCCGATATAATAATCTCCTTCCAGACGATCGATTATAACTTTCATCTGTTTACCGATCTTTTCTGCACTTAACTCTGCCGAAATACCTTGTTGGATATCCATCAATTCATCAAGTCGGGCTTGTTTAACCTCTTGTGGGATAGAATCTTCGTATGTTTCTGCAGCATAAGTCCCTTCTTCTTCGGAATATGCGAAAGCGCCCATCCGATCAAAACGTACTTTACGTACAAATTCTTTGAGATCTTCGAAGTCCTCCTCTGTTTCTCCGGGATGTCCTACCATCAAAGTCGTCCTCAGGTGAATGCCCGGCACTTCTTTACGGAATTGTTCGATCAATTGGTAAGTATCCTCTTTGCTCACTTGTCGGCGCATTAACCTCAACATATTGTCACTGATGTGCTGAAGGGCAATGTCCATGTATTTGCATACATTGTCACGTTCGCGCATAACCCGGAATAAATCTGTTGGAAAATGTGCTGGATAGGCATAATGCAAGCGAATCCATTCCACCCCGGGTATATCAGAAATACGTTCAATCAATTCCGGAAGCATTTGTTTCTTATACCGGTCGATGCCATAATAAGTCAATTCCTGTGCGATCACTTGAAATTCTTTCACGCCTTGCGATACCAAGTATCGTACTTCGTCCAGAATTTCTTCCATTGGTTTGGAAATATGATGTCCTGTAATAATGGGGATAGCACAATAAGAACATTTACGGTCACATCCTTCTGAAATTTTCAGGTAAGCATAATGCTGGGGAGTTGTCAATGTCCGTTCGATATATAATTCATCGTGATAGACCTTTCCCAAGTCCTGTAAAAGCTCCTTCCAATTAAACTTCCCATAAAATTTATCTACCTGTGGTATCTCAACAGCTAGTTCCTTGAGATAGCGTTCGGAAAGACAACCCATCACGAAAAGTTTCTTTAAATCCCCTTCTTCCTTTCTTTCAGCGAACTCCAGAATCATATTTATGGATTCTTCTTTGGCATCACCAATGAACCCGCATGTATTGATTACCGCAATTTCCCCTTGCGGATTTTCAGTGTCATGAGTTACGCTGTATCCGACTTCCTCCAATTGACGCATCAGCTGCTCGGAGTCAACCAGATTTTTAGAACATCCTAAAGTAATAATATCTATCGTCTTTCTTTTCATGCATTTTCTCCAAACAAGGAATCAACGAATTCATTTTTACGGAATACCTGCAGGTCTTCCATGCCTTCGCCTAGTCCGATATACTTAACAGGAATCTTGAATTGATCGGAAATACCAATCACAACACCACCTTTGGCGGTTCCATCAAGCTTAGTGATGGCCATAGCGGTAACTTCCGTCGCCAAAGTAAATTGTTTGGCTTGCTCAAATGCATTTTGTCCGGTGGAACCGTCCAATACCAATAAAACTTCATCCGGTGCATCAGGCACCACCTTTTTCATTACATTCTTAATTTTGGTCAGCTCGTTCATTAAGCCTACCTTATTATGCAGACGACCTGCTGTATCAATAATAACCACGTCTGCGTTATTGGCAACGGCCGAACTAAGAGTGTCATAAGCCACAGATGCGGGATCCGCTCCCATTTTCTGTTTGACTACGGGAACTCCTACCCGTTCTCCCCAAATCATTAGCTGTTCCACAGCTGCAGCGCGGAAAGTGTCGGCGGCTCCCAGATAAACGGATTTACCTGCTTTCTTGAATTGATAAGCTAGTTTGCCAATAGTCGTAGTTTTACCTACCCCATTTACTCCCACAACCATAATGACATAAGGCTTTCTTGCGATGGGTATGTCGAAATCAGCTACATCATCCGAATTATTTTCAGTAAGCAGAGCTGCTATTTCGTCACGTAATATAAGATTCAGTTCCTGAGTATTTACATACTTATCTGCAGCAGCACGTTTTTCGATGCGCTTGATAATATTTAAAGTTGTTTCTACACCGACGTCAGATGTAATCAGCACTTCTTCCAGATTATCTAATACTTCATCGTCTACTTTTGACTTGCCAGCCACAGCACGAGCTATTTTACTGAATACGCTCTCTTTGGTTTTAGATAATCCTTTATCTAAAGTTTCCTTCTTCTCCTTTGAAAAAAAACTAAAAAATCCCATATTTACACTTGTTTGTATAATACATTTGCTACAAAGATATAACAAAGGATTGGAAAAGTAAAAAAAGAAGCAATAAAAAATCCCCTCATTGTTTGCCAATGAGAGGATTTTGCAGTTATAGCGTATATGCTATTTCGATTATTTTTTGAAAAAGTCTTGTACTTTTTCGTTCGGAACCATTTGTTCATCAAAAACGTATGCTCCAGTTTTTGGAGATTTTACCATTTTGATAACCTTGGTATAAGCACGACCTTCTTTAGAACCTTCGTGCAAACTTGCTACTGTTTTCTTTGCCATGGGTTATACGACTTTATTATTTAATTTCCTTGTGTACTGTTACTCTCTTCAGAATCGGGTTGTATTTTTTCAACTCAAGTCTTTCTGTAGTATTCTTTCTGTTCTTAGTTGTGATATAACGAGATGTTCCCGGCATTCCACTGTCTTTGTGTTCTGTACATTCCAGAATCACTTGCACTCTGTTACCTTTTGCTTTCTTTGCCATTGTAAGTTTTCTCCTCTACGTTTAGCCGATTACTTTAATGCTTTTCCAATCACAATAACCTTTAGCCACTGCTTCAGTCAGCGCAGCATCCAGTCCTTTTTTGTTGATAATACGCAACCCGTTAGCACAAATGCTAAGGCTGATCCAACAATCTTGTTCTACATAATAGAACTTTTTGTTAAACAAGTTCAAATCAAAGGTTCTTTTAGTTCTTCTCTTTGAGTGTGAAACATTGTTGCCAATCATGGCTTTCTTTCCGGTAATTTGACAAATCTTCGACATTTCTATCTTATTTTTATAGTTTTATATCTATACTTCTTTCAAACAGGACGCAAAGTAAGCACTTTTATCCGTATAAAACAAGAATTTCCTAAAATAATTCACTTCCAGGCACCTATTTTTCTTTTATTTGAGTAAATCACGGAGCATTAATAGTGCATTATTGCCTGCTCTTTCGATATTCATGCTTCTTCCGCGGTTCGTTTCCTGTTTGTAAGTACAAATTTCGTTTTTATAACCAGCGGCTATCCAAACAGTTCCCACCGGCTTCTCGGGAGTACCACCTCCGGGGCCTGCTATCCCTGAGGTAGCAATGGCGCAATCGGTTTTTAGTGCTTTCATCGCACCTTTTACCATTTCAATCACAGTTTCTTCACTGACAGCCCCATGTTGCTCCAATGTTTCGGAGGAAACGTGTAAAAGTCTCATTTTTACTTCATTGGAATAGGCTACTACACTTCCGTTAAAATATTCAGAACTACCGGCAATGGAAGTCAAACGTGCGGCAATACTGCCTCCGGTACAACTTTCTGCGGTGGAAACGGTCAATTTCTTCTTTTTTAAAAGTTCACCGACTATAACTTCCAAAGGCGTATCTTCTTCACTGAAAATGTCTTCACCAAGTATTTCCTCTAATTTTACTTTTTCACGTTCAAGAAGAACTTTTACTTCCTCCCTGTTTTGTCCGCGTCCTGTCAGTCTAAGACGAATAATACCCAGCTTAGGCAAGTATGCCAATTTGATACATTCCGGCAGAGTGCTCTCCCACGGTTCCAGTTTTTCTGCCAATACGGATTCCGGATAGTTTTGTACGAGAAATGTTTGGTGCATAATCACATCCGTTTGAAACCTCTCGTACAGCTTAGGCAATACACTTTCTGTCATTATGGCAGTCATCTCTTGCGGAACGCCCGGCATGGAAACAAGTACTTTTCCATCTCTTTCGAACCAGCTGACAGAGGCACTTCCTACAGGATTATTTATCACCGTACAATCTTTCGGAACCATTGCTTGGCTTTTGTTGAGTGCATTCATAGGTATTTTCCCTGCCAGTACCCGTTTTACGTTTTCGAATACTTCTTCGTTGAAAACCAGTTCCGTATGAAAGTATTTACATAAAGTTTGTTTGGTGATATCGTCTTTGGTAGGTCCGAGTCCTCCGGTTACTAAAACAATATTCACCCTTTCCATCGCATTATCAATCGCTTCCATGATTTCCTTTTCCCGGTCACGGATTGAAACAATACGAAGAACCTCAATGCCTATTTTATTTAATTCCTGCCCCATCCAGGCTGAATTAGTGTCGACAACCTGTCCTATCAACAGTTCATCGCCAATGGTTATTATTTCGGCAAACATACTTCTTAGTTTTTATCCTATTATATATAAATAAGGTATACCCAATTATAACGTCACACGAGAATAAGCCGGAAGATCAATAGAACAAAAGTCCTTATCCAGATATTTGAAATATCCGGTAATGGCGATCATGGCTGCATTATCAGTTGTATAACTGAATTTAGGGATAAAAATATTCCAGCCATATTTCTCGGCATGTTCCCGAAAAGCATTACGCAATCCATTATTTGCAGAAACTCCTCCGGCTACAGCTATTTCATTAATCTTATATTCTTTGGAGGCTTTTCGTAATTTATCCATCAGAATATCCACTACAGTAGCCTCCAATGATGCTGCAAGGTCTACTTTGTGATGTTCTATGAAATCGGGATCTTCCTTTAACCAGTCGCGTAATGAATATAAAAAGGAAGTTTTCAATCCGCTGAAACTGTAATCCAGACCAGGGATATGCGGTTTGCTGAATGTAAAAGCTTTCGGATTTCCCTGACGAGCCAGTTTGTCAATGATCGGTCCGCCGGGATAACCAAGTCCCATCACTTTAGAGCATTTATCAATAGCTTCACCTGCGGCATCGTCAATAGTCTGTCCGAGAATCTCCATATCATTATAGGCTTTGATCAGTATGATTTGTGAATTTCCTCCGGATACTAGTAAACAGAGAAATGGGAAAACAGGTTGTCGCTCCTCTTCTCCTTCTGCTTTAATAAAATGAGCTAAAACATGTCCTGTCAGATGATTAACGTCAATCATTGGAATATTTAAAGAACGAGCGAATCCTTTTGCAAAGGAGACCCCAACAAGCAAAGACCCCATCAATCCCGGTCCGCGAGTAAAAGCTACTGCGCTCAACTCTTCTTTGGTGACGCCGGCACGTTTTAATGCTTCATGTACTACCGGTACGATGTTTTGTTGGTGTGCCCGTGAAGCCAACTCGGGTACTACTCCGCCGTATGCTTCATGTACGGCTTGACTTGATACCACATTTGACAGCAAATAACCATCCTTGATTACGGCTGCCGACGTATCGTCACAGGAGGATTCAATTCCTAAAATTATTGCACTCATAAGTATTTAAACTATTAAACGGTGCAAAAGTAATCATAAAACTATGATTCGTAACGAACTATTTTATATTTTTGTTCGCAAAATAAAAGTAATCGCATATCAGAACGCTGAAAAAGACTGTACGCTGGGTAGTAGGTATTGTACTGGGAGTATATATCGGGACTATTGTTTTGCTGAATATACCAAACATTCAGCAAGCAATGAGTGTATTTGTAGCTGAAGAACTTTCCGAAGTTTTAAATACAAAGGTAGTGATTGGTAGAATTAATATCGGTCTATTGAACCGTATTATTATTGATGATGTATTGCTTGACGATCAGAGTGGTCAGGAAATGCTTAAAGTCACACGTTTGTCCGCCAAATTCGATATTATGCCCTTTTTTAAAGGAAAGATATCCATTAGCAGTGTTCAGCTTTTCGGATTTAATATCAATCTCCTGAAAGAGACTCCGGATTCACCTCCTAATTTTAAGTTTGTTTTGGATGCTTTTGCTTCTAAAGATACGGTGAAGAAAGAAAACTCCCTTGATTTACGTATTAATTCCATCCTGATTCGTCGTGGAAGGATGTCTTATCATGTGTTGTCGGAAGAAGCAACACCGGGAAAATTTAATGCTAAGCATATTCAGCTTCAAAATATCATCGCTAATATATCGTTGAAGGCATTAAGTAAGGACTCTTTGAATTTAGGGATCAAGCGATTGAGCCTTGATGAAAAAGCATCCGGCTTCTCTTTGAAGAAAATGAGTTTGAAACTGGTTGCCAATAACAAGCAGACAAACATTGATAATTTTACAATAGAATTGCCCGAAACCTTCCTCAAACTCGATACCATTCATTTGGAGTATGATAGTTTGAAAGCTTTTGACCGTTTTACAGAACAAGTACATTTCTCTTTCCGTACTTTGCCGTCGCAAGTTACTTTAAAAGATATTTCTCCTTTTGTTCCTATCCTTTCGCATTTCAAGGAACCGGTGACATTGGATATGGAGGTGAAGGGGACTGTGGATCAGTTGACTTGTTCGCATCTGGAGATTACAGCCGATGGCCGTCAGTTTCGTCTGCGAGGAGATGTATCGCTTCAGGACTTATCGCGTCCACAAGATGCGTATGTATATGGAACTCTTTCCGAACTTTCGGCCAATGCTCGCGGAGTCGGTTTTTTAGTGCGTAATTTAAGCCATAATTATAATGGAGTTCCTCCTCTTCTCGAACGTTTGGGAAACGTGAGTTTTCAGGGAGAAATTTCGGGATACTTCACAGACTTAGTTACTTATGGGCAATTACAAACGAGTCTTGGAAATGTAAAGACCGACTTGAAATTGAGCTCTGATAAGACAAAAGGATTGTTTGCGTATTCCGGAGCTGTCAAAACAGAGGATTTTCAACTAGGTAAATTATTGGATAATGAGGAGTTGGGAGAAATTACTTTCAATCTGGATGTACATGGCCGGCATATTGCTGACCACTTGCCTGCCGTAGAATTGAAAGGACTGATTGCTTCGATAGATTATAGCAGATATAGATATGAAAATATCACACTGGACGGAGAATACAAACAAGGCGGATTTAATGGAAAGATAGCGTTGGATGATCCTAATGGCTCTATTTATTTGAATGGAGACGTAAATGTTGCATCCAAAGTTCCTACTTTCAATTTTCTTGCAGTAGTCAATAAAGTACGTCCACATGATTTGAATCTTACCACCAAATATCCCGATGCAGAGTTTAGTTTAAAACTGAAAGCCAATTTTACAGGTGGATCAGTGGATGAGATGATTGGAGAAATCAATGTGGATAGCTTGGAATTTACAGCTCCGGATAAAGCATATTTCATGCAGAATTTGAATATCCGGGCAACCAAACAAAATGGAGAAAATCAGCTTAGATTGACTTCTGAATTCCTGAAAGCAAGCATAGAGGGAAAATTCCAATATCACACATTACCTGCCAGTATTCTGAATATTATGCGGAAATATGTGCCGTCTTTGATATTACCTCCCAAGAAGCCGATTGAAACCCATAATAACTTTTTGTTTGATATACATATATATAATACGGACATTTTATCTACGATATTTGATATACCGTTAACGGTGTATACTCATTCTACGTTGAAGGGGTATTTTAATGATGCTTTACAACGCTTGCGTGTAGAGGGATATTTCCCCCGTCTGCAATATAAGAACAACTTTATTGAGTCAGGCATGATTCTGTGCGAGAATCCGGCAGATCATATCCGCGCACGGGTTCGTCTGACTAATTTGAAAAAGAAAGGAGCGGTCAATCTATCTCTGGATGCACAAGCTAAAGATGACGATGTCAGTACGACTTTGGATTGGGGAAATAATGCTGCAGCAACATATAGCGGGAAATTAGCAGCTGTTGCCAAATTTCTACGTACAAGCGGAGAAAAGTCCTTATTGAAAGCGATGGTGGATGTGAAACCTACTGATGTTATTTTAAATGATACTCTTTGGAAGATACATCCTTCGCAGGTGGTAGTCGATTCCGGACGAGTGGATGTGAACAACTTCTACTTTAGTCATCAGGATAGATATGTACGTATTAACGGCCGGCTTTCCGAGAATCCTAAAGATACTGTAAAGGTTGATCTAAAGGATATAAATATGGGATATGTATTTGATATTGCAAGTATATCCGACGATGTTAATTTTGAGGGTGATGCAACAGGAACGGCTTATGCAAGCGGAGTGCTTAAAAAGCCTATCATGAATACTCGTTTATTTATAAAGAATTTCTCACTCAACAACGGTCGTTTGGGTGAACTGGATATATATGGTGAGTGGGATAATGAAAACAGAGGTATCCGTTTGGATGCATCCATTCAGGATATATCCCCTTCTCCATCGCGTGTCACGGGTATTATTTATCCATTAAAACCCGAGAGCGGACTTGATTTAAATATTGAAGCAAATGAATTGAATTTGAAATTCCTCGAACATTATATGAAGTCTATTGCCAATGATATTAAAGGGCGGGGAACAGGAAAAGTACATTTCTATGGAAAATTTAAAGGATTGAACCTGGATGGTGCTGTAATGACAGACGCATCCATGAATTTTGATATTTTAAACACGCATTTTGCAGTAAAAGACACCATTCATCTGGCTCCTACCGGATTGACATTCAATAATATACATATTTCTGATATGGAAGGACATTCGGGAAGAATGAATGGATATTTGCATTTCCAGCATTTTAAGAACCTAAACTATCGTTTTGAGATACAGGCAAATAATATGCTTGTGATGAACACAAAAGAATCGACAGATATGCCTTTTTATGGTACGGTGTATGGTACCGGAAATGTATTGCTCTCTGGAAATGCCATACAGGGGCTCGACGTAAATGTGGCCATGACTACAAATCGAAATACTACCTTTACCTATATTAATGGTAGTGTAGCATCGGCTACTAGCAATCAGTTTATCAAATTTGTAGATAAAACACCTCGTCGTACTATCCAGGATTCTGTTCAAGTAATCTCATATTACGAACAAATACAGCAAAAACGTCAGGAGGAGGAAGAACAGAAAACAGATATCCGTTTGAATATTCTGGTGGATGCAACTCCCGATGCCACCATGCGAATCATCATGGACCCTATTGCCGGAGATTATATCAGCGGAAAAGGTACGGGAAATATCCGGACGGAATTTTATAATAAGGGTGATGTGAAGATGTTCGGTAATTACCGGATCAATCAAGGAGTATATAAATTTAGTTTGCAGGAAGTGATCCGTAAAGACTTTATTATCAAGGATGGAAGTACAATAACATTCAATGGTGCACCTTTGGATGCTAACATGGATATACAAGCTTCATATACAGTGAACTCTGCTTCTTTGAATGATTTGATACCGGATGCTTCGGCTATTATACAACAACCCAATGTGCGTGTAAATTGTATCATGAATCTAAGTGGTATGCTGGTACGGCCGACTATCAAACTGGGTATTGAGCTTCCGAATGAAAGAGATGAAATACAAACATTGGTGCGTAATTATATCAGTACGGAAGAGCAGATGAATATGCAGATTCTTTATTTGTTGGGTATTGGCAAGTTCTATACAGAAGATGCCCGTAATAACAATCAGAATTCGAATGTGATGTCATCGGTGCTCTCATCGACTCTTTCCGGCCAGTTGAATAATGCACTTTCACAGATCTTTGAAACGAATAACTGGAATATCGGTACGAATTTGAGTACGGGTGATAAGGGTTGGACAGATATGGAAGTAGAAGGTATTTTGTCGGGACAATTATTGAATAACCGTTTATTGATAAACGGAAACTTCGGTTATCGGGATAATCCGATGGCTAATACTAACTTTGTAGGAGACTTTGAAGCAGAATGGCTGATTACCCGTTCGGGAGATATCCGTTTGAAGGCTTATAATGAGACAAATGACCGTTATTACACAAAAACAAATTTGACTACACAAGGTGTAGGTATCATGTATAAGAAGGACTTCAATAAATGGAGTGATTTATATTTCTGGAATAAATGGCGGTTACGCAATAAGCGGAAACGGGAAGAAGCTGAAAAGGTGAAACCACAACAAACGGACAGCATCACTGATAAAACTGCTAAATCGGCAGTGAAAAGAAAACGTGCACAGGAACAGTAAAAAACAATAAACGATGACATATCCACCAGGAATAATGTCATCGTTTGTTGTTTGTGAGAATTAGGTTTCAGAATTATACACTTTGACCTATGAAAGGACAGTACCGTTCTCGCCTATGTTTACTACTTTATCTACATTCCCCTTCTCAAGTTCAATTCGATAATATATGCTACCATCTGCTTTTTCAACATACTCCGCTTCGTCAAAACGATATTCTCCATATTGATTATTAAGAGTACTTTTTACCGCTTCAGGCAATTCATTCTGACGTACTTCCCATGAAGTAGAATACCAATTTCCAGTCTGGTTGAACAATACATCTTTTGAGATTCCATTATGAATGATATCTACCTCTGTATATCCGAAATCCCAATCATTTCTATCATCTTCTACGTCTACTTCCAAGATTCTTGCATTCGGATACTTTTCATTGATGAAGTTTTTCATAGCTTCAGTCAATTGTACAGGAAGATGTTCGGTGTTATCATCATCAGTGTCTACAATACTTTTAATCAGAGTTCCATCGGCAGAATAATACAAATCTACCTCCTGATTCTGCTTTTCGACTTCAATCACGAAAACAGTTTCAACGCCTGTCCGTTCCAGTTTGTCTATATCATCCCGTTTCCATGAGGCATATTCGCTGCTCTCAAAAGACGTTTTTACGGCTTGTGGTAATGCATTATAAGGAATGTCCGTTTCTGTCATTTGCCATTTTCCATCCTGGGTGAACCATGCAGATGCTTCATATCCGTCATAGAAATCGGCTACATAATATCCGGACTTAGTTTCCCACTTCACATTTGCAGCATTAGGGAATTTGGATGAGAATGCACTTTGAAGTTCGGCAGGAACAGTTATTGAACCATCGTCATCGTTGTCACAACTTTGCAGACTCCATGTGACGCTTAGTGCCAGTAAAAGTGTATAAATCTTTAGTTTCATCTTTGTTCAATTTAAACAGGTTTAGAAATCAATATCAATCAAATTAAATTTCAGGTCAAACTTCAGTTCCGTACGGTTGGATAGTTTTACTTCATAATCTTTCTTATCTCTCTCAATTTTCAGAATTTTAGCATCAGGGTAATTGGTCGTTACATATTTCTGAATAGCTGCCGGAATAATTGCTGTAGGTACAGAACTATATTTGCAGTTTACTTCTTCCCAGTTACCTTTGTTATCAAACTCCACTTTATCACCATTCGTGAAAATCACTTCATAACTTTTATAGAAGAAATCACTTTCCATTTTGGCTAATGCTATTTTGCTATCGGCAAAATGCTGTTTAATGAACTGCTGTGCCGGTTGTGGCATTTGAGTTACCTGGATTGGTTTGTCGTCATCTGCACGAGCTACTGTTTGCAAAGTGAAAAGACATACTAATAAGAATACTAACTTTTTCATAATCGTTGTTTTTTAAATATTGGTTTTTACTATTATTAATTTTATAATGCAAAGATGAGAGGAGAATCTGAAAAGATTTGGGAATTTTGAGAATTTCCCCCAAAAAAAATCGAAAAAATATAGTGACGCTATCCGATTAATATAGTGTCACTATATATAAAGGATACCGTCACCATCCTATAGGGATAGTGTCACTATAATTTCTTTCTGAAATTAGATTCTTTATGATTCTTTTAAAACTACTAATATACACATCATTTATTTTTGCACACACAGATTTGACAATATTCATATTAAACAACCATAAGAACTTTTTTATGACTATGAGAACAAATTATTTTTTATTATTAGCTATTCTATTGGGGATGTTCCCTATGAGTTACACGCACGCCAATGATTCAATACCTAAGAGCGTGATTCTGTACACACCTTACACAAAAATCTCCGTATCTCCCGGAGCGTCAATTGACTACAGTATTGATCTTATCAACAACACAGACCAGTTGACGAATGCGAATCTTTCTGTCAGCGGATTGTCCGCCAGTTGGAAACACGAAATGAAATCCGGTGGCTGGAGCCTTAGCCAACTATCAGTACTTCCCAAAGAGAAAAAGACTTTCAATTTAAAAGTCGAAGTCCCATTAAAGGTGAATAAAGGTAATTATCACTTTGTGGTATATGCCGGAAACGCCAAACTTCCGTTGGATGTGGTGGTTGCTCAAAAAGGAACATACCAGACTGAATTTACTACCGACCAACCCAACATGCAGGGAAATTCCAAATCAACCTTCACTTTCAGCGCCACTTTAAAGAATCAGACTGCCGACCAGCAGCTATATGCTTTGATGGCTAATGCACCCAGAGGTTGGAATGTAGTTTTTAAACCTAACTATAAGCAAGCCACTTCTGCACAAGTGGAAGCCAACAGCACTCAAAATGTAAGTATAGATATTACTCCTCCTGCCAATGTAGAAGCCGGCAGTTACAAAATTCCGGTACGTGCCGCTACAGGTACCACTTCTGCCGAATTGGAACTGGAAGTGGTTGTTACCGGCTCTTATCAAATGGAACTGACTACTCCCCGTGGGCTATTGAGTACAGATGTCACAGCAGGTGATATAAAGAAAATAGAACTGGAAGTCAGAAACACAGGCTCTTCATTACTGAAAGATATTCAGCTATCTGCCAATAAACCTGCTGACTGGGAAGTAACTTTCGAACCTTCAAAAATCGATGCACTAAAAGCTGGAGAGACATCAACGGTTATGGCTACTTTGAAAGCTTCTAAAAAAGCATTGCCAGGCGACTATGTGACTACCATCATGGCAAAAACTCCTGAAGTAAATGCCGATGCGCAGTTCAGAGTTGCAGTAAAAACTCCGATGATATGGGGATGGGTAGGCGTTCTTATCATTATTGCCACCATCGGCGTGGTTTACTACCTGTTCCGTAAATATGGAAGGAGGTAAATTATGGGCGAACAAGTGATCGTACTTACCGATTTGACCAAACAATACGGTAATTTCACTGCTGTAGATCATATTCGCCTGAATATCCGGAAAGGAGAAATCTTCGGATTGCTGGGACCGAATGGTGCTGGAAAATCAACTACTATCTTAATGATGTTGGGATTGACAGAGCCTACTTCGGGAACAGTTGAAATTTGTGGAATCAATTCTACTACACACCCCATTGAAGTAAAAAGGAAAATTGGGTATTTGCCAGAAGATGTAGGATTCTATGATGATATGACTGGACCGGAGAATTTGATCTATACAGCGCGATTAAATGGCATTGCTGATAAAGAGGCAAAAACTAAGGCTATGGAACTGATGAAGCGGGTAGGTCTTGAAGATCAGTTAGCCAAAAAGACCGGGAAATATTCTCGTGGTATGAGACAGCGGTTGGGATTGGCTGATGTACTTATTAAAAATCCGGAGATTATAATTCTCGATGAGCCGACTTCAGGGATTGACCCTGCAGGTGTTCAGGAATTTATCGAACTGATTCGCTGGTTGAGTAAAGAAGAAGGACTGACTGTGCTTTTCTCTTCCCATCATCTGGATCAGGTACAGAAAGTGTGCGACCGGGTAGGTTTGTTCAGTAATGGCCAATTACTTGCTTTGATCGATATGGCAGAATTGAAAGATAAGAAGCAGGAATTATCTGATATTTATAACCATTATTTTGAGGAAGGAGGAGAAAGGCATGAATAAAGTCAATCATCCTTTTTGGGTTATCGTCAACAAGGAAATTTCCGATCATGTCAAAAGTTGGCGTTTTATTATATTAATAGGTATTATAGCACTTACCTGTATGGGGTCGCTATATACGGCACTCACCAATATTAGTGAAGCCATCAAACCTAATGATCCGGACGGTTCGTTTCTTTTCTTGAAGTTGTTTACGGTTTCAGATGGGACTCTCCCCTCTTTTGTGCTGTTTATTAACTTCTTAGGGCCTCTATTGGGAATCGCTTTGGGATTTGATGCAGTCAATTCCGAACAAAATAAAGGAACATTGAGCCGTATGCTGTCCCAGCCTATTCATCGCGATTGCATTATCAATGCGAAGTTTGTGGCTGCTCTGATTGTGATAGGTATCATGTTGTTTGTATTGGGCTTTCTGGTGATGGGATGTGGACTGATTGCTATTGGCATTCCTCCCACGGCAGAAGAGTTTTGGAGAATTGTTTTCTTCATCATTACCAGTATCTTTTATGTAGCATTCTGGTTGAATCTGGCTATTCTGTTTTCACTCCGTTTCCGTCAGGCAGCGACTTCCGCATTAGCATCTGTGGCTGTTTGGTTGTTTTTTAGCGTATTCTATACCATGATTGTTAATTTGGTGGCCAAAGGGTTGAGTCCGTCACAGATGGCATCACCTTATCAGATTATCAGTTATCAGAAGTTTATTCTAGGGTTGATGCGTTTGGCGCCAAGTGAACTGTTTAATGAAGCTACCACCACATTACTGATGCCTTCTGTCAGAAGTTTGGGACCATTGACTATGGAACAGGTACAGGGAGCTATCCCTAGTCCGCTCCCATTGGGACAAAGTCTTTTAGTTGTATGGCCGCAGCTGACCGGATTGATTGCGGCAACGGTTATTTGCTTCGCTATTTCTTATATCATGTTTATGAGGAGAGAAATACGCTCCAGATAACTAACTCATCATAAAAAGACAAAGGACACGGAGAAACAGGTGAATGGATATACCTGACAAATTGGTTTATGATAACCGACAGGTCGTTCACTTTAAATCCGTGTCCTTTGTGTTTTCCGGGTGAATCTTATCATTGGGAAATCTCGAAGCAATGTTCATTCTGCTCGAAGTAATAATTTATATTCAGATGTTGCAAACGACAGATGGAATCGGCTATAGCTAATCCCAGCCCTGTAGATCCTTCCTTTTTGCTACCCTGATAGAAACGTTCGAAGA
Organism: Bacteroides sp. L008; assembly: GCF_040812255.1. NCBI lineage: Bacteria > Pseudomonadati > Bacteroidota > Bacteroidia > Bacteroidales > Bacteroidaceae > Bacteroides > Bacteroides sp. L008. The sequence continues at coordinate 1,133,230 of NZ_JBFNXO010000001.1, read as the reverse complement.
TATGTTCCTTGTCCAGCGGATGCTCCACCCCCGAATTTCGGAAAGTAATACCGTTCTTAGTAACGGTGATTCGGATATGTCCCCCGTCAATATTATGTACAAATGCATTTTTCAGGAGGTTAGTGAGTAAAGCAACAGCCAGAGATTCGTTCATTGTCACCTTGAAAACACCTTGTTCATCTATCGTGACTTCTATGTTGCGATAATCATAAACTTCTTCGTAATCTTGCAGATATTGTTTGAGAAGTACATTGAATTCCAATTCTTTGGTATCGGTAAACTGGCCATTATCAATTTTGGAAAGCAATAATAGAGACTTGTTTAATTTAGTGATGTATTCTAAAGTCTGATGCGTTTTCATCAGTTCTTCCAGTTGTTTTTCTGATAGCGAATCATCTTCCATCAACATTTCCAATCGGTTACGGCAAATAGCAAGTGGAGTTTGTATCTCGTGTGAAGCATTTCCGATAAACTGTTTTTGTTGTTCGAACATTTGCTCCGTACGTTCTACATAACGGATGGCAGCCTCATTTAATTTCCGGAATTCCGTGATTTGAGTATTGTTACTCAAAGGTTTATTCCTTTTCCCTGTTTGATAACCGTCCAGCCAGTGCAGAAGTACATAGAGCGGTCGCATATTCCGGTAAAATACCCATACGGAAATAATAATAATGCAGAATAATAAAGCTACATATAGAAATATAATCCACACCTGGATAGCATCTCTCAAATCATCTTTTTCAATACTGGGGGTCGATACTGTCAGTTCGTGGTATCGTCCTTCATCGTCTTTAAAGATAGTAGTAAGAATACGTGCCGGCTCGGTTTCTCCTTTCTCTTCAATATATACCATAGAGTCTTTATACTGAATATCGTCCTGACTTTCCGCATATTCTTTGCTCACTTCCATCATATAATATTGATTGTTGGAACCGTTAGTTTTAGACGGTAGCTCCTCTCCTGCCAATGCCCGGATAATGATGGTTTCCGAATAATCTTCCAAAGCGTCATCCACTTCATCGTTGACTTCATCGATCATCGTAACGTAAAAAAAGATAGCCCAGACCGTCAGTATAAGGGTCAGAGCAAGTGTAATACGAAGAATGATGTAATATATTAATTTCATGGACAATAATCTCTTTCTTTTTTATTCTACCACCATTTTATATCCAAATCCATAGACCGCTTTAATTTCAATCGTTGCACCCGAATCTTTGAGCTTTTTGCGAAGATTCTTGATCTGTGCATATATGAAATCAAAATTATCAACCTGATCGATATGATCTCCCCATACAGATTCGGCTAAGGTATTTTTATTGATTAATCTTCCGGGGCGGTTGATGAAATATAATAGGATATCATACTCTTTTCTATTTAGTTCCACTTCCAGATCATTCACAAAGACACGATACTTATCCGGTTCTATCCGTACATTGCCCTGGCGGATATCAATCTCTCCATCGTGCTGATGACGGCGGATCACGCTTTTAATACGTGCATTTAATTCAACCAGATGAAAGGGTTTCGGCAAATAATCATCAGCTCCGAGTTCTAATCCCAAGACTTTGTCTTCCAGGGAGTCTTTGGCGGAAATAATAATCACATTTTCCCGTTTATGGAGTGCTTTCAATCGTTCGAGAAGATCAAGTCCGCTTCCGTCCGGCAGCATGATGTCCAATAAGATACAATCATAGTTGTAATCTTCAATTTTGCGTAGAGCAGAATTGAAGTCACCGGCTGTTTCTACCACGTAACGTTCTTTTTCAAGTGAACATTGAATCAGTTCTCTCAAAGAGGGTTCGTCTTCTACAATCAATATCTTCATAATTTTGTTCTCCTTTCTTTTTTTACATACTGCAAAGAAAAGGGATATTTCTGAAATAAAACTGAAATGGAAGGAAAAAAGAAAAGGATGAAAACGATTCAATCGCTTTCATCCTTTTTATAATGATATACAATTTCTATTTAATAAGAACGTGCAAATATGACGCGGCAAGCAGATGGTTTACCTGTAACCATACATTTACCCGGTTCTTTGTCGCCCGGAACAAATGAATCGAACGGAATACAACGAATAGTTGCTTTGGTTTCTTCCTTAATCTTTTCTTCTGTTTCAGTGGTTCCGTCCCAATGAGCCAGAATAAATCCGCCTTCTTCGATTTTTTCTTTAAATTCGTCGTAGGTATCTACTGTTGTTATCTTGGAATTACGGTAATCCAATGCTTTTTTGTAGATATTAGCCTGCATTTCTTCAAGCAGGTTCTGAACGTATGTTTCAATGCCTTCACAGGTAACTGTTTCTTTTTCCAGTGTATCACGGCGCATCACTTCCATCGTGTTGTTTTCAAGATCGCGACCACCCATAACCAAACGAACAGGTACACCCTTCAATTCATAATCAGCGAATTTGAAGCCCGGGCGTTTGTTATCCGCATTATCATATTTCACAGAGATACCCAGTGCTTTCAACTTAGCTACAATGCCTTCTACTTTAGCATCAATTTGTTTCAGTTGTTCGTCATTCTTATAGATAGGAACGATTACTACCTGAATCGGAGCCAAATGTGGAGGTAATACCAATCCGTTGTCATCCGAGTGAGTCATAATCAATGCACCCATCAAACGAGTAGAAACACCCCATGAAGTAGCCCAAACATACTCCATCTTGTTTTCCTTGTTAACGAACTGAACATCGAATGCCTTTGCAAAGTTTTGTCCCAGGAAGTGGGAAGTACCACTTTGCAATGCTTTTCCGTCCTGCATCATGGCTTCTATTGTGTAAGTGTCAAGTGCACCTGCGAAACGTTCATTGGCTGATTTCACTCCCTTTACAACAGGAACAGCCATATATTTTTCTGCAAATTCACCATATACATTCAACATTCTGATTGCTTCTTCCTCTGCTTCTTCACGGGTAGCATGAGCGGTATGTCCCTCTTGCCACAGGAATTCGGCAGTACGCAGGAAAAGACGGGTACGCATTTCCCAACGGAAAACGTTCGCCCATTGGTTGCAGAGAATAGGTAGGTCACGGTATGACTGAATCCAGTTCTTATAAGTATTCCAGATGATTGTTTCTGATGTTGGACGGATAATTAATTCCTCTTCCAATTTAGCTGCAGGATCTACTACAACTCCTGAACCGTCTTCTGCATTCTTCAAGCGATAATGTGTTACTACGGCACACTCTTTCGCAAACCCTTCTACGTGTTCTGCTTCGCGGCTTAAGAATGATTTCGGGATTAATAGCGGGAAGTATGCATTTACGTGTCCTGTTTCCTTGAACATGTCGTCCAATTGACGTTGCATTTTCTCCCAGATAGCGTATCCGTAAGGCTTGATCACCATACATCCGCGCACAGCAGACTGTTCTGCCAAATCAGCTTTTACCACCAAATCGTTATACCACTGTGAGTAGTTTTCACTACGTTTGGTAAGGTCTTTCAGTTCTTTTGCCATTATATTTTTCTATTTAAAGTTTTCTTAAGTGTTAAAACAGGGTGCAAAAATACGAAAAATGCATGAACTGCCCTATTCTTCATGCATTAATTTTCTAAAGTCATGTGCTTCCATATTACATATCTCATTTTTCATATTCGTTATATGGTTGCATCCCCGACTATGTTTGTTCAGCATAGTGCCTTTTTGAGAACTAAAGGCACTATAACCCGATGAAAAGGTTTTATACAAAAGAAATAAGCTTTTCCTACCCAATTATGGTATTTTACTAATGTGGTAACCTCAATCATTTGTTTTCCTGTTTCCAATGGTGTAATGAGAATATCGACATAAAACAATAAATGTTTATCGTCTTTTCTCATAATTGCTTCTTGCTTGTCTTCCTCTATAATAAGTTCTTCACTTTCAATAGCTTTAGTTTCTATACCGAAAGGTTTGACTAAACAGGCCCTTATTGCATACAACATTCGGAGCCAAGCGGGGTTATGAGCAAAGACTTTTAAAATAATATCTTTAGGAGACAGATGGTTTTCTGTAACTTCTATGGAAAAACTGTCACTGTAATCTACGGGGAGATATTTCTCTATTTTCTTAGCCATATTGGTTATTCAATTAGGGTTATTTTACAATATGTTCAGTTTAGGTTTACTCCGATAATAAGTAAAACCATGGAAAAAGGAGGCTTGAAAAATAAAAAAATCAGGCAGTTTATTTAAGATAACCACCTGATTTTCAAAAGAGCGGTAAACGAGGCTCGAACTCGCGACCCCCAGCTTGGGAAGCTAGTGCTCTACCAACTGAGCTATTACCGCATGCTTACTGCATTTCTCGACTCAAAAGCCTTATGAAATGGTGATGCAAAGGTAAACATAATTTTTATATCTCAAATAAAATCGCAGAAATTTTAATGCAAGAAAAAAGTGAAATCAAAGTCTCTTCAACTCTTTTGTGTTGCTGAAAAAACAACCGGATATGAAAAAACGCATATTAGTGACCCGCATAATTAAAAATATACAGACTGACGATAGTCCCTATAGGAAAAACTCCAGGATTTCTGGTTAATAAGATTCAGACACAAACTGATTTAGTGGATAATCTATCAATAGGTTCTAACTAGAGAACAAATATTGAATATGTGAGACTAAAGTTGCTTATATTGTTTCAAATAGATAGTTTTAGTCTCTAGTAAAATAAATAAGATTTAGAAACCAACGGGTGCTTTATGAGCTGTTTGGGAGCTTGCTTTTAAAGGGAGAACACGCTTCTTACCGACCAACGACTGGTTCCATTTAAAGGAACGGAGCTTTTCATTTAAAGAAACGACTCCAATATGTATTTATATTTTGTATATTCAAGTAGTTTATATCCATTAATAACACGTATATTGTATATACTTGCATTATTTTATGCATCATTTTTTCTATCTGATCGAAATGACACAAGCGTGATTCAAAGAGAAGATGAAAAATAGAACATCTTATAAAAAAGCGTTGAAAACTCCTTTTGTTGTATCGCTATATTCTTTCTAATGAACAAACCTCTCTTTTCATCTGTTAGAATATCTCAAATTCAGATATAACCTAACCAGTATGAAAAAAAATAAGCGACTTTTTATACTATTGACTTTGTATTTTTCCATCGGTCAGATAGATGCACAGACACCATTGAGTTTCGAAGAATCACTGCATCTGTTGAATCAAGGAAATCAGAGTCTGAAAATAGCAGATAAGAGTATTGAGATTGCAAAGGCAGAACGTGATAAGCTGAATGCTTTCTGGTATCCCAGTCTTCAGTCTACAGGTGCGTTTGTACACATGTCGGAGAAGATCGAAGTCAAACAGCCTTTGTCGCAGTTTACCGATCCGGCTAAGGACTTTGTACATTCCATTATTCCGGATGACCAAATTATTTCATCTATATTGGATCAAATTGGGGCAAATACCCTTATATTTCCTTTGACTCCAAGAAATCTGACAACTGTCGATTTATCAGCCGAGTGGGTACTTTTTTCCGGCGGTAAGCGTTTTCGTGCCACCAACATCGGAAGAACGATGGTCGACTTGGCACGGGAAAGTCGGGCACAGGTATCGGCCAATCAGCAAAGTTTATTGGTTGAAAGTTATTATGGGCTTCGATTGGCACAACAAATTGTGACTGTCCGTGAAGAAACTTACAACGGATTGAAGAAACATTATGAAAATGCCTTGAAATTAGAGGCGGCAGGAATGATTGACAAGGCAGGCAGGCTTTTTGCCCAGGTAAATATGGATGAAGCCAAACGTGCCTTGGAAGCTGCGCGAAAAGAAGAAACAGTAGTGCAAAGTGCCTTAAAAGTCTTGCTGAATAAAAAGGATACAGATGCCAACATCACTCCTACCTCTCCCCTTTTTATGAATGATTCATTGCCACCTAAAATGCTATTCGATCTTTCTGTAAACAGCGGGAACTATACACTCAACCAATTACAGTTGCAGCAGCATATTGCCAAACAAGAAGTGCGGATTGCTCAGAGCGGCTATTTGCCGAATATAGCCCTTTTCGGAAAGCAGACCTTGTATTCGCATGGTATTCAGAGTAATTTATTACCGCGTACCATGGTAGGTATTGGTTTTACATGGAACCTCTTTGACGGGCTGGATCGTGAAAAAAGAGTGCGGCAATCGAAATTAACGGAACAAACTCTGGCTTTAGGACAGATGAAAGCCCGTGATGATCTGGCTGTTGGGGTAGATAAACTTTACACGCAGTTGGAAAAGGCACAGGATAATGTAAAAGCTTTAAATGCAACGATTGCTTTAAGTGAAGAATTGGTACGCATCCGAAAGAAATCATTTACAGAAGGAATGGCAACTTCTACCGAAGTTATTGATGCTGAAACCATGCTTGCCAGTGTAAAAGTGGCTCGTCTGGCAGCATATTATGAATATGATGTGGCACTTATGAATCTACTCTCGCTTTGTGGCACACCGGAACAATTTGCAAACTATCAACCTAAACCGTAACAAACAATGAAACCAACTAGTAGAACCCTATCATGGGCTTTTGTCATCATTCTTCTGGCTGTCGGTATTTTCACCGGCCTGGGAGTTATAATCATGCATAAACAGCCGCTGGTCTTGCAAGGACAAGCTGAAGCAACAGAAATCCGTATCAGTGGGAAACTTCCCGGCCGTATCGACACTTTCTTCGTTCAGGAGGGAGACTGGGTACATCAGGGAGATACTCTTGTTGTCATTAATAGCCCTGAAGTACATGCCAAGTATCAACAAGTGAATGCCTTGGAACAGGTAGCAGTGCAACAGAACAAGAAAATAGATGCCGGAACCCGTCGTCAGATTGTAGCTACTGCACTTCAATTATGGAACAAAACGAAGAGCGATCTTACTCTCGCCCAGACAACCTACAACCGTATTCTTACTTTATATAAGGACAGTGTCGTTACTTCTCAAAGAAAAGATGAAGTAGAAGCTATGTATAAAGCGGCTGTAGCAGCCGAACGCGCTGCCTATGAACAGTATCAGATGGCTGTAGATGGTGCACAAAAGGAAGATAAAGCGTCTGCTGCCAGCATGGTCGATGCTGCCCGAAGCACAGTGGATGAAGTCTCGGCTCTGCTGGTAGACGCCCGGTTGACCGCTCCGGAAAACGGACAGATAGCAACGATCTTCCCTAAACGTGGAGAGTTGGTTGCACCGGGAACTCCCATTATGAATTTGGTGGTGATGGATGATATACATGTTGTTCTTAACGTGCGGGAAGATCTGATGCCGCAATTTAAAATGGACGGAACATTCGTTGCGGACGTGCCTGCTATCGGTAAAGAAAATATTGAATTTAAAATCTATTATATTAGTCCGTTAGGCAGTTTTGCTACCTGGAAATCAACCAAGCAAACCGGAAGCTATGACTTACGTACCTTTGAGATTCATGCCCGTCCAACCCAAAAGGTGGATGACTTGCGTCCCGGTATGTCCGTGTTATTGACTTTAGATTAATAGACATCAAATAAACCAGAGAATGGATGAATCACAAACATATTCCCCTTTTCGTTCCGTACTGCTCAGAGAGTGGCGGCGAATGACTTCGCGGCGCCTTTATTTTGGTGTCTGCATTGTCTTGCCATTGTTCACCCTTTTCTTTATGGCTACGATCTTTGGCAACGGACAGATGGAAAACATTCCTATCGGTATTGTTGATCAGGACAATACTGCTACTTCCCGGACGATAGTCAGGAACATTTCTGCCGTACCAACTTTTAAAGTGACAAAGCATTTTGTAAATGAAGCAGCTGCCCGTGAATCTGTGCAAAAAAAAGAGATTTATGGATATCTTTCCATACCTCCCCAATTTGAACAGAATGCGATTACCGGAAAGAATGCAACACTCTCCTACTATTATCATTATGCATTAATGTCGGTAGGTGGTGAGTTGATGGCGGCATTCGAAACTTCCTTAGCTCCGGTGGCTCTTTCTCCTGTGGTGATGCAAGCGATGGCACTCGGAGTAGAGCAGGATCAGATTACCACCTTTTTATTACCTGTACAGGCTAATAACCATCCGATATATAATCCTAGTCTGGATTATTCGGTATATTTAAGTCAGCCCTTTTTCTTTGTTCTGTTTCAGGTTTTGATTCTGTTGATTACCGTGTATGCGGTTGGCATTGAAATCAAGTTCCGCACAGCAGATGATTGGCTGGCGACTGCCAAAGGCAATATAGTGACAGCTGTTTTAGGTAAATTATTACCTTATACCATTATATATATACTGATAGGATGGCTGGCTAATTACGTCATGTTCGGCATTTTGCATATTCCTTTTCAGGGGAGTTGGTGGCTAATGAATATCATGACTGTGCTTTTCATCATTGCAACACAGGCTTTAGGACTGTTTTTATTCTCGCTGTTTCCGGCAATATCGTTGGTTATAAGTGTAGTTTCTATGGTAGGTTCTCTGGGGGCTACTTTGTCCGGAGTGACCTTTCCGGTTCCCAATATGTATCCGTTGGTGAGGGATGCTTCCCATTTGTTCCCTGTCCGTCATTTTACGGAAATGATGCAAACCATGCTCTATGGAGGCGGTGGGTTTATCCATCTTTGGCCGTCGGCTGTGATACTCTGTATCTTCCCGTTGCTGGCCCTGTCGCTGCTTCCTCATTTAAAACGAGCTATAGAAAGTCATAAGTATGAAAACATTAAGTAAGTTACAACAGTTGTCATTCATCATTCGTCGTGAATTTCTAGCTATCAGTACCAGTTATGCGGTTTTGCTGGTGTTGATGGGAGGAATCTTCGTTTACGGGTTGCTCTACAATTATATGTATGCACCGAATATTGTAACCGATGTACCTGTTGCCGTAGTCGACAATTCGCACAGTGAATTGAGCCGTAATTTTATCCGTTGGCTGGATGCTACTCCCCAGGCAGAGATCTCCAGTCAGGCTATGGATTATCACGAAGCAAAAGAATGGATGAAAGAAGGCAAAGTACAGGGAATACTCTATCTGCCTCATGACTTTGAAGAGCGGGTGTTCCGGGGAGATGAAGCCGTATTTTCCCTTTATGCAACTACTGATGCCTTCCTGTATTTCGAAGCTTTGCAGGGTGCTTCTTCACGTGTCATGCTGGCTATTAATGATAAATACCGGCCAGATGAAGCGGTGTTTCTTCCGCCACAAGGATTGCTTGCCGTAGCTATGGCGAAACCGATCAATGTGGAAGGCACTGCACTCTATAATTATACCGAAGGATATGGTTCCTATCTTATTCCGGCAGTCATGATGATTATAATTTTCCAGACCTTGCTGATGGTTATTGGTATGGTGACCGGAGAAGAATACAGTAGTAAAGGAATCCGCGCATATACTCCTTTTGGGTATGGCTGGGGAGTTGCCATTCGTATAGTAGCAGGAAAAACGTCTGTGTACTGTGCTCTTTATGCCATCTTTGCCTTTTTTCTATTAGGCTTGCTCCCTCATTTTTTCAGCATACCTAATATTGGAAACGGATTATACATTGTGTTATTATTGATTCCATATTTGATGGCAACTTCTTTCCTGGGATTGGCTGCTTCCAGGTATTTTACGGATTCTGAAGCTCCCCTACTTATGATCGCCTTCTTCTCCGTAGGATTAATCTTTCTTTCCGGGGTTTCCTATCCAATGGAACTAATGCCCTGGTATTGGAAGGTGGCCCATTTCATTTTTCCAGCTGCACCAGGTACGCTTGCTTTTGTGAAACTGAATTCTATGGGAGCCAGTATGGCTGATATCAAACTGGAATATATAACTCTCTGGATACAGGCACTTATTTATTTTACAATAAGTATATGGGTCTATAAGAAGAAACTGGAATCACATTTGATTGGTTAAATTAACAAAAACAAAACATGCGCTAATTATAACATATAGCAAAAGAACACTTTCAGATAAATCAACTTCGCAAGGTGAATAATCAACTTTGGAAATAAAAATGTTTCTAAATAGATGTTTTCTAGTAGAATCTCTCTTATTTCTTTGTATTTGTCATTGCTTTTGTCTAGTTTCGTTAACTGTTATGTTTATATGATCGTTAGAAGTAGTTTAAAAAACAATTGTTTATATGAAATACATTGTATATATTCTTCTCTTTTTTCCTGTTTGGGTTACAGCACAGACATACAAATATATAGGAATAGAAGATGGCTTGAGCAATCGCCGGATATTCAATATTCAGAAAGATGCTCAGGGTTATATGTGGTTCCTTACAAATGAAGGGATGGACCGATACAACGGTAAAGATATAAAACACTATAAATTAAATAAGGAAGGTAATACTTTAGATGCTCCCATACGTCTGGGATGGTTGTATACAGAACCGCATATAGGTATCTGGGTGATTGGCAAGCAAGGGAGAATCTTTCAATATGACGCTAATAAAGATGATTTCCGAATGGTATATAGATTACCGGATACTTCTGAAACAATTAGCTGTGGTTATTTGGACCGGAATAATAATATTTGGTTATGTCGCAAGGATACTATATTGCTTTATAATATCAAAGATGCTCGCATATTCCAATTTTCCAATATATTCCATACTAGTATTACGGCAATAGAACAAGTAGATGAACATCATTTCTTTATAGCAACGGAAACAGGTGTACGGTATGTTAAATTGGAGAATGATATTTTAGAGATTATACCTGTTGAAACATTAGACTATTTCCATGCTCAGGTGAGTGAACTGTATTTTCACCAGCAATTAAAAAGACTGTTTATCGGTTCATTTGAAAGAGGAGTTTTTGTATATGATACGAATACGCAGGAAATTATACGGCCGGACGCTGACCTCAGTGACGTAAATATTGCTTGTATCAGTCCTTTGAATGAAATGGAACTGTTGATTGCAACCGAAGGGATGGGAGTATATAAAGTTGATGTGAACACTTGTAAACTGGAACATTACATTGTAGCCAACTATCAGAGTTATAATGAAATGAACGGAAATAACATTAATGATGTCTTTGTAGATGAAGAAAAGCGAATATGGCTCGCCAATTATCCCACCGGAATCACAATAATGGATAATCGCTATGAAAATTATCATTGGATGAAGCATTCCATAGGGAATGATCAGTCGCTAGTCAATGATCAGGTACATGCAGTCATTGAAGATGAGGATGGCGATTTATGGTTCGGAACCAGCAATGGCATTAGTCTTTATCATTCAAAAACAGGTAAATGGCATTCGTTCCTAAGTTCTTTTGACCAACAGATCAAAGATAAAAACCATATCTTTATTACTTTATGTGAAGTATCTCCCGGTATCATATGGGCAGGGGGATTCACTTCCGGCATTTATAAAATAAACAAGAATACATTGTCGGTTGAATACTTCTCTCCTTACCTGCTTTCCCACGTCAATATGCGCCCGGATAAGTATATTCGTGATATAGTTAAGGATTCGAGAGGATATATCTGGTCGGGAGGGTACTATAATCTAAAATGTTTTAATCTGGCAACCAACAGTGTCCGTTTATATCCGGGGTTGAATTCTATCACATCTATTGTTGAAAAAGACAAAGACAATATGTGGATCGGAACCGTTGGAGGATTGTATTTATTAAATCGAAATACCGGTGAATATCAGTTTATTGAAATGGAAATAGGAGCTGCTTATATCAATACGCTTTATCAGGCGGATGATGGATTGCTATATATCGGAACAAATGGTGTAGGAGTATTTGTGTACAATCATCAAAATAAAACATTCGAGCACTATTTTTCTGATAATTCCGCATTGGTTTCAAACAGGATATTTACAATACTGCCGGAAATGAACGGGCGTATAATGATGAGTACAGAGAATGGAATCACCAGTTTTCATACTAAAGAGAAGATATTTAATAATTGGACCAGAGGAGAAGGATTATTACCTGCCTATTTTAATGCATCTGCAGGAACAGTGCGTCAGAATAAAGGCTTTGTATTTGGAAGTACAGATGGAGTTATTGAACTTCCGGAGAATGTGACGTTTCCCAAATATGAATTCACGAGATTGATATTCAGTGACTTTTATCTTTCTTATCAACCTATTTACCCAGGTGACAAAGGTGCTCCCTTACAGAAAAATATTGATGAAACAGATGTACTGGAACTCGGATATGATGAGAATACTTTTTCGTTCGAGGTTTCTACAATCAATTATGATTCTCCCGAGAATGCATTATATTCTTGGAAGCTGGAAGGATTTTATGAGAAATGGACACTACCGGGAGCTAATAATTTGATTCGTTTCACCAATTTACCTCCGGGCAAATACACCCTTCATGTGCGTGCTGTATCCAAAGAAGAACATGATATTGTTTTTCAGGAACGTAGTATGAAAATTATCATCACACGACCTTTCTGGTCGAGTTGGTGGGCTATTTTATGTTATATCTTGTTTGTAATCGGAGGGTTTTATTTCATTCTACGTGTGATAAATCTAAGAAAACAAAAGAAGGTATCGGATGAAAAAACGCAATTCTTCATTAATACAGCTCATGATATACGTACTCCATTAACTTTGATAAAAGCACCTTTGGAGGAATTGCTGGAAGAAGAGAATCTTACCGACAACGGGATAACCCGTACGAACATTGCATTGAGGAATGTGGAAGTTCTTCTACGACTGGTCAGCAATCTGATTAATTTTGAACGAACGGATGTATATTCCTCTAAAATGAGTGTTTCCGAGTATGAGCTGAATACTTATATGAATGAAATATATGATACATTCTCTTCTTATGCAGCCATTAAGCGCATTGAGTATACATACGAGAGTACTTTCAGCTATATGAATGTATCGTTTGATAAGGAGAAGATGGATTCTATTTTGAAGAATATAATATCGAACTCGCTAAAATATACTCCGGAAAGTGGAAAGGTCAGTATTTCCGTATCTGATACGAATGATTCATGGAAAGTGATCATCAAGGATACAGGTATAGGTATTCCTACCAGTGAACAAAGTAAGTTGTTCAAGCTACATTTTCGCGCCAGCAATGCCATTAACTCCAAAGTGACAGGTAGTGGCATAGGATTAATGCTGGTAGGAAAACTGGTCAGCCTTCATGGTGGTAAGATTAGTGTGGAGAGTGTTGAACATCAAGGAACGACAATCAAAATTGTCTTTCCGAAAAGCAATAAAAACTTTCAAAATACCGGGGAGGAAACACACGCTAAGTTTGAAGCGTTGGCTCCTGTACTCCCCACTCCGAATGTACCTGCAAAGACAACTGTCGTTGTGGATAATCCTAATTCACGACGAATTCTGGTTGTAGAAGACAATGATGAGTTACGCTCTTATCTGGTCAGTTCATTATCTTCCATCTATAATGTGCAAGCTTGCGCCAATGGAAAGGAAGCATTGATTATTATAAAAGAATTTTGGCCGGAACTGGTACTTTCTGATATTATGATGCCGGAGATGAGAGGAGATGAATTGTGTGTCGCTATTAAAAGCGATATTGAGACTTCACATATTCCTGTATTGTTGCTCACAGCTTTAGGAGATGAAAACAATGTTCTTGACGGTCTGTCCATTGGTGCGGACGAATACCTCATCAAACCTTTCAGTGTGAAAATTTTGCGGGCGAATATTGCCAACTTACTGGCAAACCGGGAACTGTTGCGTATGAGATATGTCAATCTGGATATAGAAATGAAATCAATGGTTCCTTCAGCAAACGGTACTAACAGTCTTGATTGGAAGTTTATATCAAATGTAAAGAAAATCGTGGACGAGAATATAAATAACCCTGAATTTACTGTTGATGTGCTCTGTGAATCAAGTGGGATGAGCCGTACCAGTTTTTATTGTAAGTTGAAAGCTTTGACGGGACAGTCTCCGACAGAATTTATCCGGATGATGCGTTTGAAACGTGCTACCGAATTACTGAAAGAGGGTGTATATGCTATTAATGAGATTTCAGACATGGTTGGATTCTCTGAAACTAAGTATTTCCGGGAAGTATTCAAAAAACACTATAAGATGAGTCCGAGCAAATATGCTAAAGAAGGAGGTAATTCCACTACTGCTGATCCGGAAGATGACGATGAAGAAGATTGATAAATAAAAAGCAAATAGATACGTTGTATTTAAAAAAGTTCTCCTCTGTTATAGACACACATAACAGAGGAGAACTTTCTTTTTCAAAGCTTATAACTCTTTTCTGGGAAAAGCGGTTATTGATAAGGAAGTTATTTGCGAATCAAATATCTAATGAATAAATAACCTCCGAATACTTGCAGGCACATTCCGGGTATTGCAATACGGAAATCCTGAATGGCATTGTAGAAATTACCTATATACATCCACTCTCCCAATGTTCCTACAACTTGATAAGTAAGTACCACGCCAACCAATACCGGAATAGAAATACGTCCGAAGCGTTGTGCGGCCCAGCCGGCAGCAATGGCAAGCAACACGGACTTTAATAAAATAGCAGGTAGTACCGCCGGTATCGGCATGCCAAAAAGTAAGGAATTGATAATGGGGGAAAGAACAGCAGTCAGTAGACCGACTTTCCACCCGTACTTATAAGCTCCGATCAGTGTGAAGAAATAGATAGGCAGCCAGGTTATTCCTCCTTGCGGTATGAGATGAAAAAATTGGGGAAAAAGGATGTTTCCAACGATGAATAACGAGGCTGTCAGATAAGTTCTCACATTGCCGTAATTCAGCGAATAGAGTTTTACAGTAGTTGATTCCATATCATTTTATTATTTAAAAGTTCAAATTAATACCACCCATAAACGTAGCTTTGGGCATGGGATAACCTGCATTTATTTCATAACGCTGTGCCAGCAGGTTTTCTCCCTTTATGAATAGGTTAGCGAAACGGCAGATACGATAATTTCCACGAAGATTCCATAAAACAAAATGGTCTTGTTGCTCGCTACCCTTTACAACAGAAGTATAAAGTCCTTTCACATATTGTACTCCTGTCGATACACTCCAACGCCCGGAAGTATAATCCACCCCTGCATACAATTTATGTTCGGGGGCAGCAAGAACGGGATTCTCCATGTGCAACCAGCTATAATTGGCGTTCACATTCCAGTGTGAATTGATATGGTAGCCCATATTCGTTTCAATTCCCCAGTTCTCTATCTCTCCGGAATTGATATTCAATGGAGGCACGAGTCCGTTTGACATAATCAGATTGTCGCCATTAATATAGTAAAGGCTGACTCCGTAGGACAATGCCCCTTCCAGCAGACGTTGTGAGTAGGAAAGTTCATAGTTGATTAGTTTTTCCGGTTTCAATTCTGGGTTGGCAGGAGGAAACATATACATCTCACGAATGGTCGGATTACGGTATCCTTTGCTGACCATTGCTTTAAGTTCTGCATTCTTGGGTAAATGAAAAGCCAGTCCGCCTTGTGGAATCCATTCTGTACCTACGTGTGAATGGTGGTCTACACGAATACCTGCGTCCAGTGAGAACCAATTGCTGATATCCTGACGGAAATCAATGTATCCGGCAAACTCATCCATTTGCTTGTCTACTCCCGGAGTATGTTCACCCGTAGCCAGTACTTTGTTCCATGATTCACCTCCGAAGTGCTGATAATCAAATCCTACGGTTAAACGATTACCGGTAAAGAAAGTAGCACTCTGATACCATGAAACACCCAGCATTTTGTCTTTAGAATTGAAATGTGATTTTTGCGGTTCTTTTCCTATCTGATAGCCATCGTTGATTTTATGCCGTCCCCAGTTATAGAAAAAGCTCAAACCTCCTGAAGTCTTTTCATAACGATTTTCCAAAGCAAATGATGTCATTCCACGGGTGATACGGGAATCGTTGTCGATCAATGGTACTTGGATAGTTCCCGGATTGGAAGCATTAAAATGAGTCACGTTTACATCTCCCCATACTTTCCAAAAAGAGTTGAGCTCATAGCCTAGCTTTGCATATCCACCATATTGCTCAAATCCCATATCGGGACGATGTCCATCTGTACGATTATATGATCCGGTTACGACGCTGCTGAAACGTCCCTTCTTGACACGGTTGGAAAATTCAGTCTGCAACGTGTTATATGAACCGTACCCAACTTGCACATTTGTTTTCACACCTTCTTCCTGTTGCCGACGGGTAACAATATTAATCACACCACCCATGGCATTCGAACCATAAAGTACAGATGCGGGACCTCGCAAAACTTCCACTTTCTCTGCCATCATAGATTGATAAGCGTCTGCTATCGGATGTCCCATCAAGCCCATATACTGTGGATGACCATCAATCAACACCAATAATCCCGCTGTCGGACTACCACCGATACCGCGCAAGCTCATGCCACCTGCAGCCCCGGTAGATACGCCATATCCCATGATGCCACGACTAGTAGTAAATAATCCCGGCACCTGCTCCGTCAATAACGGCAACAGCGAAGACTCATATCTTTTCTCAATCTGTTGCCTGCCGACTACGGAAATCGTCATTGGAAGATGTCGTACATCTGTTTCATTACGTGTTCCGGTAACTACAACTTCATCAATCATATAATTTCTTCCGGCTTGTATGCTATCCTTTTTAGTCTGTGCCATTCCCGAGATGGAAAGCAAGCTACCGAACAGGAATAAACAAGCTGTATTTCTTCTCATACTTTATTGCGTGTTTCAAGTTTCTTCTTTTTACTTTTTATTTCTGATCTTTTCCAGGAAATCGCGGATCAGTGGTAATATTTCTTCTGCTGATTCCGCTTCGCTACACATTGTTTCTACAGGACATCCTCCTGTATGGTTGCGGTTCCAGATAAAAGGTACTTTCTCTGTAAAATCAACTTTTATATCTGATTTCTGAAGTAACTCCAAAGCTTTGGTACTGATAATATCGGTATATAACTCTTTGATACCTCCCAGAATCATCAGGGCGGCAGCTCCCTTTCCGACTACCTTATCAGCAATCGAAGCTCCTTTAAGAAACTCCGGTTCCAGGGTCAGTAAATCATAGATATCGGCCACACCACGTTGAGTGAAAGTACGGATTTCTCCTTTGTTGGCAATAGTACAGGAATATCCTCCTGTATGTAGTAAATTGATTAATTCTTCCATCTTTTCTTTTATAAAGTACCCTGTTTCAATTGTTCTACGAACTGATCTATCCGATGCAGCTCTTTCGGAATATCAATGTTCTGCGGACAGTGTGCCACACACTGGTTACAACCGATGCAATGGCTTGCCTGACGAAGTTTGGGCACGCTACGGTCATATCCGACTAGAAAAGCACGCCGGGCTTTCGCATAATTCTCATCCTGTCCGTTCCTGGGGACATTCCCTTCATTGACACAACGGTTGTAATGCAACAACACAGCAGGTATATCCAACCCATACGGACATGGCATACAATATTTGCAGTCGTTGCAAGGGATGGTAGGATATTTCAGCATTAATTGTGCCGTTTCCTCAAGAAACTCTTTTTCTTCATCTGTCAACGGTTCCAAAGGAGAATAAGTGCGGAGATTATCTTGCAGATGCTCCATATAAGTCATGCCGCTTAATACAGTCAGAATGTCCGGGAATGAACCGGCAAAACGGAAAGCCCAGGAAGCGACACTGTTTTCCGGACGGCGTTGTTTGAGCCGTGCCACCAGATTGTCGTTCAATTTAGACAAACGACCTCCTAAAAGCGGTTCCATGATGATAGATGGAATTCCTCGTTTATGCAATTCTCCATACAGATATTCAGCATCCGTATTCCGGGTATTGGTTTCTTTTGCATGTTTCCAGTCTACATAGTTCAACTGTATCTGTACAAAATCCCATTTGAATTCATCGTGCCGTGAAAGCAGGTAGTCATATACTTCGATATCCCCATGATAGGAGAATCCCAGATTGCGGATACGGCCTGCCTCCCGCTCCTTCACCAGAAAGTCAAGCATTCCGTTATCCAGGTAGCGTCCTTTAAAGGCTTCCATTCCTCCCATTCCGATGCCATGAAGCAGCATATAATCAATGTAATCTACCTGCAGGTCCGCAAATGATTTGTGGTACATCTTGAGCGATGCTTCACGAGACCATGTATCGGGAGAGAAATTGGATAACTTGGTGGCGATATAATATTTGTCACGGGGATGACGGCTCAATGCAATACCCGTTGCCTTTTCGGAAAAGCCCTGTACGTATGCCGGAGATGTATCGAAATAGTTTACTCCGTGAGCGATTGCATAATCAATCAGTCCATTCACGGCATCCTGGTCGATGACTTCACCATTACCGTTGGGAGCAGGTTTGAGAGGCCAACGCATACAACCATATCCCAAGAGTGAAACACGGTCACCGGTAGTCGGAGACGTGCGGTAAGTCATTTTATCGGTAGGCACCTCTCCTTCTCCTGTTGCGCTGCTTGAAGAGGAAGTACCTTTTGAAGAGCATCCGTATAATAGCCCTGTCGACGTGGCTGCACTAATACCTACAATCTTAATGAAATCTCTTCTATTTATATCTTTCTTATTTTTATCTTCCATACTCTTATACTGATTTAGATCAAATAATTCTATGCATCTGATGTCCGGTCACATAAATAGCGCTGAAAGGACGGGACGGACAAAGGTTCTCACACGCCCCACAACCGATACATTTTTCTACATTTACTACCGGAATCTTTGGAGAATCTGTTTTTTCAGGATCGGAAGCTACCATCTGTATGGCACCTGTCGGACAATGGCGGGCACAGTTGCCACATTCCATTCCATCTGCCAAAGGTACACAGTTCTCTTTAATCCATACGGCATGTCCGATCTGAATAGCTGATTTCTCGGCAAGACTGGTGAGATGAATAGCGCCGGCGGGACAAACTTCCGAACATTTAGTACATTCGGGACGGCAATACCCACGTTCGTATGACATTTCCGGTTGCATCAATGTCAATAGGTTGCCTGACGGACGCAATACCTGATTGGGACAAACAGAGACACATAATTGGCAGGCTGTGCAATGTTGAGTGAAATTGCGTGCGCTTAATGCACCGGGAGGATAGATAGGATTTTCTCTTTGGGGAATCTTTTTATCTTCGATAGTAGCCAATCCTCCGTCTACTTTCTTCTCTTGTGCTTTCAGTACAGAAGTTGTTGCAAAAATGGCCGATGCTGAAAGGAAGCTACGACGGGCGTTGTCTACCTGTTCAGTAGTGACAGACTTTGCTTTCGAATCTTCGCTCGTAGCTGTTTCGTTCTTAGGTTTCCGTCTTGTGTATGTAATGGCTCCATGCTTACACTTTCCGATACAATCCATACAAGTCACACAACGGCTATAATCTATTTCATGGGCTTTCGGATTAATACACGATGCTTTGCAATTGCGGGCACACAAACCGCAACTATTGCATTTGGAAGTATTAATTACCGGTTTGAATATCGCATATTTGGATATAAACCCTAATACAGTACCTACGGGGCAGATCGTATTACAATAGGTTCGTCCGTTGCGCCACGCCAGAATGAAAAGAACAACAAGGGTGGCAATGGCAATCAACATCGTCGAAAGACTCTTCATCCATACATCTACCTCATAAAAAGCATAACTATCCATTCGTTCGGCGAAATACGCCAACAGGTTGTTTCCCCATTGCCAGACTGGTGCAAAAAGACTGGAAGCTATCCGGCCATAAGCACTATATGGTGCCAGCAAGATAGCCAAAGAGTTCAATCCTGCAACCATCATGATAATGAATACTCCTAAAACGCCATACCGCAACCATTTCATTGCTGGTGAATAACGGAACCGGTTTTTCTTTTGTTTGCCGGACACCCACGAAACAATGTCCTGAAACACTCCCAACGGACAAATAACAGAGCAGTAGATACGTCCGAACAGGAATGTAAGTACAACTAAAAACAATACGACACCTATGTTCAAGGCTAATAAAGCCGGCAGAAATTGAATTTTCGCCAACCATCCGAACCATGTGTGCAATGTACCCGTGAAGTCGAGGAACAGAAGGGTAATAAGCGTAAAGCACACAATGGCAGTTGTAAGTCTGATAGTACGTAGCATAAACTAATTAATTTTCAATTTATAGTAGTTATATCTAAATGTCTAAAACTGTCAGGATTGAACCATCTATATTTCAACTTTGCAAAGTTAATCAGGGAAATTTGTTTTTCAACTATACAAATTACAGAATGTTTTACCAATTTTACTGATAACAGACGGGAAAACCTTTAGCCGATTGGGTAAAGCACTATTTTTCTAATGCCACGACCTCTCCAATCTCCGGAATCAATACATTCAGAGAATCTTTATTCTTCATCTCTTCTGCATTTTTGAGAGGTTCATCCCAACGATGTTTGGCCAGTGCATATTTAGAATGATGTACGGTCAGAATTCTTTTCGCTTTTAAATCTCTGGCCGTCTGTGCCATATACTGGGGCATCAAATGGATCAAGCTCCATTCTTTGTCGTATTGTCCGTTTTCGAGGATCGCAAGGTCGATGTCCGGAAATCGATTGCCTATTTCTGCATAATGTGTATCATATCCTCCGTCTCCGCCGATGTATATCTTTTGTGAAGGAGCTTCTAACAGGAAGGAAGCCCAAAGCGACTGGTTGGCAGTAACTCCGCGACCGGAGAAATGACGGGCAGGCAAACAATGTATCATAAAGCCCGGAGCGAGGTTTGCCTCTTCATTCCAGTCAAGTTCTATCAGAAGCTCTTTATCAAATCCCCAATATTCGAAATGTTCGCCGACACCCAACGGACAAATCACTGCTCCAATCCGATCTTTCAGTTTTTTGACCGTGTTGTAATCCAAATGATCCCAATGATCGTGACTAATCACCAGATAATCAATGTCCGGCATATCATCCGGTGTATAAAGTTCCGTACCTTTGAATGGCTTGTTAATAAAAGATACGGGAGAAGCCATACAGAATACCGGGTCAACCAATATTCGCTTTCCTCCCGTTTGAATCAAGTAAGATGAATGTCCGAACCATACCAATATTTCTTCATTACGGTCAATCTTCCGTAAATCCGTTTTGATTGCTTTGACAGCCTGTTCGGGGCGCAAACCGTCTATCTTTTTGAAAATGAACTCCCAGATTCCGATAAAACGTCCCCTGTCGGAAGTCATCAATAGGGTTTCATGCTGATTTTTAAATTCTCCGTTTCTGTAATTAGGAGATTTCATGACTCTTTCCAGCCGTTCCCCACGGGGAGTTCTGCCGAAACTGGCTTGATTGATAAAAACAATGACTGACACCGCCAGCAATGCTATTACAGCTAATATACATCCTACAATCATACGTGCTTTGAATTTCTTGAATATGATACGCATATAATTCATCACTAAATTATTTCACGCAGCAAATATACAGGTATTCAGAGAGCTTGTTAGTATATATATTACAGATTGTTATACCATAATTACTGAAAGCAGTTGTCTGTTGGGTGCCAGTCTATTGTGTGAACAAACCTTTTATTATTCAGTTCTTTAGAAATAAATTTTGTAGCTGATGTTCGGAATCAGACCCGCTCCGTCTTTTTCTTCTACTACGCTCGTTCTTTCATTGTATTGATAGAAATGCATTCCGGTACGCATACCCACATTCAGTATCTTCAGAGAAAACTCGTGGGATACTCTTTTCTTATTGATCCGGAAGCTGATGGAAACATCACCGTTTATAGATGGATTGAATCGTTTAGTATATGCTTTGCTCTCGTCAAAGACAATGTCTTTTTCTTCCTGACTTTTTTCTTCATCCACAGGTGTATAGCGTCCTCCTCCCTGAAAGAACAGGCGACCGTTTACACTTAATACATTCTGTTTGAGTCTGCCAACCATCCATTCTTTTCCGGCGAGCAGGTTCACTAAAAAACTTTTATCCAGTCTCGTATTTCGCCAGATACGGTCTCCTCCCCTATATTTCGATTTGAATAATGAAGCTGTAAGCATATAGTAGAAGCCATTCTTCATGTATTGTTCCAGTGTTATATCTATTCCATAGTTTTTGGCTATTCCGGTGTTTGTCAATATGCGGTCTAAATAGAATTCTTCGTAATTGATAATCGAAAAGGAGGAGTTTTCCTCAACCGGTATGTGGAACAAGT
The DNA here is from genome assembly GCF_040812255.1 of Bacteroides sp. L008. Lineage (NCBI taxonomy): Bacteria > Pseudomonadati > Bacteroidota > Bacteroidia > Bacteroidales > Bacteroidaceae > Bacteroides > Bacteroides sp. L008. The sequence goes on along the minus strand of NZ_JBFNXO010000001.1, from coordinate 1,111,187 downwards.
ATTGATAATAGGGTTCTATTTTCAGATGTAGGCTCTGATTGATATTCCAGTCATAAGTGAATCCGAAATGATGTGCCTTTGAGAAGTCCAGGTACCGATTTGATTTCTTTTTACCATTGATTATCTGTTCAACAAAGTAATAGTCGAGCCTTTCCCGGCGGCTATGCAAGCCGTAAGCTGCTGCTAAAGAATGTGCAGGATTTATTTTCCATTTAAGGGCAACTCTCGGTTCTATCGACCAGTTCTTGTTTAAAGTAAAATATTGTCCGGTAACCCCTAAACTGGTTGTCAGATTGTTGCTCAAGTTTATTACGGAATTACTATATGCCGAGAGGACTGTACTTTCTCCACTGCCTTTCGATATTTGTTCCATAGGTTTGTTTAATCCCAAATAAGGGCTGACTTTGTAATCAAGATCATATTTAAGTTCCGTAATGGTAATCCCTGTTCTGTTGGTATGCCTCGGACTGAATTTCTTATTCAGATATGAATTGAATACTAAATTCCATCTGCTATTCTGAATATCTGCTACATTAATAATAGCGTCGTCGGTATGTAAGTCCGCCAATGAACGGTCTTTGGAATAGGTAGCGGATAGAGAAGAACGGATATAAGTATTTTCATCCAGTACATATTTGTGCGCTAAGCCACCTGCCAGTTTATCCAGTTTATTATATCCCGACGACCGGTCTCCCATCGTTTCCCATTCGGAACGTTCCAAAACATCTGCTTTATTCCTGTCTATCAATCCTAATCCCCAGATCGAAAAGGTTCCGGCTTTACGTGTGGGAAAATTTAGTTTGAAGGCTAAATCCTGATATTTCAGGTTGATGTCATTACCCGATGCTAGTGAAGTAGTAGAAAAGCGATAATTCACCAGATAGGAACTTCCCCGTTTTTTACTGATAGGACCTTCCGAAGCTAAATCTATGCCCATGAGTCCGACCTGAAAGGCATGTTCGTACTTCTGATTATTACCATTGCGCAAATGCATATCGAAAACACCGGATAAGGCATTACTGTATTCCGCTGGGAAAGCTCCATTGTAGAAATCGGAGTTTCCGATAACTTGCGTACTTAAAGCAGACAGGAATCCCCCTCCCAACCCTGCTAAATCGGCAAAATGAGTCGGATTAGGTATTTCAATTCCCTCCAGTCTCCATTGGGTAAATTGCGGAGCATTTCCCCGGATGGCGACCGCATTGGTACCGACATCTCCTGCCACTCCAGCAAATGCAGAACTTAACCGTGCCGGATCATCGAACCCATTGGCAAATCGGGACGCTTCTTCAATACTAATCATACGCCCTCCCGTAATAGCCATCGGGTTGACTGTCCGGTCTTTTTTTATTTCCGGTTTGACAAGCACTTCAGCCAAATCCTGCACATTTTCATCCATAGGGATTTCTACAAATACTTCTTTGGATGATGTGACAGACACTTCGCTAATGATACTTGGGCGATACCCCATAAAAGATGCCTGAATATTATAACGTCCTATCGGGACGTTATTAATCCGGAAATTTCCCCGGTTGTCAGTTGAGCCTCCCAGTGAAGGTTTCTCTGCTATACAGACGGAGGCATATTCTATTGGCGTATTGGTTTTGGAATCAACAACGATTCCTCTTATCGTTTGAGTCAGTTTTTGTGTATCGTCATTGGCAGGCTTTTGCCGGTTATCTTGCAAAGAAATAATAATATGATATCCTTTTATTTTATATACATATCCGGTTTCTTTTAATAGTTGAGTCATCGCTTTGTCGACAGCTACATTTTTAAGAGATAAAGAATGCTTCTTTTCTAAATCCAGATTCGATTGTTCGTAAGCGATGCTATATCCGGTTTGTGATTCAATTTGGGCAAAGGCCTCTTTTAATGAGATTCTTTTATTTTGTATGGTAATCTTTTTTTCTTTATTCTGTGCGACAGTTGTAAGAGAGAGAAAAGTAAAAAATAAAAAAATGGCGAGCTTAGCTGCCCGTTTATTCGTATTAATTCGATTCATTATTCTATATTTGTATGTTGATACTTCATTTTACGTCACTTGTTGAATGAGGATAGACATTTCAGAACTGGGAAGAGGGTCTCAAGCTGCTTCCCGGTTCTTTTTGTTCATAGGCTGTTTCTTTTTATGGTTGGGTTAATACTATTTTATTTTCATGTTGTTGATAATCAAAGCCGATGATATCTTTCAAGATATTCAGTATTTCATCCAGATCTTCATCTTTCAGAAATTTGACAGTATATCGTTTGGACACAGGGATATTTGCCTCATTATCAATCGTGGTGTTATAGTGTCTTTCGAGGGTTCGGAATATTTCTCCGGCAGTAGCATTGGTAAAGATCAATTTTCCCACCACCCAACTGTTGGTATCATTAGTATCTATCACTGATATATGGATGTCTGACGACTTCTTATCGTATGTAAGCTGTTCATTGGGTTTAAGTATCCGGGGAGGTTGAGACTGGACGCTCACTTCTACCTTGCCGCTCGTCAGTGTAGTCGTTATTTTTTCATCATTAGGATAGGCTTTCACGTTGAATTTGGTTCCAAGAACCTTCACGGAAAGTTGGGAAGTTTCCACGATGAAAGGACTTGCAGTATCTTTTTGGACAGAGAAATAAGCTTCACCGTTAAGAATGACCAAACGTTTATCTTTAGCAAAAGTTTCCGGATATACAATGGTGCTTCCCGCATTCAACCAAACTTCTGAACTGTCCGGCAAGATTAGACGCTTCTGTTCTCCGTAGGCAACGGATACCTCTATCATCTCGTTTTGGGGAGAAAGATAGCAGAACATTCCTCCTGCCAATAAAAGCAATGGAACAACAACAGCAGCAACACGGGCAAACCTCTGATAAGAAGCGATACTCGCCAGATGTTCCTTGTTGTATCCGGTTCTTAAATTTACCCGTTCCAGTGAGGCATAAGTGCTCGAATCGGCTTCTACGTCCAATTCATTCCAATAATCCAATGAAGCTTTTGCCTTCGCCTGTTGGTTTTTATCTTTAATGATCCATTTCTGCACTTTCTGTTCCGTTTCAGATGGAAAGCGGGCGGAAAGGAACATTCTGATGATTTTGGTGATATTACTTTTCTTCATTTTTGCTGCACTTTACTATATATACAGTTTGGTGGCAAAAAGCTCAATAAGAAAATGAATATTTTTTATGAAAAAATAAGTAAAGAAGAAAATAAAGTTACAATAATGATAACAGAAAACATGAAATGACCTTCCGTATCTCTTTCAAAGCGAGGCTTAGCTGGCTTTCAACATTTCTTTTGGTAGTGTTCAGTCGTTCGGCAATCTCGGCATTGGATAATCCTTCATTGCGACTTAATGTATAGATCATTCTCCGTTGTTCGGGCATTCCTCCGACAAGTTTGTCAATCAACATTTCCAATTCCTTGGCAATAAGGTCTTCTTCGGAAGTAGAGCTATATCCTGTTTCTTGATTATGGTTCAGGTAGGCATCGGACACATATTTATGTTTCAGAAAGTTGATTGCTGCATTTCTTGCAATGGTGTGCAAATAAGAATTGAATGATTTAGACATATCAATCGAATGACGGTTGATCCAAAGATTGACAAATAAATCCTCTGTCAGCTCTTCTGCATCAGGCTCCGATTTTATATATCCGTCAATAAATGCTTTGGTTTTGTTGTAGTATGCAATAAAAATAGTCTCAAAGGCCTTGTGATTCCCATCCTGAAAGGCCTCCAACGTTTTTATATCAATATTGTTATTCATACTATTTCCCAACTTTCATTTCATTGGGACAAAAGAAGCAATAATTTATTTTATAAAGATGGTCTTTTTTGAAATATTAATGATATTAGAAAGATTTATTCTATTTTAATGACCGATAGAGAATACCAAATACATTCAGCAGATACCCCAATAAACACAATAACGGGGCAATGCGTATACGTGTTCCACTAAATATATCGGGATTATAGGCGGCAGAGGTACTCCCCTCGCCGCTCATTAATATATATCCTATGATAATCAATATCGAGCCGATAATTAAGATGACGTAATTTCTTTTGCCCAATACAGTTTTTATTTCTTCTTCTCTTATTCTTTTCGATTTCATATTCTTTGAATTTAGTTGTGATCATTCATTAGTTGAGTAAAGCGCATATATTTCTTTTCAAATTGCTGATTACTTTGTTCATATCTCTTTTTATCCATATTCTTCAGTAATTCATTGCACTGATTCCATTGCCAGAACCTATACAAACAATCCCGTTGAACCATCTCTATCCGGTTATCTCCCAATGAGAAAGCCCAGTCGATATAATTTTCCGATTCTGCTATCAGATGATTCAATAGATCGGTCGCTCTCTGCGTTTCTCCTATGGAAGCATAAGCGGTGGCTATATCATACGAACCACTCTCGAATACTTCGGGAACATTATATGCCGGAATAGCTTGCCCAGCATATTCCAATACTTTTCTGGCACGGATGTCGTCTCCTTGTTTCACCAGTTCTTTAGCCAATTGTGCAAAGAGCCTTCGATGAGAATAACAGATGCGCAGGGTTGTTTCGTCCAGATAAAGTCCGGGAGTATCCAATCCTCCGTATTTATATCTGTTCATCACATTCTCGTAGAGTTTCTCCGTATCTATGGCATATCCATTGCCTTCTTCTACGTCTCCCCATTCTTTATAGTTGAAAGGAGTAAACCGGAATGCTAACCCTTCCTGAACAAAGTAGTCATCAAACTTCAGTTTACTGGAGTTGCCTACCGAGATAGCCATGTACAGGGGACGTTCCCAGTTACAGTTAGCCAAAATCTCGAGCATGAGTAAGTCTACTTTAGTCAGCAGACGTATATCTTTTAGAGAAATAGACAGTTTATCCGGTATTGCATCTCTTAGTTCTTCCCCTTTTAAATGACGAATGGCTTCAGGCAACATCATTCCCGAGCGGAGTACTGCATCCTTATCAATATGGATATTTATTGTATCGGTAGGTATCACATGGAATTCCTGTTTCTCCGCAAACACCCAATATTTCAGGATATTCTTTATTTCATACGGATCATCTCCAAAACTATCACGGGCTTCTTCGGGATGTTTCTGATACAATGCTTCTATCTGTTTCTTCAATTCCGGACGAACAGCTACATATTCGTTCTTCCCTTCCTGGTATTGATTTTGATCCCAACTGATCGGCAGTCCGGGAGCATCGTACAGAGGACATTGTTGCTGATAAATGTACCAGTCGGTCTGCGCATAACTTAAATTGCAGATACGTACATCTCTGCGTACTTCTTCCGTATCCTGATTATACCACAAGGGGAACGTATCATTATCCCCGTTACAGAATATAATCGGATTTCCTTTGTCGGGAAGTGTCATCAGATAGTTAGCTCCAAAGTCACGACAGGTATACCGGTTGCTTCGATCGTGGTCATCCCAAGTCTGGCTTGCCATTTGTATGGGGACAAACAGGCAAAGCAGCATGAGTAAGTTGACCGGGAGGATTTTTGCCTGTTTTCTGCGAAACATGTCACAGCATCCGGCGGCTCCCATTCCAATCCAGATAGCGAACGCATAAAACGAACCTGCATACGCATAATCCCGTTCACGAGGTTGTCCGGGAGTCTGATTCAGATAGAGCACAATAGCCAATCCCGTCATGAAGAAAAGGAAAAATAAGACACTGAATTGCTGCTTGCCTTTTTTCCCGCGTGTCCATTGCCAATAGATACCGAGTAATCCTAATAATAATGGTAAGCCATAGAACACATTGTGACCTTTGTTCTCACGCAAAGATTCCGGCAAAAGTTTTTGATCCCCCAGCCGCAGATTATCGAGCCAGGAAATTCCTGTAATCCAGTTACCATGTTCCGGTTCACCGCTTCCTTGAATATCATTCTGTCGTCCGACAAAATTCCATAGAAAATAGCGCCAGTACATGTAGTTGAGTTGGTATGTGATAAAATAAGTCAGGTTCTCTTTTTGTGTGGGAGCCTCATTTGCACCTCCTCCGGACCATCCTTTGTAAGAAGCGGCCGAACGATCATTCCACATTCGTGGAAACAACATATTTTGAGTGTAGCACACGTCTTCTTTATAGCGGATAATTTTATACTTGCCTTCCTTCTTATCCGGCCGATAGATGGCAGTCCCTTTTTCGGTCTTTACCTTGTAATAGTCTCCTTCGGGCACATACTCCGGTTCGGATGCATAGGTTCTCCCATAAAGTAAAGGAGCACTTTCATACTGTTCGCGATTCAGGTAGCTTTTGAGCGTGAAAATATTATCCGGTGCATTCTCGTTGAGCGGCGTATTAGCATTGGCACGAATGAGTATGACCGCATAGGTGGTATATCCTATGGTGAGCATGAGTAAACACCACAAACCGGTATTCACAATGCGTTTTCTAAACCGATAAATGGCTCCTATCAGTAAAAACAGGACCAAACCCAGAAAGACGATCAATCCTGACTGGAAGGGTAATCCCATCACATTGACAAAGAATAATTCGAACCACCCTCCTACATCAGCCATTCCGGGTATATAAATAAAAAGAATCAATACAATAAGAATACCGGATAATGCAATGGCCCCAATAACTCCCTTGAGTGATAGAGTCTGATATTTTTGGTAATAGAACACTAATACAATGGCAGGAATACAAAGCAGATTAAGCAAATGCACTCCGATTGAAAGACCTATAATATAGGCTATCAGGATAATCCAGCGGTCACCGGACACAGAATCTGCTTCATCCTGCCAGCGAAGAATCATCCAAAATACCAAGGCTGTAAGGAAAGAAGAGAAAGCATATACCTCCCCCTCTACCGCACTAAACCAGAATGTATCACTGAAAGTATAAGCTAAAGCTCCCACAAAACCTGCTCCCAGAATGATAATAACATCCATGACAGATAATTTCCGTTCATCGCCCACAAGCAAGGCTCTCACTAATCGGGTAATACTCCAGAAAAGAAACAAGATACAACCGGCACTCAATAGTGCATTTAAAAAGTTAACCATTCCCGATACTTGCGAAGCATCGGAAGCAAACTGGGTAAACAGGTTTCCGACAAGCATATAGAAAGGTGCTCCTGGTGGATGCCCTATCTGTAATTTTTCAGCACAAGAAATAAATTCGGGACAATCCCAAAAACTTGCGGTTGGTTCGATGGTTATTCCATACACAAACGCTGCTATCAGAAAGACCAGCCACCCACCGAAATCATTCCATCTTTTAAATAATAAGTTGCTCATTGTTCTGTACTTTTTTGTTTGCAAAGTTACAGGACATGTTGCCAAAACTGGTATTTTTTACCGGACGGTTACGGACGGGAGTTAACGATAAGATGTTGATAATCAACAATAACAAAGATGAAAGAATAGACGAAAACAGACAGAAGATAAATCAGGTACAAATAAAGCAATGGCATAGGATAGTAAATGGCATGAGAATGCCAAGGTGTCACATATGGATTCATTAGGATATTAGGAAAAACAAGTGTCACTCTTGCTTTTTACTATTTAATTTCGTATCTTTAGTGATTTCAATCTTTTTGAAAACAGATAATCATATTACAGAATGACAAATATCACCTTATAAAGTGACATTTGTCACCCTATAGGATGACCATCGTCCCGTTATAACGGGACAACTACCCGACTGCATAAAAGATGACTAATTTCTGTACTAAAAACCATTAATCTCTGCAACGAGAATCCTTAAATGTAGTAAGGAGATAATGAATCATTACCAGATAATAATTAATTGCTGTACTAAAATGAAGGAGCCCCCAATGATTTCACAATATCTTCCAGTGACTCTTTAGAATTTGCCAACATCAGTTTCTCCGTTTTTATTCTGGAGATTCTCCGGGTCAGCGTTTCTGTAGTCAGTTTCATTAAATCAGAAAAGCAAGCAGGTTGGACTCCCTCCCGCAGAAAAGCACATACCCTTAAATCCTCTTCCGTGAGCTTCGGACCTATTTCTTTTAATTTAGATACAAGTCCATAAACATTTTCCTGAAGTCGCAGTAACTCTGTCCAGTCTTTCTCGGAGAAAGAAGGGATCTTAGAAGACAAAACATTCCGTTCTTTAAACTGTCGTACTTTTGAGATAACGGGAGAACTTTCATAGATATGTAGTTGAAGAGACTGATACTTCTCTTCAAGGTGGTTACATTGCAACATCAGCTTATCCGATTCAACATCTTTCTTCAGTATTTCTTCTTTGAAAAGATCCAGTTGGGAAAGTACGTGCCGGTTTTTCTTCCAGAGTAGTCCAAGCAATAAAGACATCACACCAAACATTCCTAAAGCAGAAGAAAGAATCACTGAGGAATCGTTTTTACCGTCATTCAACATCAACTGACTGGCGTATGCCTTTCTTTCCATTTCCAGTGCTTCATCAAAGTTACCGTATTTCTGATAATAAAGACTACATCGTTTGCAGATTTTTGCCAGATGATCGTATTCCTCTGTTTCTTTGGCAAGTTTGATTGCCTCCTTAAAGTGGATTTCTGCCTCCTCTTGCTGTTCCAGATCACTTTCTACACAGGCAAGATAATAATATGCTTTTGATTTTTGATATTCATTGCCATTCTTCTCATAATAAGATGCCGCCTGCCTGATCTGCTTATCAGAAGAATGAGGAATACTTTTGTCCTCGTTGAGTTGGGTACACAATAAATTATATTCTGCCAGTTGAGCTTCATTCATTTGACTTGTCTGAATAGTCTCAAGAATAATAGATGCCGTATCCGGGTCCTGCGCCATGAGCTGTGCGGCTTTGTCTAACCCTTGCTTCACACTCGTTCCTTCCGGATGGCATGCAGCCAATGAAAGGAGCATCATATACAATAAAATTCGAAGGTTATTCATAACTCTATTTCTGTCTTTACAAAGGATTGATTGGATTTGCAAATATAAAAAATAATCGGTATTTATCCTTCCCTAAGTCATACAAAAAGTATAGTGACGCTATCCGCTCCTTATAGCTACGCTATCCGGGTGTGATAGTGACACTATTTGGCAAGGATAGCGTCACCATGTTTTTTTGACAAATATCAAGCCATTGTGCACTGCTAATTAAGAAGATAAGCCGTATCTTTGTAGCAAACAAAAAAATTATATATCATGATTAAAAACATTGTATTTGATTTTGGAGGGGTGATTGTAGATATTGACCGCGACAAAGCTGTTCAGGCATTTATCAAACTGGGACTGGCAGATGCCGACACTCGTCTGGATAAATATCACCAGACCGGCATCTTTCAAGAACTGGAAGAAGGTAAGCTAAGTGCGGATGAGTTTCGGAAACAACTGGGGGATTTATGTGGTCGTCCATTGACGATGGAGGAAACCAAACAGGCATGGCTGGGCTTTTTCAATGAAGTGAATCTAAATAAACTCGATTATATATTGGAATTGAGAAAGTCATATCATGTGTATATTTTAAGTAATACCAATCCTTTCGTTATGTCATGGGCATGCAGCCCTGATTTCTCGTTAAGGAAAAAGCCGTTGAATGATTACTGTGACAAACTATATCTGTCTTATCAGGTCGGTCATACAAAACCTGCACCGGAAATATTCGATTATATGGTGAACGATTGCAATATCATTCCTTCTGAAACTTTATTTGTGGATGACGGCGCCTCGAATATCCAAATCGGCAAAGAACTGGGATTTGAAACTTTCCAGCCGAAAAATGGTGAAGATTGGCGGGAGAAAATGACTGCTATTTTAGAGAAATAACCTTATTGGTTAAAACAAAACATTCGGTTATTCTCTTTATATTTGTCGGAAATACAAGTTATATGCAACCACAAGTTATACTTATAACCGGAGCATCTTCCGGATTTGGAAAGATTACCGCTCAAATGTTATCAGAACAAGGGCACATTGTTTATGGAACAAGTCGGAAACTTTCCGAAGACATGAATGAGGTGAAAATGCTGGTTGTCGATGTTACCAATTCACTTTCTATCCGCCAAGCTGTTGATAGGATTCTATCGGAACAGGGACGGATTGACGTACTGATTAATAATGCCGGGATGGGTATTGGCGGTGCATTAGAACTTGCTACGGAAGAGGAAGTAAACATACAGATGAATACCAATTTCTTTGGTGTAGTGAATATGTGCCGGGAGGTATTGCCTGTCATGCGTAAAAACCGAAAAGGGAAGATCATCAATATCAGCTCTATTGGTGGTGTAATGGGCATCCCTTATCAGGGATTTTATTCTGCTTCCAAATTTGCGGTGGAAGGATATAGCGAAGCATTGGCTTTAGAGGTTCATCCGTTCAATATAAAGGTTTGCGTGGTAGAACCGGGAGACTTCAACACTGGATTTACTGATAACCGGAATATTTCCGAACAGACAAGACTGGATGCCGATTATGGAGAAAGCTTCCGGAAATCATTGGAGATCATAGAAAAAGAGGAACGTAATGGATGCCATCCACAGAAGTTGGCTGCTGCAATCTGTAAAATAGTGGAGCGTACAAATCCTCCTTTCCGAACGAAAGTAGGTCCCTGGATACAGGTGTTGTTTGCAAAGAGTAAAAAGTGGTTGCCTGATGCGGTGATGCAGTATGCTCTGCGGATATTTTACGCAATTAAGTAAATGTGATATAATGCAAAAAGTCTTTCATAGCCATTAAAGCTAGAAAGACTTTTTTGATTTGAATATCTTCTATGTGTTCCGGATCAATTCTTCGGAACTAATTCTAAAAACATGGTAGTAGTCAGCAGCACAGCCAGTCCGACGCAAACGCTTATCAATAGCCAATTGATATATTTGGCTTTCGGCTTGGTGTCGGCATGCAGATTGTTCAGGAAATATTCTCTGAAGAAAAGATACAATCCGGGGATTGTGGCACTTGCCAACAGGAAATCTTCCGGAATCTGGAAGAAATAAGTTTTGGATAATCCGATCAATGACCAGTGGCAAAGGAACAATACCAGAAACATATTGACTTTTTGTGCAAACAGCAGTAATAATCCGATGGTAAACACAACTACCGAACAAGGCATTACCGGAGAAGTCATTTCCGGGAACGAGAGTCCGCGTGCCAGTGAAACCAGAGGATATATAAAAGGCATTGCCAACAAGACGTAAGACAATAGATCATATTTGTGGGTACGCTCGAAGGTCGTATATCCTGTGATTGCATCCCATACCCAAATGACAGCCATAACGCCCCAGAACATTGCCATCACCCCATTATAACTGCGCTCTTCACAATAGATATAATAGTAGACCACAGAAATCCATGTATAAAGACCTATCATATAGAACTTCATCGCCATTTTCACCCACGGGCGTGGTTTACCGATAAGCAATCCGGTCAATGCAATACCAATCAGGATAATAACTATCTGTAAAAGCCAGGTAGCTGAATTATAATATGCAATTGTTCTCCAAAAAATCTCCATAAAAGTAGTTTTTAATGTCTTGTTAATGAAAAGGCCCTATGTGGGAACAGGAACATCGGGAAAGTAGCTCCTACTGCCAACATGAAAATCACTGTACTTGCTATCAGAGTGTTAGAGAAGAACATTGACATGAACTTGTCCAGCTTATCCGGATCATTCACATTCTGCAGGCACATGATGAGTGAAAATACCATGTTGTAGGCAAACTTACCCGGAATCATGGGAAGCAATGCCGGAATGTAAAGTACTGTCATCGGGCAATATACTTTTTTCCCCAGCCACAAACTGCCGAAGCCGATCACTAATCCGGCAAACAAAGAACCTGTGGCAATATCCACACCTAAATAAGTCATTAAACAAAAACGACAAGCGTGCCCCAATGCTGCCAGTATAGCAATCATCTTGAATGCACGCAAAGGAGGATCGGAAATCGCACCAAATCCTATACCTGCTACTGCTGCAAAAAATCCATCAGTAAGAATGTCAAGTGCTATCATATCAAATTAAACTGTTTTTTACCATTAATAATGTGAAGGAAAGTCCGATAGCGATGCTGACAATTAACAAAGAAGCTTCTGTCAGACGGGCAAATCCTGTTAACACGTATCCTTCTACTACATCAATCACGCCATTAATCAAAGGAACACCAGGCACAAGATAAAGTACGCTGGTTGCCATTGCGATCTCCGAGGTTGTATCGAAAATCAGCGCGGTGGAAGCACACAGGGAAGCAACAAAAGCCGAGACAATAAATACGACGTAATGGTTGATCTTCTTCATCTGCATTTGTTGTTTCAGGTAGAATCCTGTAATAGTAGCAGAAAATACAATTCCCATGGAAATTAAATCACCACCGAACAATTTACAGAAAGACGCATTGGCAAATCCTACTAATAATAAAACGAAAAGAGGGTGTATCCGCGGAGCAGAAATAATCTTTTTATATCTATCTTTCAATTCCTCCAATGACAAATGATGGTCTACTGCTTCCCAGCTCAAGGCACTTAACTCTGAATTATGCTCAAAACTGATCGGGTGTGCAGGAATGTCTATAACCTCATTACAAGCCTCGTTTGTGTCTTTGTCTATAATAGTCAGAATGATATTTCTATGAAATACGCTTAATTTTACATCTAACCCGAAAGCCTCTCCGATACGCTTTGTATTGCGTACTACCCGCGAGGTGTGTACTCCGGCTCCCATTAAATGGGCTGAATATTCTGCAATAAATTTACCTATGGATAATAAAGATTCGCCTGTCTTCATGAATATGATATTTTTTAATCGGGCGCAAAAGTACAAAAAAAATAGATACCTTTGCCGCGATTAAAAATAAAAAATGCATGAATAACCAATTTACGCATCCCAAAGAGAGAATACGTTTTGCCATATTGACTTTTTTCTTTGCTCAAGGACTTTGTATGGCAAGTTGGGCTAGCCGGATTCCTGATTTCAAAGATGTTTTTGCTGCAAATTATGCCTTTTATTGGGGATTGATCTTGTTTATGATTCCTGTAGGAAAATTTGTGGCGATACCTTTGGCGGGCTATCTTGTTTCGAAGTTGGGAAGCCGGAGTATGGTACAGGTCAGTATTCTGGGATATGCTTCTTCCTTGCTTTGCATCGGACTGGCTCATGAAGTCTATCTGCTGGGCTTTTTACTATTTTGTTTCGGTGTGTTTTGGAATTTGTGCGATATATCATTCAATACACAAGGGATTGAAGTGGAACGCCTGTATGGTAAAACCATTATGGCAACTTTTCATGGAGGATGGAGCTTAGGAGCATGTGCCGGGGCACTTATCGGTTTTGTGATGATTCTGGCAGGAGTCTCCCCTATCTGGCACTATACACTTATATTCATTGTCATCTTTATAATAGTGCTTTCCGGACGAAACTATTTGCAGGAGAGCGCACCGCAGCAAGTGGAGGTTTTTGAAACGAAGGAAAGAAGTATGGCCAAAGCCCCCAATGGCTTCCGGTTATTGTTTCAAAAACCGGAAATGTTGCTTTTGCAGCTAGGACTTGTCGGGCTGTTTGCACTGATTGTAGAAAGTGCGATGTTCGATTGGAGTGCCGTTTATTTCGAATCAGTAGTTCACGTACCTAAATCGTTGCAGATCGGTTTTCTTGTGTTCATGATTATGATGGCAACAGGGCGTTTTTTGACTAACTACGCTTATCAGCTTTGGGGAAAGAAGAAAGTCTTGCAACTGGCGGGTAGCTTTATTTGTATCGGCTTTTTTATCTCTGCCTTGTTAGGAGGTGTTTTTGAATCTATGGCTATGAAAGTCATCATCAATTCATTGGGTTTTATGCTGGTCGGTTTGGGAATATCTTGCATTGTACCTACTTTGTATAGCTTCGTAGGAGCCAAATCGAAAACACCGGTCAGCATTGCACTTACCATCCTGTCAAGTATCAGTTTTATAGGTTCGCTGATTGCTCCTCTCCTTATCGGTGCCATTTCACAAGCATTCGATATTCGTATTGCTTATATGATTATTGGCATATTGGGTGGATGCATTGTATTAATTGTCAGCTTCAGCAGCGCTTTCGATATTCAGGAATCCACAGGAAAGCCTGAACAGGATAAATAAAAAACACAGTCTTTCACAGTGTTTAAAATTAAACTTCCTGTGAAAGACTGCGTCAATCTTTTAATGCCTTAACTAACCTAACACTTTATCTAACTATCTAACCTATCTACAAAATACCCGAAAAATCTTTTATACTACTAATAATCCTATCTTTTAATTCGTTATTTTCAACTATTGAGAAGTCGCAGACTACATTTGCCGGAGCCAATAACACGGCTTTAGCTTCTTCTGCATCTGCCATCTCTTCCGGGTGCTCTCTGAAATAAGTTTCCCATTGGGAAGCTGATTGTGGAGTTACACCCAGCACATAGTTGATAAAATCATCATCCGTCAAAAAAACTTTTACCTTTGAGCACATATCGCATCCTTTTTAAGCGTTTACATAAATAGGACGACGTTATCCTGTATATGTACTCAACCAGTTTATCTTTTTACTAAAATTAACTTGCCAGAGTACGCAACTTTGTCAGTCCGCGATGCATCAAGTTGCGTACAGACTGATAATTCATATTCATAATCTCACAAATATCCTCGTATTTCTTTTCTTCTATATAATATAAGGTAAGCGCTTCACGCTGGCGGGGAGATAATTGATCCAGCAGACGTCTAACCAATGAAAATTCATTCTTGCGCTGCTCTTCTTCCATATAATCATCTTCTACATCTGTAGGAGTAGCCACGCTAACTTCCTCTACTGCCGTATCAGACATATACATACGTTTGCGAAGTTCATCACAAAGTTTATTCTTTAATGAGATGAATAAGTATGATCTCAAATTATCAATGGTGCCTAATTCATCTTTCTTTGTATAGAGTTTCACGAAAATGTCATGAATACAATCTTTCAGCAACTCTTTATCAGTGGTCAACTTCAATCCGTAATTAAAAAGGACATTGATGTGCAAATTATACAGCTGTGAAAAAGCTGCCATGTTTCCCGCTTGAAAAGAAGCGAGTAAAGTTTCGGTTGAATGATTAGTCTGTTCCATCATAGCATTAATTCGATTGATTTGATGTTGCAAAACTAAGCAGTATCGACCGCAACCTTAGGTAAAATCTGGTTTGTGGATTGAAAAAACAAGTATCATGTTTTATAACACTCTTTTACTAGAATTTACCTATAAAAACCAAAAATCCCGCTGAAGACTCTTCAACGGGATTTTCTGTTTTATAGCTTATGGAACCAATAAATGCCTTCTTTTTTATCAGGCACCTTTAGATTGTACAATCCATTTATTTTCAATGATTTATTTATTGTTTCAATCTTTCCGGAAGCAGGGTGTATGTACTTTAATGCATACTTTCCGGACGATAATTGAGCAGGAATTTCTGTTCCGGACTTGGAATAAATGATACTTCCAATATCAGATTTTACCATTTTCTTGTATTCATCCGTATTCGTTTCTTCCACTTCCATGGCTGCTGCATCCTTCAGGAATGCCTTATCTGTGCATGGAATTACAGGACATGAACCACCAGCCATGAATACAGCCCATCCCATAGCCGGATAATTCTGTGCGTAAAATGTCACTGCCTTCTGGGGAAATTTCTGTCGATACTCATAGACAGCTTTATATGCTTCATTGAAAGTGACCTTTCCTACTTTCATCTTACGCATGTGCTGACGCGGTGCCATATTCTTTCCACCTTCCGGTGCAAAGATCCCATCCGTCTTATAATGCCAGTAACGGATATCAATGATATCTACTATGGCAGCGCGTTTGGGGTCTGCAAGGATAGCATCCTGCACATCTTTCGTGGTACTTAATGCCACTTTGGCTTTCTTTCCGGTTTCAGTCTCCCATTCGGCTATCACATCCAACCAGAACTGTACGAAGTGCAACGGTCCTGTAAATTCAGCACTTGTCAACTGAATTACATTCGAATTGTCTGCGAAGTTATTCAGGCATTGACGTATATATTGCCTGTGCAATTCACGACGAACAGGATGGCTGACGTCATAGAACATATCCGCTACAAAGATTCGTTTGTCACCGGCAAATGGAGCAGGTTCAGGAAATCCGGTCTGATTGATGTTATTGCTGCTTCTCCACGGAGAATCTACCCAATGTGCACCGGCTTCCAGAATGTTGTGTTGGAAATAGTTCTCATGAAACAAAAGCAGTCCGTCTTTATTTCCCTTCTCCGCAAACTCTTTTAAACGACTCCAGTACCATGTATTGGGACGTTTCAAATCATATTTGCTCAATCCTTCCCACGCTGTTTCCTGACCGCTGCGTCCGAATGGCTGCTCATAGAAAGGTCCCCATACATCACCATCCCGACGGCGAATCCGTTCGTGGTCATCGCGACGGCGGTCATACCAAAGACCATAGTTCTGATCGAAAACAAGTATGTTTTTCTGTTTCATAAAATTGATAACAGAATCAATGCGGTCTGTCAATCCCAGTCCCTCGCGTCCCGGAACAAAGCGGGTAATGGCCGGACTTGCCTTTTTTAGATAATTGGTTTTGAGCTTTCCATTCCACCAAGGGGTGGTATGACTGTTTCCAACCAATAAAATACCATCCATTTGGATACGTCCGTTAGTTATAGTTACTTCCGGTTGAGTGTGTGATTGGATAGTAGAAGAATTTGCAGCTAATGAGGCTCCCCTCTTCTCTTTAATGTCATCAACTGATTTTACTCCGGCTGACTCCACCGAAGGAGCAAACTTATGATCGTCTATCCAATGTTCCAACGTTAACCGTGGATGATAAGCCTCTTTAGCCAGTTCCATAGCCACTTCAACTGTAGGGCTACTGGTTGCACTTGTATTTCTAGGCAAGATACGTGCACGTTCTGCACATTCTTTATTCAATCGTTCTTCCAATTGGGCATAAAAGATACTGCGAGGTTGTACGTGATTGTTGGATTGTTCCCATTCACCGTCACCGGAGAACTGCGCCCAACAGCCGTATGCACGGTTCATCGCATCCTTTGCCGGAGCATAACATTCGATTTCTGCTGCGGTACATTGCCAGAACAAGCTGTTTGCCGTATTCCAACCGGCTCCATTTTTATCTTGTCCCAAATTCTTAAAAGTCAGGTTATGACCGTCGATATTTACTACATCGAACAACAGTCCACATGCCCATGCATCGATAGAGCCGCTGAATCCTAAAGATTCGTATGAATCACATTGTACAAAAGCGTTGGGGCCGGCTGCACAATATCCGGCAGCAAAGTCATGAATACCTCGTTCCGAGTAACAACGTTGAAATAAAGTTTGTTGTCCCAGTGTGTGGAAAGTGCAACGACGCATTCCTCCGATTTCTGAAACAGGTTCTCTTGAGATACAGTCTTCGACAGTGATTTTGGAACCTGTACGCTGAACAATCACGGCACTTCCTGCAAAATGTTTGAAATTGAGTTGTCTTACCCAACAGTTTTCCGCATTCTCAATGGAAATACCTGTCCAGCAATGATCTTCATCTTTAGGATAACGCTTGTCGTAATCAGAGATCAGTGTCATATTCTCTACTCCACAATCGTAGATACGTCCGTTCCATTGATAAGTCAATAGAGAAGAAGCACCATATTTAGCATCCAGAGCTACGGTCAGCGGAGCATCCAATGTTATCCGGTTGCCATTTACTTCACTGACTGTTCTGTCCCAGGTCAGATCCATATCTCCTTCTTTCCATCCTAACGCACTGATACCTCCTCCAAAGATGTCACAACCCAAAGAGGCAATCCACTCCTTGCCGGAGGGACGGGCAACCATTACACGATCTCCTTTTTTCAAAGAAATGCCTGAAGCCACTTCCAATGTTCGTGTGTTTACCGGAACATAGTTGGAAAGTACCTGCAAAGTGTCTTGTACATTCAGGTCATCTATTCCTTCCATATAAATAAGGGCACCTCTGTCTACGCCTTTCTTCAGCAGTATTGTTTTTTCTTTATTCGTTCCCCGCAATACAATTCCGGAGGTGGAGATACGAATACTGCCGGATAGGGCAAATTCCCCCTGATCGAGCAAAACCGCTCCACGAAAACCGGAAGCATCAGGAGACAGCGAGGCTACATAATCAATGGCACGTTGAATACGTACAGTGTTATCTCCTGCTTTCCAGGGGACAAACACAACATTGCGGACAGAAGGAATATCCTGTTCGGAGGATTTATATCCGCATGTAGAGAAATCGAGAATACGGTTTCCCCGATCATCATTCAGGTAAGTGATTTGGTCATTCTTAACCTGTAAAGCAAAGGTTTGCGCATAACTTTGCACCAACCCAATGCTCAATAATCCCAGAAGGATCGTTCTTACTTGTATATTCAGTCCAATCATCTTTAATCTTTTTTCATCTGCTTATAACAGACTTTTCCGTTTAGACAATGTATCGTAATTGTTCTTCAAATCTGTCCAGTCCACTTTCTTTTTAGTGTCTATACCATTGATATATTTTTCAATATTGGTATATCCGTCACCATTGCAGTCCATAGTTGCGTCGGTCGGGTCATTCGGATTCAGACCGTTAGCTATTTCCCAGGCATCCGGCATGCCGTCACCGTCCGAGTCTACTACTGCTTCTCCTTTATATTCGGGAAGTCCGCCTACCTGACGAATGTCTGTAATGATACCCTGCTTATAAGAATCAGCCGGTAACCGTCTTTTCACATAAGGAGAGACAAACTCCGGTGCATCTTTCACATAAATGGCTTTTCCTGTTTGCACAGTCTTTATAACACGGGCATCCACAGCGTCCCGTTTGGGGAAAGTAGCTCCTACATTATCCAATACAAAGTTATAAGCTTTTTTGGTATCCATCACAGTAACCGGAGGCATTTTGAAAGCTTCGTCCGATTTAATTAAGGGCAGGAACTTTGTGGCATCCACATCTTCTTTCAGTTGTACGCCTCCGTCCCAGTTATCTTTTGTGACCTTGGCATTGCCATGAATAATATTCCCGTTTACATAAGCTTTTCCGAATGAGAGAGGTCTGCTTTTGTCACGTCCCGCTTCCGGTTTGAGAATACGATAAGAGATCGGTTTACCTAGCGGAGTGATGGGGCCGGGTTTAAAATAATTGTTTATCATGTTGTAGAAGCTGTTGTGGTCACCTCCGTCTACAGAACGATTCCACCAGTTGAATACAACATTATTGACGAAGTTAAAATCACCGTCCATACCCACCGAACTGTTCCGGCTGATGTTGGAAGCAAAGAGATTCCGGCAGAACATACTGTTATGACCACCGATGGTTGCACCAAAAGCATGGTTGTATGTATCCAGTGCTTCAGAGAAAATAGAATTTTGAATGGTAATGTTTACTGTCGGAAGTTTCAGACCGTGTCCGTCTGCCCCTCTGTTATATACATGACGGTAGATAGACATATTTTCATCCAATCCCCAACTGGCGGAGCAATGGTCTACCATGATATTTCCTACTGCATTCCCTCCTACCGCATCATCGCGGAAAGCCACGTCCTGCGCACCGCGACGGAAGCGCATATGACGAATCACGACATCGTGTGTATCGATCAGGAAAGATTGTCCGGTGATACAGATACCATCTCCGGGAGCTGTTTGTCCGGCAATGGTTACATAAGGGGCGCGTACACTGATCGGGCTTTTCAGACGGATCACTCCCGAAACATTAAATACAATAATACGTGCACCTCCTGTTTCACAGGCTTCGCGGAATGTTCCGGGACCGGAGTCTTCCAGAGAAGTGACAACAATCACTTTTCCTCCACGTCCACCGGGAGTATACATACCTCCGCCTTCCGCACCGGGGAAGGCTGGGATATTGCTCTTTATCAAATCTTCGGGTTTGGAGGCCCATGGCTTATAAGGGCGTCCTTTCTTTGCTTCTTCTAAAACTGTCGGCAAAGCTTTTTCCCATGCCGCATCGGATTTCCGTTCGAACTCCGCTTCTTGTTTTGCTCCTCTTTCTTTTACCGAGTCCGGAATTACAGGATACTGGGCTGCCACAGGTAGTACACAGGCAACCAGCATCCACGCTGATAATACTTTCTTCATGTTATTCATTCTTTCGAATCTTAATAGGTTTCTAAAAGGACGATTAAGAAAGCATTTTGTAATCGGTTATCTCTCTCCTTTCCGCCATTCATTCATGTATTCGCGAGGGGTTTGATTATATTTCTTCCGGAAACACTTGCTGTAGTATCCCGAATCCTTGAATCCGACAGCAAAAGCAATCTCGGAAACACTTAAATCCGTGTTCTTAATCAGCTCGACTGATTTATTCAAGCGAATCTCTTTTACCAGATCTACAGGGGCCAGACCGGTAAGACTCTTTAGTTTCTTGAAGAATGCCGAACGACTCAATCCGATACCGGATGCTATGGTGTCAATATTAAAATCACTGTCGTCCATATTTTCTTCAATGACCTGATGTATCTTTTCTAGGAACTGTACGTCTTTCTTTACCAAATATTGTTCGTAGCTGTCTTCTTCGGTCGTTGTCTGGTTTTCCATTTGCTGGCGGATTCGTTCACGGAACAATTTCCGTTCGGCAAGCAGTTGGTCGATACGTGCCAACAGGTATTCCTTGCTGAAAGGTTTGGTGATATAGGCATTTGCTCCTAAAGTAATAGCTTTGGTCTTGGCGCCTTCATCATTTTTCGCGGTCAGGATAATAACAGGAATATGGCTGATCTGGAAATCTTTGCGGATAGATTGCAACATTTCAAGGCCGTCCATTTCAGGCATCATTTGATCGGTCACTACGATATCAGGATGATACAGGTGCACTTTCTTTAAACCTTCTACTCCGTTATTGGCAATATGGATATTGAACTTATCTTCCAACTGAAGTTTTATCAACTGGCAAAGGTCCTTATTATCCTCAACCAACAAAAGGGTCGGTAATGAAGCATCAATTTCCGGTTCTTCTTCTGTATCTTCTTCGGATATGGCATTGGCAACAGGTTCCTGTTCCACAGAAACGGGAACTGTTTCCGTACCTCCCACATAAAAGTCAACTTCCGACGGACGATAATGCTCCTTATCCATCAGGAGTTCCACAATAAACACTGCCCCCTGTCCTTCAGGACTTTCAGCACGAATCTGTCCGTGATGAAGATTAACGATTTCCCTTGAAAGTGCCAATCCGATACCTGTGCCCTGATAATAGGAGTTTTTCGCATTCTCTCCTTGTGAGAAGCGTTCAAAAATCTCGGTCAGTTTATTTTGTGGAATACCTACCCCGTTATCTTCCACCCGTACATAACAACATTTTCCGTCGTCTGTCAATCCGGTAGTTATATAAATGCTTCCACCGGAATGAGTGAATTTGAATGCATTGGATATGATATTACGGATCACAATGCTCAATTTCTCCTTGTCCGCCCATACCATAATCGGTTCATCCGGTAACTGGAAAGTGAAACTGATTTCATTTTCTTCGGAAAGCACGCGGAACTCTTTCTGGAAAGAGGCTATCATCTCATTAAAATCAATCAATGACACATGCAAACGCATTTTCCCGTTTTGAATCTTCCGGAAATCAAGTATCTGATTCACTAATTGCAGCATCTGATTGGTGTTCTTCTCCATCAAATCCACATATTGCAATCCTTTCGGAGACAGCTTTTCACGTTCCCTTAATTCTTGTATCGGACCTTTTATCAATGTCAAAGGAGTGCGCAATTCGTGGGATATATTGGTAAAGAACTTGATTTTCATCTCCGAAACTTTTTGTTCGATATAAATATCGTTCTTCATTTTAATCATGAAGAAAGCCAGACGCAAACTAAAATAGAGGGCTGCCAGACCCAAGATCACATAGATAAGAGTTGCCCACCAGCTTAACCACCAGGGGGGAAGAATGGTGACGGCCAGCGTGCAGTTGGAAACAAGTTCCGGATTGGCTTCATCCATTGTTTCTACACGGAATGTATAATCTCCGGGAGGCACATTGGTGTAGGAAGCGATGCGATTCTTCCCGTTATAATGCCACTCTTTTTCATAACCTTCAAGTATATAACGGTATGACACCCGGTTCTGATTATAGAAATTCAATGCCGCAAATTCAATCGTGAACATGGATTGATTATAGTTCAGCCGGATTGTTTTAGCGTATGTGATGGATTCTTTTAAGATCGGACATTCGCGGAAACTACGCAAATCGCGATTGGATACTTTAAAATCGACAATACGTGTGTCATAATTTGTATGCAGTGTTTCCAGTTTGTCAGGAGAGAATGTCAGGATTCCCTGACGAGTGCCAATCCACAAGTCTCCATTCAATGTTCGGAGTGCACTGCCCTCTTCCAACTCCACGTTCAGGAAACCGTCGTATTTGTCGTAATTGCGGAACTGCTCGGTAGCTTTGTTGAAGCAAGACAAACCTATTTCCGTTGTAAACCACAAGTTGCCGTTTTTATCTTCTACGATGGACTTGACTACATCGTTATTCATTCCTTCACGGATACCATAAGATTTGAAAATAGGTTCCCTCTTTTCCTTGTCATAACGAACCAGTTTATTCAAACCGCCTCCGAACACACTCACCCAGATTTGAGAATCAGTATCTTTGTAGAGTACATAAATATCGTTATCCGCTACATTCGAGTTTTCACTGACTTGACGGTACGTTTCAAACTGAATCTGTTCGGGCGTGGAAAAATGCCCGTCGAAAGACATCAAACCATCCATAGTTCCTACCCAGATACGTCCGTCTTCATCTTCCGTCATGGTACGTACCTCCATATAAAGGCCGTATGCAGGATATTGTTTCAGTCCATTGTATTTATGGATGAAGGTGATGGCTCCATTTTCTTCGGAAATCAAATTCAGTCCTCCACCTAATAGTCCTACCCAGATGCGTCCCCGGCTGTCCTGATAAGTAAAGTATACATCGTTGTTACTGATAGAATTCGGGTTCTTGGGATCATTGATATAACGGGTAAAACGCAACCCGTGCGGAGAATTCATATCTGGTTCAGCTTTGACAAGCCCATTTCCTTTGGTGGAAAACCAAAGATTACCGTCCTTGTCTTCCATAATATGATATACAGTTCCCAATAGATAGTTCTTATCCGAGAAGATCTGTTTCACTTGTCCGTTACGATCCAGACGGTACAACGCCTGCCAACGGGTTCCTACCCAGATATCGCCATTTTGTGCCTGGAAGAGGGCACGTATCCCCTGATTCCAGGAGTTTGATCTCTCGGGTATTAGCGGAGAAGGAGAAACTTCCGTCAACAGTTGGAATTGCTTTTTGGGGAAATTAAGTCTGTATACTCCGCTGCTTGTAGATGCTAACCAGAGGATTCCATCTTTGTCCAACAGAAGATGAAAAAAAAGCTGGTTGGGAAGATCATCCGAGAAAGGTTTTAATTGGTTAATACGGGTCATTTCCAGTTTTTCTCTGTCGAATAGAAGAATTTCTCCTCCCGGGGTCATGAAGAACATACCTTGTTCACCGGCATCCTGCATTTCAAAATTGCCGATGGCATTCTGATTGGGGAATGTAAATCGGTGGTGGCTTCTATTCAGAGGATCATAATAGGTCAATGCCTGATTACCCTCCTGAAACCATACCTTATCATATTTATCATAAAATATGATTCCGCCGTCCTTTTCGGGGATGGTGAATGGAAGTTTGGTCAATTGTTTGTAACCGATATTATACTCGTACGTTCCTTCGTTAGTAGTGATGTACATCAGACCGGACTCTGTTATCAGCAGATTAGAAATCGGGCGTTTGATTTCCGGTATCTCATAACGGTTGACAACTCCATTTTGAGGATCAATACTATAAATGTGTCCTTTCTTATCTCCCAACCATAAGAATTTAGAATTATAGGAGGCACAAGTAAACTGATCCGGATTGGCAGATACCTTTTTCTGTATAAAGTCAGCGGGCTTGTCTTTCAGAGCCGCCCCTTTCCGGAGGGACAAAATCTGATAATCCATACCAATCCAATTGATAAATTCTGCAGTTTCGCAGAATACGTTATGTTTCAGACGCATATCATACACATTCACGTTGGGACGCGAATCGTGCAACTGCTTCATCGTTATTTTACCTTCCTTGTCGGTATATGCACGCAAAAGACTTTTATCTTTTGTCAACAACAATACATCCCCGTCTTCGGTTGTCTGAATCTTAATAATCTGGATGTTCTCCGAATATTCTTTTACATCATCATAGACAGCATGGAAACTCTCGTGTCTTTTATCGAACAGGTAGAGTTTGCGGTCGATGGTCTTAATCCACAGAAAACCATTTTTATCTTCCACGATACGCTGAATCTTACGTGGTGGAATGTCGGTGGAATAAAAACCGTCATGATTATCATAGGAGCGGAATTTGCTTCCATCGAAACTACATAATCCATACCATGTGCCAAACCAGATAAACCCATCCTGTCCCTTTAAAGTGCAGTTGACGATATTATTGGGCAACCCGCGTTCGGCTGTGTAGTGTTCTACAATCATATTCGGATAGGCAAAAGCATAAATGCCTATCATGGATAGTAATAGTATTAGAATATTTCGTTTTCTCATTGGTGGCTATAATTGGAATTAAAACGTACCCCAAAGGTAATCTTTTTTTTGATATAAGCTTATCATCATCATTCGTTTATACCATAAAGTTAGGCACAGATTACACGGATCTCACAGTTTTTGGAAATATTAATGTATAAAGCAACCATGAAATCCGTGTAATCCGTGCCTAATTCTCTGTCCCAAATTCAGTTTGCTGGCGTTCCACCTCATCCAATACCCGTTGACGTTCTTCTTCTGTCAGTTGTATTTTTCCTTCTGATGATTCTTTAAAAGAATTTACTTCCGGAACGGACGATGCAGTTCTGCGTTCTTCGTAAGTGGATTCCTCATAACAGAAAGGCAGTTCTGCCGGAATGCTTTCCAGTTCTATTTCAGTCGCTGTTGGAGCTTGGGTTCCCTCAAACTGTACACGGGCTTTCACTTTCATCTTTCCGGCTTTCCGGGTGGAACGGATCAACACGGGAGCAGAACCGAATTCCACTGTACGGGGATTGGCACCGATAGCAGCATCTCCGATGATTTCTCCTTCACCTTCTATGGTGAAAACAATGTTCTCTTTTGCCAGACGGCGTACATTTCCACTATCATCGGTTACTTCGGCAACAACAACGATAAAGTCGGAGCCGTCAGCTATCAGGTTCACTTTTTGAGTATCTACATAGAGGCGTAGTTTCGTGGAACGCCGGGAAGGCATTTTCTTTTGCGTGCATACTACTTTTCCGTTGATGATCCCTTCGGCCACCATATTTACTTTTTGCCAGTTTTTTTGAGTATAGCTATATCCGCGTGCTTCCCAAAAATCCCAGACATTTTCGAATACAACCGGTGCATTCGGCATATGTCCTTTGGCATGGACTACCGGTTTCGTCCAGGTTTTCGTTCCATCATAAATAGAAAGACGCACAGAATCACAGTTAGTAAATATAGCCACGTCTTTATCGGAGAACTGAGACATTTCATGAGCAATGAATATCATCGGACCACATTCTGCCAATGGATGCTGAAGACCGGCAAGCGACTGGCTACGGAACATTTCGTATGCATATTTCTTCTGACGGAAAGCATCGTAGATGCCACCCCAGTAAGGGTCAGGATGATAACCGCGCTGATGATCGAACGGATGCCATTGCGCACCACCGATAAATAAACCGGTAGTACGATACATCTCGTCATAACTCTTTGCCAGTGAAAGTGCCTGTACCAATAACGGGCGTTCTCCCCAACTGCGGCTGGCACGGTTGTTATTATTGTGAGCATACCAATCATCCACATTCTCTCCAAATTCACGGGTGAAAATACATTGTTCCGGCCTGTCTTCTTTTTCGTCATCACCCGGCCAGCCATAAACAACATCGTAATGTTCTTTCACTCCTGCAGAATGAACATCGGCAGCGGCTACCGGACGTCCCGGATAAGGATATTCCTCTTTGGTGATTTCAAGAGCCTTTAATGCAAAATCAAGTGGATAGCGAGTCTCATTCAATATAGGTTCCCACATTAGTACGGAAGGATGGTTACGGTCGCGACGAATCATTTCACGGGTATTCTGATGAACCAACTCACCGAATTTCGGATCTTTGTTCCAGTACTGCCATCCCGGAGTAGCGACAATCACAAACAGACCGAGTTCATCACAAGCATCCATAAAGGCAGGATCTTGCGGATAATGCGCCACACGAATAATGGTGCATCCGGCATCACGCAGACGTTTGGCATCACGCCATTGCTGTGAGTTCGGTAAAGCATTGCCTACATAGGCAAAATCCTGATGGCGATTTGCTCCTACCAGTTGACCGAAAGGTTTTCCATTCAGCCAGAAACCGTCTTTTCCACGAAATTCTGCCAAGCGAATACCGACACGGGTAATGCCGCCATCCATAGATTTATTTCCTTTTTTAATACGGGATTGTACTCTATATAAATAAGGTGTATCCGGTGACCAGAGTTTTGGATTCTTCACTTCCATCTGTTGCTGGATGGATTTCTTCTCTCCCGGTTTTAAAGACAGCTTTCCGGAACAGTGTTTGATTACTTTTCCGTCAGCATCTGTCAAAGTCGTTTCTACAGTGACCGATTCAGTACGCACATCCTCATTCTGAATTTCCGTATTTACATATACTTGTGCACTCTTTTCACTGATCTTATCAAAATGCACGAATACGCCTCCACCGCCAACGGCTTGTGAATCAATAGCATCGGTGATAGCTACCGGAGATTTGGCAATCATCCATACATCACGATAGATGCCGCCATGATAGGCGAAGTCTAGTGTATATTGGCGTTTTCCGGGGGGATAGGATTTGTCATCACTGTTGTCTGTGAAAACAGCAAGCAGGCAGGAGTCTCCGGCTTGTACGCCATTGGCTGTCAAATCCAGAGTGAAAGGTAGATAACCTCCCAAATGTTCCTGGATGCGTTTGCCATTCAGATAAAGAATCTGTTTACCCATGGCTGCTTCAAAATGAAGAACAACCCGTTGGCCTTTTGTTTCGGCAGGGAGAACAAAATGTTTACGATACCAGGCTGGCCCCTGATAATTACGGCATCCACTTCCTTCGGCAGGCATTAATTCTACCGTATGGGGAGTGGAAATTACTTTCCAGGAACGGTCATCAAAGTTTACTGCTTCTGCTCCCCGGACATCGCCTTTGAAAAATAGCCATCCCGGATTGAAATTATAAACTTGTCGCCCACTACCGGGAAGCTGGATAAATCCGGCAACCGATGTTTCAGGACGGTAAGTTTCTGTCGCCTGTCCTTTTTCGATTCCTAAGAACAGTAACAGAAAAGATGATAAGATGATAAACGGTCTTTTATTCATAGTTCTTTATTTATATATTTCATTCGAGTTTTCACCACAGAGGACGCAGAGGACACAAAGTTTTTTTGTAATATATTATTGGTTCTGTCATTCTGCTTGTCTAAGAATCTCCTCTCTATATGTACACAAAGGGAGTAAATTCTTAGACTATACGTTCCCTTAGACAGATAGATTTACTGTTTAAAAAGCCTCTGTGTCCTCTGCGTCCTCTGTGGTGAAAAAAAACTCATTTTCAATCATTATAATGATATCTTTCTTTCTACTTTCAGGTAGAACTTTCAAGTTTGTTACTTTCCCGTCTTTCAGAGTAGCTTCTACTGTTGTTTCACCAGGAGCATGCAGTTTGAAATGTACATTCCATTCTTTCGGCCATGCGGGGAAAAGAAGTATTTGTTCTCCGTTTGTTTGCAATAACATTTCCTGAAGTCCTATCATGCCGCTGCCTCCCCAATTATGGTCGGGTGTCCAGTCATAGCCCGGTCCCCAAAAGGCTGGGAAGCGGTGCGGTCCGTTGGAGAGTTTGGCAAGGGATAACCTTTTCGCTTCTTGGGTCACTCCCAGGCAAGCCGCCCAAATATTGTCCTGTTTCCATCCGATATGCGAACGGAATTTGATGGCATCCGAATCATAAAAATAGGTATTGCGTGCTATGTCCAGATTCTCCTTTCCTACTCCATAAATACGCCATGGAAATACTGGATAAAGTTGTGGCGTTTCGACATTGTTAATTCGTTCCCAACTTACAGCAGGCGAAATTGTTCGCTTCAAAACCGGAGCAAGAGTAGGATTCAACGTATCTTTTATTTCTATGTACCGCAATGGAATCGGAGGAATTGTCTTTAGCATCTCTTCTTTCTTTCCATAAGTTTCCAATACTGTTTTTAGAGCTGCGATGGTGCTGCTGGCATTATTGGTCATTTTATATGTCTCACAGGCAGAACCCGGAAAAAGAATCAGATGTCCGTTGCCATCCAGCGCCTTCCGTCCCCGACGGGAAGCAAGTTGCCGATAATGTTCGTCGAAGAATGTCAGTGAACTTTCAATCAAAGGCAAATAAGGGGTGATATCAGCATTCGCATAGTTCTTTGTTTCCAGTATCATCTGGCAGAATTCGAGAATCGTATCCCATTCATATTCCAGCCAGGCATTATATTCCAGCCCTTTGTCGAACCAGTCCGGCCGTTTGAAACCATACTCTGCGGGATTGGGCAGACCGAAATTTTCTATTTGTTCGCAGAAGCAAGCTCCGTCATGTTGCCAATATACACGACTCCTCCATTCAGCATTCTTCAACATACGGTTATAGAAATCAAACTGGGAAGGCATCATATCGAAGTCCCCGCTTTTCAGCATCGGCCAATAAACCAGGCGTTGATTCTGTGCTGTCATTGTACCACCTCCCCATTTCCGGTAGTCGGGAGTAAAGGATTGTTTTTCGTCGATGTAACAAGGATCAAAAGTGAACAGTCCGCCATTGAATTTAGTTGGTACGCTACCGTAGGCATTACAACCCAGCATGTAACGGAAAAGAGTGTAGTTTCTGGTTATTTCTTTTGCTTCTCCCTCTGCTTCAATGAAGCTGCGTTGCCAGAAAGCATTCCACCACGAACGGGTTTGCTTTTTATCCTGTATGAGAATCTTCGATGAGACTTTGCCTTGCGGGGCTATTCTTTGCAAAGCAGTTTGCAGTCCCTGCTCCCACTGTTCTATTGTTTCTGTTTGGGCTGTATGCAATACAATACAGAAATGTTCTTTTCTGGACGCTTTGGAAGAACGGAATTTCCAGGCGCGGTAGTCTGTTCCGGCATACACGCCATCCGTGGTGCCTATAAATTCAAGGTTTTCTCCGAACAGGGTTCCTCCGAAAGTTTGATTTTTCAAGGGATTCATCATTTCGGATTTTACCTCGTCCATTCCCTGTTGAGCCACAACAGCATCAAAAACAGTCTGTTCCGGATTGCGATGGTAGAACAGGAGTTGATTGGCAGAATGATTGGTTTTGCCTAAAGAAATAAAGTCAGCCGCTGTCACAGAACCTTTCGGAGGAGCCCATTTGTAAGAACATTGTTGTCCCTCTCCTTTCCTGACAGGTCGTTCCTGATAGCGCCAATTCTCATAAAAAACTTCAGTTTGTAACGCTTGTGTATTGGTTACCTCCACGTGTATAACCGGATGAAAAACATCTACCCAGAATTGTATCTGCGTGTTTCCTGCTGCAACTTCTACATATCCGTCCTTCAGTTTCAATTCTTGACGAAAATCTTTCGTATCTTTAAAAGGATTGGGTGACAGACGGAGACGTATGCGTCCTTGTTTTAGCAGACAGTTGTTTTCGTCGAATGTGCCGCTACGGCTCACATAGAACATAATGTCACCCTTTTCTACCCATATATTCATCCCGATATCTCCGCCACCACAGGGCATGGATTCTGAAGAATTGCGGCTAGGAGTATTCCAAATGACATTGGCATGTTGGCTCCATAGAGCCGACACGCCAACAAATATGAATAAGAGAACAAAAACTCTACGCAAATGATTCATAATTTATAATTTCATTAGCAGTTTACCAATCATCCGAACGAAAAGAACCTAAAGGCAATCCGTCACCATATACATCTCCCTCCACATAGTTTTCAAAACAATATCGAACAGCTACCGGGTGCGGCACTTTATCGCTTTTCACCAGCATCTTGCTACGTTCTATCCATGCTTTAGCCGGATAAAATACTTTATCTTCACCGGCTACCTGAAAGTTTTTCGACTCAAAACAGTTCTTGCCGCTAATCCACATATTTGCACGTTCAAAGCTAACGACTACTGTATCATTCTTTATTTCAATGCTTTTATAGTATGGACTTTCGCCATTCACGCCTTCCACTCCGTAAGTTTTAGTCAGGGCGAGAAGTGCCAAACGTTCTCCGGCAACTTGCTTTTTTGCCGGGTGGATTCCTTTTTCCATACCTGCATCCAGTAATACGGCCATGCCACTGTTGGGTACACGATGTTCTACTTTTGCCTGTGCCTCCCGAAGATAGGCGGAGTTTATCACTTCTTTACCTTTTTCTGTGATAATCCCATAATCATACGGAGCTATTTGGCAATAGTAAAAAGGAAAATCTCCCTGTTTCCATTCAGCGCGCCAGCCATTTATCAATGCAGTAAACATATCCGCATACGTGTGCGCCCGATTCCAATTATCTTCGCCCTGATACCAAATCACTCCTTTCATCGTCATGCCGATAAGGGGATGCAACATACCGTTGTACAGTACGGTCGGAGTACGGTTCTTTGATTTTATATCGGCTTCCGATTGAGGAATCTTTGCATCAGGAAAAGCTTTCAACCAGTCAGCGGTCATCCATGCTTCGCACGCCGATCCACCCCAGGCTGCAACTACCAATCCTACCGGAACCTCTACTATTTCATTGATTAACCTCCCGAAATAATAAGCCGTAGCACTGAAATCACGAACGTTGGCCGGAGTTGCTTCTTTCCATGAACCGATAACATCGGTCTGCGGAGTCAATGTAGAAGTACGTTTTACGGTAAACAAGCGAATTTTCGGATTCTTGCTGTGAAGAATATCCATATTGGCATTCTCCACTGGCTGATTCTTGAATCCTTTCATTGGCATTTCCATGTTACTCTGTCCGGAACATAGCCACAATTCACCTATCAATATGTTATTCAGTGTTTTTTTACTTCCATCATCAAAGGTGACAGTGTAAGGACCTCCTGCTTTGGGAGTAGAAACCGAAAGTTTCCATGCCCCGTTCTTATCGGCAGCTGCCACGTATTGCTTTCCATTCCAGCTAGTAGTTATGGTCACTTTCTTGTTGGGAGTGGCAGTTCCCCAAAGATTTGCATTTGTCTGTTGCTGCATCACCATGCCATCAGAAAAAATAGCCGGCAGTTTTACTTCTGCGTGTGTTGACAGGCAGGCGGCCGCAAGCAGAAAGCTAGCCAACATTGTACCTGTTTTAATAATTGAACTTTTCATTATAAGTATATCTTTATCATTTAAGTACTACATTATGATGAATTAGGCACGGATTACGCGGATTACACGGTTTATAAGAATCGTATTACATAAAGTAACAGCGTAATCCGCGTAATCCGTGCCTAAAAAACTTTCACTCTATGGCAGAAAAACTCAAAGGGCCGAGTAATCCTGCCGGAAGTAGTTTATTTTCCTGTTTCCGGTATTTTGCATTGGTCCAAATGCCTTCAAATGGTGCTTTTCCTTCATCAGCTCCTTTCAAGGCATTCGCCCAAGTGTTCGTAACCTCTATTTCAAGTATATTGATTCCTTTTTTCAGAGCAGTTGTAATATCAGCACGATAAGGAGCTGTCCAAATGGTACCACAGTCTACGCCATTCACACGGACAGTTGCTAAATTACAAACCGTACCCAAATTCAGGTAAATCTGTTGGCCTTTTTTCAGTTTATTCTTCCAGCGGAAAGCCGTCTTATAAGTAGCTGTCCCCGAATAATAACGTATCTGTTCGTCCGGCTCTTTGCTCCAGTCGAAAAGTTCTTTCCGTGTGAGCGTTTTCTTGTTAGCTGCAAAAGTTATCATATATTCCTCTGCTTCCAGAGCTATATTTAAAGGCTCTTTGGCTACCTCCTTTTTCTCTTTCTGTAGTCTTGAGGAGTCCTCTCCATAACCTTCATGTGCTCCCTCCATAGGATATACGATGAATACGGACTCATAAGGAGCCAATGTGAGAGTAACTTCCGTCCGATTTCCATTGATACGGTAAGAAGGACGGCTGTTTATTTCACCCGTCACCGGATTCCAACATTCCGGTTTTCTATCGTTGATACGCATACTTGCGGTAAATGTGCGTGTTTCTTCTCTTTGATTGGCGATAAAGTAAAGTTCGCCAAGTTCACCACGACGATGTGTCCAGGCAATATCTTCCGGTACAATCATGTCACGTTCCAACCCATATACGGAGAAATCATCCGCTGTATAAGGCAAAGAAGGTATCAATACACCCGCTTCTTTTAATTCATTGATCTTCTTCTGCACTTCCGAAGATAATACAGGTTCGGGATTCATCGGACGTGCAAGAGGAATTACCAATGCTTTATAGCTGGCTCCACCCGGCAGTGTCATTCTGCCGTCTTCCACTTTGGCCAGACGTAGTAACGCATCTTTATTAAAACTATCATAAGCGTATCCGCGAAGTGGATTCACCCATTTTTCGGGATCAGCCATATTGGCTGAATGTGTGACACCTACCGGACGCACACGCAAAGGTTGTCCCTCATTCGCCAAACGAATGCGTTCGCTTTCCACACGTTCCGCACCGAAAATTCCCGGAAGGGACGGAACCAATCGTTCCGGCAATATCGAACGTCTTGGCATTTCTTCACCTGTAAATACTGCAATATCTGTCACCGGATGTCCATATTGCAATAATGCCTGACAACGGGTAGCATATTCGGAAAATGCTTTTGCACCTTTATCCCACCAAGTCTGATCGCGTTGGAAGAAAAGTCCGATGCCATCCAATGTCATGCCAGGTTTGCAATCCAGCCAGGGATTATGTACATATACGTGATAGAAAAGACGATTGATTCCTAATGCGTAATTACGATCCAGCAAGGCTTTCAACATAGCAGGATATTCGTCCCACGTGCCGCGTACTTCGGTGAATCCTTCAGCCTGAATGATGTTCTTTCCGTAGATATGTGCCCCACTGATAGCATCCAGCATATCATTCGGTTTATCATGGGTAGGGCTGTTCAGCCAAAATTCTCCCATAGGAAGATCTACCTTTTGGTAATGCAGCAGGCCATCGCTTACCATGGTCGGTGCTACACACTCCGCTGAAAACTGACAATCATATTCTTTGGCACAATCTGCCAATACCTGATAGAATACATCCACCACCAATTCGGCAATCGTTGTACGGACATCTCGCAGAATCTTTTCGCTTCGTTCTGCACTTTCCATAGGAATACCTGCCAATAGTGGTAAATAAGGCATCAGGTCATAACCACGACGTTTCTGAAATTCTGCAGCGAAATTTGGATTCCAGGTCTGGCTTCCACATTCCCAACTATCTACATGCATATATTTCAATACACGACGTGCTACTTCCGGATTCGTCTTTGCAAATGCTTGTGCAAACCAGTTATCAAATTGTTTTCGCACCGTTTTCGGATCGAACTTATCACATTCCAAGCCCTTTCCGCCACCGGCTGTTGCATTGGTATGTCCGGTAGCTGTATGTCCCATGCGGAGCAATTTCCATTTACCTTTAGGGAGAACAGCTGTGATTGTTTTTTCTTTAGAATGACTAGCCGGGGCATTCTTATATTGTTCCGTCAGATTAATAACCTGTGAAAGTGAATAGCAGTCCTCCTTTCCTATCTCCTCTTCTTTGGTAGATTCAGCAACACGCCATACCAGTCCGGTTTTTCCTTCCCACTGATTCAAACGGGCTTCCTGATGCAGGTGCAGTTGTTTGATCTTCAGATTAGGTTTCCATTTTGCGGCATCCATATCTTCACTTCCCGGTTCGCTCCCCTCGGGTGTCCAGTAGAAACGGAAATAACGGGCTGTAGTTGCGGGAATACTATGAGTAGAATTTTCATCTGTATTTTGCCATCCCTGACGGGCAGGGACTAGCTGTTTCACGAAACGATAATTTACGCCATCGTCACTTGCCATTACTTTCAAGCGATGTGCCTGATAATTATTGCCATTTAAAACGATTTCTATATTCCGGCAGGTAAAAGGCTGTTTATATTCATATTGAATATAGCATGGATACGAAGAACGGATAACGCCTGCCGCATCCATATTCACTGTTTGAGCAGATTTTACATTGTTCGCTGTTGCTAAGTTTACGCAAGTGATCTTTGCGGGCATTTCGTCTGCCGCATCCTCTACCGGCAAAGCAAATAGCGCAATATCTTCATAATAGTTTTCATAAGCTTCCGGCTGTGGCAGACGTAATGCATTGAG
Organism: Bacteroides sp. L008; assembly: GCF_040812255.1. NCBI lineage: Bacteria > Pseudomonadati > Bacteroidota > Bacteroidia > Bacteroidales > Bacteroidaceae > Bacteroides > Bacteroides sp. L008. The sequence continues at coordinate 1,076,863 of NZ_JBFNXO010000001.1, read as the reverse complement.
CTTTCCACCATCAATGATTGTATCGCTCCAAACAACTTTCTGCATTGATTCTTTCGGAGTAATCCAGGGACCTCCTGCCAATGCAAAACCATCACAAATATGCATTCCCAGTTTCAACCCTAAACGGTCGGCTTCCTCCATGCTGAAACGCACCATTTCCCACCATTCAGGAGTCAACTGCTGTGCCTTGCCGTTATATTGTGTACCTTCACTAACCCCTTTGATCGGCATCAGATAAGTACCTCCGAGTCCTGCATGTTTCATCGCTTCCAAATCGGCAGTTATTCCTTCTTTGGACACAGCACCATACATCCAGTACCAAAAGGTCCAAGGCTTCGCTTCGTCAGACGGATTCTGAAATTGGTCGCGAAGTGAGCGTGTTTGTTGTGCATCGACAGGACATACAGCTGTCCATGCCAATAAAGAGAATGCAAATATTTGTTGCTTCAGTCGGCTTTTCATTCCAATACTATATTTTTTCTATAATGAAGACGAAAAAAGGACTGTTTTGTACTCACTATTACTATAAATTCATGACTTATTGTCTCTGTTTTACACAAAACCAACGTTTTGAAAATATATAATATTTTTATTGTTATATTTAAAGTGAAGTATAACTAATACGCAATTCATTAAAAGCTTTTATTTATAATATTATAATCATTTATTTATTACTTATTATTGATATATATTTATATAATTAATTGATAAACAGATTTTTGAAATAAATTACACGTTTTTGTTTTCAAATCAAATATAAGATATTATCTTTGTTCCGGAGTCAAAAGAGTGACTTCTTTATTAGTACTAATATGTAATATTAATTTTTAAAATGAGTCTTAGGTATAAGAAGAAAAAAATTGTATTGTGTTTCGACAAAGAAAACAAAGTCGAAAAGTATGTAGCCGCTAATGTACTTGCGGGAAGCCTTAATTATAAGAAGCTGTGTGATGAAGTCAATCAGCGAACCGGTATTCACCGTTCTATGGTAGATGTGGTGCTAAAAGGACTGCAGGACACTATGGTTTCTTTTTTAGAAGAGGGCTTTTCGGTTAAACTGGATGAATTTGGTTCATTTCGTCCAGCAATCAATGCAGAGAGTCAGGATAAGGAGGATGATGTGAATGCACATACTATCATTCGGCGAAAAATCGTATTTACTCCGGGAAGTAAATTTAAGGCAATGCTTGGTGGAGCAAGTGTTGAACTGTTCGGAGATGGAGCTACAATTACCGAAGATGGCGATAATGGTGGGTCATCAGGAGGAAATTCAGGAGGGGAAGCCCCAGACCCTGCTGCTTAACTCTTTTTTTAGCCTTTTTAAATAAGGAAAGCTCATTGAGCCTTCCTTATTTTTTTTGACATTTCGAACGATAATGAGCAAAATTGTCGTTGCCTGATGGCAAATTCACCGTTGGGCAATGATAAATTTATGGTTGCCTAACGGTAGATTTGCCATTAACATTGATGTTTGAGTAATCTTTTCGGATAAAAAGAATCAGAGACCTGTTTTATATTCCCTTTTACTGCCCTCCCATTCTTTCTACTGTTTTTCTTGGAAAAAGAAAAATATAGTTTAGAAATAATTCTAATTACATTTTTTTGCATATATTTGTAACGTTTCTCACGCCGATACCTCAATTCGTGAGGTTAGGGTGGTGTGGGAAATGGATTATATAAAGAAAGACGTTTACTTGACGTTTTGTCTTTGACACTTCAGAATCTCGCAAGTTTTGAAAAACCTGTCAAAAACAAAGCAGCGGTGGATGTCTACGGGATATGTCTATACCCCTAAGTGTGCTGTGAAATAAAAGTATACTTAGTTTGTTATACATATCGGCGTGGGCTTCTGCGTTGCTCGTTCAGACAGGTTGGGCGATGCGAGAGCCTTGAAGTGTGGGACGAGTAACAGGTACAGATTCCCGCGCTTTTTTTTATATATATTTTGTCAATCTTTTTATTATAGAACCGTCCGGTTCGGGAAGCTGCGGGCATTTATCAGACAATACTATTATGGGAAAAATGTTTATAGCATTTTTTATTTTATTCATGACTATAGTCTTGAATAGTGTTAATGCGCAGGAAAAAGAAGTTACTTATACGTATGATAAATTTGGTATAATCAACCAATACACTAATAACATGGTACTAGAAGTTAATGATGTGTTGAAATTTGTGAAGAGAAAGGGGAATTCATTTTTTATTCAACTTGCCCATCCAATGAATCCTCCTGCTTATTCTTTATTTGTGTCTTTAAAAGGATATGATGAATTAAATGAAAAGTATGTTTATATTGGTGATGCAATAGTGGGTATAGATATTAAAGAAGGTCTGATATATAAAGGTAAATGTTTAATTAAATCCTCAAAGAACTTAGATGCATTTTTGAATAATATAGGATATAACTACGAATACACTTATAGTAAAGATCTTTCGTTTAGTGTTTATTTTAAAAATATGAGAACATCTAAAGAAGGATATATACCACAAATGCCATATACTTTTGTAGAAGTGTTTCCAATAAAGAATAAATCAGAACAAGAAAGAGAAGAGAAGTTACTAAGAGAGAAAAGAAAGCAAGAATGGGAAAAGAGAGAATTTGAGAGAAAAGAAAAAGAGATTAAAAGAAAGGAAGAGGAAGTTATAAATATATTATCAACAGCAAATAGACAGAATATAAAAGAACAGGTTTGTACTTATTTTGAAAATAAACTTTTAAAAGATTCAGAATATTGGGATGTATTGGCAAAGCCGCAAAAGAAAGAAATTAAAACCACTACAGATGTACTAATTCATATAGATTCCCTTCAAACAAATATTGTCCAAATAGATAAAGAAATTATTAATTATGATTTAGATTTTCTACATAGAAAAGCGTCACACTATTGTACAATAAATGGTACGAACTATTATAAATATCAAAATCATATTTTCTATATTGAAAAAGTAGACATTAAGACTAAACCATTAGAAAAAGGAATATATGGAGTTGAGAGGAAAAAAGGTAAGCTCAAATATTATCAGACTGTTCCAAAAGAAATACAGGAGTGGTGTCAAAGTAATATTATCAAAAATGGTTTTCAAGCAATTGAATACAGCAATTATGATGGACAATATACTATAAAGCCTATTACTGTAACTAAAGATGTAAAAAAGACGCTTCAAGGAAAAGATCCTCAAAAAGCTAAAAAGACATGGAAGACTCTTGGTATCATTTGTGGCAATGTTGTATTAATAGGCGGAGCGATAGCTTTAGGGGCTATGTAAAATCAAGTCTAAATTCCAATGCAGATAATTCACATTTATAAAAAAATGTCATGGATACTATTGTAGCATTTTGTCTTATTATATTTCTTATTTATATATTGATTTGCGTTATACCTGCACAAATGGCAGAAACAAGAGGTAGAAGTGTAATGGGTTGGTTCTTTCTATCAATTCTTATAACTCCAATCTATACTGCTTTTATCATTTTTTGCTTAGGGGAAACTGATGAAAAACGTAAAGAGAGAATTTTTCAAGAAGAAGAATGGAGAATTCTCTGTCGGAAATTATACTCAAATAAAAATAATGATGAAAACTAAGTATTTTTTATTAATTATGTTGGTAGGCATTGTATCATGCAAAGATATCAATCCTTTCAAAAAAGAATTAGTTCTTGACGAAACAAAAGAAATTGTTCTTAACGGAACATATATTTCAGATTCAGATAGAGCTCTTTATCAATCTTTTACCTTTAAAGGAAATTCAACAGTTGTAATCAAAGATGGCATCTTTGGATTTGACTTTGCAACCAGTTATGAAAAAGATGGAAATCTGATTCGCATAAAAACAGATCAGTCTGATTTATTGTTAGAAATAGTCACACCTGATTCTTTAGTTGGTGAAGGATTTGCAAAAGGTAGTTTCAAGAAAGTATATAAATAAAAAAAGCCCTCAATGTCTTCGGGGCATTGAAGACTTTGAACTATGTGCATTTTGAAGAATAAAGGGATGTTATTGCTTTAATATTCACTAATGAGTATGAGATACTATACAGAATAATTGGAAAAAAGAAGGAACTTTCCTACCTTTGCTAATATTAATCATAGGATGATTATGATAAGAAAGGAGAAAATTGTATGACCCTTAAAGAAAAACAATTGGAGTTCATCATATATTGTGTTGAAAATACTGCTGAACGATTGGGCCGTTATAGTCCGGAGGTTTTTAATAAACTAAAGGAATTGGGTGCACTAGACGACTATATCAAGACTTTTTATGATACTTTGCACACGCAAGGAAAAGCGTATATCGTTGATTCTTTATTGGAATATATCTATCATCGTGATCCACAATGGTTACCAAAAGATTATAGACCTTTTCAAATATCTACAAACGAAGGAGGCAAATCATGCTAACCATTTATCATGGTTCTACTTGTCGTGTAGAGCAGCCATTGGCAAGGGTATGTCGGCCAAACCTTGATTTTGGGGTTGGGTTTTATCTTACAGATTTAAAAGAGCAAGCTTCCCGCTGGGCACTTCGCACTGCTGATATTCGCCATGAAACTAATGTATGGCTTAATGTCTATTCGTTAGATATAGAAGCCTGCCGCAATACTCTTTATCATTACTTACATTTTACTGCATATGATGCGCATTGGCTTGATTTTGTCGTATCTTGTAGGCAAGGAGGTTCTATGTGGAGGGATTATGATATCATAGAAGGTGGTATAGCAGATGATCGTGTGATACGTACTATTGACCTCTATATGCGTGGCGATTATACCCGTGAAGAAGCTTTATCGCGTCTGGTTCATCAAGAACCTAACAATCAAATTTGTATCACAAACCAAAAAGTGATTGACAAGCATTTACACTTTGTTGAAGCTATTTCCATTCCTATGCCATCCCCTACAAAAGAAGTAGCTAATGCTGATATTGTAATGCAAGGTAAGTATTATGGTATTGTAGAGCAACTGGCTGCCCGTCTACACATTTCAGACATACAAGCATTGGGAATATTCTATAATAGCGACAGTTATCAGCGTATTATTCATCGACTCGGAGATTTGTATCTCATGAGTGATGCATATATTGTAGATGAACTAATGAAAGAGCTACAAAAAAGACAAGGCTGATATTAACCTTGTCTTTTTTATATTAGAATGTTCTGCATAAAGGGAATATTATCCGTTATTGTTTCACGATTTCCTCAATTCTCAATAAAAGGTTAGGATTACTTGGACGAGCAGCAGCACCATAATCAATGATTTGTCCTTTTCTGTTTATCAAGATATAATATGGCAATCTATTAATTTTGAACTGTTTGGTAATCTTCTGATAATTCTCCAGTCCAATATAATCAGCAGCATAGACACATTCTATATCATGATTCTTCATCGAGTATTTATCTAAACACAATTCCCATTGCATTTTGGTATCATTACCGCCCGAACATATGGAATAAATAATCAGATCCTGCGTTGAATATTTGCTGCGCAACTTTTTCAAGGGTTCCATCTCTGCCAAACAAAGCGGACAAGTTGTAGCCCAAAAATCAAGATAAATAACTTTTCCCCGGTTTTCTTCAAGAATCTTATATATGCTCTCCATATACGACATTGGAGTTGACGTATTTGAACTTTCATTGTATTTGCCATACAACAAATTATCAGAAACAGACTGCGGATTCTCCAAGAACGCTTTAGTTTGCCTGTACATCTGTGCTATTTGTCCCTGCAAATGGGGTATTTTTACGATTGAGTCAAATTGCGAACGCTTTCTTGAGAGGGAAATTGTATCATTAGCTTCAAGGCTATTAGCTGTAACTTTAGTATATAAATATTGATTCAATTCATTTTCTCCTGATACCATAGTCACGCATATAATAATATCCGCTTTCTGTAAAAGCCAATATCTCCTGATTCAATTTTTCCGCATCACCTGTTACTTTAGGATGAAACATATCCTTGAAATCAATCTCTAAATGGATACTGTCACCCGGATGCACATATAAATGCTCTGCATAATTACGAATAGAAACCTCCCGTATTTTAGCATAAACAGGAAAAGTAAAATAGAAAGAACCATCCTCTTGAATGGGAGTACGGTACTGATTTTCCATATCTCTGAAAAATGGAATAATAAGTGTCAGTTCTTTTTCTTGTGGATAAAATTCACGGTTCAAAACTTTACCTGTGATAATAATCTCTTCAGCATATTCTTCCGGAAAATCATAAACGGTTTCTGTCTGACTGGAAATATCCGGCTGAAAGTTACTTTGTACTTTTTGCCGACAACTGATAAATAATATAAATATCGGCAAAAAAACGAATAGGCAATGCTTCATTCTCATAGGGCGTTATTTGTGTATCAATATAAATACTTACTTTGCGAATATAGTGATTAAATTCAGTATTTTATAGTGTTTCCTGTTAAAACTTCTTCCCCTATCTTATAGCCAACGCACAAACTTCCTGATATACCAGTTCTTTACTATTTGCGTCAAAATGCAATAAGAAAGCAAAATTCCAATCAGCCAGGGGAAATAGCTCAAAGGAAGAGCTGTCAACCCGATGGAACGTCCGAAAGCGGTGAAAGGAATAAGAATACCTATTGCCATGATTAAGAATGTCAGTCCCATTACAGGCCATGTGGCGCGGCTTTGTATGAACGGTATCTTACGGGTACGTATCATGTGGACAATCAATGTCTGTGACAACAAGCCTTCTACAAACCATCCGGTCTGAAACAGTGTTTGATGTTCGGGACTATTACAGCTGAACACATACCACATGACCAGATAAGTAATAATATCGAAGATGGAACTGATAGGTCCTATATAAATCATAAAACGACTTAGATCGGACGCATCCCATTTACGGGGTTTCTTCAGGAACTCTGGGTCCATACGGTCAAATGGAATGGTTGTCTGCGATATGTCATACAGTAAGTTCTGAATCAACAGATGTATCGGCATCATAGGCAGAAACGGCAGGAATGCACTGGCGAACATCACACTGAACATATTACCAAAATTGGAACTAGCAGTCATCTTTATATACTTATTGATATTGCCGAATGTCTTTCTCCCTTCGAGCACTCCGTCTTCCAATACCATCAAATCTTTTTCCAACAGGATAATGTCTGCGCTTTCTTTCGCTATATCCACTGCAGAATCGACAGATATACCAATGTCTGACTGACGTAAGGCACCTGCATCATTGATTCCATCTCCTAAAAATCCTACTGTATTGCCCTGTTCCTGTAATAGAGAGATGATTTGTGTCTTCTGGAATGGAGTCAGTTTTGAAAATAAAGTGGTATTCTTTACCGCTTCCTTCAATACCGTTTCATTCATATTCTCTATTTCTATCCCGGTAAGAAAATGGCTGGTGTCAATTCCTACCTGCCGGGCGATGGCTTTTACTACGATATCATTATCTCCCGATAATATTTTAACTGCTACTCCATGTGCATACAATTGTTCGATGGCTTCAACTGCAGAAGGCTTCGGAGGATCAAGAAAGGCAAGATACCCGATCAGTACCATTTCTTTTTCATCTTCGATGGCAAAATTACAATCTTTCTCGATAAAACTTTTTTGGGAGACTGCCAACACTCTCATTCCTTGCTGATTCATTTCTTCACTAATCATCTTTGCTTTGATTTTCAAAGCATCAGTCAAGGGATGAATCTGCCCGTTGAACTCGGCATAGGAACAAACGTCGAGAATCTCTTCTACCGCTCCTTTAGTAATGATCTGCCGTTTTCCTTGCTTGTCTTCTATCACAACAGACATTCTTCTGCGTGTAAAGTCGAAAGGTATTTCATCCACTTTGGTGTAGTCATCCTTCAAATGTTCCAGATTCAGCTCTCTTACATGAGAAAGAATCGCTTTATCCATCAGATTTCTTAAACCGGTCTGGAAATAACTGTTAAAGTAGGCATGACGAAGAATACGTTTACTGTTGTCGTCGCTACCATCTGCATTGATATATTTCTCCAGCACGATTTTATCGCAAGTCAATGTACCGGTTTTATCAGTACAGAGTATGTCCATTGCTCCAAAATTCTGAATAGCATTGAGATTCTTTACTATTGTTTTCTTTTTGGACATGGCTATCGCTCCTTTAGAAAGGTTGGCAGTCACAATCATTGGCAACATTTCCGGGGTAAGCCCCACTGCAACGGATATGGCAAAAATGAAAGCCTCGAACCAGTCTCCTTTCGTGAAACCATTCACGAAAAACACAAATGGAACCATTACCAGCATAAAGCGAATCAACAAGAAGCTGACTTTACTAATACCTTTATCAAAAGCTGTAGTGGCACGATGTCCAACCAGACTTTTTGCAATCGTACCCAGATATGTTTTATTCCCTGTTTCATAAACAATACCTTTTGCTGCGCCACTTATCACATTGGAACCCATATAACAAATATTGTCCAACTCTATGACGCTTCCTTTCCGAAACTGTTGGCTCTGTATCTCCGGAAACTTCTCTATCGGTTCGGACTCTCCTGTCAATGAAGCCTGACTGATAAACAAGTCTTTTGAATCGATGATCCGAATATCAGCGGGAACCATATCCCCAGCTGCCAGATACACAATATCCCCCGGAACGAGTTCCGTGATATCAATCTCTTCTTCCTGTTCACCGGCACGTTTGGCAAGACAGGTGTTCTTTACCATCTTCATTAAAGAATCCGTAGCTTCACTTGCTCGCCATTCCTGCCAGAAACGCAGGATAGCGCTGAATATCACCATGGATGAGATAATGATTACTCCTGTCCATTCCTGTTCTCCGGGTTCGGCCATCAGTACATCCAGAAACAAGGATATAATGGCAAGTCCGGTCAGAACACCAATGAAAGGATTGATAAACGTTTTGATAAACAGTATAAACGGGTTCTTTTTTTGTTCATGGACCACTTCGTTTCTTCCATAGATGGACTGCCGCTCTTGCACTTCTCCCAATGTCAATCCGAGCTTTGTTGTCTGCAAGTATGAATAGATTGACTTACCGGGTTGTGTGGCAACCAAAAAGACTTTCTCTGAATTGAATGTGTACTGTGATGAACGCAGTTTTTTCTTCCATACCATACTCTCTAATTTTTTTAAGTTACTAACTGCATTTATTAATTCGATGCAAAAGTAAGAAGGACTTCACAAGGAAGCTGTTAGAGAATGATTAGAGTGATATTAGAAAACGATTAGAATTTCTTAGATATGCGGGAGTTTTACCACAAAGGTAGTGCCCTCATCCTTATGGGAAGATACGGTAAGTTCGCCTTTGTGAAGGTGAATAATCTTTTGTGTCAGGTTCATGCCTATACCATTTCCGGGAGCAATATTCTTGTTTTCTCCACGATAAAACAGTTTAAACAGGTTTTCCTTATCTGCATCGGACATGCCTACACCATTATCGGATAAGCGGATGATTGCCCATTGCTCCCAATAGGCGATCAGGACTGATGAAGTCCGGTTGGAAGAATATTTGCAGTTATTCTCTACCAGATTTACAAAGGCGGTAGTCAGCAGATAGCTGTTTCCGATGACTGTCAGTACATTATCCTCTTCGGCTTCCTGTTCAAAGACTAATTCGATATGATAATCCGGATGCGCTTTCAATACCAGTTCTCTGGCATCCAGCAACAGTTCATCCAGACGGACTTCTTCCATTGTTATCTGTTCCGGCTGATAATCGGCTTTTGCCAAGTTCAATAGTCCGTCAATCAGGTTTACAATTCGGTGGGAGTCTTGAAGAGCATTGCCAATAGCCATCTGATATTGTTCGGAGGTACGTTCTTTCAATAAAGCTAAATCGAGTTCGGCTGTAAGGGCCGCCATGGGAGTACGCAATTCATGAGATACATTACTGACAAACATCTTCTGTGAGTTGAAAGACTTCTCCAGGCGTTCCAGTAGAGCATTGAATGTCGTACTTAATTCCCCCAGTTCATCCTGCTCATTTTTCACGGGCAATCTTTTATCGATATGCGACGCGGTAATTTTCTCCGCTTCTTTGACAATGCTGCGTATTGGTTTTAAAGTGCTTCGAGACAGGATATAACCCACAATCACCAATACACTTAATCCTCCGATAAATGACAGGATGAGTATATTTCTTAACGCATCCCGATTGGCGTATCCGTAACCATCATAGGCGGCAGCGGTAACAACATAATCTTTGCCTTCAAATGGATACACCAATCCTACTGCCTGATATTCGTCCACATAGAAATTGATATCCTTCTGTTTCAGAATTCGCTTTATCATCTCCGGTGTTTCCTTGACAATATCGTTCTGTAGTGCATCGTGATATAATATTTTAAAATCGGTTGTATAGACAGCAACTTCTACTTCATCAATAAACTTCTGATTATTTAGATAAATAGACTGCATAGTTTGTGCATCTACTTGATTTTTAAGGAATAAATGTGCTTTGGTTATAGCTTCACTTTGCAGATTACGAAAGAAAGCATTACTACGCGAATGTTCACTCACATAGTAGACGGCTATGACAAATATGAAGAATACCGCAGCTGTCAGCCCTGCATATTGTAGGGTCAGTGTTGTTCTGATTTTCATAACTTATCAGTCAGTATAAAACCCATTCCGGCTTTGGTATGAATAAGTTTTGGTTCAAAATCCCTGTCTATCTTCTTACGGAGATAGTTGATATATACATCTATGAAATTCGTTCCTGTATCAAAATGGGTGTTCCATACTTTTTCTGCTATCTCAACCCTGCTCAATACTCTTTCAGCATTTTCTACCATATATAGCAGCAAGTTATATTCCTTAGGAGAAAGTTTTATAGATATGCCGTTTCGTTCTACGTCCTTACGTTGAAGGTCAATACGTAAATCTGCATAAACAAGTTCCTGTGGCAATTCCTGTGTATTGCCTGCCACACGTTTCAGGAGTACTTTGATTCTGGCATTCAACTCTCTGAAATCAAAGGGTTTCACCATGTAATCGTCTGCACCGGCATCGAAACCGTCCAGTTTATCATTCGTTGATCCTAATGCTGTCAACATTAATATAGGGATATGGGGATTGGTCTTGCGAATTTCTTTCGCCAGTTCAAATCCGTCCATCTTGGGCAGAACAATGTCGGATATGACCAAATCGAATGTATGGGTCTGGAAAAGCCGTAACCCCATCAATCCGTCATAAGCCACCATTGCCTGATAACCATTTTCTTCCAGCCCGTTCATCAGCAAACTTGCCACTCTGGGTTCATCTTCTATAATTAGTATTGTGTACATAGGAAAGAATTCATTCATCTGGATGTATAAAACGAAACAAAAATAAAATAAAAAAAGGTACCCACATTATATTGAGTACCTTTTTATTATTTATTTATATAAACCGGAAAACGATCCGTCCGGTTTGTGGACCATTTACCCATTTCGGTTGTGAGGAAGGACCACACAAATCGGTAGAGTTTACTTTGTTACGTACCGGAGGAATCACATTCAGAAGAGAAATTCCACTCTCGGGAAGAGTATAAAGCAAACGGTCGCGACCGTCACGAGGCTGATATATTCCGACATAAGCATCGGGAGTTTCGTTTGTTAGGCTGATAATGCCCTCTTTCGTCCGGATATTCATCCAGGAAACATCTCCAAAATATCCTTTGAATTCGGGATAAGTGAAAGTTTCACCAGGAATAGGGTCGTTATAGTCGTTTTCCCATACATCGTATTGCGTACCATGAATACGATTCTGCCATACACGATATGGTCCGGCTCCCAACCAGCGTTTACTGATTACCTGATCTTCCGGATAATCGAAACAAATACCCATTAAATCCACCACACCGGAGAAATTGTAGGTATAATCCAAAACCAAATCCCCACTCGGGCTGATTGTCCATTGAGCTTTATCCAAATTACCCAGTTTGTAATTGGCGGTAACAATCAGATCGCCTCCCTCTTGTTTTACATCCAGTTTCGTAAATACGGCAGCATCGGGGAATTCGCTATATGTACGGTCTTTTTCTTTTGCTTTCTCATCATCATGGTTATAGAATTGATCCAATGAGCGGTCTGCACGACGGGCTCCAATGAAACGGGGACCATTGGCGAAACTAATTTTACGATTATCTACAGATACTCCTTTTAATTGTCCGTCTTTCTTTGAGAAGATGAACGTACGCTTGTTCGCCTTCACTGTGAGATCATTTTCAGTTTCCGTATAGGTAGGGCGGATGGATAAGAAGGAGATCGGTTCAGTTTGCTGGTTCAGTTTATCAACCGGGAAAGTCCAGCGCCAAAGTTCATGACCGTATTTATCAATAGCTGTCAGGTAAAGAGCATCTGTATTGGCGAGGATATTTGTTTTTATATCCAAGACACCCGCCGAATGAGCAGCCACGTCACTACCCTGCACTTCTCCTTCTTTCAACACTTGAGCAGCAGTATTAGAAGCATCCGTTGCCTGTGGAAACTTCACTTGCTTCCAAAGGAAACGACAGGTATTCAGATTCAGATAATCATAACGGTTTTCTACGGAAAATTTGCCGTCAAATTGCCTGTCGATAGAAGTATTCATAATCTGTATTGGGCTCCATAACTGCTTGATAGTATAGTAGCTACCCTCCTTTTCGTGATGTGGTCCTACAATACCGTCGGCTCCAAAGTTTCCCTGATTATCAATGAAGCCATCCATATCCACACGCTTCACTCCTTCGTCTGCCAATACCCAAAGGAAACCACCGATACAACGGGGATGCTTGCGCATCATTTCCCAATAATCATATAATCCGGCACCATGACCTCCATCGTACAAACCATGCAGGAATTCTGTAGGCATAAAGATTTCCGGCAGACGCATATAGTTCTGGCTTTCTCCGTAAGAGCGGTAATGCATTGTTTCAAAACCGGAGAAATTGCCTTGCGGGTGAATAACCGGACGTTTCTGCGGGTCGTATTTATGAAACTCTCCGTCCAATTCAGTATTCCATCCTTTTTCATTACCATTGCTCCACCAGATAATAGACGGATGATTCACGTCACGTTCTATCATGCCTTCAATCAGACGTACTCCGGTGGGCGTATCATATTTGCCATGCCAGCCTCCCAATTCATCCATCACATAAAGCCCGAGAGAATCACAAGCTTCCAGAAATTCCGGGTCAGCCGGATAGTGGCTCAAACGGACAGAATTCATATTCATGTCTTTCATTAAAAGAACATCTTCGATATTCTTCGCTTTACTCAATGTACGGCCACTTTCAGGACGGAAGCTATGACGATTGACACCACGTACATTGATACGCACTCCGTTTATATAAAGTCCGTCGCTTTCACGTACTTCAATGGTACGGAAACCAAAGTTTTCCGTTTCACTATGCAGCACTTTACCGTCCTTATCCAATAGGGAGAATTGGGCTTTATAAAGATTCGGAGTTTCCGCAGTCCATAGTGCAGGGTTAGAGACATTCAGTTGCAGGGAAGTCCAGTCGCCACCCGCTTTTACAGGTACAGTGGTTTCCGCTAACTTCTTTCCTTTTTTATCCAGAATCTGTGTACGAATACTCATGCCGTCATTGGAGATATTGGTGTAGCAGTTGGCACGGAAAGATCCATCCATCTTTGCATCAATAGCAATATGTCGCAGGTTTACAGCAGGTTTCACCTCCAGGAATACCGGACGGAAGATACCTCCAAAATTCCAATAATCAGCACGACGTTCAGCCAGATTCACACTAGCATTTTCACTCTCTTTGGCAACAGTGACTTTCAACAGGTTTTTCTTACCATATTTCAGGAAATCCGTGACGTTATATGAAAAACGATAGAAAGCCCCCTGATGTTTAGAACCCACTTTGCGTCCATTCACTTTCACTTCCGTATCCGTCATTGAAGCCTCGAATACAAGATTCACCTGTTTGCCGCGGAATTTTTCCGGAACTTCAAACTCATACTTATACATACCTTTTTCATTGGCAATGCCTTCAGGAAATGGTTTACCATAGAAAGTGATTCCATACTGATAGGTGCCGAATCCTTGCAGCTCCCAGCAGGAAGGTACACCAATTTTCGTCCATTTCCCGGAATTGCGTCCGTCGGTACAAAAGAAGTCCCATTCAACCATGTCATCGCATCCGTGACCGGAGAGATATTGCCTTTCCGTTTGTGGAAGGTTTTGAGCAGCCAAGGTAGTTGCCAACGCTAAGGTTGATAATAAAGTGGTTACTTTTTTCATTGTTACTTTTATAATTGTGTTAGTTATTTATTTCTATCATTGCTTACTGATACGTAGATGCAGCGTGTGTTCCTTTTTCTCTATGGCATATTTCTTCAATACATCCGGTCCGCAACTACTGTTTCCTAATCCAAGCACGGCAGCATCCATACTTAGAATGACTTCCGCACGTGGTTTTAAATTACAATCATGAGTTTCTTGATAGATATCCTGCACAGTATAGTGCAAAGCAGATGCGGAAAACACATTTTCTACTGCATCAACACGAATACCTTTATTCTGTTTGTCAGTCAGGGTAAGATAGTGTACTTCTTCTTTATTTCCACTATCCTGGGGACGGGGATAATGCACATATTGTTCCGCCACACTTCCTTTCCAAAGCCCTATAGCGGCAGATGTTTTGCGGTCAGGATAATTGTCCTGCGGTCCCCTGCCATACCAAGTAAATGTATTGTAAACAGGTGCCAGACAGAATGCGATTCCTAAACGGGGGATTTCGGGAAGAACTCCTTGTGGTAGGAAAGTCGTCTTTAAATCAATCGTTCCATCTGAAGAAACAGTGTAAACAGAAGTTGTAGTCACTTTTCCTTCTTTATATAAATTGCTTGTTTGGATCCGTACAATTACCGCCCCGTCTGCACGTACTTCATGGTTGAAAGATTCTAAATTTATCTGCGGACTATCCATTGCATGCAATTTCCAGTCTTTAGCCAGCCAATTCCCGAAACTCTTGTCATTGTCTGTCGGAGCACGGAAAACTTGGGTGACGGGTTGAACAGGAAAATCATCTAAATGAGCCAACATCTCTTTGCCATTATATATAAGGGAAGTCATGCTTCCGTTCGTTTTCCTTTCCCACTGAACGGAAAAACCGCGTCCGCTAATCAATAAGGACTGATTATCCTCTTTCACTTGAAGTGTTCCTTTATTGACTAGATCAGTAGAGATCAAATCTCCTTTCTGCAAGCAGAATTGCTCCCAAGTCACTTCATGCCCCGCTTTTGCCCAAAGGGCATCCGATTTCAAAATGATGCTTACTTTTAGCTGCCAATCAGACAGAGCTTTTCCTTGACCTCTCTTTGTTTGATTACTCAAAGAACCGGAGCCTTTCAATGAGCGGAAAGTCGGCAAATCTATCGTCTGACTCCCTCCGGGAGCTATTTCCGGTAAGGTAATTTCTCCCTCCTCTTTCTGCTTTCCATCGATTGACACAGTCCATAGGCAACGATATTGAGACAAGCCGGTGTGGTGATTCCGGTTCGTTACTTTCAGTTTCCCGTTTTCCATTTTTAGTTCGACGGGTGCATACACTTTCTTTACTTCCCAATATTTAGGTGTAGTTTCACGCTCGCTCATCAGCAATCCATTAAAGCAGAACGCTTTTAAATTTGGTTTATCACCGAAATCACCCCCATAAGCCACCATGGTACGGCCATCGGGTAAAGTTTTGTAGATTCCCTGATCTACCCAATCCCATATAAAACCACCCAGCATACGGGGATTGCTATATATCTCATCCCAATATTCCTTGAAATTTCCCAATGCATTCCCCATGGAATGTGCATATTCACTTGTCATTACCGGACGGTCGTCACTGGTGCGTTCCGCAATCTCCAACAACCGTTCCCAACGTGCATTTTCAGCTCGTTCTTTATCCTCTCCTTCGGCAATACCGGGATTCAAGTATTCTTGTTTCACCCGGGTATAAAAGCGGCTGATAACATCGACAGTTTTCGGGTCAGGATCGCCATCCACTCCCTGTGCTCCTTCATAATGTACAGGACGAGTCGGGTCAAAATCATGCAGCCATGCAGAGATAGCGGCAAAGTTCGGTCCATAACCACTCTCGTTTCCCATGCTCCACATGACGATGCTTGGATAATTCTTATCACGTTCTGCCATACGCATTGCACGGTCCATAAATGCTGCATGCCAGTCGGGAGTGCTTGCCAGTGTTCCGCGCAATCCGTGTTCTTCTATATCCGCTTCGTCCATCACATACAGTCCCAAGCTGTCGCATAACTCATACCAACGGCTGACGTTCGGATAATGACTGGTACGTACGGCATTTATATTCGCCTGTTTCATTAAGAGAATATCCTGAAGCATTCGTTCCTCGCTCATGACACGTGCCGTTCGGGGATCATGTTCATGGCGATTTACTCCACGAAAACGAACCGGACTGCCATTCACCAACAGTTGTCCTTTTTTGATTTCTACAGAACGGAAGCCCACAGTTTGTTCTATCTGTTCCACTACTTTTCCTTCCTCATTTTGCAAGGTTAAGTGCAGCTTATAAAGATAGGGCGTTTCTGCCGTCCATCTTTCCGGTGATTTTATAACGGCTGATAAACGTCCCATTTTACGAGGTCCCCGCTGCGGATACCATTCATTCATCCGGCTTGCTTTATGCTCCAAATCAAGTATATCTTCCACATCACCTTTCAATACAACGATTTCTTTGCCTGAAGCATCTTTTAATACTCCTTGCAGGATATAACCTTTACCGGTCATTCCTCTATACACACTGAATTGCGGATCAATCTGCAAAATAAAGTCTTTATAATTACCAGTAGATGCAGGCAGAGTGCGTACCGCATAATCACGGATACGAATGTCCGGAGTATGTATCAGGTGAATGCTGCGATGAATACCTCCAAAACGCCAGAAATCCTGATCTTCCAGGTAGGAACCGTCGCTATACCGGTAAACTTCCAATGAAATCTGATTTTCTCCGGATTTCAGATACTTCGTGACGTTGAATTCACTCGGTTCCATACTGCCTTGGCTATACCCTACCCGTTCGCCATTAACCCAAACATAGAAGGCACTCATTACGCCCTCAAACCGTAGAAAAGTCTGCCCGTTCGCTTCCCATCCGGCTGGCAAAATAAATGTACGGCGATATTGTCCGACTGGGTTCCGTTCTTTATACGTGGTATAGTCAGTTTTGGGTTCTCCCATCACTCGCGGGGGATCTATTTTGAACGGGTAACCTGCTGAAACATAAATAGGCGTACCATATCCGTTCACTTCCCAGTTTGCCGGAACAGGAAAATCCATCCAGCTTTTATCATCAAAGTTTATCTGATAGAAATTCAGGACTCTTTCATTGGGAACAGGAGTCCAACGGAATTTCCAAGTTCCATCCAAAGACATCAAACAGTCTCCTTTCTGGATAGAGAAAGGGATAAAAGCGGCTCTTGCCGGTTCACGATTAATCTGAAGAACATGATGATTCTCCCAATCATGTATTGTTTGTGCCTGTATTGGGCTAACAAACAAGGCACCAAGCAGTAAAGTATATATTTTCATTCGTTCTTTTTTATTGAATATCCAACGCATCAAAAGCAAGTCCTTCCATATTTTCTGCTGAAAGTTCAACTTTATAATGTCCGGCATTGATAAAGGTTCCGGTAGTGGTGCTCATCATCTTCCATTTATCCGGTGTCTCCGGGAAGGTCAATACATCCTCTTTCAATACCACCCCTTTCGAATCTATGAACTTCATTAGGACAGGCATTGGTTTTCCGGAAGTATTCATATACTTAAAGCGAAGAGCATACACTTGAGCCAATCCGGTAGAAACATTCCATTCAATGCTGTTCCCTTTTCCTTTGCCAAAGAACACTCCTGTCTGTTTACGATGTTCCTTCTTCTGATAGTTACCTTTCAATGTAGCAGCTTCCGCTTCATAGGCTACACTGACACGGGCGTTCTTGTCTTCAGGAAGCAACTCTTTCGGAGTCTTTTCCATCACTTCTTTATCTGCCTTTTCCCAACTCCAATCGGATGCAGGGAATACCGTCGGTTTCAGTTCCATATTTGTGGAAGCAATAGCAATGCCCGAAATTAAGGCTTGACCTGCTTTCACTTCCGGGAAATTAATTCTTAACATTCCCCCTTTAACTGTGGCATATACCACCTTCTTGCAAACTCCGTCATGACCGCTTTCTGCCCAGATATCCAAGTCGTCTAATACGACAGAATCATTCACGGCAACATCGAATATACGCAGTCCTTCACAGTCGGTGAAAGCACTTCCACCTGTGCCATGCCAGGGTTCTGTGAAATACAGTTCAATACGATATGTTCCATCTGCCACAGGGAAACGAACTTCCAACTGATGACGTCCGAAACGGAAATGCTGGAATAACTTCCAGTCACGAGTGCCATGAATCGGATCATTGGTAGTACGTTGGCTGGCAAGATATGGATTCAGATCTTTGAAGTTTTCCGCCCATGAATGGGAATAGTTCGTATTGTCCTGCAACCACAACTGTCCGAAACTATCCGTATAATCATCTCCTCCGCAATTAAGACGATATAGATAATTATATCCTGCCTCTCCTTTTAATATCTTTTTATCATCCTGATAAAAAAGTTCGAAGTTGGGAGCCTGTTCCAAACCCTTGAACACTATTAAGTCTTCCGCTACCGGTTTACCTTTATAATATCCCACAGCACGAAGTACGTTATAACGAATATCCCGGTTTTCCCACATAAAATGAGTACCCGTTCCGTTGTTCTTTTTACGTCCGAGGAAGGTTGCCTTTTCATTTGTCATATCATTGTAAAGCAACACTGAATCACAATTACTGTAAGCCTCTATAGTAGCACGGCGACGTCCTTTCTCAAAACGGTCGGTCCATGTATGGGATACGAGATAGACCATCGGATCTTTGGCTGCGGAAACATAGTTGGCACGATACATATAATACACATCCAACGGTTCTTCCCATGGAGTAACCAATCCTTTGTAATTGAACGGACCGACTTTATCTATTTTGCGATATGCTTCATCCGGTTGGCGGCGTCCGGGATTGTCGTGGCTGCTGTATATCCACTGAAACTGTCCGCAAACACTGTCTTTAACCTGCTCCGCCAAGCGGATTTTGGTTTCCATCAGCTGACACATACGGTCTTCACTCCACACTCCATTCACTTGGAAATCTTCCGGTTCCGTATGCAAACCGATGCTTCTCCATGCTCCATATTCCCCATTCAATAATTGGTTAACTTGAGAAAGTTCCCGACCATATTTAGTCACATCTCCCCCATACGTACCGCTCCAATTCTGAATCACATTCCAGTCTGTACCTTCGCCGCCATTACAAGTTGTAATGACACGCATTGTCTTTGCAGTCGGGTCCATCTCACGAATAATATCACTGTATTCCTGTGCAAATTCACGAGGTAAAGTACTTTCATTCTGTAATCCCCACATTACCACTGAAGGAGAATTGCGACGTTCTTTCACCCATTGACGAAGTAACTTCTTGAAGTTCTCGCGAAACTCCGGAGTATCATACCATACATGAGCAGATAATTGTGTCCAGAAGAGGACTCCCTCTTCATCCCAATACTTCTGATAGTCGAGATGATGGGGCTGGTGAGCATCCCGGAATGCATTGAACCCGGCCGCACGTATCTGTTTTACTCTTGCAGCCACCTGTTCATTGCTGAATGCATGGCTCTGTCCGAACTGATGTTCGTACTCGCATACCCCATTAATAAACACCGGTTTTCCGTTCAGGTAAAAACGTCCGTCTCCATCATTCCGTTTGACCGGCCAGCTAATGGTACGGATACCAAACGGTGTTGAAATCTCATCCGTAGTTTTTGCATCACGTTTAATCATACTGGCAAGTTTATAGAGATATGGATTTTCTGTATCCCACAAAACAGGTTTCTCGACAGGAGCTTGCTGGCGAACGACTTTCATTTCTCCCGGAGCCAAAGTTACTTTCTCAACCAAACGGAAAACTTGTTTTCCATCGGCATTACTTAGTTTATTGACCAACTCTATCGTTTCTGTTGCCTTACCATAATTCTTAACCTCCGTTTCAACAAATACGTTAGCAGCCTTTTCATCATTCCAGATGTGTACACCAAAAGGTTCTATACGAATTTCATCGGTCACCTCCAGCACCACAGGACGGAAAATACCGAAGGGCTGTGACCCCTCACTGAATCCCCATTCCGACGAACATCCACCACATACCCAAGGCATATCGGCAATCATTTCCGGATGCTCGGCTTTTACTTCCAGGCGATTTATTCCCTGCTTCATTGCATCTGTAACGTCCAAGGTTAATGTAGTACGTCCAACAGGGTGACGACCGAAGTCCGTTCCGTTTACTTTAATGGTAGCGTATGTACCTACTCCATCAAAACGAAGGAAATATCGTTTCCCGGATTTTATATCGGCGGTGAAGTCTTTCACATACATGGCAGTTCCATGCATATTTCCATGTGTCAACTGGCGATATCCATAATAATCATCCCAATTATGAGGGATATTCACCGTCTTTGCAGGCATTCTGAAATTACCTTTCAAATGAGTAGCCTCTGTAATCCAGGTTTTCCAACCCTCAGTCAATGTAGTGATTAACCGACGATTTTTAATTTCCGGTTTCGGAAAGCGAACCGCCGAACGTCCCATCGGCTTACTAGTAGCGATGGCAATGCCACGTTGCTCTGCGTTGTTTACTGCACAATAAAAATGATAAACCACTCCATCATGCTTTACCACATAACTCTTATGAGCAAACAATTCATCGTAGTTCTTGGAAGGGATGACCAGATCGGCTCCTTTCCAGTCAGTCCAGTTCACCAAATCATAGCTGGCGGCAAACGTATTGAATGCCTTATATTTACGCGAAGGCTCAAAAGCAGAGAAATAGAACATCACATACACATCACCCATCTTCTGGATATGTGCATCTCCTGTAATTGTTCCATCCGCTTCATGCGCAAAGACTGGATTTCCCGGATAACGTTTCCAGGTCTTCATATCCTTGGAAAGAGCGATGCCGACACGTTCTCCTTTTAAATCCGTTTCCGGATGACGACCGCCTGCATTATAATACATCACAAACGGGGTGCCTAATGTTTTATCCTTATCCCAATAAACAGTACTCTTATATTGAGTCAGTTTCTCCCACCATTGGGCATCTTTATCATGGATGCTCAAGATCGGTTTGTCCAGAGATTCCCATTCGTGGGCAGTGGAAATATCTTCTTTTGTTGATGCCAGTCCGATGTAAAGCGGAGCTTTCACTGCTTCGTAGCCGGTGCCTTCGCCACCGATATACGTCATCCAATGGCGGCCTTTATAAGTTTGAAGTTCATAGCTTCCACCCCATTCCATATCCGGTAATGCAGGAAAGCCGCCACGCTGGTTACAGTCCCATTTCCCATCCCGGTAAGAAAGAATTCGTCCCAAAGTACGCCATTCAAGCAAATTGTCGCTTTCCGCTATCCATGTCTCGTATCCGCGTCCGTCCGTTCCACTTTTACCGTTATAGACAACGTAGGTCATCAACCACTTGTCTCCCTGACGGAAAACGGTAGGGCAATCGATCTTATGATGATTGTCTGCCGGTGCGATGGCAAGACCGTACTTATACGGTGTCTTCACTTCCTCATAAATCTGCTCCATCCGTTCCTGCGGAACTTCGCGTTGCGCATACAGAGAGAAAGTAGTGGTTATACTAAAAACAGCCAGCAATAACTTCTTCATGATATTTTTCATCTATAATCATTCATATAATGATGTTCATAATTAGTTTATATGATAATTTAGGCACGGATTACACGGAATTCACTGTCTTTAGTGTTGTCATTATTGCAAAACAACCGCGTTAATCCGTGTAATCCGTGCCTAAAAAGATAGCAATTGATTAGTGGTAAGGACTTAGTAAAATAACCAATCCATTGTTTCTTCATCCCCGGCAAGTCCGGCATTACGCACCTTCATATCTGCAGCAGTAAATCCTAGTACTTGCAGATAACCTTTGGGTAACATCAGCGTATGCTTTCCGGCCGGAAAACTATATGCATGTATATTTGCCAAAGGCATTCCGTTGATACGGACAGCATTCGTCAACACAGGTTCCGCCTGACCGTAATCATTGGCTGATGCATCGATTTCCAGTTTCGGAGCCTTTGCATACTTTTTCTGGTCATCTTTGAAATAGGCTACTAATAATTTCACCGGAGCATCTGTTTCGAAAGTGATACTCGTACCTTTCTCTCTCTGCTCGTTTCCATTGAAACGAAGCGCTTTCATTCCCTTCAATTCAGGGGCTACTGCTTCTATCTTACCCGGAAGATCGACAAATAAAGAAGTGCCCTCCTCCACTTTCACTGCCGGATAATTAGAAATCAGTTTTACGTTTGCAGGAGCCCAGGCAGCAATCTCTACAGTTTCAGCCACCGCATTTCCATTCTGTTTTTCTTTCAACAGGACGAGATTAGCTTTGAAGTTCTCCAATTCTTTTTCGTAGTGTACCAGCAATTCTTTCCAAGTCTTATTCTTTCCATCATCTCCACCGATAGGAATACGACGTTGAGCTGTCTGCATACTGTTGGCATACAAATAATGTTCGTCTGTCAATTCCACTAATTTACGATAATGCTCCAGGCTTTGTTCCATCAAAGGAATGGCTTCTTCAAGGTTTTTGATGTCTTTGCCCCATTGATAATCCAATACCAGCTTGGCAGCTTTCACTTTCAGGTTGAACGCATACGCAAATTCACGATAACAATGCATATCATTTTGTAAACGGGAAAATTCGTCCTTATTTGAAGATACGGAGGCGGCCGCCTTATCAATAGCCGCTACTGCCTTATCCCCGTGCTCTATTACTTGAGCAACAATATCCAAAGGCATTTCACCTACATGAGGTTGCTTTTTCCATTCTTTCTCTACATATTCTATCAGCTTCTCCCCTTCCGGTCCGCAACTTTCATAGAATCCCGGATAGATGGTATATTTATATGGATTGACAAGTTGACTCATAAACATACCCAGCAATAATGTCTGGCGATTTCCCTCTGTGATACCGAAACGACGCAATAGCTTCGGAGCAATCTCACCACTTTCTTCATAAGCTACGCGGATATTGCTTGCATTTTCGTCAGATGTTCCGTAGAATTTGCCTAACTGATGATTCCAGTACCCCATTTCATCTGTACGATCTCGGTGGCAGTTCCATGCATAACGTCCCCATGTCTGATACCAAATCCAGTCACGATCCAATTGGAACTCACGTTCGTTGTTCGGTAATTTATCAGCCGTATAGGGCCAATCCCAATAGGAAGCTTGCGGATAAAGATGTAGTGCATTGGCACCGTGTACATTGTGCATGGCAGTTACCGCTTTCTGTACGAAATCCGGAGAGCCCCAGCGAAACGGTTCCAGATTGGCCAGGATATGTACGTTACTGATATGAATGGAACCCAATGAGCTCAAATCCGTATGTATTTTCGACCAGGGGCCACGAGGTTCGTAAGTTGTCAACGATTCACCATTATATTTATGCATCGTATAAAGATTCTTATAATGCGGCAATGCAGCATCCATCACCAGTTTACAGTCCGTGTCGTGTGCACGCAACAAAAGAGGCGGTTCATCCGTACGTCCCAATGCCTGTAATCCGTCTTTCACTCCCGGAATAATTGTTTTTGTAAACCATTCCACATCATCTTCTACCGTACACATCGCTTCACCCAGACAAACAAGTAGTCCTACATTGGGATATTTTTCTATAAACGCGGCAATACTCTTGCGTGTATAATCGGCAATCAAAGGAGTAATAGGACGATTACGATCCTGTGTTTTCAGCCCGTAATGTTCAGCAAAAGGTTTGGAAAGAATAATATTATAAAACATCTGTATCACAAAGATACCGCGTTTGTCCGCTTCTTCTGTGAGGAAAGAGAACATTTCTTCATTCTTTTTGAATGTTTCTTCATCTACTTCCAGTGCAAACGGATAATCTTCCAGTTTCACCAATGAAGCAAACGGATGTCCATTCCAGAGATACAGTGAATTCATGCGATTGGCAACCAGCATATCCAAGTATTTAATCCACTGTTCTTTATCATAAAACCAAGGGAAACTTTCCGGAGTATACGGATATTCATATACACCATGTCCCGGCAGGTAGGTCATCTTCTGTAATCCTACACAAGCCCCACGCAATACCATTTCAGGAGCGTCTTTCAATTCCTCCGGGAAATTCAACCGA
Organism: Bacteroides sp. L008; assembly: GCF_040812255.1. NCBI lineage: Bacteria > Pseudomonadati > Bacteroidota > Bacteroidia > Bacteroidales > Bacteroidaceae > Bacteroides > Bacteroides sp. L008. Next base: position 1,052,621 of record NZ_JBFNXO010000001.1, on the reverse strand, counting down.
CCATCCGAGTCATTCACACGGTCTATCAGTTCGCGACATCCGTAAATGACGCCACTCCCATCCCTGCCGAACACTCTGGTCAGGTTACCGGTCGTCGAAATATGAAAACCTTCTTTCTTGAGTGTCGTGTCATTCACTTCCGTCAGCAAGATTGTTTTGATTTCGGCGTCGGAGAATGTTGTGTCTCCCTGTTGCATCATTACCTGATAACCGGCTTTATCCAAGGTAGCCTGTAACTGCTCCGCACCAAACAAAACACGATTTGACGCATCCGGCGGAGTCATAATCTTCACGGTTTGCCTGCCACACGCTGCTAAAAAAAGTGTGCATGCCGCAAACATGAATAATCTGGTATTTTTCATTCTTCTGATATATATTATAGATTATATAATTCACTTCCTAACTAAGAAGAAGACGAAATAATCCCCTGTTTGTACTCATTTGTCTCTTTTTCCACTTTTCGGCACCAGACTGCCATTTTCCTCCCGCGATGATACACAAACGCCTCATTATTTAAAAGTTATACTTATCTTTGCCAGCTAGTGTCTTAGAATATAAAAACAGAAAACAAGAGCAGACAATATGAAAGAACAAACAAATTATGACTATGAAAAATACGTTCAGATAGCACAAATGGCCAAAATGGGATGGTGGGAGTCAGATTTGAAGAATCAAGAATATATCTGCTCTGACTTTATTGTAGACTTACTCGGTCTTAAAAGTAACCGTATCAGTTTCACCGAATTCCATCAAAGAATACGTGAAGACCATCGGCTACGTCTTAAAAACGAATACCTGTCCTTATCCAATTTACAGACTTACGAACAAATGTTTCCTATCCGGGCAAAAGACGGGGAAATTTGGGTGTACTCCAAAATCAGTTTCCAGAAGCCTGATAAAGAGGGATACAGGAATATGACCGGCTTTCTACAATATATTGACAGACCTATCGATAATTCAAATGGAAACATTGATTTCCTTCAAGTCAGCAGTTTGCTCTATCAGCAGAATAATATTTCATATTCATTGCTTGCGTTTCTGCAATGTGATGATGTGACTCAAGTGATTAACGAGACATTAGGAGATCTCCTCAAACAGTTTCAGGGTGATCGTATTTATATCTTCGAAATAAACAGAAAAAAACAACGCCAGGACTGTACTTATGAAGCCACAGCCGAAGGCATCTCCAAAGAACAGGATTTCTTAAGTAATATCCCTTGGGACCCGTCTACTTGGTGGAATCATCAGATAGCCGAAAGAAGGGCAATTATCCTGAACACTCTGGATGACATGCCAAAAGAAGCAGAAGAATATCGCCGTACATTAGAAATGCAGGATATTAAATCACTGATGGTAGTCCCTTTAATATCCAAAGAAGAAGTATGGGGCTACATGGGAATCGATATGGTAAGAACACAACGAAGCTGGAGCAATGTGGATTATCAATGCTTCTCCTCCCTCGCAAATATTATCAGTATTTGCATCGGATTACGGAAATCGGAGTTGCAGGCCAAAGAAGATCGTATTGCTTTGGACAACAGCGAAAAGATATTGAGAAACATCTACAAGAATCTTCCAGCAGGTGTCGAACTTTACGATAAAGACGGTTATCTGGTAGACATCAATGATAAAGAACTTGAAATATTTGGTTTATCTGACAAAAATGAGGCCTTAGGAGTCAACTTGTTCAACAATCCTAATATTCCTTCAGAGATAAAAGAAAAATTGAAAGCTAAAGAAGATGTAAATTTCTCCATCAATTATGATTTCTCAAAAATAAATCAGTATGTAGACACTCATAGGGAAGGGATTATCAATCTTACTACTAAAGTTACCGCTCTCTATGATTCTCAAAACCGATTTATCAACTATCTATTTATCAATATAGATACGACAGAGACAACCAATGCATACACTAAGATACAGGAATTTGAAAATCTGTTTCTCCTGATCGGTGATTATGCCAAGGTAGGGTTTGCCCATTTCAATGTACAGACAAGAGACGGGTATGCCCAGGATACATGGTACAGGAATTTGGGAGAAAAGGAAGGTATTCCTATGCCGGAGGTTATCGGAGTATATGCTCATGTGGTTCCTGAAGATCAGGCGGTTCTGAAGAACTTTGTACGCGAAGTGAAAGAAGGAAAAGCAACCAGTTTGCGCAAAGAAGTTCGTGTCTGCAGAGAAAATGGTAAATATACATGGACCAGTATTAATGTAATGGTCAGAGATTACCGTCCGCAAGACGGCGTTATTGAGATGCTATGTATCAATTACGACATCACGCCTTTGAAAGAGACTGAACAGAAATTGATTATTGCCCGCGATAAAGCGGAAGAACTGGATCGCCTGAAGTCGGCTTTTCTGGCCAATATGAGTCATGAGATTCGTACTCCTCTCAATGCTATTGTTGGCTTTTCCAGCCTTCTGGCAGAAACGGACAGCAGAAGCGAACGGCAGGAATATATCAAAATCGTACAAGAGAATAATGAACTTCTTTTGCAACTGATATCGGACATTCTCGATCTTTCGAAAATTGAAGCCGGAACATTTAATTTTGTATATACCAATGTAGATGTAAACGAGACTTGCTCTGAAATCATCAAATCAATGGGCATGAAAGTGGGTAAAGGCGTTGAACTGATTTTTGAGGAGATATTGCCGGAATGTTATATTTACGCAGATAAGAATAGATTCACCCAAGTAATCAGTAACTTTATAAATAATGCATTAAAGTTCACCCAGCAAGGCAGTATCACCCTAGGATATGAACAAGTATCTCATCAGAAAATAAAATTCTATGTGCGCGACACCGGAATGGGAATACCGGAAGAAAAGCAAAAGAGCGTATTTGAACGTTTTGTGAAGCTGAATACCTTTGTTCAGGGTACAGGTTTGGGACTTTCTATTTGCAAAAGCATCGTCTCTCAAATGGGAGGAGAAATTGGCGTGGATTCGACCGAAGGAGTAGGCTCCTGCTTCTGGTTTACACACCCGTACCACGCTGCTGACTAGACTGACTATATATGAGAGAGAGGCATTCTGTGAATGATGGTTAGTACTAATAATGAATGGCCTCCAACAAGAATCGGCTGCAGGATCCCGCAGCCGATTCTCTTTTACCACTCTCCTTTTCCTTTTTCCAGCGGAATATTATCACAAAAATGTATACTGGCGTGTGTCCCATCGCAGAAAGGTTTATTGGACAACTGTCCACAACGACACAAATGAACAGGATTCTCCGATGTTTCAAAATGTTTTCCTTTCTGATATACTCAGGAAGAACCTTCTGCATCCGGCATAATGATACGCGTTAAAAAGTGAATTAAATACGTTAACCTTTATTACTAACTCTTCGACGTTCAAAAAAGTTTCTTTCATTCGAGGTTTTATAATAGTGAATTAAACCAAAAGTGGCAGGTGTGACAGAGGAATTGCAACTTATTACTTTTTTATTTCTTCTTCTAAATTTTCTAATAAAAAAAATTGCGAATGTTATAAATCCTCTGTCACACCTGTCACTTCTTCATCGGTTCTTTTCAAAAGACAGCGGGAAACTTGAAAAACACAATCGTCTTTTTCAAATTTCCCGCCACGTTTTAAAGAAACCTAAAATCAGTTTAGCTCCTTATTAATCTGCAGTTTACAAAAGTAATACCCATAAATTTTCATTCCATATTATCTGTTTTAGGTCTTAAAAGGTACAATTGTAATCCTAGTGCAAGCGCAACTACAATACTTAGCATGGCAAATCCTTCACCTAAACTTCCTCCATCTGTCCATTTTCCCAGTAATTGAGTTACGGCTGCTCCTGCAAAGACTCCTGTCATATTCATAATTCCATACGCTGTTCCCCTATATTTAGCAGAAACAAACTGGCATAAAATAGGCATATTATTAGCATCAAAAATACCAAAACCAACGCCAAACAGCAATCCCGCACCTATGACACTGACAAACCCATGTCCGAAACCTAGCAACAATAAGGCGGGAATTGTCATCCCCAGTCCGATGGCTCCCGTATACACACGTCCACGAATATTCTTCAGCACCCATCTATCTGACAAAAATCCACCAAGTATCACTCCGACAAATGAAGACAAAGCAATGGTAATCGTTGATATAGGTCCTGCCTGCGACATCGGAATATCCAGGTTCTCGGCAAATAGAGTCGGCAACCAGTTCTTTGTGGCCCAGCCGGGTAAACTCGGAGCCGCAAAATAAAACAATATCACCCAAAAAGAAATATTAGAAAATAGCAGTAATAACCCTTTCCCTATCGAATCGCCTTTGCTAACACCACTTACAACCACTTTTTCTATTTTCATCCGAATAGGATTCTCATGCAAGAAGAAGATAAGGACTACAGAATAAGCAATACCGACGATTCCAAACCAATGGAAAGTGCTCTGCCAGGAAAAAGCAGCCGCAGCTGTAGCACCAAACCCGCCAATAGCCTGACCGACATATAGTCCGGTCATATGTACTCCAATAGCTAACGAGCGTGATTTATCCTGATGCCAATCGGCAATCAGCGATAAAGCGGAAGGAATATACAATGCTTCACTAACCCCCATCACAGCACGCAAACCATATAATTGTTCGAATGACGTTGCATATCCCATCAGGAAAGTCACGGCAGACCAAACAAATAAACTCCCGACGATTAGCCATTTACGACTGATCCTGTCTGCTATGATACCGGCAACCGGACTCATAAAGCCATATATCCAAAGAAATACAGCCATCAACGCGCCGAAAGCTTCTGCTTTTGTCAGTTCTACAATATCTATTTTCATTGCTTCCTGCATTGTAGAAAGCATTTGTCTATCCATGTAGTTGAGCAACGCTACTACCCAAAGCAACGCAACTACTACCCATGGATAAATATTTTTATTTTTCATGGTAGTTGTATTTAAAAGATTTTTGAGACTGTTTTTTTAGACTCTTACTTTGGCTATCAGTTTGCGTATCCAGCCTTTACCGATAGCCGGAGCGTGGGGGTCTTCCGGGTATACAATGACGAATTGTCCGGGTAAGAGATTGATGAAAGTCGTGGGAACATCACCATAGAGAGCACAATCGCTCTTTTTATCATAAGCTTGCCTTTCCACTTTTAATTCTTCAAGGGCTTTCCAACCAATGGTTTCTGTACCTTCAAGTAAGATGTGCACGTCTATATAATCATGATGCAGTTCTAACAAACGTTTCCCTTCAGCAATACATTCAGGATAGATGTTATTGACAATCAGGTTATCACCATCCAGTCTGATAGTTCCCAGTTCTTCGTGTAGCAGGTCATGTGATTTCACATAATCGAAAAGTTGCTTGAACAACGGGTGAAGTTTCTCCACCCGTTGGCTATGTTGTAAATTGGATACAATCATTTTATTTCTTTTTTTGTTTCAGACATTATTTCCTCACAAAGCATATATCCTTTTGTCATCATGCGGGGAATATGGAAAGGACCTTTAAATAAATTTCCCTTTGCCGGTTGGGCTACCGTACCATCCCGGTGAAGATAACCATACCACTCTCCATATTCTTTATCCGGGAAATGGGTATAGGTCCATTCACTGATTTGCTGATGCATTTCCAAGTACTTATCTTCTTTCGTTATCAGATAGGCATAGAGAGTAGCGATAATTGCTTCTGTTTGCGGCCACCAAAATTTCATGTCTTGAGCATAATCTTGCGAGGGAAGATTTTTGCAATCTTTGAAATTAATAATGCCACCAAATTCTTTATCCCAGCCCCACTCCCATGACCAGTCTAAAATCTGCAATCCCAGTTTTTCTATCTCTTTATCTTCACCTCGCAATTTTGCTTCCTCCAATAGGAACCAGGCTGTTTCAATACAATGTCCGGGATTGATGGTACGCCCCATATTAGTATCTATAAACTCACCGTTCGGTCCTACTGTTTCCAATAAGGCTTTAAATTCGGGATGCAAGAAATCATTTTTTAATTGAGCGATAGATTCATCAATCTGCAGTGTCAGACATTCGTCCTGAATAGCTTCCCGAATCCGGGAAGCTACATTTATCAGTATCATGGTGATGGAATGTCCTTTCATGGGAAGTGTATCCAGATATTTAGGTGCTAACAATCCGGGAGTTTGCAGAAAATACTGCATACGTTTGAACAGTTCGAGCGCTTTTACTGCATAAGTTCTATCTCCTGATGCAATGGAGTATTCGGACATCGCTATGGCTGCAAATGATTCGGAAAAGATGTAACGCCGCTTGCGTAAAGGTCGTCCGTCTGCTGTTACCTCAAAGTACATGTGCCCGTTCGTATCAAAGCAATGCTTCTCTATGAAGTCAAGCGTGCTTTTGGCTGCATGTAACCATGCCGGGTTCTTTTCGATATGATTATAGGCATAAGAACAAGTAAAAGCAAAACGTCCCTGAAACCAAACGGATTTTGTGGTATCCATCAATGTGCCGTTGCGGTCTACGCAAGTATATAAACCGCCATTCACTGTGTCCAATCCATGTTCCATCCAAAAGGACATGATATTATTCTGCATATCATTCTTGTAGGTATCCGCCCAATGCTGTATATATTCACTTATATTCTTCATACTTTCTTCCTATTAGAATTTATTACAACGATCGAAGAAATGTATTTCTTCCAGTTCCGCTTTCATCTGTTTTTCTTCCTCAACAGTCATATTTTGGAAAGGAGTACGGTTACCGCCCAAATCAAGGCCAATCAGCTTCATGATGCGTTTACCGCCAACAATATTTCCACGGAAATGACAGATAACGTTAATCACTTCCTGCGAGAAGTTTTGCAGTTCACGGGCCTTCTCCAGTTCGCCAGCTTTCCATGCATCAATAATTCCTACCAGGTTTATGCCATTATAATTGGTTGTCCCACCAATTCCCCCTTGTGCACCTCCCATTGCCAGGCAAGGAAGAATCGTTTCATCCTGTCCATGAAGCATATCAAACTTACCATCTTTATATAAGCGGCATTGATTGTATTCATACAGACTTTCGAAAGTATATTTAATGCCTGCAAAATTAGGAATACGGTTCTCAACAGCTTTCAGGAAAGCAAGCATCGGCAAAAATGCTCCGTTAAATGCAGGAATATGATAATAGTAGAATGGAAGTTCCGGTGCTCCGGCGGCAATTTCTTCGCAGTACTTTACCAGTTCTTCTATCCGTCCGATTTTAGGGAAAGGAGGTGCCATAGCACCAATTCCCCAAGCTCCGATTTTCTGTGCGTGTTCTGCCAACATCCGACTCGACTTTGCACAGCAACTACCCACGTGCACAATCACTTTAAAATCTTTCGGTGCAACTTCCATCCAGCGTTCCGCCAGTTTCATCCGTTCTTCATCGGTCAGCATATAGCCTTCTCCGGAGGAGCCATTGATAAAAACACCTTTCAAACCATTTTTTATAAGCAATTTTGCATATGCCTCGATAGGTTCATAATTTACTTCTCCATTTTCATAAAACGGAGTAAAAGGGGCATTGATTAATCCTATAATCTTTTCCATCATATAATTTTTTAAGTTCAATATATTTAGTTATTTCTCTATTTAATTCACGGGGACATCTATCCCCTTGTCCGATAAGCCCGGTCCGCCACCGCTTGTGTAACCACAACTTTCACCTGTTTGCCATGCGGAAATCCAAAATGAATATAAATCGGCTTTATTCAGATAAAACTTTAACCGAATCATTCTTTCCTTTAAAGATTCCAGTTCCGAATGCTTCTTCCATGAAATCATTAGTTTTGTCTTATCCGTATTTTTTATCTGTGTGCAATCCTTTTTTGTGAATCCTTCCAGAGGTTGCCCGTTTTCTTCTAAGACTTCCACCGCTAAAGTTCCTTTCACATCTGCATTGACAAACAGGTATTTTCCATCTTTCGGAATCAGAGTTCTTACTATCACATAGCCTTCTTTCTTTTCCGATCTCATAGAGACAAAGCCATCCCGACGGAGTGTTGCCAATCCGGTGGCAAAGTTCGAATCATGCTTGGGTTTGCTATTATAGCGTCCACTGACATAGAAATAAAGAGAGTCTCCCACAATGAGAGGATTGCCCGCAGTGGATTGCACATTACCAGCATTCCATGCATGAAAATCTTCACTTACCGGAAGGAAAGCAGTTTTGTTCTCCCGGTTCCAATGGAAACCGTCTTTGCTCCAGCCTATCAATACTTCATTTCTTTTTTGAATATTCAAACTGTCGCAAATATTATTCTCCGGTCCTTGCCAAACTGTAAAATATCCCAGCATATATCCTTCATAGGGCATTGCTTCATGGTTATATATCTGTGGACGCAATTCCGAAAATTGAGGATGACGCGGGTCATCGTCGTCGGCATGAAACCAATACCGGATAAATTTGTCACTTTGGTTATCATATACCCTGTGTGCCAGACTAACCAACATTTCCGGGTCTTCGTGTTCCAAATAATTACGTGAACGACGGTAAATGTCATTTATTGTTTTCAACGATAAAATATACTTGCCGCGGAACGGATCATAATAAGCCGCACAGCGGTCGTACAGTTCACCTGAAAGTGCTTGGGGAGCACTCCAGTGAATCCCATCGGAAGAATATTTGAGTTTCATACTGACAGTGGAGCGATTATTAAATTCTACAACAAACATTTTATAACGTTTGGCAGAATCTTTCTCAAATTTGTCTAGCAATACCGAAACGCAATCATGTTCCAGCGTATCCACTATATTTGTGCCCGGAACAATAGTAAGTTCCGGCTTTATCCAGTTCTTTCCGTCCGAAGACTCTGCGTAGCAGGTGACAAGTCCTAATAACTTGCCACCACCGGCAGAATACCACATCTTAAACTTCCGATCCGTTTCATCATACCATACCCCGCCGCTGAAAGGAGCGGCATAGGGGTCTCCGTTTATATTCAGTTCCCATTTCTTATCGGCTTTCAGAACAGGATTACCTGAATAATAAAGAGGAAGATGATGTATTCGTTGGAGATCTGTTTTCTCAATTTCTATCGTATCTACAAAAAGTATGCGGCCAGGTTGTCCTTTTATCAACCCTGCATATACGAAGGATAAGAGAATGACCAATGATAAATATCTCTTCATAATTTTCCAGTTAGCAGGATTGTCACTTTTGTAAACCGGTACGTTGGGGATTCTGTCCTTTCATAGGCCATGCAGAGTCAGCATAGGAAGTTGCTCCTGACGAGATACATACCATATCCGATGCACCTGCCACAGCTTCGATTCCCACATATAAATATCCTTTTGAGTCCATCACCGGGCTGGAGAAACATTTGACTCCCAATTCGGCGGAAGCTAGCAAGCTACCATCCTGCTTCACAATATAGTAAACGGCTTTATCCGAAATAATGTGGATATATCCTCTGTTATCAATCACCGGAACGCAGTTGTTTACATCATCTGTCGTAGCGTAATGCCATTTCAGAGAACCGTCTGTATTCAGAGCGACAACACCTGCCGAAACTTCATCGGCAACCGTTTTTCCGCCATTGGCATAAATTGTTCCGTCTGCACCGATTGCAACACCACCGTTGATTATAGCTCCCGGAGTTTTATATACCCATTTTTCTGTTCCATCAGGATTCAAAGCTACTATGGCACCACCTGTAGTCAGTTCGGCTACGGTATAGATTGTTCCGTCCGCTCCTACCGTATAGGAGTTTCCCTTTAATGCTGTACCGCCCAAATCTTTCTGGTACACAAACTGTTGAGCACCCGTAGCGAAGTCATAACCGAAATATCCGTTTTTACCGGAAGAACCGAAATAAATCGTTCCATTCTTAGATAAGGATACACCGGACAATACTTCCATATCCAAAGCTATTTCTTTGATAACATTACCTGCCGGGCTCAAGACAATCAATTTCTTACCTCTATGTCCGAAATAGATATTACCTGAAGCATCAATAGCCGGAGTCACTGCGTATAAGTTAGAATCTGCGGCTTTATATGCCCATTTCATACTACCATCACTTCCTACGGCAAACAGGAATAATGCGCGGGGATGTTCCGCACCCGCCGGTTTCAAGTCACGGACTGTTATGTATATATCTCCATTGGGTCCTACGGTCGGACTTGCATATACCATACTGGCTCCGCCGCCGGGATTCAGTTCGTTCATCTTGGCGGTCACATCGAATGCCCATCTTTGAGCCCCATTGGAAGTATCATAAGCGAACAGTTTCACATCAAAAGCTCCGGTAGAAGTCTGATCGGTTATCATGTAAACAGTCTTGCCATCTGCTGATAATGCAGGTGAAACGGTGTTTTCAATCGGGCCACCCATCTCCTTTTGCCACATCACATTAATTGCTTTTGCGGGGTCCAGAATCGTGAGATCTTTCTTTACACTGGCACGTAATCCGTTATTGTCAGTAACGGTCAGTTTGATGGTAAATGTGCCATCCGACTGATAGATAAAGGTAGGATTCTGTTCCATTGAAACAGACTTTGCCGCATCTCCGAATTCCCATAGCCAAGACACAATCTGATTTCCCTCATCGGGAATGGAAGCATCTTTAAAGACAGCAGTCTGTCCCAATTCGTACATATCTTCACCGATGGTGAAGTCTGCTTTTGCCGCAGTATTATAATAGACTTTATCTTCTTCGCATGAAGAAAACAGAAGGATACAAATCAGTGATACTAAACAAGTTACTTTATTCATAGCATTTACTTTTTAATTGGTTTTATCTATTCCGGAAATATTCAGTCCTAGACCTCCACCCGCAGTATAGCCCATACTTTCCCCATTCGTGGAAGGAGAAATCCAAAAAGCGAAAATTTCACCATTGTCAATATAGAATCTCACTTTTATTTGTTTGTCTTTAAGAGAGGCTAACGAAACATTGCCGGTCCATTCGATCCTGGCTTTTACATTATCACCCTTAAAGACTTTGCAGTCGTCTTTGGAGAAGCCTTCAATTATTTTGTTATCGGAGTCTAAAAGCTCAACTTTCATTTCTCCTGCAACGTTGGCATTCACAAAGAAGTAAGAACCATCAAATTTCAGTAAGGAGGTTTGCAACTCCCCTGTCCCCTTCATAGATGCAAATCCATCCCGGCGAAGCATAGCCAGTCCGGTGGTAGTGATTTCTTGTGTTCCTCTCAAACGTCGGCCACTCAAGTAGAAATAGAGCTTATCGCCCACAATCAACGGAGCTCCGGCCACAGATTGTAAGTTACCTTGATTCCAGGCATCCGATGCGGTCGTGTTCACTGCATGGAAAGGATTCATGTCTTCACGGAACCAACTATATCCATCCCGGCTATACCCTACCATTATCTGGTTTCTCTTAATCACATTATCAGATGCACAGACATCATTTTCCGGACCTTGCCAAACAGAGAAGAATCCCAGCATAATACTTTCATAAGGAGTGGCATCCTGATTGTATATTGCAGGGGCGATATCCGGATAGTCAGGATGACGTTGTTCATTGGCCCATGGACCGAACCAAAACGCACTCAATAAGGCTTCTGCTTTCTTTGTACCAGCCTGTGGATCGATATTTTCATAATAATCTCTGGCACGTACTAATTTGTTTGCATCTACCCGGACATTGTGCCGCATACTATATACCCATACGTTTCTGAACGGATTTTTATAGACTGTAGAACGGTCGGCAATCGGTTCCGATTGGGTTGCAGCACGCCATACTTTACCATCTGAAGAAGTTTTATAATTATATCTCCATTTTCCGGCTTCCCTCGCCACTAAAAACATTTTGTATCTTTTCGAAGCATTACTTTCCTGTTTGTCTACCCAGACAACAGATGCATCACGTTCCGAGTTATAGTCAACAATGTTGGTTCCGGGGACGACCGAAAGAATCGGTTTTGTCCAGTTAATACCATCCGTCGATTCTGCATAACAAGTCACTCCTGCTCCGCTGGTTGCATAAGAACCACCGCCTGCCATATACCACATCTTGTATTTTCCCTCCTTTTCGTCATACCACACTCCATCGCTGAATGGAGCGGCAAAGGCGGCACCTTTTGTTCCGGTTTTCTCCCACTCCTGATCCGGTGTCAATATCGGATTGCCCGAATAATATTCAGGATAATAGAAAGTACGTTTCAAATTGGTAGATTCTATCAGAAAATTATCTACGAACAACTGGCGTCCTATCGAAATATGGATGATAGAAGGTTTGTCCGACAGATAAAAAGGAGACATCCCTTTTTCTAATTCGGACGAAGAGGAACGTACCGGAGGCCATTGCTCGGGTAAACGAATCCCATTGTATAGTAACCGTGGGTCGGTCGGTTCTTCGTCAGGCGGAACTACTACCGGTGGATTGTCACCTCCACCCGGAGTATCATCGCTACCACCACAGGCTATCAGCATACAGGGTAGGCAAAAGAATAATGTATAAAATAAACGTTTCATAGTCATTTATCTTTTATTGATTCGCAGGGACATCTATCCCACTGGCAGACAGTCCGGGTCCGCCACCGCTTGTATATCCGCGACTTTCACCTGTTTGCCATGGAGAAATCCAAAATGCGTAAATATCAGCGTTATCCAAGTAGAATTTCAATCGGATGTTTTTCCCGATGAGCGATGCTATATCCTGGTGTTTCTTCCATGTAATCAGTTGTTTGGTTTTATCTGTCTTCTTCACGGGGACGCAGTCTTTCCGGGTAAATCCTTCCAATGGATTTCCATCTGCATCCAAGACTTCGACGAACATACTCCCTTTTACGTCTGCATTGACAAAGAGGTACTTGCCATCAAAACTAAGATTCTCGGTCAGCAGGTATCCGCCTTTGTCTCCATGCATGGAGACAAAACCATCCCTGCGCAAAGTTGCCAGTCCCGTAGAAGTATAGCTGTCCCACATAATCTCGTTTTTTTGTCGTCCACTGGAATAGAAATAGAGTGAATCCCCCACTACTAAAGGCACACCGTTGATAGACTGCATATTGCCCCAGTTCCACGCTCCATCCGTCTCATTCACTGCCATGAAAGGCTTGAAAGAGGGACGGTAGAAATGGAAACCGTCACGACTGTACCCCAGGAAGATTTCGTTCTTCTTCTGGATACCCAGTTTGGCACAAACTCCATTTTCCGGGCCTTGCCATACACTGTACAGTCCCAGCATAACGCTTTCATAAGCGATGGCATCGAAATTATAGATGCCCGGATCTACTTCCGGGAACTCCGGGTGGCGTGGCTCCTTATCACTTGGAGTAAACCAGTAGACTATATTTTTATCGGGTACTCCTTTTCGGATACGATGTGCAAAACTTACTGCTTCTTCAGGGTCTTTGTTTTCCAGATAGCTACGCGAGCGGGAAGAGACATTGGTTCCATAACGCATACTTAATGCCCAGACATCACGGAAAGGATTGTAGAATACGGATGAACGGTCGTATAAATCACCAGATTGCGCCACTCCTTCTCCCCAATGAATCCCATCGGACGAATATTTCAGGACAAACTGCCACCGACGGTCAGTGGGACGGCGTTCTACATTGAACATTTTATATCGTTTAGACGGATCTCTTTCCCGTTTATCCAACCAAATAGTGGCTGCATCACGATTACAGGTGTCTACGATATTGGTTTGGTCCCAAATATCCAGTGTTGGTTTTGTCCAGTGTTTACCGTCTTTAGATTCGGCATATCCTGTATAGAATGTCTGATTGTCTCCTTTATGAAGAACACCCGCACCTGCCAGATACCACATTTTGAACTTCTGGTCTTTTTCATCATACCATATCCCGTCACTGAAGGGAGCTGCATAGAGTCCGCCTTCGGTTGTCTTCTCCCATTCTTTGTCTGGTCCGAGTACCGGGTTTCCTTCGTAGAACCGGGGAGTATGGATAATCCTTTCCAGATTGGTTTCTGCAATCAGAAATGAGTCAACAAATAACTGTCTACCTACATTTACAGAGATAACTTCAGGTTTCTGCTTTAGATAAGGCACTGGCATATCTTGTGCCTTTTGTGGCTCCCCATAACGGGGAGGCCACTGTTCAGGCAAGTGTATACCATTGTAAAGTACTTCTGTTTGGGCAATAGTCAGGCCCGGTACTAACAAACTGAAGAGTAGTACCGCCATATTTTTTATATTTATCATGCTAGTTCTTTCTTATTTAATATCCCGGATTATTTTCTGTGATATAAGGGTTAGAATTCACTTCATTAATAGGAATCGGCAACCATTCATGTTTGTTGGTGACAAATCCTTTGAAATCATCTGCAGATACGAATTTCTTGAAGTTAGGATCGGATTCCTGCAACTCTGCAAAGCGGCGGGATAGTTTGCCCCAACGGAGTAAATCATAGAAGCGATGTCCTTCTAAAGCAAATTCAAGGATTCTTTCATTCTCAATATCAGTCATGGTTACAGAAGGCAAATCGCTAAGGTTGGCACGTCCGCGTACTTTATTCACTGCCTGCAAGGGAGTCATGTCCGACGCTTGTGCGCCACCGCTTACGACGGCTTCCGCATACATCATCAATACATCTGCATAACGGATATACCGCCAGTTCACACCGTGCGCGCGAGGCTGATTATAGACATATTCTTTGACACCCGCACCTACCCCTATCAGTTTGGGAGTACCATCCGCTTCTGTCTGTGTAGGCATGGAACAATCAATACCTTTCTTTATACCTGCTTTAAATGGATGTGCCAATGGATTGGATACGGTGGCAAACCCTTCTTTTCCGTTCTTTGCCGGGTAAAGTTCTTCCCATTTGTAGCCGCCGGGACCTTTCAGACGTACCGACTGTCCGCCGGCATCTTTTCTCAAATGTATATTCGCGTCCAAGTCATTGAATATCATTGTAGAGAACATACGGATATCAGTGTTACCGTCCTTATCTATGGAATTTACAAATGCATTGTAAAGCCAATTATGCACTACTCCTTCATAACCTACTCCTGCTCCCGGCAGCATCAAACCACGTGAATCGAATGCCAGACCGGAAGTGGCAAGTCCCGGATTGAATCCCGCATTGTCCACATCGCCCAGGAACTGGAATTCAAGAATGGATTCTTCGTTATTCTCGTGGGCGACATCGAAATTATCCGCATAATTATTGGTCAGGTCATAAGCTCCATACTTTCGATCTATAATGTCGGCAAATTCTTTGGCGGCTTCACTGTAAAATGTAGTCTTATCTTCACCATAATATGATTCGATTCCACTACGATAGAGGTAGGCTTTTCCCAATAAAGCGGCTGCAGAAGCTTTTGTTACACGACCTGCATTTTTGCTGTCCCAGTATCCTTTTGCGGGTAGCAATTCTTTGGCATGTGACAGGTCTTCCTGAATAAAATTCCATACAGCGGCAGGTTTCTCTAACGGACGTACATAGTCATCACCATTTCGCGGCATCTGTCTGATCGGAGATATATTCCGGAAATTAATCAATAAGTAATAGTGCGCAAATGCTCTCCAAAAATAGGCTTCCCCCATGTATGCATTCCGTAGTTCCTCATTACCACTGAAGTCAACAGACGGAGCTGTTTCAATGATATATGACGCTTGAGATGCAGTAGTGTACATCAATGTATAAGGCTGTTCGATAGTGTAGTAACTGGCATTGAGGTCTGCCCCGAACATACCCGGTTTCCCATAATCCGAGTTGGATGATGCTTCATCAGAACGGATAATCGTTGTTTTGGAGCCGGAAGCTCCCAGGCAACGCTGCGTAGACATATACCCGTACATAGTCATCACTGCGTCATTTACAGCAGACGGACTGGTGAAATAAGCTCCCATACTCGGCTGATTCGGATTAATTGCCAGTTCATCGAAGATGCCATTACATCCGTGTAATATCAAGCCGCCTGCCAAGATTAATGCGGCATATACTTTCTTATAGTTTTTCATATAAATCATATTTTTAGTTATCAGAATGATGCGTTAAAACCAAAGGTAAATGTTCGGGCATTGGGATATGAACTGATGTCAATACCACGTGAAAACAATACGTTCGAACTAACTTCGGGGTCGTAACCTGAATATTTGGTAAGCGTAAACAGATTCTGTACGCCTGCATACACGCGCAGTTTGTTGAATCGAATCGCTTCCAACCACTTTTTAGGTAATGAATAACCCAACTGAAGGTTCTTCAAGCGTAAATAGGAACCGTCTTCCACATAAAATTCACTGGGCAATGAATTTCCGCCACTTGTATTTTGAGTTTTCATAATAGGTATACCTGTATTCTTATTTGTCTTTGTCCATCCATTCAAGGCATCCTTGACTACGTTGTTAGAGTAGTCGAAGTAATAGGTATACTTTTTCTGATTGAATATATCATTTCCTTGTACTCCCTGGAAAAAGACAGTCAAGTCAAAGTCTTTGTACTCCATATTGATATTCAGACCGTATGTGAAATCAGGGATAGGACTACCCAAAATCACTTTGTCATTGGCATTGACTACTCCATTCTTGTCCGTATCCGCAAAGATGAAGTTTCCTTCCGCATCAAAGCCTTCTATCTTGTAGCCATAAAACGAACCGATAGCTTCTCCCGGCATGGTAATGGAAGGTGCATCGCTGAAGTAACTGGACATTGCACCGGAAGTAATCGGCTGTACGTTTTCTCCCAATGACAACACCTTATTTTTCAACGTTGCGATGTTGAATGTTGCGTCTATATGAAAGTCTTTCGTCAACTGTTTCCTGTAATTCATCATAAACTCCCAACCTGTATTCTTTACGGAAGCTGTGTTTACATACGGTTTCTCACGGGAACTGTTAATTTCAAAGATTTGTCCGGAAGACAGGTTCAAGTCGATTTGTGCCAGCAAATCCACATTTTTCTTCACGAAATAGTCCAGAGATAAAGTCAGGTCATTATTGAAGAAACCCAGTTCGATACCAATATCCGTAGTCTTTGCAGTTTCCCATTTCAGATCTTTCGATTTCAGATAGGCAGCGCGTCCTGTCACATAGCGTTCTCCGCCCACAGTGTAAGGAATAGGTCCATAAGCTATGGCATCGAAATTATAAGGGTTGAGAAAATTAGCTCCCAATTCACCATAACTGGCTCTAATCTTTAATTTACTCATTACGGGATTTTGGAACCACTTTTCCTGATGCACATTCCATCCGGCAGAAACAGAGGGGAAGTAACCTACTCTATTATCTTTGTGGAACTTAGAAGACTCATCGCGACGAACGCTTAGAGACAACAGATACTTATTGTCATAGTCATAGTTCACACGGGCGAAGAAAGAAAGCAATGCCGCATTACTGTCACCTGCCGAAATTTTACCATCCTCATTCTGGAATCCGGTAATATCCGTTCCTCCCAAATCGTTAATCGTGGAGTTAGTCATGTAGCGATAATATTCTCTCATCCAGCTTGTACCCAGTAAAGCGTCTATGGAGTGACGAGCTATTGTCTTATTGAAAGTCAGTAAGTTGTCAATCGTGTAAGTGAATTCTTCACCCCTTGTTTCGGATACGCTATTGCGTGTGTTTCCATAATCTTTATCAGGAGTTCCATCTGAATTCCATTTGGTGTAGTATTCAGGAGTATGCGTATAATTATGCTTATTACTATAATTTCCACTTAATGATAATTTATATTTTAATCCTCCCCAAATATCCAGTTGGGCATTCAAAGAACCGATCAAATCCGTTACTTTATTAAATTGATCCGTATAATGCAATGGAGCTATTTTATTCTGCGCCTTGCCATCTTCAGGATTGATGTAATAATCGGGGCCACCGGAAGTAAATCGTCCCAGCTCGTCGTAAATAGGTAGCGTCGGCAATGCGATGTTGAAAGCCGTTGTAGGAGTCTTGTCCTTATGGGTTAATCCGAGAGTCTCGGTAAATGAGAACCGACCTTTTTTATAAGAGGTATTCAAGCGGAAGTTATAACGTTTGTAATCCGAATAGATTGTCATACCTGTTTGGTCAAGATATCCCAAGCTTGTGCTGAAAGTTGAATTATCACCACCGCCTGCAATACTGGCATTCAAGTTCCATACCGGAGCAAATTGAATCCATTCTTTTGACCAGTCAGTATTCAAGTTCGGATTCGTCGGATTGTCATTTTCCGGTGCATGGGGCAAACCGCTATTATCCGCTACCATATTCGCAAAATTTCTCCATTCTGCTGCATTCAGAAAATCCGGGATGTTGGTAGGCGTTTGGAATGCAAACGAGCCGTCTATCTGAATAACGGGTTTACCGGATTTTCCTTTCTTTGTAGTAATCAAAACTACACCATTGGCTGCACGTGAGCCGTAGATGGCAGCTGCCGCACCATCTTTCAGAACTTCGATGGATTCAATGTCATTGGGATTTAATGAGCTTAATCCGGCATTACTGAATGCACCGTCAATCACATACAACGGTTCGGTAGCACCAAAAGAAGCAGCACCACGAATCACTATATTTACATCTGCTCCTGCCACACCTGCCTGCTGTAAGATGTCCACGCCCGGAGTACGTCCTTGCAAGGTCGAAGCAACATTGGAAGATACTTGTTTGCTAATATCTTGAGAAGAGATGGAAGCGACAGCGCCTGTCAGGCTCGATTTCTTCTGCACACCGTAACCAACTACCACCACTTCATCCAGCACTTCCGTATCGTCTTGCAACTGAATAGAATATGAATTCTTACTTCCTACCCTTACTTCCTGTGTTTTATAACCAATATAACTAACAGCTAAAAGTGCATCTGCCGGGGCATCCAGTGTAAAGTTACCGTCCACATCTGTCACAGTACCTGTCCCCATTCCTTTTATCAAAACACTGGCACCAATCACCGGTTCTCCTTTGGCGTCTGTCACTGTTCCTGTTATCTTCTTATTTTTCTGATTTCCCACTGATGCAATGGAGGCTTCTTTTGCTTTCAGGTATATCTTCTTTTCCCCAATTTCATAAGCCACATTTGTACCCGCAAATAACTCATCTAAGACTTTAGAAAGGTCTTTGTCTTTTGCCTGGACGGAGACAATTCGTTCGGGGTTGACAATCGTACGACTGTAAGCCACCGTAAGTCCTGTTTGTTTGGTAATGAGCGAAAATACTTTCTCCAACTTGACTTGCTGAAGATTCATTGTTATTTTTTGAGCTGATGCCGCAAGGCTTACAGCAAAGCTCAATAACAATACAAGCAATACTCTGTTCTTCATACTTAGTTTGTTTAAAGTTATAAATTGATTCTTAATCTCTTTGTATTTAGTGGACACACGAGATTAAGAAGCGGGTGAGGCAATATACGTTTTTTTTCGAAGTTTTTTTGTTTATCAAAAAGTTAATCCAGCTAGTTTGCTTATTTCCAATGAGATACCATTCATTATTTATGGATAAGAAAAAAAGAAATAGAAACAAAAAAGTCCTTCCGGTTTTCATTCGGAAGGACTTTTTATAATTATTAATTATTATCACTTGGGATGATGTCACTATCCCGATGATATAGTGACGCTATCAGTTAGGGATACCGACACTATCACAACAGGATAGCGTCACTATGTTTTTTTCCAAAATCTAATAAAGTTCCTTGTGTACCAACTCGTCAAAGAGCTTTGCATACTTTTCTGCAACCGCTTCAGCAAATATCTTTCCTCTCTCTGCAGAAGCTCCTCTCGGGTCGCCTACACCAGTATCTTCAGATATCTTTTTCCAGTTTCTCGGAATCCATGCCACTTTCTCATTCAAAGACTCCACGGCAAATGTTTTATATTCACCTGGTCCGGCTTCTTCCAAATTCACCAATTCGGGATGATAATGCATCATTACCGACGTTTCTAGTTCGTCCGCATGGTCGCCCGGATTCTCAAAATAATCTTTTGCTTTCAATACAGTGTACCATTCACTCGATGCAATCAGGAAATCGGGATAGTCTACGGACAGGTCACGAATCATACTCTTGAATGTATTTCCGCCGTGGCCGTTGATAATCACTAATTTCCGAATACCTTGGGCGTAAAGAGAAGACACAATATCAGCCAGTATAGCCTTTTGCGTTTCATAACGGGTATGAATACAGAATGGCAGTTCCCGTTGTCCCGGATTCTGGGAACCCATCCCCACAGGTGGCATTACCATACAATTTACATTATATTTATTTTGAGCTATCAAGGCGGCATCTACTGCTACATCATGAGAAAGAATACAATCCGTCATATAAGGCAGATGTAAGTTATGAGGTTCAGTAGCTCCCCATGGCAATACCACGATGTCATATCTCCTATCTTTTACTTTTCCATAACAAGATACAGACAAATCAACTACTTTATTCATATTATACTTTTTATTTAAGTGCTTATACTATTTCATTTTCACGATGACTTCTTTTTTATCTTCATTATAATCGAATTTCACCGGAGCAATCTTTTCCAGATCCATCAGTACTTTTTCCAGTAAAGTATTGTCGGATGTCAAAGTATACACATAGGTCAAGGCACGTTCATCTTCTATCTTAAAATCCACGTCATACCAGCGGTTCAACACTTTGATTACTTCCGGCAGCGGGGTGTCTTTAAATACGATCACATTCTGTTTCCACATTGACAAACGGCGCATATCATCCATTCTGGAAATAGTGCATTCATTGCTCTCCTTATTATAGATCAATCTTTCGCCGGGACGCACCGGATATTTCTTTTCAGTAGGAAGAGCCAGATTTATATTTCCTTCATCCAGACATACCACAATGTCTTTGTTTTCCGGATAATCCTGTACGTTGAAAGAGGTTCCCACTACCTGAATCGCAGGACCATTCAGATTGACAATGAAAGGACGGTTTTTATTCTTGGCTACCACAAAATAGGCTTCTCCTTCAAGAAAAACTTCGCGGGTGTTCAAAGCAAATTTCTTTGGATATTTCAGCTTCGAATCAGAATTGATATACACCCTTGTTCCATCCTGGAACATGATTTGTATCCGTTCTCCTTTGCCTACAACGACTTCTTCATATTCAGAAGTTCCGAACAGGTCAACTTTAGAGTTCAGTTGTATATAGAATCCGATAATAAATAGTACGGGTATCAACACTGCCGCCACTCTGAAGCAAATGCGTTTCAGTTTTTTCACCCGAATATTCTTTCGTATCTGTTCTAACATCTGCCTGGAAGGAATATCATGATTCACATACAAATCTGCTACTTCATTTTTTATCAATTCCGAATCCCGTGTCATTGCAGCTTCCAGATAGTCACTGCCTTCTTCGGTGGTAAACCATTCGGCTACTAACTTTGCATCTTCCGGGGTAGCAATTCCTGCCAGTACTTCTTCTATTTGTTTATCTGTAGGTCTATTCATCTTTATCACTTTATTAAATGGACACTCAAAACAGTCATCAGAGTGGTAAATACAACAATTATTAACATCTTACTTAAATGAATACGGAGAAGTTTCAAGGCTTCCGAATAATGCGTTTTGATGGTATTTATGGATAAGTTCATCCGTTCCGCTATCTCCTGATTCGTCAGTTCCTCCTGAACTTTCATTAAACAGATTTCCCGTTTCTGTGCAGGAAGCATATCTACTGCCTTATAAAAGCTGGACATCAATTCTTTCTTCTCTAAATTCTCTATCAGATTATCTTCGTAAGGTGAAGCAGCTTGTGCCATCTCATAGTTCTTTGCAATCGCACTGTTTTCATTACGAATCAAGTTTAAGACATAATTTTTTGTCATAGTGAATAGGTAATTCTTCAGGCTGATTCCAACACGCAGTTCTGAACGGAATTCCCACAAACGGGTGAAGACATGCTGTACTGCATCTTCTGCCATATCGGAACTCATTAAATAACGGTAAGCCAATACATACAATAGTTTATGGTATCTTTCATAAGCTTGGGTGAAAGCTCTTTTATCGCCTTGTTCGATCAAGGCAAAGAGTTTTTCATCATCTGTATTAGTATATGGAACAATCTTGTTTTGCATTCTTCGGATTTTGTTTATTTGTTTCCAAAAGAACAAAAAGTGTATTACTTGCTGCTATCTTTATAAAGAGCAAATGTAGCAAATAACTTAGAAAACCTAAATGTATTTACGAAAAAAGTCCCTGATTAACAATCTCCACTATAAAAGAGGATCCGTTAATCAAGGACTACTCCACTAACTAATTAACAATGAATTATAAATGATAGGTAACAATTCTTTCTTCGGGTGAATCAATCCAGAGACGCCACACTCCTTCCGATACTTTCTCCGGTGTTCCGATATTTGCTTTGGGCGGACGACGACTATTGATTGTCAGATAGCCTTTCCCTTCTGTTGCTTTCACTTTCATCATTTTGCCATTCATATAGATATGGATATCGCCATTCGGAGTGGGTACAGTACCCTCCATCCATTTCAGTCCTCCCAATACAGGAGCGATAGTAAACTCCTTATATCCTTCTTTCACTGGTTTCACACCCAAATAATATTTGCCGAGCAGATAGATAGGACTTGCTCCCCAGGCATGACACAGACTCTTGCCATAAGGACGGCCGTACATGGCAAGATGTTGCGTTCCAGTTTCTTCAGGGTTGTATTTTTCCCAGAAAGAGGTAGCACCCTCCTTCAACATACCGCCCCAATAAGCTTTCATTTCCTTCATGACAGCCTCCTGTTCACCCAGAGCACAAAGAGCTTCCAATTCATAAAAACGCATATAAGGCGTTGTGATTTTCAGAATGCTGTCATTCAGAAGAACAGAGTTCTTGATGGCTTGCTGCTTATCTGCGTTCAGATACTGGAAGAATACAGAAAACATATTGGCATAACGCGTCACAGCATCACTTTGCTGACCATTCACACGATTATGTACAAATGCCTGTTTTTGATTGTTCCAGAAAGTAGGTTCTAACTTTGCTTTCAGAGCAGCAGCCAGCTTCTCATACTTCTGCTTCCCAATCTCATCCCCGACTAAATCAGCACACAAAGCCATTGTTTCCAGACTTCTGCAAAATAAAACTTGCTCAAAAGAAAGTTCTCCTTTTTTATCCAGATAGCCGTCCGCCCAGTCCACAAATACCCAGTCACCGGTCATACCTTCCACCATGCCATTTTTATTTGTACGTCCCAATACATAATCCATCATCGTTTGCATACGTGGATACAGTTGGTTGACAAAGTGGCGGTCGCCACTATACATATAATAATCATATACGCTAAGGAACCAATAGAAAGTATAGTCCATGATCGTATTGCTGTGGCTGGTCACAGGATCTTTGCCACGAAGCAGCCAGATCGTACGTTTCACGGATTCACTATCGAAGAAAAGATAATAATTCATCAGATAACTTTGGATAGCATCACCACTCCATACCCAGCGGTCACGTTTGATACCGTCAATAAAGAACTCGCGCGTAGTGAGATGCATAGTATAAGCCCCCACTTCCCAGATACGGTTCAATTCTTCATCATTGCAACGGAAACTTCCACGATACTCTTCAGGAAGATATTCATATTGCATGGATACTTCTCCTATTTGTACACCCGGTTCGTGGGTAACATAGACATATCGAAAAGCTTTACTGTTCTCCAACGTATATTCGTTATCAGAACTATTTAAAGGAGAAGTGCTGCGGATGGCGAGGTCAGTCACTTGTCCCGGCTCTAACAACAGTTTGTCCAAAGTTTCACAATATGCTTTATCTTTTGCTTCTTCCGGACTTTCACCATAATAAATCTCTATTTTTCCTTTTCCGGAAAGATTCTTCAATGTGATGAATCCGAATGTCTCTTTTCCAAAATCATAAAGAATACCTCCTTCAGCCTGTACTGTCTTCGCAACAGGTTGCTTCGGTTCACGCATCAGACTGAATTGGGAAGGAAGTTGGGTAGCCCCGTCAAAGTTCCAGCATCCGGCATCCATATAGATCGTAGCAGATGTATCACTGGCTTTTCCGCTCTCGTCAATCCATTCTTTATCTTCGTATGTCACTCGCCAGGAGGAATCAGAATTCACCGTCTTCCCTTTCACATAAATAGTGGGAGGAGTAGCCTGATTCCAGACTTTGATGTTCAAGCTATGTTTACCGGCAGGAAGAGGCATCGTCTCCGGCATACCGAATTGAAGCTTTCCATCCAGCTTGACATTATACTTTCCTTCCGCAGCAATAAAGATCTCTTCCGGCTCGGAAAGATTCAGTTGCTTGCTGAACTCTACGACTACATAATGACTGTCCGTTTTCCAGAAAGGAGGGAAAAATGCCCCCTGTTCCGTACGACGGTTGTTCATTTGATTTCCCAGCCAGATTTCATAATCTCCCGGATACCAGATCCAGGTCTGGGCAAATGTGCTGCTTGCCAAAGACAAGACACTAAGCAATATCATATATTTCTTTTTCATTATTCTTACTATTATTAACTGACTGTGTTATAAGAAACAATTCGTTCTACAATAGTTGATGTTTAGTTCCACATCTGTTTCCCTTTAGTTCTACAAGTGTTTTCCTTTAGTTCCATATCTGTGGAACGAACCGCATATTGCAGTTAAATGATTTACCAATCACTATCGAATATTCAGCAAATCCTTGTATCCTGCTTCCAATCCTGCACGTTCACGAATAGCATCATCCACTTTCGGACCATTATTCTCCCATACATTTCCGGGACCATTGGCATTTTGCAGATACTTCTCTCCCTCCGTCCAATTGTCACGAACAGTGATGAAAGAAGAACCCTCATCCGTATAAAGATAGAACCAATGATTAGGATCGTGCACGTAACCCGGTTTATAGATACTATGCACACAATTCTCCGTTACATAGCTTTTGGGCTGTGAACCGAGCGTGTAAACACCCGCTACATCATACATGTGTTTCGCATAATGATGAATCAGATTTGCATGAACTCTGTTATTACGCATACAATTCACAGTTTGTGTCCATCCCCAACCAAGACTGATGCCACTATAAGGAACTTCACTGATTTCATTATGCTCGATATTAATATCACTCACATACCCCGCAGCAATGGCGAGACATCCCCAGTCCTCAATCCCAACTTCCGTGAAATAGCAATTATTGATTTGCTGGTGTGTGCATACTTCCCGGCGGTCAGCAGGATCATAAGGCAAATGCGTTTCGTGAGCAGCCGGAGAAAAACTACCGGTCAGCAAACCATTTCCTGCAATATCGCGAAAGAAACAACCACGAACAATACCGCCCTGCACCGCTTCCTCATAATCCAGTCCGGTAGAACCCAAATGTTCAAATCGGCAACGCTCAAAATCAATCTGCCTGGCAGCAGCTATCCGGACAGCAGCCGCAGGACGACCCAACCATCCTTGATTATCCAACGGATGATTCAGATAATCCCGTTGCATCTTCGGATCAATCCGATACCCATCCGTCAGATACATGCCTGCCTGAAGAGGCACATGTCCTTTCTCTGACGGACGCAGCCATGTAGTATAAGAAAAAGTAATTTTCTCAAAACGAATATGACACACAGGACGATCCAAAGTACCTTCTACCTGCACTAACGTCTCAACGGCGGGTACCATCACTTCCGCCTCCTGCATCTTCTCTCCTTCCCGTGGATAATAATACACTTTGCGGGCATCCATATCGTGATACCATTCGCCCGGTACATCCAATAGTTCACGGGCATTCGTCAGATAGAAAGCAGAATTATGTCCGTCTGTCGTCACCATTGGACGCGGCCAAGGGTGTTCAAACTGAATCCGGCTTTCCGGCTGGTGAAAACGTACCGCCGCACTATCTCCCTGCACCTCAATAGACCGAATCCGAAGATTGGCCACACACCACATCTGATGGATTACCATTTCGGCATATTCAGCCTTCATTTTTCCCTTATGATCCATAAGTCTGCGCACCGCAACCGCAGGAACATAAAGAATTTCATTCTTTTCATCCACGCTGCAAATACGGTTCATCTTTTCGAAATCCTCTACATCACGGGCACGGACAGCCTTTTCTCCATTCACCCACAACTGACGGAAATCCAATGGACGCCCATTAAATGCCGGCACATCTGCCACCCAGAGCTTTCCTTGTTTCTTCCAATTCTTAATACAGATTCCTCCACTCAATACCACCTTTTCATCGGCTGCCGAACGGATCACCGTTGGTGATTCCTTTGTCCCACTATCTTCCGGACGGATAAAAACCGGCTCATACAGAGCATACATTCCACCCTCCATATAAACAGTGATTCCTCCCTGCACACGGTCATCTTCCGTCCTCCGCCACTCACGCGCCTGCCGTAAAGCAGCAGTCAGCGTTGCTTTGGGAGACTGACGGGTTCCATCATTCAAGTCATTACCTTTGGGAGAAACCCATATCTCACCGGACCATAACCAATGACTGCACAAAATACATATAGCCGTTAAAAATAACTTTCTCATCCTCATTTCTTCATTTCTGTATCATGATTTATCTGGCAAGAGGCATCCATACGGTCATTTCTCCTTTTCCTCTATTTCCCCAGGCATAATAAGGAATCAAACGAATATCCACCGTCTTTTCAGCCTGAACTACCGGACGATAAAGTACTCCTTCCCAAGAAGTTGCAGATGCCAGACGCGCTTTACCTTCGAGCGCTACAACCGGACTGCCTTCAATCGTAATCTTCTTCGGAGTCAATTTTATATCAGCAGGGATCAATACATCATCAATCTTCTCTCCATTCGCTATGTCCATATTTTCCAGACAATAAACCAACGGTCCGCGCTTTACGACCACCTGATTACGAATCTCCTCTGCCAACGGATGAGCTTCAAGCAAGCACACAGGCATATCCATTGCCAGTTCCACTACATCTCCCTTCTTCCATGCACGATTTACTTCCGCATACGAATTTGCCCTCGCATTGATTTGCAGCGGCTGCCCATTCACCGTAAGCGTAGCCTTTTCGCACCATTCAGGGATACGTAAGAAAAGCGAGAAACTACCCGCCTTACGAGGAACTTTATTCAACGTTACACGTACATTTCCATCCCAGGGATAATCCGTCTCCTGCGTCAGAGCTACTTCTCCCTTCTCTTTCCAAGTCGTTGTCAATGTATTTGCTCCATACAGATTACAATAAATCCCTTCCGGACTCAATGTATATGCATAGTTTTGTGCCTGGCACAGTGTACGCAATGTGTTCGGAGGACAGCAGAAACAACTGATATATTCCGTCCGTTCCTTCGGCCAACGAAGCGTGTAAGGAAGATCGGCACTGATACGAAGCGGATTCGTGTAGAAATACTTCTTTCCATCCAGACTAATACCGCTCAATACACTATTATAAAGACAAGTCTCCACAAGATCGGCATATTTCGCATCCCCTGTCACCTCCAGCATCCGCCAGTTGAACAGCATATTACCGATATTGGCACACGTTTCATTGTGAGCAGTGCTATTCGGCAACTGATAGGGACGTCCATAACTCTGATGCACTTTCTGAATACTATCCGGCTCATAACACGTACCATCAGGCGATGTACCATCATAAAGAGCACCGCAAGCACCGGTCACATACATTTTCCGGGTCACGATATCATTCCAGATACTAGTCAGATTCTTCATTAATTGCTGCTCACCGGTTTCTGCATATACATCCGCTACTCCGGCATACAGATAGTTGGCGCGTACGGCATGTCCCATCGCACGATATTGATCGCGGAAAGGAATACGGTCCTGATTATCGTCTGTACCGTTCTCCACCATACCACGGATATCAATCAGATTCTTTGAAAGTTCCAGATAACGGGGATTTCCGGTAGCCCGGTACATTTCAACTACCCCCATATAATGAGAGGGACAAATAGCATTGCGAGCCAGTTCGGCAGAAGCCGTTTCATAAAAATGACAGAGGAAATCCGTCGCTTTCACAGCAGCATCGAAAAGAGTAGTCTTTCCAGTGGCACGACGATGCACAATACCCGCCATCATCAAGTGTCCCAGATTATAAGTCTCAAAGTTCAGCCGATTGGCAAAAGCTCCTTTTTCATTCTCGTCACCTACTTTCGTTCCAATGACCGTTTGTTTATGCTGATCTCCCAATGCATGAGAGTCAATCCCTTTATTCAGTTCTTCAATAACAACAGGCGTATGTATATAACCGTCTGCACGCTGGGCTTTTACAACACAAGTAATAAAGTTATCCATTAATTTGTCCAGCTCCGGATCTTTATTAACTGCATAGACAGAAGCCACACCTTCCATCCATTTATACATATCTCCGTCATGAAATGGAGGTCCCCAATGCTCTCCTTTGCACACCCCGGCAGCAATCTCAAAATTACGGAAACCGTGAGAGATTTCCGGCGTATTCCAAGTGTTCCACATACTTTGCAGGGAAGTCCGGCTAAATACCTGAAAGCGATCTCCCCAGAATCCATCCGTCCAATGTACTGCACCGATTCCGGTATTCGCCATCTTCGCAAAACGGCTCTGACTCATATCCGTCAATCCATTGCTTTGCGCAAGTGCTCCCGTAACGGAGGCGGAAGCTAAAAGAAGTAACAGTTTTATCTGTTTCATTAATATGGATAATTTAAAATTTACACAATATCTTTATAAAAAGACGTGATTATCCGTATTTTGTACTCAATAAAACAAAAAGCGAAGATTGCCAAGCAACCCTCGCTTTCAGTAAAAAATATCTAAACTAACCTTTTATTTCTTGTTTATCAGGCATATAATTCAATCCTGCCTTCCTCGCCTGCGAATGTTGAAACTGTCGGGCAATCTTGTATTCATGTCCCTCTTTCAGCAAATAACTCCCAGTCTGCTTGAACCAAAAGCCGACATTCGCATCTATACATTGCTGCCGGATATCCAGCACCCACTCATAGTCACACATCCGGGCTTCCTTCCCCGACTCCCCTCCGGCAACCACCTGTTCCACCCAATCTCCCAACTCGCCTCTGAAATCAATCCGGCTAAGAAGCGGCTCGCAGATAATGATTTTATGTTTAATAGGACTTTCTTTATAAATAGGCAGACGATAATCCACCCTATCCTGATTCTCCATTGTACAGCAGATTGTTACGTTCTCATACCCATCACCCCAATCCAGAGGCAGACACTGTTGTAATCGATCGATTCGTTTGGTGATAAAAAGGAAATGCAAGTCCTGCCGTATCCGCATCATCTCCCATGCTTCGGCACGCCATTCGTCGGCATCTTCTATCAGAAAATCCGAAGTAAAACAAGTATATACCAGATTTCCCGAAGGTATCTTATACGTACCATTCTTTTTTCGAAGCAAAGGTAAATCAAACTTCTCCGTCTTTGTCACCACCGAACTGTCTTTTCCATATTTACCATCCGTCCGATATACATAACAATGGCGGCAGCCCTCACTCAATTTGTGACAGCCGTGCCAGAGATTCCACATTGAAGCTTTTTCACCCATCTTCTTTTTTCTTCAAAGATATATTTAATCTATTATATAACCATAAAAAGAGTGCACCTTATTCTTCAACAGAATAAAGGTGCACCAAAACACAAACAAAACAAACAATAGAGCGACCTTCACAGGCAGCCGATCCACGAGGGATCTTTATCTTAGTCAGCCCATCTTGACGATGGCAGCTTTCTTTTACAGCGATACTCCTACTGCCGGCACAAGTGTAGGCAAAAAGCATTCCGTGTATTGCCTTACATGAATCCGGTTTTCCATTTCCTCCCAAAATTCTAATTGCTTATAACGGGTAAAGTAGCACCCAAAAATCATAAAAGAATGTTTCTTTTTATCGAGAAGCCATTTTGCTAATCGACTATTATATATAATCATTAATCCCTAATATTGTTTGTTAGTTACCTTCTGCAAAAGTCCGCATAATCACGAATATGGCAAATTGTATTCATGTCTAAGAGAACAATATCTGTTTACAAACAAGACTAATAGCAAATATTTTAAATAGCCTGTTTCGATATATGCAAAATTCAAACTCAAAAGCTACCACTTTTACGTTATTCACACATTTAGGGCTACACAATCAATTATCACAATAAAAAATTTCGCCCTCATTCTCATTGTATATCCCGATGATGAATATGAATATTATTGAACAATCACTCCATTAAGCCCGATATACCTCTACAAAGATAGTATTATTCTATATATTTCTATGCAAATCCTCAAAAAAGAATTCTCCTCTTTTTATAAATAAAGTAAAGTAACATCAATGCCGATATACTAATTATTAGCATCCAACTTATATTTTTCCTATAATATAAGCTATTCTCTTCCTCCTCACCAACCACTTTATGACGATTCGTGTCGATAAAGGATGATATTTGAGTATCTTCTTTCTCATCTATCCTCTCTTTCTTTTCAAAAACCTTATTCACCGTCTTTCTGCTACCTGAAATAAAACAGGTGGAAGAGAAATCCCCTGTCGCAGTATCTTTCCCCAATACTACCAATATTTGTTCGGTAGACTCCTCCATCCGTTCCAGCATCTTCCTTTCCTGATTAACATCATACGAAGCCACATGGGAAGAATGCCCGGAAGAACTTGAATCCATCTGCACCTCACTGCTCCTACTGATAACTTCCTTCTTAGTCCTGCATCCCGAAAGTACCCCCGGAAGAACGAGACCCAATAATAAAGCAAACAGCAACTCCCTCCCACTCTTCATAAACTCTCTCATATCAAAACAAGGACACACTTTCACATATTCATAAGGTTCGATCACCCCGTCTCCATTCAAATCCGGCGAAGTATCCCGGTGTCCCAATACCTGAAGAATAGTATATTCCCGTTGCAAATCCATTATTACTTGATAAAGCACCCGTTTTTGCGCATTTGTCCGGGTATCTGCCGGATGTCCGTTCTCATCCAATCCCCCGATATAACAGATCCCGACACTTCGCTCATTCCAACCTTTGCAATGCGCTCCTGCCAAATCAATCTCCCTTCCTTTCTCCAGTCTTCCATCCAGGCGGATAACATAATGGTAACCGATACCGTTGAACCCACGTTCCCGGTGCCAACGGTCAATATCTGCGGCGGTAAAATCCTGTCCGGCTTTTGTAGCCGAACAATGTACTATAATAGAATCTATCTTTCTCATAACATTTTATTTTTATCAACTAACCTCATTAATATTCCGAAGGAGGAATGCGTTTCACACACCCTCTGATATCACACTTTTTCACCTCCGACTCTTTCTGTGCCAACTCCACCTCATGGCATTTATGTATCCAGTCGATCTTCTCTTCCTGCTCCTTGCGAAGCTCGATGTAAAGCCCGTCTATTTTCTCGTCCCGCTGTGTCAGGCGATCTTCCAGCCAATCCACTTTTTTACGACGATTTTCTTCTTCCAGACTACTCACGTCTGCCTCTTCTTTCCGTGCATCCGTTTTTCGGCAAGTGATATATCTCACCATCCATTTCACCGCTTCCAAACCGCCCATAGCAGTAATGAAAGCAAGGATTGTAGTTATTTGCATATTGATCTATTTATGTAGTTTAAAGAAAGAATGAGGCCGAAGCCCCATTCCATACAAAGTCGCTAATTTTCATTTCCCGCTTATCAAGCTGCCGGATCGGGTGCTTCACCATTATCTCCCGAACCACCGTCAGGATTCGGTGTTTCCTCTCCTTCACCTGCCCCACCATCAATGATACTTGAGTCGTTGATATGATCCAAATCCTTAAACTTCAATCCATCCGAACGCGTCGAAGTTCCCGTAAAGAGACGGATATCCGAATTAGCACGAAAACAAACCCGCAGGCCGCTGATGTCAGATACAGTAAAGTCTTCTGCCTTTTCTGTTCCTTTGCTTTGAGCCGCAAGAAAAAAGTAACCCAATCCCTTAATGTTCACTGAACGGCCCGAAAGTAATGTCTTACGTAGAAGTGTACGAAAATCTTTCAATACACTAATCGTTTCACCCTCACTGACACCGGAAGTAGAAGAGATTTCTTTCGCAAACTCATCCAGTGTAGCGCTCGTATCGTATTGATAAGAAATTACTGGATACACTTTCTTTCCTGCCTCTTTGTTTGTCGGATCACACAGACGTTGAACCCTTTTAAATCTAATTGCCATAATACTTTTCTTTTTTAAATGAATACTGTTTAATTATTACTTCGCTAACGTTAACGATGCAAAGATGCGGCATATTCAACGGACATGAAACGACAAGCGATTATCGGCACTACAAGGCCTACAAACAATATTTATAGCAAATGTAAGCATCCGATAAAGTACCCGTTTTCTCTGTCATATTTTCATAGCACCTTTGCCTGTGCAATATTGCATGAACTTCTAACATATTTTCATTATGACAAAAGAACAATTTACCTCTTTACAGGAACTGCATCGTTTAAGCGGTCTGAGTCTTCTGAAATTTCTGCAACGTGAACATGTCAGTTACTCCACGTACAATTATTGGAAACGTAAATCTTCCAGTGTTCCCGATCACGAGACATCTGCTCCCCAATCAGTCTTAGCCCCCATCAGCCTGACGTCCCCCTGTATTGCTTCCTCCTCTTCTGTTTCCGGAATGACCCTGTTGTTTCCTAATGGCGTCCGTGCCCATTTGGGTGCCGGTATGGAAGAGGCCGCTTCCCGTTTGATTAACCAATACGCCTGTTGCCATGTTCTGCCTGAATGATACGATGCGGTATTTTCTCTGCCCCGGCAGGACTGATATGCGCAAGGGTATCAGTTCTCTCTGCGGTGTGGTACACGAGCGTATGGGCTGCAGTGTCAGGAACGGTGATGTATTCATCTTCATTGGCAGCAGCCGTAAATTGATGAAGCTTCTCCATGCCGAGGATGGCGGTCTGGTGATGTATGTCAAGCGCCTTGAAGCCGGTCATTTCAAGATTCCCGAATATGACGAGAAATCGTGCAGCTATCCGATGGAATGGCGCGATCTTGTCATTATGGTGGAAGGAATCCGTGAATCTCCCGGGCAGCGTTTGAGACGTCTGAGGGCGGAACGAAATGTATATACTGTATAAAAATAGATGTCGTATTCCTTGTCTGTCCGGGATATATTTTGTACATTTATAGTGTAATTAAAAGAAACGGATTATGACTCAGGAAGAGATGCTTTCACAGATGAACTCAATGCTGCAGTCCCTGCAGCAGGTGAACGCATCCCAGGCTGAGACCATTATCAGGCTTACCCGGCAGAATGAATCCTTACAGAACCGTCTCAATGAGCTGACGGCTCAAGTCGCATGGCTGAACCGCCAGCTTTTCGGTCACAAGTCAGAGAAACTCCCGTCTCTTGATTCCAACCAGCCTGACCTGTTCGGTGACTTTCTTCCTGATAACGCGGCTGAACTGGAAAAAGCGCGTGAAGTAGCGGTGCAGACAATCACAAAAGAAACGGTGGAGAGCAAGAAACGGGAACGGAATAACCGCAGGATAATGGAAGGTCTTCCCGTACTTGAAAGGGTAATCATCGAGCCGGAAGACATTGACCTGGAACTGTACAGGAAGATTGGTGAGGAAGTGACCCGTGTGGTGGAACATAAGCCCGGACAACTTTATATAAAGGAGATTGTACGGCCCAAATATGCCCTTAAAGACAACACTTCACTTCCACCGGTCGGCAGAAAAGGAGTGGAGATAGCCGCCATGCCGCTGTTGCCTATATACAAAGGAATAGCGGGACCTACACTTTTGGCGGAGATACTCCTGCAGAAATATGAGTATCATCTTCCCTTCTACCGCCAGGTGAAACAGTTGCATCACCTGGGCTTCAAAGCTAGTGAAAGTACCATAGACGGATGGTTCAAGCCTGCGGTTGAACTTCTCAAGCCACTTTACGAGGTACTCAGGCAGGAAATCATGAAATCCGACTACATACAGGGGGATGAAACGACCGTACCTGTACTGGACAAGGCAGGACATCAGACCAACAAGGAATACTTGTGGATGGTCAGGGCGGTAGTCGAACGACTGGTGCTTTTCCATTATGACAAAGGATCACGGTCAGGTACGGTGATAGGGCAACTGGCTAAAGACTTCAAGGGTTATTTCCAATGTGACGGCTTTGAGGGTTACGAATCGGCTTTCAAGGTCAACCCGAATGTGCGCCTTGTTAACTGCATGGCTCATATACGCAGGTATTTTGAGCAGGCACTTGCTGAAAACAGGCAGATGGCGGAACATGCCTTAAAAGAAATACAGCTTCTATATCGCATAGAACATGACTGTGACCAGAAGCAGCTTACAGAAAATGAACGAATGGGAAAACGTCAGGAACTTGCCGGACCTATTATGGATGCCTTGAAGCTATGGATGGAAACAGAAGGGATAAAATACAGCCCAAACAGCCTGACCGGAAAGGCGATAACCTATGCCTATACCCGCTGGGAGAATATGATGAGGTATCTGCAGGATGGACGTATCCATATTGATAACAATCTGGCGGAAAATGCCATCCGACCAATCACATTGGGTAGAAAGAACTACTTGTTCTGTGGAGACCATCAGGCGGCCGTCAGCATGAGTGTCGTCTGTTCGTTACTGGCTACGTGCAAAGCGCATAAAGTAAATCCGCGCACTTATCTGAATGACGTTATAGCAAGAATGCCATATATGCAGAAGGCAAATTATGAGGAACTGTTACAAATGTTGCCACACAAATGGAAGGAAAAGAATAAAGAATGATGGAGATACAACGATAGATGGCTGCTTACCAGGAAAGGAGATACAGCCATTTTTTTATAGTGTACTTTATCGGATGCTTACTAGCAAATAATCAACCCAATACCTTGAAAAAAGCGACAAGCAGGGAGACAAGGGAGCATAAAAAAGACCGGCAAACAAAGTTACGCTTTGTACGCCGGCCCCACTACCTAAAAACAAATTCCTTTTCTAATCCTATCGATCACGAGTCCAGGTTAAAAAGAGAATCAATGACTAAATTCATTTTACGTAATGTTCCAATCCTTTCTGTAAAAACTCAATATAAGAAGTAATATCTTCATTATATGCATACGACTTATTCAACGGATTCCCGTCATTATCCAGCAATACATAAAAAGGCTGTGCATTTGCTCCAAACTTCACACGTTGCAGATAGCTCCATTTATCCCCTACCGTGCGTAAGGTACGTTCCGTTCCATTTTCCGTTACTTTGAGCGGCTCATTCAATGGAGTCTTATCATCTACATACAACGAGATAAGCACATATTTATCATTGATGATACCGCCTACCTTACTATCTGTCCATACAGCCGCCTCCATCTTACGACAATTCACACAACCATATCCGGTAAAGTCGACCATCACAGGCATTCCCTGTTGCCGTGCATACTCCATCCCAATATCATAGTCCTTAAATTGGGGATGAACCTCATTCGAGTATAAATTGAAGTCCTGTGTCATCACAGGAGGAGCAAATGCACTGACAGCTTTCAAAGGTGCTCCCCAAAGTCCGGGGATCATATACACAGCAAACGCTAAAGAGACAAGTGCAAGAAAGAAGCGGGCTACGCCTACCCTACTTTCATCACCGTCATGCGGAAACTTGATCTTTCCTAACAGATATAACCCCATCAGTCCGAAAATCACAATCCATAATGCAAGGAAGGTTTCCCTATCCAGAA
The DNA here is from genome assembly GCF_040812255.1 of Bacteroides sp. L008. NCBI lineage: Bacteria > Pseudomonadati > Bacteroidota > Bacteroidia > Bacteroidales > Bacteroidaceae > Bacteroides > Bacteroides sp. L008. The sequence goes on along the minus strand of NZ_JBFNXO010000001.1, from coordinate 1,017,133 downwards.
TTCTCCAACCATAGGCTAAGTCCGCAACCGATAAGAATTTCAAGGCAAAAGCCAGTTCCAGAAAGCCCAATGTCACTTTAATTACATTCATCCACCCTCCTGACTTAGGCATTGATTTCAGCCACGAAGGAAAAAGAGCAAACAGTGTGAATGGTAAAGCCAAAGCGATGGCAAAGCCTAACATTCCGATAGCAGGAGCAATCACGCTACCAGTTGTAGAAACCTGTACGAGCAGAAAGCCGATAATCGGCCCTGTACAAGAGAAAGACACCAGAGATAACGTAAATGCCATCAGAAAAATACTTAGCAGCCCACTCGTCGCTTCCGCTTTGCTATCCACAGCATTACTCCATTTAGAAGGCAAAGTAAGTTCAAATGCCCCAAAGAAAGAAGCTGCAAAAACAACCAACATCAGGAAGAAAAGAATATTAAATACGGCATTTGTTGATAAAGCGTTCAATGCACTGGCACCAAATATTAAAGTAATTGCTAATCCCAGTGTTACATAAATCACGACAATTGAAGCACCATAAGTCCATGCATCCCGAATCCCTTTCTTCTTATCCTTGTTTCTTTTCAGGAAAAAACTCACAGTCATAGGAATAATCGGCCATACGCAGGGAGTGAACAAAGCCAATAATCCGCCAAGAAATCCAGTGACAAAGACATACAACCAAGATTTATCCTCTTGAGAATGTTCTTCACCTAACACTTGCAATTCATTGATTACCGGTTTCCAAAGATCACTTTCCGATTGCTTCTCTACCACATTTACCGGAGCCTCTTCCTCCCCTTTTGTAACTATTATATCTGCTTCTGCTTTTTTCCCATATTGAAAAGGAATTTGAGTCGGAGGTAAACAGCTCTCATCGTTACAAGCTCCAAACTCCAGAAACCCATCCATAAAGTAATCATTTCCTGTAAATCTCACTTTTTGGATAAACTGTACCGTATCTTCAAAATAACGCACGTTCATCTCGAACATCTTATCATAGATGCTGATTTCTTTTCCAACAGGTTGCAATTTACCCATTGTTTCTACATGATTACTCGCATTGATGTTGAAAGTAGCGGAAATAGGCCCATCATCCCCTAGCCCGGTCGAATACACATGCCATCCTTTCTCTATCGAAGCAGTAAACACGATTTCCGCTTCCGTTTCAGATGTCATTTTCAACTCATTTTTGAACTTTACAGGCTCTTTGATTTGTGCTTGTATATTTCCGATTGTGTACCAACCCAATAATAAAAATAAAATAATTCTCATTTTTCTAAGTTCTAAATTATAATCTATTATACAACAAATTTATTTCACTGTTTATATTCTATTGTGCTCGTCGGTCTCTTATATCTTTCAGCATCTCTATATATTCTGGAGAAGGATTCTTATTAGAGGTATCTGCATTTGATGGCGGGGGTATCACTTTGATGAATAAGAAGATGCAGAATATTACCCAAATAAGATTTATTGCTAAAAAAATCCAAACTTGCTTCATACGTTGTCGTTGTTTTTCTTTAGTTTCATTACGATATTTATCAGCAATAGACAAATATTGTCCATCGCTAATAAATAATCTATGAGCAACAAAAGTGAATATAACAGCCAAAAGTATACCTAACTCTTCATTGTTTGGTACTTCCAATGAATGTAATACTCCAACTATTGGGCCAACAAAAACAAAAGTAAACAATGAAGTCGGTAGTAATAACCCTGCCACTTCTGGCGACCGCTTTTCTCCCCACAATCTAAGCTGCCATATATATGTTCGATAAAACAGATATTCATATATCTCATATATTTGTTTAAGTATATTCATTCTCAATATATTTTTTTATATGGTTCAACATAAGTATTATCAGATGAACAGAAAGTCGGTTCTGTTATCGGACAAAATATAAATCCATGAGGAGCAAAAGTCATAGAATAATACATTGTTCCCACAATCATTCCAGGAGGTCCACCATAAGTAGAAATATATCCGAAAACAATATTTGCCGAAGATTGGAATATAAGTTCGTAATTATTTTCAGAAGCATTGTTCCAAATTATAACTCCATTAATTACAGCATCAAGACAGAACATATATTTACCAATTTTCTCTAAACGTAAAGCCTTTTTCATCACAGTGCTACGAGCCCCTGTATACTGATTACCTCCCCAAGATGTTTTGTACCATTTACCGTCCATTCCACGCCACATTCCATCATGTACATGCGAGTAAGCTTTTATTCCAGTATATGTCCCTACTGCATAATTTATCATAGAATAAGCATCACCTACACTAGGAAAGCCAGTTTCCTCTTTTTTCGGAAGCTTCCCATGAATTGTGATTTCCCCATCACTTACAGTCCCATAACTACTCAAGTCATAGCTACCATTGTAAGAAAATACAGCAACTCCATATACTGCATAGGCTCTAACAAACTCATCGTGAGTTAGATAAAACCAATCATTACTTACAGAATATGGTTTGCCAAACATATTCTGGCCATCCTTGTATAAATTAAACATCCGGTCTATCAAGTCAGGGTCAGACGTACTCCACATATCTTCTCCTGTTAAATCAATCCATTTTAATGGATTTCCATTACAATAAGTATAAGGATTAATTATATAATTCATGGCAGCGTGAGGATCAACACTAATAAAGCAACCAATTAAAGGATCATAGATTCTCGCATTCATATTAATCAGGTTCATTTCATCAATATGCTCATGAGTTGTAAATCCACGTCGCGTAATACGATAAGAATCTATCAATTCTATAGAAGTCAATTTCTCGCCAGTCAATGGATTGCGGCGTTGCCCCCATGCGTCATACCCCAACTGCTGTACTACATTCCCTTGAAAATCAGTCAAGCATCGAATAGAACCTAAATTATCAGAATAGACAAAATATATAGTCGCCTGATTTTCTGTAGTCTTTCTTAAAGCTACCAAATTTTCACCTGCATAAATATAATCAATATCAGTCGATTGGTTATCTGTACATTCTTTTTCATAATTAGAAAAATAATATTTAGTTAATCGTACAATGCCATTTTCTTCCAACACCGCTTTTGCACGCATCTCATTCACATCATAATCATAAGTCCATATCTTATCTTTTTCTTGTATTGTAGCAATACGATTATTTGTTGAAAATGTTAATATCTGTGAAGGATAATAATCTCTTTCTGACACTGTGGATATGCTATGAATTCGAGATTTATCGCTAGTATATAAATAAGTCCCCATGTCGGATTTTGATGCAATCCGATAACCGGAAGAATATGAAACCTCTTGGCCTGTTTTTCCTTTTCTTTCAGATGCAATAAGCCTTTCATAAGTATCATAGCTGAAATACTCATCAAATCCTTTCCATAAATCATCCGTATAAAACTTTTCTTTACGTGAAAGCATCAAATCACGATGATCATATTGATATAAAAAATCAATAACTCCCGGAGAATAAATATGTGTATATTCTCCACGATTATTATACGTATAATCTACTGTTCGATTATCTCCATTAATAACCTGTGAAATATATCCCAAAGAATCGACCTTCGTGCGTTTCCATAGAATTTTTGAATCGCCTGTAGTTATATCACGAATCTCAACCAATTCACAAAATCTATCATCATATACATTCTTTTGCTTGAAACCAGACGGAGAAGTATACACTGATAAACGTCCAAAGTTGTCATACTGATATTTCTTGACCATCGGTATCCCTAATGTCGTTTTCTTTTCTTCAATAACCCGTCCTATATTATCATATAAATATTCCAGTTTATGTGACAAAGATTCAATTCCTTTTAGCCAACCAGTAACTGCGTCATAAATATAATGAACAGTATTTTCCCCTGTCGTTTTTGTTATTATTCTTCCCTCTTTATCGTAAGCATATTTAATCTTATTTCCTTGACTATCAACCTCTTTAGCTAATTCATTGAAATTGTTATATTCACATGTCGATTTACCTGTAGAATTATTGAAATGAGAAATTCTCAATCCATAATCTGTATATTTATCCTCTGTCGGATATCCTACCGTTTGTACCTTTATTAAGTTATCAGCACTATCATATTGGTAAACTATTGAATCACTATTTTCGATTCTTAATACAGGTAAAGCAGTACGATTATATATCATTATTGTAACAATAGAATCAGTGGTAGATGCATTAGTTATTACAGTTTTTACCTTTTTCCCTCTCCTGACATTTGGATCATAATAAACATAGTCTATAGTTTTTCCATTTTTGCCCACATCTACTGGAGATGATATTTTCTCTTGTATAATGCGATTCTTATTATCATAATACATTTCTTTCGAATTTACTAAAACTTTCCCTCTATATGAATACAACTTTTCTGACAACCCTTTTTTGTTATAATAAATATCAACATGTTCGCATATTCCATTTAATAGAACTTTTTCTTTTCGAATTTCTCTCCCCAGACAATCGTAGTGTATGGCATTATTAAAAATAATACTTTTTTCTGTATTTCCATTCAATATAACATAATTCGCAACATAGAATCCTTGTTTATCACGTCCCCCTCTTATTGCTTTCCGGACTGAAACAGTACCATCGGGAGCCTTAATTTTATAAGGTCTGAATAAATCATCATAAGTATAATATGTTTTCAGATTTCCCGGTCCGGTATGAATAAGAATATTGCCATAGACATCAGTTGTATAAGTTGAGATTAAACCTGTCGGAGATATAGTCTTACTTCGATGTAGAAAGTTAGTATCATATTCATAAATAAACTGTTTTTTAGTGATAGAATCTTCTATACTCTCCGCAACCAAAAGCCCACAAACATTATATTGGTATCTTTTAAAATATGAATTAAATGATTCTAAAGAAATTTTTCCTTGTGGTGTATAATCGTATCTTTTCACCTGAGTGATACTATTAGCTTCATCTCTTGTGTAGACAGTTGTAATTTTTGAAGGTTTCTTCTTATATAATAGATTATCCGGACGTACATATTGATAATTGGTTAAAACTCTTTTTTCTGGTATATTATTTACCCTAGCAAATCCTTGATAACTAACATCAGAAATTATGATATTATCTACTTCATCATAAGTATATTGCTCCACTTTTTCACATTGCTTATCCAAGTCTGTTTCAAAAACGGATGTATGTCTCAAATAATAGCTCCCTGACAAATCATGTAATTCAGCTCCATAGTTAGTAGACGAAACGATTTCATGTCCAACACGATACTCGCTTTTGGCAAGATATAATATACAGGGAGATCCTAATACATTATAAGTATTAACCGTGATAGTATTTAAAAGAGAATCTGTTATTATTTGTTTTTCAAATCCAACAAAATTACCTTTATCCTTTCTATAAAAAGGAGTAGTATATGAATATGACTTCTTACCAATATGAATGTTTTTATGCAAATCGGATGTTAGTACATAATTTACATTTCGAATTAATGCATATTGCTTATTCCAATGAGTATATAATCCTTTTATTAGCGGATTCTTACTCACACGTGATTGTACATGACTATTATATTCAATAGAGCGCCTACCCGCATTACCATCTATGATATCAATCACCACATCAGAAGAACATTGTTCATCAAAAGTTACCAAACTGTATTTTACGTCACGAAAACGTGTAATCACCCCTGGCCCTGTTACTCTGGATTGAGAAATGGCTAATACATCAGCTCTACCATCCCCTGTAAAATCACCGGCAAAAAGATCGTGTTTTATAGGATAAACATAAGATTTTCCCTTATATGAATACACATCATCTAATCTTGTAGTTCCAGGAGAGATATCAGGAGATAGAAATAAATCCGTAACATCAATATTATAGGTATTACTCGTAAAATGACATCCAGGATAACTAACAGTCGCAGCTTTGGTCTCTTTATCTTGGTCAATTGTATAATAACAAGACATTAACTCTGATATACCATCATTATTAAAATCTGCAACTAAGAAAGATAAATTAGGATGTGATTCCGTAATTTCTCCCTTAACAAATTCATTTCCGTTGTAATAATATATAAATTGTTTATATTGTTCCCCGGATTTACAATAAAAAAAGATATCCGCATATTGATCATTATTGAAATACCCGAATTTAATATCCTCGATTTCCCCCTCATTACAGGTAAAATGTGTCAATTTACGAAGATTCCCACTATAATCAATAATAGCATAAGCTGTAAATTCTTTCTTCTTTTTATCATATACAACAATATCATCGTATTTATCTCCATCAACATCTATGACTGCATAACTCCCATTATCTGGTAAAGTTTCTATATTTAGAGAAGTATATTTAACTAATTCATCATCAAAAGAGTAGTATTTATTTCCGATTAGAAGTTGATCTTTTCTATTTCCCTCAAAATGCCCAACTAATACAGGACTAGCAACTCCCCCCAACCTGGTCGTTGTTTTATAACCTAATTTTCCTTCCTCATTCAGATACGCTTTCATAATTGTGAAATGCGTATCATCCTTAGTTAACATAGCTAAATCCAATAAACCATCTCCATTAAAATCCCCAGGAATTACAGTAAAAGAATAGTTTTGGTCATAAATGGTTGTAGTCCATACTTTTTCACGATTTCCTTTTTTATCTATTGTTTGGACTTCTAATACAATATTTATAGAATCCATATATTCTGGAGGTCTCATTATATATTGTTTATCTATTGTCAGAAAATCCTCTATTCCATCACCGTTAAAGTCTCCTTGAATCACATCTGTCGGACGATGTTCAAACGCATATTTTTGCAAACATTTCTCACCTTGATGATTTCCCCAACCTATTATAATAGGATTATAAGCAACATTATTCTTTCCAAACTCTTGTATGCTATTAAGTTTTGGATATATATCTTTCTCATCTTTTATATACTTCATTTTATAGGTACGTACCTGTTCACTTCCTGCAAAAACGGAAATTTCTTTCAATATCTTATCACGTTTAATCCTGAAACCATTCAGGAAACCAGTTGGAACATCTTTCACACGATTATATAAAAAATCAATTCGATTGGTTTGTGTATAATTACATGAATTATTAAATGTATATTCAATTGACTTTAACCATATATCTGCATTTTCAATATCTTGTTGATAATTATACAATATATAATTTCCATAAGGATCTTCTTGACAAGCCAAATACCAGGAAATAATAGTAGTCTGGTCAGCATTAGATAATTGGTATGCTTTGGTATCTTTGTAATCACCATAATAATATTTCATTCCATCTTGAGTGGTCAATACAAAGTAACGTGTAGAGTTATCTCTGGTTATTAAGGAATAATCATTATTTTCTTTATAATAGACTATTTTTCCATCCACCCATTTCTCTATTAGAGGTATACCGTCCAGATAATATTTATTCCAAGAATGTAATTCATTAAATCTAGACTCTTCATTACTACGAGTAATTGAAGATAAACATGACAAATTTATTCCTGTACCTAAAACTCCATCTCCACTATAACTATTGTATACAATTTCCAAATTAGGTCCTATTCCACCATTGCCAACAGGCAACGAGAGAGGAATTGAAAAATTAGAAGCACCATTTGCTGCTATATCAAAAAAATAAGGAGTAGATCCTACTGCTAAAAGTGTATCAAGAGTATGATTATTTACATCAACAGCTACATCATATTCCAAATATGGAATATCAACAGAAGCAGCAATCATTATTCGACGATCTTTACTCTCAATATTATTTGTCCGTGAAATTCGATTTCCATTATTATCATAGTCATAAAACAATCGATTATTCTGTGATAAAACCGAATTGTTTCCTAATAATAGACTTACTAGTGCAATTTTCCAGAATCCCATAATATGTCATAATTATTATATGTGATTTGTATCATACCCATGAGCTGCTAATATTGCTTTATCAGCCTCAAGAATAGAAGAGTACCCATTCTTTTTAGTTAATTAATTATTTACCTGCGTAATAGAACGAAACCACTTATACTCCCCCTCTACTCCTTCTCTCCATACTTTCAATTGATATGGCTTGGTTACAAAATATTTGTTTAAAGTAGGATTGTAAATTCTTACAGCAAAATTATATGTTCCTTCACCACCATATAGTACTACAACAGTCGTATACCAATCAGAATTAAATATTTCCTTCATAGACCCATCGGCAGGTACAGGTCTATATATCCAATGTCCATATTCATAGTATTGATAGACCCCTCTCGGTATGACTATCGGATATTCAGAATCATAATTGACTATTGATATGTATGTATTAGATAAAGGACATTTATCACTCTCCCCAATACATAACAATTCGCTTGAAGGTACTGTTTTTTCGTAATGAGAGGGTGAATACCAACTAGTCACCACATTATCCACCACTTCATATTGTGATTTACTTTCAGAATCATCATCCGAACAACTGCTTATTAATCCTAACATTCCAATGAATATGATTAATTTATATAACGATTTATTCATCATAATATTCCATTTTATTTCTATTCATTTATAGAGCAAAATGGGGATGCCCTCACTAACACCTTACCGAGAAGCATCCCCTTAAACTTAAGAGAAAATTTATTTTACAAGAGATTTAGTCTTACTAATATAAGTTTTCTACTTCCGGCTTGTTATAAATGAGCGAGCCAAAAGTTCCCACAGGGCGTTTCAACGGTACAGACGGTACTCTAATGATTTCATCTTGTTGCGAACGGGTCATTCCTGATCTTCCGCTACGTTTCACCGGTTCACCTGTCGTCGGATCCACCCCTTGAACATCACATAGTGCCCAATATAATGGATAATTGAAATCAAAGTTATCCCAATCTCCGAAAGCATAAGGAAATACGTTATCAATATCATCCTCGTAATCTGAGTTTTGATTGTTCAGCATGACATCCGGATCCATGCCACTAGCATAATCTCCCCAATCTTTTGCATTGAAAGAACGGAAAGTAATCGGAGCAAATTCATAATATTTATTTCCATATTTATACTCTTGCACTTCCATTCCCACGTTCTTTCCCTCCGTGCGGCTACCAAATAATTTCACAGGAAAATCTATTCCTCTTAGTCCATTAATTATCAATTCACTGGCAGAAGCCGTTTCTTCCGAACAGATGATTCTTACAGAATTAAGATTTAGATCATCACCATCTCCAAAACGGATATACTCATCCGCACCGGAATTACGTTGCATTTTCATAAATACATCCGAACGATGTGATGTACCGGCGATAGAAGCGGCTAAATAACGAGCTAACTCAACTGAACCTCCATTGTTGAAACGTAAATCTAAAATCAAATCTGTAATACCTTCCGCCTTGAACTGCTGAATCACATATTTCAAGTCTTCTTCAAAATTCAAATCAAAACTTAGATAAACTAAATAACCGATATTGAATTTATTCTCTTTTTTATCTTTTATAAACATTGAATTCAAGATAGGGCTATTCTTATAACTACCGGTAGTTAATGTAGTAGCTCCATCCACTAAATCGTAGCCGCCCTGTTTTTCATCAAAGATTTTACGCCTATAGCCGATCTTAAAAGTTTCACCTCCACCTGCATAAAACAAAGTGCTCATGTATTGCTGATAATTATTCTTGTTCAAAGTAACCCCATCAACAGAAACAATCACGTCGCCCCGTCTCAATCCGGCTTTGGCAGCCGGAGATTCCAAATACACATAACCAATGGATAGTCCAATAGTTGTTCTATCCGGCATATAAGAAGAGAAAAACGTACCAAGTCCCGATCCTACAACACTTGTTGCACGAGTATTCGCACGGGTTCTACTGGAACCTGTTTCCATAATATAAGAATAGATATAGCGCTTGCCTGCATTGGCCGAAAATGCACGATAAGTTCCACCATCTTCCATATTGGTTTTCATCGGTAAAAGATAAGTCGGCAGGAAATTTTCATAAGATACTGATGCATAATCTATATCCAACGTATTATATTCCTCATTGAACAAATAATGTTCCTTCAAATATTTATCCATATACTCATTCAAAGCCAAGTCCACTGCCGTTCCGGAGCCTGCTCCTTGTGTGATAGTACATACTGTAACGGGAACCTTATATCCCTCCACTTGCACAGCTACAGTCAAGACCCGTTCTTTTCCGGATTCATTTTTATCAACCTTTACCTTTAATCCGCCTTTACCTGCTGTAGCATTACCACTGGTATTAGTGATGGAAGCCCAATCCGCTCCTGCAGAATATTGTAAAGAAGGAGACCATTTTCCTGCCGCAGTAAATGAAATCTCGACAGTTTCCCCATAAAGAGACACGGTCATTTCTGTTGCACTGGCAATCGCAGTGATTCCATTATCCGCACCACCTACTTCTCCGCCGTCATCACCATCCGAACAGTTACTGAAAGCAACCAGACACAAAGCAAGTAATACTACACTATAAAAACTATTAAATAAATTTTTCATCTATCATTTTATTAAATTAGAAAATTAAAAGATTATTGCGCAGGAACGTTTACCACAGTTTTAGAAAGCTCATAAAGCCGTCCCTCCGCATCTACCCAAGTTACATTGATATTAGTTGGCAACGGTCCGTAAATACTTCCAGAATAAGTGGTTGTTTGTTTGACTCCATATTTCATCACATACTTGATTTGTTCATCAAACATACCCGTCAGGTAGTCTGCAGATCCGGCAAATACATAAAACTGTTTGCAACCGGCTTTAGGCTTCACGGTGTACGTAACCGTATAGAACTTATCCTTTTCTATCTTGTCAATCGTTACCTCCGGCTCACCGGCTTTCCACAAATCCGCATCTTTCTCTATTCTGACGAAAGTCGGTTTTGCACTGGTATACTCCTTCTTTGTCATAGTTGTAGAAGGATTACCGTCTGCATCAACTGCTATCATGAATAATACATAGTCAGCTTTAAACTCTATGTCCTCAATAACCAGTTGATTCTTTTTCAAATCAGCAACGGTAACCTCTGTTACATCCTGATTCATTACCAAAGCCTGCTTTACCATTTCATCATCCCCCCAATATGGATAGTTTCTGAAATCATTCAATGGCATATGGACATAACGGTATTTTACCGGACTACCGGTCGGGGTCAACGTCAACGTCGTGGATAAAGCTCCCGGTTCTATCAATACATCGACCGAAATAGAAGAATTATAGGACATTTCCTTAGAATCAGCCTGCACTTTAACCAACGAACCGAGCTGCCCTTTTTTATCCAAAGCTACTGCAACAAGAAAACCTTTCGTGCCTGGTTCCAAAGAAGCCCTTTCAAAATTTTCAGCCTCTTTGGCAGACTTGCCGTTTTTGATAAGATAGGATATCACATCTCTGTCGGTAGCATAATTAGCCATAGCCGTTTCCTTCATGTAAGAATAATAATATTTATAGCAATCCGTTCCGGGAGTAAGAGGCGCACTTACACTTGTAACCGTAGCAACCACATTACCCACATTTACCGTTGCCGTTCCGTCATATGTCAGCGCAGGAACAGGAATTTCAAGCGATACCAGTTCTTCTGTCTTATACTTTCCTTCTTCATTATAAGGAATAGCCCAAAGCACATACGTTGTTCCCGGCACAACTGTCGGAAGGAAATCCAACACCTTACCCTCCAGCGGTCCGTTATAATCCGAATACTGTTTGGTTCCGCCATCATAAAAAGACACGTCTTCGATGACTGCATCAGGTGAATAATTAGACTTATCCGTGATTCCTGTATAATAAATGTCACACCCCTTTCTTGTTGCAGAAACCGTTGCACCTTCAAATGTAATATCCGAAACCTTCAATTCCACAGTCGCAGCAGTCTTAATTGCAGCAGCAATTACATCATCAGACTGATACTTGTCGCCTGTTTCAGATGGAGGTACCGCCCAAATCATATACGTCTTTCCGGGTTCTGGATCCTTGCCCAACAATTCCGCCAAGGGCATTTTTTCAAGAGCGGCTGTTTTCATGTACATACGGGCAGAATATCCATTTACTAATTCAGCTACCATTTCTGCGCTGTATTGATCTATTTCCATCACTCCCAAATAATACATTTCTATTCCATTTTTCAAAGTGGTAGAAACCATCTGCCCTTCAACGGATATAGCCACAGGAGCTTCCCCTATTACTACCGGAATCTCCGAAATAAGACTCTGCCCGTTAGATGCAACAGCTACTATAGCGACCTTACCACCTGCCTCTGCATACTGATTTTCTGCAACAGGAGCAATAATAGTCAACCCCTTTCCAGTCAATGAAACTTTCCAGCCGTCAGGTTTGGTCACGGTATATTTCGAAATACCACTCATTTCAACCGGAAGCAATTTCTCCTCACCGTTCGCAAAATACTGTTTTCCTGTCAATATCTCACATTTCAGTTCTTTGGATTTTACAACCTTCAATATCGTACCATCTTTCAGAGTAAAATAAGCATAATCATCATCCTGGCTTACTCCGCTGAAAAGTGAAGTGTCCCCCGTCCCTTCTCCGGAAGCGTAAACACCGGTCGGTTCCCAGTTTTTTCCATTATCGGTAGAGATTTCCCATTCTTTCGTGTTCGTATTAATACGAACCTTAGGAGCGGCAGCCGTCACAGGCATCATATTCCCTTCTCCATCTTTCAAGAGTGTTTTCTTACCGTCCGTACCGGTGATTCCCCAATAATAAATACCATCTTCTTCATTCTTTATAACGGTTATTTGTGGAGCATCCTCTCCATCTTCACCATTATGAATGGTCACTTCTGTCTGGTCTGAAAATTTGATAGTATAACTTCCATCTTCGTTCTCCAGCACAGAAGCGATCGATTTATTTTGAGACAGGGCATCGGTCAATGTCTTTAATGTAGAAATATCACCTTGTATACTCTGCAATGAAGCCTCCAATTTAGCCATACGATCTTCCAGACCGGAAATCGAATTCTTTAAATCATCGTCATTATAACATGACGAAAACATCACAACACATACTGCCATTAGGAAAAATGTACATTTTCCCATGCTACATAAAAATTGATTTCTTCTCATATCTAAAAAAATTAATGATTAGAGAAAACCGCACGATAGATAACACACTATCGTGCGGAAAAATAGTTCTGCCGATATTTATTTGGCGTGAGGATGTTTTCCTAATCTCTTCAAATCAAGATAAATAGTACTTTCACTTTTCATTGCTCCCGGAACATTCTTTTCCACCTGTTCATTAACAATTAGGTTTGCAGGTATCCGGCTATCTTTCTTCACTACTTGAGATTTAGTCATTCCCATTATTCTCTTCTGCGATTTCGGGGCATCCGGGAATAACACGGAAGGATCGGTAACAATACCCTTGTCTTTATCCCAGAATACAGCATAGAGGTCACCAATCACTTCATTGCCGTCAGCATCAGCACCAATAGGTACACATAAAGCAACCAGACGTTTGGCTTCACTTGTCTTATCATATGATTGAATTGTAGAATTAACAGTAGTCAAACCAGACTCTAAACATTTTTCTTTCCATACTTTCATACAATCCTCATAGCTATAATCGCCACTTGCCGAATACTCATCCTCCACTATCATATGAAAGATCTTGGCTACATCCTTTACCATTGAGAACTGAACAGTAAAATTCCCCAACTCACTCATATAAGCACTCAGTTGCATAGTCGGGTCAGGACCTGCTATAATAGCTTCGGTTGAAGCTTTCACTATTTTCACATCAGTCAGTACACCGTCCCAGTCTTCTGCCATATAAGCAAATATATATTCAGTAGCAGGGTCCAAACCGGTAAACGTATAATCTTCAACCCCTCCGTTTGCATTTGCAGGCCACGTATTTGAATCCTCTGATAACAGATATTGAATCAATTCAGCTTTATTAGCCTCTTCCAGCAAATCAGGCGTCATGATATACTGATGATAAAATACTGCCGCTTCCTGATTATATTTATAATTCAACTTCAGACTTGTCCTTCCCGGATCGGAAATAGTAATATCTATTGTAGCCTTGGATGCTCCCGGATTATCAGTCACACGTTCCTGTGTTGAAAAACGGCTTGTTTTCACTTTTGACAACTCCCCATATTCATTACGACCAATATAAGCGACAACATAGGAACCATTCGGAGCAAGATCATATTGGAATTCGGACTTTGTGTACGAACCTTCCTGACCGATATTTAGATTCTTAATACCCCATCCTTCCTGATCCAGTGCCTGTGCCAATGCTGTCATCGTAGCCTCGTCCGCATTTTCATAAGGGGCATAGTCTGACTCACTGAAGATACGATAGAACATGGCATAACAGGTTTTTTCCAGAGTTACATCCATATTAACAATAGAAGCACCCGTTTTAGTGATTGTCATTGCACATTCTGCTTCGGGCGCATTTTCAGGAATCTGTTTTAATTGAAAGTCCTGACGTACATAATCCCCTTTATTCTTGTTTGCATCCAAGCCGATAGTCGTAGCCGTAATTTTTCTTGTTGCATCGGCAGTATAACCAAAGTCTACGACATAGTACATTTCTTCTTCAGGCACCTGTGCATCTCCTGCCGTCTGCGTCCAATGTCTCATAAAGTCAATATACATATCCTTTCCGTAAGCTTCGATAAACGCATCGATAGGTTCAGCATCTCCGCAAAACTGATAGAAATACTTACAGTCCTCATTCGGAAGGTATTGTATGCCAACCGCCTGATAACTGGGATCAACATCAATATCCACACGAGGATGACCTACTACATCTCCGGAAGGAGTCTTGAGATGACAGATTTTCATATCGGCCGGATTTTGTCCGCCTTCATCATTACAGCCTACCGTTATAATCAGATATTCTGCTCCCGGCACAATCTCCGATTGGGAATACTTGGAATTCGCCCAGTCAAATTCCGCATTCGGATAACTATCCCCTAATGTACTCCTGCTGAAAGTGTAAGCACCGGCACCTTCCGAATTATAAAGAGCTTCCAGAATCAAATCTTCAATTTCTTCTTCGCTTGCACCTACACCTCCACTTTCAAATAAGTAGTTATACATACGGCATAAAGGATAAACATCCAAACGGTAAGATTGCACCTTATCCCCCGGAGTACATTCAAACACAAAATTGTTGGCAGTTCTGCTGGTCACCTTGATGCCCACTCCACGTTCACCGCCATCCACTTCGTTTTCCACCCATCTGATAGGGGTCGGTACAGGAGGAAGCGGAGTATCCGGCTCTTCAGGAGGCGCGGGATCAACTCCCTGTTCATCCTTATCCGAACATGAAATCATCATAGGGCTTATAACTAAAAACAGCCCTAGCAAAAGTAATAAACTAACTAATTTCTTCTTCATAATTAAAAGTGATAAATGTGATTAATCATTTACATATTCATAATCGGCATTGCCGTTTATAGCTTCGCAAACAGCTAGGTTATTCACATAGCCGTTTTCGTCCGTTACTAATGCATAGAAAGAAAGTTTTTCAGCTTTCCATGCATTATCCAATATCACTGTATACTCTTTCATTACTTCCTTATCCTCCGGAAGCTGCCCCAGCTTGTCACCATCAACCGAAGCAGAAAGTAATTTCCTCACTACATGATTGTGCGTATAGTCACGATAGTTGCCACCATCATTCTGTTCATACTTCAAACCGTCTTCCACAGCATATACTATCAGACGATAGTCAGCCGTTTTCTCCGGAGTCACCCTCACCGTAACTTTAGCTTCGGAACCGGCTTCATTATAAAGAGAGCTGATAGCTACCCCACAATGGACAGGATATTTTTCCAAAGACTCATTGAATATTGACCGCATGACAGTATAGTTTTCGGATAATCCCATTTCCTTACGCATATCGACAACACATGAAGGGTAACCGGGGATAGCAAACTTTTTGGAAAGAATTGAGGACTGTTCGATTGCCATCGGATCAGCACTCGTTCCATTTACATGAAAGGACATCAGATAAACAATCCCTTCATAATCCGAATTTATCAGGTAATTCAGGCGAGTCATTCCTGCCGGACACATGGCGCACCATGTTCCGGTAAACTCCATCGCACAAATACGCCTTACAAATCTGGATAGTGTGCCCGACGTACTTTTCGCAACCACTGTCATCAATTTGGATACGTACTTGTCGTAAGATGCTTCAAAAGCATAGGTTCCTGCTTTAGAAGTAGAAAAGGTGCTTCCATCCAAGGTTTGCCCGTCCATCACGGAACGGATGACTGCATCGGCAGTTACATCTATTCCTGCATACATGACCGTAAAAGTTATAACATCCTTTCCGTCGGCAATCAAGGAGTTTTTGCTAACGCTCAAAATCACTTCCGTCTGTTCCGAATCATCGGTATTGCCCGAACAGGAAATCCCGAAAATCCCAATGCCGCAAATGCAGACCAGCAATGCTATTTTATAAATATTTATATACATAAGCCCTCTTTATTCATTATACAGATAATCTACCGATTCTCCAAGCTTGCACTCATTTACGTTATTACACGTATAAGTCTTTCCGCCGTCCAATGTTGTCAGCATCGATACAATCACACGCATATTTTCCACATTCCATCCCGGTTCCAACTGATAAGAACGCTGCATGGTAGACTCTACTCCTGCATTTATTTCACCAGTGAAGCGGTCACCGTTCAACGATGTGGAAAGTACTGCGCGAACTACATTGTTATGGGTATAATCATTTCCACCGTTCGTCTGGAAATATTTGATTCCGTCCTCCACCAGATAGATCAGGCAACGGTAAGTGTTTGCTACATTAGAGGTTAATTTGCCTGTAACTGTCACCGTACGGTCAGAAGCATTATATACAGATTCAATGGCTACCCCACATGACGCAGGATAGTTCTTCAGTTCATTCTGAAGTTCCTCTTCAATCTGACTTTTTATACTGATCATATCTTTAGTACCTTTACGCAGATTGTAAAATAAACGGGGCAATCCCGTGAAATTACCAAGAATATTGGTCCGGTAGTTATTGGTGGCCGCGATAGTCATAGGGTCTGTCATTCCCCCGAAATCCATGTGAAAAGAAGCTACCGCCAATCGTCCCGGCTGTTCTGTCTGGATGGCCTTCAATGTAGTACTAAGTGCCGGACAAGCCTGACACCCGATAGAAGTGAACTGCATCCCCAGCAACTTATGATAATAACTTACCCCGCCTGATGTCGAATTAGCCTGAATAGTCACTTCATTTTCACTGACTATCGACTTACCCTCATAATAACGGGCTTTAAAAACATAAGTACCCGGCACCGAAGTACTGAAAGCACGGATACCATAATCCAGGTTTTCCTCCCCTGATTCTTTTACCAGA
Source organism: Bacteroides sp. L008 (assembly GCF_040812255.1). Lineage (NCBI taxonomy): Bacteria > Pseudomonadati > Bacteroidota > Bacteroidia > Bacteroidales > Bacteroidaceae > Bacteroides > Bacteroides sp. L008. The sequence continues at coordinate 999,827 of NZ_JBFNXO010000001.1, read as the reverse complement.
ATCAGGTTCATCGTACTTTCTTCACTTACATCTTTAGCACCTAGTCTGACTGTAAAAGTCACCCTCTCCACACCATCTGCCTGCATGACTGTCTTATCAGCAGTAATACGCAGAATGCCGTCATCCGCCCCTCCGTTCTCTGTTTCGTCCGAACTTCCGGAACAGGATGACAGCATTGCTAAACAAAGGATCATTACAATTGGTAGAATTGTCAGGTATAATTTCTTCATAAGCCTTAGTCATTATAAATATAATCTACGCTTCCGTCGATAGAACATTGGGTTATATTATCCACCATATATGCGTCATCAACCTTACGTAATGCATAAACCACTACACGTGACGTTGAAGAGTTCAGGTTCGTTGCTCCGGAAATCATAAAAGTACCGGCAGTATGTTCTTCATTCGCTTTTACAGTAAATCTTCTATCGGTTGACATCGCCATGTAATTGTTGGAAATAGCTCTGACCGTATAATCATACGAGGTTTCATTTCCTCCGGATGCGGTCAAGCCATCAGTAACCAAGACATAAACCAGATCATATTCTCCTCCCTGGCTCGACTTTAACGCTGCATTTACCGTAATCTCACCACTTGAAGAATTATAAGACGTATTCACTTTGATGCCGCAAGTGGCCGGATATTTTCTGATCTGGTCTTTCAAGGTTTGTTTGATGGCACTTACATTTCTGTCTATCGACATCACCTTCAAATCATAGATACAGGTAGGAAAACCGGTTGCTCCAAAACGGGTCATAATAGTGCTTGTCTGCGACAAATGGAACGGGTCGGTAGCAGAACTGCTGGAAGCATGAAAAGCCATTTTCACCATACGATCCGGCATTATCTCTTCTACTTTCTTCAATGCCGAAGTCATAGCAGGACAATAAGTACACCAAGTTCCGGTCATTTTGAAAACACCTACCTTACGATAAAAAAGTTCATAGTTTTTCCGATTCTGTACAGTCACGGAGACTTCTTCCGACTCCCAGTCCAGATAATAGGCCTTAAAACGATGTGATCCGTTTTCTACAGCCGAAAATGTGTTGGTTCGTCTATCTAAATAATCACCGGTATTAACATCTTCAAAATACACATTTTTAATATATTCAGAAGTTGTCAGCACTTTTCCATTCGCATCGGTCACCGTGAAAGTTGCCATATCAGTTCCATTGGCTTCAATCTTAGCTTTATCCACAGTCAAAGTAATAGGTCCCGTCACTTCACCGCTATCCGGCACCTCAGTTTCGTCAGAATTGCCGCTGCATGACACCAAACATCCGCACAGGCACATCAGGCCCGGCATAAAAAGCATTGCAAATTTTCTCATATTCTATATTCTAATTAATAAATGATTCACTGACCTCAAAACGAAGTGGTAATAGTCAGGTTAGCACCTGTGTATTTAGGAATCGTCCGGCAAACTCCCCCGGAACATACATATCCTTCCCTGTTACGACCATAACTCAACGCAATACGCGTACGTGATTTTGCATAGCTGGCCCCCACATTGTAATAATGGATTTTATCTTTGCCATGATTATACATATCACTTCCGTAAATGCTCCATGCCGGAGCAAAATTCAGTTCCAGCAGAGCTGCCATCCAGTCCTTTTGATCTTCTTTTGTATTAAGGTATTGTAACTCCATACGAGTGGAAAAAGAAGGAGTGAATTTATATTGCAAATCTGCTACAAAAATATTCGACAGCGAGGTCGTTTTTTTCGCTCCGTAAGAAGGACTATATTCCTGCATGGAATAAAGCAGGTTCATTTTGAATGACTTTGTCCACTGCTTTTCTACATCGAAACTAAAATCACGGAACGCCAAGTTACCCATCTGGGCTGTGCCTTCTTTTTCTAAAGCGTAATAGGTAGAGAAGTTAGCATGTAATTTCAGACCGCGCTTACCTCCAATCACCGTTCCTCTTTTGAAATGATAAAAGACATCCAGTTGTCCCCCCATCTCACCGCTGATTGTATTCGTCACATCTCCCACTTGTGGAGTATGAGGATGTAAATTGGTCAGCATATAGGTATATTGCGTACTCATCGCCGGGACGTAATTCAACAAATTCGAAGTAGAACCATTACCAGCAATAATTTCACTGTTCATCCATTCCAGACGACGTCCAGTCAGATTCACACCTAATCCGCTGCCACTATAGCCCAGTTCCAGCAATTGTGCATTGGCACGTTTCCTTACAAAAGCTTTGTCGTCGTGGATGAATCCATAATATTTATCACCGCCATCTACATATTCCCCCTTCATTGTAAACCCGGAACGTTCAAAATTCACCCGCCCCGAGAAGCCATTCGAATAAGGCTTTCCTCCTTCTTCTTCGAGGTCGATACTGATCTTCTCATACCGGTTCAATGCCCCTCCTTCGATACTCAAGGAGGTATTTTGCCATTTAAGCATTTCAGACAGGGAGAAACTTACATCTACACCACGTACTTGTGTATCAGAAAAATCCATACCAAAACGTGGAGTTCCCCAAATAGCCTTCAACCCTACAATATTCTTGTAATTGTAGGTAAAACGTGCTCCCATCACCGCATTATTTAAACCAAGCATACGGTCCTCCCAGCTACGGAATAGCAGTCCACTACCGAACTGCTCATAAAACGTACCCGCTGTTATGGAGAAATCCTTGTCGGCCCAAGATACGTAATAGTTGGTCAGCTTTGCCTTTTCCAATTCTTTCGGGTATCCCACCAGTACCGGTTCATAGGCTTCCAACTGTACGCCTACGGCAAACTTGCCCTGATAGTAATCCAATTTCAGATAATTATTCGAACCAAAATGATCCTCCGGAGATTCTGCTTCTGTTTTACTATCATCCTTATAGTAAGTCGTATTTGTTTCAAAGCTCCCCGTCAGATAACCCTTCTTGTTATCTTCCTGTGCATAGGTCAGAGTTGATGCTAACGCTAATAAAGCAAACATCCGAAATCTTATTCTAGTCATGTCATTGCGTTTATCTATGAATAATAACAGATTTACTTCTGTAATTTTTTAATCGCTTTCAATAGTTCCAGTTCACTTCCCGGAGCATAGCCGGTATGTGAATAGACAATTTTTCCCTCCGCATTTACCACATATACCTGCGGGGTCAGGCTCACATTCATAGCTCGCATGAACTCCTGATTCTTATCATACAACATGATAAAATCATCCCATCCATGCCCCTCCGCCAGCGCACGCGCTTTGGCTGTAGAACGGCTGTCATCTGTTGAGACAGCTACCACACGAAACTTGGCTTCTTCCAACCAGTCGGGCAACAGTTCATTAATAGCATCCAACTCACGAATACAGGGTTTGCACGTTGTTGCCCAAAAAGAAATAATCATAGGCGTCTTGTGATTAACCAGGGAAGCGGTGTTCACCTGCGTTCCTTTGGAATCTTCAACCTTGACTGACGGTATTTGTGCCATAGCACAAGTTAGAAAAGCAAACAACAGGGTAATGCAGACAATTAATGCTCTCATAAATTCTTTTATTAGTGATGTTTATAATTTTGTTTTTTTATCTGATAAGTTCCATCTTACAACCAAAAAGCCTGAATTTTTGTATCTGTATCTCACCTTCTTTATACATATCGCCTATCAGGTTAGCATTCTCGAAAGTGACCGTTTGTGTTTCAGCATCGTATTCTCCCCGGTAAACATCGGAAGAACTTCCATCCAGAGCAAGTCTCCTGAAACGAATGGTATATAAGCCATAGGAAGCAACATCTTCGTCCGTCACGATAGACAGATAGGTTTTCTGCTTAGCTGCATCATATTCATAGTGCAACCGCCAGTTAAATTCCCACTCAATATCATTATCCGGATCAAACCCATTCTTATTTGAACAAACCATATAGTGTCCGTAAGCCTCCGTACCTTCTTCCGCCGTATTTACTTTTACAGAGAAGCCTATCGGCACATTGGACACATTGGTGGCAGATGCCGTTCCGGTAAATACCCAAGTTCCTGAAAGAGTTTCATAAAGACTGGAATCATTGTCTTCAATAATCACCGTCAACCGCTTGTTTTCACCAATGGACGCCCCTTCCGCACTAGCTATTTCAATATCAAAGGAACGGTCATCATTGACTATTTTGTCATCTACAGTTTTAAACTCAAAATTTATAGTCTCCTGTCCGGCAGGAATAAGTAGTGTTTTGGTGGTGACGATGTAATTTTCATCTTCTTTTGCACTATGATCCTTTAACTCGAATGTCACACGGATAGTTCCGGTATGTTCACCTGTCACTACGACAGGTACAGTGCACAAACCTGCAGATTCTTTCACTGTCATCGCTGTCTCCTGCAAGTTTACCGTAGCCGCTCCGGAGTTAAGCTGTTCCTCGTCATCCGAACAGGCAGTTATTAGAACAGCACACAGAAGAAATGCATATATTTTCAGATAGTTCATTTTACTCAAGTGTTTGATAATTTACTTTATTCAATTTATTAATATCCCGGATTCTGCTGACCTGCCAGTTGAGGATTGGCGTCCATTTCAGCTTTAGGAATAGGCCAAAGCATCCGCTGGTCATCAGCAGGTTTATCCAGTCCGTCAGTGCTTGCCTGTCCCGGGAAAAGTATCAACCCTTTGCTTTGTGCTTTTCCGCGTTTCACACCTTTTCCCCAACGTTTCAGGTCCATCAGCCGGTAGCCCTCACCCACCAGTTCACGTTCGCGTTCGTTCATGACTTCATTAAGCAAAGCCTCCTGATCGTAGGTCGCATCAGCCAGTCCCTCGATTCGTGCTTTCTTTAGTGCATTCAGAGCATCATTCGCTTTTTGCACAGATGCCGCAGTTCCGATCCTTGCATTGGCTTCAGTGGCAATCAGATACATTTCAGCAATGCGGAATGGTTTCGGCTGATTCAAATACCGTGTTTCACTTCCTAATGCATTGTAATACTCATTACCCGGATATTTATTAAAGAAATATATATCCGCTGCATTACCGGACGATACGGTTAAATGATACTTCCCGAAATAAGTGGCCAACCGGATATCTTTCTCATTATATAAGTCAATCAGTCTTTGTGTAGGAATATAATCCTTCTTTGTGGTCGGATAACCGATAAAAATAGTTCCTAAAGGGACACCGGCGTCATCAGCACTGGTCATGGCAATCTGCCAGATGGTTTCCGTTCCTTTGTCATCCTTCCATATACTTTCAAAGTCCTTCGCTGTATTCGACAATGGATATCTGTTTGAATTAACCAGGTCACCCGCATACTTCGCAGCATTTTCATAGTCATCCATCTGCAGGGCAACGCGTGCTTTCAGAGCCGCCACCACATCTATCGTAATATAATTTCCGCAGTTCTTGGGAGCTGTATTCACGGTCACATATCCGCCGTTGATATATCTGTCATAATCAGCAATACCATTTTTGGCCGTTTCTATGCGCTCTTCAGCTTCTTCCAGATCATTTAATATCTGTTTATAAGTATCCTCCAGTGAAGAACGTCCCGGATATTGGGTAGCAGAAAGTTTGGGTTCATATTTCACTTGAAGCGGCAGTCCCTGAGTGCTGCTTGCAGTAGCCACATTGTAATCACGACAAAATAATGTTGCCAGATAAAAGTAGCAGTATGCTCTTGTGAAATAAGCTTCCCCCTCGTAGACATTAATCTGCTTTCTTTGGATTTCAGTCAACTCAATCTCCGGATTCTCATCTATCTTGTCTACTCCGTCGATAAAGAAATTGGCACGTCCGATAGCAGCGTAACAGTTTGCCCAAATTGTTTCTATAGCAGAGTTGGTACTCTCGAAGGTCCAACGGTGCAACTCACCATATTTATTAGAGAAATCCGCCACTGCATTAAAGGCATCCGCCTGAACTTCGGGCACCAGCACATAGCTGCCGCCAGTCAGTCCCAGATATACAGAATAGATACCGGCACGCGCTTCTTCAAAACCGACTATGGTTGTCAATGCTTCCTCTGTCGGAATAGCATCATATGGCATTTTATCCATATCACAGGAAGTCATTCCAAGTGTCAGTACAGTCAATGCTATTATAGATATTTTCTTCATATTCACCATTCTTTATGTTTTTAGAAAGTTAGTTCGACGCCAAAAGAGTATTGCTTGGTATTGGGGTAGTTACCCAACTGGATATTACTGTCCACTTCCGGATCATATCCTTTATATTTAGTCACAGTTAGCAAATTACGTCCTACAAAATAGATTCTGGCATTACTGATTACTCCGGTTTTCTGAATCAGCTTGGTAGGGAAAGTATATCCGACAGTCAGATTTTTCATACGCATAAATGAGGCATTTTCCAACAAATGCGTGTCAAACTGCATCGGAGAATCCGGAGTAGAGATTCTGGTTACGTCTCCCGGTTTCTGCCACATATTAAGCATTTCCACGGTTTGATTGTCCGAACCCGCGAAGGTCGGATTTTCTGTAAAGAAGCGTTCATTATTCAACATATACTGGCCAAGCATAAAGGAAAAGTCCGCGCTGACGGAAATCCCTTTCCATCCGAATTGGGTGCCAAAACCACCTGACCAAGGTGCGTAACGTTGCTTACCGATAAAAACGGCATCTTCTTCGGAATAACTTTTCGTCAGATTTCCATTTTTATCATACCACATATTATATCCGTCACGCGGATCGACTCCCGCCCACTTTACATAGTAATATTCTCCCCAAGGTTTACCGACTTTCATTTTCAAACCGGTATCGGGTAAGGTATATTCATCCAACCCGTTAAACAGTTTGGTTATTTCATTCTTATTATAATTCAAATTTCCGGAAACACTCCATGAAAAGTCTCTTGTTTTCAGAATATCCACTCCCAGTGTAATATCAAAGCCACGATTACGCATACTCGCCACATTTTCCACACTACTGCCATGTCCGGTAGTGTATGACAACGGATACGCCATCAGCATATCTTCTGTCTGACGGTTATAGAATTCCAAATCCACAGAAAAACGGTCAAACACCCTTGTGCTGATTCCTATATTCAGTGTTTTCATACTTTCCCATGTCAGGTTATCATTCCCAACGGTGGAAGGAGCAATACCTGCCTGCCCGTTATACAGCAAACCGGAGCCAACCAATGCCAAAGCGTTATAGGCACTGATACCGGAATTACCTGTTGTTCCATAGCTCGCTTTCAACTGCAAGCTGTTCAACCATGAGATATTCTGCATAAAATCTTCTTTTCTCATATCCCACATGGCTCCTAATGAATAGAAGTTTGCCCATTGGTTGTTTTTGGCAAACAAAGAAGAACCGTCACGTCGTGCTGCCAAATCAATATAGTATCGGTCAGCAAAGCTATAGCTGATTGTACCGAAATAGGAATTGAATACTTTATCATACATTGAGTGTATGGGTACTTCTGATTCGGCTCCTGCTGCCATCAGCATCATCCGGCTGTCTACCATTTTTTTAGAAGTCGCCGAGAAATTCTCATTTTTGGTTATGATGGATTCCTGTCCCGCCAATACCGTAAAATGATGTGCACCCGACAAACTGAACTTATATTCTGCCGTATTGGTAAAAGTAAATGAATAATAACGTTCAAAAGACTCGGATGCTACTCCTGCTCCCTCAAATGGTCCTTCCGGATATGCTTTATGAGAGTTGCGGTAATCAAAAGCATCTACTGCCTGTGAAGTACGGATATTCAATCCTTTTATCGGGTTTATATTAAAGAAGGTATTACCGTTGATACGTACCGTACTCCGGTCGTTAGGCTGAAGCTCTGACAGATAATACGGATTATAGTATCCCATATCGTCTAAATGATCCAGTCGCTTGCCATAACCTGTAAAATTACCTTCTTCATCGGTCAATATTTCATTCATCGTCTGATCGGGACGATAAATGCGGGCAGCATATGCTTTATTATAAACGCTATTGGCTTCCGTACCGAAAGTGGTTGTATTATATTTCTGATAGGAAAGGTTCACATTAATTCCTGCTTTCAGCCAATCGGTCACCTTCACTTCTACATTACTACGCAAAGTCTCACGACGCAGGGATGAATCATCCATAATTCCATCCGTATCATAGTGACCGAATGAGACATAATAGTTGATACCTTCAGAGCCACCGACCACATTTACATCATATTGCTGGGTAGGAGCTGCATCTCCGAAAAAGACGTCCGACCAGTCTGTCGATATACCATTATCTACATAGAACTTTTTCCGTTTTTGGAATGTCGTATCATATACTTTCCCCGGGTCCAACATTTCCTGCAGAGTGAGCCATTGTTCGCTGTTCATCATCTCGATATTGTCTCCCGTCATTTTAGACCAGCCATATTGCGCATTAACGGTTACACGGGCTTTCTGTCCCATTTTACCTTTCTTACTAGTCATTATTACCACTCCGTTAGCAGCACGGGATCCATAAATGGCTGTTGAGGACGCATCTTTCAATACAGTCATGCTTTCGATGTCATTCGGATTTAATGCAGTAAATGCACCGGAGGAGATAGGTGAACCGTCGAGAATAAAAAGAGGTTCTGTATTTGAGTTGATCGAACTTACTCCACGCAATCTCATTACGACAGTTCCGCTCGGTTCCCCACTAGGAGTAAAAACCTGCAAACCGGCAACCTGTCCTTGCAATGCATCCCCGGCATTGGCCACAGGTTTATTGGCTATCTTACTATTATTTACTGTTGTTACAGAACCTACTACCGAACCAAGTTTCTTTGCCGAACCGTAGCCCACCACCACAACTTCGTCCATCAGTTGTGCATCAGATTTCAAAATAACTTTAATAGTCGGCTGTACAGAAACCGACTCCGTTTTCATACCTATATAAGAGATTTGTATTATTTTTGCTGAATTTGGTACATTTAGCAAAGTAAAACGACCATCCACGTCTGTTATTGTACCTAAATTTGTGCCTTTTATGACAATCGAAGCCCCTACAACAGGCTGTTTGTCATCATCGGAAATCACAGTCCCCGTGACTTTCTGCGTTTGAGCTGTTATCAGCCCGATACCTATAAAAAGGTATCCAAATAGCAGCGCTAATTTTTTCTTCATAAATCTCTTTTTAAGTTATTAAATAGCCCTAAAACAATTAAACTCACTTTTCACACTTTATTAAGTTCTATCAGAACTTAATAAAGATTCATTGCTTTTGTTGTGTTTTTACATCAAATATGTTATCTAGGGGAGAAATGTTGCTTGATTTTACTTTTTCGATCAATCCATATAACGATTTCGCAAAAAAAATATGTCTTTTCGTTGTTTTTTGCAAAAAGAATATATACTTTTGTTCCATTAAACGATACCAAAAAGGAATTGTTAATAAATACAACTTGAGAAAGATTGATAATTTACATTTTAATAACTTATACACTTATTTTAATATAAATAGGGTATGAAAAATCACCAAGTTCTGATAGAACTTGGTGATTTTTCTTTTAATGAAGTACGCTATAGCCATTTTAGCTCAATTAACCTCCTATCAAACCTTTCATCAATATTATAATTAAATTTCAAATTGATCTTAAACATAAAATAAAATCAGAATTATAAAAGAGTCTCGTTTAAACTATGTTAAATAGGTACTATCTGAAAATTCTCCATATATGACACTCGGTATATTTCTTTATACAAATAAAAACACTCAAACACATAGCGATACAATTTCTTTACATTGAAATAGATTAGATTATTTCACGATTTCAATTTTTTGAGAGATTTACTATAGTTTTATCTCTTGATTTTAAGGAGCGCCTCGTTGCTTTAAAACCAACGGGGTATTCCTCGGTGTCGAACGGGTCGTTCCTTTTAAAGGAACGACCCGTTGGTTTTAAACCAAAAACCACTTATGTAACCACCTGAAATTCAAATCATTACACAAGCATTCTCTCGTACCTTCCTTTTATAAGAAAATTCTCAACACAATAATGCAAATGCCAATATTAAAAATGGTACTACTCTGATAAATATTTTACAAATAAAATCTAAAAAACAATGATTACAGTTACTTTCCAAATCAAGCCCTATCTAGCGGCTTACATGTACGTGCGCTATAAAAATCACCTTGACGTACCTCCAGACCGCTTTTCCTCCTCGCCTTCCGCCATCCATCTTCTTGACACCCAGCCTCTTTACCACTTCCTCCACCAACTTTCCATCCCACACCCTCCCAATGCCTCATGGCACGAAACCGGAAATATCACCTTTACTCTCCCCCACCCAAGAAACGGAAAAAATCCAAATGTATATAATTATATAGGTCACGACAGTGCACTTATCATTGAAAAAGCAATGGAAGTAGAAATGAAGGCCGAACTTTATGAATTTCTTCTGGAAAATAAATACTGCCACGGCATCATGTTCAAAAAATCAATGGAAACTTTCGTCGCACATTATAATATGGTAGAGTTAGTGGAAGAAGAAAGTTTAATGAGGGCGTTTCAGAGGTGGAGAAAGATAGTGAAGGAGGAGAAAAACATGTGATAATTTATAGGTTCCATATAAAATGGACCGTTTTTTATTATTTTTGTGTGCAACAAAATGTCTAAAGTATGAAATTGAATAATTTTTTAATCGAAATAGGCAAAGTTTGTCTTGTCGAGCAAGAACGGATGAAACAGAAGCAACGAAATGGAGATTACTTCAACGTTTTCAACACGCTTGGACTATGGTCTGATGAGGTAAGATTACATTCCGCATTTCTTGCAGAATTGTTAAATCCTAACGGAAGTCATGGACTGAAAGATGCTCTACTTAAAGAATTCCTTGCAGTTATTGGCTTAAACAAAGATTATATTTCCAATTGTAAAAGCAATATAGTCGAACGATATATTGGTGAGCGAACAGAGTCCACTGGTGGGCGCATTGATATAATCTTAGAGGATGGCGAACATGCAGTTATCATTGAGAATAAAATATATGCTATTGATCAACACCATCAGTTATTGCGATACAACAACTATGGAAAACAACACTTTCCAAAAGGGTTCAAACTGATTTATCTTACACTTGACGGTCATGAGGCAAGTAAAGATTCATTGGGAAACGAAGAGATGGACTATCATTGTATCTCATACGATGAGCATATTCTCCATTGGCTGTCGCAGTGTGTAATGTTAGCATACGACAAACCGTTGGCAAGAGAGACTATTTCCCAGTACATAACACTTATTAAACAAATAACCGGACAAGATATGAATAAAGATAGTAGTGATAAAATAGTAAATTTAGCCATCAATAATATAGAGGCTGTTGTGGCCTTGATGGATAACAGAGCTGAAATTAGCAATAGATTAAGGAATGAATTCGTATTTAAACCGTTAGGTAAATTTGCGTCCCAAATGGGATTGTTTTTTGAAGTCAAAAAAGGGAATGAAGGTCCGGCTATATTATTCAAAAAGCCAAATTGGTCTCACTATATAACGATAACGAGAGATGATGGAAGAGATTCGGATTGGAAGAATCTTTATATTGGTGTCTCAAAATCTTATAACTCTGATGGTAAAGATCGGCCTTTGCCTCGTGTTCAGCTATCATGTTTTTCCGGATAGAATCCAGAGACTTACCCATGTAGTAATTCAAAAAATGGAAGATTGTATGAAAGCTCATGCAAAATAGACGATTATGAAAGTATACACTCAATATGATACGACGAACCATATTATACCTTAAAGACATAAAACAGAATAAGTATTACAATATACTTACTGTTATTGAGAATATTTTGGATGATATGCAGGATTACAATCCATCAATGTCAAGAAAAAGTTTCCTCGATCGTGGTAAAGATGATGCTCCATTCCGTACCGGACTACTAATTGAGGATATTGATACCGACATTCTACCTCAAGCTCCTATGGATGAAATTACTATATACGGAATGCCTCTTTATTTTTTGAATGATTCTTTTGGGCAATACCCCTCTGGTAATCCCCTAGGAAAGCTATTTATAGAATTGGAGAAAAAAGACTTGATTACTTTACCGGATATATTACCTAAACGCAAATGTTCTTTCAGACTGAAAGGTTTCTTTGATCCTAATTCTCAAATGCTGAAGGAACTTCAGTTGAAAGGTTTGCTCCCAAAACTCTCATATCTCACAAAGAAACATTTAGGATATGACATTATGGAATATACCAGCCATATCGGTAATGTATATATCCTACATAATAATGAGATATTTCGGAATATTGACTTTCGGGTATCTGAAAAACCAAATGGACTTTACATGCAAATGAAATTCAGGAAACCATATGTAGATTCTTTAAAGGTGAGAATAACGCAGTATGATAATGAAAGTAACATCATAACCGAAACGGATACAGTTATTGATTGCAGATCTGCGAATATATTTATTCCGCTACCATTCTTCTCACTGCAAGTTGGCATAAAGATATTCAATAACAATGGTGAACTGATTTGGATGAATAAACGTGTCATTTTTCTAGGAAAAGAATTCAGTTATGAAACTTTTTCATCTAAAGAAATAGAACTGGAGAAAAGTGAATCAGATGGCAGCAAAAGAACTGTAACTGTGACAAAAATCGTCTTGAATGGTAAGAAAAAAAGGAAGTCAAATAAAAAATTAAAGGATAATCTCGCTAATGATGAGTCACGTTGTTTAGCTGAATTGAATGAAAAACACATGGAGTTTGTATTTTTTAGTGCAGATACTAATCAGAATAAAGAAAATAAAGAAAAGGCAAGAGAATATGTCATGCAACTACTCGACTCTGCAGAAAACGAATGTCTCATTTGTGATCCTTATTTCAAGAAAGAAGATTTCGAAAAGTACATATTCTTTATGAAAAAACTTGACGTAAAAGTAAAAATTATCAATAGCGAGAAACAGCTAGGTAATATAAGTTCACCGGATTCCGAAGACTATCTATTGAAACTGAACGATTGCATCAACTATTACAATAGAAAAGTGGGAAGAGAGGTGGCAGAATGTCGTTCGCTTACTAAGAATCTGTCTATTCACGATCGTTTCATTATCATTGATGATTGTGGCTGGCTTATTGGTTCTTCATTAAATGAGTTCGGTAACAGAGCATCTTCTATTTGCAAGATACCACAAGGTAGTTTAGAATATATGCGTAAGAACTTCGAACGATGGTGGAATGACACAGAAAACTCGGAGTCACTTGACGGCTATATCCAACGCAAAGTTAAGCTCAATGCAAGCCCGAAAGGGAAACTATTAAAACATATTGCTCATTTGACCAGAGTTTTGAACTCACTGAAATCTCAATTAGCTAAATAAAAACATTATGAATCTGGATATTGAAATTCCGAATAGAAACTTCCATGAATTATGTAATGTCATAAAATGGAAGGAAGCCCCACATACATATAATAAAGAAGAGTTGCAAGCAAAATCAATAGCAGATGTACTTTACAATAACATGACATTCGATTCTGACGATGTACTCAAACATTCCTATTCTTGTGCTCATGGCAAAGAAGGAACGTTCAATTATCTATTATCAGGAAAAAGTGACGAAGAACTGCAAAATGATGTTTCACAAATATATCATTGTTACTCCTGCTATATACTTTTACCTAGTGAATATTATATACTTTCCAACAGGTTACTACGAGAAGGCAACTATTTGCAATGGCTCACTCTACTACAAAACTTAAAACATTTATTTCTGCAATCAGTACTTATTATGGAACTTAAAGCAGAGCAACATTTTCTTGCAATACTTCATAATCTTGAAAAATACCATTTCGAATATCCTAAAACGATGGCTGCCTTGATAAGAGAATATTGGTTCGAATGGAGTCAACAAGTGTCTGTAAATCTCCATTCTTATACACTGAATGAAGACAATGATTATGATAAGAGATTTCTTCAAATTCAAAGACAAGGTGAGCTCAAATACAATGATTGGAAGGCTCATTTAAAAGATCATATAAAAGTGATGTTTGAAAAGTTACAAATATGTTTCACGGAACAGGAACTAACCAGATGGGCAGCAACACTGAAACTGAAACAAAGAGAAAGCAGGAAAGATGTGCATTATGAAGCATATAATAAGTTAACTGAATTAATAAAGGATTATATTATTAATAAGTATAATGCAACCTATTGGGATATAGATACGGGAGACTTTGACTACTTGGTACTCGTGATAGATATACTCCTCAATGATGAAGAGCCAAATGTATCTAAGTTAGAATCGGCTATAAAGACTATCATTAATAATATAAAGAATAATACAAATAAATGGTATCCAACACTGGATTCTAACAGTATTGCTAATCTCAATACAATAATCAATGCAATAACACATATGGGAAATTCTGGCAAATTATTATTAGAAAAGGAATCGAAATTATGCCATATTGTGTATGAGGGATGGAATGCGACGTCAGAGAATAATCTTTATGACAAGTTACAATCAGAATGTTTCATCTTCTGCTGCCAACTACTGCTTGTTAGTGCTTCTGAAGCTTTCAATGATGAAATAGAACGAGAGTTATTTTGGAATAAAGTCACAGAAAGTCTATTTCGCCAAATACATGTCTGCGATAATAAACATTTTATAGAACGATATTACAAACATGTACTGATACTAGCTGCCCTTATCATCAATCAGAAACACAAGGAAGGAGAAATGGAATTCCTGAACAAAATAAAAATGGAAATCATTGATGAGAATATACAAAAAGAAATCATATCGCAAGTTTTACATAAGAAATAGGATTTTCATTTTTTCTGTTTAAAGTTCCTTCTTCTTTCCCATAGTTACAAAAGATTATTCAATAGTACTTAAATAAGGAACGGCACCATAACGTCCTTTTATATAATTACGTTCAAGATTACCATCTCCTCTCGGCTTCGTTCCGTCAGGTAACACTATATGCATCAAACTGTACAAATCTGTAGATTCAGCCTTATCTTTCTCTGTAAACCATAACAGTTTGATTATATGTTGAGAAATCAATGGGTGCATTTTAGCATCCAATTCATCCATCACCAACAACCGACCATGACGTAAAGCTTCAAACAACGGTCCTGCCAGTTCGAAAAGTTTCTGTGTACCTTGTGATTCACAATAATCAAAACGAAAAAGTTGTTTACCTGTTATTTCTCCATCTTTATTATATATATTATGCACAGTAAAAACATCTATCGCTTTTCTGCCTTTTTCTATCTCATGCTCATCGGTTTCTATATCGATGAAACCTAGCTGCAAATCTTTGAAGAATTGTAAAGCATCAACTGATTCTGCTTCTTTATTCAAAAATTGTCTTTCCGTCAAGCCCTCATAACCTTGGCTATTCAATCCAGATATAACATTGTATCCAGAATTAAAAAAATTTAAAACATTTTTGCTGATAGTTCCACCAAGCTGAGCTACCAATGACAGGAACAAACGATTATCATTTGTTCGTTCTTCCCAACCTATACCTTCTGCAAAAAGCATTTCATCAACGCCAATACCTTCTTCATCACGTACGAAATAAGGCAATTCTTTCTTATTCTTTTTACTGATAAACAACCACTCGCGCTCTATTTGTCGCAATGTATAATCAAAGCCATACCTTACACGAGTCTCATCTTATTGGATTTAGAAGCCAAATAATCTCTTAATAAGGCCAGACGTTCATGACACAAAAGCCTGTTGAATTGGGTAGATATCTAATCAGAAAACCCGGGGGATATCATTCTGTATAAAACAAGATTTGCAGTCAAAGAGAAAAAGCGTAAAAAGGTATAAAGAAAAGAGGGTGTACAAGCACCCTCTTTTTCTATACTCTTTTATCCTACAATACTCTTTATATAATCAGACGGACATACATGATAGAAGTCTTTGAACTTCTTTCCAAAGTATTTGGCATCGCAATAGCCCAGTATACCTGCAATATCCGAAATGTTGTACTGCTGGGAGGCCAGCAATTTAAGTGCTTTGTCCATTTTGAATGAATTGATATAGTTTTCGGGAGGGTTGCCCGTAATCTCTCTTATCTTATTATAAAAAGCAGTGCGGCTCATGCCTATATCAACGCTTAATTTATCTATTGTATATTTATCAGTAGAGAGATTTTTCTCCAGGATTTCATTGACTTTATCCATAAATTTCCGGTCGGCATTTTCTGTTTCTATTTCGGCTTTTGTGGAAATCATCGGAGAAATGGCATCTGACAGAAACAGCCTGATCCGTTCGCGTAAGACCATGCGGTTTTCGACAAGCATACGTATGTCTGCCCTAAGTTTACAAATGCTTTCCGTACGCAATCCCAGACGGTCTGCCCCACTCCCTAAATGTGACAAATAGCTTTCGTTATCAAAGGCTCTTAATAGAAGAATGATTGGTATGTATCCTATCGTTTTATCTTCCTTAATTTGAGTGCTAAGTATATCTCCGCTTATTCCATTCACATTGTCGTCAATAATGATAGCATCAGGATTTTGACTGATAGCCGTATCCATTAACAGCTCCGGATTATCAAGAACTGAAACTTGAAAATAGCGTGATAAGGTTTTCTTTAAATAATCACTGAATAACTTATCTGCCATTACTAATAGGATATGGGAAGTTTCTCTCGCTTTAGTGTTTTGTTTATTGCTCTTAGGACTCTCGCAGGAGTCATTTGTTGGAGTCTTCGTTTTTGTAGAAGAATGTCTCAATACCGGGCATGACTGATTCTGACAACGGCAGTCTGTCGGAATGACGATTTGAAAAGTAGCTGCTTTACCATGTCTGCATCCGGTTATTTTTCCGCCATGCAGACGGATGATTTTTCTTACCGTCCATAAATCACTATATCCATACACGGGAAATATAATAGGAATAAAGGGAAACATTTTCTCTGTTCTTTGCCCGGCTATTTCGTTATTGCTAATCTGCAACTGCCAAGAATTTATTGTGTGGGTTACGTTGATTGATATGCAACAGCCTGAATCGGAAATCAAAATCATCTTGTTGATAAGGTGTTGAAGTGCTGCAGTCATTATGTTTTCGTTTATCCTGCAACTGACGCAATCCGAACATTCACCAACAGTCAGCTGTATCTGGCGGGAGTTGGCATAAGCCCGGCATTGATTGACAATGGAAGTAACATAAGTGGAAAGTTCCAAATTTACCGTTGACGTTTTAGGAGGAATTCTCTTATTTACTTTATTTAGAGTTGCAATATTCTGGTTACAATATATGATACATTCGGCATATCCCAGTGCTTCTTCCACTTGTTGGGAAAGAGGTTCAGGGAGGTTGCCTGTTTTGAGTTCTTCCAATTGATTCCGCAGCAATATTAACGGTGTATGTGCTGTATGGAGCATGTTCATGGCAATCTTAAATTTTTCATGCGATAATAACTGCACATTGTATTCTATTATAAGATACGCAAATAGAATCACAAACAGTCCAATACCGAGACTTTCCACAGGGATCGCATATCCAAGCAACGACAAATCGGGTAAAATGATGCCAATAGTTTGTTTGCTGTTTACTAAATTGGCTCCAGGATCTGAAGAGGATAAAGCTCGGAAGCTTACTAATAAATTCAGGTAACAATCATTCATACTAATATCGGATTTGATTAATATTCTACACCTTTCGTAAAACACGCCTGATAATCTTTTAACGTGCTTAAAATCCGATGCAAGTATAAACTTTTCAACGTTCACACAGGAGGTGGTTTCCAACAAAAACAATGGGTGTTTTCTATCAAAAATGGTAACAATGTCTTTTGTTACCGAAATATTAAGAGGGGTATACTATCAAGTCTTCGTTTTACCCCAATAGCCTCTGTTAGTTAATTATTTTCATCATAATAATACGCTCATAATATCATGAAAAAATTAATTGAATCATCAAAACAATAGATTCTATTGAGTCATAAAACTACGTATATAATTAGAAAATTATATATGTAAGTGAGTATCATTTAACCATAAGGAACATATATATCACAGAAATACCTCATCATACAATGAAATATTCTTCGCATCGTAGACATGAGTGACTGCAAATATATCGTCTTTCTTGATTAGTAACCAGTCTCTGTCCTGATCGTCCATATTCGTATGGATAAGGGTAAACAGGCCTTTGAGCTTATGACCATGTAATTTGAATTCAAGTATTCCGTTTTTAATGGCAGCGGAAATGTTACGATTATTACCGACACAAGCATAGGTTCCGCTATCCCATATTTCCACTGTACCCGCTCCATAGTTGCCTTCGGGTATAACTCCCTCAAAGTGTGCGTAACTCAAAGGGTGATCTTCTACTTGTATAGCCAGTCTTTTATCTTTCGGATTCATGGAAGGGCCTTTAGGAACCACCCAGCTTTTCAACACTCCATCCACTTCCAGACGGAAATCGAAATGAAAATGACTGGCTTCATGCTTTTGGACAACAAAAACAGGTATCCGGCTTGGAGTTTCCACTGTATCCGCCGTCGGTTCGGGAGTCTCACTGAATAGTCTTTTTGCCTGGTACTCTTTGAGGTTGCTGAAAGAGGGATCTGCCTGCTTTTCCACCATTTTTGTACTTATTCCTTCATCGGGAGAATTCTTTGCCATAATCTGTATTTTTTCAGGTGAATAAAAAACGAATGATTAATTGTCACAACAATCAGCATATCTGTTTGTTGCCGGAATTCATCTATTTTAATGGCTTTAAAACCGTATTTACGTTTGTTTATAGCAAAAAGCGGGTAAATATGTAACATTGCACATATTTACCCGCTTTCTGCAGGATCTAATTTCTTACTTGCCGGAAATTGAGTCTTTCTTACCTTGCTTATTTACAATAGAAGGACTTCCTTTGTATTCAATATCTCCGCTGCCACTGGCTTTTGCGTCCAACTGTTTGGAAGCGTAACAAGATATATCGCCGGAACCTGAAACTGTAGCAACGACATTAGTAGCCGTCAGCTTGTCGGCACTGATATCACCGGAACCATTCACAGTCAGCATAGCCATTTGAGTGGCACCTTTTATTTTCACGTCACCGGAACCGCTAACTATCGTTTTTACAGTAGTGGCCTTCACATTCTTCACGTCAATATCTCCACTACCTTTTACAAAAGCGGAAAGATTGGTGTATTGCAGATTTTCAGCTTCAATATCTCCGGAACCTGTTATATTCAGATTTAAGTCAGCTCCTTTGATAGTACCTTTCAGATATACATCGGCCGAGCCTTTAATATCGACATTATCCAATGAAGGAGAAGAGGCAATCACTTTCAACCGGCGTTCTCCGCTAAGAATCTTAACGCCTTTCTTTATATTTACCTGTAGCACTCCATTTACTGTAGATACTTCCAACAGGTCAACCAGATTATCCGAACCATATATAGAAACTGTTGTTTTAGAACCATTACTCTGACGATACTCAACGTCGGGACTACCCAGAACTCTGATTGAACTGAAATTGCTCACGTTATTCAGTTCTTTCGTGATATATTTCTTACTAGGAGTAACGGTCTGTGCCTGTATTCCTGTAAAGCACAAGAACATCAGCACCACTAACATAGATGTAACATTAAAACTTTTCATAATTTCTTCTTATTAAATATTCTACTGACAAATATAGGAAGTATATTTCAAAGTATGGCAACTGAAAGAATAATAAATCATTCCTACTTCTTAGTACCTGCATAGTGGGTACAAAATCCCCCATTAAACGTCCTTTTATAAAAGTATAAAAGCAGTTAGATGGAAATGAATAAAAAAAGATTAATCGGGTACCAGTTTGTACTGATGTCTGTGGGCTGCATTCATGCGCAGGAAACGAATGTGTCTGCACAAGAATATAAACTATGGTATGACTGCCCGGCACAGGTATGGACAGAAGCACTACCTTTGGGAAATGGACGCCTGGGAGCCATGGTTTATGGGACACCAGGGACAGAACAAATACAACTAAACGAAGAAACGATCTGGGCAGGACGCCCCAATAACAACGCCAATCCAGACGCGCTGGAGTATATTCCCAAAGTGCGTGAACTTGTTTTTGCCGGAAAATACCTGGAAGCACAGACTCTCGCTACAGAAAAGGTGATGGCAAAGACGAATTCCGGAATGCCATATCAAAGTTTCGGTGATTTGCGAATTGCCTTTCCCGGTCATACCCGTTATTCCAACTATTATCGGGAGTTAAGTCTGGATTCAGCCCGTGTGATGGTGCGTTATGAAGTAGACGGAGTGCAATATCAACGCGAAACGATTACTTCATTTACCGATCAGGTAGTAATGGTGCGCCTGACAGCCAATCGTCCCGGACAAATTACATTTAACGCTCAACTGACTTCGCCTCACCAGGACGTAATGATCGCTTCTGAAGCAGGAAACTGCGTAACTCTTTCAGGAGTATCCTCCTTGCATGAGGGGTTGAAAGGGAAAGTGGAATTTCAAGGCAGATTGACTGCTAAAAATAAAGGTGGAGAAATAGCTTGTGCCGATGGGATACTTTCTGTTGAGAAAGCCGACGAAGCAATCATCTATGTATCTATTGCGACTAATTTCAATAATTATCAAGACATTACCGGTAATCAAGTAGAACGGGCAAAAAACTATTTGGAGAAGGCAATGGTTCATCCATTCATCGAATCGAAAAAGAGCCACGTTGATTTCTACCGGCAATACCTGACACGCGTTTCTCTCGATTTAGGAAAAGACCAATATGCAAATGTGCCAACCGATAAGCGTGTGGAAAATTTCAAGAACACCAATGATGCTCATCTGGTTGCCACTTATTTCCAATTCGGACGTTATCTGTTGATCTGTTCTTCCCAACCGGGAGGACAGCCCGCCAACCTGCAAGGAATCTGGAATGATAAATTATTCCCTTCCTGGGACAGTAAATATACCTGTAACATCAATTTGGAAATGAATTACTGGCCTTCAGAAGTAACGAATCTAAGTGAGTTGAATGAACCGTTATTCCGCTTGATAAAAGAGGTTAGCAATACAGGAAAAGAGACGGCTAAGGTTATGTATGGAGCCAACGGATGGGTATTACATCATAACACGGATATATGGCGCATCACAGGGGCGGTTGATAAAGCTCCTTCAGGTATGTGGCCCAGTGGTGGTGCATGGCTTTGCCGGCATCTCTGGGAACGTTATCTATACACCGGAGATATTGAGTTCCTGCGTTCTGTTTACCCGATACTGAAAGAGTCCGGACGTTTCTTTGATGAAATCATGGTGAAAGAGCCGGTACACAACTGGTTGGTAGTCTGCCCCAGTAATTCACCGGAGAATGTACATTCGGGGAGTGACGGAAAAGCCACTACAGCTGCCGGATGCACCATGGACAACCAATTGGTCTTCGATCTTTGGACAGCAATTATATCTGCTTCTCAAATACTGGACACAGATCAGGAATTTGCCACTCACCTGGCCCAACGTCTCAAAGAAATGGCTCCTATGCAAGTAGGACATTGGGGACAATTACAGGAGTGGATGTTCGACTGGGATGACCCGAAAGATGTACACCGCCACATTTCTCATTTATACGGACTATTCCCCAGCAATCAGATTTCTCCTTATCGTACTCCTGAATTATTCGATGCAGCACGTACTTCTCTGATTCATCGCGGCGACCCGTCGACCGGATGGAGCATGGGATGGAAAGTTTGCCTCTGGGCTCGCCTTCTTGATGGTGACCATGCTTACAAACTGATTACAGATCAGTTGACCCTTGTGCGCAATGAAAAGAAAAAAGGAGGTACCTACCCTAACCTGTTCGATGCGCATCCACCATTCCAGATTGATGGAAACTTCGGTTGTGCCGCAGGTATTGCAGAAATGTTGATGCAAAGTTACGATGGTTTTATTTATCTGCTTCCTGCACTTCCTACCGTCTGGCAGGAAGGTTCTATCAAAGGAATTATTGCACGTGGAGGTTTCGAACTTGATTTGAGCTGGAAAAACGGGAAAGTAAGCCGTCTGGTTGTGAAATCTCATAAGGGAGGTAACTGTCGCTTACGTTCACTCAACCCATTAACAGGCAAGGGTCTGAAGCGTGCCAAAGGTGAAAACCCGAATCCTCTTTATGCCGTTCCCACTATTCCCGAACCATTGATTAACGAAAAGGCAAACCTGAATAAGGTGGAAATTGCAGAGACTTATGTCTATGATCTGCCTACCAAAGCAGGACAAGAATATGTATTGATTGGAAAATAATAACTCGACCGATATGAACAAAAACTTATTAAAACTGATGGTAGCTTGTGGAACGACTTGTTTTCTGGCATGCACAGCACCTCAAAAAGTAGAAACGGAAAAATGGAGTGAACGCATGGCACGCTCCGAAATGAAACGTTTCCCCGAACCCTGGATGATTGAAAAAGCTAAGAAACCACGTTGGGGATATACCCACGGACTAGTAGTGAAATCCATGTTGGAAGAATGGAAACATACCGGAGACAGCACATATTATGATTATGCCAAGATCTATGCGGATAGCTTGATTGATGCCGACGGACGTATCAAAACCATGAAATATCTTTCATTCAATATTGATAACGTCAACGGTGGAAAGATTCTTTTCGATCTTTATGCACAGACCGGAGACGAACGTTATAAAATTGCCATGGATACCTTGCGCAAACAAATGGCAGAGCAGCCCCGTACCAGTGAAGGAGGGTTCTGGCATAAATTGAGATACCCTCATCAAATGTGGCTGGACGGAATCTTTATGGCTTCTCCTTATCTGGTTCAATATGGGGCCACTTTCAACGAACCGGCTTTATTTGACGAAGCAACGAAACAGATTCTTTTAATAAATAGTAAGACTTATGATCCTGCAACAGGATTGTATTATCACGGATGGGATGAAAGCCGGGAACAGAAATGGGCAAATCCCGAAACGGGTTGCTCTCCTAATTTCTGGAGTCGCAGCATCGGATGGTACGGAGCGGCTATCGTAGATGTACTGGACTTCCTGCCACAGGAAACTGCCGGACGCGACAGCATTATACAGATTTTGCAAGGATTGGCAAAAACGCTTGTGAAATATCAGGATCCTCAATCCGGAACCTGGTATCAGGTGACCGATCAGGGAGCACGGGAAGGTAATTATCTGGAGTCATCTGCTACTGCCTTGTTTATCTACACTCTCGCCAAAGCTATCAATAAAGGATATCTTGGCAACGAATATATCGAACCGACAAAGAAAGCCTTTGATGGAATGGTAAAGACATTCACCCGTCTTGAAGAAGATGGTAGCTATACAATCACTAACTGCTGTGCAGTGGCAGGATTGGGCGGAGACTCGAAAAGATACCGTGACGGCTCATTTGAATATTATATCAGTGAACCGATCATAGAGAATGATCCGAAATCGGTCGGTTCATTTATTCTGGCTGCCATTGAATATGAGAAAATGACAGAGAAAAAATAATTTTTAGATACGGATTACACGAATTTCACGGCTTTTGAAATATGACTAGCAACAGCATAATTTGTGTAATCCGTGCCTAATATTCGAAAACAATAAACTAAAAACGATAAAATACAATGAGAAAATTCAAGATTCTTCCTCTCTTATTGCTGTTGCTAACTTTAGTTATCCCGGCAGCGGCACAGAAGAAAACGCAAAAGACGTACATTCCCTGGAACAACGGAAAGCTTGTAGTTTCCGAAGAGGGACGTTACCTGAAACATGAAAACGGTGCTCCTTTCTTTTGGTTAGGCGAAACGGGATGGTTATTACCCGAACGCTTGAACCGGGATGAAGCCGAATATTATCTGGAACAATGTAAACGCCGCGGATATAATGTGATTCAGGTTCAAACATTGAATAATGTTCCGTCTATGAATATCTACGGACAGTATTCGATGATTGACGGATACAACTTCAAAAACATCAATCAAAAAGGTGTATACGGTTACTGGGATCACATGGATTATATTATCCGTACAGCAGCAAAGAAGGGTTTGTATATTGGTATGGTCTGTATTTGGGGAAGTCCTGTGAACCGGGGTGAAATGACTGTTGACCAAGCAAAAGCATACGGTAAGTTTCTGGCAGAACGTTATAAGGACGAACCGAACATTATCTGGTTTATCGGCGGAGACATCCGTGGCGATGTAAAAACCGCCGAATGGGAAGCTCTGGCCACTTCTATCAAAGCTATCGACAAGAATCACCTGATGACATTCCATCCGCGTGGAAGAACAACTTCTGCTACTTGGTTTAACAATGCTCCTTGGTTGGATTTCAATATGTTTCAAAGCGGACACCGCCGCTACGGGCAACGTTTCGGAGACGGTGATTATCCTATCGAAGAAAATACGGAAGAAGATAACTGGCGTTTCGTAGAGCGTAGCTTGGCTATGAAGCCAATGAAACCCGTGATTGACGGTGAACCGATTTACGAAGAAATTCCTCATGGCCTGCATGATGAGAACGAATTGCTCTGGAAAGACTATGATGTACGCCGGTATGCTTACTGGTCGGTATTTGCCGGTTCTTTCGGACATACATACGGTCATAATTCTATCATGCAATTTATCAAACCGGGTGTAGGTGGTGCTTATGGCGCTAAAAAGCCTTGGTATGAAGCACTGGATGATCCGGGTTACAATCAAATGAAGTATCTGAAAAACCTGATGTTGACTTTCCCGTTCTTCGAACGTATACCCGATCAGTCTGTCATCGTAGGACAGAATGGAGAACGTTATGACCGAGCTATCGCTACACGTGGTAATGATTATCTGATGGTATACAACTACACCGGACGTCCGATGGAAGTTGATTTCAATAAGATCAGTGGTGCGAAGAAGAACGCTTGGTGGTTCACTACGAAAGATGGCAAGCTGGAATATATCGGCGAATTTGATAATGGAGTGCACAAATTTCAACATGACAGTGGTTACTGCAGTGGAAACGATCATATCCTGATTGTAGTGGACAGCAGTAAAAACTATATGGAGAAGGACTGGACAGAGTTACCGGATGCACAACAAAAATGGAATAAATAATTATATTATGAGGCACGGATTACACGGATTTCACGGTTGCTTTGCGCAATCATATTTCTAAAAACCGTGTAATCCGTGCCTAAATTTATAGATGAAAACCTACTTATGAATAAAAGAATATTTATATTATTCCTATTTTCCCTTCTGCTCTTTACCGGGTCCATATACGCAGCCATAGGTATCACTGACCTGCGAACAGAACAGTTGAAAAATCCGGCAGGTATCGATGTGCGCCAACCTCGATTGAGTTGGCGCATCGAATCGGATGGACAGAATGTGATACAAACTGCGTATCACATTCTTGTTGCATCTTCCCCGGAGCTATTGGAACAAGGAAAAGGGGATATCTGGGATTCAGGAAAGATTGAATCTGACGCTTCCCAATGGATCGCTTATCAAGGAAAAACGCTAAAGCGTAATGCTCCCTACTATTGGAAAGTGAAAATCGACACCAACAAGGGGACAACAGATTGGAGTACTCCGGCTTTCTGGACTACAGGACTGTTTAATGAAGCAGATTGGCAAGGGCAATGGATTGGTTTGGATAAAGCCGCTCCCGGAGACAGCGAAACACAATGGAGCCGCTTGGCAGCCCGCTATCTCCGCAAAGAATTTGCATTGAAGAAAGAAGTGAAACGTGCCACAGTACACATTGCCGGAATGGGATTGTATGAACTGTTTATCAACGGACAACGTATCGGCAATCAAGTTCTGGCTCCTGCTCCTACCGACTATCGGAAAACGCTTCTGTACAACACCTATGATGTCACATCGTTGCTTCAAACAGAGAATGCTATTGGAGTAACTCTCGGAAATGGTCGTTTCTATACGATGCGCCAAAACTATAAACCGTATAAGATACCGACTTTCGGCTATCCTAAGCTTCGGTTGAATCTGATTGTGGAATATGCAGACGGCAGCAAAGAAACGATTGCTTCAAACACCACTTGGAAATTGACAACTGACGGTCCTATCCGTAGCAATAATGAATACGATGGTGAAGAGTACGACGCCCGTAAAGAGTTAGGAAACTGGACTCAAACCGGGTATGATGACAAAAACTGGATGCCGGCACAACGTGTGAGCATTCCTTCGGGAACATTGCGTGCGCAAATGATGCCCGGTATGAAAGTCACAGAAACGTTGAAACCTGTTTCCATTAAAAAGCTCGGCAATAAATATATCTTGGATATCGGTCAGAATATGGCAGGATGGGTACGTTTCCGAGTTAAAGGACAGGTTGGTGACAGTATCCGCCTCCGTTTCGCAGAAAGTCTGCAAAGCAATGGTGAACTTTACACCAGAAATTTTAGGGATGCCCGTTCTACAGATGTATATGTTGTCAGTGGACGCGAAACAAAAGATGCTACCTGGGCACCTCGTTTTATCTATCATGGATTTCGCTATGTAGAAGTTAGCGGTTATCCGAATGCGAAGGCTGAAGATTTCGTTGCTGAGGTAGTAGAAGATGAAATGGAGCATACCGGAACTTTCAACTGTTCTGACGAGACTCTGAATAAGATTATCCGTAATGCATTCTGGGGAATCCGGAGTAATTATAAAGGTATGCCGGTAGACTGTCCACAACGAAATGAGCGCCAGCCATGGTTGGGCGACCGTACCATGGGGTGTTGGGGAGAGAGTATGCTTTTCGATAATTATGCCATGTACACCAAATGGACGCGTGACATTCGCGAAGCACAACGTGAAGATGGCTGTATTCCTGATGTGGCTCCGGCATACTGGAATTATTACTCGGATAATGTGACTTGGCCTGCCGCTTTACCTATGGCCTGCGACATGCTTTTCACAAACTTTGGAGACAAACGTCCGATCGAGGAGAATTATCCGGCTATCAAAAAATGGGTATCTCATATCCGCGAATACTACATGACAGAGGAATATATCATCACCAAAGATAAATATGGTGACTGGTGTGTTCCACCCGAATCACTGGAGTTGATTCACAGTAAAGACCCATCCCGCAAGACTGATGGAGATTTGATCTCAACCGCTTATTATCTAAAGGTACTGCAACTGATGCACCGCTTTGCAAGTCTGCAAGGACTGGAAGCTGACGCAAAAGAATGGGAAGATTTGGAACATCGCATGAAAGATGCATTCAACGCCCGTTTCCTACACGTAAAAGAAAGCACCTCACTCGTGCCGGGACATGCCTTATATCCGGATAGTATTTTCTATGGCAACAACACGGTTACTGCCAATATTTTGCCACTTGCCTTCGGACTGGTTCCTAAAAATCAGATCAATGCGGTAGCCCAAAATGCTGTGGCTTCTATTATTACGACCAATAAAGGACATATAAGTACCGGAGTAATCGGCGTACAATGGTTATTGCGTGAATTGAGCCGCCGTGGACATGCCGATGTAGCTTATTTACTGGCTACCAATAAAACATATCCTTCTTGGGGATATATGGTTGAAAAAGGTGCTACCACTATTTGGGAATTATGGAATGGTGATACAGCCAATCCTGAAATGAACAGTGGTAATCACGTGATGCTTTTAGGCGATTTATTACCTTGGTGTTTCAATAATCTGGCAGGTATTCGTGCAGACCGCTGGAAGTCCGGTTACAAACATATCGTTTTCCAACCGGCTTTTGAAATCCAGGAGTTAAGCAATGTGGATGCATCATACATGAGCATCTACGGGAAAATAACCAGTCGGTGGGCAAAGACTCCTATTCATCTGGAATGGGACATCGAGCTTCCTGCCAATACAACAGGTGAAGTGCACCTACCGGATGGACGGAAGGAAAAGATCGGATCGGGAAAATATCACTTCAGTGTAGACATCCCTACCCGGAATACGGCTATTCTAAGTGATGAATTCCTGTACGAGAAAGCTTCTTTCCCCGAATGTCACGGAGCTACGATTGTAGAATTGAAGAACGGTGATCTCGTAGCTTCTTTCTTCGGAGGAACCAAAGAACGCAATCCGGATTGTTGCATCTGGGTATGTCGTAAGCCGAAAGGTTCCAAAGAATGGACTGCCCCCAAACTTGCCGCTGACGGTGTGTTCTTGCTCAAAGATTCACAAGCTGCATTGGCTGGAATCGATTCAACTTGTACACCTGTGAAAGATGAGAAAGGAAAACTTATTGCCCGCAGAAAAGCTTGTTGGAATCCGGTTCTTTTCCAGATTCCCGGAGGTGACTTGATTCTGTTCTATAAAATAGGTCTGAAAGTGAGTGACTGGACAGGATGGCTGGTTCGTTCACGTGACGGAGGAAAGACTTGGAGCAAACGCGAACCGCTTCCGGAAGGTTTTCTTGGACCTATTAAGAATAAGCCGGAATATATCAATGGGCGTATCATCTGTCCTTCCAGTACGGAAGGAAGTAACGGATGGCGTATTCACTTCGAGATTTCCGATGATAAAGGCAAGACCTGGAAGATGGTAGGTCCACTGGATGCCGAGTTATCCGTCCCCACCCAAAACCGCAAAAAAGGTGGCATGAATGTGGACGATCAAGAAGGAGGAGAAGCGATCAGAGGAGAAGGAGCCAAACCTGTTTATGCGATACAACCTAGTATTCTGAAGCATAAAGACGGGAGATTACAGGTACTCTGCCGTACACGTAATGCACAAGTAGCAACTGCATGGAGCAGCGATAATGGTGATACGTGGAGTAAAGTAACGCTGCTGGATGTTCCGAATAATAATTCCGGAACGGATGCTGTGACAATGAAAGACGGCAGACACATACTTATCTACAATAATTTCTCTACATTACCCGGAACTCCGAAAGGTCCGCGTACTCCGCTTTGTGTAGCCGTATCAGAAGATGGCATCAACTGGAAGCCTGTTCTTACATTGGAAGACAGTCCGATCAGCCAATACTCTTATCCTAGTATTATCCAGGGAAAAGACGGAAAACTGCATGCCATTTACACTTGGCGTCGCCAACGAATTAAATATGCAGAGATAGATTCGACGAAGTTTTAAATTGAACCGTCATCTGAATAAAATCGACCGCTCCTTTGTCCGCAAAAGAGCGGTCGATTCTTTGTATTTATCCATTTTATATTTTACATTTGCCAATAAATAAAAAAGAACGATGGCAGATAATTATATAGAAAGACAACAGGAACAATATGAAGCCAGAAAGGCTGCTTGGAAACAAGCACAGAAATATGGTAAGAAGAAATCTACAACAGTTCATCCGGCTGAATCGGCTTCGTGTACTCCAATGACCTCCAAATCAGCCCCCTCCAAAAGAAGAGTATTTATAACAGGAGGAGCGGAAGGAATAGGCAAGGCAATGGTAGAAGCTTTTTGCCTGTCCGGCAATCAAGTCGCTTTTTGTGATATAAATGAAATAGCGGGACAAGAGACTGCAAAAGCAACCGGATCTATATTCCATAAAGTCGATGTCAGCGATAAGGATGCACTTGAAAGTTGCATGCAACGTATTCTTTCCGATTGGAAGGATATTGATATCATTGTCAACAACGTCGGTATCAGTCAATTTTCGTCGATCACCGAAACGAGCGTAGAGGATTTCGACAAAATTCTTTCTATCAATCTACGCCCTGTATTTATCACCTCCCGCCTGCTTGCCATACATCGTAAAGAGCAGTCCTCTCCTAACCCATACGGCCGGATTATCAATATCTGCTCCACACGTTACCTGATGAGTGAACCGGGAAGTGAAGGTTATGCAGCTTCGAAAGGCGGTATCTATTCTTTAACTCATGCATTGGCTTTATCATTATCCGAATGGAATATCACCGTCAACTCTATTGCTCCGGGATGGATACAAACTCATGATTATGACCAACTCCGACCGGAAGATCATTCACAACATCCTTCGCGACGGGTAGGCAAACCGGAAGATATTGCCCGTATGTGTTTGTTTCTCTGTGAAAAAAACAATGATTTCATCAATGGAGAAAATATCACGATTGACGGAGGAATGACGAAAAAGATGATTTATCCGGAGTAACTTGAGATGATATTATTACCTCTGTAACAGATATAATAATATCTATTATTGCCCAATATTATATTTATCAGATACAATGATATGTCTTTATCATATCATTAATCACCATGAGACTCTTGCAACACGCTTCGGGTAACTTCCACTCCTGTCTTCACTATCGAAGCTGCATGATGAAACTCCAACATATCATAGGTATCGCCGGACATCTGAATTAAGATATCCGGCTGACAACGCTCTATCTGGTAACGAGTGATTTGTTGCATCATCATTCTTGAAGATTCTGTCAATAGATTATAAGGAGATATTTTCTTTTTCTTTCCGGAATCGAGGGGTGCATTCACATCGACAGCTATCAGGATATCTCCTTCAATGCGTTTTACATGAGCCAATGGAAGAGGATTCAGAATGCCTCCGTCAATCAGAACCATGCCGTCTTTTCTCAATGGACGGAAAAGCATGGGGATGGAAATAGATGCACGGATAGCTTCATGTAAGCTCCCCCTGTCAAACCTCACTTCCTGATCGCGGACAATATCCGTAGCCATTGCTACATAAGGGACAGGCAGGTCTTCAATATTCATGTCCGGAATAATATGTTTCAGTTCTTTGATAAAACGGTCACCTTTCACCAATCCATCCCGGCTTAAGGTAATATCCGCCAATTCCCACATCTTACGTTTATCCCAACTATATAGCCATTCCTTACATTCTTCCATCTTTCCTGAAGCGTACATCGCCCCCACCATAGCTCCCATCGAGCTTCCTGCAATAGAGGTGATCTCAAAATTGTGACGAAGCAATTCTTCAATTACTCCTATATGTGCTATCCCACGTGCTCCTCCCATAGAAAGGACCAATGCTACTTTTTGCTTATCCATATCATCTACATTTCAAATAGTTATCTACAAAATAACACATTTTCAGCGAAAAAGATGTTTAGTAATCGCGAAGAAATAATTTATAGCAGCGTTTTATGAGAGCTAAAGCTATGCTTTAGAGATGATAAAGCTATCCTTTGTCTGTTGCAAAGCATAGCTCTATTATATTCTTCTTTATTGTCCCGGATTATACTCCGATATATAGGAAGGAAAAAGGTCTTACCCCTATTTATTTCTTTTCTTGGGCCTTTTTTTCTGCGTTTCGCTTATTCACATAATCCTTGAACATCTGACGCCAGTTACGACCGTGCTCATTGAAATACTGTTCGCATTTGGTTTTATAAATTTCGAAGATAGCAGAGATCTGCGTCATATTCTTATAGTCAATAGCCTGTTCGCGAGCCAGCTTCAACTGTTCCAAGACGTAAGCAGTTTCCTCCTCTGTCATATTGGGCACAATGGCCTGATAACCTTTCAAGGTAAAAGCAACTTTACCTACTGTATATTTATCAAGGATTTGTTCTATCTGTTCTTCAGTCAATACTCTGCGTAACTCTTTCATTAGCCTTTCATGTACTTCTTTCGGCATAGCAGAATCTGCAATCATTTCACGGTCGAGCTTGGAAAGCGGTTTGCCTGTAAGAGGATTGATACCCTCGGGAATTGTTGTATAGGGATGCTCATTGTGCCAGTCGCGAACTTTACGAAGATGGTTATAAATAGCTGTTGCCGCAAAACCTGCCTTTTTCTCATCATCCAACTTTAAAGAAGCTACCCAGTCCATAGCTTTCTTTTCAAGAGAAGCATCTGATTTTAAATCAGCAAAGGCCTTCTTGTCAAAATAGGCGGCTACCTTGTCAAATGACCGGATTGCACCTTCGGGAAGCAAAGCTCCTTTTTCTCCAAAACTATACATCGCAGATTCCGGTTCAATGGTAACTTTGCTTTCATCCAGCATCTTTTTGTCCAACTTGAACACGTCTGCGAAGAAATCATAAACGGCATTCCGTTTGTTCGGACCAAAGTCATGTTTCTCTTTGGGGAGATGTATATTCGTTACTTTGTCTTTCGCGTTATAGAATCCATAAATTCGTTGCAAATAAGGAAATTCAAGAGTAGGAACACTAGCCGTCCAGTCGCCACCATCAGATACAACGAGTTGTGGACGAGGGGCAAAAGTAGCAGCTAGTTCCGCATTACAGGTTCCTCCCGCAGAAAGTTGAATAGGCATTCCGCTTTCACACGGACAGCCACCGTCAAAGTGAGAAGCAAGGCTCACCACGGGAGCAGAAGCAGTAAAACGGTCATCTAATACACTCAACAAAACAGTATGAGTGCCCCCGCCAGAACCACCATTCGTACCGATACGACTGGTATCAATATCCTTGCGGGAAGCAAGCATTGATTCAAGGATCAATAAGCCATTCATTGCCTGAATAGTATGCGCCGCACTACTACGATGTGCCGCACTGCCAACTTGTAAAGCCGACTCTCCCCATCCGAACAAATCATAATCCACACAAATAGCTCCCATACGTGCTAAAGTGCCCATACGTTGTTGCTGGTCCTCGCGATAACGTCCGCCACCAAAATGTCCGTTAGGACAAATAATCAAGGCATGTTTTCCTTTTGATTGAGGTGTGTAGATAGAACCGCAAACATATAAGCCGGGAAGTGTTTCAAGTGCAAAATTCTGCACTGTATAGCCATCAAATTTACGTATCTTCGAAAGAATAGGTTTGGATTTAACACATTGAGCTAGTAAAGTATCGATACCTAAACGCTGACGCACTTCTTTTTTCAAAGAATCAACACGAAGTTCAAAAGCCTGCCGATCTGCATAAAGAGTATTCAAATAAGCCAGCATCTTTTCTCCGTCTGCATCCGTACGACGTGGATATTCATACGCTTTTAGCTTATACATATTTCCTTTCTGTTTGACAAATTTATAATCGAAAGGTGCCAATACATTCGTCAGGGATTCTTCTACAGAATAAGGACGAATACGAAAGTCGGCATAAGGCAGTACTTTTCCTACCGTATCAATATCATATTTCAGACGGACTCCGAAACGGTTTTGAATATCCGTCAGTACTTCATTCAAGGGACGGGCAAATTCCGTCTCGTATGTCTGTGTCTGCGCTTCAGCCGAAAGAGATGCAGCAAGAAGCATGGTAAAAAGGATTCGTTTCATTTTTAATTATTTGATTCTAAGTAAGTCATCATAAAGACATCAGATGTAGAGCAAGATTACATTTTAATCTCTTCACCATTGACGATCACATCATCCATCGTGATACGCTCACAATTTTCGAAGATACATTTCTGTTTTCCTCCCTGAATATGAATATCACGCAAAACAATGTCAGATATCGGTGCTTCTTCCAAACCCACCATTTTGATTGGAGTCTTTACATCTGTCACAGTCATTCCACTGATATGTACGTTACGGAAGATCGGAGTGCGTTCACTCTTTGGTTCTGCAGGCATTTTACTGTATTTCAAATTCAACACGACCGCCTCCTGTTTAATATTGCTCATAACAACGTTGCTAACGCGAATGTCTTCAACAACTCCTCCCCTTCCACGGGTTGATTTGATGCGGATTCCACGATCCGTTCCATCAAATACGCAATTGGAAATAGTCACTTTACGCACACTCCCACTCATCTCACTGCCGATAACAACGCCTCCATGGCCCGAAAGCATGGTACAGTTGGTTATGGTAATATTTTCGCAAGGTACTCCCAAACGACGGGCCTGCGCATCTCTTCCGGACTTGATGGTTATGCAATCGTCCCCCACTGATATATGGCAGTCACTGATATGCACATTGCGGCAGGATTCCGGATTAACCCCGTCTGTATTTGGTGAAGGGGCATTATCAATAGTTATACCCTTTATTGTTACATTATCGCAAAATTCAGGATTCACCGTCCAGAAAGGAGAATTGATAATTTTCACTCCTTCAATCTTTACTTTCTTACAACGGACGGGCTGGATAAACGGAGGACGGAAAAAGCGACGCTGCAACGTAGTTACATAATCCTTATTCGTTTCAGCATAAATCGCTGTCGTATCGTTTGCCGCATCCCACATCGGCTGATATTTATTCATATCACGCATGCCGTTATCTTTCAAATCAATCATGACACGAAAGAACTCCATCCACCATTTCTTTCCCTGTCCGTCCAAAGTTCCTTCTCCTTTGATGGTAATATTCTCGGCATCTACCGCATAGATCAAAGGCTGGAAACTTTTCATCATCACTCCTTCATGACGAACTTCAACAAAAGGAAGATAGTCATCGAAGTTGTCAGAAAAGAGCAAAGTAGCTCCGGCTTCCAACTCCAGTGTAATGTTGCTTTTCAGATGAATACTTCCTGTCAGGTAAGTCCCGGCAGGAAAGAAAAGAGTACCTCCGCCACCACGGTTCAAACGATCAATCGTTGAATTGATTAGCTTTGTATTAAGAGCCTTACCATTTGCTTTTGCACCGGCCTTCAACATATCCACACGCTCGGCACGAAGAACTGTGGTTGCACAGAAGCAAAGAAAGACGAGAAGAATTGTCCGTAAATTCATAATCGATATTATTAAATTATATTTCATCATTGCCTTCTAAAAAATCATGAATACATTGTTTTTTTAATTCTACAAATATATGCAAAAGGTTCTTTCATTTTGCACAAACCAATTGATATGTTCCACTCTGTATCTCTTTGGGTTCTTTTTCTCCCGGAAGATAAACAACAGCCGTAGTATTCACCGGAACAGATATGTTTAAAGTGAAAGTTCCATTCTGGCTAGTCCAATCCACAACAATAGTACCATATAAAGTTTCATACGATGCTTTGACATATTTCAAATCTCCTACCGGCTGGGGAGCGATGATAAACTTTTGATAAGTAGTAGATGGACGAATACCGACCAGTGAATTAAAGAACCATTCATCAATCTGTCCCATCATAAAATGATTCCAGGAAGAACCTTGGCGGGGATCCCATTGCTCGGTTAAGGTTGTTGCACCGAATTTCAACTGGAAGCCATATCCGGGAGCTTCTTCGTGGTTGAACATCTTATAAATAAGTTCGTGCTGACCATTACGCGCCAGTGTCTGAATCAGATAGCGGTTACCCACATCACCGGTCGTTAAGCGATTGCCATGTGCTTCCACATCTTTAATCAGATTCATAAGTACTTTCTCATCCAACTTTGCATCCGGTTGATAACTGCCTTGTTCATCTGAATCCTGCGTCATCTGGAGGAATAACGGAAGTGCATTACTACATTGGCTCCCTGTACCATACTGTGCTGTCTCTTTATTGAGAAAACATTTATTAAATGCGGCAAGTATTTCATGTGCCAAAGAAGTATAATAATGAATATCAAAGTCATTGCCAACCATTTTCGCAGCTTTTATTAGATACATTACTGTCATATAATAATGCGCGGTAGCCACCAGGGGAATCGGTGTGTTCCTAGAGAATCCGGCACGAAAATCTCCATAATCATACCAATCTCCCAAGCCGAAAGAAAGAATACCCATCTCTGCACGAGTCTTCAAATAATCCACATAACGGCGCATATTCGGATAATATCTCTTAATCAACGAGTCATCTCCATACGTCTCATAGTACATAAATGGGAAAATAACCAGAGAACCACCCCATTCCGGAGATTCGGCAAAAGCATCCATGCCCGGACCTTCAAAAACCACGTATTCCGGAGCAGTTGTCGGCATGGCACCGTTGGTATGTTGCGCATCTGCCATATTCTGCATAATCTGCGGAGCATAAGCTGTCAAATCATAGTTGTATAATAACCCAGGACCATTCAGATGCACCTGTTCCAGCCAGCCTAGTTTTTCACGATGCGGACAATCTGTAAACACAGACTGCATATTGCTACGCACTGCTTTTTCGATCAATCGATGGGCAGCATTAAATATCCGGTTGGATGATTCGAAAGTGGAAACTTTCTTAGCCGAATTAAATACGAAACAGGATTGAATATTCTTCAACACAGGCAACTTCTGCGGATTCTTTTGTCCTTTTAAGACAGCTCCTTCGACTTGAATATATCTAAAACCGTAATAAGAGAAACGAGGATGCCAGGTTTCGTCACCTTCACCTTTCAGTGTATATTCATAATAGTGTTGACGTCCCGTTTGTCGCTGATTACAGGCACCTTCATCCGTCAATGCTTCGGCTACGAGCAGAGTCACTTTCTGTCCACGTTTACCACGTACTGTTATTTCCGGAAAGCCAGCCAGATTTTGCCCCATATCCAACACGAAAGCAGAAGGATCGACAGTTCTTTTAGTCGATTTAGAAGCTGAAGCAACCTGTTCCGCATTTAGTTTGGTTACCTTTTGAATATCATATCGTTCCATGATTTTCACCGGAGGCGCCATCTGTGGACGTAGTATTCCTTTAGGAGCTTCCTGTATAACTACCGGACGCCAATGACTATCATCAAAGCCAACCTGATTCCATCCTTTTTGCTCACGACGCGCATCGTAATCCTCACCTCCATAGATGCAATTGAAGGTCACCGGACTAAAATCATATTTCCAGTCATTGTCAGAACGGAGTGTAGTAGATGTTCCGTCTTCGTAATTAATAACCAGTTCAAATAAAAGTGTAGGAGGCCCAAAACTTATCTGTAATTTGCGATAACGTCCTCCCTGCACATTATAGAATCCATTCCCCAATAAGATTCCCACAGCATTCTCACCATGCCGTAATTGTTCCGTTACATCATATGTGTTATAGTAAACAGTTTTATCATAATCACTCCACAGCGGAGCAAATTCACTGTTGCCCACTTTCTTGCCATTCAAAGAAAATTCATAGAATCCCAAGCCACAAACGTATGCGGTTGCCTCTACTATTTTTTTGCTTGATTGACGGTTTGTATTCCCTTCTGTTGTATCTCCCACCTGGAATGTTCTTCGCAAACAAATACTTTTCTTTGCTAAAGTATCCACTGCTTCCCAAGCTGCCTTTACCTCCGGTTTCTTCAACTCTCCACCGTGAAACTTGCGTCCTTCCGGTAAATGAGCATTCTGGCGAGTGATAGCTCCAATCCATTTTCCTTCGGAAAGTCTTGAGGAAGCAGAGCGGAACTGTGCTTCACGGCTCCATTCAGAGGGTGCATCTGTCTCATCCCAAACACGAACACGCCAACTATAATTGAACGGATTATCAGGACGTATATCTGCTCCTTCTATAGAAACCAATTGGCTCTGTGAAGAATAGACTTTTCCACTATTCCAAATTTGACGTCCTGTAAAAGCTTCCCGAATGTCTATTTCATAGGCTGATTGTCGTGTCCCGTTTTGAGGTGATTCCATCGCCCATCCCAAACGAGGTGCCCCCTCAACTACAACCAAACCTTCCTGCATTTCACAAGTAAGACGGCTGATTGTTATATTCTTCGCCTGCATGAAACATGGCAGACAAAGCAGTATTAAAAGAAAATAATTTCTAAAATTCATCTTTCATATATCTTTATTTGATAAACGATAAATCAGGCACGGATTACACGGATTTCACGGTTTTTAGAAATATGATCGCGTAAAGCTACAGCGTAATCCGTGTAATCCGTGCCTAAAATTTATCATTCAAGAACATTTGTACAAACGATTCTTGTCAATGTATCTGCATGACCGACTTCTTTACCATCCACAAAAATGCGTAAGCCTTTTCCACAATAATAACGATCGCCGTTCTTATCCCAAAGAATCGTCAGATTATGACCGTGATATAGTACATTATCCAAGCAGAACCAATCCCATTTGTCGGCAGGGATCAATGGATTTACTTCAATTGTATTATCCAGACGCGGACGAAGTCCAATCAGCCCTGTAATCATCAGATCGTTGAAAGTAGAATGATTATAGTAACGGCTACGTTCCTGATCCCCTTTCAACCAATAACCGGTCACTTCATCCAGATATTCGCCAATGTAAGGACGACCACGGTGATACTGTGATTCCACATACAATTCCATCTGACGGAAATATACACTGTCAGACAATACGGTCTGCGGATAATTATTCATAAAGTTAGCCATTGCTGTCAATGTCTGTGCAGAAGCAAACGGCCAGATAGCTCCGTCCCACTCACACTTACCCACTCCACGTGTACGGAATTCCGGATGACGACGTTCTGCAGTAGTTAATCCGTAAGGAGCAGAGAAACCTTTTTCATCCAGAATCTCTTTCCAGGCAACTTCATATTTCTTTGTCGTATCCGGCAGGTTGAAATACCAGGGAATATATCCGATTGCTTCACGGACATTTGCTGAAGAGTCTGTACGCATCGTTTCAAAAAACTGGTGACAGGTATTCCACAACTCATTTTCTACCAGATTTCTTAACGTGTCTGCTCTCATACCATATTTCATAGCCATCCCCTCGTCACCGGAAAGAATTCCCATACATGAAAGTGCTTTGGCATTGCCATACATATAACTATTGATTGTCGGGCGGGCATATTTTTTCTTCCGTCCACCACTGATAGATTCCTCCATACCATCCTGTACATCCCCCTGCCAGTACAATCCATTCTTCAAACGGTTCGTACGTTCCCAACGTTGATATTCAGTTTCCAGATCTTTTTTCATATCCAGCATAAAATCTTTATCCCCATCTACCATATAACGGGCCAATACAGCATCCGCATTCCATGAGCTGAACTTATCCATTTTCTTCATCGGACCGCCGTCATTGCCACGATACCATGTATGAATAATCTGATCCAGATATTTCGGGTCACGTAACCAACGGCTCTCATAAATATGATGTCCGATCGCACAAGCGATCAGGTTATATTTATCAGAATAGGAACGCTGAACGAGGAACTCCGTCATACCATATCCCACAGGAGTCTCTTTGATATGCTTGCGTAATGACCACCAACGATAATAATACATTTCTTCAAAATTATGTTGCGGGCATTCAAACAAAGGTATATTTTTCTCCATCCATTCCGAAGCTTTTGCATTAGGAATGGCCTGAATGATGTTCTCATCTTCCATACTGTTGAAATAGTCGGCATAATGACTGAAGTCGGCATACTTTAAGAAAGCAGAAGACGCGTCTTTATCTGTAGAAGATGTTTTCACATTGGCAATACCATATTCTGTCAATGAGTCTTGTGCACCTGCATTTGGCAGATCATAAGTCTGATCGGCAGGAGTATCTACAGTCGGGAATGTACGAGGCGTACCAGTACGGAATACGATCCGTTCAATAGCAGCCACAGGTGCGTAGAACATACGCAGCCCTACTCTTTTACCATCTACATATACTTGAATATTACGATCGGCAGTAGAAAGGACCGCTTCTACATGATAAACCTTTCCTGCTTCATATTTCATCATGTTGGCAAACCGCGAGCCACCTTTCATTCGGAAAATTCCATT
This sequence comes from Bacteroides sp. L008, assembly GCF_040812255.1. Taxonomy (NCBI): domain Bacteria; kingdom Pseudomonadati; phylum Bacteroidota; class Bacteroidia; order Bacteroidales; family Bacteroidaceae; genus Bacteroides; species Bacteroides sp. L008. The sequence continues at coordinate 960,612 of NZ_JBFNXO010000001.1, read as the reverse complement.
ATCAGTAAGTTCCATACGGGAACATGCTATTCCGTTCTCATCCAGGAATTCAATCTGAAGGATGCCTTTATCATTTTGCCCGGCTTGCAAATCGAATGAGACTTTCAACTCTTTAGAAGCCGGTATTTTACGTTCCACTTTAGCATAATCAAACGGGTCTTTATCTTGCAGTTTCAGCCATTGACCTTCCAGAGAAACCGGAGCCCAAACCGGAGAATAAATATTCCAGTCAGTCAGTTCTGCAATTGATTTATTGTTTGAGAAATCATCGTCCGCATGTGCTGAAGCATTTATCTCTACCGGAACAGGAATGCGGGAAATCCACATATCTTCCTTATTCACACTGTAAGAAACCCATAAATCACCATCTGCAGGTATTCCATTACCTTCCTGAATACCACGTGGATATTGGGGACCGTATGATTTATAATTTCCTCCATAGCGCATGGGAGTGATTTCACCATGTACCAAATTTAATGTCTTATATTCCAATCCATCTTTACTCAAAGAGATGGCTAGCGGCCAACGAAATTCCGACGGATTATATACGGTAGCATACGTTCCGTCACTTAGACGTTGTCCCCAGATTTTTGCATTGCTATTGACAAAACCTTTTGCACGAAGCACCGGTTCCGCCCAGGTATGTCCGCCATCCTCACTGATAGAAGTAAGTGCGTGTTTCCAAAGACTGGCAATACGTCCATCCGGCAATGTATAGCAATTGAATGCTTTATATCCTTTCTTCAGCGGAATGATAGGATCTTCACGGTCGGCTTCTTCCACCCACTGCATCATATACAGCGGATTATCAAGAATTTCCTGACAAGCTTTTACAAACTCACGATCCTTACTTTTTTTAAAATATGGATAATCGGTATTCTTTTCATTAAATCCATGATTATAATAAATGAAATAGATCGGTCCGAAAGAGCCGTCTTTCTTTATTTCACGAACTACGCGGCCAATACCGTTTCCATCATTGGGGTCATCCTTTTTATCCAAAGCAACTCCATAATTCCCCATTGTAATCAGTTTGCCGGATTTAGAGACATAAAATCCAACACGTTGGTGCATAATGGCAATCAGATCTTTGGCCTGCACACCCGGACGAGACTCTTTGGTATATCCATCGGGCACTTTATAAGGAGGAAATACAATTTCCGGATTCGTCCAGTGATATCCATCCTTCGAAGTCATCAGAAAAGTCTGTGAAGGCGGTACGTGCTCATCAGAAGGATCTGCCAGATATTGATAGAAAAATTGCCCATTCCAATAAGCGAGCATCGGTTGGTGATTATAAGTCCATCCATTACCGTTCGAAGCATCCGGATGTTCGCGATTAGCACGCACCAATTGAATATTATGTACTCCGACTACCGGAGACAGTTGCCCGTCGTGATAAGCAGGATTCGATAATTCTTTTCCTGTATAATGGATTCTATCTTGTGCAAAGGCTGTAGTAGTCAACCATCCGGCAGCCAGTACAAAAAGAATTTTAGCAGAGTTGTTCATGATTTATTTCTGATTTTAAATTAGTTCCGGATTTATTTCTTTTCTTCCAGCAATGCCTTTACTACTGATTCCGGAGCTTTGAATATTGTTCCATGCTTATGCCCCACAGGGATGCTTACTTCTTCTGTTACGTCTGTAAAGTTCCGGAAATCCTTTGTACGCATAGCACCATATATTTTTTTCTTATACACATCAAAATAGATTAAATAATCATCGCCCAACTTCTCTACAGACGGTCCTTCTACAAAGGATTCTGTAAAAGGCTGTGATGCCGGCGAATAAGGTCCGGTCATAGAATCGGAAAAAGCGATTTTCAGATTGCGCTCCGGACGGGTATTATCCTTAAGCACCATGACATAGTCATTCTTCGCCCGTTTCACGATGACAGCATCAATGGTGCTGAATCCCGGGTCGTACAGAAGTTTTGCTTTCGAAACTGTCTTAAAATCTTTTGTAGTGATATAGTATAAACGATGATTGTTATTCTCTTCCTCTATCCCCTTTTCAAAACGCCCGGGGACACAAGAGGCCCATACAACCATAAACTGTTCACTCTCGTCGTCATAGAAAATCTCCGGAGCCCATACATTAATGGTAGTCGGTTCGTCTGCCATTACAGGAATCATCTGTTGCTCCGACCAATGAATCAGGTCTTTGGAATGTGCGTAACCAAATCCCAAATCGCCTTTCCAACTGGTAGTCCAGACCAAATGGTAGGTTCCATCCGGAGTGCGCACCATTGAAGGATCCCTCATTAGTTGATGCTGCCCCAATTCCGGTTTCAACCAGATTCCCGGAATACTGTCCCAATGTATTCCATCCTCACTATATAAGTATCTCAATCCCTCATCAGCCGGTTCATGAAATGAAGTGAACATATAGTAGTCTTTGTTACCTCCACAAGAAGCCAAAAACAGAAGACTTATTGCAGCTAATGTATTTCTTAACTTTTTCATTTCTATATTCTATAATTGTATCCTTTATACAGAGGAGACGATAATAAGTCTAATTTGTACTCAAATATAACAGAAGAATCATTAGATTCAAAATTTATATATGATAAAAGGGCGACTCTCCGAGCCACCCTTTCCACCATCAAACAAACTAACCATTTACAATGGGAAAGAATTTCGCTTCTTTTTATAGTATCTTATTTTTTTATTATAGAGAACCTCCACGGGCTTTTACACGTTTATACCATTCCTCACGTTCTTTCTTCAGATCATATCCACGTTTAGCCAGATAATTATTGATACGTCCTTTGTACTTTCCGAAAGCAGCATGTTTCTTGTTCGAATTTTCGGCATCCAATGCGAATTCACGTGCCTCTATCAGCCAAGCATATATCTGGGCTTTTTCTTCTTCTTTCAAAGTCGGAATCATGTCCAGATGTGAGTCATAAGTCACTTTCACCACTCCATAAGTCATGTCATCCTTCACTGCCTCTATTTGCTTTTCATCAAGAAAGAGGGATAAATCGGCAGGAAAAGCGAAATGTGAACGGTATAATGCCGCATCTTTTTCATTTTCGGCAGCTTTCAGTGCTTCATTTTTAGCATCACCAGTCAACCCTGAATCTTTTACCTTCTTGACTTTTGCATCCCGTACTTCATAAATATCATTTAATTCGAAGTAACGATTGGCTATGATATTCCGAACGTCTTCGGCTATTTTCGCATCTGTAAGCCCAAGTTTATCAACGATCTTCTGTGACCGACCGACAATAGACTTCACATATTCAGGATCACGATTCTCTTTATTCAAGTCGACTGTCTGTGCGGACATCCAACCGGAAATAAAAAGCAATGATAGTATCAGTATCTTTTTCATTGATATTGTTTTTAAAGCAAGATGCCGAAAGAAAACTTGCCCCCGGCACCTTACCTGCGATTACATTAATTTTCCTTTTTCAGCCAATGTATCGTAGTTGTTCTTCATATCTCTCCAATCTACTTTGTGCTTTGTGCTGATACCGTTGATATATTTTTCAATATTAGTATATCCGTCACCTGTACAATCCTTATTAGCATCACTCGGATCATTCGGATTCAAGCCATTGGCAATTTCCCATTCATCCGGCATACCGTCACCGTCTGTATCTACATAAGGAGTACCTTTATATTCAGGGAATCCACCCATCTGACGGATATCAGTAATAATACCCTGCTTATAAGAATCTTTAGGCAAACGACGATATTTAAATTGTCCGTCTTCACCCATTGATTTAGGAGACAGACCGGTTAGATCGCCATAAGCATCTTTCGGAAGTTTCTTTTCATAGTAAGGGATGCCCGTTTTCACTTCTTCAATCACACGTTCATCTACAATATCACGGCAAGGGATAGTTGCACCTGCATGTTTCAATACATAATCATAAGCATCATTTGCACCCATAATATTAATATACGGCATTTCAAACGGTTGATAGCTCCGTATGTTTTCAGTATACCCGTCAGTATTTGATTGGTCTTCAATCTGAATACCACCTTTCCAGTTGTCTGCTGTAATGGCAGGATAACCTTCCATAATGTTTCCATCAGCATAAACTCGTCCGTAGACGTGATGATCCAGTTTGCTGCGTCCTGATTCCGGCTTCAAAATACGATGTCCTACATTAGAGTCTTTCGGTGTAGCAGGTCCCGGTTTGTAGTAGTTATTAATCATATTGAACATAGCGGTATAATCACCACCATCAGAAGAACGGTGAACCCAGTTGAACACTACATTATTGACAAAGTTGAATATTCCATTCCAGCCAATAGAAGGGTTACGTCCTGCATTACTAGCCCATAGGTTACGGGCAAATGCACAGTTTTCACCTCCCAAAGTGCTACCAAATGCATGGTTGTATGTATCCAATGCTTTTGCAGAGATTGTATTCTGAATAGTCACATTTACAGTAGGAAGTTTTAAATCTTTGCTTTCATATTGACCTTCACTAGGATCATACATATGACGGTAGAAAGATATATTTTCATCCAACCCCCACGTACAAGAACAGTGGTCAATCATAATATTACCAACCGGATTTCCTCCGAAAGAGTCATCACGATGCCAAACCTTTGTTTCTCCACGGCGGAAACGCATATGGCGTACAACAACATCATGCGTATCTACCCAAAATGATTCGCCGGCAATGCAAACGCCATCACCGGGAGCTGTCTGTCCTGCAATAGTAACATAGGGAGCACGAACTATAATCGGAGACTCCAAACGGATAATACCTGCCACATTGAACACGATAATACGAGCGCCCCCTGTTTCACAAGCTTCACGGAAAGAACCGGGTCCACGATCATTCAAATTAGTCACAGTAATAACTTTACCGCCGCGACCACCGAAACTATACATACCGCCACCTTCTGCTCCAGGAAATGCCGGAATATTCGCTTGTGGCAAATCACATGGACGGCTAGCCCAAGGAATATAAGGACGTCCCTCCTTTGCTTCTTTCTGCACTATTGGCAGTGCCTTCGCCCATGCTTCATCAGAGCGCTTCCGCTCTTCAGTCATCATCTTTTTATAGTTTTCTTTGGCTTCGTCGGTTATTTGTGGGTATTGAGCCCATGCAACAGTCGGAGTCAACATTGCAGCAGCAAAAGCTGCTAATAATACATGTTTCTTCTTCATTTTTATTTGGTTTAGTGAAGTTGTTAATTCAAAAATACAATAATAAGACGAAAGAGAAAAAGATTTGTAATCAGTAGAGCAGAAATTATTATTCAAAATATGTTTTTCTACATAACTCAAATCTTTATAAAAGAATAACGTCTCTAATCCTCCTATTCAAGAGGTATTAGAAACGTTATTATATAGACAAATTGGAGATTATGAACTTATTCTGCTAATGGATCGAAAGTACCATTAGCACCACCATTGTTATAATCTGCCCAACCAATAGTTTGTGGCAATGTTTGATTAGCTTTTTGAGCTCCTTCTGCAAAACCCAGGAAATAATACCGAGGAAGGAAATTCATATATTTCGGTGTATGATCAGTAGTATATGCATCTCCCTTCTTCATTTTACGTGTTAGATAAGTATTATAAAACTCAACTAACTTATTCTGTTGACTTGAAATATCCGCCTGTCTCAAATCTAATGCATCCGGACGTGTTACATCTTTTAATGGATCTGGATTTACCCCATTTATTTCCCACGATGTACCACCAAGTCCTTTACTCTCATGAGCGCTGCTTACACGGAATTCAAGATTATCGCGACGCTGTCCATTTAGTTGTCTAAAACCTAAATAAGTACAAGTATTTCCATTCCAACCAGATGGGAGCCATGTGTCAGGTGCTCCTTCTGCTCTTTCCGCACCACCATCAAACAACATCCAACGACGTAAGTCATCAAAACGTTTACCTTCATAAGCCAACTCAATCTGACGTTCATACAAGATGGCGGCAAAACATGCAGACTGATCACTTGACAAATTGGTTTGCAGGCCAAAATTATTTGCTGATGTATATCCCACACGAGCACGTATCTTCTTCAACTGTTCAACAGCTACTCCCATTTCACCGGCACCACATGCTGCTTCCGCATAATTCAACAACACTTCAGCATAACGAATTTCCAAATATGGACTACCACTAAATTTAAAGCCGTTTGCTTGGCTAAATTTGTATCTGGCATTTGAATTTACATCTAAATCATCCGAACGTTTACGTATATAAAAACCTTTGGCATTCGTCAACAGGTTATCTGCACCATATGTATTGGAACTACTAGCTTCCTCATTATCTCTATCATTTTCATTAGCATACCAAACATAGTTCCACAAATTATACTTATCTCCTGTATAAGGATTATTATTGCTTGAGTTCTTTGGATCACCACTGAAAGCCCAACGTACTCCCGGAAAAGCAAATGTCCTATAAAAACGAGGATCACGATTAGCAAACGGAACATTTTTATCATAAACGATAGAAGATTGCTCTAATGTAGTATAAGTATTGCATGTAGAAGGTCTCTTACCATCAGCCATAGGGAACATATCAACCATCATGGCTGAAGGAGTTTTACCACCTCCTCCCATAGCATTTGATGGTCGAATACCATGTTCCCATGAATTATTTTTGCTAAAATCAGGTACTCCCCCCGTCGCTATGTCATTATACAACGTTACAAATACCGCTTCTGTATTACCATCAACCATAGAAAATACATTCGCCCAGCCTGAAGCATTCGTTCCGACATTACTTTCATTAACTAAACCATAGCCACAAGCATTTATTCTAGGTAGATCAGTCGTAATTTCATTATAAGCTTTCCTCCAGCGTTCTACGTCATTTTTACGATTAAACAGTGGACTTGCATATAACAAAAGAGCCCGTCCTTTCAATGCAAGTGCTGTACCAGAAGTAACACGTCCAAAATCGCTAGAAGGCCATCCGCCATTTTCTGTAAATGAAGCAAGTAACTGTGCAGAACGTTCCAAGTCTCCACAAATAAAATCAATACAAGCTTTTGTCGTAGAACGAGGAACAATAGCTCCTGCCACTGGCTCCTGCACTTCCGTAATTATGGGCACTCCACCATACCACTTCACTAAATTATAGTAACACCATGCACGAAAGAAATAGACCTGTCCTAATAGTTCATTCTTTTCTTCTTCTGAAAGAGTACTATTCTCTATACCATAAATAACATCATTGCAATTACGAATACGCCCCCAAACACTTGCCTGAATATTATTACCACTATTATGGAAATAATCAGGAACCGTATTATTTCCACTTTGGCTAGTCATCGGAGCATCAGGATCTACAAATGATCCAAACCCACTGTACTCTTCTGTAGACTTAGATTGGAGATCAGCTGCTCCTGTACTGTTATATTTCCAGCTTGGTTCTGAACTCGTATTAGGCAAGCACCAAGCATATATATCATCCACACGTGCCTTTGCGCCACTAAATGTATTATATGTACTTGCATCAACATAATCGTAATTTTTTTTATCTTGTAGAAACTCATCACTACATGAAGTGAAAGTGCCTATTGCCATTAAAGCAACACTGAAAGCTATTATATTTTTTCTTTTCATCGCTATTTCTTTTTAGAATGTCACATTTACACCAATAGTAAACTTACGCAAAGTAGGATAACTACCATAAGAAGTCATTGGGTCTATAAAATTATCAGGATAAGGATTATAGAAACTAAATAAATTCTGCCCCGTCACATTGAAACGACAACTTTCAATACCTATTAATCTTGTAAACTTAGATGGTATACTATATGCAAGTGTCAAACGATTCATACTAACACGAGTTCCACTCACTCTCCAATATGTAGAATTCACACTATTAACACTACCCCATCTTAAGTTTGGATATTTTGCATTGCGATTAGCTTTTACAACCACATTCCCTGACGCATCAACTACATCATTATAAACGAACATATTATCTGTGTTCCAGAAAGATGGCATATTGGTATATTCCAAATCTGTATAAGAACTCGATCCAGAGCCGACCATATTGCCGATCTTAAGTGCTGATGTTGGAATAAAACTATATCCTCCCCAACTTGCGCTTATCTGTGCAGATAAAGAAATTCCTTTCCATTCCGCACTCAAATTGGTAGTGAAACCATAAGGGTTATTTCGGTTTGATAAACGAACTTGATCATTTTCATAACTTACAACTCCATCTGGTCCGGCATAGGTTCCATCAGTCTGTTCTGCACCACGAATATCTTTATAGATCAACATACCAGGCTTTACATTATCTTTGGTCATACCCATATATGATGTAATATTATATTTAGCAAAATATTCATCAATATCTTGATAACTGCGAAACATGCCAAGACACTGCATTCCCCATGTTCCCATATCCGTACGACTTCCCTCATGAATCTTCATATAACGTTGATTGGTTTCCCAGTCCATCATAAGCACTTTATTATCCGTATACCCTGTATTAACAGACACCTTATATTTAAAATCTTTCCCTATTCTATCTCTCCAAGTCACAGACAATTCCATACCATATGTATTTAACTCTCCGTAATTAAAATTCGCTGACTGTGTTCCTACCGTACCTGGAATAGAAGCAGAATATGGAAGTAACATTTCTCGATTCCACTCATAATAACCATCAATATTGAATGACAAACGATTATTCAAGACGTTGAAGTCCAAACCAAAATTTGCCTTATATGACTTATCCCAATGTGCATTACGGTTAACAGCAGAAATCTCCTTATTAATTGTTATATGATTACCAGCATTTGTTGATGTGTTGACACCAAATATAGGTCCTTTATCTTTATCAACTGCATAATTTTGCATCCATTGCCATGCTTTCGTATTATCTCGACCTGTCAAACCAAACGAAGCACGTACTTTCAAATAGTCGACCCACTTCACACTCTTCTTAAACCATTCCTCTTGTGATATTATCCAACCTGCAGAAACGGAAGGAAAAACACCCCAATAATTTTCAGGAGCAAACTTGGTTGATGCGTCTGAACGAAGCAAGAACTCTAACAAATACTTGTCAGCATATGCATAGTTCACACGACCAATATATGATAATGTTCCAGACTCCGCACGCTTGAATTCAGTAGTAGATGCACTATTATATTGAACAAGATTGGATTGTCCATTTGTAAATTCATAAGGATTAGTAACCTGTCCTACCAAATATTCACTTTCAGCCTCCGACTTTTCAATAGAGAATAAAGCACCTATATGATGATTACCAAAGTCACGGTTATAAGTTGCCGTAAAGTTCATCTGATAATTATCGGCACGACTCATCGTACGAGATAAATAGGGATCTCCACTGGCATTATTGATAGCAGAACCATTATTAGCAAGTAAGAAATTATTTTCTCCCAGTAACTCTTCATATAGAGATTCCTGTCCTTGAACAGGTGTATATAAATGATTTCCACTTCCTGCACGTTTGGACATATAATAAAGTTCATATGATGAACCATATTGATTATTTTTTGTTGAATTGATACTCTTTGAATAAGAGAATTTCAGTTTTAATCCTTTCAGCCATTTATTCCATCCAAAATCATATTCCAAACCGGCATTAATATTCATATTCGATGTTTCTGTCCTATTATAATCCCCTGCATTCTGAAGTAGAGAAAATGAATAATTCTGTGAAGAACTTATTTGCGAATTACTAATACCATAAGGCACAATTGGAATACCATTTACTTCTTCAGGAATATAATACGGACGAACTAATAAAAGATTATAGTCTTTCTCATCATTACTACCTCCTACCTTTACATTCGGTTTGTTTTTCTTTCCATAATCACCAGAAACCTGAAGACTTGCTTTTAACCATTTACTAATCTTCACATCAACACCAGCACGATAGTTCCAACGGTTATAATCCAAATTTCCTAGATTACCATCTTGATCAAAATAAGATATTCCCCCAAAATAATTAGCTCTTTCCGAACCACCGGTCATATTAATACTATGCTTTTGTGTCAATGCTGCTTTCCAATATTTATCCAACAGGTCGTAATTCAGCCCTCTCATTGCATTCAACTCATCTGCCTGAAATAAATCATTCTGCAAATTAATAGATACGTCAGTCGGATCAGCCGCACGCACGGCATTCCAAAGTTGACCATATTGATAAGCATTCAACATCTTAGCACGCGAAACTTCATCCACAACGCCAAAAGTTCCACTATATGAAATCTTAGGTGCACCTTGTTTACCCCTCTTTGTGGTTACCAATATAACACCATTAGCAGCACGGGCACCGTATACTGCAGCTGCAGCATCTTTCAAAACTGAAATACTCTCAATTACAGATGGGTCTAAATTATTAAATGCTGTTGCTCCCAAGTTTTCTGTCACATCACCAATCTTCACTTCTACCGGATAAATATACCCATCGATAACATATAATGGTTCTGAAGCTGTTCCACCAATATCTGATAAAACATCATTCTGACGAATGTTAATCCGTGCATTTTCACCAGGGCGTGCATCTCCACCACTAACACTTAGTCCATTTACCATACCACTCAATGTACTTGCCAAGTTACCAGAAGCAAGGTCCTGAATATCATCCATTGGCACAGTAGCAATGGCTCCTGTTAAATGCGCTTTTTTCTGTGTACCATAACCGACTACCACTACCTCATCCAACTGTTGAGTATCTTCTTTCAGTTCAATCTTAGTCTGCTTAAAATCTGATAATACCTGCGTTATATATCCTATATAAGATATTTCAACCTGTTTCCCTGATGGAACAACTACCATAAATTTACCATCCAAATCAGTTATTGTTCCAGTAGCTGTTCCTACCACTTTCACAGAAGCCCCAATGATAGGTTCTCCCGTCGTATCTACTACTACCCCCTTGAATGTCATGTTTTTCTGGGCCAAAGCAGGTAAAGCTATCACAAAAACCAGAAATATGCCAAGACACAATTTGATTATGTTATTATGTTTCATTATTATAGCATTATAATTTATACTTTATATTTATTTATACCAACGAGGATCACCACTTTTATTTTTTACAGCTTCTGCACCCTTAGGCTCAAAATTAACACCACCGTTAATTTGTGATAAGTCCAATTCCTGTAAGAAAGGACCTACGAACTCTGGGTCTTCAAGTGTAGCAAACGGATTTCCATTATCATCTTTTCGTCCTCCTGTATCATTACCGTTAGGAGTTCCACCATCAACTCCCCAAATAGTATTACCAACAGTTGATTTCTTATTATTACTTTGAAGATATTGATATAAACGATATACATCATAGAATATATTATATTCAACCTTCTGGGTTATTGAAGTCTTATCATTAGGTATATTATTACCAAAATCTTTATTTGAAAATGTTTTGCAAAATGTATTATTAATAATAATATGAGTTGAAGTATTATCGCTCTTTCCAAAATATTTCCAAGGTTGTGAGTTGTTTTGATAACGAATAAAATAAGCTGAACTATTTTTTACTAAATTATAGAATGTACAGTTCTTTATTGTCATATCTTTAATTGTACCTGTAGCACCATATAAATTAATAACCCCATTAGAACCAGAATTATTCATTTGTACGATACAATCCGTTATACGGAAATCACGTAAAGTCCATGGTTTCTTATTGCCATAAAGCAAGCTATTTTGTAGGTTTTTGATATTACATTCTTGAATAATTACAGGTTTATTGATGATATAACCATCTTGATTAGCTTCATCCTTATCATAACCTAAGCTCTTTATTGAGATCGTTTCACTTGGTTCCCCACTAAGAGTCAAAAAACCAGCTCCAGTCATTTCCGAGCAATCAAAATTGATAAATTTAATTTTCAATCCAGCTTGCGTTACCAATCCTCCATTAGCACCAATTTTTACTATTGGTCGATTCTCTTTATCAGTACTACGAAGCGTTATCACATTCAATCTAAAATCAACTACACCATTCAGGACATAAGCTTTACCAGCTTCTAAAGCAAAAGCTTGCTCTTTATCACTATCTTTCAATTGATTATTAATATACTCTGCTATATCTTCCCCTACAGGAATTGTTGTAGCAGGTACCAATGCTACATATTTAAAATCAGTGCTCTCTTGCGCTTCCTTATTATTCAGTTTTTCATTTCCAAGAGTCTTAATCTTTATTTTATAGGTGGCATCTTCCGTTTTCGTAAAAACGACAGACGAACCATCTACAATACTATCCTGCATCACAACTATAGGATTTTCTGCAGTTACTGTAGGATCTGCCGGATCTTCTATAAGAGATACATTAAGCAAATATCCTCCTGCTCCCATAACTACTGGCCATGTTATCTTTACACTTTCCGAGCCATCAGAGTTTGTCAAAGTTGAAAAGCTATTATCGTCGAGAATGGGCGATTCTAACTGTGTATTTGTCACACCTCCAGAAAAGGTTTCATTATCGTTAAAACCTTTAGCACAAGAAACAAATAAAAGAATTGCTGATAAGCCCCATAACTTCCCGGCAATCTTCATTTTAATCTTCATCTTACTCTTCATAGATTAAATTTTAATTTAAACAAAAATAATATATTATATCTTCAAAATCCAAAAGTTCTTTTTAAGGAAAGACGTACAATCAAAAAATATGTAATCACTTAAAAGGATAAAAAATAGATTTTGCGCTTTTTTCTCTCTCCTTGTAATATTAACTATATCATAATCATCCTCCTATCTTTACTGAAACACTTCTTTCAAATACTTAATATTCGTGCCATAATTCTTCTTCACGTTTCGTACATCATCCTTATCACGTGAACGTTCTACTACTAGCCATCCACTCCATCCCATCTTGTCCAAAGTCTTTTTCACCTTATTCATGTCCAATCGTTCATTAAAAGGTAGAGTCACTCCATCTGTATCCGTACAGTGAATCTGGCAAATATTCTTTTTCCCCAGAATCTTCAATTCCTTACATAAATCCCTTCCATTCTCCAATGCATTTTGAAATTTAAAATAGATCTTGATTCCCGGAGAATTAATTTCTTTCAGCAGTTTCACATCTCCTTTAGCATCCAGTTGAGTTTCAATGCCGATAACTACTCCTTCAGAAGCAGCCATATCTCCCATCTCCTTCAAACGTTTTATAACTTCAGTTCGAAGTGCCGGATTCTTTTCCCATCCAGTTTCGATTCCCCCCAAAGGAAGAAAAGCTACTTTAGTATTCATTACTTTCATTGCATGAAAGCAGTCTTGAACCAACTCTTTATAATTAGCACGTTCCAGAAAAGACTGCCCGTAGAAACCGGACATAGCAATGGAAGAAACCTCTAATTGATATTTTTGAGCAGTTTCACGAAACAGTTGCTGAAAATGAGGTTCCCGCAATTTGTTATCAAACATTTCTCTCTTGCCAAGGCCACCCATATCCAACTCAACGCCGTCACCATTCAATTCGTGTACCAATTGAAATGAACCGATTTTCTGACGCTTCAAAATCATCCAGTCACATACAGCTATTTTATAACGTTGTTCCTTTTGCTGCGATCCGGCAATCGCTAATAGAGGGAAACACTCTGCAAGTATTAATATCCAAAGGATATGTTTGAATAAATTTCTTCTTATTTTCATCTTATTGCCTACAATTTACATAGTAGACGTATGAAAGAGATTTTTGTAATCACCTATAAAACAGAGAATAACTATAAATGTGGCAGAATGTGGCCTAATGAAAATAAGATAATGACGGTATCCGGAAGAAATAGTGACGCTATCATAGCCGGATACCGTCACTATCCCGAGCATATGGCGTCGCTATTTTCCGAGAAGTAATAATAAAAGTAAATGTAAAAAAAATAGGCTGCCGGACCATAAAAGTCCGACAGCCCTGTCAACCCAAAAACGATACCTATGAAACACTGTGTGTTATTTCAATTCAAATTTTAAATATTTGCCGTGAACAAGTTCATCATGTGTGATATGATATTTATTGAACTTTTTGCCATTCAGCAGTACCTTATCAATATATAAAGTTCCTGGTTGAGTGCGATTAGCTTCAATAATTAACTCTTTCTCTTTATACCATTTCGGATCTAACCGAATCGTTACCTTATTAAAAACCGGAGTCGTCAATGTGTATTCAGGCAGTCCGGGACAATCAGGATAAAAACCAATCATATTGAAAATAGCCCAAGAAGACATCGTTCCCGTATCATCGTTTCCCGGGATACCATCAGGTTTGGTAGTAAAGTACTTGTCTATTAAACGTTGCGTCTCTTTCTGTGTGCGCCATTCTTCACCTTTAAAGTATGAGAATAAATGGGCATAAGCAATATCCGGTTCATTTGCCGGGTCATAAAGCCCTTCGTCAAAAACCATTTGTAGCTTATCAATAAAAGGTTTCTTCCCACCCATTAGTTTTGCCAGACCATACACATCATGTGGCACATAGAATGTATAATTCCAGGAATTACCTTCATGGAAACCGGGATTCGGTTCAAAGTTCTCTCCTTGTCTCGGATTGAACGGACTGTAAAATGTTCCATCAGGAAGAATCGGACGGAAAGTACCAAATTCTTTGCTATAATAATGTTTATATCCTAAAGAACGCTTGTAGAACATCTCTGCATCTTTCTTTTTGCCTAAAGCCTCTGCAAAACGGGATAGTGCAAAATCGGCAATATAATATTCCAATGCATGAGATACAGAATTGTCATACTGTTCGCGAAGGGGCACATATCCCTTGGACATATAATCATCATTATCGGGACGCATCAAGTTTTCCGCTCCCGGTAACGTAGCAGACTTGTACATTGCTTCATAAGCCAGATCAACATCAAAATCACGCAAACCTTTCATCCAGGTATCTACAATCACCGGAATACTCGGGTCACCTTCCATTGTCAATGTTTCCCTGCCATATAACTCCCACTTAGGCAACCATCCATGTTCACGATACATATCAAGCATTGTACGTACCATTTCCATCTGACGTTCCGGATAAACCAAAGTCAACAATTGATGAACATTGCGGTAAGTATCCCAAAGAGAAAAGACAGTATAGCGATCTCCTTTTGTTGTCAGAATCTTATCACTTTCCATTGCCGGATATTCTCCGTTTACATCCTGCAAAATATTAGGATGAATCAGCAAATGGTAAAGTGCTGTATAAAATACAGTCTTTTGAGCATCCGTACCACCTTCTACAGTTATACGTGATAAGTCATCATTCCATTTGGAGCGTGCTTCAGCATGAATCTGCTCGAAATTCTTTCCAGCCTGTTCACGATTCAGATTCAACCGGGCATTTTCTATACTTACAAAAGAAACTCCCATTTGTACTTCTACCTGTTCACCTTCTTCTGTGTCGAAGGAGAAATAAGTACCGATGTCATCTCCTGCTATTTCTTTTCCGTAGCGAGTATAAAGTTTATATTTTCCCTGATCCGGATCCCATTCAGCCTCAACACCCGTCATCGCACGTTGTTTCTTCCAATACCCTGTTGCAGAAGGGCTCTTTTTAACTCGTAATACAAAGTAAATAGGAAATACAGCTTGAGGGTTATAACAGAATGTACCAAGCAATTTGACTCCTTCCACCTCACAATCGCTTACACGACGAAGCATGGCACCACTCTCATTCGTTAATCCTTCACCTAAATTCAACAATATATGACTTTTTCCTTTTGGAAAAGTAAAACGGGCAATGCCGGTACGTGGAGTAGCCGAGACTTCCGTTTTTACATTATATTTAGTCAGATAATTAGAATAATAACCCGGTGAAGCCTGTTCATCCTTATACTTACTACCATATTCTTTATAATCCACATTCAATTCTCCGGTAGTAGGCATCAGCAATAAAGAACCTAATTCCGGACAACCGACTCCACTCAAATTCACATGAGCATATCCGGTAAAGAAACAGTTTGTATATTCATAAGGCGTAGACCACCACCGGGCGTCTTTATCATAGGTATTTTCAGAAGATCCCATCACATTGAAAGGAACCACAGACATCATACCATTCGGACAAATCGCTCCGGGATTGGTAGTCCCGAAATTAGTAGTTCCGATAAAAGGATCTACATAATCTATCAAAAGACTTTTATCCGTATTTTTTAGGGGAGGGCTTCCCCCTTCCCCCGCATAAGCGGAAAGAAGGGAAAAAGCAAGTGTGTAAGTTAATATAATACGTTTCATATCTTAATTAAATGATACTCGTTCGTTTAGTAAAATCGATAATCTCTTTTATATATCCGAAAGCCATACCTACCACCGTATCTGCTGCACCATAATAAACAGCCACACGTTCACCATCCTGCAAAGCAGCACAAGGGAATACCACATTGGGAACATCACCTTGAAGTTCATAAGGAGCAGCCGGACCAATCAGGTATTCACGTGTACGGTAAAGGACTTTTTCCGGATGATCTTTATCTAGTATAGCAGCTCCCATAGCATAACGGAAACCGTTGCAGGTAGTAATAACGCCATGATAAAACAGCAACCAGCCTTCGTCAGTGAGGAAAGGCACTGATCCTGCACCAATCTTCGTACACTGCCAAGCACTTTCCGGGAAAGGAGTCACTTTCATTACACAGCGATGTTCACCCCAATATTTCATATCCGGGCTATAACTGATATATATATCACCGAACGGAGTATGTCCATTGTCACTCGGGCGACTTAACATCGCATACTTGCCATCAATTTTCTGTGGGAAAAGTACGCCATTACGGTTGAAGGGCAGGAATGCATTCTCACATTGGAAAAATTCCTTAAAGTCAAAAGTGTATGCAATACCAATTGTAGGACCATGATAACCATTGCACCAAGTCACCCAATAGCGATCTTCAATCCATGTAACACGGGGATCATATTTATATTCCGACTCAATCATTTCTGTATTACCAGCCTTAAACTGGATAGGTTCATGATTGATATCCCAATGAATACCATCCTTACTGAAACCTGTGAAGATATTCATTTGCACCGCTTTGTTATCACAACGGAATACGCCGGCAAAACCATCCTCAAAAGGAACAACAGCACTATTGAATATACTATTAGATGAAGGAATATGATAACGTCCGATAACCGGATTTTGTGAGTAACGCCACATAACGTCCGTACATCCGACAGGACGATCTTCCCAAGGAATTTGAATTTTATTCATAATCGTTATTTTTTATATTATTATTTTTTTGAATCATCATACGTGAAAGGGATGAAATAAGTAATCAGGAAAGCTGGAATAGTTGCAATTAATACATAAATAAAGAAATTTCGATACCCAAGCAAGTCGCTAAGATAACCGCTCACCATTCCCGGAAGCATCACTCCCAGGTTCATGATCCCTGAAGCAAATGCATAATGCGACATTTGATGTTTTCCTGGAGCAATCTGTTGCATCATAAACAACGTCAGTCCGACAAAGCCAAAACCATAACCAAAATATTCCATTGTTATACAAGTTCCGATTAGATATACATTAGTAGGCTGTGCAACTGCCAAAAAAGTATAGGCTACGAACGGAAGATTAAAAATACAACAGAGAGTGAATAGTGTCTTTTTCAGTCCGAACTTAGAGACATAAATTCCTGCCAACAATGAACCTAGAACGAAAGCTGCAGAACCAAAGATACCATTCAGCGTACCGATCTCGGTTAATGACAATCCTAAACCACCTACATCTCTTGAAGCACGCAAAAACAGCGGAGCTATTTTCATGATAAATCCTTCTGCCAGTCGATACAAGATAATAAAAGCGATGTAATAGAAAATATGTTTCTTAGTAAAGAAATTCCCTATTACTGCTATCAATTCTTTTTTTATTTCCGAAGTCGTCTTTTTAGTTGTTACGGGCACTTGTGTAGAAGGCAAGATTCTGATATGATAAATACCGATCAGTACCATTATTGCAGCAATCACGCCGAAAATAATCATCCATGCAGATGAATATGCCCCTTTATTAGCATCTATTGAAGCACCTTCTATCGCTCCAAAATGTTCTGCCAATGCTCCTGCCATAGCAACCAATCCTCCATTAGCGACCAATTTGGCTACATTATAAAAAGCACCTTGCACTCCGATATATTTTGCCTGATCTTCTTTGTTCAATTCAGCCATATATACACCATCACAAGCAATATCGTGTGTGGCTCCACTAAAAGCTATCACTGCCATCGTAGAGATACTTATAGCGAAAAAATAATCGAAGAACAAAGAAAAGGCTACTACTCCAAACAGTACACCGCTCAACAATTCTGTAATTAATACGAAGAATTTTTTCGTTTTATACATTTCAAGAAAAGGGCTCCACAAGAACTTCAATGTCCAAGGCATCATAATTAGAGAAGTCCAGAATGCAATTTGCGTATCCGAAATTCCCAGATCCTTAAACATGAAAACGGAAACCAAATTAATAGCAATAAAGGGAAGTCCCATTGCAAAATAAGCGGTAGGCACCCAGCAAGCCGGGCTAATAGTGTTTCGTTGAGAAGCAGTTTTATTCTGTTGCATAAATCATAGTATATAGATGAAAAAATCCATTTTTCTAACCCATCTATATATAATACAACTAAAAGGGGGAAACTACTAACGTCTCCCCCCTACTTTTTTTATTTTATTATCACTTCGTCTATAAAGAACCACGAAGGATGTCCTACACCGTAATGCCAAGTCGGGCATTCTTTCGTCCCGGTAACTTCTACTTTTACATAACGAGCTTTTACCGGTTCAACTGACTCTGCCTTGACTCCACGGAATTTCACCTCCCCCGTACGCTCTTCCGGCAAATCAATCGTTTTCCAATGTGTATAATGCTCACCGTCATCAGTATACGAATAAACCACCTTTAAAGGGAAAAGAATCCATGCCCCTATTTGATGAAGAAAATCCGTTTCCACACTATGTATTTCTTTCGTTTCACCTAAATCTATAACAAATGCACCATCCGTTCCTTCCCAACCAATCCAACTATCAACAAAGGTTGCTCCACCAAACAAACCGTCAACCAATGCAGTCTTTCCTAACGCTGCATATTTTCCGGTAGGGGGAGTTATATAAGTAACCTTTGCTCCCAAAGCCAGACTATTCTCCTTTTGTGGCATGTAACGTTCCCGATACAATTTACAGTAGTCTATCGGTGAATTGGAACGCTCATTCAAGGTCGGGACTTGAAACTCTTTCACACGTTCCTCAAAAAGATCCAACTTCTTATTTATATCTGCCAAGTCTTTTTCAGTCTCTGTCCGTGCGATCTCCAGTTCTGAATACTGAATTGGCAGACGTGCCCGTTGAACTCGCTTCAAGAAATCCGGATCTGTTGCGACAGCCTTTTCGGCCAAATCAAATAAATGATTATAACGACGCATCAAAGCAGGCTTCAACATGCCATATTTATGTGATACAGGAGAATCATAAATCCATAATCTCTGTCCGCTACCTATTAATGCACCTTCCATAACCTTTATGTATTGATAAAGATGTGGCGCAGCTTCACCATAATATCCATGTAGGAAATGTTGCATCAAAGAATCTACATTAGCTTCGGGATTCCACATTAACTTTGAAACTAAATAGGCACGAAGTTCGGCAAAATCTCCTCCCCTGCTCCCTGCAATTTGAGAGAAATGCATAGTGGCATGATTCTTCTTGAAAAGACGGATATTATCCTGTAAAATATGGAAGTTAGGAAAAGGGGCCAGATAATTATCAAAATTAATACCATAATCCCATACGAAAATATTATTGGTTATTTTAGACCATCCCTCCATGGCTTTCACAAATTCCTTTCCCGAAGCATTCTCTGTCAAGGTTACCTCACGATCGCAGTCAATATCACACAACATAATATTCACATTCGGCAAAGGCTTCACATGCTTCGGTGGATTCATCGTATACAGATAAGCCAATGTAGAAAACTCCTTATCCGGAAAACGAGCTGCCAACTTATTCAGAAAAGTAATCACACTTCCCGATAGTGCCCCTTCATAATCATCAATTGCCTTACAATCATCACAGGTGCAATTCGTATAATTACCATCATTCTGACTAACGGACATGATATGTTTATCGGGATTAGCTTTGAAAATAGAGTCAACACGTTGAGCTACAATCTCAAAAACTTCCGGATTACTCAAACACCACTGACTGGCTTTTCCCGGATGACGTTTTCCTTTAAAATAAGAATAATACTCCGGATGTTCTTTCCCATAAACAGATGAAGGCAGAAGCTTGTCAAAGGTATGTACCCAATAACCGGCAGCAAATACTTCATTTGGTTCCTCTAAACGATTCCACCACTTATAAATAGAATCTGTACGGATAGCATAACATTGTGTCTGACGATAACGAAAGGCTGGATTTTCGACTTTATTAATCAAGGGCAAGGTCACCGTCTTTTGAGGAGTAAAAGAATATTCATTCTCTCCCCAATAATCGACTCCCAGATATTGTTCCAACAAAGTGACAACTCCATATACAACTCCTTTTTCTTTTCCTGATATCCCTAAAATACCATTTTGAGTAGAAATAGAGAAACCATCTTCCGTCACTGTTTGAGGAGTTTGACCGCCAATCAGTATATCTCCTTTTCGAGGCGTTTTATCATATTCAATAGGAAGCCTGCTTTTCGAAATATGATAGAGAAAATGTTGTAAGAGCTCCGCTGATGTCTTACTATTTGGCATTTTGTCCTGCACAATGATACGAGCATTACTCTTGCCATCTTTTACTAGTGTTATTTGTGCTGAAACAGTACTACATACCATCAGCAAAACAGATAATAACCAATGTTTCATGTTTGTTAGAAATTAAGTTTATACGAGTATTTATTATAAATACAGTTCAGAAGAATAAAGTTCTAATAATTTATGAATACTTTAACATATAAAAAAAGGATATGCCCTAAACTGGACACATCCTTCTCTTTTATATAAATTATTTACCTAGTACATTCTATTTATCAAATCTGATATTATGTTCCCACTTTTGAAGAGCACCATTAGAAGTTGCATCATGTCCGTTGCCTGTTGCATCTCTAAAGGAAGTGCCATCTCCTTCATCCATTGGCCAAAGAGCTATCAAATTCGGATTCTTAGGATTTACCTCAAAATACATATTGTTCACGATCTCCGATTCTGTACGCGCTACTTTCCACAGACGAACCTGGCTCATAGCACAATTATTACGGAAATAGCTACCACTATCAACTATTTTCATAAAATCAAAACGAACGTTTCCACCTTTTGGTGCAGGAGGGTCAAAGAATGTATCTTGTTTTCCATTTCTATAAATAGTAAGTGTTGTTCCATTATAAACGAAAGCCCAATGATACCAAGTATTTGCCTCCAAATCACTAGCTGTTTGTTTCTGTCCTCCCAAGGACTTTATCTGTAGATAATTGTATGGTCTATTAGCATCCCCAAAACGGATATAAATTTCATGATCATTACTGCCGGATGTGAAAATAGCTTGGTTATTTATACTATAACCATCCATACGTACCCAAGCTTCCAATGTCCATGCATCCACCGTAATACCCCAATCTGTTTCAGGCAATGTTGTTACATTTCCGGCATTACCACGTAATACTGGAACAGAAACATTCAAAGGTTTTGCCAATACATAAATGAATCTACTCTGAACTTTTGATTTTGGAATATCACCTTTTAGAACATTTCCTAATGTGAGAGGAATGGCATAAGTGATACCATTAGTCACAAAATCATCTACATGAAGTCGATAACTGGCACTAATTTCACCTGCCGGAATCGTCACTGTAGCATTCTTCGGAAGCATATTTTCGGGCAACACTTCATATTCTGTACCGCTGGTTTCATTGTACTCGGCCAATAATTCAGGAGAGAACTGAATTTCCACTTCTACGTCTTCCTCAACTTTTTGGGCCAAACGCACGACAACGTTAATGTCTGCACCGTCATCCATAGTAACAGTAGTGGCAATGTCTGTACCAGCTGCATCTGTTATGTAAAGACTATTTGCCTGTACCTTGTATTCTGCATTCTCACATCCTGTAAGAAAGAATGCTGACAATACAATCATAAGACTTGATAAATAGATATATTTCATAATTTTCATTCTTATAAAATTCATTTAATCATTATTCCTCACTAACCGCATTCATGCGATCATAGAAATTTCTGTATATATTCGTAATTCCCTGGCGTAAGAAGTAATATTCCGGTGAGCCATCATAATCACCCTTACCCTGTGCATAGTCAAATCCTACCCTATAAAGACCACATCCGCCAATCAATTGATCTATCTCATAAGGTTTTCCATTAACGGTATAAGTACTTTTATATACGTAATTTGACATACCGAGGAATCCTCCTCCAGAATTGGCATAGGATTCAAAATTTTCGGTTGCTATGGTTCTGCGGACAATTTCATCCGGAGTGATAATCCCTTGCTGTATCCAATCATCCATATCACGTAACACTCCCGTCATTCTGTAATCTGCCATTCCACCATAAGCCTGCAATACAAAATAGTCTACATAATATGAAAGCCATTCTTTATCCATACCGGTTCGGATTCCGACCTCACCGTCAATTAAGAAAAGGAGACGTTTCTCTGGCATAGGACGGTCTCCACGATCGCGATTAGGATCCATAGCACCATGTCCAAACCAATAAGAGAGTTCCTCTACAAAGATGGTTCTCTGTACTTTATTTGACCAAAGCGGACCTACTCCCATTCCACCACCCGGTTCATAGTCCCAATCATAGCCATCATAGCCACATTCGAGACAAGCTCTGTAAAGATCTTCGGCATAGGCTTTAATTGCAGGTCTTACTTTTTCCGGATCACTGCTAGTTCCGGCTTCGTGATAAATTTCTTTATCCGGAAGGTCATCGCCAATGTTTTGAGAAAATAAAGTAACGACCACCTTTGTACCTTTCACTTTTTGCACATATTCCATATCAGCCTTTCGTTCCGGAGTCAATTCAAATTTCGGATGTCCCCCCCAGTTGGAAGCAATGGTGACGGAATCAGGCAAACCTCTCAAGCTATTTTCACCGGTAGGAGAAGTTCCCGTCCAATTGTCGAACCATACAAACACTTGTGGAAGGCCCGGTGTCTCTTTCCATTTACGCAAAGCAGCAAAATATTCATCAGTCTTGACGGTTTGATTCAAATCAACATCATTAATAGATTCCACATCCGTACATCCAACGAAGAATGTTGCGGCAAATGCAAATCCTAATGCATTCTTTATATGCTTTATATTCATATTCTATATTTTATCAGGTTAAAAATTAGTTCTTTTTTGCCCACCACAAATCCGTAGCTCCAGTGTCCGGACCACCTAACATCGTTGCAATAGCTGCCGATACATTAGCAGAATTACTGGATTTTTCTGTTGTAGGATATGGCAAACGGCGAACCATACGTTTACTATCAATGTCACCTATATAGCCAACAGAGCTTAGATTGTCACGTGCAGTGAACAGCTCAGGATAGCCGGTACGACGATAATCACACCAAGCTTCAATTCCCAATGGATAGTTGGCAATCCATTTTTGAGTAATAATCTTCTGGAGCTTATTACTTCCGTTTTCCCACGCAACAGTAGGTACATCAGTAAATGAAATATTGTTTTGAGAATTCCATCGATCTGTATACCCTTGAGGAACAACTGTGCTTGAAAGGTAATCACCAATCTCTACACCATGTTGATTCATTGAAACCTGAATGCCCTGTTCATAGTAACTCTTAGCCGCTGCTGCTCCACCTGCAATCCATCCCTGTAAAGCTGCTTCCGCTTTCAAGAAATATGTTTCTGCCGCATAGAAAACCGGCATAGGAGAAGCTTCTGTAACAGCTGGTTTGGAATACCTTGCGGCACTACCTTCAACACTTTTACTTGTATCTTTAATGCCCATACGTACACCACGATACTCTCTATATGAAGTCGAGGTATTCATATATTTGCTAATACGCGGATCATTATATCCATTCATGTATGCGGAAAGTGTCGCATTGATAGCTAAGTCACCCCAATCAGAAGCGATCCAGAACGGATTATATGGCATAGAGGGGAAAAAGGCATTATCCTCATTAGATTCTATTACTCCCCCGTTAATCGCTTCCGCCATCATTTGTTTAGCATATTCCGTATCTTCAGTATTAGAGGCAATACGCACAGCCATGCGAAGTTTCAAAGAATTAGCATATTTGATCCATTTGCTAAAATCACCATTATATATGATATCATATTCGGCAACAGGCACTTCTTTTCCTTCATTTTCTTGAACAAAAGCCGAAAGCACATTAATACTACGTGTCAAATCATCAAACATATTATGATAGAGTGTTTTCAAATCATCGTATGCCACCTGAAATTCTCCTTTTCCCATTTCAGAATAAGGAATAGGACCATAAATATCGGCAACACGAAGCATAACGCCTACCCGAAGAATAGATGCCCACGCATAAATATACCCGGTACCCCCGGTAGATTCTTTTATTGTCTGAAAATTTGGATAAAATTCCGTAAACATATCTTTGTAAGGAACATCTACCCAGTCGGCACTAGGATTGAATGTTCCGAAATTAGTGCCATTCCAAGGAGCAGTTGTCGCGAAATACCCGCCATACTGTCCCACCATTTGTTCGGTGTGCTGACTGTTATTTTCCTGGCAGGCATTCAATAAACGAGTCATAGACACAAACAACGTACCTACCCGCTCTGTCGGAGTCATATCCTCTGGATACACGTCCGTTGGATGTGTATTTAATTCATCAAAGTTTCCCGTACACGAAGCGAATAGCAGAGTAGTAGTAAAAGCTGCCACGCTTACAGTCTTGATTATCTTGATTTTTTTCATTATTCGTTGCTTTATTAGAATTGTACTTTTATACTAAATCCCATGTTTCTCAAGCTAGGCTGCATGAAATAATCCACACCAGTATAGAAAGTGCTGGTAGATGACGCAACCAATTCAGGATCGAACGGTGCCTTGCAATATATCATAGCGAGGTTGTTTCCAATTAAACCTAATGTCACATCAGCAATGTTATATAACCATTTTTTAGGAAGTGTATATTCAAGACTAACCTCCTGCAAACGGATATTGGTTGCTTCGTACACATAATGGTCACCTTCACCAGTACCAGCCGCTACTATACCCAAATAATCTTTAGCAGACACATTTCTGTTGTTGATCATTACACCTCCAGCCTGACGAAGTTGCGCGCTATATTCGGAAACGCCACAACGGTCAAGAAACGCTTGTGTATTAGACACAACCAAACCACCAAAACGTCCACTTAACAATACATTCAGACGTATACCTTTATAAGTAAATGAATTTCTCCATCCTAAATTAACTTTTGGAAGCAATGAACCAATTTTCCGATATTCAGTCTCCACCATACTCGGCAAACCAGTCTTGGCATCCAAATAAATATAACCATTATTATCGCGTTTGAAGTCACGGTTGATATACAAGTCTCCCATAGAACCACCCTCTGTCAGACGTACTACCGGTGAAGTTGATCCTCCTAATCTAGCTTTGTCTACATAAGGCATTTCAATCGGTTCACCTGTTATTCTATTAGTTACACCATCTGCCAGCCTTTTGATTTTATTTTTATTATAAGTAAAAGTAAAATTACTGGACCAACCAAAATCACGCCATTCATTTTTGTATCCCAAAGCCATCTCTATACCCTGATTCTGTACACTACCTGCCTGGATGTTGACAGCTGTATAACCAGAACTTGCCGGAAGAGGTGCAGCAAACGTTTGGTTACGCGTATCAGAGTTGTAATAGGTAATATCAAAATTCAATGTATTTTTGAAGAAACGCATATTCAATCCCGCCTCATAAGATTTGGTAATTTCAGGTTTCAAATCAGAGTTCGGATACAGGGATTCTGCTTTGTATTGATCTAGTTGGTCGTCATACGTATAACGCACCTTTGTTAAATATGGATCATAGGCATTACCCACAGAAGTGAAAGAGAAACGCGCTTTCAAGAATGAAAACCATTCGGGCAAATCAATAACTTCACTCAAAATACTTGAAATACCAATAGAAGGATAGAAGAATGGTTTATTTCCTCTTTCTGAAAGAGCTAGAGAAGAATCCCAGTCAGCACGTCCGGTAAGACTTAAGTAGAGAAAACTTCTCCATCCAATTTCCGCATTGGCAAAAACTGATTGAGTCTGACGCTTTAAACCATCAGCATTTACTTTATAATAACCGCTGCGTGTCAGATTTTCGATAGTAAAATGGTTAGTCACATTATTCAAGTCTCCATGTAAAGAAGTCAATTCCATACGGAGATCTTTAATAGAAGCACCCAAATTGGCTGTTACATTAAACTCATTGAATGTTTTGTTGAAGTTCGCCAATACATCCGCATAAACTTGTCTGTCCAGACGGTTTTCTTCTTTATATCGCCCTTTCGAACCAGCAAAGTTACCAACTGTACCAGCGTGGAATTTTTCTGTATATTTACTTTCGGTATTATCAATGCTCACACGTCCTTGCACATTTAACCCATCAATGATGTTATATTGTAGGCTGGCAGCCAACTTATAACGTCTTCTATCATTCTCACGGTTCATGCGATTCATAATCCAATAAGGATTCTGAGATGAAACACCTCCTAAATCACCATATGGCCAATACTGTGTATTTACCCCCGATAAATCATCATAACGTTCATATACAGTTACATCAGAAAAGTCTTCACCACGTGGAAACAAATACAAAGAAGTAAGCGGGTTGAAATACTGTCCTTGAGATACCATATTCTTATCGTTTTGAATAATATAGTTGGCACTTGTATCCAAAATAAACTTATTATTCAGAAAATTGGTAGTATTACGAAATGAGAAATTATATCTATCGTAGTCATTATTAGGCATAATGCCTGCTGCATTAGTTGTAGCTACAGAGATATAACTTTGACTCTTATCATTGCCAGTGGAAAGAGAAAGTGTATTAGATACATTACTTCCTGTGTTAAAGAACTTTGCAGGATCGTATCTCTTATCCGTTTCCAATCCCCAGCTCATCACTTCCCCCGTCATATTACCATAAGTATTCTGAAACTTTGGCATCATCATAGGATCGCTGAATGTAGTATTATTACTATAAGTCACAGTTGTCTTGTCAGCACGCCCTTTCTTAGTAGTAATTAAAACAACTCCATTAGCCCCTTCATATCCATATAACGCAGCTGCAGAAGGTCCTGTCAGCAATGACATACTTTCAATATCATCCGGATTAATGTCAGCAATTGATTCACTGCCCGGTTGCGTTGCCATCGCTCCATCACCACCAGAAGAAGCGCGATTGTACATTGGAATACCATCAATCACATAGAGTGCATTATTGTTTTGCGTGATAGATTTAGCGCCTCGCATTACCACCTTTACACCACCACCAGGACCTGAAGCACTAGAATTAATCTGCACTCCCGCTGCCTTACCAGCCAGTGCTCCCATAAAGTTTGTACTTTTTACAGTTGTAAGTTCATCCCCTTTCACCTGTTGTACATTATACGTCAAAGCTTTCTCCGAGCGCTTGATACCCAATGCAGTAACAACAACTTCATCCAATACTTGCGTATCTTCTCCTAAAGTTACTTTCAGAGGTTGAGCATTGGCAAGCGTGATTGCTTGGGAGAAACTGTGAAATATAAATATCTACCATAAAAAAATGATACAATATTACTACTGCGGCGATTTCTCTGCTGTCTCAAAAAAAAAATTATATTAATTGGAATGCACGATTATTGTCAAACGCAAATATTTACATTCTATCAGGTCGTGTAAAGTTGGATAAAACGATAAGAGTCCGGCAAAATGCCGGACTCTTATTTACAAATAACCGATTTTTTAATCAATTATTTTTTTAGATACTCCATCTATTATTCAGCAGGGAATACATACATTTCACCATTGTTGTCATCAAACTTTCCAACCATTGGAAGGTCTAGCTTACTCTTGTCTCCATTATAGTAAGTAGCCCAGTTCCATATTTTAGTTGCATCGTCACTGATAACACCTGTCTCGTGATCGCGTTTTTGTCCATTACATGGATAGTAAAGTAGTAATCCTTGTTCGTCCGGATTTACCATCTTCCATGTATATCCTTTTATTTGTTGTGCGGTACGGGCAATATCCCAGAAACGGACTTCACGTACAAATTCATTAGAACCTCCCAACCAGAAACCTGTCAGCCCATATTCTCCGATTCTAATTTCACGTGATGCCACTAAGTCACCATTTACGTATACTAAGGTCATTTTGCCATCATAAACAAATGTAAGCATATACCATTCATTTGCTTTAGCTGCAAATTTACTTGATGGTACATCAATTTGTGATGCGCCTGTTTTTATTTGCAACTGATTAGGATTAATCGTCACATCTCCAAAACGAGTAAATATTTCATCAAGAGGACTAGAGTTAGGTGCCACTTTTGTTCCCCCAATGGATTTATTATTTGCATTATATGCAGACCGTTTAATCATAACCTCCATAGTCCACTGCTTAACTTTAAAGTCTTGTGGAAACATATCACCACTTTCACTTCCGGCATTATTCATAAGAAGTGCTTTGGTACGTGTACGTTTTTCTAAAATGATTAAAGCTTCCTCTTCATTTGGAACAAGAGTGACAGAGCCTTTAGACAAACGAATTGGTAATGCATAGTCTCCTTTCAAAGAAAATTTTAGGTCTTTCAATGAAACAGGAATAGACTGCATAGCCAAATTCGGCTTAAAAGTCATCACTGAAGGTATTTCATACATTTCAGACGGTAACATCAAATAGGATGTACCATTCTTTCTATTATATTCATCAAGCTGTGCCTGATCACCAACTTTCAAAGGAACTTCACATGCTTTATTCTCTTTTACAGCTAAGCCTACTTTTATATCTTTGATAAAATATTCCTTACCCTCTTCTACAAAAATCTGAATGGGACCATCAGCAGCTATATACGCACCTTGATCACTTCCGAAATCTTTTTGAGTATCTGTATACAATTCGTTCTGGCAACCTGCTAGAAGCAACGTACCAAACAGAGTCATAACTATTTTTTTCATTTTTCTTTCTGATTAAAATGTTTATTCAAATGTACCCGGATATACTTGGTTACCGTAATAAAGAGCGGTTCTAAGCCATTTATAAGAGGGTTCGTTAGCAAAGTCATATTCCATATGGAACGTACCAATGCCACCTATTCGTTTACCACTCGGAAGATTAAGTGTTGCATAATCAAATATTTGTGTTCCATTTTTTCCATTGAACTCCGTTCTAACCGAAGTATATCTTTGATTTGCGCTCCAATTAGCAGCATTATTCCCGGGATCAATACCTCCGCATCTCCAACACTGCTCAAATTCAACCGTGATAATTGTTTTGCGCTCCCAATCATCCAAATTAGGTTTATTGATTTTATTAATTACAGTGCTCGTATTTCTTTCCCAATAACACTGGTAAATATAATGGTCTATCAATTTGGATGTTTCTGTAGACAAAAGATCCGGCTGACCATCCATAACCAACATTCTTCCAGCAGGACGTAAACGAGCGCTTAGTGTCTCAATAAAAATCTGCATATTATTATTGCCAGTAGGGCTAATTGTCTGAGAAGTTGCTAAAGTACCACGATGACCATATCCTGGTTCATAGTCTATGTCAAAACCATCCAGATTAAATTTTTCAATACTATCACAAATGGCATTTGCATACGCTTTAACTCCCTCTTGAAAATTGCCTTTTCCTTTATCAGTTACCCAATATTCTGTAGCTGTCAATCCTTGAGGAGTCAACTGATCTCCCAAGTCTTGAATAATCCAGCATAATAAAGCCTTTCCTCCTTTCACTTCCTGGAAGAACTTTAAATCATTTTTTTGTTCATCAGATAGTCTTCCTCTTGTTCCCCAAAGAGATACAAAATCTACACTATCGGGTAACATCTTCAAATAATTTTGGGCATTTGTACCTTTTCCTGTCCAATTACCAAACCAACCAAACCCTTTTACATGAGGAGTCGTACGGTATTCTCTAAGTTGGCGGTAATATTCGCGTTGCGAAGGCATCAAATCCGCTTCGCTTTGAGCATCAATAAGAGGAATAAAACGATTTATTTCCTCTTGTTCTGGAAACACTTCACGTTCGGTGTCTGTCCAGTCAGAACATGCTGTAAAGCCAAGGACTGCAATACCGATGTATATATAATTACGTAAATTCATACTATTAATTGTTGTTTATTGATTATTAAAACAATTGATTGATTAATTTTGGACAGGTCTGTTAGTACGTACCCACCAAAGTTTAGTACCACCTTTATCCGGACCATTCAACAATGTAGTGATGGAAGACATATTGGGATTACCACTATATTCTTTTGCTGCAAAACTGAAACGTTCTGGAGCTCTGGTTTTCTCTGTCGCACCTATCTTATTGTACAGAGTATTATCAAATACACTAGCCAAATAAGGAAATCCAGTCCGACGATACTCTGTCCAAGCTTCTACCCCATTAGGATAAAGAGCCAGATATTTCTGTGTGATAATCCGTTGCAGTTTCGTTTCCTCTGAAGCTGCATCATCCCATTTAGGAGTTATATTTCCTGCAGTAATATCAGAATTATAGGATTTGCCACCAGCATAGTAATAGTTACTTGGCGAATTTAGTGTTGCAGGTTGTGCACTATTGTTTAAATAGGTAGTGGCTGCTGCTTCTGCAATGCCCCATTCATCCATAGACAGTCTTACTCCTGCCTCATATAAGTCTTTCACATTTCCTTCAGTTAAACCATACAATGCAGCTTCGGCCTTCAAAAAGAAAGTTTCGGAAGCTCTGAACCAGTATAAAGGATCTGCGTTTTCTACTTTCGGGCAAGAAGCGAACTCTGCGGTATTGTCGCCTTCGGCCTTGCCTAAGGTATTACCGGGAGCAATACAATAGTATCCACTAACCTTGTTGTATGTACCCTTTGTGTAATATTTGTCTATTCGGGGATCGTTATAACCTGTTAAGTAAGACCAAGCTGTGGCACCCATGCGGTTTTCTTTGTAATCGATTGTTGCGATTAAAGAGTTTAATAATGGGAATTTACTTGTATTACCAATTTTTGCTTCATCTGTTTTACTTTCAATCACGCCTCCATTCCTCGGATTCAACGCTTTCTGAATATATTCTACAGCTAAATCTTTGTTGACAAAGTGAGTACGAACTGCCATTCTCAACATTAATGAGTTGGCCAATTTAGTCCATTTAATCGGATCTCCGTCATAAATCAAATCGTACTTCGGCATAATCTTAGAAGTCGATTTGTTCAGAATATCAGCACAAGTAGCTAAATCTTTCAACATAGCTTTATATACGTCTTCCTGCTTATCCAACATTGGAGCGATGTCACCATTTCCTGCGTTAGAATATACAATAGGGCCAAAACAGTCGGTAGCTCTTAACCAACCAGCAACTCTTACGACATTAAATATTGCCATAATTTCTTGTTTCTCTGGTTCTTCGCTATTTCCAATCTTTTGATATATTTGCACCCAAGGCTGATATACTTTCATATAAAGTTGTTCGTATGCATAACTCATTCGATTGTCAGCAAAATCCCATGTAGCTTCTGTACTTAGTTTCCAGTTATTATTCATGCCAAAAAAGCCGATATATTGGGCTGATGACATCACATCTGTAACTGCCAGATCATTACCCGGATCAGTTGTTTTACTTGGCGAACCGATGGGAATAACACGTTGCTGCATTTCCATCAACTGAGTTCCGTAGATTAATCCACCTGCTTCCAGTTCTTCGTCTGTTACACCAGTAGTACTTTTATTGATATCTATATAATCCTCGCAAGCTGTTAATAAGCCTAGCGAAAAGACCACTAATAAGTATTTCTTAAATTTCATAATTTCAATTATTAATAAATAATTAGAATCCAAATTTCAAACTAAAACCATACGTACGACTGCTAGGCAGCATAAAATAGTCATAGCCTTGACCAAATGTACCTGTAGATGCTGTTAATTCAGGATCATAAGGAGCCTTATTATAGATCATCCATAAGTTAGTACCATACACGGAAATATTTACGTTCTTCACTACATCACCGAACCACTTGTTAGGTAGGGTATAACCGATACTAGCTTCTTGTAGACGAACGTTTGTTGCAGAATATACATAATATGAGTCTAAGTCATAAATAGTCCCATAATAATCTTCCGGTTGCATCTTTATATTACCTAGCATTACATAACCTGCGTCGCGAGCATTAGCTGATGCTTTAGATACACCAAAACGGTCTAAGGTGGCTTGGGTCTTTGAGATTACGTTACCACCGATTCTTGCAGTAAACATGACATTAGCATTAATACCCTTATAGTTGAATCCATGTCTCCAGCCTAAGTTCCATTTAGGATTGACTGACCCGATCTTAAACGGTGTAGTCTTTTCTGTAGCCAAGGTCTGTCCTGGATTGTAGAGAACATATCCTTCTTCATTCCTTTCAACTCGGCGGTCGGCATATAACGCACCCACTTCACCTCCTTCACGGAGACGGAAGCGTCCCAGTTGAATATCACTTAAATCCAGCAATTCGCCATTAACAGGGTTCTTTACATTAGAAGCTAACTTCTTAATTTTGTTTCTGTTGGCAGTAGCTGTGAAAGTAGTATTATAATTAAATTCACCGAATGTCTGATCATAGCCTAATGTCATCTCAATACCTCTATTCTGTACATTACCAGCTTGAACATACATATATTTATATCCACTGCTTCCTGGCATATCAGCTTTCAATAACTGATTGTAAGTATTAGAATGATATACTGTCACACCCAAAGTAATTGTATTGTTAAACCATCTGGTATCGATTCCTAATTCGTACGAACGAGTACGTTCAGCTTTCAAATCACTCAAAGGATAGTATTCGAAAGGAGATACAGTACCATTTTCTAGTTTATGAGTAATCGTTCCTGGTGTCAGACCTGTAAATGGAATCGGAGAACCTACTTCTGTAAATGAGCCTCTAACTTTGAAATAACCTAATACAGGATTGATACTTTCACGAATATTATCAGGCAAAAGCTCGGTAACAATAGCAGAAAGACCTACTGATGGATAGAAAATCCATTGCTCTTTACTATTAACCAATTGCGATGGTTTATCTGCACGCCCAGTTAATGTTAAATACAAGGCTGAATTCCATGCAAGTTCTGCGGATGCGAAAGTTGCAAAGTTTTGCGTACGAGAATCACCTCCTGTTTCAAAAGGACTGGCTACAGATGGATTTACATTTCCATAAGTGAATTTGTTGGGTACCAATAATAAGTCTCCACCATATCCATGTCCTTTGGTATCATATTCTTCGAAAGATACACCCGCATTCACTGTAGCATGATAAACTTGGGCAAACTGTTTGTCAAAGTTTATCATGATATCTGCATATTTCTGTTTGTAAAATTCATTTGAGTATTTATAACGGCCATTTTCTCCGGCAAAAGTACTGGTAGTAGATGCATAGCGTCTGTCTTCTGATTCGGAATATGTATTATCCATACGGAGACGACCTGCAACATTCAAAAAACTTGTTATATCATATTTCAAGCTCGAATACAACATGTAGCGGTCTTTAACTTCAGGACGCAAGTTACGGTAAGCAATCCAATATGGATTCTGTACATCCATACCCATACTACCTGGTTGCCAACTCTGTGCATTATATCCCAATTCATTATCATAGCGTTCGAAATACTTTTCACTTTCAAAGTTCATACCTCGCGGATATAGATAAGCTCCTACGATAGGGTTAAAGTATGTACCAAAAGATACCATGTTATTGTAGTATTCGCGAACATAGCTAGCAGATACATCTAATGTTAACTTATCATTCAGGAATTTTGCAGTATTGCGGAATGTTACATTATAACGGTGATATTTATTATTTTCAACCATACCATTAGAGTTCACTGCGGAAGCAGAAATATATGTCTGATTTTTCTCTGTTCCCATTGAAAGGTTGAACGAATTATTGAAAGTAGCTCCTGTATTATAGAAGTCTCTAGGCTCCCAGGAATATGGATTCTCCATTTTTTCTCCCCAAGAAAAGTAATTACCCGAAACATTTCCATAAGTGTTCTGAAATTCCGGCATTACGAATGGATTGGCAAATTCTACTGAAGAGGATACATTCAAACGCATAACGCCTTGTGCACCTTTCTTTGTATTGATTAAGATAACACCATTAGCTGCGTTTGCACCATACAACGCAGCAGCTGATGGCCCGGTCAATACAGATAAGCTTTCAATATCATCTGGATTGAAATTAGCTATACCTTCACCGGAGGTCATTCCTACAAAGCCTGTACCGTCTCCCGAACGATCAGCTTTATTTCCGATAGGTACACCATCCACTACATATAGTACATTGTTCTGACCTGCAATGGATTTATTACCGCGCATCACAACGCGAGTACCACCACCCACACCGGATGCACTACGTTGGATGTTTACACCAGCAACTTTTCCATTCAAACTATTCATAAAGTTGGCGTCTTTCACTGTTGTCAGTTCATCACCTTTTACTTGCTGTACATTATAGCTTAATGCTTTCTCGGAACGTTTGATACCTAATGCTGTAACAACTACTTCGTCCAGCACTTTTGTATCTTCACCCATTGAGATTTTCAGAGGTTGAGCATTGGCAAGCGTGATTGCTTGGGAGGCATAACCGATATAAGATACTTCAAGTACATCACCTTTGGCAGCCTGTATTTTGAAATTTCCATCCATATCAGTGATAGTACCATTTGAAGTTCCTTTTACCAGAATACTAACTCCGATCAATGGTTCTCCTTTTGAATCGGTAACAGTACCACTCGCCATAATTGGAGCTTTTTTCTGCTGATCTTCTTTATTACTCTTTGCAGAAAGTACAATATGATTATCTACTATTGAAAAACTGACATTAACTCCTCTGAACAACTGATTCATTACATTATTCAGAGATTCTTTTGTTACCTTGATGGATATGATGCGATTTATATCAACATCATTTGTGTTATAGACTACTGACATTGAGGTTTGTCTCTCAACTTCTTTCAAAGCAGTATTTAAGGGTACTTTTGATAGATTAAGAGTGATCGTTCGTTCTTGCCCATAAGCTGAAGCAAAACACGAAGCCAACAAAAGGAAGAATAACAAGTATGAGAACTTGTGTTTTATAATTTCTTTCATCTTATTCTTTTTAATTAGAAATAGTTTTTAGAGAATTTAATTAGGAACGGTAACTAAAATTACCGTTTTCACACAAAGGTTTCATGTATCTCTGTTTCTCATAATTAATAAATTTAAAGGTTACACTTAAAATAAATTCCATAAGCGCTTATTCAATAGTAATACATTCTATGTTGTAACCTTACTAAACGAAGATAAGATTTTTTTTGAAAAAAAATAATAAAAGCAAATTCCTAATTGAAAAATAAATACTCAAATATTTGATAAATAGAATCTTATACACTTATTGAAATCAGGCTGATTTATTATATTTGCATACATTTTGCATACAAATCATGTATATTTCAGTTAATGTATAGATATAAACATTCATTTTTATGTTCAAATATTCAAGAGATGGAGTCTCTGTATTAACCATATTAGATACCAGAAGAGTGAAAAAGAACGGGTTGTTTCCTATTAAAGTTCAAGTGGTATTCAGAAGAAAACAAAAGTATTACTCAACAGGAAAGGAACTTTCAAAAGAAGATTGGAACCGACTGCTAAAAGCGAAAAGCAGGTTATTGACAGAGATACGAAGTGATATAGAAAGTAGTTTTTCTAATGTAAAACAGCATATTAATGAACTAATACAAAAGGGTGAATTTAATATTGAGACTTTAAGTATTAGGTTAGGAAGACAAATGAAAGATATGAACCTGCATAATGCTTTTAATCTGAAAATGAAAGAACTAAAAGACAATGAGCAGGCAAGTACTTATCTAAGTTATCAGAGTGCACTAAAAAGTTTAGAGAGTTTTGGCGGAACATATATTCCTTTAGAAAGAATTACAGTAGATTGGCTCAAACGATGTGAGCGTTTCTGGCTTTCAAAAGGTAAGAGCTATTCAAGCATTAGTATTTATTTCAGAGCTTTAAAGTGCATACTAAATCGTGCTATACAAGATGGCATATTAAAAGAATCATCATTTCCTTTTGGAAAAAATAAATATGAGATTCCTGAAGGCTGTGGACGTAAATTAGCACTCACTCTTGCTGATATAAAAAAAGTAATGTCCTATCAAGATGGAACAAAAGATATAGAAGAGTTTCGAGATCTATGGGTATTTTCTTATTTATGCAATGGTATCAATTTCATGGATTTACTATTTCTTCAGTATTCAAATATTGTAGATGGAGAGATATGCTTTGTACGTTCTAAAACTTCGAGGACAGCTAAACATAGTAAAGAAATACATGCAATAATAACTCCGGAAATGTGGAATATCATTCATAAATGGGGGAATCCTAGAATTAATCCACAAACATATATCTTTAAATACGCTGACGGAACAGAAAATGCGTTTGAAAGAGTTAGGCTAGTGAGGCGTATTGTTACTAAATGCAATAGAAGACTCAAAAAGATAGCTCAAAATACAGGGATTTCTCAATTAACAACCTACACCGCTAGGCATTCATTTGCAACAGTTCTAAAACGTGCAGGTGCTAAGACTTCTTATATTTCAGAAAGTTTGGGGCACTCCAATTTAGCTGTCACAGAAAACTATCTAGCCTATTTTGAGAAAGAAGAAAGAATAAGAAATGCTCAATTGCTTACTGACTTTAATATTTAAATTAGAATAGTGCATGCAAATTGTATGTACATTCTTTATTTTCTCTAGTTTTTCAATACAACAATTTGTGAAAAAACAGAAGAGATAAATGGACTTTTCATATTTATTTTTAATTACAGAAAAATCATGTTATATATCAATTAGACAGCTTTACGTCAAATTTTATAAATAAGCCATTTGCATGATGATAATGTTTATAAAGTCTATAAGTATCTGTTCTACATTTTACTTACTTGAAGCATAGCTTTAGGGAACGAAAAGCATAGCTTTAGAGAATTGGTAAAACAATATTTGATTTTCCTACATATATGTTTTTTTCTATCCCCTTTCACCTTTTTTATGAACACCCGGTGACTAGGCCGTTTATGGGTGAAGGGGGACTCTTCATCGTTACATTCATATCGAAAGAATGTTGTAACAGTACTTTCTAAAATCATTGCGTTAATTGTAAAAAACACTGTGATGTTTTTTACAATCATCCCAATGTTTTAAAAAAACATCCCAATAAAAAATAATCTATGAGCATATTTCATTTCCAAGTAAGGTGAAAGAATCGCCCTTCACCCGTAAACGTCCTGTTTATCGGGAGTCCGGAAGAAAGGTGAAAGATAATAAATATTATTGGTGGTGATGAATTGTAGAGACAAGACACTGCAATCATATGCATAATGCTGTTTAATTTTGAACAATTACTTATTGATAAATAATAAAGGTGTTATATATTTTATTCCCTAATCATAATAATGCACAGTTTCTCCCAAGCAATCACGCTTGCCAATGCTCAACCTCTGAAAGTAACTTTAGGAGAAGATACGCAAGTATTGGATGAAGTTGTTGTTACTGCATTGGGTATCAAGCGTGCAACAAAGGCATTAAGTTATAATGTACAGGAAGTAAAAGGTGATGAATTGACAGCTGTAAAAGATGCCAATTTTATGAATTCACTATCAGGAAAGGTTGCCGGTGTTCAGATTAATAGTGGTGCAACCGGTGCTGGTGGTGCCACACGTGTTGTTATGCGTGGAATGAAATCTCTGACTAAAGATAACAATGCATTGTACGTGATTGACGGTGTACCTATTTTTAATACAGGGAAAAGCGGTGGTGAAGGGTTATTCGGAGACATGGGAGGATCAGATGCCGTTGCTGACTTAAACCCGGATGATATTGCTAGTATCAGTATGATGACCGGTCCTTCAGCGGCAGCATTATATGGTTCTGCTGCGGCAAACGGTGTTGTTTTAATTACTACTAAAAAAGGCCAAACAGAGAAAACTACCATAACAGTATCCAACAGTACTACCTTTTCTAAAGCATATATCATGCCGGATATGCAGAACCGTTATGGCACAAGTTCCGGATTATTCAGCTGGGGAGAATTGACAAACCGTCGATATAACCCATCTGACTTTTTTGAAACAGGATCCAATGTTATCAATTCGGTAGCATTATCTACAGGAAATACCAAAAACCAAACCTATCTTTCTGCTTCTACAACTAACTCTGGTGGTATTCTTCCGAACAACTCCTATAACCGTTATAATTTTACGGCACGTAATACCACCCATTTTCTAAATGATAAGCTTACTCTGGATATCGGTGCACAATATATCGTTCAGAACAACAAAAACATGGTTTCTCAAGGACAGTATTATAACCCTCTCCCATCACTGTATCTATTCCCTCGTGGAGACAACTTTGACGAAATTCGTTTGTATGAACGTTATAATACTAACTACGGCTATATGGAGCAATATTGGCCTTATGGTGATGCAAGTTTGTCATTACAAAATCCATATTGGATACAAAATCGTATCAACCGTACTTCCAACAAGAAACGTTATATGATGAACGCTTCTTTGAAATGGCAGGCTACAGATTGGCTCAATGTTGTCGGTCGTGTCAATCTGGACAACTCCGACTACCGGAATAAAAACGAAAAATCAGCTTCTACATTAACAACATTCTGTGGTGTAAGCGGTGGTTTTGAAGATGCTATGCGTCAGGAACGTTCTTTATATGCCGATTTCCTGGCCAATATAGATAAAACATTCGGTGATTTTCATTTAACAGCCAATGTTGGTGCTTCCATATATCATACTTCAATGGATCAGTTATATATTGCAGGCGACCTGGTTATTCCCAACTTCTTCCAGATCAACAATATTAATTTCTCCGCCAACTATAAACCGGACCCTACCGGATATGAAGATGAAATTCAAAGTATTTTTGCCAGTGCTGAATTAAGTTGGAAAAATCAACTGTATTTAACTGTAACCGGACGTAATGACTGGGATTCAAAACTCGCATTCTCCAAACAGAAATCTTTCTTTTATCCGTCAGTCGGTTTATCGGCTTTATTATCAGAAATGGTTAAACTACCAGAGGTGATTTCTTATGCTAAAATACGCGGTTCGTATACAGTGGTAGCCTCTTCCTTTGATCGTTTCCTTACTAATCCGGGTTACGAATACAACAGCCAGACACATAACTGGGCGAATCCGACCGTATATCCGATGGACAATATGAAACCTGAAAAGACTAAATCCTGGGAAATCGGTTTGAACTTGAAATTCTGGGGAAATCGGTTTAATTTAGACGCTACTTACTATCGTTCTAACACATTAAACCAAACATTTAAGGTGGATATCCCCTCTTCTTCCGGATATAAACAAGCGATTGTACAGGCCGGTAACGTGCAAAATCAGGGTATTGAATTAGCTTTAGGATTCAGTGATAAATGGGCAGGATTCGGATGGTCTTCTAATGCTACCTTCACTTTAAACCGTAACAAGGTGAAACGACTGGCAAGCGGCAGCGTGAATCCTGTGACAGGAGAAGCTATCCAAATGGATGAAATGAATGTGGGTTGGTTAGGTAAAGAGAATGTAGCTCCCCGCGTCATCCTGACAGAAGGAGGTTCCATGACCGATATCTATGTATACAACCAACTGACAAAAGACAATAACGGTAATATAAAAGTCGATCAGAATGGTAATCTGGGTATCACTTCATCAAACACTCCGGTAAAAGTCGGTAATCTGGATGCTGATTTCAACCTCGGATGGACCAATCATTTCAATTACAAAGGAATCGACTTGGGAATTGTATTATCAGCCCGTGTAGGCGGATTAGCTTATTCGGCTACTCAAGGTATTTTAGATTATTATGGAGTGTCGGAATCATCTGCAACAGCTCGTGATAATGG
Source organism: Bacteroides sp. L008 (assembly GCF_040812255.1). Classification (NCBI taxonomy): domain Bacteria; kingdom Pseudomonadati; phylum Bacteroidota; class Bacteroidia; order Bacteroidales; family Bacteroidaceae; genus Bacteroides; species Bacteroides sp. L008. The sequence goes on along the minus strand of NZ_JBFNXO010000001.1, from coordinate 920,580 downwards.
TGGTATTCCTATTAATAACGGTAAAGTTGATGCCCAAAAGTATTACCAAGCTATCGGTACGGGTGAAGGTGGCTATGGCCGTTATTATCTATATAGTGCAACCAATGTACGTTTGCAGGAATTGAGCTTAAATTATACACTTCCTAAAAGATGGTTTAAAAATGTGGCGAATATTACTTTAGGTGTTGTAGGACGTAATTTATGGATGATCTACTGTAAAGCTCCATTCGACCCGGAATTGTCTGCCTCTACCTCCAGTAACTATTATATGAATGTAGACTACTTTATGCAACCCAGCTTGCGTAACTTCGGTTTTAATGTGAAAGTTCAATTCTAAAAGAAAAAGCTAATGTTATGAGAAAATATTTAAGAAATATCACAGTCGGTGCCGCTCTATTGTTACTGGCAGGAAGCTGTACCGATAAATTTGAGGAGTATAATACGAATCAATATCAAATTCATGATGCAGACCCTGCTACTTTGATGAAGTCTATGATTGAAACAATTGTGAATATTCAGCAGAATGACTCTCAAATGCAGGATCAGATGGTGGGACAGTTAGGTGGCTATCTATGCTGTTCTAACACATGGAGTGGTACAAACTTCAGTACATTCAATCAGAGCGACGCCTGGAATGCCACCCCTTGGAACACTCCGTTTGAAAAAATATACGGAAACTTTTTCCAGATACAGGAAGCAACTAATTCTACCGGACATTATTATGCTTTCGCCTGCATGATACGTGCCATAACGATGCTTCGCGTTGCAGATTGTTATGGACCGATGCCTTACAGCCAAGTAAAGAAGGGGAATTTCTATGTATCTTATGATACCCAGGAACAGGTCTATACTAATATATTAAGTGATTTAGCCAATGCAGCTGATGTTTTGTACAACTATTATGTAGAAACAAATGGTAATGCCCCATTGGGAGCCAATGATCCGGTTTTCGATGGAAATTATTCAGGCTGGGCTAAGCTAGCCAATTCAATGCGTTTACGTGTTGCAATGCGAATCAGCGGAACATGGCCAAGCATTGCTCAAGAGGCAGCTGAAGCAGCAGTAACACATAAGGCAGGATTGATTGAAAGTAACTCGGATAATGCTATGCTTTCTTGTGGCACACAAAGTAATCCATATCAACTGGCAGCTGTAAGTTGGGGTGATCTGCGTGTGAATGCAAATATTGTAGACTATATGAATGCATATGACGATCCACGTATGCCGAAGTTCTTTAATAAGTCTACCCTTACCGGAAAAACAGATGAATATGTAGGTATGCGTACTGGAGATGCTGATTTTAAAAAGGCAGACGCAGCGGGATTCTCTATTCCTGCATATACGGCAACTTCTAAATTAATGGTTTTCTGTGCTGCAGAAACGGCTTTTTTACGTGCAGAAGGAAAATTGCGTGGTTGGAATGTCGGTTCTAAAACAGCAAAAGCCTATTATGAAGATGGCATTAATTTGTCAATGGAACAGTATCAGGTTTCAGCCACTGAATACTTGAAGATTGACGAGGCTCCTGTCGTATCACATGAAAGTGATGCTGTGCAAAATGCTACTGCTACAATTACCAATACAGTAAGTGTGATGTGGGATGACAACGAGGCTGATAACGTAAATGGAAAAAATTTCCAACGTGTCATTACTCAAAAATGGATCGCCAATTATCCATTAGGATTGGAAGCATGGGCTGAATATCGTCGTACAGGTTATCCGGAACTTTATCCTTGCATTGACAATCTATCTGATTGTGGTGTGAGCAGCCAACGCGGTATGCGTCGTCTAAGCTTCCCTTATACAGAGGCACAAAACAATAAAGCCAATTATGATCAGGGAGTAGCAGAACTTGACGGTGCTGATAATGAAGCTACTGACTTGAAGTGGGCTAAGAAGAACTAATTTATATAATGCATAAAAAGGACTTTTATGAAGAAAATTTATTTATTATACATTGTACTCATATCACTGGCAACGACCTCATTGATCGGTTGCAGTGACTGGACGGAGTCGGAAGCAAAAACTTTTCCCGAATCGATCGTATCGGATGAATATTATGCGGCCTTGCGTGCCTATAAGCAGACAGATCACCAAGTTGCCTTTGGCTGGTTTGGCGGCTGGAGTGGTGAAGGTGCTTTTATGAAAAGCTCTCTAGCTGGTATTCCGGATAGCGTAGATATTGTTTCTATTTGGGATAATGGAACAAATCTTTCTGAAGCTCAACGCAAGGATATGGCTTTTTGCCAGAACATGAAAGGTACAAAAATTATATACTGTTCAATTATCGGTGGTGTAGGAGACAAACTGACTCCACAGAACATACTGGATAATTGGAAAGAAATGGGATATAATAGTAAACAGGAAGCTATTAATGATTTTTGGGGATACCCGTCAGACGAGAGTAATATAGAAGCAGTAGAAACTTCAATCCGCAAATATGCAAAAGCGATTGTAGATACTTTAAATCTATATGGTTATGATGGATTTGATATAGATTACGAACCAGTGGCCGGACCCTACACCGGAAATATTGTCAATTCAGATGAACATTTGTTTTTCTTTATTGACGAATTAGGCAAGTATCTGGGACCGAAATCCGGGACTGGAAAACTATTGGTCATTGATGGTGAACCTCAAAGAATTAGTACCAAACCTGAAATTGGGACTTACTTTGATTATTTCATTATTCAAGCCTATAATCCGGGTGGTGATTCTAATTTGGATGGAAGACTTATTGATGGTAACGTATGGGGACCGGCATTAATAGCTACTTTTAATGGGGTGATGAGTGAGGAAGAAATCACCAGAAGAACTATAATGACTGAAAACTTCGAAGCGACCGATGCTGCGATGGATGGCGGTTATCCCTATACCGACCGTTATGGGAATAGTATGAAATCTTTGGAAGGCATGGCACGTTGGCAGCCTAGAAATGGTTTCCGTAAAGGTGGGGTAGGAACTTATCACATGGAAGCAGAATTTGGTACTTCACCGGAATATAAGAATATACGTCGTGCCATCCAGATTATGAATCCATCATCACATTCATTACTTAAAAATTAATGTAAACTATGAAACGTATGAATTATATAAGAACTTTATACTTCTCTGCAATTATAGCAGGCTTAGGAAGTATGGTAAGTTGCGGAGATGCGAAATATGATGCTTTAGACACACATGCTTATATTGAAGAAGCACTTTCAAGTACAAGCCAAAAAGTAACTGTACAAGCCTCTGGCGAAAGTTTTACTACTCTAAATGTGCATCTTAGCAATCTTTCTTCTACAGACAACCATTATAAGTTGGTCACGGACCAATCTGTATTGGATGCTTATAACCACATTAATGGAACCGGATATATAATGTTGCCCGAAGGATATTATACACTACCGGAAACTATTACAGTGAAAGCCGGACAGTATGCCACTGATGCCCTCTCTATTGCCTTGAAAGCTTTTAGCCAAGAAATGATGAAGTCAGGAGAATCATATGCGCTGCCTGTAAAACTTGTATTGCAGGATGGAAGCATTTCACCAATGGAAAATACCGGAACTTTTGTTATTTTAGCTGAAAGTATTATTGAGTTTTCAGCCCCGATGTTTACCGGTTCTGCTAATTTAACTTCTAATAAATATGCAGAATCATCTGAAACGTATGCACAATATACGATAGAGGTTCGTTTTCAAGTAAGTAATATGAATAATCGAAATCGTGCTATTTTTAGTAATGGTAACGGTGATGCCCTGAATAATATCTTGTTGCGTTTTGAAGACCCGCAGTCTGATAATGAAAATTTCAAGGCTCATTCATTAGTACAAGTTGTGGGTCGTAATAGTCTTTATTTGAATCCAAGCAATTCTTTTAAGCCTAATGAATGGCAACATCTAGCTCTAGTATGCGATGGTTCATCTTACCGTCTTTATATTAACGGAATAGATTCAGGTGTCTTGAGTATTCCATCGGGACCCACTATTTTTTCCAGTATAAGTTGGTTTTCTGCCGATACATGGTGGAGTGGTTGTAAGATCTTGATGAGCGAAGCACGTATTTGGTCTGTAGTTCGTTCCGCTTCTCAAATTCAGAATAACATGACTCAAGTTAGCCCAAAATCTGTGGGTCTGGAAGCTTATTGGCGATTCAATGAAGGACAAGGCAATGTATTCGAAGATGCAACCGGCAAAGGTCATACTTTGACTACTTCTGTTACTCCTACCTGGATTGACGGTATTTTATCTACAGATAAATCTACCGAATGGAAATAGTAATAATTTAATCGTATGTACATATGAAAAATATATTTCAATCACTATCAATAGCAACTCTACTCGGCTTGTTTGTACCGTTCATTTCGTCCTGTAGCGATGATGAAGAAGTTTTTAACGAGTGGAATGCTACGTATGTGTCTCTACAGAGAAATGACTACTTATCGGGGAATGTAAAAAAGTTCAATCTGACTCATGATGCGAATGGAATCGGAGGAGATGAAATTAAGATGGCTTTTACTGTAAAAACACAGAAAGCAGTCTCTACAGATATCGTTATCACATTAAGTGCAAAAAGTGAAACAGAAGGGCTTGACGCAAGCCAGATCGTTTTAAGTTCCTCACAGGTTACTCTCAAAGAAGGACAGATGACTTCTGAAGAAATCACAGCAACGGTTGATCCGACGATATTTGCCAGTATCATGGAAAAAACAAGTTTCTCTTTCAGTGTCTCAATCAGTAATGTAACGACCAATGATAAGAACACTGTTATTAGCAGTAGCTTAAGTACATTACCTGCCATTATTAATAAAGCTGCCTACTGCAATCTAAAAAGTGGTACTCCTGACAATAGCCAACTTATCAATAATCGTGCAGGTTGGATTATTAATGTAGAAGAAGGAGTAGAAGGCGCACCCAATAATTTAATCGATGGCAAGACTGGAACTGACGTTGCTCTAAATAATAAAGGATTCTGGTTTACCGTTGATTTAGGAGAAACTAAGCTTTTAACAGGTATCAAAACGAATCATTGGGGATATGCATTTGCTCCTAGAGAAGTGGAAATATTACAGTCTGAAAATGGTACGACATGGAAATCATTGAGTTCATTAACAATACCCAGTAATAGTACACAAAATATTACGTTCATCTCTCCTATTACTACGCGGTATCTGAAATATCAGATTATCACTATCTCTACAAACGGTCGTACGGATGTTACAGAATTTAATGTTTACGAACCCAAAAGTGAATAAACATAATGAATAGATAACATAGAAATGATAGAATAAAGGGTAACCCATTGGATTACCCTTTTTCTTAGAAACATACCTCACAAACATACAGGTCAGTCCGAAAACCACGCTTTAGTTCAAACCCGTACCGATTTGAACTAATTCATTGTGTAGGAGTTTAAACTAAACATTACATAATAAAAAAACTACCTATCATGCTATCATTTATTTTAGTAATATTCTAATTATCAAAAGAATAAGTATGATAGATAACTCTAAAAAAATGTATCTATCATACTTTTACCAGTAAAAACGGGTTATCTATCATCTACAAAATAGCCGTATAAATATTCTATAATAAGCATAAGACGGCTTGTTTTTGTCACAATGAAACTATATAAATCCGAATATCGCAGCTCAAAAATCCCACTTAAACGGCGATAAGTTTATAGCCCACAAGTGTGGGCTGTATAGCCTGCATATGTAGGCTGTATGGTTTACATGCGTGGGCTGTACGGCACACACTTGTGAACTATAGAAATACTGCCGCTCCCCATAGATAATTAAGCTGTCAAATACTGGTTATCATCCTAATAAAGTGTGCATTCGTATGTCTTTAAATGGATTATCTCACCTAATGCTACACTAAAACAGATACAGTACAGGAATGATAGATGTCCCTTTTTGCTGATAAAAGTATGATAGATACATTTTTTTAGAGCTATCTATCATACTTATTCTTTTGATAATTAGAATATTATTAAAATGAATGATAGTATGATAGATATTTTTCCACTATGTATGACCGAATCCGTACAGTTTCACTCATTTTCGCACTGTTTCATTCATTTCCGTACCGTTATGAGTGAAATTATAAATAAGGAATTAGGCACGGATTTCACGGTTTTAGCGTAGTGAGTGCGCAAAGCTACCGTGTAATCCGCGTAATCCGTGCCTAAATTTATGATCTGTTTAATTCAAAACGGTACAGTTTTGAGCATAATTGTGATATGTATTCAGCGACAAAAAAACTTTATTATCTTATTTCTTCATCATCCGGACAATCCGTCCGTCTTTCTTGTAAGAGAAATGATTGGTATGCATTAATACATTCAGTATTTCATCAGCAGTGCTATCAGTAGAGAATTCACCGGTAAACCGTTCTGATTTCAATGTTTCATCCTTATAGATAAATTTGATGTCGTACAACTTCTCCATAATATTGGTTATTTCCAATAAAGATTGTTGCTTAAATTCCAACTTGCCATTAATCCAGAGAAGCACATCTGTAGGCTGGTTATATTCAATTAACTCCGCTTGATAAGTATCCGTATTCACATTCAATGTCTGTCCCGGTTTCAACAAATAGCCATTCTCTTCCGTTCGCGGAGAATCTACCCGTACCAGTCCTTGAAGCAAGGTAGTCACTACCCTATTCTCATCTTGGCGTGCACGCACATTAAATTTCGTACCAAGCACACAAGTCTTGATTTGCTTACTATTTACTATAAATGGAGCATGTTTATCATGAGACACTTCAAAATAGGCTTCACCCGACAAATCGATTTGACGATCCGAACTCCAGAAAGAATTATGATAAACTATTTTTGAAGATGCATTCAGCCATACCTTACTACCATCCGGCAACACAGTCTGCGCTCTCTGTCCGGCAGCAGTTATCACCTCATAATCCGAAAGCTTATTAGAAAGTAATCCCCAGGCAATTCCACCGGCAAAAACGAGTCCGGTAAGAAAAGCAGCCGCCACAGTTGCATAACGTCCCCAACGGATCGAGATACTTTTCCGCTTAGCCTTTTTCTCCTTTTCTCTGATAGCTGATTTAAATTGCTCCAATGACGCCTCTGTATCTACAGTATTCATCACCGCTATACGCTCACCTACAAAAAAAGTGTAATAAAGTTGCTCCAAAGCTTTCCGGTTTTCCGGTCCTTCCTCGCACCAAGCCTCCACCCGAGCAGCTTCTTCATCATTACATTCGCCTTGCAGGTAATTCACCAAGATAGTTTCATCCATGCTCTTTTATCTTTTTACAAAAAAAACTATAATACCTTTGTAGTAATACAGTTGTGAGTACAAATATACTAAAGAGAAAAAGAAAAAAATATTTTTTCTCGCATTTTTATTTCATTTATCTACTTCTTTCATTATTTTTGTCTTACATAAATTAAAAGAGAATGTCACAATCTCCGATATATTTGGATATTAATAATAATAAGTCCGTTATCACTGCCCTAAAAGCAGGAGAAGAAAAAGTTTTTGACGTCGTCTACAGACATTATTTCCGTAGGCTATGTGCTTTTTGTTCCCAATATGTAGGCGAGCAGGAAGAAATAGAGGAGATTGTACAAGAAACGATGATGTGGCTGTGGGAAAATCGTTGTACTCTTATGGAAGAGCTGACACTCAAAACACTTCTTTTCACAATTGTCAAGAACAAAGCTCTCAACCGTCTTTCCCATTTTGAGATCAAACGAAAAGTTCATCAGGAAATCGTTGATAAATATGATAGTGAGTTCAATAACCCGGACTTCTATTTGAGTGATGAGCTTTTCCGTTTATATGAAGAAGCACTAAAAAAACTTCCGAAAGAATATCTCGAAGCTTACGAGATGAACCGCAATCAACATCTGACGCATAAAGAAATTGCCGAGAAGCTGAATGTATCTCCACAAACGATTAATTACAGGATTGGACAAGCCTTAAAGTTATTACGAATAGCTTTAAAAGACTATCTACCCTTATTCATACTTATTTTCGGACCTAATTTTTTCGAACAATCATGAAATCAAAATTCGTATTTAGTAGTTCAAGCCTGTTTATCGGACTTTTTCTTTTCTTCTTCACTGAAAACGTGTGTTCACAAGAATCCGCAGATAACTGGACTCTTAAACAAGCCCGTCAATGGACACAAAAACAAGAATGGGCGAACGGATTGAAGGCAATGCCTCATAAAACGACCGATTATCAGGAATTTGCGTCACAATATCATAAGAACAAGAAAGTATGGGACAAGACTTTCCAATGGCTAGCTACCCACGACCTTGTGAATATGCCTGCCGGACGATACGAAGTGGATGGCGAACATTGTTACATCAATGTACAGGATGCAACAACGCAAGATGTCAGTAAACGTAAAATCGAAGCACACCGCCATGGTATTGATCTGCAATATGTAGTAAAAGGCACCGAACGTTTCGGAATTACTTCAGCAGAATATGCAGAGCCTATCACTGAATACAAACCGGATGTTACTTTCTACAAAGCCAAGAAAATAAAATATGTAGATTCCACTCCGGATACATTCTTCATGTTCTTCCCCAAAAACTTCCATCAGGCATTGGTAAAAGCTGGGAAAGAACCGGAGGACATACGGGTCATTGTTGCTAAAATCAAATATATCCCATAAACAGAAACATGAGTGAACTTTTAGTCTATAAAGCCTCCGCAGGTTCGGGTAAGACATTTACCTTAGCAGTGGAATATATCAAACTGTTAATTCTCAATCCCCGCGCCTACCGGCAAATTCTCGCTGTCACCTTTACCAATAAAGCAACAGCAGAAATGAAAGAACGTATTCTTAGTCAGCTTTACGGCATACAGATAGGCGATAAAGATTCCGAAGCCTACCTCAACCGAATTAAAGAAGAGACAGGAAAAACCGAACAGGAGATACGGGAAGCGGCAGGCGTCGCCCTTAGCTATATGCTGCATGATTACAGCCGGTTCAGGGTAGAGACTATCGACTCATTTTTTCAATCTGTCATGCGCAATCTCGCACGGGAACTGGAACTTAGCCCGAATCTGAATATCGAGTTAAATAACACCGAAGTTCTTAGCGACGCTGTAGATAGCATGATTGAGAAACTAGGACCCACTTCTCCCGTCCTCGCATGGTTGCTCGATTATATCAACGAGCGGATTGCCGATGATAAACGTTGGAACGTGTCGGACGAAGTAAAAAGTTTCGGACGCAATATTTTCGATGAAGGTTATATTGAAAAGGGAGAAGGACTCCGGCAACGGTTACGAAACCCGGATACCATCAAAGAGTATCGCAAGCAACTGAAAGCTCTGGAAACGGAAATACTGGAGCAAATGAAAGGATTCTACGACCAATTCGAAGGAGAACTGGACGGACACGCACTGACTGCCGATGATCTGAAAAACGGTTCACGCGGAATCGGAAGTTATTTTCGTAAACTTAATAATGGTATTTTAGGCAATGATATCCGTAATGCCACAGTAGAAAAATGTCTGGAAGACGCAAAGAACTGGGCAACCAAGACTTCTCCCCGCTACGCGGACATCATTAATTTAGCCAACTCCAGTCTCATGCAAATTCTGGAAGATGCTGAAAAGTTACGTTCCAAGAATAATTTGTTACTGAATAGTTGCCGATTATCCCTGCAACATCTCAACAAAGTGCAACTCCTCGCCAATATCGATGAAGAAGTACGTCAGTTGAATCACGACAACAATCGTTTTCTATTATCAGATACGAATGCCCTGCTCCATCAACTGGTGAAAGACGGTGACTCTTCTTTTGTATTCGAAAAGATAGGAACGAATATCCATAACGTCATGATAGATGAGTTTCAGGATACCAGCCGGATGCAATGGGGAAATTTCAAATTGCTCTTACTGGAAGGATTGTCTCAAGGAGCAGACAGTTTGATTGTAGGAGACGTTAAACAATCCATTTATCGTTGGCGAAATGGCGATTGGGGAATTCTCAACAGCCTGAATGACCACATCGAACATTTCCCGATCCGCGTCAAGACACTGGCTACCAACCGGAGAAGTGAAACCAATGTGATCCGGTTTAATAACCAAATCTTTACAGCTGCCGCCAACTATCTGAACGGAGTATATAAGCAACAGTTAGGCAAGGATTGTGAGGATCTGCAGAAAGCCTATGCCGACGTTGTGCAGGAATCTCCACGAAGTACAGAAAAAGGATATGTAAAAGTCTCTTTTCTCGAACCCGACGAAGAACATGATTATACCGAACAGACATTAATTAGTCTGGGAGAAGAAGTAAAACATCTCCTCACCTCCGGAGTACGACTTAATGATATAGCCATCCTGGTACGGAAAAATAAAAGTATTCCCCGAATCGCCGATTACTTCGATAAGGAGCTACATTATAAAGTGGTATCAGACGAAGCCTTCCGTCTGGACGCCTCTCTTGCCGTTTGTATGATGCTGGATGCACTGCGATTCCTTTCCGATGAAAACAATAAAATAGCACGTGCCCAACTGGCCGTAGCCTATCAAAACGAGGTTTTACAGAAAGGACTGGATTGGAATACTCTCCTACTCCTCCCTGCCGGGAATTATCTTCCCGCAGCTTTTCTTGAAAAGATAAAGGAACTAAGGCTAATGCCTCTCTATGAGCTTTTAGAAGAACTTTTCAGCATATTCGAGATGAATCTTATTAAAGATCAGGATGCCTATTTATTCGCTTTCTTTGATGCCGTGACCGATTATCTGCAAAGCAATTCTTCCGAGCTGGACGGATTCATCCGGTATTGGGACGAAACATTATGCAGTAAAACAATTCCAAGTGGAGAAGTAGAAGGTATCCGGATTTTCTCCATACACAAATCCAAAGGATTGGAATTCCATACCGTGCTCCTTCCTTTCTGCGACTGGAAGCTGGAGAATGAAACCAATAATCAGCTTGTATGGTGTGCCCCGCAAACAGCACCGTTCAATGCATTGGATATTCTTCCTATTAACTATTCCACCCAAATGGCTGAATCGATTTATGGTAACGACTACCTGCAAGAGCGTCTTCAACTTTGGGTAGATAACCTCAATCTACTATACGTTGCTTTTACCCGCGCAGGGAAAAACCTTATTATCTGGAGTAGAAAAAGCCAGAAAGGCACCATGTCCGAACTATTGGCAAACACCCTACCGATAGTAGCCCAAGAAGAAGGGATTGACTGGGAAGAAGACTGTTACGAGCAAGGGAAACTGTGCCCTTCAGAAGAAGAAAGAAGAAAGACATCCACAAACAAGCTAACCCAGAAACCAAAAAAACTCCCTATCCGAATGGAATCCATGCGGCATGATATTGAATTTCGTCAGTCCAACCGCTCTGCTGACTTCATTCAGGGCATTGAAGAAGAAGATTCGGACGACCGCTTTATCAACCGCGGACGCATGTTACATACTTTATTTTCTGTCATCGAAACGGCAGAAGATATCGATCCGGCCATCGAACGGCTTATTTTTGAAGGAGTTATCAGAAATGATGAGAAAGAGAAGGTGGCTCGTGAAGTTGCAAAGAAAGCTTTTTCTTCCCCTGAAATTCAAGATTGGTATTCCGGAAAATGGACGCTGTTTAATGAATGTGCTATTATCTATAAAGAAAAAGGAGTTTTGCAAACCCGTCGTCCGGACCGTGTAATGATGAAAGACGATCAGGTTGTTGTAGTCGATTTCAAGTTTGGTAAGGAAAATCCTAAATATAACAAACAAGTGAAAGGATATATGCAACTTCTTACCAAGATGGGATATAAAAATATCACCGGCTATTTGTGGTATGTGGATGAAGAAAAAATAGAAAAAGTATGAAAGCTGTTCCTCTCATCGGCATTGCCCGCCATCGACTAACGATTGACGGTGAAGGAGTTACAACATTAGTTGCTTTCCATGGCTGTCCGTTGCGTTGCAAATATTGTCTCAATCCAACCTCTCTACAACCTGATGGCGTTTGGGAGAGATATGATTGTAACCAACTCTACGAGGAAGTACGTAAAGACGAACTTTACTTTCTGGCGAGCTGCGGAGGAGTCACATTTGGAGGTGGAGAACCATTATTGCAAAACGAGTTCATCCGGCAGTTTCGCCAACTTTGCGGACCGGAATGGAGAATCACTGTCGAAACGTCTCTCAATGTTCCACTACAAAATGTAGAAGAGTTGATTTCTATTGTAGATAATTATATCGTCGACATCAAAGACATGAATAATGACATTTATCAGCGATATACCGAAAAAGGTAATGAAAGGGTTTTATGCAATCTCCGGTATTTAATCGAAGAAGGCAAAGCCGGGAAAATTATCATTCGGACACCGCTCATTCCTTCTTATAATACAGAGAAAGATGTAGACTACAGCATAGAGCTTTTGAAAGAAATGGGAATCACCCAATTCGACCGATTCACCTATAAAACCCCTAATGATTAATGCCATGGCACGAGGAAAACAAACCTGTAAAATTTTAAAAGAGATTCGTCGGCAAATAGCCGAAGCGAATGATATTGAATTCATCACTTCTGAATGTCAGTATCAGGGAGATTGTTTGGGTACTTGCCCCAAATGCGAAGCTGAAGTTCGATATTTGGAGCAACAACTTGAGCGAAAACGCCGTGTAGGTAAGGCCATCACTCTGTTTGGACTATCAACTGGCATACTTACAATAATACCTCCTACTTCATTGAACGCAGAAACACTACAATGCCCTAAAATGAATTGGACCATTACTGTTGACAGCCTGATACAAGAAAAAGACATGAAAGGGGAAGCTCCCTTTTATGGTCCGGAGAAGCTACCGGAATTTCCCGGAGGAACAGAAAAATTTATAGAATTTCTGAAAGAAAATCTTCGTTATTCAGAAATAGATAGTATTGCTAATAATACATATACTGATGTACAATTCACTATAGATCATGACGGACAAGTTATCAACCCAAAGATTACTCGCAAGATACATCCCAAAGTTGAAGCTGAAATATTAAGAGTCATGTCTCTCATTCCTCGTTGGACACCCGGCATGTTGGCAAATGAGACAGTACAAGTGACATACAATCTGATGCTCTCATTCAGTGCGATGTATGGCCCAGAATTGAAAATCACTTATACTCGTATAAACTATCCTGACGTTTACGAGAAAGTACCTGTTATGCCTGATTTTCCTGAAGGCCAGCAAGCTCTCATGGAATTTCTTGCAAAAAAAATTCAATACCCTAATACAGGAACAGAAGGTAATGGTGTACAGGGGCGTACTATTATTCAGTTCATCGTTGATAAAGAAGGAAATGTAGTCAAGCCAAAAGTTTTACGTGGCGTAGATCCTTATCTGGATAAAGAAGCTTTACGCGTCATTAATCAAATGCCTAAATGGAAACCGGGAGAACTGGAAGATGGTACTAAAGTTGCTGTTTATTTCACTGTTCCTGTTATGTTCCGACTACAATAAATATATGAATTAGAAAAAACTTAATCAATATGCAATCATTTCTCCAACTAGTCGCTCATGATTTATATACCAAGATAGGAAACGACCTGTCACGTACAGCACTCATTTTCCCTAATAAACGTGCTAACTTGTTCTTCAATGAATATTTAGCAGGAGAATCCGATCAACCGATCTGGTCACCAGCCGCCATGAGTATCAGCGACCTGTTTCAGAAACTATCCGTACAGAAAAGTGGTGATCCTATTCGATTGGTATGCGAACTTTATAAAGTGTTCAAAGAGGAAACACAGAGTCAGGAAACATTGGACGATTTCTACTTCTGGGGAGAGTTGTTGATTAGTGATTTTGATGATGTAGATAAAAATATGGTCGATGCCGACAAATTATTCAGTAATCTACAAGATTTGAAAAATCTGATGGACGACTATGAATTCCTTGACAAAGAGCAGGAAGAAGCCATACAACAGTTTTTTCAGAATTTCTCCATTGAAAAACGGACCGAACTAAAAGAAAAATTTATTTCCCTTTGGGACAAGCTAGGTACTATCTACCATCGTTACCGGGCGAACCTGACAGAGTTAGGCATTGCTTACGAAGGCATGCTCTACCGGAACGTGATCGAACAACTTGATACTGACCAACTCAAATACGACAAATACATATTTGTCGGGTTCAATGTATTGAACAAAGTAGAAAATGACTTTTTCAGAAAACTGAAAGATGCGGGCAAAGCACTCTTCTATTGGGACTATGATATTTTCTACACCCAACAAATCAAAAAACATGAGGCCGGAGAATTCCTGAAACGTAATCTCGGGGAATTTCCGAACGAACTCCCGGAAAGCTTTTTCAACACCTTCAAAGAACCGAAGAAAATACGATCTATTTCCGCTTCTACCGAGAATGCCCAGACACGTTTCCTTCCCGAATGGATTAAGGCGATAACAAACGATCATTCGCAAATTGCCATAGAAAAGGAAAAAGAAAATGCCGTAGTGCTTTGTAATGAAGCTCTGCTTCTCCCCGTGCTTCATTCCATTCCACAGGAAGTGAAAAACGTCAATATCACCATGGGATTCCCATTGGCACAAACTCCCGTTTATAGCTTTATCAATGCCGCAATGGAATTGCAAACCAATGGTTACCGCTCCGACACCGGCCGATTCACTTACGAGGCAGTATCTGCTATATTGAAACATCCCTATACCCGGCAATTATCATCTCATGCCACTCCCCTGGAACATGAGCTGACCCAAACCAACCGTTTTTATCCACTTCCATCGGAACTTAAACAAGATGATTTTTTAGCTACCCTCTTCACTCCCCGTAATGGTATAAGAGAGCTATGCGATTACCTGATTGAATTAATCAAAAACATTTCAACCATTTATCGCAAAGAAGGAGAATACAATGATATTTTCAATCAACTATATAGAGAATCGCTCTTTCAAAGCCATACCAAAATCAACCGTCTCTACAGTTTGATTGAAAGTGGAGAGTTAAATATACGCACCGATACTCTGAAACGACTGATTACCAAAGTACTGACATCTTCCAATATTCCTTTCCACGGAGAACCGGCTATCGGAATGCAAGTCATGGGAGTATTGGAAACACGTAATCTGGACTTCCGGAATCTCATTATATTGTCTCTCAACGAAGGACAACTTCCAAAATCCGGAGGAGATTCCTCTTTTATTCCCTATAATCTCCGGAAAGCATTCGGCATGACCACTATCGAACACAAAAATGCAGTGTATGCCTACTACTTTTATCGACTGATACAACGGGCAGAGAATATCACGCTACTCTACAATACTTCTTCGGACGGTCTCAACCGTGGAGAAGAATCCCGTTTCATGCTGCAATTACTTGTAGAAGGTCCGCATGATATCACTCGCGAGTATCTGGAAGCCGGACAATCTCCGCAAAGTACCCAAGAGATACGAGTAGAAAAAACACCTGAAGTACTAAGACGACTCTATCGTGCTTACGATAGCACTAATCCAAATTCAGTGATTCTCTCTCCTTCCGCCCTTAATGCTTATCTGGATTGCCGGTTGAGATTCTACTACCGCTATGTAGCGGGCTTGAAAACACCGGACGAAGTTAGTGCAGAAATTGATTCCGCCCTATTCGGAACCATTTTCCACCTCTCCGCCCAATTGGCATACACCGATCTGACCGCAGCCGGAAAAACGATACAGAAAGAAGATATCGAACGCTTATTACGCAATGAAGTGAAGCTACAAAACTACGTTGACCAAGCTTTCAAAGAAGAATTATTCAAGGTCTCTCCCGAAGAAAAACCGGAATATAACGGCATACAACTTATCAACTCCAAAGTAATTGTTTCCTATCTGAAACAATTGCTGCGCAACGACCTTTTATATACTCCTTTCGAAATGGTCGCTATGGAAAAGAGAGTTTCAGAAGAGATAACTATACAAACAGGACAAGGACCGTTCACTCTCCGTCTGGGTGGCACAATAGACCGTATGGATGCAAAAGAAAGTACCCTGCGGATTGTTGACTACAAAACAGGAGGAAGTCCTAAAATACCTGCTAATATCGGCCAACTGTTCACCCCATCGGAAACACGCCCGAACTATATCTTCCAGACTTTTCTGTATGCCGCTATCATGAGCCGGAAACAATCATTAATGGTAGCTCCTGCCCTACTCTACATTCACCGGGCAGCATCGGAAAGCTATTCGCCTGTTATCGAAATGGGAGAACCCCGTAAACCCAAAATACCGGTAAACAACTTTGCTTTCTTTGAAGATGAATTCCGCGAACGCCTGCAAGCATTATTAGAAGAAATATTCAACGAAGAAGAGCCTTTCACGCAGACAGAAGATACTAAAAAATGTTCATATTGCGATTTTAAGGCTATCTGCAAACGATAGGCCGAAAACAGAGTATACCCAATAATAAGGGCACGATTTACATATTCATGCAAACCGTGCCCTTATTAATTCTAATCCGTATTATCTATAGTTATTCTTATTTCTCCAACAATGGGATTGAGAAACTAAATGTAGACCCGTCTCCCTTTTTTGAAGTAAACCACAGTTTACCGCCATTCTTGACAACAAAGTCCTGGCACAATAATAATCCGAGTCCCGAACCTTCCTCATTGTTTGTACCAAAGGTACTGAAATGAGTATCGGTATGCAACAACTTCTTCTGATTTTCATCATCGATACCGCAACCGCTGTCTTTCACACTTACGATTGCCATACCGTCTTCTTCTGCCAATGACACCACTACTTCCGAACCTTCATTGCTAAACTTAATCGCATTACTGATTAAATTACGGATCACAGTCTTAATCATGTCAATATCAGCACGGACAGCCATATTTTCCACAGTCACATCCTGTACAATCTTAATATTCTTCAGACTGGCCACCATCGTAAAGATTTCGCTTACGCCCTCTACCACTTCTACCATATCAATATCCTGATAAACCACTTTCAGTTTACCAATCTGGCTCTTCGTCCATTTCAGCAGGTTATCAAGCAATGAGAATACATCTTCAGTTGTCTGATTGGCCATCGTTAGCAATTCATACATCTCCTCACCAATCGTTTCGCTTGGCAGATTCAGAATCAGCATATTCAATACCATCTTGATAGATCCCATAGGCGAACGCAAGTCATGCGCAATCACAGAGTAGAGCTTGTCACGTCCCATAATAGTCTTACGCAACTCTTCCGTTTGTGCAACAATGATTCTTTTCGCTGCGACTAACGAAATCTGGTGTGTCACACGAATAATCAGCTCTTCTTTGTTGAATGGCTTTGAGATAAAGTCGTTACCACCCACCTGAAATCCTTTGACGATATCCGCCGTACTGTTAAGAGCAGTCAGGAAGATAATGGGAATTTCAGCCATTTCGGGATCCGCTTTCATTTGTTGAGCCACCTCAAATCCACTGATATCCGGCATCATCACATCCAGCAATACTAGATCCGGATTTTCCTTCTTCACTTGTTCCAACGCCTGTGTCCCATTACCGGCAGTCACAATTTTGAATTTCTCGTTGGTCAAAAGTACCTTTAATAAAAGGACATTTGATATTACATCGTCCACAATAAGGACTTTATATTCGGAAGGATTAATTTCCATATTCATAATTTTCTTTTTTTATGCTTCAGACATTTTTAAAATATTCAATCATACGCTTCAGCCCCTCTTCCAGTTCAATGGTAGGCTGCCAACCCAGTTTCTCTTTAGCCAATGTAATATCCGGTTGTCGCTGTTTCGGATCATCATCCGGCAAAGACTTAAATACAATTTTCGAAGATGAGCCAGTCAGACTAATGATCCTTTCCGCCAGTCCCAACACCGGGAACTCATTCGGATTCCCCAAATTCACAGGTCCTGTAAACCCATCCTCCGTATTCATCATTCTTATCATTCCCTCAATCAAATCATCAATATATTGGAAACTACGTGTTTGTTTTCCATCACCATATATAGTTATATCCTCATTATTCAACGCTTGAAGAATAAAATTAGAAACAACCCGGCCGTCGTTCGGTAACATTCGCGGACCATATGTATTAAAAATACGGATAATCTTCACACGCACACTGTTCTGACGGTGATAATCCATAAATAACGTTTCTGCGCAACGCTTCCCCTCATCATAACAAGACCGGTAACCTACCGGATTCACATTCCCCCAGTAGCTTTCCGGTTGCGGATGAACGATCGGGTCTCCATATACCTCGCTCGTGGAAGCTTGCAAAATCTTGGCATCCAGCCTCATTGCTAATCCCAACATATTAATAGCCCCCATCACAGATGTTTTAGCTGTTTGAATCGGGTCATGTTGGTAATGGATAGGAGATGCGGGACATGCCAAATTATAGATTTCATCTACTTCTGCCGAATAAGGATAAGTGACATCATGCCTCACCACCTCAAAATGATGATTATCCATCAAATGAATGATATTATCTTTCGAACCCGTAAAAAAATTATCCAGGCATATCACGTCGTGACCTTCGTTTATAAGCCGAGTACAAAGATGAGAGCCTATAAAACCGGCTCCGCCACTTACCAATATTCTTTTCATTCTAAGTTTTTCTATTGTTTACTAAAGAGACGCTGTCTCTTCGTTTTGTTTATGGACACAAATGTAACCGATTTGCTTAAAATAAACAATTTTCGGAGAGGATATTTTAAAAAAAAGAAGATTTAAATAGTTTCAAATTCCGAAACAACTTGCCACAGTGAAATGTTTATAATACAAAAGTACATTTTATTTAGACTATTATGACGATAAATGACCCTAATACAAACCTGATAGAGGCGATGAAAGAAAAGCTTCCGGCAAAAGGTAAACTGGCAGATATACTAATGGATACACTATACATAGGCAAAGAAGCCGTATATAGAAGATTACGCGGCGAGGTACCTTTCACACTACAGGAAGCAGCCCTTGTTTCAAGGAAACTTGGCATATCGCTGGATAAGATTATAGGAACCAGCTTCAAATCGAATGCAATGTTCGACATAAACATCGTAGATTATGATGATCCGTTTGAAAGTTACTATAATATCTTATATAAATATGCATCATTGATCAATACGATGCAGGATGATCCGGAGTCTACCATGGGGACTTCTTCTAATATTATCCCCCAGACTTTCTATCTGAAATATGACCTTTTGGCAAAATTCCGTTTTTTCAAATGGATGTATCAAAACAAATATATTCAGTGCAACAATTTCGATGAACTGGAGATTCCGGTAAAATTACTCAATATCCAGAAAGACTATGTGGATATGACCCGTCATATTCATTCCATAGATTATATCTGGGACAGCATGATTTTCCAGCATCTCATCAATGATATCCAATACTTCTCTGATGTTCATCTCATTTCGGATGAAGCGAAAATGCAGATTAAAGAAGAGTTGTTTCTACTTACAGACGAATTGGAAGAACTCGCTATGCGAGGAAAAACCAAAGATGGCAATACAGTCCGTATCTATGTGTCTCACATCAATTTTGAGGCAACATACAGTTACGTGGAAACCAATTCGCTACAGCTTAGTCTGATACGCATTTATTCCATCAATTCTTTGACTACCCTGGACCATGAGATATTCCATAGTTTAAAAGAATGGATTCAGTCATTAAAGAAATTCTCTACCCTGATATCCGAAAGTGGTGAAATGCAACGTATCCATTTCTTTAAACAACAACGGGAAATCATTGATACTCTTTAATTTCCATTTTTTCGTAAAACAGAAGCAAATAAATTATAGAATTACAATAAATGAAAGTAGATAACCTCATTATCTACTTTTTTTCATTATATGCCCCCGCTCTTTTATTTTCTTTCCAATCAGAAAATAAGCATATAACTCATAGCCGTTTTTCCACACTAATCTTTCACTTACAAGCCTTAATTTTGCATAAAATGTATCACAGTGATTATTAATATTAAATGCGAGGAACAGACAATGAAAAATGGTATTCTAAATGAATTAATAACAGTTATGAAAGAGAGGGTTCCCAAAGGGCAAAATCTTGCCAGTAATTTGGCGGATATCCTATGTATGGGCAAAGAAGCTGTATACCGCAGACTTCGGGGTGAGGTGTCTTTTTCGATAGAAGAAGTAGCCATCATATCTCACAAATTGGGAATTTCTATCGATCAGGTAGTCGGCGATCACCATTCTAACAAGGTGACTTTCGACCTCAACCTGCATCATTCTTCTAATGCGATAGATAGCTATTACGAAATACTTAATCGTTATCTACAGATATTTGATTTTGTAAAAGAAGATAATAGCACGGAAATATATACAGCTTCCAACCTTTTACCTTTTACACTTTATTCTTCCTTCGAGAATCTGTCTAAGTTTCGTCTTAGCCGATGGATCTATCAGCACGGACAAATCAAGACTCCACACTCTTTGGCGGATATGCAGGTAGAGAAGAAAATCGTGCAGGCGCATAAGAAGTTGAGTGAAAGCGTGAAGCAATGTCCTAAAACCTTTTTTATCTGGGACACCAGTATTTTCCATTCTTTCGTCAATGAGATCAAGTACTTTGCCAGTTTGCATATGATTACCCCAAATGATGTAGCGAACCTGAAAGAAGAACTATATCAACTACTGACGTATATAGAAACGTTATCAAGTAAAGGTGAATTCGGCGAAGGACGGAAAGTGTATTTCTATTTATCCAATATAAACTTCGAAGCGACTTACAGCTACATCGAAAAACTGAACTACCAGATTAGTCTATTGCGGATATATTCGATCAATTCTATGGATTCACAAAGCCCGCATATCTGTCAGATGCAACGTGACTGGATTCTATCTTTGAAACGTCACTCCACTCTGATCTCGGAAAGCGGAGAAGCACAGCGTATCATATTTCTACAAAATCAAGAAAGTATAATTGATACCTTGTAAAAAAGAACCGGCTAAGTTAATTAACTTAGCCGGTTCTTTTTTTATCCCTTACTATACTTATGCATTCTTTCAGGGGTTTCTCTCTATTTGTTGATATTACAATTCTCCTTCTGTCTGCGAATAAACAGTCCATCCGTTAATCACGATTCTCATGGCAAGCCATGAATCAGAGATGAAGAAAACGATATGATAGTTACTTTGGCGATCAAAATATTCCTGCATTCCGATTTTCTTATCCTCCATATTAGTCATAGCAAGATAATCAATCAGATTAATATCGAATACCTTTTTTGCAGAAGATTTCTCCGTCACCACTAACCGGGTTTTCCGGTCCTTCATCAATCGCATCGTATTAAGGTCTACTGAAGCAGCAGCAGAATTCACCTGATCTCTGCGATAAGGCTGGAAGCTAAGCATATCATCCTCCAACAAAGAGTTATCATGCCCCAGATACCCATTGGATTCCCGAATCTCATAATCATAATCATCCACGTTGAGTTCCCAGTTATTGGTATAACCCTGGAATATAAAACGTACCCGTTTTGTATCCCTTATCAGGTTAACCGTCTCTGTCTGATGACTTTTTCCTGTAAAGTTTACATCGATAATCTCACCATACCAAAGCGTTTCCAACTCTTTATTGATGATAAGAGACTCTTCGCGTTTCAACTGCAATCTTAGATCGGAAATTGTAGAAACACCGGGAGTTAACGAAGTAATATCGTATGAATCACGTGCACCTGCCCATGCCATAAACTGATACTCGCCTACAGGCAATGCTACCTCCATCAGATAATTTCCCGTCGATAATGAACTTCCTTCTTCTGCCTGTTTAAATAAAAACTTTCCGTCCTTATTAAACACATAAAGCTCTACTTTATCAACCTGCGTATGGAAAGCGTCTGCAAATTCCATATTATAGTCATATTTGAACTTTACAAACAAACGGCATTCCGGCAAGTCTTCATTAAAGTTATCACAAGAAGTCATTATCCAGGAGCTAATGATGAGAATCCCGAAGGTGACATGGCGTACAAGGCTTTTTAGGTTCATATTTCTATTCTTCTAATTCTATCAAACTATAAAGTTTTCTATTGTTTGTTTTCTATTTTCTATTGTTTGTTTTGAAGGTAAAGAGAGTGTCCCCTCTTTACCTCAAATTATATTAAAACAATGAATTTCATATTATAGTGGTTCAACTTGACTGTACCAAGTCCATGGATTAACCTCAATCTTGATAGACAAGTAACGGTCTTCTTCTTCATCCGGTGCACTAGGATCCGGATCGGGGATGATTGGATATCCCGGATTATTTATTTTATTTACAGTAATATCATAAACAGAGTTACGAACGACACCAAACTCACCCAACTTATTCATGATGGTAGGACTATCATCATGCTTAATCATGACTTTATAGTAACAAATACCTTCTGAATAGTATTCAACACCTTTCAGGTTCTTGCCCCCTTTACTTGCTGTTGAAATTTGGGTAGCAAGATTGCTAAACTCCAGTGTAAGTTCCTCTGCCATTTCTTCTGCTGTTTTAGCATCATCCTTATCAGCAGGAATCGTTACTTGGGTATTAAGAAGTGCGTTTATATACTCATTATAAGAATCTGTGATATCCGTAGCATATTCAGACGGTTTACCATGTTTATATTTACCGACCAATTCTTTTTCAATATAAGTCAATATCGAAGCTTGAGTATAGAATATACCATTCATGTTAAACCAATCCGTTCCATTAGCTAAAGTCACCTTTGAACCATCCTCGTTAGTAATAGTAGTAGGAGCATAACCTACTTTCAGTAATACCTGCGTTGTATAGGCATGTACATTGAAGTTTACAGCATCAGTTTGATTCTGTGTATTTTCAAGACAGTATTTAACAGACGTATTTACTTTATTCCAATCTATATCCTCTTTTTTAGTAGCAGATGACACATAAAAATAGTTGCCAGCATACACCGTTTGATCATCATCATCCCATGCGCCAATGTCATTGACTACCCCAAAATTCGGATCTATTCTGTACGAACCGAGACTATACTGGTCATAAGGAGTCCATGTATTCATGGCTGTCTTCATTCTTTTTGATGCAGGATAGAATTTCTTGTTCGTCACGTTCAAATACCACTCTGTTTCATCCGAGTCTATAGTTGCCGTTTCACTAAGTTCTTCACCACTGTCAGGTTTCACATATACCCGCACTTTTGCCGATATACGGTCAATTCTAATTGCCAGAGGAGAGCTTGTTGCTGCTGTTGGCGTATTATACAAAGTCAATACTTCCGGATCTCCATTCGTTTTTGAAGGTTCCAGGTCACCTTTAGCATTTGTCATAACAAATCCGCCTGATTTTGCTACCCCAGTAGTCACCTCGGTTTCTGCCGTAAGCGTTATTACCTTATTTACATTCTCATAAGTATCACCTTCCTGAATGGTCCGACCCAGATTCTGCGGATTAGCAATAATCAATACAGCCTCCGAGCTAGAAGGTATTTTAAATGCATTTGTTCTGTTAGGCAGGTTATTGATGTCCTCTGTTCCAAAATCTATAATTTTCGTTACGATACTTGCATCAGTATGTCCATCAAAGAAAACCGCATAAACCTTAGTAATCGTACTTTCATCGGGCGTACCATTTTCTTGATTGGGGTTGTTCAATGCACGTGTTTTGGTTGATTGTACACTTAAAGCCACCCATGCATCTCCATCAGAGTTAGTTACATCAGTCCCGTTTTCCCCATCAGGAACGATGTCCTCATTACTACATGCTGCAAATGCAATAGCAGCAAGTGCCAGCATAAAAAAGTTTTTTTTCTTCATTGTTTTTTTACAATTTAATAAAAGCGTTTGTAATTAATTTATTTATCCCTATTTTTATTTTCAATTTCAGCTGCATTTGTTCTCTTCCTAGCCAATTCTTCCAAATTATGTCCGGCAGCTTCCAAACCCGATCCGGCAGCTATTTTTAAATACTTTTCTCCTTTCTCATATTCTCCTTTTAATAACATTAGTACCCCGATGGCATTATTATATTCTGATAAATTAGTATTCGAGTATACCATACCCAGATAACGTTCTGCCGATGACAGGTCATTACGCGACAAGGCGGCAGCAGCGGCATTCATATTAGCAATCTCATCTTTCGGATAGAGCCGGACAGCCGTCTCGAATATATCAATGAAATCTTGCGAACCAACCGGATAGGTATTAGCTACCAAAAACATCTCATTCAGACTTAAATTCTGCGGACGGCTTTTAATGACCTCTTTCGCTTCATCTATATTAAAATTCTTAACCTCATAATTCACTTTACAGATAGCTACACGAAGACTCGGAAAAATATATTTCAGCATATACCGGTAAGGCACTCCCCCATGAAGTTGCATCAACTTGGTCTCTCTTCCTTTCTCTATAGGTATATTCCTTATAATGTCCAGCACTTCATCTTTATATTCCATTTCCATTGTATTCAGCGCTTCTTCCAAACCTTCCCAGTTCTCACCGCCAAAGATGATATAATATTGGTTTCTTGGGAAGTCATATCTGGACGCCAGATACTCCCGGAGTGCCATGGCACGTCCTTCAGACAAGCGTTTGTTAGTTGCCAATGTCCCTTCCGGAGAAGCATAGCCTATGATGTCCAAACGATTAACCTTCACACTAGGATCAGACTTCAATTCGTCAATCATCTTACGAATTTTAGCCAACTCTTGAGGATTGTTCATATATTCGGGACGTATGTTCACCTTATTCACTTCAAAATCAAGGAAACACTCTGCCTGTATATCACGACGTTTGATCTCTTCAGCCTTTGGTTGCAAATATGCCAATTGAGGTGATACCACGTATGGCAACAATACACGTTCCAACGTAACCTTATCAAACTGCTCCACATCCATCAATGCTGTTTCACCACAACCACACTCATCACGCTGCACATCCAGACGCGCATCTTCCATCCAAGGTTCAAAACGCACCACATATCGATAGTGAATCGTATCATTTCTCAATTTGCTTCCTTTTTCCACCACATAAGGCTTCTCATAGGTCTTCTTCTCTTTGGCACTCATCACAGCAAGTTCACGTTCATAAGCCAGATATTCATCACGACCTTTAATAGATACCTTCGGAAGATTCAAAGTACGTCCCGGAGATACCAGTTGAGGAATAAAATCCACTCCGCGCGCCGATTTAACCTTCACATTATTCAAGCTAAAGTCTATATTGATATGAAGAAAGTTTCCTTTTTGTTCCAGTTGAACCGGCTTCACTGCAATGTTGCCCTCATAAGAGCGGGATTGTGCCATGACATTCTTTATATTCAGGCTGCAAACCACTAACATACATACGATAAAACCTATATTTCTTTTCATCATCATTCTATTTAATTATATAAATAAGCGACACACTTGCTTTAGTAGGTCCAAAGTAATTCTTACTACTTTCTTTCTCCTTCGTACCGCAAGTGGTACAGGGATATTTATCATATACAATATGGGCATATCCCACTCCAACAGATGCTTCAATACTCCATCGTTTTTTCAAGATCCAAGAGTGTCCCACTGAAAAACCGCCTCCATATAAATGTCCCTGATAGCGATTCTCTTGCATATTTTTGCTGATGAAAGACCAATTAGGCCACCCTCCCACATTGAAATCCGCATAATGCCCGTGTATTCCGATAAACGTACGGCGGAAGCGTTCGCAAAACCAATAACGAACTTCGGGTTGTATTCCCCAATGACGCAACCGTTTGCCATCGGAAGGTTTCCATGGATTATAGTTGACCGGGATATCCAGTGTCCATTTACGTGCCAATCCCAACTCCAGCCCTAAGTTCATGGTAGCGGTAGCGTCATACAAAAGGTTGCTTTTAAGAGCAACTTTTTGTGCCTTACTCTCGGAAAGAATACATCCGAGCATGAATAAAATGAGTAAACTTACTTTCTTCATTAACACCATGTTTACTTCCCTAATTGAGTAATATCTAATTTTATACGTTGCACGGAGTTTACACTAACACCACCAACAGACGCCATGGTAGTTAGATGCACAATGCCGGATCTGGGAGTTGCGCTTGTATTAGGTAACACTTCAACATATATTCTCCCGTCTTCTACGATAATATGATCTTCTCCTGTATGTCCTTCCGGCATTGCAGAAGAGTATAAACGAATCCACTCCTTAGGATTGTCAGTCCCCTCTTCTACCTGGCCAGTAAGACAGAAATAGTTTATTTCGCTTACTACCGGATCGGTATTATTAGTAGGCATAAACTTAAGCGTGCTTCCTCCTGCGGAAATCGCTTTTCTTTGTCTGATATGAACTTTTTTTTCCAAGTTTCCAAGTTTTAATGTTATATACGCATTTTTCTTATCATCAATTCCCTCTTCATAACCCATCAACTGGTTAGTGACTCCAACTGTTACCGGTGTTATTACCGGATTTGTTCCATTGGAAGTTACTATCGGCACTTTAAATGGTCCGCTTAGCTGAAAGGCTCCTGATACTTCCTGTTTATTATCTGTTATTGTCCGAGCATCCGGAAAATCCTTTGTACAGTCAGTAATCACACTAAAGGCATCATAATCCTTCACATTTTCACCACTGTAATAGGCTATAAAAACCGAGTTGCTCACACCCAGATAATAGTCATTATTGGCCAGGATCTCATAAGATTCACTATCATCTACCATAATCTCAAAATCAAGACCAGTATTAGACGGCTTCGCAATCTTCGCATCACTTACCGTATCGTAGCCGGGTCCTTTAGCTCTGTTAATCGTAAATGTGTATGAATGATTACGCTCTATATCCATCGCCTGCAGGCTACTATTGAGCAGTGACATCTTATAATAATAGTCTTTATTGTCATAAGTACCCTGAATAATAAGATATGTATTATTCTGCACATCGGACTCATACATATATATGGGGAATTTCTCTGTACTCTGCACGTCAGTTGCAATCGTTTCCGCTTTTATCAAAGGAAGTGAGTAAGCAGCATCATATTGGTACTCTGTCAGATTGGCTGTATTATTCATTAATGCTCCATCAGCATCATGCAATTCACCCTGCCGGGGTACATTCATGACAGCAGTCACTCCTTTCAAAATAAAGTTAGATGCTTTATTGACAATGACAATCTTAGCAACCACACGGGTAAGCAATAATGAACTTCCATCAGTATTGGCTATCTTCGTGGTATTGTCTATTTGATCCACTTCCAATCGGTAACTCATCGGAATCGTCTCTTCATCACCACTATACGGTATAGTAGTAAGCGGATTACTATCCAATGGTTTAGTCAGTAACTTGCTACAAGCTTCCCCATAAGTAGTCACTCCCGGAGTTAACTTGGAAAGCAAAGCTGCCTGGTTAAAATCATATCCCGTAGATGCATTTCCATAATAGAACTGATCCAACGGATTAGCAAGTATTAGTAATTGGTATTTGTTACCAGCAGGCTGTCCAGTCAATAACACATATCGCTTGCTTATCATTTCAAAAGCCTGTACAGCTTCTATAAAGGTGGCTCCTGTCCCCTGTCCCTTAAAGACCAGTATCCATGGAGTTTTACCGACCTCACTTTCCAAAGCTCTGGTCGGAGGCAAAGAGTACGATTTTGCCCTGGCAAAAATCTCTATTTGCACTTTTTCTTTCAGTACTTCCTCTTCATTCTCTTGGCCCATTGTGCTTACATCATGCTCACACCCAACCATAAATAGAAGAAGAATCAAATAGAAAAAAACAGTTATATATCTCTTACTCTCTCTCATTACCTTATTAAACACCTCTTAAACACCTCATTCCTGGCGATATCAAATTTTATCCAAATCTCATATTGCAAATTTCGGAATATTAAAGGAGATACAAAATTGTATTCATTTCTGATACAGATAATCAGATTCCAGAAGTAAGACTATTAATGCTATTTACAGTCGAAGGGGTTACGCATTATAAAAGAAGAATGTTGATGGAAAGTATTTTTTGCGATATGCGTACCTTTTTAAAGAAAACAGTTTCGCTTATTGAAACTGCACTAACAAGATATGCTAATAGTTTTTTATGTCATTTAGATATAATTCAGGCACAAATTAAGCAAGACAAACGACCATTTTATACAATAAAACAGCTTAATAACTTGTATAATTTGTGCCTAAATGACAAAATGTTCAATTTCTGTATATATATAGCTATCAGATTATAAGCTTTTGCGTTCTGTTTCCGTAGGAGCCACCTCATCAGGAATACTGAATTCGCGATTGGCAAACAGATCGGCAAGTCCTGAAATTTGTTTCAGGCGCAACAATTCATCACGATCCATACCGATATTTTTCATAATCCATTGATCGGACATACCTGCCTTGTCAAGCTCTGCAACGATGTTGCACATCAATTCAATGTTATGCATTCCGCGGGCACGGTTGTGCCGGATTGTCGAACTCATACGGTTAGACAGGTCCTTGTCTATCACCACAATCGGCAATAAACCGTTTTCACGCTTATAGATTCGTTGGGAAGTTTTCAATACCGTATAACGATGGTAACCATCTACCAGGATATAATTGTCCGCCTCCTTATCATAATAACATACACAAGGCATCGTAAAACCATCTTCCCAAATAGAAAGTTCCAGCAACTTCATTTCGGGTGGTGCTACGACATTCGGATTATAATCGTTCGCACATACTTTTTCTACGGGTACCGCTTTTACCTCGTAAACAGGGCTTTTATCTACACTCATGATACTATGATTCTATATTGTTCCATAACTTGACTTCTTTTACTCATCTCCTCTTTTGTCGGTGAGAATCCCATGTATTTGCAAGCATGGTCATTCTTGAGGATACAGACACACATCCGCTTATACGTGGGTATTTCCTTGAACTCCGGAATATCAATATCATCCTGATATTCCATACGCACCGGTTTCTTCAATGTTTTGTAGTTGCTGTTGTCCATAACGATGATCGGCACTTTCGCATCAATCAGCTTTTGGATAGTGGCATCACTTAGACATCCGCCTTTTGTCCGCCAGAAATTCACACTCACCGAAAGTTTCCGGAGATAATTCTTCCTCGCCCGCTCCGGCAGAGTGGACAACAAAAAATACATAAACTCGCGCCATGTATATCCTTCGGGAAGTTTCACCGACTGCCATCCCATTGCATGAGTACCACCATACATACCGGTAAAGTTCACACCGTTCACCCTTCCCACCATTTTCCCCCAGGTATTGGGATCAAGCACCCGGTAAAGCTGTAAACTCTCTTGTGCCTCATTAATAAAGGGACTTGCTACACGCTGACGCTCCAGATTGACTCCGGCACGATAATAAAGATCGTATAAAACATTATAATCCCACTGGAATTTTCCATTGGCAGTCCATACATCCGTTGTCTTCCAGTCATAAATAGGGTAGGCATTGTAAATATCATTCCCCACTTTTGAAGTCCATTTGTATTTATGATACATCTGGAATTTACGGCTCATATAGATACATCTCCACCGATTGAAACTTTCCTGTGTACGAATCCCGATCAGACAACAAGTGCGCACTGCATCATTTTTATTATGTATCCATTGCGCAAAACGCATCTGAAATTCATAATCCCACATGGTTGTATTATAAAAAGGAAAATCTTCTTTGGTCATTGCTTTTTTAGGCATGGAACGAACCCATATATTCTTTTTGCTGTCCTCCCACGGACGCCAAAAAGATTGATACATCGAGGTGCAGGTAGCCACACGGAAAGGGATGCACACCCGGTATACATCCAAAATATCCTTATTGGCCTCCAGCATCCGGTCTACATAGTCAATAGTCATTTTATACTGGATTTCATAATCCATGTGAAAAACTCCCAAACGTATCTTCAAATTATTCTTCCGGATATAATCGATGCACATATTCAGCAATACCCCACTGTCCTTACCTCCGGAAAATGACACATATATATTATCGAATTCATTAAATATAACTTTCAGTCGTTCTTGTGCTAGTTCATATACATTCTTTGTGCCTAATATTTTCTTTTTCGCCATAAGTCATCTATACATTTTAACATACCGTGTCCACTTCTTGTCCATGGATACAAATTCAAACTTTTCAAATGTTTCTTTATCTTGTACCAGTGTGACCGAATTGAGTAACCAACTCTGGGGTCCGAACTCCGCAACAATGGCAGGCAACAGATGCGACAGGATTTCCTCCCGTACGGTGCCTTCTGCCTTCACGTAATAATTATTGATTACAGCTTTCTTCCGGTTTTTCTGTTCCACGGGGACAAAGCCCACCACTTCTTTATCTTCAATCGCAATGAACCACACATACTCTTCGCCCGTCTTGAAAGGGTAATTATTGTTTGCGCGTATCACTTCGGGATCCATCACCATCGGCGCTAAAAGCCGATATAAATGTTTGTCTTTTCCTTTTAATCGTATTATCTGTATCATATCATTCAAAAATGGACACACAAAAATAAGGAAAAAATATCAAATCCGTCATTTCTGTTCCTAAAACATTTGTTTTTCACACTATTATCTCTATATTTCAATATTTTTGAAATCACCCATACGCCATTCCTCTTTCACGTTTAAAGTAAGTCAGTATAGTGGCAAAGCTTAAATATTCCCGTCCGGGAGTATGCAACCGACTTTTAAACTGATAGCGGGCAAAGATGACTTCGCATGCCAATTTATATTTGAAATGCAGTTTTAAACGGTGCTGCAAAAACTCAAACACCCGGCATAGATATGCAAACACCTCTTCCACCCGGGCATTGGGAATCACTCGTGGCGCACGATTTGCATCCGCTATATGCTCCATCTCACTAAGCACATATTCCAGTTGCTCAATTTCCTCACTGGTGTTTTGCATTGTACACTTCATTTGTTCCATTTTCTCTCTCTGATGGATGTATTGCTCCCGCTTTCGTTGTAAACGATCTTTTATTAGACCTATTCCTTTCAACATTATAAAATTTAGTTATATATAAATGGTTTTACATTACTGATTATTAATCGACAAAATCGCCGTATAAAATCTAATTTCGAATGCAAATATAGAGAAGATTGTTTAAATAATTAGATTTTTATTTAAAAATATTCGTACTTATTTCACATTTAAATTACCAGTATCAGAAAAACGGTTTTTCCATCCAATGAAATGAGTTGTATTTTTGCGGCGTACTAAAATATTTTAAACAATGGATAATCAATCTTTTGACTGGCTGCTTCACGGTTGCCACGTACTGTCCGAGGTGGCAGTAGCTTATTTCCCCAACTATCAGTATAATTGTTCAGCGGTGAAAGCATTCCGCCGGACCATCAAAGAACATGCGGTATTACTGTCCCAACTCACGGAAGCGGGATTCACCCCGCATACTACGACACTCACTCCGCAGCAAATTGCCATTATTGTAAGGTTCTGGGGAATGCCTTCATTAGTATCTGAAATGATAAAAAAGAATTCATATCTCGCTGTCCCGAAAATGAAGAAAAAGATATAATGTATTTTAATACATTCTTTTCTTATTTATATATTAATGGACTAAGGGGTGGTCGAAGTGCAGAAATAGCAAGTCGGCTTCCCCCTTTAGCAGGGCGTTTAAAGAGAATGCAGGAGGGCGTTCTGGAAGGTTCAAAATATTGGCACACAATCAGAGCAATCGTTACATGAGCCAAAATTACAATATTTAGCCATTTATAACCTGAAAATTGTACAACTCAACCGACCAGGCTACCTTCGCAGCGAATTAAAATAATATGAAGCATGATTAAATCTACAGCAGAAATGCTAAAAAAGGGATATCTCCTCTTCCCTAAAGTCTTATTCGAGGAGCAAATAAAAGTGACTAAAGGTGCAACGGGTTATTTTGACGCGTTTATTCTGGTATTAACCCATGTCAATTATAGCACTGTAGAGTGCCACATCCACCATTACACCTTTCAATGCCGGCGGGGTGAATCTATAATCTCCATTGCCCACTGGGCAGAACTATTTGGGTGGAAACGCAGCCGCACACGGTATTTTTTTAATAAGATGTATGATGAAGGTATTATTGAAAGGGTGGTTAATCCGTATATCACTCATATCCGTATACCCGACTACGATCTGCTGGTCGGGCAGAAACGCCGCGAGAGCATCCGTGCCGAAGCTGACGGCATCACTTTCGATGCGTTTTGGGAAAAATTTCATGAGATTACCCGGAAGCCTAAAACCAATATCGGCCGTGCCCGCCGGGAATGGAAAAAGTTATCTGTCAACGAACGTTGTCTTAGCCTGAATCATATTGATGAGTATTATGATAATCTAACAGATATCAAGTATTGTATGCAGGCGGCTTCCTATCTGTCAAATAAAGCATTTATGAATGAATATGATTATTAGAAAAGAAAATGAGTGAAATAACAAACCCGCAGGACGTCGAACTCGAGGAAATCGTACTCGGCGCCTGCTTGCTGGAAAGTAAAGCCATCACACTGGTTGTGAGCATATTGCGACCGGAAGTGTTTTATACTGAAACGAATCGTGAGATTTATGCTGCCCTGCAGAGTCTGTATCATGCCGGTCAGGCAATTGACATCATGACTGTAAAAGAAGAACTTGCCCGACGTGGCAAGCTCGAATTGATAGGAGGACTTTATACACTGGTGCGCATCAGTTCACGTGTAGTGTCAAGTGCACACTTGGAATATCACGCACGGATTCTCAAACAGAAATATATCCGTCGTGAAGCAATTTTGGGATTCCACAAACTGCTCGCACTGGCAGCCGATGAAACAACTGATATAGACGATACGCTGACAGATGCCCATACCCTCCTCGACCGGTTAGAAAATGAATGTGGTACTGCCGAACATCTCCGTTCCATGTTGCAACTTATGGAGGATACCATAAAATTGATAGAGGTCCGCATGGCCAATAACAAGAACGGTGTTACAGGACTGCCTACAGGATTTGCCGACCTTGACCGGCTGACATGCGGCTGGCAACCCGGTGAGGAGATCGTTATTGCTGCCCGTCCTGCAGTAGGTAAAACGGCATTCGCGCTGCATCTGGCACGTACCGCTGCTTCTGCCGGTTATCATATCGCTGTGTATAGTCTTGAAATGTTAGGTGAGCGTTTGGGAGATCGCTGGTTATTGGCTGCTACTACAGGAGTGAACCCCGACCATCTCCGCAGCGGACAACTGACTCCCAGTGAACTACGACAAGTACACGAGGCATCCACCGAACTTTCCCGTCTACCCATCCATATTGACGACAATCCGTCTGTAAGCATGGATTACGTTCGTTCTTCTGCAAAACTGCTGCAAAGCAAAGGTAAATGCGATGGTGTCATTATCGATTACTTGCAACTCTGTGACATGAAAAGCGACCAGCACAATCGCAATCGTGAACAGGAAGTGGCACAAGCCAGTCGCAAGGCCAAAATGCTGGCAAAGGAGTTGAATATACCTGTGATACTACTCAGTCAATTAAACCGTAATGTAGAAGGACATCCCGACAACCGTCCCAACTTAAGCGATCTTCGCGAGAGTGGAGCTATCGAACAGGATGCTGACGTCGTATTGATGCTTTCCCGTCCTGCCCTCTCCGGACGTACTACAGACCGTAAGAGTACGTACCCTACCGAAGGGCTGGGTGTAATGGATATTGTCAAACACCGTAATGGGACAACACGTGAGCTTTATTTCAGACATGACCCGAGTATGACGAAGTTGGAAGATTACGTGCCCGGAATAGATTGGATGAAAAAGAACACGACTGCTGAACCCGTAAAATAGCATAGTGCTTTGTAAGGTCTAAAGCTAAGCTTTAGAGGTCGTAAAGCTATGCTTTAGGCCATGCAAAGCGCCGCTTTACGATCTCTTCATTTTTCATGTTTCAACTGTCCTTTTTTACAGGTCTCATGGTTCTCCCAATGCATCTATAATGACTCTTACTTCCAGTGGTGTGTAAGAGCGGCAGTTAGGCTGGTAGCCCAAGTCATACAGGCGTTGTAAAAGCCCCGGACATAATTGGATCCATTTTTTCATTTTTCGGTAAGCAGCGATGTCGGTAAGTTCGGGAGAATAAAGTAATGCCAGTTCCATACGGCCATAGGCACGTATTGTGAATTCTTTCATGATGAATATGCTTTGATTTATATCTACAAAATTAACAAAATATTTTCACATATACAATGCTTTTCCCGATGAATAACTGACTATTACTGCACATTACTTTTAACAAAAATCGCCTGCTAAAAATAAAACGAAATTTGGTCAAATATTCCTTTTTATTAATTAAAAAGGCTACAGTTTCACAAACTACTATTGGAATTCGGTCTCTTTTCCATATATTTGCGCCCGCATTTTTATTCTCAGAACAAACCTCCTTTTTTCAATTTACCAAAACTAGATAAAACGAATGGAAAAAATAAACGCAGTAATTACAGGAGTCGGAGGATATGTACCCGATTACATTTTGACCAACGATGAGATTTCCAAAATGGTAGATACTACCGACGAATGGATTATGGGGCGTATCGGCATTAAGGAAAGACATATTTTGAAAGAGGAAGGACTGGGAACTTCTTACATAGCTCGTAAAGCTGTCAAACAGTTAATAGAACGCACCCAAACAAATCCGGATGATATTGATCTGATAATTGTAGCCACAACAACCCCTGACTATCGTTTTCCTTCCACGGCTTCTATTTTATGTGAAAGACTGGAGCTGAAAAGAGCTTTTGCTTTTGACATGCAAGCTGTTTGCAGCGGTTTCTTATATGCACTGGAGACTGGAGCCAATTTTATCCGTTCCGGAAATTATAAGAAAGTGGTAGTTGTAGGCGCTGAAAAGATGTCGTCAATAATAAACTATACCGACCGTGCAACTTGTCCTATTTTCGGTGATGGCGGAGCAGCTGTCATGCTTGAACCTACCACTGAAGATTTAGGTATTATGGATGCTGTGTTAAGAACAGATGGTAAGGGATTGCCTTTTTTGCACATTAAAGCGGGTGGCTCTGTATGTACTCCTTCTTATTATACATTGGATAATCAAATGCATTATATCTATCAGGAAGGGCGTACTGTATTCAAATATGCAGTATCCAACATGGCTGATGCCTGTGAATCTATCATTGCAAGAAACCATCTTAGCAAAGACAACATCGACTGGGTAATTCCCCATCAGGCTAATCAACGTATTATCGCTGCCGTAACACAACGTTTGGAAGTTCCTGTCGAAAAGGTCATGGTCAACATTGAACAATATGGTAACACTAGCGCCGGTACTCTCCCACTCTGCCTCTGGGATTTCGAAGATAAACTCAAAAAAGGAGATAATCTAATTCTTACAGCATTTGGAGCAGGATTTGCATGGGGAGCCATCTATGTGAAATGGGGATATGATGGAAAAAAGGGATAGCGATATTCGCTATCTTCAAAATAAAAAATCCTCTGATTTCTAGTAAATCAGAGGATTCTTTTATTTCCTAATGCGGTGCGTACGGGACTCGAACCCGTGACCCCATGCGTGACAGGCATGTATTCTAACCAACTGAACTAACGCACCAAAATATTCACTTTAGCATCTCTCTCGATTGCGGATGCAAAGGTAGATATTTTTTTGAAACCTGCAATAGCTTCAGTATCTTTTTTCTGAAAAAGTGGGTTTATTAAGAATTATCGTGTACATTTGCAGCTACTAATAAAATAGAAAATAGAATGAAAAATACACCAATTGAGCGACATCTGATTGATGAAACCATCAATGAGTTTCAAATTGTCGATTTTTCCAGAGCTACCATTCGTGAAGTGAAAGCTATTGCTTCAAAAGCAGAAGCAGCATCGGGAGTTGAATTTATTAAAATGGAAATGGGTGTTCCGGGACTTCCCCCTTCCGCAGTAGGCGTGAAAGCGGAAATTGAAGCGTTACAAAATGGCATTGCCAGCCTATATCCCGATATCAACGGATTGCCGGAACTAAAGAAAGAGGCATCCAACTTTATCAAAGCATTCATCAATGTTGATTTAAGTCCGGAAGGTTGTGTGCCTGTCACCGGTTCCATGCAAGGTACATTCGCTTCATTTCTTACTTGCAGCCAATGTGACGAAAAGAAAGATACGATTTTGTTTATCGATCCGGGGTTTCCGGTACAGAAACAGCAGTTGGTTGTAATGGGACAAAAGTTTGAAACATTTGATGTGTATGACTACCGTGGAGAAAAACTGAAAGAGAAACTGGAAAGCTATCTGAAAAAAGGAAATATATCAGCCATCATTTATTCAAATCCCAATAATCCCAGCTGGATTTGCCTGAAAGAAGAAGAATTGAGGATTATCGGTGAATTGGCAACACAGTATGATGTGATTGTTCTGGAGGATTTGGCTTATTTTGCCATGGACTTCCGCCAAGATTTAAGCAAGCCGTATCAACCTCCTTTCCAACCATCGGTTGCCCATTATACGGACAATTACGTATTGCTGATTTCCGGCTCGAAAGCATTCAGCTACGCCGGGCAACGTATCGGTGTAAGCTGCATCTCTGATAAACTATACCACCGAAGCTATCCGGGACTGACCCAACGATATGGTGGCGGAACTTTCGGAACAGTTTTCATTCACCGTGTGCTTTATGCGCTTTCTTCAGGAACCAGCCATTCTGCACAGTTCGCCATGGCCGCCATGCTGAAAGCCGCCAATGAAGGACAATATAATTTCCTCAACGAAGTGAAGATATATGGTGAAAGAGCACAGAAATTAAAAGAAATCTTCCTCCGTCACGGTTTTCATCTGGTATATGACAACGATCTGGGCGACCCGATTGCAGACGGATTTTATTTCACCATCGGATATCCGGGAATGACCAGTGGCGAACTGGCGAAAGAATTGATGTACTACGGAGTAAGCGCTATCTCATTAGTAACTACAGGAAGCCATCAGGAAGGATTACGCGCGTGTACCTCTTTTATTAAAGAACACCAATATGCTCAACTGGATGAAAGAATGAAACTATTTGCTGAAAATCATCCGATAGCCTGATTATTTGATATGAGATATTCATAAAAGCCATTCTTAAAATGAAAAAAAACGGA
The DNA here is from genome assembly GCF_040812255.1 of Bacteroides sp. L008. Classification (NCBI taxonomy): domain Bacteria; kingdom Pseudomonadati; phylum Bacteroidota; class Bacteroidia; order Bacteroidales; family Bacteroidaceae; genus Bacteroides; species Bacteroides sp. L008. Next base: position 883,575 of record NZ_JBFNXO010000001.1, on the reverse strand, counting down.
AAGAACGATTGTTATTCCGTTTTTTTTCTTACATTAGTGGCATGAATATCGACTCTGACATATTTAAGATTCAATCGAATAATGTGTTGCCATCGAGAGGAAAGATTTTAATATCGGAACCTTTTCTGCGTGACGCAACGTTTGGCAGATCCGTAATTTTACTGGTCGATCATACGGATGAAGGAAGTATGGGATTGGTGATCAACAAGCAACTGCCATTACTCCTTAATGATATCATCATGGAATTTAAATATTTGGATGAGATTCCTCTATACAAAGGTGGACCTATTGCCACTGACACCTTATTTTATCTCCACACATTATCTGATATACCAGGATCCATTTCTATCAGTAAAGGGCTTTATCTGAATGGAGATTTTGATGAAATAAAGAAATATATATTACAAGGGAATAAAATCAGTGAATGCATTCGTTTCTTCTTGGGATATTCCGGCTGGGATAGCGAACAATTGAGTAACGAAATCAGAGAAAACACTTGGCTGGTGTCCGAGGAAGAAAAATCATATCTGATGAAAAACAATATTAAAGATATGTGGCGGAAAGCTTTAGAGAAATTGGGCAGCAAGTATGAAACGTGGTCACGTTTCCCACAAGTGCCCACCCTCAATTAGTATCTCATTTCTTAGGATTCAAACATTGGAGAAGCAATGCGTCTTTGTAACAGCCCTCCACCTGCAACCAGTTTTTTAAGATTCCGCATTGAACGAAACCACAAGAGGTGAACAGTTTTACACATACTTCATTATCCGTCATGACATGTGCATAGAGCTGACTTAAAGACAGAAAATCAAAAGCGTATTCACAAAGTAATTTCAATGCGTCAGTAGCATAACCTTGTTGCCGATAATCCTTATGGACGGCAATCCCTACTTCTCCCCGCGAATGAAGAGGTACAAAGTCTGTAATATCAATTGTACCGAGTATGCACTGGTCAGATTTGCGTACAATCATCAGCCGCAATTGCTTATCGGCAAACACATCGCACTGTGAGCCTTCGATGTATTGACGAAGCACATAACGGGAATAGGGAACCGTAAAATTGCTAATGTCCCACATGGAAGGGTCATTTTCCATCTCGTACATAATATCCATATCTTCCGGTTCCACTGCACGAAGATAAATACGTTCGTTCATTAAGAAAGACTGTCTCATCGTTTTTCGTCTTTTGCTATGTGAAGCTCGTTACGTAATCTTTTCTCACTGGGAAGACAAAAAAGTGATGCCGTCAAACCAATCAGCATACAGAGATTGCCCGTACTGCTTAATGTCAGATAGTAACACAAAAGATTCACTACAATAGCTACTTCAAGCACTCCCAAACGAACAATATTCCATTGCACATATCGCTTCAAAGCAAGCGTGATAGTCATATAATCTATCTTCTTTTTAAGCACCAAGCTAAACAATTTGAGAGAAAGAGGCACACACAAAGCTGTGAGCAAAATGCCGATTGTCTCAAAATAGTAGATAGCTTGTGCATTATCTGCCAAACCTCCTACGGGAAAGAGTTCAAACTCTCCTGCTCCAAGCAAAAAAGCCGGGAGCACCCAAAAGAAAACATAACTAATATTCAAATTTCTAACAGCTCGTTTTATCTGTTCTTCCATGTTCGTTCTTAAATAATTAATAATGATTATACTGTTCCGGTAAAAAGTGTCCGGTTCACAATGCTGCGTCCCAGAGTTACTTCATCGGCATATTCAAGTTCATCGCCAACAGATATACCACGGGCAATTACACTTAGTTTCACGCCCAGCTTATCCAACTTGCGATAGATGTAGAAGTTGGTAGTATCACCCTCCATCGTGGTACTTAAAGCCAGAATGACCTCTTTGATTCCACCTTCAGTTACCCGCTGCACCAGACTTTCAATCTGAAGATCACTCGGTCCGACTCCATCCATTGGAGAGATAACTCCTCCCAAGACATGATAAAGTCCGCGATACTGCTGGGTTGCTTCCACTGCCATTACATCACGAATATTTTCCACCACACAGACAGTGGAAGCATCCCGTTGCGGATTGGCACAAATCTGGCAAGTTTCAGTATCGGATATATTATGACATACTTTGCAATACTTCACCTCACGTTTCAAAGTAATGATAGAATTCCCGAAAGCTTCCACAGTAGCCGTATCCTGACGGAGCAGATGCAGGACAAGCCTCATGGCTGTCTTACGCCCGATACCCGGAAGTTTGGAAAATTCGCCGACTGCCTTTTCAAGCAGTATAGAAGGATATTGTTGATTCATAGATAATAATTGCTGTTCTATCGATAAAACCTTGCAAAGATACAGATTATTGTTTTTAATACCTACAAAAATTACTACCTTTGCATCTGTTATGATGATACTTGTCACTATTATTTGCTACTTTGCGGTATTACTACTAATAGCCCGTATCACCGGACGCAGGGGCGGATCGAATGCAGCGTTCTTCAAGGGAGAGAACCAATCACCTTGGTATATAGTCTCTTTCGGAATGATTGGCGCCTCTATCTCCGGAGTCACTTTTGTCTCTGTACCGGGAATGGTGCGCGGAATGGATATGACTTACATGCAAACGGTACTCGGATTTTTTTTCGGGTACATGGTTGTGGCTCACGTCTTACTCCCTTTATATTATAAACTAAATCTGACAAGCATCTACGGGTATATCGGCAACCGTATCGGATTGCGTGCTTATCGCACAAGCTCTTTTTTCTTTCTATTATCGCGCATGCTGGGAACCGCAGCCAAACTTTATCTGGTCTGCCTCATTCTACATACTTATGTATTTCAAGAAATGCATGTCCCTTTTTGGCTGATTGCTGTCGGCTCTGTTACACTGGTTTGGATATATACTCATAAAAGCGGAATAAAGACCATCGTGTGGACAGATACCTTACAAACATGTTGCCTGATTGCCGCCCTGATCTTTATCATCTATTTTACGATCCAAAGATTAGACCTTGACTTTAACAGTATTGTCCAAACAATCCAAAGTAGTGAACATAGCCGTATTTTTGTATTTAACGACTGGGTATCGCGGCAAAACTTCTTCAAACAGTTTTTCAGCGGTATCTTCATCGTTATCGTGATGACCGGACTGGATCAGGATATGATGCAAAAAAATCTTTCTTGCCGGAACCTTCGGGAAGCACAAAAAAACATGTATTGCTACGGCTTCTCATTCATCCCACTAAATTTCCTTTTTCTATGTCTGGGAATTCTATTGATAGCACTAGCAGGACAAATGCAGCTCGAGCTACCGGCAATGAATGATGATATACTACCCATGTTTGCAGCACAAGGTTATCTAGGTCAACCCGTATTAATACTCTTCACAATCGGTATTATCGCAGCAGCTTTCAGTAACTCGGACTCCGCTCTGACAGCAATGACAACCAGCGTATGTGTAGACCTGCTGAATACGGAAAAAGACACAGAAGAAGTGGCACGTCGCAAAAGGGATAAGGTACATTTACTGCTATCAATCTTATTGGCATTCTTCATTTGCCTGGTAGAAATGCTCAATAACAAAAGTGTAATTGACGCTATATATATCATCGCCTCCTACACGTACGGTCCCCTACTCGGAATGTTTGCCTTCGGACTCTTTACCCGAAGACAAACAAATGACCGATGGGTCCCTCTGATAGCCATCCTTTCACCACTACTCTGTTATCTTGCCGACTGGTGGATTGGAAAAGAAACCGGATATAAATTTGGTTATGAATTGCTAATGTTAAATGGAACGCTTACCTTTGCGGGCTTAGTGTTTATGTCTAAAAAGGAGCTACAAAGAAATAAATGACAAGAAGATGGAAATAACAAGTGCTGAATTTGTGATTAGCAATACGGACGTGAAGAAATGCCCGGCCGGAATTTTCCCGGAATATGCCTTTATAGGCCGTTCAAATGTGGGAAAATCAAGTCTTATCAATATGCTGACTAACCGTAAAGGACTGGCTATGACTTCCGCCACTCCGGGAAAAACAATGTTAATCAACCACTTCTTTATCAATAAGAACTGGTACCTCGTTGACCTTCCTGGATATGGCTATGCCCGACGCGGACAAAAAGGAAAAGACCAGATACGTACCATAATCGAAGATTATATCCTGGAACGGGAGCAAATGACCAATCTTTTCGTCCTGATAGACAGTCGGCTGGAACCTCAAAAAATAGACCTGGAATTTATGGAATGGCTGGGCGAGAACGGTATCCCTTTCTCCATCATCTTCACCAAAGCCGACAAACTCAAAGGTGGACGCTTAAAAATGAATATCAATGCCTACTTACGTGAGTTGAGTAAGCAATGGGAAGAACTCCCTCCTCACTTCATTTCTTCCTCGGAAGACCGTTTGGGGCGTACAGACATACTCAACTACATCGAAAACATAAACAAGAATCTCAACACTAAATGAAAAAAAAGAATGAAAATGAAAAAGAGTTTTTTATCGATTGCCTTAATGGCAGTATTTATGCTAATGGCGACTAACAGCCAAGCACAATCATGGTCAGACTTATTGAATAAGGACAACATTTCAAAGGTAGTGAATGCCATAACTGGAAATACCGAGTCTATTGATATGACCGGAACATGGAACTACAAAGGTTCGGCTGTAGAATTCGAATCGGACAACTTGCTGATGAAAGCAGGAGGAGCAGCCGCAGCTACTATGGCTGAAAGCAAACTGAATGAGCAATTAAGCAAAATAGGTATTAAAGACGGTCAGATGAGCTTCACCTTCAATGCCGACAGCACTTTCACCAGCACAGTGGGTAAGAAAACATTGAAAGGAACTTATTCTTACAATGCTTCAACCAAACAAGTAGATCTGAAATATCTGAAACTGCTGAATCTGCATGCAAAAGTGAATTGCAGCTCCAGTTCACTGGAATTACTGTTCAACTCGGACAAGCTACTGAAACTGATGACTTTCATCGGCAGCAAAAGCAACAGTACCGCACTGAAAACAGTTAGTTCACTCGCTGAAAATTACGACGGAATGATGCTGGGATTCCAACTCTCAAAATAGCAAAAGAGAACCGTTTAATACTATTTCGCACTCTATAAAGTATATTTTAGGGGAAAAAGCATTATCTTTGGCATTCGTAATCAAAAAGAGAAGGAAAAATGAAAAAGATACTTTTTTTAATGACCCTGTTAGTAATGGGTGTAAGCTTTGCATTTGCGCAAACAAATGCAGATATCAAGTTTGACAAAACAACTCACGATTTCGGTAAGTTTTCTGAAAACAGTCCGGTTGTCAGTTGCACATTTACCTTTACTAACATCGGTGATGCTCCTTTGGTAATCCATCAAGCTGTAGCCTCATGCGGATGTACAGTACCTGAATATACAAAAGAGCCCATCATGCCGGGCAAAAAGGGAACAATCAAGGTGACTTATAACGGAACAGGCAAATATCCGGGACATTTCAAAAAATCAATCACCTTGCGTACCAATGCCAAAACAGAGATGGTAAGATTGTATATCGAGGGCGATATGACAGCAAAAGATGCAAAGTAGGAAAAAATAGACTATTACATAAAGGAGAATCTTTCGGTTCTCCTTTTTTTTTGTTTACTTTGAGGACGGAAATGTAAATTGACACATTAGCAAATTATAAAAACTATGAAACAAGAAGAAGACAAATTCACCGGGTTACCCGAGAATGCGTTCAGAGAGTTGAAACCCGGGGAAGTGTACAACCCGTTGATGGGTCCCTCAAAAAATTATCCGGAAGTTAATATCTGGTCAGTTGCATGGGGCATTGCCATGGCAATCCTTTTTTCAGCCGCCGCTGCCTATCTGGGGTTGAAGGTCGGACAAGTATTTGAAGCCGCTATTCCGATTGCCATCATTGCCGTAGGAGTTTCCGGAGCCGCAAAAAGAAAAAATGCGCTGGGAGAAAATGTAATTATCCAGTCTATCGGAGCTTGCTCCGGTGTCATTGTTGCCGGAGCGATCTTTACCCTCCCCGCTCTTTATATTCTTCAAGCCAAATATCCAGAAATGACGGTTACTTTCATGCAGGTATTCATCAGCTCCTTACTGGGTGGCGTATTGGGTATCTTGTTCCTGATTCCTTTCCGAAAATACTTTGTTAGTGATATGCATGGAAAATATCCTTTTCCGGAAGCAACAGCCACTACACAAGTGCTGATCTCCGGAGAAAAAGGGGGCAGTCAGGCTAAACCATTGTTGATGGCAGGTATGATCGGTGGACTATATGACTTCATCGTAGCTACCTTCGGATAGTGGAACGAGAACTTTACCACCCGTGTTTGCAGTGCCGGAGAAATGCTCGCAGAAAAAGCGAAGTTAGTATTCAAAGTAAATACCGGTGCTGCTGTACTCGGTTTGGGATATATCGTCGGACTGAAATATGCTTCCATCATTTGTGCCGGTTCATTGGCTGTATGGTGGATTATCATTCCGGGAATGTCTGCTATCTGGGGAGACAGTGTATTGAATGCCTGGAACCCGGAAATTACATCTACCGTAGGAATGATGAGTCCGGAAGAGATATTCAAATATTATGCCAAGAGCATCGGTATCGGTGGTATCGCTATGGCAGGTGTGATTGGTATTATCCGTTCCTGGAGTATCATCAAAAGTGCTGTCGGACTAGCTGCTAAAGAGATGGGTGGTAAAGGAAATGTAGAGAAAAGCATTATCCGTACGCAGCGGGATCTTTCAATGAAGATTATCGCTATCGGTTCGATCATCACATTGATACTAATCGTATTATTCTTCTACCTCGACGTTATGCAAGGGAATCTGTTGCATACGTTGGTAGCTATCGTTTTAGTTGCAGGCATCTCTTTCCTGTTTACTACAGTAGCCGCTAATGCCATTGCCATTGTAGGTACTAACCCGGTTTCGGGAATGACGTTGATGACACTGATTTTGGCCTCCGTAGTAATGGTAGCTGTCGGTCTGAAAGGTCCTTCGGGTATGGTTGCCGCATTGGTGATGGGTGGTGTGGTATGTACTGCACTGTCAATGGCAGGAGGTTTCATCACCGACTTGAAGATTGGGTACTGGCTCGGAAGTACACCCGCCAAACAGGAAACATGGAAGTTTCTGGGAACGATCGTATCAGCTGCAACAGTGGGTGGTGTAATGATTATCTTGAATAAGACATACGGATTTACAAGTGGTGCACTGGCTGCTCCACAAGCCAATGCAATGGCAGCCGTTATCGAACCGTTGATGAGTGGTGTAGGCGCACCCTGGTTGTTATACGGCATCGGTGCTGTCTTAGCGATTATTCTGACTCTTTGTAAAATTCCTGCATTAGCTTTCGCGCTGGGTATGTTTATTCCATTGGAACTGAACGTGCCGTTGGTAGTGGGTGGAGCTGTTAATTGGTTTGTGACCACCCGTAGCAAAGACGCAACCCTGAATACGGAAAGAGGGGAAAAAGGAACCTTGTTGGCATCCGGTTTCATTGCCGGAGGTGCATTGATGGGAGTAATCAGTGCTGCAATGCGCTTTGGCGGAATCAATCTGGTCAATGAAGCATGGTTGAACAATACTTGGTCTGAAGTGTTGGCATTAGGAGCATATGCATTATTGATTCTTTACTTTATAAAGGCTTCAATGAAAGTTAAATAATTAATTATGAGGAGACTCTTATCCATCATAGTATCGCTTATAACTGCAATAACATTTGCACAACAGCCCGTCGAGCTACCTTTGTGGCCCGACGGTGCTCCCAACTCCAGTGGGTTAACCGGAGAAGAGCAGGAAGTACGTCCTCATTTTGTCACAAATGTCACATACCCCACTATGACGGTCTACCATCCGGAAAAACCAAATGGGATGGCCATTATCATGTGTCCCGGAGGCGGTTATCGTGGACTCGGTATGGATGGAGAAGGGTATGATATGGCCCCTTGGTTTTGCGGACAAGGTATCACCTATATTGTATTAAAATACCGGATGCCGAACGGACATAGCGAAGTCCCCATATCAGATGCTGAACAAGCAATTCGCATGGTACGGCAACATGCCAAGGAATGGAATGTCAATCCTCATAAGGTAGGAATAATGGGAGCCTCTGCAGGGGGACATTTAGCTTCTACAATCGCCACTCATTATAATTCGGAAACACGTCCGGATTTTCAGATATTACTTTATCCGGTGGTCACGATGATGCAAGTCACCCGGGGAAATACAAGAGAGGCATTGCTCGGCAAGAATCCCACGATGGAACAGATACAGAAATTCTCGGCCGAACTGCAAGTAACTCCCGATACTCCTCAAGCATTTATAGCTCTTACCTCCGACGATCCTTCCGTACCGCCTTACCATGGAGTAAACTATTACCTTGCTTTACAAAAAAATAAAGTTCCGGCCACTCTCCACGTCTATCCTACCGGAGGACATGGCTGGGGATTTCAGGACAGTTTTAAATATAAGCAACAATGGACACAAGAATTAGAGAAATGGTTGCGCGACGGTGTTGTATTCCCGGAAGATTCGGAACCGATGTTACGGATCGGGAAATCTTACCTGGGAACCAAATATGTGGCCAACACATTAGACCAAGACGAAAAAGAAACGCTAGTGATTCGGACTGATGCGGTAGATTGCCTCACTTTTGTAGAATATACACTTGCACAAGCACTCGGCTCTTCCTTTGCTAACAATCTGCAGAAAATACGCTATCGGGATGGCATCATCAACGGATATCCTTCCCGGTTGCATTACACTTCTGAATGGATTGAAAACGGCGTTCGCCACGGATTCCTCACAGATATTACTGCCAAGAACAGTCTACATACAAATAAATTAGCTCTTTCATATATGTCCGCTCACCCCTGGCAATACAAAAAAATGGCTGATTCGCCGGAAAATGTACTACAAATGGCCGAACATGAAAAAGCTATTTCCGGAAAAGTGGTACATTGGCTGCCGAAAAACGAATTGCCGGAAGCCGGATTGCCTTGGATCATGAATGGAGATATTATTGCTATTACAACGAAAATGTCCGGATTGGATATAGCTCATGTGGGAATAGCAGCATATAGACATGGAAAACTACATCTGCTACACGCTTCTTCTACATTGGGAAAAGTAGTTGTCAGCGATGAACCTCTCAATCACATGCTAAACAACAATAAATCATGGACAGGCATACGTGTTGTCCGGATGTCTCACTCTAAAAATAACTGATTATGAAACGAGTAAAACATTTCCTTCTCGTCTCGTGCTTATTCCCCACTTTGCTGGGAGCACAAGAAATGGCAAACGCCTACTTTCTGGAACTTACTCCGGACGCCCAATCGGCAGGTATGGCAGGTACAGGATTAGCTACCACCGATAACGGTAGTACAGCTATCTTTCATAATGCTTCTACCATCGCCTTCTCACAGGAAGTGATGGGGGCGAGTTATTCATACGCTAATATCAACAAAGACTATGCGCTACATAGTGCCTCCCTTTTCTATCGGATCGGCAGGGAAGGCATACATGGATTTGCTATAGGTTTCCGGCATTTCAAAGATCCCAAAGTATTTGATTACCGTCCGCATATATGGGATCTGGAAGCTGCCTATTTCAGAAATGTAGCCAAGAATCTATCTATGTCATTAACGTTCAGATACCTGCAAGCCAAAGCCTCAGAAGGTGCAGACACCAAGAATAGTGTTTGCCTGGACTTCGGTGCGACTTACTATCGCAGCATGGCTCTGTTGGACGAAATGGCTTCCTGGAGCATTGGTTTCCAAGCTGCCAACTTAGGCAAAAAACTGGATGGACAGAAGTTACCTGCCAGATTAGGCTTAGGAGGTACGATCGACCTGCCATTCAGTATAGAAAATCGTTTGCAGGTTGCGCTCGACTTTAATTACCTGCTTCCTTCTGAAATCCGTCATTTACAGGCCGGTATAGGAGCCGAATATAATTTCCTGAAATATGGTGTTGTCCGTGCAGGATACCATTTTGGAGACAAAGACAAAGGAATAGGTAACTACGGCACTTTAGGCTGCGGAATCAACTTCTGGCCGATACGTGCAGACTTCTCTTATGCTTTGGCTGACAAGGATTGCTTTATGCACCGCACTTGGCAGCTGGGAGTTGGAATAGTTTTCTAAGCTCATCTTCGAGGCGTTGCTTCACTTCGTCCATCGGCACATCGTGCTTTAATTCCTGACGAAGAGAAGTGACGCCTTTATCTATAAACCCACAAGGGTGGATATAGCTGAAATAACGCAAATCCGTATTCACATTCAAAGCCAGTCCGTGCATAGTGACAAAGTGACTGCTCCTCACTCCGATAGCACAAATCTTACGTGCACGGGGCGTATCACCCTCCAGCCACACTCCTGTCGCTTTCTCTAAACGTCCGGCTTCAATGCCATAAGAAGCACATACACGAATCACCGCTTCTTCCAACAGATGGACGTATTCTTTCAATCCTAACTGAAATTCTTCAAGATTCAGTATCGGATAGCATACCAGTTGTCCGGGGCCATGATAGGTAATATCCCCTCCCCGATCAATATGATAAAGAGTAGCGTCAATAGCTTTCAGCTGTTCACCACTCAACAGCATATTATTTTCTTTCCCGCTACGCCCTAATGTATAAACATGGGGATGCTCGCACATTACAACACGATTTTCATAACTCCCGCCCTGAACTTTTGCCCGGACAATCTCATCAAACCATTCTGTCTGCCGTTGCCATGCTTCGGCATATGGGATAAAATTCCAATCAATAAAAACTGTTTTCATGAAAACAAAGGTAAGAAATAAAAAGAAAATGTGTACATTTGTTGGCCTAATATAACAAACACAACTATGAAAATGGACTTTCCACAGGTAGACTTGCCTACCGAAGTATTAGCATGGACGAATGTTACGGAAGACATTCTCAATATTTATAAGCAATCGTGCCGGTTGCAGGCATGTATTGTTGCCATCTGTACCGAAGGTTCGATGAAAGCCTCCATCAATCTGCTTGATTATGAAATTCGTCCTAATGACCTGATAACATTGTTACCGGGAACAATCATCCAGTTCCGGGAGAGAACAGAAAAAGTATGTCTTTGCTTTGCCGGCTTCTCTGCCCATTGTGCCGGACGAATCAATCTGATGAAGAATATCGGTAATGCATATCCCAAACTGATAGAGCAACCGGTGGTTCCTCTTAATGAAGAAGTAGCCAGTTATCTGAAAGACTATTTTGCTCTATTATCACGGGCCAGTTGCAATGAGAACTTCGAAATGGATTCCGAATTGGTTGAATTATCCCTTCAGACTATCCTGACAAGCATACGACTGATATATCATAAATTTCCGGGTGAGAACAGCAGTTCAAACCGCAAAAAGGAAATCTGCCGGGAATTGATTCAAGCCATCACCGAGAATTATAAAAATGAACGTCGTGCACAATTCTACGCCGATAAACTGGGAATCTCACTTCAACATCTAAGCACAACTGTGAGACAAGTAACAGGTAAAAGTGTATTAGATACCATTGCTTACATTGTAATCATGGATGCCAAAGCGAAACTGAAAGGCACTAATATGACTATCCAAGAAATAGCTTATTCTTTAAACTTCCCCAGCGCCTCATTCTTTGGTAAGTATTTTAGGCGGTACGTAGGAATGACACCATTGGAATTCAGAAACAGATAATTCTTATGAAGAGCGATAGAGGATAAAATTATAAACAACGAATTACAAAAAAACGAACGGTGAACAAATTGCGCATGATCCGCAAAGTATTCACCGTTTATTATTTACTTACAGTTTGTTTTCTTTTACAGTCGCTTACTTATTTTCTTCCCAAGCTCAATGAATTGAGCACTACACTCACACTGGAGAAGGCCATTGCAGCACTTGCCAACATCGGATTCAATAACAACTCATTCAATGGAAATAAGATACCGGCAGCAATAGGAATCCCGATCAGATTATAAATAAACGCCCAGAAAAGATTCTGATGAATCAGTTTGACCGTCTGCTTTGACAGCTGAAAAGCTTTAGGAAGCAGCAATAAATCCGATGTCATCAAGGTTACCATAGCTACGTCCATAGCAATATCAGTTCCTTTCCCCATGGCAATGCTCACGTCAGCCAGTGCTAGAGCCTGCGAATCATTGATACCATCTCCTACCATAGCGACTTTCTTTCCCTGCATTTGAAGCTCACGCACAAATTCGGCCTTATCGTCCGGCAGAGCGTCAGCAACAAAACGTTCAATTCCTAAACGGGAAGAAACAGCTAATGCCGTCCGCTGCCCGTCACCCGTCAACATACAGATGTCAATACCTTGACGTTTCAGTTCTTTTACCGCTTCGGCAGAAGTAGCCTTTATCGGGTCAGAAACAGCAATGATAGCCAATAACTCGTTTTCGCGTCCAAAGTAGATAATACCATTGCCATCCGATTCATAGCGAACCAGCATTTCAGCCATCACATCATTTACTGTCGCACTGAAATCTTTTAGGAGTTTATGACTACCTACCCAGTAGGTATGTCCTTCATAAGAGACTTTGATTCCTTTTCCCGTAATACTTTCGAAACTATCCAACGTAGCAGGTTTTATTTTCTCTTCATCCTGAAGTGCAGAAACGATAGCACCGGCAAGCGGATGCTCCGATTTCATTTCTGCGGCTAAAAGCACATCTTTGAAATGAGGTTCCTGCGATTGTGCCCATAACCATCCGGTAGCAGTAGGGTGTCCTTCAGTCAATGTCCCGGTTTTATCCAGTACAACGACATCCACTTTACGCATTTGTTCCAAAGCTACTGCATCTTTAATCAGAATATGCTGGCTGGCAGCTTTACCTATTCCCACCATCAATGCAGTAGGCGTAGCAAGTCCCAAAGCACACGGACAAGCAATGACAAGAACAGAAACAGCCGACAGAATACCATAAGAGATATATTCACTACCACCGATGGCAACCCATAAAACAAATGTCAGGATGGCAATACCCAATACGACAGGTACGAAAATTCCAGTAATACGGTCGACGATACGTTGCACGGGAGCTTTGCTACCCTGTGCTTCCTGCACCATGGAAATGATGCGGGCAAGCACCGTTTCACTACCTACCTGTGTGGCGTGTATGATAAATGAGCCACGCTGGTTGATCGTTCCTGCCAAGACTTTATCGCCTTTCTTCTTTTCTACCGGAACCGGTTCACCACTAATCATGCTTTCGTCAACATACGAATCGCCTTCGGAGAGTTGACCGTCCACAGGTATCTGTTCTCCCGGACGTACAACAACCATATCACCTATCTGGAGGTTCTCGATCAAAATCTCCTCTTCCACTCCATTGCGCAGAACCCGGGCAACTTTAGGCTGCATTCCCATCAACTTGCGAATAGCAGTCGAGGTATTGCCTTTAGCACGCTCCTCCATCAATTTTCCGGTAAGAACGAAAGCGATAATCACTGCAGAAGCCTCATAATAGACGTGCGGTTCCAATCCGCGAGCATACCAAAATTCGGGGAAAAAAGTATTGAACAGACTGAACAGAAAAGCAATGGAAGTACTAAGTGCAACCAGTGTATCCATATTGCTCCGTCCCAGTTTAGCCTGTTTCCAAGCCCCGGTAAAGAAACCACCTCCAAAAAAGACCATGACAGGGATAGCAAGTAGCATTTGAATCTCATTAGAGTATGGTACATGCATCAGTATCATGGAAAATACCAACAACGGTACTACCAAAATCCAAGCCCCAATCACTTTCCACTTCAAACGAGTGTAACGCATCTGCTGCTCCTCTTCCCGGCGTTCCTCTTTGTGGGCTTCTTCCACAATCAGATCATAACCTGCCGCAAGCACAGCCGCACGGATTTCTCCGGGAGTCAGCTGGTCTTTCTCATAAGAAACGGTCAATGTATTGGTAGCAAAATTAACGGAAGCCTCAATGACTCCCGGCAATTTTTTCACTGTTTTTTCTACATTATTGGCACATCCTGCACAATGCATATTAAGCACAGGAAATGCCTTTTTTATTGTGTTACCCATATAATTATTATTTATGGTCTTCCCTTCCTCTCGGAAAGAAGTCGGGGAAGAACCATTGTTTGTTTATAGAAACAAGCTAATACAGGTATTTGTTCAATTACTTCTTATCAGTCTTCTGATCGTCTTTCTTTGTTTCTTTTACAAATTCAGCTTCATAATTAAACTTGTTAAATCCTGCTTGCAAGTTCTTTACATTCGTTTTTTCAGCATCATACGTGATAGTCACCAATTTAGTTTTTACTTCGGTCGCAATATCCTTCAATCCTTTTTCAAAACGCATATTGTCTTTTACTTTCTTTTCGCATTTCTCACAATGCATCTGGGACACTTTAAATACGACTACACGAATATCTTTTGCCAATACAGCTGCTACACTCAAAAGAGCCACCACGCAAGTGGCCATCCATCTTTTTGTTTTCATTTTTCCTATCAGTTTAAAATTAGTATTCTTTATTTTCTATGCGATCGTTTCGCTACTCACTATTCTTCTGTTTTTACTCACTATTCCTAGCTAAATTAAAACGTATTCCGATATATCCTTTTGCCCCGTGTACCGGTCCCCATATCATCGTGGAATCAAAGTTGCTTCCCCAAGGATTTGCCGCATCGATAATCGGATTCTTTTGTTTGAAATTGGTCAGGTTCTCGCCTCCTACATAGATAGACCAGCGGCGGAAGTAACGTGTCACCTGTAAGCTCAACTGCTCAAAACTACCATAACGGCGTTCCCAAGACAACTGTCCATCTCCCAATTCATAAGGAGTAGGCATCCTACCTCCACCATTCAGTTGCAGTGTTGCATCAAACTGCCAAATTCCCAGCGGAGTCTGGTAGGAAGCAGTGAGCAAGCCTTTGTATTTGCTGGTTAGAGGTTTCTCCATTCGCACTCCCTTGTAAGTCGTTTTTGCATCCGTGAGTCGGTAAGCTCCTGTCAAGGTAAATCCTTTAAAGAAAGGATAACTTGCTTCCACCTGAAATACATGCGAGTAAGAACGTCCATCCAAATTATAGAAAGCCACTTCATGAGGGTTGCTATCCATATCCACTATTACTTGTTTCAAGAAATCCGTGTAATAGTATTCCGCATTTACATTCAGCGTCTTGCCGAATATAGGAATATAAGTAGATACACTAGCACCGTAATTCCATGCTTCTTCCATATCCAGATTCTTAGCTATTTCTACCCTACGACTACTGGAAAGCAGATAATTGTTTTCTGCCAGCACATGATTGGTACGATACCCTTTTCCGGCAGAAAGACGGAAGTTCACATAATCATTCGGATTGTATTTAAGATGTGCACGCGGAGTCACAAAGAAACCATGTTCGTTACTGTAGTCTCCACGCAAACCCGCCATCACCATCCATTTATCATTCAGGTTCAACGTATATTGCACGTATGCACCGGGAACAGCTTCCTTTTCAAAAGCTTTGAGAGGATTATCCGTATTATTCTCCAAACGATAATGCTGGTCGTAAGCGTCATAATTGAAGCTTAATCCTGCAGAAAAGCTGTTCTGCGGATTAAATTCCGTTTCAAACATCAGCGAAGCATAAACGTTGGTTTGATCCACATTATACAGTTTGCGCCCATACGTAGCATCCTGATTGTGCAAAGTAGCGGAAAGAATCAAAGCCAGATTCGTATTCTTCTCCTTATTAAATATGTACGCATTCTTGGTGAAGAATTCATAACGTTCCGTATCAATCCCCACTTTATATAAATCACCGGAGTGTATTGCCCCTCCATGATTGGCTTGTCCGCTGGTACGTGTTTCGGAAAGAGCTTTGATACCTGCCTGAAAAACATAATGGTCGCCCATATATGCCCATCGGTTCCACACGTTATACTGCTCTACTTGAGGAATATCCACAAATCCGTCATCATTACCATCATGTGCTTTAGTCTCATTTTCATAATGCGCCAGCAGAGAAGTGCTCCACCGTTTGGAAAGTTTCAATGTAGCATCTGCATTGGCTTCATACCGGTTGGTAGTGCTTGCAAAAAGATTGGCAGATACCCAGTCGGCTTCCGGCAACTGCGGCTTCTTAAATTCCACGTTAATCTGTCCCGTGATGGCTTCATAACCATTCTTTACTGAAGATGTTCCTTTGGAAACTTGTATACTCTGCATCCACGGACCCGGGACATACCCTAGTCCATAAGGAGAAGCCGCCCCACGATAATTCGGAATATTTTCCGTCAACATCTGCACATAAGTGCCGGACAGTCCCAACAATTTAATCTGCTTGGCCCCTGTTGCTGCATCAGAATAGCTCACATCTACCGAAGGATTGGTCACAAAACTTTCACCCAGATTACAACAAGCAGCTCTACTCAGTTCAGCACTGCTTATCATATCTTCGTTCATCACGCTACTGCGTAATTTCATCGTTCCTAATTTGCGAGTGACAATATTCACCTCATTCAATTCCACTCCATCACGAAGCACAATATCCAACTGCTGATTTTTACTGCTCACATGAATGGTATCATTCTGGAAACCAATAAAACTGATTATTAACATGTGGCTTTTGGAAGGTTTTACAATAGAAAAACTACCATCTTCCTTAGTTGTCACTCCTTGTCCTGTATTCATCCAAAACACATTTGCACCCGGAATAGCCTCCCCAGCACTATCTTTCACTGTTCCCCGTACTTGCGCATATATATTACCGGCAAATAACAGGAACAGCCCTATTATCATATATTTCATTCTTTCTAAAGTTACTTTCGAGATACAAAATTAATTCATTTCTCATGCAACTTAGTTGCATTCAGTTTTGCTTTACTTTCATATTCAATAGAAAGCAAAGGAATAAATAAGAAAGAAATAGTGGCTAAATAATATAAGTGGAATATAACGCCAACTTCTGCCTCGAACAGAGAGGTGGCGGAGAGGTCAGACTATCATATTCTACCGGTTTATCCGCATAGGTCGGAGTCAACAGATAGCAAAAATGCTCACACAAAAGATCGACTACCAAAGCAGATGTTGTCAGTTCAGTAGCATGTTTCATCAAATCGAGCTTATAGATAGTAGCTGTACAACCTTTATCTTTACAACCTTTTTTTGAATCACAAGTATGAGCCTTTTTACACTTCGGACAGCCTGTATCACAACAGCTCTGCACCGTTTCACAACGGGCACAGCAATAACGCACAATAGAGACTCCGCCTCCTGAATAGATAATCAGGAGAGAGAGGATGAGTGCTGTTATGTAGGCTAGTCTTTTCATTTCAGAGGACAAAGATAAGAATAAAAACAGATTTTCCTATAATTTTTCGTAATTAAGATTCAATCAATCCGTTACAGACACCATTCCCTTTCCTTTATTTGGCTATTTTAGAGTCATATCAGCACTATTAACTCTTTTTACTCAACAATAAAACCTATCTTTGCCCCAATAATTCCTCTGATTTTTAAGTAAACACTATGCTTACATATTTACTGATTATTATCACTCTTTATCTGGTAGGTAATGCCTACATATTTATCAGAGCAAAACAAGCTCTGAAGGTTAAATCTCTCGGAGTAAAAATATTCCTGACCGTTTTATTCTGGATATGTGCTTTATCCTTTTTCGGCACGATGCTGGCTCGTAACCTTGAGATACCTGTCTTTATCTCCCATTCGATGTACACCATTGGAACAAGTTGGCTGATATTTACTTTATACATGGCATTATTCCTACTTTTGTTTGATATCTTGAAATTATTCAAAGTTGTCTGCAAATATAGGTTCTATCTGTCTTTAGTGTTCACGTTGGGACTGCTGGGATATGGAGTGTATAACTATCATCATCCGGAAACCAATGTAGTCAGCATTTTAACCAACAAACAATATGGAGATACTCCCCAAGCAATTAAAATCGTTGCAATCAGCGATATTCACTTGGGAAATGGTACAGGGAAAGCCGCATTAAAAAAATATGTGGAAATGATAAATGCACAGCATCCCGACTTGATACTGATTAGTGGCGACTTGATTGATAATAGCGTCGTACCTCTTTATACAGAGAATATGGCGGAAGAATTGGGCGACTTGAAAGCTCCTATGGGTATCTATATGGTTCTCGGCAATCACGAATACATTAGTGGTATCGATGAAAGTATCCGATATATAAAAAGCACTCCAATACAATTATTGCGCGATTCAGTAGTCACACTTCCTAATGGCATACAACTGATAGGACGTGATGACCGCCATAACCGAAAGCGTCGTTCCCTGCAAGAATTAATGGTGAATGTCGATAAAAGCAAACCTATCATTTTATTGGATCATCAACCTTTTGATTTAGAAGAAACAGAAGCTGCCGGCATCGACCTGCAATTCAGCGGGCATACACACCACGGACAAATATGGCCTATTAGTTGGGTGACCGAATCTATATTCGAGCAAAGCCACGGTTATCGCCAATGGGGAAACAGTCACGTGTATGTATCTTCCGGATTATCTCTTTGGGGACCACCTTTCAGAATAGGAACGTATAGTGAAATGGTTATTTTCAATTTTCAATGAATATTATGCAGTTTTGTCACATATGTTACAGTTTCTGAGTAATCTCTGCCCTATCTTTGCAGAAAAAAAAGATTATGGAACAATTACATGCTCATGAAGTCCTCCACATGATGGAAGGAAATAGCTACTCGGAATCATCATTGCGGGAAGCAATCATTAAGAAGTTTGGCTCACAGCAACGTTTTTATACTTGCTCGGCAGAAAACATGGATGTAGATACCCTTATCGAATTTCTCAAAATGAAAGGGAAGTTTATGCCTGCTGAAGATGGATTCACAGTAGATATCACTAAAGTTTGCAAGCATTGATTGGCGGATAATATCCGCCAATCCCATTTTAGGGGATAAATAGCTGCAAATTTTTCTGTTTTTATTAGCCCGATTCACGAATTTCATCTATATTTGTCAATAGTGAATGATAAAACAAATGTTGAATTTACAGAAAAAACGGGTATGAAAAAACAATATGTCAGTCTGCTTGCAATTATACTTTCGGTAAGCGGCTTTTTGTTTTCTTGTCATGACAAGATGAACAAAAACACAGGTGCGTTACAGTTTGATAGCATTCAAGTGAATAAGACAGCGCACCTCTTCAATGATACAGCCAAACCGGCCTGCAATATTATTATTAATTTTGCTTATCCGGTAAAATCATCGGATGATATGCTGAAAGACAGTCTGAATACTTATTTCATTTCGGCCTGTTTCGGTGATAAATACATCGGTGAAAAACCGGAAGAAGTTGTAAAGCAATATACCGAGAATTATATCAGCGAATACCGACGCGATCTCGAGCCTATGTATACCGAGGATGAGAAAGACAAGGAAGACGAATCTTCCATCGGTGCCTGGTATTCTTATTATAAAGGTATAGAGAGCCATGTGCAACTGTATGATAAAGACCTGCTTGTATACCGCATCGACTATAACGAATATACCGGAGGTGCACATGGTATTTACATGGCAACTTATTTAAATATGGACCTCACCCTGATGCGTCCGCTCCGTCTCGATGATATTTTTGTCGGAGACTACAAAGATGCATTGACCGACCTGATCTGGAATCAGCTCATGGCGGACAACAAAGTGACCACTCACGAAGCATTGGAAGACATGGGATATGCTTCAACCGGTGACATCACTCCGACAGAGAATTTCTACCTAAGCAAAGAAGGAGTCACCTTCTATTATAATGTATATGATATCACTCCTTATTCTATGGGACCTGTAAAGGTAACAATCCCATTTGCTATGATGGAACATCTATTAGGCAGTAACCCGATTCTGGGAGAGCTGAAAAATTAAAATTCATAAAAAGCTGAACACCAATGAATACCCTGTTGTTATCACTTCCATGTGACAAAATAGGATATTCATCCACATCTATCATTCAAAACTTATAATTCAAAATTCAAAAGTGGAAATCATACTGAAATATTTTCCTGATCTGACGGAAGAGCAGCGCAAACAATTCGCAGCTCTATACGCCCTCTACACTGACTGGAATTCAAAAATCAACGTTATCTCCCGCAAGGACATTGAGAATCTATATGAGCATCACGTGCTCCATTCATTAGGCATTGCCAAAGTCATCCAATTCCGCCCCGGAACCAGCATCATGGACTTGGGTACAGGAGGAGGTTTTCCCGGCATTCCTTTAGCAATCCTGTTTCCCGAGGTAAAATTCCACCTCGTAGACAGCATCGGCAAGAAAGTACGTGTAGCAACCGAAGTGGCAAATGCCATCGGACTGAAAAATGTGACTTTCCGCCATGCCCGTGCAGAAGAGGAGAAACAAACGTTCGACTTTGTTGTCAGCCGTGCCGTAATGCCTTTGGCGGATTTGATTAAGATTATCAAAAAGAATATCTCTTCGAAACAACAGAATGCATTGCCCAACGGACTTATCTGTCTCAAAGGCGGTGAACTGGAGCACGAAACAATGCCGTTCAAACATAAAACGGTCATTCATAGCTTGAGCGACAACTTCGAGGAAGAGTTCTTTAAAACAAAAAAAGTGGTATATGTTCCGATTTAAACAAGACTATATGTTCTGATAGATGATAAATCATAGAGAAACCATGAAAATAAAAAGATTTGAATTTAATATGTTTCCCGTAAATTGCTACGTATTATGGGATGACACTAAAGAAGCAGTCATAATTGATCCGGGCTGTTTCTATGAAGAAGAAAAGCAGGCACTGAAAAAGTTCATTCTGACCAATGAACTGAATGTAAAGCATCTGCTGAATACTCATTTACACCTGGATCATATCTTCGGAAATCCGTTCATGCTAAAAGAATTCGGATTATCGGCAGAAGCAAACAAAGCAGACGAGTACTGGATTGACGAAGCACCGAAACAAAGCAGAATGTTTGGTTTTCAGTTGCAGGAAGAACCTGTACCACTGGGCAAATACCTGCATGACGGAGATATCATCACTTTCGGACATACCAAACTGGAAGCGATACACGTGCCCGGACATTCACCCGGCAGCTTGGTGTACTATTGCAAAGAAGACAACTGCATGTTCTCCGGCGACGTCCTGTTCCAAGGCAGCATCGGCCGCGCTGATCTCACAGGAGGTAACTTCGATGAACTGATAGAACATATTTGCAGCCGTTTATTTGTTCTCCCCAACGAAACAGTCGTTTATCCGGGGCACGGTGCTCCCACGACTATCGGAATGGAGAAAGCTGAAAACCCATTTTTTAGATAATAAAAAAAGAATAAGTATCAAGTATTAGGTATTAACAAGGTGAATCGCCCATTAACTGCGGTAATACTTAATACTTGATACTTAACACTTAATTTAATACTTGATTATTATGAAAACCGATTTGTTAGCTAGCCGTCACATCGGCATCAATGAACAAGATACAGCCATAATGCTCCGCAAAATTGGCGTGAACTCACTGGACGAACTGATTAATCAGACAATTCCCGCCAATATACGGCTGAAAGAGCCACTAGCATTGACTAGTCCGCTGACGGAATACGAATTTGGAAAACACATCGCTGAACTGGCAGCTAAAAACAAACTATATACTACATATATCGGTTTGGGATGGTACAACACGGTCACTCCGGCCGTTATCCAGCGGAATGTATTCGAAAACCCGGTATGGTATACTTCTTACACTCCGTACCAGACAGAGGTATCGCAAGGACGTCTGGAAGCATTGATGAATTTCCAGACAGCCGTATGTGACCTTACTGCCATGCCACTCGCCAACTGCTCACTTTTGGACGAAGCAACTGCCGCCGCCGAAGCCGTAAGCATGATGTATGCCTTACGCTCTCGCGCACAACAGAAAGCCAATGCGAACGTAGTCTTCGTAGACGAGAATATTTTTCCGCAGACATTAGCTGTTATGACTACACGTGCCGTACCCCAAGGCATCGAACTACGTGTAGGCAAATATAAAGATTTTGAACCTTCACCGGAAGTGTTTGCCTGTATTCTGCAATATCCGAACTCACATGGAAACGTAGAGGACTATTCCGAATTTACCGAAAAGGCACATGCTGCAGACTGCAAAGTAGCTGTTGCCACTGATATTTTAAGTCTCGCCCTGCTAACTCCTCCGGGAGAATGGGGAGCAGATATTGTATTCGGAACCACACAACGCCTAGGTACTCCAATGTTCTATGGCGGTCCATCGGCTGCTTTCTTTGCTACCAAAGATGAATATAAACGGAATATGCCGGGACGAATCATCGGATGGTCCAAAGACAAATATGGCAAGCTCTGCTACCGAATGGCTTTACAGACACGTGAACAACATATCAAACGGGAAAAAGCAACTTCAAATATCTGTACCGCACAGGCACTATTAGCTACTATGGCAGGCTTTTATGCTGTTTATCACGGTCAGGAGGGTATCACTACAATTGCATCGCGTATACACAGCATTACTGTATTTCTTGAAAAGCAATTAAAGAAATGCGGATATACACAAGTCAACGCTCAATACTTTGACACCTTACGTTTCGAATTGCCCGAACACGTTTCGGCACAGCAAATCCGTACGATAGCACTTACCAAAGAAGTTAATCTGCGCTATTATGAAAATGGCAATGTCGGTTTCAGCATTGACGAAACAACAGACGTGGCAGCTGCCAATGTGTTGCTCTCGATTTTTGCCATTGCCGCCGGAAAAGATTATCAGAAAGTGGACGATATTCCGGAAAGAAGCAATATCGACAAGGCTTTGAAACGTACAACGCCTTTCCTGACACACGAAGTATTCAGCAAGTATCACACGGAAACAGAGATGATGCGTTACATCAAACGTCTGAACCGCAAAGATATTTCTCTTGCACAATCTATGATTTCCCTCGGTTCATGTACAATGAAGCTGAATGCAGCCGCGGAAATGTTGCCTTTAAGCCGTCCCGAGTTTATGGGTATGCACCCGCTGGTCCCGGAAGATCAGGCAGAAGGTTATCGTGAATTAATCAAGAACCTAAGTGAAGATTTGAAAGTTATCACCGGATTTGCAGGAGTCAGCCTACAACCCAATTCGGGTGCCGCGGGAGAATATGCAGGCCTTCGTGTGATTCGTGCCTATCTCGAAAGTATCGGTCAGGGACACCGGAACAAAGTCTTGATTCCGGCTTCGGCTCACGGAACAAATCCTGCGTCAGCTATACAGGCAGGCTTTGTGACTGTTACCTGTGCATGCGACGAGCAAGGGAATGTAGAAATGGCCGACTTGCGTGCAAAAGCAGAAGAGAATAAAGATGATTTGGCTGCACTGATGATTACTTATCCTTCTACACATGGTATCTTCGAAACCGAGATAAAAGAGATTTGCGACATCATTCACGCCTGTGGTGCACAAGTATATATGGATGGAGCCAACATGAATGCACAAGTAGGATTAACCAATCCGGGATTCATCGGTGCGGATGTCTGCCACTTGAATCTTCATAAAACATTCGCTTCCCCTCATGGTGGCGGAGGTCCAGGAGTCGGTCCTATCTGCGTAGCCGAACATCTGGTTTCTTTCCTTCCCGGACACGGAATCTTCGGCAACTCACAAAATCAAGTATCAGCAGCTCCATTCGGCAGTGCAGGTATTCTGCCTATCACATATGGATATATCCGTATGATGGGTGCGGAAGGACTGACACAGGCAACTAAAATTGCGATCCTGAATGCCAATTATCTGGCTAGTTGTCTGAAAGATACCTATGGAGTTGTTTATCGGGGAGCCAACGGTTTCGTAGGACACGAAATGATTCTGGAATGCCGGAAAGTACATGAGGAAGCAGGTATCTCGGAGAATGATATTGCCAAACGTCTGATGGATTATGGTTATCATGCTCCTACCCTCTCTTTCCCTGTCCACGGTACGTTGATGATTGAACCGACAGAAAGTGAAAGTCTGGCAGAACTAGACAATTTCGTAGATGTCATGCTGAATATCTGGAAAGAAATTCAAGAAGTAAAGAATGGCGAAGCGGATAAAGATGATAATGTATTGATTAATGCTCCTCATCCGGAATACGAAATTGTAAGTGATCGTTGGGAACACTCATATACACGCGAGAAAGCAGCCTATC
Source organism: Bacteroides sp. L008 (assembly GCF_040812255.1). Lineage (NCBI taxonomy): Bacteria > Pseudomonadati > Bacteroidota > Bacteroidia > Bacteroidales > Bacteroidaceae > Bacteroides > Bacteroides sp. L008. Next base: position 859,471 of record NZ_JBFNXO010000001.1, on the reverse strand, counting down.
CTATAGAAAGCGTACGTGATAATAAATTTTGGATAAATGTAGCTCGCGTAGATAACACCTTGGGAGACCGCAAACTGTTGCCAACCCGATATGGATCTTTTGACTGATATGTCCTTTTGAAACAGGGCAGACAGTCTACCTAAATCAGGAAAGATAGTATAAAAATAAAGCGGCGTTTTAGGAGTCCTAAAGTGCCGCTTTAAGTATCGTAAGACACCGCTTTAAGCGTATTGAGGTGTCGGACCAAGAACATCAAGATACCGCTTCAAGAATAATGAAATGTCGTTTCACAAATAGAGTGCCGGGTATTTCTATTCCACGATGGTTATCGCACCGGCTTTTATCTTTTTCTCTTTCATCGGAATCTTAGGATCGGCATATCCCAGAGCTACACAACCGTAGACTTTATGATTGGCAGGAACACCTAAAGCAGTAATAAATTCACGAACCTCCGGATCGTCACATGTTGTTCCCAACTGATTGATCCAACAAGAGCCGATACCTAAAGACTGGGCAGCCAGAAACATATTTTCTATAGCACAGGCACAATCCATACCAGCCCACCATTGAGTAGGCTCATTAGATACAATCACTAAAGTCGGAGCATGATAATAGCAACAATAAGTCTTGCTATGTCCACGTTCCTGCAAACGAGAATCGTCGCTTTTTGCAAAAGCTCCTTTAATCCGTTCATTCAGTTCTGTCAACTTATCCATATTTTGAATAGCTGTAAAATGCCATGTTTCCAAATGCATTCCACTCGGTGCATAAGTTGCAGCTTCCAAAATAGCCTGCAAATCCTCTTCTGAAACTTGCTGGCCTGTATAAGCCCGTACGCTACGGCGTGCTTTCATGTTCTCTAAAACTTCATTTGTTTTCATGGATAACAAGTATTTTATATAAGTATGTCATCATTATTAGTTTGACTCATCAATGCTTCGTACTTTTCTACCGTTTGACCAGCCCAATCTTTGCATTCAGTTTGAAATAATAGACTCCATTCTCCCTCTCCAAAAATCCGTATTTGTCTTTCTCTAAAGATCCTTTTTCTAAACGAGTATTTAGAAACAAGAAATCCTCCATTATTTGCTTTTCCGATTTATGATAACAGAGCACTTCTCCACTTCCATCCACCAACAGAATACCTTCCACAGCCGAATCCAATCCATTGTAAATCTTTGCAGGACGCATTCCCAATGCTAATGCCATCAAGAACTGCTTCATCTTGAATTCATAGAACTTATGCTTATTGATTAGTTCATCTTTAATCTTCAACGGATTCATTTGTTTGATAATTTCTGTCAACTCACCAATACGGGAGATGCCATCCAAATGCATGATACGAACCATTTCTGTCAGTACACGTGGAAAATGCAGATCAATCATCAACAGATTACTGCGGAACACACGGTCGGCTACATCAGCGTATTTAAGTACGCCACCCAAACGTTCGATCATCATCATCCGTTCGGCAACCTCATTCGGAGATTCAGGCAAAGCATTGATTTTATTCACTGTTGGAGTAGCAAATTTGATTCCGCTCTGTTCCAATTTAAGATTCGCTGCACGTCCTCCGTCCAGCAACGGATTCATTGCGCCCAATCGTGAGCGGACATTGAACCCTCTTAACGGAGCTTTCGGATGCCAAAATGCAACGGAAAAATCTGTACGATCTTCTGTTTTTGCTTCCAAATCGAAAATGGCAGCTTCGTCTAAAAACTCTTCTACTCCTTCCGGAGAAGCAACATCATTTTCCGAAGAAGATTTCACAGCCTGCAATATCAGATCAGCTACAATACCAAAATCTTCACGAGGCATGGACTTACTCCCATTCTCTCCTTCTATACGAATCGTATCTTTTTCAATATAATATTGACGTGTTCCATCATGTTCTTCCCGTTGAATCATTGCAACAGGCCAAAATGTATCTCCCGCCTTTGCTTCTGCCGTGCCTAACACTACTTTTCCGTCTGCTAAGAGACGAAAGAAAGAATAGAGTTCGCACCATTCTTTTTTGGTTGCTTCAAATGCCATATATTTTTGTTCTTCTTTATTTTACTACAAATGTTTTATCTTAATCCTACTACTGAATTTTCCTAACTATGAGTTGCTTCTACTGATTGATAACCTGCGGTAAGGCTACAGACGACACAACCGGAGGAACTATATGAGTCACCTCCTCCAATGGAGGGAGCTTGCCTACTTGTGCAAACAGGGAATTTCGTATCCATTCTCTAGGAGTGACTATGATAAATCGTCCCGTCCAACAACCATCAAAATAGGAAGGGTTACCCGGCTGTTTCTTAATAGGATAACAGATGTTTTCTCCTTTAGTCCGCATCTCCGGCGAACGTCCGGGATCATTCACCCACACATGTTTATCATCAATGCCGCGAAGTACCATCCAATGCCCTCTCGGACCGGGACGCAAACCACGAACTGCGCCTGTATATCTCACATTCACAAGCACAGGAATGCCACGATCAATATAATCTTTCAATATCCGGTAATCTTTCTGCTGGAAATGTTCGGCACTTATCATGTTTTCATAATAACGTGTCAACGAATCAATTTCAAAAGAATAATATCCTCCCTGCCCTATCGAAGTACGGCGACGGAAAGGAGCACGTTTTTTCAGAAAGTAATTCCGCTGATATTCAATTAGTTTCTTTTCTGCATCCTGGGCTGTACGTTGTGTATCAGCCGTCATTCCCTTAAAATAATCAAAGACCATTAACGAAGAAGCCAGAGAGCAATGCGAGTAAGGACATCCCGCGATTTTCTGCGAATACCACGGAACAGGAATATTATTAGGAGCCAGTTTTTGAGCCTCCTGTACTTGTGCTTGCGCCTGAACGCTTATCCATACAAAGGAACTTAAAAACAGACTAAAAAATATGTGACATTTATTTATCATGCGATCCACTCTCTATCTTTATTACCACTCTAATACTTTACCTACAACATATTCTCATCATCAAGGATCCGCGCTGTCTCCACCTTCTCCAAACGTGCACGCAACTTAGACATCATCGAACGACGAATCCGCAATGTCATGCTACAATCCATATCATACGACTGATTAAGAATCTCCGGTTCTTCTTCTTTCACAATGCGCATAACATCGTTCATAAAAGGATATTCAAACATTACCGTCACCTCCTCATCTACCGTCTTTTCTATAATGGTAGCGGCAGCAATAGCTTCAGCAGCAGCAGCCTTGTAAGCAACGATCAATCCGCTCGTTCCCAATTTGATTCCTCCAAAATAACGGACTACTATAATCAGTATATCCGTCAGTTCATTCGAGTTTATCTGTCCGAGAATGGGTTTACCCGCTGTTCCGGAAGGTTCTCCATTATCATTGGCACGGAAATCCTTTCGTGCAGCTCCCAACATATAAGCATAGCATACATGCCGTGCATCATAATACTTTTTCTGATACGTTTCAAGATGCATCTTTATCTCATCGAGAGTACGCACAGGAAGGGCTATAGCAATGAACTTGCTTCGTTTTTCCGTATAAATACCTTCGGAAGGCTCAATGATGGTTTTATAAGTATCTTCAGCAGTCATGTTGCAAAGATACGGCTTTAATAAGAAAAGTCAATCTATCGTTTGGAAATATTAATGTTCCACTTATCAATGACAGGTAGTTGGAGGGATTGAAAATAGTGACGCTATCCAATAAAAATAGTGACGGTATACCACAACGATACCGTCACTATCCCGGGCATATCCCGTCACTATTTTTTCTACATCAATCAAGCGTCACATCTATTGATATAATTCCCGTCAACAATGATTTTCGCATAACAGATATTTCTTAATCTAACTTATGAATCACCAGCCCTGAACGGAGTTTCGGTTCAAACCAAGTAGTCTTCGGCGGCATAATATTGCCTGTATCTGCAATATCCATCAACTGTTTCATAGATACAGGATAGAGAGCCAAAGCCACTTTCATTTCACCACTATCCACACGCTTCTTGAGCTCTCCCAATCCACGGATACCACCTACAAAATCAATACGTTTATCAGAACGCAGATCCTTTATGCCTAAAATTTCATCCAAAATCAGGTTGGAAGAGATTGTAACATCAAGCACCCCAATAGGGTCGTTATCATTATACGTACCGGCCTTAGCGGTCAAGCTATACCATTTACCACCCAAATAGAGTGAAAAATTATGCAAGCCGGACGGTTTATAGATGTCCGCGCCTTTTTCTTCTACTACAAAGTTTTTATCAAGTGCAGCCAAGAATTGTTCAGGAGTCAAACCATTAAGATCTTTCACCACACGGTTGTAATCAATAATGGTCAACTGATTTGCCGGGAAGCAAACAGCCATAAAGTAATTATATTCTTCATCACCGCGATGATTTGGATTCAGTTTTGCTTTCTCTGCTCCCACCAATGCAGCAGCGGCAGAACGGTGATGCCCGTCAGCAATATAAAGGGCAGGCATTTTAGCAAATTCGGCAGTAATTGCAGCAATATCTGCCTCCTGGTCGACAATCCAGAAAGTATGTCCAAAACCATCACCCGGAGCGATAAAGTCATAAACCGGCTTATTTGCTGTATATTTCTTTATTATAACATCCAACTTCTCATTGTCAGGATAAGCAAAGAAAACAGGTTCAATATTAGCGTTGTTCACACGTACATGTTTCATACGATCCTCTTCCTTGTCACGACGGGTAAGCTCATGCTTCTTGATAACCCCGTTCATATAATCCGGGACATAAGCACCGACTACCAACCCATATTGTGTTTTCCCGTTCATCGTCTGGGCATAGATATAATAGTTTTCCATCTTATCCTGCACCAACCAGCCTTTGTCCTGAAACAGTTGGAAATTCTCGGCAGCTTTAGCATACACCTGTTCGTCATGTTCATCCGTACCAACAGGGAAATCTATTTCCGGTTTAATAATATGATAAAGAGACTTCTCGTTACCTTCCGCTTCTGCGCGGGCTTCTTCAGAATTCAATACATCATAAGGACGTGAAGCGACCTGTTCTACAAGGTCTTGCGGAGGACGAATGCCCTTGAAAGGTTTGATTATTGCCATGATATTAGTATTTTATATGTAAAAAATTAAAGCCACAGACTTCTTGAAAATCTGTGGCTCAAATATACTACTTATTTCTAAAAAAGACATTCTGCAACGGATTGTTTTTATTCAGATACTACCATAGTTATCCTAAAAAATCCGGCTGACTTATTCAGAATCTTATTTGTTTACTCTAAATTTCTCGCAACCATCTTTCAAGAAGCCAACAATTTGTTGAGCGGCAGCAATACCGGCATTGATATTTGCTTCAGCAGTTTGAGCCCCCATCTTCTTGGGAGTTGAGAAATAACGTCCGGCAAACTTTTCTGCAAACTCTGCGTTAGCAGCAGGCATGATATCTGTGATATATTTGAAGTCTGCACGATCTTCCATCAATTTAATCAGTTCTGCTTCATTAATCACTTCCTTACGGGCAGTGTTTACCAACATAGCACCTTTCGGCATATCTTTCAACAGAGCATAATTGATAGAGTTCTTTGTTTCGGCAGTTGCCGGAATATGAAGAGATACCACCTGGCAAGTCTTATACAATTCTTCTGCAGAATCAAGTGCTTTCACACCATCTTTTTCGATTACTTCTTTCGGACAGAATGCATCATAAGCATACACTTCCATTCCGAAACCTTTGGCAACACGAGCTACATTGCGACCTACGTTTCCATAAGCATGAATACCCAATTTCTTGCCCATCAATTCCGTACCGGAAGTTCCGTTATAGAAGTTACGGACAGCATATACCATCATACCCAAAGCAAGTTCGGCAACAGCATTAGAGTTCTGTCCCGGAGTATTCATCACACATACATTGTGAGCAGTGGCAGCAGCCAGGTCAACGTTGTCATATCCTGCACCGGCACGGACTACGATTTTCAATTCTTTAGCAGCATCCAGCACCTCTGCATCAACAATATCGCTACGGATAATGATAGCATTAGCATCTTTTACTGCATCCAGCAATTGAGCCTTATCAGTATATTTCTCAAGTAAAGCAAGCTCAAATCCGGCTGCTTCTATTTCTTTACGGATACCATCTACTGCAACTTTAGCAAACGGTTTTTCAGTAGCTACAAGTACTTTCATAATCTAATTCTGTTTATAAAGACTCACCACAGATTACCCAGATTCTCACAGAATTAAAAAATCTGCGTCCGTCTGTGTAATCTGTGGTGAAAATATTATTAATGAAGTTTTTCAAATTCCTGCATGCAGTCGATCAAAGCCTGTACGCTTTCTTTCGGCAGAGCATTGTAGCAAGATGCACGGAAACCACCTACAGAACGGTGTCCTTTGATACCTACCATGCCTCTTTCAGTAGCAAACTTTAAGAAGTCCGCTTCAAATTCCTTGTATTCAGGAGCCATTACGAAACAGATATTCATGCGTGAACGGTCTTCTTTGGCAGCAGTACCAACAAACATTTTGTTACGATCGATTTCAGCATACAGCATATCAGCCTTTTCGATGGCACGACGTTCCATTTCTTTCACACCACCCTGTGCTTTGATCCAGCGCAGGTTCAACAATGCAGCATAGATAGGCACTACCGGAGGAGTATTGAACATAGAACCGTTATCAATGTGTGTCTGATAGTTCAGCATTGACGGGATGTAACGGGAAACCTTACCTACAGCGTCATTCTTAACGATAACGAATGTAACACCTGCAGGAGCCAGATTCTTTTGTGCACCACCATAAATACAGATATATTTAGAAACGTCGATCGGACGTGAGAAAATATCAGAAGACATATCGGCAATCATCGGAACTGGAGAATCGAGGTCTTTCTTCAATTCTGTACCGTAAATTGTGTTGTTAGTCGTGATGTGGAAATAATCTGCGTCTGTTGGGATTGTATAATCTTTGGGGATATAAGTATATGTAGCTTCAGCAGAGGAAGCAACTTCTACAACTTCACCAAACCCTTTAGCTTCTTTCATTGCTTTCTTTGCCCATACACCAGTGTTCAGGTAAGCAGCCTTTTTTTCGAGGAAGTTATAAGGAACCATGCAGAACTCCATACTAGCACCTCCGCCCAAGAACAGTACCGAATAGCCTTCGGGGATATTGAGTAATTCCTTGAATAATGCCTCTGCTTCGTCAACCACAGGTTGGAAGTCTTTGGCGCGGTGGCTGATTTCCATCAAAGAGAGACCAGAGCCGTTGAAATCTAAAATAGCCTTCGCTGTATCCTCTATCACCTCACGCGGAAGAATGGAAGGTCCTGCATTGAAATTATGCTTTTTCATTTGAAGTTTGTTTTTGGTTTAACAATTTCGTTACTTTTGTCTTTTGACCTTGCGAATTTACGAATTTATTTCCGCTGCACAAATCTTTCCTTATAAAAATACTGTTTTAAAGCAGATTTCCCTTTCTTTTTATTGGTTTATACAGGATATATACACCATTTTGTTATCCATAGATGTCAAGTAAGGTATCTTACAGAAAAGATCTTTACTTCGCTTCTTCTATAATAGTCTTCATTCCTTTGATTTTCTCCCCCTGAATCAGATTCAAGAGCTGCTTCACCTTAGCCCGGCGAATAGCAACGAAAGCATAATGCTCTTTGACGTCAATCGCTCCGACATCTTCGCGGGTCAGATTTCCTTTTTTATATAAGAATCCGGCAATATCCATCCGGCTAAGTTTCTCCTTTTTTCCTTTACCTATATAAATGGTAGCCCAAACCGATTTCGGAGGACGGGGAGGATTTTCAGGTAACACTACTGTTTCCATATCTTCCGGAATATAAGGAGGAAGTTTCTCTTCGGCATGCAAAATCAGATAGGACGTTCCGGTAGCATCCCAACGTGCTGTTCGTCCATTGCGGTGCGTAAAAGCTTCTTCATTCACCGGCAAATGATAATGAACAATATGTCCTACCTCCGGAATATCCAGTCCACGGGCAGCCAAATCGGTAGAAATCAACACATGACAACTGCCGTTACGGAATTTGTAGAGCGCACGTTCGCGGTCCGGCTGTTCCATACCACCATGAAAACGTTCTGCAGACAGTTTTTTATCCGCCAATAACTGATGCACACGATCCACTGCATCCCGATGATTACAGAATACGATGCTCGAACTGCTTCCCAATGTACAAAGCAGATTATATAAAGTATCAATCTTATCTTTGGAAGGAGAAAGTACCTTCATCAGTTTCAAACGGGCCCCCTGTTCTTCAGAAGCGTCCGAAAGAAAATCCAACTTCACCGTGCGGTTCAATCCTGTAAATTCAGGAATCTCTTCAGCATCGGTAGCCGAAAGTAATATACGTTTTTTTAATCCCGGAAGCTGCGTGATAATCTCTGCCATTTCATCATGGAAACCAAACTCCAAAGATTTGTCAAATTCATCGATAATTAAAGTCTCAATGGTTTCAGGATTGAAATTTCCTTTCGACAGATGGTCGGTGATACGTCCCGGAGTACCGATGATGATAGCAGGATGATTACCCACTATACTCTTCTTTTCTTCAGCGATAGGATGTCCACCATAACAACAACAGGTTTTCCAGGGAGTCCCCATTGCTTTGAACACAGAGTCAATTTGTAATGCCAACTCACGTGAAGGAACCAGAATCAGCACCTGCACGCTGTCATCATTCGGTTTTAGGGTAAGAAGCAAAGGCAACAGATAGGCCAATGTCTTGCCCGATCCTGTCGGTGACAACAGTATAACGTCTTTTCTTCCGGTAGCTTGTTCAAGTGATGCTTCCTGCATCGGATTCAGCTCTTTAATCTTCAAATTGCGGAGAGCCGACTGTATAATTTCATTTTTCATACAATTAAACTTTAGCCATGCCGGTCAATATATAATAACCTTTCAGGTTGTTCTCTTTCATGTAAATGGTTACTTCTGTCCTACAAGCTGTTACTAATGCATATCCCGTTAAGTTCGAACTCATTGCTTTAACAAATGAATACTCTGTATCATTGTGGATGAAAGATATACGATGATATTCCATAACCTATTGTGTTTAAAAATTCTATTGTGTAGCCAAATATACGAATATAATAGATAAGTACAGATAAAAAAGGAGAACTATCTTTTAAACAGACATAAAATAGATAGAAAACATAGCGGAAAGACATCATGGAATACCCTAAAAAAGAAGCGGGAAATCCAAGAAGCACTACTGCTTTTCAGATTTCCCGCTCTGTTTTATATATTCTTTCCGGTCATTTTACCGACCGATTGTTCTCTTCCGCGAATTATCCTCCGAAGTTATCGAACATCAGGTTCTGTGCCGGAACGCCAAGATCGTCAAGCATCTTCTCAACAGCTTTCGACATCGGGCCAGGACCACACATATAGTATTCAATATCTTCAGGAGCTTCGTGATTCTTCAGGTAAGTTTCGTAGATTACGTTGTGAACGAATCCCGGAGTATACTTCACGCCTGCAGCATCAGCAGCAGGATCCGGACGGTCGAGTGCCAGATGGAAAGTAAAGTTCGGGAAATCCTTTTCGATCTGCAGGAAATCTTCCAGATAGAACACTTCATTCAATGCACGAGCACCGTAGAAGTATGACATCTTACGATCAGTAACGTGCAGCGTCTTGGTCAAGTGCATGATTTGTGCACGCAACGGAGCCATACCGGCACCACCACCAATCCACATCATTTCCTTGTTAGAATCCAGAATCGGGTGGAAGTCTCCGTAAGGACCGCTCATTATTACCTTATCACCTGGTTTCAGGGTAAAAATATAAGAAGAAGCGATACCCGGCATTACGTCCATAAATCCAGGACCCTGTTCTTTCGGTTTGAACGGCGGAGTAGCGATACGTACTGTCAACATGATACGGTCACCTTCGGCAGGATAGTTGGCCATAGAGTAAGCACGAATTGTTTCTTCGTCATTCTTACATTTCAGTCCCATCAAACCGAATTTCTCCCATGCAGGCAGATATTCGTCACCGATCAATTTTTTATCAATGTCCTTGTCATAATCCATTGAGAATTTAGGAATCTTGATTTGTGCGTAAGAGCCCGGGATAAAGTCCATGTGTTCGCCTTTAGGCAAAGCAACGATAAACTCTTTGATAAACGTAGCCACGTTCTTGTTGGAGATTACTTCGCACTCCCACTCCTTCACACCCAAGATAGATTCGTCGATCTTGATAGCCATATCACTTTTCACTTTCACCTGACAGCCCAGACGCCAGTGATCTTGTTGCTGTTTACGGCTGAAGTGAGGAACTTCAGAAGGCAGGATTTCTCCACCACCTTCGAGTACCTGGCATTTGCACTGTCCGCAAGAACCCTTACCACCACAAGCAGATGACAGAAATACTCCGTTTACAGACAGCGTATTGAGCAAAGTAGAACCGGAAGCCACTTCCAATTCCTTTTCGCCGTTGATTGTCAGTTTCACGTCTCCTGATGGCACCAAGAAATTCTTGGCAACCAACAAGATTACAACAAGCAACAGAATAACCACAAGGAATACCCCAATGCTCGCTAATATTAAATTCATATCCATTGTCTTATTCCTTTCTTTTTAGATGTTCAAACCAGAGAAACACATAAATGCGATTGCCATCAGACCTACTGTGATAAATGTGATCCCCAATCCTTTCAACGGAGCAGGTACGTCAGAGTAAGCCATTTTCTCGCGGATAGCAGCCAGACCTACGATAGCCAGTAACCAACCGATACCGGAACCCAATGCATAAGAGAGAGCATCCCAGATATCTCCAATGTATTTCGGATCGCTTGGAGCGAGATTGATACGTTGCTGCATAAACAGAGAAGCACCCATGATAGCACAGTTAACGGCAATCAACGGCAGGAAGATACCCAGTGAAGCATACAGCGACGGACTGAAGCGCTCTACCACCATCTCCACCAACTGCACGATACCGGCAATAACGGCAATGAAAAGAATAAAGCTCAAGAAACTAAGGTCGACACCTTCAATGATAGCATTAGCAGCCAGCACTTTGGTTTGCAACAAGTAGTTCACCGGAAGCGTTACCAGTAACACGAAAGTCACAGCAATACCCAGTCCTACGGCAGTCTTCACATTCTTCGAAACAGCCAGGTATGAGCACATACCCAAAAAGAATGCGAATATCATATTGTCCACAAAGATAGAGCGGACGAATAAACTTAATAAATGTTCCATATCTTTTAATTAAGAATTAAGAATGAAGAATTAATTACTTTCTTCTTGCAGTTCTTTGTGACGTGCACGTTGATACCATATAATGCAAGCTACGATAATCAATGCCATCGGCGGCATCAACATCAAACCGTTATTTACGTATCCGATATTCCGGATAGGCTCATAGTTCAGGATATTGAAACCGAGCAATGTTCCCGAGCCAAGCAGTTCGCGGAAGAAAGCGACGATTATCAAAATTTTGGCATATCCCAAACCATTACCTACACCGTCCAAGAAAGACTCCCAAGGACCATTCTGCATGGCAAATGCTTCCAGACGCCCCATCAGGATACAGTTAGTGATAATCAAACCTACATATACAGAAAGCTGAACACTTACATCATAAGCATACGCTTTCAGAACTTCACTTACAATAGTTACCAAAGCGGCTACCACTACCAACTGAACGATAATACGGATACGGTTAGGAATGGTTTTGCGCAACAATGAAATAACGACGTTAGCAAATGCAGTAATCACTGTTACTGAAAGTCCCATTACAATAGCAGGCTCCAGTTTTGCAGTGACAGCAAGTGCAGAACAGATACCGAGCACCTGTACGGTTACCGGGTTATCAATTCCCAACGGAGCAGAGAATACTTCTTTATTTCTCTTTGAAAACAGTTGTCCCATATTCTATCTTTCTCCTCCTTATTATTTAGTTAAAAAACTCAAGTAACTATTCAGGCAAGTCTTCAGCATGGCATCTACACCTACAGAAGTGATTGTACCACCAGAGATACCGTCCACCTGATATTCAGGTTTTTCCACCTTGCCATTCTTCACAACTCCAAGAGCAATAGAGCCATCCTCCAAAGTCTTCTTTCCAACGAATTCATTCTGGAAATGTTCGGTTGCAATTTCAGCACCCAAACCCGGAGTTTCACTAGCGTGTGAGAAATAAGTACCGTAAACGGTATCTTTATCCTCGTTCAGTGCAACATATCCCCAGATAGCTCCCCAAAGACCGGCACCATAAACAGGAACCACATATTTGGTCTGACCGTCCACTTCGCATACAAACACGTGCAGACGTTGTTGTTCTTTCGCTTCTTTCTCGTAGTTGGTAGCAAATTCACCTGTATTTTCAGTCAGCGTACCGTCTACGTTCATCAGCATGTCCCCTTTCACATATTTCTTATATTCAGCATCCGCATCTTCCACATTTTTAATGTTCAATGCAGCGAGTATCTGTTTCTTAGTGTCCAACTGCACATTCTTATCTTGTGTAGATTTCAATGAAGAACTAACGAATGCCAGCAGGAATGCTACGATAATAACCATTACCGAAGCATAAATGATAGTATAACTATTACTATTCGTATTCATTTTCTTTCGGTATTTATTGGTTAGACTTGATAGCGCGTTTTTCGCGACGGCTGATGTTACCCTGTACTACACAGTAGTCGATCAGCGGAGCGAAGATGTTCATCAGCAGGATGGCAAGCATCATACCTTCCGGATAACCCGGATTCAGTACGCGGATAACGATAGCCATCACACCGATCAGGAATCCGAAGATATATTTACCTCTTTCCGTACGAGCGGAAGTCACAGGGTCAGTAGCCATAAATACGGCACCGAAGCAGAAACCACCGAGAACGAGGTGTTCGTACCAAGGCATTTGAGCCATTGTGTTGTTTTCCATGCCGATTGAGTTGAATACCCATGCCATAAATGCACCACCGACAAATACGGAAATCATTGTCTTCCAACTAGCAACGCCTGTCCAAAGCAAGATAACCGCACCAATCAGAATAGCGATCACGCTGGTTTCACCGATAGAACCCGGAATCAGACCTGTAATCATATCCATGTTGAATGCAGGAACACTACCAGATGTAGCAGCTTGTCCCAGCGGAGTGGCAACGGTAAGTCCGTCTACGCTTTGTCCCAGACCGAAAATGCTGTCGCCTGATACCCAAACGGCATCACCGGACATCTTAGTCGGATATGCGAAAAACAGGAATGCACGCGTAATCAACGCAACGTTGAATACGTTCATACCTGTACCACCGAATACTTCTTTTGCAAAGATAACAGAGAATGCAGTAGCTACGGCAAGAATCCACAGCGGACAGTCAACCGGAACGATCATCGGGATCAAGATACCGGAAACGAGGAATCCTTCCTGTATTTCTTCTTTCTTCCATTGAGCCACCACGAACTCAATACCCAAACCTACTACATAAGATACGATAATTTTAGGCAGTACTGCCAGGAATCCGTATGCAAACATTTCGATAAAGCTGCCAGTAGCACCCGTGTGAGTGAAATGCTGGTAACCTACGTTATACATACCGAACAGCAAAGCCGGTACCAACGAAATAACCACAATCGACATGATGCGCTTGCTATCAATTGCGTCATGTATGTGCGTTCCCGTTTTCGCAGTCTTGTTGGGCACGAACAGGAATGTTTCGAAGCCGTCAAACACCGACTGGAATGCGTGGAATTTGCCGCCCTCTTCAAAGTTCGGCTTTATCTTATCGAGATAATTTCTTAACGCTTTCATTTATTAAATTGAGAATTGAAAATTGAGAATTGAGAAATAGCTACGCTGTGTTTACCAGAAGACAATTTCATAAAGTCTCAACTATCATTTTTTAATTTTTAATTTTTAATTCTTAATTCTCCTATGCCATTTCCGAACGGAGCATATCAAGTCCGGCACGAACGATGCGTTGCAGTTCCATCTTCGAAGAGCAGACGAATTCGCAAAGAGCGAAATCTTCAGGAGCCACTTCATAGATGCCAAGTGCTTCCATACGGTCGATGTCACCGGCGATGATTGCTTTAATCAGATATTCGGGCAGGATATCCATCGGGAATACCCTATCGTATTCACCCGACATAATCATGTGACGTTCGCCACCTTTGATGCGGGCATCCAGCGTATATTCCTTCTTACCCATCAACCAGCTGAAATAAGAATGGTTGGCACTGAACTGGTTGAAGCGCGGCATGATCCATCCGAGCATTTCGTGAATGTCGTCACCTTCGGGGATCACAGTCAGTTGGCTGTGGAATGCTCCCAAGAATCCGTTCGGAGATACTTGCTTTCCTGTCAGCACATTACCGCTGATATAGCGTAAGTCTTTGTCTTTTGTTACATTACCGGCAAACACGTTGGTGAGCAATGCGCCTACCCGGAGTTTGCAGTATGCAGGTTTCAACACTTCGGAACCTGTCACAGCTATTGTACGGGTGAAATCTACACGACCTGTATTGAAAAGGCGGCCAATGAAGATTACGGCTTGCGGATCAATAGTCCATACCGTTTCTCCCTTGGATACGGGGTCGAGATGGTTGATCTGAACACCTACATTACCCGCAGGGTTCGGTCCGTCGAAAGCGGTGATTGTAACATTCTTAGCCTGTGTCAGTGCAGCAGCGTTCTGTTTCACACTGATATTCAGATAGGTTTTTGCCAGTTTGGCAAGAGCATCAAGTCCTGTCTGGAAGTTTGTTTCTTCACCTTTGAGGGCAAACTCAAAATCCGGAGCTAACGGATTAGTGTCGAATGCGGATACAAAGATTCCTTTCGGAGTGACCGTCGGATCAGCAATGATGTCATAAGGGCGCTGTTTGATAAACGCGAAAAGTCCGGCTTCCAACAAAGCGGTTCTCACAGCTTCAGCATCCATCAAAGCAACATTCTTTTTTCCAAAATCTTCATAGTCCTGCTCTGCAGCAGCTTCCACTACGATGTTCAACACCTTACGACGAGCACCACGTTCAACACTCGTCACCACGCCGCTCACCGGCGAAACAAATTTCACTTCAGGATGATACTTGTCGATAAACAAGGGTCCACCAGCCATTACATACTCCTGCTCTTTCACGACTACCTTAGGCGTCACTCCAGGAAAGTCATCGGGTACGAGTGCGTAGAACCCCGGTTCTTTTACTGTTGCGTACGTTTCAGCAGCTTTACCTTTCAGGTTTATGTCAAGGCCTTTACGTAACTTTATTACATTTGCCATGCTAGATAAAATAATGGTTTCATAAATTTGCCGCAAAAGTAATAAATAAGATTGGGATTCGGGAGGAAAAAAGAAAGGAATTACGGAAAAATATCCGTAATTCCTTTCGTGTTCGTGCACGTTCTTTCTTTTGTCTCTTTGAAGCAAAAGAAAGAACCAAAGAAAAATTGGAGACCTCGCGGCATACAGGTCTATGCAAAGTGGTTATTCCTCTCCGGCAAACATAGGGTCCCAGGCAGGAAGTCGAATAGGTTTCTGTTTCAACACCTCAAGAGCTTTTTTCGATGCGTATTTCGTTTCTACTACCAGACGGAACATATATTCATCAAACCAGTCATCCGTCATGATGAGATGTCCTTGATAACCGGAGGTTGCTCCCCAACTATTTTCAACCATCCATTTCGTCGGTTTTCCGTTTTTGTCAAGATCGACGGCCATAAGAGTCATGGCGTGACTGGAGCCACTGGCGAAACTTTGGATGCGTTGCTTCTTGTTCATGCCAAAAGAAGTACCCATAAGGGATTCGTAATCGTAGTTTTTGACATCCAGTAAACCACGATCGGAGTTTAGGAATTTACCTACATCGCAAGAAAAATACATCATTGTGCTATCCTTGAGAGAAGAAATAGCCATTTCTTTGATGTCCTCGATGGGGAGATTGACATACGTCCAGTTTTTGCCGTCGTAACGGTGGCGGTCGTAGTCTATCTCATAACATTTATAATATTCACGGCTCGGATCGTTCATTAACATGACATAATTGTCAATCAGTTTTTCGTCACCATACTTCTTCAGGAAAGAAAGCGGAGTGTAAGTTTCGGTAGATACAGGCTCGCCTTTAGCGTTGTATTCAGTCCAGGTAAATTCAGTGGGAGGAACACCGAGATTCAGCACTAACATGCGATAGATGGTGCTCAACATTTCTGTTTTTGTTTTCTCAAGGGCAGCAGGTTTGGCACCTTGCGCAGCGAGATCACGGAGTTGAAGCCCCTGCTCACGAAGTTTTAGGGCGATCAGACCTGCCATGCGGGAGGTATTTTCACTGCTATTGGTTTCCGGCATCACATCTTTGGGAACAAGCCCGTATTTACTGACGATATCGGCTACACCGGTGAATGTTCCACCGTCACTCAAAGGATTGCGTAAGAGCCATTCCACCATTTTATCGTCCATCGGCTTACTGCTGGTGTCGATAATACCTTGTAGAAAGAGATTAGCTTTCTCCAGCTGATCGAAGAAGAAAGGATAAGTTTGCGAGAATTCGAACGAGCCGAGGTTATGCTTGGCAATCGCTTTGGCACGCATCACATTCAGACCAGTGAAAAGCCAGCAACGACCGGAAGATTTCTGATCGGTAATACCTTTGGAAGGCACTTTGATGGAGAAATGTGTATCCATCCCCTTCAGGTTATCCTGGTTGAGAGCCAGTTTACGGATGTCGTTGCTGCCGATAGCGTTGCGGATAGCCTTGTCGGCAGGAGTGTTTGCGTAACTCTGCTTGATTTGTTGCATCATGGAGTCGCTGATGCCACCTTTCACTTCTTGCGCTTGTGTAGAATAAGAAAAAGCACAGAAAACAAAAATTGATAAAATCTGTTTATTCATTGATATAAGTAATTAATTAATAGGCTGACGGATCATGATACACTAATAAATACAGTTTGAATGTATGAGATTAAATCATGCGATTTTATTTATCAGCATATCGGAAAACATCATATTCCGCAAAAATACGATTCTTTTTTAGATTTATTATCTAAGAATATCAAAACTAATTGGAATAAAAGAGTTTTCTTTGCAGTCAAATTCCTCACAGAGAAATTATGAAGAAATATATAATAGGAATATTGATGATGCTTCCATCCATCAATATGATGTCAGCCGCGGCTAACAGTACGGCAGTAAAGAGCGATGTAGATATTGAAGACATCCCGTCAGATACCATTCCTGCCCTTTCAAAGCGCGAGTTGCGCCGCCAGCGTGTAGCAAAACGAAATTTGCACTATAACATATTAGGTGGTCCCAGCTACACACCGGACTTCGGTGTATTGGTAGGCGGTAGTGCCTTGATGACGTTCCGGATGAATCCGAGTGATACCACCCAACGACGTTCGGTAGTGCCAGTGGCCATTGCCTTGATGTTCAAAGGTGGGCTGAACTTAATGACAAAACCACAACTTTTTTTTAAAGGAGACCGCTTCCGTATCTTCGGAACTTTTTCTTATAAAAATACGATTGAGAACTTTTATGGCATCGGCTATTCCACTAATAAAGATTATGAACGTGGAGAAGATACCAGCGAATACCGTTACAGCGGCATCCAAGTAAACCCCTGGTTCCTGTTCCGTCTGGGAGAAAGCAACATTTTTGCAGGTCCCCAAGTCGATTTGAACTATGATAAAATTACCAGGCCGGCTGCCGGAATGGTTAATGAACCCTCGTATATGGCGGCAGGAGGTACAGAAAGCGGATACGAAAATTTCAGCTCCGGACTCGGTTTCCTGCTGACGTATGACACACGTGATATTCCCGCAAATGCATATAACGGAACCTACCTCGACTTCCGGGGAATGATGTATAATAAAGTATTCGGAAGCGATAATAACTTTTACCGTTTGGAAATCGACTATCGTCAATACAAAACAGTAGGCCGCCGCAAGGTGATAGCCTGGACAGTGCAAAGCAAAAACGCATTCGGAAATGTGCCCCTAACAAAATATGTACTTAGCGGAACCCCCTTCGATCTTCGCGGTTACTACATGGGACAGTTTCGCGACAAGTCCTCGCATGTCATGATGGCCGAATACCGCCAGATGATAAATACGGACAAAAGCACTTGGGTGAAAAAGATGTTAAGTCATATAGGATATGTAGCCTGGGGAGGATGCGGATTCATGGGCCCCACTCCGGGCAAGATAGAAGGTGTGCTTCCCAACCTCGGACTGGGATTACGCATTGAAGTTCAACCCCGTATGAATGTACGTCTCGACTTCGGAAGGGACATGGTGAACAAGCAGAATCTGTTCTACTTCAACATGACAGAAGCCTTCTAATACCATTTTAGCAACGATCTGTGCACAATTTACACGCAAGATTGCAAAATAGATAATAAAAGACTGTACATAAATGAAATTAATCCTTATATTTGCGCAAGCTATAACACAGCAAGAGCAAATAATAGGATTTTTTTATGAAGCAATTTATATGTTTTTTTTCGGGGCTATTACTTCTATTCATCTCTACCACCCGTGTAGTTGCACAAGAAGTGTCTGACTATTCTCAACTAAATGAAGAAGATTATAGTAAAATAATTCTCCCCCCACTATCCGTTTTATTCGAAAACGCCAAGAACAGCCCTATTTATGAGATGGCGGACGTAAAAGCGAGAATCGAGCGCAAACTACTCCAAAAAGAGAAATGGTCATTTCTAGGTTTCTTCAGTTTACGGGGAAGCTATCAATATGGAATGTTCGGCAATGAGTCCACTTTTACGGACGTGGCAGTCGCTCCATACCTCACCTACTCCACCCAGGCACAGAATGGTTACACGGTAGGTGCAGGGCTAAGCATCCCTTTAGATGACCTATTCGACCTCAAAGGGCGAGTCAGCCGACAAAGGCTTACATTACGCAGTGCAGAATTGGAACGGGAAGTGAAGTACGACGAAATCAAGAAGAATATTATTGAGATGTATGCGATGGCTACCTCACAGATAAGAGTACTTAAAATGAGAAGTGAAAGTTTGGTACTTGCTAATGTGCAATATGAAATTTCTGAAAAGAATTTTGCCAACGGAACCATAGAATCTTCCGATTTGGCCGTAGATAAAGAAAGACAGTCAACTGCACGTGAAGCATATGAGAATAGCAAGTTTGAATTGACCAAAAGCTTGATGATACTCGAGGTTATTTCGCGTACTCCTCTAATACGAAAATAAAAGAATAAGATATGAACTTCATCATTTCTATCATACGAACCCTCTTTCGCCACCGCTGGCTGATACTGGTAGGGACTGCTATCTTCACATTACTCGTTTTCTACTACACACGCCACATGCGGGGTGGATACGATGTGAAAGCAACACTTTATACCGGAGTAGCTTCGGGATATAACTTGGAGAGCGATAAACGCACAGACTGGGCGACAGTACAAAATTCGATGGATAACCTGATTAGTATCATGCAAGCCGAGAGCACTCTGAAAAGAGTATTCCTGCGATTATTTGCCCGTGTACTTATCCAGGGAAATCCGGATAATGACAATGACGGAATCACTCCATCCAGCTACAATTACACCTACAACCACTTAATAAACAGTCCGCATGGACCGGAAATATTAAAGCTGATCGACAAATCGAGCGAAGATAAAACAGTTGCCAATCTGGAAGCATATATGCGTCCGAAAAAAGGTAACTATATCTATGAAATGTTCTACTACAATCACCCATTTTACAGCTACAATGCTTTGAAAAACATCAAAGTGCAACGTCGGCTCACAAGTGACTTGCTGGACATCAGTTATACTTCCGGCGATCCCGGCATAGCCTACAACACGGTAAGCATTCTGATGGACGAATTTGTGGAAGAATACCGCCGTATCCGTTACGGAGAGACAGACAAAGTCATCAAATACTTTGAGGAAGAGTTGAAACGCATCGGCAAAAAACTCAATTCGGAAGAAGAGGACCTAACTAAATATAACGTAGAAAAACGTATCATCAACTATCTGGATGAGACCAAAGAAATCGCGGCCATCAGTAAAGAATTCGAGCTGCGGGAACAAGATGCACTTTTTGCCTACAACAGTACCAAGTCAATGCTCGAAGAGCTGGAAAAGCACATGGATAGCAATGCCAAACAAGTGCTCAAGAATATGGAATTTGTGGACAAATTAAGAGAAGCATCCAATATCACCGGCAAAATCTCAGAAATGGAGGCCATGAGCGACTCCAAGCAAAAAGATACCGAATCTCTAACAGGTGACAAAAAACGATTAGGCGAACTTAAACAAGAATTGAATGATTTATCCACTTCCTACGTAAGTCATAAATACACTAAAGAAGGCGCTAGCCGAACTAATATCATCGACCAATGGCTAGAACAAACTTTATTGTTTGAAAAAGCCAAAGCCGAACTACAAATTGCGCAAAATGCCCGTCAGGAATTGAACGAACGTTACGTATTTTTTGCCCCTGTAGGTACCACCATCAAGCAAAAAGAACGCTCCATCAACTTCACGGAACGCAGTTACCTGACCGTGTTGCAGAGCTACAACGAGGCTCTGTTAAGAAAGAAAAATCTGGAAATGACTTCCGCCACATTGAAAGTGCTCAATGAACCTACCTATCCGATAGGGTCCAACTCAACCAACCGAAAACAGATTGTTATCGCCACTTGCATAGGAAGCTTCCTGATAATCATCGCTTTATTATTACTAATCGAAATGCTTGACAGAACTTTACGAGATGCCAGTCGCACCAAAAGAGTGACCGGATTTAAGGTAATAGGAGCAGTTCTCAATACAAAGTCCTCCCGTTATGGCGGACTGACCAAGACTTATGTTCAACTTTCCATAAAAGAATTGAGCAATTCGCTACTCCGCTTTCTAACTAAGCGCAGGTCCCCTGGCGTATTCATCATCAACCTGTTCAGTACGAGTGAAGATTCCGGAAAAGAAGAATTGGGAAACCTTATCTGCGGATATATGCAAAGCCGTATGCTGAATACAAGATTTATTATATACGGACAGGATTTTAATACGGATTCTACCCAATATCTGCTGGCAAAGAATATCACAGATTTCTATACTTTGCAAGGAGAGGACATACTGATAGTCGCCTACCCTCCATTATCAAAAAGTAACATTCCGAGTACTCTGCTACATGATGCCAATGCAAATGTTCTAGTGGCCCCGGCAGATCGTGGTTGGAAAACTATCGACAAGCAACTCTGCGAACAACTTATGGCGCAACTAAATAAGGCAAACGTCCCACTCCGCATATGCCTCACAAATGCTAACCGTGAAGCAATAGAGGACTTTACGGGACAACTTCCACCCTATACATTAGTGCGCAGAATCGGCTATCGTTTCAGCCAGTTATCATTAACAGAAAAAATCATATTCAATTTCAGAAGAAAAGCCAAAGAAGCCGAAGACGAGGACGATGACGAATAGAGTAACCACTTTCCACCTCCTGCTTGCTGTGCAGTTCATGTTGATCGCAGCAAGTATGTTTGTAAACATCAAGATAGGCCTATTCTCAACGGCACTTATTTTATTGTTTTCTACTATCTGTCTGATACAGCTCAGTAACGATGAAAACACTAACTGGAAGCCCGGACAAAATATAATGACCTATTTCTTCATTGTCTGGTTATTGTATTATATACTGGAGATACTGAATCCAAACAATGTGATGGAAGCTTGGAATATCAATCTCACACCTTATGCTCTCACCCCTTTGATATGCGCATTCGTCGTTCCAGTCATGATGCGTACCAAGAAAGATATTGAACTCCTACTAATTATATGGTCAGTATTTGTTTTGATATTCACCCTAAAAGGTTATTGGCAGAAGAATCATGGATTCAGTGCTAAAGACCTTTATTTTTTACACGCATTGGGAGGCGCACGTACTCATATTATCTGGTCGGGTATCCGCTACTTCTCCTGTTTCTCTGATGCAGCCAATTACGGTGTCCACGCTGCCATGTCTGCCGTAACTTTTGCCGTTGCTGCATTCTTTGTCGACTCCAAATGGAAACGTATCTATTTTCTTTTAATCGCTTTCTGCGGCATTTATGGAATGGGAATCTCCGGAACTCGCGCTGCTATGGGCGTTCTTATGGGTGGTATGCTGATGATAACCATCATAGCGAAGAATTGGAAAGCATTGCTGGGAGGCATATTCGTATCTATCGGTATTTTTGTATTTTTCTATTATACCAACATCGGGAACGGAAACCAATACATTCACAAGATGCGCTCCTCTTTCCATCCTACCGAAGATGCTTCATATCTCGTACGTGTAGATAACAGGATGCGAATGAAAGAATTGATGGCAAAGAAACCTATCGGATACGGTATCGGACTTTCTAAAGCCGGAAATTTTGAATCAAAAGAGCAAATGCCTTATCCTCCGGATTCATGGCTAGTCAGCGTATGGGTAGAAACAGGAATTGTCGGACTCATTCTCTATCTGGGTATACATAGCATTCTATTCGCTTGGTGCTCATGGCTACTGATGTTTAAAGTACGCAATAAGAGCTTGCGCGGATTAGTGGCAGCCTGGCTTTGTATGGATGCCGGTTATTTCATTGCGGCCTATGTCAACGACGTAATGCAATATCCCAATCCACTGACTGTATATATAGGATTCGCACTCTGTTTTGCCGCTCCTCATATAGACAAGCGCATCAGTGAAGAAGAGAAAGAAAAAGAACTAGTATCCACTCAAAAGACTGACGAACAAATGTGACAAACAATATGCCAGACATATCATTTATCACAATCTGCTACAATGGATTCAAAGACACATGCGAACTGATAGAATCACTACAGAAAAAAGTACATTCTGTAAGTTATGAAATCATAGTCGTAGACAATGCTTCACACGAAAACGAAGCAGCTAAAATACGCCACCTGTATCCCACCGTTGTCGCTATCCGCAGCAATGAGAACAGTGGTTTTTCCGGCGGAAACAATATCGGCATCCGGGCAGCAAAAGGCAAATATATATTCCTTATCAATAATGACACCTACATCGAATCCGACAACATCGCATGCTTAATAGAACGATTAGAAAGTCGTCCGGAAATAGGAGGTGTATCTCCCAAGATACGCTTTGCATTTCCACCGCAACACATACAGTTTGCCGGCTTCACCCCTTTGTCACGAATCACGCTACGCAATAACATGCTGGGCTTCGATTGTCCGGACGACGGAACATTCGACACTCCCCACTCTACCCCTTACCTGCATGGGGCAGCCATGATGCTCAAACGGGAAGTCATTGAAAAAGCAGGAATGATGCCCGAGATATTTTTTCTCTACTATGAAGAACTAGACTGGAGCACAAGCATGACCCGTGCCGGATATGAGCTATGGTACGATCCTCGCTGCACCATTTTTCATAAAGAAAGCCAGAGCACTGGACAACTTAGTAAATTGCGTACTTATTATCTGACACGCAACCGTCTGTTCTATGCCCGACGCAATCTGAAAGGGTTCAACCGCATCGCCTCCATTGTTTATCAGAGTACCGTGGCTGCTACAAAGAATAGTCTGGCTTTCATACTCAAAGGTCGTTTCGACCTGGCGGCAGCCATATTTTATGGAATAAACTCCGGACTTTTTCGCCCGTCATCCGATAAAAAGAGCATTGTCTCACCTGATAAATAAAACGTTGTGTCATAAATTCCAACTACTATGAATATCGTCGATTGGATTCTTTTTGTACTTTTCGCGCTTTGCGTATGTTATCTGTTGCTATACGCCATTGCTTCCAAGTTCTACCGGGCACCTCAATTTTCAGAAGCCCGTACCCTCCGACGTTTCGTCGTACTCTTCCCGGCTTATAAGGAAGACCGGGTGATCGTCTCTTCCGTACGCAGCTTCCTGGGACAGGAGTATCCGAAAGAGATGTTTGATATCATCGTTATCTCTGACCAAATGCAGTCTGCCACCAACGAACTCTTACGCTCCTTGCCTATCCGACTGCTGATAGCCGACTATAAAGACAGCTCCAAAGCCAAAGCACTGACAATGGCAATGGATGCCATCGACGGAATACCTTACGATGTAGTAGTTATCATGGACGCTGATAATCTGACTTCCCCGAACTTCCTGACAGAGGTAAACCGTGCATTCGATAGCGGTGTGCGGTGCATACAAGCCCACCGGACCGGCAAAAATCTGAATACAGACATTTCTGTTCTGGATGGCATCAGCGAAGAAATCAATAATGGCATCTTCCGCAGCGGACACAACGCACTAGGACTTTCAGCTGCATTATCCGGTTCAGGAATGGCTTTTGAAGCCGACTGGTTCCGACAAAACGTCCGACTTCTTGAAACAGCAGGCGAAGACAAAGAACTAGAAGTACTTCTTCTGCAACAACGCATTCACACCACCTACTTACCGGAAATTCCAATCTATGACGAAAAAACGCAGAAAGAAGAAGCCATCAGCAATCAGAGAAAACGCTGGATAGCTGCCCAATTCGGCATTCTCCGCAGTTCATTTTCCGGATTACAGAAAGCAATCCGCCAAGGTAACATTGACTACTGCGACAAGATAATTCAGTGGATGCTTCCTCCGAGACTGATCCAAATGGCAGGTGTTTTCGGACTGACATTCATTTTCACAGCCATCGGTATCTGGTCAAGTCTGAAAGGCGATTCCGGAAACGAATGGATGATAGCCATAAAATGGTGGATATTATCCATAGCCCAGATAGTAGCGATGATATTGCCCATACCAGGAAATCTGCTTAACAAACAATTGGGTAAAGCGGTCATAAAAATCCCGATGCTGGCGCTCACTACCATCGGCAATTTGTTCAAGTTGAAAGGAGCTTATAAGAAGTTTATCCATACAGAACATGGAGAAAACCATTCTTAAAGAAAATTTTCTTGAGAAACAGGAGAATATTTATAAAGAAATGAGACTCCCTAGAAACAAAAAACTTATATAAAAGAGAAAAACATCCCCACCACTAAAAAAGAAAGAATATGAAAATAGCCATTGAAGCCCAGCGTATTTTCCGCCCCAACAAGCATGGAATGGATTTTGTCGCTCTTGAAACAATTCGGGAACTACAAAAAATGGATCATGAAAATGAATACTTCATCTTTGTCAGTCCCGGTGAAGACAAGTGTCTGGAAAGTTCCGACAACCTACATATCATCGAGCTAAAATGCCCTACTTATCCATTGTGGGAACAGGTAGCCCTGCCGCGTGCAGTAAAAAGCATCAGGCCCGACTTGCTGCATTGCACCAGCAACACGGCTCCTCTGCATTGCCCTGTGCCTCTGGTTCTAACATTGCACGATATAATCTATCTGGAAAAGCGCCAGTCGTCCAGCCTGTCGTGGTATCAGGAGATGGGATGGCATTATCGCCGGTTAGTCGTTCCGCGCATACTCCCCAAGTGTGAGAAAATTATTACCGTTTCGCAGTTCGAACGGAAACGGATTCTTGAAGCGTTACATCTGCCGAAAAAGCAATTAGTGTCTGTATATAACGGTTTCAACAGCCATTTCCATTTGCAGCCCAAAGCTCCGGAAATTACCCGGAAATATATCGATGCAGACGAATATCTGTTTTTCCTGGGAAACACGGATCCGAAAAAGAATACTCCGAGAGTACTGAAAGCGTACAGCGAATATTTGAAAAAATCAACAAAGAAGTTACCATTACTTATTGCCGACCTTAAAGAAGATGCCATTGACCGGATATTGGAAGAAGAAAAGATGATGGATATCAAAAGTTATCTCCGCTTCCCCGGATACATTGCGAATACAGACCTTGCAGCGCTCTACGGTGGTGCATTCGCATTTCTATATCCCTCACTTCGCGAAAGTTTCGGTATCCCGATGCTGGAGGCGATGGCTTGCGGAACACCAATCATTGCAGGAAATACTTCAGCAATGCCCGAAATTGCAGGCGATGGGGCTTTATTGGTTGATCCATTCAGTCCCGAAGATATCACGGCAAAAATTTTGAAACTAGAAAATGATGAGACATTCTACCAGCAACAAGTAGAATACGGGCTTAAACGCAGCCAGATGTTTTCGTGGAGAAACACAGCAGAATCGTTATTGAATATATATAAGGAACTTTCTTTATCAAACATATGCCCCGTGTCTAAGTAAGACTCACTGTAAGATAACCTAAGAAACGATAAAACGAGAAAAGACTTGTGACCGAGTATATAAATACTTGTCACAAGTCTTTCTGTAGAGTACATTACATTTTTGAGCAGAATTCTTTCACCTCAAAACACGGACAAGCCTTAATCCACTCTTCGGGTTCGATCTCTCCGTTTCCGTTCAGGTCCGGACTCAAATCCCGATGTCCGCACACTCGGCAGCCGGGATAATCGCGCAAGAGCGTAAGGATCAATACGTGCATTGAATGAATCTGCCATTCGGTGCGGGTATCGGCAGGGCGACCATGGCAGTCGAGTCCGCCTTCATAGCAGATACCTATTGAATGAGCATTGTATCCCTTTGCATGCGCACCGATTCGTTCAATCTTGCGGGTAGTCTTTATATCTCCATTTTTGCGGATATAAAAATGATACCCCGTCCCGTTGAAACCACGCCGACGGTGGCACACTTCCAAATCTTCTTCCGTAAAATCCCTGTCCGCCCTTGAGGCGGAACAGTGGATCACAATCAAGTTGATGGTTCGCATAAACTCATCCCTCCGTTTCAGCAACCATCTGTACTCGTTGCACACATTCTTTGCTGCTACACTGCAGTGCCGCAGCCTGCGTCAGCTGTCCTCTCAACGAAAAGATCTCCGCATGCATTTCTTTCACTTTCGAACTAAGGTCGAAATAATCTTTCAACACTTTCTCCAACTGCTGCATCAAAAAAGTATATTGATCTTTCACCAGTTCGCTGAACTCTTTCACTTCTTGCGCCATCATCTGGCGCTTCTTGCGACTACTGCCCAGAAAGGGCAGAATCGTCATAATGATTTCGATGATTTTATCTAACATTTTAATAGATTGAGATGATAAATTGATAAATGGAGCACAAAGTCAATCAAAGCAGTTTATGCTGCCGGATCCGGAGCTTCTCCACCGCCGGAACCGCCGTCTCCCTCACCGTCGTCACCGGAGCCGCCACCGCCATCCCCAGCGGCGGATTTCTTATCCGTATACAATTCGAACATCATGTTATTATCCCCTCCACGAGTAGTTGCCGTGCTGTCATTGGCAAGGCGCAATGAGTTGTCGACTTTGAAACGAAGATTGATGCGAGTGATATTTTTCACCGTACAATCCTTTTCCTGTTCCACACCCGGACAGGTCAGCGTGGTATAAAAAATACCCAGCCCATCCACTTTCACCTTATTCCCCGCCACAAGCACTTTTTTCATCGCACGGACAAAGGACTTCATAACGTGCGACACGTCTTCCACCGAAAGCGAGCCGATAGATTCGATTTCCTGTGCCAGTGAATCGATTGAATAGATTTTCGACTCCCCAGCCTTGGGCTTGAGAAGATACATCATCGGTGATTTATCATCACCAAGCCGTTTTCTGCGCTTGTAGCGCACAACTGTAACTGTTGCCATATTAAAAAAATGTTTCTACGAAAAGAAGTACATTCTCCTTTTCTGTTGGTAAAACAAAGATACGACAACAGAATAGCGACCACCGGATTACAACGGACTACAACGGATTCTGCCGGATTAAAACGGATTATACCGGAATATATAGGATTATCTCCTAGTTTTCGAGAATCGGTATTCTATTATTTTCAATTCTTTTATGAATACACCCGAACATCTGCTCCCAAAATTTGCCTATCCCACTAAAAATGAGTAACTTTACTTCAAATACAGTAATCCAAAAGCACAACTATAAATGAAAACAAAAAACAAGATTCTCCCCGAACAAGAAGAAGAAAAAACATTCCAATACCGCACCTATGGGAAAGGCGAACTTGCCTTGTTGTACCTCCCCAATATCCTGCAACAAAGCGCAGTAGACCGATTCAACGAATGGATCGAAGCTGCACCCGGACTAAAAGAACGGCTCCTGGCCACCGGCATGAATCCACGTAGCAGATACTACACTCCCGCACAAGTAAGACTCATCGTCGAAGTACTCCAAGAACCTTAAATTAGATGATAGGTGATAAATGATAGGTGATAGTTGATTGAGCGACATATAGCTGATAATCGGTAAGCTCTGGCTATTGACATGCTTATCCCGCATAACTATTGTCTATTGCTTATTGTCTGCCATCTATCATTTATCAACTATCACCTATCATTTATCACCTATCCCCCATTAAATCTTTTTCCGGTAGCCAGCAGGAGTTGTCGAACATCGTATTTCGGACACGCTGGTCAACGGAGAGAGAAGGGTCATGAGATTCTTCACAGGGCAGGTATCGTCCGCTTACGGGATCGTAGATGAAGGATACCATTCCACCGACACCGAGATGCTTGAATTTCACCTTGTCCACATATACGCGGGTGACGCCGACCTCCTTATCGCGCTCCACAATGATGCCGTAATCCGCTTTGTTATAGAAATCGGCAGAGCCGTTGATGTCATACATTTCCACACGAGGGGTAATGCCCGTGACAGGGTTACGGTTCATTTTACGAGGATGGACTACGACCACAAGCAGGCAATTATGTTGCACGGCAAATTCTGTGAATTTATTCAACAGGTTGGAAATATATTGCGTTTCCGTCTGTCCCGGCTGCGGGTTGTGGTCAAAACGGTTGAGCGGGTCGAAGACAATGATGCGGCAGCCACGGCGGACAACGAGTTCATGAGCCTTGGCCAGTACACGATCCGGAGAAACATTACCTTTCAGAGAGATATGAGAGACATTTTCAGTCAGAAAATTTTCCGAGTTTGCAAGAAGCCCCTCCGTCATGCCACATCCGTTTTGAAAACGGTGTCCGGTGAGTTTCTCAATCAGTTTGCGGAGATGATAGACGATAGGAGTATTTTCCGGGCTAAAGAACCCGATTTTCCATTGATGCCGCAGGCAAAGACGCAACACTAATTCGTCCACCCATTCGGATTTCCCTGTACCGGGAACTCCGGTGACGTAGACACTTCGCCCACGTTCATACGTGCAGATCTTATCCATTTCCTCCCATCCCGTTTCCGCTCCGGGACCGAAGCCATTGTCGAAAAGAGCCCGCAGGTCGTCATGCAAGTCGGCAGCGGTGAAGATACCTTCGAGCGGAACTTCTGCTGCCTGTTCGATGGCGATACGGAGACTGGCGATACCATATTTACAGAGATGCTCGTTGGCATCTTTGCACTCCGGACCATAAGTCACCACCCGGCAGCGTTCAGCTCCCAGCCGGTTGATGAGTTCATTGCGCAACCGGATTCCGGCAGAATCGGCGTCGACAGCAATGATGATTTCTTCCAGATCCTCGAAGTGCGTCTCCATGAAGCGGTCGAGCCAGGAGAGGTTCGAATTGGCTCCGGCCGGCACGGAGATGACACTCTGAAATCCGGCGGCGATGGAGGAAGCAGCATCCAATTCACCCTCGTGGATGATGCAGGAAGTCTGCCCCAGGATGGAGTCGATGTTGTAGGGAATCAGTTCGGCACCCTGCACCATTTTGAAGAGTTTCGGGAGAGCACGAAACTTGGTGTTGATCAGTTGCTCCCCCTCAAAGTAGTTGAAACAGATGCAACGTTCCTTTTTGCCGGATTGCGGCATAAATTCCTCCTGTTCGGTGATGCGCAGGGCGGCTATGACGGACTGCGGGATGCAACGCGTCTCCACCAGCCAACGCTCCGTTTCTTCGGAAAGCGTGGTTTTCGAGGCATCAAACACCGGACGCTGGAAATGCTGCGGAATGGCTGCCGCACGACGTTTGCGAGCTGCCGCACGCTCGGCATTCTTACGCTCTTCCACATCATCGGGAACATAGAAATCAGCTCCACAATGGTAACAGTGGCAATGTCCCGTGTCGACGTTGACACGTAGCGAACGGTCGCGCTTGTTTTTCCGGGTAGGAAGACATTTTTTACAAATCGTTTTGAGGACTCCACTCGATTTACCGTGGATGTCGACATCATAGTTGGCAAAATTTCTCATAATTTTTTTCCTTTTTTCATTAAAAAAATAGTTTAAAATAATCATTCACACGCAGAGGACTTACCTGCCGGACGAGTGTCTGCCACCTGACGGACGAGCTTCCGTTACCTATCAGACGAACATCGGCCACCTGCCGGACGAAACCAGCCATCTGCCGGATTAATGCGCCCATCGTTTCTTCACATCATCCCACACAGCCGACGCATCGGGACGTGGCGGCGCATCAGCCGGAATGAGATGTCCCAGATACGTTCGCTGCCCGTCGACGACGCTTTCAAAGCGGTTTACACCCTTGTCGACCGTATTCTCAAGCTCTTTCAGCAAGGTTTCCCTCAACGTGCGGCAAGTAACGGAACCGGCTGCGATATAATTTGAAAAATACCGTTTCACGTCCTCCGGGAAAAGCAGTCCGGCTCCCTTGTCATAAAGGCGGATATGTTTTTTGAAGATTTCCAGAATAAGTTTTTGATGGTCAACAAAGAGCTTTCCCAAACCGGAATGTTGCCCGGCCAGCTCCATATATGACTGGAAAGTAGAAAGTTGATCCACCAACTTTTCCCAAGGCAACACGGGTTGTAACGGACAATGATTGCCTTCATCCGTCAAACGGCTCACACGGGACGTTTTTTTTATATTACTACTGTTATTATTTACAACAGAAATATTTCCTTTACTCTCCTCTTCTTTACTCTCCTCTTCTCTACTCTTCTGGTTTTCATTGGCTTTTCTCCCTTTATCGACGGGCGTTTCAGCACGTTCTACCACCTTTTTCGGACGCCCTCCTTTTTTACCGTTTTCGCTATTCGTTTTCCGCTTCTCTTCCAAGCTTTTCATCACCCTATCCAAGTAGGAAGAACGAAACATCTGCCGTTCCTCATCCACTTCGAAGAGATCGAATTCGCGAAGCACCCGCTCCACCGCCACTTCATCCATATCATACCGCCGGGCCATAGCCTTCAGTAAAACCGGTTTGCACGACGCCTCGTAAGCATCTTTAGTGCGCAGATGCAACAGCAACATCACATAAATTCCGAGTGCTTCCGCAGCATTCATCTCCGACATCATACTGGCAATATTGTCGTCATTCAACAAATTTACCTCCAAATTGAAATACTGATCTTTCTTCATTTTCAATCATCATTTATTCATTATTCCACATTTAATACTTCCGGGGCGCAAAGGTGCGAAATGTATTTTATTCCAGCTATCGCAAAAATGAGAGGGAGATTATATATTTTTTATCAGATCTTTGCCAAAAATTATTAATAACCCCAAACAATATGGATACAAAACGCAACCAAACTTTGGAAGAAATAGAAGAAAATAAAATAGTAAGCGAACATTACCAGAACAGAATAATGCTGATAAAAAAGCTCCTGAATACGTCACAGCTAGCCACAGTAGACCTATGCGTGCATATCAACATCAGTGAAGCCTCCTACTACCGTTACATAAATTTCACCAGTTATATGAAAGCAGACATTTTCATACATGCTTGCCTCTTCCTCAAGCAATATATCGAAAGCAACCACATTCCTTATACCCAAGAAGAAAAACGGCTTATAAAAACATTAGACCTGTTTCAGAGTTCCTCAAATAGTAACTTAAACAGCAATTAAAACACAGAAAAGAAGAAACTTATCATAAGTTTTATTACATTTGCCGATGTAATAAAAGTCTTTAAAACTCAAAAAATGAACGATAGCGAAACAGACAGCCAATCAATAAACGCACTGATCGTTTTCAGAGAAAACGGAGAAACCGACAATCTATTTGTTCCTATCTTATGCGATGCTATCAAAATGGCTGGAATTGATGTGAGATGCTCCCAAAAAGAATTCTGGGAATCGGACACGACTTATGACATCATCCATTTCCAATGGCCGGAGGAGGTAGTGGGATGGACATGCGAAGACCCCGACGTCATCCGCCGACTGAAAGAACGTATTGCCTTTTTCCGCTCGCGGGGGACTCATTTCATATACACACGGCACAACATCCGCCCCCACTATGCAAATGATATCATCAGCCGGGCCTACGACATCATCGAATCGGAAAGTGACATCGTGGTACACATGGGACATTACAGCCAGACGGAATTCATGCAAAAATATCCTGACAGCCGGAATGTCATCATCCCGCACCACATCTACCAATATACCTACAAGGAAGATATCAGCATAGAGCGCGCGCGCCAATATCTGAACCTGCCACAAGAAGCATTCATCGTCACCGCCTTCGGGAAGTTCCGCAACTGGGAAGAAATACGCATGGTGCTCGGAGTGTTCTGCAAATGGAATAAAAAAAACAAACTGCTGTTAGCTCCCCGATTCTACCCTTTTTCCAGATACAACAGCTATGGCAGAAATATCCTCAAGCGATGGGCTTCAAGAATAGGATATTATCTCGCCATACCATTACTCAACCGTATGTTCAACTTACAAGCCGGAGCCAATGATGAACTGATAGACAACTGCGACCTGCCTTATTACATCGCTGCTTCAGACGTGATATTCATACAACGGAAAGATATTCTGAACTCCGGCAATGTCCCCCTTGGCTTCCTCTACCACAAAGTGGTAATGGGTCCTAAAGTAGGAAACATCGGTGAACTGCTCTCCGAAACCGGTAACCCGACTTTCGATCCCGACAACAAGCAAGACATCCTGCGAGCACTCAAAGAAGCCCGTCGGCTTGCCACATGGGGACAAGGGGAAGTGAATTATGCGTACGGTATGGAAAACATGAGCATCCGCAAAGTGGGACAAGCATACGCGCAAACATATAAACAAGCAAGCAATGGCTAACAACATTAAGAGTCAACTATTTTCGGGGGTGTTTTACACAGCACTGGCCAAATACAGTGGCGTCGTCATATCCCTTGTCGTGGCAGGAATTCTGGCCCGTCTGCTATCACCGGACGACTTCGGCATCGTAGCTGTTGCCACCGTAATCATCGCCTTCTTCAACCTTCTCACCGACATGGGAGTGTCTCCCGCCATCGTGCAGCACAAATCACTGACTAAAGATGATTTGTCAAACATCTTCTCATTTACCATATGGACAGGTATCGGAATCAGCATCCTGTTTTTCGCTTCTTCGTGGATCATCGCCGATTACTACCAAAGCGACACCCTGCGCGTCCTGTGCCAACTGCTATCCGTCAACCTGTTCTTTGCCTCCGCCACCATCGTGCCGGGAGCCATGTTCTACCGGAACAAAGAATTTAAATTCATTGCCATCCGTAGCTTCATCATCCAGATTTCGGCAGGCGCAGCCGCGGTAACCGCCGCCTTCTGCGGAGCGGGACTGTACGCATTAATTATAAATCCAATCGTATCCAGCGTACTGATATTCGTGATTTCCTTTCAGCGTTACCCGCAACGGTTGCGTTTCACTCTGGGATTGACGGTGCTCCGGAAGATATTTTCCTATTCCGCCTATCAATTCCTGTTCAATGTCATCAACTATTTCAGCCGCAATCTGGACAAACTGCTGATTGGTAAATATATGAGTATGTCCGATCTGGGATATTACGAAAAATCGTATCGCTTGATGATGTTGCCCTTGCAGAATATCACGCAGGTAATCACTCCGGTGATGCACCCTATTTTCAGCGATTTCCAGAATGACAAGGGAAAGCTGTTGAGTTCCTACGAACGTATCGTCCGTTTCCTCGCCTTTATCGGTCTGCCGCTTAGCGTGCTGCTTTTCTTCACGGCAGAGGAAGTGACGCTTATTATTTTCGGCGATCAATGGATGCCGTCCGTACCCGTGTTCCGGATACTGTCGCTCTCCGTAGGGATTCAGATTATACTCTCTTCGTCCGGCTCCATCTTTCAGGCGGCAGGCGATACACGAAGTTTGTTTGTGTGCGGAGTGTTTTCGTCCTCGTTCAACGTAGCGGGCATCTTGCTCGGCATCTTCCATTTCAGAACGCTAACGGCAGTGGCCAGTTGCATCGTAGTGACATTCACCATCAACTTCATACAATGTTATTGGCAGATGTACCGGGTGACCTTCCGGCAAAGTGCCTGGACATTCATCCGTCAGCTTATTTCTCCGTTGGTAATTAGCATTTTGATAGCATTAGCCCTCATTCCAATGCAGTATGCGCTGGAAGAGATGAACATTTTTGTGACAATTATTGCTAAAAGTATCGTTAGTTTTATTATCTTTGGCATTTATATACAGATGACGCATGAGTATGACATTATCGGTAAAGTGCAGTCGTTAAGAAAAAAACAGTTTAAGAAAGAAAAAACAGAATAAACAACTATTGAATACAGAAAAAAAGAATGAAAGCTCTTTTCCTTATATTTCATGGCTTCAATGAGGCTAACGGAATTAGCAAGAAGATACATTATCAGGTGAAAGCACTCAAAGAATGTGGAATGGATGTTCGCTTGTGTTATTATGATGTGACCTCTTATGGCAAACGGCGTTGGATAGTAGATGACGAAGTGATCGCCGATTTCGGCACAGGTTTTGCTGCAAAGGTATGGAAACGTGTCTACTACTCTCCTATTGTTGACTATGCACGCTGCGAAGAAATCGACTTTGTATATATACGCTCTTTCCACAATGCCAGCCCGTTCACCCTGCGACTAGTGAAATCGCTGAAACATATAGGTGCAAAAGTGGTGATGGAAATACCCACTTATCCTTACGATCAGGAGTATGTCACCCGTTCAACAAAACTTTATCTAACTATCGACCGCTGCTTCCGCCATCAGCTCGCAAAAGCTCTGGACGGTATTATAACTTTCTCCAATGCAAAAGAAATTTTTGGCGGAAACACCATACGCATCTCCAACGGAATTGATTTTGAAGCAATCCCGATGAAACAACAGCAGAATGACACTTCGAAAGAGTTGCACTTGATCGGAGTGGCGGAAGTGCACTATTGGCACGGATTCGACCGCCTTGTGTGCGGATTGGCAAATTATTACCGCAGCAATCCGGAATACAAAGTATATTTCCATATTGTAGGCCCGCTGTCCGGCGAACGCGAACGGGCGAGCATCTTGCCTATCGTCCGTGACAATCATCTGGAACCGTATGTTATTCTGCATGGTCCTTTGCATGGCGACGAACTGGATGCGATGTTCGAAAAAGCCGATTTTGCCATTGGCAGCCTAGGACGCCACCGCAGCGGAATTACATATATAAAAACGTTGAAAAATCGCGAATATGCCGCACGTGGCTTCGCGTTCACTTATTCGGAAATCGACGAGGACTTCGACCACATGCCGTATGTGTGGAAGGTGACTCCCGACGAATCTCCGGTGGATATTCAGAGACTGATTGACTTCCGGAAGACCCTGAAAATGACACCGGTCGAGATACGAGAATCGGTCTGCCCGCTATCATGGAGGGCGCAGATGCAAAAAGTGATCGACGCAATAAAGACAATAGACAAATAAACAAATACTAACAAATAAACAAATACTAACAAACAATATTCTGATAAACATGAAAATAGCCTATTGCATCCCCGCCCTCTACTACCCTAGCGGTATGGAACGGGTATTGACACTGAAAGCAAATTATTTTGCCGAAGTATTTGGTTATGATATACGCATTATCCTAACAGACGGAAAAGGCAAAAAACCGTATTACGAACTGCATCCGTCCATCACTCTTCATCAGCTCGATATTGATTATGATGAATTGAACGGAATGTCATTCTATAAAAAACTACCCAAATATATCGCTAAACAGGAACGGTTAAAAAAGAAACTCAACGAATGTCTGCACCAGATTCGTCCGGACATCACCATCTCCCTGCTCCGCCGTGACATCAATTTCATCAACCAAATGACGGACGGTAGCCTGAAGCTAGGTGAAATACACTTTAATAAATCTAATTACCGGGATTTGAGCAACAGTCGTTTGCCAGCATTCTTACAGACAATCGTAAGCAATTATTGGAGAGCGCAATTATACCGGCAGCTTCGCCAGCTGAAACGTTTCATCGTATTGAGTCACGAGGATGCCCGGGAATGGACAGAACTGGATAATGTTGAAGTGATTCATAACCCTCTTCCTTTTTTTCCCGATCAAATCTCTGACAATAGTCATAAGCAGGTAATAGCAGTAGGACGATATGTTCCACAGAAAGGATTCGACCGCCTGATATCAGCCTGGCAACTTGTTGCCAGAAAGCATCCGGACTGGATATTACGTATCTACGGAGATGGTATGCGTGAGCAACTGCAACAGCAGATTGACTCTTTAGAAATTACTGCCAGTTGTATATTAGAACCTACTGTTTCCAATATTGTTGAAAAGTACTGTGAAAGTTCAATTTTTGCCCTTTCATCACGTTTCGAAGGGTTTGGAATGGTCATTATAGAAGCAATGGCATGTGGTGTACCACCCGTATCATTCACCTGTCCCTGCGGTCCGCGGGATATTATCAGCGACGGAAAAGATGGCTTGCTGGTAGAAGATGGGGATATCAAACAGTTGGCAGAGAAAATCTCTTTTTTAATAGAGAATGAAGATATACGTAAGAAAATGGGACAGCAGGCGCGTATGAACGTCCAACGTTTCCGGATAGAAAATATTGCCGAACAATGGAAGCAACTATTTGAAAGTCTGATTACCCCCGTTAATAAAAACAAATAAAGCATTCAATATCTATGGAATGGTATTCTAAGTATTTACAGGTTTATGAGAAACCTTTTGCGGAAGCTCCGCAAAAGGTTATCGAGGAAGTACGCCACAATCTGGCCGGACTGCAGAGTAACGAACCGCTCATCACTGTATCGCTCATCGGATATAATGAGGAAAAACATCTGCTCGCCTGTCTTTGGTCGTTGAGTGAGATGCAATGTAAATATCCTGTAGAAATCATTGGTGTGGACAACGAATCGAAAGACCGCACAGCGGAGATTTACGAAGCCTGTGGAGTACCTTATTTCACGGAAACGCAACACAGTTGTGGGTTTGCCCGTCTTTGCGGTCTGAATCATGCCCG
The DNA here is from genome assembly GCF_040812255.1 of Bacteroides sp. L008. Lineage (NCBI taxonomy): Bacteria > Pseudomonadati > Bacteroidota > Bacteroidia > Bacteroidales > Bacteroidaceae > Bacteroides > Bacteroides sp. L008. The sequence goes on along the minus strand of NZ_JBFNXO010000001.1, from coordinate 822,434 downwards.
TGGAAAATATCATATCAATATTGATTCTGATACAATATATCCGCCAAAGTATGTGGAAACAATGGTGGATGTGCTCGAAAAGCCGGGGGTAGTGGCTGTCAGCTCGCTTTGGAGTTATATTCCCGACAAAGATCACTCTTGGATGGGGCTGAAAATCTACGAGGCTGCACGCGACTTGTATTTATGGTTGCAGTCTTTCAAGCGTCCCGAACTAAGTGTGCGCGGATTGGTATTTGCTTATCGGACGGACTATGCGAAGAAAATGGGAATCCGCACAGATATTATCCGCGGTGAAGACGGGTATCTGGCTTTACAGCTCAAGCAATTTGGAAAGATTGCATTTGTACGGAAAAAGCGTGCGCGTGCCGTAACCGGGTATGGAACGGTGGGAGCCGACGGAACTCTGTTCAATAGCTTCAAGGTGCGTGTCGTCGGCAGATTGAAAGAAATCGGAGGACTTTTTACCAAGAAGAAGGAATATAAGGATGAAGAGAGTAATCTTGTAAAAAAAAAGTAAAATAAGATATTCACATAAAGCTCAAAAGAAAAACAGTCACAGAAAAAGAATGGGAAGCTTATGAATAAGAAATTCAATATTAATATCGTTTTATTATTAATCATCAGCTTGGCAATGTCCGGTTGCATTCGTAAGTTGAACCTGTATAAGGAAGACGAAGATGACATACCAAGACAGGATCTCATCAACAAAACAGAATTCATGTACCCTTTCGGCGACGAGACAATCAATAAAAAGGTCGAAATTACCATTCATCTGAAAACCGACAGATTAATAGGCTATCTATCCACGGAAATACCTGCACTGAAATACAACAAAGAGTGGCTATTGCTAATGACACAAGATGATTGTAGACAGTCAGCCTTTTCGTATACATGGGCTGCTATCAACGGCAAACCTCTATCTTATAATTATTTTTACGACTTAGCTCATCTTCAGAATGACGATTTTCCATCCGACTGTTATTCCTTAGGCAAAACGTTAGGTAGCACAGATGGAACGGAAATCGAACCTGGAATCAGACGAGAAGTAAGATTTTCTTTCGGAACCACCGTAGCTGCCGGATGGAATGCCATGAATGCTCTCACTTGGGTGCAAAAAGGATTTACGAAAAACGATTTCCGCTTTTCCCAAAAAGATATGTTAGTATGGGGCAACTTACAGGAAATGACGAATTATGGAGTAGCTATTGCTTTTCATGATCTGAATTTAGCGAAAGAGGATAGAGTGGAAGACAAGTTACTGGCACAACTTCGTATCGATCAAAATATCATTCGTGAAAAATTGAATAATCGCACATGCAAAATGCTCGCAGAGCCAAATGGAGAGAAAGAGTATGTAAAAGCCGCCATACAGGATGAACAGATTAGCACGATATGTGTACAAAGTGGAGGTATAAAGCTATACCCATTCAAAGAGATAGGAGATCTTAAAAAGGTTTTGATTGAAAGGTCTTTCCATGAACCACCCAAAGAAAGTACACTGACAGCCCTAGATATAATGAAACCTTTCATTCTTGAAAAACTTAAATATGATAAAAAAGAGCGTGAGGCCATTTCTATCGGCATTCATAACACAGACACCGGCTGGATAAATTTCTTTGAATGGCTGAACGACACGTATGGAAAGGATGGCGACGACTCTGTGTGGTTCACCAGCCAAGAAGAATATTACGAATATTATTATTACCGATTGCACAGCAAACCAAAAATTGAAACAGTAGATACCAACACCCAAAAGCTGACTCTAAAACTGGATGGAGAAGAATACTTCTACTACCCTTCTGTGACTGTAAATATTATGGGACTTAGAATGGAGGACATCGAAAGTATAGAATCGAACGAAGACGTGACCGGCCTGTCTTATGCAAACTACGAAAACGGTATCATGCTAAATATCGACTGCCGGAAATACCTGGCGGAACACGCCGAGAATTTCGTGAAACGATATGAAGCGAATCCGACAAATGCTTCTGCCAAAGCGGACGCAAACTACTTTGTGAATATGCTGAAAGATTCGGATAAAAAGACGGAGTTGAAGAAACGAGCTGAATAAAATGAAATAAGAGGCTAATAAGAGCTGAATGTAAACGATACAAGAAAAATAAACAAATATAGCTATGAACGAAACCATTACCCCTTGTCTTGAAATTATTTTCTGGCTTGCCCTGTTCGTTGTGTTCTACACCTATTTGGGCTACGGAATTGTGCTTTATATTCTTGTCAAGTTGAAAGAGCTTTTCGTGAAGCCTGTGAAGCGTTCGTTGCCGGCATCGGACGCAGATCTGCCGGAAGTTACCCTCTTCATTACGGCATTCAACGAAGAAGATGTAGTGGACGAAAAGATGGAAAACAGTCTTGAGCTGGATTACCCTGCGGACAAGCTGCACATCGTATGGGTGACGGACGGAAGCGATGACGGTACGAACGAACGACTGCAGACCCGTTGGCAGGGAAAAGCGACCGTATATTTCCAACCGCTCCGGCAAGGTAAGACGGCTGCAATGACACGTGGAATGACGTTAGTGGACACTCCGCTCGTTGTCTTTACGGATGCCAACACGATGGTGAACCGGGAGGCCATACGGGAAATCGTGCTTGCTTTTCAGGATCCGAAAGTGGGCTGCGTGGCTGGTGAAAAACGGATTGCCGTGCAAACCAAAGACGGGGCGGCTGCCGGTGGTGAAGGTATTTACTGGAAATATGAATCAACCCTGAAAGCACTTGATGCACGACTCTACTCTGCCGTAGGAGCAGCAGGCGAACTGTTTGCCGTGCGTAACGAGCTATTCGAAGCGATGGAACCGGATACGTTGCTCGACGATTTTATTCTTTCACTCCGGATCACAATGAAAGGTTACACCATCGCTTATTGTACGAATGCTTATGCCATCGAAAGTGGTTCGGCAGATATGCGAGAAGAAGAAAAACGGAAAGTGCGCATCGCTGCGGGAGGATTGCAGTCTATCTGGCGGCTTCGTCCGTTGCTGAATCCTTTCCGTTACGGGATACTTAGCTTTCAATATACGTCGCACCGGGTATTGCGATGGTCTATTACTCCGTTCCTGTTGTTTGCCCTCCTCCCACTGAATATTGCGATTCTGCTGTTAGGCGGTTCCACGATCTTTTACGGAGTGCTGCTTGCCATGCAGGTTCTTTTTTACGGGTTAGGATATGGGGGATATTACCTATCTACGAAACAGATAAAAAACAAGTTGCTCTTTATCCCCTACTACTTTTTATTCATGAATATCAATGTGCTGAAAGGCATTCGCTATCTCAAGAAGAAAAAAGGAAGCGGAGCTTGGGAGAAGGCGAGGCGTGCCGAAAAGTAAGAACAAATAAAAAAACAGACATGGACAGAATATTACATGATGCGAATAACGCACAAAGAATATTGAAACTGACGGCAGATACAATGCTATTGGTTGACAGACATGGCGTCTGCGTAGACATTGAGCCTCATTGTGATCTATGGTTTCTGCAAGAGGATATACTTTTAGGAAAAAATGTATTTGAGCTTTTACCGGAATATACAAGAGAGAGGGTGATACCCATCTTTCAGATTGTACTCGAAGAGCAGCGAAGCATCAGCAAGAACTTCAAGCTGGTACTGAATGACGAAATTTTCTACTTCAAATGTCTCATGTTTCCGTATGACGGCATGGTGCTTTGCCAATATCGTGACATCACGCAAAGAAGTAACGTGAAACGTCAGTTGGAGCAGGCGAATCTTACTCTAAGGGCCATCCAGAAGGTTGCCCAGATAGGACAATGGACATATAATACGAATCAGAACGTTTTCCATTATTTGGGTTATACAGGCGTTTTGTGTGAGGAAAGTGTGCAGAATCTCGCCATTGAAAAATATGTGGAGCTGATTGTAGAAGAAGACCGTCAGAGTTTCAGGGAATGGTGTCGCATGAACGGGAAGGAACTCAACATGGAGAGCATCAGCTATCGTGTGCGTCTGAACGGGGAAATCTTCTATATGCGTATCCAGACTTATCTGCGTGAAGAGTGCTCCGACGGTAGTTTCAACATCGAAGGGTATATTCAGAACATCACGGACATACAGCATCGCCGAAATGACATCAACACGCTGACGCACGCTATCAACAATGCCAAAGAAAGTATCTTTGCCGCCAAGCCCGATGGCACGATCATCTTCGCCAACCGTCGTTTCCTGCACAATCATGGTATTCCCGAAAGTGAGGATATCAGTCAGTTGAAAATCTACAACATCGCCGCAGATATGCCTACGCAAGAGGCTTGGGACAAACGCTGCAAAGATGTCATACATGGTGGCAGCAGTAACTTTATGGCTCACCATCCGTCGAAAATCAATAGAGAGATATTGGCTTACGAATGTACAATGTACAACGTTACCAATGATTCCGGTGAAGAGAGTTACTGGTCGTTTGCCCATGATATTTCCGAACGGATCCGGTATGAGGCCCAAATCAAACGGCTGAACCAAATCATGGATACGACGATCAACAATCTCCCCGCGGGGATTGTTGTGAAGGAGATCAATAATGATTTCCGGTACATTTACCGGAATCGGGAGGCTTACAACCGTGATCTTTACAAGAACGATCCTGTCGGCAAGAATGACTTCGATTTCTATCCGCCTATCGTGGCCGAGAAGAAGAGACAGGAGGATATTCAAGTGGCCACCAGCGGAAAAGGTATGCACTGGACGGTGGAAGGAAAGGACCGGAACGGAAACCTGATTATCCTCGACAAGCGGAAGATCCGGGTGGACGGAGACGAATTGTCTTCGCCTATGATCGTCAGTATCGAATGGGATGTCACGGAACTGGAAATGATGAAGCGGGAGCTACTGTCTTCGAAGGAAAAAGCGGAAATGTCTGATAGTTTGAAATCGGCTTTCCTTGCCAATATGAGTCATGAGATACGTACTCCGCTGAATGCTATTGTGGGGTTCTCGCATCTCATTGCCGAAAGTGATGATGCGGAAGAACGAAAGACGTACTACAACATCGTAAACGCGAACAACGAGCGTCTTTTGCAACTCATCAACGAGATTCTCGATCTCTCGAAGATTGAATCGGGGACTATTGAGTTTTCTTTCGGACCTGCCAGTCTACATAATCTCTGCCGGGAAGTGCACGATGCGCATATATTCCGTACTCCGCAGGGAGTGAGTCTTGTCTATGAGCCTTCGGACGAGAGTCTGGTGATTGAAACGGACAAGAACCGGGTGTTCCAGGTGATTTCGAATCTGATTGGGAATGCTGTTAAGTTTACGAAAGAAGGAAGTATCTGTTATGGTTACAAGCTGGTGGATAACCAGATTGTTTTCCACGTAACGGATACAGGAACGGGAATTGAACCGGAGAAAGTGGGACGTGTGTTCGAACGTTTTGCCAAGCTGAACAATCATGCACAGGGCACTGGATTGGGATTATCTATCTGTAAATCTATCGTTGAGCGTCTCGGGGGCAAGATTTCCGTCAGCTCCGAATTTGGTAAGGGAACGACGTTTACATTTACTCTGCCGTATACGGTTGCAGAATCTGTGAGCGTAGATTCGGAGAAAAAGAATGGTGATGAGACGAGTGAAGGTATGAGCAGTGCTGCAAATACACGGCATGCCTGTATTTTGGTTGCCGAAGATACGGACAGTAACTTTGATTTATTGGAGGCTATCTTAGGTAAGGAGCACCGGATTATACGTGCACATGACGGAATGGAGGTTGTCACGATGTTCGATGAGGTGAAACCTGATCTTATCCTGATGGATATCAAGATGCCGAATTTGGATGGATTGGAGGCTACGAAGATCATTCGGGAGCTGTCTGCCACTGTGCCTATCATTGCTCAAAGTGCCTTTGCCTATGAGCAGGACCGGAAAGCGGCGAAGGAGGCCGGATGCAACGATTTTATAGCTAAACCGATAGTGGATGATAAGCTGAAAGCTATGATTCATAAATGGCTGTCGCCTCCGTAAAAAGGCACATATTGTAGAGTACATATTATATAGAAAACGATTTAATAGTGATATAATTACCCAATAATTCAGATTAGATGAAAGCCTTTTACAGACTGTTTTATTACATATCCATCGTGCTGACCAGTATTTTGGCAGGAGTTACCATTGCGGGTGCCTTCGTCGGTAATACCGCACCGGATAGTTTCAAATTTATGCCTTTCATCGGTTTGATATTACCGATACTTTTGTTGGCTAATCTTGCTTCTGTCATTTACTGGACGATCCGTTGGCGGTGTTGGGTTTTCATCCCTCTGATTGCTATATTTAGTAACTGGAGCTATATTAGTTGTGTGATTCAATCTCCTTTTTTCAGCCCGGCTTCGGCTCCAATGGTCAAAATGAACGCGTATACTCCTGGTATTCTAACTGTTGCTACTTACAACGTTGATGCTTTTAATCATGAGCATACCGGTTATTCATGCAAAGAGATAGCCTCTTACATGAGAAATCTGCAAGCAGATATTCTCTGTTTTCAGGAGTTTGGCATTAACGATGAGTTTGGTGTAGACAGTATAGCTGCGGTTCTTTCTGATTGGCCGTATCATTTTATTCCTATTTCTCCCGAGGGAAAACATTTGTTGCAGCTGGCTGTTTTCAGCCGCTACCCCATCAAGGAGGAGAATCTTATCGTCTATCCTGATTCGAAAAATTGCAGTCTCTGGTGTGACATTGAAGTCAGTGACCGCACCATCCGCCTGTTCAACAATCATCTCCAAACAACGGAAGTGAGCCAAAACAAGCGCAAACTGGAAAAGGGACTCCGCACGGATGATTCTCAAAGGGTGGAACGTGCTGCTGTGGGATTGATTGACGGATTGCATGAGAATTTCCGGAAACGTGCCGCACAAGCTGATATCCTAAAACAACTGATAGCTGCCTCCCCCTATCCTACTATCGTCTGCGGTGACTTTAACTCTCTGCCGTCTTCGTATGTTTATCACACTGTAAAAGGTGATAAGTTGCAGGATGGTTTTCAGATGAGCGGTCATGGGTATATGTATACTTTCAAGTTTTTCAAGCATCTGTTAAGAATCGACTATATTCTCCATTCACCGGAACTGAATAGTACGGATTACTTCTCTCCGGATCTTAATTATAGCGATCATAATCCGGTGGTGATGAGGGTGAAGTTATAATTTATCTTCCTGCTTTAACCTGTTATATTAAAAACTAAGTTGATAAGGGATTACTATATAATTATGAATATTCTGTAATATGTCCCTAAGTATATAATCAATTACTGATAATAAAAAAAGCTGCCTCGTTTTCACGAGACAGCTTTTTTATATTAAGAACTTCAATAATAGTATATTAATTGAAGATATAACGCAAACTAAACATCACACGATAAGTAGAAGCTGTACTTGCATAATTCTTATATGTGGAGTTTAATATTTGACCACTAGCTTTTTGCATGGTAAATGTTCCATCACCATTATCTGCTAACGGAGTAATAGAATTTACAGTCTTATACAATCCCCAGTCCTTATTTAGTAGGTTAGCCAGATTCTGAATATCTATACCAAACTGCAATAGATTCTTCTTACCACCTATCATCATATAGAAATCTTGATTAAATTTGAAATCCAACTGATGATGCCAAGGCATCACTGCACCACCACGCTCTGCATATTTGCCTAAACGTTTTTTCAAATATTTGTCCTGTTGAACAAAGTTCCAGAAATCTTCTTTCTGCTGTTCAGCTGAATAAGTCACTTCACCAGTCTTTGAGGTTACATCTTTAAATGTCAATTCATCTTTAGTAGCAGGAACATACAGCAAATTATTAGCACCACCATCACCTACTATATTTTTAGTGTAAGTATATGAATAGCGGGAATAAGAATAGCTTCCACCTGCATATCCTAATGGAGCGCCCTCATAAATAAATGAAACGCTTGATCTAAAGTGTTTAGCATAAGCTTTTGAATAACCTAATGATGCAATTATACGGTGAGGTGCCACGTAAGTACCATAACCCAATTCATGGTCATTAATACCATTGACAGCATAAGTATTGGTTTTATATGCAGAAGTTACTTGGTCACCAATGCCGTCTCCATAAGAACGTGCGCGAGAATAAGTATAAGCGAATGAAACATCCAAACCAAAATCAAAATTCTTATGCAATTGAGCAGTCAACGACAGATAGTATGCTTTTGAACCACCATTTTCAATCAAATAGGCACCTGTACCAGCATTATAGCTCTTATAAGCAGTACGTATGTCATTTTTGCTAATTGTTTTTGTTCCATCAGCATAAATATTAGCATTGGAAATAACAGCCGGATTAAAGTCGCGATTGTAAATACCCTCTAATGTAAAGTCAATATCACCTGGTAACTTGGTATCAAAAGCTAATGAAGTTTTCCAAGTAGCAGGCATCTTCAAATCTTTATCAATGATAGTAGGAGTACTAGGAATACTAACTTGTGGAGTAAAGTTGCCTTGATAAATATCCTCCAGCATATCTTTCGCATCTGTATAGAAATTAGGAGCAACTGCACCTGGAGTAGAACTTTGACCAATATTATAACCATATTGTGTCTGCCCTACACCTGAATTTCCTACAGCCGAAACTAACCACACAAACGGCATACGTCCTACAAAGTATCCTGTACCTCCACGCAACACATATTTACGCTCCCCTGTAATATCCCAATTGAAACCAATACGGGGAGAAACAGATAAGGAATTGCCCGGTACCTGATCCGTAGTAAATTTACGACCACCGAAATCCAACTTGGCATATTCAGCATTATAGTTATCTTTTAAAGATGGATACACTGGCAACTCAAAACGAAGACCTGCTGTCAACTTAAAATTCTCACTGATATTCCATTGATCTTGAATATATGCAGAATATTGTGTTTGTCTCATCTTAGAGGTAAACTGTGACAAGTCTGCAGAATTAGAGTGGGTAATCAAAAATGAAAACGGCTTCTTTCCTGTTACAAAATCATCCCATGAACTATAAACATAGGCACCATTTGCACCTTGCATATATCCATTTAAAGCTTTGTTGGACTCAAACTGTAAGCCAGCCATAAAATTATGATTACCCCATGTCCAAGTAGCTTCATCAGTAATAGTAAATGACTTCACTTGACGAATATTTCCCTCGGTAAATAATTCGGTACCGAACATTGCATATACCGCACCATCCTCCAATATATAAGTAGTTGGGAATATACCGCCATCATAAGAACGAGGTTCATCCTGATATGAATAGGTTCCACGCAAGGTATTATTCAACACTCCCCATTTTGAATTCCACTCGGCAGCAATAGATGTAAATCTCTGTTCTTGACGATAACGCGTATTCCTAAAATACAAACCCTCGTCAGAAGTAGCTCCTTTCTCCGCAGAAATACCTGCTGTAGTACTACCCGGAAAAATCGTACCCGCTGTCATCGGATTGACAGAAGAAGATGGAGAAGCGTCATATCTATTATTAGTTTTAGAGAAACGAACATTCACTTTATTGTTCTCATTAATATTCCAGTCCACACGTGCCAGAAACTTATATGATGGCACCTTTACATTATATCCTTGATATACTCCCGGATCATAATCATAGGTATTAATCAGATAATCACGAATTTCATCCATTTTGGAAGCAACAGGACGATGTATACCGTTCTCCCCATATTTCTCACCATCATTATTACGTGCACGTGCAACGGGACCTGCTGTCAAGTCATCTTCATATTCTCCATTCACGAAGAAAAATAACTTATTTTTAATGATAGCACCACCTAAAGTTGCACCATAAGTATATTGATGAGATTTTTCAAGTTCAATTGAACCATCACCTACTCTATCACCTATCAAATTGTTGTTTGTTAAGAACGTATAAGCAGAACCAGTCAATTCATTTGTACCGGATTTAGTAACAGCATTGATAGCTGCACCAGTAAAACCACTCTGACGGACATCATACGGAGTGATAGAAACAGAAAGCTGTTCCAGTGCATCCAAAGAAATAGGAGCCCCACCTGCCGGTAAGTTAGAACCGATACCGAAAGCGTTATTAAATGAAGCACCATCCACTGTTACAAATGACTGACGATAGTTACCACCACCAGCTGCAAAACCATTAGATGTTGTGTTGGATTGTGGAGATAAACGCATGATATCATTCATGCTGCGGCTCACTGTAGGAATGGAAGCGATTTTTGCACTGGTAAGGTTAGTTACAGCACCGGCTCTGTCAGACTTCATATTACTCTCTTTAGAAGCAGTCACTACTACTTCGTCCAACAGTTCTGAACTCTCTTTTAAAGAAACATTTAAAACATAATTCTCTCCCAATAAAAGATTAATTCCCTTGTAAATTGCTGTTTGATAACCAACATAAGAAATTTCTACTTTGTAAGGGCCGCCGGTACGCATACCCTGCAGATTAAATTGACCACTGACGTTAGTCACTGTACCATAACGAGTGCCTGATGGTTCGTGAACCGCAACGACTGTTGCTCCAATGATTGGTTCATCTTGTGCGGTCACTTTACCACTCATCGTGGCTGTTGTAACCTGCGCGCTCATCGTGACAGCAATAAACAACATTACTAGCACTAAGAAAGATCGCATTCTCTTTAACATAAATGTAGTTGATTAGTTAATATAAATTGTTTGCTTTTAAAAACTGTGCACAAATATAATTAATAATATTTAGAACTACATTACGATTATACTACAATTTTTTAAGAGAGATAAACGTTTTACTACCTTATAAAATGATAAAGGCTCTACAATATTTGCAGAGCCTTTTATTTTGAAACAGAAAGCATTAGAAATGCTTCAATCTATTACTTTATACTAGTCAGTCATTAACTTTCTATAACGAACACGCTTCGGCTCTTCATTTCCCAAACGTTTCATTTTATTTTCTTCGTATTCTGAATAAGACCCTTCGAAGTAGAATACATTGGAGTCTCCTTCAAAAGCCAGAATGTGTGTACAGATACGGTCGAGGAACCAACGGTCATGCGAGATAACTACGGCACAGCCGGCAAAATCTTCCAGACCTTCTTCCAAAGCACGCAGTGTGTTTACGTCAATATCATTGGTAGGCTCATCGAGCAACAGTACATTGCCTTCTTCTTTCAAAGCCATCGCCAAGTGTAAACGGTTTCTTTCACCACCGGACAGTACACCGCAAAGTTTTTCCTGATCGCCTCCGGAGAAATTGAAACGGGAAAGGTATGCACGCGCATTGATGTCACGTCCTCCCATGCGGATCAACTCATTGCCACCGGAAATTATCTGGTAAACACTCTTATTCGGATCAATGTCTCTGTGTTGCTGGTCTACATACGCCACCTTTACAGTCTCTCCTACTTCAAATTCTCCTTTATCTACTGTCTCCAATCCCATAATCAGACGGAACAGTGTCGTCTTTCCCGCACCATTGGGACCGATCACACCGACAATACCATTAGGAGGAAGCATAAAGTTCAAATCGTCAAACAACAGTTTATCGCCGTATGCTTTAGCCACCTGTTTCGCTTCAATGACTTTATTACCCAGACGCGGACCATTCGGAATGAAGATTTCAAGTTTTTCTTCTTTCTCTTTCACGTCTTCATTCAGCAACTTGTCATAAGAGTTAAGACGTGCCTTACCCTTTGCCTGACGGGCTTTCGGAGCCATGCGCACCCATTCCAACTCACGTTCCAGTGTTTTGCGACGTTTGCTGACGGTCTTTTCTTCCATTTCCATACGTTTTGTCTTCTGCTCCAACCAGGAAGAGTAGTTACCTTTCCAGGGAATACCTTCACCACGGTCTAGTTCGAGAATCCATCCGGCTACATGATCGAGGAAGTAACGGTCGTGCGTCACGGCAATAACCGTACCTTCATATTGCTGAAGATGTTGTTCCAACCAGTCGATAGATTCTGCATCCAAGTGGTTGGTAGGTTCGTCCAGCAAGAGCACATCCGGTTTCTGCAACAACAAACGACATAAAGCTACCCGGCGACGTTCACCTCCGGACAGGTTTTCTACCGGCTGATCTTCAGGCGGACAACGGAGAGCATCCATCGCACGTTCCAGTTTGCTATCCAGATTCCATGCATCAGTCGCATCAATGATATCTTGCAGTTCGCCCTGACGAGCAAAAAGAGCATCCATCTTATCCTGATCCTCGTAGTACTCCGGTAAACCGAACTTCTGATTGATTTCTTCGTATTCTGTCAGTGCGTCAACAATGGGTTGCACACCTTCCATTACTACTTCTTTTACTGTCTTTGTGTTGTCTAAATAAGGTTCCTGTGCCAGGTAACCCACGGAATATCCCGGAGAGAACACCACTTCTCCCTGATAGGATTTCTCCAAACCGGCGATGATCTTCAATAACGTTGATTTACCGGAACCGTTCAAACCGATAATACCGATTTTCGCTCCATAGAAAAACGACAGGTAAATGTCTTTCAGCACATTCTTATTGGGGGTGAAAGCCTTGCTCACTCCCACCATCGAGAAGATAATTTTTTTATCGTCAGCAGCCATATGTATGATTATATATTGTTGATAATGGCACAAAGATAAGAAAAATGTTTGAATTCTTTTGGAGTTATAAAAAAATGTTCTACCTTTGCACCCGCATTCGAAAGAAAGCACTGAAGGACCGATTCGCTAGCTCAGCAGGTAGAGCACAACACTTTTAATGTTGGGGTCCTGGGTTCGAGCCCCAGGCGGATCACTGAAACACAGAACAGAAAAAGATAACTCCTACAATATCAAGGTATTGCAGGAGTTTTTTTTATATTATATCCGTAATCAATAATCACTATCATATTTTCTAAAAATGATAGTCACACTTTTCTCTGCAACTCTTTCACCATATGAAAAGGTGCGTCCTGATAAAGCCCTGACTTATCTAATGCACTACTTATATGCTTATATCCGCATTTTTCATACATAGCAACAGCATTTCCAAACTCGTGATATGAAACAATATACATATGTGTATATCCTGCCTTTATTGCTCGTTGTTCTATTAGTTGCAGTAGACGTTTTCCAATTCCTTTTCCCCTAAGTTCCGGTTTAAAATGGAATTTTGACAATTCAGCATACTCTTGGGGCAGGCCTTTAGTTGGATAAAAGCCGGCACCACCCAATATTACACCGTCACATTCAACCACCCAATATTCTGCATTTTTTATATTAAAAGTCTGAAACATCATATCTGTATGTGGATCATCATAAAATGTACCGACTTTAGGAGCGTCATGTTCTTCAACTGAAGCACGAAGTACACAAGCAATTGAAGTATTATCTTCTTCCTCTATTGGACGTATAACAATGGGCGCAACCTTCTTAACTGCAAGATTTGTTTCCTTTTCGTTCATTGTATTATAAATGAAGTCCATACTATTTATTATCTTTTGCAGTTGGTTATCATTCAGGTGTGCAAAAATTTCCTCCACAGATTGATTAGCGGCAGCATTTAAGCGATGATAAATTTCACATCCTTTTTGTGTGAGATTTATCAGCCCCATGCGACTATCTCTTTCTGTTCCTTTTCGACATATATACCCTTTTTGTTCCAGTTGTTTTAATAAACGGGAGAGCAAACCTTTATCCATGTTTAACTCACTGGATATATCTTTGGAACTTCTATCAGGGTGCAAATAAACATCCTGAATAATGCGAACCTCGGGAAGTCCAAATTCACTTTCTAAATAATACTTATTAAGTACGCCTAACAACTTTGTATAGAACCTATTAAAGGCTCTTATACTATTCAAATGTTCCTGTTTCATGACGCAAAGATACGCCCTTTAGTTGACTTTGTCAACTAAAGGAAGAAATATATTATTTATCACAAACTTTCATGGCAACAGTCATGAACAAAGGGGATCTTTCTTTTTTATATTTTCCCAATATACTTATTCAACAGGCATAGAATGGCACGGTAATTCGATTACAAAAGTAGTACCTGTTCCCAGTTGGGAATCTACTATTATCCGTCCGTTCATCTTTTCGACAATCAACTTACAGATGGATAAGCCCAAACCTGCCCCTTGAGCAAAAGAGTCCAACTTCTCAAACCTTTCGAATATCTTTTCAAGCATATTCTGCGGAATACCCCGGCCGGTATCTTTAACACCGATTCGGACAAACTGCCGGTCTACCTCATAGAAGACTTCCACATATCCGGTGGTGGTGTTCTTTAAGGCATTCGAGAGGAAGTTTCTCAATATCAGCTTAATGCGCGGCCTATCCAGTTCCGCCAAAGAATCATGCTCCGGATAGTGGGTCAGGAGTTCAACACCGGAGGGTACTTGATGAATGTGCTCCGCTACACTCTCGTCAAGAAGTTCGGTAAGATTGACCCAATCCGGATGCAGTTCCAGATAACCGGACTCTATCTTAGAAAGATCAATCACATTATTAATCAGATCAAGCAGAAGTTTGTTGTTATGACTGATCTGGGAATTATAAAATTCTTTTTCCGCCGCATTTTCCGTACTGCCCAACAAACTTGAGAATCCAATAATGGCATTTAAAGGAGTACGGATCTCGTGGCTCATATTAGCCAGGAAAGCAGACTTTAAACGATCGGATGACTCGGCTTTATCACGTGCTTTGACAAGCATTTCTTCTGTTTTTTTTAGCTCTGTAATATCATAATTAATGCTGATAATTTCAATCATCCGGTCTTGCGGAGCGTATCTCTTTACTAACAGATTGACATACGTCCATGTGCATGTGCCGTCCTCCCTAAGGATACGCATCTCTTTACCTAGTTTGACAGCAAGTCCCTTTCGTGCATCGTCCAGAAACTGAATCAGCAGGGCACGGTCGTCGGGATGAAAATGCCGGTATGTACCAAGAATCTCGGATAACGGAGTTCCATCCGATTCACCCACATTTCTGTACCAGTTTTTTTGGGCATAGCCGTGTCCATTCAAAATATTAAAGTGAGCATAACCGACCTTGGCATAATCGCCAACCAGTTCGAAAAACTCCTCAAACTCCTGTATTTTATTATAGGCTATGGTTGTTTCTGTCTTATCTGCATTAATCAACAAATAATTGATCGGTTGGCATTTGCTATCATATAATGTAGTCACTTTAGTCACCAAATCAATCGTGCCTTCCTTTCGGGAGCTCTGATAATAGGTTCCGACTTTCGAGAAGTCATAACGAAAAGTAAAGTCGGCATCCTCATACATCTTCAACCGTTCTTTCATCTCCTTCGGGAAAATTGGGTTCTCGAAAATATTGATACCCAAGATGTCTTCTTTCTTCTCCACATGAAACATCTCCAATTCCCTATCGTTCAAATCCACCAACGTCCCATCCATATCATACAACTCGATACCAATGGGTAAATGCTTGAAAATGTTATATAAGAGACGTTCACTGTATTGCAAGGCCTGATAAGCAGATGCCATATCAGGACCATCCTGCACTTCGGCTATTCCATAAACAATTTCATTTCCGTCTTCGTCTGTTTCTCGAAAGCAAATCTTACTGCGTATCCAAACGGCTCCTTTTACTGTATCGAGCAAATATACCGTTTCCGGTCTTTGATGCACACCAAAAGAATGAACAGTTGTAGGAGGTTGCTCTTCTTTCAGAATACGTTTATTGAAATCTTCAAAACTGATCATTCCGGTCTGATCCAGACCTAACAACTCCAATATAAGTTCAGAACATTCATAACTTGCAGTTGATAAATTGGCTTTCCACCACCCCATGTTAGCGTTAGCCATCAACTGCGAGAAAAAAGTAAAATCTTGTAGTCTATTCATAACGCTATTTATCATTTTAATATTTTTCGGGCGCAAAAATAGATATTACCGCCAAACCGGACTTTCAAAAAGATACTTTTTTAGCATATTATAAGAAGATTATTCGTCATTAAACTAAAAAACAAACGGTTGGAACAATCTCTTTGAGAGAAAGTCCCAACCGTTTGTTTGGGGTAGTTCTCGCGTTTCTGTTTTACTTTTTCAAGGACTGATAAACGGCTTTTGCCATCACTTTAGCGCCTTCTTCATTCGGATGAATCTTATCAGGGAACAAATCAGGCATTCCGTCCATTGCCGCATGAAGATCGATAACAGGCAGGCCATTTTTCTTAGCAACCTTCCTTATCATCGGAATAATTTCTTTAGAGATAATATCATCGTTAATATTATCTCCTGTCTGATAGGCTTTGGAAGGATAGCAAAGATAAATCTTCGGTTGAGCAGGCAATGCTTTGAAAGCATCTACCATCGTCTGCAAATCTTTCGTGAAGTCCGCCTTATACTTCCAATTGAATGATTTACTGTCATTTGTACCCAATTTGATAACAACGATATTGGGATTGAAAGCCAGTGCATCCCGATAAGCCTTCTCATTCATATAAGGATGATCGCCCTTGTTCAACAGAGTGCGTGCACTTACTCCGAAATTCTTTACCCAATAAGCCTCCCCCAACATACGACTTAACACAGCCGGATAACTGTCACGATTGCGATTCTTGATACGTGCCCCATACGTAATGCTATTGCCGATGCAAGCTACACGGATAGCATCTTTATGAGGCACTTTGAAACTACGGAGCCAGGATGTCAGTTCATTCAGCATTTCATTCTTGTAAAGAAAACCTTCACGAATCCCCCATCCATGCCCGCCGGAAGGATAGATATGAAGTACTGAAGGAACATTGTTCTTGTTCAGAGCCAGATAATAATTAACTCCATTAGCAGGTGGAACGACCTTATCGTCATCACTATATACGATAAAAGCACGCGGCGTATCTTTCGTCACTTGCTTTTCATTGGAATATTCTGTTTCCAGTTCGGCAGAAGCATCTTTACCAAATAGATTATCATGAGATCCCATGTGGGTATATGACTTATCCATCGTAATCACAGGATAGAAAAGAATCTGGAAATTCGGACGAAGTTCCGGTTTAGCATGAGTGGCAATGGTGGATGCCAGATGTCCGCCGGCAGAAGAGCCCATAATACCGATGTCATTCGGATTCAGATTCCATACATCAGCACTGTCACGCACAGTTTTCATAGCAGCTTCGGCATCCGAGATTGGCAGTGTGCGGTCGCCTTTCGGCATCCGGTATTTCAAAACAATCAACGCAATTCCTTGTTTGTTGAAATAGGGTGCCCAATCATCCCCCTCGTGGTTGACTGCCAAACCGCTATATCCGCCACCCGGACAAGCGACCACGGCACGCCCCGTTGCCAGTTCCGGTGCAGGAAGGAATACGCGAAGTGAGGGCTGTTCGATATCAAAAGGTTTCGGAGCATTCTGTGCTACCACTTGTGAACCTGCCAGTAAGATAAATAACAGGAGAAAAATAGTAGAAAATTTCTGTTTCATAGCATCTATATACTTTGTTTAATGAATAATTAGACGTGCGAAGATAGTAATTTTACGTATCTTTGCACCTCATTTTGAATAGAAAAATTATATGCAAGGAATAAAGAATCTGACAAAAGGCCCCATCAACCGTCAACTGTTTAATCTGGCAATGCCAATCATGGCAACGTCGTTTATTCAAATGGCATATAGTCTCACAGACATGGCATGGGTAGGACGGTTGGGAAGTGAAGCCGTAGCCGCCATCGGTTCCGTCGGAATCCTGACGTGGATGTCCGGTTCTATTTCCTTATTAAATAAGGTGGGATCTGAAGTGAGTGTCGGACAATCCATCGGTGCACAAAGCCAGGAAGATGCCCGCCACTTCGCGTCCCATAATATCACGATTGCTTTAATTATTTCCATTTGCTGGGGCGGGCTCCTTTTTATATTTGCAGAACCTATCATACGTATTTACGAACTTGAAGAACATATCACGGCCAATGCCATTCAATATCTGCGGATTGTTTCTACCGGATTACCTTTCGTTTTCCTTTCCGCTGCCTTCACCGGAATTTATAATGCAGCAGGACGTAGCAAAATCCCGTTCTTTATCAGTGGCACAGGATTGATTTTGAATATCATTCTGGACCCACTCTTTATATTCGGTTTCGGACTGGGAACAAACGGTGCGGCATATGCCACTTGGATTGCGGAAGCAAGCGTTTTCCTGATTTTCATCTATCAGTTGCGTTGCAGGGATGCCCTGCTGGGCGGTTTCCCTTTCTTCACCCGGCTAAAGAAAAAGTACACGCGGAGAATCCTTAAACTGGGATTACCCGTAGCCACCTTAAATACACTGTTTGCCTTCGTCAACATGTTCCTCTGCCGCACTGCCTCTGAACAGGGAGGACACATCGGCTTAATGACGTTCACCACCGGGGGACAAATCGAAGCAATCACCTGGAACACCTCACAGGGATTCTCCACCGCACTAAGTGCCTTCATCGCCCAAAACTATGCTGCCGGACGAATCGAACGGGTACTTAAATCCTGGTACACCACCCTATGGATGACGGGAATCTTCGGTACACTCTGTACTTTGCTATTCGTTTTCTTCGGAAACGAAGTTTTTGCCATATTCGTGCCCGAACAGGCAGCCTATGAAGCCGGAGGTGTATTCCTTCGGATCGACGGATATTCCCAACTCTTCATGATGCTCGAAATCACCATGCAGGGAGTTTTCTACGGCATCGGACGCACCATACCTCCCGCCATTATCAGCATCAGTTGCAACTATATGCGTATTCCGCTTGCTATCCTGTTTGTGCGGATGGGCATGGGAGTGGAAGGAATATGGTGGGCAGTCTGCGTCACCACCGTTGCCAAAGGTTTAATTCTTTTGAGTTGGTTCATTATTATTAAAAAGAAGTGCTTAAGTATTCCTTCAACGATAAAAGGATAATGATCATTTTCCTTTATTAACAAACAAGGGGATTCATCCGAGTTATTTTAACTTAAAAAGTACACGCTTGCCAAATAATATGTATCTTTGCATTGTTATTTATAATACGAAGCGATTCGTATAAAAACATTATTTATAAACCAATTTAAAAAAACATCAACATTATGAACAAGATGAAATTTATGGTTCTCTTCATGAGTATTGCCATGATTTTTGGTAGCTGTGGAAGTATGAACAACACTGGTAAAGGTGCTGCTATCGGTGGTGGTTCGGGTGCTGCACTGGGTGCAATCCTGGGAGGTGTTATCGGTAAAGGTAAAGGCGCCGCTATTGGTGCTGCTATCGGTACGGCAGTAGGTGCAGGTACGGGTGCTCTTATCGGTAAGAAGATGGACAAAGCAGCAGCAGAAGCAAAACAAATTGAAGGCGCACAAGTAGAACAGATAACAGACAACAACGGATTGCAAGCCGTGAAAGTAACATTCGATTCGGGTATTCTTTTCACTACCGGTAATGCAACTCTAAGTGCTGCTGCTAAATCTGCTTTAAGCAAGTTTGCCAACAATGTGCTCAATCAGAACCGGGATATGGACGTGTCTATCTACGGATACACCGACAACCAGGGCTGGAAAAACAGCACTGCCGCACAAAGCCAGCAGAAAAATCTGAACTTGTCACAAGAACGTGCACAGAGCGTGTCCAGTTATTTGTTGAGCTGTGGTGTTTCCACCAATCAAATCAAAGGTGTACAGGGAATGGGTGAAAGCGATCCCGTTGCAAGCAATGACACTGCTGCCGGTCGTGAACAAAACCGTCGTGTAGAAGTATACATGTACGCAAGTGAACAGATGATTAAAGATGCACAGGCAGCTGCTAATTAAAAAAATTCTGCGCTATACGCGCAACCTGCTGATTTTCTTCTTTGCATCCACCCTGTTGGCAGTGATTGTGTATCGGTTTATGCCGGTTTATGTCACTCCGTTGATGGTTATCCGAAGCGTTCAGCAGATTTTTTCAGGAGATAAACCCACGTGGAAGCACACGTGGGTTTCTTTTGATAAGATATCTCCCAACCTGCCGATGGCGGTCATAGCCTCCGAAGACAACCGTTTTGCCGAACACAACGGATTCGATCTTGTAGAAATCAAGAAGGCGATAAAAGAGAACGAAACACGCAAACGGAAACGCGGAGCAAGCACCATCAGTCAGCAGACAGCCAAGAATGTGTTCTTATGGCCGCAATCTTCATGGGTACGCAAGGGACTCGAAGTCTACTTTACGTTTCTCATCGAACTGTTCTGGTCGAAAGAACGGATCATGGAAGTCTATCTCAACTCTATAGAAATGGGAAATGGCATCTACGGCGCACAAGCTACCGCAAAGATCAAATTCGGAACAACAGCCGCCCAGCTGACCCGGGGACAATGCGCACTTATCGCCGCTACCCTGCCCAATCCGATACGGTTTAACTCGGCGAAACCTTCGTCATACATATTAAAACGACAAAAGCAGATATTACGGCTGATGAATCTGGTTCCAAAATTTCCACCTGAAGAAAAAGCCGTTGAAAAGAAAAAAGGCAAAAACAAGAAAAGCAAGTGACAATTGAATCATAAATAAAAAGAAAGGAGCAACGAGGATCTATCCCCTTGCTCCTTTTGCTTATAAGCTTGTTTGTATGCGTTATCCTCATTTATACAAAATCTTTCAACTCTTGTTGTAAACGTTGACGGGTGAAGAATATACGGCTCTTCACTGTACCTAATGGTAATCCTAATTTTTCTGCAATCTCACGGTATTTGAAACCTGATACATGCATGGAGAAAGGAATCTTATACTCCCGGGGGAGTGCGTTGACGATGCGATGCATCTCTTTCAGGTCATAAGCACCTTCGGTACTTTCAAATCCTGAATCTTGTGGCAGATTTAAGTGATAATAATTATCAGTGGTATCAACAAAGGTCTGATCGCGTACTATTTTGCGGTAGTTATTAATAAAGATGTTACGCATGATTGTGTACATCCATCCTTTGAAATTTGTGTCCGGAACATATTTCTCTTCATTGTCTAATGCTTTTAAAGATGTTTCCTGCAATAAATCATTTGCTTCTTCACGGTTGGCCGTTAATTTATAAGCGAAACGAAGCAACTCCTCCTGTACTCCAATTAAATCTTTTCTGAAACTTAAACTTTTCATACTTTAATGGTTTTATGGTTAATATTTCGTTTTTCTCGACGTTTGCAAGTTTAAAGGTTTTTTGTGTATCCAACAGGGGATAATTCGTCATTTTTTAGGGGGTTATTCTATCAAATGATAGATTTTAGGTGCTTTCTGATAGTTTTTAGGTGGTATTTAGTAAATATATTCTCTATCTCTTGGTTAAAAGAACCAAATAGATTACTTTTGATTTTATATTACTAAATAAAACAAAAGGCTATGACCATACTTATTATTGTAGGAATTATTGTATTGCTGGGCATTATTTTCGCCTCCATGTACAACTCATTAGTGAAATTGAGAAACAATCGTGAAAACGCATTTGCCGACATCGATGTGCAGTTGAAACAACGTCATGATCTCATTCCACAACTGGTAGACACTGTGAAAGGATATGCCGCACATGAGAAAGAAACGCTCGACCGGGTGATTCAGGCACGTAACGGTGCAGTCAGTGCAAAAACGATTGACGATAAGATAGCTGCCGAAAACCAATTAAGCTCCGCTCTTGCCGGATTGAAGATTACCCTCGAAGCTTACCCCGATCTGAAAGCTAATCAGAATTTCCTGCAATTACAGGAAGAAATTTCTGACGTAGAAAATAAACTGGCTGCTGTCCGCCGCTACTTCAACTCGGCCACTAAAGAATACAATAATGCCGTGCAGACATTCCCGTCGAATATAATAGCAGGAATGACCGGATTCCAAAGAGAAATAATGTTCGACTTGGGAAAAAACGAACGTGCGAATCTGGAGCAGGCACCTAAAATTAGTTTCTAAAACCTTTATTTACACCGTCCATCCAATTACAAAAGTCGAACACGCATGCAATACGTCGGAATCCAAACACAGCAG
The DNA here is from genome assembly GCF_040812255.1 of Bacteroides sp. L008. NCBI lineage: Bacteria > Pseudomonadati > Bacteroidota > Bacteroidia > Bacteroidales > Bacteroidaceae > Bacteroides > Bacteroides sp. L008. The sequence goes on along the minus strand of NZ_JBFNXO010000001.1, from coordinate 800,537 downwards.
AGCCGGAATAATCTGCGCTCTGCGTTTCTGCTATTCCTGTTTCCTTGTCTCGTAGCGGCACTCCTCTATTTATCCTGTTACCTGTTGGTTCTTTTTGGATACGGAAAGAGTATGGAAATAGAAATAATGCCAATGGTCAATCATTTCTTCTTCTCTTCGTTGCCATATACCATGGGGATCGTATTAATTTGGTTTCTGATTGCCTATTGGGCTAACACAAGTATTATCAATTCCGCCACCGGTTCCAAGCCGTTGAACCGTCGGGAGAATAAACGAGTTTATAATCTGGTGGAAAACCTTTGTATGTCTCAAGGCATGAAAATGCCGAAAATCAATATCATCTATGACAGTTCCCTGAATGCATTTGCCAGCGGTATCAACGAACGCACATACACCGTTACCCTATCGGAAGGTATCATCCGGAAACTAAATGATGAGGAACTGGAAGCGGTAATTGCGCACGAGCTAAGTCACATCCGTAACCGTGACGTGCGCCTGCTGATTATTTCCATCGTCTTTGTCGGGATCTTTTCCATGCTGACAGAAATCACATTTTATGCCATCACGCACATACGCGTGCGTAGTAACAATAAAGGTAGCGGCGGCGTGTTTCTCTTTATTCTTATCGCTTTAGTGATAGCCGCCATCGGCTATCTCTTCGCAAGCCTGATGCGCTTTGCCATTTCACGCAAACGCGAATACATGGCAGATGCAGGTTCGGCAGAAATGACGAAAAACCCATTAGCACTGGCCAACGCTCTCCGCAAAATATCGGCAGACCCTGCCATCGAGGCAGTAGAAAGGAAAGACGTGGCACAATTATTTATTCAGAATCCCAAAAAGAATTCTAAAAGTATATTCAGCGGACTTAGCGGGTTGTTCGCCACTCATCCTCCTATCGAAAAGCGAATTGAAATACTGGAACAGTTCTAAATCGGGCTAAACTTATAAAAGACAGGGATTTCTGTTTAATTTTCATTAAAAGAAACAGAAGTATCCCTGTCTTTTTAGTATATTTGGTTGTTATACATATATACATCAACCTAAATACAACTGATATGAGAACGAAGAAACAAATCTTTATGCTGTTATTAGCCTTATTAATGGGAATCCCTACCCTTTCGGCTCAAAGTAAGAAGGAAAAGAAGGAACAGAAAAAAGAAGCGGTAAAGAAACTGATTGAATCAGAAAATTACAAGATAGATGTCAACACTGCCATGCCGATGCGCGGACGCTCCATCCCTTTGACGTCTTCCTACTCACTGACAATCAGAAATGATTCTGTTATTTCTTATTTGCCTTATTATGGACGGGCTTATAGCATCCCGTATGGCGGAGGTGACGGACTGAATTTCAAAGCCATCCTTAAAGAATATAATATGGAAATGGACAAGAAAGGGAATGCCGTTATCAAATTCGTTGCACGTAATCCTGAAGACAGATATGAATTCAGAGCCAAAGTCTTCCCCAACGGTTCGGCAAGTATCGATGTCAATATGCAAAACCGTCAGTCCATTAGTTTTCAGGGAGAACTGGATATAAAGGAGGAAAAGTAATGCCGTCCTTATTCTTCCGGCTCTTCACTACCTTTTAATATAGGCAGGCAGATATGATATTTGACAGCTAAGATGCGGGTCAGGAATACCGCCAGTCCGCCAATCAACTGACAGGCGTATGATTCCAGACCTGTGGCGTCGCAAATCCAGTATGCAATACCACCTACGACGCAGGCCATTGCATAAATTTCTTTTCGGAAAATGAGAGGTATTTCATTGATAAAAACGTCACGAATCACTCCACCTGCTGCTCCCGTAATGCTACCCATGATAATCGCCACCCAGAAAGGATAGCCTAAAGCAATGCTCTTGCCTACACCTACCACGGTAAACAATGCCAAGCCGATAGTGTCGAAAATAAAGAAAGTATTATTGAGCCGTATGAGCGAACGTCCGAAACAGATCACCCACAGCAAAGCCAGTCCCGTACAAATCAGATATATAGGATCAGTCATCCATCCCGGTGTCACATCGAGCAGGACATCACGGATGGTACCGCCACCGATAGCTGTAGCAAGTCCTACCACATAAGCACCGAACCAGTCGAAACGTTTCGCCGAAGCCAGCCGGATGCCACTAATAGCAAAGGCAAATGTGCCTATAAAATCAAGAATTTGAACGAATGTGGGCATATATTTGTTATTTTGTATGCAAAGTAACAAATAAATTCCGTAAGAAAATGTACTTTTGCTTCACGAATTAAACCGAATAAGATAGAAACAATATGAAAATAACAATTGTTGCGGGGGCACGCCCCAATTTTATGAAGATAGCTCCCATTACACGCGCTATTGAGGCCGCACGGGCGCTGGGTAAAAGTATCTCTTACCGACTGGTATATACAGGAAGGAAAGACGATACAAGTCTGGATGCTTCTCTCTTTTCGGACCTTGATATGAAAGCTCCCGATGTTTATCTGGGAGTGGAAAGCAGTAATCCAACGAGTTTGACAGCCGGAATCATGATAGCCTTCGAACAGGAACTGACGGAGAATCCGGCACACGTAGTTCTCGTGGTAGACGATCTGACTGCCACCATGAGCTGTGCCATCGTTGCCAAGAAACAAGGAATCAAGGTAGCGCATCTCGTAGCCGGAACCCGTTCTTTCGACATGAAGATGCCGAAAGAGGTCAACCGCATGATTACAGATGGAATATCCGACTATCTATTCACTGCCGGCATGGTTGCCAACCGCAACCTGAACCAGACAGGAACGGAAAGTGAAAATGTATATTATGTAGGCAACATTCTCATAGATACCGTTCGTTACAACCGGAACCGTTTGCTCAAACCGATATGGTTTTCCGTATTGGGACTGCAAGAGGGAAATTATCTCCTGCTCACCCTCAACCGTCGCGTATTGCTGAACAACAAAGGAAACCTGCGTCAGTTGCTGAAAACAATCATTGAAAAATCTGCCGGTATGCCTATCGTAGCACCGCTGCACACATACGTACGAAATGCCATCAAAGAATTAGGCATCGAAGCTCCGAACCTCCACATAATGCCGCCACAGAATTACCTGTTCTTCGGTTATCTGATAAACAAGGCAAAAGGAATCATTACGGATTCGGGCAATGTGGCCGAAGAAGCAACATTTATGGGTATTCCATGTATCACGCTCAACACGTATGCCGAACATCCCGAAACATGGCGCATGGGAACCAACGAACTTGTCGGGGAAGATCCTGCCCTGCTTGCCAAAGCAATGAACACCCTGATGCAAGGTGAATGGAAAAGAGGCGAACTTCCCGAGCGTTGGGACGGGCGTACAGCAGAACGTATCGTGCAGATATTGACTGATAAAAAATAGTACTGCTACAGGGATACATTTCATCTTCCGGCACGTTACTTTCCATTTCATGCCGGAAGACTTTATTTACCCCGTAAGGGAACTGTTGTTCCCCCGTAGAGAAACAAGAGTTTCCCCATAGGGGGAACAAAGGTTTCCCATAGAGAAACAATCACTATCTACGCGGGAAACTAATTTATCGAAAGGTGAATTGCCCCATTCCCTTTCATTGACGGACAACCAAAGCTTGTAAACAACAAAAAACGATGGGTAAAAAAAGTTATATATTCTGTTATCCTTAGAGTTATTTGTTAACTTTGCGCCCTACTACGTACGTTATGAAACAACAATATAGCAAAATACTTATACTGTTCTTACTCGTATTGGCAGCTTCAAATGCTTTTGCGCAGCAAATAAAAGGGGTAGTCACTGATTCTGTTACCCACGAGCCATTGATGTATATCTCTGTTTACTATCAGGAAAAGAGAGATATGGGTACCATCACCAATATTGACGGAGAATACAGTCTTGAAGCCCGCAGAAACGGAGGAACTCTTGTGTTCTCCGCTGTAGGTTATATCAGTAAAACAGTTAAAGTCGGTTCCAACAATCAGACGGTAAACGTTAAGCTGGCTCCGGATAATGTGCTCCTGAACGAGGTTGTAGTGAAACCTCAAAAGGAAAAATACTCCCGTAAAAACAACCCGGCAGTCGAATTCATGAAGAAAGTAATCGAACACAAAAAGGCACAAGTCCTTGAAGTGAATGAATACTATCAGTACGACAAGTACGAGAAAATGAAGATGTCTATCAACGACCTCACGCCGGAAAAACTGGAAAAAGGAATCTACAAGAAATATTCATTCCTAAAAGATCAGGTGGAAGTTTCGGAAACAACCAATAAATTGATTCTCCCGATTTCCGTACAGGAGACGGCTTCGCAAACCATCTATCGCAAAAATCCCGAAAACAAAAAAACGATCATCAAAGGCAAGAACTCCAATGGTATAGAAGAATTCTTCTCCACAGGAGATATGCTCGGCACTGTACTGAAAGACGTATTTGCTGACATCAATATCTACGACGATGATATCCGGTTGCTCCAACAGCGCTTCGTGAGCCCTATCGGTAACAATGCCATCTCATTTTATAAATATTATCTGATGGACACATTGATGGTAAACAGGCGCGAATGTGTCCACCTTACGTTTGTTCCGCAAAACTCGCAGGACTTCGGATTCACCGGACATCTTTACGTATTGAACGACTCTACTTATGCCGTTCAGAAGTGTACGATGAACCTGCCTAAAAAGACAGGGGTAAACTTCGTCAACCGCATGGACATCGTGCAACAGTACGAGCAACTTCCTAACGGCAACTGGGTATTGGCGGATGATGACATGACCGTAGACCTATCCTGGAATTCCAACAAAACGGCAGGCGGATTGCAGGTGGAACGAACTACAAAATATAGTAATTATAAATTCGATCCTATCGAACAACGACTGTTCCGGTTGAAAGGCAGCGTGATAAAAGAAGCGGATATGCTTTCGAAAAGCGATGAATATTGGGCAAGTGTCCGTCAAGTACCGCTGACGAAGAAAGAAAGCTCGATGGATGTATTCGTCAACCGCCTCGAACAGATACCGGGATTCAAGTACATCATCTTCGGAGCGAAAGCACTGATTGAAAACTTTGTGGAAACAGGAAGCAAAGGCCATCCGAGCAAAGTGGATATCGGCCCTATCAACACCATGATTTCGAGCAACTACATTGATGGTACCCGTTTCCGGTTGAGCGGCATGACAACGGCTCATTTCCATAAACACTGGTTCTTGAACGGATACGGAGCTTACGGTCTGAAAGACGAACGCTGGAAATATAGCGGTACGGTGACTTATTCGTTTAATAAACGCGATTATGTAGTCTGGGAATTCCCGAAACATTATCTTTCGGCTACGTACAGTTATGACGTAATGTCTCCGATGGATAAATTCCTGTTCACGGATAAAGACAATATCTTCCTGTCGGTAAAAACAACGACAGTAGACCAAATGTCGTATATGCGCGACGCTACCATTAATTATGAACTTGAAACGCTGACAGGATTCGGAGTGAAAGCCATGCTGCGCCATCGCAACGACGAACCTACCGGCAAACTGGAATATCTGCGCAATGATGCCGCACAAACCCGTGTACATGATGTCACGACTTCGGAAGCAAGTCTGACGCTGCGTTATGCTCCGGGCGAATCATTTGTCAACTCCAAACAACGCCGCGTGCCCGTATCGCTGGATGCTCCTATCTTTACATTGACTCACGCCATGGGTTTCAAAGGAGTACTAGGCGGAGATTACAGTTTTAACCGTACGGAAGCAAGTGTGTGGAAACGTTTCTGGCTTCCCTCTTCCTGGGGAAAGATTGACTGTAGCTTAAAAGCAGGTGCTGAATGGAACACGGTTCCTTTCCCATTGTTGATCTTGCCGGAAGCTAACTTGTCCTACATCACCCAGCGCGAAACGTTCAACTTGATTAATAACATGGAATTCCTGAACGACCGTTACGCTTCCATGTCATTATCTTATGATATGAATGGAAAACTATTCAACCGTATTCCCCTTATCAAGAACTTGAAATGGAGGGAAATGTTCCGCGTACGTGCCTTGTGGGGAACATTGACGGATAAGAATAATCCGTTTAAGAGCAACAATCCCGATTTGTTCCGTTTCCCGACACGCGACGGTAAGTTCACCAGTTTCGTAATGGACCCGAAAGTGCCGTATATCGAAGGAAGTGTAGGTATCTACAACATTTTCAAGTTGCTGCACATTGAATATGTACATCGTTTCACTTACCGTGATAATCCGGGTATCAACAAAAACGGTATTCGTTTCATGGTATTAATGGTATTCTAAAAAATTATGCAACCTTTAGCAGAACGGTTACGGCCAAAAACTTTGGATGAATATATCGGTCAGAAACATTTAGTTGGACCGGGAGCCATCTTGCGGAAGATGATTGACGCAGGGCGCATCTCTTCTTTTATTCTCTGGGGACCTCCCGGAGTAGGTAAAACGACTCTTGCACAGATCATTGCCAACAAACTGGAGACGCCTTTCTATACTTTGAGTGCTGTAACTTCCGGTGTGAAGGATGTGCGCGAAGTGATAGACCGTGCCAAGAGCAACCGTTTCTTTTCGCAGTCCAGTCCGATTCTGTTTATCGATGAAATCCATCGGTTCAGCAAGTCACAGCAGGATTCACTGTTGGGAGCTGTAGAGAACGGAACAGTCACGCTGATTGGTGCAACAACGGAAAACCCGTCGTTCGAGGTCATCCGCCCTCTCCTGTCCCGTTGCCAGCTTTATGTACTCAAATCTTTGGAAAAAGAAGATTTGCTGGAACTTCTGCAACGCGCCATCACTACGGATACCGTGCTGAAGGAACGAAAAATTGAATTGAAAGAAACAACAGCCATGCTGCGCTTCTCCGGTGGAGATGCCCGCAAACTGCTTAATATATTGGAACTTGTTGTACAATCGGAGACGGAGGAAACAGTTGTCATCACCGATGAAATGGTGACCGAACGCTTGCAACAGAATCCACTGGCTTATGACAAAGATGGAGAGATGCATTATGACATTATCTCGGCTTTCATCAAGTCTATCCGCGGCAGCGATCCTGACGGAGCGATCTACTGGCTTGCCCGTATGGTAGAAGGAGGCGAAGATCCTGCTTTCATTGCCCGCCGGCTTGTGATCTCTGCTTCCGAGGACATTGGTTTGGCAAACCCGAATGCATTGCTTCTCGCTAATGCGTGCTTTGATACATTGATGAAAATCGGTTGGCCCGAAGGACGGATTCCTTTGGCTGAAACAACGATTTATCTGGCTACCAGCCCTAAAAGCAACTCGGCATACAGTGCAATTAACGATGCATTAGAGTTAGTCCGGTCAACTGGTAATCTGCCTGTCCCCTTGCATCTGCGCAATGCTCCGACCAAACTGATGAAACAGTTGGGATACGGACAGGAATATAAATATGCACACAGCTATGAAGGTAACTTTGTCAAACAGCAATTTCTTCCGGACGAATTGAAAGACAAACGGATATGGCAACCGCAAAACAATCCGGCAGAGCAGAAACATGCCGAGCGAATGATACAGTTGTGGGGAGACAAATTTAAAAAATAAGTGTTCGTAAAATAAGTCACTCCCTTCTGTAAGAAAAGCTAAAAGCAAAATAAAGCAGTAGGAAACATTATAACATATTAATAATATTGAAATTAAAATGAAGATTGTAGTTTTAGACGGCTATGCCGCCAATCCCGGAGATTTATCCTGGGAGGGTATGAAGGTGCTTGGAGAATGTACAATTTATGACCGTACAGCTCCGGAAGAGGTATTAGAACGTGCAGCCGGTGCAGAAGCAATTCTGACTAACAAGGTAATCATCAATGCAGACCACATGGCTGCACTGCCCGAACTGAAATATATCGGTGTGTTGGCTACCGGATACAATGTGGTAGACACAGCTGCTGCAAAAGAACGGGGAATCGTCGTTACTAATATTCCTTCATACAGCACCGCTTCCGTTGCTCAAATGGTATTTGCGCATATCCTGAACATCACTCAACAAGTGCAACACCACTCTGAAGAAGTGCATAAAGGTCGTTGGACCAACAACAAGGATTTCTGTTTTTGGGACACTCCGTTGATGGAACTGCGGGAAAAGAAAATCGGTCTGGTAGGACTGGGAAATACCGGATATACCACAGCGCGTGTTGCGATCGGTTTCGGTATGCAAGTGTATGCATTGACTTCTAAATCGCACTTCCAGTTACCACCGGAAATCAAGAAGATGGATTTAGATCAGTTGTTCAGCGAATGTGATATTATCAGTTTGCACTGCCCGCTTACTCCGGAGACACGCGAAATGGTAAATGCACGCCGTCTCGCCATGATGAAGCCGACAGCTATCTTAATCAACACCGGTCGCGGCCCGCTTATCAACGAACAAGACCTTGCAGACGCTTTGAACAGTGGCAAAATTTATGCAGCCGGAGTAGACGTGCTTTCTACTGAACCGCCTTGTGCCGACAATCCATTACTAACTGCAAAGAACTGCTACATCACTCCGCACATTGCCTGGGCAACCATCGAGGCTCGTGAACGTCTGATGAATATTGCAATCAGTAACCTTCAGGCTTATATCGCCGGAAAGCCGGAGAATATAGTCAACAAATAAAAAGCGATCTATTTGAAAAGATAGAAAAGGCTTATACATAAAAAAACTCCCCTCATTTAACTTCTCTACCATGACATAGAGAATTAAATAAGGGGAGTTTATTTGCTCCTGCAAGAATCTCAATGTTGAAATTCTATACAGACAACATATTATGAGTCGAACAAAGTATTAATATGAGTGTCCTCCTTCATCCATTTCCTTCTCGGTTATTTTGTGACGATCGATACTACGCCAAGCATAGAAAATATATGCAATTACGAACGGAACAAGAATAGAGACATAGGCCATTGTCTTTAGCGTAAATTCGCTGGAACAGCTATTGGCTAAAGTTAATGAGCTTTGCAAGTCTGTATATGACGGATAATAAGCAGTATTGTTGTACCCTGCTACCAGCAATAAAGATAAAACAGTCAGTACCGTACCGATTCCCGTAAACCAGATTCCTTTGTCAAACGTCTTTTTAAGCAATGTCTTTCCAATGCCGAAAAGAACCAGTACCACACCAATCAGGAATAAAGCCAGCACTACCGGCATTTCGATAAAGTTAGTGAGATACTTATATGGTTGCATATAAATTTCCTGTGTATCCGGATTAACGGCAAAACCATCAGATACCAATGTACGAATGACAAATGCCAAAAAGAATACAAGGAACAAAACTGTATTATTGCGTACTGCACGACGACATTTATCGGTCAACTCTTTATCATCAATATTATTAATGAAGTAGAGCGATCCCAACACACGCGCAAGGAAGAAGACAGCCAATCCAAGAATTACATTCCAAATGTTGGTCAACGCATCCAATCCGTGCCAGCCATTTCCCCAATGACTGATTACCGGCATAATGGTATCCGTCATATTAGCCTTATTAATATAGAAATCAGAACCGGTAAAGAATGTAGCCACTGCCCCACCAAGTAACACAGGACCTACCACTCCATTAATCACCAAAAAAGTCCGGTATGTCTTTTTACCTAACAGATTTCCGGCCTTACTCTGAAACTCATAACTGACAGCCTGCAATACAAAACTGAAAAGTATAATCATCCAAAGCCAATATGCACCACCGAAACTGGTACTGTAAAACAACGGGAAAGAAGCAAAGAAAGCTCCCCCAAACGTAACCAATGTAGTAAACGTAAACTCCCACTTACGTCCGGTAGAATTCACCATCATCTTACGATGTTCTTCGGTTTTACCCAGACAGAACAACAATGAATTACCTCCTTGTACAAACAATAAGAACACGAGTATGGCCCCTAACAAGGAAACGACAAGCCACCAATATTGTTGCAAAAATATATACATATAGCTAAAATATTAAGTAATAAGTAATAGGTAATTATCAATTCTCCGGTCCTTTTTTGATAGCCTTTACCATAATTCCGACACCTGCAATCAGCATCACTGTAAACAGGAGCAGGAAGATAAAGAAAGTCGTTTGTACAGAGCTTACATCCAGCTTGGAGATGGCAGCCATTGTCGGCAGCATATCGCGGATCGCCCACGGTTGACGGCCACATTCGGCAACCACCCATCCGGCTTGTCCGGCGATGTATCCCAAAGGAATCGTCAGCAGAGCAATCCAGTGCATCCAACGCATCTGGCTTAAATCTTTCTTATAGATAAAGAAGAGAACGACAATAAAGAACAGGATGAAGTATCCGCCCAAGATTACCATTACACGGAACGCATAGAAGTTCAGAGGAACATTCGGAACCAGTTGGTTCACATCTTTGATATATCCGTAACCGAAATATGGAATATTCTCCTGCAATACTTTATATGCAATTTGAGCATCCTCCTCGTGTCCTGCACTCTTTGCAGCACGATAGGCAGCCAATGCACCGATAGCCGTTTTTCCACGTTCTATCTTCTCGGCAGCAGAAAGAGCTGTCGATCCGTCTTTCTGTTGATAACCACCCTCGATGATATTCGTAATGCCCGGAACGTAGCCGTTTACATCACGTTCTGCAAGGAAAGAAAGCATGCTGGGGATTTCAAAACGGAAGAGGAAAGGATCTTTTCCATCATTGTAAGTCTTCTTTTCCGGATTCAATACTCCTATTCCAACCAAACCTACATGGGTGCCGCCTTCATACAAACCTTCCACAGCAGCCAGTTTCATCGGTTGCGTCTGGGCAATCTGATAACCGGAACCGTCACCTGTCCAAGCAGAAAGCAATGATGCCACTAATCCGAAAATAGCACCAATCTTGATGCTGGCAAGCGCAAACTCACGATTACGTTTCTTCAGCAGATACCAACAACTGATGCCGACTACAAAAACAGCGCCCAGCACCCAGCCGGACAATACCGTATGGAAGAATTTATTGACCGCTACGGGTGACGTAGCCACTGCCCAGAAATCTACCATCTCATTACGAACCGTATCGGGATTGAATTCCATGCCTACCGGATGCTGCATCCATGCATTGGCTACGAGAATCCACCAGGCAGAAATCGTAGCTCCCAAGCCTGTCAGCCAGGTGGAAGCCAAGTGGAAACGTTTACTTACTTTTCCCCATCCAAAGAACATGACGGCGATAAATGTGGCTTCCATAAAGAATGCCAAAATTCCTTCTATAGCCAACGGAGCACCGAAGATATCCCCTACAAACCACGAATAATTGCTCCAGTTCGTACCGAACTCAAACTCCAGAATCAAACCGGTTGCCACACCAATGGCAAAGTTTATACCGAAGAGTTTCATCCAAAACTGGGCAGTCTTTTTCCAAAATTCATTGCCTGTTTTATAATACAGCGTCTCCATGATTCCCATCACCACTGCCAGTCCGAGTGTGAGAGGAACAAAAATCCAGTGGTACATGGCTGTCATCGCAAATTGGGCTCTCGACCAATCGATCAGCGAGGTGTCAATACTTTCAATCATAATCCTATGTAGTTTAAGAGTTAAAAATCAGTAGATTTACCGGGGATGGCACGTTCTATCAGTTCGTTTCCCACGTATGTTCCCTTGTCGTCATCCGTAGGATGGTCACGGAGGAAATCAGGGAAAAAGAACATTTTAAGGATGAAGAACATGACGAATAATTTCAGCAGAATGATAACCCAAAGGGTACGCCCCAAGGTCATACTACGGAAGCCCTCCAAATAGAAGTTCCAGATCGTAAGCAGTGTATTCTTCATATGTTGACGTTATAATTTGTAATGAATACAAATATACATTTTTTATAATTAAAACAAACAACTAGTCAAAAAAGTTGTGTGATTTGTTGTGTTTTTCTTCAAAAACCTGCCTATCGACAGAAAAAAAACATTTAACGGCGAAAATCCGTCATCCGTCTATCGTTTTTGCGGCATATATAATATGTACGTACCTTCGCCAACAGTAAATCAATAGAAGTATGAATATGATAAATGTAAGAAGATTGACAGTGATGACATTTCTTGGAGCAGGTATGCTGTCCGGCATATCCGCCCAAGTTTCTCCGCTGCAAGTCGATACGCTGAAAGAAACGAAGATTCCGGCTCAATGGGATTTGCAGTCATGCATCGACTACGCAAAAGAGCAGAACATCACGATTCGCAAGAACCGGATCACTGCGGCTAGCACGCAGATTGATGTGAAGACAGCTAAGGCTGCCTTGTTTCCCAGTCTTTCGTTCTCTACCAGCCAGCAAGTGGTGAACCGTCCGTATCAAGAGACGAGTAGCCGGGTGAGTGGCAGCGAAATTATCAGTAGTAACAGCAAAACAAGCTACAATGGTAATTATGGACTGAATGCGTCGTGGACTCTATATAATGGTAACAAAAGACTGAAAACCATCCAACAGGAAAAGTTGAACAATCAGGTAGCCGAACTGGACGTAGCGACTTCCGAAAATAACATTCAGGAATCTATCGCCCAAGTGTATATCCAGATTCTTTATGCAGCCGAGTCTGTTAAAGTAAACGAAAGTACCCTGCAAGTTTCTATTGCGCAGCGCGACCGCGGACAGGAACTTCTGAACGCCGGAAGCATTGCCAAAAGCGATTTTGCCCAACTAGAAGCACAAGTGAGCACAGACCGATACCAACTTGTCACAGCGCAAGCCACTCTTGAAGATTACAAATTACAACTGAAACAACTGCTCGAACTGGATGGGGAGAATGAAATGAACATCTATCTCCCCGCCCTGTCCGACGAAAATGTACTGGCTCCATTGCCTACAAAAAAAGATGTGTACATTAGTGCATTGAGTCTTCGCCCCGAAATTGAAGCGAGCAAACTTAATGTAGAAGCTTCCGAACTGGGTATCGATATTGCCAAATCGAGTTATTTTCCCACGATCAGCCTTAGCGCCGGAATCGGCACCAACCATACCAACGGCAGTGACTTCACTTTTGGAGAGCAAGTGAAAAACGGATGGAACAATTCCATCGGATTATCTGTCAGTGTGCCGATCTTCAATAACCGTCAAACTAAAAGTGCCGTACAGAAAGCTAAACTGCAATACGAGACGAGCATGTTATCCTTGCTCGACGAACAAAAGACGCTGTACAAAACCATTGAAGGACTCTGGCTGGATGCTAACAGTGCACAGCAACGCTATGCAGCAGCAAACGAGAAGTTGAAGAGTACACAAATCAGCTATGAGTTGATTAGCGAACAGTTTAATCTGGGAATGAAGAATACCATAGAACTTCTTACTGAAAAGAACAACTTGCTGCAAGCACAGCAGGAACAGCTTCAGGCTAAATATATGGCCATACTGAATATGCAACTGCTGAAGTTCTATCAGGGAGATCAATTAGCAATCTAAATAAAAGCATAATAAACGAATGAAAACTAAAAAGATTATCTTAATCGCTGTGGCAGTCGTTGTGGTAGCAGGTGCAGGAATCTGGTTCTTTGCAGGTTCACCGGCCAAGCACAAAGTCACCTACGCCACTGCCAACGTGAGCAAAGGCGATATTTCAAATTCGGTGACTGCTACCGGAACCATCGAACCGGTGACGGAAGTAGAAGTCGGTACACAGGTTTCCGGTATCATCGACAAGATTTACGTAGATTACAACTCGGTAGTAACCAAAGGACAGTTGATTGCCGAAATGGACCGTGCCACATTGCAAAGTGAACTGGCATCACAACAGGCAACGTACGATGGTGCAAAAGCCGAATATGAATATCAGAAGAAGAATTATGAACGCAGCAAAGGCTTACATGAAAAGTCACTGATTAGTGATACGGATTTCGAACAGGCCCTCTACAACTACCAGAAAGCAAAAAGCAGTTATGACAGCAGTAAGGCATCGCTCGCAAAAGCGGAACGTAACCTGGCTTATGCTACTATCACCTCACCGATTGACGGAGTAGTCATCAGCCGTGATGTGGAAGCAGGACAAACCGTTGCTTCCGGATTCGAAACTCCGACACTGTTCACCATCGCTGCCGACCTGACACAGATGCAAGTGGTAGCCGATGTGGATGAAGCCGATATAGGCGGCGTAGTAGAAGGCCAGCGTGCCAGCTTCACGGTAGATGCTTATCCGAATGATGTATTCGAAGGTGTAGTTACACAGATTCGTCTGGGAGACGCAAGCAGCACGAGCAGCACAAGTACCACTACTACAGTGGTTACTTATGAAGTTGTAATCTCTGCTCCCAACCCTGATCTGAAACTGAAACCGCGTTTGACGGCTAATGTCACGATCTATATTCTTGATAAAAAGGATGTGTTGTCCGTTCCGAACAAAGCACTGCGATTCACACCGGAAAAACCTCTAATCGGCAATAATGACATCGTAAAAGATTGCGAAGGCGAACACAAACTCTGGACTCGTGAAGGAACTACATTCACCGCTCATCCGGTAGAAATCGGAATCAGCAACGGTATATCTACAGAGATTATCAGTGGTATTTCCGAAGGAACAAAAGTTGTGACAGAAGCTACCATAGGAGCAATGCCCGGTGAAAATGTAGCCGCTGAAGGGAATCAGGAAAGTGGCGGAGAAAGAAGTCCGTTCATGCCTAGCCGTCCGGGAAGTAAGAAGAAATAATAATTATTAAAGAGGGTGCCATAATGAATAATAAAATGCAGATTAACGCGATTTATCGCAAAAATAATTGTATAAGTCATTGATTAATATATCAATATAATTGAAATAATCTGCGATAAATTGCGTTAATCTGCGTTTTGACACACTCTCTTAACACATTATTTACGATGAAAAAAGTAATTGAAATACAAAATATCAAACGTAACTTTCAGGTAGGCGACGAAACTGTCCACGCATTGCGGGGCGTTTCGTTCAATATCAATGAAGGGGAGTTTGTCACCATCATGGGGACTTCCGGTTCGGGGAAATCCACGCTGCTTAATATATTAGGCTGTCTGGACACCCCAACCAGCGGAGAGTATCTGCTCGACGATATTCCTGTACGTACGATGAGCAAGCCTCAACGTGCGGTACTAAGAAACCGGAAGATTGGCTTCGTGTTCCAAAGCTACAACTTGTTACCTAAAACGACGGCTGTAGAAAATGTGGAACTACCGCTTATGTACAACTCTGCCGTGAGCGCTTCCGAACGCCGTCGCCGTGCCATCGAATCCTTACAGGCTGTAGGATTGGGAGACCGCTTGGAACATAAATCCAACCAGATGTCCGGTGGACAGATGCAACGCGTTGCCATTGCACGCGCATTGGTCAACAATCCGGCAGTGATTCTTGCCGACGAAGCGACCGGAAACCTCGACAGCCGTACCTCTTTCGAGATACTTGTACTATTTCAAAAGCTTCATGCAGAGGGACGTACGATTATCTTTGTCACACATAATCCCGAACTTTCGCAATATAGCAGCCGGAATATCCGTCTGCGTGACGGTCAGGTTATAGAAGATACGACCAATCCGAAAATTCTGTCTGCCGCCGAAGCGCTGGCTGCATTGCCGAAAAACGACGAGGATTAATAATTATTCAATGTGCCGATATACTAATGTGCCGATTGCTGTACAATAAACAGCTTGGGTGACTATACCTTCAGGAAATTACCCCATTAGTATATGGACAAATTAGCAAATTATTCATTATGAATGGAACTAATTTATTTAAGATAGCTCTCCGGGCATTGGCGAACAATAAGCTGCGTGCTTTTCTAACCATGCTCGGTATCATTATCGGTGTTGCTTCCGTCATCACGATGCTGGCTATCGGACAAGGTTCGAAGAAAAGCATCCAGCAGCAGATTTCCGAGATGGGATCGAACATGATTATGATTCATCCGGGAGCCGATATGCGTGGAGGTGTCCGTCAGGACCCGTCTGCCATGCAGACTTTGAAGCTTGCCGACTACGAAGCCTTGCGCGATGAGACAAGTTTCCTGTCCGCCATCAGTCCCAATGTTTCATCATCGGGACAACTCATTGCCGGAAACAACAACTACCCGGCTTCCGTGAACGGTGTCGGAACAGAATATCTCGACATCCGCCAGCTGACTGTTGAAAACGGAGAGATGTTCACAGAAGCCGACATACAAAGTTCGGCCAAAGTGTGTGTGATCGGAAAGACGATAGTAGACAATCTTTTTCCGGACGGAAGTGATCCGGTAGGTAAGATTATTCGTTTCAGTAAAATACCGCTTCGTGTGGTAGGTGTGCTCAAAGCCAAAGGCTACAATTCTATGGGACAAGACCAGGATGCAGTAGTGCTTGCACCATACACCACAGTGATGAAACGTCTGCTTGCCGTTACATATTTGCAGGGAGTGTTTGCCTCTGCCCTCACCGAAGATATGACGGATTATGCTACTGACGAAATCAGTACGATCCTGCGTCGCAACCATAAACTGAAAGCTTCGGATGATGATGATTTCACCATCCGTACCCAACAGGAATTGAGCACGATGCTCAACTCAACCACCGACCTGATGACAACCCTGCTGGCTTGTATCGCAGGCATTTCGCTGGTAGTGGGTGGTATCGGAATTATGAATATCATGTATGTATCCGTTACGGAACGCACCCGTGAAATCGGTCTGCGTATGTCCGTCGGTGCACGTGGAGTCGATATTCTAAGCCAATTCCTTATCGAGGCCATCATGATTAGTATCACGGGAGGTATCATCGGAGTAATTATCGGTTGCGGGGCCAGCTGGATTGTCAAGAGCGTAGCGCATTGGCCTATCTATATCCAGCCGTGGAGCGTATTCCTTTCCTTCGCAGTATGTACCATTACGGGCGTCTTCTTCGGATGGTATCCGGCTAAGAAAGCAGCAGATTTAGACCCGATAGAAGCCATCAGATACGAATAATTGATTGACAACCGTCGGTTGTCAATTAAAAAAATTATCTTTGTCTTTATGAAACAAACCTTTACATCCGCACGTCGTCCCCTGGAGATACTGATACACATTATCAGCTGGGGGATTATGTTCGGTTTCCCGTTCTTCTTCGTTGAACGTGGAAACGGGAACATTAACTGGATGGCCTATATACGCCATCTTGCTGTACCACTCTCTTTCATGATTGCGTTCTACGTGAATTATTTCATTCTTGTTCCCCGTTACCTGTTTCAGAGTCAGGCCAAAAGATATATCGTCTACAACATTATCTTTTTATGTGTCATCGGCATTTTGTTACATCTCTGGCAAAGCCTGACATTCGATCCGTCATTTATGCCCAAATCCAAAAGACCGGGGATGCCTCCGGGATGGTTGTTCTTCCTTAGAGATATGTTGAGCCTCGTATTTACTATCGGCCTAAGTGCCGCTATCCGTATGAGCGCGCGATGGACGCAGAATGAAGCTGCCCGCAAAGAAGCGGAACGAAACCGTGCGGAAGCGGAACTGAAAAATCTACGGAACCAACTGAACCCTCACTTTCTGCTGAATACGCTGAATAATATCTATGCACTGATTGCATTTGATTCGGACAAGGCGCAACAAGCAGTTCAGGAGTTGAGCAAACTGCTTCGTTATGTGTTATATGATAATCAACAGACATACGTTCCTCTCTGCAAGGAGGTTGATTTTATCCGGAATTACATTGAACTGATGCGCATCCGCTTGTCGGCCAATGTACAGATGATTACTAAATTCGATATTCAGCCCGACAGCCAGACGCTTATAGCCCCGCTTATCTTTATCTCATTGATAGAGAATGCTTTCAAGCATGGCATCTCCCCTACTGAATCGAGTTTCATCAGCATTCATCTTTCGGAGAATGATAAGGAGGTGATTTGCGAAATCCGCAACAGTAATCATCCAAAGACAGTGGAGGATAAAAGTGGCTCGGGTGTGGGACTGGAGCAAGTCAGCCGCCGGTTGGAGATTCTTTATCCCGGGGCTTATACTTGGTCGAAAGGCATCTCAAAGGATGAAAAAGTATACGAATCGAGATTAAGCATCAAGATCAAAGAGTAGATTTCAAAACATTGGATATAAGAACTTTAGATATAAAATAGTATGATGTTACGTTGTGCAATTGTTGACGATGAGCCGTTAGCTCTTAGCTTGTTAGAGAGTTACGTGAATAAAACCCCGTTCCTGCAACTCGTAGGAAAGTATTCCAGTGCGGTTCAGGCAATGAAAGAATTGCCTGGCGAAGAGATTGATCTCCTGTTTCTGGACATCCAGATGCCTGAGCTTAATGGTTTGGAGTTTTCGAAGATGGTAGATCCGCACACCCGCATTGTGTTTACCACTGCTTTCGGACAGTATGCCATCGACGGTTATCGTGTCAATGCACTCGATTACCTGCTGAAACCGATCTCATACGTCGATTTCCTGCAAGCCGCCAACAAAGCCCTTCAATGGTTCGAACTTGTGCAGAAACCGGAAGAGATAGACAGTATCTTTGTGAAAAGTGACTACAAACTGGTGCAAGTGGACTTGAAGAAAATCATGTATATCGAAGGACTGAAAGATTATATTAAAATATATACGGAAGATGCTTCCAAACCCATTCTATCACTGATGAGTATGAAAGCAATGGAGGAACTTTTACCTTCCAGCCGTTTCATACGTGTGCACCGCTCATTCATCGTACAAAAAGATAAGATACGCGTGATCGACCGCGGCCGTATTGTTTTTGACAAGACATATATTCCTATCAGCGATAGTTACAAACAAGTTTTTCAGACTTTTCTTGACGAAAGGAGCTGATTATTCATGAATTTATCGGTAAAAAAGTGATTTTTGTCGATTATAGTTTGTCAAAACCCGTTTTATATCTACCTTTGCAAAGAACAGAAAGGGATTGTGAAATTCCAAGAATAGAATAGTTTAGTTAAGTCTAGTTTAGTTTTTGTGTTGATAGCTCCCTCGTCGGCGGACGAACTAGGGAGCTATTTTTATATCTGATAATCAACTAATTACAGTATAAACCGAACTAAATTGTATTCATATTAGTAGCTATATATGAGACTCAAAACGTCACTTTTGACGCTATTTAATGGTCGAAAAATGGTCGGATTATGGTCGGAAAATAACCGTATTAAAATCTGATTATGAATAGATTACAGTAAAATAAATTTCGGATTATGGTCGAAAACCCCATTTTCCAATAAAAAACACAAATTATGGCTACATTATCGTTAGTAATTATTCCCTCGAAAGTACTATCTGACGGAACACATAAAATAAGAATCAGAGTCGCACATAACTCTGATACAAGATTTATCACAACAGACATTACGGTTCACGAAAACGAATTTAAGAACGGGAAAATAATACGACGTCCGGACAAAGATTTCCTTAATACTAAATTACAACAGCAATACAACATATATTTTAAGCGATATATGGAACTTGAATACACCGATTCTCTAACCTGTGCACAATTAATCAAAATGATAACTACCCCACGGTCAGGGGAAAAGCATCGCAAATTTGAGGACATCGTAGATGAATACCTTTCTCAAATCGACGAAGAGGATCGTGAAAAAACTTACAAGCTCTACAAATTAGCGACAAACAAGTTTCTTCAATTCGTGGGGCCTGGTTCTCTCATGGAGCATATTACTCCTATTCGAATAAACCAATACATATCATGGCTGACAAAAGCAAAGCTTTCGAGTACGACAATCAACATCTACATTACACTTTTAAAGGTTATCATCAACTATGCAACGAAAATGAGATATGTCAGTTATGATGTAGATCCTTTCATTACAGCAAAGGTACCATCGGCAAAGAAGCGAGAAACACAAATTACGGTAGAAGAATTGAAAACAATCAGAGATGCGAATCTGGAACATTATAATCTCAATGTAACACGGGACATCTTCATGCTAACATATTATCTTGCCGGTATGAACCTAGTAGACATATTAGCGTATGACTTCCGAGCAGATGAGATAAACTATGTACGGAAGAAAACAAAGAATACAAAAGAAGGCGAATGCCTGATTTCTTTCTCAATACCTGAAGAAGCTAAACCCATCATCAACAAGTATATGAAAAAAAGCACTGGAAAGATTGTTTTCGGGAAATATAAGAATTACGTATCTTGTTATAACCTGCTGGCCAGGAAGATTAATAAACTAGGGAAAGTTGCAGGAATCAAACATCGGTTCACCCTATATTCAGCTCGCAAATCTTTCGTCCAACATGGATACGACCTCGGAATCCCTCTTAGTACACTGGAATACTGTATCGGTCAATCTATGAAAGAAGATCGCCCAATTTTCAACTATGTTACTATTATGAGGAAACACGCAGATAAAGCAATCCGGGAAATACTTGATAATTTAAAATAATTTGTATCTTTGCATCATCAAGATAATACGGACATAATTCGGATTATTTTGGTTTGACTTGGTGAGGGGGTGGTTCCCCTCACTTTTTTTATGTACACACCGAACTTTATTCTCAATTCGATAGTAACACCTATGTAACCCTTCCAAAGAGTTTGTTGATTGTGTGCTGTTGATGGGAAAGGAAACAATGAAGGAGCTTAATAGCTCCTTCATCCCTTATACCATATAGCCATTCCTTCACACCATATCACCAGTAGTAGAAATATAAAAGATTCATTTTAGTTATCTTCGTTTCAAAATCCACATGAGCAAATCCCATCTGCTTTTTGTTATTAGCAGAGAAAGGGGATTAATTATGAAAAAGCAAATAAGAATACATAAGATAGATGTCAGTAGCAACCTTCCACTGCAATTTGCAGATGAAGGTATCAAAGCCGGTTTCCCCTCTCCTGCTCAAGACTATCTGGAACAGGCTATAGACTTGAATAAAGAACTTATTCGCCATCCGGACAGTACATTTTACGGGCGCGTAGTCGGAGACTCAATGAAGGATGAGGGAATAGAAGAAGGTGATATACTTGTAATTGACAAGTCACTTGAATTACTGGATGATGATCTTGCCGTGTGCTTTATAGACGGGGAATTTACTGTCAAAAGAGTAAGATTAGAACCTGATGCGGCTTGGCTGGTTCCCTCCAATCCTGATTATCCCTTGATTAAGGTAACAAAAGATAATGAGTTCATGGTATGGGGAATAGTAACTTATACAATTAAAAAGAATCGGAGGAAAAGATAATGTTCGGATTGATGGACTGCAATAACTTCTATGCAAGTTGTGAACGGGTATTCAACCCGTCACTTAATGGAAAACCTGTCGTTGTGTTATCAAACAATGACGGATGTGTTATTGCGCGAAGCAACGAAGCCAAGGAACTAGGGATAAAAATGGGAGTTCCGGCATATCAAATTAAAGATCTGGTAAACGCTCATAGAGTTGCTGTATTCAGTAGCAATTATACACTATATGGTGATATGTCCGGACGCGTAATGTCTATTTTGGCAGGATTAGTACCCGAACTGGAAGTTTATTCTATCGACGAAGCATTTATCAACCTTGACGGTATTCAAGATATTCAATTACTTGGAACAAAAATAGTAAACCAGGTAACACGTGGTACCGGTATCCCTGTTAGTTTAGGTATTGCCCCTACCAAGACGCTTGCAAAGGTAGCTAATAAGTTCGCAAAGAAATATCCTGCATACAATCGGCTATGTATCATTGACTCCGAGGAAAAAAGAATCCGTGCACTTGAACTTACCGAAATTGGCGACATTTGGGGAATCGGACGTAGACAAGCAGCAAAGCTCGAAAAGCAAGGAGTGAAAACAGCCTATGACTTTACCCTATTGCCTGGCTCATGGGTACGCAAGAATATGACGGTAGTAGGTGAACGTACATGGAAAGAACTTCGCGGTATCTCGTGTATTGACATGGAATCAGCTCCACCGGCCAAGAAGCAAATTTGTACTTCACGGAGCTTTGGCAAGATGATAGAAGACATTGACACGATGGCTGAAGCTATTGCTACTCATGCTTCCACCTGTGCTAGAAAACTTCGTAAACAGAAGTCTTATGCAATGTCTCTGATGGTATTCATTCACACAAATAACTTTCGAGAAGATCTTCCTCAATATTGGAAAAACACCGTTCTACATCTTCCGGTACCAACAAACGACACGCAAGAGATAGTACATTATGCGCTAGCCGGATTAAAGACAATATTCATGCAAGGCTATCAATATAAGAAAGCTGGGGTTATCATCACTGAAATAACTGAAGGTGCCCAGCTTGGACTTTTTGATTCTGTGAATCGAGAAAAGCGGGAAAAGCTTCAGCAGGCAATAGATAAGATTAATGGAGAACACAGCCAGCTAGTTAAATTAGCAATCCAGGGTACAGGAAGAGATTGGAAGCTTAAACAAGAACAACTCTCTGGGCGTTATACTACTGACATCAATCAAATTATAAACATTAATTGCCTATAACATGTGCTTTCATAATAGTATGAGTGCTAAGGCTATCAAATTAGCAGCCCGGTACGGCCGTAAATCGGACATCGTTGAAATATACCAAGATATACTCAACGAGCAGTATCACGTGAATGCGTTCAACTTCCCCAAATATCCTATTATCACCACTTCAGACGAAGTGCAGGTTTTCAACTGGGGATTAATACCTTTTTGGACGAAAGATGAAACTAATGCTGATGAGATACGGAGAATGACACTTAACGCACGGGCGGATACTATTTTTGAGAAACCGTCTTTCCGGGAGCCGGTCATGAAGAAAAGATGCATCGTACCGAGTACAGGGTACTTTGAATGGAGACATGAAGGGAGCAAAAAGATTCCTTATTACATCTACCTGAAAGATGAGACTATATTTTCAATGGCAGGAATTTATGACCGATGGCTAGACAAAGAGACAGGAGAAGAATATGATACATTCTCTATTATTACCACTGATACCAATCCTCTTACTGATTACATTCACAACACCAAACATCGGATGCCGGCTATCCTATCTAAAGAGGACGAAGAAAAATGGCTAAGTCCATCTCTGACAAAGGAAGATCTTGAATCATTACTACAGCCTTTTAATGATGACAAGATGGATGCTTATCAAATTGAGAATAACTTTATAAAGAAAGCTCCAAACGATTCGAGTATTCTGCAGAGAGCATAAAAATAGGTAGCATATAAGCTACCTATTAATCATATTTTACTCAAAAATACTCCCAACCCTCAAATGTATTTCTTTCAATTCTCCGTCTTTCAACCCTACTATAAATAGCTTCTATTTGGGCTGCTGTTAATTTCTGAATTTTGTCTATTAGAACTTTTAAATCAACACTTAAATCTGTAGTCAGAGATGGATTCAACTTTTCGGCATCTCTACAATACGCTATTAATGACTCGGGATTATATCTAAACGGACCTTCAGGAATAATCTTATCCGTTGCACGTAAAAAGAAAAACCATTCATCTGGTGTAAATTTACCTCTAATCTCTTCCATGCTATAAGCACAAAGATATTGATATCTATCAATTGCACGCACAATAGTCACATTCATACTATCTTCTCCTTGAATTGCTTCCAAAAAAACAGAAGAACCAAACGGAATTCGAATTGTTATTGTCTTTGTATCTACCATAATATATGCCCGTAACCGATAGCGCAGATTTTAATTTATTTCCAGCAAAAGTAAAGCAATAATATTTAATTGCAAAATAATTGCAGCCTTTTTCTCAAATTAAAATATACCCACTCTACTATTACAATACAAGTATTATTTAATGGCAAATTTTCTCTTCACAAACATTTTACTGTGAGCAAAGTCATGAAGGTCAATTAGCATCGCTAATCTCTTTATTTCCTGTTCATTTCTCAACACCTTTATTACTCTTGTAAAGTCTGAATATGTAAATCGCAACCAGTGACAATAAAACTCTTCATCAATTATCCAAGGAACATCTGAATTAGTTCGATTACCGCTCCTATAACAAGTATATATGCGTTTAAGGATATCCTGTTCGAAATTCCACCGATATTCCCATTTTAACTTTTCTGTGGTAATAACCTCCATTTCGTGCAAGTATTCAAATACGTCTTTTACAGATACGTATATTACTCCATCCTTTTCAATATATCCAATCTTCTTTGCCATAATGTTTAATTTTAAAGTTGCACAAACTTACTCATATCTTCAAGAATAGTACTTTTCAAAACATATAAATAAGTTAAATTAAACTATGAATACATATTTTATATATATAAACATAAGAAGATAAGCACAAAATAAAAAAGCCCCGACTACACTTAGTCGAGGCTCATTCTTTTTGGAGTATATAACGTATTGTCTCCCGCTTTCGAAAATTAGCAACTTTTCCGTAGAGAGATGATACAACAGACATCCACGTCTGTACACAAATATACTATTATTTTTTTAATTTGAATACTATTCTGCTAATTATTAGAGAAAATGAAGATTAATGACTCTAGCATTTTACAGAGAACATAAAAATAGGTAGCATATTAGACTACCTCATTCGTTCTTTTATTACAAGCCAATCAATCTATTATACATTTCTAAATTCGGGCGACGGAGTTCATTTTTTATTATCTGGGCCTCAAAAAGCATGCTATTAGAAACAAAAGTATTAGCTTGTAAGCATTTACCATTTATATACTCACCTAGAATCATGCCATCATTTATAGATGAAACATACCTCTTAGACTCATCGTTATAATCGATAGAAGAACCCGGGTTATGGCTCATGTAATATTCAATAATATCTATTCCTGATAAATTTATACCATTAGGTTTTAAAAAACGCTCATTATATCTACTAAAGAAATGAGGAGTAATATTCTCTATAGTCATGTCATCCCAAAGACGTAACATGACAGCTCCTAAGCCATAGCTTTGATAAAGTGCATAATGAAGAACTGCGGTTTTCTTACGATATGAACGGTTCATTGCAAAAATGCAAATTATCCATTTAGTATGAGTTTGAGGTGAATTCCATTCTAGACGACGATAAGCTGGGAAAATCTCAGTTTTTAGAAAAAATCGTTTCGAATCATCCACAAAACGGCGAGTACGATCCCAAAGAAGATCAGCATCCTTCTCTATTTCTTTTTGCATCTCCTCTATACTCATTGTATTTACTATCATAACTTATTTTTAATGGCAAAGTTATAAAAAATCTGCTTATACTAAGTTTAGGCACAAATGTTATCAATAATATTTTCTAAATATTCTAATTGTATAGGCAAAGAAAAGCCCTGAATCTTTCAATCCGGGGCTGCTACCTACCCGCTGACAAGTAAACTTCTACAATGCGAAGATAGTGATAATTGCTGGATAAGCAAAAGAAAGCCCCGTTGTTGAGACGGGGCGAATGATATTATTCAGATGATTCTTCTTGATGATTCTGTTTGGATATACTATTTGATTTATCATTTGCAAGGAAATGCCCCTTTAGCACAATCAACCCCAAACCTATAATGTTAATTGTCGTCGTTGAAAGAATTGTTATCATAATGGGTTCCGTGATATGTATATCTATATATCCTGATATCAAAGGAATAGCAATATAGTTACAAGTAACAATGGAGAGTACGATAAACAAATATATTGCTATCACACGTAAAGACCATTTTTCAAGCCTGCGCCTAGCTTTAGTATTCTCCACTATTCTATGAAGGTGAACAAGTTCTTTACATTTTTCTATGTTTTCAGGAGTCGTTTCTGATTCTAAAAGAGAACCAACAGTATCAAGTATATTTATATCCTTTTTCTTCTCTTTGAAAGGTGCAGAAAAGAAAAATCTTACCCAGTACGGTATATAATATCCCAAATGAATTAAATAATGATACCATCTAATAACCTTACCAGATCCAAATAAGGTATTAAAAAAATCATCATCTGCATGAAAAGTGATTTTCTTATTCATTATTTAATTCTATTTGCAGGATTAGAAAAATATTCTTTTATCAACTCAGTAGATATTGGAGTATTCCATTTATTTTGTTCTACAACTTTTCCTTCTTTATCCTTAATATAAAGAGTATTATACCAAGGAGAACCTTCTTTATGTGACCATTGGGTTAAAGAAACCGCACTCATTGAGTGCATCATATCAACAGCGGACTTTACTAACCCTAATGCTTTAGAATGCTTATTAAACTCGCATAGAACATCATTAGGAAATGCTTTTATAATTTCATCAGGATTTGTCTTTTTGTTGACAATAGGAAATACTGGACCATACGGCCATGCTTTGGGAGAATCATCATCAAAAAGCAGCTTACCAGTTTCAGCATAATATACACCGTACACATAAAACAAAATCTTATTGATTTGAGTTTTGTTTAAACGAGTCATATGCAACTTTTGAGCTGCATATTGAATCAATCGTGCGTAATCTATACTAGTTAATTTCATAATCATGCTAATGTTACTGCAAATTAAACGTTTTTTATTCAAAAACAGTTCATTTTCGGCTGTTTTTTATCAATTTCACTCTAAAAACAGTATAATATTGCAATATTAGCATTGAAATAACGACATAAAATGGATGTATAAATCCTACATAAAATAGAATGATATCCGAATCTCTCGACACGGATATCATTTGTTCGCTAACAAGTAAACTTCTACTTTTTTCTAATCCGGTAAACTAACCATCCAACAACAAGCAAACCAATAACGCAACAGTAAACATTATCCTTATGTAAATCCAACCACGATAATTCAACTATCTTTTCCTTTTGACTCAATATAGCGTCTACCTTATTACTAAGAGTATCCAATCGACTAGAGAACTGCTGCATGGTAATAGATAGTGTTTCATCAATTTCACTCCTTTCCTGTTCTAGCTTAGAAGCCTTAGTTGTACTTTCTTTGACTACGTGCTGCTTACCGGTTGAATCCGGTGCTGAAAGATAAACAGTCGTATTCTCAATCTTCAGATCACTCAACCGGTCATTCACAATCTTCGTTTGCTTATTTAAGCCTATACGTAACTCTTCCACTACCTTCCGTAGATATTGAAAGTCTCCGGAGTAATCCACCTGCTTATGCGTCTCAATATTGCGAGAAGACTTGCAGGACGATAACCATATTGCTGACGCCAGCAAAATGATAATGTAGATTGATCGCTTCATGGTCTTACAACTATATTACGCAAGAAGTTGGTAAACTCGGAGCGTACATCGAAGCACGGGCACGCCTTGATATACTCTACAGGCTCTACCTCACCGCTACAGTCTAAGTCAGGCGAAGTATCACGGTGACCAAGTAATTCTATAATTTGATATTCTTTACAGCATTTTGCCACCAAATCATAGAGAGCTTTCTTTTGTGCATCCGTCCGAGTGTCTGCAGGTTTTCCACTTGCATCCAGTCCGCCAATATAGCAGATACCTATACTATGTTTATTATAGGATGCTCCGGAGAATCCTTTGGTGTTACAATGCGCCCCGTCGATAGACAACGGCCTACCATTCTCCACAGTGCCATCAAGGTCAATGACGAAGTTATAACCGATCTGACTGAATCCCCTTTGTCGGTGCATCCGGTCAATGTCCTTTGCACGTAAATCCTGCCCGGCAAGTGTGGCCGAACAATGAATGATAATCGAATCAATAGTTTTCATTTCTCTTCCTCCCATTTTAATTAATAATCACTTGGCGGCTGTCGACTAGAACATCCGCGAACATCACACTTCTTTATCTCTGATTCTTTCAGCCGTAATTCCAATTCATGTTTATCGTGAATGAGTTGGAGTTTCTCCGCTTGTTCCTGCCGGAGTTCTACATAGATAGTATCAATCTTCGCATCCCGTTGAGCAATTCGTTCTTCCAACCAGGCAACCTGTTTTCTCTCATTTTCGTTCTCTGCTGCATCTGCTGCCGCATCTTCCTTGCGGGCATTCGTTTTCCGGTTAACATAGAAGTTTGCTATCCATTTAATTGCTTCCAATCCGCCTAGTGCTCCAATCAGAGCCAGCCACTCATTTAAGCCCATATCCATACTAAATATTTTATCAAGTGAATACTATTTAGCAGAGAAATCTATTTTCCCTGCAATCAAAGCAGCAAATTCCCTCCATTCCTGCATTTTCTGATAATACATAGCATCTTCTTCGCTCGCATCCTTATTCAGCATGATAGCGATCTGGTCATCATTAGAGTATCGTGAATGTATAATACTCGTCTTGACTCCATCTCTCGTCATGCGGTCCGGACGGTTAGCGAATTTCCGGTTATTCCAAAAGACCATTTTTCCGAATATTTCCACATCCAGAGGATTATTCATTTGAAACTCTTCATAATCATCTGCACTACCCTTAATGGATAGTGCAATGACATTTCTTTCTTTATGTTTCAGATACTTGAAAGCATCTGCATAGATTATATTTCCTTTTGTAAACATGATTATTAGTTTTAAAGTGTATAACTGATGGTGAAGCCGCATTTTTCAGCATTGCAGAGAGGGTCGAGCCACACGCCAGTGTCATATCCAGTCGCTCCGGCAGGAACATAAAGAATGTTAGTGCCTTGGTCATAGGTATTACGCCCAGTGTAATTGGAAGATGAATTACCAAAAATATTACTATTAGATAATTTCGGAGCAATATGTCTATTTATTGTAATACTAGTCAAATTAGAACAACCATGGAAACAACTATTCCCCAGACTAGGTACACCTTCAGGAATATTTATGCTATCCAAATTAGAACAAGACAGGAAACAATAATGACCCAAAACAGTTACACCTTCAGGAATATCAATGCTAGTCAATTTTGAACAACCATCAAAACAATAATCACCCAGACCAGTTACACCTTCAGGAATATCTATACTAGTCAAATTTGAGCAACCTTGGAAACAATAATCACCCAGACCAGTTACACCTTCAGGAATATCTATACTAGTCAAATTTGAGCAACCTTGGAAACAATTACTACCCAGACTAGTTACACCTTCAGGAATATCTATACTAGTCAAATTTGAGCAACCTTGGAAACAATAATCACCTATACTAGTAAC
Source organism: Bacteroides sp. L008 (assembly GCF_040812255.1). Classification (NCBI taxonomy): domain Bacteria; kingdom Pseudomonadati; phylum Bacteroidota; class Bacteroidia; order Bacteroidales; family Bacteroidaceae; genus Bacteroides; species Bacteroides sp. L008. Next base: position 771,619 of record NZ_JBFNXO010000001.1, on the reverse strand, counting down.
ACCTTCAGGAATATCTATACTAGTCAAATTTGAGCAACCTTGGAAACAATAATCACCCAGACTAGTTACACCTTCAGGAATAATATATTCGTTAGACCTAGCACTAGGATAAGTGATGATAGTAGTCTTGTTCTTATTAAATAAAGTTCCATCTATGCTAGAATAATTAGTATTATCATTTGAAACTTTTATGTTATCCAAATTAGAACAACCATAAAAACAACTACGACCTATACTAGTTACGCTACTAGAAATATCAATACTAGTCAATTTAGAACAACTTCGGAAACAAAAATTACCTATACTAGTTACACCTTCAGGAATATCAATACTAGTCAATTTAGAACAACCTTGGAAACAACTATCACCTATACTTGTTACACCTTCAGGAATATCTATACTAGTCAAGTTAGAGCAACTTTGGAAACAAGCATAACCTAAACTAGTAACACCTTTAGGAATATCAATGCTAGTCAAATTTGAGCAACCTTGGAAACAATAATCACCCAGACTAGTTACACCTTCAGGAATAACAATACTAGCCAATTTTGAGCAATTACGGAAACAACTATCACCTAGCTTCGTTAATCCTGTAAAATACCGCAATTCCTCAAATGTTTTAACATTTTCATAATAAAATGTTTTTCCTATATCAGATACAGCTTTAGCCTCTAACTCTGTCATATAATCCTGACTAGCGCACCACCCCGCATTATAACACAATTGTAGAACTTCAGGATTCGACTTTTTAGTCATAATAACCCCTGGAATGAATAAATCAATAGAAGAAGTAACACTAGCTGTTACTTGACTATTGTAATCTTTCTTTAGAGTAGCTATCAATTCAAAAGTAGATAATTCGGATGGAGTAGACAACACGTTCAATATACAATAACTTTTATATTGAGCACCTATTACGACCAATCCTTGTTCAAAAGCATCCCCAGATAATGACCATTCTGTTGTATATCCACCATTAACATTTTGTGTATTTATCTTCAGATCATATCTGGCGTTTCCGGTGGAATTTAGCAGTTGTTGGCCGGATATGGTAGCACTTGTAGGGAAAATCAACTTATTGACTTTAACCTGCATTTCTCCGCGTACTATCGCTCCCTGTGTTGGCAGATGTTTTACCCGTACAGTGATGGTTCTATCACTTCCTGTAATAGCAGTAGTCATATATCCAGTAGCCTTATCTATCGTGACTCCATTATAGGAAGATACTTCAGAACTTCCATTGTAGATATAATACTCAACAGTTCCAACATTGTCTGAAAAGACAGACGCACTATATTGAGCAGAATTTCCCTCTAATAGTTCGACAGGACCGGTTACAAAAACACCATCAGGAGCCTTAATATAAAGTTCGCTGCCTAAAGTGGTGCAATCATCGCCGAATATGCGTTTAATGCTATTCAACTGGTCTTGTGTTACAGAGACAAGTGCAATCATACCTTTCAAAGAAAGAGTACCACCAGCATCTTTTATACTACCCAAAGAAATTAAATCATTCGCATTCACACCAGCCCATGATATCCCTTCTAAAGTGATGATACATGAAGCACCATCACTCAACCGGTTAGCATTCCAGTTAAAGATAAAGTCCTTCGTATTCAGTCGGCTGCAATTGCGAATAAAGATGCTATGGACATTCCTACCGAAATTCTTGATGCTGAATCCGGAACCGAGATTGGGAAGATTATCAAAGTAGATCGTCTGCATTGTGTCCGGAAGTTCTAACGTATTAACCGATGCTCCGGAAGCAAAGGTTGCAGAAGTTAACCCACTCTCAAACGCTTTCAATACTTTGAAATATGCGTGTGCCGATAAATCCAGACTGGTTATGTTCTGATAACCGCTAATATCAAGGTATTCAAGCCTCTTTGCCTGTAACAATCCTGATATATCAGACAATGAAGTGTTTCTCCGATTATCAGTTGCAGTATTCACACCCATCACAAGTTTTTTCAACTTCGTACCAACCGTGGAATTGAATACCTCTGCAATATTTAGTGTCGAAAGATATTCTATGAAATTATGAATATCCAGCTCCTGAACATTGACAGCCGAATAGATACGGACAGGGTCACCCACATTAATGACTTGTTTACTAGTGAATGTATGAGACTGACTGACCGGAAGACGTACGCCTGATTCTACAACTTCGTTATTCAGACCATACCCATAGAAAATGTCGTTTCCGGACATGATACTAAATTCAAGTCCAGCCGGAGCGTTAGCAGCTTTAAACTCGATTGATTTTGCTTTATATGCTCCGGACACGAATTTGCTATCAAGCAGGTCGAAACGGTGACTCAACCACCAGCGACGGTGTGCGGAACGTGCACCCTGAAGCATATATAGGTTATTGATACCACTATCTGTATATGGTTCAATGTACTTATATTGAGCATCCTGATTATACACCCGTTCACACCACTTACCGGATTGCTGATTGTCGAACATATCAATCGTCTTTTCATAACTCAAGCCTGCAATATATAATGCATTATCTACTTCTGACACAATACGCATGAACTCGTCATCAGCTTCAAGGTTATTCCAAAGAGTTGATTCATGCCCGGCATAGGCGTATACTAGTGCAGAGAAGGAAGTGTCGATTGTCTGACGGTCAATATCATAATTATAAATCAAAAGACCATCATTACGCACACCTATGATAGTGTCATTATCGTAGTTGATAAAGAAGAATCTCATGCCATCCTCTGACATAAGCATCGCATTTTTAATCACCTGATCGACGGCTCCAAATCGCATCAGATAGATATAGTAGGCTGCTACCTTGTACACGTCCAGGTGCTCCCATTTCTCTGTCTTAAACTTCTCAATATCCCCCTTAGTAGATACCACCCATTCACAGAACGTCTTTAAGTCCGTGACATTGGTGTTCTTGTCCGGATAACGGGCTTCATAAGCCTGATCCCATTCAGTATCGAAGTTGTCCATGTCCTGAAAGAGTGCAAGATGGTTACCGTTATTTAAGACCTCCCAACATTGCACCTTTGAATTGTCGAATCCCGGAATATCGCGAAAGCCGAAGACACTCTCCGTTGATTTGTCATTATTGAAATTATATTTCCCTATGTAAATCAACTCACTGTCTGCCGTCAGACGGTAGAATACATTCACCGGGAAACCGTCTACGGTCGTCCGGACATCATAAGGATAGTTGTTAGCGATAGCCGTTTTTTGGGCTTCTGTGCGAAGGACATACTCACCATTGATCTGTGCGTTCGTCATAACCTGATTCCATAGACGGGCAATACCGGTATTATGTGTACCGGAGCTTTCGGCATAATCGGCTTTCAAACAAAACACATTTACAGGTTGCGCACGGTCAACAAATGAATACAGTCCGTCAACGATGATATTTCCCATGTTATCCCACATTTGTCCATATCCGGTGTACGGTCGTAGATTCTTTTTCGGATAACCCATAGAGGATGTACCTTGCGGGCGTAGCCGAATATCTTTTGCTGTGAAAGACCGCCATGTTTCCTGCATATTGATATAGTCAACATCTACATAGATAGTCTTATTCTTGTCAGTCGTATTTTCCAGAGCGGGAATATCTCCTGTAAATATCATAACCGGGCACTGTCTGGCCAGCTTATCGACAGAGAGACTCTGTGTACCCTCTTCATAAACATCGTTTCTCTCATAGAGAAATAACATCTCACTAGTCGTGTCACGATAAAGGATGTGGTTATTCAGCACTTGGTCAGAACTAAGTACTGAATTATAGAAACGGAGTGCTTTCAAATGTATATCTGCCTTAATAGTATCACCAATACGCAGGACTCTATCACTCGTTAAATTGTCCGAACTGGAGTAGTTTACCGAACCGGAAAACTTACCGTTGATATAAATGAAGAGTAAACCCTTATTGGTCGCTCCCGCTTTCTTATTGATAACAAACGTGATACGGTAATTCTCACCGCTTTTAAATTTTGTACCTACCCTACTACCTCCGGCACTGGTTAGGATTGCTTCTGATGCGGTTATCAGCAGGCCGGTTCCGGCTTCGTTACGAAGATCACAGATTATAGCGTCATCATCCGACACGTTTTCAGTAGAAAATTCAAATTCAAGTGTGCGACCCAGGTTGATGGGATCGGATGCGAGTGGGGAAATATTGATATCAACATAAGCACCTGCATTGATAACCAACCGATTATTCACCCAGCCAGAAGTATTATTCCAGTTGAAACCTTTGAAGGTAGCGGAATAAAGACCATAAAGCCACTCTTCACGGTTGACGTCATTATTCGATTTGCCAAGAGCCATCAGGTCAAGTTGAAGGCCGTCTGTAATCGGTGCGAGGCTAATGGATGATTTAGTGATATTCAGGGTTACTGTATATACCGTTTCCCCTGCTGTGATGGTAAGTGTTTTCAGACCATATTCATCAGGACGAAGAGAGTAGATAGCTTGTTCTCCGTTGTGTGTCTGTACCACTGAAGCCGTATTACCGTCGATGGCGACCGTTGCATTTGTTGAAGCGACCGTTTGAGGATTATAGACTGCAAAGTTTAGCTCATACGGGATATACTGTGTAATGCCAAAGAGCTGAAGATTGCCCGTGACAATATCGTTACCCACCGGAATGATGGCAGATACACCTATAACAGGGTTCTTGTTAGCACCTGTTATTACAATCAGATCGTGATAGATAATGTCTGAATAGAACTTCTCACCGTTCAGTATCGTGTATGCCCGGTACTGGAGACTATGAGCACCTTGTGAAAGATTAGCTAGAGGAATATATTTGGTTCGGGTAGTTGATACATCGACTATTTCATCTTCTACCTTTACGTAGTCAAGTAACTTGTAATCAAGATACCACTCCATGACCTTTGTTCCATATCCGGACACCGCATACGGGATAGCGGCGGTAGAGGATGGATTACTCACAAGATTATAAGATTGGGAAATATCATAGGTATCAGACAACTTCAAGTCGACTACCTGATAAGTAATACCTATTGCGGTGGCAGCAAGAGTATTCTGGCCTACAATACCGACAGTAATGGCGTTGGCTCCTGTTGATATGTAGTCATCCACTTTAAAATGTACCGCTTGACCATATCTGTATTTCTCCGTTACGATCTTCTTGTTCCCACCTTTGATGAAAGTGTAAGTACAGATCACATCTTCTCCTACTGATTGACCACTTTTGTTCATCGTGTCGAACGTAAAGTCTATGTAGTTGTTCTTCGTATCTGCGAGAATTGCCACATAGGTAGGAGAAGACATCGTTATTTGTGCCGAGTAATTGAATGGAGCATCGAATGTTCCGATTATCAAATCCGTCTTGGTTGTATCTGCCAGATACGTATCCCGGTTCTCTGCATCAGAAAAGACGATATAACGGTTATTAGAGCTGTCGTAATAGAAGATGCCAGCTTTTCCGTTTAATTGCTCTTTGATAAATTCCTGCACACGGCTACCGGCAACGGGTAAACCACCTGTACTATCGTCACCTCCCCAGTCTTGGTGCTTATCTATTTTTTCATTATATACCTTATTTGCCATAATTTAAAATTTTATTTTATTCTTCCAACCATCTTCATTGCTCCATGACTTCTCATTTATCCAGAATCCCTTGCCAAAGCAGGAATTTATAGCCTCCCAAACAAGAACAGTCCCTTTATATACAGCAGATATTGTACGCCCAACTATAAAAATTGCTGTAATTTCTTTCCCATTTTTGTAAATCATGTATCTCCCTCCTCAAATGTATAATAGAAAGTTTCTGAATCAGGTGAGGATAAAGCATCATATTCTTCTTCGCTCAAAATCTCATATTTTTGTCCGTAACGTTTCCACTTCCCCCATGTACCACGAGATATTGATAAATTAGCAGAAATATTATATATTCGGTACATAATAGAAGCTTCCCCATCTTTAGCAGATAGACTTCCTTTTTCATTTTCTATAAAGTTCCCAAACAGAAATTGTACTATTGTATGTCCAGACGAACCACTTGATACAACTAATTCTGCAAACGGTTGCTCATCTTGCAAAACATGATATACCCCAACAGATTTGATTGAATTAAGCGAATTCAGCTGGGATATATCTATATTATTTATTACTCGTCCATTTACCTGCTTAGTGAAGAAGTCTTGGCAAATAACGGCATCTACACGATTACCAAATGAGCATAATACATCAATGCCGGGCAAACATGATTCAAACATGTTCATTAAAGTGGTACTTGATATTTTACGTCCGCCACTTATCTCAATATATGCGTCATCAGGTAAACGATCAATATCTGTCAGCTGATTTATTGATAGACTATTTGTCTTTAGTGCTTGTAGTACAAGGTTAACAATTTGTTGTTTCTCCGACTCTGTCATTTTATTCTACTTTTATTGTTCTAAACCATTTTATTACATATCAAATTGATCCCGGAACAGAAGTTTCATCAGGAGCAACAGGGAACGTATCAACAAACTCACCATCCCAAGTCACCTCGTAAAAAGTACTGTCATCAGTCTTTTTCAAGAATTTCAATATATCTCCAGGTAATAAATTGACATTGTAGGATATCCTTTTTTGCGAGAATGTAGCTTCATCTGAATAATAATTCAAGGTAATGGTAATCTGATTAATCTCTGGAGTAATAACTTCTCCACTGATCTTATTAAATGGTATTATAAATGTCACATCACCATTGGCAGGCTTATCCAATATTACCTTACAATGATAATTGTGAGAGGTATAATTACCAGTCATAATCTTTATATAGTTGATATACAGTTTACCCGTTATTACATCCGTATATTCTTCTACCATTTCACTTCCTGATTTTATACTTCTCAATTCTCCATCATTTGATGTTATCCTATATGCATCCGCATCGGCTCTTCTCATAGACACTTGATTAGTCCATTCTAAAACGGGGCTCATCGTTCTTACTTTCTGTAGAATCTGATTGAATACAAAACTTTTTAACCCCTCGATCTGTTGATTCAGTTCCGGAACATTACTTTCCTTCCTGGCAAATCGAATCCCATCGAAATAGACATAATTACAGCATAGGACACGATTTAATAACTCTGCAAACCATACTGGACATCCCATAGCATTCCCCAAAGTAAATAGCATGGTGGTGTATTCATGACTGTATAACTCTACAATATCCTCATCTGAAGTAATGAACTGCTCGTTATCAACCCCAAATGTCCAACCTCCATCCTTGAAGCCTCCGGGTACACGAAAATCAAAGAAATATTGCATACCATCAATCCACCAAACAGTATCAAGGCGCTGCTTATTGTCTTTCATCGAATACTGGATAAGAGTTGTTTCGGAAAGCTCGTGTTCATCATCTGTAATCTTAAACATCTCGCTGGTTTTCCCATTTACAGCTACATTATAGTATCCACATGGAAGCAATGATATATTATAGAAATAGATAATCTTATCATCGTTCATCTGCCATGAGCTTAATATAATGGGGGTAGATGCGTCATTTAGAAGATTATTAATATAAACGACAGGTTCCTGCTCTTTAGGATTAGAAATCAGTTCAATAAAAATGCGATCTGTACGGGCGAATAATTGTACATATTTACTATTCGCACCAAATTTATCGGTAGACGGAGAAAAAAACAGTGGTGTAAATGGACTTATAATCATATTCTAAGATTTTGATATTGAACGGACAAATAAATCATACTTCACTCCATCGTTTCTCTCAATCACACTACTCACTTCTTTGATGTAGCCCTCGTAGACTAAACCGTCTTTTTGAATTTTAATCGTTTCATCATCCGTTTGAGGAATATCATCATCGAAAGTTGTAAAAGAAACATCCCCACAAGTAATGATACCATCCTTTATGTTAAAATCATCTTTCATTCCTACACCATTAACAGAAACATCACTGTTACCCTCTGATGAAGAATAACGCAATATTTTCGTGAACATACCAATATAACCGGCATTGGCTTTCAACATAGCCCCCTGCCAATACATTGAATTGAACATTGTTTTAGGATCAAGTACACCGCTTACATCCCAGCCAGTTCTAATCAACATATACTCTTTACCAGTGAGGTTTGCTCCTACAAAAAAAACATCATTATCACTCTCATCATCCGTAGTATCCTTACCTCTCTTTTGTACCAAGAATTCAATACCATAAGCATCTGCACGATAAGGGCTAATGAGTTCGTATACATTATCTGTAATGGTTATTCCGGTTGAATATTCAGTTGTAAACCGAAATTCATCACGTCCATTCGTATTCTCATAATCTTGCTTATCATATCCTACTTTAACACGAGAATACATTCTGGACTCTTCTACCTTATATTCGAAGTCAGAAAAGTCACTCCCCAGGTCTTTTGCATTATTATTGCTGAATAAATCGTCTCGATGCACAAATAATACAGTATTGCCCTTAATCACTTGGACAAATCCAAATTCTGCCTCCATCCAATTGACAAACTTAGTGTAAGAAGTATATAGTTTGGCTTCAGGTATTCCACGAATACTTTCAGCAGCCAATATAAGACTATCATCTAAACGAGAGTCAACACCTGAAGCTATTTCACCTAAAATACCATCCTTTCCCTCATTCATACTTTTCAGTAACCTGTTCAAGATAGTAATAGGTTTTATTGTATCTATAGGAATAGGCAATCCCTTTGAGGGAAACGTCATTGTTACATCAAGTTTCGTAAAATAAAGTTCTGCGAACTTTGATTCATAATAGCCTAGTAAAACAATACCATCACCAGCAGATAGTGCAACATCACTTTCCCAACTCAAAGAAATAGAGTCTCCATCCCAGCCGCCTTTCCATTCTTTCAAAAGTGTACCGGATTTCGTTTTTAACTGAACACCAGCAGCAAGAGAAGATCCACTCCACCAGAACACACCTTTTATTGAGACTTTGACAGACATACTTTTGGAAGAAGAAATCAGACACGATTCCAAGTTACTCCCAGCACCTACGTCTCTTACCTCTATCCCACTGCCGCTTACTATCTCACTACTTCCAACGTACATTGGAAGAGTCATAAAATGATCTCCTCCACTTACAGGACTTACATACTGATTACCATTTTCAAGAGTTCTTCCTCCTAAATAGTGAGTAACATTACCAACATATGGTAATCTATCATAATAAAGTTGGTATGTTTCTTTTATTTCACTTACTGCATACTCATATTGTGTTCCTTTACTAGCTTTAATAATATTCGCAATACTATCATCTATTGAATTCATATTAATCACCCTGCCATCATAAGACAGAGAGGAAAAATCAAGCATACAACTGAAGAGCTCCTCATAGGTATGAGTATTGGTTATAGTATAAACGGTAATACCGGCACTTGAAGCTAGATATTTACTTAAATACTGATTTAACAGAAGGCTATAAGCTTCACCGACAAATTGAAACTTTGAAGTAAAAGACCTAGTTATTCCCTCTAACTCTGATCGTTTACGGGAAAATTTTATTTCATCCCAATTCTGAATACAGGATTGCGGAATATCATAAGGGATATTATCAACAGTTAGTACGTATTTACAAAGCATTTTAACTCGTTTTGAACGTTCACGAGCAAATATATAGAAAAAGCCAACCGGTTTCCCGATTGGCTAAAATCTTGAAAATTGCGTTTTGCAACATTCCATCATAAACACTTATATATCAAGGCATTTAGTGTTAATTCAAATAAATAGTAACTTTTGGTTTTATCTGTTATGTTTAATCCATTCTACCTCTTTTATCCTATTTGTAGGATATAATTTTGCACTAATCGAATCAACTTGAATGATTACATATTTAGTTCCAAAAAAGATCAAGTTATGTTGGTCATCAGTTTCGATAACTTCTCCATCAGTTAATTCCAACTTTACATCATTAGAATATAAAGTGTCAGACTTATTTTTAGTATAATTACAAAATATAATCATAACAATAAAAACTAAAGACAACAATATAATGTCTAAGATTCTATATTTATAATAAGCAAAACCTGCACCAAATAAGATTACAGGGAACATAATATAGTCTGAATATGGCTTATACCACATATTAAAAACAAAGAAAAGTACAAAAAACAATGCTGCAATATAAATAATTAGCAACTTATTCTTCTGACTCACCGTTTTTTTAGTGTTATTACAAGAATCTAAAATAGGTATTAATACAGATGATATCCCTAAGTATGAAAGAAAAAGAACAAAAATAAGCTTTACAGTTATTGAAGCTATTGAAAATTGAATATCTTCCCATGAGATTATACTCACAATATCTAAATCAAATCGACCTAAAAAATGCCAGATTAAATCAAGGGAACAATAATAGTGCATAAAAATAAATATACCAACTAAAGAAAAAATGTAAGTAAGCCTTTTATTATCCATCTCTGTTTGTTTATTTTAAATTTGCGTAATTCACAAAAATAGACATTATTACAGCAAATAAATCTAAATCTATAAAAAATTAACATTTATTTCATTGATAGATAACCAATTTCTTGAAGTATCAACCTTCGACCGGAGAAAATACGACTTCTAACGGTTCCAACAGGAATATTCAGGATTTCACTTATCTCATCATAAGAATATCCTTCAGCATAATACATCACACTGTCAATACACCGTGACTTCTGTGCACATCTACTTATTGCTAATAATAGATCATTAAACAATACGGATTCATAGGTATAATCAAGTGCTATACTTTCCTCAACCGAATCATACCCGGTAAAATGAATAAGGGAGTTTCGATTATAACGAGTTATGTAAGTATTCTGCATGACAGCAATACACCAGGGTTTCATTGGTTTAGAGCAATCAAATTTATCTTGGTTTTGAAGTATCTTATACACAGTGTCACCCGCTAAATCTTCAGCATCTTGTATTGATGAGCAAAACCTTTTCGCTACACGAAATATCCAGGGATATATTTCTAATAATGTTTGTTCAAAACTCATTATCAGCCCTCCCAATTATGTGTAGCTTGTTCCCATTAAGACATTGTTCAACGTACTTTCGATGATTAACACTCTGCTCATACATCTCTTGAGCAGTGCGCTCTATCGAATCAATAAGAGTATCTACCTCGCTAGGGGGCAAAGAGGTGATTAGGTTTTTCACTTCGGATAATTGTAGACTTATCCGGTCACACTTGTTTTCTAATGTTTGCAGTTTTGACAATAAATTACAGCATAAATGCTGATTTATGCAACATGCTCTGTTTTTTTTACTCATAAAAAAGGTCGTTTGTGATTCTAAAAGGGAATTACTAACGACCGCATGAAAAATTCGCTTTAATTAAAAATTAATTGAATCAACATGAATATGTAACATGATTTGCTATGTCTGTCTTTTTCGAATTGAGATATCAACGTCAGCCTGATGGACGATATTTGCATATACAGCAGCATTGATTATCCGGGAATCAATATTCATTTTAAAGTAAGTCATAAGAAAGGCTATTTCAGTATCAAATGAAGAACGAATTTGTTCAGGAGTGGCCTTCTTCTCTTCTCCCTCTTCTTTCCGTCTTTCTTCGTTCCTCTTTCGCTCGAAGATGGCAGAACGAAGCATATTATCTATTTTAAATATTAGCTGTTCTTCGGACATATTCCGGGTATCTACATCAAACAGCTTTAGAACTTCACGAACATCATCAAAGCAATTTATAGAAATGAGTGTTTGACAAATGCGAAGGCTTAATAACCGGGCGCGTTCCTTTACCAAATCTTCTTTATCAAGTATAAGAGCTTTCATACCGGAAGGATTAACAATGTTCCTGTAATCTACAATCAACTTTGTGGCTCTCTCCTTCAGTTCTTCTTTGGTCGCAGCTTCGCCATCAAATAGCAAACAATTATAGTTTCCACAAGACAACTCTATAAAATCATTCAGTGATATTTGGTTTAATCTCTCTATCATATCTATTTCATTTTAGATAACATATACATTTCAAATTCGCGGTTACTAGCATCCTGATGCTGCATTCTCATAGTTCGCAATAAAAGAGCATTAGTTTTGTCGAGTCTCTTTTCTAACCGGGAATAATCATTAAAAACAATGGTATTACTGGAATCCGCTGAACTAAAGTATGACGGTGAGAATGTAGGCAAATCCCAATCCGGGAAATCAAAACTAGAAATATCAACCTTATCAACATCAGGGAATACTTGCGCTCCTTTGGGGATATCCACTAATGTAGGAATATCAGGAGTAATCCACGCCTTTCCGGAATACATGATAACTTCATGCTTTCCGCCATCTCCTACAAGTGCAGTACCACCACAATGGCCGGAAGAATCTTTCGTACCTTCTACATAAGAAGGAATAGGAGTTGCGAGGATAGTTGCTATTTGAATGGCACCTATGGTGGCAGCAGCAGTAACAAATGGAATAGCAAGGGGCATACCCATATTAGCAATAGTTGTCATAATAGCTTCTGCTGTGGCAATTCCTGTTTGAGCAGCACTCGTGGCCTTATCCCAAACAGCCTGTTTATGAGCCATCTCTTGCTTTTGTCTTTCCAAATCCTTGTTCTTTGCTTCAGTCTGCACTTTAGCTGCACGTTTACGAGCTTCTGCTTCTTCCTCTGAAATAGCTCCAGTCTCTGCAAGATTTTCAATACGTTCAACATCCTTTTCATATTTCTCATCATTAGCATCCTGTTCCTCTTCTATTTCATTTATCTGACCGTCGTAAATCGTTGAAACAAGGTCGCCAATAGCACCAATAGCCTGCGATGCTATTTGAAGCCATTTTTGAAGATTACGAATGCGTTTCTTTTTCGCTTCATCATCAGCTTTTGTGACACTTTCAATAGCAGCAATTTCAGCATCTGCTTCTTTTTTAGCAAGGTCAGCTTTCAACTTCGCCAGTTTCTCTTCTATACTAGCTCTTTCTTCCACACTCAAATTATCAACAGCCAATTCTGCTTCCAAAGCATCAATCGCCGCTTCTATAGTTTTCCTCGTATACTCAAGGGTTATCCGATACTTCTCTTTTTCGTATTTTTCTTTAGCTTTTACAGAATCCTTACCTAACTTCAAATCATTAGCATACTGATCAGCAGCAGCAGTCATTTCCTTTTGATACCGCCTATCACGTATCACTTGCTCTGCTGCCGCATTATCAGCAATCAATGTGATTTGGTCTGAAGCATATTTTTCGTAAACAGTCTGTTTTTTCTTCGCGTACTTTTCATCAATGAGAAATACATCCTCACCTGTTTTTTCAGCAGCAGTGATTTCAGCTTCACGCTGAAGGTCTAATTGCCGTAACTTTAAGTCTAATTCTTCCTTAGAGCCTTTTTTGACGATGGAAAGAGCATTATCCACATCTTTCTTTTCACGATCGGAGTTGTACTTGATTGCATATTCATCTAGCTTATCCTGCATTTCTTGTGCCAGGTTCTGACGAGTAGCAATTTCTTCTTTACTATAACCTTTGACAGCAGCCATTTTCTTAGAATAGGCAACACCTATTTTAGCCAATTCTTTCTCTAAGCCTTCATCCATGAGAGCGAGTTCTGACTCTTGATAGGTTTCCTTAATCTTTTGTTTTTCCTTAGCAGCTTTCTCCAGTTCACGTTTTTCTTTATCAGTGAGAATCTTCACTCCTGGATTATCTTCATCGTTACTTTGTGGACGAAACTTCTCTGCAATTTTATCAAGTCCACTATTAAAGTCATCACTAGATGCTATTCGGAACAAGTTTTTAGAGAACTCCAACTGTGCTTTATCAGCCTTTTCAGCTTCTGAAGTATAATAGCTAAACATTTTAGCAGCACCGTTTTTAATCCAAGACATATTTTCAAATTCAGATGTCGCATATTGAGCACCTGTTTTCATCCGTTTTAAAGCTTCTCGCTCCTGGGCTGTTACTTCTATACGTTTATTTTTCATTTGAATAACAGCCTTCGTATATGCTTGCTCCTCTGTATCTCCAGCATCAATAAGTCTCTTATATTCTGCCTGGAACTCTTTTTCTACTTCTAATAACTTTTTGTTCGCATCCTTTTTGGCAAGTGCTCTAAAATTATAATCTATTTTTTCAATTTTTTCTTCAGGAGATTTTAAATCATTAGCAATACTTCTTATCTTATCAGCCATCCAATTGAGAAATTCTTTAGCAGGACCTGTTGATTCAGAAAAAGAGAGCATAAAGGCTTCCCAGGCAGAGCTCAAATTAGCAATAGCTCCCTGAACATTATCTCCCATTGTATGAGCCATATCTCCTAATTCACTTTCTACCCCTGTTATCTGTTCTCTAAGTGGCAATATTTTATCAGCAGCAGTGAGAAAAGCATTAAAAGCAGCAACACTACGCTTATCTGTCAATTCAAGAGTAGTATTCAAGTCTACTCCTTTTTCTCTTAGCAACTTCAATCCATCAACCAACTCGGGTAATGTTTTAACAGGCTTTCCTAATGCTTTTGCCAACTTTCCATTACTATCAGCCAAGTTTAGAAATACATTACGGGTAGCAGTAGCAGCCATCGAAGCATCAAAGCCGGCATCAGATAATTTACCTAACAAAGCCAAAGTATCTTCAATGCTGAAATTAAATGCTTTTGCAACCGGTCCAACAATTGGTAATGCAGTAGCTAAATAAGAAAACGATAATGCACTTTTTGTTGTTGCGACAGCCATCGCAGACACATATCTTTCAGTTTCGCTTGTATCAGCATTAAACATACGAAGCGAAGCACCTGCCAAAGAAGCTGCTTCTGATAGTTCGGCACCAGTGGCCTGTGCAAATTTTAAAACATGTTCAGTCGCATCTATTATTTCTTTTCGGGTAAATCCGAGTTTGGCTAACTCAATTTGCAATTCAGTAGCTTCAGATGCAGTATATTTTGTCGTAGCACCTAAACGTTGAGCGTCGGCTGTTAACTCTTTTATTTTATCAGAAGTAGTACCTAATATTGCAGAAAGACGACTATTAGCATATTCAAATTTCACAATATCACCTACTCCCTCACGAAGTTTTGTAAAGAGAGCAACAACACCGCTTACAACAGCTTGTGCACCAATATAACCGGCAGCCCATCCTTTCAATCCGGCACCGACCTGGCTCAATCCTTTGCCCATATGTTGTTGAAGCATCATACCTGAATTTCGAGCAATAATTCCCATGTTTTTCATAGATTTATTGCCATTCTCCAACTCGATAATAGCTGCTTTAATTTCTTCTCTATACGCTCCGATAGTCATTTTCTGTTGTGAGTACCGGTCAGAGTTACGTTTTATGTAATCGGTATTGATTCCGATTGTAGAATTGAGACGGGCGAGAGTGCGAATGTAGTTTTCATCTGTATCTTTCAGTACATCAACCGCTTTTTGTAGCTGCTTGTTTACTTCTTTAGCCTGGGATCGGCTATGTACTTCCTGATTAGTTAGAGAAATAGCACTCCGGATAATCCTTAGCCGTTCTTCTTCCGATAAAACAGCTTTCTTACGTGTAGCATTACCTGTGTTTTGGGCTTTTGTCAGATTTGCTTCCGCTTTAGCTGCTTTTTCCAAAGATGTAGCATTGTCCGAGCTCGCTTTAGTAAGTTTCTTCAGTTCAGCAGCAGACAACTTCTCTACATTCAACTTTTCCTCTATCTTCTTGCTGACAGTTTGAGTAATTTCAGACTGTTTTTTAAGAGCTTCGGTTAGTTCAGCGGATGCAGAGCTAGCTGTTTTAGCTTGAGTATTATACAATGTACCCAACTTCTCCAAGTCAGCAACTCCTTCGACATTCAGCTTTAGCCCTTTAGCCAATTCCTGTGCCGCATGAGTATAGTTAGCCCTGACACGCTCAATAGTGTTATCAAGTTCTATCAACTTCTGTAAGTCACTCTCATCAACGAAATCTTTTAATTTTAATTCAGCCATATTACAGATAATGTCTATATTCTACAATCTTCCCTTTTATCTCAACTCCGATTTTATCAAAAGCATACGTTCCATCTTCCTTCTGATAAACGACATACATACAGCCATCCAGGATGGCCGCTTTTTTTGCAAGGTCACTGACACGTTCCAGTTCACTTTGCATTTTCTTTATCTCGCAACTACAAGCCATTTTTATCTATATCCACATTCAGAGAAGAAGCGTTCCATCCAGGGACGGAGATACATAATACTGAAATACTCTTTAGCTGTATCTCCAACTCCTAATATCTGCTCGCCATATTTTTTCTCAATAGAAGTACCGTCCGTGAAACCTTTCGTTGAGAAACGAAGCCCGGAATCAATTCTATCGGCAAATATGCTATCATAGAAGGTACCGGTTATAAAAAGGTTTGGAACTTCAACTGGACGCGGTGGTAGATAGAGTTTTTCACTTCTTAACGGCGGAGTTATCTTCTCTTTCCAACGTTTATACTGTTCAGCACGATTTTGCCACGGGCCGGGCTCATTGAAATAAGTATCAGTATCATAATCTGGATTCAAGAGGTGTTCAGTACCGTCCAATCCTGAATACAACTGTTCCTGAATGCAGTCTACGAGTACATTCTTATGCTCTTCCATGCACTTGACTACCTCTTCCTTGAAACCGGAAGAAATAGAATGAACAACCCTATATAATTCGTCAAAATCCGCCATGTAGTGAAAATAAAATAGGCCGGGCTGCAATTACACCCCAGCCCGTTGGTTATTGAGTTATCGTATCATACACTTCGGAGAGCTTCTTCTTGCGGTCAGCTTCCTTCAATCCCTTCCACACGACTTTAATGTGTGCGTTAATAAACTCTTCCTTCGTCATACTCTTTACAGCAGCTTCGACGAACGTAACGTTATCTACTTTCATGCTACCTGCTCGATACCTTTGATTCCTTTCTCAAACAACACAGAAGGAGCTTTCAACGAAGGAACCGCTCCAGCTTTAGGAACAATGGTAATGATACCATCTGAATATGTAGCAGAAGTTACATTATTCATGATTTCGGCTGCACCATCAGCAATAAGACTACCGAATTCTTCTGTACGGTCATAGCCGCCGACAACTTCGATAATCTTGTACGCATTTTCAGTCTCCATCTTCTCAAGTACAACATCGACCACACCTTTAAGGAAATTCTTTGGATTGAAATCCAACTGAACATAATCAAAGTTCAACTGGCTATCTTCAGCATCTTCGTGTGAGAAGCTGACAGTCATTGAAGATTTAGCACTACTGGTCGGATACTGTGTCACTGTCGGATAAACAGTAGACATCGGGATACCGGCAAGAATATCCGTGCCGTCATTATAGCCAATCAGCATATTATCCTGATTCCAAAAGTAAACATCCCAACCTTTATTAGCGCACTTCAAAAGCTGGGCATTAAGAATCTCATCGAATTTCTTCAATGTGAAGGTATCTGTTTGAGCACTCAAGCCGTTATACTCACTTGCTCCGTAACCAATAGGGTTAACCTGGGGTTCTCCACCGTTCTTGGCATACTCCAGGAATGGCAAAATAGGGTAAATACGTCCGGGGCGGTCTGCATGGCACAATTCGGTCAACTTCTCACCTGTTATATCAGCAGGGAGTTTAACGCCATGTTCTGCAAGGATAGCGCCTTTGACTTTTTTCCAGTCGATGCTGCAAGCAGAACTACCGGTGTTCATCCGGGAACCCTTACACGTTCTAATCTTTCTCATTTTCTTCTACAATTAAGATTATTAATTTTTATTTCCATCGAGCGTATGTTTATGGCGTCAATCGGCTCGCTCACAGCCTTACCGGAATCCGTATAGGCTCCGTATCTGCCATATGAATAATTCTCTGAATAAGTATGTTTCACATTCTCGTCACAGTCGCAGTCAAATCGGGAATCTTCATATAATACCTCCAACAAACGTTTATAAATTGGCCGGAGAATATTTTTGAAAGAAGTGGTTCTACGTTCTTCATTACTCCACTCTTTGCAGGAAGAACAAGCAATAATCAACGAAACCTTTGCTTTTGAAAAATAATCCGGATCACCTCTATCTTCATTTATTGGAGTAAATAGCGCAACTAGTGGGAACTTCTTTTCTGACTGGGTAGTAGACTGACTGTATTCATCTAAAATGTCCTTGACATATTGACTATTGCCGAAGATGTAATTCAACTTCGGAGACTTCACAACCTTAGTGCCCCCTTTTCCATTAGGATAGAGAATTTCAAGCCTTTCAGGAAGTTTTTTAACCACTTCTTCAAACAGTTCTGTTATATCTAAGTACATCATAAATTGAAAGTATTAATAGGAGTCAATAGATTCTTATTTATTTTCATGCCGGTGAAAGGACAATCATCTGACAATGCCCACTCAACAAACAATTTATTCTTCTTGACCATACTATTCCAGGTACTAACCTGTCTCTTGAAAGGAGCAACATATTCATTAACACATTTCAAGCGAACAAGCCCGGTTATTGTAGCCTGGGTGTTTGCATCACGAAGAATATGATAAAATACATAGTCAGCGAACGGTTCACACAGCTTCTCACACAATACTGCATATCCTGACTGTGATTCTTCCTTTTCTTCTGAAATATCGACTTCATCAGAAGCAGCTTCTTTTTCCTGCTCGATAATCTCCAGGTAATCAGTAATAGCTTGCGAAAGACCGGCACCAACTACATTACGAAGAAATTCGGGTTGAAAAGCCTTGATATACCCGTTTATAACCTCATTAACAGCAAGCGAT
This sequence comes from Bacteroides sp. L008, assembly GCF_040812255.1. Lineage (NCBI taxonomy): Bacteria > Pseudomonadati > Bacteroidota > Bacteroidia > Bacteroidales > Bacteroidaceae > Bacteroides > Bacteroides sp. L008. The sequence continues at coordinate 752,925 of NZ_JBFNXO010000001.1, read as the reverse complement.
TGGGGTGAAGGCATTTCAGCGACCGAAGCGTTTTCGATGTGTCTAGGCCCTGACGTAAAATATGAAACATCAATCAGCATAACGATTATTGTTTAGAAGCCTTACCCTTTCCGGTTTTCTTTTCATCTTCCCCGGAAATGGTTTTATCATCAACAATTGCTACTTCCTTAGCATCTCCAACAGGCAACTCTTTCGAGTCGGCAGCCGGAAGATTCTTATTATCAGAAGGAACAAAGGCTTCAAGTTCTGCAATACGAGCTTTCATTGTATCACGTTCATCTGTCAGTTCAACAATAGCTTTATCTTTCTCTGCAATGGATTCAGTAAGCTCACCGATTTTCGCATTTTTCTCTGTGAGCATACATTCCAATGTCTTTCGAGCGTCTTCTTCTGTCACCAATCCGCATTCGGAAATGGGGATGAGTTGAATCACCCCTCTATTAATCCGAATGCGTTGCTCTTTAAACACATTGGTTACATCCTTGTCGTTACCTCTAAGTATGTAATCCATAATCTTACGCTTTAGTAATTGCAGCTTTCAATGCAGACAAATCTCCATAAGCAAAAGCCCATGGCATATAGATTGGGAAGATTACTTCTTCCTGTGCCATCAATACAACCTCATTACAGAGCTTGGATTCCACATCTTCAGCCCATTCAAGCGAAAGAATAGTATAATCTACCAAATTTGCAGCCTGGTTGAAGTCACCCATAAGATACTTACCGGGAAGAATACCGCCATACTCGATAATCGGACGACCTGCAATATGCTTCACGCCATTAACCATTTTAACGATATCGAGATTACGCCCAGTTGTATCTTTCTCCGATTCCATACCATTGACGGTCATAGGATTAAGAACAATAGCGTTCGGGAAATACTGGGCGTATGTCATTGCAGCAAAAGCGGTTTTCACCACATCCTCGGAGTTGGGTTCTTCGATGTTCTTGAAACCTGCTTCATGAACGCTGAATGTCATTTTATCAGCAGCAGTTTCAGCATCAGTGAAAGCAACACCTGGAATAAGGATACGACCATCTTCCATTTTTACAAGAGCGTGCGTTTTATTCAGTTCAGTAAGAACAGCAGCATTTGCAAAAGTGATACTCATACCATCAAGAATCAAATCTTGTGGTTCATTAAATTCAACGATTACATCTTTGTCACCGTTATACCCGGAAATTGACTTCACAGCACCGGCGGCGCCTGTAAGAATAGCGGTACTGATAATCTTCTCAACAGAAGTTACACCTGTATGATTTACAATACCCAGCAAATTTTCACCGTTACCGTCACCAAACAGAATGTTCCAATCTTCAGCCATCCAAACAGCTTCAGGAAGCATATTCAAGATATAAGAGCGAATGTACACTCTTGACTTCAACATACGTTTTGAAATACGGATATGAGTACCAAGTCGCTTTGTACCGGTCTGTACTTCTTTAACCTTGATGCTTGATTCCGGCAAACGACCGTTTTCTGTTACAAAACGGGCATTGCGGTTGAAAGCATATACTTGAGCATATGCAAGTTGAGGATAAGCAGGGTCACCGCTTAATGTCGTCAAGACATCACGCATATGAATCTTCTTATTCGCCACCTGGGAAACTACACGATTCTGCTGCTGGGTAATCAACAAGTCACCGGTATAGTTGTCTGTCATGGAAACGACATCTTTCAAAGAGAAACCATCAAACTCTCCTGATTTACGCGTCTTACCTTCAGCAAAGTCCTTGAACTTCTCCGAATCAAGCATTTCAGACAATTTTTCATCAAACTTGTTGATAGTAGTCATTGACAATCCCTTTTGTTTCATCTTTTCGATACTATCACCAAGGTTCTTCACCTGCTCAACAAGTGCTTCATTATCCTTAACCAGTTGAGTGAACTTCTCACCGTCATAAGCCTTCAACAAGTTATTAATATCCCCAAACTGTTTAGTCACATCTTCCGGTGTTGCAATACCTTCCAATGACTTGTTGACTACTTCACACATCATACCAGCAATGTTTTCCATGAAAGCTTTCTGTTCTGCTGGCAAACCGTCTGTTTTCAGATTAAAATCTGATACTACAAATTTTCTAATAGGCATAAAATTCAAATTTTAAGTTATTTATTTTCGAAACAGCTATTCAAACTCTTGAAAAAAGTGCCATTATCGGCGGCTTTAGTCGTCACTCCATCGTTACCATTTTCTCCGTCATTCTTTTCTTGAGTGTCAACAGACGGCTCATTCTTTCCGGTAGTATCTTCTGGAGTATTTTGTAGAATAGCATTCGAACGATATACTTTTCCCCAACAATGGGGACATCTTACATAATTCATGAGGTCTTGCAGACTCTTTTCTGTAAACTCCTTATCAACAGACTTTACAGAATCAATAAGAGTGATAACCTGATTTCTAATCTCCGGAGTAAGTTTCTCCATTTCTTCTCTTACGATGTCCTGTGTTATCCATCTTTGATAATCAGCAGCATAATCGAGTACCTGTTGTGCAAAGGTATGTTCTGTTTCTGCATCATAATCAAACTGATAACCGCAATGAGGACATGAGACAACGGCACCACCGTTGAGACTCTTCAGCAATAAATTTAATTCCATATCGTAATTTTTTAAACGTTCATCGCTATATCCATGCTGCAAGAACGCTTTACGAACGAAATCGACAGCTTCCTTTATCTGCTCATCAGTAGCAGATTTGATATTCACCAGGAACGTTTGAGGATTACTTCCCCAACCTGTCAATGTAGAATACTCCATCATTCGCCATTCGAGCACTTTACAAGGATCAAGTGAATCCCTTTTAATAGCTTTGACACCAATAGAGTGTTCTAATGTGCGACCATGCTCTGCATACAGTTTATAATCAGCCAAGATATCCAGCGACATCTGTTTTTTGAGGTTCATTTGACCGGCCATAATCAGATTACCGTCTTTTTCTTCACCGCTCAATGGCACACCTAACAACTGGTCTGTACGATGATTCAGAAACCAACGCATTCGACCAATATTCTCTTTCAATGTCTTGTTGAATGATCCGGGCATGGATATGTCATTCTGTGAGTCCTTCACACCGATACCGTTAACCGCAACGGTAACGACACCTTTCTCATCAACGTCATTTGCCTTTGTCTTGTACTGAAGGCTTTTGATTTTCTCTTCCATTTTCAACTTCACTTTTTGTGTTAAGACTAAATATTTGTTTAACTATCTCTCGTTCCTGGTCCGACATTTCAAATAATGTTTTATCGAACATAGGTTCTTCAAATTTACTTTCACCAATCTGTGCCCGCCAATCATTGTATGTTATCAGGCCACTAAGAAACTGGTCTTTGCACCTGGCATTCACATTGGTTTTAACTTCCTCGGCTTCTTTTAATCCTTCTTGCAGACAATCCACATCGGAGAAATCACAGTCCAAATAATAGCCGCTTGTTTCAAGTCCCAAGAATTGGGTAAACTCACTACAAAACTGTTTTGCTAACGGAATGATAACAGAGGAATAGGCGCTCTTCTCTGCCGTAGATTGATTGCTAAAAGTAGACTGGTCTTTGCGAGGAACCAATACAGCAGGAATACCGTATGCACCTGCAATACTAATAGCATCTGCAAGTGTTTCCTCAAAAGGTTGAAGTTCTGCAATAGTAAGATTGGTACGTACAAAGCTTAATGGAATATCAGACAAACCATATGGTAATTGATTCTTGCCTACCCCATACTTACCGTAATGTTGTTCCAATATTTCTTTCTTCTCATCATTAGTCATTGCAATAGGCCCGGATTCATCTTGTTTCATGTTGATAAGGAATCCTAATCCACCGCGTTTTACATAAATCACATTACGGGCTTCATACACAGCAATAAGGTTTGATATCGGCTTCATTTGCGAAAAGAGACGGCTTCGCGATTTCATAAATCCACTTCCTGAATAATAATTCACAAGTCCATCCCTATCATGCCATATTTGATGAGCAGGAATGTTCACAGTACTCAAGATACCATAGCCCAAGCGATATCCGCCGATTATTTCATCTTGATCGGCTATGCCAAATAACGGAATACTACTTCCTAAAACAGGAAGTACCTCTACACAATCAGCAGGAAGTTCCCAATAGTTTGAGCAATAACGCCATTTTTCTGCATTCGAGAAGCTGTCAGACATTGCAGCACGTGTAAAGCTGTTACCAAGACACAGTTTATACACGAAATGCTGATAAACATTTTGTTTCCATGTCATCAGGCAGTTAGGTCTAAGAAGTATCTGATTCAGATTCTTATTGTTCCAAACAATACTATCATCCTTCACTTTCTTAAACTGAAAGTTGGCACTAGCAATACGGGAAGCAATATAATCGATTGGGAAAAAGACTTCTGGAACAGAGTCAAAAAGAGACAGTAAGTTCCGAGAACAAACAAACGGAGAAGAAAATAAATCTTCAACAGTTATTTTTATCCCTTCAGGAAGTTTCTTTTCCTCGCCTGTATCACTAATGACTTCTACATTAGTATCCAGTACAGGTTCTTCTTCAGACTTAGATTTTTTACGAAACCAGCTCATTTAATTTTTATTTGAAACAAATGTAGGGATATGAATAATTGGTTTTTCAAAACCCTAAAATCTTGAAATTTAAGAGGAATACAAAACACACGATAACACACTATAATACAACAAATTACAGCAAATCCGATTATGAACACAATTTTATTATATAATATGCAAGGCCACTTAAAATTATACTTGCACTCTTGTTTTCACTGTTTATATTATAGTCCATCAGGTTGGCGATGAACGCATTGTAATCCTGCGATTCTTCAAGCATTTTAGAAGATAACAGAATATTGTTTCTTATAAAGTCAGAGGTAGCAGCTATTCGTTTATCTACGTCCGGGAACTCTTTCCTTACTCTGACTTCAGTTCCTTTCATTACTTCCCTCAACTCACGTACAGTTTGATAATAAGCAGATGAACATTCAAACAAACATATATTTGCTTCATGGCCTGTACAAGCCGCCTTGATTTCTTCAATAGAAGATGATTCCCTGAACAGAGCATCAACTAAGTGCCATTTATCACCGCATCGGAAAGCCTGGACAAATACAAATGTTCCTTCTATATTCGGCATGACATACAAAAGCCGCTGCGTGTACACATTTTGCGCTTCCGGGTTGAAGAAACCAAGCATTCCTTTACCGGCATACAAGTTTCTCTTTCGCCGGTTACTAAACTCGATGTACTGCTCATTACATAAATCTACAACCACATACCGGAATGTGTCGGATAGGTGCCCGTGTTCCTCATAGCTCTGCAAAGTTGTTTTATTCTTCACCTTAGTTTTGAGAATGGCACCATTGGCATCTTTCTGTACACTCATGTAATCCTCAATGGATACAGAACATGATTCGTCGATGTATATCTCTATGCCAGGAACAGTACTGTCAAAGATGGCATTGATAAACTCACCGGTCATCGCTACACTCGGATTCTTGTTACCTACCTTATCCTCAATCTCGAATCCTTCTTTCTGTAATGTATCTATGAATAAGTCCATCCAGGAACGTTTCTCATCATCGAAACTATTAGCGGATTTCGTTGAGGCGTCACCGTGTACGTATAATATGTTAGAATATTGAATGAATTTCAGATACTTGGCTACGAGTTTAGAAGATTTCTTCACTGTGTTGTTCGGGCTTTCGGCACACGTCTCATGGAATTGCCAAATTCGGGTACCGGTAGTAAAATCTACTTGCCAATACGACACACTGATATATGGCAGCACGTTATTATCTACTGATATATGAATAGGTAGGCCCGGAACATACATATGTTCACCGGAATGTTTTCCACGGTTGAAGGAGCCGAAGAACTCACTACCGGTACGAATAACACCCCACTCTCCCAATGCATATACATTGTAATAGTCCGGGTCATGAACTCTATCATATTCAAAGTCGGCAACACATTGCTCATCGTAAAAACCGTATGTACCATCAGGAGAACCAACAACCCAAAAGTTATTCAGGTAGGTAGATTGAATAATAACTGTATTTGAGTCCTGTTCCTCGATTTGCTTTGTACGAGGATTAAGTATTTGCCGGGGTGCATTCTTCTTTACTGATTTGACCTTAGTAAGCTCTTCCGGTAACTCTTTGCCGGCAATGGTTACAGACATCGGCACATCATGCCATTTGTCTTTATCAATGAACTCTTTCTTTATCCAGTGGCTTTCACTGATCGGGTTAAAGGTACAAATAATCTGCTGGCCTTTCTTACCACGCAAACGCTTACGTAGTTGTTTGAAATCCGGATGCTCGAACTCTGACCATTCTTCTAACTGAACACGCTTGTAGTTGGAGATACCTTTTATCTTCTCCGGATCATCAAGACCGGAAAAATCTATCTTAGCTCCATTAACCAGGCATTTGATTGTGTTCTGCTGGAACTTAAACAAATGGGATATGCCAAGGCCTGCCGCAGCGACCTTATAATCTTCATAAATGGTTTTGAGTATAGAAGCTCCTACTTTACGCATGACTAGAGTATTCTCACCGTCCTGTAATGTCTGTATCAGTATAGTTTGTGCCACACTGTACGATTTACCGGAAGATGAGCCACCATACAAGATAATGAAACGGATAGTCTCATCATTCAAGTACTTCAATAGATAGAATCCGTTAGGATTTAGCTTCTTATAATTTATAACCATATTGTTCTAAAAGTAAGGTTTATCCGTAGGGAAAACATAGGAAATAGCCTATAAAATTGTTCTATTCGTCCGATTTATCATTTTCATCAAAGCCAATACGAAGTTCACTTACCTTGTTTCCGTCTCCACCTTTGATGTTGACATTCTTATCGGCTTCCCATCCGTTCCAGGCACCAAGCAAACGAGCTGCTTCCGTTTTACCGTTGAACTCATAGGTAACTTCTCCTCTCTTATTCTGAATCTTCTTCAATGCATTGCGTGTACGCTTTGGAAGCTGCGAAGGACTTTTCATCTTTACCTTACCTGTCAGTTCATCGACAATATACAAGTCATTGGGGTCAGCAATAATGATATCCATCAGTACACGTTCCACTGTTTCACGTTTAACTTCAGTTTCTTTCGCCCTCTTTTCTCTTATCTCTTTTATCCTTGATGAAACCTTGATGTTTTGCATAAGGGCATGAGCATTGCGCCAAACACTCTCCTGCTTCATCTTAGAACAGTCGTAAGCCATTCGGTATGCTTCACTTGCATTGCCATCTATATCAACGTAATACTGGCAAAACTTCTCCTGTTTTAATGTTAATGACCTCTCTTTACTCATAGCTTCAAATTATTAAATTCCTGCATGGAGAAACAATGATAGTCACTCGACATGCAGGAATAAATTAGAATGGTTGTACACTCATAGGATTTCTATTTCTCCGCCCCCGCATTTTTTAGGAATTATCCTTTCTCCGCACGGCGAATATTTTTCTTACTCCGTCCTCGACTGACGTATAGGACAAAGGTACTAAATAGATACCCCGGTTCACCGATTGCTCGAAATTGTCAAATTCACGTTTCTCGTTAATCAACTCTATTTCAAGCGGTTTGTAGTATTTTACTAAAGATGCAAAATACATAGTAGTCACAGGCTGGACATTACAAATATTGATGAGCTGCCGGTTACATCCTATCGCATAGATAAGCCCCTCGACGACATCATCTATGTAAGTAAAGCACCGGATATTCTGACCGCTGTTGTATAAAGACACCTTTTCCTCGTTTAGAAGAAAACAGAGAAGAGTTCTTTCGCGTGGGGTTGGCCCATATACATTATGCAGTCGGCAGCCGGTTGCTGTCTTACAATAGATAGATGCGTACTGTTCATCGAAATATTTACTTATTCCATACATGGAAGTAGTATTCTCCGGATTCGCCGTTGACGAACTGGCATATACCAACTTCACATGATTTTGATTGCAAGCATCAGCTACTCGCATGAAGGTATCAATGTTATCTTTCCTGATTTGTTCCAGGTTTCCATTAAACACACTGGTTTGCGCCGCCAAATGGAACACACAATCAATACCCCCATTTTTCAGGAGCTCACATACTTTTGTGGCTTCAGTACCAGACTTTCGATCAAGTCCTATGACTTCAACACCTCTTTTTGTCAATTCGCAGCAAAGGGCTTTGCCTATAAACCCCTCACTACCGGTTACAATTATTTTCTTCATCATCACAAAAAATAAAGGATATATCAAACTCTCATATATCCAAATTCAACATATTGTTAGCAAAAAACTCAAAAAAACATTAACTTCAAACTAGAATACACTACATTTGTAGCTGTATAAAATATAAAATCAAATAAAATGAAAAGACCGCAGATAGATATAATCAAATACGCATTAATTGCAACAGTCATATTTACTCTAATACTAATATTAGTATATGTATATAGATTTCATCACGGACTATCACATAATCATAATGATTTTGCTGATTTCGGCAGTTATTTAGGTTCAATTACAGGATTACTTGCTTTCATTGGAGTACTTTATACAATAAAAGACTCACAAATAAATAGACAAATTGATAATGAAAGGTCAACATTTTATAATTTGTTGGGATTATATCAACATCAAGTCGATACCAACAAATATACTGAACACCAAATTGAGAAAACAGGAATTGAAGCATTCAAAGCATATGCACATGAAGCGCGTTCATTATTCTATGCTTATGTAATATATCATTTTATAAAAGATGGAGAAAAATTTCCATCAGAATTAACACAAGTCAGTAAGTTAGACGAGCAAGCATTTCAGGAGATCTATACTAAGTTTGGAGTTCACTCAACTACAGAATTAAATGTATTATTAAAAAGTAGGAATCCCAAATATTATTATGATACTATATACGAAATAAAAGGCATAATAATGTCAAGCAGAATTCATGAAATGTATCGCATAATTGTTGCATCAATATGTAATAGAATATGTATAGAAAAAAGATACCAACAGCTCTATAAGTTCATAAGAAATGTCGGAGATTATTTATATGGGCAATATGGACAATATTTAGGGCAATACCATAGAAACATATATTATCTGTTGGATTCAATCCAAAATTTTAAATACCCCAATGACTATTCTAAAATATTTAGAGCACAATTATCCTCAGATGAGTTAACAGTCATACTATTCAATTCAATGAGCTCGCAATCAACTCTCAAAACAATTTCTTTATTAAAGAAATTTGATATATTCAATAACATTATTGCCCTCGAACTTCCTATATCTGGATATGATACAGAAAAAGAAATCGTAATGCAGACTATTAACTCTCTTTTTCATGAATTTATAGCTGATTCTACAAACAAATAATTATATACCCAACTATTAATCACACTCCATTATCGTACACTCGTATTTATTGCAACTGGACAAAAATATAGGGAAAAGAGCGGTTGTATAATCCTCAAGTGTTATCTCTATACTTCCATTCAGAATATTCTATTTCTACTTATTTGATGCCAAGATAATCCCAAAAAGAAAGCCTACCTTTTACATTCTCAATAGGACTTTCAAAAAGTATTGGATTAGCTAGCACCCAGTTATAAATAGGATTTTCATAATAACCTTTACTATCATCTGTTTTCTCTGCCCATTTAGAAGAATGATTGATAGAGCATCCAATTATTTCTACACTTCCAATGATAGCAGAATTGATAATGCCCTCTGCACATATTATTTTTCGTTGAAACTCAATAGGCAGACTATCCCATTGAGCTTTTGTAAATATACTATTGGGATTTCTCATTTCTACAGGTTTTCCACTCGCATGGATTAACACTCTATGCCCTATGTATCTCTCAGGACACGCCCAAGTACGGTTTTCGATATCCTTGATACCGTGGACTATCAAAGAAGCCCATGGCTGTTTTATTGTTATTGCTTTCATTTTTGCACTTATTTGAGTGTTGGTTTATCTGATGTGACATCAGGGGGAAGAGAGCTAACCTTATTAGCTATTCTACTGTTCCATTCTTGCTCTACATCGGATATGGCTTTCATAATCTTGCCAAAAAGGCGGACAGGCATTTCATCACAACAAGGGTCTATGAAAGATACATATCCTTTTTCATTTATTCTATACCGTATCAAAAGTTTCTTACGGTCATCTATGGTTCTCTTTTTACTCATTTTTATTATCATTTTAATGCATTCAAAATTCTATTCAGTACCAATAAAATGTAGGATAGTATATTCACTACAATAATAAGTAACGCCACTTCTTTTGATGTATCGGATATAAGGGTTGTTGCTGCAATGAAGAAAACCGTTATAAGCAGTAACTTAACTTCATGTCCTTTCATATTTGCCTCCTTTCTTATTGTTACATACTCTTACATGATGAACAGAATTTAAACTTCTCACAATACTTCACAACATACTTGGAATAACGGTCAGCAGTACAGTTTAAATGATATTTGCAGTTATAGCAAGTTCTTTCAAATTTATACTTTTTCTTTCTTTTAGGATATTTCATACATACTTTGTTATTAGTTAAAATACTCATTACAGACAAAACCCTTTCGAGGGGTAAAGTCCTTAAACTCACAACTTCTAAAAATCCACTTCTTATCAGCCCATCCGGCTAAATCCTTTTGCCATTGAGGGATAATTTGATGCGGATTATTTAAATCCCGGTAAGGCTGGCAATGTGGTAAAAATCGACCGCCTTTTATTCTCCAATGATTAACACGGGTAAATGCTTCCTTAAAATCATTCAACAGAATACAGTAGAAGAAGTATTCGCCTTTATATCCGTACTTATCAATCAAAGCCGTAGCGCGTTCACATTCTGCAATTTGTCCCGGTGTATCACAACCGAATCTTATTCGCTTTATCCACTTTACTTTAGCGAGTAACCGGGCAATATCATCTGTCACTAAGCGGGCATCTAATCCCTGATTGAAGTCTACACGTACTCCCATGGAGACAATCTTTTCAATCTGTTGCAAACCGTAGTCGGATGCAAGTACGTTGTTATCCATGAGAATTACATTCTTTCGTCCGGCGCATACTTCCGTTATATCCATGCAAGGGGTGATGTTTCCTTCTTTGGCAGGTACAACGCACCATTTGCACTTATTCGGACACCCACGGGTGAGAAAACCATAAGCTAAATTCTTATCAACATTATACAGATCGTAATCAGGAATCATTCTATCAATTTCCGGTAGAAGAACCTTTTTTATATCATATCCTGTACCTCCTCTTTCGACCTGGTCAGCGTTGATGTAATAGCCGTAATCCGGAGTAAATGAAAAGACTTTCGCCGCATAAACTTTATCATAGGTACATAGAGGATTATACCACTCTACGTTATCACCTCTTATCTTATGATAGCTGCTTATCTTCATCAAAGCGAGATTGGGATAATTACTATCAACTGCTAATAGTCCAATGTTCATTACTATTCTGTTTTACGTTAATTGCTTTACCTTAACCTCTTTGAGAACATAAAGAGGACTTTCTTTACTACATTCAGCCAGTATTTCTTGTATCAATCTTCCGTGTGACCTCTCCAAAGAAATAGGCGAGAATGTTCCATCAGAATTTTTCTGAAATAACAGGATTGCGCCATCTTTCAGATTTTCAAATGCAGTGTTCAGGGGTGAAACATCTATCTTACTCATATCTATTCTGATTTGAGGGTTAATACTTCTTCCCGTGCATCTTCTCGCGGTATTGGTTATACTTCATTTTCTGCTCGATATGCCAAAATAGGTCTATTTCAAGATGCTTAGAGAGTCCAAATATTGATAGTATCATATCATTCACGGTAGTAGGAAAATCAAACAGTCCGTCATATCTAACAGGAAGTGTAGAGATAGCGTATATAGTCTCTGTGAATGTCTCACTAGCACAGGAATCAGCGGAATCATCTATGCATTCAGAATTAATATCTTGCATTGCAGATTCAAGGCTTATATTCCGAAGTCCAGCCAAGTCAAGCAAACGAATAACAGCATCAGCCAGTTCTTCTTCAATGGTACCTTTGATATAATAACAAAATGAAACCTCATTGAAGTAGTTTAAATTGCCAGTCCTCTCAATACTTGCGGTTGAGAGCAGTTTATATGATTCGACCTCCGCTCTCTTTCCTTTCCGGTCTGCTTCCACAGCTTCCATCAACTCACTTATGACAAGGCAAAAGCAATGTTCGTTACTCAATTCTTCATTGTGAAAACCATGCTCACAGGCGATTTTATATGCTTTATCCCGTAATTCGTTTAAATTCATTTTATTCATATCTAATAATGTTATTAATTAAATGATTACCATAACATCACGCTCACGGACAAAGATTTTATCTGTCACATAGTATGCTATGGCATTATTTTCTGCATCTCTTAATAAGTCTTTTTTATTTATTCGATAATATGCATTAGTATGTTCAGCGTAAACCACCACTTCACGCACTCGTTTTAAATCATCCAGAAAAGACTGTGGATTGTACTTCTTGATTTTCTTAATGCTCATTTCTGATTTATTCTATTTAGTTTCTTTCTCAAAATGGCACTTCATCTCAAACAGCAAACAAGGTGTTGCTGATGATTTGTTACATAATTCTTTCACTGCACAACAATCAGGACAATCATCCTCGCAATCTTCGATAGCATTGTAAACTACGCCATTTATTATTACCTGGTTAACAGGCTTTTTTTGATTATCAATATACTCTTGAATAGGGCCTTTATTTACCATGTGCTCCTCTTGTTCTATATTCTCAAACATATCACAAAAGCAAATAGGATAGTTTCTCGAACATTCACACTGGAGAGAACAAGTATCGCAAACAGAGTCATCGTTACAGTTTTCAAATTGATGAAAGGCATCATTGAATACTACACCTCTCAATTTTTCGAAGTTACCATTTACATATTGAAAGATTATTCTTCCTTCAAATTGACATATTTCACGGTCTACCTCACAATCTATGTATTCAATTTTATTTTCAATGATTTCGCAATAGAAACATTCTCTATCAGGAACAAATAAGACTGCGAAATCATAGTCATCATCGCTATTACCTACAATTATTAAAGTAGTTTCGATAGTTGATATAGCAGAACTATTCCACTTTGCACCTTCAATTTGTTCATTCACATATTCTTGGATTCTTGTGATATTCTGCTCTATTAAATCTTTTTTACTCATAAATTCTAATTGATTAAGTTCGATTATTTTTTTGCAATATTCTCCCAAAAAGCAACGCCTTCAGGAGTATTATTAAAAGGGAATGAAATGACTAGAAATCGTTGAAAGCAGCAATCGACATCTAGCAAATTTTGTATCCGTTCTTCATTTGTCATTGAGAAATCAGAGCACTCAATATTAAACGTCTCATTTGCTCTTTCTGTATTATATTTCCATTGATTATAAACACCCAGTTTTTCCAATTTTGCTATCTTATCATTCTTATTCATATTGAGTGACTTTTAGTTCTTTACATCTATAAAGGTAATCGTTATTGACAAGTTTAGCAAACAGAAACTTCGCCATTTTAACGCCATTTTAGTGAGTATTTTTCTTCAACTATTCAAGTACAATTCTTTCCCTTTCTTATAATCCATCAATGCAAACTTTTACATCAGCTTTACATTATTTCTTAATTACGACTGCTACAGTAGCAATAGTTGTTCCGCTCTCTTTAAACTCACCAGCACCTATTTCAAAAGTTTTTCCACCTACAGAATCAAGCCAGGCACGGAACTCTGCACATTTTTTTTCTTGTCCCAACTTCCAATGTGGGCCAGTAATAGCAGCAAGTGTGCCGCCTTCTGCCAGACGATCATACATCAACCTCACATGTTCAATATCCTGATTATTCGCAAACGGAGGATTAGCTATAATCTTTGTATATGTACCTACACTATCTTTCGTAAAATCTTCATCAAGCAGTATCACATTGCCAAGTGTATGAAGAAACTCCCTGTTTTCCGGCATCAGTTCGTAACATTCAACTATAACAGAGGGACAAGCCCGGTGAATTGCTCTTATTAAAGCACCGCGCCCAGCACTTGGCTCCAATACAGTATCAGTTTCATTTATTCCATCGGCAAGCATTACCAACCAATCAGCAACAGCAGCAGGAGTTTCAAAGAATTGAAAATCTTGTTGTAAATTACATCGCTTTCCTTCCTTCAGGATAGAAAATACACGTTCAGGGTTAAAGGGAAATGTAAATCCCTGAACTTTCCCACCTTGCCAGGAGCCACCGGCTTCCTCTATCCATTTTTTAGCTTCAGCATAGGATTTCTTATTGAACTGCACTGCCGGAAGTTTGAGAATGTCGTTTTCAAGGGTACAATGTTTCAAGATTTCTTCTACACTCCACTTTTTACCTTCATCTGATTGTTTCTTTTTCTCATCATCCGGAGCGTCCGGAGCTAATAATGAGGATATCTTTGTTATGACCATGTTACTTGCTTCCATGAATGCATTAACGCAAGTAAGAGATTCCATGAGGAAATCTGTATCCACATAACCAGCATCGTTAAATACGGTAATACCTTCAGCCATTTCAGCCAACCCGGTTAATTGCTCTACGCTACCACGTAACGTTTTTATTAAAGTCTCTTTGTTGTTCATCATAACTTTTCTGTAAATAAATTCTTGTTGTATCTACACTACCATGACCGAGAAGGTCTGCCAATTGAATTACATCTTTTGTTCTCTTTAAAAACATCTTGGCAAAAAAGTGTCGAAATGCATGCGGATGCATCTTTTTAGAATCAATGCCACAATGCTTCCCCCACACCTTCATAGACTGCGCTAGCCCACGTTGAGTAATTGGACCATATCTACCTACCGCAAATAACCCAGTCTTACTATTCTCCTTCACATAAACCTTCACCTCTCGTTGTAACTGTTTTTGAAAGAAAAAACGCCTGTACTTATTTCCTTTACCTCTCAAAGTCACTTCACCGGCGACTATATCCTCCCAGGTAAATTGCAAAAATTCAGAAAGGCGTGCGCCAGTAGTACCTAAAACCTTAATAAAAAAGTAATAGTCTTTATTTGATTTGGTTTCAAGATATTCCAGTAATTTGTTATACTCATCTTCTGTAGGGACATTAGAGACATCTAATTTCCGTTTCATTTTAGGTCTCTTTAATTCGATAGGTTTCTTTATCCATTTGGAAAACCTTTCGATAGCTGTAATACGCAAACTTATAGTAGCCGGAGAATACTTTTCTTCCTCAAGCATTTTAATGAATCGTCTACAATTGTCCATATTAACCTCATTTGCATATTCGAAGAATTTCTTCAAAGAAGTATAATATAAATCCACAGTATGAGACGAGTAATCATTATTATCTGTCAACTGAACTATAAATGCATTAATCAAAGCCTTATTTTTTTCAGAAATAGCACTTAATTTCTCTAGCGGCTTTACAACTTTCTCTTTACGTCTATATCCAATACCAAGAAACGATAATAAATCAAGTATAGCGTCACACATCAGTGGATGGCGGATCATCCTTTCCGCATTCTTCTGCTTGTAAGCAAGATATCCACGACGATTTATACAGATTGCGTCCTCAAGGAAGTCATGAACGTATTTGATATACTTCCCTATAAAATCATAGCTCTTACCTGTTGTATATAGATAGGATATATAATCTAAAAAAATCTGTTTTCTTTTATCATCCATGTTTACTTATTATTAATTCACACCAAGTATTATCATTCTCAAAGAACCACTTAAAGCCACTAGCAGTATGCTTTCCGGGCTTTTTATTGCAGACGTAACTAATTAGAGCAGCATACAATTCACTCATATTCTATTTCATTTTTCTTTTTGTTCTTTCATTGTTAACTTCAGACATACACATACGGCACCAGGAAGTCAATAGGTGATACTCTCTGCCTTCTCTCACAACTACACGGTTGTAGAATCTATATAGATAGAAATAATGTCCACAATGGGTGCACTTTTTCATCTCACGTCCTGAAGCATCTATAATACGATTGCGAGGTTTGCGATGAATAAGAGTACAGTTTTTACACTCACCATCCTTATCACGGTACCGCCGGCAATGTGATAAGGATTTTACTCCACATTTAGCAAACATCCTACAATCTCTACGAGGTATTGATTGATACACATTCATGGCTTCCTCGCATTCAAGAATTTATTTACTACGCGAGAAAGTACATCCTCATTCTCCGGCATTAGCCATTCTTTCTCAACGTTCCATGCAATACTCATAGTCGGATTGAAGTTATCCTTCCTGACAGTGTGATGAGACAAACGTCCTTCAGTGGGCTTCAAATCCTTATCGTGTAAGATGCACAGTCCATTTTCGAAGAAAGCACAAAACTCTTTGCCGGAGACAGGTTGAATCATTGGAACAGCAATATCAATGACTCTTAAAAATATACCAGCAGCCCAGTTTGTCAGTGCTAATCTATCGGCGTAACCTGCATCAATAATTCGTTCAATATCATCAGGAGTACCCAGGCATGGAGTATGACATTGTTGTTTACAGATACTACATGAACACTGAACAGGTACACGACCCGTTGACCTCATTATCCTTTGCAATGAGGTTCTTCTTGATAACTCTCCCATAATTATTCAGATACTGGATTCAATATTGATTTCGCACGTTCAATCTGCCAACGATTGAAGTATGATTGCCAACAACCATTAAACCGAGACCACCGAAAAGCATTATGTTTTAATTGGGACCGGATTTCCTCACTTGGAATACCTGTAAAGAACAGTTGCAATTGGTTCTCTTTAGCGTTCTCAACTACACGCACACCGTTAATTGTATATTCCTTAGTAGCAGTTTCTTTCAACTGTCTTGCACGTTCCAAGCGTTGTTTAGCATCGCGAATACGTGCACTATTATTGGTAAGCGTGTAAGAGGGAAAACCGTACTCACCATAACAATCAGGTTCAATAAGTTTAACTGCTTTTTCCTCCGAAAAGCCTAATTCCTGAAGCTGTTCAACCTTAGCGATATCCTTTATTTTTTTACTCCGGATTATCTTATTAGCAGCTTTCATCATGTTTTGAGCTTTCTCTAAAGATTCAACTTTTTCCTGTAGGCGGTCTACTGCATCATCATCTCCTAAATAGATGGAATTGTTATTCTCGGCAGCTTCCGCCTTTTGTTCATAGTATTCAGCTTTCTCACCAAGTTTTACAGACTTTCCTAAAGTATTCCAGGAACGGTCTAGCAACCGTCTATGTGCACCCTCTGAATAATGTCCTACAAGTATAGGTTGTCCTGCCGGAATGTGTTCAACCATTTTGTAGCTTTGATTATAAGCCGCTGTTGATTCTCTCCTCGCTTTTTCTGCAAGTTCTCTGCACCTGTCAGCTCTTGCTTCCTGTTTTTCTTTTCTGTTCATAATTCTCTGATTTAATTTTGGTTTGACTTATTTTAAAAAGAAACCACAGCTACTTAGCCGTGGTTTCTTCATTGGATAATTTTGATTCATCGGTAACTACAAGGTCGTCGAATAAACCAGGAACACGAGGTTGCAACGCCTTAAATTCTTCCTGGAAAAACTCTTCCTTGGTTCTACCATGCTTCTTCCCTTTTCTCGTATGTACATCGAAGGTGTATTCAGGAATGGGAATTGGGTAACGTCTAACATCATCAATCCACTTCTCTATGTCGATATTTCTTCTATCATAGATGAAGTTTTGCAAATGGTCGGCATCCCGGTTCTTTCTACATTCACAAAGAAGGATAACAGCTTTGCTGACAAATATCCGACCTTTAGGTTCGGAAGCAGTCTTATTTACAAGTTCATGCCCTTGCCATAATGCTTCAACCTCTTTTGTTATGATGCCAAAGCAATCCTCTGCGCTGATGGTGAATAAACGCTTCCAAACATAATCTCTATATCCACTAGCCCACAACTCCAATGCAAAAAAGCCGGCTACCCCGGTATCGGCTCGCCGGATTGCTTTTTGCATTGCAGAACTCACCTCGAAGAAATCATATCCGCAAACTGTTCTAATAATCATAATTCTAATTTAATGGTTTGACTTTTAATTGATTACATCAGTAAATTTAGCTAAAAAAGACGAATATGGCAAACAGAATGAACGCCATTTAAACGCCTTTTTCACAGGTTCTTAGAACTTGAATTTGCATGATATATTATACTGCACAAGCTGCTTTGTCTTGTCCTTCCCATTAGTGGTAGCACTCTTTAGCAAAATGGTATCTCCGAAATTCTTCTTGATGAAAAGGATAGATTTACGTTCTTCTTCCTGGTTCCTGATAGCAGCAAGTCCACCGGCATTCACAAAAGTGTTCTTTTGCTCAAAATTATACCGCAAATCGGTTAAAATCTTACGTTCTTTGTACTTCATGTAACAGGAAATCCAAAAATCTTCCTTCAAACGTATTTCTTCATTCCACCAAGTATTTTTGTTATAGATTACCCCATAGCTGCAACCGGTTATCATTTTTGATAAGGAAAGAAAACCGGTTTCATCATACATCACAGGGGATATCCGGGCGGTGAAACCGAAAAGATGAACGTCCATCATGTTGGCCATCTCAAATAATGACTGAATGATGTTAGTGATTCTATCCTTATCTTTCACCCGGCAGGGCTCACCCTTATCTGCATAAATAGCTTTACAGGCGTGAACATCATCATCGAGCATGAAGAGCTCGCCAAAATGTTTCGCCATCCAATTACGTTTAGGGATGAGGCCTATTACATCATCAGGATGAGTTACGATTTCACATTCAGGATTAAATTGCTGATATAAGTCTGCTTGGCTTTCAGCAACACATATGATCGGTTCGTTCACCAACTTCTTAGCAAACACTCGGTCATGGCGTTTATGACTTGGTATTACTATCTTGCAGGGCATGGCGAACGTCTTTTACATCAATTACATTAGATTTACTTACTTTCCCGGTCTTATACGACTTCATGTGCTGCATATCCAGTCTTTCACGGAGCCAGTTGCTATCAACCTCATTGCTTGAAGTTATGATAAATAGCTCGTGTTTTTCGTCGTATTTTGGGATAAGAGGATAAATGGCCGTATCATCAGTGATAGTATCGAAACGCTCCTTAAACTCATCCTCTTTCTTTTCCGGGCCGAACTCGATACCCCAGTCTTGGAGTTCTGCTTTATTCCACTCATTTTCCATTACGTCCAAATCGTTCTCACCGAAATTGACGTTGTCTTTTGTGGCATACTCTCTCAACTTCTTAACGGGGGTATCAGGTGCCAGGACTTTGCAAGGCAGTTCTTTATATCCAAGCTCCTTACAGGCACGCAAACGTAAATTGCCACAAACGACAATATATCGGCCATCATTATAGGGGAAAATTATAAGTTCCCTAAGTTCAAGCATTTCAGGCGAATCCTGAATACTTTTTTTCATCGCTTCAAAGCGGTAATCACGGAAAAAACGAGGATTTTTCGGTAATCCCGTGAGCTGCCCCTTGTTAAAATCAAGCAAGCAGACTTGAATTGTTTCTGTCATAACAAACTGCATTAAAATCAACAACACAAACAGTCAGCAGGCAGACTTGAATTGTCTCTACCATAACAAACTGCATTAAAATCAACAACACAAACAGTCAGTAACAACACCTAATCAGTCTTTTTATCATTGAACTCTATCTTATCCTTGATAAGCTGTTCAACATCCTTACAGCCAAACCTTTTCAGGTAAGCAACAAGGTAAATTATCATCTCGGCTGCTAATTCTTCATCCTCTGAATATTTTGGAAGATTATCACTCTTATATTTTGATGAGGCATCGAACTTTCTCCAAATAGCACCAACCCGTAAGCTGAAAGCCTTTCGTGAACTATGTTCATTCATTCTAAATCGCCTAACCATAACATCTAAGCATTTTTGAGCAAGCCTATTCAATGTTATCATATTGATCGGGGTAAATTGTTAGACTAAGAATAATCTCACACTACTAAATTACGGTTGTCCTCTAATAAGAACCATACCAAAAACTTTCTGATACATATTCCAAATGATTAAATACATTCTCCAGTAGCTATTTTTGTAAAGCATCTGTTGTATCCAAATACTTCCTGTACTCCAATTCTGTTTTAGCAAGATTGATTACGGTATTAACACCTTGGAAAACTTGCTTTGCTTGGTTTACTCTGCTAGGGTCCTCTTTCACATCCTTAATTTGTTGAAGAACTAAATCCCTCAAATCTTGCAGAATGGTGGGATTCACAGTTGACACCTTATTTAACCGCTCATTGGCCAACACAATTACAGTATTAGTCAGTGGACGGAAACGGTTCAACTTCGAAGCCAAATCAAACATACTAAAGATTAATACCTTTCCGTTATTCAAGTATATTTCGACTTCGGTACCATCATCACCGGTGCAATCGCAATAATTAAGGATAACAACTTCTTCGTTCTGATAAAGGAACGATTTATTAACCATTTCTTTCAATCTATCTATTGCTCCATCATTCATAATGATTCATTTTTTTTTGTTACTTTATTAATCTGTCTACTCAAAGCTCCTTTCAATTTTATAAGGTACTGGACATCTTCAGGATACCGGGCATACATCGAATTTTCGTTTTTTAATTGTTCAGAACGACTAATCATGTAAAGGTTCTCAATAGAAACATTCTGCCTGTCACCGTCCTTGAACTGAATATTGCAACCTTTTGGGATTGCACCGTTGTGCTCAATCCATACAAGGCGATGTTTTAGTTCAAAGACATTGGGTTCAGCAGTTTTCACTTCGATATATCCATCACGAGTTATACGCTCATAGCCAACCGGTTTATGATTCTTCGGGGTATGCCCTTTTTTAAATTGCGTAGCTTTCGTTTTTTTAATTTGGGCATCAGACATGTATTCAGTTTGCTTGAGCCCTTTATTCATCGGTTGGTGCCCTTTGGGAAAGAAACCTTTTGAAGAATGTTCGAATAAGAACTCGGCAGACTTTCTCAATTTTAATTTGAAAGCCATGCCGGAAACAGCACTTTCAGTTGAACCAAGCATCGAAGCTATTTCAAGATTTGTATGATTAGGGTAAAGAACTATCAGTTTTTGCCTTTTCTCCGGACTCCAAACCCTCACGTCCGGAGAACGTTTCAGTTTACGAATCAAAGCTTTGGATTTAACAGCTTCAGGTGTTTTACTAAGTCGCCTGGCAAGTTCTTTTAAGTCAGCAGTTGGATACTCGCTATCAAGGATAGCGAGATGTTCATTAGTCCAAGTTTTCATAAGCATATCAATAAAGAGAGGAAACCGTTAGGCTTCCTCTGTGTTATCGTTATTAAGCTCTTCCAGTTGTTTTTTGAGCTTCATCTCTTTCTTGCTATATGAATCTGCAAGTTTCTTTGTAAGTGCATTGTAATCATCAGGATATTGTTCTGCAAAAAGGATTTTCTGACACTTTTGTAAGTAAGAGTAGAAATTTACATTATTCGATGATAAACATTCAGCGATAAAGGCTCTATACCATTGATGCCGGTTGGCTTGGTTATTCTTGACATAATTTACAAAGTCACTATCAGCATTCCATTTCTTCAAGTTCAGCTTTTCAAGATAAGTACTGCTACAACTACTAAGAATCATTACATCAAAAACAAGCTGCTCATTTTCTGAAAACTCTTTTGTATTCTGATAGTATGGTTTCTCTTGTGCCCATTTGCGCATTTCTTCAGCAGATTTCTCTTTAACTATATCCTTCGCTCTTTTTAATTGAGCACTAATCTTATCCCTTTCTATTTCTTTAGGGTCGGCAACAGCGGCAGTACTAGAAGCCAGCTCTTTCTTTATGTAATAGAATTTTATATTAAATTCCGGTTTATAGCACCCAAAAAAAGAGATACAGCGATAAACTTCGCCTTCATCGAGCATTTTTAGCGTTCGTTCATCATCAGCATCATAATAACATGAGTATCTAAACACTTCATCAGGATTAACGACTTCAAATCCAAGTTGCTTAACGGCTTCTAAAGCATTCTCATACTGCATCTTCCTTTCATCACTCCAATAAGAATCGGCTTTTGCTACAATTACAGTTTTCCCAAATGAAAGAGGTTCACCTACTTTGACAAGATTCTCACTCTCAAGCAGAATCTTTCGTATTACATAAGCTATCCGTTTCTTATCAAAACAGGTAGCATTGATGCACCGGGCATTTTTATTGTTCATCTCATAGAACAAACAACCATGATTACAGGTATTAGACTCACATTGAGAGCATTGCTTAAATTCGCCATTTTCCCAATTATCAGCATCCTCTTTAATCCAATCCGCTTTATCTAGTTCTAAAAAGGAATTACTCACATAATCACGTATCATAGATACCGTGCATTGTTCATCTTCTTCCTCATTGAATTCTTTTTGAGTTTCTTCGTCGAGCTTCGAAAGAATCATAGCACCGGATAACGGTATATCTCCATTTCTTACACGCTCTTTCAGTTCCGGGATAAGCCCGTTTAGCTTTATACGGTCAAAGACAAAGCGAGTGGACTTTCCAAATTTAAGAGCAATATCTTCCAGGGAACGCCCTTTCTCTGTCAACTGCGCAAAAGCAAAAGCTTCTTCGATGGGATCAACATCTTTTCTTTGAAGATTCTCGGTAATCATAGCTTCAAAAGCCTCATCATCTGTCATTTCTCTGACAATGCAGGAGATTGTTTGAAATTTTTCAGACTTTTTCCGATGGGCCTTGATTTTTGCAACATTCTCTTCATCTTCCTTTGCTTTCAGAAGTGATACAGCACGGAAGCGGCGCTCACCGCAAACAATCTCATACGAACAGGGAATTGTTGTGACATCACCAGTCTCTAAGTCGGTCACATCTTCGGATTTGGCTACCCTGACAGTGATAGGCTGTAATAAGCCTTGTTTCTCTATGTTACTTGCAAGCTCATTCAGAGCTGCTTCATCAAAAGTCTTTCTCGGATTCAAAGGAGAAGGACTAATCAGGTTGATTCTAATGTTTTGTAATTCCATAATTCTAATTTATATTGGTTTGACTTTTAGTTCCTTACATCAGTAAAGTTATCGTAAAATGACAAGTTGTGCAAACAGAAACTTCGCCATTTTAACGCCTTTTTTACTGGGGTTTGAAGCGAAGTTGTATAAATCCGCGCTTCTCTGTTTCACGCAACAATTCAACGTCCTCATCCTTTATTTCAGCATACGTTTCACCATTGATACTCGTATAATTATCAATATCGAAACGCTCTCTAATCCGCTTACGGAGATTTTCGTCTTTTGTTACCCAGTAAATTGTAACTCTCATCATTCCATTTCGATTTTTAAGATATTGTTCAAGTGTGACAGAATGACTAGCACGTTCTTTTATGCTATTCTCCATTTTTATAGCATCAATAGCTTGCTCGGCTTTAATCATATCCTTTCTTCTGTCCCGGCAGAATGTATCAAGCGACTTGAGAATTTGCATTGGATCAACAGAACCAAAGAACTCTTCATACTTACCGGACCGGAGACGACCAAAGAAACAACATAGTTCAGCAATGTTTAAATACGGATACTCGCAGGTAATCTGATCACTCAAATCGATTAACTGCTCATCAGTTAATTTTAGTTTTGCACCAACGAAGCAATTCACCTTGAGCAAATGACACTTTAGCCACTCCTTGGCACCTGCAATGCCGTAGGCAAGACTTACATCACCTAACTTCGGGCATCCGTCAATCATAGACAGTTCTGCTATTGATTTGACAATCATTAATCGGGATTGTAAGTCCGGATTATACGTTTCACAAAAGAGCTTTGGACTATACGTGCTAGCCAACTTCCTGCTCAATACCGTGCTCTTCCCTCCACCTTCGGTCAAGTTCTTCGAGATTGCGAGTGACATCAAACTTTTGGCGGTCGCTATCTGAGTTTCTTTCTTGTGTATCAACTCCATATTTCTTCCGGTTTTCTTTGACATGATCCAATATCCAAAGGTTGGCCTTAGATTCCCAACGTTCAATTTTCACCCCACTGGCATTCTTCCACCCTATTGAATCAAAGTGATTGAAGAATATTTCTGCCTGTTCCTGCCAATCGTTCAACCGTTCCGGAGCACTTTGCTTGATGAAGTATTGAATAACCTCATCAAGCGTAGGAGCTAAAAACTCCTTTGCTACTTTTTTAGGTTTCTCCAGTTTTGAAGGTGGGAAAAGCTCGCCAGAGCTACTTTCTTTCTTACCCCCTTTAGGGGGTTCTTTCTTTGTCTTTGTCTCTGTCTTATATTCTTCTTTAGGGGGTATGGGGGAGCTTTCTTGAAAAGGTGTACCTAAAGGGTGCCCTAAAGGTGTACCTAAAGGATGCCGTAAAGGTGGTATATTTTGCATACCTTTTTGTACACCTTTAATAGAATACGTTGATTTATTACCTCTTCCATTGCCTTGTTTACATTCAATAAGACCTGCTTGAACTAATCTATTTCGGGCAGACTTGAATACTTTTACAGACACTCCCACGTCAGATGACACCTTTGTATCACTACGTGTCCAGTTATCCTCCCAGCCTAAACGATTCGCAATTTTTAGCAAGTAAAAATAAAGCCTCGTTTCACAGCAGGAAAATTGCCAGCTTTCATCAAGTTCCCAAAACCTATTGATAAGTTCAATATAAGTCATATCAATTTATAATAATTCCGTAAGACATCGTTTATGTACGGTTGTGGATCAGCTTTCAAGTAATCACAGACACTATGAATAAACTCAATCAGTCCATGACAGACAACATATACACTACCATTACTTTCAATCAGTTTTTGCCACTCTTTTTGCGCAGGTGATTGTGCACCGGCACTCTTTCCCTTTATACGTGGAGTTTTCATCTCTATACAAAGACTACATTTTCCACCACGAGGAAAAAGAAGTATCAAGTCTGCAATACCAGCTATAGCACCTTCATATTTACGCATGAAACCACTTTTCTTTGTTCTCATTCCACCGTTAGGTATGGCAAACAACAGTCCGGCTACATGGGGGAATGTAGTTCTGAACCACTCAACACATATATGCTGAATCTTTGTTTCAGAATATTTTGCTTCTTGTATCTTTATATCTTCTTCAGTCATTTTTATGATTCTTATTTGAGATTGCATAACATTCATTGAGAAGGTCTACAATCTGTTGACATCTATTTTTACAACCAACAAAGGATATTATAGTAACCCATTCCGGACCAAATAACAATTGAGTCTGATACTCTTGAATATGAGTATTACGTCCGTTCTCAACTAACCGGTATGGCTTCATAGTTTATCCCTAAACAAGTCCATTGCAAGATTCACCATATTCTCTTCTACTTGATCGTCCGTACCGGTAACACCGTTGGCAATGTTCTTCTTTGTTTGAATCACATCATACATATACTTGTCGATAGTATCCTTACCTAAGAAGTAATAGCAGTTTACGTTGTTCTTTTGACCGTTACGGTGTGCTCTATCCTCTGCCTGTTCACAATCACTGAACGTCCATGGGAATTCAATAAATGCTACTCGACTGGCAGCCGTCAAAGTAAGCCCGGTACCACCTGATTTGAAGTTCAAAATAATCAGTTTACAATCCGGATTATTTTGAAAAGAGTCAACGGCATATTGCTTTTGGTTGACATTATCGGAACCTGTCACAGTAACAGCTTTAGGAAATTCCTTTTTCAGTTCTGCTACAACTTCTTTCAAGTAACCGAAAAGAATTAGCTTCTCACCACCGTCAATAACATCATGGACAAATTCACAAACAGCCTTGATTTTACCTTTAGCAGATATCTGTTTTAAAAGTTGCATTTGCACCATGACGGCACCGTTCATTGATTTCTGCACCTGTTCATCCGAAGCGTTCTTGTACTTCTTCAAGTATTTTACCATATCAGCCTCGGCAGCTTTGTACTCTTTGGTAGTAGTGATATCAACTGTTAAGTATTGGCGAGTCTTGTCCGGAAGCTGTGTTAGTACTTTCGATTTCTCACGACGGAAGAAACAAGTGTTCCATAGCCGCCAATTCAGTTCCTTAACATTGGATGCCTGTTTAGGACCATCACAATACCTTTCAACATACCGGCTATAACCTCCAAAGTCCTCTAATCGACCTAATATTTTCAACTGCTGTATCAAGTCTGTATTATTGTTGACTACAGGAGTACCGGTCAACGCGAACACATATCGTTTTCCTTTGCAGATACCTTCTACAAACTTTCCCTGCTGTGTCTTACTTGATTTGCATTTATGAGATTCGTCAATGATAACAGACTTGAACAAAGAGACACGCTGATCGAAAGCAATACTTTTCATTGTAAATTTAGATTCCTTATTTACAGCTCTTACGAAAAACTTGTTAAGCGATTCATAATTAGTAATGAATACCTCGCAAAGTGGACTACCATCAAATTTCTTGCACTCGTAAAATGATTGCCAGGATTGTCGGTTCCTGTCATCAAGTATAATCGCATTCATACCTGCAAACTTTTTAAACTCACGCTGCCAGTTTACTTTCAATGCAGCAGGGCAAATTACAAGTACAGGAAAAGATTCACCGTATATAGGCGCTTCCTTATGTGCCTTAACAACTGCGCATATAGCTTGTAATGTTTTGCCTAAACCGGGCTGATCACCAAAGAAACAACGTTTGTGTTCTATTGCGTACTGCACGCCTTCAAGTTGATATTCGTAAGGTTGAAGTAACATATAATGTTCACCGACAAAAGGTTTCATCGGAGGAATATCATAATTTATATCTTCAGTAACCTCACGTTCCTTAACAGTAGAACAAAAACGCATTTGAACGGCCCATTGTGCAAAAGCTCTCACATACCAATTGGCATCACGTTCAGCAGGATAACGCGCATCATTGATACTAACAAGCCACGCCCGGTCTGTCCCGTCATAGCGTGGCTTACTTGGTATCGTCTTTATGACCTCGACCAGCTTTGGGTGATACTCGAATTGAATCCGGTACAGATTGGGCGTCTTAGTCACATAGATTGGTTTCATGAAGCAGGTTCTAATACTAATTCTTGATGTTCAACAGTTGAGAGTATCTCATCATCTTCACCCTCATTCATTGCTTCAGTAGCTTCATCTGTCTTTTCAAATGGGTCTTCACCATCTTTAAACTCGAATTCTTTTTGAATCTCTGAACATTTATTCTCTGTAACATATTGTTCAGCCTCATACAAAAAATTGTAAACCGCATCACGAAACTCCTCACAATGCACATATGATTCATTATCAGGATCGAAACCAATACCAGGAGAACAAAGATTTAAGACTTTGCTCGTCATAAGGGTTCGCTTACCTGTCAGCACACAGACTTCAAATGAAGAGTCGCCACCAATACTAACGCCGGTTACATTGAATTTCTTGAAAAACTCATCTTCAAGACATGACTCCGGACGTTCCCAGTTAATGTACCCAGCTTCTTTCTGTTCTGTAATATCGACAATGTAGGGTATGAGCTTGTTAAGCGAATCCTTCAAATCCGGATGAACAGGATTAATTCCCTTGAAAACGATATCGTTTCCTTCCTTGTCTGCATAGACCACTTCAAGACACCCCTTTTTGGTCAATTTTGCTTTTGAAATATTCAAATCCATTTTAATTAAACTTTTAGTTAATACTTACCTATGTTGGTATTCATTAATAAAATCATTGTAGTACAGGTCGGAAGGTAATGGCAAATTGATTCCAAATTCAGTAGCAGCATCAGCTTGTACTTTATCTAAAAATATTTTCATTTGTATAGTATTCAATTTGGAAGTACTACCAACAACCATTTCTTCCAAGCCATTCATATACACTCTACGTAGCAAGAACTTCTTACAATAAAAGTCATGTACATCTAACTTATCAGTGCCTGTTTCCCTTTCAATACAAGCGAACCACAACCACATCAGTGCATTCTGTGACAATGTACGCGGCTCTACCTTTCTCTTGATACTTACAGTGTAAGTTCCATTTTTGAGCGTGGAACAGAGGTAGTCAAACGACTTGTCCATTGTGACTACCCCGTTTTGTTTTGTTAGAATAGCTTCTGCCATATTTTAGAATGGTAAATTATCAGGCGGTGGTGTTTGTTGATATGGCTGTTGTACCTGTTGTTGCTGTCTCTGTGTAGGCTGTTGTGTTGGTAATGGTGGAGGTACAGGAGCAGGCTGTTGCTGAACTTTCGGTGTAAGCATCTCGATACTATCGACAAAGACTTCGGTTATATAACGCTTAACTCCTTTGCTATCGTCATAGTTACGAGTACGTAGTTTACCTTCTATATACAACTTATCTCCTTTATGGACGTACTTCTCAACTATTTCAGCAGTCTTATTCCAAAAAATAAGATTATGCCATTCTGTACGTTCAGGCACCTGGGTTCCATTTTGCAAAGTGTATGCCTTATCTGTTGTAGCAAAAGATAAAGATGCTACTTTTGCTCCACCATCCAATGTTCTCACGTCTGGGTCTTTACCGGCATGCCCTATAAGAATTACTTTATTGACACTCATTTTCCTTCCTCCCTTATAGTTACGCGAATACTATCCGCTTTAGTTGACGTTTTTAAATATTGAGAATATAGGTCCGGGTGATCTTCTTGAAATTTCTTTGTATCAAAGCTTTTACCTGTTGAAGAAGGAGTATAGCTAACACGCAACCGGCCAGAATCCCATGATTTAACACCATTCTCACGCATGGCACTTTTAAGCTGTTCCTTGTAACCTTTCTGCACTTCAGCGATATAACTCGCCTGTTCCTCTATATCAATAATAGTATCTACTAATTGCATAGGAATAAGCTGCTTCTCACAAGTTGGAACAGGAGCATTAGGTAAGAAGTGTTCACCTTTAATTTCACACTCCAACAATCTCTTAACCTCTGCATCCGGTTTACGCTCAATCTCGACTAATTCCGACTTATCCCCACGTAACCAAATGCCAAACAATTTATCAACTTTGATAAGTGGATTTTGAAGTTCAAACAAATAGGCATAGATTGATAACTGCCAACTCAAATACTCACGGTCAAGAGTTGCAGTAGTCTTGATGTCTCCAAGGCTGATTTTCTCGTCCTTTTCCCAAACACAATCAATGTTTGACGCAAAGTATTCGTTATCAGACACCGTGTACTCATTGGCAAAAGCCTTATATCCAGCATTTACTCTTTCCCTGATATAATTAATAGCTTCAATACTCTCGGGTGGTAACCCTGTTACATCAGCAAACTGGCATTGTCCATGAATACGACTACCTTTTTCAGCAGCTTTTTTCAATATGCATTCTGGAATATCCCTATACTTATTAGGAAATAGTTGCCGGCTTATCATTCCGGTAATACCTTTCAGTTGCTTTTCACCAAGAAAATATGTGTGGTTCTCTTCTGAGAAAACCACACTCGATTTAACTAACTCTATCATGATGCAGGATAAATTTTGCCCATTTCCATACAAGCATTTACAAACTCTTTATCATTTTGCATAGCCGGATTACCATACCATACTTTTTCAAGTTCAGCTCTGCTTTTGGCAGCAAGCATGTCGGCAATAGCCTTTTTCAGTTGGGTACCAGTATAAACTGGATTCTTCATACTAGCCGGTGTTTTTGCAGGCTGTTGCGTCTCTTCTTTATCATGAGTATTGGTCGAATCGCTGTCTTTCGCATCATCAATGCAAAACAGACCGTTAAGAGCGTACTTTCTTGCATAAGAAGATGAAGCTCCGGTAATTTGACTTCCATCCATTCCCTTCTTTGTTTCTTCTTCCCTTGCAAAAGCAGTAGTTACTTCTTTTTCTCCTTCGGCATTAGTCAAAGTAACAGTCGCTTTTACATAAATCCTGTCACCTACTGCAATCATCTCATCACTTAGAGTTAATGTGCATTTGGTTTCAGCAAGAACAGGTTTTACTGATTCAAGAATGTCCTCACAACTACGGTACTTATATTTACCAAAATTGTTAAACTGCCCTTTGGGGGCTTTCAGCTTTTGCTGAATCGTTACTAATTCTCTCATAATTCTGAAATTAATGGTTTGACTTTTAGTTTATTACATCTATAAAGGTAATCGTTATTGACAAGTTTAGCAAACAGAAACTTCGCCATTCTAACGCCATTTTCTTAACAAGAAAGCTGCCTGTACGGTATTGTACAGGCAGAAAAATAAGAAAATGAATAATCCAATGTACCTTATGGAACGGCTACGCTTGAAGGGTGTACGGCTCCCTTGACCTATGCAAATAGATAGTGGACGGAGAAGGAGTCGAACCTTCCTCTCGGACTATTGGTGCACCTCACCGAAGTTTCATCCCACGAAAACATATCCGCCCGATTAATTAAAAAGGTGCACTATCTTCACAGACCGTACACCCAAAATCACAAACACAAACAAAACTTATAAACTACTATAATTTTAATAGAATTAAAAGAGTGGACGGTACGGGATTCGAACCCATGTCACGTATGCCTACGCCTGCTAGCCACTACACCAACCGCCCGATTAAGGTGCACTATTCTCACGAACCATACACCCATGCACAAACACAAAATAAAACACGACTATAATTATTAAAGACATCACTCTCACGAGCTTTGTGGAGAAGCCCGGATTCGAACCGGGATGAACTTTCTGATTTGAGTACCCCTTCCGGCTGGGTAAAGTTCCAGTACTCGTCGTGCGTCTAACCAATTCCGCCACTTCCCCTTGTTGCCACACCAACCTGTGATGTGGATCAATTAAATAAAACAAAATATTATGGTTAAATCAATTCACTCTCACGAGCTACTTTGTTCCCGGATAGCCGTTCAAAGCACACCGGGATAGATGTAGAACACTTAAATCAAATAAATAAGGGGCTTCAACCCTACGGCGTCCTTTTCGCCGGCATCATTGGTTAAACATAAAATAAAAAACTCCTGTAGGACACGGTGGTATCGAACCACCCCAGACAAAGATCAGCCTTCCGTACTCTTAGGGAAACCCGGTTGTTTTATGCCCTGTGTCGTAGCCAGACGCTTCCGGCTACATTGATTGAATTGTTATTGATACAAACATAATTTTCCCCCTCACGGGTTACTTAACTCTGATTGAGTTGAGCCAGGAAACGGATTCGAACCGCTGACCTCATGTAAAAACATGCGCTCTAACCAACTGGGCTATCCCGACAGATGCCCGGCGAACCGGGCTAAATAAACATGACAAATACTAAAATTAAGCAATGCAGACCTTCACAGGCTATCTTTATTTTGTTTCCTATCTTCGTAGTATCGAAAACAGATATAATTCACTGATACGACAGTCACCAATACAAAAGCAGCAATAAATTCTTTCTTGCTAACTTCAATGCTATCTATAAGATACAGTGTTGTCCATAAGGCAATGAACATCATGGCATACTGTATCACTTTAATCTTTTTCATTTCTTCCGCTTTTTAGATTTAACCTTTCTTCTCGCACATCGGCAATGAAGCAATACTTGAGCAGCATTACAGTGCCATTTACCATTTTGAGCGTTCGTAGGCTTATCACTTTCAATCTTACCTGCTTCAATGAGATTAATCAACTTTTTCTCACCACCTACATAATATGATGACCTATCTTTTCCAAATATCTCTGTCGAAAATAAACGGAGAATGTTATCAAGTAGTATCTCCGCCATCTCACCTCTAATAGTTTCCATAAGTTCAAATATTATGCTATTCTAGTAACAAGGAAAGTCATCTCCTCAACATTGGATTTTGTTTTCCAAACCATACCATTAGCCTTTTCCTTATAAAGCCTAAAACTCAATGTATTGCTTACAGATGTTTTTTGAGTAATAGGAAATATCTCCGTATCTCCAACATCCATATTACGTAATACATCAATTACATTACGTCTTTCTATTTCTTTTTCCATACAATTAAATTTTAAATTAAACCAGGAGTGATGAACGGATTCGAACCGCTGACCTCATGCAAGGCATGCGCTCTAGCCAACTGAACTACATCACCCTTATATGCTATTTTCATTAATTATATCTATATACTTACCGAAACCCTCTGCTATTCGGTTGCAGGGCAATTTTTGAACCTCGCCTTTATCGCTAACCACGGTTCTACACCGGTGTACCAAACCACCGTCTTACTACAGCCCACTACCTACTCTCACGAGCTTCGTATTCCTGCTACGTAAGCCATATATGTTTTCACAATTTCAAAGAACTCTTCTCTGTTGTTCCCAGTCTCCTTTCAAAGGCAGGCTCAAAGACCGGACTGGGTACCGGATAACCGGCGGTTTGGTTTGACTTAGTGAGGGTTAAAATTTAGCTTCAACTTGCTTAGTTATCATGTTAGCGATGGTAATGATAGCCTTAACTGATTCTGCTAATTCTTCATTCTTTTTATCCGCTATTCTCCACCAATTTTCATACATAGCCTTATCCTTACTAAGCTGTTCATTCTCTTTTAGCAATTCCCCTACTCGTTCTTCAAGAACCTGCTCACGTGATCTCTTTTGCTCTTCCATGACACAAATATTTATTGGTTATTAATCTCCGACGTAATGTGCACCGTATTGAGTGCTATTAGGGTTGTAGTAAGCAGAAGCGGGAATATTGGGATTATTGTATTCCTGGCTAGGAGTAGCTTTAGCAGCCTTGCTTATTGCTTCGTGTCTTTCAGCTAAGAATTTATCCGTTCTTGTTTTCACAGCTTCCGGTGAAAAGCTTTCTTGAAGCTTAGCGAAGCTCCATGCAGATTTTAAGCACTCTGAAAATGTTTTTCCACCCTTCTTATAATTGCGGTGTGCCGACTTCATTATTTGTGATAAATTGTAGCTCATAATTCTCTGTTTTTAAATTGTTTTTATCAATCACTTTTTGTATGTTTGTGTGTGTGATTGATTTATGATGCAAATGTAATCCCATTTGGTATTATATGCAAATTTAAAACCTTCTAAGTAATCCCATTTGGTATTATTTAACTTTTGATTGATTTAATATGACTAGTAGAATTAAAGAAATTATAGCCTATTCGGGATTATCCGATAGAGCTTTTGCCATCAAATGTGGAGTTGCTCAAAATACACTTAACAGGCAGCTAAACGGTGTTAGAGAACTTAGTCTAGTAACTGTGAATGCAATACTAAGCACTTTTGAGGACATATCAACAGAATGGTTATTGAGAGGAAAGGGCGAAATGCTAATCTCCGAATCTATAAAGAAAGATGAAAGTACAGAACGCATAACACGCCTTGTTGACACAATAGCAACCCTCCAGGGAACTATAAATGAACAGATGAAAACAAATCAGCTCCTCACAGAAGAACTTAAAAGAACAAAGGGTGAATTGGCCATGCTAAAGAATGAAAGAAATATTGGATAACTTTAAATTAATACACACTAATGAAAAAATTACTATTTATCATTGCATCAGTTGCTATATTATTTAGTGGATGCAAATCTAAAGAAGAAAAAGCTAATGAACTAATTAAGGACGACATGTTTAAATCTCTATATGATTTTGCTAGTTATGAACCTATTGAAACAAAGATAGACAGCGCTTTCACAACTATCTACAGAGATACAATTATTGCTAATCACGGTTACATCATCAAAATAGGGCTTGATAAACTAAACGAATATTTAGATAAAATAGACGATGCCCAACAAACCATGAATATTTGGAGCGATGGATATTCTTCTTATAGTAACTCTAAGTATTATGAAGCCAAAAACAAGTTCAATGAAAATCTTGAAAAGGCTAAAATATACTCTAATATGTTAACCTTACATTCAGACAGTATAAAGGAGAGAGCAAAACTAATTAAAAAAGAATTTTGTGGTTGGAAAGCCACACACAAATTTAGATGTAAAACTAAAGGAGGTAGTCCAGACATAGGAAATTATGAATATATACTCGACAAGGATTTAAAGAAAATAACTCATAAAATAGATTTGGACGATGAGGATTATATTAAAATCCAAAAACTTATTGATGAAGCTTTAGAAAGCAAGAAAGAAAGCGATGAAACTGATTCTGAAAATAACAATGAAATATAATTAGTTACATTAAAGAATGAACTAATAAGGATAATAAAGAGTTTAACCTCATTCATAAAAACAGACACTGAGAAAAAAACAAGTACTTCAATTGTTTTTTGGTGATAATGATATTGAAATATTAAACAAGTAGAGATATGGACGTTCTTCCTTTTAATATAATAGAGAAAATGATTCAATGCTTTGGTAGATGCTTTTACTATAAAGATACTATGGAATCTTTTTTAATATCGGCTGGCACTCCTCCACAGCAGGCTAGAAAATATAAAGATGAGTATAAGTTCGTTTGGGCAAAGAAATTGTTAAACGAATTAAGTGAATCAAGTGAAGGGATTGTAATTCAGCATAAAATTCTTAGATCTTTTTATGACCTCAGAGACTTGCCAGACAAAGCATTGGCAGGAAAAGAGAGGAATGAAGGCTTAAAGGAACTATGTAGCTTAAAGGAGCTTATTCTTGAGTTAAAATTGGTTGAAGAAAAAAGAAAAGAAGATAGCAATATAAGAAAAAAAACACTTGAAGAAAGATCGAAAATAATAGCTCAACGTAGTGAAAGGCTTTGCAATCTAAAAGATGTGTTCTTTAAAGGGCTTACATCTTCTAATAGACAAGAAGCAGGGTATAATTTAGAGGATATTCTAATGAAGTTATTCTCCCTATCGGAAATAGAGTATAAAAAATCATATAAGACATCAACTCAACAAATTGACGGTAGTTTTAGTTTTGAGGGATTTGATTATTTAGTTGAAGCGAAATGGAGAAAAGATCAACCAAATGAAGGAGAAATAGGTTCATTTCAGCGGAAAGTGAATACAAAATTAAAAAGTACAAGAGGAATTTTTATTTCTGTAAATGGATATAGGAATGAAGTTATTGAAGCATTCAATAACAACACCAATATTCTCCTAATTGACGGAGTTGACCTAACACACCTACTGGAAGGAAGGATAGAACTGAAAGAGCTATTAACAATGAAAATAAAATATGCCGCTCAATATGGAAAATGCTATTGTCCTGATAGTATTTATTTAAAATAAAGACATTGAAGTATTAAATAAATCACAAACAATGAAGAAAATCACATTAATCTCATTTGCATCTATGCCAATGGCACTATTTGCACAAGCTCCAGCACCGTCTTCATCATTCGATGGTTTCGGGTCAGTACTTATGGTATTACTTATCTGCGTTATAATCTTCATCGTATGCAGAGAATTACTCTGTTGGTACTATAAAATAAATAAGATGGTATCTAATCAGGAAGAGATTATTAGACTTCTTAAAAAGATTGCTAATGAAACCAATGCACCAACAAATAATACTAAACTGCAAGAGGAGAAGAAAGGGGTTCTCAAAGAATTGGCGGATAGCACTAAGTTTATGGTAACAGGAAAATAAATACAATACAACAATATGCGCCCTATTAGAACAGCACCACCTAAAGATGAAAGAGAATATCCTTTAGTTATAACGGCTGAAGAAAAGGATAAAATATTAAATTATATTCTGGTTGTAGCAAGCGGAAAAAGAACAGCTAAACTAGACTATAAAGATATACCCGACCTTAGGATCAGTAAAGAACAATATGAAATAGTTTTAGAGGAGTTCAAAAATAGAAGATTTATTGATTATAAAGGATATGGTATTGAATATCTCACGTTGAATTTTGAAATATTCAATTTTGCAGAAAAAGGGGGATTCACAGTTGAGAGAGATTTATATATACTAAATTTTGATACCTTTCAAATGCAACTAGAACGATTAGAAAAGGAATTAAGCCCTAATACAGCAGCGAAAGTTGATGATATTGTCGGAAAAGCCAAAAATATAACTGAACTACTGATAGGGCTCTCTGCTCTAGCTGAAAAAATGAATCTCTAAGATTTATCATCAGGATCAGTTAAGAGGAACTCCAATATAGAAACAGCACGAAGCAGTCTTGAAGCATATAGAGTTGCATCTGCATCCGGGTTGTATTGATAACGTTTAGCCCTATACTTTTTAAAAGTAACAAAGCCAGTAGGCATATCATTAGCTAGCGTTTTCAAGCTCGATATAGTTTCTTTTACATTTTGGTCATAAGACATTTTTATACGCATACGAGCGGAATCATCCACTTTTGCACAACACTGGGGATAAAAAGATGTCGCATTATCTTCATTAGAAGATTGCTTTTTACTTATCCTTTTCAGGATATTTTTTAATAACAATTTCATAAACGCACTATTTTAGTTTAACAATGCGCAAATATAACATTTAAAATAATACAAAAGATGAATCACAAAAATCTCAATAGTAGTTAAGTCTGTAAATGGTCGAATTATGGTCGAACGCTAAAATATAACGTAGCTATCTAACAGAATTACAATACACTAGCTCCATTTTGAAAGAATATGTCTAGTTTAGTTTTTGTGTTGATAGCTCCCTCGTCGGCGGACGAACAAGGGAGCTATTTTTTATTTATTACAGGAATATAATTGCATAAAATATACATATTTTCCATAACTTTGCAGTGACAAAGGATCACACAAATGGAATATAGTGTAGAAGAACTAAAAAGTGAATTAATAGAGAAATGCAAGAGCGAAGGTATCCTGTATGCAACGGTTGCAATGGACCGTCATACTAAAGAAATGATTCTTCCTGATACTTTACAAGGAGCTCTGAAACATCCGGAATTCTTCGTATGTACTTGCAAGAAAGTAAAAGACCAATATGTAGTGGAGGAGATTACCAAAGTGTAATCCTCCTCCAGTCTTTTATTTTTTATTCGCCCAGTTCACCCAGTAAATCGTAGGAAGGAGCAAAGAAAAGTGTTCCCGTTACTGCTGTACTAAAGTCCAGTAAACGGTCGGTATTGCCTACCGGATTGCCAATAAACATACTTTCCAACATCTGCCGGGTAGTAGTGAACGTACTTGCATAACCGATGAAGTAGGTACCATATTCTCCTTTAGACGTATTGGCGAACGGCATATTGGCACGCACTATTTTCAGGTCATCACCAATATTAGTGACGGCATTATGCGCATTTTGAGGTTTCTCCTCGTCAGACAGTTCGACATCGTTAAACTTGCGACGCCCGATCACTTTCTCCTGTTCTTCCACAGGCAAGGAGTTCCACGCAACCATATCATGAATATACTTCTGCACAAAGACATAGCTACCTCCTGCAAAATCAGCATCTTCCTCTCCTACAACTGCAAAATGATAGGGATTTTCATCAACTGCCGGATTCTCCGTTCCGTCTACAAAGCCGATAATGGCCTTGCCGTCCATATATCTGAAACCGTGAGTTTCATCAACAGGCTCAACTACGCCTTGAAGTTTCTCATCAATGATGGAAGCAAACTCAAAACATAATCCCATCTGTTTTGCACGGATATGAAACAATAAGTCGCCCGGAGTAGAAACTGCCGTATGCTTCTCGCCTTTTATCTCTTCGAAAGTGTTCAGTTCTTTGGGTTTTCCCTGTTCCGGGAAAAGACGGCTCCAGGCATCAGCTCCAAATCCCATGGTACAACTGAACATCATATCGGGAAAACGGTTACGCATACTGCGAATCAGGGCCGAAAAATTGGCACACACATCTTTTACTTTGTCAAGAGTTTCAGGCGAATCTTTTAAAGCATAAACAATAAAGATAACATTTTCGCCTTGTTTCCCAGCTACGTCTTGCGGGATATTACCACCAAATGAATGTTGATAAGGATTCATATTCTTCTTTTTTTCTATTAGTTTCGTCAATGAAATAGTTATGTTCTAACTCTTCTTTTTATTAGGATCTTCAATACATGCGGCAGCCCCTTTATCCATAAACAATTCTACATTTTGAGCATGATGAGCTACATAGGCTGCGGGACCAGTGTCTCCCGAATGGCAGATTTCTTCTACTACATCGGCTTTGTTTTTTCCGGTAATCAGGAAAATGACATAGCGGGCATTCTGAATGGGATATCCCGTCATCGCGATACGCTTCTGCCCGTTACGGGGATGTGCACTGACCACATAAATAGAGTTTGAAGTCAGCAAATCTTCTTGTCCGGGAAAGATGGAAGAAGTGTGTCCGTCATCTCCGGCCCCCAACAGTATAATATCGAATTCGGGCCAACCACGTTTAAACGGCACTTGCTGCCGGACTAACTCCGAATAGCGAACCGCCTCTTTCGCAGGCTTTTCCTCTCCACGGATGCGGAATACATTCTCATAAAGAATAGGAGTTATGCCCAGAAGAAGGTTGCGCATCATTCCGTAATTACTGTCCGAATCATCGGGAGGCACACAACGTTCATCCACCCAATAAATCCGCATACGGTCCCAAGGGGTGATTTCCAGATATTCATTCGCCCATAAATCGAACATCAGAGCAGGGGTATTACCACCGCTGACTGCGATATTGAACACTCTGTCCGGCTCTTCATTCATGATTTCCACCAGGCGGAGTATCAATGCTCGTGAAGTTTCAATAGATGAGGGAAAAACTGATATTTTCATAATTCACAATATTGATCTGTATTTGTCAAATTCTTACAAGGATTCGTCCAGTCGGCCCCATGTTCATGCATCATCGCTTCGCTTTCCAAAGGCCCCCACGTACCTGCGGGATAACCGTAAAGAGGCGCGTCGGGATTATCTTTCCAATAGCGCAGCACCGGATCGAAAAATTTCCATGAGGCTTCTACTGCATCACTTCGAGTAAATAAAGTCGGATCGCCCTGAATACAATCGTCTATCAGACGGGCATAAGCGTCGCCACTAGGCACACCGCCCAACTGTGCATAACTGAAATCCATCGTCACCTGACGGACTTCGAAGCCTGCACCGGGGACTTTCATTCCGATCTTGAGCACTATTCCTTCATTCGGTTGCAAACGAAGAATCAATTTATTCGCCCGCGGACAGTTGCCACCGGCACAATGAAACATCTGATGAGGTGTTTCACGAAAATGAACAACGATTTCCGTTACTTTCGTCGGCATTTGTTTTCCTGTACGAATGTAGAACGGAACGCCACTCCAGCGCCAGTTACTGATGCCCAGTTTCATGGCAATATAAGTTTCCGTGCGCGAATCGGGAGCCACTCCTTTTTCTTCACGGTATCCCTTTTTACTACCGGAGGCTGTATATTGTCCGCGAACAATATGTTCGTTCAAATCGACATCGTTCAATGGAGTAAGAGATTCGTAGACCTTCACCACTTCATTACGGAAATTGTCTGCATTGAAAACAGCAGGCGGTTCCATAGCCGTAAGGGCTACAAGCTGTATCAGATGGTTCTGCACCATATCCCGCAGCGCACCTGCCGTTTCATAGAACCCGCCACGTTGCTCGATACCCAGATTTTCTACGGCTGTAATCTCAACGTAGTCGATATAGTTACGGTTCCAGAGAGGTTCGAAGATACCATTGGCAAAACGGAAAGCCAGTACATTCTGGGCCGTTTCCTTACCGAGAAAATGGTCGATACGGTAAATTTGATGCTCATTGAAAACAGAGGCATACGTTTTATTCAGTTCAAGTGCCGATTCGAGATCATAGCCGAAAGGTTTTTCGACGATGATGCGCGAATGGGGAGTGTTAAGTCCGGCAGCTTTCAAGTAGATGGGCACTACTCCGTAAAGTGATGGCGGAGTGGCAAGGTAGAACAGCAAATTGTCCGGATCTACCTCGTTAGTCAATTCCACCAGACGTTGGCGGAGTTGTGGGTAACCTTCTTCTTTTGCCGGGTCCATCGGTAAATAGTAGAGATGGGAGACAAACGAAGCCATAAGAGCTGCGTCCTGTTCTTCGGACTTGACGAACTGTTGCAGTTCTTCTAATATATAGGAACGGTAGTTATCGTCAGAATAGACCGTACGCCCGATACCCAATATGGAAAACTCTCCGGTCAACCGGTTTTCACGGTAAAGGGAGTAAAGGGCAGGCATCAGCTTACGCTTGGTCAAGTCACCCGACGCACCGAAAATTATCATTGCAAATTTATCCATCATTCAAGAATTGTTTTGATTTATGTTTTGAAATGGTAAATAATCATTTATGAGTCCACCACAGAGGACACGGAGAACACAGAGTTCTTCTCTCTCTTTCTGCAAGTAAAACAGAGCGATAAATACAATTATAAATACGTGAAACTCTGTGTTACTCCATAGTAAATAAAAATATAAAACCTCTGTGTCCTCCGTGTCCTCTGTGGTGAAATATAATTTATCATTTCAAAACTATTTTTCTATTTAAACATTATATGTACCCGATTTCGTATCTCCTCCGTGGCCTGTCCAGTTCTCGTGGAAGAACTGTCCGCGCAACTCATCCTTACGCTCAAAAGTGTGCGCACCGAAATAATCGCGTTGTGCCTGCACAAGGTTGGCGGGCAGATCGGCAGAAGTGAGCGAATAGAAATAGTTCAGGGCAGAAGAGAAAGCAGGAACGGGAAGTTCTTCTTTCATGGCTTCCGCCACCAGACTCTTCCATCCGGAAAGCAATGTCTTCATTTCTTCTTTAAAATAAGGAGCCAACAACAAGTGTTTAGGCTTGTCGGTGGCTTCGAAGGCAGCAGCAATATCGTTCAGGAATATACTGCGGATGATGCATCCCCCACGCCACATACGTGCAATGGAAGCCAGGTCGAGATGCCAGCCGAAAGCGTCGGAAGCACGTTGCAACACGGCGAATCCCTGGGCATAAGAGACGAGTTTGGAAGCATAAAGAGCAGAAAAAATATTCTTTACGAGTTCCGCCTTATTATATATAGGTTGTGTATGTTGACACTGGAATTGCTTGGAAGCCAAGTGACGCAAGTCTTTCTGTGAAGAAAGGCTTCGTTCGAATACCGCCGTGGCAATTAGCCCTAACGGCATACCGAGTTCCATCGCATTGATAACCGACCATTTACCGGTTCCTTTCTGTCCGGCTGCATCCAGAATTTTATCAATGAGATAACCTCCGGATTTGTCTTTATGCCGCAGAATGTTGGCGGTGATTTCAATCAGATAACTGCGAAGTTTGCCTTCGTTCCAACGGGCAAAGACATCAGCCATTTCCTCATTGGTCAGATCAAGCAACTTTTTCATCACCCAATAGGCTTCGGCAATCAGTTGCATATCACCATATTCGATACCGTTGTGAATCATCTTCACAAAATGACCGGAGCCGGCAGGACCCACCCATTGACAACAAGGAGTGCCGTCCGGAGCTTTTGCCGCAATACTCTGAAGAATCGGTTTCACTTCCGGCCATGCTTTTTCCGAACCGCCGGGCATAATAGAAGCGCCATTCAAGGCTCCCTCCTCACCACCGGACACACCGCTACCGACGAAAAGAAATCCCTTTGATTCCGCCAGTTGGACACGACGGTTGGTATCTTCGTAATTAGAATTACCGCCATCAATAAGAATGTCTCCCGGTGAAAGCAACGGGAAAAGCTGATCCATCAGTTCGTCTACCGGACTTCCGGCACGAACCATCATCATAATCTTACGGGGAATAGCTATCGAATCTACAAATGCCTTTATATCCGTGAATCCTTCGATGTTTTTACCTTTTGCACGACCATTCAGGAAGCGCTCTACCACCCCCTCTTCTACTCCGGGAACAGTACGGTTATATACCGACACGTGCCATCCCTTACTCTCCATGTTTAAAGCAAGATTCTCGCCCATCACAGCCAAGCCGATAAGTCCGATATCTGTTTTATTCTGATTTGCCATAACTTGTATATTTTGAATATTCTTTATCTTAGTAACATTTAAAATGCACATTTGTTCGCAAGATTTTAGATTAAAACATTATTTTTGTAGTCTACAAATAAAATCAAGGATGAAGAAGATCAAAATCGGTTTGCTGGCACGCATCGTTATCGCCATCATTTTGGGTATTGCCATCGGCACAGTTTTCCCGGCTCCGCTAGTGCGAATATTTGTTACGTTCAATGGCATTTTCAGTGAATTTCTCAATTTCTCTATCCCATTGATTATCGTCGGGCTGGTCACTGTGGCTATTGCCGACATCGGGAAAGGTGCAGGAAAAATGCTGCTCCTGACTGCTTTGATCGCTTACTTCGCTACTCTTTTTTCCGGCTTTCTCTCCTACTTCACAGGAGTTACAATATTTCCCTCACTTATCGAACCGGGTGCGCCACTAGAAGAAGTAAGCGCAGCGCAGGGAATCCTCCCCTACTTCTCCGTTTCGATTCCGCCGCTGATGAACGTGATGACAGCCCTGGTTTTAGCTTTCACACTGGGGTTAGGACTGGCGTCACTCAACAGCGACGCATTGAAAAATGTGGCACGTGATTTTCAGGAAATTATCGTACGAATGATAAGTACCGTCATTCTGCCTTTGCTGCCGCTTTATATTTTCGGCATATTCCTCAACATGACACATTCGGGACAAGTATATTCTATCCTGATGGTGTTTATTAAAATTATCGGAGTCATCTTCGTTCTTCATATTTTCCTGTTGGTTTTTCAGTATTCCATTGCGGCATTGTTTGTGCATAAAAATCCATTCAAATTGCTTATCAAAATGCTGCCGGCTTACTTCACGGCATTGGGCACACAATCATCCGCAGCCACCATCCCCGTGACGCTGGAACAGGCCAAAAAGAACGGAGTATCTGCCGAAGTGGCCGGATTCGTGATTCCGCTATGTGCCACCATCCATCTATCGGGCAGCACATTGAAAATCGTAGCCTGCGCACTGGCATTGATGATGATGCAGGGAATGCCGTTCGACTTCCCCCTGTTCGCCGGGTTTATCTTTATGCTGGGTATCACAATGGTAGCCGCTCCGGGAGTTCCGGGTGGAGCAATCATGGCTTCCCTGGGGATTCTGCAATCCATGCTCGGTTTCGACGAATCGGCACAAGCTTTGATGATTGCGCTTTACATCGCCATGGACAGTTTCGGCACTGCCTGCAATGTGACGGGAGACGGAGCTATCGCTTTGATTATCGACAAAATAATGGGGAAAAACCGTGCTGAATGACTGTGCTGAAAAATAATTGGAAAGTCACTTGGATGGGTCACAAAAAATGCCGACATTTGCACCCACATTTTCAATTATATAAATAATTAGCGTATGAAAAAAGCCCTAATTTCAGGCATCACCGGACAAGATGGTTCTTATCTTGCCGAATTTCTATTGCAAAAAGGTTACGAAGTACACGGTATACTCCGTCGTTCTTCTTCGTTCAATACAGGACGTATTGAACATTTGTATTTTGACGAGTGGGTGCGCGACATGAAACAGAAACGTACGATTAATCTGCATTATGGGGATATGACAGATTCTAGTTCGTTAATTCGTATTATTCAACAGGTGCAACCGGATGAAATCTACAATCTCGCAGCTCAAAGCCACGTGAAGGTTTCGTTCGACGTTCCGGAATACACTGCCGAAGCAGATGCTATCGGTACGTTGCGTATGCTCGAAGCTGTACGCATCCTGGGACTGGAAAAGAAAACCCGCATCTATCAGGCTTCTACTTCCGAATTGTTCGGTAAGGTGCAGGAAGTTCCACAAAAAGAGACAACTCCATTCTATCCCCGTTCTCCGTATGGGGTAGCCAAACAATATGGTTTCTGGATTACTAAAAACTACCGCGAAAGCTATGGTATGTTTGCAGTAAACGGTATTTTGTTCAATCACGAGAGCGAACGCCGTGGTGAGACGTTCGTTACCCGTAAAATTTCGCTTGCTGCCGCACGTATCGCACAGGGCGAACAGGACAAACTGTATCTGGGTAATCTGGATGCACGCCGCGACTGGGGATATGCCAAAGATTACATCGAATGTATGTGGCTGATCCTGCAACATGATGTTCCCGAAGATTTCGTTATTGCTACTGGAGAAATGCACACGGTGCGCGAATTCGCAACGTTAGCATTCAAAGAAGCA
This sequence comes from Bacteroides sp. L008, assembly GCF_040812255.1. Lineage (NCBI taxonomy): Bacteria > Pseudomonadati > Bacteroidota > Bacteroidia > Bacteroidales > Bacteroidaceae > Bacteroides > Bacteroides sp. L008. The sequence continues at coordinate 708,991 of NZ_JBFNXO010000001.1, read as the reverse complement.
GGGATCGAACTTCGTTGGGAAGGTGAAGGCGTAAATGAAAAAGGTATCGACGTAGCTACCGGAAAATCTCTGGTAGAAGTTGATCCGAAGTATTTCCGTCCATCAGAAGTAGAACAGCTGCTGGGCGACCCGACAAAAGCTAAAACACTGTTGGGTTGGGATCCGCGTAAAACATCATTCGAAGAACTGGTAAGCATCATGGTTCGCCACGATATGGAGAAAGTGAGACGAATGATTGCTACCAAACACTAAATGAATTTCATTTCACCACAGAGGACACCGAGGACACAGAGGAAAAAATAAAATCCTCCGTGTCCTCTGCGTCCTCTGTGGTGAACTAATAAAAGATAGAATGGAAAAGAATGCAAAGATATATGTGGCAGGACACCGCGGACTTGTGGGATCTGCTATCTGGAAGAATTTGCAGGATAAAGGATACACCAATCTGGTAGGCCGCACTCACAAAGAGCTTGATCTGCTGGATGGCGCGGCTGTCCGTAATTTTTTCGATGAAGAACAACCGGAATATGTATTCCTTGCTGCTGCCTTTGTGGGTGGTATCATGGCGAACAGCATCTACCGTGCCGACTTCATCTATAAGAATCTGCAAATTCAACAGAATATCATCGGAGAGAGCTTCCGCCACCATGTAAAGAAGTTGCTCTTTCTGGGTAGCACGTGTATTTATCCACGTGACGCCGAACAGCCGATGAAGGAAGACGTATTGCTTACTTCACCGTTGGAATATACCAACGAACCGTATGCAATCGCTAAAATTGCCGGACTGAAAATGTGCGAAAGTTTCAACCTGCAATATGGAACGAACTACATCGCTGTGATGCCGACAAACCTTTACGGACCGAATGATAATTTCGACTTGGAACGCAGTCATGTACTGCCTGCCATGATCCGTAAGATTCATCTGGCACACTGTCTGAAAGAAGGAAACTGGGAAGCTGTACGTAAGGATATGAATCTGCGTCCGGTGGAAGGTGTGAATGGCGACAGTCCGAAAGAAGAGATCCTGGCTATTCTTCAAAAATACGGAATCAGCGAAACGGAAGTCACTCTTTGGGGTACAGGTACTCCACTCCGCGAGTTCCTTTGGAGCGAAGAAATGGCGGATGCCAGTGTCTTTGTTATGGAGCACGTAGACTTCAAAGATACCTATAAAGAAGGTAGCAAAGATATCCGCAACTGCCACATCAACATCGGCACCGGTAAGGAAATCACCATCCGCCAACTGGCCGAACGTATTGTAGAAACTGTAGGGTATCAAGGAAAACTGACCTTCGACAGCAGCAAACCGGACGGCACTATGCGCAAGCTGACCGATCCTTCGAAACTGCACGCTTTGGGGTGGCACCATAAAATTGAAATCGAGGAAGGCGTACAAAGAATGTACGAATGGTACTTGAAATAAGAATCTAAAGAATCAATCAATATGCTATGAGCAGAATTATTTTTGCTTATAGCATATTTTTTTTGGATTATAGCATAATGATTTTTGGTTATAGCATAATGAAATTAGCTATAATCATATTCTTTCCTCCTACCGGCCTGTCGCAATCTCACCGCATCGCCCTTCCCCCATTTCCAAAAATTCTTCCCTCTTAATTCTTCATTCTTAATATAATTGCTATATTTGCACAAATTAATACCAAATGTGCAAAACAATGGAACAAAGTTTTATAGCCTACATTGAGAATAGTATCAAAAATAATTGGGACTTGGATGCCCTGACCGATTATAAAGGTGCAACATTACAGTATAAAGACGTAGCTCGCAAGATCGAAAAACTCCATATCATTTTTGAAGAAAGTGGAATCCGCAAAGGAGACAAGATTGCTGTTTGCGGAAGAAACAGCTCTCATTGGGGAGTCACTTTCCTTGCTACACTGACGTATGGGGCAGTTGTTGTACCCATTCTCCATGAATTTAAAGCGGACAATATACATAACATCGTCAACCATTCCGAAGCAAAATTACTGCTTGTAGGAGATATGGTATGGGAAAACCTGAATGAGTCGGCAATGCCGCTACTGGAGGGTATCCTGATGATGAACGACTTCACCCTGCTAGTGTCACGCAGCGAACGACTGACTTATGCACGCGAGCATCTGAACGAAATGTTCGGCAAAAAATATCCGAAGAATTTCCGCACAGAGCATATCGCATATCATAAGGATGAACCGGAAGAACTGGCTGTTATCAATTATACTTCAGGAACAACAAGTTACTCGAAAGGAGTAATGCTCCCCTATCGCAGTCTGTGGTCGAATACCAAATTTGCTTTTGAAGTGTTAGACCTGCAAGCCGGAGATAAGATCGTATCCATGCTCCCTATGGCACATATGTACGGACTGGCTTTCGAATTCCTTTATGAGTTCTCCGTGGGTTGCCACATCTACTTCCTTACCCGCATGCCGAGTCCGAAAATCATTTTCCAAGCTTTCGAAGAGGTGAAACCGAATCTGATTGTTGCCGTACCGCTTATCATCGAAAAAATCATCAAGAAGAGCGTACTTCCGAAACTGGAAACTCCTGCAATGAAGATCTTACTAAAAGTACCTATCATCAATGACAAGATAAAAGCAACGGTACGCGAAGAAATGATTAAGGCATTCGGCGGAAACTTCAAAGCTGTTATTGTAGGAGGTGCTGCTTTCAATCAGGAAGTAGAACAGTTCTTGAAAATGATTGATTTCCCTTATACAGTAGGATATGGAATGACGGAATGTGGTCCGATTATCTGCTACGAGGATTGGAGAAGATTCAAACCGGGTTCATGCGGAAAAGCTGTGCCACGTATGGATGTGAAAGTGTTGTCATCTGATCCCGAAAACATTGTTGGCGAAATCGTATGTAAGGGCCCGAATGTGATGTTGGGATATTACAAAAACGAAGAAGCTACCCAAGAAGTTATCGACAAAGACGGATGGCTGCATACAGGTGACCTGGCTTTGATGGATGCCGAAGGAAATGTTACGATCAGAGGACGCAGCAAGAACCTGTTATTGAGTGCCAGCGGACAGAATATCTACCCGGAAGAAATTGAAGATAAATTGAACAACCTGCCATACGTGGCTGAAAGTATTATCGTTCAGCAAAACGAAAAACTTGTCGGACTTGTTTATCCTGATTTTGACGACGCTTTCGCTCACGGTCTCAAGAATGAAGACATCGAGCAAATAATGGAAGAAAACCGTGTGGCACTGAATGATATGCTACCGGCCTACAGCCAAATATCCAAGATGAAAATCTATCCGGAAGAATTCGAAAAGACACCGAAGAAGAGCATCAAACGTTATTTATATCAGGAAGCAAAAGGCTAATATAAAGCTGCATAGAGATATAACTTAAACCGAAAAGAGAAAGGAATGAAGATAAAGAAAACAATATTCACGGCAGCTATACTAATGGCTGCCGTTTGTTTACCGGCACAGAACAAGAGTGCAGGTATTAATATATCCATCTGGAAAGATATTTGTACGCAACCGCATGACAGTACACAGACGACTTATGTGAACATCGGTCTCCTGTCTACAATGAACCGTCTGAACGGTGTGGGCATCAATGCATTGGGAAGTGTGGTACATGGTGACATGAACGGAGTACAGATCACCGGATTAGCCAATCTGGCAGGTGGAACAATGAGGGGTGTCCAGCTGGCCGGTATCAGTAATATCAGCGGTAACAACACCGTAGGGCTTTCTGCTGCCGGATTGGTAAATATCACCGGTGACAGAACGCAGGGAGTAATCATATCCGGCTTAACCAGCATCGGAGGAGATAATACCTCGGGGGTAATGATGAGTGGTTTCATGAATGTGACGGGCAACATGGCTTCGGGGTTACACTTTTCCGGAGCGGCAAATATCACAGGACAGAGCTTCGGCGGTTTGATGGCTTCCGGACTTTTGAATGTGGTAGGCGAACACATGAACGGCTTGCAGATTGCAGGAATTGCCAACATAACCGCATCGAAACTGAATGGGGTGCAAATAGCATTATGTAATTATGCAACGCAGGCACGCGGGCTTCAAATAGGCCTTGTCAATTATTACAGGGAAGATATGAAGGGGTTCCAACTCGGACTGGTGAATGCGAATCCTGATACAAAAGTGCAAATGATGGTATATGGTGGAAATGCTACGCCTGCCAATATAGGTGTACGCTTTAAGAACCAATTGTTTTATACTATTCTGGGAGTCGGCTCCATGTATCAAGGATTGAATGATAAGTTTTCGGCAAGTGCATCCTATCGTGCCGGTCTGTCATTTCCTCTTTACAAAGGCTTATCCATCAGCGGAGACCTTGGCTACCAGCATATCGAGGCGTTCGATAACAAAGACGAGGTGATTCCGAAACGTTTGTACGCATTGCAAGCACGTGCCAATCTGGAATATCAATTTACCAAGAAGTTCGGTATCTTTGCGACAGGCGGTTATGGGTTAACCAGATTCTATAATAAATCAAGCAATTACGATAAAGGAGCGATTATAGAAGCAGGTATTGTTCTTTTCTAAACAAGAATCGGGCAAGATATACTGCTGAAAAGATTAAAACACTAATATCAAGATATTGCTTTACTAATGATAATTCGTTCCACCTGGATGTTTGTTTCGTTCCACCATGGTTTTCCTTTCGTCCCATCCGGGTCACCGTTTAGTCCCACCTAGGTGGAACGAATCACTCAATGCACTAAAAGTTATTGAATTTCATATTGCAAAGGAATAACATTCATTTCAAACCTTCTCCTTTATCAGACCAGTACGATAAGCAACAAGCAATTTCTTCAAATCCTGTATTTGAGTCACCAGTTCTTTTCCCTTATCGGTATCTTTCACCATCATTCGTTGCGAATTAAATTCGAGAACAAAGTTGGTCGATTTGATATCAAGCCCCTCTTCAATGGCTTTCTGACGAGACTGGAACGGTTCATGCTGTACGAGCTGCATACCATGAGAATGATAAACAAGTGTATATCCCGCAATTCCCGTTTCCGGCTGATAAGCTTTCGAGAAGCCACCATCGATAACGAAAAGCTTGCCATTGGCTTTCATGGGTTGTTCTCCCTGAATCGTTTTCACAGGCACATGACCGTTGATAATATGCGAATGAGGCCCTAAAACTCCAAACTCTGTCAAAATCTGGTCACAAATATCTTCCCGGTTACGCAATGTGTAATAATAGCCCTTCTTTTCTTTATGTAACTCTTTATCTTCTAGGAAATAACGCTCAAAAGTCGCCATCTTATCCTTATCAAACAAGGGAGCCTCCGGACCACACCACATATACCAGATATAATCCATAGCAAATTCCTTATCCTCCTCTCCTTCTTCATCGAAGTAAGCGGTACGGATCAGTTGATCGGCTTTATCCAGCAATTTATGTCCCCAGTATTCCTTTCCACGTATTTTGACATGCTTAAAACTGCCATCCTCATTCAGAGGAACAGAAGCATGATAAAGAAGATTCGAGTTTGAAACCAGATACATGCCGCCATAGGTAAACAGACAACGCATATGCTTCTTCAATTTCTCGCTATTCATAAATGAATAATGAATCTTTTCTACCAATTCGCGTTCTTCTTCAGTCAACCGGTAAGGATCTGCCGGGTCTACAGTCGGGAAGTTGGTATCGCGCAAAGCATATTCTTTTCCTTCGTACACAAAGACACCACGTTCAAAATCAATCTTCTCCAGAAGTTTACGATTAGCCATTCCGAATTCCGGACGGCGGTCGATGATTTCAGCTTCCAGCTTAAACTGGATAATGGTAATGGCTTTATGCATTTGAGTAATCAGACGCAAAGTCTTCTCATTATAATGAGCATCGGCAAAGTTCATTTTCGGCATGAAGATCGTGCAAGGATCATCGGCATACGTATCCATTGCAAAAGTAGCCAATGGAAGCAAATTGATTCCGTACCCGTCTTCAAGCGTACCCAGATTACCGTAGCGCATGGACATACGTATCACATTAGCGATACAACTATCATTACCGGAAGCTGCTCCCATCCAAAGAATATCATGATTTCCCCATTGGATATCGAAGTTGTGGTAATTGCACAATGTATCCATAATGATATGCGCACCGGGACCACGGTCGTAAATATCTCCTACGATATGAAGAGAATCAATAGTCAAGCGCTGAATCAAATTACACATAGCGATAATGAAATCGTCGGCACGCTTCGTAGTGATAATCGTGCTGATAATTACATTAATATAAGCATGCTTGTTCGGTTCGATAGACGATTCGTGCAATAGCTCCTGAATGATATAAGAGAATTCGGCAGGCAGTGATTTACGAACCTTCGAACGGGTATATTTGGAAGACACGTTCTGACAGACCTTCACCAGTTGGTTCAGCGTAATCAGATACCAATCGTCCAGATCCTTTTCACGGGCCTTCACCAATTGGAGTTTCTCTTCGGGATAGTAAATCAACGTGCAGATTTCTTTCTTTTCAGCTTCACGGAGAGTATTGCCGAATATTTCATTTACTTTACGTTTTACCGCACCGGAAGCATTTTTCAGTACATGCTGAAAAGCTTCATATTCTCCATGAATATCAGTCAGGAAATGTTCCGTCCCTTTAGGTAGATTTAAGATAGCCTCTAAGTTGATAATTTCCGTACTGGCATCGGCAATGGTAGGAAAACTTCGGGAAAGCAGTTGCAGGTAACGGAGATCACTCACAATGCTTTCAGGAGTTATGTTACTTTGAGCAGTCATTCTATTTACTATTTTACTATTTACAATTTATTAATTGGCAACTTATTATTCGTTGACAACTTACCATTTAGTAACTCAAAAAAGGAATTTATTAACTCCTCTCCTTTTCTAGTTACAAATTTATCTATTTTAAACGATTCCTGATTAAGAAATGACTTCTTTTTATTTACAAATCCATCATTTCTCAATTTTCAATTCTCAATTTAACAAGAACATCAACAACACTTGAGCGATAATTACCCGCAGGAACATACACAGCGGATAAACAGTCGCATAGGCTACGGATGGATTGTCGCTGGGAATGGTATCGTTCACATAGTTCAGTGCCATCGGATTTGCCATACTTCCGCACAACATACCGGATACAGTACCGAAATCAATCTTCATCATCTTGAAAGCTACAAATCCGACCAACACGGTTGGAACAATAGTCAATCCGGCCCCCAAAGCAATCCATAACAAACCTTCCGGACGGAATACGGTGTCGAAAAAATGAGCTCCGGCATCCAGTCCCAGACAAGCAAGATACATGGAAAGCCCCAAGGCACGCAGCATCAGATTCGCACTACGGGTGGTATAGGTAATCATATGTATCCGCGGTCCAAAAGTTCCCAGAAGGATACCAACGATAATCGGTCCACCCGCCAATCCCAGCTTCACAGGAGTACTGACACCCGGAAAGGAGAAAGGAATAGCTCCCAATGCCAAGCCAAGTACGATGCCGATAAACACAACAACCAGATTGGGTTCTTTCAAGCTTTTTACAGCATTTCCCAATACCTTCTCCACATTCTGAATAGCAGCAGCCTCTCCCACTACCGTCAGGCGGTCTCCTAATTGAAGTACCAATCCCGGAGTAGCAAGCAACTGCACACCCGACCGATACACGCGGCTGATGTTAATCCCATAATGGTTTCTCAATCGGAGTGACCCGAGTTTCTTACCATTCAGTTCGGGACGGGTAACGACAATACGCTGCGAAATCAATTCACTATCAATCGCATTCCAGTCAATGTCCTCTTTATTCCAATCCGTATTTTCCTGTTCACCAAAAAGCACGGTCAAGGCCAAAGCATCTTTCTCCGCAGTTACCACCAGCAAACGGTCACCTTCCTTCAATATCTTGTCAGAAGTCGGAATACTGACATGTCCGTCACGCCATAAGCGGGAGATGACAAACTTCGGGTAGCTCATGCGAGCTATATCCTTGATGCTTTTATTGAAAATAGCAGGATTGTGTACTTGAAACGCTGCAATGTAGGTTTTGTTCGCATCGTCTTTCTCTTTTATCTCCAAGTCTTCTTTGCGAACCAGCACTTTGCGAATTAATAAAACGGCAAGGATTACACCAACGACCCCCATCGGATAGGCTACCGCACATCCTAAAGCAGGAGTACTGCTGTCCATTCCCATCTGTTTCAGCGTCTGTTGTGCGGCTCCCAACGCCGGAGTATTCGTGGTTGCTCCACAGAGGATACCGACCATATCAGGAAGAGAGACGCCTGTTGCATAACTGGCTACCACCGTCAACAAGGTTCCCAACAGAACAACTCCCATTGCCAACATATTCAACGTCACCCCTCCTTTGCGGAAAGAGCTGAAGAAACCGGGACCGACTTGCAAACCGAGAGAATAAACGAAAATGACCAGTCCGAAACTTTCTGCGTAGTTCAACATCTGCGGATCGACCGAAAGCCCGAGATGTCCGGCGAGGATACCTGCAAAAAAAACAAAAGTGACTCCCAGGGAAACTCCCCAGAAATGCACTCTTCCCAAGCCCAGACCAATGGCAGAAATCAGTGAAAGTACCACAACAGCCTGTAAGGCAGAATGTTCGATAAATAGACTATATAACCACTCCATGTATATAAAAACTAATAGGGCGCAAAGATAAAAACTATTTAGTCCGGTTCAAAACTTTTAAGCTTTCATTTCACGCCCTATTGATACCCTGATTCATATATCCTGAAATCTTATTGATTACCCTTTTACTTCGTTACCTATTATTTTGTTCCTAATAACTATCCTATTTCTATCTTAACTTCCTTATCCTTCTCTTTTCACCTGCATCTTGTTATCCTTCAAACGATCTTTTCCCTCTGTTTCTTTCCTCTTTATCTTTCATCATTTCCCCTGAAACTCTACAAAGTTATTTCGTCCGTCCAGATAACCGCTTAACCTGTTTCCACCGATGTACACATCATCCAGGTATGAAACATCATTCGGTCCGTATGACATACGAATGGAAGTCTGCGCATAATTCTCCCAGCTCCAACGGAAATTATATTCATATTGCTCTACTGCTCCGTTAGGATATTCCACCCGTATATAGTCAATTCCGGTACGATCTAAAAAGAAGTCCAGTTCCTGACGGCAATAGTTACCGTCCATGTCCCGGTAGAAACTAACCCAAGTACGGCTACATAAATCAGCCGAACGATTATAGTACCCTGCACCATTATGATCATCATCATAGAAACTATCTATTTCCACTTCGCAAGAGGTAAAACTTACCATCAATACGGCCATCAAAGCCAAACCGAAGTATTTAAATGTGTTCGTTTTCATATTCCTTTATTTTTAACGGTTCTCTAATTATTATCTATCATTAATCTTTCGATAGAACAAAAGTAGAGAATGAATTTTCCTTATAAAACTGAAAACTCCTACTTATCGGGAGGAAATTGCCTAAATCTGTGGGTAAATCCCCCCAATGAAGTCTATTTCAAAGAATTCTTGTATCTTTGCCTCCTGCTAACAACACATGAAATCATCTGTCGCATGAAGTCAATCAAATCCCATATCACCCAACTACTGAAATCCCTCAATGAGGGAGTATTCGAAAAAGAACATACCATCGCACTCTCCCTATTATCTGCCATGGCAGGTGAAAGTATCTTTCTATTGGGCCCTCCGGGAGTAGCCAAGAGCTTAGTGGCGCGCAGGCTCAAACTGGCATTTAAAGATGCGGATGCTTTTGAATATCTGATGTCCCGTTTCAGTACACCGGATGAAATATTCGGTCCCGTGTCCATCTCAAAGTTGAAAGATGAAGATACATACGAACGTATTACACAAGGATACTTGCCGACAGCATCAATTGTCTTCCTGGATGAAATATGGAAAGCCGGTCCTGCCATCCAAAATTCTCTTTTGACGGTAATCAATGAAAAGATATATCGCAACGGACAATTTACGGTGCGTGTTCCTCTGAAAGCGCTGATTGCCGCATCCAACGAACTACCCGCAAAGGGTGAAGGACTGGAAGCCTTATACGACCGTTTCCTGATCCGCCAGTTTGTGGGATGCATTGAACAGGAATATGCTTTCGACCAGATGATCTCTTCTACACGGGAGGTAGAACCTGAAATCCCCGCAAAACTCCAGGTAGACGATGAATTATACAATCAAATACAAGCTGAAAGTGAGAAAGTAGGTATTCACTATACCATCTTCGAGCTGATTCACAATATCAAACGAGAAATCGAACAGTACAATACGGGACGGGATGAAAACACCCCTCCCATCTATATATCCGACCGCCGTTGGAAAAAAATAGTAGGTCTGCTCCGCACCTCGGCCTATCTGAATGAATCGCCGGGGATTCACTTCTCCGACTGCCTGCTGATGAGTGCCTGCCTGTGGGATGAAGTTTCACAGCTCCCCATCATCGAAAACATAGTGGAACAGTCGATTGCACGGGGAATCAACACCTATTTATTGGGAGAAAAACGGCTGGAACAGAAACTGGATACGTTGAAAGAAAACATGAAGTCCGAACACAGCTTACGGGAACTTAGCGATCCGGGAATCCAGGTCGTAGATACCTTCTATCATCGCATAGAAGGTTACCACATTGCCGGAAATTTACTCATCTTTGCTTCAGATTACCAGTCTTTGAAGAAAGACAGTAACCGGCTGTTTTATATCCAGCAGGATAAATTCCGTCCGGTCAACAAAATCCTGAAAGCCTACGATTTTGTAAAGAACAGAAATATCGCACAAAAGAATATTTATTCCCTCCGAAAAGGAAAACGATCTGTTTTCATCAACAATCAGGAGTATCCACTACTATGTTATGACAATTGCGAACCTTTGCCAGCACAGCAGGACGACAGCACTCCGTTCGAATTTACATTGCAGGAAGTGATAGATTTACTTCAGCAAATGGAAGTAGAATATAAAACAATCTCCGAGCGGGAAACAGCATACACCAAGGAACATCTTTTCTTAAGTTCATCGCAAAAAAGCAAGATTAAGCGAATCTTAGGAGAGACTGCACACGTCATAGAGAACTACCGGAATGAACTTCGCATCATCGCTCATGCCCATGAACAAGAGAACAGAGAGTATTAGGCTCAAACACCTGCAAGACATTTATTACGAAAAATTGCAGGGAATAGCCTATGATGTATACAACGAACAACTGCACAATCAGATTATCCGTCCCGAAGAACTGGATGCGGACATTCACCTATATTTTCGTCACACACAACCCTCCCTGCAAGATTTCTACTCCCGCTATGCATCGCAATGGGAATACTTTCATGAAATGAATGAAGCATCGGACGCAAAGTTTCTTCAATTCCTGAAAAACAGCGCATACCCCTTCTCCATGAAATATCACCTGGTAGACCTCAACGTAAAATACTATCTCCAACGTTTTGATGTAATCAGCCCGCGTTCCAAAGAATGGAAAGCGTTGCGGACTCTCTTTTTCGACAAGTGGCATACGCTGCTCTCGAACAATGAGTTCAACTATCAGATGGAACATATCGAGCAACTCTGTGAGGATTTCTACCGCATTCAACTGTCATTAGCCAAAAATCTTCCGGTACGCGGTGGCTCACGCCTCGTCTGGCTGCTTCGCAATCATAAACAGATAGCGGAACAGATTTTAGAATACGAAGAAACGATCAAGCGGAATCCCGTTATCCGCGAACTGGTAGAAATCTTAGGCAAGAAACACCAAAGTAGCCGGAAACGTTTCAAAATGACCGCAGGTATTCATCGGGAACAAATTATATCTCACGCCACCCGAAGCGATATTGCAGGCATTTGTGAAGGTAATGATTTGAATAGTCTTCTCCCTCTGGAATATTGTTATCTGGCGGAAAAGAGCCTGCAACCCGTATTTTTCGAGCGTTTCATAGAGAAGAGACTACAAGTCATCGATTATCAATCGCACGAGAAGCAAACCATCAATGATAAGAAAACAGCAGGAAATGAAGTTTCCGAAGAAGCTGAAGGCCCTTTCATCGTTTGTCTGGACACTTCCGGTTCTATGGCAGGAGAACGGGAAAGAATCGCGAAATCTACTCTACTTGCCATTGCCGAATTGACAGAAGTACAACATCGGAAATGTTACGTCATCCTTTTCTCCGATGATATCGAGTGTATTGAAATAACCGATTTAGGAAGTAGCTTCGACCGCCTTGTCGATTTCCTAAGCCAATCTTTTCATGGTGGAACAGATATGGAACCGGTCATCACGCATGCTCTGCGAAAAATCAGCGAAGAAGGATATATGGAAGCAGACATCATCACCGTATCGGATTTTGAGATGCGTCCCGTCGATAAACTGCTATCCCGGTCCATAGAACATGCAAAAGCAAAACAGACAAAGATGTATGCCATTTCTTTAGGAGGCAAAAGTGCCGAGACCAGTTATCTGAAATTATGTGATAAATATTGGGAATATAGTGTTCAAAACGCTGAAAATCTTAATAAAAATAGAATTGAGGAATCAAATATTTAATCAATGTTATAAAACATCTCTTTTTTCTTGTTTTATTTGCAAATTCACCAGAAGTCCGTATATTTGTACTGTGTTTTTCATAGTATTAGATTTAAGGTTAACAAAAGATTGGCTGTCTGGGATAGATAGCCTTTTTTTATGCCCTTTTCCAAGGTTAAATATACCGTCACTATAATGAACGGATAGCGTCAATATGTTTCAAGTCGTCCGCCCATCGATAAAATTTAAAAGCTTTCGAAAAAAAAATTCCTCCGTTTAACATTTGAAACATAGCAGGTTATCTCATTTTACAAAAAACAGGTAAAAAAAATCTTGCTAAAAGATTTGCGTAGTCCAAAAGTTCCCCCTATATTTGCACCGCATTTGAGAGAGAATGCGGGTTCAAGGAAGTTTGGGTGAGTGGCTGAAACCACCAGTTTGCTAAACTGACGTACTCGTAAGGGTACCGGGGGTTCGAATCCCCCAGCTTCCGCAAAATCTCAAAATAAAAAAGAGCTAAGTTTTGTAGACTTGGCTCTTTTTAAATCTATCAAATTCCGGTGGGTTCGTCTAACGGTTAGGACACATGCCTCTCACGCATGTAATACGAGTTCGATTCTCGTACCCACTACCACTTGATTATCAGCCTCTTACAAACAAGTAAGAGGCTTTTTTATTGCCTTATATCTATATCAAAGTATCGTTTTTAGGCGTTATAAATGGGTATTATTAAAAAAAATGGTGCAAATTTTGCGTAAATTTTCATCTCGCATAATTATCGCGCTATCCCATTAATGGACTCTCTTTTTCTTTATAGATCTCGAAGTAAGATTCCTTATCAATCCTCAACCGGACTCTGTCCTCCCTTTTCTGACCTGCCAGATTCACAAACAGATTGAAATACAGTTGGCTGAAAGAAAGGTTGGAACGGTCATAAGTTATATCGAACGTCCAAGTTCTGCGGAAAGAATCGAACGTAGCATACGATTGTTCACCCCCTTTACACATAAACACTTCCGGGAAAGACGTAGGAGGATAAGGCTGGAATAAGCCGGCTAATTGAGCATAAATATAATCAATCATCCATTCATCTCCTGTTAAGGTCAATTCTCCTTTTAAACGGAGTTTGATGGCATAACTGGCAGTCACGTCGGGCGAAGTATAAACAGGGACCTGGCTTTCTGCCGGATAGTTGCCGTCTTTATATCCAAGACTCATCGTTAGTTTGGATTGACCGACACCATTAAAACCACTCACCTCCTGATCAGTCAACCGGTTTCTCAGACTAACCATAAATGTCAATTTACCGAGCGTCGGATCACCCGGATATTGCGCGAGCGTGTCCAGTACATAATCTTCGGTATTATAACTACGGGCTATCAAATCACCCTTTCCAGCCTCCAAAGCCGGACCGCCTCTTTCCACATCCACGTTGCCAACCGGATAATAAATAGCATCATTATCCCTTACACAACCACTAAAACAGAACAGCAACACTGCCAACTTTATTATCTTATTCATTATCAACTACATTTTGATTTTGCGGACAAATATACATCTTTTTTGTACCACACATGATTTATGTCAACCGTTTTTAGTATTTTTGCACACACCAAGACAAAAAGACATGGATACACTATTAAGAGATACCGTAAATGCTGTTGTTAATTCCCGCTTTCCGGAAATGAGCATAGAAGGAAGACGGCAGATAGAAAACATATTGATCCGTGAAGAATTTCCCAAAGGAGCAATAGCACTGAATGAAGGAGAAGTAGCTCACGAACTCGTTTTTGTTGGCAAAGGTATGCTTAGGCAGTATTATTACAAAAATGGAAAAGACATAACCGAACATTTCTCATACGAAGGCTGCATCGTGATGTGTATCGAAAGTTTCTTGAAACAAGAACCTACGCGGCTGATAGTGGAAACTCTGGAACCTTCCATCATTTACCTATTCCCCCGTGATATGATACAAAAGTTGGCAAGAGAAAATTGGGAGATCAATATGTTCTACCAGAAGATACTGGAATACTCCCTAATCGTATCGCAGATTAAAGCAGACTCCTGGCGTTTTGAATCCGCCCGCGAACGCTATAACCTCCTGCTCGAAACACATCCGGAAATCATCAAACGTGCACCTTTGGCGTACATCGCCTCCTATCTTCTAATGACACCGGAGACATTAAGCCGTGTACGTTCCGGTGTTTTATAAATTTAGCGGTTTTTCCGGTATTCCTTAGGAGACATACCGGTGTAATGTTTGAAGTATTTTCCAAAGAAAGACTGGTTTGCAAAATTCAGCCGGTCGGCAATCTCTTGTATATTCATACTTGAAGAATTCAGAAGTGCTTTCGCCTCCAGAATCACCAATTCGTCAATCCACTCTCCCACTGTTTTTCCACTGACCTCTTTCACTACTCCCGAAAGATGCTTCGGTGTCAGACATAACTGATCGGCATAGAATTTCACACTGCGTTCAGACTGGTAGGACTCTACTAAAAACTCATAGAAACGTTCAAAAATATATTCTTTCCGACTTTTATTCTTCACTGTGACAGTATTGGCAGGTACATGGTTATTAAGAATATTATACAGTTCGAAAAAGAACCCCTGCATCAATCCCATCACAACCTCTTTACGGTACACCCCCTCCTTATTTCTCAATCTCTTCCTGATAAACATATGATATTCCTTCACAACCTCCTGCTCGTGCGAGTGAAGGGCGAGACACGGATAGTCTTTCAGATAGAGAAATAAGGAAAGCACATTCCCGATTTTAGGCAACACCTCCAACATATTCTTTGACACAGCAAAAAATATTCCCTTAAAATCGGGACTAAAGCACCGCTGTTCAATAATCTGGCTGGGCAACGCTATCACCATCAATCCGGGAGACAACTCAAATTCACGCAAACTAATATTAAATGCACCAGTACCTTCCAGGCAAAGCCCTACAGTCAGCACTTCCAGTTTGGTAGGTCCATTATACAATGATATAACGCTCTCCGTATCGAAAAGTGCTATATCATTATCCATAACATCAATATGGTCGGCATCTATATGTTTGGAATGAACTACCGAAGAAATACCTATTTTAGGAACACTCTGAATATCCATACTCTCTCTTTTTTGCGACAAATATACCAGCATTTAATCAGATACACAAGCCATTCAGGAGTATTATCGGACATAATGAACACTTTTGACTACTTATTGAACAGACCGGAATAGATATTCATAATCACGTCTGGCAGCCGGCACTGTCCATTTCTCCGGAACAAACTTCCACTGATTCAGGGCTTTGGGGTCCATCTTACCTTTCTTTTCGATATAATTCATCAAATAGAAACGAAGGTCTTTATCCGTAGAGAAAATAATACGGTCTTTCAATTTCTCCTGCGGAATACCCGATCCTTTCGTCAACAGTTCTCCACCGCCATTACCACGATAAGAATTTAAGGCCACTTTATATATCTTATCCATACGGAAAGGAGAACCGTCGGCCATACTCGTAATCGTAATCTTTTCTCCCTGCGGTTTAGTCACGTCCACCGTATAAATAATGCCGGAAGCCGAGTCGAAATTAAAACTGAAGTTCCGGAAAGAAGCCCTGTCTTCCGCACCTTCCCGAGGTTTCTCCTTGAACCAGAGCAGATGATCTTCCGGTGACTTCATCCGGTTCGTCCACATATAATAAGACATCTCCAGAAAATCCTTAATCTCCTTCCCGGACAACGTCATCACGTACAACATATTCTCGTACTTATATAAATTGAACATATCACTGACAAACACATCCCCTTTCTTTATCTCCGCATCAAACGAAAGCGGAGCGGCAAAAGAGATGTCAGCTCCGGTAATGTCGAGCTGTAAGGTATGTATCAAGTCGATAAAAGCGGAAGGACCGAAGAAAGCAGGACGAGTAGAGATACTCTCGGTAAAAGTTCCGATCTTCTTGGATACAAACTTCTGCACCGCCTCATATTGCGGAGCAAAATACTTCATGAAATCCTCGCTGATTCCGTAAGTTTCCGTCTCCGTCAACTCCCCCTTGATATCCTTGCTCTGCACCTTTCCATCTTTCAATTTCAAGGTCACATCGATATTAGACAATACAATTCCATTGCTGGCCGGATCGATAATCAACACCGAATCTCCGGCCACGTTCATCACCTTCTTACATTCGCGGGCATGATCGTGTCCCATCAATACAATATCGAATCCCGGGACATTCTTCGCAACGTTGAGAGAAGCATTCTCATTGTATTTACCCGACATTTTGAAAGCCTCCTGTCCGGCATGAAACAATCCGATCACTACATCGGGATTCTCTTTTTCATGGATAATCTTCATCCATTTGCGTGCCGTCTCTTCCATATCGTCGAAACGCAACCCTTTCCACAGATTTTCAGAAAGCCATGCAGGGATGGCAGGAGTAATCATACCCAATACCACAATCTTCACGCCATCACGTTCCAACACCTTATAAGGAGCCAGATGGGGCTTTCCCGTAGACGTATCAATGATGTTGGCACCCAACACAGGGAAGTCACAAGTGGCTATCCAACGGTCGAACACGGCACGCCCCGTTTCCACATCATGGTTTCCCATATTGCCGGCATCATATTTCATATAATTCATCATTTCCGAACAAAGATGAGGAGACACCGTATCTATATAATTATAGTAATAGGCAGTAGGCTGCCCCTGCAAAATATCACCATTATCCAACAATATCAGATTCTCTTTATACTGTTCGCGCTCCTTCTGCACGAAAGAATAAATACGTGCCAGACTCCCCTTCCACTCGTGACGGGTTATAAAATTGTAAGGATAATAATTACCATGTACGTCACTTGTTTCCACAATCTTCAGCTTCACTACTTTTTCCTGCGCCGCAACAGACAGTACGAGACAGAAAAGCAAGCCATAAATAAATCCTATTCGTTTCATTCTTTTTCTATATTTAGCGGATGCGAGAATACGAACCGTGCCCCACCGGTATAGTCAGGGTCGATCCATATACTTCCTCTCCATTTATGCACAATCAATTTACAGATAGACAATCCCAATCCGGTTCCCTGGGCATACTCATTCAATTTTTCAAAACGCTCGAACACAAGTCCCTGTTTTTCTTTCGGGATGCCGCATCCGGTATCCGTTACCGAGAAAATAGCCATTTGCTTTTCCTCATTCACAGAAAAGTCCAATGTAATCTTCCCGCCTTTCGTAAATTTGTCAGCATTGGACAGCAGATTAATGATTACCTGTTGCATACGCTGCACATCCGTCACCATCCGGAAAGTTTCAAAAGAGGTGGAAAACAAAAACTGATTATCCGACGACTGCCGTGAAAAACTAACAGAGGCAACCACCTGACTACACAACTGCACCACATCACATTCCTCCCACGTCAAAGTCACCCGATTGGCCTCCAGACGTGAAAGATCGAGAATATCATTAATCAGACGAAGCAACAAATCCGAATTGGTTTTGATAATCTGATAATAAGACTGCTGTTCATCCTCCGTGCTATCGCCCATTGCCAGTACATCCGAGAAGCCGACAATCGAGTTCAACGGTGTCCGTATCTCATGACTCATATTGGCAAGGAAAGCACTCTTCAGACGATTAGACTCTTCCGCCCTGTCTTTCGCTACACGCAAATCCTTCTCCGATTTCAGAAGCTCGTCTTTCAAACGTTTCGTACGGAAATAATAGAAGAGAGAGATACATAAGCCAAGTACCAGAATCACGAACAAAGCACAAGCAGACCATATCTGATAAGTATATTGCTGATAGAACGAAACCGACTGGTTGACAAGCTGCACTTTAAAAGGCAACACATTCGGGTGCAGCCCCCACTCTTTCACCTTCCGGCTATCCAATACCGCTTTGCAGCCGATGACCGAAAGATGCTTTTCCGTATCCTCCGGATGCTGATCCATCCGTATAGATTCCAGAGCCATTTCTCCTCCCACTTTCCGATAATCGGGCAGCACTCCTCCTATCGCCCAATAACCGAGGCTCACCGATGAAGGAGTAAAAGCCGGGATGGTAGGAGTAGCTTCCATCATGGCATACGTAGCATTTCGCATGAAATACCCTTCGTTCATGTCCACACGCCACGTTCCCACCAAGATAACTGTGTTTTCGGGCAGCTGTCTCAATTCCTCAACGATGGTATAAATAGAATGTGTCCGGCCGTCCATCAGAATCAAATCCAGATCGGGGAAGTTCTTCATTTCTTTTCGCACCAACGCTTGCATGGTCACCCCGCCATAAGTATTGTCCGAGATAAAAGCAATGTGTTTCGTTTTCGGGTAGAAAGCTTGAATCATGCGGATATTACCTTCTATATTATATTGGTTGATAAATCCCGATTCCAGTTCGGGAATATCCAGATGATCCTCAAATATATCGATAGATTCGGGCATCCAGCGATCAAGGTTTTTCACCGTATCTTTCGGCAATATCACCACATTGCTACTGGCCAGACTGCACATCACAGGCACTTTCACCTGCATTTCATCCCTCTGCGACAAATAAGCAGCCCATGCCTCCTGTCCCAACAGGATAATTTGCGCCGGATGCTTTTCCCCCTGATATTTAGCCAGAATCTGCGTCATCATTTCGCTCCATAACGGAGCTTCCGAGAAGCTTTTACAGTTCATGTTTTCGATGATAATGTCGCGCTGTCCCCCCAATTTACTATATTCATCCATATAATCGGAAATAGTGACCGAGGTTTGATGCGCAGCCGGATTATAAGAGCAAATAATCAGAATAGGTTTCTTATCTTTAGAGACAGCCAATACTTCCGTTGACTGCAGAAGCCAAAGGAAACAGATAAAAAGATATCCAAGACGTCCCAGCATAATCATGCAGTTTTGATGTGTTAATTCATTAATTAAGTTGCAAATATAGTAAAACTTGTCGGGTTTAGCAGATTAATATGTATTTTTGTCGCTCATTTACTCTCAAAAAATACAAATTATGGAATTATTTCACAAGATGATTTCCGGTTTTTTGGGTATACCGGAAAGACAAATAAGTAGTACACTCCATCTTTTGGGTGAAGGTGCTACGATTCCCTTCATCAGCCGTTACCGTAAAGAAGCCACCGGCGGACTGGATGAAGTGCAGATAGAGCAAATCAAAGAGCAACACGATAAGTTGTGCGACATAGCCAAACGGAAAGAAACGATTCTCGGCACCATCAACGAGCAGGGAAAACTGACTGCCGAACTGGAGAAACGTATCAACGACACTTGGAATCCTACGGAACTGGAAGACATTTATCTTCCTTATAAACCCAAGCGGAAGACACGTGCTGAAGTAGCCCGCCAGAAAGGGTTGGAACCGCTTGCCATCCTCCTGATGTTGCAAAGGGAAAACAACCTTAGCGCCAAGGCTGCCTCCTTCGTGAAAGGAGACGTGAAAGATGTGGAAGATGCCCTGAAAGGCGCCCGTGACATCCTTGCAGAGCAGGTGAACGAAGACGAACGTGCCCGCAACGCGGTACGTAATCAGTTCAGCCGCCAGGCAGAGATTAGTGCCAAATTGGTGAAAGGAAAAGAGGAAGAAGCGGCGAAATACCGGGATTATTTCGATTTCTCCGAAGCACTGAAACGCTGCACGTCCCACCGCCTGTTGGCCATCCGCCGGGCAGAGTCGGAAGGCCTGCTAAAAGTATCCATCAATCCCGACGACGAGGCATGTATCGAACGTCTGGAACGTCAGTTCGTACGTGGCAACAACGAGTGTAGCCAACAGGTGGGCGAAGCTACGGTCGATGCTTACAAGCGTCTGCTCAAGCCCTCCATCGAAACAGAATTTGCCGCTCAATCCAAAGAAAAAGCCGATGAGGAAGCGATTCGGGTATTCACCGAGAACCTCCGCCAACTTCTTCTCGCCCCTCCATTGGGACAAAAACGGGTGCTCGCCATCGACCCCGGATTCCGTACGGGATGTAAAGTTGTCTGCCTCGATGCGCAAGGCAATCTGTTACATAATGAGAATATCTATCCGCATCCTCCGGTGAACAAAACAGGAGAAGCTGCTTCCAAACTCCGTAAGATGATTGAGGCCTATCAGATAGAAGCCATCTCCATCGGCAACGGAACGGCAAGCCGTGAGACAGAAGATTTCATCAACAGCCAGAGCTTCGACCGTCAGATACCCGTGTTTGTAGTCAGTGAACAGGGAGCTTCCATTTATTCGGCTTCGAAGATTGCCCGCGACGAGTTTCCCGATTATGACGTAACGGTGCGTGGAGCAGTCTCCATCGGCCGCCGCCTGATGGACCCGTTGGCAGAATTGGTGAAGATAGATCCTAAATCCATCGGTGTAGGTCAATACCAGCACGATGTAGACCAGACAAAGCTGAAAAAAGCGCTCGATCAGACCGTAGAGAATTGCGTGAACCTGGTCGGTGTAAACCTGAATACGGCAAGCAGCCATCTATTGACTTATATCTCCGGACTGGGACCGCAACTGGCTCAAAACATCGTCAACTACCGGGCGGAAAACGGAGCTTTCGGTTCGCGGAAAGAATTGATGAAAGTTCCGCGCATGGGCGCCAAGGCTTTCGAACAGTGTGCCGGATTCCTCCGCATCCCCGGAGCCAAGAATCCGCTGGACAACACCGCCGTGCATCCGGAAAGCTACCACATCGTAGAGCAAATGGCCAAAGACCTGAAATGTACCATCGACGAACTGATAGCCGACAAGGAACTCCGCCGGAAGATTAACATCTCCGCCTACATCACCCCTACCGTCGGCCTGCCCACCTTACAGGACATTCTGCAGGAACTCGACAAGCCGGGACGTGACCCGCGTAAGGCTATCAAAGTCTTTGAGTTCGACAAGAACGTGCGCACCATAGCCGATTTGCGCGAAGGAATGATTCTTCCGGGCATCGTAGGCAACATCACCAATTTCGGGGCGTTTGTCGATATAGGTATTAAGGAGAACGGGCTGGTGCACCTCTCGCAATTAGCGGAACGGTTCATTTCCGATCCGACGGAAGTGGTATCCATCCATCAACACGTCATGGTCAGAGTGATGAATGTAGATTATGACCGGAAACGGATTCAGCTTAGTATGATCGGGGTACCGCAAGACTGATTGCTTCTCTTTTTTCTCCCCACCACACAATCAGAATCGTAAAAACAATCATAAGTACTGTGCAAATGAGCGAGCCTTCAAAACCGAAGGCTCCGCCATTCAGTACGTTTTCTTCGGGCATACGCAAAGTCAGCATGCTCGTCGTGAAATTATTTCCGCTTACCTGATAACCCAGAATCGGACCCTGAATCCAATTCCAGAAAAGATGAAGAGAGATAGGGAAACACAGATTACGGGTATATAGATAGGAAGCACCCAGCAGCATACCGGCAAGCAATAGATTTAGCATCGGCAGGAAAGCTATTTCCGGATTAAAGATATGCATAAACGCGAATAATGCCGACGAGATGAAGAGTGCCAGGAATTTATTCATATTGGTATGAAGCAGACGTCCGAGGATATAGCCGCGCATCAGAATTTCTTCAAACAACGCCACTAACAGGAAAAACACCCACGACCCCAATAAATCCAACGGCTTAAACTGGAAACCGGTGACTTCTATTTCTCCCAAAACAACAGAGATTCCGAAACCCAGCAAATAGAGCAAGATTGCCACCAAGAGACCATACCACAGTCCGTTGGCATGTCCTTTTAGGGAAAGTCCCAAATCAGAAAACGGACGACGTTCGAGACGAAGCAAGATGACGGCGGCAGTAAGAACGGCCAAAAGCATACCGGCCTCCACGAAAATATACCCTACTACTCCCGGATGGCGAGCCTCCACTCCAAGAACCAACGACAGGCCTCCGCTGACCAATGTCCCATACAATCCAATAAATATGAAAAGTACCACAATAAACAGCGGGATACATGCCCACACAGGAAGTCTTTTGGGTTCTTTCTTCCCATCTATGTTGTCTGCCTCCATTTTTACAATTTGTTAATCCGGCTACAAAATTAGATATAAAACATAAAAAAACATCATGTATTCTCTATTTTTCCTATATTTGTCAGAACAAATCTACAAAATTATGAAAATTAAACTACTATTGATAAGTTTCTTACTGGCCGCTAATGCATTAGGAGCCGCCGCCCAAGTGAGTAAGACGTATTATGTGAGTAAGCCCGGTACGCTGATTTCCATGATGACTGAAGAGGAAGCCAACAGTGTCACCCACCTCACACTGACCGGAAAACTGAATGCAGAGGACTTCCGGCATCTCCGTGACGAATTCGATAATCTGAAAGTATTGGATATTTCGAACGCGGAAATCAAGATGTACAGCGGAAAAGCCGGTACTTATCCCAATGGAAAATTCTACATTTATATGCCGAACTTCATCCCTGCCTATGCTTTCTCGAATGTGGTAGGCGGAGTGACCAAAGGTAAAGCCACACTGGAAAAAGTGATCCTTTCCGAGAAAACGAAGAATATCGAAGATGCTGCCTTCAAAGGCTGTGAGAATCTGAAAATCTGCCAGATCCGGAAAAAGACAGCTCCCAACCTGCTGCCGGAAGCATTGGCAGACAGCGTTACCGCCATCTTCGTTCCTCTGGGCAGCAGCGACGCTTACCGCTACAAAGACAGATGGCAGAATTTTGCTTTCATCGAAGGTGAACCGGTTGAGACTACCCTGCAAGTGGGTGCAATGGGCAAACTGGAAGAAGAGATCCTGAAAGCCGGACTGCAACCCAGAGACATCAACTTCCTCACCGTTGAAGGGAAACTGGATAACGCTGACTTCAAACTTATCCGCGATTATATGCCGAATCTCGTATCGGTTGATATTTCCAAGACAAATGCAACGGCTATCCCCGACTTCACTTTCTCGCAGAAGAAGTATCTGCTGAATATGAAATTACCTCATAACCTGAAATCAATCGGACAGCGTGTATTTAGTAATTGCGGCCGTCTGTGCGGCACGCTGGAATTACCGGCCAGTGTAACGGCTATCGAGTTCGGCGCTTTTATGGGATGCGATAATCTTCGCTACGTATTGGCTACGGGGGATAAGATTACAACGCTGGGAGATCACTTGTTCGGGGAGGGAGTTCCGAGTAAGTTGGTTTATAAGAAATAAAAAAGCTACCCGATCTAAATAAAAAATTATATACGCTTCAAAAACACAACAGTAGACGTACGAAACTTGAATTACATTATTGTTTTATAATATGTATGAATATGAATAGGCAAGATTGCCAATAATATGAAAACTAAAAAATAAATACAAAAATCAGTAACTAAAAAGGGCGGGAAGTAGTGCACGTACTTCCCGCCAAAATATAGGTTACAGATTCATCGCATTCGCACCAAATACGCCTGCTACTGCCGAAGCCACCGCGATGACTACCTTCAAAATAGTATCCCAAAGGGATCTTTTGACTGCCATAACTTTACACACCTCCTTTCCACGCTCTTTAGTTGACCACAGAGGACACAGAGGGCACAGAGGAATATTTATTTCCCTTCTCCGTATACGCTGCGGTGGTTTGTTTTTTTATACTAATTTTCCTCCGTGTCCTCTGTGTCCTCTGTGGTGAAACCTTCCGCTTTCACCTCAAAACACGGACACGCTTTGATCCATTCTTCCGGTTCAATTTCCCCGTTTCCGTTGCGGTCGGGACTTAAATCCCGGTGACCGCACACCCGGCTACCGGGGAAAGTCTCAAGCAATTGATGTACAAGCAAATGAAGTGTTGCCCGTTGTTCCGGTGTCCGCGTGTCCGCCGGACGACCATGACAGTCCAGCCCACCTTCATAGCAGATGCCTATCGAACAAGCGTTGAATCCTTTCACGTGCGCACCGATGCATTCAATCGGTCGGGTGATGTGCACCGTTCCGTCTTTGCGGATGTAGTAGTGATATCCTGTTCCGTTAAATCCACGCCGACGGTGTTGCGTTTCCAGATCATCCGGGGTGAGCGAACGGTCGGCACGGGTGGCGGAACAGTGAATCACGATCAAATCAATCTTTCTCATCATAGTGCCACTGTTTTTCTTATCAGTTGTAAGCATTATCTACGCTCTATGGCTCAAGCTGCCGGATCCGGAGCTTCACCGCCACCATCACCGCTACCTCCACCGGAATCTCCACCTTCGGTTTTCTTTTTCTTAAGTGCATCGAGGTCAAGGAACTCGATTTTCTCACCGGCACGGGTAGATGTCAGATTAGGACGGACGCTGCTGGAAGGACGGAAATTGATATTCACGCTCCTGATGTTCTTCATCGTACACTCTTCTTTCGTATCCACCCCCAGTGTGGTAGCGGAAAGACTGAATACACCGAAGTCGCGGATATTGACGGACTTACCGTCGAACAACGCTGCACGCATCGCTTCAACAAGATTGGTTAGCACACTCTGGATATCGCCCAGCGACAAGGAACTTTTCTCTTTCATCGTGTAAGCGAGTTTATCCAGGTCTACACTCTGTCCCTGCGTCACAAGTTGTGGGTGATACTTCACCACCCCATCAACCTCTCTCGGATCTTTACGACCCATTCTTTTAAATGGTATTGCCATGATAAATTAAAAATTGAGAATTAAAAATTAAAAAATAAATGTTACAGATTGCGGTTAGCGCAATGGTATCGGAAGAGAGGAACGAGCTCTGTTTCTTTTCTTTCGATACCTCAAAGGTAGTGTATTACAGGGGAATGGAATGACGTACTTTGTCTCCGATTGGCTTACTTCGTCTTACTTTCATTTAGAATGTATTTACTTTCATTCAGAGTGATTTTATTTTACTTATACATTTGGAGTTCCTATGGATTTTTTGTATATTTGGAATACTATAAACATAATTTCCCGAAGATATGAAAGCTGAAACTGAAGAGGCGGCGGAAGAGCCGTTTGTCATACGTCCGTATTTGAAATCGGAGCTGGCGCATTTATATAATCCTTATGTACCGTTGGTGTATGCCATGCGGAAAATGAGGGAGTGGATCAGAAATAACAATGAACTATATGACGCAATGTATAGTGGCGGTGAAGGAAAAAACGACCACGCTTACAGCGCAAGGCAGGTACGGCTCATTGTGAAGTATCTCGATGAGCCATGAATCTCTTTATGGCAAGTGCTGATTAGCTATAATGAAAATAAAATTAGCTATAATGAAATCGAGATTAGCTATAATGAAAATGAAAGCGGCTATAAGGGATTCTGTGCAACACACAGCATCTTGAGGATAAACAGGCCATATGAGTTTTCTTTATATAATAATGTCCACGTGCGCAGGCGCGGGAGAATATTCTTTTAGATAGAAAAAAGCGTGTATTTGAGGGTGAGGGGTTCACCCTCAAATACACGCTTTTTCCATCAAATAAAATCTATAAAGAGAATAAACAACATAAGTAAATGATAGGAACAAAATAAAATGTACCTTTGCGTCTTTTTAAAACAACATTTTTTAACAACATTGAAATAACACTTAAAATTATGAGAAAAAAGACATTTTTTCCGAAGGCTTCGTTTACCTGAACAAGCAGGCTATAACGCTCGAAAAGGGAGAATTCCCCCAAGTATCCCAGTTTATCACACAAACGCTTGACACCGTCAATAATTTGTATAACAACAGGATAGATGTAAGTCCGCGCGACCGCAAGAAGTATCTCCTTCCCTTTGTCCATCTCTGCTATGATCACGATTCTCCTTTTAACACTAAAGGTCCCAAATTCTTTGCACAATTGTTGTTTATGGCTGTTAATTTCAAGAAATATGATGATTCGGACGAATCATTAAGCGTAGAAGAGATTGACTATGAGATACAAAGACTAAAAAGAACGCTTTTTGACGATTAACATTTAAGAGCCGACTGTTAAAAAACTGCTTTTTGAGTACCAAAAGCAGTTTTTTTTATCTACAGGAAAAGCCGTCCTTTGCAGTGTGTTAATATTGACACGACTTAAATTCATATCAACAAATCAAATGGAAAATATCGTAATAACCACATACAGAGGATTATCACTCGTATCAGGAAATATCAGCATCCGGCAACTGTTCGAATTTATCCGGGGAGATGTCTATCGGGACAGAATCCGGAGACTTCGGGAAGCAATGGAGGCAGGAGACACGGCGAAAGCAGACCGCATGAAGAAGCAACTGCCCTACCACACCATCACAGCCACTTACGTAAAGGAAAGACTGGCTTACAGCCTGGACAAGTATCAGGACATCATCACGGTAGACTGTGACGATATGCCGGCAGAAAAGCTCCCGGAATTCCGCCAACTGGCGAACGATTGCCCCGACACATTAGGAAGCTTCATCAGTCCCCGCATGCACGGGTTGAAAATCTTCGTCTACCTCACCGGCAAAGAGGCGGAAGCCTTACGTGCCGAACTGAACGCGCTGGGAACCGTCGACTTCCCTACCCTCGAACGATATCACCACCGAATGTACGCCCTGGCAAGCAGCAAATACGAAACACTGCTCAATACCAAAGTAGATACAAGCGGAAGCGATCCGGGACGCGGATTCTTCGTGTCGCATGATCCGGACGCTTTCTTCGCTCCCGAACGACTGGAAAACGTAAAGCCGCTGACCGTAAAAGTGACACTGCCCACCGAGGAAGAGTGCAAAAACAAGAAACGCAAAAATCCGGCAAAACGATCTCCCCTCCTTCCCGTGCAGGAGAACGCGTCGCCCATCGACCTGCAAGTGCAACTCGACTTCCGGAAAGCGCTGGAATACACCCAACGCAAAGAACGTCTGGAGACAGGCAACCGGGACAATTTCTTCTATTGTCTGGGCAACCAGTGTTACCGTCGGCATATCACGGAAGAGGAAGCCGTCAGTCTGGCACACAGCCATTTCGGCGAACTCCCCGATTTCGACCTCGAACTCCCCCTGCACAATGCTTACCAATATACCTCAAAGACTGACTGTGCGGAAGAAGAAGAGAAAACACCGAGAATCTGCCAGGTAATCAAATTTATGGATGAACACTACGAAATCAGGAGAAACGTAGTGAAAGAGCAAATCGAGTTCCGGAAACTAATACCCGGTGTTCCCCCCACAGAGCTGCCGCCTTTCAGCACACTTCGCGTAAAGGATGTCAACACATTCTATATCAACGCGCAGATGAAGAAGATATACGTCTCACAAGCTAATTTGAAAGCGCTGGTAGACTCGGACTATGCCAAGCCGTTCAACCCATTTGTCCATTATTTCACCTCACTCGAGGCATGGGACGGGAAAACAGACCACATCGGTCAACTGACAAAAACAGTAAAAGCGGCAGATCAGGCTTTTTTTGAAGACAGTTTCCGCCGCTGGCTGGTGGGAATGGTGGCATGCGCCATCAATGACGAAGTGCAAAACCACCAGTTGATGTTACTCCACGGCGCACAGGGAAAAGGCAAGAGTACCTTTATCCGCCGTCTCCTCCCGCCGGAGCTCAAGGGTTATTATCGCAAC
Source organism: Bacteroides sp. L008 (assembly GCF_040812255.1). NCBI lineage: Bacteria > Pseudomonadati > Bacteroidota > Bacteroidia > Bacteroidales > Bacteroidaceae > Bacteroides > Bacteroides sp. L008. The sequence goes on along the minus strand of NZ_JBFNXO010000001.1, from coordinate 681,024 downwards.
GGCATGATTTATCCCGAAAACAAAGACCATCTCCTGCAAATGTCGTCCTGCCTGATCATCAATCTGGATGAGTTTGACACGCTCTCTCCCGCACGGATGCAGGAGTTGAAAAGTCTCATCACGCAAGATGTGATGAACGAACGGAAGGTTTACGACATCCAGAATTATACGTTCACCCGCCGCGCCTCGTTCATCGCCAGCACCAACAACCCGCACTGTCTGCCGGACATTGGTGAAAACAGGCGTATCCTGTTCAATACGCTTCTGAAAATAGACTATCACACGCCTGTCAACCATCAGGGGATATATGCACAAGCATACGCACTCTACCGGCAGGGATTCCAATATTGGTATGAGAACCAAGAGATTACGTTTCTCAACAACCGCAACGAGGCGTTCCGCCAAAAAGATCCGATGGAAGAGAATCTTTTCTTCTATTTCCGGGCTGCCAGGCCGAACGATATACAGGCGCAATGGTATCCCGCCTCCTACCTGCTGTCGGTATTAAGCGTGAACGGGCGTACACAGGCCAACGCACAGATGAAACAAATGCTGGTCACGGTACTGGAGAACAACCATTTCCACTCACGGAAGACCTCCAACAATGTCACAGAATATTGGGTGGTGGAGTATACATCCCAGGAACGTACAGAAAATTCAATACGACCGCAAGTTCCGGTTCAAAAAGGATTAGAGTTATAATCAATCTGCCAAGCAGCAGTTTTTCCATAAAATAACGGATAAACGGATAAATTAATGGCATTAACGATGTCACATTCATCCGTTTTCCGTATATTTGCTACGATATGAATTAAAGAAAGGAATCGCAATATGATGAAACAAATACCATACGGATTGACGGATTTCGGAGCCATCATCAAAGATAATTTCTATTATGTAGATAAAACCATGTTTATTGAAAAAATAGAGAAGCAACCCCGTTATCTGTTTCTGATCCGTCCCCGACGCTTTGGAAAAAGCCTCACGCTGGCAATGCTGGAAGCTTATTATGACGTTCGTTACGCTGACCAGTTCGACGAATTGTTCGGCCAGCTGTATATCGGGCAACATCCTACGCCGATACATAACCAGTTTCTCATCATGAGATTCAATTTCTCGGAGGTGAGTTCGAATATCAATGAGGTGGAGGAATCTTTCCGGCTGCATTGTTGCGGGAAGCTTTCCGATTTTGTTTACAGGTACGAACATCTGCTGGGAAAAGATATCTGGAAAGTGCTGGATGAAAAAACAAAAGAAGAGCCCGGCGCTTTTTTGTCAGCTATTAATACCTACGCTACCCGCAAGGGAGACATCAAAATTTATCTCCTGATTGATGAATACGATAATTTCACGAATACCATTCTCTCGACTTACGGCACGGACTTATATCGGAAAGCGACGCATGGCGAGGGATATATCCGGAGATTCTTCAATGTAATCAAAGCCGCCACGACGGGAATGGGTTCTGCCCTCAATCGTCTGTTTATCACGGGAGTAAGTCCGGTAACAATGGACGACGTGACAAGCGGATTCAACATCGGCACGAATATCACCACCGATCCCTGGTTTAACGACCTTGTAGGTTTCAGCGAGAAGGAACTGCGCGAGATGCTGGCGTATTATAAGGAGCAAGGCGCTCTTTCCATGTCAATAGATGATGCGGTGGCAATGATGAAACCCAACTATGACAATTATTGCTTCAGTGAGAATAAATTAACGGATTGCATGTTCAACTCGGACATGGTGCTCTATTGCATGAAGTCATTGATATTGCACGGAATCAAGCCAAAAGAGATTGTCGATCCCAATATCCGTACCGACTTTAACAAGCTTGCCTACCTCGTCCGTCTTGACCACGGACTGGGAGATAACTTCTCCGTCATCAAGGAGGTTGCGGAAAAGGGAGAAATAATAACCGAAATTGTCACTCATTTCTCCGCACTGGAAATGACGGACGTGAGCAACTTTAAATCTTTGCTGTTCTATTTCGGACTGCTTTCTATTAAAGGGGTCGATATGATGGGGCGTCCCATCCTGCACGTTCCCAATCTGGTGGTTCGCGAACAGCTATTCAATTTCCTGATTCAAGGATATGCCCGTCATGATATCTTCAAGCTCGACGTGAACCGGTTGCTTACGCTGTTTGAGAATATGTCTTTCAAGGGAGAATGGGAACCGTTGTTCGAATTTGTAGCAGAGGCCATTCGGGAGCAGAGCCGCATTCGGGAATATATAGAAGGGGAAGCTCATATCAAAGGATTCCTCCTAGCCTATCTAAGTATGTTCCGCTATTATCAACTGTATCCGGAATATGAAATGAACAAGGGTTTTGCCGATTTCTTCTTTAAACCCAGTCCGGCGGTACCCGTATCTCCACCCTACACTTATCTGCTGGAAGTGAAGTATGCGAAAGCCGATGCACCGGAAAAGGAAATAAGGGCCCTTGCCGATAATGCGCGGGAACAGCTGATTCGCTATAGCAAGGACGAATGCGTGGCGGAAGCTCGTGAGAAAGGGAAACTGAAACTGATTACGATCGTGTGGCGCAGCTGGGAATTGGTGCTGATGGAAGAGGTGTTATAGGGTTATTTGTCGCATGAAATGTGCGGGTGAGTCTTATTAATAAATATAATTGGATATAGAAAAACATACCTAGTAGTATTTTTCGATTCCCCCAAATCCTTTTATCATTTTATTTTCCTTCGTTTTGTGGATGAAGTTGTTCAATCGCTTTTCAAATTCTTCCGGCCGTTTCCTTGCGGCTTCAATGTAGGCAATTCGGATGCGCCTATACGCATCGGAAAATTGAAGGTAATTCTCCCATACTGTTTTATCCTCTTTCAGTTTTCCGATGATATCATTCGGAAAAACGAAAGGAGCTGACAATACTTTTCGTATATTATCTTCCCAATCAGGGTGAATCATTTGATGTTCCAGCAACCATTTCAGTCTCTCTTTGTTGGCTTGCGAATAGGAACTTTTAGGGTTTCTGGGCGTGAAATGCTGGATTTTATGTTCCTTGTCGAGCGCCTTTATAGTGCTGTCGATCCATCCGAAACAAAGGGCTTCTTCGACGGCGTCGTTGTATGTAACACTTTTTTCGCCCGAAGATTTGGAGGGGAATACAAACCAAACGTCACTGGCGGTTTCAAAGTTGTCCGCCAGCCATTTTCGCCAATCTCCTCTATTTTCAAAATATTTTATTTCCATAGTGCTAAAAAGAACAGCAACCCATTGTTGAGAATAGGTTGCTGTAAAAATAGGTTATTCATCAGACTTCATGTATGGGAGTCAGGGGTCTTTATTCGTCCGGTCACTTATTTGTCTCCGTACATCTTCGCCCGCAATTCCTTAATATGGTCGGAAGTGATATATTCGTCATATTCCATCATCTTGTCGATGATACCGTTCGGTGTCAGTTCGATGATGCGGTTGGCAACGGTCTGGATAAATTCGTGGTCATGAGACGAGAAGAGGATATTTCCCCTGTACGTCTTCAGGTTGTTGTTGAATGCCTGAATAGATTCCAAGTCCAGATGGTTGGTCGGAGTGTCCAGAATGAGGCAGTTGGCATTGCGCAGCTGCATACGGGCAATCATACAACGCATCTTTTCACCTCCGGAGAGTACGCTTACTTTCTTCAGCACCTCTTCGCCGGAGAAAAGCATACGGCCGAGGAAGCCTTTCATATATACCTCGTTGCCTTCTCCAAACTGGCTCAACCAGTCTACCAGATTCAGGTCGGAATTGAAGAAGTCGGTGTTATCCAGCGGCAGGTAAGCAGTGGTGATGGTTACCCCCCAGTTGAAGGTCCCTGCATCCGGTTTCATGTTTCCGTTGATAATTTCGAAGAAAGCAGTCATCGCGCGCGGATTGCGTGACAGGAATACCACCTTGTCACCTTTCTCTACATTGAAGTTCACATCGTTGAAGAGCACTACGCCTTCTTCCGTCTTCTTGCTCAATCCGGACACTTCCAGAATCTGGTTGCCCGGCTCGCGTTCGGGAGTGAAGATGATGCCCGGATACTTACGTGAAGAAGGTTTGATTTCTTCTACATTCAGTTTCTCCAACATCTTCTTACGGCTCGTTGTCTGCTTGCTCTTCGCTACGTTCGCGCTGAAACGGCGGATAAATTCTTCGAGCTCTTTCTTCTTCTCTTCAGCCTTCGCCTTCTGGTTCTGTTGCTGACGGAGAGCCAACTGGCTGGATTCGTACCAGAAACTATAGTTACCGGCAAACATATTGATTTTTCCGTAGTCGATGTCTACGGTGTGCGTACATACAGAGTCGAGGAAGTGACGGTCGTGGCTTACCACCAATACGGTATGCTCGAAGTTGGCAAGATATTCTTCCAACCAAGTCACTGTTTCCATATCCAAGTCATTGGTAGGCTCATCGAGCAAGAGGTTGTCCGGATTTCCGTACAATGCTTGCGCCAGCATGACACGCACTTTTTCCTTACCACTCAATTCACCCATCAATACGTAATGCTTATCTTCTTTCACGCCCAGTCCGCTCAACAGCATGGCTGCGTCGCTTTCCGCATTCCATCCGTCCAACTCGGCAAATTTTTCTTCCAATTCGGACACTTTCAGTCCGTCTTCGTCTGTGAAATCTTCTTTTGCATACAATTCTTCGCGTTGCTTCATGATGTCCCACAACACGGTATGACCCATCATGACGGTATCCATGACGGTATATGAGTCCCACTTGAAGTGGTCCTGGCTCAACACCGAAAGACGTTCGCCCGGTCCGAGCGCAATCGTACCTGTTGTCGGGTCCAGATCTCCGTAAATCGTACGAAGAAACGTAGATTTTCCCGCACCGTTCGCACCGATAATACCATAACAATTACCACTCGTAAACTTCAGGTTTACGTCATTAAACAACACTCTTTTACCAAACTGAACCGATACGTTCGAAACTGTAATCATCTTATTATTTACTATTTTACTAGTTACTATTTACTATTTGAGCGTGCAAAGGTAGACATTTAAAATGAATTATGAGCTATCTGATATGTGCCAATCTGACATAAAAGTGTTACCTTTGCTGCGTTTTTTGGCAAAACGGCCAACTTGGCAAAGTTTTTGCAGACAAAATCTGTGACATCCGGTCAGTCCGGTATGTTTATAAGCGGTATCTTGCATAGATAACGTGTGTTTCTAAATAGTAAATAGTAAATAATAAAATAGTAAATACCAAGATGGATCCGAAAGAAAAAAAAGTGAAGGAAGAGGAACTGAATGTGGAGGAAACTCAAAATCCTGCGGAAGACCAACCGCAAAACGAACAAACGGAGGAGTCTGCTCCGCTGACTCATGAAGAGGAGTTGGAAAAGGAACTGGAAAAAGCTCAAGAAGAGATTGAAGAGCAAAAGGATAAATATCTGCGCCTGTCTGCCGAGTTCGACAATTATCGTAAACGCACTTTAAAGGAGAAGGCCGAACTGATCCTGAATGGTGGCGAGAAGAGCCTTGGCAGTATTCTTCCGGTAGTGGACGACTTTGAACGTGCCATCAAGACGATGGAAACGGCAACGGATGTCAATGCCGTAAAGGAAGGGGTAGAATTGATTTACAATAAATTTATAGCTGTCTTGGCTCAAAATGGCGTGAAAGTCATCGAGACGAAAGACCAACCGTTGGATACTGATTACCATGAAGCCATCGCGGTAATCCCCGCACCGTCGGAAGCACAGAAAGGTAAGATTCTGGATTGTGTGCAAACGGGATATACACTGAACGACAAAGTGCTCCGCCACGCCAAAGTGGTAGTAGGGGAATAAGGATTGATTACGGATTATGAATGATGAAAAACGAGGGACTTCCCGCAATAATTCATCATCCATAACCCGTAATTCGTAATTCATCATTCATAATTTTAAAAGAAGCATGGCAGAAAAAAGAGATTATTACGAAGTATTGGAGGTGACGAAGACAGCCACAGTAGAAGAAATTAAGAAAGCGTACCGTAAGAAAGCAATCCAGTATCACCCTGACAAGAATCCGGGGGATAAGGAGGCTGAAGAGAAATTTAAGGAGGCGGCCGAGGCTTACGATGTGTTGAGTAACCCGGAAAAGCGTTCGCGTTACGATCAGTTCGGTCATGCGGGAGTGAGCGGTGCGGCAGGTAATGGCGGTCCGTTCGGTGGTTTTGGTGGCGAGGGGATGTCGATGGATGACATTTTCTCTATGTTTGGCGACATCTTCGGTGGCCGCGGCGGCGGTTTCGGGGGAGGCTTCGGAGGTTTCAGCGGATTTGGTGGCGGTGGCGGTTCACAGCAACGGCGGTATCGCGGCAGTGACCTTCGTGTGAAAGTGAAGCTGACGTTGAAGGAAATCTCTACCGGAGTAGAAAAGAAGTTTAAACTCAAAAAATATGTGCCGTGTGACCAGTGTCATGGCACGGGTGCCGAAGGTGATGGCGGTTCGGAAACTTGTCCTACTTGTAAGGGTAGCGGCTCGGTGATCCGTAACCAGCAGACCATTCTGGGCACTATGCAGACTCGCGTCACTTGCTCCACTTGTGGCGGTGAGGGTAAGATTATCAAGAACAAATGTAAGAAGTGTGGTGGCGACGGAATCATTTACGGTGAAGAAGTGGTGTCGGTGAAAATCCCTGCCGGAGTGGCAGAGGGTATGCAGCTCTCTATGGGTGGCAAAGGAAATGCCGGCAAACACAACGGTGTGGCAGGCGACTTGCTGATTCTCGTAGAGGAAGAACCGCATCAGGACTTGATTCGCGACGAGAATGATTTGATTTATAATCTGTTGCTTAGTTTCCCGACTGCTGCCCTGGGTGGAGCCGTGGAAATTCCGACTATCGACGGCAAAGTGAAAGTGAAGATTGATTCGGGTACTCAACCGGGTAAAGTACTTCGTTTGCGCGGCAAGGGATTGCCGAATGTGAACGGGTACGGAACGGGGGATTTGCTCGTCAATATCAGTATCTATGTGCCGGAAGCGCTCAATAAAGAGGAAAAGAGCACGCTCGAAAAGATGGAGGCTTCGGACAATTTCAAACCTAACACGTCGGTGAAGGAGAAGATTTTCAAGAAGTTCAAGAGTTTCTTCGACTAATTTTTTGCTATGAGTATGGGTACATAATTAGTTTATATAGTAATTTAGGCACGGATTACACGGATTTCACGGTTTTTAGTGTTGTCATTACTGAAAAACAACCGCGTTAATCCGTGAAATCCGTGCCTAAAAAAGATAGAAATTTATTAGTGACAAGTACTTAACATATAAAAGTGAGCTGCAATCTTTATTTGTAGCTCACTTCTGTTTTTGGGCTTATCCTTCCTTTTTCACTCTGTTCGGTTAAATAAGTCGATAAAGAATTGTCTTTTTAAAAAAAGGGCATATATTTGTGTAGCAAATAAATAGATACTAAATATAGACTTCAAGTATGGCAGAACCTTTTAAGAATATGTATAACGAGCAATTTTTCGATCTATTTACGAAAGATTTGAAACTTGTTATCGATGATTTTGATGCTCACGGGTTTGTTTCTCAAGTTATGGATGATGAATGGGAAGGCAGGGAACTTAAACAGCGCTGCATACATATCACTACCATTCTGAAAAAGTTTTTGCCGGCAGACTACAAAGAGGCAATCGCTAAGATTCTTGAGTTGTTGGATCATGTAAAAAGTACGCGGCCTGATTTTTCGGTGATAGACGATACGAAGTTTGGATTGATGCTGGAGTATGGGGCGATTCTGGATAATTATGTCGAGCAATATGGGTTGGATGATTATGAAACGTCTGTCAAAGCGATAGAGAAAATCACGCAGTTCACAAGTTGCGAGTTTGTGACTCATCCTTTTATTATAAAATATCCGGATGAAATGATGAAGCAGATGTTGGTTTGGTCGAAACACGAGCATTGGGGAGTAAGGCGGCTTGCGTCAGAAGGTTGCCGTCCGCGTTTGCCTTGGGCGATGGCTTTGCCGAATCTGAAAAAAGATCCGACACCTATTATTCCTATTTTGGAGAATCTTAAAAATGATCCGGCAAGATTTGTACGGTTGAGTGTTGCCAATAATTTGAATGATATTGCGAAAGATAATCCGGAAATAGTCATTGATTTGGCAAAGAAATGGAAAGGTGAGTCGAAAGAGGTAGACTGGATTATAAAACACGGTTGCCGGACGCTCTTAAAGCAAGGGATTCCGGAGGTGATGGAGTTGTTTGGCTTTGATTCTATCAGAAATAATATTAGTGTGGAGGATTTTCAGATTTCAAGTCCTAAGGTTAAAGTCGGGGATTCGTTGGAGTTTGGTTTTAACTTGTTGAATCATAGCAATAAGACGATCAAAATACGGCTTGAATATGGTATTTATTACCAAAAAGCAAATGGAACGCTGACGAAGAAAGTTCATAAAATCAGTGAAAAAGAATATACCGGAAATTCTACCACACGAATAACGCGAAAGCACTCTTTCCGTGTGGTTACGACGAGAAAATTCCATCTCGGGCTTCATCAAATTGCTATAATAATCAATGGGAGTGAATTTGAAAAATATGATTTCGATTTGATTGAGTAATTCGATTGCTGCAACAAATAATATAAATCCTCGATTCTCCGGATGAAAATCGAGGATTTTTTATTTGGGTTCGTCTTTATCTCACACTAGCTGGAAGTTGAATATATAGCACTCTATATATTACAATAAATTGATTGCCGATAATTCCTTTGATAAAGCCTGAATACCTTTTTGTATTTTTTCAAGTTGTTGCCTGCGAGGCTTATGCACTCCAGCAGCATAATGCCATAATTGCCGTTCATTAATACCCGTAATCCGACTCAATGCAGCTTTAGTGAAGATGTTGCTATAATAGTTTATAAATGTAGCAGCATCAATCTTGAATTTTAATTCAAACTCTCCGGACAATACTTCACAGGGATTGGAATTATCTTCCAAATACAATTCAATCGCCTCTCGCATGTTGTCCTCAATCTCTCTCATGTCATTGCCAACAGTGATAACCGGAGCATCTTCAATATAAGCACTCAAGTTCTTTCCTGCGTGTTCCACAATTACTTCTACTGTTTTCATATCTCCTCCTATATTAAATTACAGAAAACAAGATTCGGTACAATAACTACCCTACCGTTCTTCTCAAACTTCATGTGGCTACCTTTCTGACCTTTTAGAACAAAACCGTTTTCCAGCAACATAGTTACAACGTCTTTAACTGATTTGTAACTCATAACGCTTTGGACTTAATTACTGCACAAATATAGTAATTATATGAACACTACCAAAAGAAGTATTCATATTTTCACTATGATTTCTTCCTAATACCCCGGATTCTGTTTCAACCTCTCATTCATCACCCGTATTTTCTCCGGTATAGGAAATACAGTTGTATATCCACTTGCCTCATCCGGCAGTTGCGGGCGGCTGCTGTAAGCTCTTGTAAACTTCCCGAAGCGGACTAAGTCCTGTCGTCTCCATCCTTCCCAAGCCAGTTCCAGCTGACGTTCGGCAAGGATATTCTCTAAAGTGGCAGTGCGGGGAGAAGCGTTGACACGGCTACGAATTTCATTGAGTTCTTCATCTCCGTTTGCTCCGTTCCGGACTTTCGCTTCACTTTTCATCAATAAAGCGTCTGCATAGCGGAACAATACAATGTCATTCTCCATCAACTTACCGTCTTTTGTGGCAGTCGGGTCGACTTCATACTTTTTCATGCGGGCTCCTGCGGTTTGTTCGTATGGGGTATCTGTTATATCCAGAGATACTTTCCAGGGCAGATATTCCAGTACCGTTCCATTATCCAGTTTGATTATGTTTCCTTTCAGGTCGTGGACAATTCCTGCAAAATAGCAAATATCAAAACGGGGATCTTGTTCCGCGGTTTCATAACCGAAAGTTTCAAGGGCTTCAATGGTGGCGCTGGGACCGTTCTCACCGCTTAGTCCGTAAGCCTTGGCGTGATTATAGTGGCGGGAACGGAAGAGATATTGCATCTGGTTGGTATACAGAGTTTTGTTCATCGGGATAGTGAAGACATTCTCTACGGACGGTTCGTTGAATATGGAGAAATTCGTTTCGTATTCCGGTTCCAGTTTGTAGCCCATAGTCTTGAGTTGGTCACAGTAGTAGATGACTGTTTCCCAAGCATTGAGTTCGCTGCCGTTCACTGCGAACTTTATATTTTTCCCATCCGGGCGTTGTCCGTCCGTCCAATCATTGTCTGTATAAACTTCGGAGTTCAAAGCCAGTTTGGCCAGTAAGAAACTTACCACGGGGCGAGTGATACGGCCATAGTAAGGGCCGGACTGGTTGCTATGTGCATCGCTCAACAAAGGAGCCGCCTCTTGCAATTCCTTGACAACAAAGTCAAAGACCGTTTTCCGTTCACTTTGCACTACATCTTTCATTGCTACGGAAGAGGATTGAACTAGCGGGATGCGTCCGAACAAATCCATCAGGTAATAATAATACATAGCCCGCATGGCACGTACTTCAGCACGGTATGCCGGTAGTTCGGTAGCGGAATGAGTTTCGGCGAATTTGTCTATCCGCTCCAGTGATTTGTTACTTAACATGACGACTTTATAGAGATATTCCCATGTAGCCTGAATGGCATCATTCTCTATTCCCCAATCGTGCAGGTAAAGTCCTTGCCAAAAACCACCGTCATACCAGTCACCTCCACGGGTGGGGATAATGGCTTCGTCGGAAGTAAAGGTGTTCAGGTCGTAGACTCCCCTACCCGTTCCCTGCAATCCCTGACTATCACTATAACCGCCTACGTATGTATAAAGCGAAGCTACTGCATTGAGATATACTTCCGAGATCGTATTGTAAACGTCATCTTCGGGTAACTTATCTTTCGGATTTTCCTCCAAGAACTTATCACATGAGAATAAGCCCAGACACGCTATAAGAAGGAATACCAACACTTCCGAAGGACGTAAGTTCTTCTTTGAAAACAGTTCCGCTATCCTTGAAAGCTGTTCTTCTTTCTGCAAAAAACGACTTTTATTTTTCATATATTGTTTCATCATCTCCTCCTCCATTAAAAGTTAATACTCAATCCCAATGTGTACGTCCGCGCCAACGGATATCCCCGTTTATCATCCACGCCTAAAGTGGAGTTCACCGTGGAACTGTTAATCATGGGTGAAAGTCCCGAATAACCGGAAATGGTTGCCAGGTTGTTGACTGTAAATGCCAGACGCAGGGAACGGACATATTTCTTCAGTTTCTGCACTTTCTCAATCGGAACGTTCCAACCCAGCGTCACATAGTCGAAGTTGACATAATCTCCCTTTTCCAACCAATAGTCGGTGGCGGTTTGATCCTTGATGTTCTGTTTCGGGGCTTTCTTCATTACGTTATAGTCGGGAAATATATTCATGTTCATATAGGTCAGGGAAGTTCCGTTGTAGATTTTATGTCCGAAAGCTCCGTTAATCTGCAAAGACAGGTCGAAACGCTTGTAGCGGAAACTGATGTTGGAGCCAAGAATCGTTTTAGGTACGGCTTGTCCTGCCACGTAGCGGTCTTCACCATCTTCAAGGCTGACACCTCCGCCATTCAGGTCGGCGATGCCATAGGTGTATCCACCGTTTCCATCGGATTCGAGTCCCGTACTGTGGGGAAGATAGAACACGCCCAACGGTTGACCCACCATCTGATATACGATGTGGTTGTATCCTCCGTGAAAGCCGGCTCCGTCAAGGCCGGCAAGACTTTTATATTCGGGGGCAGAAAGCATTTCACCATTGTGCATACCGCTTAAAGAGAGCAGTTTGTTGCGCTGGAAAGTGATATTGGCATTGATATTCAGTTCCATATCCTTCGTCTTCAAAGGGGTGATGCCGATGGCGATTTCCGTACCCCAGTTGCGCATGGAACCGATGTTGGCAAGCAAGGTGTTATAGGTGAAAGGCGGTACGCTTACGTTGTAAAGGTAAAGCATGTCTGTGGTTCGGGAGTTGTAATAGTTGGCGGAAAGCAGCAGGCGGTTGCCGAAAAGAGCTATGTCGATACCGGTATTAAAGGTATGTTTCACTTCCCATTTCAGGTCGGGATTCGTGTTCCGCAAGTCTCCTAAAGATACGACGGCGGAGTTTCCGACGGGGACTACACCGTTCGGCTTTACAAGGTTCAACGTAGTGTATGAGTCAATCCCGCTCTGATTGCCTGCCAGACCATAGCCGATACGGAATTTCAGATTGTCTACCATCGGCAAGTGCTTCATAAATTCTTCCTCACTAATCACCCATGCGGCAGATGCGGAGGGGAAGAATCCCCATTTATGGTTCGCTCCGAATTTGGAGGAAGCATCTGTACGGGCGTTCAGCGTCAATACGTAGCGGTCGGCATATGTATAGTTGAAACGTCCCATGAAGGATGCCAGACGGGGTTGGTCGTAGTATGAATTAGTGCCTTCCCACAAGCGGAGTGCGCCTGCCTGAAGATTATTATACCCGAATTTGTCGGTGCTGAAATTGCTTACTGTCGTATAATATCCCGTGTAGGTTTCTTTTTGAAGTTCGGCAAGTGCCAGCACGTCAAAGAAATGTTTTTTCCAGTTTTTCTTATAGGTCAGCATCATGTTGCCCAACAAGGATTCTCGCTTTTTGGTTCCTTTGTAAGCCTGACCGTTCGCCCAGACGGAGGTGGGGAGGTATTGCGAATTTTCCACGATATTATAGGTATAGGCGCCGAAGAGGTTTAGTTTCAGTCCTTCCAGCAGATTGAAAGTCAGACGGGCGTGCGTGCTGATGTGCGAAGTGGCATCATCGTCCTGCACTTCCATCCATGCCAATGGATTGGTGATTTGGCTGGCGGTTGTTATTCCGTCCCAGGAATTGGTGACGGGGTCTTTATGGTTGGGATAGGTGGGGTTGAATGTGGCTGCCGAATAGAACGTTTTCTGATAATCCACCAGATTATGATTCTTCTGAATGGAACCGAACATTCCCAGCTCGCAGTTCAGGAAGCCGTCGAACATCTGCTGATTCATGTTCATATTCGAAGTGAAGTTCTTCATGTCTTCATTCAGAATCACTCCCTGACGGTCCATGAAACCGAGGGAAACACGATAGCTGGATTCACTGGAACCACCATAAAAGGCGACGTGATGGTTTTGTTGCAGTCCTGTCTGTTCAATCTCTTTCTGAAAATCGGTGTTATTTCCTTTGTCCAGAATGGAAATGCCACGCTCCGAAGCCACACGACGGAATTCATCGCCGGACAGCATTTTCAGATTCTTGTAGACGGTGGAAACTCCGAAGCTACCGTTGTAGGCTACCTGTGTTCTGCCGCTCATTCCTTTTTTGGTGGTGACTTCAATCACACCGGAGGCTCCTCGTGAACCGTATTGTGCGGTTTCGGAAGCGTCTTTCAAAATGGTGAAGCTCTCAATATCCGTAGGGTAAATGGAGGTGAGCATACTCAAGTCGCCAAATACTCCGTCAACAATTATCAAAGGGTCGTTGCCACTGGTCAGTGAGGTGGTTCCCCGCAGGCGTACCGCATCCAAGGCTGCCGGACCGTTTGATCCGCGTTGGATGGTCAAGCCCGGCACGCGTCCGCGGATTGCTTCCAAAGGGTTCGTTATCTGGTCTTTATTCATCTGTGTCTCCGTAATCTTCTCTACGGAACCGGAGAGGTTTTTCAAACTTCCGGTGGCATATCCAACTGTTATCAATGAGTCTATGGGCGTGACGGGAATCTTCTGCGCCAAGGTGCTCTCGCACGGGATTACCAGAAGAAGAAGGCTGTAGAAAATGAGTCTAGCGTGTTGTACCATATTCTTAGTTTTTAAGGTAATAATACAAATATAACAATAAAAGAGGGAATCTGGTTGAGTAGATTCCCTCTTTTATTCATAAATGATATTGACAATGTCTATTTCACGATTATCTCATCCGTAAATATCCAGCCTCCGAGTTCGCTTCCGGCCTGTGCCTGGTAACGTACGTATCTTCCTTTGGCTTCTCCCTGCCATGAAATATCCGTAAACCGGATGGGTGTTTCTTTGCTCACTTCAAAGTGTTGTTTTTGCAACTCCGTGAAGTTTATTCCATCATCGGAAATGAAAATAATCACTGTCTCCGGCAGAAATACTTCCGCGCCGACCACTTGCATAAAAGCGGCGGTGACGGAATGGATAGGGGTTTCTTTTTCCATATCAATCGTCACATCGAGACGATTGTCCGAGATAAATCCTTGCCATGAACCGTCACCATAAGTCCAGTCACCACGTATGCCGTCTGTCAGGGCTGTGTTGCCTTGTGCGGGATAATGGGGGCTGTAGGGGGAGTTATAGATCACTTTTTTACCGAGTGCCAAATGGCTGACTGGCTGAAGAGATTCGGGACGGCTGCCGATTTCTTTGCTCAAATCGAAAGGATGGTATCCTTTTTTCTGTAAATCGGCCACTGCTGACAGTGCACGGGTATGGAAATCGGACCATGACTTACGTTCCGGAGCCGACCAGGCTACTTCCGCCAATGCCAGTATACGAGGGTAAATCATATATTCCACGTGTTCGGGAGTGGGGATATATTCCACCCATAGGTTGCCCTGCACACCGTAGACTAACTTTGCCTGCTCCGCAGTTAAGGAAGCGGGAACAGGATCATAGGTATATACTTTCTTCAATGGCAGGTAGCCGCCGATAGCTTCCGGCTGGGAGTATGGGGCGTCCTGATAGCTGTCCAGATAACAGTATGCACCCGGCGTCATGATGGCATGATGGCCGGAGGTGACGGCAGCGATACCACCCTCTTCTCCACGCCATGACATGACGGTTGCATTGGGCGCAATGCCTCCTTGCAGAATCTCGTCCCATCCCAAGAGACGGCGTCCGTGATTGTTGAGGAATTTTTCGATGCGGTGTATCAGATAGCTTTGCAGCTCGTCTACATTGGTCAGATGCTCGTCTTTCATTCTCTTCTGACATTTCGGACAGGTCTTCCAAGCCGATTTGCCGGCCTCATCACCTCCTACATGAATGTATTCGGAAGGGAAAAGTTCCATAACTTCCGTCAGTACATTCTCCAGAAAGGTGAAAGTTTCTTCATTGCCGACACAGAAATCGGAGTTCTTGTAAGGTTCTCCCGAACAGGATAGCTGCGGGTAGGCAGCCAGCACTTCTTCCGAATGGGAAGGCATTTCAATCTCCGGAATCACCGTGATATAGTGCTGACGGGCATATGCCAGTATTTCACGAATATCGTCCTGGGTGTAATAGCCTCCGGAAGCTCCGGGTTCATCGTAACGGAGGTATTTACGTCCGCCGTTCCACCATTTCTTCCAAGTGGGGTCTGTACGCCAAGCTGCAAAATCGGTCAGTAAAGGATATTTCTTAATTTCAAGCCGCCAGCCTGCCGCATCGGTCAGGTGCAGGTGCAAACGGTTGATTTTGTAATATGCCAATGCGTCTATCTGCTTCTTTATAAACTCTTTGGTAGAGAAATGGCGGGATACGTCCAGCATCAGTCCGCGGTAAGCAAAACGCGGGGTGTCTTCTATCTCGACAGAGGCTACGGAATAGCTGCCTGTGCCCGCCGGTTGCATCAGCTGTAACAGGGTTTGCATTCCATAGAATAATCCGGCTCCCGAAGTTGCCCGGATCTCAATTCGTTGAGGGGTGACGGAGAGTGTGTAGCTTTCCGGTGATGGCAATTGGGGGGTCTTGGGGGTTATCAATAAGAAAAGCATCTGTTTCCTGTCTTTCATTCTCGCTTCTTTCAATTGAACAGGCAATGCTTTCAGGTAATTCTCCCAGAGTTCCGCTTCTCCACCTTGCAGGTTTGTATAAAGTTTAGTCTTTTCTGATAGTAAAAAAGAGCCCGTCCCCTGCTCCATTTTTAATGGGACAGGTATGACGGACTGTGCCAGAATGGGATGTGCATGGAAGCACATCCCCAATATCCATAAGAAAAGACAAACTTTAGGGTATTCTTTTCTTATATTCATTAATCAATTTTGATTTCGTCTACAAATAAAAATGCGTTTTTACCTTTTCCTCCATGCCATGCCGGAAGTGATTTCTCCGGTGAAGCAATGACTCTCACGTATTGGGTGGTCACAGGATCAAAGGTTAGTTTATGCTCAACGATTCCGTCTTTGTCTGTCTCTTTCATCTCCGGGTATTCTTCGGAAGCAATCTTTTTGAAGTTCTTGCCATCATCTGAAGTTTCTACGGACAGGTTTCTGGCATCAAATACCCAGTCTCCTTTTGCTACATTGGTAGAGATTGCCACGCTTGAGATTTCAGTAGGTTGCTGGAGGTCGATAGTCATATCCATGTCATTTCCGTTGAAAGCGATCCAACGACCTGACCTGTAGCTGCTATTTCCTTTCAGACCGTCTACCAAAGTGGAAGCTCCTTTGAACAGGTATTGTTCATTAATAGGCTGATTGGCTACAATCGGCTTCATGCTGGATTTGCTGAAATCAATCTTCTCCGTCACAGTCTTGCTTTCGCCGTTGGGACGGATGGCTTTAGCGGACAGGGTGACATTTTCCTTAATTTTCAATACTCCTTCGTAAACGGGGGAAGTGGCAGTAGGTTCTGTGCCGTCTAACGTATAGTAAATAGGAGCACCGTCGATGGTAGACAGGGTAACGTCCATTGTTCCTTCTGCCGGATTCGGGTCAAACTCGGCTTGTACGTCAAATACGTGTTTAGCGTAATTGTATCCTTCTGCATCGTACCACTTAATCAGTTGTGGAAGACGGGACAGGAAGTCGGCATAGTTTTTCTTTTCGGGGCTGGACCACTGAATTTCACACAAAGCAGCCCAACGAGGCAATACCATGTATTGTGCATGTGGGAAAGTAGCGATGTATTCTGTCCAGAGGTTGGCTTGCACTCCCTTGATGTATTTCTGTTCTTCGGGAGTAAGAGAAGCCGGCATCGGCTCGTAGCTATACACTCTTTCCATGGGCAGATAACCACCGATACCGAACGGTTCGTTTTCTACGTCTTTAGCTTGGTAGTAGTCGAAATACAGGTAGGTGTTCGGTGTCATGATGACATCATGTTGCTGCTTCGCAGCTTCGATACCACCTTTCTCACCACGCCATGACATCACGGTAGCATTCGGAGCAAGTCCGCCTTCGAGGATTTCATCCCAACCGATGATTTGACGTCCATGGTCGTTCAGGAATTTCTCAATATGGTTGATGACAAAGCTCTGCAAACGTTCTTCTTTGCTGTGGTTCTGATCTGACTTCAGTCCCAATGCTTTGATACGTGCCTGGCATTTCGGACATTTTTCCCATCTTACTTTCGGGCATTCGTCGCCACCTACATGAATATATGGTGATGGGAAGATTTCAATCAATTCACCATAGACATCTTCCAGGAATTTCAAGACCTGGTCGTTTCCGGCGCATAGCACATCTTCGGATACACCCCATTGTCTCCATACTTCGTACGGACCACCGGTACAACCCAATTCAGGGTAAGCGGCAAGGGCAGCTTGCATGTGTCCCGGAAGGTCGATTTCGGGAACAACGGTGATGTAGCGTTCGGCTGCATAATCTACGATTTCTTTGGCTTGTTCCTGGGTGTAGAATCCACCGTAAGGTTTGCCGTCGTATTCGCCGGAGTTACGTCCGATGACTGTTTCTGTTCTGTTAGCACCGATTTCAGTCAGTTTCGGGTATTTTTTGATTTCCAGACGCCAGCCTTGATCGTCGGTGATATGCCAGTGGAGGCGGTTCATGTTATGCAAAGCCTGCATGTCGATGTAGGTCTTTATTTCGTCCACAGTAAAGAAATGACGGCTGGTATCGAAATGCGCGCCACGATAGCCAAAGCGGGGAGCGTCATTGATTTCTACGGCTGGCATGGCAATATCCGCACCGACAGCCACAGGCAATGATTTGCGCAGGGACTGGATGCCATAGAATACACCGGCTTCCGTAGGACCGGTAATCGTGATTCCGTCACCGGTAACTTTCATCTGGTAGGATTCCGGATTTTCGTTCCCCGTGCCTAATGCCAGTATGATTGCGTTTTTACCTTCTGTTCCGGCTTCAATGGCGAAATCTTTTCCGGTAGCCGTTTTCAGGTAGTCTGCCAGAAATTGTGCGTTGCGTTGCATCTTCTCGTTTCCTTCCGGATAGAGAATCTTCACACTGCTCTTCAGGATGAAGGGACTTCCTTGAGCGGTTACAATCTCTTGTGGCATGGGGATGATCTGGTAGTTGGCTTCCTGTTGCGCCGATTGGCAAGAGGCAAAAAGTCCTGCTAGTGCCAGACATCCGGTTAATTTAAAGAGTTGTTTCATAAACTAAAAAATTAGGTGTTAAGTTATTAATAGATTAATTATAAGTTTCACGAATATGTTTGATTGTCAAGGGCAGCTCCTCTCCTTTCTTTATTTGGGGAGAAGTGATGACGACCGTTTTACGTTCCCCGGGAAGAAGGTCGAAAAAGTTGTCGCTGAAACGGGCTCCCTGCAAAGGAATTTCAATAAAGACATCTTTTGCAAGAGTGGGAGAAAACAATGTCAGTTCACACATGCCGTCTTTCTGTTTCATCTTGCAGGAAACGGTTGTTTCAGGCAGAAGCAGGTCTTTTGTTTTTCTAAAGAAGTATACGGTTTCGGCAAGAGTATTTCCTGCCTTGTCTTTCAGGGTCAGTTGCATGAAACAGCGTTGCTGTTCTTCCGGCGATAGCCAGATATCGGGTTTTATACGGTACACACATTGGGAAGTGTTAGCCGGAACTGACAATGTGTTGAGTCGTATCGGCTTGCCTTGTTTCTTTCCGTCAAAGTCTGTTACTTTCATTTCCAACGTCAGGTGGTCTTTGGTGTCCGGACAGTCGGAAATCAGGTAGATATTGAGGCTGTCGTTCTGCCGGATAGGATTGATGAGGATTGGAGCAAAGGCTCGTTTGGCTTGGTAATGCAGGGCTTTCCAGTTACCGTAATAGTCGATGCTCGACCAGGATACTACCGGCCAGCTGTCATTCAGTTGCCAATACAGGGTGCCCATACAGTAAGGACGGTTCCGGCGGTGTGCTTCCAGTCCGTGACGCATTCCTTGTCCTTGCAGCACTAGTCCGACATAGACAAAGTCTTCAAATTTTTCGGGGATGATATAGTCGCGCTCCATGTAGGTACGAATCAGGGCGTTGCCGATGCTGCTTTTCTGATGAGCATTCATCACTTCCGATTCTATCTGATAATCTTCCGGAGCGGCGAAAGTGGAGATGGTCTTCATTTCCGGGAAGGACTGGAAACCGAATTCGCTCATGAAACGGGGCAGGTCTGTATCAAGTGACTCGAATGTTTTTTGACCATACCAGACTCCCCAGTTATGGCTGTCTCCTATCCCCCAGGATTCGGGACGCCCCCAGTTGGCAAAATATGGGGAGCTGTGTATGTAGAAACGGTCGGCATCCAGTTCCTTCACCTTGGCAGGAAGGAGCTGATGGAACAGTTTGTCGTAGCCTCGAAACATTTCCTGATAGATTTCGGGCGGGAAGTTCTTGTCGAATCCCCAATATTTTAAGGCTTCCAGTATTTCGTTATTGCCGCACCACATCGCCAGGGAAGCATGATTACGAAGGCGGCGGATGTTGTAGCAGGCTTCCGCCTCTACCCTTTTCAGGAAGGTGGGGTCGGACGGATAGGGAGTGCAGGCAAACATGAAGTCTTGCCACACCAGTATTCCGTTTTCATCTGCCAGGTCATAGAAGCGGTCATCTTCGTACGTTCCACCTCCCCATACACGAATGACATTCATGTTCGCTTCGCGGATGTCGCGGAATAAGGTTTGGTAGCGTTCGGTAGTGACGTTAGTCAAGAGTGCATCCTGGGGGATGTAATTGGCTCCTTTGGCAAACATCGGTACACCGTTTACTTCAAAATAGAAGGATTCTCCGTCTTTATCTTTTTCATTAACGAGGCGAACGGTACGCAGTCCTATCCGGTGCGATTGCTCGGCTACGACTTTATCTTCTACTATGATTTGAGCGGAGAAATCATACAGGGCGGGCTTTCCCCATCCATTCGGCATCCAACGTACGGGGGATGCCACTTCGGAAGGTATGGAAACATGATTGATTCCGGGCTGTAAGGTGATTGCCTGGCTGATGCTTTTTTCTGCACTTCCTTCGAATGAGGTATTGATTCTCACCTCTGCCTGAAGTGGGCGGGGGAGTATGTTGTTTATTTCTAACTCATTAGACAGGTTTGCGAGCTGGTCGGTCAGTGCGAGTTGCTTTACATGGTAGTCACTGATAGAAGCTGCGTCATAAAAACGGATGGTCACCGGACGCCAGATGCCGCTGGTCACCATGCGGATTCCCCAATCCCAGCCATAGCTGTAAGGGGCTTTACGGGAGAATATGCTTAAATGTTTTTCGTGATGGTCGTTGTCTGCCGGATAGTTGAATCCGTTCGAGTTATATTGAGGCAGTGTCTGCCGGATGGGGGAATGAAAATAGATGTGAAGAAGGTTTTCTCCGATACGGAGTTGGGACTTGACGGGTATGGTATAGCCGACAAACATGTTATCGGCTTTCAGCAACAGTGCTCCATTGAGGTATACATCGGCGTATGTGTCAAGGCCTTCAAAAACCAATTGGGCGTCATCCCGTTTCAGTTGTTCGGGGGTAACTGTAAAAGCAGTCCGGTATTCCCAGTCTTCATTTTCCACCCACTGAATCTTTTGTTCATTGATGCCATAAAAAGGATCGGGTATTTGTTTATGGTAGATAAGGTCCTGATGAACGGTGCCCGGAACCTGTGCCGATTGCCACAGCTCTGTTCCTGCCTGGGAAAATTCCCAACCTGTATTTAGAACGACAACTTCGGAATTGTCATTGCTCTGTGCATATGCCATACTGCAACAGCATAGTAATCCACATGCTATTTGAGCCTTTTTTCCGATCAAATTAATCATCATAGTGGGGGCATTAGATATTAACGGATTCAAAGATATTGTTTTTTCAGCAAATTTCACTGATAATTTAACAAAATATGTTGTTTACATCTGTTATTCTTTTTATTATTCGACCGTTATCCTAATTATTTCAGAAGTACGGACGCCCGGCTTCAATTCTCCGTTTATGTTGTAATATGTTTTGTTCCATCCTACCAATGACGCTCCCGCACGTGCCGTTTGCGGTGTACGGGCAACTTCCTGCCATGTATTCTGATGGATGTCATATACTAATATCCGGTCATTGAATTTGTACCACTCGGCGGGATGGAGAAGATAGTCCTTTTCAGGGTGTCGAAGAGCAGCGAGGAATATATCCTTATTCACTCCACCGGTACAAAGAATCAGGTTTTCATTGATGGCAATGGCTGTCCCGCCACCCAAAGATATGGTTTCACCATTGTTTCCCGTCGGAGTGGCTATGCGAGTCCATTGCCGGGACGTGGATGAATAGCAATAGCCGTCAGTGGAAAGTGTGGCAGGATTGCCATCGGTGGAAGCGGCAAATCCGCCCCACAGGTAAATACGGGCTTCGCCATCCTTGTACTCCCCGGCACAGACGGGTTGCAGACGCGGTGCTCCGGGAAATTCGGGAAGTTGTTGCCAACCTGCCGCGGGATTGTTTAAGTCAAGGCAAAGAAAAGAGTTTGAAGGCTTTCCGTTTCTATTTGTTTTTTTTTCACTTCTATTTCCACCGGTGATAAAAAGTTGGCTACCGGCTAGTGTTCCGTACATATTGTCTAAGGCGTAGGGCAAATCGGGTAGAGTTTCCAGGAAGACTTTGCCTTTCTTTTCGTCCCACCGGATTTTGTAAACGCCGGTCAATGCGCCGTGGTCGTTCATTCCGCCTGCACAGATAATGCCGTCGGGACAAGATACGGAAACTCCGTATGCGGCAGGTGCAGGAAGCCCGCCTACTTTTTTCCAAAGAAGCAGCGTGTCGGGATTCATTTCCGCTACATAAATGCCTTGGTAGTATTTCTTTTTTCCACCTTCACTGGCAGGTGTTCCGGGAAAGTTACAGCCGCCGGCTATCAATAGCTTTCCGCTCAGGATTCCTGAATAGCAGGCAGAAACACCCGATTCAATACCTTTCTCTGATTTCGGGAATCCTTTCATTTTCTGCAAGTCAATGCTTTTGACGAACGACTCCGGTGCTTCGGCTTTGAAGGTAGAAGCAGGTAGCCCATCTTTATTTACCAGATTCGCCCGCGTGAAAGGCTGCCAGCCATACCGGACATATCGCGGATGCTTTACCTGTTCGCTATATACTTTTATCCGTCCCGTTTCTGCCCCGCAAGTTCTCCCCTCTTCCACTTCGGCAACTGCGGGGTAATAAACGCCATCCGTTTCGGCTACTTCAAACGTACACAAAGATTGACCGTCGGAACTTCTCAAGCCTTCGCCATAATCAAAGGTTATATATACAGCGCCTTCCCGAAAATCGGCTTGGCGGAATAACGGGCCGGAAGGCAGTACATGGCACATTCCATACGTCTTGTTCAATGCCCAACGAGCCAAGCGTTCTCCCACCGGCTTCTTATTTCTGGGATGTACATCCAGTGAATCGCCCCAATCACTCGATACCGCCATACCCGTATTCAGTATTTCGTTCATCATCCTGCGCTGGCTGTCGCGGAACCACGGCCATGAAGGACGGGCAATACCGGAAAGTTGTACATAGTAGAAGGGCAGCGTCTCACTCCCCCAGTTTTTACGCCAACTGCCGATTAACAACTTAAAAAGTTTCTCGTGAGTTTCGTAATTATGAGCATTCGATTCTCCCTGATACCAGATAACACCCCTGACGGGATACTGCGCCAACGGACGGATGCCCGATTCGTACAGATAGCAAGGTTCGTAAGGGTGGCGCTGGAGTTTCTCTTCCGACTGTTTGATATTTAATGCAGCCCGTCCGCGCACCCAGTCTTGTATAAAATCATTATGCGTCCAATCTTTTAATATAGCCGGGAACTGGTATTCCAGTGTATTCCGGTCAACCCACGATTCGGTAGGCGAACCACCGATAGCGTTACATATCAACCCCACCGGAACTTTCAAGCTATCCCGCAACATCTGGCCGAAATAATAAGCGATGGCCGAGAAACGGGCAGCATTGGCGGGAGTACAGATTGCCCATTCAGTATCTTTATAATATTGGAGATGATTCAGGGAATCAAGGACGGAAGCGTCCCATTGCACCGCGTCCGTGCGCCAGCGTGCTTTCATATCATACAGACGCAACTGTTCATCGGCGGCTTGGGGGATGTCTTTTTTGCCCGTAGTGGCCTGCCGCAACATAAATTCCATATTCGACTGACCGGAACACAGCCACACTTCCCCTGCCAGCACATTTGTATATTTCAAGATTCTTTGAGAAGTGGAGATGGTCAGCGTGTAAGGGCCACCGGCTTTCAACGGTGATAATTTCACCGACCATTTTCCGTCTAGTGCAGCCTTAGTAATCCACTGCTGACGGTCAATGCGGACTGTCACTTGTTCGCCCACATTCGCTGTCCCGTGAATCAGCAAGGGGGTATCGCGCTGGAGAACCATATTATCCGTGTAAAGCGGAGATAACTGCAAGCCGCCATAGTCTCCGGTGATGGCGGAATAAACTGTTTGCGCCATTATCGCAGCCCCTTCGGCAGTAGGGTGAACGGCGTCCGGGAGCAAGGAAGGGTAAGGATAAAGCGGTTCGTGGAAATCTATTAACTGCACACCGGCATAACGTGCTACTGTTTCGATAGCTGTCTGTATCTCGCCGTGCCAGTCGCGGGTTCCCGAAAGGAAACGGTTGTGACGGTCGGCAATCGGAGTCATCCGGGCGATGATAATCCGGACATCGGGATTGGCCTTGCGGAATGTATCCATCAGATTCAAATAGTCTGTCACGAAAGAATCACGATAGTTGGGCCAGTCACGAGGGTCGGTGTCATTGATTCCCAGATGGATGACCACAATATCTCCTGCAAAATCCAATGCTTTGCGGTATTCTTCCTGTCGGGTATATGGACGATGTCCCTGATTGAGCAGGGTGGCGCCGGGCTTCCCGAAGTTTTCAACTTCATAATGCTCTCCCAACAATTTCTGTAACTGTACGGGGTAAGATTGCGTTGCACGGTCGGCCAGTCCGGTTCCGTAGGTGATACTGTTTCCTACACAGGCCACTTTCATCCGTTGTTGCTGAGCAGGCAGTGCCCAACAAACGAACAGACAGACGGATAATATCAGAATCTTTTTCATTTATTTCTTTCCGGTATGTATTTCTTTTCAGTATGTATTTCTTTTCAGTATGTATTTCTTTTCAGTACGTATTTCTTTTCGACTTTTCTTTTCTTCCGGCTTTTATTTCTTTCCGATGTAAAGTTTTACAATCTCCACCCATTTCCGATATCCTTTTCCGAGAAGATGCAGTCCGTCATTCGTGTAGGCAGTGTTCATCTTTCCGGTTTCCTCGTCTACAAAATGAGAGTACAAATCTATATAAGTCGCTCCTTCTTTTTCTGCCAGACGGACTAATCCTTTATTGATTTCGGGAATGACCTGCCAGCGCGATGTATGCCCTTTGAACATACCGTAATGGTCGGTCACCGGAAGAACACTTTGCAGATATAGCTTCGTCTTCGGCGAATCCGCCTTTATCTTCTGAGCAATCATGCCGATATGGGCTACAATGGTATCGGCAGAAGTTCCCCGGCTTACGTCGTTTATGCCAATCAGAAGAAATATCTTAGCCGGTTTACCTTTCAGGATAGCATCCAGACGGTCATATACTCCCATGCAGATATCACCGCTGATTCCGCGGTTCTTGATATGTTTGTTATGAAACAGCTCCGACCATTCGCCGCCGTTCGTGATACTGTTTCCTAAGAAGATAATGTCATTGGACGTGACAGGCAACTCTTCAAACAACGTGGCACGCTGGTAATAAAACGTAGAATATTTGCGTTCCTGCGCATGGCATGCCAAAGACAGGGTCAATATGACCGCTAAAAAAAAGTTCTTCTTCATGGCTATTCCTTTTATTTACTCATTAGTATATCTTTTTTTTCATTATAGCATATCTAGTTTTCATTATAGCATATTTGTTTTTCATTATAGCATATCCGTTTTTCATTATAGCATATCCAAATCAGCTCATGGCATATTCATAAATATCTCCCTTCTGATTGACAGGTCACTTTAGTGTTTTATCCGGTGAGTAAATGAGTCCGTCCACCGCCTTCTGCCCGTCGGGAGTGACAAAGACAGTGGTGAACATCCATTTCACCAACCGTACTTCGGGGGTAACGAACTTTCCTACCGGTAATTTCAGAAGTACTTTGTTCCATCCTTTTTGCAGATGCACTTCCAAAGGGGGACGCGCTACACAATTCTCGTTGCCTAAAGCTATTTCATTACTCTTAGTCCGGTGGGTAGCTGTCCAGACAGGCGGGATTATTTCCTTTTCATTTATCCAGATACGACTTTCCTTATAGTCCCATTTTCCCTGCAAAGGGGGAAGGTCGGCTTCCGAACGTCCGTAATTCTGAAATTCAGCCCACAGGCCTACTGTCTGTTCTTTCGGCGAATAAACATAGGTATAGGCATAAGCTGTATGGTTCTCTTCCGGTTCTTTATAAAATCCGGGGATAAGCGTGCCCCACACATGACGGAGATAGATTCCGGCACCAATAGCGGGACGTACCCGGTAGGTCTTTCCTTCATAGCTGTAACTATCCTGCAAGGCTTCTTCCGGCGGGAAGACCTTTGCCAAATCTCCTTCATTTGGAAAAGCGTCCGTAATGTTCCATTTCACATTTGTCTGACGGACATAGGCAAAGGGATAACCGGCAAAGGTATGTTCCTTATGCCACAACAGACGGCGCTCAAAATCGACGAAGTTCCTGAACAGCTCCGATTGCTCGTCGGTGGGAAGCAGCGTTCCGTTCTTATCAAAATATTCCGTTCCGCCGCCTTTCCAGGCACGTTCTGCCATAGCCAGCATGTTGGGATAGAAATTATTTTCAATAATCATCTCCCACTCGGTGCTGACCAACCGGTCATTCCAGATAGCCAGAATGGTTCCTGCAAGGTCATCGCTTCCTTGTTCCTTATTATATATACGGCTGTTGTACAATGCGATGATATCACCGAAGGTATCAAAATGGTTCAGATAATGGAAACGTGAATCAATGGCGGGAATACCTTCCTGCGCCTTTCCGCGGTAACTCCAAAGCTGGGTCATGTCTATTTCTCCGGGTTTGTAGTGCCAGCCCGGATTCCAGGAAATCACTTTCTTGCCTTTGGAACGTACGTAGGCCACCATTTCGGGTACAAAACGGGGATTGGTAAACTGCACTTCATCCGTGCCGATATGTAAATAAGGTACATCAAACGTTTCACAGACTTCATCCAACAGGAGTTTCAATATCTTCATCCCTTCGGGGCTTTGCATATCGTGGCGGAAGGTACGTATAAAGGCAGCGCTGTGTCCCGGCATATCTATTTCGGGAATCAACATCATGTGGTGTGCCTTACAGAATGCGACCAGTTCTTTGGCTTCTTCCAGCGTGTAATATTTGCCGGGCATCCGGGTGGTGTTTGCGCTATCGTTCAACATCGGGAATATCTTGCTTTCCAGACGCCAGGATTGATTCTCGGTCAGATGCCAGTGGAAGACGTTGATTTTGAACTTGGCAAGTACGGCGATTTCACGTTTGAGTTCTTCGAGTGAAATGTAACTCCGTCCTACATCCTGCATAAATCCACGAATACGGAAAGCAGGCCAGTCGATGATTTCTGCTCCCCGAATCTGTGTTTTCGAGTTTCTTGTCTCTGCCAGTTGCCTCAAAGTCTGCATGGCCCAATAAATGCCGCGTTCAGTCACGGCCTCAACGGTTATCCGCTTCTTTGTGATGTTCAGCCGGTAGGCTTCCTCCTGATTCATCGGTATTCCGGGGAGAGAAGGCAGCAGTTTCACATCAATGCTACCGGTCGCCTTGGGCGAGACAGTCCCTCCCATTTCAGAGACAAAAGCTTCCCACTCCTGCTGAAGCACAGGAGTGGAAAGCCGCACATTATTCACTTGAAACCAGGTATGAGAGGGGGTAAACTTTTGTGGCTGGGGGAGCAGGTGACAAGCACCTGCTTTTACCACTGAAATTGTGTATAAGTTAATTGTAAAATATATGAATAATATTAATTTGTTTTTCATGATTACAGGTCGTGTGTATATCTCTATTTTATTATATCCTTCAGCCGGACAGCCTGGAAAGTCATGTGGGCTACACTACTTTCATACAGTATGCCAACCGTCTCTTTATCAATCATCGTCAGACAAGAATATCCCCATCCTTCACCTTCGTCCAACATCACCTGATGTTCGGGCAGCCAAGTGATGCCACCGTCCAGACTGGCCTTGATTGTGATATGGTGACGGCCTTTTACCGTATTCGGATTGGAGAATAAGAGAATATCCTTATTTAATGCATTGTCTTTCGCTTTTACGCTAATCAGGCTTGCCATACAAACCGGTTCCTGCAAAGCTTTGCGGGAAGAGGGATGTTCCGTCCAAGTCTTACCGAAATCCTTAGTAGTGGAAACAGCACGGCTACCACCCCGGTTATCTCTCATATTCAGCATCAGTACGCCCGGTTCTACTTCCGCCACTTGGGCTTCTGTAGTATTGGTACGTGCATAGTTATGGATTTTCCATGTCTCGCCACGGTCTTTGCTATACATGATTCCCGCATTCGGAACACGGGTAGAGTCAATAAACTGAATCGGGAATACCAGTGTGCCATCCTGCATGGTGATACCGCGTCCAGGCCCTTGCAGTAGGAAATACCAGGAAGGGTCTTTCACCTGTTCTGTTATATTGATGGGCTTAGACCACGTTTTACCGTCATCCGTACTCTTTGACAACACTAACTGGGCTGTATGATTCATATCCATTCCCGGATAGGAGCTCCACCAGGCACGCTGATTACCCATTCCGTGTGTCCAGGCTGCCACTACCCATACTGTGTTGGTCTTGGTATCTACCAGAATCGAAGGGTCGCCGACACCATTCTGTGCAGCAGGCAGGTCGCCCGTTTCACCGAAAGCCAGAGGCAAACGCATTTTCTCCCAACTTTTGCCACCGTCTACGCTACGGCTCAAGCCTACGTCTACATGTTCCTGCAAATCAACGCTGCTATTGTAACGTACATCATATACACCCAGCAATGTCCCCTTATTGGTAGTTACCAATCCCGGAATGCGGAAGGCTGCCGAACCGTCGTCACCGGCATGACGTACTCCTACTCCTACCCTATGAGCTATATTTTCCGATGAAACGGAATGTACAAGGGCAGCTTTACCATCCACCTTGACTGTTACAATATCAACCGAAACCTTATTGAGCAAGGAAGCACCCAGCTTCATCTGCAAACTAATCCAGAAATAGTTGATTCCGGAGAAAAGTTTCTGGTCGGCTTTCAATGTAACTTTCCGCTTTGGGTTATCCACTTGCGATTTATGAACCGAATAGGAAGGATTTGCCGCCAATGTCTTCCCCGGCGTATGACTGGAAATATAGGACACGGGAGCAAAGAAATTCTTTCCATTATTCTGTCTGGCTTCCGTACCGCTATAATATAACTTGACAGACTGTATATCCGCCACATTCACATCTTTGCCAAAATTTAAAACCACTTCATCCAAAACACGACTCTCTTTTGCGTTCAAACGCAACATAAACAATACATTGTCTTGTCGTTCAATCAAAACTGGAATCTGAGTTTCACGCACAAATACAGTATCCGATGCAACTGACTGCAAAATCACACAGAAAGAAAAGATAATGGATAGAAATAGATTCTTTTTCATGGTATTATTTAAATGTTTCATGCTGCAAATATATAAAATTATAACGAATTTCCTCCATATTTAATAAAATAATTTATTATAAAACACACGATTAATAAACTATCTATTACAAAAGCGAGAACGCATATGCTAAACCACACATACGTCCTCTTGTTTTTATTCGATTATCAACCTGAAGTATTATTATTCTTCACCTTCTCCACTGGTGAGATAACCTTCAGTCTGCCCCAGCTCTCTATTATTGGTCAGTGTATTGGCATCAATCGGCCATAGCAGCCGCTTTTCATTTGCTGTAGAATATTTTGCCGTATAACCCAAAGTACGTATATCATACCAGCGTTTTCCTTCATACATCAATTCGCGCAAACGTTCTTTCAAGACTGCTTCAATAGGGTCATCATCACCTGCCACAAACGGATTGCCGGAATAAAATTCACCGCCTTTTTCATTCGGATAGGCCACCGTTGCTTTATTTGCCTCGAAATAGGTTTCACCGTATGCACGTCTACGAACAGTGTTAATTTCCGTAGCAATATCTTCACCTAACAAAGCTTTAGCCTCTGCAAGAAGTAACAAACAGTCTGCATAGCGATAAATAGGGTAATCATCTAACCATGCACGCTCTGAACCACCGGGCAACATTGTTCCTTGAAATTTATAAGGGATACAAGCCTTATATACCAAGTTTTCCCCCTCTTTCATATAAACAGCTTTCACAGAACCTGCTTTACGGGTATCGCCTTCACGGAATACCTTATTATAAAAATCTTTTTTAATCTGAAATCTTATCAAACCATTCAGTTCAGCATCTTTCGTTTCGGCAAAAGAAACTCCGTTCTCATCAAAATAACTGCCGGAAGTCATGTAAGCTTGCTGAGGGACAAGATTACCTCTAAAACTACCATTCCACATGTTATATTCATCACGTCCATTATGAATGGTGAAGATTATTTCTTTATTTTTCTTGTTCGCATAGGCGAAAACATTGGTAAAGTTGTCTTCCAAATCGATACCCGGACAATTATCCACTTCCTGCAAAGCCGTTTTAGCAGTACGGTAGTCGGCTTCACCACCACCCATCTGCTTGCCACTCCACAAGTATACTTCACCTTTCAACATTTTTGTAGCTCCCAACGACCAGTAATGTTTTCCATATTTGTAGGAATAATCACCATTAAATGCCGTCTCAGACGCAGTAATGTCTTCTTTGATATGGGCCATCACTTCCGTTGCCGGCGAAGCAGCCTTTTGGATATTTGCCAAATCAATGGTCGAACCACTGGTGTAAGTCAAATGCAGAATGACATCTCCCCATGAGCGGAGCAAGTGAAAGTAAAGAAAAGCACGCATCCCATAGGCCTCTCCCAAATAATATTTTTTGGTGGCTTCGGGCAGCAATCCAGTATCTTCCGTTTTGGCAATCATCAGATTTATCTGATTGATAACTCCGTACAAATTAGCAAAATTACTGAGCCCTACGTTCTCCCTGTTCAGCGAATTGGCGGGGAAGATTTCCATGCCCTGAGTTGCCTCACCACCGAACGGTGCATCACCATAGATATCAGCACGAGGTTCACCTAATATAAAGAAATTGTACGAACGCTCTCTGAGTTGTGCATGCAGACCAACGTTGAAAGCACTGAAATGCGTGTCACTCTTCCAATAGTTGGCATCGGTTATCGTACTTTCCGACTCCAGATCCAAAGAGTTACATCCTGTCAGGAAAGGCAGCAAAGCTGCACTTACCCATAAATATTTGAATATATTTTTCATAATTCTATTCCTTTTTAAGTCCTGTTAAATTAGAATGTTAGAGATAAACCGAACAAAAATGTTCTCGGAGTAGGATAACGTCCATTGTCAATACCACGACCATATGTAGTCGATACAGCTGGTTCAGGAGATACACCATCATATCCGGTGATATAGAATAAGTTCTGTCCGGTGACGTACACAGACGCTTCTGTCAAGTGCGCCTTGCTAATAAGCGATTTCGGCAACTGATAGCTCAATGTGATTTCGCGCAAAGCCAGATAATCACCCTTTTCATAATAACGGGAGCTGTTGTTGTCGGCTGCAGTAGAAGCATTATTCGAACGGGTAATATTCTTCTTTGCCAACTGGTCGGCATAGTAGAACTTCGTAAGGTCTGAGTTCGGATTTGCTTCGCTCCACATATCTTTCACATCCGTAATGATATTGAATTGCCCCTGATATTGTCCCAACGAACGCGCTTTCAAGTCATTGTATAAGGTGTGCCCCAAAGCATAGTCGAAACGGGCATAGAGTGACAGACCTTTATATCCGAATGTAGTAGAGAAACCACCCGTGACATTCGGGAAGATGTTACCCATTACGGAACGGTCGTAACCGTTAATAATATTATCACCGTTGATATCCTCCCAACAAGCGTCACCCGGCTCAATAGGTTGCCATCCCGAAGATTCCTTATAAGTCTTTCCGGTAGCGGGGTTGATCTGATCAGCCAGTCCGGGACCATACAAGTTGGCAACTTCATCCACACGTAAATTTGCGTGTTGCTTTACGTCATCCCAGTCTTTGAAAACATGCTGCTGTCTGTATCCAACCAGTTCTCCCAGTTTACCGCCTTCCTGACGACCGGCAATCCATTTGGTCGGAAACTTGCCATCAGCATCTACTTTACCAGCCGCTACTTCATAACCGCCTACGCGGTTGTTCTCAACATTGTTATAAGGTAATGAAATTATCTTGTTGGCAACAGAAGTGATATTCGCAGTCATATCCCATGTGAAACCACCCTTGTTGATGATATTTGCTTTCACTTCCGCTTCGAAACCGGAGTTGCGCAACGTACCCATATTCGTTACAATATCCGAGAATCCGGTATATCCAGGCAATGCTTGTTTGGTCAGCAAATCCTTTGTCCGACGGCTGTAGAAGTCGAGAATAAAAGAAAGTCTGTTCTGCAGGAATCCGATATCCAATCCCACCTCAAAGGTCTGACTCTGTTCCCACCGCAGGTTGGTATTGAGCAATTTTTTATTATAAAGAGCTGTCGCCCCACCATAAGTTTTAGCATCCACCTGTGCGTATTCTCCATAGACTTCATAATTTCCGATACCATTTACATTACCATTCACACCATAACTGAGACGCGGTTTCAAATTAGAAACGATGTCGGACACTTTGGATTCTTTCCAAAAATCTTCTTCCATAATATTCCACCCTACAGATACTCCCGGGAAGAATCCCCAACGATTGTCTTTCAAACGAGAAATTCCGTCATAACGAGCTGTAAAAGACAACAGATATTTCATATTGTAGTTATAATTGACACGACCGAAACCAGAAAGAATGCGATAAGCCGTTTTTTCGGTACGAGTGAAAGTCCTTTCAGAACCAACATTCAAGGTCGGGACATCGTCCGTAGGAGAACCTTGTGTCTTAGCTTCAAAATCAAATTGATTGTAAGTATAATACTCTCCGCCAATCATTGCATCCAAATTATGCTTTTCGGCAAACGTCTTGGTATATGTCAATGAAGCATTAAGCTGAATCTGATTGTATTTTTGAATCCAAGCTTCCGCATTGCGAGTTGTATTGGGCGTAGAAGCTGTCTGTGTTTGATAGGCCTTGTCAAATTTTTCTCTCTGATACTGATAGTTCAATAAAGAAGCGTTTCCGTTCAAAACCAGTTCCTTTGGAAGAATATCCAACGTAAAGCCGATATTGTATGTGGCACGTGCTGTACTGTTCTTTTGGGTCAGCAAATCACGATAGTAAGCCGGATTACCATCCCCAGTGCCACCCCCTGAGGCAGGAGTTCCGTCTTCCATCCAAGGATTCCATGTAGGACGCTGCGAACGGGTACGATAAAAGAATTCATAAGTACCGATCCATAATTCCGGTCGGGTAGACCATACATAAGAAACACCGGCTTTGATATTTAATATCGGAAAAATCTTATACGATCCGTTAAACGATCCACTGAAACGTTTGAACCCCGTTCCTTTAATCATACCATCTTCATTATAGTACCCCAAGCTGCTCGCAAAGGTGCTTTTATCATTACCACCTGTAATATTAAGGTAATGGTCTTGCGTAATGGCACTGCTGCTAAATACCTCATCATCCAACTGCCCGTTGTAATCTCTAAATAAAATCTGCTTTCCGTCATAGTACGGGTCGTTCATTACAGACCATCCTTCATTCTGAAGATGGGCTGTTTCATCCGTCAAATAACGAATATCGTACAATGCATTCCCTACGCCATATCCAGCTTGTGCATCTACATTGTATGTGCCCATACGTCCATCCCTTGCCTGGTTGGTACGAAGCATACCCAAACGATTATAATAGATATAATCTTCCGCATTTACAAATTCATATCCCTTACGAGTGAAATTTTTGCCTATCTTGAACTTATAATTAACTAAAGTTTTTCCTTCCTTTCCACTTTTCGTTTCAATCAAGATAACACCACCGTTCGCGCGAGCCCCGTAAATAGCCGTAGAAGCCGCATCTTTCAAAATTTGGATAGATTCAATATCAGAAGGATTAACATCCGACATACTATTACGTACTATACCGTCCACAACAACCAAAGCATTACTGTTGTCACCAGTGATAGTCGCCCCACCACGTAATGTAATATCCGGATTCGTACCCGGTTGACCGGTAGTGTTTACCACCCGAAGCCCTGTTACAGATCCTTGCAAAGACTGCCCTGCATTGCTGAACGCTGCATTTTTCAAAACAGAGTTGTCCAGTTTTGAGATTGCAGTCGTCAACGTCGCACGTTTCTGAGAACCACCATAACCTGTAACCACCACTTCATCCAAAACTTCTGTGTCATCGTGTAAGATGACATTCAACGTTTGTCCGGCAAACTTAATTTCCTGCGTTTTATAACCGACAAATGATATTTGGATAATATCTCCGTTTTTCACATTGCCTAAGGTAAATTTACCATCAAGATCCGTAATGGTACCGTTCGTGGTACCTTTCACAATCACGGACGCACCAATAACGGCCTCACCCGCCTGATCAGTAACCACACCTGTAGCAGTTTTAGTCTGCGCCATAGCCCCTATCAAGCCAAATAAGCACAACATCAACAAAAAGATGTTTCTTTTCATAAGTATTACTTTTAGTTAATAAAAAAGGTTTGTTCACACTTCTCACCTAAGTTCGATTAGAACTTATCTTCCGGAAATACTTATGGTTTCTTCATACAAATTCGACTATTATAATTGCAATATGAAAAAATAACTTCAAAAGAAATACCTATTATCTACTTGATGTATGAATATTTGTTTAGCGTATTAGCAAGGTGATTTATTAAACAAAATGATGTTTAACAGCATATGTAAATAAAATAATTTATTAATTCATTTGCTGTTATTAATAATATTTGTATATTTGCAGCGTCTTAAGAAATAGATGCTGAAAGTTAACAATAAAATTGTCAATGAAGCAGAAGTAATTCTAATATATAAATCACTTAAGTTCTAATCGAACTTAGGCATTTATCAGAAACCGCCATCCATTAAAACTTATCAAGAAAACCATTTATACATTAGAAAAACTATGCCTATTAGATTCTTAGAAAGACAAAGCTAATGAGTTCGATTACTCGTATAATGACAAACAGCATAAACAGAACCGCATCATTAATATGAGCCAGTAGAAATAAACACCACAAATCTCATATATTACCAACGTTTAGCTACTTAATAATCTATTAGAAACGGTCGTCTTTTTATAGCCCACATATGCAAACTGAACAGCACACATATGTAAACCATACAGCCCACATATGCAGGCTCTACAGCACACAACCGTGGGCTATAAACTTAGCGCCACTCAAATCGGGTTATTAAGCCATTATAATCCGCTTTATATGGATTCATTTCAACAAAAACAAGCCATTTTATGCTTTTTCTCCTTCCATTAGACTGTTTTATTAATGATAGATACCCTGTTTTTACTGGAGAAATAATGATAGATACCTTTTGATAAATGTATCTATCGTATGTATTGTTTTAATAATGAGAACAATATAAAAATGAATGATAGTATGATAGATATTTTATTACCTTAGTGATAGATATCACAATCTATTCAAGATGTTTTTTCAACCAAGGAAGTATCAACTCCGACTTAAAATAATGATTGGCCCCGTCCACATTCACCAGTTTATAAAACTCATTCCTATCGAGCCCTTCCGGCAGTGCCTTTATGTCTGTTCGATTATGCGGATCAGCGTATTTTGGATAATGATGTATCTCGACATTCTCCAAACGTCCGGTCATCTTATAAGCGGCACGTACTAAATCCAAATCGCGATCCAGTCCGCCTTCCGTTAATATAACAGGACGGGGAGCCAAAGAGGCTACAATATCCGGGAAATTAAATTTACGCCAGAAGTCCGGTATCAAATGGCGGATAGAATTTGGAAAAGGTCGTATACCCGTCTTGTCTGGAGCAGTCATAACCAATGCCCGTTCTTGTGTATGACACAGAAAATCATTATAAACAAAGGCGTAGATGGATGTATCCAGTGTCCCTAATACAATCAAAGGTTCTGTCCCCAAAGAAAAACCGCTTACAATAATCCGGTCTTTACGGATATAGGACTGCGTTTTCATCCATTGAAGAACTTGCATATCAAGATAAGAAGTATATCCGAGATAACTCCACCCCAATTCCAATAAGATGCGTGACACTAAATCATAGTTATAATTCCTTCCGCGTGCATAGCGTTCCAAATCCGAGGATTCACCGGCTGCCGGATTGTCTACGGCTACTGCTACATAGCCCGCCTTCGCAAAGTTGCGTGCCATTGTTACCTTGGGATTCTGATAATCATCATTCAGTTTCGGAGCAACTCCCGGTTCTCCCGCCAGCCCTTCTTTACTACCACCTGAACCGGGGATACATAGAATGGCGGGAACAGGCCGCTGTAAAGAATCGGGTATCAGGACTAAAAAGGTGGATACACATTGGGACAAAGGATAAAATTCCCATTTCTCCAGTTTGTAACCGTCACGTTGTTTGCTGTACAGCCGTTTAGGCGACGGCATATCTTTCACTTCGGGAAATTTCATGATTTCCTGCATTGACTTCCGTACTTTATGCTGCCATTCACGGAATTCTTCGGCAGTCATATCCGGCTGAAATGCACATTCCGGTTTTATGTTCGCGAGCATTGCATGGACAACTCCATAGGTACTCAGGAATCGTCCGTCTTGTCTTTCTGATTGAATGATAGTATGTTCGCTTCCTGTCACATCAGGAATTTGAGCAAGACTGTTGGCATGCACCAATAGTAATAACAAAACAGCTATTATGTTCTTTTTCATTGTAATGCCTGTATTATAAAAGTTATCTTATCATCCTTTATACTGAAATCGAGTAGGAGGAAAACGAAGTAGTTTTCTTCCTACTCGATTTCCGACCTCTCACACCACCGTACATGCGGTTCCGCATACGGCGGTTCCTATTTTGGGTACCATTCGAGATAATAATCCATTAGGCTAGCATAACCTGCTCTGCGCAACTTATCGTTAGACATTGCGAATGTAAGCAGACGGCTGAGTGCTACACGCCAATACCCGAGTCGAGTGTTACCCCATTGATACGCCTGCCAGTCAAGGACACCGCATTTCTTTAGATTTGTCACTCTGGTCTTGGCTCACAACCCTTCCATCCTTTATAGTGTGGCTGAGTATTTCTCTCAGCTTGCTATGGCTGACTGTATCAAAGAAACGCTCTAGATCAAGGTCAACTACATATCTGTAGCCCGCATCCACTATCTTCTGCGCTCTTCGTAGTGCGTCATGGCAGCCCCTTTTCGGACGGAACCCATAACTTGTCATGGAGAACTGACGCTCGTAAATTGGTGTCAGAACTTGGTGTATGGCTTGTTGTACCAGTCGGTCTACCACGGTAGGAATACCCAAAAGGCGTTTCTTGCCATTATCCTTAGGGATTTCAACCCTGCGGACAGGATTGGGACGATATGTCCCGTTTTACAAGGAAATTATAAGCTCATCCTTATTAGCCAAAAGCCATGGAAACAGTTATTCGCATGACATCTTGTCGATACCGCCACACCCTTTATTGCTGACTACTGCTTTATAGGCTTTATTCAGATTAGAGGGACTAAGAATAAGTTCAAACAGATGTTCCTTGTCGAATGGTACTTCCACGATGTTGTCTTCGGTCATCCACATGAAAGTCTGCACCCCCTCATACCATTCGGATTCCGTCCTATCTCTTTGATAACTCCACTACTATAACTTCTGCTGACTTCTCACGGCAAGCTTTACTCCGTACATTTCGTAAAAAAAACTAGTCCGTGAGACCTCCTCGGATAAAGGCATTATCTTTCCATCTTATACCTGCTTCATTTACACCAACCGTTCCGAATAGCTATAGGGCTTTGGTTCGCTTTGCAACCTTACCCCCAGTCAAATGCCTTATATAAAGTTTCTGTTCGTCAGGTCAGATGTTTGCTGCCGACTTCCTTCTGATTCCAACTCGCAATGGACACCATTGCCATAGGCTATGTAATTCCCGCTATTAGGGCTTACTCGGGACTTACACCCGTTAGATAATGCTCATGCCGAGCGTACAAAGAATCCTTGGCATGATTCTTCAAAAACATGCCAAGGATTTATGGAAATGAAAAGTAAGTGTCTAGTTGGCAGTATTGTCTCTCATGCAACGAACACCAAAACCAAATGTACGCTTATTTCCTTTAGGTGTATTACAATTCGTAGCATCGTAATAGAACTGTGCCCCGAAGTCTTTTTTAGTTGCGGCATTGCTCCATAGACTGATGCATCCATTACCTGCAGGAGCTACCCGCTGCAATGCTCCGTTATTGATAAAACCGGTACTAGGATAAATAGCCGTTCCGCCATTTGCAAAAGTAACGCCACCCTGTTTCGTTATATCACCTGAAGCACTGGTAGTCACAGCACCAGTTTTATGATTGCCACCGCTGACTGTCGATGTAAATCCACTCCACACATAAGGATGAGGAACACGATAGCCCGGCGGACATGGATCATAGATTGACTTTGAACCGGTAGAGCCGTCTCCACCGCTAGTAGCATACACTGTTGAATTTCCCCATAAATCATAAGCGTCTTCATTCAACCAATTATCTCCCTTAATATATTTCATCGGATATTTAGCTATATCTTCTCTTGAAATCAATGTTGTAACTGTAAAGTCCCAACTTACAACCTCATTATCCTTATCATAAACTGTGGCGTGTGCATTTGCCGCATCATCACTCGGGCCGATAATCGGGTCTTTACGCCCCCATTGATAGAACAAACCATGCGAACCTTTAGGATCAGTAGCTGCCGACCACAGCTTGTCATCCGTTGCACCCAAGTTACGATCCATCATCACAGGTGACTGAAAAGTGGGGTATGTGTTATAATCTGCATGCACAGTATACGTTTGCACTTTAGTATCCAAATCCACATCTGTAACCCAAATATGCCAACTCCATACAATCGTTCCTGCGCCATCATAAGCGGCAATAACCGCATTACCTGCCTTTAACGCCGTTTCTTCCGAACCGTTCAAGGTAAAATAGATATAATCATTTTTCAGTTTCACACCGGATATCAGGCTTCTTTCGCTTTGCCAAAGAATTGAAGCCGATGCAGGAGCTAACGGCGAAGGAGTGATACCTTTCTTTGTATCATCACCTTCTACTGCCGGAGTAATCGTTCCATTACCCATAACGGTAGCCTTAAAGCGATATTCCTGCCCTGCCTTTCCTGCCACATAGCAGTTTGCCGTTTCCGTTGCACTCAAATCAATGGATAAGTCTTCCAAAAGTGCGGCAGTCAGATTGTCCAGTTCCAAATTCAATGTGTTAATGTCACCTGCAAGTATATTGACAGAAGCAATCCTGCCTGTCAGGCTAAGATCGTCCTCCCCTGCTTTTTCAATCGCTACCTTTACGTTACATTGTTTCGCTGACAAGTCCACAGGATTCATAGACATATATCCGTGAAATACTCCGTTCGCAACGAGTGCCGGAGCATTGTCTACTCTCAACTCTATTTTTGAAGAGCCATCGGCTATAGCAAACTGACCGGTAGTAAGGTCAAATTTATAATCACCCGCCAAAGCAATGCCATCCTCCGTAGAAAACTCGATGGACTTCACTTTCCAACCGACATACTTGACCGATGTCTTACAACTGATGTCTAAATATCCCAATGCATGTCTAAAGGTCATCGGAACAGCAGTTTCCACCTCAGCAGACTTAGCCGTCGCATACATCAAGGCAGTGTTCGTCAAATGAGCGTTTGATGTGCCCGACTGTAATTGCGAGTTACTCAAAACTCCGGCCACTGCTTTCGCTGACGTATTATCCTTATTATAAGGAATGTAAGCATAGAAAGTGTGTTCTCCCGTTTCTTTGCCCCACACTACCTGTGTGTAGAACATTCCCTCGGTCTGTCCCACATAAGGAGCTGCAACTCCCACAACAAGATTGACTGTTTTTGTCTGTTCGCAGAAGAAACCAATTTTACTATCTGCCGCCCAAACTGTCTTGTTATCACCCAACTGTGACTGGCAACTGAGGAAGATCTGATTTCCTCCCGCCGGACGCGTAAAATCCGTCTGGGCATAGTCATCGTCACTGCATGCAGTGACAAGAAACGCTGCACAAAATCCTAAGACTGGAAATATATATTGTTTTTTCATCTTTGTATAATCTAAATTTTAATGAATGATATGAATCCGACAGGCGGATTAGTAACCCGGTGTCTGCTTAACCAACGGGTCTTTCGACATTACCGTAGCATCTACTGGCCACAACAAGTGCTTCTCGACAAGATCGCCCGAAACGCTAATCTGAAGAGCCTTAGCCAACTCTCCATTCTTCATACGGCGAATGTCATACCAACGCTTACCTTCACCTACAAACTCTTTGGAGCGTTCTTCCAGAATTGCATCTTCCGCTGTTTCACCACTACGGGGGTATTTATTGGCAGCATAAGCGGAACCGTATGCACGCTCACGGACACTATTGATGTAAGCGGCAGGATCACCTCCCTGCAATGCCACAATTTCGGCCAGTAGTAACTGCAAATCCGCATAGCGATAGACAGGCCAGTCGTTTGTAAACTTGCGTATGTCATTGTCCAACTCCCCTTTATATTTATTCAAGAGTATGGCTGCCGCTCCTCCGTCTACCTTATATACATCAAAGAAAGTGGCGCTACGACGGATATCGTTTTCACTGAATGTATCAAAAAAATCTTTCGCATACTGGTAGTTGGATGCAGTACCATTCAGTTTCAATGGGTTCACATTGTCACCTTTGTACTCTACACCGTCCGCATTTTCAAAACCGACCAGATTGGTATTGGTAGGATACATGAACTTGCTGAAGAAGTTTTCTTTCTCATTCAGCATATAGCGGATAACGAATATCATTTCTTTGTTATCTTTCTTCGTTACATCAAAAACGTCCTCAAAGCTGGTCTTGGAAGCAAAGCCATACTTGCCGCAATCAATGATATCCTGCAACGCTTGCTTGGCTGCTGCCAAATCGGCCGATATATTTTTTGAGTAGACGCTTGTACCGCCAATAGGTTTTACTTTACATCCCCACAACAGGATTTCGGCTCTCAACATTTTTGTTGCCGCCTTGCTCCAATAAGAACTTTTGTCTGTAGAATTGATGGTAAATGCGTCATCTGCGAAATAATCTTCCGATGCCTTGATGTCCTTTACAAGGAAATCATAGACTTCTTCTTCCTTGGCCCGCGGCTGATTCAAGTCGGAAGGAGTAAAGCTACCATCCATCACGCGTGCTGTTTCAATCAGAGGAACTCCGCCATAGGTACGGAATAGATGAAAGTAATAAAAACTTCTCAATCCGTGTAACACGCCCATATAATAGTTCTTTTCTGTTTCATTCAAGGCAGAACTGCCGGGGACGGACTGGATGGCATGGTTAATCTGCATAATGTCCATATAGAAATTGCCCCAGTTGTTTATCACATAATTAGCTTCAGTAAGATTGTTTGTCACAGCCGGCACATCGCTAATAGTCTGATTAAACAAAGAAGAGTTTGAGCCGTAAAAAGTCCCGCCTCTAAGTTCACCCATCTTGAACAATACTTCCTGACGCTCACGGACACGATAATGCAAGCCACGCACAAAGCGTTCCGCCTGATCTTTGGTACTCCAGTAATTACTGATACCGTAGGAGTCTACCGGACTCAAGTCCAAATAACCGCAAGACTGCATAGCTCCTATCAACAACACTAATAATGTATATTTTATTTTTTTCATAATACATCTTTCTTTATGATTTTAGAACATAACCTTTAATCCCATCAGAACTGTCTTAGGTAAAGCATATCCGCCCTTGTCGCCACTGGTGGTTCCATACTCGGGAGTGTAGAGACGATTGTCCGTTATGTAGAATAAATTCTGTCCGGTAAGCGTCACCGTCACTTTATCCATGAGGGCTTTTTTAGTCCACTGCGAAGGTAAATCGTAGCTCAAGGAAATCTCACGGGCACACAGGTAAGAAGCATCTTCCCAAAACAATGAAGTGTTGCGGGTATAGTTCTTTTTAAAGTTAGTGTCGTTAGTCATCAATACCGGAAGTTCCGCACCCGGATTATCTTCCGTCCATGTCTTTTTAGCCAAATCCGGAACATTGAAGTGACCGGAAGTGATACCCATGAAATATTGATAACCGCTATTCCACTTCTTGTATCCCAACGCATAGTCGAATCGGGCAAACAAGGTCAGCCCTTTCCACGTAACGGATGTATTGAAACCACCCATCCATTTTGGAATTTCATTACCAAGCTTCACCTGATCATACGTGTCGATAGTTCCGTCACCATTCACATCGTACCAGACAGCATCACCCGGAGCTAACTGCTGCGCATTTTTCTGCTGCTCAACCGTCAATTGTGCATAAGCTGCCGGACCATATACCGGTTTAGAGGGAATCTTATCTACGTAATAAGCATAGTTTGCCAAATCGGCTTCGTCACGCACAACACCCATCATTTTGAATCCGTAAATATCACCGTAAGACTGTCCTTCCTGTATTCCACCTTTCCAAACGGTTTCATTACTACCTTTGCCTTTGTAAACTTCCGTTCCGCCTTGACGGTTGTTCTCATTACCATTATCAGGTAATTGCAGGATTTTGGATTTCACAAAAGTAATGTTGGCACCTATATTCCACTTAAAGTCCTTACGGTCAAAAATACGGTAATTGACTTCAAGCTCCATACCCTGACTACGCACAGCGCCGTTGTTTGTCGTCATTGAGCCTACGCCGGATGAAGAAGCCAAAGGTACATTGGCAATCAAATCGGTAGTTTTCTTGTTGAAATAACCTACTGTCAAATCTACTTTATTAAACAGTCCTAATTCTATGGCAGTATCAAAAGAGGTGGTTTTCTCCCAACGCAGTCCGGGATATGCAATATCGTCAATCAACAGGCCGTAGATGCCGTTGTAGTTACCGGCTGTTCCATAACTACCTTGTAGTTCGTACAGTCCGATACCATTCACGTTACCATTCTGCCCATATCCCATACGTACTTTCATGTTGGAAAATATATCCAGATATTTCTCCATGAATTCCTCACGATATACGTTCCATGCGGCACTGACACCGGGGAAAAATCCCCAGCGGTTGTCCACCAGTTTGGAGTAACCGTCGTAACGTCCGGAGAAAGAAAAAAGATACTTGCTCTTATAGTCGTAGGTAGCATTCAGGAAACCGGACATGATGCGCTCCTGTGTGTGAGTGGTAGACATGTTACGGGTGGATTTTCCGTTTGCGTCCAACGGGGCAGTGAACTGCAATCCGATAAAATCATCGGAAGTAGCTCCCTGACCTGATGCCGAGAGTCCGTAGTTGTATTTGTCTATCATTTCAAAACCACCGACTGCACTGACGTTATGGTCACCGAATGAGACATTGTAATTCAGAATGGCGTTATAAGTCTGATCCAGTTTGCGCGCATAAGTAGCAGAAGCTTTGCGGTTAGAATTCAACTTACCGGGAGCGGTAGGTAACTCTTTATCAAAAGATTCAGTTTCCTTCATCCAAAGATACCACATACCGCTCAGTTTCAAGCTCAGTCCTTTCATCAAATCCACTTGGAAAGAAGTTCCCAGCGTAGTCTTGTAAGCCGTATTTCTGCGATAGTAGTAGTTCTTCATCTCATTCCAATTGGCATTTTGAGTATTATTGAGTAGTGTGATAACCGTTCCGTCCAAATTAGCTCCTTTAAAGGTCGGGGGAGCAGCAGCTACCACGCTCCAGAAATTAGCGTCGCTCATGTAGTTAGGATTGGTTTCCGAACGTGAGAAATTCACGAAACCGGAAGCTTTCAGCCAGCTCTTGATCTTATATTCACCGTTCAGGTTGAAAGACAGACGTTGGTATCCCGACTCCAATGGAAAACCTGTTTCATCATAATACCCGATACTTGAGTAGTATTTGCCTTTGTCGTTTCCACCGGAGAAAGAGACATTATAATCCTGCGTCCAGGCATCCTGCGTGTTCAACTTCATAAAATCAGTTTCCTTGAACAATAGATAATTGTCTGATGCCGGATCTTTCATCGATTGCCAACCATAATCCAAAAGATATTTATTCTTATCTGTCAGAATAGAGGTACTATAGATACCGTTGCTGCTTTTATTTCCGTCGGCAGTGATGTCATTTCCTGTACCCCATCCGTTCACAAGATTCATGTCGTCTCCGCTACGCTTTGCCGCCATACGTTCCCAATACAGATAATCGCGGGCATTCATAAAATCGTAGTTGTCGCGGGCAAAACCTTTACCGATATTTACGTTCAATGTTACGGTTGTTTTCCCCACATGACCGCTTTTTGTGGTCACTAGAACTACACCATTATTGGCACGTGCACCATAAAGTGCTGTCGCAGCAGCATCCTTCAAAACCTCAATAGATTCAATATCGTTACTGTTGATGTCGTTCATATCGTCTTTCTGCACACCGTCAATAATATACAACGGACTACCGGAACCGTTCAAAGAAGCACCTGCACGTACCTGAATGGAGGGCCCTGCTCCCGGCTGACCGGAAGTCTGCGTAACACGTACACCAGTAACCGTACCCGCCAAAGCAGTCAACGGATTGGAGCGTACACCTTTCTCCAAAACTTCGGAAGAAACTTTGGATATAGCCGCAGTCAGCTTATCTTTAGTTACGGTTTTACCATAACCTGTGACAATGACTTCCTGCAAACCTATGGCATCATCTTTCATCACTACCGTAATATTCTTACGTCCATCCACGTGAATATTCTGTTGAACATAACCTATGTATGAAAAAGCAAGAACTGATTTACTCTTTGTCAATGTTAACGTATATTTTCCATCCAAATCTGTAATAGCACCATTTGATGTGCCTACTTCCAATACGGAGACACCAATCAAAGGCTCTCCAGCAACATCTTTCACAACGCCACTTACCGTTTGCTCGACTTGTGCA
Organism: Bacteroides sp. L008; assembly: GCF_040812255.1. NCBI lineage: Bacteria > Pseudomonadati > Bacteroidota > Bacteroidia > Bacteroidales > Bacteroidaceae > Bacteroides > Bacteroides sp. L008. Next base: position 636,686 of record NZ_JBFNXO010000001.1, on the reverse strand, counting down.
TATATGCTGCCAATGGAGCAAAGCATGGCCACTACCACGAATATTACTTCCCGGCAGTACTTTAAATGTATTTTTCTCATATTAAAAGAGGTTATTTAGTAGATAATATAAATAATTCCAATCTCATCCATCCGGCCGGACGAGTTGATAGTTTTTGGAATCCCGGTTCATTACCGAGTTCGGCAACAATAGCCATATCACCATCAGGCAGAAGTGCCATACATGTGTATCCTGCCGCTTTATCATAAAGCACCATATGATCTGCCGGCTCAAATGTATGCGAATGGCCACCAAAGAATTTAGCTTTGGCCAAATATAGTATACCACGATCATCATGAGCTGTTGTCTCGGTAATCCCTTTCGCCCCACAGTAATACATCCAGCCATCCTTTACGATAACACTTCCCGCACAGCCTTGGGCTGGAGTTGGTAGTGCTGTCGGAGCATAATCAGAAAAAGAAGGCCATTTGGCTCCACCATCTGTACTTACATAGTTTTGACGGTGTCCATTATAACGGATATTTCCAATTAATGCACCATCAGGAGCTTCCGTTACCGTCCATTCACCAGACTTATTAGGTTGCCCGGTTTCCCATGTCACCCCGTTATCATCCGACCACATAGCTGTATTCCCGCCATTTGAAACGGTCCCAGCAGCTTCATTCACTTTGAAAGTGCGTATAGGGACAATCAAACGATTCTTATATTGCTCACTTGATGTCATTTGCACACCGGAACCGGGACCGAAGCTACCAATCATTCTTGTCGCACCGCTAAAAATTCCAATTTCCACCTCGTCTGTGAGATCTTTTCTTGTCCAATTTAATCCATCATCTTCCGAAGTGTACATGATAGCTCTATTATTATAGCCTTGTTTGGCAGACTCCTTGCCTACAGCATCCCACAAAGAGGTAAACAAAAAGATTTTCCCCGTAACTTGGTCGACGACAACAGTCGGGTCCATATATGACAACTTTGATGAAGTAGCTTGACTGGTTAAATTCTTTTCAGTCCATGTTACCCCTTTATCGGTACTACGCTTCATTAGAATATCCGTCCGCCCAGCTTTATCTTGCCAAGTTCCATAGCGAGCTTCACAAAAAACGAGTATGCTGCCTTTCTTTGTAACCGCGATGGCAGGAACACGATATGAAATGTCATTACTTGCTTTTGAATTGAATACGGTAATTGTTGGAGAAGTTATCTTCCATATCGGTTTCGAGTCAGGATCAGGGTCGGGATCTGGATTTGGATCCACAACTTCATCTGGATAAGGCACCGGACTAAAGTCATTAACATTATCATCCGAGCAGGCAATAATAGCAAACAAACTCAGAATATAACAAAACACATTAAATATACTCTTCATAAATAAAAAAATTAAAGATTAATAACAGGCACTAAAATTAAATCCAACTTCATCCAGTCATCCGGACGCTTAAGAGGTTTCGTATTAGGTAATGATTTACGAGTAAATGATTGAGTATCTGCTGTTTCAAAGATTATAGCCATTCGTCCGTCCGGTAAGAAAGACATACAGCTATATCCGGCAGCCTTATCATATAACAGTAACCCATTATCCCATTTTCTTCCACCATCCTCACTTTTATATAAAGTAAGTTTTGCACGTTCATCATATTCGGATGTCTCCGGTATTCCTTGTATCCCAGAGAAATAAAGCGTTTTACCTTTTCCCAATACACTTGCCTGACATCCTTTAGATACACCAGGCAAAGCAAGTTCCTTTACAGCCTTGCTCCATGTCTCTCCCCCATCTACACTGAATGACACCATTCGCGCTTTGGGAACACGAGCATTATAAACCAAAACTCCGGCAGGTGACTCTGCAATCTGAAATTCATCATCATTATCACCATTGCCACCCATCTTCCATGTTTTACCATGATTATCGGAATAAATAGCTACATCATGGGCTTTCTCACCAGTGACTTCAGATACACGAGCCGGTAAAATCAGTCTTCCTCTATATTTTTCACCCACCATTTGCAAACCTGCTCCCGGTCCAAAACCATAAATACGACTTCCTTTCGGCATTAATGTACCAGTCACATCAACGGGAGCAGCCCATGTACAACCATTGTCATCTGAAGTCAGCAAAATTGCCCGATTTTTGGCACCTGTGTGATCATCTGCCGGCCAAAAAGTGGTAAAAAGAAAAATTCTACCGGTAGCTGAATCTAAAAGAGGAGTCGGATCCATATAAGCGCCGGTGGTTCCCTGAGTCAAATCTTGCATAGCTGACCATGTCCGCCCATTATCTGTACTACGTTTCACTACTATATCTGTACGGCTTTTATCCTTCCAACTTTCTCTACGTGCTTCACAAAACACAAGTAAAGAGCCGTCTTTCGCTGTCAACAATGATGGAATACGATAACTATTCACATTATCATCTCCTGCTGAAAACACAGTATATTTAGGAAACTCCGGGAATTTTTTTTTTGCACCGGACTGCGCTTCTCCTTTCATACAAGAAAAGAAAAGCATAAGTCCCGCAAATAATATGTTTTTCATAATACACATAGTAATAGTTTTAGATTTTATCAGAAGAGTTACATATTACTTCACAAAAGCTCCTTGCAAAGCATGTAACTACGAATCATCATGCGAGGTATATGGAAAGGACCTTTAAAGAGATTTCCCTTAGCTGGTTGTGCCACAGTACCATCACGGTGAAGATAACCATACCATTCTCCATATTCCTTATCGGGAAAATGAGTATACGTCCAGTCACTGATTTGCTTATGCATCTGAATATATTTCTCATCCCCCGTAGCCTGATAGGCATATAAAGTGGCAATAATAGTCTCTGTTTGCGGCCACCAGAATTTCATATCCTGAGAATAGTCCTGAGCCGGAAGATTACGGCAATCACGGAAATTGATTATGCCACCAAACTCTTTATCCCATCCCCATTCCCAAGACCAGTCGAGAATCTGAAGAGCCAATTGCAGTAAATCCTTATCCCAATTGCGATATTTAGCTTCTTCCATAATGAACCAAGCGGTTTCAATACAGTGGCCCGGATTTATGACACGTCCGTTACACGTGTCAATAAATTCACCATTAGGTCCTACCATTTCAAGTAAAGCCTTAAACTCCGGATGGATAAAATATTTACGCAATGCGGCAATCGAAGCATCTATCTGCTCCGTCAATACAGGATCGTCAATAACCATCCGGATGCGAGAAGCTGTATTAATCAAGATCATCGTTATAGAATGCCCTCTTGAAGACATAGCCGGCAAATATTTAGGTTCAAGCATTCCCGGAGTATCCAGGAAATGCTGTGTACGCTTGAAGATTTCCAATGCTTTCTCAGCATATTCCTTTTCACCGGTTGCCAATGAATATTCAGCCATTGCTATTGCCGCAAAACCTTCTGAAAACACATAACGGCGCTTACGTAACGGGACTCCATCTTCTGTGACTTCAAAGAACATATGTCCATCCGTATCAAAGCAATGCGCTTCGATGAAATCAATACAACTCTTGGATGCTGCCAACCATTGGGGATTTTTCTCTATATTATTATATGCATATGCAGCTATAAACCCGAAACGTCCCTGAAACCAGACAGATTTCGTTGTATCCATCAAACTACCATCCCGATTAACGCATGTATACACCCCTCCATGTTCTTTATCCAGCCCGTACTTCATCCAGAACGGCATAATATTATTTATTATATCGTCTTTATAGGATATGGCCCACTTATTCAAATATTCTGCTGTATTCATGCTATGCGTTTTTAAAGTTTATTGCATCGGTCAAAAAAATGAATTGCCTCAAGCTCCGTTTTCATCTGAACTTCTTCTTCATCTGTCATATTCTGGAAGGGAGTACGGTTCTTACCTAAATCAAGTCCTATCAATTTCATTATGCGTTTTCCGCCAACAATATTCCCACGAAAATGGCAGATCACATTTATTACTTCCTGTGAGAAGTTCTGACGTTCACGGGCTGTTTCGATATCACCTGCCTCCCATGCTTTGATGATACCGACCAGTTCTTTACCATTATAATTGGTTGTTCCGCCGATGCCGCCCTGAACACCACCCATAGCCAGACAAGGAAGAATTGTTTCATCCTGTCCATGCAACATATCATATTTTCCGTTTTTATATAAACGGCATTGGTTGTATTCATACATGCTCTCAAAAGTATATTTAATACCTGCAAAGTTAGGAACACGTCCGTCTACCGCTTCCAGTAATTTAACCATTGGCAGAAAAGCACCGTTGAATGCCGGAATATGATAATAATAGAAGGGAAGTTCGGGCGCACCGGATGCTATCTCTTCAATATATTTCACCAATTCTTCAATACGGCCAATCTTCGGAAAAGGAGGAGCCATAGCACCAATTCCCCATGCGCCTATTTTTTGTGCATGTTCAGCCAACATACGGCTGGCCTTTACACAGCAACTACCGACGTGCACGATTACTTTAAAGCCTTCGGGAGCGACAGCAACCCAACGCTCTGCCAATAACATACGTTCTTCTTCAGTCAGCATATAACCTTCACCGGAAGAACCATTGATAAACACTCCTTGAAGTCCGTTCTTTACCAACATCTTGGCATATGCTTCAATAGGTTCCAAATTCACTTCACCATTCTCGTAAAAAGGAGTAAACGGTGCATCGATAAGTCCTTTAATTCGTTCCATCATTTTATTTTTTATAAAGTTATTATATTCTTAATCTACCATATTATCTGTCTTCGGTCTTAAGAAATAGATTTGAAGTACCAATGCTACAGCTACCACGATACTCAGCATTGCAAATCCCTGTCCTAAACTTCCTCCGTCTGTCCACTTTCCAAGAACTTCTGTCACGGCAGCTCCCGCAAACACACCGGTCATATTCATAATTCCATAAGCCGTCGCACGATGTTTTGCTGATACAAACTGGCATAGAATAGGCATATTATTTGCGTCAAAGATTCCAAAACCAATACCAAAGAGCAATCCCGCTCCAATCACACTAACAAAACTATGTCCAAACCCAAGCAGGAGCAGAGCCGGTATAGTCATCCCCAAACCGATGGCTCCGGTATAAACACGCCCGCGAATATTTTTTTGTACCCAACGGTCAGATAAGATTCCACCTAAAATAACACCGATAAAAGAAGACACGGCAATTGTTATAGTAGATATCGGTCCCGCTTCGGACATAGGAATATTCAAGCTATCCGCAAACAAAGTCGGAAGCCAATTCTTTGTTGCCCACCCCGGAAGACTGGGAGCCGCAAAATAGAAAAGAATAATCCAAAATGCCCAATTAGTAAACAGCAGGGAAAGCCCACTTATAATGGAAGGTTTCTTCTCTTTAGGAGCATCATCTATTTTTTTGATAGATATATTATGAATAGGATTTTCTTTCAAAAACAATATAAGTACCAAAGAATAAGCAATACCTACAATGCCAAACCAATGAAAAGTAGCCTGCCAAGAAAAAGCGGCAGCAGCCGTAGCCCCAAAACCACCGATAGCCTGCCCGACATACAACCCTGTCATATGAACTCCTACAGCTAAAGAGCGGGATTTTCCCTCATGCCAGTCAGCAATCAACGATAAAGCCGAAGGAATATACAACGCTTCACTGACTCCCATGACAGCACGCAACCAGTAAAGCTCGTGAAAGTTATGAGCATACCCCATTAAAAAAGTAACCGCCGACCAGACAAAAAGACTACCGACCACCAACCATTTACGATTTACCCTATCGGCGATAATTCCCGCAACAGGACTCATAAAACCATATATCCATAAAAATATAGCCATTAAAGCTCCAAAAGCTTCAGCTTTGTTCAACTCTACGATATCTACTTTCATAGCTTCCTGCATCGTAGAAAGCATCTGACGGTCCATATAATTAAGTAGCGCTACTATCCACAGCAGACCGACAACCACCCATGGGTAAATACTTTTGTTTTTCATATAAAGTAATTTTTTATGTTTCACTCGTATTAAATCATTGCAAACATAATACTATTTTTATTTTCCTCCAAACATTTAATTAAATATTTTATTATATATTCGCTTATTTATAAATCACGTAAGAAGATATAATACTTTATATATATCAAAAGGCAGCATCTCATTAATAAGAGACACCACCTTTTCCATGTTATTTTCGATACTACAAAATAAAAACAATAACAATTTATAGCCGTACTTTAGCTATCAATTTACGTATCTTGCCATGACCAATAATCGGGGCATGGGGATCTTCCGGATACACAATTACAAATTGCCCCGGAAGCAGATTAACATAAGTAGTCGGAGTATCTGAATATAAGGCGCACTCGTCCTCTTTAGAATATGCCTTAACCTCTTTTTGTAAGTCCTCCAAGGCTTTCCAACCAATTGTTTCCGCACCTTCCAACAAGATATGCACATCAATATAGTCATGATGTAATTCTAAAACTTGCTTATCAGGAGATACACATTCCAGATTTACATTATTGATAAACAAATTCTCACCATCAATCTCAATACGCCCCAAATCCGTATGAAGCAAATCATGGGTTTTCACATAGTCAAACAAGGGCTTGAACAAAGGGTGGAGCCCTTCGATACGCTGACTGTTTTGCAGATTAGATACGATCATATTTTTCCTTTCATTTATAATTAAATAATAGAAGGGCAAATATAAAAGAAATATTTAATATAACAGACGTTATTAATAAAATTATTAAATATATAGATTCTTGATTTATATATTATTCGTTTTAATACAATATTCAGAAAGAGGGATAAATAAAGCATCTACTAAATTCAAATCAAACAAATCTCCATTAATAAATAAATTTATTATCTTTGCCTCAAACAATAAAGAAGGACTAAGATGAAACAACATTTACTGAAAGAAATAGAAGCAGGAACCAAGAACGCTCTTCTCAAAAAGAAGATTATTACACATTATATATATAATGGTAGTTCTACTATTACAGATTTAGCAAAAGAACTGGATCTCAGTGTCCCGACTGTCACAAAATTCATTAGTGAAATGTGCGAAGAAGGATATATAAACGATTATGGCAAATTGGAGACGAGCGGAGGACGCTACCCCAGCTTATATGGACTAAATCCCGAATCCGGTTATTTTATAGGAGTAGATATTAAAAAGTTTGCCATTAATATAGGACTGATTAATTTCAAAGGCGATATGGTAGAATTAAAAATGAATATCCCTTTTAAATCAGAAAACACTTCACAAGCACTGGAAGAGTTATGCAAACTTATTCTGCAATTTATAAAGAAAGCAGATATAGATAATGATAAAATATTAAATATCAATATAAATGTGTCCGGCAGAGTCAACCCAGAATCTGGATATAGCTTCAGCCAATTTAATTTTGAAGAGAGACCCTTGGCGGAAGTATTAACTGAAAAAATCGGATTCCGGGTAACAATAGACAACGATACACGCGCTATGACTTACGGGGAATATATGAAAGGATGCGTAAAAGGGGAAAAAGACATTATTTTTGTAAACGTCAGTTGGGGATTAGGCATAGGTATTATCATTGATGGGAAAATATATACCGGAAAGTCCGGTTTTTCCGGAGAATTCGGGCATACAAATGTATTTGACAATGAAATCATCTGCCACTGTGGTAAAAAAGGATGCTTGGAAACGGAAGCATCAGGTTCAGCTCTTCATCGAATATTAATAGAACGCATCCAGAAAGGAGAAAGTTCTGTCCTATCCAACCGGATTTTAGCCAAAGAAAATCCTCTTACTTTGGATGAAATTATAGCTACCGTAAACAAGGAAGACCCACTCTGCATTGAAATTGTAGAAGAGATCGGACAAAAACTGGGAAAACAAATTGCAGGGCTAATTAATATATTCAATCCTGAACTGGTAATCATAGGCGGAACCCTATCTTTGACTGACGACTATATCACCCAGCCGATAAAAACAGCAGTACGCAAGTACTCGCTAAATCTAGTCAATAAAGATTCAGCCATTGCGACATCCAAGCTGAAAGACAAAGCCGGTATCATTGGCGCTTGTATGCTGGCACGCAGCCGGATGTTTGAAAGTTGAATTTATCTTCTGCGCTGAGAGAAAAAGTTATCTATAAAACGAACAATATAGACCACGACAACTCCTGCGACGACTAAAACAATAATGCGACTCAACATAAATTTCGTTTTTTATATTTCACATAAATTCCATGTAAAAAAGATACCACACTCATACGAAAGAGATTCTATAGAAAAACAAAACGCTGATTATTAGTCAAATAATCAGCGTTCTAATTTGAGAGCCGCTAGCCAGACTTGAACTGGCGACCTACGCGTTACGAATGCGTTGCTCTACCAACTGAGCTATAGCGGCGTTTGTCTCTCGTTTACGGCGTGCAAAATTACAGCTTTATTTGAGAAAACAAAAAGAATCCGATTATTTTTTGAGCTTATTTTTTAAATCAACTTTTGTTGACGTAATCTAAAACTTTTCTTTGCGCTCAAATTTCCCGTCCTCGGTATAATATTTCCATGTACCTTTCGGTTTATTATTTGCATACTTTCCACGAAGTTTCAAGGTACCATCTTCATAATATTCACGGTAACGGCCGTGACGTTTCCCTTCTTTTACTTCCGCTTCACTCTTCAATGCGCCTTCCGGATAGAACTCCCGCAACACATTCCCTTCAAACTTTTCGACATAGAAACGTTTCAGTTCGCTCATCTGCTCTTTCTCGGTTTCAGCATCTTCGTTCATTTCCTTATCATCTTCATCAGTAGCAATAGCAACGGCAACCTCTTCCGGTTGATATGGGCTATAATCCATCACATACTGCAAAGAAGCCGAGTGATCCTCTCCTATAATCTGCATAGTCCAGTAAGGGAATGAATACAAAACGTCTTTGTTTGATTGTATTTCATTCCATGTGGCAGGATTCATCATCGGTTTCAACTGGGAATAAAACTTGCGCACATCTGTATATAAGAAAATAGTAGAACTTGATTTTAAATATGACAGTGCATTTTCAAAACCCGGATTATTTTTCAATAAATTCTTCTGCTCGTAATCTTCTACAAAAGAAAGTAAAGAAGCAGCTTTATTACTAAAAACTACATAATCGTCAACATAAGTATAGTATGGCTTCTCAAATTTATCAAATAGCTTCCCAAAAAACAAGCGGAAAAAGCCTTTCATCTCGATATAATTAATCTCGAAATCCTTATAATTAGCAGTCTTAATCTTAACCGGAGTACGTCGCTTAATCTTCTTTTCAATGAATTCCATGTTCTTACGGGCATCTTTAATACTTTTAGCCCTGATAGCCAGAATCAGTTCGGGATCATGCCCTAACAAACCTGGTTCGGATTGCGTAATAGCAAACTCTCCTGACATCCAACTCAAGAAGTTTTCTTCCAAAGATATACCGAATAACCCTTCTATCTTTTTCCGGGAACTTTGATAAGAATCATACAACTGTTTATTGTGAACCGACAGTGCATTCTCCAATTCCTTTACAAAAGTTACCGGACTATTGAAACCTATATTCGTATAAAGAGCTGTCCGCCCGGACAGAATCTCATGCGCTTTCATTTTATGTTTTCCCGAATTCAACAAAGCAGTGACATAAGGATCGGCAGAATCTTTTTTCAACGTATATCCTTTCACCTCCATCCTTTCCTTATTCGTATTTAAATAAAGTCCCGCAAAATTCATGGAATTGCTAAACAGATCGATATACTCATTTCTTGTACCTAAATAAATAGACATAAATTGAGGTACACGCGCATAATTGATAAAGACCCTGACAAGCCCCTTACCGGAAACCAACTTCTCTGTTTCAATAAAAGACTGATCAAGCCCGATTTTAGGTTTATTACGAGAATCAATAGCCGACTCGACAAGTCCGGATGTATAAGAACCGACCAAATGATTATCGACAAAAGCAATATAGAAAATATCCCTCGTCTCGGGATCGCGCATTTCAAGGATATTAATGCCATTATGCATCCGGTTAGTCACAGTAAAACCACTCATAACCAATACAGTTTCAACCTGGTCTTTCAATAAGTCCATCTTTGATGTCTTCTGCATATCCAGGATAAGTAGAAAATCCCAATTAGTGGGACGAGTCTTATGGAGCGAAATAAGCATATCCCGCTCACCAACAAGCGACAATAATACCTTATTGCTTTTGACAACGGAATCCAGCTTCTCCACACTTTGCGTCACCTCCTCAAAAGATTTCGCTTTCTTCAGGCATTGCCACGTCTCGCTTCCACTAAACTTCTCCCAATCTTCAATCGGAGCCGATGACTGAATAATAAATGCCGCATCTTCCGGAACCAGATAGATCTGCTGAATATTCCGATCAGGTGAGACAAATAAATAAACCACGGAATATACAACATATACCGCCAAAGCCAATACAGCCACAACTAAAGTTCTCTTCACTATTTTCGAGGTACTTTTTTTCTTCTCCGGGCCTAAATTTTGTTCTTCTTGCCCGCAATTTAATTCATCCATTATTGAGTTGTTATAAACTTGAATGGACAAATATACTAAAAAAACTATTCTGAATAAAACATAAACCATTGACTCGTATCGTAAATATGTACTAACTTTACAGCATGAAAAAGAAATTCCAACTCGAAGTTCCGGGAGGAGCCGATAAAGTCTTACTTCATACCTGTTGTGCTCCTTGTTCATCAGCCATTATTGAATGTATGATGCAACATCACATCACCCCTGTTATCTATTATTGCAATCCTAATATCTATCCGCTGGAAGAGTATATGATAAGAAAAGACGAATGTACACGCTATGCCCAATCATTGGGATTGGAGATAATAGATGCTGATTACGATCATGAAAACTGGCGATGTCATATAGCAGGAATGGAGCAGGAACCCGAAAGAGGAGGACGCTGCCTACGTTGCTTTAAACTACGCTTATTGGAGACCGCCCGTTATGCACACGAACATGGCCTTTCCGTAATAACCACAACGCTTGCTTCCAGTCGTTGGAAAAGTCTGGAGCAGATTAATGAAGCCGGACAATATGCCACTGCTTCATACCCGGATGTCACATACTGGGAGCAGAATTGGCGGAAAGGCGGACTTAGTGAACGACGCATTGCCATCATTAAAGAGTATAACTTCTACAACCAACAATATTGCGGTTGCGAATTCAGCATGAGAAAAGAAGAATAAAACGAACCCGACATCAGCAGCTAACCAATGAATCGAAGTAAAAAAGGTAAAAACAGAAAGCTATTCAAAAAGAAATTACATTCCAATAACAAGTTAGGATGTATCATCGCCATCATTGTGCTCATTCCTATTCTTTTTGGCGTCTATTTGTATTGCCAACAGATTAATATCCAGAAAAATAATGAACTGCAAACCGATGCTTCCCTTCAAATTCCACTTGGCAAAGATCTGGAGACACCCATATCATTAGCTCCCCGGCAAGAACAAATCATCCGGCATAGCGGATATACCGTATCATATAACAAAGATTTAAAGATCCCCAACTGGGTCTCTTACGAATTAACCCGGGAAGAAACCAGAGGAAAAGAAAAAAGAGGCAATCGTTTCATTGCCGATCCATTAGCGACAGGTCCGATTGCCACGAATGCCGACTATACCCGTTCAGGATATGATAAAGGCCACATGGCTCCTGCAGCAGATATGAAATGGAGCCCCGAAGCCATGAAGGAATCATTCTATTTCAGCAATATGTGTCCACAACATCCACAGTTAAACAGAAGAGGGTGGAAAAATCTGGAAGATAAAATCCGGAATTGGGCCATAGCAGATAGTGCCATTATTATTATATGTGGACCTATTATTGAAAAACAGCCTAAAACGATTGGAAAAAATAAAGTCGTAGTACCTCAACAGTTTTTCAAAGTAGTCCTATCCCCTTTTGTCAAACCGATACGGGCCATCAGCTTCTTATTCAACAACGAGCAGGCAGTAGAACCTCTATCTTCATATGTAGTCACAGTGGATAGCATCGAGAGCCTGACTAATATGGATTTCTTTGCCCCCCTGCCCGACGAAATAGAAAACAGGATAGAAGCGGACGCTAATTATTCCTTATGGCCGAACTAACTTGCAAAACTCATTCAGCTGAAACGAATTTATCTCCATACGCCAATAGTATTCTGTTACAACAGTCCTTCACCTTATTATAAAGGGATGCCGTAGCGATTCTAACGGTTTCACACGGTATCATCAAGTAATTCAATTAGTCCCACATATTATGGGAAAGTATTCTTTTATATTGTGGGAAAGTATTCCCACAATATATGGAACTAATGGAGTTACTATACAAAAAAGGAAATACTCTAAAGATCCGGATAAATCAAGAAGGGTGAAACGCAAGATGAAGAAACAGCTTCATAAACCGCACCAAAAGAAAACAAACTTTTGATGCGGCCGCCCTGTGATTCATCATGTAAAGAGAACAATCCTATCCAAATTCTTTTTATCTTTGGCGAACTTTTTAAATATACCTCAAAAGATGAAGAGAAAAAAGAGAAACATTCTATTATCCATTCTAATCGGAGCATTCCTCCTTTGTGCAATTGCCGGAGGCACCTTTTATTACTATCTGTTTGCTCCTCAATTTCATCCATCTAAAACTGTATATATTTATGTAGACCGGGATGATACAGCCGATTCTATCTACCATAAAATAAAAGAATTCGGGCACGTCAATAAGTTCGCCGGATTCCGGTGGATGGCAAAATACAAAGATTTCGATCAGAATATCCATACCGGACGTTATGCCATTCGCCCCAATGACAATGTCTATCATGTATATAGCCGCTTTTCCAGAGGTTATCAGGAAGCGGTCAACCTTACTATCGGAAGTGTCCGGACATTAGACCGGTTAGCACGAAGCATTGGGAAACAACTCATGATAGACTCTGCCGAAATCGCCAGCCAGTTATTCGACTCTACTTTCCAGGCTCAAATGGGATACACAACCATAACACTCCCCAGCCTTTTCATACCTGAAACCTATCAGGTATATTGGGACATGAGCGTAGACGACTTCTTTAAACGAATGAAGAATGAGCACGAACGCTTCTGGAACAAAGAACGTCTGGCACAAGCCACCGCCATCGGCATGACACCGGAAGAAGTCAGCACTCTTGCTTCCATCGTCGAAGAAGAAACCAACAACAATGAAGAAAAGCCAATGGTAGCCGGATTGTATATCAACCGTTTACATCAAGATATGCCTCTGCAGGCAGATCCTACCATCAAATTTGCACTGCAGGATTTCGGTCTGCGCCGAATCACCAATGAGAATTTGAAAGTCAACTCCCCCTATAACACCTATATAAATACCGGACTGCCTCCAGGCCCCATCCGTATCCCTTCTAAAAAGGGAATAGACAGCGTATTGAACTATACCAAACATAACTATATCTACATGTGTGCCAAAGAGGATTTTTCCGGAACTCACAACTTTGCATCCAATTATGCCGACCACATGGCAAATGCAAGAAAATACTGGAAAGCCCTGAATGAAAGAAAGATTTTCAAGTAAATTTGTAATAAAACGAACGGAAAAGCCTATCTTTGCCCGATAGATTAACAAACTGTGATCAACACTAAATAAAAGAAATATATATGAGCAAGCAACTCTTACTTGGCGATGAAGCCATTGCACAAGCTGCACTGGATGCCGGACTTTCTGGTGTTTATGCCTATCCTGGTACTCCTTCAACTGAAATTACGGAATATATTCAAATGGCCCCAATAACGACCGAACAGAATATACACAGCCGTTGGTGTGCCAATGAAAAAACAGCGATGGAAGCTGCGTTGGGTATGTCATTCGTTGGTAAACGGGCATTAGTTTGTATGAAGCACGTAGGTATGAATGTAGCTGCCGACTGTTTTGTCAACTCTGCCGTCACAGGCGTGAAAGGCGGATTGATGGTGATAGCAGCAGACGACCCCAGTATGCACTCTTCGCAGAACGAACAAGACAGCCGTTTCTACGGAGATTTCTCACTGATCCCCATGTACGAACCCAGCAATCAGCAGGAAGCGTATGATATGGTATACAGTGGCTTCGAATTCTCTGAAAAATTGGGCGAACCTATCTTGATGCGTATGGTAACCCGCCTTGCACACTCCCGCTCCGGAGTAGAACGCAAAGCACAAAAACCACAGAATGGCATCTCTTTCAGCGAAGATCCCCGTCAGTTCATCTTGTTGCCGGGAAACGCCCGCAAACGCTACAAAGTATTGCTTGCCCGCCAAGACGAATTTATCAAAGCCTCGGAAGAATCACCTTATAATAAATATACAGATGGTCCTAACAAAAAGTTAGGAATTATCGCTTGCGGTATAGGTTACAATTATCTGATGGAAAACTATCCTGAAGGTTGCGAATATCCGGTACTTAAAATCGGCCAGTACCCATTGCCTAAAAAGCAATTACATCAATTGATTGACTCCTGTGACGAAATCCTCGTTCTGGAAGACGGACAACCATTTGTAGAAAAACAATTGAAAGGTTATCTGGGCATCGGCGTTAAAGTAAAAGGACGCTTGGACGGCACTCTGTCACAGGATGGAGAATTAAATCCGGACTCTGTAGCCCGCGCCGTAGGCAAAGAGAATAAATCGGAATTCGGCATTCCTTCTGTCGTAGAAATGCGTCCGCCTGCACTTTGCGAAGGTTGCGGACATCGCGATATGTATATCACATTAACCGAAGTTCTGAAAGAAGAATACCCATCTCATAAAGTATTCAGCGACATCGGCTGTTACACGCTAGGTGCGAATGCTCCTTTCAATGCAATCAACTCATGCGTAGACATGGGCGCCTCCATCACGATGGCAAAAGGTGCGGCTGACGGAGGTCTTTTCCCGGCTGTAGCTGTCATCGGAGACTCCACATTCACCCATTCCGGAATGACCGGACTATTAGATTGTGTGAACGAGAATGCCAGTGTAACCATCGTCATCTCCGACAATGAAACTACCGCCATGACAGGCGGACAGGACTCTGCCGGAACCGGACGTATCGAAGCGATCTGTGCAGGTATCGGAGTAGATCCGGCTCATATCCGTGTCGTTACTCCGCTGAAGAAAAACTATGAGGAGATGAAGCAAATCATTCGCGAAGAGATCGAATATCGCGGTGTATCTGTCATTATTCCACGCAGAGAGTGTATCCAGACATTAGCACGCAAAAAAAGAAGTAAGTAAGCCATGAAGAAAGACATTATATTATCAGGAGTCGGTGGACAGGGAATTCTGTCTATTGCTACAGTGATCGGCAAAGCTGCCTTGAAAGAAGGATTATATATGAAACAAGCAGAAGTGCACGGAATGAGCCAACGCGGAGGAGATGTTCAATCCAACCTCCGTATCAGCGACCAGCCGATTGCTTCTGACTTGATCCCATCAGGTAAATGCGACCTTATTATTTCATTGGAACCCATGGAAGGATTGCGCTACCTCCCCTATCTTAGCCCTAACGGTTGGTTGGTGACTAACGAAACTCCGTTTGTCAATATCCCCAATTATCCGGAAACAGACAAAGTAATGGCAGAAATCAATAAGCTACCTCACAAAATTGTGTTGAACGTAGACAAAGTAGCCAAAGAAGTAGGCTCCGCCCGTGTTGCCAACATTGTCTTATTGGGAGCAACGATTCCATTCCTCGGCATCAATTACGAGAAAGTGCAAGACAGCATCCGGGAAATCTTCCAGCGCAAGGGAGAAGCAATTGTAGAAATGAATCTTAAAGCATTGGCCGCCGGCAAGGAAATTGCAGAAAAGCTAATGTAATAACAGACATTATCATGAGTACACAATACTGGGAAGAAGAACTAGAAACCATGAGCCGGGAGAAGTTGCAGGAATTACAACTTCGACGGCTCAAGAAAACAATCAATATAGCTGCGAACTCCCCATATTACAAAGAAGTTTTCAGCAAACATGGCATCACAGCAGATAGCATACAATCATTAGACGATATCCGCAAATTGCCCTTTACTACCAAAGCCGATATGCGTGCCCACTATCCTTTCGGGCTGGTAGCAGGTGATATGAGCAATGATGGTGTACGTATTCACTCTTCCAGTGGTACTACCGGAAACCCGACAGTTATTGTTCACTCACAGCACGATCTCGACTCCTGGGCCAACCTGGTAGCCCGTTGCCTATACGCAGTAGGAATACGCAAGACCGACGTCTTCCAAAACAGCTCCGGATATGGTATGTTTACAGGGGGGTTAGGCTTCCAATACGGTGCAGAACGCCTGGGCTGCCTGACAGTTCCCGCTGCAGCAGGAAACAGTAAACGACAGATTAAATTCATCAACGACTTTAAGACTACCGCTTTACATGCTATCCCCAGCTATGCCATCCGCCTTGCCGAAGTCTTTCAGGAAGAAGGACTTGATCCCAAAGGAACCACACTGAAAACGCTGGTTATCGGTGCCGAACCTCACACCGACGAACAACGCCGGAAAATAGAAAAGATGCTGGGCGTAAAAGCATACAACAGCTTCGGTATGACAGAAATGAACGGCCCCGGCGTTGCTTTCGAATGTCAGGAACAAAACGGAATGCACTTCTGGGAAGACTGTTATCTGGTAGAAATTATCGATCCGGAAACAGGAGAACCCGTTCAGGAAGGAGAAATCGGAGAATTAGTGCTTACAACTCTCGACCGTGAGATGATGCCGTTAATCCGCTATCGCACCCGCGACTTAACCCGTATTCTTCCGGGGAAATGCCCCTGCGGCCGCACGCACATCCGTATCGACCGTATCAAGGGACGCAGTGATGATATGTTCATTATCAAGGGAGTAAATATCTTCCCGATGCAAGTAGAAAAGATACTCGTACAATTCCCCGAATTAGGCAGCAATTACCTGATTACACTGGAAACGGTCAACAACCAAGACGAGATGATCGTCGAAGTAGAATTAAGCGACCTTTCCACTGACAATTATATTGAACTGGAGAAGATCCGCAAGGATATAACCCGCCAATTAAAGGATGAAATATTGGTGACTCCCAAAGTTAAACTGGTAAAAAAAGGCTCTCTCCCACAAAGCGAAGGAAAAGCCGTCCGAGTGAAAGACTTAAGAGACAACAAGTAACGATTCAAAATTCCATGTGCTAATATACCAACCGCTGTTCACCATGCGGAATGGAATATTAGCACATTATTTAATTAATATCATACAGCATGCAATTACTTAAAAAAAGAATTCTGCAAGACGGAAAGTGCTACGAAGGAGGTATCCTGAAAGTAGACGGTTTTATTAATCATCAAATGGACCCTGTCCTGATGAAATCAATTGGAGTTGAGTTTGTCCGTCGTTTTGCAGCCACAAACGTAAATAAGATTATGACGATCGAAGCCAGCGGTATCGCTCCTGCTATCATGACAGGCTACCTGATGGATTTACCAGTTGTATTTGCAAAGAAAAAGTCTCCTAAAACCATCCAGAATGCACTAAGCACTACCGTGCACTCATTCACCAAAGACCGTGATTATGAAGTCGTTATCAGTGCAGATTTTCTCACTCCGAACGACAATGTTCTTTTCGTGGATGACTTTCTCGCATATGGAAATGCCGCATTGGGCATTATTGACCTCATCAAGCAATCCGGAGCAAATCTGGTAGGAATGGGCTTCATTATTGAAAAAGCCTTCCAAAATGGCCGTAAAATGCTCGAGGAACAAGGTGTCAGAGTAGAAAGTCTGGCCATCATTGAAGACTTATCCAACTGCTGTATTAAAATCAAAGACGAGTAGATTGATTGGGGTTGAAATACTGCCCCTTATCTTTCGTCCTTTTTCCATATTGCACCGCATGCTGCGGACAAACATGATAACATGCCAGGCATGAGGTGCAATCCATTCCCCAAACAGGCCTTCCGTCCACAACTTTAACATTCTCCACCGGACAAATCTTCTCACAACGCTTGCACCCAATACAAGCATCAGTAGCATAAAAATGCTTGGGAGACATCTGAAAACGATTAAACAACGGATTTATAATCCTCGTCTTGATAAAAGGCATACTCCCTTCATGACAGAGAAACATCTCTTCCCTCTTACTTATCAAAGCATTTATTTTACTGACAGTCGAAACAGCCTCCGCTAGTTTTTTCTCTTCCAACTCTTTATTATCCACGTCAAAACCGGGAAGCAAGACATAATTATTAGGCATAGTCACCGAAAAACCAGCGTGACATTCCCAACCTTTACTCTTCAATGCCTTCGCCAGCACTTGCTGGATAAGCCCGGTATCATCACCACAGGAACAAACAAAAAACAAATATTGTCCTTTATATCCCTTTAAAGAAAGTTGTCGAACAAAGTTCAATACAATTTCAGGAGGTCCCCACGAATAGATAGGAAATACAAAGCCGATCTTTTCATCTGCCTGCAAACTAAACTCCAATGCTCCATTCTTTAGCGCATCGGGAATAAAAACCAACTCTTCTTTTTGCTCTTTGGAAAGCTGATTTGCAATCCACTTAGAATTACCTGTACCGGAGAAATAAAATATCATAGAAAAGTATATAAAAAAAAGCCGCATCGACGATGTGATGAAACTCTGATAGAACAAGATTTGAGCGCTCGCCCTCTTTGTAATCCACCGGCTTAAAGCTGTCCCGAAGGATGTGGCCCGCCATTGAAGAACGAAGCTTTCTCGGTGCATCAGATTAATTTGAAGAGTTTCCCGATCCAGTCGATACGGCTAATATTTTTGTATCACAAATGTAATAAGAATCTATGAGACTAACAAGAAAAAAAAGGAATTTGTTTACCTACTAACATTTTTTTCACTCCCTTTTATCCGCCTAACAAAAGAAAAGTGTCAGTTACTGGCTTAGTAACTGACACTTTGTAACTCGTAAACTATTGATGCTTAAGCAGCTTTAGCCTTAGCAACTACAGCTTTGAAAGCTTCCGGGTGATTCATAGCTAAATCAGCCAAAACCTTACGGTTTATTTCAATACCGGCTTTGTGCAGACCGCCCATCAATTTAGAATAAGACATTCCTTCAAGACGTGCAGCAGCGTTGATACGTTGTATCCAAAGAGCGCGGAAGTTTCTTTTCTTATTTCTACGGTCACGGAACGCGTAAGTCAAACCCTTTTCCCAAGTGTTTTTAGCTACGGTCCATACATTCTTTCTTGCACCAAAGTAACCTCTGGTCAATTTCAAAATTTTCTTTCTTCTTGCTTTTGAAGCAACATGATTTACTGATCTTGGCATAGTTTTACTTTTTTTGAATGTTAGCGCCGCTACTTCACGCAGCGAACTTCAGGCTAATGCATTCGGTTAATACTTTAATAATACTTTTACGCTTTTGATTACTTCATTGCTAAGAGTTCCTTAACCTGGCTTACATTTGTTGTATCAACAGTTGTAGAGTAGCACAGATTTCTTTTTCTCTTCTTGGATTTCTTAGTCAAAATGTGACTGTGAAAAGCGTGCTTTCTTTTGATTTTACCTGTTCCGGTAAGGGTAAACCTTTTTTTAGAACCGGAGTTAGTCTTCATCTTTGGCATCTTACTTGTTTTTAAATTATTAAATATATAATGGCAACGCACTATACCTGCGCGTTACGCATCCTTTTCTTATTCTTCGCTCGTTTCCGGCTTCTCTGCTTTTTGTGCAGGAGCAGCAGGTTTCGGTGCTCCGGCTGTTGCAGGCTTTTTAGGAGCTTCTTTCTTCTTCGGAGAAAGCTGTATAGTCATACGCTTACCTTCCAGTATCGGCATCTGATCTACTTTAGCATAGTCTTCCAAATCATTCGCAAAACGAAGCAACAATACTTCACCTTGTTCCTTAAAAAGGATAGAACGACCTTTAAAGAATACATAAGCCTTCACCTTATCACCGTCTTCCAAGAATCCTTTAGCATGCTTCAACTTAAAGTTGTAATCATGGTCATCTGTCTGGGGACCAAAACGAATCTCCTTCACATTTACCTTCACCTGCTTCGCTTTCTGTTCCTTCTGACGTTTCTTTAATTGATAAAGAAATTTAGAATAATCAATAATACGACAAACAGGGGGTTGAGCATTAGGAGAAATTTCCACTAAATCCAATTCTTTTTCTTCAGCCATTTTCAGAGCCTGAAAGATTGGATATACTTTCGGTTCAATATCATCGCTTACTATGCGAACTTCCTTGGCACGAATCTGTTCATTGATTCTGTATTGCCCTTTTAGAGTGTCATTCTTCATTAAAAACGTTTACTTCCTGGTTTGATCTTTTTATTGTTATACTAAATATTTTATTCTGAAACGGCTGCAAAGTTACCATTTATTTATCATATTCTGAACTTCTTCGTTCAAAATTTTAGCAAATTCTTCAAATTTCATGGTTCCTTTG
Source organism: Bacteroides sp. L008 (assembly GCF_040812255.1). NCBI lineage: Bacteria > Pseudomonadati > Bacteroidota > Bacteroidia > Bacteroidales > Bacteroidaceae > Bacteroides > Bacteroides sp. L008. The sequence goes on along the minus strand of NZ_JBFNXO010000001.1, from coordinate 616,274 downwards.
TCACCTTCGCCTTGTCTACGAACAGAAACTTCACCATTTTCAGCTTCTTTTTCACCGACAATCAGCATATAAGGAATGCGTTTCATTTCATTATCACGAATCTTACGACCGATCTTCTCGTTACGATCATCTACAATCGCACGGATTTCGTGTATTTTCAGATACATCTTCACCTGCTCTGCATATTCATTGAACTTCTCACTGATCGGCAGAATAACTACCTGTTCCGGTGTCAGCCACAATGGGAATCTACCGGCAGTGTGCTCAATCAATACGGCAACAAAACGTTCCATTGATCCGAACGGAGCGCGGTGAATCATCACCGGACGGTGCTTCTGATTATCAGAGCCCATATACTCAAGTTCAAAGCGTTCCGGCAAGTTGTAGTCAACCTGAATTGTACCCAGCTGCCAACGACGACCAATAGCGTCTTTCACCATAAAGTCGAGCTTAGGACCATAAAAAGCAGCTTCTCCATACTCAATCTTAGCAGGCAAGCCCTTCTCCGCACAAGCCTCGATAATAGCCTGTTCCGCTTTTTCCCAGTTATCATCGCTACCAATATACTTTTCACGGTTCACCTTATCACGCAAAGATATCTGTGCTTCAAAATTCTGGAAATCCATAGAACGGAACACAATAGATATAATATCCATCACACGAAGGAACTCATCTTTCACCTGTTCCGGACGACAGAAGATATGCGCATCATCCTGCGTAAAGCTACGAACACGAGTTAAACCATGTAACTCTCCACTTTGTTCATAACGACAAACCGTACCAAATTCAGCTATACGCAACGGAAGGTCTTTATAAGAACGTGGGAAGTTCTTGTAAATCTCACAGTGGTGAGGACAGTTCATTGGTTTCAAGAAATACTCTTCCCCCTCTTCCGGAGTATGGATAGGTTGGAAGGCATCCTTGCCATATTTTGCATAGTGGCCCGAAGTCACATACAGCAACTTATTACCGATTGGCGGAGTAATCACCTCCTGATAATCGTAACGTGTCTGGATACGACGCAAGAACTCCTGCAGACGCAAACGCAATGCAGTACCTTTCGGCAACCACATAGGAAGCCCCTTACCTACAGTTTCGGAGAACATAAACAACTGCATCTCCTTACCGATCTTACGATGATCACGCTTCTTCGCCTCTTCCAACAACACCAGATACTCATCCAGCATTTTCTTCTTCGGGAACGTGATACCATAAATACGTGTCAACATCTTACGGTCTTCATGACCACGCCAGTAAGCACCAGCCACAGAAGTTAATTTAATAGCCTTGATCGGAGCAGTCGTCATCAAGTGAGGACCACGGCAAAGGTCAGTAAACGCACCCTGTGTATAAGTCGTAATGTGTCCGTCTTCCAGTTCGGAAATCAATTCACATTTATATGTTTCGCCACGATCACCAAACATTTTCAGAGCATCCGTTTTTGCGATGCTTTTTCTGACTACGTCTTCTTTCTTTGCAGCCAGTTCCAACATTTTAGCTTCAATGGCAGGAAGGTCACTTTCTTTTATTACCGCCTCACCCGGATCCACATCATAGTAGAATCCGTTTTCAATAGCCGGTCCGATACCAAACTGGATACCCGGATAAAGTTCCTGCAAAGCTTCCGCCAACAAGTGTGCACTTGTATGCCAGAATGCATGCTTACCTTCTTCATCATCCCATTTATAAAGAACAAAATTAGCATCTTCATTAATAGGACGTCCTAAATCATAAGTCTCGCCGTTCACGCCACATGCCAGCACTTCCTGTGCCAGACGCGAGCTGATACTTTCAGCAATCTGTAAACCGTTCACTCCTTCGTTATACTCACGAACGGAGCCATCGGGAAATGTTATCTTTATCATAATATGATGATGTTATATTTTCATAATTTGAACGCAAAAGTAACTAAATCTTTTGAGTTTTCTGTTTTTTATCAAAAAAATGTTATTCCGATTGATCCGTAAAACGTTTGATAACATTATAAGCGGAAACAATCCCCAACTCACCGGCTTTACTCAAATCTGAAATACCCAGCTTATTATTTCCTAAAAAAATATGAGTCAGTCCACGGTTGAAATAAGCATCCGCAAAATCAGGATTCAGCTCAATCGCCTTATCGTAGTCGATAATTGCGGCACGGTAATCTTTCAACATAGCAGAAACATTAGCACGATTATAATATGCGTATACAAAGTCCGGAGCCAGATTAATCACCTTATCCAAGTCTTTTCTGACCACTTCATAATCTACCGCAGTAATCTCTTTACGCTTATTATCACCCGGAACAACATCTGTTTCGACAGCTTGTTCAGCCTTCTGATATTCCAACTGTTTACAACGGATCAGTGCACGCATAAAATATGCCGGGAAGAAATCACCATCCAGCAAGATCGTCTGGGTCAAATCGGAAACCGCACTCGAGAAATCCTGCACCAGATAAAAATCAATCGCACGGGCAAAACGTTTCGAAGCATTCTTATCATCTTCCACAATCGCCGATGTATGCGTATCAATCAAGGCAAAATGAACTTTCACCTGTTCTTCCGTCAACGGAGCTTCCATATTTGTGATACGAAGACGTTTCGGAAGTATACCTGTACGGTTCATGTCTTCAATATATTTGTGGAAGTTCACCGAACGCTTCACGTCACTCATCTTCTCATAATAAGTCAAAGCGAACATCGGTTCCAGCGTTATATTTACGTTCTTATCCTGCACACGACCACGATAATCACTTGTATAGCGTTGTTCGGCTTCAGAATCATCCGCAATCACTATCTTACGATAGTTATTCATATTCTTATCGGATTTCTTACGGGTCTTCTCTCCGCCTTCCTCCTCATTTTCCTTATCCTTGTTCTGCGCTACATCTTTATTTGTCACACCATTCTGCTTGTCGATCTGCGCCTTCATGACCTTAAACTCGTCCTGCTCCGCACCCTTCTTATCTCCAATCTTTCTGCGAGCTTCCGAACGCTGATAATATCCGGCCAAGAAGTTCGGATACTGATTGATAACGGTGGTGTAATCTTGTATAGCTCCGCGATAATCACCCGTTTGCGCGCGAAGCAAACCACGGTTAAAGACAGCCATCATATTATCCGGTTCCATCTTGATGACAAAGTCGAAGTCTTCGATAGCCCGGTTATCATCTCCTACCTGTGCACGTAACAATCCGCGGTTATAATGACCGATAAAGTTATTCGGGTCAATATCCAATGCCAGATCATAATCGCTCATGGCCCCTCTTAAATTATTCTGATGAAAGCGTGCCAATGCACGGTTTATATAATTTCCTGCATTCTTAGCACTCAACGGAATAGCACGGTTGAAATCCGCTTCTGCTTCCGCATACTTAGCCTGCTGTAATTTAACAATCGCTCTTGCAGCCCAAGCATCCGGATCATATTTATCCAGTTCAAGCGCCTTATTGAAGTCATTCAAGGCAGCAATTGTATCTTTCTGTTGCAAAGACACTTCCCCCCTCATCAAATAAGCACGGGTATAGCGTGGAGACACCTTCAACAAGCTTTCCAAATCCTCTTTCGCAGAATTATAATCCTTCTTCTGGATATGAGATAATGTCAGGTTATGCCATAAGGTAATATTCTCCGGATCATAATGCAATGCTTTCTTATAATCCTCAATCGCCCCATCAAATTTACTCTGACGAATCCTTGCCAAACCACGAATCTGATAAGCACCTACCACAAACGGATTGCGTTGGATAGCTGCATCACAGTCCGCTTCAGCACCCTGAAAATCCTCCAGATTCAGTTTGGCCAATGCCCTGAAGAAATAAGGTTCATACAGATAAGGCTTAGCGTTAATGACCTGGTTAAAGTACTGAATAGAAAGCACATAGTCCTCAAAATAAAGAGCATTTCGGGCAATAGTCATCACCCGATCCGTATTTATTTGAGCACACACCAGCGTTGGGAACAGTAATAAAACTGTTAAGATTCTTTTTACCATTGATATTTTATGCTTGTAAACGAAGCAAAAATAATGCTTTTCGCTTACTTAACAGGGATATAAACGTTTTTTATCTTTATTTCACCTGTTTCATCTTATATGAACTGCGCGCTTTTCCCTTCAACATCGTATTCAGCTTTCCTTTAATCATCTGCTTACGAAGCGGTGAGATATGGTCGATGAACATCTTACCATCCAAATGATCGAACTCATGTTGCATCACCCGAGCCAGATAACCTTCCACCTCTTCCTCATGCTCCACAAAATTCTCGTCCATATATTTCACGCGAATTTTATTACCTCTTTTCACTGTTTCATGAATACCGGGAAGGCTTAAGCATCCCTCTTCCATATTCACTTCTTCCCCCCCAACTTCCAATATGTGGGGATTGATATAAGCCTTATTGAAGTCTTTAAATTCAGGATATTCCTCCGAAAGCGGATCCAATGTAATCGTGACCACGCGAATAGGCAAACCGATCTGTGGAGCAGCCAATCCTACGCCGTCCGCATGTACCATTGTTTCGAACATGTTCTCAATCAACTCTTTCAGATTCGGATAATCCGGTGTTATGTCCTCTGCAACCTTTCTCAATACAGGTTGACCATATACATAAATAGGTAAAATCATATTTTTATACTCTACTAAAAAATTAAGTTATTCTTATGTTCTATACTAAAAACGTTTACTCTCCAAATATGTTTGCAAAATAATAGTAGCACTTATCTCGTCCACCAATGCTTTATTTTGCCGGTCCTTTTTCTTCAAGCCGGCCTCCAGCATGGTACGGTGTGCAAGAACAGAAGTGAAGCGTTCGTCCACATATTCGACCGGAAGGTCCGGATAGCGTTTTTTCAGCGAACGAACAAAAGGCTCTATATTCTTCATATTCTCCGAAACCTCATTATTCATTTGCTTGGGCAATCCAATAATAATCCGCTCCACCGGTTCTTTAGCTATATATTCACCGATAAAGTTCAGAAGTTCATGCGTGGGCACCGTTGTCAATCCGTTTGCGATCAACTGCATTGTATCGCTCACAGCTATTCCGGTACGCTTTCTTCCATAATCTATTGCTACTATTCTGCTCATGGGGTACAAAAATACAAAAAAGACGCTTCCCATGAAAGGAAACGTCTCTTTTATTCTATTATTTCAAATGTATATTATTCTTCAACAATAGCTACACGGCTCAACTTAGCATCATCATAGAACATGTTGCCTACGCCACCCTTGTAATCAACCTTCAATTGAGAAGCAGGAACACCAAATTCATTAACCATCAGGTCACGAACAGCTTCAGCTCTCTTCTTACTCAACTTCATGTTGTATTCAGCAGAACCAGTACCCTTATCAGCATATCCTGTTACAGTAAATACTTTATCAGTTGCTTTGATACCCTTAGCCATAGCTTCGATATTCATGTATTCTCTCTTGCTGATGTTGCTCTTTCCGATATTGAATACAACAACCAGACGTGGAACGAATCCAGCTTCTTTCTTAACGATCACTTCCGGTTTCTTGTTACGAGCTTCAACCAAGTCACGTTTCAAAGATTCGTTTTCACCCTTCAGGGCGTTCACTCTGTCTCTCATGTCGTTCAACTGGCTTTCCGGAACCATTGGTACAGTAGGAACAGCATCCCAACCACGTTTCTTAAACTTGTAAGTAACACCTACAGTCAGACCGGCCAATCCTTCAGGACCTGAATTGCCGAATGCGCCTTTCATCAAAAGTCCGCGCAATTCAACGTTGAGATCCAAAGCAGAAGACAGGCGGAAACGGTTGATCAAACCGGCATTGATACCCAATTCGTCATAACCCGAACCTTTTCCTGAATGAACGAATCCAGCTCCTACATAAGGAATGAATGAATACAGACGATCTTCTCTATAACCACAAATCATATTGGAAAGATTCAGCATTACATCTCCATGGAAGTTCATCACATTCCATTTTTCTTTGTAATAGCCATTAGAATACTGTCCTCCGTCTACAAGCGGACCATTAGCATCAGGAGTAGCACCTTTAGCCTGAAGACCGTTATAAGCAACACGTAATCCGATACCCGGAGTAAACCACTTACCTACAGCAATGTCAAGTGCCGGAGCAAGACGTTTTCCGAAGTCAGCTTTACCATCATTGTCGCCAAAATACATTTGTGCGCCAACGCCACCACTAATAAACCAGTTAGCACCAAAGCGATTCGTTTCCACTCTATAACTCTTTGCTGCATTTTCTTTTTCTTGTGCAGGCAGACATACAGAGACTGCTGCCAATAAAATAAACAATAAACCCTTTTTCATCTCAATTTATTTTAGTAAATAATATATTTCAATTGTCTTACAGGATAGAAGCACAACCCAAATGCTCTACACCTGACTAAGAGACAATAAACATCATCCTTCTTTCTAAATTTAGTGCAAATATAGATATTTAATATAACACAAACAAAAAAACACGTAAATTTTCATTCATCCATAGTTTTTTATAGAACGATAAAAGTGTCATATAACACCAGGAGGCATCTGAAGGCATTTATAATAGAAGAATTAAAACAAAAAAAAATAGTCAATGATAAATTATATCACTGACTATTTCCATTCTTCAACTATATACCTTATTAATATACCAGTTTCACATTGTCAATCCATAGCGTATTTCCCGGAGAACCAATATAGGCTCCTCCATGACTGGACGTGAACTGAAGACACATATGAGTCGGAACATCATTTTCATCTCCCCAGGCCACCTCATGAATAGGCACACTTTCACCTTTGCTGTTCACCGTATAGTTTTCGGTCACTTGCAGACGCATCATATGAGACTTATATTCCGGACGGTTCGTTATGTCACCATACATAATCTCATAGGTTGCATTATTTTTCCAATCCGTAGAATGATAGTAATAAGTCACCATTGTCCCTATCCGTTTCGCATACACATTACCATTGGCATCCTCCCAGCGTTTTTGCAAAAACAGGATAGCTGCCGGATAATCTTTTCCGGGAACATCCGTAATCTTGCTGAAACCGGTAGCACGAATACGATTCTCCCGGTCAGACATCTTCACTTTGTAATCAAACTGAAGGGCAACCGGTTTCTTTGTAAACGGAATGCCGGTCTGCAACATTTTCTGCGGATTTTTAGTACCCTTAATCGGCTCATGCACCGAACCAGTGAAAATAGAACCGGCCGCCAGTACTGTGATATTAACCAATCCCATCACTTTCACACTTTCCATGCGCGTATCCAAACGTGCACAATATCCATCCCCCCGTTTCTCCGGGAATACCGAAGTATTAGTTTTCGTTATACCGGCAACCTTCGCCATTACATTTGAAGTGCCCCAAGGCGATCCGCCCATATTCTTATAAACCTGATCTCCCTTAATCACCGTCGTCGGCCCTATCGCATATACATTCTTTGTATTTCCACCAATAATGCTCGACTCCTTTATCTGACGGTCCACCCATTGATCCATGTCCCCAAAAGGAAGCATTTCAACTTTATGTTGCGCCATCAAAGACAAGGAAGAAATAAATGCAACGAAACCTGTCATCAACAGGCGATGAACGTTTTTCTGAATCATCAATACTTTTCCTTTCTTTTTCTTCTTATAAATTATAATCCCATTGTTTCAAAGCAAAATCCCAGTTCTCTTCTACCAAACGAATCGTACGGTCGTCATATTTATACTTATTCTTCTTATATCCCTTCTTTCCGCCCACATATTTTTCTATATCACTACGTGCTTCGGCAAATCCGGGGATAGAAAGAGACTGATAAATATTCTCCGTCATTCCCATCGCATCCGCTTCGAAATCTTCAAACTTCACTTCCATCAAGTTACCTTCCGGAATAAATTTCTTATCCGATTCATACTTATGATAAAGCTTGGCATAAATAGAAAGGATATTTTCCTCTAATTGTTCATTGCTGACATCCTGCAATTTCAGCGGCTGAATCGTATTTGTAAAGAAACTGCGTGTAGATTCGAATACAGTATACGGATTACGCATCAGGTAGATAAACTTAGCATTCGGGAACATTTTCACCAGTTCCTTCACCCTGCCGGTATGCGGAGGATTCTTGCTAAGGAATTGAGTACCATGGGTATTCCACAAAGAGATCTTAATCAACTTCGTAAACACCTCTTCAAACACTCTCAATTCAGCATCCGTTATATCATCAAATAAAAGATATTTATCAGCATATTCCTGTTGATATTTCGGCAAAAACCAGAAATTATAATATGTATAAGGCATCATGTTCGACAAAGCAAACTCCTCCTCCTGGGGAAGATCCACTGCCAGCTCCATATTATCCGTCGGACGCTTATCCGGCATCAGCCAACTCATATTCTTTTTGAAGAAAGGCTGTCCCCACATCATCAGATGAGGAAATACAGTCTGATAAGTAGTGTTATACCCAAAATGCTTGTCACAAGAGAACACATTATGTACAAATGTAGTTCCACTCCGCCAGTGTCCCAAAATGAACACCGGATCATGCTCCAATGGCTGATCAGCCAGCAACTTCTCGTAACGCCTGTCTTGTAATGACGCCAATGGAGAAAGCAATCGGCACACAGCCTTCGTCAATCGGTATTTACCTTTGTAGGCTGCGTCAATTTCACGACCGGCGGTGATAGCCTTGAATGTCTTCCAGTCGGCACCTACCAATGTATTAATCGGAAGTTTATTAAATTCGAGTAATCCCACTTTATTAATTAGAAATTAAAAATCAAAAATTAAAGACGACAGGATACTGTCATTTTCAGTTTTCAATTTATTGTTGAACAATCTATTTTATTAGTCGCACTGCAAGACCCTGGCGTTCCAGTTCCTTCACAGCTTTTTCTACCGCTTCGTAATGTTCCGGAGCAATTCCCAGTTTTGCCATATCCAATACCGGAATACCCTCCGTGTCACTCATATCTTTCATTTCCACACGGTCGATAATCATACCTACTGCCGAAGTATTATTAGTGATCGGGTCAATCAGGATAAATGAGCCACAAGATTTATTCTTCTTATAAGGATCAAAAAACAATTCCTTAGCCGTAGTCAGCACCACACGGGCAATCTGATTCAACTGCAAAGGCAGCGTTTCTTTAGTCAGCTGACCATTCTCCAGAGACAGATGCTCCATGGTATTCACGTCCACCTTATATTTTATCGTATCAATTCGCGTACGGCTCAAATTGGTAGTCTGCTTGATAAAGAACGACTTATTTACATCCATCGGTTCTTCATCCATCCAGACCATCATAGCATCAAAGTTACGATCCACCGTCGGCAGATTATCAGGATGCACCAACATTTCGCCGCGCGACACGTCGATCTCATCCTCCAAAGTCAAAGTCACAGACTGCGGTGGGAAAGCGTAATCCAATTCCCCGTCATAAGTCACGATACTCTTCACCTTAGACGTTTTTCCGGAAGGAAGTGCCATCACCGTATCCCCCTTGCGAACGATACCGGATGCAATTTTACCACAGAATCCTCTGAAATCCAGATTCGGACGAAGCACATACTGAACCGGGAAACGGAAATCCGTAAAATTATGGTCATTATCAATCTGAACCGTTTCAAGGAAATCGAGCAAAGAAATCCCCTTGTACCATGGAGTACGTTCAGATTTATCCACCACATTATCCCCATCCAATGCAGAAAGTGGAATGCAGTTGACGTCAGGAATACCTAATGGAGCAACAAACTTCTTATAGTCAGCCACAATCTCGTTAAAACGCTCTTCCGAGAAATCCACCAGGTCCATCTTATTGACAGCCAATACCACATGCTTGATTCCCAGCAAAGATACCAGGAAAGTGTGGCGACGAGTCTGGGTTATCACTCCGGTACGGGCATCCACCAGAATAATAGCCAAGTTAGCCGTAGATCCTCCGGTAATCATATTGCGGGTATATTGCTCGTGTCCCGGAGTATCCGCGATGATAAACTTACGGCCATTCGTTGAGAAATAGCGATAAGCCACGTCAATCGTAATCCCCTGTTCACGTTCAGCCTTCAATCCATCGAGCAATAACGCATAGTCAATATGCTCACCTGCATTTCCCACCCGTTTGCTATCACGCTCCAGCGCATCCAACTGATCCTCGTACAGTTTCTTACTATCAAACAACAAGCGTCCGATCAACGTTGATTTTCCATCATCTACCGAACCCGCAGTCAACAGTCTCAACAAGTCTTTCTGTTCATCCTTGTCCAGAAAAGCTTTTATATCTAATTTATTATCTGCCATTACTTCTTAAATTAAAAATTGAGTATTGAAAATTGAGAATTAAAAACTACACACTATTATTTTTTAATTTTTAATTCTCAATTCTCAATTTCCTAAAAGTATCCTTCACGTTTCTTTTGTTCCATGCTACCCTCCTGGTCAAAGTCAATCACACGGGTAGTACGTTCACTCTTCGTTGTAGTCATCATTTCCTCCACAATCTCTTCAATCGTAGCAGCTCCACTTTCCACCGCCCCTGTCAGAGGCCAGCAGCCCAATGTACGAAAACGAACCATCTTCATTTCAATCTGGTCACGGTACTTTTCAGGCAAACGGTCATCATCCGCCATAATAATATTACCATCCAAATTAATCACCGGACGCTCCTTAGCATAATATAGCGGAACGATCGGAATATTCTCCAAACGGATATACTGCCAAATATCCAACTCAGTCCAGTTGCTAATCGGGAATACACGGATACTTTCCCCCTTATGCACGCGGGCATTATAAATATCCCACAATTCAGGACGCTGATTTTTCGGGTCCCATTGGTGAAACTTATCCCGGAAAGAGAAAATACGTTCCTTCGCACGTGACTTCTCCTCGTCACGACGTGCACCACCAAATGCAGCATCAAACTTATACTTATCCAGCGCATGAAGCAAAGCCTGTGTCTTCATCAAGTCCGTATGCACCTTACTTCCATGCGTAAAAGGTCCTACCCCTGCATGAAAAGCCTCCATATTACTTTCAACGATCAGATTCCATCCATACTTCTTCGCATATTCATCACGAAACTGAATCATCTCCTTGAACTTCCATTTCGAATCGATATGCATCAACGGGAATGGCACTTTACCTGGATAAAACGCTTTTTCAGCCAAGCGTACCATCACCGAGGAATCCTTTCCGATACTGTAAAGCATCACCGGATTCTCAAATTCCGCCGCCACCTCGCGGATAATATGAATAGACTCGGCTTCGAGCTCCTTCAAGTGGCTTAATTTATATTCTTCCATATTTATTTCATTTTATACACTTCACTTTTGGCAAAACAAGCTCCAACAAACGGTTCACCGACTCCTCCAAAGTCAATTTGGAAGTATCCAGTGACAAAGCCGGATGTTCGGGAACCTCGAAAGGTGCGGAGATTCCTGTAAAATTCTGAATTTCCCCTTTCCGTGCCTTCGCATACAACCCTTTCACATCACGTTTCTCACATTCCTCCAGCGGAGTACTAACGAAAACCTCCAGAAAATCATCCTTACCAATAATGTTTGCAGCCATTTCGCGAATATCATTATTAGGGCTGATAAATGCAGCAATCGTAATGATACCGCTATCCAGAAACAACTTCGACACTTCCGCTATGCGACGGATATTTTCCACCCGGTCCGTTTCGGAGAATCCCAGGTTATTATTAATTCCACTACGGATATTATCCCCATCCAAGATACGGCAAAGCAATCCGCGCTTATGAAGTTCACGTTCCAATGCAATGGCAATCGTGCTCTTTCCGGAACCGCTTAATCCGGTAAACCAGATCATCACACTGTGTTGCCCCAAAAGCTCTTCTTTGTCCTGCCGCGTCATCATGCGGTCAAATATCGGATATATATGATTCTTTTCTTCCATTTACAAATTTATTTATTAAAAGTTCCAGATCAACGGGATCAGAATAATAGAGATTAAGAAAGTGATGATATTAAGCGGCAATCCGATACGTACAAAATCCGTAAACTTATAGTTACCGATACCTTGCACAATCAAATTAGTCTGATAACCAATCGGTGTCGAGAAGCTGGCAGATGCAGCCATACAGATCACCACAAAGAAAGGGGTAGGACTAACTCCCAATTGGGCAGCAATCGACAATGCCAACGGGAAAGCCAAGGCAGCAGCTGCATTATTCGTTATCAGTTCCGTAAACAAATTCGTAATGATAAACAACATTGCGAGCAACACATGCGGGCCATAATCATCGCTCAACCCGATAATAAACTTCGCAACGCTATCTGCCACACCGGAGTTCACCATCGCCTTACTGATGGCAAAAGCACAAGCAATAGTAATCAGAATATCCCACGAAATATATTTAGTATATTTACGGGCAGGGAACAGATTCGTCCATGCCATAATAATAGTAGTAATAGACACAAAGAAAAACATATCCAGCTTGATATCCGGAAACATCTCCTTAGTTACCGGAAGCTCACCCACCGTTGCGCCGACAATCATCAGAACCAGCAACAGCAAAGCAAACCAACGCTTCTTCTTCCCGGTAGTATCCGGCTCATTCCCGTTCGTCAACAAGACAAATACAGAAGATTCCCCCCATGTCGGGATAAACGTATCATCAGCCATCACAACCAATGTATCTCCTTCGTGAAGCACCACATCCTCCAGATTCGACACAAAACGCTGTCCGTTACGTGTTTTAATCTCTTTTACCTCCGCACCGTAATGACGCTGGAAATTAAAATCCTTCAGTTTCTTATTGATACCGGGAAAACGGGCCCCCAAAACAGCCTCTACCCGATGTAACTTCTCCCCTTCCTCTACTTCCTCATCCGGCACAGCCGTATCCGGACGTGCATCCGGCAAAAGACGTTTGGAGAAAAGAAATATATAAACGATTCCGGCAATAGCGATAAAAATGCCCACCTTTCCGAGTTCGAACATCGAAAAGCCTTCAAATCCGGCCTCCAATATCATTCCATGCACCACCAGATTGGTAGAAGTACCGATCAAGGTACAGATACCTCCCAAAATAGTCACATAAGAAAGAGGAATCAGAAACTTCGTAGCCGGGAGATTCACCGACTTAGCCCAATGTTTGATAATCGGTGCAAAAATAACCACCACAGGCGTATTATTCAGAAAGGCGGAAATAAATGCCACCGAAGGTAAGATACGCAACTGTGCCTTAAATACGGTCGTCTTTCCTTGCGGAAGCAACTTTTTAATCACTTGTCCCAATGTGCCCGACTGGCGAATCCCCTCACTCACCAGAAACAGCAGAGCAACGGTAATCATCCCTTTATTACTAAACCCTTCCAGCATCTCTTTAGGAGTCAGGATGCCGGCACACAGAAACAAAACCACTACCGAAAAAAGTATCATGCCCGGACGCATCTTATCTGCTACCAAAGCCGCTACCATTCCTAATAGGGATAATAGTACAAATACAATTTCAAATGTCATATAAACATTATTTAGTGTTCTCTTTTTGGCTCAACGATAAACCACGGATTCAATAAATCCTCCTTATTATATCGTAGAGGTTCTTCCTCTCCAGCCTGATATACTTCCATCCCTGCAGCACGGGCTATCGCATGCCCGGCAGCCGTATCCCACTCCATCGTCGGAGCGAAACGCGGATATACATCAGCCTTACCTTCAGCAACCAGACAGATTTTAATAGAACTTCCGCTCGAAATCAACTCCACACTGCCGTGTTTCTTCTTCAAATCTGCAATATATGATTCAGTTTCAGGCGACAGGTGCGAACGGGAAGCAACCACGATCAAATGATCGTGCACCTCCTTCAAAGGTATCTGTTCCGACTTCCCAATCAGCTGTTCCAATGCCACGCCGTCATCTTCCAGACTGACAATACCGGAACATTTATAAGCCCCTGCACCTTCGATCCCGAAATAAAGTTCTTTTTTAACAGGCACATAAATAACACCGAACACAGGTACAGCGTTCTGCACCAAAGCGATATTTACCGTAAATTCTCCATTGCGCTTAATAAACTCCTTCGTTCCATCCAGCGGATCTACAATCCATAAAGTATCCCATCCTCGACGGATCTCATACCCTAAATGCTTCCCTTCTTCACTAAGAACAGGAAAAGGAGTATCGTTCAGAATAGCCACAATCGCTTCATGCGCTTTTCTGTCTGCTATAGTTAACGGAGAGTTGTCAGCCTTCCTCTCTATCTCAAAGTCCGATGCCGGATCATTATAAATAGAAAGAATCTTTTCACCCGCTTTTAGAGCCGCATCAATAGCAGCCATAACATATTTTTGTTCCATTCAATCTCTAAAATTAATGCCCTATTCACATTCAGGCAATACATCCTCCAAATTAAGAGTTGACAAAAGTAAAAACTTTCTTTGCTATAAAAGTTTCCCCACTATCATTTATAACTTCTTTTAGTAGAAAGATAAAAATATCTAAACGAAAAAGCCACTCATTTTCAATAAAAAAGCAGTAACTTCCCAGTTACCGCCTTCTTATTCGGAAAAAAACGTTCGTTCTTTCCAATATATATTACCAAAAAGAAATCAATATACACGATACAGCAACCAAGCACCCTGGAAATCCGAACGGTTCGGATATTTAGCCTTGAATGCATCGCGAGCTTCAGCAGCAGCAGCCTTGTCAGCAAAAGAGTTCACAATCACACGATACATTGCCTTATCAGCATTAAATGCAATCGTAGAGTGATATCCCTGTCCGTCCAACCAATCTTTCAGGCCTTCAGCATTCGCTTTCACACCAAAGCTACCTGCTACAACGCTATAATCTTTCAATCCTTCGTTACCGGAAACCACTGTAACCTTTTCCTGACGAACGCCGGATGTATCTGCCACTTTAGTAGTTGTCACAGGAGCTGCAACCACCGGAGTAACCTCTACCGGAGCTTCCACCTGCGGTTCTGCCAATTCTTGCTGTTTTGCTTTTTCGTAAGCTTTCTTATAGGCACTTTCGCTGGATTTACAAGATGCAAATGCCAGCACCAAGCATACTCCCATTCCTAATACGACTAATTTTTTCATAATCCTATACTCTGTTTTAATTAATAATTCAATATTCTCGTCTATTATATTTAGTTTCGGGCAACAAAATAATAGAAATTTTATCATCCGACAAAGAAATCCGTCAAAAAAACGTCTATTCCGGCTTCTTCTTATACGAAATAGTGCCTGTCGCCTGATAAGTAGGCATCAAAAGTACCTCCGCAATCTGAATATGTGCAGGAGCCGACGCGGCAAAATAAACCGTTTCTGCAATGTCATCTCCCGTCAACGGACGAATCCCTTTATAAAAATTATCGGCAGCTTCCTTGTCTCCCCGATAACGCACCACTGTAAAGTTTGTCTCCACCATTCCCGGTTTGACATTCGTCACTCTCAACGGAGTATCCACCAGATCAATCCGGAGTCCGTCCGAAAGAGCTTTCACGGCAGCTTTCGTTGCGCAATACACACTTCCACCCGGATAAGCGGCATCCCCCGCAATAGATCCTATATTAATAATATGTCCGCGTCCGCGTTCCACCATACCGGGCACCACCAAACGCGTCATAGCCAGCAGTCCCCTTATATTCGTATCGATCATGATATCCCATTCATCCAGGCTACCCTCGAATTCCTTATCCACACCGATCACCAGTCCGGCGTTGTTCACCAACACATCAATCGCCTTCCATTCTTCGGGCAATGATTCCAAAGAGGCGGCAGCCAATTTCCGGTCACGCACATCAAAAGGCAATAAATAAACCCGGACACCATACCCCCCTTCCAGTTCATCTTTCAGTTCTTCCAGTTTCGATACGGTACGGGCATTCAGAATCAGGTTCCATCCCTCCTTCGCAAATTTACGGGCACAACCTTCACCAATTCCGCTACTGGCACCGGTTATAAAAACAATCTTAGCTTCCATTATGTTTTGATTTACAATATTCGAAAGCAAAAGTACGCCTTAACCTTCAAAGGATAGCTACGAAAGTCAGTTAAATAAGATTAAACCATAAAAGAAAAAAAGAATTATAAAACGAGGCACTTTTTTTCAGTTTTCACGAACAACCTTTCGATAAAAATGTTATGTTTGTTGTATCATAATCATTTTAAACATTATACATTATGAAAGGATTGAATGTTTTAGCAGCTTTTTTGGGTGGTGCAGCCGTAGGTGCAGCCCTTGGTATTTTATTTGCTCCTGAAAAGGGAGAAGATACCCGTCATAAAATCGCAGAGATTCTTCGTAAAAAAGGAATCAAGCTTAACCGCAGTGAAATGGAAACTCTCGTTGACGAGATCGCTGCCGAGATGAAGGGAGAAATAGCAGAATAAGTGAGTAACCAAAGACTAAAAACAGAGCGACCATGTTTGCAGACGATAAAAGTATTGAGAATTTTCAGCAGTTGTTTTTCGAGTTCAAGAAATATCTGGAGCTTCAAAAAGAATATACCAAATTAGAATTGACGGAGAAGTTAACCATACTTTTTTCCACGTTAATTATGATATTAGTACTTATTATCCTTGGCATGGTTGCCCTGTTTTATCTGCTTTTTGCTCTTGCTTATATATTGGAGCCTTTGGTGGGCGGTCTGATGTCGAGTTTCGCCATCATAGCAGGCATCAATGTTGTTCTCATCGCCCTGGTTATTATTTTCCGCAAGCAGCTCATCATTTCTCCAATGGTGAACTTCCTCGCTAATTTATTTTTAACCGATTCAAATAAATAAATTATGAATGCGCAGACCCCGCAGAAATTTACATTAGAAGAGATTGCCGAACGTAAAAAGAAGCTTTTAAATGAGATCCATGCTCAAAAAAAAGCCATGACAGCTACTACACGCGAAATATTTGCCCCACTTGCTCCGGCAACCAACAAGGCGGATGCACTCATGCGTTCGTTCAATACCGGTATGGCTGTATTTGATGGCGTAGTGATGGGAATCAAGATTATGCGGAAGATACGGGCGTATTTTAAGAATTTGAGATAAAAAGAGCTACTCTTCCACTATCCATTTTTCTATATTTCTTGTTTGCGAACTAAAGTTCACACCTACTTTAAAAAGCTTACGATTATCCGCTTCAAAAGGAAGTGAATAATGTTTTTCATTAATCTGCTTCAAGGCTTCTTCTGCCGTGCCATTCAGTTTAAATTCCATGACATATATGAATTTGTCCGTCTGCAAAACAAGGTCGATGCGCCCTTCGCTTATATGATATTCCACTTTAGTATAAAAGCCTACGAGTTTGAAAACGATAAAAAGCACATTTTCGTAGTGCAACTCCTGCTCGCGAATCACGTCATAGCCTGTATCTGCAAAGAAACTTTGCAAACGACGGAAGAAAGAGTTATAATCACCAGATTCAACTTCACGGACAAACTTCTGAATTTCAAACGAAGACTCCACCTTATTCACGTTCGCATAATAAGGAAGCAGGAAACGAACAAACCCCTCTTCCACTTCACGATTCGGAAAACCTAAACGATATATACCAAAACGTTCGTCATACCCCTTAATGGTGAGATATCCGCTCTGATAAATCACTGGAAGGGGATTACTAGATTCCGAGTCAATGCTGTTCAGCACCTGTTCGTCTGTTTCCTCATGAGCCATCCGTTCCAAATCATAGTGATGCTTCTTCAACAAGTTCACCAGATAAGTGGGTGTCCCCGTCTCAAACCAGTAGCTGCCGAACTTCATCTTATCAAACGTGTTCAACAGACTGAAAGGGTTATAGATTCCTATAGTATGTTCCACAAAGTGGTAACCATCATAACATTCTTTCAATTCTGCGCACACCTGCTCATAACTCATCTTCTGCTTTTCTGCCAACTGATGCAATTCCTCCTCCAGATTGTCATGTATTTCTTTCTCCGTGATACCGCAAATATCCACAAAGCGTTCATCCATTGAAATATCCTTCAAATTATTCAAGTCACTGAATACGCTCACCTTGCCAAATTTTGTCACCCCGGTCAACAACGCAAACTTGATGCAGCCGTCCATCGTCTTCAAAGCCCCGTAGAAAGGCTTCAATGTATCCCGGAATTGCTTCTGTAAGTCCTCATTGCCAATTGCCTGCAACATCGGCTTGTCATATTCATCCACCAGAATAACTACCCGTTGTCCGGTCTTTTCATAAGCGCGCTCTATAATACCGGCAAAGCGTAGAGAGAACGAACGTTCCGATGGTTCGGCACCATAAAGTTTTTCCCAAGCGGTCAACGATTTATCCAGAATATTATCCAGACTCTCCGGAACATCATACTTCTCAATATTAAGGTCGAGATGCAAAATTGGATGTTCTATCCAATCTTTTTCGAGCTTCTCCACCATCAGTCCAGCAAATAGTTCCTTCTTCCCTTGAAAATATGCTTCCAGGGTAGAGATCAGCAGACTCTTTCCAAAACGGCGCGGACGACTCAAAAAGTAATAACTCCCGGTCTTTACCATCTGATACATCAAGGCCGTTTTATCAACATAAAAATAACCGTCTTGACGGATTTTCTCGAAGTTCTGGATACCAATAGGATATATTTTATTGCTCATACATGTACAACCTTTTAATTATGGTGCATACAAATATACAGCTTTCATTCTATAACACAAAGCTAGCAGTGATTTTAATTCTATGATAGAAGAAACTTTGGGGTGAATTATATTCAGATGCAGAAGGTACGGACATATTTTAGAAATTTGAAATAAAAAATCATTTAGTCAATCGCTTGATTGGATACTTTCAAATCGTCTATGATTTGTTGTAACACATCTTTTAACTTCGGCAAATCATGTTTTATCACGTCATAAACAATTTCAGCATCTAAATCAAAATAATGGTGTGCGATTATATCCCTCATTCCCATTACACCTTTCCAATCCATCTCTGGATACAATGATTCTATTATCTGACTTTTACACATAAATTCCATCTTTATTGATACACCCCCTCAATAATTCATCCATATTATTTCGCAACCGAACCACATCAACAGGGCATTTCAATAGTTTTTCCAATTCTTCTTTAATATGAACTAAAGTAAAGATAGAAGGTCTATCAATTTCAACACAAATATCGACATCACTACCCTCATGTTGTTCACCACGAGCAACGGAGCCAAATATCCCCATGCGAGAAATACCATATTTAGCAGCATTCTTTCGCATATACTCACGAAGCAAAGATAAATATTCTACAGTAGTCAACATAATAAATTGTTTTTATCTATACTACAAAGAAATGCATTTTCTTTCAAAAACACAATAGATAATCAATAAAAAACATTCTAATTCTTTCTATTATACAAAACTAGAAATCTGAATATTATCTTTAATCAATAAACATGCTATTAAAAAGTAATATATCAACGATCTTCACAGACAGTTGATATATTTAGAATACATATCAGCATTTGCCAATATGAGGGGACAGATCAGGAATATACCGCTGTATTTTTCCCAACCTGCAGAATGTAGGGGATTCATGTGTGTAGCATGAAGTTAGGGACCTACATATTTCGTTATTATTATATGCTATTTATATAAATCCTCTCCATACAGAAATGGAGATTCAAAATCTTTCAATAGTGGATGCTTAGTGTCCTTCTCACTTAAGATAGCCTTGCCTGTAGGAATTCTCCAACAAATTCCAAGTGATTCATCTAATATGCTGATGCCTCCATCATGCTGTGGAGCATAAAAGTTATCACATTTATATTGAAACACTGCTATTTCACTCAATACTGTAAAACCATGAGCAAAGCCACGAGGAATAAAGAATTGACGATGATTTTCCCCTGTCAACTCTACCGCTACATGCTGACCATAGGTAGGTGAACCCTTGCGGATATCAACAGCCACATCCAGCACTGCACCCTTTACGCAACGTACCAACTTACTTTGGCTGTAAGGCATAGTTTGAAAATGCAGCCCCCTCATCACTCCATACGAGGACATACTTTCATTATCCTGTACAAACTTAATAGGACGTACCTTTTCATCAAACTCCCTTTGCGAAAACGATTCGAAGAAATACCCCCTATCATCCTTAAAAAGACGCGGTTCAATGATCACCACCCCTTCAATATTTGTCTTAATAACTTCCATACAGATACTTATCTATTCTTATACATATCCTCGTAGTAGCTCTCATAGGCACCACTGGTGATATTATCCATCCACTCCTGATTATCCAGATACCACTGCACCGTCTTCTCAATACCCTCTTCAAACTGTAGACTAGGCTCCCACCCCAATTCATTCTTCAGTTTCGTAGAGTCAATAGCATAGCGTAAGTCATGTCCCATGCGGTCCATTACATAAGTAATCAGTTCCTCGCTGTGTCCTTCCGGATTACCCAGTAATCGGTCCACAGTCTTAATAATCACATGGATAATGTCTATGTTCTTCCACTCGTTAAAGCCACCGATGTTATACGTATCCGCTACCTTACCTTTATGGAAAATCACGTCTATGGCCCTTGCATGATCTACCACATAGAGCCAGTCGCGCACATTCTCTCCCTTACCATATACAGGTAACGGTTTGCGGTGGCGAATGTTGTTAATAAACAGCGGAATCAACTTTTCGGGAAACTGATAAGGTCCATAGTTGTTCGAACAGTTTGTCACAATAGTCGGCATACCATAAGTATCATGAAAAGCGCGTACAAAGTGATCACTACCCGCTTTCGAAGCCGAATAGGGGGAGTGTGGATTATACTTTGTTGTCTCTTTGAAGAACTCATCGCCATATACTTCGTGTGCAGATATATCCGAAGACTTGCCTTCCGGGTGCGTCAATTCCAATGCTCCATACACCTCATCAGTTGAAATATGATAGAAACGCTTACCCTCATAGCCTTCCGGAAGATACTCCCAAGTTAACCTGGCAGCTTGTAATAAAGAGAGAGTTCCAAGAACATTAGTACGAGCAAAAGTAAACGGATCTCTGATACTACGATCCACGTGACTTTCGGCAGCTAAATGAATAACCCCATCTATATGATACTGTTTAAAAATCTTCAGCATCATCTCAAAGTCACAAATATCCGCTTTTACAAAAGTGTAGTTTGGTTTATTCTCTACATCTTTTAAGTTAGCCAGATTTCCCGCATAAGTCAACTTGTCCAGATTGATAATATGGTAATCGGGATACTTGTTCACAAACAAACGTACCACATGGCTGCCTATAAATCCGGCTCCACCGGTAATGATAATATTTCTTTTATTCATAAATTACTCTTTCCTGTGCGTTCCACTTCCTCTACCACCTGCAACAAATACTGCCCATATTGATTCTTCAGCATCGGTTGGGCCAACTCACACATCTTGTCGGCATCAATCCAACCTTGTCTAAACGCTATACCTTCCAGACAAGCAACTTTCAGTCCTTGTCGTTTTTCAATCACCTCAATAAAGGTCGATGCTTCACTCAACGAGTCGTGTGTACCCGTATCCAACCAAGCAAAGCCACGTCCCAGTGTCTGTACTTTCAACTCACTATCCTCCAGAAATCGCTGGTTCACAGTGGTAATCTCCAATTCCCCACGAGCTGACGGTTTGATGTGCTTCGCTACATCTACCACCCTATTAGGATAGAAATAAAGCCCCACTACCGCATAGTTCGATTTTGGCAGTACAGGTTTTTCCTCAATGCTTAGGCAATTACCCTCGTCATCAAACTCCGCCACACCATAGCGTTCCGGATCACTTACCCAATAGCCAAACACAGTAGCTTTTTGTTCCTTTTCTGCCATGTACACCGCCTCTTTCAACATGGTACTGAAGCCATTCCCATGAAAGATATTATCACCTAATACCAAACAGACCGAATCACTGCCAATAAAATCCTCACCAATAATAAAAGCTTGCGCCAATCCATCAGGTGACGGTTGTTCTGCATATTCAAACCTCACGCCATAATCACTTCCATCACCCAGCAAGCGCTTAAATCCCGGCAAGTCATGTGGAGTAGAGATAATCAATATCTCACGAATACCCGCCAACATCAAAACCGAAATTGGATAATAAATCATCGGTTTATCAAAAATAGGAATCAGCTGTTTGCTAATGCCTTTGGTAATAGGATACAAACGCGTACCGCTACCACCAGCTAAAACAATACCTTTCATATCATTGTATAATCTATATCTCTTTACAAATATTCCATAAGAACAACACATTACCAATCAAGTACCTACGCCACATTCGCTTAGGTTCTTTTATCAATCGGTAGAGCCATTCCAACGAATGTTGTTGCCACCATAATGGAGCCCGTTCAGTAGTACCAGCGTAAAAGTCAAACACCGCCCCTACGGTACCCACATGACAATGAATATTCAATTTTTGCCAATTACTGTAAATCCATTTCTCCTGCTTGGGAGCCGTCATACCAATCCATAACAGATCTGGATTTGCCTCATTAATAGCCGCCACAATAGCCGCATTATCTTCCTGTGAAAATTCCGGTTTATAAGGAGGTGAATAAGTCACCACTTCCAGGTTCGGATAATCCACTGCTGCCCGTTGTTTAATCAATGCCAAAACATACTCCGAGCTACCCATAAACATACATCGCCCTCCTTTCTCATTAAGGCGATTCATCTCAAGAACAAAAAGATCCCAACCTGCTATTCGTTCTCGCGGTTGGCTTTGCATCTTTAGCCATTTACAAACTTTCACAATGCTTGCCCCGTCAGGGATGAGCGCATCTCCTTTCATCAATGCATTGGCAAAGAGTGGATCCTTTAGGGCAGTGTTGTAAGAATGTGCATTAATTGTGTTTATTAGCAACTTACCTTGCGGTAATGCTTTTAGTTGATTTATACTCTCCATGATAGAGAGTTCTTTTAACTTAATCATATGAAATTAAAAAATTAGAGGATTAATTTCATTCACTTATTTTGCGGATTTTGCGGAAATTATTTCTTAGCTCTCATCAAAACGTATCGCTATACAGTGCGAGAGCATGATTTATACAATTCCAACATCTGTTTTGCCTTATTATCCCAAGATAATTCCTCCTGTCTTTTACGGCAATTCAATGAAAGTTGTTTTAGCAATTCCCTATTTGTTTCAAGTCCATTCAGCACCTTTGCAAAATCTTTAACCGACTGTGCAGGAGTAGATAATGTAATCTTACATCCAACTAACTCATTGACCGAATCCCCCTGTCCACAAACATCAAAACAAACCACAGGAAGATTATTACCAATAGCCTCCAACACTACATGCGGAGTACCCTCCGCTACGCTGGTAAAAAAGAATACATCAGCCACCTGCATCAAGTGCTGCACCTCATCATGCATCACTAATCCATGCCATACACACTGTGATGCAATACCTAATGACTCTGCCAACTGCTGATAGAAAGAAGCATCCCCACCACCTACTATATGCAGCTTCACAGAAGAATTATTCATCTGCGCCACTGTGCGGATAGCTAATACCAACTGTTTGCGAAAATCCAACTTTCCCACCCATAATAAATCTAATTCTTTCTTCTGCAATTTATTTTTTAAATCATGCACTTGAGGATAGCATCCTGTTTCGTTCAATAGCGGTGAATCAATATCAAAGTACTTCTTAAAGCTCTTTTGTGATTCCGATGAAGCAGACACCACTACTGAAGCATACTTCGCCGCATTTCGTACCCGTAAGCTATATTTCAGTTGCAATCCCGTCAAGAAATTCTTAAGCCTCATAAATAGCTGCTGTTTCAACCCCGCGCCTTGTAAATAAGCTATGGGAAATTTCTCCTTAGCGTCCACAGGTCCCCATACAAGCGGCACTTCCTTAATCTTCCATAAATACCCCGGTTCACGAAACCCAATCATGTTTAGCTGATGTATTATATCAATATGATGTGCCGTCATTATATTAAGAGCAATCTCATACGTGCGATACTGCCAAACACGATAGTGCTTATAAAAGCGCCAATCTCCTTGGTTCCAGCACATACGTCTTACTTCCTCTAATACAGGATTATAGTAAAAGTGCATATTTCTACCTTGTGGCAATGTAGACACCATCGCCTCTATTTTATCTCGGAATTCACCTTCAGTAATGATGTATAGTTCGCAATAGTTAGCTAAATTCACACACCAATTCCAAGCCATTCCCGGCTCACTACCCATATCAGGAGAACAGGCGTAGGCGTTAATTAAAATAGAAAGCATATCGTATATTATTTATTAGGAAGATAATGTCTACACAGAGCATATGAGGCTAAAAAAGTATCGTCAATTCGGATATCCAAAGCACAACCTATACAGAGGTTCCACTTTTCTGAATAAAGCCTCTATAAGTAAACAAGTTCCAAGTATTACTAAAGAAAGAATTAAAGAGAGACATGAAACCCACTATCCAACCACAATTGTTTTGAATGACAGGAACGATAATTCCTAGAGCAACTCCGCCCAATAGGAAATAATGAGTAAGCTAAATGAGTAATGTACGCTTACCAATTTTGAAAAGTATAAAAAGTCACTCAAGAAAAAAACAGTGGCATTCTGAAGATTGGGAACACATTGTTGTAAAACAAATTCGTCATATATACACTTAAGCCCAAATAGGCATAAACCACCAGAGTCATGCAAAATCCACGCATTGCATCCAAATATTCTATTCTGTTTTTTGTCTGTAAAACATCCATATTAATAAATCATTTATATATCTTGCTATTTTTATACCTTAAACACCGCCCGCCAATCATAATCCATATCCTTGAATGGCTGTGCAAAAATCCTTGCACCGCAACGCAAGATATACGCCGCAACCACAATAATGACAAACATTACAATTAAGTTAAGTGAAAAGACAACATTCATCTTATCTGTAAACAGAGACGTTTGTACCAAATATATTTCTAAACACAAGCTACCAACCAGTTTGATAATCCAACCGACCAGACGATGATAATAGGCTTTCTTCATCCATTCCGAATTGCAAACTTTATAGAAATAGAACACAGTGCCCAACAATGGAATCCAAGTCAACATTTGAAGTTTATTACATATTGCAACATCTTTAAAAGCATATAGTGCATAAAATACTACAATGCATTCTATTAGTTTCAATCCATCCCATACAAAATGATATTTGTGAAATACCCATCATCGCTCCCATCAGCATAAACATAAAGAAATGAAACCACTTAAAATACCCCTCTCCATACATATTAAAATCTATCAGAGTATCAATTAATATAAAATAACTAGCACATGCTACCCCTACCAGCATAAATACCAACTTCAAATGTCCTAGCAAATAACGCTGTATGAAGTACAGCACCACATAATATATCATTATGCAACTAATGAGCCAGCTCCCGATGAAAGGATTTTATTTATATCACTATGATAGTTGAACAATAAAGAAGCCCATAACCCATGCAAAGACAGTAGGATAAATACGGTTAATACGTCGTTTATACCAATTATCAAACCGTCCCATTCTGCCCAAGAATAGAGTAAACCCGGAGCAGAAGAAAAAAGAGCATCACCAATTGCACCACCAGCTGCCAATGCACCAAGCTTTGGATAAAGTATGTCCATGTGCGAATTGGTAATAACGATTGCAGCAAAGCATTTCAAAATATCAATGCCTATATTTCATTGTTTCATAGAAGTTTTAAATGATATTTTTTCTCTTCTTCCGTTCCAAACCGATCACGAATCTTCTTCGCTGGTACTCCTCCCCATATCTCACAAGGCGGTATATCTTTCGTTACCACCGATCCGGCAGCGACAATACTCCCCCTGCCTATCGTAACTCCACTTATGATGATAGCAGCAGTACCAATCCACACATCATCCTCTATAATAGTAATGCCATTATCTCCACGCCCACCACTCCAGATTGTCTTGCCCGGAGTAGAAAATGTATGGTCTTGACGCCCCACAAAACACACACGACCTGCCATCAGAATATTATTCCCAAAATATACATTGGAAGCCACATTGCAGTAATCACCGAATTGTACATTATGTCCTATCCGTACATCCATATTCTGTGCAAAGCCCGTACCTTTCATCATTCGTACAAATCCCTCATATTTCACCCATGGATAACGCACATGAAACATATACCACGTACGCAACTGATTGAAGATATAGCGCAATACAAAATTTAGTTTGCTTGCCCCATTGGGCATATTACTATAATCAATCTTCATCGCTTATATACTTTTTCACAAGCCTCAAAAATACGGGCTGCCGCCTTATCAGGTGTATAATTACCTTCTATTTCAATTGCCTTTTGTCCCATAGCCGACAAATCTGCTTGATGGAACTTTGCCAATATATCTATAATGGATTCAGGCTTCAAAGGATCGAACTTATACCCATTCACCCCATCTTGCACCAATTCATAATGACCACCATTATAAATAGAGCAAGCCACAGGTTTACCACATGCCATTGCCTCCGGTATCACTAAACACCAATTATCTTCAAGTGTAGGCATGATAAACACATCACAGAGCGCATAGTATTTATAGAGTTCATCGTAGTCGATACCACCCATGATATGAATAGAATTATCCCCCGCATATAACTCTTTCAGTGACTTTTCCAAAATCCCCTTACCTATTACCAATAAGTTATCGTTTGGATATTCAGTAATATGCCGCCCCCATACTGCAAGTAATTCCTTGATACCCTTGCGTTCCACCATCTGCCCCACGAAAAGGAAAGTCAGTCCATCTTTTAATTTTAGTTTTTCGCGCAGAGCGTCTTTGTCTGCCCTAGTTACTTTTTCAACTGCCTGTGATAAGCCAAAACTATCCGCACACATACAACCTTTTACTTTCGGAATTCTCTTAAAGTGCAAGCCCTCATTCAAATATTCCTCTGTAAGCGTACCATTAATTAGAAAATAATCCACAGGTATACCTACCAATCGGCGATACATCGACCGCCATGTAGGAGAGTTACGTTCCACGTATGCTGTGCGTTCATAGAACATACAAAGTTTTTTTCGATGTGTCACCGCATAGCAAATACCAGCGGGAGCCCAACCACCAAAACCTTCGGTAATAACCACATCTGCCCTCACAGACTTTATAGCCTTGTACAACCCCGGTTGCTTCTTTATCACCAATGCACTATTGGCAAAATCCGATTCATCACTACCCATTGTCATGCGTTGTTCACCACTCATCACAATAGCATGATTATCCAACGCCGCTTTCAACTTCCCTCTTACCAGTTCTGAAGTATTCTCTTCTGAACAAATCAAGTAGAAATTACCGCCACTAAGTTTATTCAAATTTTCATATACCGGTATTCGGTAATTGCCGAACCACGGTGAAATCCAAAGTATCTTCATTGCTTTTTCTTATAATCTTCTATCACTTCTTTATAATAAGCTATCTGCTGCTTCATAATCGCATCCAGGCTGAAAGCATCTTTGATACGCTGTTGGGCACTTAATGAAATATTAGTCTTTTCTTCTTCCGATAAAGTAAATATCTGCTTTATTTTATCAGCTAAACGTCGAGGATCACGAGGTTCTATCAGAAATCCATTCTTACCATCCTCAATAATCTCATTCATGCCCCCCGAACTACTACCCAATACAATTCCTCCGCAAAGCATTGCTTCAATACAAACCATAGGCATATTCTCCCACCACGAAGGAAAACAAATTACATCAGCGGTAGTATATCTTTCCATCAACTCCTCACGTTGTACCTTACCTATCAAATTAAACCACGATTCATGCCCATATCTAGCTTGCAATTGTTCCGCAAAAGTCCCTGTTTTTCCTACTAAACTTAAACGAAACGAGCAAGAAGCATCCTTTTGATGAAGGATTCGGCAAGCTTCCGCTAAATCACCGCTCCCTTTCCAATCACAAATAGTACCAGCAAAAAGAATCTCTTTCACCTCATGCTGTTCTTCTTTCCGCTGAAAATTCCTCCATGCATTCACGTCGATAGGATTATAAATCACCTGCGTTCTGTCTTTCATTACTCCTACATACTGTTCTGCCCATATTTTGAGCGAGGTACTGCATGATGACAAATAGGCAGCCTTTATCATCTCTTGGAGCTCCTTTTTTCCTTGCCAGTAGTAATACCAATTATCCTTCGAGAAAGGCTGAAGAGAAAATTTATAATGATCGAGTAGCATCGGTGTATGCAATCGTACCACTACTGGAATATTCAGTTGATTTAAGAAATACCCCTC
The DNA here is from genome assembly GCF_040812255.1 of Bacteroides sp. L008. Classification (NCBI taxonomy): domain Bacteria; kingdom Pseudomonadati; phylum Bacteroidota; class Bacteroidia; order Bacteroidales; family Bacteroidaceae; genus Bacteroides; species Bacteroides sp. L008. The sequence goes on along the minus strand of NZ_JBFNXO010000001.1, from coordinate 588,107 downwards.
TGCTCCATATTCAGGCACTTCTACTATATCCACATCACCTAACTTCTTTATAGCTAGCACAATGCACTTACGATAACTATAAAAACGATATAGAGGACGAAATTTCTTCCATAAAGAAGGCTTCTCGACTTCAGGAATAAGAAAATCCCCCCCTCTAAGACGTATTACGCATATACCTTCATCATCATACATTGATTTTTGACATGTATTATCCGATGCACAAATCACTGTAATTTTATGTCCAACTGCATGCAGACCATGTGCTACTTCTTTAATATACGAAGCTATCCCACCACCTCGCTGTGAAGGTGGATATTCACGACAGACAAAACAAATATGCATATCTACTATACCGTATAATAATTACCAAATAACAGTAAAATCGGACTCTTAATAATAATATCCACTAGAGAAGCATAATCCCAAACAATTAGTTCGAACTGATAATAGAACCACAAAATCATCACTACTGCAATCACTTTAAGCAACACATCCCTATTTCTAATATTATTAAAAGCAAAAGGATAAATAAAAGGCATGAAAGCAAACAACATCATAAAATAGCGATACTGTGCTAATGGCTGTCTAAACATTGCTACTATAGTAAGCAATAATAAAAGAGTAATATTCAGAATAAAGGCGTTACTATCAGAAAGCGTTTTACGATCTAGCCAAAGTTTTCGGAATGTAATCAATGCCATGGGAAGAGCTATAACAAAGACTTGAGACCATACAAGACCAAACTCTGTATCATTACGAATTTCACTGGCCGCTAGGCGAGACACACCATACGTCAAAGTAGAACTACTATCTGTTGCCATACCTGATGCTAAACTAGGCCCCATTACAATTAGCATAGCGAAAGCTGAACCAATAAAAAACAATCCCTTTTTCGTTAACCTACTATGCAAAGGCTTGAAAACTAAAAAGGGCACCAAAAGTAGCGTTGCAGCATGAGTAAACACAGCACAAGCAGCCATAATCCAATCTTTCTTTCTCATTTCACCATAATAGGCATAATTTCCTAAAACATACATCATAATACTTTGTGCTAGAAACTGCTTCTGAATTTGTAGCGTATAATTAAAAAAGAGATAGAAAAATGATAAAGTAGTCACACCACAAACTATCGGAATATGTGGTTTCTTCATTGTTAAGCAGAACTTATACAACCCCAAGAAGATAAGAAAATAATCTGCGAAAGTGAGTAAAGCCGCATATAGAGGATAATACCCTAAAGTGACGTAATAACCTATATAATTGAACACACCATTCATGAATTCACCAGATATCCGACTCTTGGTTGGTTCAACATAATAATCTATGCCATAGATATAAATTAAGGATTTAAGAAATCCAAGATGAGGCACATTCTTATAAGCATAATAATACTGAACTTGATCACCTCCTGGTATTTTTGTTGAGTTTATCGCTGCAAAATAGACAGCTATACAGAAAAACAAACAATAATAGTCTGTTTTAGTAGTATGCGACTTAGACAATATCATACCAATAATAATAGGTAAAGCCAAGAAAGGAGGGATTATTAGAAAAACCAAAAGCATTAGTACAATGCGCCCCCAGCTCACTCCCTCTGTTGACAATCTATCAGATACTACACTTATCATATCCTATCCAATCTATAAATAACATATGTTATCAATTTGTTTAAAATTAAACAACATTTCGCAACAAAAAGTCCCAAATTAGCATTAATCCGTGCACATTGATATGGAAAATAGTTAACTGACAAATTCCAAAGATTCTCTGTTCTATCGGTTTTTCTTTTTAATTCCAAAACAGACATAGATATCCTACTTAAAAAATTCTGTACTATACAATTATTATGATACAAAAAAAGATGATTAAATATCGCCTCTAAATCTGTAGAATAATCTTTTGTGGCAACAGTAGCAGTAGTTGCATACTTTCTATAGCCATAAATTTGTTCCTGTACATAGAAGTTACGATTAGCAACCATTAAGTATCTTATCATAAAATCAGCATCTTCCATCAATCTGCAATAAGGCAAAAAGTATAGTTTGTTCTCTCTTATAACATCTATTCGAAACAAACATGTCCACAGAAAATATTCATTCATTAATACTTTATGGTAGAATTTTTCGCTAGTCCACGCACCCCCTTTATATTTACTCCGAATATAATATTTTTTATTCACAAAGATCTCCTCATCTTGTTCATCAATAGCTTTAAAGTCAGCTTTTACCATTGTAGCTTCATGTTGGACAGCACAAGTTACTAACGTTTGCAAAGCGTGTGAATACACCAAATCATCAGCGTCCGCAAAATATACGTATGTTCCCTTGGCAAATTTTAATCCTGTATTTCGAGCAATAGATACCCCCTCATTAACTTTAGAAATTATCTTGATACGATTATCCCGCCTAGCGTAATCTTCCAATATATTTCGACTGCTATCTACACTCCCGTCATCTACCGCTATCAATTCCCAGTTACTATAAGTCTGCTGTAAGATACTATCTAAACAAGGCCTCAAGTAACGTTCGGCATTATATATAGGGATAATTATTGAAATTAATTCCATTTTTGTTATTAGCTTTTACAACCAGTTAGCTTGAAGTATTTTGTTAGCTTTTCTATCTTTTTTTATTTGTTTCACTTTACAAAACAACCTAAAATAGTCCTCTATAAAGTTGCGTAACATTGACCATTTACCCATAAATAAATACATGAACCACAGACCAAAGTCATCATAAAACTGTCGTCCTATTTTTTGAATAATAAAACTAGCACTTTTTGTTTGATCCATGCTGGCAATAAGCAAATTTCGAAAAAACAGTTCTTTATTGTAAACCTTTTTATTGCCTATCGTACCCACTCTATCGTGTTGTACACGTGCATTAGTAATAAACACGATTTTGCGTTGGTGGTATCGCACCCTTGAACAATAATTATCATCCTCACCATAATGATAAAATAGAGGATCAAATCCACCTATTTCCTCTACCGTTTTACGAGGTAAAAGCCAAGCTGCAGCTGGTATAAACTCACTTTCAAATACAATTCGCCCATTAAATCCTACCTGCGTAGCATCAAGATAATCTGGGCATTGGGCCAATACAAAATCACGAAAATAAAAATCTACAGCAGTAGCATCACCATTGAGATGAATAGGGCTGATAATTCCATAATCTCCATCACTCCCTCCCCTTAATAAGCAATTAATTGTATCAGGCTGTAAATAAGCATCCTGATTTAATAAGAAAAAATAGTCAAAACCTGCATCCATAGCCTGCCTTATTGCCAAGTTGTTAGCTTTTCCGAACCCCAAATTTTTATCCGAGCGAGTGAGTTCCACCTCAGGAAAGTTTTTTTCAATATAATCAGGCGTTTCGTCTGGACTATTATTATCTATTATAAATACAGTAGCAGGATATAGAGAGTTACGGATGCTGTTCAAACAAGTATCAATCCATTTCATCCCTTTCCAAGTCACAATGATTATTGCAACTTTTTTATTTATATCACTCATTATTTCTTATACTTTTTCCCTAGGAATAGTAGAGATAAAAATTTATTTCGATTAAAGACACTAGCAACCAAAAGAGTAACAGTGAGTATCACCACCGTTAAAAATAAGGCTATAAGCGTTTGATAGCCAAATGATATTATTTCCAATCCTTTCAAAGGAAACAGGTATACAAAATAGAAATGAAAGACATATACAGCTAAACTATTATAACCAATATACTTCAATAACTTCAAAATCCGCGGATGTATAATGTCTGTTATGCTATATATCATTATAAACAAAGATAAGCAAAGTAATATCTGATAAATAGTTATAGGAATATGATCGATAAGTACACTTTGTGTCATTATGCTTATACTTATACTGGAAAACACCACCACAGCAACCGCTATGATTATTTCTTTTCCCCCTCTCCAAAATACATTATAGAAATTCAAATATTCTTTTTCCCTATTAAAATAAACTTTTCCCAAGAAATACCCTAAGACAAAAAATCTATAATTCGAAAAAGTAAAAGAAAATGTGGAAACCTTCAATAATACATTCGGTAATTGTTCCATCAAAATATTACCTGCAAAAAAAGGAATGATAAGAACAATTGCTTCAACAAACATATTACTCCCTATTTTAGCTGATTTAAGAATATATATCAAGGGAAGAAAGATGAGCCAACATGTAAATAACGAAAGTAAAAACCAATAACCAGCATGAGCCTCAGTAGTAATAAACTCATTTAACTTATCAAAACTTAAAGCATAGGCAAATCCACCAATAACAAAAGGGACTAAAAGAGTTATAACCTTGTTTTTCAAGTTATTCCAAAACATTTTCTTAACAGTATGAATAGCTAAAAAACCAGATAACATAAAGAAAAAAGGCATGTGAAATTGATGAAGCCAATTGTTTACAGGTTGATTAAATAATTGCATATTATTCAGAACATGTCCAAGAACAACTAAAATCATAGTAATACCTTTCATTACATCAAGCCATATCAAACGCTGTTTCATCATTGGAACATTTGTTTATAGTCTTTCATTATTTCTTTCACCTCTCCACTATATATCTTAGCACGCTCATCTAATATATCATTATTATCATGCCGATAAAAATCATCGATGGGTCGAGGTTTATTCACACCAGTACTGCACTGTCCCATGGCACGACGTTTGATCCATTGATTTTTGCTTTTTGTAAAGTAGTGACAAATCATCATACCCTCGTAATCTCTTATTTCATTCTCCCACATCTTCACTATATTTCCATTATAATCAATAGCATCATAACCTAAACGATACACAGGATAGTGTGGATGCGCCCACATTAAGCAGTATTCAGGACGAATCACAGATTTTATAATCTGCGTACCCGGTTTCCCAACATTCGCTCTCCACACAAAATTATCAATCAGCATACCCTCGGGTTTATCTTCCAAATGAGAAGAAGCATACATACACCAATTCACCGCTAAACCTGCTGCCTGCGGATATTTCTCAAAAGTCGTATCCAATAAATCGATAAGCTTGTCGCCTTGCTTACAAGGAGTAAGGAATTCATCACAATCAATGAACGCCATGTATTTGCATTCACAACCATAATTATGTAATGCATGTGTATATGCATTACCCTGTTGTTTGTTTCCATGAATCTGGTGATACACAACGAAACCAACATCAATATAGGATTGAATACACTCTTTCATCATGTCTGTCGAGTCATTATCATATAAATAAATGCGTTCAAATCCCTGTAATTTATGATAAGCCATCCACTCGGAAATATATTCAGATTCGTTCTTAGCTATCACTACAGCCGCCAGCCGAATAGGACGTTCAGACGGAGCACCATAAACCATTATTTTTTTAATAGCATTTATACGAGAAAAACCCACCACTATATCGTAGAACATTAGTCCAACTCTATAAACTAATTGAAGTAAACGTTGCGAATGTTTTTCATTAAACGAGTGAAGTTTTTTTATACCACCACTCAATACATTAAGCCGAATTAAATCATCGTGAAAACTCATTTTAATATTCTATTAATTATTACCGTTTTATTATCATCTATGATCGCATTCTTAATTAAATGAGACAATATCTTAAGTGCATATTTTCGTAAAAAATTATAAGTCATAATACATAACATTACAATATGAAATATGCTATCCAATCATTTATAACAATAATTTATTTCATAGTATAAAAATTATCTAAATTTTATCCAGTTATAAAGTTTAAGAAGTTGCAATCCAACACAAGGATTGAGCCTGACAGCTTTATATTTTATGGAGTTTCCCACTCTACTACATTGCTTAGCTATTGTATCAAGTAACACACGGATATTAACTAAATCATCACTAGTATGATTCCCATAAATATGACTTCGATAATAATATTCCACTAATCTGTCTATTTGTGGAGCTACGATTTTTATATCAACACCTTTTTCTACGCAAAAAGCCAATAAATCTATTGCACCGTATAAGGGTCCTAATCGCCACTTAACAGTCCTATTAGTATGTGATGCCGAACTTTCATTCAGGTGGTTATAGTTGTAAATAGGAATATTGATTGAATAAACTCCATTACTACAACAGATACATTTAATATTAAATACTTGATCTTCAGTATTCACAACTCCTATAGGAAAACGTATACCATTCTCTTTTATTATCTGCAAAGGAAAAAGGTAATTACATGAAGATCCTTGAAAAAGAATAGATGATAAATATTCTTTTATAGTAAATGCTCGTTCATTAGGTACTGGATGCAATACTACTCCAGCAGGCGCAGGTTTCACAAAATTCATGGCCGCCAAGAATAAAGTCTTACCATCCGACATCTCAGCTCTATCCACAATAACCGAAAGATTCTCTGCATCTATCCAGTCATCAGAATCACAGAAGAACACCCACTTACCATGGGCATGTTCAATACCCAAGTTTCTAGCCGCACTCACACCTGCATTAAATTGAGTATACACATATAAATTAGAATACTTTGTTTTTAGAACATTACATACCTGCAACGTATTATCCTTGCTACCATCATCCACCACTATTATTTCTACACTATGTCTCATTTCATTGACTTTCTCAATAGTACGTTCAATATATTTTTCAGCATTATACGCAGGTATGATGATGGTAATTATGTATGAATCAACATGATTGATTTGGTGTATCATTAATCAACTATTTTTTATTTATTGAAGATATGATAAGAATTTCATTTTCGGTTGTTATGATAACAGATTTTTGAACTCATAAAAAATCTATTTATTTTTAATAAAGAGAGAATACAGCTTTACCAATTTCAACAATTTAACACTCTTATATCTGATTATTGCAACTAAATCACACAACCAATATAATCTTACATATTCGTTTTTCTTACAGAAATAGTTAAATCGGCAGGTCAAAGGTAATCGAATAATATCTTTCATACCATCAACAATTCTCTCCCAATCATTAATATGAGTCCTACACAGCCAATCTACAAGAGCCACTTGAGTCTCATAAAAAGTCAAGTGGTATTTACCCTTACTAAAATTGTCGAACCCCTTTAACATCACAATCTGTGATTTCCAACCAGAGACTTGTTCTACAACCTTTTCCGTTTCAGATTTCATTGTCCAAGAACCTACTGATTGATAACGATACACTGCAGTTTTCTCATGCATATATCTCACTTTACCTTCTAATGAAGAAAGTATTTGCATACAATAATCACCAATCATACACTTCATACAAAAATCTAATGAACCATACAATTCTAAGACCTCCTTTTTATACATCTCTGTACAAGTCATAATAAGAGATCCTCCACCTCTTACCATCTTGTCAATAGAGATGTCGCAATCTTCCTCAAATCGTGTCCATTCAAGTTCCCCTTGTGGTGATTGTATCACTGCATTTGTACAACACATTGAATATTCGGGATGAGATTCAAGAAAATCGACCTGCTTTTGCAGTTTAAAGGGATCTATCCAATAATCATCTCCTTCACATAAAGCCACATACTTTCCTCTTGTTGCTGATGTCATAATCCGATTTAAGGAACCGTCATGTTTAGAATACTGATTTTCTGTCTCTAATATAGGCTTTATTATCTTGGGATACTTTTCAGCATACTCGCGAATGATATTAGCTGTATTATCAGTTGATGCATCATCATGTACAATAACTTCAAAATTGAAATTAGCTACTTGCATTACAAACCCTTCTAAAGTATCACGTATATATTGCTCTTGATTATAGGCTATACATCTGATAGACACCATTATATTTCCATTTTCCATTCCTATTTGTTCTATTTCAAGATTTTACGAGAACTACATTTTCTCCTTATTATCCAAAAGAGCAAACAATATACCCTTGTATATAAAAAATAAATAAATGGTAAATGGATAAAACGTACATATGAAGGAGCAATATATTTTATACCCTTTAGATTATGAATAGAGTCATCCACTTGCTTCTCAATCAGTCTATATTCTTTCCAATTGAACGAAATCTCTGGTATAAAAAAATATCTCAGCTTATTTATACAAGAAACTCTCTGTCCGAATAGACGTATCGATTCGGGAAGCTGACTATTATAAGGTAAAAGAGCTCGTTTTGTGCGTTCTTGATACTCCCAGCCACGAATTGAGGTCTTCATGATACCACTCGTATTCACACAATATACGTACACAGGAATATTGATAAACAAAACTTTCTTCACCTTATCTGCTATCAAATAACTTGCAATCCAGTCTTCGCCAACATTTATATTATATTCCACTGATGGCATGAAAGTTTCACGACAGAATAAATTTGCTCTATATATTGCACAATGAAGATAGGGAGCGATATTGTCAACTATCATAGCTTGCAAATATTCTTCTGAACCAATAATAGTACCTGACTCAATGGGATAATGTTCTATCCAGTTATTACCATTTACTCCTTGCCTGTATACACAAGTACGTACAATGTCATACCCTTTCTCTATCTCATTAAACAAAACTTTGAGACCTCCAGGAAGAAGATAATCATCCGAATCTACAAAAACAAAGTATTTACCACTTGCTTCATCATATCCACGAAGCCTAGTTTTAGCAACACCTTCGTTTGGTTTGTGGATTACTTTGAAACGACTATCAATAGAAGCATACTCATCACAAATTACTGGTGAGTTATCAGGGCTTCCATCATTCAAAAGAATCACTTCATAATCAGTAAAATCTTGTGACAATATTGAATCTAGACACCGCCGAAGATATGCCTCTACTTTATACACGGGCACAATAATCGATATACTTGGTTCGTTCATATATATTAATGCTTTAGGTATACCATACTCCATCCATCATTTCTTAATCCCAGTACGTTAAGCCAATGCTTTACAATATATCTCCACGAAGGCTTTCCAAAATGAGAATCACAGCTAATAAATTTGTAGGATTTGTAAGGAGTAGCTTTGAGATATTTTTTATAAAGATACCTATAAGGATGCCTACACTCTTTAAACCAAGGTTTAATAGGCTCACAAAAATGCACAATAAAAGGATGGTTACGGACTTCATCAACAATATCCATGTATTTGTCTAATATACGAGGCTTTCGTTCAAAATAATAAGTCGTAACATTCCATCTCTGATGAATAAATATGATTCGATTCTTAAAATAGAGTGCAAACGCATCTTGGTCATTGGTAATGGTATCCTTATTGGTCTGCATAAAATCAAACATAGGAACTTCTAACTCCAATTTCCTCCAAGCATCTAAATCAATCATCATTACCCCCGAATTTACATAATAGTCATCTTGCGCCAATCCTATACGTTCTTTATGCAAGACTGAATACTTCCAGTCTTCAGCAGCTGCTATTATATTCCCTTCAAATTCAGTATTATACAATGTTTTCAAATCATGGTTTACTACTAAGTCTACATCAAGAAACAAAAATCTATCTATATTTTGGGGAAGGAATTGGGGTATAAACAACTTCATGTACATGACAGGACTCCACTGTTTGCCATAATTTCCTGTTTGATACTCATCTAAATTTAACTTTTGAGCTGTTTTCTCTACAAAAATTATTTGCGATTTACCATCTTTCTCAACAACGACCTTTAAAGTATCCTTAATATCTGCCTTTAAAGATGTTGTAATACAAAATATACGGAAATATTCTCCCTCACTTTTTGTAGCATGAAGAGATTCAAACATAACAGCAGCATGCTGTGCATAATTCTCATCTGTTATACACACTATATTAAACATATTTTCATTTATTTCTAGTCAACATATATTTCACCTCATCAAGTTCTTTTAAATTAAGCAACAATGCTCCCCCAAGATAGACTAATCCACCTACTATAGCACCTACAATTATTTGTATAAGCATATTTGTCATAAATAGGTTTGATATATAAATTACAATAAAAACAAATAAGCTTAAGATCAGTATAGGCATAAGATCACCTAATTGCTTATAAAAACCCACATTAATAAGCTTACCTGTATAATAGGTATTAATAACTAATGAAAACAATGAAGAAACTACAGCTCCATAGCAAAATATAGCTAATCCATGTGTCAAAGTCATAGCTAGAACAAAAATGCCTACTAATTTCTTAATTATTTCAAGACGCAAAGTCAAATCAGAACGTCCCATAACCTGTAATAGATTTAGATTTATTGAATGTATGGGATACCACATCATAGAAAAACATAGTATTTGTAACAGGATAATGCAATCCTCCCATTTAACAGTTATTATTGTTATAACTAAAGGGCGTGAAAGAGCAGCAAGCATCATCATCATAGGAAAAACTATAAATGCTGTAACTCTCAACATTTTTCTATAATTACGAGCAAGAGCTTCTTTATCATCTTGCATTTTACTTAAAGCTGCGTATGTTACTCCTTGTAATGTTGCAGAGATATTTTGAGAAGGCATCATAGCATATCCATAAGCACGATTATATAGCCCCAATTGAACAGGAGTATAGAATTTTGCAATAAACAATGGCGTGAAATTATAATATATTGTATCAATTAAGCTAGCAAGCATTATTTTATTACCAAATCCCCATATATAACGAAAAGAATCTTTGGACCACCTTGTTGTTGGATACCACTTTACTACATACCAATTCAATAATAGTCCCAAGATACTTGATAAAACACCTGAAGCTACTAAAGCCCAAACACCATATCCATTATAAGCTAATGTGATTCCGATAAAAGCAGAAAAAAATTTAGTATATATAGACACTTTTGTCTGAGTTTTAAAATCCAATCGCCGCTTTAATATAACATTTTGAACTGTATTTAAAGGTCCCCAAAGAAAGCTTAATGCCGTAACCCGAATTAATGGTATCAAAATAGGAATTTCATAAAATCCAGCTATCCAAGGAGCTGAAATAAATAACATAAGATATAAAACAATACCTATAGCTATACTATAATAAAAAACAGTTGATAAGTCCTCCTCTTTCAAATTCTTCTTTCGAATCAAGGCATCACTTAGTCCGCCATTTTGAAAGATCCATGCTACAGACATAAACACTGCAGGTAATGCCGTAATACCGTAGTCAGAAGGTGAAAGCAATCTTGCCATAACTATACCCACACAAAACTGCATTCCATAATTGGCAAACTGATTGAAGAAACTCCAATAAAGTCCTTTCTTAGTTTTCTCTTTTAAATTTTCTCTTGAGTTATCCGTCATTAATTCTATTTAATAAATACCTTTAGTATCAAGCCATTTAAAGAAATAATTCTCTATAATTTTTATTCTAATATAATCTATTACTATACATACTACAAATACAACAACTACACTCCCTACAGCATGAAGCACAAAGGTTGACGTTCCATATTGTCCTTCATTATCCAAAATATCTTGCCACAACCATTTCCTCATAATATTACTATTCGCATGTATCAATAGAACTCCAAAAGTACTAGCTGCTATGGTATTAATAATTCGACTATTCTTCAACTTCATATCTTTAAAATACATGAAAGAACAAACAGCTGTTATCACCGCCATAAGATGATTGGAGTCTGCCACAAAAAAATGGTAAGGAATAGGTTTCCCTATCCATACACTTACGTATGGTATGGCAACCACAGTTGTCATAGACACAATCATAGAAATAACTGTCATTACCCCCTACTTCAGCTCTTTACCCTTATATGTAATGTTATAGAATCTTAAATAAGAAGCTATTAAAAATAATACGCTAAACCAAGACACATAATTCATCGACACTTGATATTTATAGGAAGTTCCCATAATAGTATAAATGAATAGCATTAACAAAATCAACCATTGATGCATCTTTTTATCAAGATGTCGTACCAATATATTCAAAAATGGTATACAGAGATAAAATAGTAAGAAACAAGTAACAAAATCAGATGCTATATTATGAACGGGCCATAATATCCAAAACCAATCAATTAGCGAAAAAGAGGCATATCCTGAAATAGCAAATATTGCATTAATTACTACATTATAAAAAATCACCTCAAAAATCAACTTCAAATATTTCCGTAAAGTTATCCGGCTCTTACACATAAACCATCCGGTAATCATGACAAAGCAATTAATCCCTGTTTTTCCCCACATCCCAAAGAGATAGTAAAATACGGAGTCTGCATTGTAGGGATATGAATCGATAATGGATGGTAATCCACTATTCACGACATAGTGATGTGCCACAATGAGTAACATTACGATAATTCGGTATAGTTCCAAGTTAGAATTTCGTTCTTTGGACTTTATATCAGGTTTATAGGGGAATTTTTTCATACATATCTTATTCCAATATATGTGTAAACACAAATATGCGCGTTAGTTATTTTAATTTGAGATTTTTCTTATTATTCGTGCCGGATTGCCTGCCACTATTACATTTGCCTCAATCGGTCTGGTGACAATACTTCCAGCCCCAATTATGGAATCGACTCCAACAGTATCCACCTTTCCGGAAACCAAAACGGAAGCTTGACCAATAAAAGCATTTCTTCCAACATGGATATAAGCACCGACCAAGGCTTTAGGACCTATAAAACAATTCTCCCCTATTTCTGAATTATGGCATATTACCACATTAGTCCATATAGTCACATTCTTATTTATGACAATATCATTCTGTATTTCCGTCAATACACCAATCACTACTCCAGTATTAGATATTTTGCTAAAGCGCGAGATGATGGCAGTGGGATGAATTAAAGTAAGAGCATGGTGACCTATGATCTTATGTTTCCAAATATTTTATTATTCGTGCCGGTTGTCCACAAACGACAGCCTTTGATGGAACATCTTTAGTTAACAAAGCGACTGCTCCAATATAAGCTCCATCACCAATATCGACAACCTTACCGGATATACTTAATGCGCCTTGCCCGAAAAACACATCTTTGCCAACATGAGTGTAAGCTCCCACAAAAGCCTTGCCCGCAAGAAAGCTATGGGCTCCTACCACATTGTTATGACTAACGATTACTTCCGATAATATCGTGACATTATCCTCAATGACCGTATTTGCCTGGATGTGACTAAATGCATTAATCAATACCCCGCATGCGGATATTTGAGCAAAGCGTGATATGACTGCCGTTGGATGTATAAGAGTAGGGATTACCCCTCCTATTTTTAACAATCGTTCGCACATATCCTTGCGGATTTGGATATCGCCCATAGTCAAAAGAAAATTCTTTTGATGGATATCCTGTTGAAACAAGTCATTAAAGGAACCAAGAACTTTGTAGCCATAGTTCATTTCACCCGTCCGTTCATCATTATAATGATACAAACCTGCTATGTGATAACCACAGTCTAAGGCCAAATCCATGAATACAGGTGTATTGTGGCCTATTCCTAATATATATATTTGTTTATCCATCTTACTTCACAATACAATGTAATATCCTCTGTATATCTTCGTCTGTTAACGCATGATGCATCGGCAAACAAATAACACTATCAGCCATTTTATGCGCATTCGGTAAATTAGAAGGAGAAGCACTCTCTAATCCTTTATAAGTAGAAAAAGTACTTATCAGCGGATAGAAATATCTGCGCCCCAATACCCCCTGTTCTTTCATCTTGAAATAGAGTTCATCTCGAGTCATACCATATTTATTCTCATCAATAAAAATAGGGAAATAAGAATAATTGTGCTTCACTCCCGGCATATCATCGAAGAAGGTAATACCATCTATAGGACGCAACGCTTCACGATACTTGACAGCTACTTGATGGCGTGCTTCAATGGCAGTATCTACCTGCTTCAAATTGAGCAAGCCGTAAGCAGAACGCATCTCGTCCATTTTACTATTAATACCCGGAGCTACTACAGTGACTTCATCCGCAAAACCAAAGTTTTTGAGATAATCAATGCGTTTCTTCATCTTCTCATCGTGCATCACCAATGCCCCACCCTCAATGGTATTGTATACCTTAGTAGCATGGAAACTCAACGTAGACAAGTCGCCCGCATTCAGGACGCTTTCTCCATTCACCTCGACACCGAAAGCATGAGCAGCATCATAGATTATTTTCAATCCATATTTATCTGCAATTTCTTGAATAGCTTCAGTATCACATGGCTTTCCGTATACATGCACCGGCATAATAGCGGTAGTGTTGGGAGTGATAGCTGCTTCAATCTTATTCGGGTCAATATTGCCCGTAGCAGGATCTATATCAACAAATACAGGCTTAATGCCGTTCCACCACAAACTATGAGTAGTAGCAACAAAACTATAAGGAGTAGTAATTACTTCACCCTTAATACGCAATGCTTGAAGAGCGGTAATAAGTGGTAAAGTACCATTGGTAAACAAACTAAGATAAGGGACTTTCAAATAAGCCGCCAACTCTTTTTCGAGCTGTCTATGAAAGGTTCCATTGTTTGTGATCCATTTGCTGGCATATATGTCAGCAATCATCTTCTGAAACTCTTCCAAAGGAGGTAGAAGAGGAGAAGTTACTGTAATTAATTTATTTTCCATTCTATTTTATTTCTCTCCAATCCGTGTATAACTAAATCCCATTTCCTCCAGCTCTCTCCGATTCCAAATGTTACGTCCATCTACAACGTACTTACCAGTCATAACCTTCTGAATCACGTTCCAGGTGGGTAAGCGGAATTGTCTCCATTCAGTCATTAATAGCAACGCATCAGCACCGTCGGCACAGTCATAGAGATTTTCAGTATAGGTCACGACATCACCGATACGACGTTTACATTCAGGCATAGCGATGGGATCAAACACTTTCACGGTAGCACCAGCCTTTAGTAACTTATCAATCACGACCAAAGCCGGAGCCTCGCGCATATCGTCTGTATCAGGTTTAAAAGCTAAACCTAACATAGCGATATTTTTACCTTTTACATCACCCATCAAACGGATAAGTTTATCATAAACAATACTCTTCTGACGGTCGTTAACACGTTCCACCGCTTCAATCACCTCCATGTGATAACCGTTGTTGATACCTGTATGCACCAAAGCTTTCACATCTTTCGGAAAGCAGCTACCGCCATATCCACAACCGGCATAAAGGAATTTTTGCCCGATACGTACATCAGCTCCAATACCTTTGCGCACGTGATCTATGTTAGCCCCCACCCGCTCGCACAAATTGGCAATATCGTTCATAAAGCTGATACGGGTGGCCAGCATAGCATTGGCAGCGTACTTAGTCATTTCAGCAGAAGGAATATCCATAAAGATTACACGGAAATTCTGAAGCAAGAAAGGTTGATAGAGCTTGGTCATTACCTCTTCGGCTTTCTTACTCTCAACGCCAACCACCACCCGATCAGGACTCATAAAGTCTTTGATAGCGGCACCCTCTTTCAAGAATTCGGGGTTACTAGCTACATCGAAGGGGACATCTGCCCCACGCTTGTTCAACTCCTCTTGAATGACAGCCTTCACCTTTTGAGCAGTACCCACAGGTACAGTAGATTTTGTGACCAGAATGGTATATTTATTGATGTTTTGTCCAAACTGACGGGCTACGGCAAGCACATACTTTAGGTCGGCGCTACCATCTTCGTCAGGAGGAGTTCCTACTGCGGAAAAGACTACTTCCACATCATCCAAAACTTCGATCAAATCCGTTGTGAAGTGAAGACGCCCATAGCCAACGTTGCGTTTTACCAATTCTTCCAACCCTGGTTCATAAATAGGCATTTCACCGGCTTTCAACTTGCTGATCTTATTGGTATCTACATCAACACAAGTCACAGTGGCACCCATTTCTGCAAAACAAGTACCGGACACCAAGCCTACATAGCCTGTGCCTACAATTGCTATATTCATATATTATTATTGTTGAGTACTTACTATTTTAGGTATTTATTCTTCCTTTACTTTATGTTCTCCATAGCCGTAACCATAGCCATAACGCTTACCATAACCATAATATTTACCATATTTGCCATAACCGTAGTAATAACCATATTTCTTCTTTTGAAGATCAAGACCATTAATAACAGTACAGATATTGGGAAGCTTATTATCAGCAGCCAACTCATTAATCAAGGTAAACTCTGCTTTTCGGCTATAATCAGCACGACATACATAAACAGATAAGTCAGCCACACGACCTATGAGCAAAGTATCTGTTACCATACCAACAGGGGCAGTATCCAAAATTACATAATCAAAGTTCTTTTTCAATGTTTCAATCGCTTTATCTAAACCATCACGAGCCAGTAATTCCGTAGGATTAGGTGGTACTGTTCCACCTGGAAGAATATATAAATTCTTACTAACATCCGAAGGCTGAACGAAATCCATTAGATTCTTCTCCGGATTTGACAGGTATTGAGTAATTCCTTGCTCCTTTCGGGGGATATTAAAAATTTTATTCAAACCGGGTTTACGAATATCAAGCCCTACAATTACTACCTTCTTTCCTAACAAAGACAGACTAATCGCAAGATTTGAAGAAATAAAAGACTTGCCCTCACCACTAACTGTCGAAGTCACTAAAATTACTTTCTGGTTATTCTCAAGCATAAACTGAAGGTTAGTACGGATATGACGGAAAGTCTCACTCATTAAAGTATTTTGATTCTCAAACACAGCAATAGAACCTGCTTTCTCGTCGGTTAACGGTACATCACCGACAATAGGTAACCTTGTTAATTTCTCCACATCACCACGACCTTCAATCTTGAATTTTGTTAGACCTATCAGAAAAATAACGCTGACAGGCAAACCTACTCCTAGTACCAGAGCAATCATATAAATCATGTTAGGTTTTGGAGAAAGCGGTCCTCCTGTCGCCACTGGTTCGTCAATAATCTTGGCATTATTCGCAGTAGCAGCTAACGTAATAGCATTCTCTTCACGTTTCTGCAAAAGCATCAAATAAAGCCCTGCCTTGATTTCCTGTTGACGTGCAATACTCACATATTGACGTTCCTGTCCTGGAGCGTCACTGATACGACGGGAGAAGCGGCCCGCCTCACGCTCCAAATCAGCCTTGACAATAAGCAAGCCCTGCAAAGTTCCATTAATTGCAGCCTGCACGTTTGACTTCATTGCACGAATACTTGTATCCAGATTCACAATCATCGGGTTACTCTCCGTAGAAGTACGAAGCAAACGTTTACGTTCGATTATCAATTCATTATAACGTCCTATTTGGGTGGTCAATCCAGCGTCAGACAAACCAATATTACCAGGCAACAGCTCATACTCATTCGACGGATTATTGATGTATTTAATGAGATCACGAACTAAATTTATCTGTGTTCCGTTATCCACACGCCTCTTCTCATATTCTGCATTTCCGGATACGGCCAATTGAGCGTCACTGCTAATGTCCGTCAAGCCCGCGTTTCTTTTAAAAGCTTCCAGCTTATCCTCCGTACTACCCAGTTCCTCGTCTATAATTTTAATACGCTCATTGATAAATTCCCTCGTCTTTTCAGCCACCTCATTCTTGTCATTATTCGTATTCCGGTTATACATCTCCATTAACTTATTGATAAAGTCACGGGCACGTTGTATATTCGTATTCATCAATGAGACCACGGCAACAGAAGTGGCCTTGGAAGTCGGGGCTATACTTAACGCCCCCTGATATCCCTTCGCCACTCCAAATGGCCGGCTGACCACCGCGCGGATATGCCGTTCACCTTTATGCCCCTCCATCTGACCACCTGACAATGAATCTTTCAACGCAAATCCAAACGTACCCGCGTCAGTAGGTAAGACGGCAGGCAGTTTTTCAAAACGCTGATTATATTCTTTCAAACCGACTTTCAGGTTTACATCCAGAACGCCTTCGGGAGACAATTTCATAGCAAGCAAAGCAGAACCCGGCAATTTATCCGCTTCTTGGGCGGTCAGGTTTACTATGACCGGAGAAGTCTGATACAGCTCTTTTTTCGGAAATTCATCCTCGTCATAATAGGTGATATATAGCTCCAGATTATTGACCACTTCTTTCAATATCGTTTTTGAGCGCAGAACTTCTATTTCATTATCAATACTTTGCGTGGAAGTAATTACTCCGCCTATTCCCAAGTTCTCCAAATCTGTAGAACCGCCGCCCTTCTTGTCATCCTTAATCATGATGGAAGCAGAAACCTGATACACGGGAGTTTGAAAATGTAAATACACCCAAGCACCAATCAGACAGACCAAAACAGAAGCGACAAACCAAGGCCAATGGATTATATATCTGAAAAGAAGTTCCTGATAATTGATTTTCTCCTCATCCTGTTCATTCATATTATTTTCGTATGGGTTTTCTTTCATTGTTGATCAATTATTTTATTAATTTTATCGTAATATACTTATTAATAAATTGGCTATTGACATCAAAATTGAAATGCCAGAGAACCACAAGCCAGTACTAGCCCCTATATCCGAATTCTTAGCCTTAGTCTTATTAGGTGTCACATAAATTATATCATTCTGCTGTAACTGATAATAAGGAGACAGTACCGTTTCAGCCTTATTCAAGTCCATAGTAATAATTTCCTGTTTATTATCTTGCCCTGTTCGGATTAATTTCACATTATCACGCATACCATAAATGGTCAAATCACCTGCCATTGCAAGGGCTTCCAACAAATTAATCTTCTCGTTAGAGACTACAAAGCTGCCTGGCTTTGTAACTTCCCCCAATACTGAAATCCGATAATTAACAATACGTACAGTTACAAGCGGTGCTTCTTTCAAATAAACTTTCAATTTCTCTATAATCAAGTTTTCTATTTCCAGTTTAGTCAATCCACCTACATGAATCTCACCCAATACCGGAAAGTTGATATTTCCCTGATTATCTACCAAATATTGCTGTGGAGCATCAGTACCCGAATTTACCAGATTGAAAGGTGCAGCCAGTTCCGGAGTGGAACAAGACACGGCAATCGTCAACAAATCCTTTGGCATTACCTTCACACCTGTCTGATGAACACTCTGTTCTGTATCATTCACAAAAGCTGTATCTTGCAAATAAGGCACTTTCTTGTATGCTTGGCAGGATACCAGCAAAAAAGTAAGTAACAAGCAAAGAGTCAATCCAGCCATTTTTTTCATAACCGCCTATAATTTTTAGTTTTTAATCTTTAATTATTTCAATAAGCCTCTTTATCCCCGCGGATGACATTATACACAGTTTTATACATGATATATAAATCCAAAAGAAACGTCCAATGCTCAATATACCAGATGTCGCGTTGCACGCGTCCTTCCATCTGCCAAAGCTCTTTTGTTTCTCCACGAAAACCTGTCACCTGTGCCCAACCTGTAATACCCGGTTTCACAAAATGACGAACCATATATTTATTTATCAAATGGGAATATTCTTCTGTGTGCTTCAACATGTGCGGACGGGGACCCACTAAAGACATATCCCCTTTCAGTACATTAATAAATTGAGGAAGTTCATCCACATTCGTCTTACGAATCAAATCACCGATTCGGGTTTTACGAGGATCATGTTCGGTAGCCTGTAATGTATCACATAGAGCATTCACCCGCATCGAACGAAATTTATAGCACCAAAATTCACGACCATCTTCACCACTTCGTTTCTGTTTGAAAAAGACAGGTCCGGGAGAACTTATCTTTATAGCCAGTCCCACAATGACATATATAATCGGGAAAAGGGTACAAAGGAACAGTAGCGAGCAAATAATATCAAAGCTACGTTTCACAATGCGATTTTCCAATAACTCTAGTGGCTCACGACGGATAGAAAGTACCGGAACATTACCTAGCATTTCAAAATGCATTCTCCGTTTCAGATAGTTCCGGACATTGGGAACGCTGAAAAAACGAATCAGATGGTTCTCACAATAGTTGATAATCGGCACAATTTCAGCACTACGGGCGGAAGGAAGACTGCAATAAAGCTGGTCTACTTTTCCCGCATTACGGGTCAAATAATCAACGGCTTCGCATGGCTGTCCCAAATATGCTACATTCATAGGATAGCGGTCTGATGGATAATCTTCAAAATATCCCAGTACCCGAAATCCGGATGTCGGATCATCCGTCATGGAATGATAAAGTTCCTGCATATTTTCATGGCTACCCACCAGTACTACCTTTCGGACATTTTCCCCACTTTTGCGATAAAGCTCCAGAATATAACGAAACGTCAGGCGATAAGAAATAATAACGATAATGAGAACTACGTAAAATGCCCCCAGCTGACGCAGGTTAACACATTCAAAATGGAAAATGTATGAGAGTCCCAGCACCATCAATACAAAAGGAATCATGTTCCGTGCCACTCGAAGCATGATTTGCTCCGGACGAACCACCGGACGATGAAGGATCACTCCGGAACGAATGTTGCAAACCAGATAACATAAAGTCATCAAAGCCATGCTCTGGAAAAGAGGCATGGAAAACTCAAAAAGGGAACGGTTTCCCCAAAGAGAATCGAATACCCACAACAGTAAGTTCAGTAAGATAATGTCCCCTAAAAGGACAAAAGATTTTAGGACTTTATTAAAACGTTGGACTTCCTGCATAATATTATTTTTTTCTTAATCAGATCCCCCCCCTATTATCCGTGTTTCTTCCTATACTTGATATAGAACTCCACACATTCATTTGCTTTTTTCCGAAACTCTTCTTCAGTAGAAACGTCATAGAAAAAGTTCAAAAGACGGATATAATGACTCACGACCTTATCGTCGCCCTTTTTAATTGTTCATAGGTGTCCGAACTCATATGCATCTCCTTAAGCATATCTTTCACAGTTACACCTGTATTCTTAAGCAGCCTACCCATTACAAAACCAAGCACATAATGATGCCATTTTCTTCTCATTCTTAAACTCTTATTAATTGTTAAAATATTGAATTATATATTATTTTCACCCGCTGAGTTTCAGATATGTCTGAAACCTCTATTTCCAGTTTTTCCTACTTTCGCACCGCGTTTTGAAAATTCAAGGCGATAACTTCAAATAATAAACATTATGACAAACGATTTCAGAATGTCTTACTTCATGCCTCCCATTGCTCCCATCAAAAATGAACAGGGACGGATTGTTACTCCTGCAACACTTATTCCCTCCTGCGAAGTCTCCGTAGAGCAAGTTTTTCAAATGATAACCTGCAACGAGAATCTCAAAATTCTGACCGGACAAGTACGCAATTCCGAAGATATACGGACCGCAAAAGCATCACTATTGCCGTATGTGACTCCCTGTGGTACGTTCTCGCGTCGAAACAGCAAATGTTTCGTAGCTTCTTCACATCTGGTGGTGGTAGATATCGACCATCTCGACTCCTATCAGGAGGCAGTGGAAATGCGCAGCGCATTGTTTAATGACCACCTTCTGCATCCTGTACTCACGTTTATCAGTCCCAGTGGACGGGGTGTGAAAGCATTCGTACCCTACAATCATTTACCCATGGCTAACGACACAAACAGTATCATCGAAAATATGAAGCTGGCAATGATGTTCACCGTGCTGCTCTATGGTACGGAAACACCTTCTCCATTCGGAGAAAAACGCAAAGGGGTAGACTTTTCCGGTAAGGACATTGTAAGGTCTTGCTTTCTTAGTCATGATCCGGGAGCGTTGTTTAGAAACAGTAAATAATCAAAATTATAAATTACAAATTAAAATTATGGACGAAATTGAATCGTTATGCCGCCTCTGTGAGGCGGTTGAAACTGCAGGAGCGGATATTGCCCCTACGTATGCTGAATATGTACAACTGGCGTTCGCCATTGCAACGGATTGCGGAGAAGCGGGACGCGAGTTTTTCCATCGGTTGTGCCGGGTGTCTGCCAAATACGAACGGGAACATGCCGAACGGATATTCTCCAACGCACTTACTACCCGGCATGGAGATGTCCATCTGGGCACTGCATTCCATCTTGCTGAAAGGACGGGTGTAACTCTCTGCAAAGAGGAAGTGATGAACCACCGGAAAAATGCAAAAAATGCAGAAAATACACCGGCCAAAAATCTCACACACACGCACGTATATAATAAGGTGGACAATGAAGAACCGGACGAATCCGAAGAGCTGCAGGACGGTAGTGAACCGAACCAGCCATTGCCCTCTTTCACCGAAGCGGACTGGCCGAAAATCCTGTTGCTCATCATGAGTTATGCCACCAGCCCCACACAACGCGATGTCATGCTGCTCGGAGCATTGACCGCCATAGGTGCCAGCATGGAGCGATATGTGAGATGTCCATACGCTGGCAAACTCCAATCTCCTTGCCTGCAAAGTTTTATTGTAGCTCCTTCCGCCTCGGGTAAGGGAATTCTTTCGTTCATCCGTCTGCTTGTGGAGCCTATTCATGACGAGCTCCGCCAACAAGTAGCGGAAAAGGTCAAGGCCTACAAGAAAGAGAAAGCCGCCTATGATGTCATGGGAAAGGAGCGCTGCAAAGTGGAAGCTCCTCAAATGCCCAAGAATAAAATGTTCCTCATTTCGGGTAATAACACCGGAACGGGTATTCTGCAAAATATCATGGATGCCAACGGCACAGGGCTTATCTGCGAAACCGAAGCGGACACCATCTCTGCAGCTATCGGCTCTGAATACGGACACTGGAGCGATACGCTCCGCAAAGCGTTCGACCACGACCGTCTGTCGTACAACCGACGCACCGACCAGGAATACCGGGAAGTAAAGAAAAGCTATCTTTCCGTCCTGCTTTCCGGTACACCCGCACAGGTAAAACCACTTATTCCATCGACAGAGAACGGTCTCTTCTCGCGCCAGCTGTTTTATTATATGCACGGTATATGGACATGGATCAACCAGTTTGAAAGTGGCGAAACCGATCTGGAAGCTGTCTTCACAGACATAGGTCTGGAATGGAAAAAGCAACTGGACCTGATGAAAGCACACGGGCTTCATACGCTCCGGCTCACTGATGAACAAAAGCAAGAGTTCAATGCTCTCTTTGCCGATCTGTTTTTCCGTTCGGGACTCGCCAACGATAACGAAATGAGCAGTTCCATAGCCCGACTGGCTGTCAACACGTGCCGTATCATGGCAGAAATAGCTATGATGCGTGCACTGGAATGCGACCAGCCTTATCAGTTCAAAGGTTCTTCCGCCCCTCTGCTGACTCCTGACAAGGAGATTGCTGCCGATAATATCAAAGACAGCATTATCACCCGTTGGGATATGACAATCACCGCTGAAGATTTCCATGCGGTGCTGGAGCTTGTAACTCCGCTCTATCGTCATGCCACACATATCTTATCTTTTCTTCCTTCCACAGAGGTCAAACATAGAGCCAATGCCGACCGGGATGCACTTTTTGAAATAATGGGCAACCAGTTCACCCGCACACAGTTGTTGGAACAGGCTGAAAAGATGAAAATCAAACCTAACACAGCTCTTAGCTGGCTGAACCGTCTGATAAAAAAAGGACTGCTTATCAATACAGACGATAAAGGCGTTTATACGCGCACGCATGTGTGCGTGTGTTAGGGAGCCCCCGGAAAAAGTGCCTTTTTTGCATTTATATAACAACAGGACGTTTCATGAAATCTAAAGCGGCGCTTTAGAGGTGGTAAAGCATAGCTTTACGATTGCTAAAGCGGTGCTTTACTTTTCCGCTCTTCTAAGGTTCTCCCAAGGCGTCTACAATCACTCTCACCTCCAACGGGGTGAATGAGCGGCGCTTTGATTCGTAACCTAAGTCGTGCAGACGTTGCAGAAGTCCGGGACATAAAGAGATCCATTTCTTCATCTTTCGATATGCAGCAATGTCAGTTAGTTCCGGAGAATAAAGTTGAGCCAGTTCCATGCGGCCGTAGGCA
Source organism: Bacteroides sp. L008 (assembly GCF_040812255.1). Taxonomy (NCBI): domain Bacteria; kingdom Pseudomonadati; phylum Bacteroidota; class Bacteroidia; order Bacteroidales; family Bacteroidaceae; genus Bacteroides; species Bacteroides sp. L008. The sequence goes on along the minus strand of NZ_JBFNXO010000001.1, from coordinate 564,290 downwards.
CGTATTTTGAATTCGTTCATAATGAATAAGTTTCTGATTTACAGTTACAAAAACAACAAAATATATCCACATATCCTACGTTTTTCCATTGAATAACCGACTGTTACTGCGCATAATTGACAACAATCGTACGCAAGCGCATACTATTGATTTTTCAAGGTTTGAGGGTAGTATCTTTGTATTGTCGAAAGGGAAAAGAATCCCTCGGACACGATGTTTAACCCTTTAATTTATTGTTTTATGATCCGTTACAAAATTTATCAAAACCAACAACAGAAAGGCCTGAATGCAGGCAAGTGGTTCGCCCGTGCAGTAAGCGACGAGACGTTTGATTTGGCAAAGCTTGCCGAGCATATGTCGAAGCACAATTCACCGTATTCCGGTGGTGTCATCAAAGGTGTGCTTTCCGACATGGTTGACTGTATCAAAGAACTGCTGCTGGATGGCAAATGTGTGAAAATCGACGACCTTGCCATCTTTGGTGTGGGCATCCGCAGTAAGGCGGCTGATACGCTGGAAGATTTCTCACTGGAGAAAAACATCACTGGTATGCGTCTGAAAGCCCGTGCTACCGGTAATTTGTCAACCACCAACCTGAAACTCGACAGCCAGTTGAAACAACAGGCCGAATATCAGAAACCGACAACTGCCGGAGGAGGTTCTGATTCGGGTGACAACCCTGATCCGAAACCGGATGGTGGCGGTGAAGCGCCTGATCCGGCTGCTTAAGGGATTCACCACAGAGGACACGGAGGACACAGAGTTTTTTCACCACAGATTATTTCTTTCCTCTGTTTCCTCTGTGTCCTCCGTGGTGAATAAAAAAACTATTATCAATTTATTTAAAACTTCTTATCTATGAGTAATTCATCATCTCCCCGCTCCGTATGGAGCTTCATCATCAAAGTGATTATCACCGTTGCCACCGCTATCGGAGGTTTGATCGGAGTACAGAGCTGTATGTAGTCCTATGCGTACCATCACTCTGATTATCATTCATTGCAGTGCCACGCCGGAAGGAAAGTCCCTTTCGGCGGAGGCTTGCCGACAAGATCATATCTTGCACCGGAGATTCCGTGACATCGGCTATCATTTCTACATCACCCGGGACGGAGAAATCTGCCAGGGTCGTCCTCTGGAAAAGGTCGGGGCACACTGCCGTGACCATAACACCCATTCGATAGGTATTTGTTATGAAGGAGGGCTGGATATGGCAGGACGTCCCAAAGACACGCGTACATTGGCACAACGGGCTTCTTTGCTCGGTCTGCTCCGCGAATTGAGGAAAATATTTCCTAAGACGTTGATTGTAGGCCATCATGATTTGAATCCGATGAAGGAGTGTCCGTGTTTTAATTGTACGGAGGAGTATCGGGAATTAGGTGGTATTATCTAAGTATATTGACCAGCAAACTGGCAATAGATACCAGGATGGAAAATCCCGAAACCCACATCGTCGTACTTGTTCCTATGTCTGCGCTCTGCGCTTTGGTTTTATTAGGAGTGACATACAGGATGTCATTCTGTTGCAACTGATAATAAGGAGAGATTAACAAATCCGCGTCGTTCAGATTGAGTGTAACAAACTGTTTATGCCCATTCCTGTCTTCGCGGATTAGTTTTACATTATCACGAACACCATAAATTGTCAAATCTCCTGCCATGGCAAGTGCCTCGAGCACATTGATCTGCTCATTCACCACCGGATAAACACCGGGGGAAGCCACTTCTCCCAAAACCGAAACTTTAAAGCCGGACATACGGACTACTACCGTAGGACGTTCTTTCACGTAAGATTTCAGTCTCTCCGTTATCAGGTTTTCAGCTTCACGACTTGTTAAACCGGTTAAAGAAAGTTTACCTAAAACCGGATAGTTGATATTCCCCTGGTCATCCAGCAGAAATGTACTGCCTTGTTCATTGAATGGCTGCGAAACAACCGGATCGGAAGTGGAAACAAAAATGGAAACCTCATCGCCCGGTATCAGTCTTGCGTCCTGAACAGGTGCAACTTGCGTATTCGCCTGTTTCAAAATCTCCGCATCCTGTAAATAAGGTACTTTCTTATAGGACTGGCAAGCCGAGAAAAAGAAGAAAAAGAATATCAGTGCAAAAGCACAGGATAATTTCGTATTCATGTAAATGGTGGATAAATAATGACTGACGGGTATTAGTTTTTCTCGCAGATAGCCTCGACATAACCAATAGGCATATTAACACAAGCGCATCCCAGCATATTCAGCCGGACAGCAATCTTGCTTTTGCCATCGACATTGACCAGTTCACCAACCAGCCCGGTCAGAGGTCCTTTCACAACACGGACCCTTTCACCACGTGCCAAAGGAGAACTGTTCATACAAATAGCTTCCTCTGAATAGTCGAGCATGAAACGGAAACGAGCCATCTGCTCATCAGGAATCACCGCCGGAGAACTCTCACCGCGCATCACCATATAACGGCTAACAGTAGAGAAACCCAGAACTTCTTTGCGTTCTTTCGGATTTACATGCACAAACACCATCATGGGCAGAAGAACGGACTCAACCATCTTGCGCCGGTCACTCCACTGGTGAATTTCTTGTTGGACAGGAACGAAATTCTCAATCCCCATTTTAGATAAACGCTCGGCTACTTTCTTCTCGTGGTGCATACGAACCAGAGCGACATACCAGCGTTTAGAGTGTGCTACGCCTTCCCCTGTCCCATCACTAGGCCCAGCACTAATTGATTTTGGTTTTGTTAAAATCATGTTTTTTTACCCCATGTTATTCCGTTACTTCTTAGGTAACGGACAATACATACACAAGGCACGCATCTCAATAAAAATGGAAATCACATATAGGAATAGGGCACAAGAATGGAACTGCCTAATACTCAACAGGAAAAATCCAGAGATTAGGCAATAAAAAAGTATAGAGCATGAAAATTAGATTATTTCATGTTCGGATAGTTTTTTTCCTTATATTTCAGATAAAACGAAAAAAAGTGGAAGAATATTTGCTTACTATCTATGTTTTTGTCTATCTTTGCGTCAAATTTAAGTTCCGTTACCTAAGAAGTAACGCACATATATCAATACTGACTACTAGCACTTTACACTTTTCTTTCTGTCTACACAACAGTTTCTGACGTAAGATAAATTCCCTTTATTTACCTCTGTACGTTCTTTAAGTCCAAAGCCTTTTAAATAGATTTGTGTGGTTTTTATAGATTTATGGCCCAATGATTCACTAATCATTTCAATAGGTACTCCCCGATACTTCGCTGTCGTTGCCCAAGAGTGGCGAAGTGTATAGGAAGTGACGGGAGATTGCAGACGTAAAGCTCTAGCCAAGTCTTTCAAACAATTATTGAACTGACGGAGAGCGGACTGATATTCCCGATACCCTTTTTCATCCTGACGTTTCTGTTTGCCGCTAAGAATGTCAAACAGATAATCCGGACGATCGGGTTGGGCATCTTCCCTGTTACGGAGCTGGTTGATCATTTCCCTGGCTGTATCAAGCACTTCCACACTCATCGGAGTTTTTGTTTTGATACGATTATACCGCAACACATTCTGATCCAAAGCCGATTTCTCCAAATGAGCCAAATCGGCAAACGACATTCCACAAAACTGGAACATCAGGGCAGCAATAGCCTGTGTACGACGCAATCGCTCCGACTTTGGATCTTCATATAGAAGCTTATGCAATTCGACAGCAGGCAGGGCTTTTTTCTGGCGGATATCCACACCTGTATAAACATCATGAAACAGTCGCGGCACATAAGACGCAATACCTGCTTCCACTCCCCGGTTGTAAATGCTACGAAGCATACGCATATACGTAGAAATCGTGTTGGGCTTCAAACCACACTCGTAAAGGTACTGCCCGTAACGCCGTAAACTTTCCCGGGTGACTTGTCTGAACGACACATTGAGCGTGCCGCAAAACTTGCTGAAAGAGAAGAGAGCATTCTTGTAAACATGTGCTGTAGAATGGCGTCCCTCCTTTCGCAAACGGCCGATGTAGAACTCTGCACACCGGCTAAATCCATTTTTGTTCCTCATTACATCATTTATTATTTTATATATTTCAAAAAAAATCATCCGGCTTTGTCCATCATGAGAACGGAACAAAGTCGGATGAATTCCATTTTGTACGATATTATCTTACACGTATGTTTCCAGCAGTTTCACATTTCCTCCTTCGGGAGTGATTGTGACATCTTGCGTGGTAGCAGGCAACAGGATAGATTCTCCTGCACTGACAGTCAGATCATTACCTTCATTGTCTCTCATCTTGCAGGATCCTTCCATACAGATAAAGATTACGAATGAATCGAGTTCGGAATAGTCGCAACTGATTTCTTCAGTCATGTCATACAGAGAAGTCGTGAAGTAAGTGCAAGCAACCAATTCTACCGGTTCGTCCTTCAACGGTTCGTATTTAGTGCGATAGTCATCCAATACCTCATAGTTGATGGCTTCACGGGCTAAATCGGTGTGAAGTTCGCGGGTTTTGCCATTCGCATCTTTACGGTTGAAATCGTAGATACGGTAAGTTATATCAGAGGTCTGCTGAATCTCGGCGATGAAAGAACCTGCCCCGATGCTGTGCACACGTCCGGCAGGAAGGAAGAATACATCACCCGGATGAATTTCATATTCCTGCAATACGTCGGTAATCGTATTGTTCAACACGCGTTCTTTATATTCTTTCGGGGTAATCTGTTCAGAGAATCCTGAACGCAATTTAGCTCCTTTGTCGGCATCTACCACATACCACATCTCGGTTTTTCCCATCGAATTGTGGCGTTTCTTCGCCAACTCATCTGTCGGATGTACCTGGATTGACAAATCCTGTTTGGCGTCGATGAACTTAATGAGCAGTGGAAATTTATTGCCGAAACGAGCATAATTCGCTTCTCCAACCAGCTCCTCGCGATACTTTCTGACCATATCGGCCAAGGTTAGACCTTTATCCGGACCATTAGCCACTACGGATTCATTGTTCTCAACGCCAGAAATCTCCCAGCTTTCTCCTACTCCTTTCAAGTCTGAATTCAAATGCTTGAATGGAATAATTTTGTCGCCCCCCCAAAGCGTCTGCTTCAGAATAGGTTCGAATTTTAATGGATACATTTTTGTTTTTCTTGTTATAAACTTAGATTAAATTCGCTCGGATTGTTACAATCCGGCAACAAACATACAAAAAATAGTTCAGTTTTTAAGAAAAGGAGGATGAAAATTCATTTAAGAAAGCATCTTTTATTCTTGCATTCGAAGAAGATGAAGTAATAAAGCTAAACTTTCCTAAAGCATCTACTATATTTAGCCGGAATAATTTGTGAGTAAGAAAGAATTTCCCTTTATTTGCAGGAAAATTTTAATAATACCAGACATGAATAACACATTCCCAACAGAAGGGAATCTATCAGGGCTTAGCCGGAAAGATTTCCAAAAGGATATAAATGATAAGAAAACTGATTTATTTATCCTCAAAAACGCAAAGGGAATGGAAGTAGCTGTAACCAATTACGGATGCGCCATTCTTTCTATCATGGTACCGGACAAAAACGGTAAGTATGCCAATGTAATCCTCGGACACGACAGCATCGACCACGTCATCAACAGCCCGGAACCTTTCTTAAGCACTACTATCGGACGCTACGGCAACCGTATTGCGAAAGGAAAATTCACTTTGTTCGGCGAAGAACATGAACTCACGATTAACAACGGACCTAACTCTCTGCATGGTGGACCTACCGGTTTCCACGCCCGTGTATGGGATGCTGTCCAGATTGATGAGAGTACGGTGCAATTCAACTATGTTTCTGCCGATGGCGAAGAGGGATTCCCCGGCAATCTGGAAATAGAAATGACTTACCGCCTGGACAACGAAGTAAATGCACTGAATATCGAATACCGAGCTACCACCGACAAAGCTACAGTCGTTAACTTGACTAACCACGGTTTCTTCAACCTCGCCGGTATTTCCAACCCTACTCCTACCGTCAACAACCACATCGTTACGATCAACGCTGATTTCTATACGCCTATCGACGAAGTTTCTATCCCTACCGGTGAAATTGCCAAAGTAGAGGGTACTCCGATGGATTTCCGTGCCCCGCACACTGTAGGCGAACGTATCGACGACAAATTCCAGCAACTGATTTTCGGTGCAGGATATGACCACTGTTACGTACTGAACAAGTTGGAAAGCGGTTCGCTCGATCTGGCTGCCACTTGCAAGGATCCGGAAAGCGGACGTATCATGGAAGTATATACCACCGAAGCGGGTGTACAACTCTATACAGGCAACTGGCTCAACGGATTTGAAGGTGCACACGGAGCTACATTCCCTGCCAGAAGCGCTATCTGCTTTGAGGCACAGTGTTTCCCGGATACTCCGAACAAACCGCATTTCCCATCGGCTACTTTGCTGCCGGGTGATGAATACCAACAGATCACTGTCTACAAATTTACGGTAGAAGAATAAGATTTGAAAAATAACTAACCTAATTTTATAAACTAACATTTTTTTGAACCATGACACAAGAAAAAAAGAATGGAAAAATCATTGCGATCATTACGATGATTTTCCTTTTCGGTATGATTTCATTTGTTACTAACCTCGCTGCCCCTATGGGTATCGTATTGAAAAACCAGTTCGACGTATCAAACGCATTAGGTATGCTGGGAAACTTCGGAAACTTTATTGCTTATGCAGTAATGGGTATTCCGAGCGGCATCCTGTTACAACGCGTGGGCTATAAGAAAACAGCACTTATCGCAGTAGCTATCGGCTTCATAGGCGTAGGTATCCAGTTCTTATCCGGCCATTCAAGCCCGGAAATGGCTTTCGCTGTTTATTTGATCGGTGCATTCGTAGCAGGTTTCTCTATGTGTTTGCTTAACACTGTTGTGAACCCGATGCTGAACAAACTTGGTGGCGAAGGTAACAAAGGTAATCAGCTTATCCAGGTAGGTGGCTCTTTCAACTCTGTAATGGCTACCATTACTCCGATGTTTGTAGGTATCCTTATCGCCGGATCTATCGAAAAAGCTACTATTTCTCAAATATTCCCTGTGATGTACACCGCTATGGCTGTGTTCGCTTTCGCATTCTTCGTGCTTTTGTTTGTACGCATACCAGAGCCTAACGCCGCTACCGCAACAGAACCTATCGGTAAATTGATGAAAGGTGCTTTGAAGTTCCGTCATTTCGTCCTGGGAGCTATTGCAATCTTTGTATATGTAGGTATTGAAGTAGGTGTACCGGGAACTTTGAATTTATTCTTGACAGACCCTGTAGAAAAAGGTGGAGCAGGTATCGCTTCTACAATCTCGGGATTCGTAGTAGGAACATACTGGTTCCTGATGTTGATCGGACGCTTGACAGGTGCTTCTCTTGGTGCTAAAATCTCCAGTAAGGCTATGCTTACATTTACTTCTGCTTTAGGTTTGATTCTGGTATTCCTTGCCATCTTCTCATCTACAGAAACAATGGTTGATCTACCTGTACTTCAACAAAGCGCTACCGGTAGTTTGTCATTCGGATTTGCAGAAGTTCCTATCAATGCCATGTATCTGGTATTAGTGGGCTTATGTACTTCTATCATGTGGGGTGGTATTTTCAACCTTGCTGTAGAAGGTTTAGGTAAATATCTGGCTGCTGCTTCCGGTCTGTTTATGGTACTGGTATGTGGTGGAGGTATCTTACCTGTAATTCAGGGATTAGTAGCCGATATCGCTGGTTTCATGCCTAGCTATTGGGTTATTATCGCCGCTTTGGCTTACCTGTTGTTCTACGGTCTGGTAGGTTGCAAGAATGTAAATAAGGATATTCCTGTGGAATAAACAATCACATAGAATAGAATTCAATTTATTCACCTTTAAAATATAAATATCATGGATACAGAATACGTAAGAAGTCGATTCATTAAACACTTTGACGGAACTACCGGCTTTCTATATGCTTCTCCGGGCCGTATCAACCTGATCGGCGAACACACTGACTACAACGGTGGATTCGTTTTTCCGGGAGCGGTAGATAAAGGGATGATTGCTGAAATCAAACCGAACGGTACTGACAAAGTAAAGGCTTACTCTATCGACTTGAAAGATTATGTGGAATTTGGCTTGAATGAAGAAGATGCTCCACGCGCCAGCTGGGCAAGATATATTTTCGGTGTATGCCGTGAAATGATCAAACGTGGCGTTGACGTGAAGGGATTCAATACTGCTTTCGCAGGTGATGTGCCTTTGGGTGCAGGTATGTCTTCTTCTGCTGCTTTGGAAAGTACATATGCTTTCGCATTGAACGAACTGTTCGGTGAAAACAAGATAGATAAGTTTGAATTGGCTAAAGTGGGTCAGGCTACAGAACATAACTATTGTGGTGTGAACTGCGGTATTATGGACCAGTTTGCTTCCGTATTCGGTAAAGCAGGCAGCTTGATCCGTCTGGATTGCCGTTCACTGGAGTATCAGTATTTCCCATTCCATCCGGAAGGTTATCGCCTGGTTCTGATGGATTCAGTGGTGAAACACGAATTGGCTTCTTCTGCTTACAACAAGCGTCGCCAAAGCTGTGAAGCTGCTGTTGCCGCTATCCAGAAAAAACATCCGCACGTAGAATTCCTGCGCGACTGTACAATGGCTATGCTGGAAGAAGCAAAAGCTGATATCAGCGCTGAAGACTATATGCGTGCAGAATACGTAATCGAAGAAATCCAACGTGTACTCGACGTTTGTGAAGCATTGGAAAAGGATGATTACGAAACTGTAGGTAAGAAGATGTACGAAACTCATCATGGTATGAGCAAGCTGTACGAAGTAAGCTGCGAAGAACTCGACTTCCTGAATGACTGCGCTAAAGAATACGGTGTTACCGGTTCACGCGTGATGGGTGGCGGATTCGGCGGTTGTACGATCAACCTTGTCAAAAACGAATTGTATGACAACTTCGTTGAAAAAACAAAAGCTGCTTTTAAAGCTAAATTCGGCAGAAGCCCGAAAGTGTATGATGTAGTAATCGGCGACGGTTCCCGCAGACTGGAATAAGAATTCATTCGAAATTAAATAAGTAAAAAGGGCGGCTTCCGTGAGGAAGCCGCCCTTACTTTTACAATTAACAAAAATTTAAAACCTATTACTTGGTATTCTGAGCTAACACATCTATTTATTTCTTCTTAAATTTATAAACAGCAAATGTAGTCGGTTCCAGTTCGGCAACAAACACGTTGCCTTCAATCGATACCGGAGTTTCCTGTGGAGTGATGGCGGAAGGTTGTTCAAGCGTGTTATCCTTGTCAAGATCAAGCGAATGAAGTTTGATGCAACGGCCGTCGGAAAGTACATCCTGTTTTTTCAAACCTTCAAAGTTCAATGAAATCGGTTGGGCCGTGGCGGAAGTGTTAACCACCTTAACAATCAATTCATTCTTATCCTTATCATAAACAGCACTGGCAAAGAGTCCGTTTTGCCCTTCAGCTCCTGTTACATTTTTCTTATTCATGGTAAGCGGAAGCACGTTAGTTCCTTTGTTATGTGCAAACAACTGCTGTACATAATAGCTTGTAGTACGCACGGAATTCAGGTTATCAAACCAAATCATATCCGGACGCCATTGCCATCCTTCTACGTGAGCGAAAAGAGGAGCATAAGTAGCCATGTGTACGATGTCAGCGTTACGTTCCAACCCTGTCATAAAGGCAGCTTCAAGCAGAGCAGCATGGTAATGATTCCATTTTTTGCCTTTTCCGTGGCAGGCATATTCTCCGGCAAACACTTTCGGACCTTTACGGTCATAGTTGTCATAGCGTGCGCCTTGTGTCAGAAACCAGCTTTCAGGACGATAGAAGTGTTCGTCCACCAAATCAGCTTTCAGACGTTTCATTTCAGGCCACAAATAATCAAACTCTTTTCCTTCGGAATTCGGACCGGAGCTACCTACGATTTTGATTTCCGGATGAGCCTTACGAATGGCTTTGATAAACGGTTCAAGACGTTCGGGATATTCTTTTCCCCATTGTTCGTTACCGATACCGATAAACTGCAGATTAAATGGAGCAGGATGTCCCATATCGGCACGTACCTTCCCCCATGTAGTATTGACGTCACCATTGGCAAATTCTATCAAATCGAGTGCATCCTGAATATAGCTATCCAGATCACAAACTGCAACGTGAGCTTTCGAATCATTATTCTGATATTGACAGGAAAGACCGCAATTCAGAATCGGAAGAGGCGCTGCACCCATTTCTTCGGACAACAGGAAGTATTCGTAGAATCCTAATCCATAGCTCTGATAATAATCCGGGAAGAAACGATGGGTAAAGGTATATTGCCAACGGTTCTCATTCAAAGGGCGGTTTTCTACGGGACCTACCGATTTTTTCCAGTCATAACGGGTATCGAGGTCAGTACCTTCTACGATACAACCACCGGGGAAGCGGAAGACTCCGGGATGAATATCCGCCAATGCTTGTGCTAAATCTTTGCGAAGACCATTTTCATGTCCTTTCCAGGTATTGACCGGGAAAAGAGAAACGTGCTCCAAATCAACCGTTCCTTTAGAAGTAAGGAAAATGCGGAGTACGGATTTTGGATGGGTAATGCCGGACTTCAAGATGACTTGATACTTTTTCCATTCGTTGGAGTCAATCGTCAGATTCTCTGCGGCAAAAGCCTGACGTTCACCCATTGATTTAGTATCGACAAGTTCGATCCTCAATGTTTCTTTCGTACTTCCTTGCGGCAAACGCGCCCAAACAGAAAAGCGATACTCCTCTCCTTTCTTGACGCCAATACCGAAAAAGCCTTCGTTATCCAGGCCGGTATGTTTGTGTCCGTGTCCCGGATCGGAAAGGCGTACATAATGCGGATTACGTTCAAAAGGTCCGTCATCCATCAGTGTCACTTTGCCATAGGTATTCCATCCCATCAGATGCTGGGGGAACTCGAACGAGCGGTTCTTTACCAGTTCCGCGTATAATCCGCCATCAGCAGCATAGTTGATGTCCTCAAAAAAGAGTCCGTACATAGTAGGTTGGATTTCCGCTCCCAGCTTCTTCGTTTGTATCACCAACTCATTGGTTTGCGCATGAAGTGCAAGGTTAGTAAACAAGGCTAATACTGCCAATAAATTTGTGTATCTTCTCATGGTTCTCAATAAAAAATTATATATAGTTAAAATGCAAAGATAATCAGATTCTCAATTTTCCGCGTACCCGATTTTATCATAAACAGGTGTTTATCGGTCAAAAAGGATCAAATTCCATTCATTTGCACAAATTTCCATCTGGTATCCGTATTTATAATACGAAATCAGATAAAAAAACACCTATTTATTACAATCATATAATACAAATATGAACTGCAGGAAAGCGTATATTTATATATATAATAAGGTGTGGAAAAAATTATAAAACATACCTTTTATGCTGCATAACATATAAGAGTGTATTTGATACACCAAACAAAAGTGTTACTTTTACACCCAAAATAAGATAAGCATCTCATTTACATTAAAAATAAAACCATGAAAAAACATTTTCTACTTGCAGGAATTGCCGTGCTGATGCTGGCTGCGTGCAATAACAAACCGGCTTCCGAGCTGACCTTGTCCGGTCTTGATCCGGTAAAATTTCAAACAGAAGTGAATAATGCCCAAACAGCTCTTTACACACTAAAGAATAAGGCAGGCATGGAAGTATGCATCACTAACTTCGGAGGACGTATCGTGTCTGTCATGGTACCCGACAAGAACGGTCAGATGCAGGATGTAGTTTTAGGTTTTGACAGCATTGCTGATTATATCAATATTCCCAGCGACTTTGGCGCTTCTATCGGACGCTATGCAAACCGTATCAACCAGGGACGTTTTGTATTGGATGGCGATACGATCCAGTTACCACAAAACAATTACGGACACTGTCTGCACGGAGGTCCGAAAGGCTGGCAATACCAGGTTTATGAAGCCAATCTTATCGATCCGACAACACTGGAGCTGACTCGTATTTCACCGGATGGAGATGCTAATTTCCCGGGCAACGTAACAGCTAAAGTGACTTACAAACTGACTGATGACAACGCTATCGACATCAAATATAGCGCAACTACTGATAAAAAGACGATCATCAACATGACCAACCACTCTTATTTCAATCTTTCCGGTGATCCGTCTAAAATTTCAACCGACCATATCATGTATGTGAATGCAGACTACTATACTCCGGTAGACAGCACCTTTATGACTACAGGCGAAATTGCTCCGGTTAAAGACACTCCGATGGACTTTACTACTCCGAAAGCCGTGGGTAAGGAAATCAATAACTATGATTTCGTTCAATTAAAGAATGGAAACGGATATGATCATAACTGGGTATTGAACACTAAGGGAGATCTTTCTCAAGCAGCCGCCAAACTTACTTCACCCGAAAGCGGCATTACTCTGGAAGTATATACCAACGAACCGGGTATACAGGTTTATACAGGTAACTTCCTCGATGGAACCGTAACCGGCAAGAAAGGTATCGTTTACAACCAACGTGCTTCCGTTTGTCTGGAAACACAACACTATCCTGACAGCCCTAACAAGGCAGACTGGCCGTCTGTTGTTCTGGAACCGGGACAAACTTACAACAGCGAATGTATTTTCAAATTCTCTGTAGAGAGATAATATTAACTCATAAATCATTTTTATCGTGGAAGCATTAGATTGGCTAGTAATCGGAGTCTTTTTTCTGGCTCTGATTGGTATTATTGTTTGGGTAGTCAGACAAAAACAAAATGACTCGGCAGATTATTTCTTAGGTGGACGTGACGCAACATGGCTTGCGATCGGTGCCTCTATCTTCGCATCGAACATTGGCTCGGAGCACTTGATCGGACTGGCAGGAGCCGGAGCATCCAGTGGTATGGCTATGGCTCACTGGGAAATTCAAGGATGGATGATTTTGATTCTGGGATGGGTGTTCGTGCCTTTCTATTCACGAAGCATGGTATATACGATGCCGGAATTCCTGGAACGCCGCTATAATCCTCAATCACGTACTATCTTGTCTGTAATCTCTCTGGTTAGTTATGTCTTGACCAAAGTAGCCGTAACTGTATATGCCGGTGGTCTGGTGTTCCAGCAGGTATTCGGCATCAAAGAACTTTGGGGAATTGATTTCTTCTGGATTGCAGCTATCGGTCTGGTAGTGTTGACCGCAATTTATACCATCTTCGGAGGTATGAAATCCGTTCTTTATACTTCTGTTCTTCAAACTCCAATCCTATTGTTAGGCTCCTTAATTATCCTTGTGCTTGGTTTCAAAGAACTAGGCGGATGGGACGAAATGATGAGAGTCTGTGGTGCTGTGACCGTAAATGATTATGGTGATACCATGACCAACCTGATTCGTAGCAATGATGATGCAAACTTCCCATGGTTGGGTGCTTTGATCGGTTCAGCTATCATCGGATTCTGGTACTGGTGTACTGACCAGTTTATTGTGCAGCGTGTACTTTCAGGAAAGAATGAGAAAGAAGCTCGCCGTGGTACTATCTTCGGAGCTTACCTGAAACTGTTACCTGTATTCCTTTTCTTGATTCCGGGTATGATTGCATTCGCATTGCACCAGAAATATATCGGTGCCGGTGGTGAGGGTTTCCTTCCGATGCTGGCTAATGGAACTGCAAATGCCGATGCCGCTTTCCCGACATTGGTTGCCAAATTACTTCCTGCCGGGGTAAAAGGTCTGGTAGTATGTGGTATTCTTGCCGCTTTGATGAGTTCTCTTGCCTCTTTGTTCAACTCATCGGCCATGTTGTTCACTATCGACTTCTACAAGCGTTTCAGACCGGAAACTCCGGAAAAGAAACTGGTTGGTATCGGCCAGGTTGCAACAGTTGTAATCGTTATTTTAGGTATTCTTTGGATTCCTATCATGCGTAGTGTAGGTGATGTACTTTACACTTATTTGCAGGATGTTCAGTCAGTCCTGGCTCCAGGTATCGCTGCTGCGTTTTTACTGGGGGTCTGCTGGAAACGTACTTCTGCTCAAGGTGGTATGTGGGGACTGATTTCCGGTATGGTCATCGGCTTGACGCGTCTGGGTGCTAAAGTATACTATAGCAACGCGGGTGAAGTGGTTGATTCTACATTCAAATATTTGTTTTATGATATGAACTGGCTGTTCTTCTGCGGATGGATGTTCCTATTCTGTATGATTGTAGTAATCGTAGTTAGTCTAACAACAAAGGCCCCGACAGCAGAAAAGATTCAGGGACTGGTATTCGGTACAGCTACTAAAGAACAAAAAGCGGCTACCCGTGTCAGCTGGGATCACTGGGATATTATTCATACTGTAATAATCCTGTCTATTACAGCCGCTTTCTACTGGTATTTCTGGTAATTAAATAATTCACTACGACAACAATGAACAATTATTATAGCTCAAATCCGACTTTCTATGTCGGCATCGACTGTATCATCTTCGGTTTCTCCGAAGGGGAAATCAGCCTGCTCCTGTTGAAGAGAAACTTTGAGCCGGCAATGGGTGAATGGTCTCTGATGGGAGGATTCGTGCAGAAAGATGAAAGTGTGGACGATGCCGCCAAACGTGTATTGCATGAGCTCACCGGACTGGAAAACGTTTATATGGAACAGGTGGGAACCTTCGGAGCGATTGACCGCGATCCGGGTGAACGGGTAATCTCTGTGGCTTATTACGCGTTAATCAACATCAATAAATATGATCTGAATCTGGTTCGGAAACACAATGCTCACTGGGTGAAAATAAACGAGCTTCCCCCACTTATTTTCGACCATCCTGAAATGGTGGAGAAGGCACAGGAACTGATGAAACAGAAAGCGTCCGTGGAACCTATCGGATTCAATCTGCTTCCGAAACTCTTTACGTTGACTCAACTGCAAAGTCTATATGAGGCCATTTATGGTGAGACGATGGATAAACGGAACTTCCGTAAAAGAGTGGCTGAAATGGATTATATAGAGAAAACTGATAAAATTGATAAACTAAGTTCTAAACGCGGCGCTGCCTTGTATAAGTTCAACGGCAAGGCTTACCGCAAAGACCCGAAATTTAAAATCTAATCATTATGCTGGAAGAACTAAAAGAAAAAGTATTTCATGCCAATCTCGAATTGGTAAAGCATGGATTAGTCATCTTTACCTGGGGAAATGTTTCTGCCATTGACCGTGAAAGCGGATTGGTAGTAATCAAACCCAGTGGTGTAAGTTATGATGACATGAAAGCCGAAGATATGGTAGTAGTGGATCTGGATGGCAAGGTCGTTGAAGGACGGCTGAAGCCATCTTCAGACACCCCAACTCACGTAGTGCTTTACAAAGCATTTCCGGAAATCGGAGGAGTGGTACATACACACTCTACCTATGCAACAGCATGGGCACAAGCCGGATGTGACATTCCGAATATCGGAACCACTCATGCAGATTACTTCCATGATGCCATTCCCTGCACAGCGGATATGACGGAAGCGGAAGTGAAAGGTGCTTACGAGCTGGAAACCGGTAATGTAATAGTGAAACGTTTTGAAGGCTTGAACCCTGTACATACACCGGGAGTATTGGTGAAAAATCATGGTCCTTTCTCTTGGGGAAAAGACGCATACGACGCCGTACACAATGCTGTGGTTATGGAACAGGTAGCTAAAATGGCAAGTATCGCTTATGCGGTAAATCCCAATTTAACAATGAATCCGCTGCTGATAGAGAAACATTTCAGCCGCAAGCATGGCCCGAATGCTTATTATGGACAGTAAAACAATTAAAAATTATAAATTTAAACTATAACATGATGAATAACGTATTTGATCAATATGAAGTATGGTTCGTAACAGGAGCACAGCTTTTGTACGGAGGTGACGCAGTAATCGCAGTAGATGCACACTCTAATGAAATGGTTAACGGATTGAACGAATCCGGTAAACTTCCTGTAAAGGTGGTATACAAAGGAACAGCTAATTCTTCTAAAGAAGTGGAAGCTGTTTTCAAAGCAGCCAACAATGACGAAAAGTGTGTCGGTGTTATCACTTGGATGCATACGTTCTCCCCTGCTAAAATGTGGATTCACGGTTTGCAACAGTTGAAGAAACCTTTGTTGCACCTGCATACTCAATTCAACAAGGAAATTCCTTGGGATACCATGGACATGGACTTCATGAATCTGAACCAGTCTGCTCACGGTGACCGCGAATTCGGACATATCTGTACCCGTATGCGTATCCGTCGTAAAGTGGTGGTAGGTTACTGGAAAGAAGAAGAGACTTTGCATAAGATTGCCGTTTGGATGCGTGTTTGTGCCGGTTGGGCAGATTCACAGGATATGCTGATTATCCGTTTCGGCGACCAGATGAACAACGTAGCTGTAACCGATGGTGATAAAGTGGAAGCTGAACAGCGTATGGGTTACCACGTAGATTACTGTCCGGTAAGCGAATTGATGGAATATCACAAAGATATCAAAAATGAAGATGTAGATGCATTGGTAGCTACTTACTTCAAGGAGTACGATCACGATGCTTCTTTGGAAGATAAATCAACTGAAGCTTACCAGAAAGTATGGAATGCTGCCAAGGCTGAACTGGCTATGCGTGCTATCCTGAAAGCTAAAGGTGCGAAAGGGTTTACTACCAACTTCGACGATTTGGGCGACATTGAATACAATGGTTTCGATCAAATCCCGGGTCTTGCCTCACAACGTCTGATGGCGGAAGGTTACGGATTCGGTGCTGAAGGTGACTGGAAATCGGCTGCTCTTTACCGCACTGTATGGGTAATGAATCAGGGACTTCCTAAAGGCTGCTCATTCCTGGAAGATTACACTCTGAACTTCGATGGTGCAAACAGCTCTATCCTTCAGTCACACATGTTGGAAATCTGTCCGCTTATCGCTGCCAACAAACCTCGTCTGGAAGTACACTTCCTCGGTATAGGTATCCGCAAGAGTCAGACTGCACGTCTGGTCTTCACTTCAAAAGTCGGTACTGGCTGCACTGCTACTGTTGTAGATATGGGTAACCGTTTCCGTCTGATCGTGAACGACGTAGAATGTATCGAGCCGAAACCGCTGCCTAAGTTGCCGGTTGCTTCTGCTCTCTGGATTCCGATGCCAAACCTTGAAGTAGGTGCAGGTGCATGGATTCTGGCTGGTGGAACTCACCACTCTTGCTTCTCTTACGACCTGACAGCAGAATATTGGGAAGATTATGCTGAAATCGCAGGTATCGAAATGGTACATATCAACAAGGATACTACAATCAGCTGTTTCAAGAAAGAACTGCGCATGAACGAAGTTTATTACATGTTGAATAAAGCACTTTGCTAAACCTTAAAATATTGATTTCAACATGAAATTAGATGCAAAATCAACCATCGAGGCAGGTAAAGCTATTCTTGGCATAGAACTCGGTTCAACACGAATAAAAGCTGTCTTGATTGATCAGGAAAACAAGCCTATTGCTCAAGGTAGCCACACTTGGGAAAACCAGTTAGTTGACGGACTTTGGACGTATAGCATTGAAGCCATCTGGTCAGGGCTGCAAGATTGCTATGCCGATCTTCGTACGAACGTAAAGAATGCATACGGCATAGAGATCGAGACGCTGGCTGCCATCGGTGTCAGCGCCATGATGCATGGTTATATGCCATTCAACAAAAAAGAAGAAATCCTCGTGCCTTTCCGCACTTGGAGAAACACCAATACAGGCCGTGCAGCGGCTATTTTGTCCGAACTATTTGTCTATAATATCCCTCTGCGGTGGAGCATTTCCCACTTATATCAGGCTATTTTGGACAACGAAGCACATGTGAATGAGATTGACTTCTTGACCACTCTGGCAGGTTATGTGCATTGGCAGATCACAGGCAAAAAGGTGTTGGGAATAGGTGATGCATCGGGTATGCTTCCTATAGATCCGACTACTAACAACTATTCTGCCGAAATGGTGGCTAAGTTCGATAAGCTGATTGCTCCGAAAGAATATAGCTGGAAGCTGCAGGATATTCTGCCTAAAGTATTATCGGCAGGTGAAAATGCAGGTGTCCTCACACCGGAAGGTAGTAAAAAGCTCGACGTATCGGGCAATTTGAAAGCAGGAATACCCGTTTGTCCTCCGGAAGGAGATGCCGGCACCGGTATGGTTGCAACCAATGCTGTGAAACAGCGTACCGGAAATGTATCGGCAGGTACTTCTTCATTCTCTATGATTGTATTGGAGAAAGACTTGTCCAAGCCATACGAAATGATCGACATGGTCACAACTCCTGACGGAAGCCTTGTAGCCATGGTACATTGCAATAACTGTACTTCTGATCTCAATGCATGGGTCAACTTGTTTAAGGAATATCAGGAACTTCTGGGCATACCTGTAAATATGGATGAAATCTATAGTAAACTCTACCATATCGCACTTACCGGTGACACAGATTGCGGAGGTCTCCTTTCATACAACTATATTTCAGGCGAACCTGTAACAGGACTTGCGGACGGAAGACCGTTATTTGTACGTTCTGCCAATGACAAGTTCAATTTGGCCAACTTTATGCGGACTCACCTATATGCTTCAGTAGGCGTTCTCAAGATTGGTAATGATATCCTGTTCAACGAAGAAAAAATCAAAGTGGATAGAATTACAGGTCACGGAGGACTGTTCAGAACAAAGGGAGTAGGTCAAAGAATCCTTGCAGCAGCCATCAACTCGCCTATTTCGGTAATGGAAACAGCCGGTGAAGGTGGTGCCTGGGGGATTGCCTTGTTAGGTTCTTATCTCGTGAACAACGAAAAGAAACAATCTCTTGCCGACTTCCTGGATGAAAGTGTATTTGTCGGAGATGCCGGTGTCGAGGTATCACCCACACCCGAAGATGTAGCCGGTTTTAATACATACATCGAAAACTACAAGGCAGGATTGCCCATCGAAGAGGCAGCGGTCAAATTTAAATAGTTGACAATTGGTAATTCCTTGTTATATATTCACCAAGAAATTGCCGACAAATCGCTGTTTAGCAAGAACCAATTCTCACTAAATATTAACATTAACTATCCCCACCCCTCTCCTCTTTGGGAGAGGGAAAAGGGGAGACTATTACCATGAAAACCACCTCGTTCATACTTGGCCTTGTCCTGTCCGCCTCACTGGCTAAAGCACAAAATGCTCCACAGGTGTCTTACTTCCCTTTACAGAATGTAAAACTATTGGATAGCCCGTTCCTGCAAGCCCAACAGACTGATTTACATTATATACTTGCCTTAAACCCCGACCGTCTGCTCGCTCCTTTTCTACGCGAAGCAGGTTTACAACCTAAAGCTCCTGGCTATACCAACTGGGAAAATACCGGATTGGACGGACATATCGGCGGACATTATCTATCCGCCCTCTCCATGATGTATGCCGCTACCGGAGATACTGCTGTCTACAACCGCCTCCACTATATGCTGAATGAGTTGCATCATGCACAGCAAGCTGTAGGTACAGGATTCATCGGAGGAACTCCGGGAAGCCTCCAACTTTGGGAAGAAATAAAAGCTGGAAAGATACGTGCCGGAGGTTTCGACCTTAACGGCAAATGGGTACCTCTATACAATATACATAAAACGTATGCAGGATTACGGGACGCTTACTTGTATGCAGGAAGCGATCTGGCACGTCAAATGCTGATTGACCTTACAGACTGGATGATTGACATCACTTCCGGTTTGAGCGACGAACAAATGCAGGATATGCTTCGTAGCGAACATGGCGGATTAAATGAGACTTTCGCTGATGTGGCTGAAATCACAGGCGACAAGAAATATCTGGAACTGGCCCGCCGTTTCTCCCACAAACTTATCCTCGACCCGCTTATCAAAGATGAAGACAAGCTGACAGGTATGCACGCCAACACACAGATTCCCAAAGTGATCGGTTACAAACGAATAGCCGAACTTTCGCAAGATGACAAGAGTTGGAATCATGCTGCTGAATGGGATCATGCCGCCCGTTTCTTTTGGAATACGGTAGTCAATCACCGTTCCGTCTGCATCGGAGGAAATAGTGTCCGTGAGCATTTCCACCCGGCGGATAACTTCACGTCCATGCTGAACGACGTTCAAGGACCGGAAACCTGTAATACTTACAACATGCTCCGTCTTACTAAAATGCTTTACCAGAATTCTCACAATCCCAACAATACACAGGAGCCTGATCCCAACTACGTAAACTATTACGAACGTGCGCTTTACAATCACATTCTTGCATCGCAGGAACCGAATAAGGGTGGATTTGTCTATTTCACTCCCATGCGCCCGGGACACTATCGTGTGTACTCACAACCGGAAACATCCATGTGGTGCTGTGTCGGTTCTGGCTTGGAGAATCATACCAAATACGGTGAATTTATTTATGCACATCAGAAAGATACGCTTTATATCAATCTCTTCATCCCTTCACAACTGACCTGGAAAGAGCAAGGCGTAACTTTGACACAGGAAACCCGATTCCCAGATGACGGTAAGGTAACTTTGCGAATAGATGAAGCTCCTAAGAAAAAACGTACTTTAATGATACGTATTCCGGAATGGGCTAACCAATCCAAAGGTTATAGCATCAGCATCAATGGGAAAAGAAAAATATTCATTATGGCAAAAGGTAATCAGTATCTTCCTCTCTCCCGCAAATGGAAAAAAGGAGATGTCATTACTTTCAACCTGCCTATGAGAGTCAGCATGGAACAAATTCCTGATAAGAAAGACTATTATGCTTTCTTATATGGCCCTATCGTTCTTGCAGCTTCCACAGGCACTGAACACCTCGATGGTTTATATGCCGATGACAGTCGTGGCGGACATATCGCCCATGGCAAACAAATTTCGTTACAGGAAGTTCCGATGTTGATAGGAAATCCCGATTCCATCCGTAAGTCTCTTCACAAAGAACAAGGCAGCCGGATCGCTTTCAGCTACAACGGATATGTTTACCCTGCACAAGGCAAAGCATTGGAGCTTGTTCCCTTCTTCCGCCTGCATAATTCCCGCTATGCCGTTTATTTCCGGCAGACAAGCGAAGAGCAGTTCAAAGCCATTCAGGAAGAAATGGCAACGGCTGAACGAAAAGCAACCGAATTAGCTAATCAAACCATTGATCTTATCTTCCCCGGCGAACAGCAGCCGGAATCCGACCATGGCATCCAATATGAGCAGGCAGAAACCGGAACGAACACAGACCGCCACTTCCGTCGTGCCAAAGGTTGGTTCGGCTATCAACTGAAAGTAAAAGAAGAGGCAAGCCGCATACTGATTACAATACGGAAAGATGACCGTAACAAAGTAGCTATTCTACTGAATAATGAAAAGTTGGCTGTTAATCCAATGATCAGTGAAACAGATAAAGATGGTTTTATCACCCTTTCTTATGTCCTGCCTCAAAAACTGAATACAGGCAGCTGTCCGATACGTTTCATCCCTGACGGAACGGAATGGACACCTGCAATTTACGAAGTACGTTTACTAAAATAAACGTTCAAAAAGAAATAACCATCATCAAAATCAAACATCTATATAATCATTAAACAAATACCATTTATGAAAGCAAAACTATTAGTCAGTACGGCCTTTCTGGCAGCATCAGTATCTCTTTCCGCGCAAAAGAGTGCTACCATAACCGTACATGCCGACCAAGGCAAAGAGATTATCCCGAAAGAAATCTACGGTCAGTTTGCCGAACACCTGGGTTCATGTATCTACGGTGGTCTTTGGGTAGGCGAAAAGTCAGATATACCCAATATCAAGGGATACCGTACAGATGTATTCAATGCATTAAAAGACTTGGCTGTTCCCGTTCTACGCTGGCCGGGTGGCTGCTTTGCCGATGAGTATCATTGGATGGACGGCATCGGTCCGAAAGAAAACCGTCCGAAGATGGTGAATAACAACTGGGGCGGAACGATTGAAGATAACAGTTTCGGTACACATGAGTTCCTGAATCTTTGCGAAATGCTGGGTTGTGAGCCTTACGTAAGTGGAAATGTAGGTAGCGGTACCGTAGAAGAACTCGCCAAATGGGTGGAATATATGACCTCGGACGGGGACTCTCCCATGGCCAATCTCCGTCGTAAGAATGGTCGTGACAAAGCATGGAAGCTCAAATATCTGGGAGTAGGAAATGAAAGTTGGGGCTGTGGTGGCAGTATGCGTCCGGAATATTATGCGGACTTATACCGTCGTTATTCTACCTATTGCCGTAACTACGACGGCAACCGTCTGTTCAAAATTGCCAGCGGTGCAAGTGATTATGACTACAACTGGACAGACGTATTGATGAATCGTGTAGGACATCGCATGCAGGGACTTTCTCTCCACTATTACACCGTAACCGGATGGAGCGGCAGCAAAGGAGCAGCCACTCAATTCAACAAGGATGATTATTATTGGACAATGGGGAAATGTCTGGAAGTGGAAGATGTGCTCAAGAAACATTGCGCCATCATGGATAAATATGACAAGGACAAAAAGATCGCTCTTTTACTCGACGAATGGGGAACCTGGTGGGATGAAGAACCGGGAACCATCAAAGGACACCTGTATCAGCAGAATACATTGCGCGATGCTTTCGTTGCTTCTTTAAGCCTTGACGTATTCCACAAATATACAGACCGCCTGAAGATGGCAAATATCGCGCAGATAGTCAATGTACTTCAATCCATGATTCTGACGAAAGACAAAGAAATGGTGCTCACTCCTACTTATTATGTCTTCAAGATGTATAAAGTACATCAGGATGCCACTTATCTTCCCATTGAGCTGACTTGCGAAAAGATGAGTGTACGTGATAACCGCACCGTTCCGATGGTAAGTGCCACAGCTTCCAAAAACAAGGATGGAGTGATTCACCTTTCTCTTTCTAATGTAGATGCTGACGAAGCACAGGAAATCACCATCAATTTGGGTGATACGAAAGCAAAAAAAGCAGTCGGAGAGATTCTGACCTCCGCCAAACTGACCGATTACAATTCTTTTGAAAACCCTAATATTGTAAAGCCGGCACCTTTCAAAGAGGTAAAAATCAATAAAGGAACAATGAAGGTAAAACTTCCTGCTAAGTCCATTGTTACTTTAGAGTTACAGTAATTTTAGGGGATTTACTTATTGTATCGCAAACAAGAAGACCGTAAAATTGTCGATAAAAAAGATAGCTCTTTTGGATTGTTAAATCCACATAAAGAGTTATCTTTGCGAACAATCTGACAGAAATCAATTAAATTTTAATGATATGAACGATAACAAACTTATGAATCGTGCAGCGGATAACATCCGTATTCTTGCTGCTTCAATGGTTGAGAAAGCCAATTCCGGTCACCCGGGTGGCGCCATGGGTGGTGCTGATTTTGTAAATGTACTCTTCTCTGAGTTTCTAGTATACGATCCTGAAAATCCCCGTTGGGAAGGACGTGACCGCTTCTTCCTGGATCCGGGCCATATGTCTCCGATGCTTTATTCTACACTGGCATTGACCGGTAAATTCACTCTGGACGAACTGAAAGAATTCCGTCAATGGGGAAGCCCTACTCCGGGACACCCAGAAGTGGATATCATGCGGGGCATTGAAAATACTTCCGGTCCGTTGGGACAAGGACACACTTTCGCTGTGGGTGCTGCCATCGCTGCCAAATTCCTGAAAGCCCGTTTCAACGAAGTGATGAATCAAACAATCTATGCTTACATCTCTGACGGTGGTATCCAGGAAGAAATCTCTCAAGGTTCCGGACGTATTGCCGGTGCACTGGGACTGGACAACCTGATTATGTTCTATGACTCCAACGATATCCAGCTTTCTACTGAAACGAAAGATGTAACCGTTGAAGATACTGCCATGAAATATGAAGCATGGGGATGGAACGTACTTAGCATCAACGGTAATGATCCTGACGAAATCCGCGCAGCAATCAAAGAAGCACAGGCTGAAAAAGAACGCCCTACACTGATTATCGGCAAAACGGTTATGGGTAAAGGTGCACGCAAGGCAGACGGCAGCAGCTATGAAGCTAACTGCGCTACACACGGTGCTCCTCTCGGTGGCGACGCTTATGTAAATACAATCAAGAATTTGGGTGGTGATCCTACTAACCCGTTCGTTATATTCCCGGAAGTAGCCGAACTGTATGCAAAACGTGCAGAAGAGCTGAAGAAAATTGTAGCTGAGAAATATGCTGCAAAAGCTGCATGGGCGAAAGCAAACCCGGAACAAGCTGCCAAACTGGAACTTTTCTTCTCGGGCAAAGCTCCGAAAGTGGACTGGGCTGCTATCGAACAGAAAGCTGGTAGCGCTACTCGTGCTGCATCTGCCACTGTACTGGGCGCACTTGCCACACAAGTAGAAAACATGATCGTTGCTTCTGCCGACCTTTCTAACTCTGACAAGACTGACGGTTTCCTGAAAAAGACTCATTCTTTCAAGAAAGGTGATTTCAGCGGAGCATTCTTCCAGGCAGGTGTATCAGAATTGTCGATGGCTTGTATCTGTATCGGTATGTCACTCCACGGTGGTGTAATCGCTGCTTGCGGTACATTCTTCGTATTCTCCGATTACATGAAACCTGCCGTACGTATGGCTGCTTTGATGGAACAACCGGTGAAATTCATCTGGACACACGACGCATTCCGCGTAGGTGAAGACGGTCCTACTCACGAACCGGTAGAACAGGAAGCACAAATCCGCCTGATGGAAAAACTAAAGAACCACAAGGGACACAACTCTATGTTGGTACTTCGTCCGGCCGATGCAGAAGAAACAACTATTGCATGGAAACTTGCCATGGAAAATATGTCTACTCCGACAGGATTGATCTTCTCTCGCCAGAATATTGCCAACTTACCGGCAGGAACTGATTACGAACAGGCAGCTAAGGGTGCGTATATCGTAGCAGGTTCTGACGAAAATCCGGATGTAATCCTGGTAGCTTCAGGTTCTGAAGTGGCTACATTGGTAGCCGGCACAGAATTGCTGCGCAAAGATGGCGTAAAGGTACGCATTGTATCCGCTCCGTCTGAAGGTCTGTTCCGTAACCAACCGAAAGAATATCAGGAAGCTGTTCTCCCGGCAGATGCAAAGATTTTCGGTATGACTGCCGGTCTGCCTGTTAATCTTCAAGGTCTGGTAGGTTGCCACGGTAAAGTTTGGGGATTGGAATCTTTCGGTTTCTCTGCTCCTTACAAAGTGTTGGATGAGAAACTTGGATTTACTGCCGAGAACGTATATAACCAAGTAAAAGCAATGCTCTAATGAAAACAATCGGATTAGCATGCGACCATGCCGGTTTTGAACTGAAAGAATATGTTCGCGGCTGGCTGGAAGTAAAAGGCTGGGCTTACAAGGATTTCGGAACTAACTCTACCGCTAGCGTAGACTATCCGGATTATGCTCATCCGCTGGCTCTTGCAGTGGAATCGGGAGAATGTTATCCCGGTATCGCTATCTGCGGCAGTGGAAACGGAATCAATATGACGCTGAACAAGCACCAGGGAATTCGTGCTGCTCTCTGCTGGAATGCAGAAATTGCGCATCTGGCCCGTCAGCACAACGACGCTAATGTTCTGGTCATGCCGGGACGCTTCATCAGCACTGAAGAAGCGGATATGATTTTGACAGAGTTCTTCTCTACAAAGTTTGATGGCGGTCGTCATCAGAACCGTATTGACAAGATTCCGGTAAAATAAAGCCTGAAGATAAATCAAACATGAGTAAAGCTGTTCTTCTTTTTGAAGGGCAGCTTTATTTTTATACTGATATCAGAGTTTCTTGTATATGAGGTTATGAAAGGAAAGTACTTATCGCACCAACCCCACAATAAACTGATAACAAAAATAACCGCAAACAACAAACTTTAGAAAAGTTCCGAATATAAATCCGATTAATGAACCTACACCGGATTTGAGTGCTTGGAAAAACTCTTTATTTCCCAATAATTCACCAATCACCGCTCCTAGAAAAGGACCAAGAATAATTCCCCAAGGCAAAAAAAGAAGGCCGACAAGAGTTCCTATAATACATCCCCAATTTCCCCATTTACTACCGCCACTATACTTGCTCCCCAGCATCGGCATGAAGTAATCCAATACTTGCAAAACGACCACAATCAAAAGCCACACAATTAATTGTGTTGTAGTATATTGCACTTTATCGGTAAGATCCAGAATGACCAGCCCTAAATAAGCAATGGGAGTACCGGGAAGAAACGGAAGGATACAACCCGCCAACCCAGCTATCATACAAAGCACGCCAATTACAATCAAAATAATATCTAGCATAGTCTGTTCTTTTTTAATTCTGCACAAAAATACCGTATCTTTCAGTAAAAACAAGCTAACATCAAGAATTTTTCTACCCCTTTCCCCTTCACTG
This sequence comes from Bacteroides sp. L008, assembly GCF_040812255.1. Lineage (NCBI taxonomy): Bacteria > Pseudomonadati > Bacteroidota > Bacteroidia > Bacteroidales > Bacteroidaceae > Bacteroides > Bacteroides sp. L008. The sequence continues at coordinate 537,898 of NZ_JBFNXO010000001.1, read as the reverse complement.
CCTGCTTAATAATGACAAGAGCGTGTAGCATATCAGAGGATAATCCGCCTCTACTATACAATATACAATAAAGTCCAAACGTTGTAAATTTCCGTCTTCATTTGCCCCATTTACACAAATAAAAACTATCTTTGCGTTTCAGAATCCCGAAAGACGAAAGAAATGGAGCAAATAGACAACCTAAAAGAGCTTATCAATCAGGGGGATGTGGACACAGCGATTAAGCAATTGGACCAGCTTCTCCAGGACACTTCTGTCGAAAAAGAGAAAGATACTCTTTACTATTTACGGGGAAATGCCTACCGAAAAAAAGGAGATTGGAAGCGGGCACTGGACAACTACCAGTATGCCATCGAGCTCAATCCGGACAGCCCTGCCGTTCAGGCCAGGAAAATGGCAATTGATATCCTCAATTTCTACCACAAAGATATGTTTAATCAATAATCGAACTCAAAGATAACGTAATAAAATAAAGATTATGGCAAAAATCAAAGGAGCAATCGTAGTCGACACGGAGCGTTGCAAAGGATGCAACCTGTGTGTAGTGGCATGTCCGCTCGATGTAATCGCCCTCAATAAAGAGGTAAATATGAAAGGCTATAACTATGCCTGGCAAGTAAAAGAAGATACCTGCAACGGATGCAGCTCGTGTGCAACGGTTTGTCCGGACGGATGTATTTCAGTGTATAAAGTAAAAGTAGAATAAAAGAAAAGAATATGGCAGAAGAAGTTGTATTAATGAAAGGAAACGAAGCCATCGCCCATGCAGCTATCCGCTGCGGTGCGGATGGATACTTCGGATATCCTATTACTCCCCAATCGGAAGTGTTGGAAACGCTGGCCGAACTGAAACCGTGGGAAACAACCGGCATGGTAGTACTCCAGGCAGAAAGTGAAGTGGCAGCTATCAATATGGTATATGGAGGTGCAGGTAGTGGAAAAATGGTTATGACATCATCCTCAAGTCCTGGTGTAAGTCTGAAACAGGAAGGTATCTCTTACATCGCAGGTGCCGAACTTCCTTGTCTGATTGTGAACGTGATGCGTGGCGGTCCCGGACTGGGAACCATCCAACCGAGCCAGGCAGACTACTTCCAGACTGTAAAAGGTGGTGGTCATGGTGACTACAGACTGATAGCACTCGCACCGGCATCCGTACAGGAAATGGCGGATTTCGTAGCACTGGGATTCGAATTGGCATTCAAATACCGTAATCCGGCTATTATTCTTGCTGATGGTGTGATCGGACAGATGATGGAAAAAGTAGTTCTTCCTGTTCAAAAAGCACGCCGCACGGAAGCGGAAGTAATCGAACAATGCCCATGGGCTACTACCGGAAAGGCGAAAGGCCGCAAACCGAACATTATCACTTCTCTGGAACTGAAACCGGAAGCAATGGAAATCAACAACCTCCGCTTCCAGGCCAAGTATCGTAAAATCGAAGAAAACGAAGTACGTTTTGAAGAAATAAACTGCAAAGATGCAGAATATCTGATCATCGCCTTTGGTTCAATGGCACGCATTGGCCAAAAAGCAATGGAACTGGCTCGTGAAAAGGGTATCAAAGTAGGTATTCTGCGTCCGATCACCTTGTGGCCATTCCCGACAAAGGCAATTGCCTCTTATGCTGATAAAGTAAAGGGCATGCTTGTTACGGAACTGAATGCCGGACAGATGATTGAAGATGTCCGCCTGGCTGTTAACGGTAAAATAAAGGTAGAACATTTCGGACGCCTCGGCGGTATTGTGCCCGACCCGGATGAAATTGTAACTGCCTTGGAAGAAAAAATAATGTAATTAGACGATTTACGATTAAAGTAACTATGGTAAGTCGCAAAATAATCTTAATCGTAAATCGTAAATAAAAAATAGTAAATAAAGCGATGAATCCCGATAAAATAAGAAACGTACTGAATATCCTCTTTATGATATTGGCCGTCGCAGCCATCATCATCTATTTTGTAGCCAAAGAAGATTTCAAAATGTTTATCTACGTATGCGGCGCGGCAATCTTTGTCAAGCTGATGGAGTTTTTTATACGGTTCACCAACAGATAAGGAGAAGAAGTTATGACTAAAGAAGAAATAATCAAACCCGAGAATCTGGTTTACAAAAAACCGACTCTGATGAACGATAACGCCATGCACTACTGTCCGGGCTGCAGTCACGGCGTGGTACACAAACTCATTGCCGAAGTAATAGAGGAAATGGGCATGGAAGATAAAACAGTGGGAATCTCTCCGGTAGGATGTGCGGTTTTCGCCTATAACTATCTGGACATTGACTGGCAAGAAGCAGCACACGGGCGCGCTCCTGCTGTGGCAACCGCTGTCAAACGCTTGTGGCCGGACCGTCTCGTATTTACATACCAAGGCGACGGTGACTTGGCCTGTATCGGTACAGCTGAAACCATACATGCTTTGAACCGTGGCGAAAACATTACGATTATCTTTATCAACAATGCCATCTATGGTATGACAGGTGGTCAAATGGCCCCGACTACACTGGTAGGAATGAAGAGTTCGACTTGTCCTTACGGACGTGACGTGGAACTTCATGGCTATCCGCTGAAGATTACTGAAATCGCTGCCCAATTGGAAGGAACCGCTTACGTAACCCGCCAGTCCGTACAATCCGTACCGGCTATCCGCAAAGCTAAGAAAGCAATCCGTAAGGCGTTTGAGAATTCCATGAGCGGTAAAGGTTCCAACCTGGTGGAAATCGTTTCTACTTGCAGCTCCGGCTGGAAGATGACTCCCGAAAAAGCAAACAAATGGATGGAAGAACACATGTTCCCATTCTATCCGCTAGGTGATTTAAAAGATAAAGAATAACGCTAAAAGTCAACAGAACAATGAAAGAAGAAATTATTATAGCAGGCTTCGGTGGACAAGGCGTATTGTCTATGGGTAAGATTCTGGCATATTCCGGTCTGATGGAAGGCAAAGAAGTGAGCTGGATGCCGGCTTATGGTCCTGAACAACGAGGTGGAACGGCCAACGTTACAGTTATTGTAAGCGACGACAAGATATCTTCACCGATTCTAAGTAAATATGATGCTGCCATCATTCTGAACCAGCCTTCACTCGAGAAGTTCGAAAGCAAAGTGAAACCCGGCGGTATCCTGATTTATGACGGTTACGGAATTATCCACCCTCCTACTCGCAAGGATATCAAAGTATATCGTATTGACGCAATGGATGCAGCCAACGAGATGAACAATGCCAAAGCATTCAACATGATCGTACTTGGCGGTTTATTGAAACTTCGTCCGGTTGTAACTTTGGAGAATGTGGTTAAAGGATTGAAGAAAACCTTGCCGGAACGCCACCACCACTTGATTCCTATGAACGAGGAAGCTATCAAGAAAGGGATGGAGTTAATCCGTGAGGTTTAATAAATTAAAAATTAAGAATTGAGAATTAAGAAATAATTGCTCGCCAAGTAAAGGATGCAACATATTTTTCAATTCTCAATTCTCAATTCTCAATTAAAGTAAGTATCTTTGCCTCCAATTATGAGACGAATCTTACTATTATATATATTACTTTCCGTTATAGGTTTGACGACTGTTCAGGCACAGTTCGATAATGGTCGCCAGAGAGTAGACGAAAACGGATACGACCAATACGGAAATCAGGTAGACCCTGCCATGATTCCGGACAGATTGGATAGTGCAAATGTCGAAGTACAGGGATTGCCTCCAAAATTGTATATGTGGCGTATCAAAAACCAGTTGGGCGACCGGACCATAGTACCGGCAGATACAGCCTTTCATCATTTCCAGAATTCAAACCTGACCGAAGGACTTACCGGACATTACAATTATCTGGCCAATATGGGTTCTCCCCGTATGTCACGCATCTTCTTTGACCGCCGTGACCCGGAACCGACTATTTTCATGGAGCCTTTCTCCAGTTTCTTTATTCGTCCTACGGAATTTAATTTTACCAACAGTAACGTACCTTATACGAATCTGACGTATCACAAAGCCGGTAATAAAGTGAACGGGGAAGAGCGTTTCAAATCTTACTTCTCTGTCAATGTAAACAAGAAACTGGCTTTCGGCTTTAATATAGACTACCTGTACGGACGAGGATATTACAATAATCAGAATACGGCGTATTTTAACGCAGCTGTTTTCGGTAGCTATATCGGCGACAAATATCAGATGCAAGCTATATACAGCAACAATTACCTGAAAACAAACGAAAACGGAGGTATTGAGGACGACCGCTATATCACTGCACCGGAAGAAATGGCGCAAGGTCAAAGAGAATATGAGTCAACCAATATTCCTACCGTACTAAATGCAACGACCAACCGTAACCATGACTTTTATGTCTTCCTGACCCAACGATATAATCTGGGATTCAGTCGTGACATACCACAGGCTGAAAATGACACCACTCCCGCCAAACAGGAGTTTGTCCCCGTTACCAGTTTTATACACACCATCCAGGTAGAACGGGCACGGCATACCTTCAACTCGAATGATGATATGCGCGAGAAGAATTATTATCAAAACACTTATTTAGACCCAGATAATCCTACGGCCAGAGACAGTACCACCTATGTAGGAATCAAGAATACCATAGGTATTGCTCTATTGGAAGGCTTTAATAAATATGCCAAAGCCGGATTGACGGCATTCGCTTCCTATAAAATCAGCAAGTATACATTGATGAATATGGAAGGAAATCCGTTGCCCGACAAATACAACGAAAATGAAATATTTGTTGGAGGAGAATTATCCAAACGTGAAGGAAATGTACTTCATTACCATGCTATCGGAGAAGTGGGATTGGCAGGAAAAGCCATCGGACAATTTAATGTAAAAGGAGATATTGACCTGAACTTCCCGTTATGGAAAGATACCGTCAGTCTGATAGCCCGTGGTGAAGTCAGCAATAAGCTTGCTCCTTTCTATATGCGCCATTATCATTCCAAGCATTTTATGTGGGACGACGATATGGACAAGGAATTCCGTACCCGTATTGAGGGGGAATTGAGCATTGCACGTTGGAGGACACGCCTGAAAGCAGGAGTTGAAAACATCAAGAACTATACTTACTTCAACCAAGAAGCAACACCAGAACAGAACAGCGGAAGTATACAGGTATTATCTGCAAGTCTTAATCAGGACTTCAAGTTGGGAATCTTCCATCTGGACAATGAAGTGACCTGGCAGAAATCCAGTGACCAGACTGTACTTCCCCTACCTGATCTCTCGCTATATCATAACTTCTATATGCAGTTCAAACTGGCGAAGAAAGTACTTAGTGTGCAATTGGGAGCCGACGTGCGTTATTTCAGCAAATACAATGCACCTGCCTATATGCCGGCCATTCAGAATTTTCATCTGCAACCGACAGACGACCAAGTACAGATAGGAGGTTATCCGATTGTGAATGTATATGCAAATTTACATTTAAAGCGTACACGTTTCTATGTAATGATGTATCACGTGAACCAGGGCATGAGCAGTCCGAATTACTTTTTGTCTCCGCACTACCCCATCAACCCACGTGTGCTGAAATTCGGTCTTTCATGGAATTTCTATGATTAACAAAAACTATACGGCTTATGGTATCACGCCCCAAATTGAGACTGTTCAGATATTTAGTGCCAGTGATTGTTGTATTGGCATTTATCTCCTCTTTCCGTCAATGCGGCAAGCAGGAAAAACCTGCGGGACATCCGCGTGATTATGCTGCCATTGCCAAAGAGGGTATCATACGTGTAGCCACTGAATATAATTCCATCAGTTTTTATGTAGACAGTGACACTGTTTCCGGTTTTCATTACGAACTGATCCAGGCATTCGCCCGGGACAAAGGGCTCAAAGCCGAAATAACACCTATCATGAGTTTCGAAAAGCGGTTGGAAGGATTAAGCGAGGGACGTTATGATGTGATTGCTTATGGCATATTAGCCACCAGCAAGTTAAAAGACTCTCTGCTTCTCACCTCTCCCATTTTCCTCAACAAGCAAGTGCTGGTGCAACGCAAAGAAACTGGAGAGAATGATTCGCTCTATATCCGTACCCAGCTGGATTTAGCCCAGCGAACACTTCATGTCGTAAAAGGTTCTCCTTCTATTTTGCGTATTCAGAATTTAGGCAATGAGATCGGAGACACGATCTATATCAAAGAGATTGATAAATACGGTTCCGAACAATTGATATCAATGGTAGCGCATGGAGACATCGACTATGCCGTTTGTGACGAAAGTATCGCACTGGCAGCAGCAGATTCGTTGCCGCAAATAGATATTAATACAGCTATCAGCTTCACGCAGTTCTACTCATGGGCAGTCAGCAAACAATCCCCCGCCTTACTCGATAGTTTGAATACATGGCTGGATAAATTCCAAAAGGAAAAGGAATACCAAAAGATTTATAAGAAATACTATGATAAAGAATAACCTTATTTCTATTACACAAAAACTTCGATTCCATATACGTTCATTTTCTTTTATTGCTTTCTTGATTCTCCTGACTATCTGCTTTCCACGGACCCATGCCGCAGAAAGCGGGATATTCAATTTCTCGAATATCAATCTCAAGAATGGCTTGTCGCAACTATCAGTCCTTGCCATTGCCCAAGACTCCAAAGGGTATATCTGGTTTGCAACCCGCAATGGATTAAACAAATACGACGGGGAGAAATTTACTGTATACAAGCATGATAACGATGATCCTCATTCATTGTCGGACAATCATATCACCTGCCTGTTGCCGGACGATGCAAATGACGGATTGTGGGTAGGCACCAATAACGGGCTTAATTATATCAATCTCAAAACCAATCAGATTACCAAATATCAAACGGACGATTATCCAAGCATGGCAGGAAACAACATTGCCGTTCTTCAATTTGACCAGTCCGGAAATCTGTGGGTTGGTACCCGAACAGGGTTATGTATATGGTACCCCCGTTCCGGGGAATTCAAGAAGAAATATTCCGACCATATCCCGGAGAATGAAGCAATCATGCAGCTTTATATTGATGCAGAAAAACGGCTTTATATTGGTACCCACCGTCACGGATTATTTATCTGTACGCCTGAAATGGAGTTGATTCAGCAACTCAATAAAAGCACACTGCCTGCCCTGTCGGACGACGCAATCAGTTGTATTTTCGAAGACTCCCGGCATCAGATATGGATAGGAACAGAAACCAGGGGACTGAATAAATGGAACCCGAAGACCAAAGACTTATCCATCTACAATCAGAAAAACAGCGGACTGACAAATGACTATATCCGTTGCATCACCGAGCAGGACCAGAAATTGATTATCGGGACGTTTGACGGACTTAGTATTCTGGATTTAAGAAACGATGATATATCCAAGTACAACCGGTTCGATGCCAACCAGAACAGCCTAAGTCATTTTTCCGTCCGCAGTATCTACATCGACCGGGAAAAAACGCTCTGGGTAGGTACCTACTCCGGTGGTGTGAACTACTATAACCCGCTCAATAACCGATTCATCTTTTACCATCCGGTAGAGAATAACAACCAAAAGTTATATAATATCTTTGGCACGATGGTGTATGATTCCACTTCATTGTGGATTGCAACAGAGGGAGGAGGATTAATGCAGTTCGATCCCATCACCAAGAAATATACCAACTTCCTGATTGAACAGACCTCCCAAGGATTGTTCAACAAGAACATCATCAAATCCCTGTTACTGGACGGAGATTACATCTGGTGTGGCACAAGTACCGGAGGAGTCTATAAATTCCATATTCCCTCCAGAAAGTTCACATTAGTATATTCATTCGACCGGGAAAAAAATATAGCTATCTATACTTTTTATAAAGATGCAGAGAATAATCTATGGATTGGAACGACAGCCGACAAAGGACTGGTGAAACTGTCTCCGGACGGAAAAATCACGAATCAGTTCCCGTATGGCAAAGAGAAGAAGGAGTTTGTCAACTTTACCAGTCTCCGGAGTTTCCTGCCACTAAATACCCATACCTTTCTGATAGGAACCCGGTCGTTCGGGCTCTACGAATATGATATGCAAAAAGGAACGGTGCTCCGTTGCAATATGTCAGAGACAAATCCCAATCAGAAACTCGAAAATAACTACATCACTTCCATGGTGCGCAAAGCGAACGGTGAAATCTGGTTCAGCACTTTCGGAGGGGGAATATACCTGTATAAACAAGGAACAGGCGTCGTCAAACATATTGGCAAGAAAGAGGGGCTACCCAATAATGAGGTATATGCCATGGTGGAGCACAATAATAACTTATGGATTAGTGTCGATAAGGAAATAGCCGAGCTGAATACCAAGACCGGGCAGATACGTAGTTATGACTGTTTTGTCGGTTCTGAAACGTTGGAGTTTACACCGCAGGGAGTCATTAGTCTGCCCCACGGTGAGGTCTACTTTAGTGGAAGCAATGGTTTCCTTTCTTTTACTCCCGGCTCTCTTCTAAAGAATAACACCATGCCACCGGTAGTACTTACCCAACTGACGGTAAACAATAAGGTAATCACACCGAATGATGATACTCATCTGCTGGATAGTGCCCCGGACGATACGCAAACATTGGTTCTTGCCTACAATCAGAATAATTTTTCCATTGCATACAGTGCTTTGAACTATATTCTGCACGAACAGAACCAATATGCCTATAAACTCTCCGGTCACGACGAAGACTGGAATTACGTAGGTAGTCGTAAAGAAGCATTCTATACCAACATCGCTCCGGGAAAATATACATTCCAGGTCATAGCATCCAACAATGACGGCGTATGGAATGAAACCGGAAAGAAAATGGAAATCATCATTCGCTCTCCGTGGTGGGGAACACCGCTGGCCTATATCCTTTATGTCCTATCCGCATTGGGAATCATGTTTACTATCGGCTATTATATGTACAGCAAACATAAACTGGAACTGGACCTGCGCATGAAGCAAATGGAGAAACAACGCATGGAAGAATTCCATCAGACAAAGTTGCACCTGTTCACCAACTTCTCGCATGAGTTACGTACTCCGCTGACACTTATCATCAGCCCGCTGGAAGAGTTGATGAAACGGGCAGAAGTTCCCCAGTTTATCAGAACACAACTGGACATGATTCTGAAAAATGCCCGCCGATTATTACTTCTCGTCAATCAATTGATGGATTTGCAAAAGAACCAGAGTGGTAATCTCACTCTCCAACTGTCTCAAAGCGACCTGAATGCTTTCCTGCTCGAAATATTCTACACATTCAGGCAGATTGCCGAAAGCAAACAGATTCATTTTGAATATCAGGCTCCTCAAGGCGAGGTGACAGCCTGCTTCGATCAGGGCTTACTCGAAAAAGCCGTTTTCAATTTATTGTCGAATGCTTTTAAATTCACAGTACCGGGAGATACAATCACACTGCGTTTATTGCTGATTACAGATATAGACACTCTACGCCAGGAGCATAGCGACTGGCTATCAGAACATTCTCCGCTTATCACCTCTCATCAGGGAAGTTATTTAGTGATTCAGGTAGCAGATACGGGAAAAGGAATTCCAGAAGATGAACGTACCCAAATCTTCACTCCCTTCTACCAGGTCGGTCACACGACAGGTAGCGAGAATATGAATGGCACAGGTATCGGATTAAGCCTGACTCAATCTGTTGTTCATCTGCATCACGGAGAAATTGGAGTCACAGCCAATACCCCCAAAGGAAGCGTATTCACTATCCTATTACCGAACCACACCATGACAGAAGAAGAGGTGGCGAATACTGCCGTTCTCTCGGAAAAAAACAATGAACAAGTAGAAAAAGGTATGTCCGGAGCCATTGATTCCGAAAATACCGTTTCCGGAGCCACTCCATCCCTACCCGGCAAAACAGTTCTATTGGTAGAAGACAACGAAGAGATACGAAGTTACGTAAAAGGACACTTGGAACAATATTACCATGTACTGGAAGCCGACAATGGTTCGGATGCTTTTGAAATTATCCTGAAAGAATTTCCCGACCTAGTGGTGACGGACATTATGATGCCCGGTATCGACGGACTGGAACTTTGTTCACTTATCAAGAACAATTTGCAGACAGGACATATTCCCGTTATTCTACTCACTGCCCGCACGATGGTGATGCATGTCAAAGAAGGATTCTTGTCGGGAGCAGACGATTATGTGGTCAAGCCATTTAATATTGATGTCCTGCTGGTACGTATCTACAATCTTCTGGCGCAGCGGGAGAAGCTAAAATCCGTATATAGCAAAAATTTCTCCCTGCAATCCATGGGAATTGAAGTGGAAACGACCTCCGCCGATGAGAAATTCATGCAGAAACTATTCAAAATCATTGAAAAGTATCTCACTGACCCCGATTTGAAAGTAGACAAAATCTGTGAAGAGATGGGATTCAGCCGGAGCAACCTTTACCGGAAACTGAAAGCTATCACCGACCTGCCGTTGAATGACCTTATCCGTCATAAACGTTTGGAAATAGCTACACAAATGCTGAAGCAAACAGAAATGAACATTACCGAAATTGCAACGGCTACGGGATTCAATACTCTTGCCTATTTCACGAAATGTTTCAAATCAGCTTACGGTGTTTCTCCATCGGAATATCAAAAGTCACATTCAGGCCATACAGATATTGATACCATCCGGAAATAGCCGATTTACAAAATCGTCCCAAACAATAAAAAATGTCCCAACAAGGCTTACAGAACGGATTTTTTTATTTGTTTGGGATGAAAATGCAAACATCTGGCATCATTAGACAAACCGATTCTACTCTGTTTCCATACATTTGCAATGTTGTTCTACTTAATATAATCATATGGAAACAAAGATTAAAAACTACTTGTTGGTCTTCGGACTTGGAATCATCACACTTACCAGTTGTAATCACTCTAAAGAGCAAGATATCGTTGCTTCTAACTTCGCATTTGCCGAACAGCAATTAAAATACGCACTGACTCAAATAGACGAGGCACGTGCCAATGAATCACAAGAGAGTAGAGAAAAGAGAGAAAACAAAGGCTGGGGGGAATTAACCAATCCCCGCAGTATCAAACCGGACGGTTCACTGGAACTGGTTGTTTCTAAAGACTGGACCAGTGGATTCTTCCCCGGTGAGCTTTGGTATCTATATGAATACACGCACAATCCATATTGGAAAGAGCAGGCGCAGAAACATACAGAAATTCTGGAACGCGAAAAAAATAACGGAAAAACACACGACATGGGCTTCAAGATGTATTGCAGCTATGGAAACGGTTATCGTCTGACCGGAGATTCCACTTATAAAGATATTCTGTTGCAATCCGCACGCACCCTGATTACCCGTTACAAACCGATAATCGGCTGTATCCGTTCCTGGGACCACCATGCAGACAAATGGCAATTCCCCGTTATCATCGATAATATGCTGAATCTTGAACTTCTGTTCTGGGCATTCCGCGAAACAAACGACTCCACCTATTATAATATAGCAGTCAACCATGCACTCACTACCATGAAGAATCACTTCCGTGAAGACAACAGCTGCTATCATGTAGTAGAGTACGATACCATCAACGGAACGGTACGCAGCAAAATGACGCATCAGGGATATTCCGACGAATCGGCATGGGCACGCGGACAAGCATGGGCCTTATACGGATACACCATGTGCTATCGTGAAACCGGCAGACCCGAATTCCTGCAACAGGCGGAGAAAGTAGAGAAATACATCTTCAGTAATCCGACCCTGCCGGCAGACCTGATTCCTTATTGGGACTTCAACGCACCCGGAATACCGAACGAACCCCGTGACGCATCCGCTGCATCCTGTATGGCATCCGCTCTTTATGAACTAAGCACATACGTTCCCGAAAAGAAAGAACAATACAAGCAGGAAGCCGATAAGATTCTCCAGAATCTGACGCATAGCTATCGTGCGCAACTGAACGGGGATAAAGGATTCTTGCTGCTGCACAGCACAGGTTCCAAACCACACGACAGCGAAATAGATGTCCCACTTTCATACGCCGACTATTATTTCCTGGAAGCCTTGCTCCGCAAAGCTAAATTGGAAAAGGAAGAAAGTCTTTTCTAAATCTTCCGGCAACTCTCACGATCACATCACTTTACTATTTATCCTTATTAGTACATTACTAATTATGAAAAGATTATCTTCCATATTCATCCTGTTCATTCTGCTGATACTCCCGTTGAATGCCATGATTCCGACTCAACAAAGAATCCGGCTGACAGACTCATGGGAATACCTGAAAGGTGACTTGGGAAGCATTTGGGAAGCAATACGTCCCGCCGACCCCGGTTCTTCCGAAGCAGTGCCTATCTGGCAACAGGTTACCCTGCCCCACTGTTTCAATGCAGAAGATGCAGTAGACCCGGATATCAATTATTATCAGGGCGCAGGATGGTATCGCACGCAGCTTTCTATCAAGAATCCATATCTCAATGGACGCATCCTGCTGGAGTTTGAGGGAGCAGGACAAAAAACGGAAGTGTATGTCTATACATATAAAGTAGCCAGTCACACAGGAGGATACGACGGTTGGAGTGTTGATATCACCGAAGCTGTTCAACAAGCCCTTGCCAACCCGGATTGCGCAAAACGCTTCAATGGCAGAATTCCATTATCCGTTCGTTGCGATAATACCAGAGATACGGAGATGATTCCGTCCGACCTGTCGGATTTCAACTTATACGGTGGTCTTTACCGCTACGTGAATCTGATTTACCAGCCCGAAGTGTCCTTCAGTAATATACAGATAGAAACCCCTGTAGAGAAAGATATGAAAAGCGCTTCTCTAAAGATACAAGGAACATTTCATAACCCGAATGATATTCGCCAGGCAAGCATTCACCTTTTATTAAAGGCACCTAATGGAGAAAAGGTATGGGAACAGACAACAACGATTCTTCCGTTGGGAACAAATCCTCTGTTCGAAACAACGATTAAGAATCCGATTCTGTGGAGTCCCGACCAGCCTCAACTCTATACCTGCGAACTGACATTGACTACTCCTCAAAGCAAACAGACTATTACAGAATCCGTCGGATTCCGTCACTTTGAATTCATTGAAAACGGACCTTTCCGGTTGAACGGAGAACGTCTGCTGTTAAGAGGAACCCATCGGCATGATGACCATGCCGGAGTAAGTGCCGCTATGACAGAAGAACAAATGGAAGCGGAAATGAAACTGATTAAAGAGATGGGAGTCAACTTTATCCGTTTGGGACATTACCAACAATCGGACATCATTCTCCGTTTATGCGATCAGTTAGGCATTTTGGTATGGGAAGAAATCCCCTGGTGCAGAGGTGGACTGGGAGGAGAGAAATATCAGGCACAAGCCCGCCGGATGCTGACCAACATGATTACCCAGCACCACAATCATCCCTCCGTCATCCTTTGGGGATTGGGAAATGAAAATGACTGGCCCAATGATTTCTCAACATTCGAACAATCGGCCATCCGTGCTTTCATGAAAGAGTTGAATGACTTGTCACACCAACTCGATCCGTCACGTATGACTTCCATCCGCAGATGTGATTTCTGCAATGATATTGTAGATGTCTACTCTCCCTCCATTTGGGCAGGCTGGTATCGCGGACAATTCACAGACTACAAGAGCATTTCGGAGAACGAGATGAAACGGGTGAAACATTTCCTGCACGTAGAATGGGGAGGTGACTCACATGCCGGACGTCATTCCGAATATCCTTTCAACCCGCTACAGGCAATTACGAGTGGAAACAGTGCCGACGAACGGGCAGGCGACTTCGCCCTGCAAGGCGGAGATCCCCGTGCTTCCAGAGATGGCGACTGGTCGGAAACTTACATCGTAAAACTATTCGACTGGCACTTGAAAGAGCAAGAAACAATGCCTTGGCTGACAGGAACCGCCTTTTGGGTATTCAAAGATTTCTCCACCCCTCTCCGCCCCGATAATCCGGTGCCATACGTCAATCAGAAAGGAGTGGTAGAACGGGATCTCACTAAAAAAGAGGCCTACTACGTCTTCCAGTCTTACTGGACTAAACAGCCTATGATTCATATTTACGGTCATAACTGGCGGACTCGATGGGGCAAAGTGAACGAAGAAAAAGAGATTCTGGTATATTCCAACTGTGCAGCAGTAGAACTGTTCGTGAACGGCGTCAGTCAGGGAGTCAAGCAACGCAACAGCCAGGACTTTCCGGCAGCGGGACTTCACTGGAACTGCCTACTGAAAGCAGGAGAAAATAACATAAAAGCGGTCGCTGTGAAAGGCCCTGGTAAAGGTAACATGAAAGCAGCCATTACGGATGAAATAAGTTTCAACTACCAGACAGAAGAATGGGGCAATCCGAAACAACTGAAGTTGAAGACATACCCCGATAAAGGTTCTATCGTATGGGTGGAAGCCCAGCTGACTGACGACAAAGGGATCCCCTGCCTGGATGCTGCAAATGTAATCTCATTTGAAGCTGCGGGCGACGGAAAACTGATTCAGAACTTAGGAACATCCACCGGTTCCCGAAAAGTACAGGCTTATAATGGCAGAGCTGCGATTCGCGTTGACTTGAACGGTACATGCCAGATAGCCGTAAAATCACCGGGCATTCAAACTGCTTTCATCGAAGTGAAAGCTGAATAGCAGTGAAAGCTGAATAAGAAAAGGAGAAAAGTACCATGAGAAAGACAATAGTTTCAATAGGTTTCATTATATTCTTTGGCACTGCTACGGCAGTTGCCGGAGAAAACACAGCCGAACAGATCCGTCACCTTTTAGAAAAAGAAACGATACAACGGGCAGATGCCGCGCTTCATGAGAAACCGGTCACAGTGACCGCTACCCGCGCGACAAGAAGTGCCGGAGGTATCCATGACTTCTATTCGGAGGGTGACTACTGGTGGCCGAATCCGGAAGCTCCCGACGGTCCTTATATCCGCCGGGACGGAGAAACCAACCCGGAGAATTTCACAGCACACCGGCAGACCATGATTCGCATGAGCCAACTGGTAGGCGACCTTACTTCCGCCTGGATACTTACGGGTAAACAAGTATATTCCGATGCAGCCATGCAACATATCCGGGCATGGTTTATCACCCCGGATACACAGATGAATCCCAATCTGCTGTATGCACAGGCCATCAAGGGAGTAGCGACAGGACGAGGAATAGGAATTATCGATACGATTCACCTGATCGAAGTAGTGCAGTCGCTCCGGCTTATGGAAGCGAAAGGGATAATTGACAAGGAAGAACTGGGGACTATCAAACAATGGTTCTCCGATTATCTGACCTGGATGTCCACACACCGTTACGGAATCAAAGAAATGGAAGCGAAAAACAATCATGGTACCTGCTGGGTCATGCAAGTCGCTGCCTTTGCGTTGTTCACGGACAACCGGGAAATGATTCGTTTTTGCACGGAACGCTATAAAACAGTACTTTTACCTAATCAAATGGCTGCAGACGGCAGTTTCCCTTTAGAACTGGAACGCACCAAGCCCTATGGTTATTCTCTTTTCAACCTTGACGCAATGGCCACTATCTGCCAACTGCTCACTACCGAAGAAGAAAACATATGGAACTATACCACACCGGATGGCAAAAACATCGATAAGGGTATCGCCTGGCTTTATCCATACGTAAAAGACAAAAGTAGCTGGAAGAGACAACCCGACATCATGTTCTGGGAAGAATGGCCGGTGGCGCAACCGTTCCTGTTATTCGGCACATTACATCATTTCAACAAAGAATATTTCAAAACATGGATGCAACTGGAGCATTTCCCCACCAACGAAGAGGTGGTACGTAATCTTCCCATCCGTCACCCGTTATTATGGATTCAATAAACTAGAAAATCAATAGAATATGAAAAACTTATTAGTATGCACATTATTGTTCGCCTCTGCTTTCACACTGAACGCACAGGTAGCCAACACCCGCATCTATGCTGCGGAAAAATTAGCTAAAGTAAAAGAAAAAGCCGATTCACCTCTATATGCCCCTGCCGTCAAAACTCTTTTAAGAGATGCCGACAAGGCTTTGAAGATGACTCCGCCGTCCGTAATGGATAAAACGATGACAGCAGATAGCGGAGACAAACACGACTATATGAGCATGGGGCCTTATTGGTGGCCGGACCCATCCAAACCGGACGGTTTGCCCTATATCCGTAAAGACGGACTAAGAAATCCGGAATTGGATAAGCTCGACCGCAACAAACTGGGAGATATGTCGAAAGCAGTCACCACACTGGGACTTGCCTATTACTTCTCCGGTGATGAGAAATATGCGCAAAAAGCCGTAGACTTCCTGAATGTCTGGTTTCTGGATGCCAAGACAAAGATGAATCCGAACCTCACTTACGGACAAACCATCCCCGGAAAGAATAAAGGCATGGGACGTGGTGCAGGTATGATTGATATTTACTCATTCACAGAAATGATTGACGCCATGACATTGATGGAGAACTCGAAAGCATTTACTCCCAAAGTAAAGAAAGGGATGAAAGAATGGTTCACGCAACTAGTGGAATGGATGCAGACCAGTCCCGTAGCTGCCGAAGAACAGAGAGCAAAGAACAATCACGGTCTGGCTTATGACGTGCAACTGACAGCTTATGCTCTATATACAGGCAATCAAGATCTTGCAATGAAAACCATTCAGGAATTTCCCGAAAAGCGTTTGTTCGCGCAGATAGAACCGGACGGCAAGCAACCGTTGGAACTTGCACGCACCACCGCCCTAGGATATACCATCTTCAATCTGGGACATATGCTCGATATGTGTTCGATCGCCTCCACTTTGGGACAGGATATTTACACCGCCACCAGTCCGGACGGACGTTCCATTACGGCAGCACTGAAATTTCTGATTCCATATATCGGCAAACCACAGAGCGAATGGCCTTACCAACAAATCAAGGAATGGGACAAGAAACAGGAAGAAGCTTGCTGGATTCTTCGCCGTGCCTCCTTCTTTGATCCGAAAGCCGGATATGAAGCCATCGGCACTCAATTCCGCAAGACACCTGCCAACAAAAGAATTCATTTAATCTATAGTTTAGAATAAGAAACACTTAAAATACTAATCAGATGAAGAACAAATTTATTCATTACCCTTTGGTAATGGCATTGATGCTGTTATTCTGTGTTCCGTGCGTTACCGTCACTTATGCACAGTCGTTTACCGTCACCGGAACAGTGACCGACAGTCAGGGTGGAATCCCCGGAGCGAATGTGAAAGTAAAAGGTGGTACCGCAGGTACAATCACCAACATGGACGGTCAGTTTACGTTGAGTGTCCCCTCCTCCAAGTCTATCCTGGTGGTTTCATACATCGGATACATCCCACAGGAAGTTGCCATCAACGGTAAAAACAAATTGGATATTCACCTGCTGGAAGATACCAAGACACTGGATGAAGTGGTAGTCGTAGGTTATGGTGTGCAGAAAAAGTCCCACTTGACGGGATCTGTGTCCAAAATGGATATCAACAACCTGACAGATATTCCCGTGACCCAAGTAGACCAGTTATTACAGGGTAAAATTGCCGGTGTCAATATCCAGAACTCTACTTCCGAAGCGGGAGCCGCCCCACAAATCCGTGTGCGTGGTATGGGTTCTATCAGTGCCGACAGTTCTCCGTTGATTGTCATCGACGGCTACCCCACACCGGACGGTCTTTCCACACTCGATATGGCGGATATTTCTTCCATCGAAGTATTGAAAGATGCCGCTTCGGCAGCCATCTACGGTTCACGTGCCGCCAATGGCGTTATTTTGGTTACTACCAAGACAGGAAAAGCCAGTAAACCAAAATACAGCGTGAAAGCCTCCACTGGTTTGAAATGGGCTTATAAGTTACATCCCATCATGAGTTCACAGGATTATTGCAGCATGATCGGATATGAATCGGTATTGAAAAATAAAACAATATCACAGACAGAGGAGGCTTTCGGCCTCATTGATAACTACACCGACTGGCAGAAAGAGGGATTGAACAGCAGTCCGCAGATTCACCAGGTGCAGCTCTCCGTATCGGGTGGCAAGAATGACATCACTTATTATATTTCGGGCAACTATGCACAGGAAGACGGTATCATGCTCAACAGCAACTATACCCGCCTGAACCTGCGTTCACGCATCACTGCCAAACTATCCAAACGGGTAGACTTCAGCTTGAATCTGGCACCGTCGTACACCAAGACAGAAACTCCTGCCACCAACTTCATGGATTTCTATCGTACGCCCTCTTTCATGCCTGTACGCCATACAGCCGCCACCTCCGCACTGACCGGCAAACCTATCGGTTCGTATGCACGAGGCAGCGACTTCAGCAATGTTACTTATACCCGTGAAGACGGAACCACTTTCACCCCGACCAGCAGTCCTTTCGGTTCGAGCAACAACAATCCACGTTCACTGATGGATACGGAAGAACGTTTCCGCGAGGATTACAACCTGCAGGCGAATGCCTCTTTCAATGTCCAACTGATGAAAGGACTGGTATTCACCACTTCCAACGGTTTCTTTATCAAGTATCGCCAGAACAATCAATATCGCGATTATGCAGCGAAGAAAGATGAAGAATCAGCTATGGGTACTTATACCAACCGTCTGTATATCGACTTATTGAGCGAGAACACGTTGAACTATACCGGAAAGACAGGGAAGCATGACTACTCCGTACTGGCCGGCTACACAGCGCAGACTACTTCTGAAAGAACTGCCGGTATCGTCGGACTGGGCTTCCCCACCGACTATATCCATACATTGAATGCCGCAACATCTTTCGACCTTGACGGAACTTACACCCAGAAATACCGTACGGCAATGATGTCCCTATTGGCACGTGCCACATACAGTTATGATGAGAAATACCTGTTCTCTGCCAGTATCCGTACAGACGGAAGTTCTCTCTTCGCCGACGGGCATCAATGGGGCTACTTCCCCTCGGTATCTGTGGGATGGCGTGCTTCGGAAGAGTCTTTCCTGAAACAATTCGGTTGGCTGAACCTGCTGAAAGTCCGTGCCAGTTTCGGTGTGACGGGTAATAACAGTATTCCCGCCAATTCATTCTATGACCTGCTCTATCCCAGCAACTATGCATTGGGAGAGGGAAACGGCAACCTGATCTCCGGACTCGCCAAAACTAGCGAAACCAAAGGTAACAACCGCATCACCTGGGAACAGACTTACGAATACAACGCCGGATTTGACTTGAGCATCCTGAACAACCGCATCAACCTGACAGTGGACGGATACTACTCCATCACCAAACAGTTATTATTCAAACAGCCGGTTCTTTCTTTCACCGGATTCAATAACTACTGGAATAATATCGGACGCATCCGCAACAGTGGTATTGAGATAGAACTGAACACTCATAATATCCGCACCAAGAATTTTGAATGGGAAAGCTCATTCAATATCTCTTCCAACTTCAACAAGTTACTGGAACTTTCGGGAGAAGAACGACTGATCTCTACGGGTGAACGTAACGAAACATATCTGGCACAGGTAGGCAAGAGAGCCATTTCTTTCTTCGGCTACAAGACAGACGGCATTTACAAAAGTCAGGAAGAGGTGGACGCTGTTCCCCACTTGGCCAGCGCCGTACCGGGCAGTCTCCGGATTGTAGATATCAACGATGACGGAGTGATTAATGACAAAGACCGTACAGAAATAGGCAACCCATTCCCGACAGCAACATGGGGATTCACCAATACACTGACCTGGAAAGGATTCGACCTTTACGTCATGATTCAGGGAGTTCACGGACTGGATGTATTCAACGGTGACGGTTACTTTACCGAAACCAAGAAGTTCAACCGCAACTACGTGAAAAACCGCTGGATCAGCGCAGACTACCCGGGTGACGGAAAAACTCCCTCTTTCGCAGCAAACGGCGGTGTCGCCTGGGAATTTACGGATTACCTGATCGAAGACGGCTCGTATGTGGCATTGCGCAACGTGACTTTAGGTTATAAGTTCAATAAGAAGCAATTGAAAAAGATCGGAATCAACTCACTCCGTCTCTATGCTTCAGGACAGAACCTGTTCTATATCTGGTCCAAGGACTACCGTGGTATTAATCCGGAAGCACGCAAGACGAGTGGTTCTTACAGTTCTCCCCTTATCAACGGTTACCAGTCCGGAGGGTTCCCCCTGCAATCGACAGTCACTTTCGGATTCGAACTTAATTTCTAACTCCTTAAAGACAAATAACAATGAAACTAAAACATACATTCATCGGTATTCTCTCGACCTGTGCGTTGGGACTCGCCTCCTGCGACTTGAACATCATGCCAGATTCTTACATAGCCGATATCAACTTCTATAAGAATGAAGCGGAAGTGAATACTGCTGTCATCGGCTGTTACGGAGGTATGCACAATCCGTTAAATATAGAATGGGCGCTGACGGAACTCCGCTCGGACAATACCCGCATGAACAGCACCCGTTCCAGTAATGACGCATTCATGCAACTGCTGGCACTGGACCTCGGAACAATGGACGCCAGCAACCCGAATATCCGTACTTACTGGGAGGCTACTTATCAGAACATCAATAACTGTAACTCAATACTGGTTCCCGAAGTGTTGAACGTAGTGGAGGACGAAAAGAAGCGTGCACAATTCGAGGGTGAAGCACTCTTTATCCGTGCTTATCATTACTTCAATCTGGTGCGTCTTTTCGGTCCCACCTTTCTGGTGACGGAAGAGATCAGTATGGAAGAATCATTAAGAAAAGACCGCAGTTCGGTACAGGCTACCTACTCACAAATCATCGACGACCTGAAACGTTCTGTCACGGACTTGCAGGATGTTACGTATAGTTCCAATGACTTGGGACGCGCCACGGTACTGGCAGCCAAGTCACTACTGGCAAAGGTTTATCTTACCCTCGGACAGTATGAAGACGCCAAACCGTTGCTAAGCGATGTAGTGACTGTTAAAGGCGAAACGCTGAATGTCAAATATGCCGATGTGTTCGACACGACCAAAGAAATGAACGATGACATTATCTTCACTGTACGCTACAAAAGCGGCAGCCTGGGTATCGGTTCTCCGTTTGCCAATACATTTGCACCGCAGAACAGTGGCGCGAATGTAATCACCGGTAGCGGTGACGGTAAGAATTACCCGACGAAAGAAATATCCGCTGCTTACAGTAAAGAGGATTTAAGAAAGGACGTCAGCATGGCAGACAGTTATTATGATAAGAGCAAAGAGATGGAAGCACAGGTTGCTTATGTCAAGAAGTTCCTTTCAGAAGTATCTGTACGATACGATGCTGAAAATGACTGGCCCATTATCCGTTACGCAGATGTGCTGCTGATGTATGCGGAAGTATTGAACGAAGTAGACGGTCCTTCTGCCGGATTGAAATACCTGAATCTGGTACGTGAACGTGCCGGACTAAGCAAAATCGAGAGTAACGCTGTGACTACCCGTAACGTATTCCGTACCTATCTTGAGAAAGAACGTCGTTTGGAACTGGCTTTCGAAAATCAACGCTGGTTCGACCTCTTGCGTTGGGGCAAGGCCATAGAGGTGGTCAACAAGCATATTCAGGAAACGGAATGGGATTTCTATGCTGGCTATACCCAACAGATCAACAAGTTGCAGGATTACCAATTGATACTGCCGATTCCACAAAGCGTGATCGACAACAATCCGGGCGTCATCACACAGAACCCTAACTATTAATACTAAAAGACACTGAATCATGAAAAATAAATTCTATAGCCTATTCATCTTCTTCGTTCTCACTGCGCTGGCAGGTTGCAACGAACAAGAATCGACTGATGTCACCGAACAGGGTGATCCTCAAATTATAGAGTTCACCCCGACGAGCGGTAAGTTCGGACAGGAAATCACTGTCAAAGGAGAATTCCTGCGCGATATACAAAAAGCAACGATTGGTGGCGTAGAAGCTACGATACGCTATAAGCTCTCTCAACAGGAGATTGTTATTGTAGTTCCCGCCAATGCCGGAAACGGGAAAATCGTTCTTAGTACGAAAGAAAAAAAGACGGAAAGTGAGCAGTCATTTACGATTGTATATCCGGTTCCCCAAGTGAAGAATGTTCCTGCCGGGGCGCACGTGGGAGATCAGATTGAAATACAAGGTGAGAATCTGGACATCGTGTCTAAAGTTTGTTTCGGCGATAAAGAGGCTTCCATCTCCTATCAGTCCGAAAGAGAAATTGTAGCAACCATTCCTTTCGTCATCACGGATACCGCTCCTATCTCCCTCTATTATCTTGACTCTACAGGAGAGCAGTTCACTCAACCGGAGGGTCCTGCTTTTGAGATCATCAAAGATATTCCGACCATTGACGCAATGGCAGAACGGGTGACCGAGGGAAGTCTGATTACCCTCAACGGAACTTTCCTGAATCTGATTGAAAGCATCCATTTCGGGGATGAAGTGAAAGTGACTAACTTCGTTGAGAAAACTGCCAACAGCATTGTATTCCGTGTTCCGGAATTGCCGGAGAGTGCTACTGTGGACGTTCTGGCCAAATATTATGAGGGAACAGGCAGTCTGACGCTACGGAATGACTGTTATGTATTTATTCCGAGAGTATTCAGCTATCCGAATCTGAAGATGGGTGCACACCGCAATGAAGATTTTGGTAATATGATTAACGGAACTACCGGACAGGTTTCCACCACTTGTATCCTGAAAGATGTTGATTCCCGTGCCCTGATTGATTTTGCAGCGGTACACAACAGTAATAATGACTTTGCATTGAACGGTCCGCAGAACATAAAGGCTAATTTGAGAAATTACTGGTGTAACGGTACTCCATTACCTCCATTGAAGAGTTCTTCTACGGAAGCCGAAGTCAACGAAAACTTTGGTGAGTTTACTTCTACTGTCACCAAACTTCTTGTACTTCAGGAAAGCAAAGGATATGGCGAACTGATTAGAAACATTAAAGAAGGAAACATCGAAGAAATATCTCCTACCGACGAGATTACCAAAGCATTATTCAATATTGATATGGATGCGGAAGGCTCCAACTCGGTACGCAGCCGTCAGAAAGCGGAAGCGGAGGATAAGGAAGCATCGAATATATACAAGGCAGGCAGTGTCGTTGTGTTCAAGAACCTGAAGAAGAATAAATTCGGTATTATGATTATCCGTTCTGTCAATGTAGACTTTGACGCTGTTAAGGCGACGAATGATGCCAATGCAACGATTACTTTCGACCTGTATTACCAACGTTACTAAAAAAGACGAAAGACAATGAAAAGACAATATAAATTTACCGCATTATCGGCAGTCCTGTTCTGCCTGATAGGTTTGTTGTACGGATGTACCCGTGACAATGAAATCATAATTCCGGAAACATCTGTCAATCCACCGGCTACGGATTATTCCGTAGCAATCGGTGACGAGGTTACCTTTACCGGACAGAATATGCATCTGATCTCTAAAGTGGCTTTTGACAATCAGGTGGTCAACATCACTACCGAGCCATCCAACCGTTCGCAAACCACACTGATAGTGGCGGTGCCCGATAATTTCGAAGTGACACAACATATCTCTGTCGTTGCCACTTACAATTCTGTACACAAACTGACTTTAAGTGATGCTTTCGAAGTGGTAGTGCCGGGTGTCACCACTGATATGAGTTCTGCTACTATCGGAGATAAGATCACACTTACAGGAAAGAATATGCACCTGATTACTAAGGTAAACTTCGGAGATCAAGTGGTATCTTTCGATCCCAATCCGGACCGTTCGCATACTTCACTGATGGTAACTGTGCCCTCTACTTTCGATATAACTAAAAAGGTTCAGTTGAGCGTTACGTATACCACCCATACCGTGAATGTATCTAATGATTTTGAAGTAATCGTGCCACCGGTTATTCCTACTGTCACCACTGTTCTGGAAGGAGAAGTGGGCACAGGAGCCACTATTACGCTGGCCGGAACCAATCTGAATATTCCCAAGAAACTAATGGTAAACGGACAAGCATACGAGTTTACAGCTACCGCTACCAGTCTTTCTTTCAAAGCTCCCGAAGACATTACCGAAAATTTAGTAATCGACAATGTAGTATTAGTGTATGACAATGTGCTGGGGGATAATCAGGAACTATCTGTATCGGGAAGCGTAACAGTGAAACCGACACCTACCCTGCCATACATCCTTTGGGAAAATATCGAACTGGGAAGTCATGGAACGGAGAATGCTTTCTTTGATGTTACGAATGGACGGACGATGACTCCATGTGATGTAGTCGAACATAAAGAATGGGTTACTTTCGCAATGGATAATACTAGCGGTGCACCCACAGCGCGTCTGTTGAACCCGGCCAATATCGGAACCAATCTTCTGAACAGTCAGTTTTGCAATGGTACAGCTTTGAATCTGAATGATTATGCCATCTGGAAAGAATCCACACAGACAACTCCGTTCAAGAAAGTCACAGATGACGCACTGATTACCAAAGTGACAAACGGTGAAATCACCAATATCCGGGATGACATCGGAGATGTGAAAGCGTCTGATATCAAAACAAATACTCCGACTGTTGCAGCAGGAGAAGTGTATTACTTCTATCATAAGGAGAAATTCGGATTGATTTGGGTGAAACAGCTGAATATTCAAACAGACAGAAAACTGAACACCATCATTATGAATGTATATTACGAGAAATAGACAATACAATAAAACGAGTACCCAAAAAGTTATATTATCCCATGAATCTACGAGCGAACTACTCCAAGAGAATCCGTTTGTCACTGGCTTTCAGCATTGTTGCAATGACTGTTTGCGCCCAGAGCATCTGGAATGCGGAACATCTGGAACAAGTGAAAAAGTCTCTCAATCAAGCCGCATACAGCGCCACTTATCAGAACTTACTAAAGCAGGCAGACAAGGCTTTGAACGCCCACTATCTTTCTGTTATGATGAAAGATAAAACGCCACCAAGCGGAGACAAACACGACTACTTGAGCCAGGCACGCTATTTCTGGCCGGACCCGACCAAGCCGGACGGTAAACCTTATATCAGCCGCGATGGTGTATCCAATCCGGAACTGGATAAACTGGACCGTAACCGCTTGGGAGAGATGGCAAATAATGTCACGACACTCGCACTTGCGTGGTATTTCAGTGGCAAAGAACAGTATGCACTGAAAGCAACCAAACAGATTCGTGTCTGGTTTCTGGATAAGAAAACCTGCATGAACCCACATCTGAAATATGCGCAGGTTGCGCCTGGACATAATAATGATCTTGGCCGTTGCTATGGTGTGATAGATACTTATTCGTTAGTGGAAATGCTGGATGCCGTCCAGCTTCTTGAAAAATCCCGTTCGTTCACCTCGAAAGATTCAGAGCAGCTAAAAAAGTGGTTCGGGCAATTACTGGACTGGATTCTGACTAGCGAACAAGGAAAAGAAGAAGCCAGCCGCCCCAACAATCATAGTACTGCTTATGATGCACAAGCCATCGCATTTGCACTCTATACAGGCAATCATAAAGTAGCCGAACGGATACTTCGGGAAGTTCCCGAGAAGCGGGTATTCAAACAGATTGAACCGGGCGGCAAACAGCCCGAAGAATTACGCCGGACATTGGCTTTCGGATATTCAGAATTCAATCTGCAACATCTGATAGATATTGCGGCTATGGGAGAAAAAGCCCATATACCTGTTCTTTCTGTCAGCTCTGCCGACGGACGAAGCATTTACAAAGCTGCCGATTTTCTGAAGCCATATCTCGGTAAAGGAGTCAAAGAATGGCCTTACAAGCAAATCAGCGAATGGAACAGTAAACAACAGGAATTATGTAAAGACCTGTATCGACTGTATCTGCTCGATTCCACTCGCACCGATTATTTAAAGGCATATCAGCAGTTCCGGAAAAAGAACTCCAAAGAGCTTTTCAATCTTCTTTTCCTGAAAGAGAAAGATGCATTGTAAAAAAGGAGAATATACTCCGGAAGCTTACCCATCCAATCCGGTGGAATAGAGAAATAAAAAGCAAATAAAGCCTCAAAGACTTGACTTTCGCTTCCGAATATCGTATCTTTACAGAGTTAATGATAAAGTAGCTTCAATTAAACTACACGCAAAGGAGGGAATTGTGATTCCCTCCTTTCTTTTTATATATCAAAGGAAAAATCATATTCATAGAGGGGAAAGTTCCCCCCACCCCGGCTTTCCCCTCTGTTTTGCCCGGTATTCTTTCTCCTTCAACCCGGGGCATAGCGGTCTTCACCTTGCTTCTTACCGGAATTAGAGTGTGCGTTGCCATCTTTTAGAGGCTCTGTTTTCACCAAACAGACCGTCTGTTCAGGTAAAGCAGAGCCTCTATTGAAGTAAAACGTAATGTCTGTTTTCCCACTGTCTCTGCCAAGTTAATAATCAATAAAGTTGCTCTTGACAAAAAATAGCTTTATCTTTGGGGAGTTGTTAAAGCAGACACAATAGGTATATATTATGAGTGAAAAGATTATCAAATGGGGCTTTATTGGTTGCGGAGAAGTAACCAAGACAAAAAGTGGTCCCGCTTTCCAGAAAGTAGAACATTCGGAAGTCGTAGCCGTAATGAGTCGTGACGGTGCGAAGGCGAAAGCGTATGCCAAAGAGAGAGGAATCAAAAAATGGTATGACGATGCACAAGAACTGATCGATGATCCGGAAGTAAATGCTGTCTACATTGCCACTCCTCCTTCTTCACATGCTACGTATGCCATTATGTCCATGAAAGCAGGCAAACCTGCTTATATTGAGAAACCAATGGCTGTGACGTACGAAGAATGTACACGCATCAACCGCATATCCAATGAAACGGGAGTTCCTTGTTTCGTAGCTTACTATCGCCGTTATCTCCCCTATTTCCAGAAAGTAAAGGAATTGGTAGAGAACGGGACTATCGGTAATGTCATCAATGTGCAGATTCGTTTTGCCCAACCGCCACGCGATCTGGATTACAATCGCGATAATCTTCCCTGGCGTGTGCAGGCTGACATTGCCGGAGGTGGCTACTTCTATGACCTTGCTCCGCATCAGATTGATTTGTTGCAGGATATGTTCGGCTGCATCCTCGAAGCAAGTGGTTATAAGAGTAATCGGGGTGGACTTTATCCTGCTGAAGATACATTAAGCGCCTGTTTCCAATTTGATAACGGATTGGTTGGTAGCGGTTCCTGGTGTTTCGTAGCCCATGACTCTGCCCGCGAAGACCGTATTGAAATTATCGGTGACAAGGGAATGATTTGTTTCTCTGTTTTTACTTATGAACCTATAGGCTTACATACCGAAAAAGGACGGGAAGAAATCTGCATCGGTAACCCGGAACATGTGCAACAACCTCTCATTCAAGCAGTGGTAGATCACTTATTGGGTAAGTCCGTTTGCTCCTGTGACGGTGAAAGCGCAACGCTTACTAATTGGGTAATGGATAAAATTTTAGGCAAACTATAACCCCAAAAAGCAAAAAAAGTATCATTCTTCTCCGCAGTTTACCGATACTGTAAAAAAATTAATAGGGATATTCCATTGTATATTGTTAGTTTTTTCTATCTTTGTATAAAGAAGAGAAGGAAAAAATGAAACTAACAATATACTTTTTTGTACCATGACTAAAGAAGCCTTAATGAGGAAAGCAATCGAGCTTTCCAAAGAGAATGTTAAAAATGGTGGAGGTCCTTTCGGTGCTGTGATTGCCACGAAAGAGGGGGAAATAATTGCAACAGGAGTGAATCGTGTTACGGCATCATGTGACCCAACTGCTCATGCCGAAGTGAGTGCAATACGTGCCGCAGCTGCCAAACTCGGTACTTTTAATCTTAGCGGATACGAAATCTATACTTCCTGCGAACCTTGTCCCATGTGTCTCGGTGCTATTTACTGGGCACGTTTGGATAAAATGTACTATGGAAACAATAAGACCGATGCCAAGAATATTGGCTTCGATGACTCTTTTATTTATGACGAACTGGAACTGAAGCCTGAAGACAGAAAGCTTCCTTCCGAAATCTTATTGCATAATGAAGCCCTTACTGCCTTCAAAGCTTGGGCGGCCAAAGAAGACAGAGTAGAATATTAAAAAACCTCTCACTATTATTAACCTATTAATTATCCCTCAAATGAAAAGAAAAAGCCTTTTATTTGTGATGGCATCAGTATGCCTGTTCAGTTGTCAACAACAAGACGAACTGCAAGCCCCCAGTAAAGAAGGTATCAACTTTCTTACTACTGTCGACAATGAAAGTATCACTGACGCTGTTACTCGTAGCAGCAGTACCCTGTCACTTCCTTTAAAAAGTAGTTTTTCAGCCGGAGATGTCATTTCAATGTCCGTTTCCGAGCAGGAATATCAGCCTTTTACCTTGGGAGTAGATAACCAAAATTGGAGCGAGACAGCTACAGATTCGGAAGCTGTAACTTTCTATGCTCATTATCCTGAATTGTCCGGTGATGTAACGACTAGATCCCTCTTTAGTCGCTACCGTGATATCAAAGGCGGTTTAGAATATTTGTTCGGCACAGCCCAAGCCCGCAAAGGTTCTAGCAATGTAGCCCTTACATTCAAGCGAATGACTGCGCCCGTTATTCTACTTGATGAAAAAGGCAACCCGTACGAAGGTAAAGCAATCGTTAAACTTTTCCTGAAGAACAAAGGTGTGCAGGATCTTTTCAACGGTAAAATCGAAGCTGACAAGAATGCAACCCCGGAATATATCAGTATCCGGAAAATTTCAGAAGGTATCCTGACTAACTTGATTCCACAAATAATCAAAGCTGGTGAGAAGATTGGTTCTGTAATCGTAGACGATAAGGAAGAACCTATCATCGCAGATCAGGATATTACCATAGAAGCCGGAAGTCCTGTTACGATGAGACTTTACGGAGGTCGCGGAATTATTGATGAACGTACTCCGTTACGCAGATAAAACAAAAGAATAACAGCGATACTAATAAAAATCCCCGGAACCGCTGTAGACACTCAGCATTCCAGGGATTTTTTACACACAAAAGTTATTATTGAAATTGAAAACTGTCTCTTTATTAGATTAGAAGCGCATACCTACGGTAAACAACACTTGGCTACGTGTATTCGTCACTTTCGTTGCTTCCGGTGCACCAATAGTTACACCACCATCTTCATTTGCATATCCATTTACAAACGGATAGAAGTCTTCCTTATACGTAGAGAATTTATAGGCTAGATCGGCATAGAACATTGATCCGCGATAACCAATACCCAATGTATAATTACTCATTGATTTAGAGTTGGCAAAATCCGTGTCTGTCTGAATAGAGTTAAACGGCAGATCCTTGAAAGCATCCTTATGGAAAGCTGCAGTACTATAATTGTAACCAGCCCGAAGAGCAAATTGTGGAATCACCTTATATTCTAAACCTAAACGAACTGTATTAACTCCTTTCAACATAGGCGTTGTGCTATTCTCAAACTCAAAAGAAGAAGAATAACCATCCGGATCTTTAAACTTCATAGAAGAATAATCCTGGTATTCATATTCAGCTCCTAAAGCCAGACTATTCCCTACTGTATAACCTAAACTTACATTGTAAGTCCATGGGGTTTGGAAATTAAATGAACGAACCATATCAGCCTTTCCGGGAACATGATCCCAAGTCTTTACTACATCTCCACCCATCTCACCGGTTTCCTCATTAATCACATCTGATGCAATCTGTGCGCTTGTTTTATAATCAAGACTATAGAAGATCGGAGTATGAACAGCCAGTCCGATACGGAAAGGCGAATATTCAAACGGACGAATGATAGCTCCTAATTTCACATCAAAACCAGAACCTGTGATCTTGTTCCAACTTTGTAAGTCATACCCTTCATTACTTTCATAGACTTCTTCATAAAATGTGTACTTACTGTAATCAACAGAATATGCACCAAGAGTCAATCCTAAATACACCCGGTCATTAATATTGAACGAAACATTAAAATCATATTGGTCAATACCACCGCGCTCTTCAGAACGGAAATTAGCATTCCCATAAGGGAACATTCCTTTATAGTTTCCAGGAGAAACATACAAAGGTTTACCTTCAAAATTATTAATTTGGTTTCCGTCCTTATCAGTATAAATATTATTGGGCTTACCTGTTGCCGGATTAATCTTATCCGTCGTTATATCTGTTATCACCCAACCATCATATCCTAAAACAGAAAGCCAGCCGATATTCGGATCATCATAAGGGTTGTTTCCCCATCCCTCAATACCTCCAGCTTGCGAAGCCATCAGGAAAGTTTGGGAATAGTCTCCCAGATTACCCTTCATATCCATATTCTTATAGAAGGACTTTGCCTTATGATAATTAAATCCAAAATTCACAAAACGCAGAGGAGTGTTATTCCCGATCTTTGAAGAAAACACAAATCCAATATTATCAAACGAAGCTCTCGATTTATCTGAATTCAGTTTGTTATTCAAGTATTTACTTTCGGTTCCATAAGCTGAAAATCCGAAGGAAGTCATAACATCGCTACTACGAAATAGTCCAATACCGGCAGGATTCGTGCCCATGGTGGAGATATCTCCACCTAAAGCTCCCATGGCACCGCCCATACCTACAAAACGTGCAGTTCCGTTTAAATCTTTTCCGGTCAGTTTGGCACCATCATAAACTGTCTGTGCCACAACCGGAGTTGCCGATGCCAATAACCCCAATACAGCTATAGTAAATATCTTTTTCATACCTTTCATTCCTTTTAATTAAACATCTGACTTCCTATCTTCTACTACTACGGGAGGAGCCGCCACCACCTGAAGATCTGGTAGAACCACCACCGCCACCGGAAGAATAACTGCCACGTGAACTACTGCCGGAAGAAGCCGGTGAATAACTCCGTGAAGAAGAAGAGGAACGAGAAGTTCCATAAGAAGAAGAGGAAGAACTACGGCTTTCGCCAGAATAACTACTACGCGGAGCAGTTGAACTTCCACGACTATATGATGAAGATCTTGTTGTACTGCTGCCGGTAGTGCTTCTTGCTCCAGATGAAGAACGAGAGTAAGTAGAACTTGCTCCACTACTCCGCGTACTGCTCGGACGGGAATAAGTACTGCTACTACGACGCGACGACCCTTCTACCCGATTAACAGAACTGCTACGTTCACCTGAAGTACGCGTACCCACTACACGTCTTGCAGAGCTTTCTCCTCTACTATAAGAAGAAGATGCGGAAGAACGAACAGAAGAGCCACTACCTGAACGGGGAACACTTGAACCATATTGACGAGACGAATTTCTGTAACTGCTTTGTCCGGAAGAACGACGATTCGTATAGGTAGGACCTGTCCAATGACTGCTTCCACCTCCGCCCCAGCCCCAGCTAGGACCACCGTGCCAGTGGTGGTGATGTCCCCAATAACCGCCGCCATACCAGCCACCCCAGTAGCCGCCATACCAGCCGCCCCAATAACCCGGAGAATATCCCCAAGCGTAATAAGGACGATTCCATCCCCAGCCATAGTTCCATCCCCAGCCGTAAGAGCCATAACGCCAATCCCACCAGAGCGGATTACTGAATGTCGGAAATGCATAAGCATACATACCATCGGTATATACGTTCCAGTCCCATGAATTCGGACCGTAAACTACATCCCAATACAACGGACTGCTGATGCTGATAGCAAAACGCGGATTGCGGAAACGGATGATACGTTCAGCGTATTCATAGTCGTCTTCCGTACCATTGAATTCACCTGTCACCCATTCTCCGTCCAAATCCGGATTAGATTTTTCTTTTATATATAAGGTATCATTATCCATTACGAATTCATTATCACGTGCATCGTAACGGCGGTTATATTCATCCACATCCCGTGTTCTTCCCTTACGGTCCTGAACCACTACTGTAGTACCCGGTGAAGTATAGATGTTGGTCACCTGTTTCTTCGGTTCCTTCTTAACCGGAGTTTCTTTCTTCTCCTGTTTGTCTTTTGAAGGAATGAAGTAAAGGTCGTCATCAACGCTTTGTGCCATCAAGCCTATCGGGAGGCACAAGGCAAATAGCAAGAAATAAACAATCTTTTTCATATCATCTCGGTTTATGTAATTACTTAAACTTATTCACGTTACAAAGATAAGGAAGAGATTTTTCGTTCGAGGGAGATTTTCCCCAAAGGATAATAGGGAAATCCCTATTTCACTACTTTTATAGAGAAAAAGAGGTGTTTGATTCTATCGAAATACGTCTATTTAACTTATGATATCAAAGGTATGGTAAAATTCACATACGATATATACAAATCAAAGAAGTCCATTTGGAGCTTTTGTTGATAGCAACATATACTTCATTAAAAAACTTCGTCAAGACTTCGTTTTTGAGTATCTTTGTCCCATCATTATTCAGATAAAAAGAAAGATTATGAAATATTTTGAGTTTTCATTTCAGACACATCCTTGCACCGAAACGGTGAATGATGTATTGGCTGCAGTATTAGGCGAAGCCGGATTCGAAAGTTTTGTTGAAAGCAAAGGCGGATTGACTGCATACATCCAACAATCCTTATGTGACGAAACTGTTATAAAAAATGCGATAGATGAATTTCCTATACCCGACACAGAAATCACCTATACTTATATTGAAGCAGAAGACAAGGACTGGAACGAAGAATGGGAAAAGAATTTCTTCCAACCTATTATTATTGGCAACCGCTGTGTGATTCACAGTACTTTCCATCAGGATGTTCCCAAAGCGGAATATGACATTGTTATCAACCCGCAAATGGCTTTCGGCACCGGACACCACGAAACGACAAGCCTTATTATTGAAGAATTACTGGACAACGAACTGAATAATAAATCCCTGCTGGATATGGGTTGCGGAACTTCAATTCTTGCCATTCTGGCACGAATGCGAGGTGCACGTCCTTGCACGGCTATCGATATCGACGAATGGTGTGTACGCAACTCCATCGAAAATATCGGATTAAATCATGTAGATGACATTGTGGTTTCACAGGGAGATGCTTCGTCACTGACCGGAAAAGGACCTTTCGATGTCATCATTGCCAATATCAACCGGAATATATTACTGAATGATATGAAACAATATGTTGCCTGTATGCATACTGATTCTGAAATCTATATGAGCGGATTTTATGTAGACGACATTGACTCCATCCGGGAAGAAGCCGGAAAAAACGGACTGACTTTTGTCCATTATAAAGAGAAAAATCGTTGGGCAGAGGTGAAGTTTATTTATAAAGGGGCAACCGAAAATCATGGTTGATATACACTATTAATAAACACAAAACTCTTGATTGATATAAAAAAAATAGTGACGCTATATGACAATGATACCGTCAGTATCCCAATCATATACCGTCACCATTTTTATTGGATAGCGTCACTATCTCGTAGAAGAGAGGAGATCAGATTATTATGAACGAGGTCTTCACATAGTTGTTACGCGAACTCCCTCTTTATCTGTTGGCACCATTCCTTTATTTTCTCTTCCGCATGTTCAGACTGATTATCCAAATCAACAACCAGACCACACCATTGCCCGCCACGCAAAGCTTTGGAACGTTCGAAAGTGTAACCCTCGGAAGAAGTAAAGCCGACTAGCGTAGCTCCATCCTCTTCAAATACCTCTGCCAATAATCCGATGCCATCCGCAAAGTTTTCCGGATAACGTATCTGATCTCCTAACCCGAAGATTGCAACTTTCTTTCCTTTTAAATTCATTGTCCGTAACTCCGGCAACAATTCATCCCAATATGTAGGAAGTTCTCCGTCAAACCAAGTTGAAGCACCGACAATGAAACAGTCATAAGCTTCAAAGTCATTTTGCCAAGCCTGTTCAATAGGCACTGTTTCTATCTTTTCCTTACTAAATTCTTTCTGTATTTTCTCTGCCACCCAACTCGTTCTTTCAGCTTTGGTAGCATAAAATAAGCCTATCTTTTTCATAATCCACACTATTTAATATTCCAATAATTTCCGGGCAGCCTCGTATATCTTGGTCTCATCCGGCAGAATTTCCTTTTCCAAAATCGGATTAAAACCGACAGGAGTAAAAGTAGACCCCACACGCTGCACCGGTCCATCAAGATAGCGGAACATCTCTCCACTAATCATAGCAGCAAGCTCCGCACCAAAACCGGAGAAAACTTTATCTTCATGAACGACCAATGCCTTGCTCGTTTTCTTGACCGATTCGAATATCGCCTCTTTATCCAACGGAATCAAGGAGCGAATATCAATGACTTCCACTTTCCAGCCACCTTCTTTTTCCAATCGTTCTGCTGCGTGCAGGCAGAAATGGGTGGTATTGCCATAGGTAATAATGCTCAAATCTGTTCCCTCACGACGAACACGTGCTTTCCCGAAAGGTACTTCAAAATCTTCCGGCACTACTGCTGCCGCTTCTACCGAATTATACAATGCTTTCGGTTCGAGGAACAGCGTAAAGCCTTTGGATCGCATACTGGTACGAAGTAATCCGGCAGCATCATCCGCAAAAGATGGACAAACAATACGTGCCCCCGGTAAAGTAGTCAAAGCTCCTTCCAGGTTTTGAGAATGATACAAGCCTCCACCGATATAACCACCGGAAGCCAGACGCAGAGTTATATTCGGAGCAAATTTCCCATTGCTACGCCAGTACTCATGAGTACACTCCACGTATTGCTCTATGGCAGGCCAGAAATAATCGGCAAACTCCGCTCCCTCAATCACCACATGAATTTTAGGATCAAAACGACTCATTCCATTGGCGGTGCCTACAATATAATCTTCCGCAATCGGTGCACTGAATACACGGGCCTCGCCGAATTCTTGCTGCATACCTTTGGTTACATTAAACACGCCTCCTTTTTCCCTGTTTGCCACATCCTGCCCCCAAATAAAGGTATCGGGATTATGGCGGAATTCAGCTTTCAATGTTTCATTAATGGCATTGACCAGAAAAGTCTTCTCCCCTTCCGCCTCATGTGTACCGTCTTTATATTTCTGTGGCTGATAAGGTTCGGGCATTACAAAATCATAAATGCTTTTAGGATCGGGATCGGGAGCAGCCAAAGCCTTCCGGTTGGCAGCAGACAATTCTTTCTTTGCATCAGCTTCTATTTGTTGCAATTCTTCCTCGGTCAGACGTTTATAACGCAGCAGCATCCGGCGGAACTTCATCAAGGGATCAGCATCTTTCACATATTCCAATTCATTCTCATCCCGATACAAGGTGTGTTTATCTGAATTGGAGTGCGAACCGATCCGGACACAATTCGCCTGCACAATAACCGGATTACGGGTACTGATAGCATATTCCCGTGCTTCGGTCATAGCATTCATCGAATCGAATACATCCTTTCCGTTGCAATAGATAATCTTCAGGTTCTTGAAGCCCGAGAAGTTCTCAGCCACTTTACGGTTGGCAGTCTGTTCCGATTTGGGTACGGAAATACCATACCCATTATCTTGTATTACAAAAATCACCGGAAGACGTTCGAGACTGGCACCATTGATAGCTTCGTAAACGAATCCTTCGGAAGTAGCCGACTCTCCGTGAGAAGTGATAGCCACCCCTTTATGTCCATAATATACCATTGCTCTGGCCACACCTGCTGCATGGAGGTCGTGTGTACCAGTAGCAGAGGAGATATTTTCAATGTGCCATTCCGGTTTGGCGAAATGGTTCGACATATGACGTCCTCCGCTACCCGGGTCCGTCGCTTTGGAAATACCGTTCAGGATCACTTCTTCAGCGGTCATTCCGGCAGAAAGCACGGTTAACATATCCCGGTAGTATGGGAACAGGAAATCTTCACCGAGGGTGAATACCTGACCAACGGCAAGTTGAATACCATCATGTCCTGCATAGGGAGCATGATAAGACCACCCCAATGATTGCAACAGGTAAGACGGTGCCTTTTCGTCCAAGGCACGCCCCAATGTCATCAGATGATACCACTTTTTCAGGGTTTCTACATCTGTAGTCTTTATATCATATTTCTTTTTCATGAGTAATGAAGTTCTTAATGAATGAAACAATCAGTTATCAGCCTTTCCAATTTTCGAGATAGTCGGCTATAAAATGCAGGAAGTTACCTCCCAACATTCCGTCTACTACCCGATGATCGTAAGACAAAGACAAGTACATTTTATGCCGGATTGCAATCGTATCACCCTCCGGAGTCTCTACAACAGCAGGTTTCTTCTCGATATACCCTACTCCCAGGATGGCTACTTGCGGCTGATTAATGATTGGCGTACCGAACAGGCTCTTGAATGTACCAAAATTGGTTATCGTAAATGTGCCCCCATCAATATCTTCCGGCATTAATTTGTTATCCCTTGCTTTCAAGGCCAGAGAATCGATAGCAACAGCCAACCCGTTCAGATTCAGATGATCGGCATCATGTACCACAGGAACAATCAGGTTTCCATCATTCAAAGAGACGGCAATACCGACATTAATATGCTTTTTGAAAAGAATATTATATCCATCTACCGATACATTCACCTGTGGATAGGCAGCCAATGCTTTTGCCACGGCTTCTGTTATCACAGGCATATAAGTCAGTTTCACTCCTTCGCGACGAAAGAAAGCATCTTTATTCTTTTCACGCCAACGTACCAATTTGGTAACGTCTACTTCTACTACATTGGTCACGTGAGGAGATACTTTCTTAGACATAACCATGTGGTCGGCAATAATCCGGCGGACACGATCCATCTCTTTGACTTCGACTCCAGGCATTGCTACAGGAGCAGACGATTTAGATAAAGTGGCAGCCGGCTGGGCAGCAGCGGCAGATGTAGCCGGAGCAACCTTCGGACTTGCCTGTTCAGAAGAAACAGCAACTGATGGTTTGCTTGCGGCCGGAGCAGCAGATGCCGGCTTCGGTTCAACGCTACCTCCTCTTTTCTTCTTTTCAATATAATCTTTTATATCTTTCTTACTCAATCGCCCTTCATAACCGGTTCCTTGTATAGCATCCAGCTCTTCTTTCGGAATCTTAGCTTCCCGCGCCAACTGAATCACAACAGGAGAGTACCAACGTTCTTCCTCTGCAACAACAGGTTTCGATGCAGTATTCGCTGATTCGTTCTTAGCAGTTTCCGCTGACGATGGTGATGTTTCAGAAACATTTACCGGCTCCGTTCCTGAAGATTCTTCTCCATCCAAATCAATTATAGCTACTACTGTTCCTACAGCAACCGTATCACCTTCCTTATATAAAATCTCCACCACTTTTCCCGCTACGGGAGAAGGGATCTCCGCACTTACTTTGGCAGTATTCACTTCAAAAAGCACATCGTCTTCCTGAATCATATCACCTACCTTTACAGACCAAGAGACGATGGTCCCTTCGGTTATACTCTCGCCCAACTTAGGCATTTTTATTTCGAATTTCGACATAGACAGTTAATTTATTATTCAACCTTGAGATATTACAACAACGGGCTGAAATAGAAAGTTTTAAGTTAAGTAAATTTTAACCGGATACTGACAAAGCCAGTCCGGACATCAACGACTATATATCCACTCTTTCTGAATATATTTCTCTTTCCGGAGCTGATTGACAGCCTCTATTTCCTTCCCGTTAAAAGCACTGACAGATTGGGACTTACTGAAATACTGAAAAGCCTTCTCTTTAAAATCAGTTACAGTTCCCTCCGGCAAGTGACTCCGAATATTGGTTACCTCACTCCGAACGGAAGGAACAGCATATACTGACGATAAAGTTTCATCATCAACCATCGGTTCCGGATTCAAAGCTTTATACAAGGCAGTCAGATCCGTATCATACAACAGAGTGCAATGATACAACACCCGATTCTTATGTACGCATTGCGCACTCCCTGATATTTTCAATCCATTCAAATAAATCCCCAATCGTTCATCTCCTTTTACCATCAGGCCTATAGAATTCAAGAAATTCAATGTCCGCTGCAAATAAGTAACAAATTCCGGCAGACGGGGAGCCGTTTCTATAAAAGTCAGATTGACATTACCCAAATCATGATACACCGCTCCCCCACCCGAAAAACGACGGGCAATATGTACTCGTCCCTGTTCCGCCCATTTCTTATCGACTTCCGACCGCAACCGCTGATGCTTACCTATTACCACAGAAGGAGTATCCTGCCAAAGCATGAAAATATCTTCATTTCCCTGCTTCAACAGATATTCCTCTGCTGCCAAGTGAAAGTAAATATCAGTAAACGGACTATAGATACATCGAATCATAGATCAAGCGGAATAAGAGTTAAAACATTATTTCGTGATAAATCTCTCCGACCGTAGGATGCGGAAACACAGTCTTCTGGAATTCCTCCACCGTGTACCCTCTCTGAATAGCAATACCTGCTATCACAATAAGTTCTGATGCCGGATTTCCCAACATGTGACAACCGATAATCCTCCCGTCTTCATCCTGGATCAGCTTACAGAGTCCGTTTCCCTGTTCATTCTCCGCAACGAACCGTCCGGAATAAGCCATCGGTAATTTTGAAACACGGTAAGGAACTCCTGATTTTACCAGTTCTTCTTCTGTCTTTCCCACTCCCGCCACTTCAGGGTTGGTATAAACGACTCCCGGAACACAATCGTAATTCATACGGTCTTCCACTCCTAAAATATGATTGATAGCGACTTCCGCTTCACGGATAGCGGTATGCGCCAATAAAGAATAGCCTGTAATATCACCACACGCATATACACGAGGATGCGAAGTCAACAGATGTTCGTCTACTTTCACCCCATTCCGATGCAGTTCTATATTCAGCTTGTCCAGTCCTACCTTGGATAGATTTGCCTTACGTCCTACACTAAGCAAAATCTTCTCCGCTTCAATAGTAGACGTCTTGCCTTCTTTTTCTATCACAACTCCATGAGGATTTACTTCCACCACTTTCGTATTCAAATAGAAAGTGACTCCACGTTTGGCATATTCGGCACGAAGCATACCGCTGGTTTCCTTATCCATCGCTCCCAGAATCTCCGGCATCATTTCTACCACATGCACTTTCACACCCATACTGTTGAAAAAAGAAGCAAACTCCATCCCGATCACCCCGCCGCCAATAATGACCAGCGTCTTTGGAAGTTCCTTTATTTCCAATGCCTCCTTGGAAGTCCAATAACTGATTTCTGACAGTCCCGGTATAGGAGGAATCACTGTATCAGAGCCGGTACATACCAGCAAATATTTCACGGAATAGGTTTCTCCATCACAAATGATTTGTATTTTCCCATCTTTTTCTCCTTCTATCAGAGCTTCCTTTTCTACAATAGTCACTCCGTAAGAACTCACAGTCATCTTCACACCGCCCGTCAACATTTTTACTGTTTTATCTTTACGGCTCATAATCTTGGATAAATCGAACGAAGGAGATTCGGCAGAAACGCCATATTTGGAAGCATTCTTGATGCTATCCAGTATTTTAGCAGAATATAACAAAGTTTTAGTAGGAATACACCCCTCATTGAGACATACTCCACCCATTGCCTTTTTCTCAAAAAGAACGGCCTTTAATCCGTTGGCCCCTGCCCGTTCGGCAGCTGTGTACCCGGCCGGACCACCACCAATAATAGCTATATCAAAGTTCATAATCGTATCTTTTAAGTAATAATACGATTATAACAAATATGAGAAGAGATAAGTTGTAGGGAAAAGAAATACCCGTTACTTAATTGTCAGCTTTTTAAGTTCCTCTAACGAGCCATTGAATACATTCAAATCTACGTCTTCTTTAATACCGGGAACACTTCCCACATCCGTATGTTGCCAAAAGTGCCATTTTCCCTGATACCTTACAGAGTCCACATAATAATGGGCAATCCAATAAGGGTATGCATTGAAGATAGAGTCGTCCAGATAACGGGTTTTAAATTTATAAGAGGTATAAAGAATAGGCTTCACCCCATAATGAGATTCCACCCGGTCCAGCCAGCGTTTGATGCCTTGCTGTAATTCCTTTTTCTCTTTTCGTCCGGTCACTTCCACATCGAGAACCGGAGGCAGGTCACCGGAATCCAGTTTTACCGTGCGAATAAAGAAGTCCGCCTGTTTCAAAGCATCCGTGCTCGGAATATAAAAATGATAAGCGCCACGGATAAATCCATGATTACGGGCATTGGCAAAGTTTGCCTCAAATGTAGTATCGTTATGATCTCCTCCTTCTGTTGCCTTCATAAAGACAAAATGCAAAGGAGTAGCCGTCTCTTTATTCTGCAACAGCTTCTTCCAATCAATCTTTCCCTGATAGTGAGAAATGTCAATACCATGAATATCATATCCGTCAGGGATGCAGACACCGTATTCCTTTAAGCCATGGCAAGGTTTCCATCGATAAGCATAAGGACGGATAAAGAAATAATAGAAAGCTGCGGAGAAACAACCGACAATCATCACTGCCAGCATATTACGGAGCCAGGTAGGCATCACAGTTCGATGCTTCACCTGTTCCTTTTTTGAGGTACGGGAAGTTTTGGAAGAAGAGGTCGTTCCCTTTCTTTTAGTGGTGGAAACAGTTCTTTTCTTCTGTACGGCAGACATCGGGTTGTTGCGTTGCGGCATTTACTTTAAACGATCAATATTTTTAGAGATAGGCACGGATTACACGGAATACACGGTTTATTAAGAAATAACTAAAAAACCGTGTTAATCCGCGTAATCCGTGCCTGAAAGAACCCTTCATTGCAGCTGTTATTGCAACTATTACATTAACAACTGCTCTGAAGTGTATTTATTTAGCTTGTTCCAGTTGCAAAGTCTTAGTTGCCTGGTCGCAAACTTCTGTAGGACCGAAGTATTGGATCGGACCCGGATATACATAATCCGTTTCGATAGCCCAACGTTCGCGTTGTGAAGCAAATGCTTTGAAAGGAGCACCATCCAGTTTTACCAATGCTTTCTGGATAACCGGCTTCATTTCACCGTGACGACGTTCCATGTTCATCATCATGGTAATAGGCACACCACCAGCAATCCATTCAGCAGCAGGAGCTGTTGTGTTACGTACAGAAGACATATAACCAGTCTTACCGTTAGCAATCAACATAGAAGCTGTGTAACCCAAAGAGTAGCAATAGTCAGCGT
This sequence comes from Bacteroides sp. L008, assembly GCF_040812255.1. Lineage (NCBI taxonomy): Bacteria > Pseudomonadati > Bacteroidota > Bacteroidia > Bacteroidales > Bacteroidaceae > Bacteroides > Bacteroides sp. L008. The sequence goes on along the minus strand of NZ_JBFNXO010000001.1, from coordinate 496,831 downwards.
CAAAGTTTGACGGAGCAGCACAACGTCCTTCATAACCGAAGAAGTGGTGTTGAGCAGCAAATTTACCAACATACTTGCCTTCTTCTTTCCATGCAGCCAACTTAGTAGCTACCATTTCAGACAACAGTTTTTCAGTTTCGATCAATGATACCTGAACGTTTCCATGCGGGTCACGATCCAAAGTCAACTGACGGGCAACACCTTCCGGCAGACTTGCATAGATAGCAGAGTTTTCCGGAGAAAGTTTGCGGATGATATAATCACGTTGGTGAGATTTCTTAATCTGACCGAATTCTTCAGCATTAGCAGCCAGGAAGTCATTCAATTCAGCAATCAGACGTTTCATGGCAGGAATGAACTCAACCAGTCCTTCCGGAATCAATACTGTACCGAAGTTGTGTCCTTGTGCTGCACGGTCTGCTACCACTTTAGCGATGTAAGTCACTACATCATCCAAAGACATATCTTTTGCTTCCACTTCTTCTGAAACGATACATACGTTAGGCTGTACCTGCAAAGCACATTCCAGTGCAATGTGAGAAGCCGAACGACCCATCAATTTGATGAAGTGCCAGTATTTACGTGCAGAGTTACAGTCACGTTGGATGTTACCGATTACTTCAGCATAAGTCTTACAAGCTGTATCGAAACCGAAAGAAGTTTCAATCATATCGTTCTTCAAGTCACCGTCGATTGTTTTCGGACAACCGATTACCTGTACACCATACTTCTTAGCAGCATAGTATTCAGCCAATACACAAGCATTTGTGTTAGAGTCGTCACCACCAATGATAACCAGTGCCTTGATACCCAATTCTTTGATGATTTCATAACCCTTTTCGAACTGGCTTTCAGCTTCCAGCTTCGTACGTCCGGAACCGATAATATCGAAACCACCCGTATTACGGTATTCGTCGATGATATCAGCAGTCAGTTCCATATAGTTGTGATCTACCAGACCACCAGGACCCAAAATAAAACCATATAATTTGTTTTCCGGATTCAATTTCTTGATACCGTCGAACAAACCGGAGATTACATTGTGTCCGCCCGGAGCCTGACCACCGGAAAGAATTACACCTACGTTCATAGCAGGAAGAGCAACAGCTTCACCGGCTTCGAATGTAATCAACGGCATTCCATACGTGTTCGGGAATAATGCTTTGATAGCTTCCTGATCGGCTACAGATTGAGTAGCAGCACCTGCTACAGCCTTAACAGCTCCTGATGCCAATGCTTTCGGAAGTTTGGGCTGGTAAGCAGCCCTTGCGATTTGCAATGCACTTTTAGTCATTTTCTTTAATTTTTTATTTAAAGGTGTTAGTAAGTTTCTTGTCAAACTTGAAAAGCGTTGCAAATTTCGCACTTTTTTCCGAATTATGAAAATTCTTCTTCTGTTGTTTTTAAGACAAAAGGAAGAAGAAAGAAAAATTAAGGCTATCTCCCGACGTGGGAGATAGCCTTAACGTTTTCTTCAGCGAGCTAATTTATAATATAATTCTAGGGATTCTGCTCCCAGCCTCCGCCAAGAGCCTTATAAAGTTGAACCACCGCAATCAACTCGTCACGAATGGCATTACTCAATCCGATTTGGGCATCAAAGTATCCACGTTGGGCATCCAATACATCCAGATAGTTGATGACCCCATTGATGTACTGCAATTGTGCCAGGTCCATGTAGCTCTTGGCCGAACGTTCCAGATTGGCACGAAGTTCGTATACTTCCTTGATCTTGTTGAAGTTGACAATCGCGTTACGTGTTTCTTTGAAAGCTTCCAGTACGGATTTCTCATAACTATGTACTTCAGCCTCATAAGCGGCCTTCTTCGCTTTCAATGCCGCACGGTTCTTTCCCCAACCAAAGATAGGAGTTAATAAAGCTCCTTCCATAATTGCGTAGGGAGATTTCAGGAGTTCCGACAAAGAAGTACTTTCACTACCGAAACCGCCTGTCAAGGCAAGACGCGGGAACATATTCGTATAGGCCACTCCCACTTTTGCATTGGCAGCAATCAGTTTCTGCTCTGCCTGACGAATATCGGGACGGCGTTCCAACAAAGTAGACGGTAATCCTACGGGAAGTGTTTCCGGAGAATTAAATTCCTGAAGCAAACGGGAACGGGCTATCTTATTAGGATATTCACCCGCAAGATAAGCAATATCGTTTTCTTTCAGAGAGATTTTACGTTCCAAGTCAGGAACCAGAGTGGCCGTACGTGCCAACTCCACTTGTGCCTGTCGATAGGAAGTCTCGGAGGTCAATCCACCGGCAAACCGGATACGTGCCAGACGTACCCCTTCTTCACGGGCTTTCAACGTCTGTTTGACAATATCAAGCTCTGTATCCAAAGCTACCAGTTCATAGTAAGCCTGCGCCACTTCAGCCACAATCGTCATCTGCAATGCACGTTGCGCCTCAATAGATTGCAGATACTCGGCAATGCTGGCCGAACGTGCCCAACGCAGATTTCCCCAAAGATCGAGTTCCCATGAAACAAGAAATTGTGCTTCAAAGGTATCTGATCTCTTGAAAGCGTCTCCTCCATGATTCTCAAGTTCACGTTCCCCTGTCACTTTTCCTTTAATATCCGGAAGCAATGCCGCCGTAGAAATTCGTTTCTGTGCAGCCATTTCTTTCACACGGGCAGCAGCAATCAGCATATCTTTATTATGATCCAATGCACGCTCTATCAGACTTCTCAATGTAGCATCCGTATAAATATCCCTCCAGTCCTGAGCACCGAAGCTGACCGAATCCTGTGATCTTTCCAAGCTGTCGGGTAAATGAAGATCAGGACGGACATAGCTTTTCCCTACCTTGCAGGAAGTCAGTACTCCGGCAAGTAACAGAATAGCAATATATAGTTTCTTTCGTTTCATTATTTCTTATGTTTTAAGATTTTCGACTTTGTTTTATACACCATCACAAAGAAGAACGGCACAAGAATGATACCAAATACGATGGCAAATATCATTCCGAAAAATACACCTGTACCGATTGCCTGCCGGCTTGCCGAACCCGGACCACTTGCCAGTACCATCGGAAGCATACCGAGCACAAAGGCAAGAGAGGTCATCAGAATCGGACGGAAACGCAATTTGGCTGCGTATATGGCCGACTGCACCAAGTCTTCACCTTTATCTACCTGCACCTTTGCGAACTCTACAATCAAAATTGCATTCTTAGCGGCAAGTCCGACCAACATAACCAAGCCAATCTGGAAATAAACATCGTTTTCCAATCCGCAAACCCAGACTCCCAAATAGGCTCCCAAAGCAGCCACAGGTAAAGAAAGCAATACGGCAATAGGCACTGTCCAACTTTCGTATTGTGCGGCAAGGAAAAGGAAAACGAACAAGAATACCAGTGCCATCACCATACCTGTCTGACCTCCCGCCTGCTTCTCCTGATAGGAAAGACCGCTCCATTCCAGACCGATATTATCGGGGAGATGATCTTTGGCAATCTGTTCCATGATCTCCATCGCCTGTCCGGAACTATATCCTTGCGCAGCTGCTCCACGAATAACGGCCGTAGTAAACATATTGAAACGTTTGATACTTCCCGGTCCTGTGGTATATGATGCATTTCCCAGAGAAGTCAACGGTACCATCGCTCCATTGGAGGCTTTTACGAAAAATAAATTAATATTGTCTTTATGTTCCCGGTAAGGAGCTTCCGCCTGAATATAAACCTTATATATACGGTTGAACATATTAAAGTCGTTCACATACACCGAACCGGTATAAGCCTTCATGGTAGAAAACACATCAGCCAAAGGCACACCCAGCATCTTCACTTTATCTCGATCCACATCAAAATAGAGTTGTGGGATTTCCGATTGCAAAGAAGATGACAAGCCGGCCAGCTCTTTACGTTTGGATGCATAGTACATTAATGTATCTGCTGCGTCTACCAAATTATCAAAGGTGGCTTCTCCGCGAGCTTCCAGCTGCATCTCAAAACCTCCCGAACTACCCAGTCCCGGAATCACCGGAGGGGTGGACAGATAGACTTTACATTCCGGATATTCCTGAAGATGTTTTTCCACCGTATGCATGATTTTCTCAATAGTAGTACTCTTCCGTTCTTCCCAAGGTTTCAGGATCACCGTCAGTTCAGCACGTCCCTGGTTACTTCCGACACGCGGACTACTTCCCGTTACATTCTGTATATACTCAATGTACGGGTTCTTTTCCAGATAAGCAATGGCACGCTCTGTCACGATACGGGTACGTTCCAGAGTAGCTCCTTCCGGTAGTTCCAATTCAATCTTGAAATATCCCTGATCTTCTACAGGTAAGAAACTGGTCGGAATAATACGATGAATCAACATGATAGCAATCAACACCATACCAAAAGCACTCAAAACTCGACGAGGATGCTTGATTGTACGAGTTACGGCAGCTACATACTTATTACTACCGATACCCAGCCATTCATTAATCTTCCGGAAAACGATATTCTTTTTCTTCCCGCTATCCGGTTTCAGAATCAGCGAACACATCACCGGACTCAATGTCAGAGCCACTACCGTAGAAATAAGTACGGACACTACAATTGTCACCGTAAACTGGCGATACAACTGTCCTGTAATCCCACTTAAAAAGCTAACCGGGACGAACACAGCCGCCAATACCAGTGAAGTGGCAATCAAAGCACTGGAAAGTCCGTTCATCGCTTTTTTCGTAGCTTCATAAGGGCTTAGGTGCTCCGTTTCCATGATATGTTCTACACCTTCCACCACCACAATCGCATCATCCACCACAATACCGATGGCAAGGATCAATCCGAGCAATGTCAGGATATTCAGTGAGAAACCGAAAATCAGCATGAATCCGAAAGTACCGATCAATGAAATAGGTACCGCCACTACCGGAATCAACGTTGCACGCCAGCTCTGCAAGGATAGATAAACCACCAGAACCACCAAAACCAACGCTTCAAACAACGTCTTATATACTTCATGAATAGATTCGGAAATATAGGTCGTCATATCGAACGGAATCTCATAGCTCAATCCCTCCGGGAAGTTCTTGCTAATCTCATCCATCGCCTCTTTTACTCTCTCGGCCACTTCCATCGCATTGGCACCCGGTAACATATAAATACCAAGCACGGCAGCATTCTCACCGTTAATACCACTCTCTGTATTGTAGGAAGAAGCTTCCAGCGATACACGTGCCACATCTTTCAATCGAATGATAGAACCATTCGCATTAGCACGCACTACGATATCTTCAAATTGTCCTACAGTGGAAAGACGTCCCTGTGTCGTGATAGGAATCGTGATATCCAATCCCTGTACAGGCTGTTGTCCCAGCACCCCCGCTGCCGATTCACGATTCTGATCTTTCAATGCATTCTGCAAATCCTGTACGGTCAGTCCGAAGTTTGCCAGCTTATCCGGCTGCGCCCATATCTGCATGGCATAATAACGGCTACCGATATTGGATACACGCCCCACTCCGGGAATACGGCGAATCACATCGAGCACATTGATAGTAGCAAAGTTACTCAAGTAAATCTCATCGAACTTTGGGTCAGTAGAAGTCAGACAAAGCGTCATCAACTGACTGGGAGCCTGTTTCTCTACCGAAATACCATTCTGAATCACTTCCGCCGGCAAACGGGATTCTGCCAGTTTCACACGGTTCTGAATCTCAACAGCTGCCAAATCCGGATCAGCAGATACATCAAAAGTAACTGTTGCCGAAAAGCCTCCGGAGTTAGAACTATTTGATTCCATATAAAGCATCCCCGGAGTACCATTGATTTCCTGCTCAATCGGAGTAGCCACTGCCTGTGATACAGTAAGTGCACTCGCACCCGGATAGGAAGCACTGATCTTCACTACCGGAGGGGTAATCTGCGGGTATTGATCCACCGGAAGCATCGTCAGACCGATAATACCGACAATCACAATCACGATGGAGATTACAGCCGAAAAGACCGGCCTATCTATAAAAAAAGTAACTTTCATCGTTTATTCTCCTTTCGCATTATCCTTCATTCCGGTAACATTTTCTTTCGCCCCGACCACTTCATTTTTTGTCGCAGTTATACTATCCTGGGCCTCTGCATCCGATTGGCTCACCCGTACTTTCATACCTGGAGTCAACTTATGGAATCCTTCCACAACAACCATTTCTCCTTCTGCCAATCCTCTTTCTACCACCACATTATTCCCGACTTCCGGTCCTAATTCAATAAAACGTTTCTCTACAGCATTATCCTTACGCATGGTATAAATATATGCTCCACCCTTTTCGATGGTAACGGCTTTCATCGGAACAACGAGTGCTCCTTCACGAACATCCAGCAACAATTTCACCTTTGTAAACTGCCCCGGCAATAATACCTGTTTCGGATTAGGCATTTCTGCACGTACGGAGAAAGTACCGGTTTGAGGGTCCACCTGCGGTTCGGCAAAATCCACGTATCCTTTGAATGGATAAACCGTGTTATCCGCCAATGTAATGGTTATATTGGGCTGCCAGGAACGGGTAGAGTCCTGTTGTCCCAAATTAATATTTCTTTCTTTACTCTTCAGATAATCGAGTGCCGTCATACTAAAATCAACCAACACCGTATCACTCTTCACAATAGTAGCAAGCAACGATTTCCCCCCGGGTCCCACTAACGTGCCCAAGTCCACATTTCTTTCACTAATGTGCCCCGACAAAGGCGAACGGACAATGGTGTAGCCCAACTCCAGTTCAGCCTGTGCCAGATCCGCCTCACTCATGGCTACCGTTGCCTCGGCGCTTTCATAAGCAGCTTCCGCATTATCCAAATCCAACTGGCTTGCAGCATTCTGTTCAAACAACGGACGGATACGTTTTAAATCACGCTCCGCCTTCAAAGCCTGCGCTTCGTCTTTTTTCAACTGCGCCCTGGCCTTATCAGCTTTGGCACGATACTGGTCCTGATTAATGACAAACAAAACCTGATTCTTATTGACATATGTCCCCTCGGCAAAAAGCATATTTTCCAGATAGCCTTCCACCCGGGCACGGACTTCGACGAACTGCTGGGCGCGAATACGCCCTACATATTCCCCGTATATCTCTACATCATCTTTCACTACCGGTTCCACAATGACTGTCGGCATTTCCGGTGCAGCCTTCTGAGGTCGGGTCAGTATCCAATATACACCCAACACAACTACCGCACAGATTATAGCAGCAATGGTTCTCTTTCTCCTCAGTTTCAACTCATGTTTCGAAAAGAATAATCTCATATCGAATCTTATTATTTAATTTAACTTATGTTTGTTCTTTACTCCTATATGCAATTCACATACCAAAAATGCGTCGCAGACATTATTAACTTACAATCAAAGCATTACAAATTCTTCTTCTTTTTGCAAAAGTGTGGAAATCCGCTGTATTGTGTAGAAATTATCCACATTTCCGACTTTTGGAACATTTTTTTTAATTCCCATTTCAACAACTAAACAAATTATGCTCTACATTTGTATTATATTAAACATCAACACTAGACCATGTCCTAATGAAAAAACAAATCTTTTCAACATTAGTTTTATCAATTGGCTTATTATTGCCTTTTTCTTTGCATTCTCAGGAGCAAAGAAAAAAAGTAGGTGTCGTACTGAGCGGCGGGGGTGCCAAAGGAATGGCACACATCAAAGCACTGCAAGTGATCGAAGAAGCCGGCATTCCTATCGACTATATAGCCGGTACCAGTATGGGAGCTATCGTAGGTGGTCTTTATGCCATCGGCTATACTCCGGAACAATTGGACAGTATGGTACGGAAGCAAGATTGGACGTTCCTGTTGAGTGACCGTATCAAAAGAAGCGCCATGTCATTAACAGATCGTGAGCGATCTGAAAAATATACAGTCTCTATCCCTTTCACCAAAACTCCCAAAGATGCCGCTACCGGAGGAATCATGAAAGGAGAGAATCTGGCCAATCTGTTTTCAGACCTTACCGTGGGATATCATGATTCTATCAATTTTAATAAACTTCCCATTCCTTTTGCCTGTGTGGCTGCCAATGTTGTCAACGGAGAGCAAATCGTATTCCATGACGGAATACTTTCTACTGCCATGCGCGCCAGTATGGCCATCCCCGGTGTATTTACTCCGGTACGGCAAGACAGCATGGTGTTAGTGGACGGTGGTATTGTAAACAACTATCCGGCGGATGTAGTGAAAGCAATGGGGGCTGATATTATTATCGGAGTAGACGTGCAAAACGCTCTCAAAAAGGCCGACAAGCTCAATAGCGTCCCCGACATTCTGGGACAGATTGTAGACATTACCTGTCAGTCTAATCATGAAAAGAATGTAGACCTCACAGATACTTATATCCGTGTCAATGTAGAGGGATATTCATCCGCCAGTTTTACTCCGACTGCTATTGATAGCTTGATGCGAAGAGGTGAAGAAGCGGCAAGAGACCAATGGGATTCGTTGCTTGCCTTAAAAAAGAAAATAGGAATAGCCGAGGATTATACTCCCAAACAACACGGCCCTTATTCTTCCCTATCCAATGCACGTACTGTTTATGTGACCGACATTTCATTTTCGGGTGTAGAAGTGGATGACAAAAAATGGCTGATGAAGAAATGCAATTTGAAAGAAAACAGTAATATCTCCACTCTACAAATAGAACAGGCCTTGTATCAGTTACGCGGTAGCCAATCCTACTCAAGTGCCAGTTATACATTGAAAGAGACACCTGAAGGCTATCATCTCAACTTCCTGTTGCAAGAAAAATATGAAAGAAGAATCAATTTGGGCATCCGTTTCGACTCGGAAGAGATCGCATCGTTGTTGGTCAATGCAACGGCAGACCTCAAAACTCATATTCCTTCCCGGTTGGCTCTTACCGGTCGGTTGGGTAAACGATATGCCGCCCGCATAGACTACACGTTGGAACCCATGCAACAACGTAATTTCAACTTCTCGTATATGTTCCAATACAACGATATCAATATTTACGAAGAAGGTGACCGTGCCTATAATACAACTTACAAATATCATCTGGCCGAATTCGGTTTCTCTGATGTATGGTACAAGAATTTCCGTTTCGGACTCGGTCTTCGTTTTGAATATTACAAATACAAGGATTTCCTGTTTAAGAAACCTGAAATCTCCGACCTGAAAGTAGAATCGGAACATTTTCTAAGTTATTTTGCCCAAGTACAATATAATACCTATGATAAAGGACGTTTCCCTTCTAAAGGAAGTGACTTCAGAGCTGCCTATTCGCTCTATACGGATAATATGGCACAATACAACGAACATGCTCCATTTTCAGCACTGAATGCTTCGTGGGCAAGTGTCATTCCAGTGACCCGCCGCTTCTCTGTCATTCCTTCCATTTATGGACGTATCCTGATCGGAAGGGATTTTCCTTATCCATTACAAAATGCTATTGGCGGTGATGTCCCCGGTTTCTATATTCCACAGCAATTACCTTTTGCCGGGGTTACCAATCTGGAATTAATGGATAACACCATTATGATCGCCTCTATTAAATTCAGACAACGGATGGGAGCCATTCATTATCTCACATTGACAGGTAACTACGGGCTAACGGATAGTAATTTCTTCGATATATTGAAAGGGAAGCAATTGTTCGGTGTTAGCGCAGGTTATGGTATGGATAGCATCTTCGGACCATTGGAAATATCATTAGGATATTCTAATCAGACAGATAAAGGAAGTTGCTTTGTGAATTTAGGATATTATTTCTAATGGATTACAGTATTTCCAAAAAGCAAAAGAGGAGACCGCTTCACAGTGACCTCCTCCCTCTATACTCTATATGAATATGCTAAAAAGGGTTTATTGAAAAAAAGAAGCATATTCAAAAGGGTTTTATTAAAAAATATTACATAGCGATTCAATGAATCGCTTTAAAATCATATCAACAATCTTCACAGACAGTTGATATGTATGGGAAATATGTATCAAATTATATTTTGGTACATGGATCAATTTACATGCTACCACCTTTACCACCACTATGTGTCGGGTTATAAGTTACCGTCTTATATTGCTGGTCAGCACCTGTATAACGTTTTGCAGAGATAGATATCGTTTTTGTCTGCCCGTTATAGATGACTGTTGTAGTCAATGTAGTTGTACGAGTCTTGGCATAACAAGCATAATCCATCGTAGTATAGCCATTTACATTTACCGTATTATATAACACACAATCGAGAACAACCGAAATGAAAGCAGAGAAAAACATCGACAATTACAGTAATAGAAGAGTTTTGGCCTTTAGCGAAGGGGCAAATTCTTTTTTTAACAGGATATATAAATCATAGGGCAAAAACGAAGGTATCCAAAGAGGGCTGTACAAAGCGCTGAAACGCCCACCAGTAAAGGGGGAAAAGCCAACGAAAACCAGTAGAGTAGAGAAGAGAAGAGAAAAGTATTATTTCTGTTATAAATAATAGCAATAATATAGGGCAGAGAAAATGGCTTTAGCTGCTACCGCTGTCGGTTCGGATCACTTCGTCGGTGCCGTTTCTGTACCCGCGTCCCTCATGAGTTATTCGTCCGGCAGATGACCGGCTTTCGTCTGGCAGGTTGTTGATGCTCGTCCGGTGGGTAACGGACATTCACACGGTAGATAACGTACGTTTGTCCGTTAGGTAAATTCTATATTATTTTTCGGGTTACCGCTTCACTAAAAAATAATATTTGGCTCATACATAACCAAAATACTATTCAGGATCACAATCAAACCTGTTATTCCATCAATAATAGCCTGTGAAATTATTTAAATAAAGGGATAGAGTTAAGAAGATGAAGGCCTGAATAATGTTTTTCCCTATATTATTCGCTAGAATCAAAGAAAGTGCCTATCTTTACCGCAAATATTTTTATTATTCACCATTAAATATAAAGATTATGGCAAGTAGAAGAGAACTCAAAAAGAACGTAAACTATATCGCAGGAGAATTATTCACCGAGTGTTTAATTAACAGCATGCTTATCCCCGGCACAGACAAAGCGAAAGCTGATGAACTGATGGCAGAGGTACTGAAAATGCAGGATGAGTTTGTTACTCGTATCAGCCACACAGAACCGGGCAACGTGAAAGGTTTTTATAAGAAATTCCGTGCAGACTTTAATGCAAAGATTAACGAGATTATTGAAGCTATCGGAAAATTGAACTAAAAGCAGAAATGAAAAAAGCAATTTATAGCTTTATCTATTACCGCCTGTTAGGGTGGAAGACAAACGTTACGGTGCCTAATTATGATAAATGCGTGATATGTGCCGCTCCACACACAACAAATCTTGATTTATTTATTGGAAAACTATTTTATGGTGCTATAGGCCGTAAGACAAGTTTCATGATGAAAAAAGAATGGTTTTTCTTTCCACTCGGAGTTTTTTTCAAAGCTGTTGGCGGAATTCCCGTTGACCGCAGCCGAAAAACTTCGCTAGTAGATCAGATGGTTCATAATTTTGCTAAATATAAAAAGTTTAATTTGGCTATCACTCCCGAAGGAACCCGCAAAGCGAATCCAAACTGGAAAAAAGGATTTTATTTTATAGCCTTGAAAGCCCAGGTTCCTATCGTTCTGATTGGCATTGATTACAGCAAGAAAACAATCTCTGCAACGAAAGCCATCATGCCATCAGGAGATATTAATAAGGACATGAAAGAAATCAAACTTTATTTCAAGGATTTCAAAGGAAAACATCCGGAGAATTTTGCTCTTGGAGAAATATGATTTTAAGTATTAAGTAATAAGTATTAATCGTAGCTTCTGACATACCTATCCGCACGGTTTAATACTTAATACTTGACACTTAATACTTATTTAACACTTAGTTAGTATGGAGTCTATCCGTATTTCCATCATACAAACCGATATTGCTTGGGAAAATAAACAAGAAAATCTCCGTTTGCTCCACGAAAAGCTGCAAAGTCTTCGTGGAATAACGGAGATGGTTGTTTTACCGGAGATGTTTTCCACCGGATTCAGCATGCAGAGTAAAATGCTGGCAGAGCCGAACTCCGGAGCGACCATTACAACACTCAAGCAATGGGCTGCCCAATTTCAGCTAGCCATTTGTGGAAGTTATATAGCAACTGAAAACGACCAGTTCTATAATCGGGCCTTCTTCCTGACACCGGAAGGAGAAGAATTCTATTATGACAAACGTCACCTGTTTCGTATGGGAAGGGAAGCTGAACATTTTTCGGCTGGTGATAAACGACTTATCATCCCTTACCGTGGATGGAATATCTGCCTGCTGGTTTGCTATGATCTCCGTTTTCCTGTATGGAGCCGGAACGTAAACAACGAGTACGACCTTTTAATATATGTAGCCAACTGGCCTATCCCCCGCCGTCTGGTTTGGGACACTCTACTCCGGGCACGTGCCTTGGAAAATCAATGCTATGTATGCGGTGTCAACAGGGTAGGCATAGACGGATATCAGCTTACATATAATGGAGGAAGCAGAGTTTATTCTGCTTTCGGAGAAGAAATAGGCTCATTTCCAGATGAAAAGGAAGGAATAGCTACTGTGAGCCTTAATCTGAATACTCTTAACCAATTCAGAGAGAAGTTCCCGGTATGGAAAGATGCAGACGAATTCCATCTGTAACATTGGCAAAACAACAAATGTTAAAAACAGATTATTGCAGCAACAATACCTATAACTCGGTAGTTAATTATATAGACTTCTTTTGTATCTTTGTCGTGAAAATACAGTCGTAAGGACGCTAATCTTACATAACTTAATTAACAACTTTATGAAAACAAATCTTAGTTCTCAAATCAGTCTCCACCGGGTCTCCCCCAGATACTACAGACCGGAGAATGCATTTGAAAAATCAGTCTTGACAAGACTCGAGAAAATCCCTACGGACATCTACGAATCCGTAGAAGAAGGTGCTAACTATATTGCGCGCGAAATAGCACAAACCATACGCGAAAAACAAAAGGCAGGACGTTTCTGTGTATTGGCACTTCCCGGAGGTGACTCACCCAGCCACGTATATACCGAACTTATCCGTATGCATAAGGAAGAGGGACTTAGCTTCCGCAATGTGATCGTATTTAATATGTATGAGTATTATCCGTTGTCTCCCGATGCAATCAACAGCAACTTCAACGCTTTGAAGAGTATGTTGCTGGACCACATCGACATTGACAAGCAGAATATATTCACTCCCGATGGAAGCATTGCCAAAGATACTATCTTTGAATATTGCCGCCTGTATGAACAACGCATTGAAAGCTTCGGAGGTATTGATATTGCTTTGTTAGGTATCGGTCGTGTAGGTAACATTGCGTTCAACGAACCGGGTTCCCGACTGAACTCTACCACTCGTCTGATTTTGTTGGATAACGCATCACGCAATGAGGCATCCAAGATTTTCGGAACGTTGGATAATACTCCGATCAGTTCTATTACAATGGGAGTAGCCACTATTCTTGGTGCAAAGAAAGTGTATCTGCTTGCCTGGGGTGAGAATAAAGCAGCTATGATTAAAGAATGTGTGGAAGGTGCGATCACTGACACAATTCCTGCTTCTTACCTGCAAACTCACAACAATGCGCATGTAGCTCTCGATCTTTCGGCAGCCATGAACTTAACACGTATCCAACGTCCTTGGTTAGTCACTTCCTGCGAATGGAACGATAAGTTAATCCGTAGCGCTATTGTTTGGCTGTGTCAGCTGACCGGCAAACCGATTCTGAAATTGACCAATAAAGATTATAACGAAAACGGGTTAAGTGAGCTTCTGGCACTTTATGGTTCTGCATACAATGTAAATATCAAAATTTTCAATGATTTGCAGCACACCATTACCGGATGGCCGGGTGGCAAGCCTAATGCTGATGATACCTATCGTCCGGAACGCGCAAAACCATATCCGAAACGTGTAATCATCTTCTCTCCGCATCCGGATGATGATGTTATTTCCATGGGTGGTACACTTCGCCGTTTGGTAGAGCAGAAACACGAAGTACACGTAGCTTACGAAACTTCCGGTAATATCGCTGTAGGTGACGAGGAAGTAGTTCGTTTCATGCATTTCATCAATGGATTCAACCAACTCTTCAATAACAGTGAAGACTTGGTTATCAATGAAAAATATACAGAAATACGCAATTTCTTGAAAGAGAAGAAAGACGGTGATATGGACAGCCGTGATATTCTGACTATCAAAGGTCTGATTCGTCGTGGTGAAGCCCGTACGGCTTGTACTTATAATAATATACCGTTGGAACGTTGCCATTTCCTTGATCTGCCCTTCTATGAAACAGGTAAGATTCAGAAAAACCCGATCAGTGAAGCAGACGTAGAAATTGTACGCAACTTGCTCCGTGAAATAAAACCTCACCAAATTTTCGTTGCAGGTGACCTAGCCGACCCACATGGAACTCACCGTGTATGTACAGACGCTGTATTTGCTGCTGTCGATCTTGAAAAAGAAGAAGGTGCCAAATGGCTGAAAGACTGTCGTATCTGGATGTACCGTGGTGCGTGGGCTGAATGGGAAATCGAGAATATTGAAATGGCAGTGCCTATCAGTCCGGAAGAACTTCGTGCAAAACGTAACTCTATCCTGAAACATCAGTCGCAAATGGAAAGTGCTCCGTTCCTGGGTAACGACGAACGTTTGTTCTGGCAACGTAGCGAAGATCGTAACCGTGGTACAGCTACTTTGTACGATCAGTTGGGACTGGCTTCTTACGAAGCAATGGAAGCATTTGTAGAATATGTTCCATTATAAGAGTAATCATTCTTAATTAAGAGAATATAAAACAATGAAAGAAGAGTGGGAAGTTTCGATACTTCTCGCTCTTTTTTGTTTATTTTTGCGGGAGAATTCACCACAGAGGAAAGGAGGACACAGAGTTATTATGAACAACCATTTTATATCGCTATATCGCTTCATAGATTTAACCTCTGTGTCCTCCTTTCCTCTGTGGTGAAAATGAAAATAAAAGCATTGAATGATGAAAAAGATAATAGTGTTTCTTCTATGCCTCACTATAGGCGCAAACTACCTTTTCGCTCAAGACATTGAAAGAAATGTAAAAGAGCGGCTGACGGATTACTTCAACCAATATACCGCAACAGCCAAAATCAGCACTCCTAAACTGAATAGCTTCGATATTAATTACGACCGTAAGACGATTGCAATCTATGCATCGGAGAGCTTCGCCTATCAGCCTTTCCGACCGGAAACTGTAGAAAATATTTATAATCAAGTAAAAGAGTTGCTTCCGGGTCCCGTTCATTATTACCAGCTCACCATTTATGCGGATGGGAAACCCATTGAGGATTTGGTACCTAATTTCTACCGGAACAAGAAAAAGGATAAAGGACGGTTATCCTTAAATGTAGATTATAAAGGAGCTCCTTGGGTGAAAAACACTTCACGTCCTAATGAAATCTCACGCGGACTACAAGACCGCCACATTGCAATCTGGCAAAGCCACGGCAACTATTTCAAAAATGACAAAAACGAATGGGGATGGCAACGCCCCCGATTGTTCTGCACCACAGAAGATATGTTCACTCAATCTTTTGTCCTTCCTTATGTGATTCCAATGCTGGAAAATGCAGGAGCGATTGTTTACACTCCCCGCGAACGGGATACACAAAAGAATGAAATCATCGTAGATAATGATACTCCCAACGCTTCTCTTTATTTGGAAGTGGGTGGTAAAAAGACTAATTGGACAAATGCTCCGGTAAGAGGATTTGCTCAAAAGAAAACAATCTATAAAGAGGAAGAAAATCCTTTCACTGACGGGACCTGTCGTTTTATTCCAACAGAGAAAAAGAAAAAGAAGAATAAAGACCAGGTATTTGCCGAATGGGTGCCTACTCTACCGGTAACAGGCAAGTATGCAGTTTATGTTTCCTACCAGACATTGCCCAACAGTGTAAGCGACGCCAAATATCTGGTATTCCATAACGGTGGAGTTACCGAATTTAAAGTAAATCAAAAGATAGGTGGAGGCACATGGGTTTATCTCGGTACTTTTGAATTCGACAAAGGGAACAACGACTACGGCATGGTGGTTCTTA
Organism: Bacteroides sp. L008; assembly: GCF_040812255.1. Classification (NCBI taxonomy): domain Bacteria; kingdom Pseudomonadati; phylum Bacteroidota; class Bacteroidia; order Bacteroidales; family Bacteroidaceae; genus Bacteroides; species Bacteroides sp. L008. The sequence continues at coordinate 480,768 of NZ_JBFNXO010000001.1, read as the reverse complement.
GCAACGAGAGCAGCGAACATGGAGTTGTATGTGCCGATGCAGTACGTTTTGGAGGAGGAATGGGTAACATTGCCCGTGGAGGAAGAATCAGTGGGCTACCGCGTTACTTGGAAGGAGCACGCTACTCTGCTCAATGGGCGGGAATGCCATACGAAGTATATGCCGGACGAAAAGGTGAAAACGACTATATAGACGATATCAACACACGCTCTAACGTTATCAATTATTTATCGGGCAGTTCCGTCTATAACCCACAACAGTCGGGTCTGGGCGTACCTTTGGAAATGACGATGGCATTGCACAGTGACGCCGGATGCAGCAAAACAGACGAACTGATCGGATCACTCGGCATTTACACCACCGATTTCAATAATGGCAAACTGAATGCAGGAACAGACCGGTATGCCTCACGTGATCTGGCAGACATTCTGCTGACACAGATTCAGAAAGATATTTATTCAAGCTATAGCTTGCCGTGGACACGCCGCAGCATGTGGAACCGGAATTATAGTGAAACACGTCTTCCGGCTACGCCTTCTACAATTATTGAACTACTCTCCCACCAGAACTTCGCAGATATGCAATTAGGACATGATCCGAACTTTAAATTTACAGTGGGACGTGCCATCTACAAAGGAATTTTGCAATTCATTACCAGCCAGCATGATAAAGAATACATCGTTCAGCCTCTGCCTGTGAGCAATTTCGCCATTCAATTCGGAAAGAAAAAGAATACATTAGAACTTTCATGGAAAGGCGAAGACGATCCGCAAGAACCGACTGCACGACCACGGGAATACATTGTATATACCCGCATCGGTTATGGAGGTTTTGACAATGGCACTTTAGTCAGCAAAACGTCCCATACCGTTAAGATAGAACCGGGACTCGTTTATTCATTCAAGGTAACTGCTGTAAACCGGGGCGGGGAAAGTTTTCCTTCTGAAATCCTCTCCGCTTATAAAGCCAAACGTGAACAGGGAAAAGTCATCATCATCAATGGCTTTGACAGAATCAGCGGTCCGGCGGTCGTTAACACTTCTGAAAAAGCCGGATTCGATCTAATGCAAGATCCCGGCGTTCCGTATATATCGAATATTTCATTTTGCGGAGCACAAACCAGTTTCGACCGTACACAAGCCGGTAAAGAAGGAAAAGGAAGTCTGGGGCATAGTGGAAGCGAATTAGAAGGAATGAAAATTGCAGGAAACACGTTCGACTATCCTTTTATTCACGGAAAAGCGATTCAGGCAGCCGGAAAATATAGCTTCGTATCATGCAGCGACGAAGCGGTAGAGAACGGATTAGTTACGTTAGAAGATTATCCGGTGGTAGATTATATTTTGGGACTGGAAAAAGAAGATCCTGCAAGTAAAGCATATTACAAGACATTCTCTTCGGCTATGCAACGGATTATGACCAGCTATTGCCAAGCGGGAGGTAACCTGTTTGTCAGCGGTGCTTATGTAGGAAGTGATATGAGTGGAACACAAGGAAACCGGGAATTTACGGAGAAGATACTGAAGTATGGTTATCAAGGTAGCCTGACGGATAAAAGTTCGAATCAGATTAAAGGATTGGGCCGTACTATTACAATCCCACGTCTGCCTAATGAAAGCAGCTATGCTGTGCCTGCTGCGGATTGTATTGTTCCCGTAGATACTGCCTTCCCCGTATTTACGTATGCACCCGGCAATCAGAGTGCAGGTATTGCCTACAAAGGAAACTACCGTACTTTTGTATTGGGCTTTCCTTTTGAAAGCATCCAGTCCGAAGCGGACCGGGCAACCATTATGGCAGGCATCCTGGGATTCTTTACTCAAAAATAAAAAATATCCTTTTTTTTAATCCGTTTTTCATTTTAAATTCTATCTTTGCTACTATAATAACCTTTAAAACTAAAAAACAATGTATACTATACAAGCAAATCCCAGCGGTACACGCAGCATAGAAGTATCTAATGAAAATTTGAGAACGATTGAAAAATATGCTCTGTTCCGTCATCTTATCGACAGTACCGGTATTGTAGATGAAGCAGTTTTGGATAAGTTGAAACTTAATGTCCGTTCCCTTATCGCCAGCCAGGAGGAAGATAGCAAAGACTTGCTGGACCTTTGTATCGACGTGATTTATCACAATAATATGAAGGCATTCGGCTTGCAACAGCTCATCAAGCTCTATCTTACCTGGCTCTCCAGTCCGGAAGCGGAAGAAGAGGAGGAATAATGATTACGGTAGATACCTGCGGAATAACAGCATACAGTCCGCTGATTCCTGCAATAAAAGCGATGTGCACTGCCTCTCCGGGTGAAACGATAGAGATTATCATGAACCATGCCGATGCGTTTCAGGATCTAAAGGAATATCTGTCCGAGCAAGGTATTGGTTTCCGTGAAATCTATGACGGTGAACAAATGACATTACAGTTCACAATCAACGGGAAGTTAAAAAAATATCCTAATAATTGAAAGAAAACATCCTAATGAACGAAGTGAAACATCTCAATGAATAAAAAAATCATTGGGATGTTTTTTATTATCCGTATCTTTGCGGCATGAAAGAATATCGATTGACCGACTGGTTACCCACTACTAAGAAAGAAGTAGAACTTCGAGGATGGAATGAATTGGATGTCATTCTATTCAGTGCTGATGCATATGTGGATCATCCTTCTTTTGGTGCTGCCGTTATCGGACGCATTCTCGAAGCGGAAGGTTTGAAAATAGCCATCGTTCCCCAACCTAACTGGCGTGACGACCTGCGTGACTTCAGGAAGTTGGGACGTCCACGGCTATTCTTCGGTATCTCCGGCGGATGCATGGACTCGATGGTTAATAAATATACCGCCAACAAACGACTACGCAGCGAAGACGCCTATACTCCGGACGGCCGACCGGATATGCGTCCGGAATATCCTTCCACGGTTTATAGCCAGATACTAAAGAAACTCTTTCCGGATGTTCCGGTAGTCATCGGAGGAATCGAAGCCAGTTTAAGACGGTTGAGCCATTACGATTATTGGCAGGACAAAGTGCAAAAGAGTATTTTGTGCGACAGCGGGGCAGATCTGCTCATTTACGGAATGGGGGAAAAGCCTCTTGCAGACCTGGTGAAGAATATGAAAAGTCTGCTCACCGCTGAAGAACCTGTACTGACAAGCAGCAAATTCAGAACAATTATCGGTTCTGTACCCCAAACAGCCTATCTTTGTCGTGCAACAGAATGGACATCTGCGGAAGATGACCTTCAACTTTATTCACACGAAGAATGTCTGGCAGATAAAAAGAAACAGGCTAGTAATTTCCGACATATCGAAGAAGAATCCAATAAATATTCGGCTTCACGAATCACACAAGCAGTAGGAAATAAGATAGTAGTTGTCAATCCTCCCTATCCTCCGATGAGCCAGAAAGACCTCGATCATTCGTTTGATCTACCATATACCCGCCTGCCTCATCCAAAATACAAAGGGAAACGGATTCCGGCATACGATATGATTAAATTTTCCATCAACATTCACCGAGGATGTTTTGGTGGCTGTGCATTCTGCACCATTTCCGCCCATCAGGGAAAGTTTATTGTCAGCCGAAGCAAAGAGTCTATACTGAAAGAGGTAAAAGAGGTTATTCAGTTACCCGATTTCAAAGGATATTTAAGTGATTTGGGAGGTCCTTCCGCTAATATGTATCAGATGAAAGGGAAAGAGGAAGCTATTTGCAAGAAATGCAAACGACCGTCATGTATTCACCCGAAAGTTTGTCCGAATCTAAATACCGATCACCGCCCTCTACTGGATATTTACCATGCTGTGGATGCCTTGCCCGGAATCAAAAAATCGTTTATCGGTAGCGGTGTACGCTATGACCTGTTACTTCATCAAAGCAAAGATGAAGCTATCAACCGTAGCACTGCCGAATATACTCGTGAATTGATAGTCAATCATGTGAGTGGCCGGTTAAAAGTAGCTCCGGAACACACCAGTGACCGGGTATTATCCGTAATGCGCAAACCTTCTTTTGAGCAATTTGAAACATTCAAGAAGATATTCGACCGTATCAACCGGGAAGAGAATCTGCGTCAGCAACTGATTCCGTATTTTATCTCTTCGCATCCCGGATGCAACGAAGAAGATATGGCGGAGCTTGCCGTTATCACTAAACGTCTGGACTTCCACCTGGAACAAGTACAGGACTTCACTCCTACTCCGATGACAGTGGCTACCGAAGCCTGGTATAGTGGATTCCATCCATACACGCTAGAACCGATCTTCAGTGCCAAAACCCAACGGGAGAAACTTGCACAACGCCAGTTCTTTTTCTGGTATAAACCGGAAGAACGAAAAAACATCATCAATGAGTTGAGACGTATCGGACGTTCAGATTTGATAGACAAGTTATACGGAAAAGGAAAGGACATGGAAAGAGGGAAAGGAAAAAGATAGAATGAAATAAATTATAAATCAAGCATAAGGCATGATTATGAATCAATTATAACTTATGATTCTATTGGCTACTTTTAAGTTAGCGCTCTCCAATTGATATATATTTGATTACCTAGTAAGTTTTCGTTTGACTATAGTCAAACGATAGTTCAATTATTGTCGGGCGTTAGTTCAACTTAAGTCAAACGAAAACTCATTAGGCAATCGAAAAAATAATATAGGTAAGAGAAAGAAATAAAAGCTACATAGTGATGAGTTGTTGCCAATAATAGCATCTTCAACTCATTTATGCTTCCTTTACCGGCAAAGCCACAATCTCCTGCAACACACTGACTGCCGTTTCCACATTAGTAACATCCTTAATCAGCATACTCCGTCTGCCGTTCTGTTCACGCAAATCACAACGACGGGTATATTTCATCATATAATCTATCACTTTACCAAAAGCCTTACTTTGATAGAACGGACTATCCGGATTGGAAACAAAGAACAAGGTCATCCGCCCACCTTTCAGGAAGATTTTCTCTGCACCCAAACGGGCTGCGAGACGGCGTAGAGGCACAATACGGAGTAGTTCTTCCGTTTCCCGGGGAACCGGTCCGAAGCGGTCTTCCAGACGAGCACGGAAAGCTTCCACATCTTTGTCCAATGTCAGTCCATCCAGTTCACGATATAGCAACATGCGTTCGCTGCTGCCAGTTACGTAGTTGGCGGGCAATAATAGTTCGAGGTCGCTTTCTACCTGACACTCGTCTACAAACTCTTCTCCACTAATTTGACCTTCGCCTTTGATTTCATCCGCATACAACTCTGCAAACTCGTCTGTCTTCAACTCATGGACAGCTTCGGTCAGAATTTTCTGATATGTCTCATATCCCAAATCGGCAACAAATCCGCTTTGTTCGGCTCCAAGTAGATTTCCGGCTCCACGAATATCCAAATCCTGCATGGCAATATGAATACCACTTCCCAAATCACTAAAGTTTTCAATCGCTTGAAGACGTCGCCTTCCTTCGGCTGTCAAACTACCCAACGGAGGAGCCAGCAGATAACAAAAAGCTTTCTTGTTGCTACGTCCTACCCGTCCACGCATCTGATGGAGATCACTCAATCCAAAGTTTTGCGCCTGATTGATAATGATAGTGTTGGCATTCGGAATATCAATACCACTTTCGATGATTGTAGTTGCCAAGAGTACATCATAGTCGTAGTTGACAAAATCCAGAATAATCTTCTCCAGCTCTGTCGGCTCCATCTGTCCATGTCCAATTGCTACACGGCAATCCGGGATATGACGTTCGATCATCGCTTTCAATTCCGGCAAGTTCGCAATCCGGTTATTGACAAAGAAGACTTGACCGTTGCGGCTCATCTCAAAATTGATGGCATCCGTTATCACTTCTTCATTAAAAGTATGCACTTCGGTCTGAATCGGATAGCGGTTGGGTGGCGGAGTAGAAATCACACTCAAGTCGCGTGCACCCATCAATGAAAATTGAAGGGTACGGGGAATTGGAGTAGCAGTCATCGTCAGTGTATCCACATTTACTTTCAACTGACGCAGCTTTTCTTTGACAGAGACTCCAAATTTCTGCTCTTCGTCCACAATCAACAATCCCAAGTCTTTAAACTGGACATCTTTTCCCAAGATACGGTGGGTACCTATCAGAATACCGACATCTCCCTCTTTCAATCCTTTCAATACAGCTTTGGTTTGTGCGGCAGTACGTGCGCGGCTTAAATACTCCACCCGGCACGGTAACCCTTTCAGACGCTCACGGAAAGTCTGAAAATGCTGGTAAGCAAGCACTGTTGTCGGAACCAAAACGGCTACTTGTTTATTATCGGCAACGGCTTTGAAAGCCGCACGGACCGCTACCTCGGTTTTTCCAAATCCTACATCTCCGCAGACCAGACGATCCATCGGACGGTCACTTTCCATATCCGCCTTGACATCAATCGTCGCCTTGCTCTGATCCGGTGTATCTTCATAAATAAAGGATGCTTCCAACTCACGCTGCAAAAAACTATCGGGACTATAAGAGAAACCTTTTTCCTGACGACGCTGCGAATACAATTTAATCAAATCGCGGGCAATATCCTTGATTTTACTCTTCGTACGTTCTTTCAGTTTCTCCCATGCACCTGTACCTAATTTGTTAAGGCGGGGAGCCTCTCCTTCTTTACCTTTATATTTGGAAACCTTATGCAGGGAATGAATAGAAACGAACACCACATCTTCATTTTGAAACACCAGTTTCAAAACCTCTTGCGTAGTATCACCATTCGGAATACGTACCAAGCCGGAAAAACGTCCGATACCATGATCCGTATGCACCACATAGTCTCCCGGAGTAAACTGATTCAGTTCTTTCAAGGATAGTGCCACTTTTCCCGAACGGGCTTTATCACTTTTCAGATTATATTTATGGAAACGATCAAACAACTGATGGTCTGTGAAGATACAGAGCTGCAGTGTATTATCTACAAAACCTTCGTGAATAGTACGTTCTACGGGAGTAAAATTAATCTTATCACCTCGATCTTCAAAAATCGCTTTGATACGATCTGTTTGCTTCATGCTGTCACTACAGATATATAGCGAATAGCCCTTTTCCTGATAATCCTTGAAAGAAGAAGCTACCAGATCGAAATTCTTATGAAAAATAGGCTGGGCAGATGTATTGAAAGTAACGCTGGCATTGGGCGTTCCGGTCGGTTTATTACCAAATTCCAACCGACGGAAATCGAGTGCCCGTACAGTAAACTCACTACCGTCTATCAATTTCCCTTCCAATGTAATGCCACCATTCTCTTCGGCCTCCTGAACAGCTATTGCCTGTGGCGTCAGCGCCTCATCGTGTACTACCTGGATTCGTTCGCGCAACCAAAGAAAATCGCGCATTGCCAAAGTAGTCTCTTTCGGGATGAAATCCAGAAAAGAAGTCGTTACGTCACCTGTCACCGCCAAATCGGGAACAATAGACACTCCATCTTTCTTCTCACGGGATAATTGGGATTCCACCTCAAAGGTACGGACACTTTCCACTTCATCACCAAAGAAATCAATACGATAAGGATATTCCGAAGCAAAAGAGAAAACGTCGATAATACTACCGCGAACAGCATATTGTCCCGGTTCATATACGTAGTCTACATATTCAAAACCATAACTATGCAACACATCGGTGATGAAAGTGGTATCCACTTTCTCTCCTACATTCAGCTTCAGCGTTTTATTACTCAATTCCTTGCGCGACACCACTTTCTCCGCCAATGCATCCGGATACGTAACGATACATAATCCCTCTTCCCCCTTTTGCAAGCGGCTAAGTACTTCTGTGCGCAAAATCTCATTGGCCGCATCTTTTTGTCCATACTTGATGGAGCGACGGAATGAAGATGGAAAGAACAAGACTCTTTCCGTACCTAATATCTGCGTCAAGTCATGATAGAAATATCCGGCTTCTTCAAGATCACCTAAAATAAATACAAACGGGCAACCACCCTCTTGCACCAGTACAGAAGAAAAAAGAGAAGCGGCGGATGCACACAGTCCTCCGCAAAAAACAGTCTGAACGGAAGTGTCCTTCAACAAGCGCTTCATTACTGCCATATTGGGGTGGGCAGCATATTGTTGTTGCAACTCAGTTATTGTCATACCTATAAAATTTCCCCGCAAAATTACAAAAAAGATTGGGAGTATACACCCAAAGAACAGAAGTATTATAATAAGGTATCTGCCGGACATTACTTAGATGTGGGGCGAGTGCTGTTAAACCGTGGGCTAAACATCCGTGAGCCGTGGGATGAGCACTGCTAAGGCGTGGGCTTAGTTCCGACAACATGCCGTCTTATTCCGAATGGGGGTATGAAACACGTTAAATTTTCCTTAGTTCAGCTATAACTAAAGGAAAAGAACTACTTTTGTTTCTAAATTTTATAGTATCTATATGCAGACATCGGATAGCATTGTAATTATCCCCACCTATAATGAACGGGAGAACATAGAAAATATCATCCGTGCCGTTTTCGGCCTTCCCCAAGTATTCCATATTCTGGTCATAGAAGACGGCTCTCCGGACGGGACGGCAGCCATCGTAAGAAAACTGCAACAAGAATTTCCCGAACGGCTTTTTATGATTGAACGTAAAGGAAAACTGGGACTGGGCACTGCCTACATTACCGGATTTAAATGGGCACTAGAGCACGCATACGAGTATATTTTTGAAATGGATGCAGACTTCAGTCATAATCCGAATGATTTACCCCGTTTGTATCAGGCTTGTTCGGAACAAGGAGGAGATGTATCTATCGGTTCCCGTTATGTCAGCGGAGTGAATGTAGTGAATTGGCCGATGGGACGGGTATTGATGTCATACTTCGCCTCTAAATATGTGCGGTTTATCACCGGAATACCTGTACATGACACCACTGCCGGATTTGTTTGCTACCGCCGTCAGGTATTGGAAACGATCGATTTAGATCATATTCGTTTTAAAGGATATGCCTTTCAGATTGAAATGAAATTCACTGCATCCAAGTGTGGTTTCAAAATCATCGAAGTTCCCGTTATCTTCATTAATCGTGAATTAGGGACTTCTAAAATGAATAGCAGCATCTTTGGAGAAGCCATATTTGGTGTGATAAAATTAAAAGTAAATAGTTGGTTCCATAAATTCCCACAAAAGAAATGAAACGTACACTGATTCAAAATGCCGTTATTGTCAACGAAGGAAGAAAAGTTCTGGGTTCAGTAGTAATCGAGAATGAAAAGATAGCCGAAATATGGGTCGGTGAAGAAAACGCAACTGCCCCCTGTGACGAGATAATAGACGCAACCGGATGTTATCTTTTGCCGGGTGCCATCGACGAACATGTGCATTTCCGCGATCCCGGACTGACTCATAAGGCAGATATCACCACAGAAAGTCGTGCTGCGGCAGCAGGAGGTGTCACCTCTATCATGGATATGCCCAATACCAATCCGCAAACTACTACATTGGAGGCTTTGGAAGAAAAATTTATTCTGTTGGGTGAAAAGTCGGCTGTCAACTATTCCTGCTATTTCGGAGCAACGAATAATAACTATACCCAGTTTGCACAACTGGATAAACACCGGGTTTGTGGAGTGAAGCTATTTATGGGGTCAAGCACCGGCAATATGCTGGTAGACCGGATGGCCAGTCTGCGTAATATATTCGGTGGAACTGATCTGCTCATCGCTGCTCATTGCGAAGATCAGGGAATTATCAAAGAAAATACGGATAAATATAAGAAAGAATACGGAGACGATGTACCTTTGGCTCTTCATCCGCTCCTTCGTTCGGAAGAGGCTTGCTATCGTTCTTCCGAACTGGCAGTGCAGTTGGCACGTGAGACAAACGCCCGCCTGCACATCATGCATATTTCCACAGCTAAAGAGTTGAGCCTGTTTTCTAATGTACCTTTGGTACAAAAAAAGATCACGGCAGAAGCCTGTGTTTCTCATCTGCTCTTTACGGAAGAGGACTATCAGACACTGGGTGCCCGCATCAAATGCAACCCTGCCATTAAGACAGCGCAAGACCGGAAAGCTTTGCAAGAGGCTGTCAATAGCGGTTTGATTGATGCCATTGCCACAGATCATGCCCCACACTTACTTAGCGAAAAAGAAGGCGGTGCCTTAAAAGCAATGTCCGGAATGCCGATGATTCAGTTCTCACTCGTCAGTATGTTGGAGTTGACAGAAAAAGGAGTGTTTACTATCGAAAAAGTAGTAGAAAAGATGGCTCATGCTCCTGCGCAGATGTATGAGATACCAAACAGAGGATTCATTCGCAAAGGCTATCAGGCTGACTTGGTATTAGTCCGTCCCGGAAGCGAATGGACGGTAACAACCGATTGTATTCTAAGCAAATGCAAATGGAGTCCATTAGAGGGACACACATTCGACTGGAAAGTAGAGAAAACATTTGTAAACGGACATCTGTTATATAACAACGGAGAAATAGACGAGACTTATCGCGGACAGGAATTGTTCTTTGAGCGATAAATAATATTTCAGGCACGGATTACACGGATTTATTTCACGGTTTTTAGAAATATGACTATATAAAACAACAGCGTAATCCGTGTAATCCGTGCCTAAGAACATCAATATCCTGAAGGAAATCTTGCCAGGCACTACGTTGCCGCCATTAAACTCCTATTTAATTGCATAATTTATGATTTTATCTTATAAAATACATACAGTCACTCCCTACATCAACTGGATTTACTTTTTCCACGCATGGGGTTTCCAACCGCGTTTTGCAGCCATCGCCAACATTCACGGATGTGATGCCTGCCGTGCTTCGTGGCTGACAACTTTCCCGGAAGAAGAGCGTAATAAAGCTTCCGAAGCAATGCAGCTATTCAAAGAAGCCAATCGGATGCTCGATCTGCTTGACCGGGATTATGAAGTAAAGACCATCTTCAAGCTTTGCAAGGCAAACTCTGACGGGGATAACCTGATTATTGAGAAAGAAAAAGACCGGTTCATCACCTTTCCTTTACTGCGCCAACAAACGCCGAAAAGAGATGGTAGTCCTTTTCTTTGTCTAAGCGACTTTATCCGTCCGATTTCTTCCGGCATCCCGGATACCATCGGTGCTTTTGCTTCTTCCATTGATGCGGACATGGAAGGATTGTACGAACAGGATCCTTATAAACACCTGCTTGTCCAAACTCTCTCCGACCGACTGGCAGAAGCAGCAACAGAAAAGATGCATGAATATGTACGCAAAGAAGCATGGGGATATGCCAAAGACGAGAATTTAGGCATAGCGGATTTACTGGTCGAGAAATATCAAGGCATCCGACCTGCTGTCGGCTACCCGTCCTTACCGGATCAATCTGTCAACTTCCTGTTGGATGAACTATTGGATATGAAGCAAATAGGCATTTCACTAACCGAAAACGGAGCTATGTACCCGCACGCTTCTGTTTGCGGACTTATGTTCGCGCATCCTGCTTCCGAATACTTCTCCGTCGGAAAGATTGGACAAGACCAACTCGAAGATTATGCCCGCCGCCGGGGAAAAAGCATCGAAGAAATGTGTAAGTTTCTGGCAGCCAATCTTCAATAGTCCTTATTCTCCTGTGATTTTTCTCCTTTTCTCACGACTAACTAACCAGAAAAGTAATCATAGACTCCATGAGAGAACAAACAACAGAGGTCAGCGCCCCTATTGAGCAAGAGTTTTTGTCGGTGATCCGCGAATATGAACGAGTGATCTATAAGGTATGCTATCTGTATGCCAATCCCAATGCTCCTCTCAATGATCTGTATCAGGACGTGGTATTAAACCTTTGGAAAGCCTATCCCAAATTCAGAAAAGAATGTAAGGTTTCCACCTGGATTTACCGTATTGCCCTCAACACCTGTATCAGCTTCTATCGTAAAGAAAAGAATGTGCCGGAAATAGTCAGCCTCACCAAAGATACCGACTGGGCCATAGAAGCACACGACCCGATCAACGAAATGCTGAAACAGCTCTATCAGATGATCAACCAACTGGGACAACTCGACAAATCAATTATCCTGCTTTATCTCGAAGACAAAAGTTACGAGGAAATAGCAGAAATCACCGGACTGACGGTTACCAATGTAGCGACCAAACTAAGTCGTATCAAAGACAAACTTAAAAGAATGAAAAAGGAGGAATAAGATATATGGAACTGGAAGAACTGAAAAAATCTTGGAATGCCCTGGATGAACACTTGAAAGACAAAAAGTTCATTAAAGAAGAAGAGCTTGAAAAGCTGATAAGGCATGCGGACAAAGGTATCCACGCCATTGCCAGCCTGAACATCAAGCTTATCCTGATTTCTCTGCCGATACTGATCTTATTTTTAGCGGAGGTACTGTTGCACAACAGATTGAACCCGATCTATATCATTATCATTTTCGCATGGATTCCTGCTCTTTGCTGGGATATCGTCACCACCCGTTTCCTCCAACGGACACAAATAGACGAGATGCCTTTGGTAGAAGTAATCAGCCGCGTGAACCGTATCCATCGATGGACCATCAGGGAACGATTGATTGCTATTGCCTTCCTCCTAGTCCTGGCTATACTTTCATTTATCTACTGGCAAGTGTGGCAATATGGAATGGGTATGATAGTTTTCTTCATCCTGTTATGGGGCGGAGGACTAGGCCTGATCTTATGGGTTTACCGCAAGAAGTTCTTAAATCGTATCCACGAAATCAAGAAGAATTTAAGCGAACTGAACGAATTAATGTAAAAGAATCTAAGCTGAATAATTCATATACAGTAGGCTAAGGAGTGTGCTTACCCCACCACGGTAAGCACGCTTTTTCCATTCACTTTTTTATGTACCTGCACCTGAACAGAAATCCGTTCACTCATCTCCTGCACATGAGAGATGACTCCTATTTTCCGTCCCTGCATCTGTAATTGCTCCAATGCTTCCATGGCTGTACGCAAACTTTCCGCATCCAAAGAGCCGAAACCTTCGTCAATAAAAAGAGATTCAACTTTCAGATTATTACTTGACAAGGAAGACAAACCTAAAGCTAGTGCCAAAGAAATCAGGAACGATTCACCTCCGGAAAGAGAGTATACAGTCCGTATTTCATCACACATATCGCAATCTATTACCTGAAGTGCCAACGTATCGGGCACCTGTTGTAGCTTATAACGTTTAGAGAGATAAGATAAATGTTTATTGGCATGAAGCAGCAGCAAATTCAAAGTGTAACTTTGAGCAATCACTTTAAATTTCGCCCCATCCGCACTGCCAATCAGTTTATTCAATTTTGCCCAACGTTCGGCAACCGTCTGTTTCTCTGCCAGTTCCTTCGCAATCTGTTCCACAGTCAGTTTATTCTTTGCTTGTTGTAGCAGGCGGGCTTCCATGGTAGAAAGGGCACGTTCGACATTCATATTTTCTTCTTGTTGCTTCTTTATTATTTCGGGAAGCAGTTCGGGAGACTCTATCTTTTTATACTGTTCCTGCAACTCTCCTATAGCCAGTGCAATTTGCTTCATCTCTCCTTGCAAACCGGAGAGCCGGTTGTGTACCGCCTCTACTTCTTTACGCGCTTTCTCCAAAGCGAGATTCAGCTCTTTCTCTCTTTTTGCTACGACAGCTTCCGCTTCATCCGCACTTTTTCCTTTCAATAGCTGCGAACGTTCCTGACGAAGCACATTCAGCGCTTTTTCTATCACTTCAAATCTCTTTAGCTCGGCCGAAGCAGCATTCTGTAAAATTACCAGCTGTTCTTTGGCTGACGATACTTTCTGCATAGCCAAACGACAGAGAGAAACATTCTCACGGAGGGCTTCACAATGTGCACGCATCTTTTTAATTTCTTCATCGCCGCGCTGCCATTCTGCGTAAAGATTGCGATATTCCAAAATACGTTCTGCCAGTTCCGCCAAACGATGTTGTATCTGCTCTTCGTTTCCGGCTTCAATCCCTGCTTTATATAATGTTGCCAACTGTTCTCCGATTTGTCCGTCCACCGTTTTTTGATGTGCCAAATCACGTTGCAGGGCAATGCTCCGGTTATTCATCTGCTGACAGTTGGCTGCTGCTGCATTATACTCCTGCTCTATACTCCGGAAAAGAGTATCTACCACCTCCTGCCCCTGATGATAAGGATGCGCTGTGCTTCCACAAACCGGACAAGCCTCCCCTTGCTGTAATTGTCGGCGCAATGCTTTTACATCTTTTCCCACTGCCATACGTGCATTTTCGTAAAGACGTTGAGTAACTTTCAATGCGGTTTCTTGCTCCGTCAATTGTTTCAGACAATCGGCCACTTCTTTCTCTAGTCTTTCTATTTCCGTCTTTGCTTTCGTCTGCGTTTCCGTTAATTGCCGGATATTCTGCTGACGAGTCAACTCTTTTTGCAACTTCACCTGTTCTTCGGCCAATAACGGATATCCGAAAGAATTTAAGCGCAATAAACGTTCCTCATTCGTACTTGTAGCGGCAGCCAGTTTGCTTTCTTCTTGCCGTAGAATCTCTTCCACCTGTTCAAGTTGCAGTGCTTCTTCTATCCCTACATGGCTTAACAAACGGCTCAGAGAAGAATAAGACACCTGTAATTGTTCCGCAGCCACCCGCATTTTTTGTTCCTGCTCCGCCACCTGCCTATTAGCCGCCTGTAAAATCTGCTGCGACTGTGTATAACTGCTTTGCTGTGATTGTATCTGTACATCCAATTGACGTGCTTTCTTCAAGTCCGGCTGTATGGCCTCCCATTGTGCCTTAAAATGCACCAATCCTTCCTCTTGGGAAGCTAATGCACCCTGCAGTACTTTCTCCCTGGCCTGTTCCTCCTGTTCTTCCTGCAGCTTTTTCTTCCAAAGTTCTTCCTGTATTTTTAATGAACGAACCACATTCAGTTGTTCATTCTGTTCTGCCAGCAGTTTAATCCCTACTGCACGCTTTTCAGTCGATAGTTCTTTCTCTTTTTGCAGAGCAAGCAGCTCTTCTTCCGGCATCAGTTCGATCACATTCATTCGATTCTGAATCAAGGTCACCTCTTCTTGTGCCGCCTTATTCCGGGCATAAACCTCTTGAGAAATCCGGGAATAAACACCGGTTCCTGTCAACTTCTCCAGTAATTCTGCTTTCGCCGCCCCTTTTGATTTCAGAAATGTAGCAAAATCATTTTGTGCCAATAATACTGTACGGGTAAACTGTTCATACGTCAGGCCAACCAACTCCACCAACTGAATCAACAACTCTTTCTTGGTACCTTGAAATTCTTTCTCCGTATCCAATTCTTTCACTTCCAGCGTTTGTGGCTGCAAAGAACCGTTTATCTTGTTTCTTGTCCGCCTCACCGACCAACGAGAGCGGTAACGCCGTCCGTCAATACCTAAGAAATCGACTTCCGCATAACCGTCACTTGTCCCCCGGCGCAACAAATTTCTAACATCAGACTGATTAATCTGATTATCTCCCACATCTGCCAGGTTCACATTTTCCACTGAAGTAGCGAAGCGGGGAGCCTTATCATACAATGCCAGACATAAGGCATCTAATAAAGTAGACTTACCTGCACCGGTAGGTCCTGAAATGGCAAATATACCTGCAGAATGTAATGGTTCTGCCATAAAATCCACTTCTACCGTCCCTTCTATCGAGGTCAGATTCTTCAATCGTATAGCTAGTATTTTCATTCTTCTTCCTCCTCTTCTTTACGGGTAGCAGCCAAATAGGCCTCTTCAAACAAACCTGTCAGTTCTACAGGCATTTCCACCTGATAAATCTTCTCAAAGGCAGACTGTGCAATCTGTAAGGGAGACATCTCCTGCAACCCCCTCTTCCAGTTTTCATTTTCTTTCACCGTATTTCCGATATCAGTGTGATAGGTAGAAACAATACGCGCCAACCGATAGTTTTTATCTGCCAGTGCCTCTTCAATCTCCTGTCGAAGCATGGGTTCCGGTTCCTCCAACAATACCTTTACTTCCAGATATGGGGCTACGGCTTCTGTCTCGGGTAGTTCCTTCAAGGCTTTCAAGATAGCTTCCGGTGAGACGGGTTCTCCATTCGGCACACTCACCAAAGGTATTAATTTCGGGCATTCCAACCGTTCAATATCCACCGCACAGCCTCCGTCGAAAGTCACCATCACGACTCCATGATGATAATGTTTCTCGGCAAAAGACATCGGAATGGGGCTTCCGGCATATCTCACATTCTCTCTTCCGGACACTCGTTGCGCTTTATGTATATGTCCTAATGCCGTATAAGCTATCTGTTCGGAAAAAGCTTCCGGAGATACACACTCCAACCCGCCAATCACGGTACGCTCGCTATAATCCTTCTCTGCAATCTCCGATCCTGTGGCCTGCAAATGACCGATGGCAAGAATCGCCTGATTCTCCGTCCTTCGCTTCCATAATCTTTGCAAAAGTTGTGCATAAAGTTCGCGAACTCCTTCCGCATACGGATTACCTTCCGTTTGCACGGCCGGATAATCTCCCTGACGCAGAAAAGGAACTGCCATGCAAAGCAATTCTACTTCCCCTTGCCGGTTCTTCAGTTCTACAGTCAGATGGTCATAATCGATCTCTCCGCCTTCGAGCTTGCGAACTACCCCTCTGACTTCCGTCCGCATAGCTTGCAACAGAGGCAAAGGAGCTTCCAGGCGTGCTGCCGAATCATGGTTGCCGGCAACAATGACAATCTGCAAATACGGATTCTCTGCTGTCACCCGATAAATAAACTGATAATACATGCTTTGGGATGCAGCGGAAGGGTTGGAAACATCAAAAACATCTCCGGCTATAATCAATGCATCAATCTCTTTCTGACGAATTTCTTCTGCCAGCCAATTCAGGAATACTTTATGTTCTTCCGTGCGATCATAACCAAAAAAGGTTTGTCCTAGATGCCAGTCGGCAGTATGCAATATACGTATCATAATTTTGTAACTATCTCTAATAACAAGAGGCAAAAATAACACAATCGAAAAGATTATATCACATCTGCCCCTCTTTTTTACCAATAATCATGTATATTTGCAGGATAAAAATCCAACCCTATGAAGATACTGTATTATATTTATCAGATTTGCATCGCTTTGCCTATTTTATTAGTGTTGACCATCCTCACGGCAATCGTCACTATTGTAGGTTCTCTCTTGGGAGGAGCCCACATCTGGGGATATTATCCGGGGAAGATTTGGTCACAATTAATTTGTCTGTTTCTGTTGATTCCCGTGAAGATTGAGGGACGTGAAAAGTTGCATGACAAAACTTCCTATATTTTCGTACCTAATCATCAGGGTTCATTCGATATTTTCCTTATTTATGGCTTCATCGGAAGAAACTTTAAGTGGATGATGAAAAAAAGCCTGCGTAAACTGCCGTTTGTAGGAAAAGCCTGTGAAAGTGCAGGACATATCTTTGTAGACAGATCCGGCCCTAAAAAAGTATTGGAAACAATCCGGCAGGCAAAAGACTCATTGAAAGATGGGGTTTCTCTCGTTGTCTTTCCTGAAGGAGCGCGTACATTTACAGGACACATGGGATACTTTAAGAAAGGAGCCTTCCAGTTGGCGGATGATTTACAGCTGGCGGTTGTACCCGTCACCATTGACGGCTCGTTCGAAATTCTGCCACGCACAGGCAAATGGATACACCGTCATCGCATGATTCTGACTATTCATGAGCCTATTCCTCCCAAAGGGAAAGGAATGGAAAATATCAAGGCAACCATGGCAGAAGCCTACGCTGCGGTTGAAAGTGCCCTGCCGGAACAATACAAGGGAATGGTGAAAAACGAAGATCAAGACCGATAATCAGTACATAATATTTATATAAATATGAGGATGCTCACGCACCCCCATATTCCTAACCAGTTTTATGCATCAAACTATTAAATTAAGAAATTCAGATATTTAGATGTTTTGCAAGGTTATGGTTTGGTTTGACATCATTTGTAATTCTTGAAAAGTCAAATTAAAACTTTTATAAATTTCCTTTTCTAAATTCTCTAATGGGAAAGATTCATTTCTGACGCCATTAATCTTCCCTCTAAACCGATTGTTATAATGCTTGCGGAATGTATCCGGAGTAACCAGACCTCCCAAGCCATAATCCCCCACTACAATCACCGGCTTTCGGCGCAATACCCCTTCGTAAGCGGTAATTCCCGCACCAATAATCAAGTCGGCTTCTTCAATCAGTTTACCGATTTCACTCTCGGAGGATATATAATCCACCTGATACTCTGAATATTTACTTAATAGAACTCCTATCCTTAACCTGGTGCGAGAATTAGCTATTCCGACAACAATGCTGACTTTTTGTTCTATTAACTGCAATTCGTCACCTCTCAAAGAAGAAGCGGCAGATAATTCATTAGGATTTTTCATATAGCTATTTGGTTTTTGTTGTGTCAAAAGTACGGCATGCATCCGAAAACACAAAAAAAGTCACCCGGACAAAATCAGCGCGCCTGATTTTCCGTAAACACCTACATTTCAATAAAATACAGACTATCGTTCTATTAATGACCCGGACAATTCATTTTTTATTTATCAAAAGTCCCTTAAAAACACATTCAAATCTTCTTGTGGAGAAATGCCTAATCGACCTTTCAGCCTCCCTTTTGCTTTAGTGACAGAATCGGAAGAGGTCTGAAAAATACGTGCCAGTTCTTCATTGGTCAGTCCAAATTTAAGAAAGCAACAGATCTCAAGATCATGTTTAGTCAATAAAGGAGTTTTGTCAAGCAACCGGGTAACGTAATTAGAATAGAGTAAATCAAACAGGCTAAACAATTTATAGCGTTCTCCATTAGACAATTTGCCTCTTAAGGTTCCCTCTTTGATAGCAAGCAGCAGACGAAAAGCGGATATGTACTGTTCAGAAGAGGGTCCGACAGTTAATTCTCCTCCCAGT
Organism: Bacteroides sp. L008; assembly: GCF_040812255.1. NCBI lineage: Bacteria > Pseudomonadati > Bacteroidota > Bacteroidia > Bacteroidales > Bacteroidaceae > Bacteroides > Bacteroides sp. L008. The sequence continues at coordinate 461,907 of NZ_JBFNXO010000001.1, read as the reverse complement.
TCTTTCAACAGTCCCGATAAGGTTTTGTTCTGCATACTCAAAAGAACAATCTTTCCATTCAACTCGCCTACCTTCATTCGATTTTCTTCCAGTATGCGGTTCTCTTCCAGTACTTGATCTTTCAACTCCTGAATTTCTTCCATCTCCTGCTGGTATCGCTTTATCTCCTCTTCATTATCTCTAATCTGGGATTCGATTTCGGCAATCTTCTTCCTGTGATTCTTACTTTTATAGTAGTAATAACACATATAGAAGGCCACAATCAGGAAAATAACCGTACCGCAAAATATAAAAACCGTACGGTCCACTTTCAGTTGTAAATTATCATTCCGGAGCTTCTCGTTCTCGTACTGCTTTTGCAGTTCTGTTATCAGCTCCTGCGAATCGACTTCATCCAATACATTCACGATAGAGTCCGCTTTTTCATGGTAGATAATCGCTTCCTCAAAATTATCAATATCTTTTTCCAGAAAGTATAAATTGTTATATGCGTCAATACGGGTATATTCTTTAGAAGAATTGATACTCATCTTAAAATATTTCCGGGCGTTCTCTACATCGCCCATCTGTATATACAAATAACCGAGAGACATACACTCCACGTATTTCCTTTCTTCATCCGTTTCTTTTTCATAAGCAGCAAGAAAATAGCGTTCTGACTTTTTCAGTTCTCCCATAGAACGGCACAGTATCCCCAACTCATGTAAAATGGAAACTTCAGACGAATATTGCTTTTCCCTGGCTAGTGCTAAAGCATTAATATAATAGAAATAACAGCTATCCCATTTATTCTGAAACAAATAAGCCCGGCCTATATTTTGCCCGGCTCTGACAAGACTCAAAGAATCTTTCAACTCTTCATAGATTGTATATGACTCCCGAAAATTCTCCAACGACTCCTGATACAATTTCTTTTTCCGGTTAATCATCCCTATCTCATCAGTAGCCATTGCAAACATCTTACAACATTGAATATTCCCGAACATTTCTTTTGCCGAAGACAGGAATGTCAAAGCCTCTTCATCTTTGCCCAGTTCACGCAACACTCTTCCATAATAATACTGTGCTTTAGCACGTGTTGCGGAGTCACCACGCTCTACAGTATAGTAATTCAGTGCCAGTGCAATCAATGAGTCAGAAGTAAACTTCACATAGTTCCGATCCATCGCCTGCGTCAATAAAAGTGCATAATCCGCCTGCAACTTTCCACGTAGTTTTTCAGTATGAGGTATTGACTTTAATAGATACAGAGCTGTATCCGGAAGAGATTCCATGCACATTTCGATCCTCCGGAATGCCACATCAGGGGCCTCCGAATCTCTATGACAAGAAACCGATAAGACTAAAATAAAAAAGAAAGCGGCGTATACCGGAACAGTAGTCGTTTTCACTTTACTTGAGTTTTGTACAAAAATACACAAAAAACTCAAGTATTACTTATTTGTTGAAGCATTTTGTTCCAATCGTTGATGTTCTTCTATCAACTTCATGTTTTCTCTTGCTTTAGACAGGAATTCTCTAACCAGCTTATTATCTTTAAAAGAATAAGGAGCATCCTTGATTATATCATCAATTTGCGGAGTCATAATCGGATAAGGCAAAGAGCTGCAGAGCATCATAAACACACTGGGTCCCAGCACATTTTCATAATTATCGGAGATGAACGTTTTTACATACTGATTCATCGCTTTCATCAGTGAGTCTCCTTCCACCACCAACTGACCGTGAATTTCATCCAGATCGCCTCCATCCAGTACCATACGGGTTTCCTTCTGCTCCAGTTCACCAATGCTTTCTTCCAATTGGTTTCTTTTGCTGATAAACTCATACAGTGCATTATTTAAAGATGTTCCGACTGCCTTGAGGTCCGTATTGCTAATGGTAACTGTTATCTTCCCACTTTCCAGCACAATCGGCATAATGCTTTCTTCATCCATGTAAAGTGTCACCATCTGTACGGAATCTATTTTCCCTTTCATTGAGAACAGACCATGCACTACTTCAGCTGAATCCAGCTTCACCCACTCTCCATCCCGAAGGGATTTAAGATACAGCATCTTTCCATCCAGACTATTCACTGAAGAGGTTCCTTCAATCTTGTACTTACTGGTGCAGGAAGCAAAAAACGGAAGCAAAAGTAAAAAAGGCAAAATTTTATTCACGTTCATCTATTCATTAAATTCTGGGTACAAAGGTACAACTGATTCAGAATTCAAAGAAACATTTTATCAATATTTAAATCTTGTAAGACTCTTTTCTTTAATAATCCTTATAAACATAGGTACAAGGCTCTTTTTTTCATTTAGTTTATCTAATTTTGCAGTCATGAAAACATCAACATTTGCCCCTTTTGCCAAACCGCTTTATGTAATGGTAAAGCCTGTAGGTGCCGTATGTAATCTAGCATGCGATTACTGCTATTATTTGGAAAAGGCCAACCTATACAAAGACAATCCGAAACACGTAATGAGCGATGAACTTCTGGAAAAGTTTATCGACGAGTACATTAACTCACAAACCATGCCACAGGTGCTTTTCACCTGGCACGGAGGAGAAACGCTGATGCGACCGCTCTCCTTCTATAAAAAGGCAATGGAACTACAAAAGAAGTATGCCCGCGGACGAACGATCGACAACTGCATCCAAACCAACGGAACCATGCTCACCGACGAATGGTGTGAATTCTTCCGTGAAAACAATTGGCTGGTAGGAGTCTCTATCGATGGTCCCCAGGAGTTTCATGACGAGTATCGTAAAAACAAAATGGGAAAACCCTCTTTTGTGAAAGTGATGCAAGGCATCAATCTTTTGAAAAAACATGGGGTGGAATGGAATGCGATGGCAGTCATTAATGACTTCAATGCCGACTACCCACTAGACTTTTACCATTTCTTTAAAGAAATCGGTTGCCAGTATATCCAGTTCGCTCCTATCGTTGAACGTATTCTCTCACATGAAGACGGTCGTCACCTCGCTTCTCTTGCAGAAAATAAAGCCGGAACTCTTGCTGATTTTTCGATCACCCCGGAACAATGGGGTAACTTCCTTTGTACTCTTTTCGACGAATGGGTGAAAGAAGACGTAGGCAAATACTACGTACAAATATTCGATTCGACTTTGGCGAATTGGATGGGCGAACAACCCGGTATATGCACAATGGCAAAGACCTGTGGTCATGCCGGTGTGATGGAATTCAACGGAGATGTTTATTCTTGCGACCACTTTGTATTCCCCGAATATAAATTAGGTAACATTTACAGTAAAACTCTGGTGGAAATGATGCATAGCGAACGTCAGCACAATTTCGGGAACATGAAATATCAGTCTCTCCCTACTCAATGCAAGGAATGTGAGTTCCTGTTTGCCTGCAACGGAGAATGCCCGAAAAATCGTTTCAGCCAAACGGCCGAAGGCGAACCGGGGTTAAATTACTTATGCAAAGGGTATTATCAGTTCTTTAAGCATGTAGCTCCTTACATGGACTTTATGAAAAACGAACTAATGAATCAACGCCCGCCTGCTAATATCATGGAAGCACTGAAAAACGGAGATTTAAAAATTGAATACTAACCAATCATATATTGTAATTTTATCATTTAATAATGAACAGATTAAGACTTTATCTATTAGCGCTGACCGCGCTTTTTGTATGTTCCGTTAGAGCGGATGAGGGTATGTGGCTATTGCAACTGATGCAACAGCAACACTCCATAGACATGATGAAAAAACAGGGATTAAAACTGGAAGCACAAGACCTATATAATCCGAATGGCATTTCTCTTAAAGATGCTGTAGGTATATTCGGAGGAGGGTGTACCGGAGAAATTATCTCACCCGAAGGTTTGATTCTAACCAATCACCACTGTGGCTACGCTTCCATCCAACAACATAGTAGTGTTGAACACGATTATCTGACTGACGGTTTCTGGGCTACTTCCAGAGACAAAGAGCTCCCTACTCCGGGACTGAAATTTACATTTATCGAACGTATCGAAGATATTACGGATATTGTCAATGCTAAGATTGCGGCGAAAGAAATCACCGAATCCGAATCATTCAGCAATATATTCCTTCAAAAGCTGGCTCATGATCTTTATTTTAAAAGTGACCTGGCAGACAAAAAAGGAATTGTTCCGCAAGCTCTTCCGTTCTATGCCGGAAATAAATTCTATCTTTTCTACAAGAAAATATATCCGGATGTACGTATGGTAGCCGCTCCCCCCTCTTCTATCGGTAAGTTTGGCGGTGAAACAGACAACTGGATGTGGCCGCGTCATACCGGCGACTTTTCCATGTTCCGTATTTATGCAGATGCAAATGGTGAACCGGCAGAATACAGCGAGAGCAACGTCCCACTGAAAACCAAGAAACATTTGTCTATCTCTATCAAAGGATTGAAAGAAGGAGATTATGCAATGATTATGGGATTCCCCGGAAGTACGAGCCGCTACCTGACTGTATCAGAAGTAAAAGAACGTATGGAATCGGAGAACGATCCACGTATCCGTATTCGTGGTGCACGTTTGGCTGTCCTGAAGGAAGTAATGAATGCCAGTGACAAAATCCGTATTCAGTATGCTAACAAGTATGCAGGTTCCAGCAACTATTGGAAAAACTCCATCGGCATGAATAAAGCCATCATCGATAATGATGTATTAGGAACAAAAGCTGCACAAGAAGCCAAATTCGCAGAGTTTGCAAAAGCACAAAACAATGCTGAATATGCAGCAGTAGTGAAGAATATTGATGACCTGGTAGCTAAGACAACTCCTCTCAACTATCAGTACACCTGTTTGAGAGAGACTTTCTTCGGAGCTATCGAATTTGGCAATATTATGTTGGCTAAAACACGCGAAGCATTGCTTGAGAAAAACGATTCAGTAATCGAAGCACGCATGAAAGCCTTGGAAAGCACTTACGAAAGCATCCATAACAAAGATTACGATCATGAAGTAGACCGCAAGGTAGCGAAAGCCTTGTTCCCCTTATATGCTGAAATGATTCCGGCAAACCAACGTCCTTCTATTTATAAGGTTATTGAGCAGAAATATAAAGGCGATTATAACAAATTCGTTGATGATATGTATGACAACTCTATTTTTGCCAACCGGGCAAACTTCGAGAAGTTTACAAAGAAGCCTTCAGTGAAAGCGATTGACAATGATCTGGCACTGCAATACTGCCAGTCTAAATACGACTTGATGGATACACTGGCTTCCCAACTCAAGGATATGGATAAAGAACTGGCTTTGCTACACAAAACTTATATCCGTGGTCTGGGTGAAATGAAGTTGCCTGTACCTTCTTATCCGGATGCAAACTTTACCATTCGTCTGACCTATGGTAACGTGAAACCTTATGATCCGAAAGACGGCGTACACTACAACTACTATACGACCACTAAGGGAATTCTTGAAAAAGAAAATCCGGAAGACCGTGAATTCGTTGTACCTGCCAAACTGAAGGAACTGATTGAAAAGAAAGATTATGGCCGTTACGCTTTACCGAATGGTGATATGCCAGTCTGCTTCCTGTCGACCAACGACATCACCGGTGGTAACTCCGGTAGCCCGGTACTGAATGAAAACGGAGAACTGATCGGTTGTGCTTTTGATGGCAACTGGGAATCATTAAGCGGTGACATCAACTTCGACAACAACCTGCAACGTTGTATTAATTTAGATATCCGTTACGTCCTGTTCATTCTGGAAAAATTAGGAAACTGCGGACACCTGATCAACGAAATGACAATCGTAGAATAAATGAGAAAACAAATCCTATTTGTCCTATTTTCATTGGCAACTCTTAGCATCCACGCCGACGAAGGCATGTGGATGCTAACCGATCTGAAAGCACAGAACGCTGTTGCCATGCGCGAACTTGGTCTCGAAATTCCGATAGAGGAAGTATACAACGCAAATGGTCTTTCTCTAAAAGACGCTGTTGTACACTTCGGAGGAGGATGTACGGGAGAAGTTATCTCTTCCGAAGGACTGGTACTGACTAACCATCACTGTGGTTATGGAGCTATCCAGCAACATAGTAATGTAGAACATGACTATCTGACAGATGGTTTCTGGGCTATGAACCGTGATGCGGAACTTCCTACTCCAGGATTGACCGTCACTTTTATCGACCGTATTCTCGATGTGACCGATTACGTCACCGAGCAACTGAAAAAAGATCCGGACCCGGATGGTGTTAACTATCTATCACCAAGTTATCTTGGCAACGTAGCAGAACGTTTTGCCAAAGCCGAGAATATAGAAATAACTCCTGCAACAAAGTTGGAGCTCAAGGCTTTTTATGGAGGAAACAAATATTACCTGTTCATCAAAACAGTGTATAGTGATATTCGTATGGTAGGGGCTCCTCCTTCTTCCATCGGTAAATTCGGAGCTGATACCGACAACTGGATGTGGCCTCGTCACACAGGCGACTTTTCTCTCTTCCGTATTTACGCGGACAAGAATGGAAAACCGGCAGAATATTCTAAAGACAACGTTCCTCTGCAAGTGAAAAAACATCTGAAGATCAGCCTCGCCGGAGTTCAGGAAGGAGATTTCACCTTTGTCATGGGATTCCCCGGACGTAACTGGCGGTATATGATTGCCGACGAAGTGGAAGAACGGATGCAAACGACCAATTTCATGCGCCAGCATGTACGCGGAGCCCGTCAGAAAGTACTTATGGAGCAAATGCTGAAAGATCCGGCAGTGCGTATTCATTATGCAAGCAAATATGCTTCTTCGGCCAATTATTGGAAAAATGCCATCGGCATGAATGAAGGACTGATACGCCTCAATGTACTGGATACCAAACGTGCACAGCAAGAAGAACTGTTAACCCGCGGCCGTGAAAAGGGAGATGATTCGTATCAGAAAGCCTTTGATGAGATTCGCTCTATTGTATCTCACCGACGCGATGCGCTATATCATCAGCAGGCTATCAATGAAGCATTAGTCACTGCCCTTGATTTTATGCGTATTCCTTCCACGACAGAATTGGTTACCGCTCTGAAATCGAAAGATAAAGAGCAGATAAAAGAAGCAAAACTAAAACTGAAGAAAGAAGGAGATAAGTATTTTGCTTCTGTCCCCTTCCCGGACGTAGAACGGATGGTAGCCAAAGAAATGTTGAAGACTTATGCCAACTACATTCCGGCAGAACAACGAATCAACATCTTCGAAATCATCAATTCCCGTTTCAAGGGAAGTATTGACGCCTTCGTTGATGCCTGTTTCGAACATTCCATTTTCGGCAATCCTAAAAACTTTGAGAAGTTTATCAAGAAACCAAGTTTGTATAAAATAGGATATGACTGGATGGTATTATTCAAATATTCTGTTACCGACGGAATCCTGAAAACAGCCATTGCCATGAAAGAAGCTAATCAGAACTATGACGCAGCTCATAAAGTATGGGTGAAAGGCATGATGGACATGAGACAGGAAAAAGGAACGCCGATTTATCCGGATGCGAACTCTACTTTACGATTGACATACGGCCAGGTGCTTTCTTATGAACCGGCTGACGGTGTGGTATATGATGCTCATACCACCCTCAAAGGTGTGATGGAAAAAGAAGATCAGGGAAACTGGGAATTCGTAGTGCCTCAAAAACTAAAAGAACTATATAACTCCCAGGATTATGGACGTTATGGCAAAAACGGTGAAATGCCTGTCTGCTTTATCGTAAACACCGACAATACAGGAGGAAACTCCGGCAGCCCGGTATTTAACAGCAAAGGGCAGTTGGTAGGAACTGCTTTCGACCGCAACTTTGAAGGCTTAACAGGCGACATTGCTTTCCGTCCTTCATCGCAACGAGCCGCTTGCGTCGATATCCGCTATACCTTGTTTATCATCGATAAATATGCGGGAGCCTCTCATATCATCAATGAACTTAGCATTGTTGAGTAAATTGAGAGTTGAGAATTAAAAATTGAGAAATATGATGCCAGATGGCATAACTTTTATTTCTCAATTTTTAATTCTCAACTCTCAATTTATATAAATTCTTCCACCATATACATCTCGTCAATCATCTCATTCATTATATTCTGTAAATTCTGAACTGCTTCTTCAGGAGATTCCCCATAAGCATTACATTGCATATTTACAGTCAACCAGGCATAATAGCCACCATCTGATGCGCGTTCAAGCACATAATCCGTTCTGTTTAGCTTCATATTGGTAAATAATTAGTGAATGTTGGTATTGAAGTTATTTCTGAATGTGAAGCTGCCGGTTTCTCCAGTTCACGGATCATCCGACGTTCACAGCTGCGAACCCAATAAACGAAATGACGGTTCGGAGTATATTCTCCTGCAAAGCGAAGCAGCGGCTGCAAATCAAAGGAATCACTGATTATTCCTGCCCCCGCTTTCATTGCATCATAGGCATTGCAGTCTTGTTCAATATGTGCCGGAACCATTAATACAGGTTTTCCAAGATACATTGCTTCGCAAATGGACTCGAAGCCTGCCGTACTGGCATAAGCCTTGCAACCCGCCATCGCATTAAGAAACTTCACATCATCTATTTGATGGAAACTCAATGTTTCGTCAATCCGTGTCACCTCTTCGGCATCCGATCTATCCCAGAAAAAAGTTAAAGGAAGTCCCGGATGCTTTGCATGAAAGTTCTCTACGCTATCGGCAAACCCGGAATTAACCATATATCCATGAATATAATCACCCTCTTCCGGACGGATAGCTGTCACTTCCGGACGAATCAATGGAGGAACGGTCACTATTTGATTCATATCATCCTGTTCCATTTCCAGAAAAGACAAAGCCAGTTTCTTCGAAGATCTTAGAGCGGTCATCCGGGTAAAGAAACGCAGCATCCATAACTGGCACGAATTTTTATCCGGAAACTCGAAATCACGATGTAAAAACAAATACTGATGTCCAACACAAATATACGGAACGGAGGGACGGAAGAGTGCATAGGTAAGTCCGGTTAAAAGTTCGTAGAAGTTGATGACGACTTCCGCCCCTGTCTCCCTGATCCGCTGATTTATATAATACATGCTACGAAGATACTCCGGTAATCTTAATAAATTGTATGCAACGCTTTTCGTCAGGTTCGCCCGTTTATTGTCTGCTGCAGGCAGAAAGTTCGGACTAATGAATCGCTTCACCGGTGCATGAATACTCCGATTGAAAAATCCCGGCAAAGTACGTGTCGAACTTTTCCCGACCAAGACTTCCACTACTTCATGCCCATTGCGCAATAACATTTCTTCGAGGGTGATTGCTTGTGTAAAATGCCCTCTCCCCTCACCTTGAACAATAAATAAGAATTTCATAGTTCCATTATTTTTAGATACGCAAAGTTCCCTCTTTCACATTACAAGATGATGACTCTATGATTACTATTTCATGAACAAAATCTGCTTTTTCTCGTTATATTAATAAAATAGAAAATCTATTTGCGGTCTTCAAAGACTGCTTTTTAACTCTAAGAAAGAAAAGATTATGGAAAAATTTGAAGATTTAATACAGTCACCAGTGCCCGTTTTAGTTGATTTCTTTGCAGAATGGTGTGGACCTTGCAAAGCAATGAAACCGGTTTTAGAAGAACTAAAACTTATTGTGGGAGATAAAGCACGTATTGCAAAGATAGACGTTGACCAGCATGAAGACCTGGCTACTAAATATCGCATACAAGCTGTACCGACCTTTATACTGTTTAAGAATGGAGAGGCTGTCTGGAGACATTCCGGTGTAATCCATAGTAGCGAACTACAAGGGGTTATCGAGAAGCATTATACATAAAAAGATAATAATAACGAATGAAGAAAGTATTAGTAATGGTAGCCCTCGTCATGATAAGCGTGATTGTATACGCATTCAACGACAGTAGGGAAACTAATCAAGGTGAAAAAGAGGTAACAGGTAACGGTGAAGTCGTCGTAATGAACAAAGAAATGTTTCTGAAAGACGTCTTCGATTATGAGAAATCAAAGGAGTGGAATTATAAAGGTAATAAGCCCGCCATCATCGACCTATATGCAGATTGGTGCGGACCATGTCGCCAGACAGCTCCTATCATGAAAGAACTGGCAAAGGAATATGCCGGAAAAATTGTCATCTACAAAGTCAATGTAGATAAACAAAAAGAACTGGCAGCTTTATTTAATGCAACAAGTATTCCATTGTTTGTATTCATTCCCATGAAAGGAGATCCACAGCTTTTCCGTGGAGCTGCTGACAAGGCAACTTACAAAAAAGCGATTGATGAATTTCTCTTGAAGTAAAGAAGAAAATATAGTGACGCTATCCGGTCGGGATAGTAACGCTATACTAGGAAAAGAGTGACGGTATCCTTGCGGGATACCGTCACTCTTTTGTATATCTTGCCAATCCTTATTTGAAGTATCCCACAGGATGATTCATCATTGGCATTTGGCTATCTTTCAATTTCAAAACTTTCTTCAATTGTTCATTGTCCATCGAGGCGCGTGGCACTGTTGCTATGTTAGCAGCGGAACAGAATATTGAAATATTTTGAGAAACGATGCCGGAATCCATAGCGCCCATCAACTGGCTGCGTGCACTCTTCGCATCTCCAAATCTGGAAAGATCACTGATTAACACCAAAGACACCGGAGCTGTTTTCACAAATGCCTGTCCACCGGCTACTGCTCCACGATGATCTCCTTCAGCAACCAGAGTCAACTGGTGATTTTTAGCATCATACAGATAACTTCCTTCAGGTAATACTACATATACATCCACATCCTGCTTATTCAACGCTGACGGAGCTGTTCTCATTCCAGATTCCTTACGGTTTATCCCATTAGCAGCCCATAACAAATCAGACAGATCCGACAAACTCAATGATTTAGAAGCATACTCGCGAGTTGAATGTCGTTCAGACAATGCCTTCATCACCGCACCGGTACGGTTTAAATTAGGCTTCGGCAATTTAATCACTTTATCAGCAGCAAAAGCAGCAGCCGAAAGCATTAAACAAACTAACAATAGTTGTACTTTTCTCATAACTGTGGTATTTAAAAATTGATAGACAAATATAAATAAAAAAGGTCTGTATTCGTTGCAGAATACAGACCTTTTAAGAGTTTATTAGGCTTAATTATTTCTTATCACCGAAATAACGGTTGTACAATCCTTCAAAACCTTTACCGTGACGAGCTTCGTCTTTGCACATTTCATGTACAGTGTCATGGATAGCATCCAGATTCAGAGCTTTAGCACGAGTTGCGATACGTTTTTTATCTTCGCATGCACCTTGTTCAGCATCTTTGCGTTTCTGCAGGTTTGTTTTAGTATCCCACACGCAGTCGCCCAACAATTCTGCAAACTTAGCAGCATGTTCAGCTTCTTCCCAAGCGTAACGTTTGAAAGCTTCAGCTACTTCAGGATAACCTTCACGGTCTGCCTGACGGCTCATAGCCAAATACATACCAACTTCAGTACATTCTCCCATGAAGTGATTGTTCAAGTCCTTAATCATTTCTTCGTCACAACCTTTTGCCACACCAATAACGTGTTCGTCAGCAAAAGACAATGCGCCACCTTCTACCTCAACCACTTCTACGAATTTGCTGGCAGGAGCTTTACACAAAGGACATTTTTCAGGAGCTGCGTCACCTTCATGAACGTAACCGCATACAGTACATCTAAATTTTTTCATTTTCTTCTCAATTTTAAATTAATTAGTCAATACGTGTTTCTTTATCTTTACTTAAGCAATTCTTGCAAATACCTTTATAATAATAATGAACTTCTGATACCTGATGACCATCCATGTCTACATTCTCCACTTGTTTTATGGCTTCCGGGCATTTCAAATCATAAATGTGTCCACAACGCCTGCACAAAAAATGAGAGTGTACGGAAGTGTCAGCATCAAAGTTTGTATTCTTCTCATCAATCGTAAGCATCAAGGCCGCTCCTTGTTCAGAAAACAATTTCAGAGTATTGTAAACCGTAGTTTTTGAAAGTGTCGGCATCGAAGGAGATAGTGCAGTATATATATCATCAGCTGATGGATGAATCGGATTATCCATCAGATATTCCATGATAGCGATACGCTGCATGGAAGGCTTGATATTATGCTCTAATAATCGTTCGTATGGTTTCATTATATCTTCCTTCTTTTCAAAATTGTATTCATTACAAGTATAAATTTAATGCAAAGATAAATACTTCTTTAGAATAAACAAATAATTTATGAAAAAAATTATCTAAATAAATCATCATAGCTACAAAAGCAGATATAAAAAAATCCGGATGATAAACTGAATGTAGTTTATCATCCGGATTTCTATAATACAATTCAATGATCAGTGAGATACAGCCCGAGTTCCAACTACAATATCAGCCGGCACTTCACCACAACGAGTGTAAACACGCACTTCTTCAGCATCATCTTCAGCAGTCCAAATCATTGATTTATCATCCAAGCCGGTAATAACATATATATGTTCCCATCCATCATTTGTGCTCAAGGTATAATCGTATGTTCCACTGATAATATCTTTTGAATCATCATTAATACCTAAATTGAAAGCACCACTAACACGTTCTGACACGGCACTGTTTAAATTAGTATACATCATGAATGCACGTTTTCCATCTTCAGCTTTACGATTAAACGTAATATAAGAATAACGCGGCTCATCTATTTTCTCACCGTTCCATTCGGTAAGACGCCATGTTCCTGCTATATTGGCATAATTCACTTCCATTGATTCCGGAGCTACTTCATCGTCATCCCCACAAGAGGATATGCAAAATAGAAGTGTAAAAAGCGCTATCATTCTGAAAAGAGTTTTCATATTCTTCTTTTTTATTAGTTCATTATATTATTCATTTCTGTAAGGAAACTTTCACACGAATAGTACGTTCCGAAGGTTTTGAATCAATTCCCTCTATAACAACAGGAAACGTAAAATCATCTTTCACAACAGAAGGCAATAATCTACCATCTATTGTTATGACAATATCTGCCTCTTTACCCGGTTCAACAATTTCCGGTTCGGTACGAAACTTTGCGTACCGAGGAATTATCAGTGCTGAAAGGCGTAAAGAAGTCCGACTACTATTAACACAAACCAAACGTTCAACGCGAGTTGCGCTACGTGGCAGTCCATGGAATAGAATAGTCGTTTGCCTTAATCTCAATACATTTCCCATTGAATAGGGATAGTTCCTCCACTCATTAGAAGTAGGAGTTACTTCCCCGGACAATGTGATTTTTTCAGTAGGATATTTCTCTGAAAGATTGGTATAAATAAATGCTTTTTTATTCAGCTTCCCGACCTGTTCGAACGGATTAAAGGTCAATTCTATTATCCCTTTTTCTCCTGGTTTCACAGGATTTCGAGTAAATGAAGCCGTTGTACATCCACATGAAGTGGAAACTCTTGTTAATATAATCGTTTCTTTACTTGCATTGCAGAAATAAAAACGAGAAGTAACAGGCTTATCATCTTCTGACAAACGTCCAATATTAATTGTTGCTGCGTCAAAACATAAAGCTCTTTCCCCTTCCAATAAGGACGGGTTCATTATCGAATCTACTTCTGCTCGGGAGGCTAACCTCCCCTGTGCCATTGCTGACACAGAGGTTGCTAGTAGCATCAAGCTATATATCCACATTACTACTTTCATCATATCCACTTACTAATTTCTACATCCAACTACTATTTTTACGTACCGTGATATAGAATTCCTTCGTTTTTCCTCCTCCTGTTACAGTTGCTTTCGTCGAACCAGCTTTTAAGCCTGTTATAACAAAAGTTTTACCATCCGTAGTTTCCATAGTTGCCACTGTTTTATCAGCTACGTCACCAGTAAATGAAAGCCTCTCTCCATTTTCAAAGAAACGGGTATAATTTACTGTAGCAGTACCGTTTACCAACACGAAAGTATTAGGAACTTTCGTGTTCATATCCACTCCGGCACCGCCGGCAATAGCATTCAATAACTCGGCAGCACTAATTAATCCGGAACCCATTTTACCAACATATGCGCTCCGTTCCATCTGCATCTGCGACATAGAACCAGCAGCAGAGTAGTTCATCCAGAATGTTTTTGTTTCTCCTATAAAATAGTCCTCTATTTTTGCACTGACAGATTTATACACCAAGTCACGGAAATCTTCTGCACGGAAATGACGATGTTGTTGAGCTGCATATGAAAGTCCCAATGCAATAACACCTGAAACATGAGGACAAGCCATAGAGGTACCTTCCATATATCCGTATCCTTCTTTTTCTCCATCCGATTCATGTTTATCTCGGTCAACAGCCAATGGAGGTAAAGTCGAATATATCTTACCCAAATCACTTCTGTGATATTCACTATCTCCACCGGGAGCTGAAATATCAATGGCATCTCCGTAGTTTGTATATGCAGAAGGAGTACCATCAGCAGCGACGGCAGCTACAGAAACATAATCAGAATAAGCCCCTGGATATCCCGGCATTGCAGCGTACTCATTACCACCGGCAAAAACAGCAATACCACCATCAATGACTCCATTGGGAGAACCTGCATTGTGAATAAAATAATCTAACGCCTCTTTTTCAAGCGGACAAGTAGTTAACCATTGTTTATCATCAGTATATCCGGGAGAATAATTCAACGGATTGGCTAATCCTGAATTATATCCCCAACTACACTGCAACACTACTGCACCATTATCAGCAGCATATTTTATGGCTTTCGCTTCCTGATACAAAGTAGAGCCTGCATCTCCGGCAAACACTTGGCATGACATGATTTTCACTCCGCTATTAGGAGTCCCGTCACCGCCTGCGATACCACAAACACCGATACCGTTATTATTCACTGCAGCAATTGTTCCAGCTACATGCGTTCCGTGTCCGGTATCATTTACATCATCATAGGAAATAAATCCCATATCGTTCACAAAGTTATAGCCATATTTATCGCCATTATAACCATTATTATCGGCATCGGTCCGCGCACCAAATGTTTCCTCCGGATTTTCCCACATATTCGCCTGCAAGTCAGCATGATCCCACATTACACCTTCATCCAGTACAGCAACGATAATTGAAGGATCGCCAGTACATTTTTGCCATGCTTCTTTACAACCGACATCTACTCCCGGTACAGCTTGAGCTACAAGATCACCATTATCAGCCTTCACTCCGTCGAGAATCGTTCCATCATTGATATACCCCCATTGTAAATCCCAATAAGGATCAGTAAAATCTTCATCCGAAGCAACAGCACGTGTCTTTGCTCTCTTTCCAAGCGCATCAGCAGTCAGATATGTTGGTTTATCCGCTGGATCATAAGCTCTTTTGATACAATGGCTATATTCTATTTTAGCCACTTCATTCAACTTTGACAGGCTCTGAGCAACTTTCTCTATATCAACAGCCTTGTCAAAATGAATCACATACCAAAGATGCAATCCGGATTCACGGGTAAGCTCCTCTTTCCGGTTATCCACCGGAAAGATTCTTTCAAATTTATAAGTACCAATATTATCAAGTACATCATCTATCGAGGAAATACCAGAACGAGTTGCCACGCCGCCCATAGCCCGCGTAGCAAGTTGATCGAGCGTAGTAGTTACTTCCTGTTTAAATTTCACCATAATCTCACCTACATTGGCACCATCAGGAGAGTTAATAACCGGAGCTTCCGGTCCTTCAGGTATAACATCTCCTACAAGACCATTGTCCGTACACGCACCAAATGTTACTGCAAATGCAGTCATTAAAATTAAATATATCTTCTTCATACTTATTCTACTTTTTCAGGTCTACGCATAGGATACCACTGATAATATTTCTCCAAATTTGCAGGAATAGCATCCGAATCAAATCCGACAACCTTTCCCGTCTTATCTATTCTTCCATCTTCTTGAATATAAATGAAAGTAAAAGGATCCCATTTTGAATAATAAGGATGGTTGGTAATCCAATCAGGCACAGTTCCACTCAAGAAGTTCAGGTTAATTGCAAATACTTTAGTATGAGGTAATACTCTTGGAGTCTTTGCCAAAATCCCGTTCTCTCCTGTTACATCCTCAAAGCCTTTATCTCCTCCCCATGCTACTTTCAACGTATCGCCCAAGGCGGATTCTCTAACATCGTTCAAAGTATAGCAAGGAACATCTTTCATATCAGGTAATTGTCCATAAATCAAGTTACCAGTCAGACTGAGTCTCTCCAAATTATTCCATTTTAATAATTTCTTAAATGCAGCCGTATTTTTATCATAACTGCTATTCAGATTAATCACTAATCCTAAATGCTCCCTTGTATCTGTCTGCAAATTAGTAACAGCAGAATAACGTTGCATATTCGTAAAGCCCAAAGATTTTAACTTAGGGAAGTTTTCAGGACTCAACACCTCCGGTATTTCCTCAAAATTATTACTGCCCAAATCTAACGTCTCCAACGATTTTAGATTTTTAAATTCATCCGGCAATTTAGATATACCGTAAGCTGCTACCGTCAAATTCTTCAAGTACTCCAGATTACATACTGAAGAACCTAGTTCCAAATCATATAATAACATGGTGTTCTCATTACCATAGAAAGTCAATGACTCTACATAAGTCAATTTGGCGACTTCTGACGGAAGACTTTCTTTAGTTGCCAACATTCGGAATTCTGCAGAACGTACACGACCAAGTAATTCAGGTTTTGCCTTCACTTCAGGATCTTTCTTTTCCCATAATTTGATACCAGTCCAATAGTCCAGTTTTTCACTTGTATCCCAAGATGTCATACTGCGTACCTTTTCACGAATTATAATCAATGCTATTGAATCTCCCTCGCGAGTATCTTTAATTTCAGGAGCAGCTTCCTGTTTAACCAATAATTCTGCAGTCTGTGTTTGCTCCTTATCTTCCTCATTCAGCGGTAAGAATTTAACTTTCATATTTCGCTTTTGGGGATCCGTGTTCATGTTCCAAGTAAAACGAACCTTAGTAGTACGGGGACGAGCACCGGCAGTCAAATTTTGTTCATAGATATCATTCTGAATCCACGTCTTAGCAGCAGCATTCAATGCAAATGTATTTCCTTCTTCAGCTTCTTCTTCATACTGAATCCTGAAGGGAACATTTGCTGTTACAGATAGATAAAAAACGCGTTTGTCCAATGCCTCCATATTCGGAATTTCGACTTCCTCTTTACTAATGCCAATCATTTTTCCGTAACCAGTCTGGTGTACCTCTAATTTCTGAGCAGCAGCACCTTCCGGCATAAATGTAATTGCAGCATGTCGCACTTTGTTACTTAGTGTTGTATCTACCACAATTGTACATTCAGCAGAACCGATCCCATTTGCCGGCATAACTTGTACCCAAGGTTGATCCACCTTAGCGATCCATTTTGTCCCTGCAGCGACATTTACTTTTTCAGTTCCTCCTTCAGCACCCAAAGTTATTTCTTCGGTGTCAATTGATAAACCAGAAACAGCATTATCGTCAGAGTCATCGCAAGCAGCGAATATGCACATACCGGCAACAATGCTGAAAGCTATCTTTAATAACGATTTCATATTCAAATTTCTTTTTATTATCATAAACTTATCATTCTAAATCCAAAGCATCACAGCCACGAATAGCCTGTGTACGATCATAAATCAATAATAAATAACCGGACTTGATATAATTACAAGCAGCTGATACATCAATCATTAGGTTCGGATTATCTTTGATTTCAACTATTCTAAACCCTGTCAGACTTTCTTCTACCTTTCGGAAATCGTTACCACCTAAATACACTGCTAGCAAACTCGGACATTGAGATATACCTGTCGGCCAGACAGAGACAGTACGGTTACCCTGCTCGTCACGTTGATTCCTAAATGCGTATACATTCAAGTGATCTACATTTAACGGACCTGTGGCGACTTTTTCAAAACTATTATTACTTAAATCAATACCATAAAGGTAAGGTACTTTTGTCGCATCAAAATCATCCGGTAACTTTTTCAATTTATTATAGCTTAAATCCAAACTCTGCAAATAATTAGTATACTTTCCATCTAAAGCCCCCTTGGGGAAGTCTGTAATACCATTACCAGCTAAGGCTAATGTGGATATCTGAGAATTTGTTTTGAACAAAATGCCTGGGAAAGTCTTTAACTTATTATAAGCTAATGACAAAGTCGATGCATTAATTCCCTTAAAGGCGTCATCTCCAGTCCCATTTTCCCCTGCAAATCCTGTAATTTCATTGTACGAGAAATCTACTGAAGACATGACATACACTGATTTAGCATTGAAAATATTAGGAAACGTCGTTATCTTATTATGAGCAAATGAGAAAGATTCAACATCCTCATATCCACAAAAATCATTCGGTACCTCCGTTATCTGATTATAGTCCATAGTCAACTGCACCAGATTCACATCCTTACCCAACGGATATACTTTGGTGATTTTGTTGTTATTGCAATCCAATTTCCCAAGTTTCTTCAGGTTTTTAAATTCCACCGGAATTTCTGTCAAATTGTTATTACCCAGATAAAGCATCTGAATGGTCTTAGATGCCGGACTCTTTTCATCAGCTAATTTTTTCAATCCCCCCAACAATACAGCTGACTCGAGTTGAGGATTATTAGCCAAATTCAACAACTCTAAATTTGGTAGATTACAAATTTCTGTCGGAAACTGTTTCATTGAAGGACAGTTATAAATTTCGACATCCGTCAAAGATTCAAGTTTAGACAAGTCAGTGCCTTCCTCAAACCCTTCAAATTTACCATTGGCAATAAAGAATTGACGTAAATTAGTTAATTTACTAATTGATGCTGATATTTTGCAAATACCATTCGTTAATCTTCCAGGAGAAACATCTTTCAGAGAAATTCCAGAACGAGTTTGAATCTGACTGCCAGATGACTGAACCGGATATCTCAGATTGGGTTTCTGCTCTGTATTGACTTTATCTATAACCTGTAATAAAGGTTCCGAGAAGCCCATTTTCTTCCAATCTCTTTTCAAGTCCTTTCTCAAGAATGTTTCATAATAATCAGCACGAACAGCCTTTTTCTCTTCGACACTCATATAAGCCTTCAGATTTTTTTCCAAATATCCACCAACTTGATCCGAATGTGTACCAAATGTCAGAACCTGTAATTTTTCCAAATCACCGATTGCATCAGGAACATCTCCTTTAGGCCCGAATGAACCTAAATTCAGGGATACAACGCGACCTTCCGTATCTAATTCCACACCCGGTTGATCACCCCATAGATCCATATCCTTATCAAAATTCCAGTTACATCCAACAGTATGCGAAATACCGATATAGCTCCAGTGTTCTCCATCTAAAGCATCCCAGATAGCTTTTAAAGCTTTATAATCTTTCAACTTTGGTGAGTTAGTTCGCATATAAACAGGAACCTCAACCTCTGTTGTTTCATTATCCTTCACTACAAACTGGTTTTCCTTGATATTACCCACATTTACTTCAATAGACTTTTTATTTCTATCCAGTAAAGTATACTTTGAAATTTTATATGTTCCGGCCTTCAAATAAAGCAGAGAATCACTAACTGAAACAGAATAAATATATGTTTTTTTCTCACCATCTGCTGTAGTAATCTCTTTTCCTTTTTCTTGATAAGTAACAGGAATCTCTTTTAAAGGAGGTATTATTTTACCCGTCAAATACAGATCTTTTACCTCTATTGTCACATATTTGACATTTTCCAATAAATAAGCAGCATCACCAGCAGCACGGGTCGTAGTGGTAATATCCTTCACTAAAGTAAATTTTACACTACCACGTTCTACTACATTCACAGTGATATCTCGTAAAGACAAGCCACCCTCAACTACCCGAATAACTGTTTCTTTTTCCGGTTCGCCAGAAATAACAGGTACTAATTCTTGTCCTTCTATTTTATAAAGATAGAATCCTACAACTGTATATTCTCCTGCCAACATTTGCATCTTCTCACTACGCATACCAAATTCTGCGTCTTGATCATTAATGGCATCCAAACCTACAGTTTGCGAAATTTCTGTTCCATCTTCATTGTTTATAAGAACAATTTTCATTTTTTGCGCCTCACGCAAATATTCCAATTCATTGGTTCCGGCACGAGTCTTTCCTGACTCTCCGTTTCCGTACGATGCGCTCTTATATAGTCTGAATTGAGCGTAACCGTAGCCAGATTGCAGTTCATCGTCATCATCAGAACATCCGGTTACAGATATTCCCATGGCCATAAGCAGGCATGAAATGAAAAGCATCTTTGTGAATAATACTGTATATTTCATAAGTTGAAAATATTTTTATTTCTTAAAGTTCAACCAAAACGGGAGATAATCAATACACTAACTATATTCCCATTAGTTCCATCCATAATAGTAACAACCATCTCACCTGCTGTATTTTCACCAATTCCATAAATAGAAACCGCAGCAGAATCAACCCAAGTACCTGTGACCTCAACGCCATCCCATTTAGTCTCAACTCCATTCAGCATTGTATTGGCTTCGAGAGACCATCCTGTGAATCCACCAGGAGTAACTATCAGATTATATGACCGATTATTCTCCAGATCTAACATATATACTGAAGCAGTACCATATTTCTCTATTAATTGTTCTTCTGTCAATTCACCTCCTGTATCGGCATACGAAAACACCTCTAATTGTTCTCCTGTTCCATCAACAGATACACTCAAACCACCTTCAACTTTTTGTCCTTCCTGAGTCAACCTCATTACTATATAATCATCATAATCTGATCTCATCATATAAGGCTTATCTGTACCCTCCTCAAGATAAAAAACATTATCATCAAAGGCATCTTTAATCATATCATACTTAAGAACAGGAAAAGCCATTAGGTAACCAGATCTCTCCTTTCCTACATTCTCATCCACATGAAGTTGGATATTACCTTTTTTATCATCTTCCACATTGAACCAAGTTGTACCACCATACTCTGTTTGTACGCGCGTACATCCCCATTCAGGATCATCCTCAACGAAAACAATCACATATTTATCATTTTTCGCAACAATACTAATATTCAATGGCATGGGTTCCAAATTTCCTCCCCCACTTACGCCAGAGTTAGAATAAAATTGTCCATCAACAGTGAAAGACCAATTCCATTTATTATCATCTGTTGAAAATTCTATTTTATCTTCAGGTATCCCTTCATACTTCACCGGAACGGTAGCCACCTTGTCACCAGCCTCATTCACAAAAGTAAGAAAACCTTCATTAGCATTCTTAGTATATTCAGTCTGTATATTTACATAAAGTTTATTAGTGCTTTGTTCACCAGCTTCGCCGGAAGTTATATCAGCATCAATCCAATCGGGCCACTCTGCTAATTGCCAGTCAAAATTAGCACGTACATAAAAAGAAGAAGATTTATAAGCAATAGTTGCCGGATTATCTTCCGTATAAGGATTATCATTTTCATCTAATAAAGAAACTTCATATCCGGTAGATGGGCGAGTAATCTCATAAACAACCTTTTTATCAGCGCCCATCCACAAAGAGATTTCCGCTTTATAAGATTTATTCAAAGCAGTAGCATCATCTCCTATACTAACTGCCACTGTCTGCTCACCAGTCTCACCGGAACAAGAATTCATCAGTTCACCACCAACAACGAACTTACACCAAAGAGCAGACGAACTCAGTTTCCAATTCATATTTGCATTGAAGGTAAGCTCTACTGTTTCCCCAACCGCACATGATATTTTCTGCACTTTTGGGAATATCGGATCACCTTGCTTCTTGTCATCGTCATCCGAACATGCCACAAAGACAAGACAAAATGCCAATACTACAAATCTCAAAAAATATATTTTATCTTTCATATAATCAATATTTTAAATTCTCAAAAGAGATCAGTTCTGACCTGCTTGCAAACGCTCTGCTTCTTCGTCACTAATCCACTCAAGAATATTAATATAGGTACCAACCGTATCTACATCCTTCACATAGACAGTGATATACTGCAAAACAAAAGTCTGACAGACATTATAATAGGAAGTATAAATTGTAGGTTGTTTTACCATTAATTTCCCATTTCCGTAAATAGTGCCAAAAACTTCGGAAGTACTGCCCAATATCTGATCTTCCATTTCTACAAAAGGTTCCATAGGATCAGACGGATCAAACTTTAATTTTAAATCATACCCCTTATAGAAGAAGTCATGCATGATAATCGTATTTTCCTCTTCCTTATCAATTTCAGTCTGTATCAGACGGAAGTCGATATTATTCATATAATTCTGATAGAAAGATGAAGACACCTTACACCACCCTGTAAAAACATTCAGATCAAACGGACAAGATTTCATCATTTCCACACGCGTCTTTGTTCCATATATATCCCAACGTGTTTCATCATTAGAAACAAGACGTAACGTAATCGAAAGTGAATCTGTTTTTCCGATATTCTCATAAATACCTCGAATTTTCAAATCAGCAGCACGTTCACCTGCTTTGATGGTCACTGTATTTGATTCAATGACATAATGCTTCTTTTCAATCGCATTACTTGCTTTTTCGTCCACTTCCACTGCAAATGTACGATCATAATCACAAGCCACGGTAGATGCCACAGGTACAGTAAAATAGTCTTGGCTATTCTGTACCGGGAAAAGAGACATCGTATCGGCGAACATTACATAGTCGGGACCATTATACGTAGTTTTAGCCATATCACCACAACCGGACAAACCGACTGTGAGTGCTATCACTACACCCATTCCTATAAATAATCGTTTCATTATCGTA
Organism: Bacteroides sp. L008; assembly: GCF_040812255.1. NCBI lineage: Bacteria > Pseudomonadati > Bacteroidota > Bacteroidia > Bacteroidales > Bacteroidaceae > Bacteroides > Bacteroides sp. L008. Next base: position 439,153 of record NZ_JBFNXO010000001.1, on the reverse strand, counting down.
TTTTTTTCTTTATACATCATTTATTACTATCATTTGGTTTGATATCAGCTCCCGGAGCTTCCAATTCATGCTGTGGAATAGGCCACACAAAATATGGATCATCTTTATCAACTTTCAATTTATTCCCCGGAGATACAGTCAGATTCTGTTCCTTACGCTCAAATCCTTCATGCCAACGTTTTAAATCATTAAGCCGAAAACCTTCCATGTAGAGTTCTTTCACACGTTCCTCGCTAATTGTTTTCAACCAATTATCTTTAGTGATATTTGTAGCACCACCATAAGATGAATAACGAGCTGTACGCAAAGTTGAAATATCTTTTCCGGCTTTTCCATAATAAGCTGCTCCCATCTGGCAGTAAGCTTCGGCCCGAATTAAGTATTGCTCAGCCAAACGGAAAGGTTTAGGCATAGTAACAAACAAAATTTGTTTTGCTATAAAATCCATGTTTCCTGCATATTTGATCAAAAGAGGGCAAGTTAGACCATGACTATAGCCGGTTGTAGCATTAGCAAAATAGGCATTATAACGCAAATCTGTTGTAGCATAAGAATCAAGTACCCATTGAGCAGGTACATAATCAGGTTTATAGGATGTATAATCATAATTTAGAAATACACTTCCTAGTGCTCCACCATAAGAAGTTACCTCAAACTTTACTTTCCATATAATTTCCGTAGCATCATCATACTGCCACATATACTGAAAATCATTATAGGTATTTGAGTAATTCTTCTTCGTTGCATCTGCCAGAATGTATTTTTTACTATCTATCACTTTACCAGCATACTCAACTGCCTTATCCCACTTCCGCATATACAAGTATAAACGAGCATAAAGAGAATTAACTGTACCAATGTTAAAATAGCCTGTATTGTAAAGTGTAGTATTATCATCATCATCTAATGCCAAATATTCAGCAGCCTTTTCCAAATCATCCAATACAAACTGATATGATTCCTTCAGAGATGCACGTTTCAATGGTTGAGAATTAACATAGCTGGACTTCAAAACTACCCCCAATTCATTAGCAGCCTGTTCATCACTCTCGTATGCTTTACAAAAACACTTTAGTAACTCGGAATAGGCTAAAGCACGAGCAAAATAAACTTCTCCTTTGTAGTTATCTAATTTATCCAATTTGGCATCATCAGTAGTATTCGCCTCTACTTGATCAACGTTATCAAGTATGAAATTACAACGACCAATAATGGTATACAAAGCGCCATAAATGTCTTTTATTTCCGGGTTTGTCGCCAATATCTCATTACGCCATATATTGCCATATACATTTGTATATCCCTGAACGGCATATACCAGATCCGTCTGAATATCCGGAAGCAAAGTTAAATACCCACTGTAAAGAGCAGTTGCTTTAAATCCGGCATAAATACCAATTATAGCTTGGTCCACATCCTCTACCGTTTTAATGGCATCCCCTTGCGGAATAGCATCTTCCGGATACTTATCAAGGCAAGCCGTTGATGAAAATATTATGGCAGCCAAGGTTATGTATAATTTTATTCTTCTTATCATCGTTATATCTTTTTAAAATGACAACTCTAATCCAAATGAGAACTGACGCGACATTGGGTATTGAGCCTTATAGATATTTGAACTAGATTCGGGATCCATTCCCGTAAACTTAGTAAATGTTAATAAGTTTTGACCTTGAACATAAACGCGGGCAGTATTCAGAAAATTTGTTTTACGCATCCATTTTTGTGAGAAAGCATAGCTTATCATCACATTCTTTAAACGCAGAAAAGACGCATCTTCAAGAAAACGTGAATCCATCTGTGGGGATACACCATGACGTGGAATATCCGTCAAATCTCCCGGCTTCTTCCAACGATCATAAAGTAAACGGTTTGACTGATTATAACCATTAAAAAGTCCATTTCCTTCTTCGAAATAACGGTCATTATTAACCATCCAACGATCGGCAACCCAGCTAAACTGCGCATTCAATGAAAGCCCTCTCCATGAAAGGGTCGTACCAAATCCACCTTGCCACGGAGCAAAGTAGGTTTTACCCATCATCACTTTATCATTTTCATTATATTCCGTAGTAATCTCTCCATCCTTAGTATACCACAATGCATCACCATTAGCAGGATTTACTCCGGCATAACGATTTAAATAGAATTCTCCTACAGGATGCCCGACTACCATTTTGCGTGCAGTAGTGCCATCTTCATATTCAGTTACCCCATTATAAAGTTCTGTTATCTTATTCTTATTATAAGAAACATTAGCACTGATATTCCAAATAAAATCTTTAATCTGGAGTACATCTGCATTTACAGCCAATTCGACACCACGATTCATCATCGCGCCGACATTATCCCAACGATAACCAAAACCTGTATCTGAATAAGAACACGGCACACTCATCAACATATCAGTTGTCTTCTTATTATAGAATTCAAGATCTACATTAAAACGATTAATGAAGCCTAAGTGCAAACCGACATTTGTTGTCCATAACTTCTCCCAACCTAATTTCTCATTACCAATTTGAGCAGGAGCAATACCTGCATCTCCTCCATAATTCAATCCACCGGATACGAGAGCCAAATGCTCGTAATCGCTGATAGATGAGTTACCGGAAGTACCTGTACTCAATGTAATCTGCGCATTTGTCAGCCATGAATATTTCTCCATAAACTTCTCTTTACGCAGATTCCACATTAAACCTACTGACCAAAAAGTTCCCCAGCGCTCATTACTACCAAAACGGGAAGAACCATCTGCACGAACTGAAAAGTCTGCATAATAACGATCATCATAATTATATTCACCACGAGCGAAAAAAGATAAATATGAGTAAGCGGTACTAGTATCACTCCAAGAAGAAGAGGTGGTTCCGGAACTGATATTTGTTAAGAAATCATTTGTCTGTCCTCGTGAGGTCACATGAAAAGCCTCATAACGATAATCTACTCCTTCTTGACCAAGCATGAAATTAAACGAATGTAAGTCTTTCAACATAAAACGATAATTTGCCGTATTCGTAATCATGAGATTCAGCATATCCGTTGAAGTTCGTCTTGCCGCACCATAATTATTATTAGGTTTATAGCTGGGAAAAGATTGAAGAAAGGAAGTAGAATGTGAATAATCAGCACCTAATTGCGAGCGCACTGTCAATCCCTCTATCGGATTAATTTCCGCATAAAAAGTTGATATTGCTTTATATTTCTTATTGCCTAATGGATTGTTTACCATCCAAGCCAGAGGATTCTCGCCTGTACCTGCCCAACTGCCATCGTCTTGCAAAGCCAGACTTCCATTTTCCTTATAAGGATCCCAGTATGGCATCATAAAATGTGCCGCAGAAATAGGAGCCCACAATGCATATTCACCGTCATCACTCTGTTCTACTTCTTCATAAGCCAACATAGAGTTCGTTCCTATTTTCAACCATTCATTTGCTTTCGCTTCGACATTGGCACGGAAATTAAAACGCTCAAAAGTAGAGCCGACCGCAACACCATCCTGGTTGTAATATCCACCGGAAACAAAATAATTTATTTTTTCAGTAGCCCCGCTTACTGATAACTCATAATTTTGCAAAGGTGCGCTACTATTATAAACTTTATCAAGCCAGTTAATATCTATCTGACCCAACTTATCATAATTTTTGCCCGCATCCAGTCCTAGTTCTTTTTCATATTGGATTCGCTCGGAAGTATTCATCAGATTCCAATCCTCATTAGCCAGCTGTGAAAAACCAAGTTGTGTGCGGAAGGTGATTTTAGCAGCTTCTGACATACGTCCACGCTTTGTAGTTATTACAACCACGCCATTAGCCGCACGAGCACCATAAATAGAAGTAGAAGAGGCATCTTTCAACACAGAGATATTTTCAATATCACTGGGGCTAATTGTATTAAAATCCGCATTTGAGATAGGAACTCCATCTAATATAAATAAAGGTGCAGTACCTGAATTAATAGAGTTAGTACCACGAATCTGAAATGTAGCAGCCTTGCTAGGTTCACCAGAATTAGATAATACCATCAACCCCGGTGTCTGACCTTGAAGAGCCTGATCAAAGCTCGGTGCTGGTACATTTTCCATTTTTTCAGCTTTTACCGTAGAAACAGAACCGGCAATGGTTCCTTTCTTACGTACACCATACGCTACCACTACCACTTCGTCCACCAGCTGCGCACTACTTTCCATCGTCAGATCAATACGGGCAGATGCAGTAACCTGCCTTTCTACCGTTTTCATTCCGATATAAGAAAACTGCAAAGTGGCGGGAGATTTCGTCACTATGATTTTGTAATTACCGTCAATATCGGTAATTACACCATTTAAAGTACCCTTCTCCAAAACAGACACACCAATCATCGGCTGATTATCTTCCGCCGAAATAATATGTCCAGTTACCTGATATCCACCCTGTGCAAAAAGCAATAGGGGGATACTTGTCAGAGCGAAGAGTACAAACAAGAGAATTGATCTTCTCATCTTTGATACTTGAATTAAAAATTAATATAATTGATTTATTTTTATAAAATTTCTATAATAAGGAATACACTTATCTTCGCGTATGAAATAATAATACGCTCCTTCCCCCAATCGGTTACAAACATATCTTGCATCGATTTGGGGTAGATTATATTTTCTATAAAATACAATAGGAGTTAGACTAACTTGGCAGATTTTTTATATTACGCCAAATATCCAAATAGATTTTTCGTGTTACTGCTGTGTGAATTAAATGTTTGACCATCTGCTCTCTTAAGTTATAAATTAAACACTAATATTACTTGTTCTGTTTTAGGTTTATGTACTTTCAATGTTGTCATATTTCGGTTACAAATATATATATTATATTTAAACAAAAGAAACAATATGTCGCATTTTTTATACCATATTTCCACTTCTATCTTTTTGCTACATATTTAAGTCTATATAATCCTTTTAAGAAACAAAATCAAAATATATTCCAGCATAAATTAGATATTCACATTCATTTTGATAGTTTAATTAATTGTTTAAACAACAAATACCATAACCCATAAAAATAGCTTATTGAGAGGATTCAATACAGAAAAGAAAAATATTCAAAACTATTTCCTATTTTTGCACCCATTATATATAAAAAGGTATAAGATGAACTACGGATTTGTGAAAGTAGCTGCAGCTGTGCCACACATAAAGGTGGCTGACTGCAAATTCAATGTAGAGAAGATAGAAAGCTTGATTGCAGTAGCCGAAGGCAAAGGAGTGCAAATGATCGTATTTCCGGAAATGAGTATTACCGGATATACTTGTGGCGACCTGTTTGGACAGCAGCTTTTGCTTGAAGAGGCAGAAATGGGGCTGATGCAAATCCTTAATAATACTCGTCAATTAGACATTATTTCTATTGTTGGCATGCCTGTTATTGTCAATTCAACAGTAATCAATGCAGCCGTAGTGATCCAGAAAGGGAAAGTATTGGGGGTTGCCGCCAAGACTTATCTGCCGAATTATAAAGAATTCTATGAACAGCGCTGGTTCACTTCGGCACTTCAACTGACAACCAATAACGTACGGCTTTGCGGACAAGTAGTTCCGATAGGTGCCAATCTGCTTTTTGAAACTTCGGATACGACTTTTGGTATCGAAATATGCGAGGACCTTTGGTCTACCATACCTCCCAGCTCTTCATTGGCATTACAAGGCGCAGAAATTATTTTCAATATGTCTGCTGACAATGAAGGCATCGGAAAAAACAAGTATCTCTGCTCTCTTATCAGCCAGCAATCTGCACGTTGTATTGCCGGATATGTATTCTCATCCTGCGGCTTCGGAGAGTCTACTACCGATGTCGTTTTTGCAGGTAACGGACTGATTTACGAAAACGGTTCGCTTCTTGCGCGCAGTGAACGTTTCAGTATGAAAGAACAACTTATTATCAGTGAAATAGATGTTGAACGTATCCGGACTGAACGTAGAATCAATACGACTTTTGCCGCCAATCAGGCAAATCTGGGAGATAAAAAAGCTGTTTCTATTGCAACAGAATTTGTTAATAGCAAAGAACTGGAATTAACCCGGAAATTCAACTCTCATCCTTTTGTACCACAGGGAGCAGAATTGAACGAGCATTGCGAAGAAGTATTCTCCATTCAGATAGCCGGACTGGCACAAAGATTGGTTCATACCGGAGCTAAAACTGCCGTAGTCGGCATTTCCGGTGGATTGGATTCAACACTGGCACTGCTTGTTTGCGTGAAGACTTTTGATAAGTTGGGATTGTCCCGGAAAGATATCCTTGGAATCACAATGCCGGGTTTCGGAACAACAGATCGTACTTATCACAATGCCATTGGTCTGATGAAATCGCTAGGTATTTCTATTCGTGAAATCAGTATAAAAGAAGCCTGTATCCAGCATTTTAAAGATATAGACCATGATATAAATGTACACGACGTTACATACGAGAATTCGCAGGCACGGGAACGTACACAAATATTAATGGACGTAGCCAATCAAACTTGGGGAATGGTGATCGGTACAGGAGATTTATCAGAACTTGCACTGGGATGGGCAACCTACAATGGCGATCATATGTCGATGTACGGAGTAAATGCAAGTGTACCGAAAACTCTGGTGAAGTACCTGGTACAATGGGTAGCGGAAAACGGCATAGATGAAAATTCAAAAGCGTTTTTACTTGACATAGTAGACACTCCTATTAGTCCGGAACTGATTCCTGCAGATGAAAACGGAGAAATTAAACAAAAAACAGAAGATTTGGTAGGTCCTTATGAGCTGCATGACTTCTTCCTTTATTATTTTTTACGTTGTGGTTTCCGCCCATCCAAGATATTCTATCTGGCCAATATTGCATTCAAAGATGTCTATGACGAAGAAACCATCAAGAAATGGCTCTCTACCTTCTTCCGTCGTTTCTTTAATCAACAATTCAAGCGTTCTTGCTTGCCGGATGGCCCCAAAGTAGGAAGTATTTCTATCAGTCCAAGAGGAGATTGGAGAATGCCAAGTGATGCTAGTTCAGCCATGTGGCTTAAAGAAATAGAGGCTCTATAAGGCAGCCTACCGATATGTTTGTGCCACCGCATTGGCACAACTGTGCCAACAGTATGGCATGGTTGTGCCAATGCGGTGGCACAGTTGTGACAGAGTGATGGCACAGACGGGAATATTAGAACTCTCCGCCTGCCATTACTTCTTCTCTTATTAGCTCCACATTGGCTTCTTTAATTCTTCTAATAATATTCTTATAGATTCGATGAAAGCCATATCCCCCTTTTGTCATCTCATGGATGGCATCTTCTTTCGAAGCATTTTGAAAAACGATACGATAAAAGGCACAAACAGCCCCTGTGCGATCAGAACCATGATGACAATGGAAAACAATAGGGGCCGTACGATTTTTAATAATGCGCAATGCTTGTATCAATTCCTTTTCACTAATCGAATGTGCTTTGGTTTTTACCCGGTGAAGTTTTAGACTTGTTCCTTTTGCTTCATCATCATCGCTGTGTCTGTTCCGTAGATTAAGAACTTCCCCAATCCCATACTTTTCCAAAGCTTTAAAATCATCTTTAGAGGGTTGTTCCGAGCGGTATACCCCGGAATCAATCTTATACAGATTGGTCAACTCGCTATCGGGAAGAGTAATCTTCTCTACTTTCAAATTCTGACTAAAAACAGATATAGAGAAAATTACTCCCCAAAGTAGGCTTAACAAGATTCTTTTCTGCATAAGTCTATGTATCATCATTAGAAAATTACAGAACCCCTTTACTGGATGGAAGTTCAAAATGATAGATATCACGTTTCAATGCCATCTTTAATGCACGTGCAAGAGCTTTAAAAATTCCTTCTATTTTATGATGTTCATTCTGTCCTTCGGCTTTGATGTTCAAATTCATCTTCGCTGCATCGCTTAACGATTTAAAGAAATGAAGAAACATTTCTGTTGGCATCTCTCCTATTTTCTCTCGCTTGAATTCAGCATCCCAAACCAGCCAAGGACGACCGCCGAAGTCCAGACAAACCTGACAAAGACAATCATCCATCGGCAAGGCATAGCCATAACGTTCAATCCCTCGTTTGCTACCTAAAGCCTGATAGATACATTCGCCCAATGCAATAGCGGTATCTTCGATCGTGTGATGTTCATCTACTTCCAAATCTCCTTTTACACGGATGGTCAAGTCCATGCCGGAGTGTTTTCCAATCTGCTCAAGCATGTGATCGAAAAAGCCAAGACCGGTAGAAATGTCACAAGTTCCATTTCCATCCAGATTCAAAGCAACATAAATATCTGTTTCTTTTGTAGTACGGCGTACTTCCGCCTTCCGTTCTCCGGCAAAAAGGAATTCAGTTATCCGGTCCCAGTCAGTAGTTGCAAGGGCACAGACTTCTTCTAATCCTTTTTCTTTCAGAGCTTCGGTTGAGTCTTGCAAATAAATTGCCCGGCAACCCAGATTTTTGGCAAGTTCCACATCCGTAGGACGATCACCTATCACCAAACTTCCGGCAAGATCATAATCGGGACTATTCAAATACTTCGTCAACATTCCCGTACGTGGCTTGCGGGTAGGCGCATTGTCTTCAGGGAAGCTACGGTCTATCAGAATTTCATCAAAAGTAATCCCCTCTCCTGCCAATGTTTTAAGCATCAGATTATGAGCAGGCCAAAATGTCTCTTCCGGAAAAGAGGATGTACCCAATCCATCCTGATTGGTGACCATCACAAATTCAAAGTCAAGTTTACTACGGATGAAACCCAAGTTACGGAATACCTTCGGATAGAATTCCAGTTTTTCCAATGAGTCGAGCTGATAATCAACGGGAGGTTCGATTACCAACGTACCATCTCTATCGATAAATAATACTTTCTTCTTCATAAATTATCCTTGATAGTTTTTAAGGGCAGCCAATAGGGTATTATTTTCTACACGGGTACCGACAGTCACACGCAAACAGTTGCAACAAAGTGAAATGTTATGACGATTACGCACAATGATTCCTTCACCGACCAAATAGTTGTAGATTTTCACAGCATCTGTCACTTTAGCCAAAAAGAAGTTGGCATCAGAAGGAAACAGTTTGATAGTACATGGGAGTTTTTCAAATTCCGCTTCCAGATAATCACGCTCTTCTTTCAACGTTTTCACCCAACGTTCTATCTCATAGTGCTTATGCAACATAGAAATAGCTTGTTGTTGAGTCAACTGATTGACATTATAGGGATATTTGATTTTGCTAAGGATATCTATAATTTCTTTGGAAGCAAAAGCCATTCCCAGACGGATAGCAGCACATCCCCAAGCCTTGGAGAATGTTTGGAATACGACAAGGTTGGGATATTTATCCAACTCTTCGAGGAAAGACGGAGCTTGGGAAAAATCATTGTATGCCTCATCCAGCATCACTAATCCTTCGAACTGGCAAAGTACCTTTTCAATTTCGGAACGGAGCAAATCATTTCCTGTCGGGTTGTTAGGCGAGCAAAGGAAAATCAATTTGGTGTGTTCGTCGGTAGCCTCCAGCAGTTTATCGGCAGAGAACTGGAAGTTATCATCCAGCAATACTTTCCGATATTCCACATCGTTCACATCGGCACAAACCTGATACATACCATAAGTAGGATCGATGGCTACGACATTATCTTTTCCCGGTTCGCAGAATGCACGAAAAACCAAGTCGATGGCTTCATCGCTACCGTTTCCAAGAAAAATATGCTCGGGGGATACTTTTTTGATTTTCGACAACAGCGTCTTCAGTTCACACTGCATAGGATCCGGATAGCGGTTATGAGGTGTATTGTAGGGGTTCTCGTTCGCATCCAGGAAAACAGAGGCTGTAACTCCTTTATATTCATCTCGTGCCGAAGAATAGGGTTTTAATTTCCAGATATTCGGCCGGGTTAGTTCTTGTAATGTTTTCATCTTCATTTATTATTTATTGAAACGCAGATTAACGCAGATAGACGCAAATTAAATTTTCCTTTGCGAAAATTCGCGTAAATCTGCGTTTCATATTAATTAATTATTAAGCTAAGCTTTTCAGACGAACTGTGACAGCATTTTTATGTGCATCCAGCTGTTCATTAGCGGCCATTTCTTCTATAGCAGGGCCAATCGCTTTTATTCCTTCCGGGAGAATTTCCTGAAATGTAATCTTACGGATAAAACTATCCAGACTTACACCGCTATAGGCTTTGGCATAACCGTTGGTCGGCAGAGTGTGATTCGTTCCGGAAGCATAGTCGCCGGCACTCTCGGGAGTTAACGAACCTAAGAAGACAGAACCTGCATTTATCACACGTTCGGCCACTTCCATATAGTTTTCCGTTTCTATGATTAGATGTTCCGGAGCATACGCGTTAGTCAGTTCCAATGCTTCATCAAGATCCTTCACTAAAATCAATTTACTATTCTCCAGTGATTTCGCTGCAATTTCACGACGGGGAAGTTCTGCTAATTGACGCTCTACTTCTGCCATCACCTCTGTTTGAAGTTTCTCGGAAGTGGTAATCAATATAGCCTGACTATCTATTCCGTGTTCTGCCTGTGACAAAAGATCTGCTGCCACAAAAACCGGATTGGCAGAGGCATCGGCCAGAACTTCCACTTCAGAAGGACCGGCAGGCATATCGATAGCTACATCACGCAGGCTCACCAATTGTTTGGCAGCTGTCACATATTGATTGCCGGGACCAAATATCTTATATACTTTAGGTACACTCTCCGTTCCATAAGCCATAGCAGCAATCGCTTGCACCCCACCAGCCTTGAATATTTTGCTGACACCTGCCAGTTGCGCGGCAAAAAGGATAGCCGGATGAATATCCCCATTTTTGTCGGGAGGAGTGCAAAGAACGATTTCCTTGCATCCTGCAATTTTAGCCGGAACAGCCAACATTAATACAGTCGAGAAAAGCGGTGCTGTTCCACCCGGAATATACAACCCGACCTTTTCGATTCCTACAGATTTTTGCCAGCAAGTTACCCCATTCATTGTCTCTACCTTCTTCCCGACAAAACGCTGGGAAGAGTGGAATGTTTCAATGTTTTGTTTAGCTAAAGAAATGGCAGCTTTCAGTTCATCGCTTACCAATGATTCGGCTACCTGTATTTCTTCAGGAGTGACAGCAAGTGCAGACAAGGTCACTTTATCAAAAACAGCCTCATATTCCAATACTGCTTTGTCGCCTTCTGTCTTTACCTTATTTATAATAGAACGAACAGTATCGAACAAACTTTCCGTATTTAGTGCCGGACGTTTCAAAAGTTCCGTCCATTGCTCTTTTGAGGGATATTTAATCAATTTCATGGTTCATATTTTATTAAGCACGGATTTCACGGATTACGCGGTATCTAAGATTAGTGACTACATTATCTGTGTAATCCGTGTAATCCGCGCCTATATCTATTTATACAATCATCTTTTCAATCGGCAGTACCAAAATACCTTCCGCTCCCAGTCCTTTCAGTTTTCCGATGATTTCCCAAAAACGTTTTTCATCAAGTACTGTATGAACAGAACACCAGCCTTCCTGTGCCAATGGCATCACTGTAGGACTCTTCATACCCGGCAATACAGCAATGATTTCTTCCAGTTTGTCTTTGGGAGCATTCATCAATACATATTTTTTATCTTCGGCTGTTTTTACTGCATTCATACGGAACAACAGTTCTTCAAGCACTTCTTTTTTCTCGTCGCTCATGTTCTTGTTGCCAATCAACAATGCTTCCGACTTCATTACAACTTCCACTTCTTTCAAACGATTGCTGACCAAAGTAGAACCGGAACTTACAATATCAAAAATGGCATCAGCCAATCCAATACCCGGAGATACCTCCACCGAACCGGTTATCACATGTATTTCGGCATTTACATTATTTTTTTTCAGGAAGTTACGAAGAATCACCGGATAAGAGGTAGCAATCTTCTTGCCTTCAAACCATGACAGACCGGGATATTCAATATCCTTCGGCATAGCCAGTGACAGACGGCATTTGCTGAATCCGAGACGTTTGACAATTTCAGCATCTTCCTCCTTTTCCATAAACTCATTCTCACCCACAATTCCCAAATCAGCTACCCCGGTAGCTACCGTCTGCGGAATATCATCATCACGAAGAAATAGAACTTCGATAGGAAAGTTAGAAGACTGTACCAACAAGGTACGTTTAGTAGTGCTTAACTTGATATCTGACTCTTCTAAAAGTGCCATTGTCTCTTCGAAGAGACGCCCTTTGGCTTGTACTGCGATTCTTAACATGACTTTATTTAATTACTAATTTATTAATTACAAATACAATCTGCGTTGAAAAACAAAAAAGGCTTACCGTATTCGGTAAGCCTTCGTTATCGTTTATATAGTTATACACAATATCATCCACGCCCACCGATTATTCGTTAGGAAAATGATGATGATGATGTGTAGCTGTATATTTCATATTTCTTCTATTAACTGCGACAAAAGTAAAGTATTTGTTTGATACTACCAAACATTTATCACAAAAACTTGAGTTTTTATTTCAAATTAATGGTAATATCTCCTCCGATTCTACATCGCATTTCGAAAAATGCATTTCATCTTTCGACTTTTCTTTCGAGAAAGTAAAGTAAGTACAAACTGATTCTGTACAGACTTCTCCATCCTTATTATATAACTTTGCTTCAACAATAACGATGTTCCGCTTTACCTCTTTAATAGACGCACGCAGTACTATATGAGAATCCTTAGTATCAATCGATTTCCGGTAACGAGTTTCCATCTTCGACGTCACTCCCGTGGTTTGTAGTTTACGAAGTATAACCCAGGCACAGATTTCATCCATCAAGACAGCTTGAATACCGCCATGCAAGGTATCAATCCAGCCTTGATATTCGGGACGTGGTTTCCAAATGCTGACCACTTCGTCACCATCTTCGTAAAATTCCATTTTTAATCCGGCTTCATTATTGGAAGCACAACCAAAGCAGTTGTACCCCTCCAAACCCTTCCAAGGGTTTATTATCTTCTTCATAATTCTCTCTTTTTAGTTAGTTTTACTTCCCAAATATAAGCAATTTATGGAAAAGAGAAACCTTTTTCGCCGATTTACTTTCTTATGCAACGAATGGCAAAGGCTTTTGTATCAACGCCTGCGTTAGATTCTTCAATAATATCCGTATCGCTTTTCAGATAGAAAACCTTGGTGTCGATAGCGGCATTTGCATTATCCAGTGTCCAATATGCCAGATGTTTTTTCTCGTAATCAGTTTGAAAAGCCCCCACATACATTCCTACAGGTATTCCATTAAAACCGGATAAATTAGTTGCAGGCTGTACCTGTTCTCCCGCTTTCAAAGGTAACCAAGTACCTGATTTCAGCAAAGAAGCCTCTCCATTCAGATAGTCTTTTAAAATGTTCCAGTCTTTCCAATCCGGTATACTCCAATGAATAGGTAGAATTTTATTAGAAAGTGCTACATTAGCTGTATAAAAATAGTGTTCCGTAGCAGATTGCAGATATCCGAGAACATTCGCTGTCACTGCATCCAGTCTGGGAAGTGCTTCACCGTCGACATACGAAGATACCTCCAGATTATCCCGCATCCAATATTGAGTTCCGATCTTCACTAACGGATAATTATGAATGATTCCTCCACGTACATCACGAGCGATATCTTCCAATGCCAAAACAGATAGTATGTCATCTGCCGTTGTAACGGATAAAGAAACGGTTCCGTCTGCCATCACATATACATTATTACGAATCGGCAAAGTTCCGTCAACATAGACCAACGAGTGATCTTCCATATTCCATGATACACTTCCTCCATTCACTTTTCCGGTTTTTCCTAGCAACTGTGCCACAACGCCTTGAGATAAGTCCACACTACCATTTTCTCCCATCGGATAGGCAACGATTGCCTGCGAAGAAAATTCCGGAGTAACAAGATACTCCTTACATATTTCGGCTACTTGCTTTCCCGAATGTAACACTTTATACACATTCGACTTTTGAAAAGTCAACTTCGAAACATCTATGTATTTATGAAGCGTGACCGATTCAGTATGATCTATTTCGGTTCCATCCCAATCTCCGATTTCCCCATTCACTTTGCTCATTAATACATCTTCGGCTGATACAAACTTTATTTCCAATTCGCGCTGCTTTCCACTTTTTAATTGTAGAGTAGATGGTAATAGACTTGTATATAACTTTCCTGCAGCTTCCAACGTTATGTATTGGTATCCCGGAGTCGCCTCCTGCGGTATCAGAATAAATTCCTTTCCTATCAGTCGACCGTCTTCTATCCCCCATTCTCCTGCAGGAATAATATCCTTCTCTTCGGAATAACCAGAGAAAGTTTTTTTCTGAAAATCATAACTTGTTTTAGTATAAAAGCCACTCACCGAAAGTGTAGGCTTAATGGATAACATATCTTCCAAATTCTCTTCCTCTCCAGGAACAAGAACAATTTTCAGACGAAAAAACTGATGATTATAGGTTAAAGCGACCGCCTCCTTACTGGCTGATACATCTTCTTTAGAAGCAATCAGGAAATCAGAATGTGAATAATCATCAGAAATATTTTGAGTCGTTGAAACCGCTACCTGCATGATACTCTCCCCTATCCCCACTCCACTCTTTTGGTAAGGATAATAACTGATTAAATCCAATGTAACTCCATCATCCGGATAGTATACCGACTCGTTAGATTCAAACTCACCATTAGATGAACGTATGAAATGAAGATTATCCACATAACGTTCTTCTTGCATTGTAGTAGTTCCGGCAAGAGCGAACAGACCGACTTCATCCCCTTCGGCAAAGTTATTATTTGCCATACGGGTATCAACCGACTCACGAATATCAGCGATAAACTTCAATGGAATATCTCCATCATTAACAATATCCCCCTCTTCCTCCGAAATATGGTTCACACAAGCACCAAGCAAGATAGAACAAAAAACAAGTAAACCCACGCCCCTTTGTAGGTTATAAAATAGTTTCATCACATTTATTTTTTAATTTCCCAATAGAAACTTTTGATTGAACAGAAAGAATGGCATAAGAGGAAGTATTCGCTTTCAGTTATGGGATACTGAACAACACGTCTGTTGTACTGTGGAATCATCAATTTCAAGATATCATTTTGATGTCTTGAAAACAAAAGTATATAATTATATTAAACCGAAGTATAGTTTCTATAGGAAAATTTTACATTTCAAATTAAAACACAAATAACCAATAAGTTATAAATAACCAGTCAGAGATCAAGGATTAAGCTCTCACATTATTATATTAAGAGCCTACCAATTTCAGAAAGAGTACCCCACTTCTATTCCGGCAATGTGTCTGCCTTGTGAAGATGCATATTGATAACAATAGAATGCATCCAACGACCAACGCTTGGCTAAAGCTATTTCCACTCCGGGACGATAGCGCATACGATCGGCTCTCCAAAAAGAAGCATCATCCAGACTCTGATAGATTTCAACAGAGAAATAGGGAGAAACAATTCCTTTTGTAGGAGCATAAGACAATTTCAAGCGGGAACGCAAACGAGTTTCAGAATTTCCACGATCAAAAGTCTGCTGAAATCTTTCCCTTACAGCTACTTTCAGCCATTGATAGCGAAAACTGGCAGTAGCAGTTATATGATAGCGATGCCTGAATTTCCAGTCCGAGTCACCCAAATTCCGAAGATGGGTTTCATAGCCAACACCCAAATTCAAAAATGAATAGGGCCGGTAACTTCCACCAACAATAAGTCCCCAACGATCCAACTTTCTCACATCATCTTTCATGCGCAATTCCAAATCACCTGAAACTGAAAACCGGGAATCTATCTTATGATTTACCTTGAATTTAGTCCATGTATTGAAATCGTCACTTTGTGCCCATGCAGAAAATGATATTCCAAACAACAGCACAAATAATAGCCAAGTCTTAGTATTTAATATTATTCTACTCATTGATTTTCGGGTTAAAGTAGCAAAGATAGTAAATTATTCTACGCAAAGAAAAATCATGATACTGAAAAGATTCTGAAAAGATTATGAAAAGATTATATTCGTATTCTGTCTAAATTCTCATTTGCATATTGTATCTTTGCGTAAGAAACTCTAAAATCATCGGATATGGACAACTTGATGCGTAAACTTCCTATTGGAATACAGACATTCGAAGGGATACGGAAGGATAATTATCTTTATGTGGATAAAACAGCACTTGTATGGCGTATGGCTAACCTAGGAAAGCCATATTTTCTAAGCAGGCCACGTCGCTTTGGTAAAAGCTTATTAATTTCTACATTCGATGCTTATTTTCAAGGAAAAAAAGAACTATTCAATGGTTTGGCTATTGAACAACTGGAGACGAAATGGGAACAGCATCCGGTTTTACATCTTGATCTGAATGCCAAAAAATATGAAACGGCAGCAGATTTAATTGCAATGCTAAACCAATATTTAGAAAAATGGGAAGCTATTTATGGTGATGAGAAAAAAGACCGTAGCCCTGAGGAGCGCTTTAGTTATGTAATCGAACAAGCTTCCTTGAAAACAGGAAAAGGTGTCGTCGTATTGGTAGACGAATATGACAAACCTCTTTTGCAGGCTATTACCCGTCCGAAATTGTTCGAAGAATATCGTCAGACATTGAAAGCCTTTTATGGAGTATTGAAAAGTGCTGACGCATATCTCCGTTTTGTTTTCCTGACCGGAGTTACGAAGTTCTCACAAGTCAGCGTATTCAGTGACTTGAATCAGTTGAATGACATTAGTCTGGACTATTCTTACGCCACGCTTTGCGGTATCACCCGCGAAGAACTAAAAAGTACTTTCAAGCCCGAAATTGAAACTTTCGGCCGCAAAAACAATCAGACACCGGAAGAGGTGGTCACTGCAATGGAACGCAATTATGACGGTTATCATTTTCATCCGAATGGCGAAGGAGTATTTAACCCGTTTAGTGTATTGAATGCTTTCAGCAAATTGGAGTTGGGTAGCTATTGGTTCCAGACTGGCACACCGACATTCTTGGTTGAATTATTGCAAAAAAGTGAGTATGATCTCCGTACTTTATTAAATGGTATAGAAGCACCCGCCTCTTCTTTTGCAGAATATAGAATGGATGCTAATAATCCCGTACCGCTGATTTATCAAAGTGGATATCTGACTATTAAGGATTACGACAGAGAGTTTCAGAACTATCTACTTGATTTTCCGAATGATGAAGTGCGCTATGGATTCATTAATTTCCTTGTTCCGTTTTACACTCCAATGAAGAACAACGATCAGGGATTTTATATCGGAAAATTCATTCAGGAATTACGCACAGGTAATTATGAATCTTTCCTCACTCGTCTGGAGGCTTTCTTTGCCGATATTCCGTATGAATTGAATGACCAGACTGAACGTCATTATCAGGTTATCTTCTATCTCGTATTCAAACTGATGGGACAATTCACGGAAGCAGAAGTACGCAGCGCCCGTGGACGTGCCGATGCTGTAGTTAAAACACCGAAATATGTCTATGTGTTTGAGTTCAAATTAAATGGAACCGCAGAAGAAGCAATGAAACAGATTGATGAGAAAGGATATCTGATTCCTTATCAGAAAGACCACCGGGAAATAGTGAAAATTGGTGTGGAATTTAGTGCGGAAACCCGTAATATCAATCGTTGGCTGGCAGAAACGACATAAATATGATAAAAACATTTCGGGAAGAATCGTAGTTACGAACTTCCCGAAATAAAAACCGATACCATTGAAAATAAACATTTGTCATCCTCTTTTGGAAACAAGTTTTTTCAATCTAACCTAATATACCTGATATATCTAACATACCTGAAACTAATCAGCCTCTTTTGATTTTGCATTCCAAACCAATAATGCAAAGAGTACTGACAGCAGAGCTGCACCAATCCAGAACCAATTGATGTATGTGAAATCATAAACATCGACTCCGTTCTGAACCGTCTTCTGACCATCTATCAGAATACCACTCATTACGTCCTGTAATCCGGCTCCAATATAACTGGCAATACCCACCACTCCCAAAGCAGCACCCGACGCATTGCGGGGAGCAATATCCACTGCCATCAAGCCACCTAGAAAACAGATCAAAACTCCGATACCCAACCCAAAAAGAACCATGGCAAGTACATCTATCCAGAAGTGTACACCCGGCACCAATAGGAACAGGCAAAGCGCAAAAACATTCATCAATCCGAATATCAGTGCGGGCACATTACGACGACCGCCAAACAGCTTATCAGAAATCACTCCCGAAAACATGGTACCGATAATTCCACAGACCGGACAGATAGAAATAATAAAACTGGCATCCAAGGTGGAATATCCTTTTTGCGCTTCCAGATAAAAAACGCCCCAACTATTGATGGCATAACGGCTAATATACATAAAAGCACTCGAAAGAGCCAGTATCCAGATAGCAGGCATCAACAAGACCTGCCGCTGCGCCTTATTGAAATCAGCCGCTTCCGTAACGCTCATCTCCTTTTTCTCCTTGGGAATATTCACTGGAAGAAAGCCCTGACTTTCAGGAGTGTCATGAAAGAACTTCCAGACGATCAATGTACCAATCAACCCCACGATACCTGCCCCAAAGAAACCGTAACGCCAACCCAATACACTAACGATAGACGCAATAATCAGAAAGGTCAACGCTTCACCGATATTGTGGCTGGCAGACCAGAATCCATAATAGGATCCCCGTTCTTTGTCCGTGAACCAGCGGGAAAGTCCCACGACACAAGAAGCGGCTCCCATAGACTGGAACCATCCGCTAATTCCCCAAAGTATGGCAAACAGGAGGAACGAATTAGTAAAACCTAAACAAAGGTTGACCAAAGCCGTGACCAGTAAACCGGTAGTCATAAAGCGATTGATATTGCTACGGTCGGCAAGGAAACCATTCGTGAATTTCCCAATGGCATAAGTAAAGAACAATACCGAACCGATAATTCCCAGTTCCGTTTCGGAAAAGATCCCTTCATCTACTATGGGCTTCTTCACGACATTCAGACTAAGGCGGCAAACATAGTACATACCGTAACCGAAAGTGGCTGAAAGGAAAGTAGACCATTTCAGGTATTTCAGACGACGGGCCTCGGAATGAAGATGCTGTGAGTCGGATGAAGACAAAGCTTCCCCGTTACAAGGTCTCGGTGAAGAGACCTTGTAAAAGTTTATAAGTTGTTTCAACATGAGAAAGTCTATTTAGTCGTGAAGCTTCTTTTTGCGCAGATACTCCAATAAGAGGGCAGGACGGTCAGTTTGAATTAATTTGGCTCCCTGATTAATGATCCATCCCCAGCTTTCATCCGGTTGATGAAGTTCTACTGCACGGTCGTCATCATGACCACCGCATAATTCAGGCCAAAGAGAATTTATGAACAATTTAGAACCTGTATCACGCACTTCTTTTATCAGATTAAGCACCTCCGGACTATCATTATCAAACACTAACTCATAAGCAGCAGGCTTCATGTGAGTCTGATAACTGTCAATAATAGCTTCGGCTCCTTTTTTATGCAACTGTACTATAGGCATAAAAATCACTTTGTCCAATACAGCACCGTTTTCGGCTTTCACCTGTTCATAAGGAAGACCGGCTTTGATAACACATTGGTCAACCGTTCCCGTCTTTTCGAGTATGATATAAGCTTCCTGAAAATAGTCATACCCCTTATCAATATTTACCATAATCTTACCTTTGCAGAGCAACATCACTTCTTCCAATGTAGGAATCTGATGTCTTGTCTTACAAGCCACTCCATTTTTAAGACGCATTGCTTTCAATTCAGCCAATGTATAATCTTCCACCAGTCCTTTTCCGGACATGGTACGATTGATCGTTTTATCATGCATCACTACTAAATGTCCGTCTTTGGTTCTTTTCAAATCGATCTCCACCATATCGACACCCATATCAATGCAATTCTGTATACCTTGCAATGAGTTTTCCGGGGCATTACGCCAGTCAGCCCGGTGGGATACAACCAATATTTTATCCGGATGATTTCCCAGCAGATTTTCTCTGATTTCAGCTATTCTATTTTGGGCAACAGCCAATTGCACCAAACACAGAAGAAGTATGAAGTTACATATCCGTTTCATAAGTTCAAACATTAAGTATTTTAATTCAGTTTATTGTTTTTCCAGACCAGTTTTTCTCCCCACATTGGTACATAAGTCTGTTCACAGTTAATCTTCGAAGCCCGTTCGAGTGCCATATCCAATGACCATCTCGATTCATCAACACCTGCATGAGCCAGTTCCAAGATATGTGATAACAAGACATAATCCGGTTCCACCTGTCCTGCACCTGAACCCAGAATATTATTTTCGGTCAGAGCATTGGGAGCATAACGCGGTATCAAGACATTCACATGAGAAGCCAAATTCGTATATTGTTCCGGTTTATAGTTGGAGTCTCCTACATGCATAAAGACGAAGTTACCAGTATCTTCCCCGCAATCAATCGAAAATACAGTCACAAAATTAGATAAGCCGGAATTGTTGTGATCGGTGATACAAGTTTTAATCTTGAATTTTCCAATTTCATAATCTTTATCCCCCTTTGCAGTATAAGGATATGTCGTGTCTTTCAGATAGTTGGACAACACCGGTTTACCTAAATCAAACATAGCCTGGATAAGATCATTATTATAATGATCGGAGTGTTTGTGGGTAACACAGAGAAAATCAATATAAGGTGCCAGTTCTTTCGCCCAACGATGAGAAATGTCAATAGCAAAACATCCTGACGGAGTTTTTACCACATATCCCATATTATAGAGTAACCAGATCGCTGCCGTACCATTTTCTACTTTTGAGTTTTTAATTCCATCCATCACACGATCAAATGCACTCCGATAAAAATAGATAATCGGATCACACTTTTCCATACTCGTACTCGCCTGATCGAAGCCATTCAGATAACTGACGAAATAATCATCTTTACATTGATCCGCATATCCCTGAATCTTGGTCAAAGTAGTGGTACGTCCGGCATTGACAATCAAAGGAGAAGAACTCCACAACTGTTCCGCAGTGGCATCTACTTCCTCTGCCAATTGCGTAAGAATTCCTTCATGACCTGTTTCGGTACTGTTGCTGTCATCATCACAAGCAACAAAACCTATTGCCAAAAGGCAAAACAGTAAATATTGTATTTTTCTTATTATATCCATCTTATTTCTGATTTTTATAGTCATTAATTATTTTATTGAAAGTCTCAACCACCCGTTCCGGTGTCGGACGCGTGTTGCCGTTTTCATGGTCTTTGGTAGCTTCATACATGAAAACTCCTTCATAGCCGATTCTTTCGAGTGCATGCATTAACTTTCCCCATTGAATGTCACCTTGTGTAGGAAGCCAGTGACACTCGTTGACAAAGTCAAAGTCCGAGGCATGTATAGTACCTATACGTTCACCAACGGTTTTTACAAAATGCTCTGTCGTCCCTTTAGTATAATGATTGGTATCAAAACAAACCTTCACACCCGGAATATCTTTGATTATCTCCAAAAGCTCTTCTGGAGTATTACCCAGACAAGTTCTCGGCAGATTTTCGATGCACAACTGTGCTCCTATTTGATCCGCATATTTTTTCAGATAAGCGATAGACCGGGAAGCATTAGCTATTCTTTGTGCCCGAATACTGTCAGCGATAGGTTCGGAACTAGGATGCAACACTAAACACTTCGGCTGAAATTGAGCGCACTGTCCAATCATCTCCGCCATAAAATCTACATTTTCTTTCCTTTTCTTTTCATCCAGCACCGATATGTCCAACGTGCGTGAGAAAGGAAGATGTATAGACCAGACCTTGATACCGGCACTATCAATTTTTGCTTTCATATCCCGGATACGAGGGATGACTTCACCTGCCGGAACTCCTCTATAACACTGGTTAAATGCTACTTCCACATACTCCACCCCCACAGACCGGGCTTGAGAAAAGTCTGTGGAAGCAGGTACTTTCCACAAAGCTGTAGTCGTACCTACTTTATATTTCTGTGCATATAACCCCATTGTCATCGCCATAAATAAGATAAAAACAGAAACTCTCATTATCGCTTACTTTTGACGGTTTGTACCTTGAATATCACCACCACGAATACTCCATGAGTCTGTTGCTAATGTCTTATTGACAGCAAAAGCCTTTACTGAACCGATATTATTAGATCCGATTGTTCCGCAATAAAGCCGTTTGTCCGGACCGATGGTAACAGCTGCCATGACCTGTTGCCCCACAGTCTCTTCAAAAACAATGTTGCCATTAGTAATATCGAGTCCCAGCACTTTGTTATTCGATTGGGTACCTACATAAAGAATACCATCCGTACTCAAAGCACCTCCACTGTAATTCAAATTATTACCCACATTTTTCTCCCAGATTTTAGATCCGGCGACATTTACTGCATGAACAGTCTGCGATCCTTTTTCCGTAAAGTAGATATTGCCATTTTTATCAGCAATCGGGAAATAAGCATCCCCTTTCGTAGTCGGATACGTCCATTTCTTTGTCCCGTTTGTCATATCAACAGCAACAAGTCCGCCCCCTTTCAAAGTCGCATAAAGCACCTGCTCCTTCAAAGCAAACGTAGCCTGTTCCGTCACATTTACTTCTTCCAATTTCCATATCTGATCCTTATTCGGTTTAAAAGCATAAATAGCAGCACTTGTACCTGCATAAACATTTCCGGCTTTATCGATAGCCACAGCACTACCAGTTGCTCCGTCAAGTGATTGTTGCCATTTAATAGCACCACTGGATGCATCCAACGCATACAGCGTACTCTTATTGGTGAGACAGTAAAGAATACCATCAACCGACAATGCAGGAAAAGCTCCTATCGCAGCATCCAATTTTACTGCCCACTTTTGAGTTCCATTCGGATTAATAGCATATACATTATTAATAGCGGCATTTCTTACACACTGATAGATTGTACCATCAGGAGCCACCAACGCACCTCCACCATAGGTTATCTGACTGATAGCAAACACCCACTTGAATTCACCGCTCACTACGTCAATAGCAAACAAATGACCTGCAGGAGTAGATGTCGGGATATACATTGTTTTTCCATCTGGAGAGAACACCGGATTGGAGGTCTTTACATATCCGGTAAGTCCACCGAAGTTCAAATCGACAGAATTCCATTTATAATTGCCGACCGTGACAGTCAGACTGCCCGACTCGGTGGTATTATTAACATAAGTCACCGTTACGGCCACTGTATAAGTACCGGTAGTAGCAAAAGCATGCACCGGATTGTTTTCTCCCGATGTCGTACCATCACCAAAATCCCAACTTACCGATTTCACTTCACCAGTCATGAAATACATATCGTTATAAGCAAAGGTAGAAGGTTCCCACACAACCAGTTCCGTACTAGCAAGAATAGGATAGATCAACCCAGGAGTAGCAGAAGTTTCCACCGCAATAGAATTGCCTGTAGGATAAACACAGACTACATTGAATGTATATTCCTGATCGTTAGTCAAACCATCAACGATGTATTCCTCCAATGAAGTATCATCCAGATTGATAATCTGATTACCGGGATTCACGCTAACCTGATAGCGAGTGAAACGTTCACTTGCAGGTTTCGTCCATCTCAAACGCACTCTTTCATTGCCGGCTGCTGCCGTCAGATCAGAAATCGGATATCTTGCATTCTTCGGTGTACAGGCAGCAGTAGTTTTACTGGCCAATCCTCCTGCATAACGAGGTTGCACAGAAAAAGTGTAAGCAACATCATTCACCAGATTATTGATAGTGGCAGTCATTGTTTTTGCATCCACAGTCATCTCGCCTCCTTCCGCTTCTGATGATCCGGAAGTCCAAAGAATCAAATATTCATTCGGACGGGCATTCTCGTATGCTTCCCAGGAAAGAGTCACATTCATATCTCCGGCTGTTGCCGTTAGTGACTTCAGTTCATATAAATCAAAACTTGCCTTTGGCAGATCTTCTTCACAAGCAGTAAAGACTACCGTGAAAATAAACAACAAGCTATATAGTATTTTTTTCATCGTTTGATTTCTTTTAGTTTAATCCTATTAATATCCCGTATTCTGCCACAACAGTTCTGTGTTGTTTATTCTTTCCAACTCCGTTTTTGGAATAGGATACAGGAATTGGTAGTCCTGAATAATATGTCCTTCTGCTTTCATAGCCTCCTTAGCACCTCCCATACGTACCAAATCGAACCAACGCTGTCCCTCATAAGGAAACTCCTGTTGACGTTCCAACATAATCGCTTTACGGAAACTATCCTGATCAGGAAGCTCTGTTATCTGAAGCGGAGACAATCCGGCACGGGTATGTACGGCATTCAAAGCAACCATAGCTTCTGAATTCTGCAAATTACTATAACTGATTTCATTCAAAGCTTCGGCGTACATCAACAACACATCGGCATAACGGAGAATAATCTGGTCATTACCGACCGTATTATAGGTCGCACTTTTGACATCTTTAAATTTATTCATCACGCATACTTTATCTTCCACCTTTACATAGGTAATCAGATCTTTGCGCTTATCTCCCTCTTTGTAACACTCTTTCAGAGACTTTGTCTGATTGGTATCATCAGTCAGGTTAATAATAGAGAACCAATATCCATGTCCTTCTCCTTCGACATCTTTATTAAAGCGAACAGCAAAAATAATCTCATCATTCATTTTATTGTTCACGTCAAACACCTGTTCGGGGGTAGTCATTAAAGAATACCGACCCACTAGTTGGGATAGCACATTGCGGGCTTCCGTCCATTTATGGAAAGTCAGGTAAATCTTGCCGAGCAATGCCATTGCAGCACCGGAAGTCACACGTCCCATATCGGCACTTGTATAAGAAGACGGCAACATATTTTCATTAATAACCTGATTCAAATCACCGACAAGAAAATCATAAACCTGTTGATCGGAACTGCGCCCGATTTTAAGACCTTCAGCCACTGTCACCACCTTATTAGTCATCGGTATCCCTCCCCACAAACGATACATATTAAAATAAGTAAGGGCACGGATGAAAAGAGCTTCGCCTTTATATTGTTTTTTCAGAGTCGCATCGAAGTTGGCCTCATCAATTCTATCTAATACAAGATTGCAACGATAGACTCCATTATTAAAGTTCGCCCAAGCATCTTCCAGAATTCCGTTAGAGGCTTTATCTGCAAACTGATCGATATCATAACGGTCTTGAGTTCCGGCGGTGGGCGCACTCAATGTCAGATTATCACTCCGATATTCGCAACACTCTGTAAAATAGGAAACTTGTGTCTGCAATTTGGAGTAACATCCTATCACGGCTACATTAAAATCTTCCGCTGTCTTATATACCTTGTCGGTAGGCACACTGCTACTCGGTTCCAAATCGAAGAAACTATCTGTACAAGCAACTGATAACAAGGCAGTTGATAGGAGTAGTATTAGTTTATATTTTTTCATATAACGTGTATTTTAAAGGATGATTAAAGTGTTATGTTCAGCCCAAACAAGAATGTTTTAGCCAATGGATAAGTTCCATAATCCTCACCCGGTGAAAGAGAATTACTCGGACGTGCATTTACTTCCGGATTATATCCGCTATAGCCAGTCGAAGTCCACAAGTTTTGTCCTGAAACGTAAACTCTCAATTTTTCCACGAAAAAGCGTTGAGTCAGGTTCTTCGGCAAGGTATATCCTAGCGTCACATTCTGCAATCGCAGATAAGAACCATCTTCCAGATGCCAAGTTGAAGTACGGCCATTATACCCCTTTGACTTACGATTGGCGCGGTTCACCTGACCGTTTCCCGGATCTTCCGGACTTTTCCAACGGTTCAAGGCTATAGTGGTGCCATTGGTATTACCTTCCAGATTATCAATGTAACGACGATTCAGATTCAGAATCTCATTACCATATACTCCTTGAAAATTAAAATCAAGGTCAAATCCCTTAAACCAGACTTTACCACCAAACCCATAAGTAAAATCGGGCATATAGTTACCTACGATCGTACGGTCTTTATCCAAGTCCATCACTCCATCCCCGTCGACATCCACAAAGCGGAAATCTCCCGGCTGGGTATTGCTAAAATGAGGATACTTCTTTAATTCTTCTTCATTGGAGAAAATTCCATCCTGCACCAACAGATAATAACATCCGATAGGTTCACCGACTTTCGTTATGTAATAAGCATGATCTACGCTACCGGTAGATATGATAGGAGCATTACCCGGACCGAGTGCCTTCACTTCGTTCGTATTAGTGGCATAATTGGCATTGAATGAATAACCGAAATCTTTAGTTATATTCTTCTGCGAGGTCAAGGCAACTTCCCATCCCCTATTATTCACTTTACCGATATTCATCAATGCAGTGCTATATCCGGTCAGGTGAGGAACCGGTACATTCAATAACATATTAGAGGTATTGGTATTATAATAATCCACAGTCAGTCCCAGCAATCCTTTGAACATCTGTAAATCGATGCCCACATTCACCATCGCATTCTTTTCCCAACTCAAATCTTCATTCTTTATGGTACTTGGCTTGTAACCATTCACTAATTGTCCGTTTCCTGTACCAAGCACATAATTATCCAAAGCCATCAGAGACAAATGATCATAATTGCCAATCTGGAAGTTACCGGTCACTCCATAACTCGCTCTTAACTTCAAATCATCAACAAACGACAGATACCTAGCCTTCGTAAAGAAGTCTTCTCCGCTTATTCTCCACGCCAAAGAAGCTGAAGGAAAATATCCCCACCGATTGTTCTTTCCAAAACGGGAAGAACCGTCTGCACGAATAGCTGCCGAAGCCATATATTTACCTTTATAGCTATACTGCATACGCGCCAGATAAGAAGCAATCGTCCATTGGGTTTTATCAGATGCACCTTTCGTCACCGTACCTCCGGAAATTGTTTGTATATAGTCGTTCGGGAAATCGGTCGCCGTCACATTATCTCCTTTATATGTCTCTTTTTGAGCCGATTGTACTAAGACCACATTGATAGAATGAGCATCTTTAATCGTTGTGTTATAATTGATTTTATTCTCCACCAACCAGTTGAAATAAAAGCCTGATGAACTGTAAGCTGTCGGATTTGACTTTACATCATAATACTTCTGTCCCAATAAAGGAAGTTCCGAAGAACGATATTGGTCATTATGCGAACCATAATAATCGCCACCAAAAGAAATATTATAAGTAAGCCCCTTATACAACTCCAATTCAGCAAAAACTTTTCCGACAATCGCCATACGGTCTACTACATCCGATTGTAAGTTTGCCATGGCTACCGGGTTCAATACGGCATTATGCTGATAGTCATTTCCAATTCTCCAATAGCCGTTTCCCTGATAATTATAGCTGCCATCCGCATTATACACCGGCCATACCGGAGGCATCATCAATGCCGATTGCACAATACCATTAGATCCGGAAGCATCTACCCGATTGGAAGTAGAATAGGAAGGCGAGAAATTCAGACCGAATTTCAGTCTTTTATATTTCCCGTCCAAATTCATACGCATACTATATTTCTTAAAGTCGGAATTAATTATAATACCCTCTTTATCATAATAGTTGGCAGAAATGAAATAGCCGACTGTTTTTCCTCTGCCGGAAATAGAAACATTGTGGCTGGTAGTAGCAGCAGTACGAAAAATAGCATCTTGCCAATCCGTATCCGTCAACCCCTTATCACCATTCAGATAGGGAAAGAGTTCGGTAGGAATACGTTCCCATGAGTTCGGGCGCATTCCGTTCGGGTCATCCGGTGACCCTCCGGGATTAGCATCCAGATAAGCGTTGTCATGACCATCCTTTGCAAATTCGGCAAACTGATATGCATTCATCATTGAAAGTTTCTTCGAAACACTCTGGATGCCATAATATCCATCATACTGCACTTTCATCTTTTCCGATTGTCCCTGCTTGGTCGTGATAATAATGACACCGTTGGAACCGCGACTACCATAAATAGCTGCCGACGAAGCATCTTTCAAAACTTCCACAGATTCGACATCATTATTATTCAGATTGGCAAATCCACGTTCTACCGGCACGCCATCAATAATATAAAGAGGATCACTACCGGCATTAACCGTACTGATACCACGAACACGGATACTTACACTTCCCTCCGGATCACCACTTGGCTGTGTAACCTGTACCCCCGGCATCTTACCCGCCAACGCCTGACGAAAGTCTGAAGCAGAAACGTCCGCAATTTGTTCAGCTTTCACGGAAGAAATAGAAGTAGAGACGTCTCTTTTCCTCTGAACTCCATATCCCACCACTACTACCTCATCAATCATCTTACTATCTTCTACCAACGTGATTTTCGCCGTATTTTTATCCTTTGCAGAGATATTTACCGTTTTATATCCAATATAAGAGATGGTCAATGTTGCAGACTCCGGTACATTCATGATTGAGTAACGTCCGTCGATATCGGTAATCGTACCACTACCCTCTCCCTTAATCTGCACACTGGCACCAATCACCGGTTCTCCTTTATCATCTGCAACAATACCTTGTATAGTACGTGTACGTTGAACAGTTTCTTCTTTCTTAAGCGGCTGTTTGCTAACAGCAATTGTATGATCGGTCCTATTGAAATAAAGCTTGGCCTGGGAAGTAATTTCTCCCAGAATCTGTTTTAATGAAGCATTTTTAATGTCGAAAGAAACTCTCGGAGCCTTGTTCACCGTCTCCTGATCATAGAGAAACTTAAAATTAGTCTGTTTGCTGATTTTATTGAAAACACTCTCTACCGGCTCGTTTTGCACACGAAGCGTAATATCATGCTCTTTCAATGTCTGAGCAGCAGCCGGAGCTATTAAAATGAAGGTGAATAGTAAAAAAGCTAAAAACGAACAGCTATTTTTACTTATCCCTTTACAAATAAGAAGATTATTCATAAATTTGTGCGTTTTAGTAATTGACTAAAGTTATTAAAAACAAGCAATGCGCGATACGTTATTCATTTGGGTCGAAGCTTATGAATATCCGTCCGGATTGCGGATAGAGGCATTCCTTTGGAGTGCTTCTATCATTTTGGGGAGGTTCATGAAGGAGCTGTTTTCATCTATTATTTTTTAAAAGGTTAAACATTATCTATTATTCATCTCATTCTTTATAAAGAAGCACATGGATGCCCTCTTTCTTATATTTGATATCACCGCTGATAAATTCAATGGATTTAAGTACCGCTTCCAAACTCTTGTTATCATGTTCGCCGGTAATCAAGTTGTTGAAATCCTGACCGGAAGCAAAAGTAATCCGGCAATTATATACCCGTTCCAGTTCCTTTGCCACGTCGCGGATAGGTGTACTGTAAAAACGTAACCCGCCTTTCATCCAGACAGCCACTCCCCTATCCTCCGTTTTCTTACTATATTCTCCGGAAACAGTATTGATAAGCACCTGTTCTTTAGCAGTCAGCCTCATCATCGCTTCCGGTAAATCAACCTGTACCTTACCACTCTCCACACTCACAGACACTATTTCATCTGTTGAATAGGATTTTACATCAAACCGGGTACCTAACACCTGAACATCCAGTCGCTTCGTCCTCACAATAAATGGCATCTTTTCATTGCGGGCAACACGGAAATATCCCTCACCTTCAAGTTCCACTTCACGGAGATCTCCAACAAAACGATCCGGATAACGCACTTGCGAACAAGAGTTCAGAACCAAAAGAGTTCCGTCCGGCAAAGTCACTTGTCTTTTCTCACCAAAGGAAGTGGTGATTTCAGCCAGTGTGACCTGTTGTGCATTCATATACCGGAAAAAGTTGACACTCCCTATGATAATGGCTATTACAGCCGCTGTACTGACTGCCACCACAGAAGCCCGGCGGAACCATGTACGTTTTTTGTGTTCAATACGCTTCAGCAATTGGCGTGCTTCTCTCTTATATTTCTCCCGCTCCAAATCATTACCAGGTTGCAGATTCCCGGATTCTTCCCAAACCTCTGCTGCCAGTTCGTCCAATATATCTTGGTTTTCTGAATCCTTAATACTTTGCAATAACTGTGAAGCATCTTCCCGGGTATAAAGATCATCCAAGTAGCGATGCAATTTATCTTTTTCTGT
This sequence comes from Bacteroides sp. L008, assembly GCF_040812255.1. Taxonomy (NCBI): domain Bacteria; kingdom Pseudomonadati; phylum Bacteroidota; class Bacteroidia; order Bacteroidales; family Bacteroidaceae; genus Bacteroides; species Bacteroides sp. L008. Next base: position 409,025 of record NZ_JBFNXO010000001.1, on the reverse strand, counting down.
CTTAGTATCTTTCATCATATATTCAAAATAAGGATATTAATTTCCTTCCCTTTGTATAAGTAATACACAAAAGTAAGAAAGAGCTAGGGTATGATTAACATTTATTATAAATTCAAGCACAATAGAATCAAAAGTACATCGGCTGATGTACTTGAATATTTAGTCAAATAGGAACGAATCACTTTTAGAGAAAGAGAAATATGTTCTTGCACCGTATGAACAGAAACACCCAATGCTTCGGCTATTTCTTTATGAGACATCTGAAGTTCACGGCTCATTTTGAATACCTCACGCTGGCGGGGCGTTAATTGCTCCAACGCACGGGCAATAATCTCTTTCAAATCATTGAGCAGAACATGATTATTCGTTTCGTTCGTTGAATCAATCGCTTGAGAAAGAATCTGTTCTTTCAGCTGATCTTCATTAGCCATGTCCCGCAATTGATTCAAAATACGATTACGCACAATAGTATAAAGATAGGAAGAGAAAGAGGCTTCGGGATTGATGAAACGACGAGTTTGCCAGACTACTGTAAATGCATCCTGGAAAATATCTTCCGCAAATTCACGCGACTTGACGAATTTCAGAGCAAAGTAGAGCAAACGATTCTTATAAGCGGCATAAAGTTCGCAAAAGGCCTCTTCATCTCCGTCTATCAGGCGAAGAACTAATTCCCGATCATCTATAAGAGTGTCTGTTGCGTACATATTTTCTTTATTTTGGGCACAAAGGTATTGTTATGATGTTACAAACGTATGTATTTTTTCTGAAATAAAAAAATAAAAGCGGTCTCACCGTTTCGATGAGACCGCTTTTATTTATCCATTATTCAAGACCAGACATTATCAGAGCAATCGTTATTTCCCTTTCTTATAATTCTCCAATCCGGTCTGTAAGAATTCAATATACTTAGGAATATCTTCGTTATAAGCATACGACTTATTCAACGGTTTACCCTGATTGTCCAGCAATACATAGAAAGGCTGGGCATTAGCTCCGAATTTCACACGTTGCAGATAGCTCCATTTATCGCCTACAGTACGCAAAGTACGTTCTGTACCGTTTTCGATAATCTTCACGGGTTCGGTCAACGGAGTTTTATTATCTACATAAAGTGTAATCAATACGTAGTCGTTATTAATCAAATCACTCACTTTCGGGTCAGTCCATACCGCTGCCTCCATCTTACGGCAGTTTACACAACCATATCCGGTAAAGTCGAGCATAACCGGTTTTCCATTCAGACGGGCATATTCCATTCCTAAATCATAGTCATCGAATTTCGCGTGTACATCATTCTTATGCAGATTGAAATCTTGCGTCTGCATAGGCGGAGCAAATGCAGATACGGCTTTCAATGGCGCTCCCCACAAACCGGGAACCATATATACGGCAAATGCTAAAGAGATTAACGCCATAAAGAAGCGGGTGACTCCCACCTTATTATCATCGTCATCGTGCGGGAATTTGATCTTGCCCAACAGGTAGAATCCAAGCAAAGCAAAGATGACAATCCATAAAGCCAGGAATGTTTCGCGGTCAAGCAATCTCCAACCATAAGCCAAATCAGCAACTGACAAGAATTTAAGTGCAAATGCCAATTCGAGGAAACCCAGCGTAACCTTGATAACATTCATCCATCCGCCGGACTTCGGCATCGATTTCAGCCAAGACGGGAACAGGGCGAAGAGTGTGAACGGCAACGCCAAAGCAATGGCAAATCCTAACATACCGATTGCCGGAGCAACTACGCTTCCTGTTGTAGATACCTGTACCAGCAGGAACCCGATAATCGGACCTGTACAAGAGAAAGATACCAACGAAAGCGTGAAAGCCATCAGGAAAATACTTAGCAATCCGGTCGTAGATTCAGCCTTGCTATCTACCGCATTTCCCCACTTCGACGGCAGCCTGATTTCAAACGCTCCAAAGAATGAAGCAGCAAAAATCACCAGCATCAGGAAGAAGAGAATGTTGAAAATAGCATTGGTAGATAAAGCGTTTAATGCACTGGCTCCGAAAATCAAAGTAATAGCCAAGCCCAATGCCACATAAATCACTATGATAGATGCACCGTATGTCCACGCATCACGAATTCCTTTCTTTTTGTCTTTACTACGTTTTAAGAAGAAACTGACTGTCATTGGAATAATCGGCCATACACAAGGGGTAAACAATGCCAATAATCCACCCAGAAAACCTGTTATGAATATATATATCCAGGACATGTCTTCCTGGCCATGCTCTTCTCCTAAGGCTTGTAAATCACTGATTACCGGTTTCCAAAGATCACCCGATGCTACAGCAGGCTGAATATCCGTAGCAGCTTCGGTGGTAGTTGCAGGCACCAGTTCCATCATTGCAGAAGAATCTTTCGTAGCAGCAGGAACGGGTTCTTCTTTTTGCTTATCCGCTACCTTTTGCTCCGGTTGCTCTGTTTTCGTTGCAGCAGTATTTCCGGCTTTTGCTACTCCGGAATACTTGAACGGCACTTGAGTAGGAGGCAGACAACTCTCGTCATCACAAGCTCCGTATTCCAGATAACCTTCGATTGCGTAAGCTCCACCCGTAAATTTTACTTTCTGCACAAACTTTGCTGTGTTCTCGAAATAACGTACCTTCATTTCGAACAATTTATCGAAAGTAGATACTTCTTTGCCTACAGGCTTCAGCTTGCCAACAAGCTCGACACCCGACTTATTATCAACATTGAATGTTGCGGAAATAGGACCGCCATCTCCCAGATCGGTAGAATAAACATGCCAACCTTTATCTATGGTAGCTGTAAACACCACCTCTGCCTCCGTATCGGAGAGAGGTGTCAACTCTGTTTTAAACTTTACCGGATCTTTGATCTGCGCTTGCAATGCATATACAGCAAAGCTTAAAAGCAGGAAAGAGATTATTTTTCTCATCTTTATCTTGGGGTTTATAATTCATAGTCCACGCACGCACGGCTTTCCTTCGTTTCAGCCAAAATCTTTCCGGCAGCCACGTGGTCGGGATGTGTTGCGTAGAATTTAACATCTTCTAGTGTATCAAACTCACTGTAAAGCGCAATATTCCATGTTTCACCAGGATTCATATTCAATCCGACCTCTACTTTGCGAATTACAGAAATTTTAGCAGGAAGAGCTTCTATCGCTTCCTTGAATTTAGTCATGACTTCCAGTTTCTCTTCAGCAGGAACTTCGTCTTTTAACTTAAATAATACAATGTGTTTTACCATTACGTTGTTATTTTAATGAATTGTTTCTATATTTGTCTTGTTAATGTGTTTACCACATTAATAGTAATGCAAAAATACTCTATTTGGTTCAAATATACACTTAAAGAGATGTTAATTATAGGAATAGCAGGCGGAACGGGTTCCGGAAAGACCACCGTCGTACGGAAAATTATAGAAAGCCTCCCCGCAGGAGAGGTAGTACTCTTACCACAGGATTCATACTACAAAGACAGTAGTCATGTCCCGGTTGAAGAACGCCAGAATATCAATTTTGACCATCCGGATGCTTTTGAATGGAGTCTGCTTTCCAAGCATGTCATGATGCTGAAAGAAGGAAAGAGTATTGAACAGCCCACTTATTCTTATCTCACATGTACGCGTCAGCCCGAAACGATTCATATCGAACCTCGTGAAGTGGTTATCATTGAAGGAATCCTTGCCTTATGTGATAAAAAGCTGCGCAATATGATGGACCTCAAAATATTTGTTGATGCCGATCCCGACGAACGCCTGATACGTGTCATCCAAAGAGATGTCATTGAGCGCGGACGTACTGCCGAAGCTGTAATGGAACGTTATACACGGGTTTTAAAACCTATGCACCTGCAATTTATCGAACCTTGCAAACGATATGCCGACCTTATTGTACCCGAAGGAGGCAGTAATAAGGTAGCTATTGATATACTGACCATGTACATCAAGAAGCACCTTAAGAATTAAAAATTGAAAATTAAAAATTAAGAAATGAATGTCAAGACACTGAGTATTCCTTTATTTCTTATTCTATTTTGTTGTATGCTCGGATGCCGGAATAAGCATCATAACAAGATGGATGAGACAGCGCGTGATCTTCCACAAATAAAAGATAGTGGCGAACTCGTTGTATTGACATTATATAGTTCTACTTCCTATTTCATTTACCGGGGACAAGAAATGGGGTTCCAGTATGAACTTAGTGAACAGTTTGCTAAAAGTCTGGGACTAAAACTTAGGATTGAAGTAGCCAACAACGTCGACGAAATGATCCAAAAATTATTGGCAGGCGAAGGAGACATGATTGCCTATAATCTGCCAATCACCAAAGAATGGAAAGACAGTCTTCTTTATTGTGGCGAAGATGTAATTACTCACCAGGTAATTGTTCAGCAAGGGAGAGGAAAACAGAAGCCGTTGGAAGATGTAACCGAACTGGTCGGAAAAGATATATACGTAAAACCGGGGAAATATTATGACCGTCTCGTCAATCTGAACAGTGAATTAGGAGGAGGTATCCAGATTCATGAAGTCACCAATGACAGTATCACTATTGAGGACTTGATTACGCAAGTAGCGCAAGGAAAAATTCCGTATACGGTGGCCGACAATGATTTAGCCAAACTTAACAAGACCTACTATCCCAATTTAAATATCGATCTGTCCATCAGTTTCGATCAACGGTCTTCATGGGCGGTACGAAAAGACAGTCCCGAACTGGCAGCCGCCGCTACCCAATGGCATCAGGAAAACATGACTTCTCCTGCTTACACAGCCAGTATGAAACGTTATTTTGAGAATAGTAAAATGATGCCGCACTCTCCTATCCTCTCCTTAAAAGAAGGAAAGATATCCCATTATGACCATTTATTCAAAAAGTATTCCAAAGATATCGGATGGGATTGGCGTATGCTTGCATCATTAGCGTATACAGAATCCAATTTCGATACCACAGCTGTATCTTGGGCAGGCGCCAAAGGACTCATGCAGTTGATGCCTGCCACAGCACGTGCAATGGGAGTACCTCCCGGCAAAGAGCAGAATCCGGAGGAAAGTGTGAAAGCAGCTATCAAATATATTACCGCCACCGACCGGAGTTTCAGCATGATTCCCGACAAACAGGAGCGGCTCAACTTTATCCTGGCATCTTATAATGCCGGTTTGGGACATATATATGATGCAATGGCACTAGCCGAAAAATACGGGAAGAACAAATTAGTATGGAAAGATAATGTAGAAAACTTCATCTTGCTTAAAAGCAATCAAGAATACTTCAACGATCCTGTCTGCAAAAACGGATATTTCCGTGGCATCGAGACTTACAATTTCGTTCGAGATATTATGTCGCGCTACGAATCCTACAAAAAGAAAATAAAAGCTTGAAATAAGTATTAGGTATTAAGAATTAAGCCATGCGGATAAACGTATCAGAAGCTACGGCTAATACTTAATACCTAATACTTATTTTTACTCATCAGACTGATTACGACAATAGCCAATACAGATAATGGTAAGGCAAATAATATCGGGTCAATCACAGGGAAAGGATAAGTGGTAATCAACACATCCCGTCCGAATAACGCTTTACAGATACCCAATGCTGCAGATTCTTTCTGATGAAGAAACAGAAGAGCAAACAGACTGCCGATTGTTCCCACCCAAAGACTTGCCATGACGCCTTGTTTAGTAGCTTTCTTCCAATATAAAGCACAGAAATAAGCCGGAAGAAAAGCGGCTGCACAAATTCCCATAAAGATAGAAGTTCCGCGGGCTATAATATCATGAGGCAACATATAACAAATAATATAGCTGACCAGGATAGAGAACAATACGCCCAGACGGATCACATTGGTAAGTTTATTCCGTGAACGGGGTTTATAAGTTCCGTAAATATCAGAACCTACCGAAGCCCCCATCGTATGGAACTGCGAACTTAGCGTAGACATACTGGCTGAAAGGATGCACAACATAAAGAGTGCGGCAAACCAGTCGGGCATCGCTTTATTAATAAAATATGGAATTATCTTATCAATATCCTGCACAACTTCGGTAGCAACCGCTCCTTCTGTTTTCAGGAAGAAAAGATTACTCAACGCTCCGGCATGATAGATAGCTCCTACTGTTATAATCAGAAAGAAACAACCGATAAATACACCACGGTTCAACTGCTTGCTACTCTCCACGGTCATAAAGCGAACCACCAACTGCGGCTGTGCAAGACAGCCGATTCCTACTCCTAAAATGAGAGAAGTTACCAGCGAATACCATTGTGGAGAACCTGTGATAGGCATTGTAGTCCATCCTTGATGTCCCAGCGCTTTAAACTTTTCCGGAACTAGCGGAGCAATGGCAGTCAATTCTTTATTAGCTTCGGTAAAGCCCATGCCGAGCACCTGATATAGAGAGAATAACAGAAACAGCATACAAGCAAACATAATAACGCCCTGCAAAGCATCCGTATACATTACCCCTTTCATTCCCCCCGCTATAACATAAGCAGCAATGACCAATGTAAATATCAACAAAGAGATATTGAAATCAATCTGGAAAATCTGTTCGATGAATACGGCTCCACCTTTCATTACAACCGCTGCATAAAGCGGCATTCCGATGAAAATAACAGCAGCAATAAATACCTGTATATCACGGGAGCGGAAATGACGGCCTAGTAATTGAGGGAAAGTACTCACATTCAGCTTCACCCCCATACGCCGGGTGCGCAAACCGAAAAAGATAAAAGCTATAACCACCCCTACGAACATATTGAGGAAACAGAGCCACTGAATACCCATTCCAAAAGCAGCCGCCACTCCTCCAAAACCTACAATAGCAGATGCGGAAATAAACGTAGCACCATAAGAAAGTGCCATTACGATAGGATTCATCTGACGTCCGCCTACCAAATAGTCACTGCTATTCGTCGTTTTCTTATATCCCAAAAAGCCGAGGTAGGCCAGTGACAGCAGATAAGCTACCACAATTAGTCCAAGAGTAAATGTATTCATCGGGTTTCGTCTTTTTCGTCGTCCTTATTCCAATATTTCAGCCCAAACCAAGCAGCAAAAATCACACATACCACCGAAAGTAGGTAAGGCAGAATAATAAAAGGGTCGTCTATTCCAAACATTTGCGTATCAGATTTTAATCAATTTGGACGCAAATGTAAGGAAATTATTGAAAAGACAAAACTTTTGTTTGCTAATACTGATTATAATGTATCTTTTTCTCGTCAAATTTCTGTTTCGGGTTCTCTTTTGTAGCCGGATAGCCAAAAGGGATGACACAAAGTGGAAGAATATTATCGGGCAGGTTAGTATATTTACGCACTACTTGCATACGGTCTTCGTAAGGATAGGCCGCTGTCCATACAGCACCCAATCCCAGACTTTCAGCAGCCAGCAAAATATTCTGTGCTGCTGCGGAGCAATCTAAATACCAATATGACGAGCGTACAGAATCTCCACAAACGATGATGGCGTTACGGGCTTGCGTCAGCATTTTGGCATAAGGAAGTGCTGCTGCCATTGAATCCAGTTTGGCACGATCGGATACTACTACGAACTCCCATGGACGGATATCCCTACCCGTAGGAGCAGCCATTCCGGCACGAAGCATCAAGTCGATTTTCTCTTTCTCTACTCCTTTATTCAGATAAGCACGCACACTTTTGCGTTCGAAAATATTATCCAAAACAGCATTTCCGGTTCCGGATGTTCCTTTTTCTTCTTTTGCAGAAGAACAGGAGGTCATAACAGTGATTACTACAATCAGATATAAGAAAGAGAAAATCTTTTTCATTGTGACAATGTTTAAAACAGGTTCAACTTATTTTTCTGTGCTTCTTCCAGCGAAACAGTTTCACGCTTCATCAGCCCACTCTTTTCACGAAGTGCTTGATATTCAGCCTCCAATTCATTCACCAGTTCGGCTTTTGCCTGCGGGTTGAGCAATTTGGAAGCAACGCCTGCATTTTGGGAAGCATCTTTCAGGTGTACTACCGGAGCATGATAGACAGGGGCAATCTTTAATGCTGTATGCATCTTCGATGTAGTGGCACCACCAATCAGAAGAGGAATATCCAACCCCGCTTTTTCGAGTTCAGCAGCTACGTGAGCCATTTCTTCCAGAGATGGAGTAATCAGTCCACTCAACCCGATCATATCGACCTTTTCTTCGATAGCCCGCTGGACAATGGTTTCTGCGGGAACCATTACTCCTAAATCCACAATATCATAACCATTGCAGGCCATCACTACAGCTACAATGTTTTTTCCGATATCGTGCACATCTCCTTTCACCGTTGCCAGTAACACTTTACCTGCCGAAGCACTTCCTGCTACTTTTTCCGATTCAATAATCGGCTGCAAGATAGCTACAGCTTTCTTCATGGTACGGGCAGTCTTTACAACTTGGGGAAGAAACATTTTGCCGGCACCAAACAGTTCACCAACATGGTTCATTCCATCCATCAGCGGTCCTTCAATTACATCGACTGCTTTATCGTAAAGAGGCAAAGCTTCTGCCAAGTCCTGTTCCAGAAAATCTCCGATTCCTTTCATCAAGGCATACTTCAAACGTTCCTGAACAGTTCCTTCTCTCCATGCGTCTTGCTTGACAGCGGGCTGTCCGGCAGTTTCGCTCATGTTTGCTTTCAGAGATTCTGCTAGTTCTATCAAACGTTCAGCTGCATCCGGACGACGATTTAAAACAACATCTTCTATCTTTTCCAAGACATCAGCCGGAATATCAGTGTACAATACGGAAGTTCCCGGATTCACAATCCCCATGTCCATTCCTTGCTGGATGGCATGATAAAGGAACACTGCATGCATGGCCTCACGAATATAATTGTTACCACGGAAAGAGAAAGAAAGGTTGCTGACTCCTCCGCTGATATGTGCACCGGGGAGATTTTTCTTTATCCAAGCGGTAGCTTCAATAAAATCTACAGCATAGTTATTATGTTCTTCAATCCCCGTAGCTACGGCAAGCACATTGGGGTCAAAAATAATATCGTGAGGATTAAAACCGATTTTATCAACCAAAAGACGGTAAGCCCGTTGGCATACTTCGATTTTACGGGCGGCTGTATCTGCCTGTCCTTTCTCGTCGAACGCCATAACTACAGCAGCGGCTCCATATTGCCGGATGATTCGGGCATGTTCAAGGAAAACTTCCTCTCCCTCTTTCAAAGAAATAGAGTTGACGATTGACTTACCCTGAAGACACTTCAGTCCGGCTTCAATAACTTCCCATTTGGAAGAATCGATCATAATCGGAACACGGGCTATTTCGGGTTCGGACATGATAAGATTCAGGAAAGTAGTCATCTCTGTCTTTGCCTCCAACAATCCATCGTCCATATTGATGTCAATCACTAAAGCACCGTCCTCCACTTGTTGGCGGGCGATAGAAAGGGCTTCATCATATTTCTTTTCATTGATGAGACGAAGGAACTTGCGCGAACCGGCTACGTTGCAACGTTCGCCGACATTCACAAAGTTTATTTCCGGCTTCACTTCCAGCAGTTCAAGTCCGGAGAGCCACATACAATCCGGCGCAGAGGCAGGAACGTGTGGTTCAGCTCCTTCTATAAGGGCGGGATATTCAGCAATATAAGCATCTGTCGTACCACAACAGCCACCAATAATATTGACTAATCCTTCTTCAATATATTCTCTCACTTCGTGAGCCATATCCGCAGGTGTCTGGTCATACTTACCCAGACTATTCGGTAATCCGGCATTCGGATAGGCACTAATATAATAAGGTGCACGGGATGCCAGCTGTTCCAGGAATGGTTTTAGCTGCCGGGCACCGAATGAACAGTTCAAACCGACAGAAAAGATATTGGCATGTTGCACAGAAGCCAGAAATGCATCCAATGTTTGTCCGGACAATGTTCGTCCGCCAATATCAGACACTGTTACAGATAACATGATCGGCACTTCCACACCTGTCACTTTCATGGCTTGTTCGGCAGCAAAAATTGCAGCTTTGGCATTTAGGGTATCAAAGATTGTCTCTATCAGAATGGCGTCTACCCCACCTTCGAGCATTGCTTCCATTTGTTGCTGATAGGATGCAGCCAATTCGTCGTAACTCAAAGCACGATAAGCCGGGTTGTTTACGTCCGGGCTCATTGAGCAGGTTTTGTTGGTAGGTCCTACGGAACCGGCCACAAAACGTGGTTTATCGGGATTCTTGGCTGTATACTCGTCAGCAAGGTCACGTGCTAGTTTTACGGCTGCAAGATTCATCTCGCGCACGTATTCTTCTACGTGATAATCAGCCATAGAAACCGTGGTCGAACTAAATGTATTGGTCTCGATGATATCCGCACCCGCTTCCAGGTATTTACGATGAATATCCTGAATCACGTCGGGACGTGTCAGACACAATAAGTCATTATTCCCTTTCAGCTGTCCGGAAATATGCGCAAAGCGTTCACCACGAAAATCTTCTTCCTTGAGATTATATTGTTGAATCATTGTACCCATTGCCCCATCCAGAATAAGGATGCGCTCGGATACGATCTGAGAAATTGTCTTTTTCATTACCCTATCACATTAATACCTAATTACCACTCTGCCAACATCTGCCAGACTTCTCGTAGTCCGGCGTTTTATCTTATAGCGCTTTTTACTTACCGCTTAAACATTCTTGCCATATCTCTACGGTCGTCTTTCTCCTTAATAGATTCCCGTTTATCATACTCTTTCTTACCTTTCGCCAAAGCTATGACCAGTTTCGCCAAACCTTTCTCATTGATAAACAAGCGTACAGGGACAATCGTAAAACCGGGATTTTTCATCTCCCGCTGAAGTTTTTCCAATTCTTTTTTACTAAGCAACAACTTCCTCTCTCTACGTGCCGTATGATTATTGTACGATCCATAGAAATATTCGGCGATGTGCATATTCTTCACCCACAATTCGCCTTTCGTAAAATAGCAAAACGTATCTACCAGACTGGCTTTTCCCAAACGAATGGATTTTATTTCCGTACCGGTCAACACAATACCTGCTGTGTAGGTATCTATCAGCTCGTAATCAAACGTAGCCCGTTTATTCTTTATATTTACAGAAGGTTGTTTCATCTTCACTCATTAATTAAGTATGGCCGTCAGTCTATTAAATACAATCTGTATCACCGCCGGACATAGTATTAACAATACAGACGACAAAAGGGTGTATTTTAATCGTTGTTTTTCTTCTACTCCCATCAATACAGGAACTCCCTCCCATACCACATAGACGATGTAGAACTGCAGCAACCAAGCAATAATTCTAAAATCAGGTAATAGTCCGGTTACTATCTGAAGCAGGAAAGGCACAACTAATGCATATCCTGCAAACTGTTGTGTCAATGGCATATTGCTATGCATACCAAACATTCTTGTTCCCATTTCATTCATGGCATAAGCCGCCAGAAAATAGCCACCGAACAGGGCTACAGCTACAGCACAACAGTTAGTCATAGCTATCTGGAAACTTTGCGGGCCACCCCATCCATTCGTCAATAGTGAACCGACGAACACGGACAGACCACATAAACCAATCATAGGATAGACAAAAGTCATATAGACTTTTCGCCTATCCTCTTCCATAGAAATTTCCTCCCAGGCCTTGGCCGGAGAGGAAATCAATTTCATTGCAATGTTAAATAGTTCTTTGTAGTTCAATTGTTAGTTACGTATTTATCATAATCATTAATAGTATAAGTTGCATCCTTATACCCATTATCTGAACCTTCTTCAATTTTGGGTGAATCACCCGTTTGTTCTGGTACTATAATTTTAATAGTTTTGAGTTTAGTACCTTCAAAACTACTTACAACATTAGCTATATTAAAAGCCCTATAACGAGTCACTACAGTCTTTTCTTTATCGGCATCTTCAGTAGAAGAATGGCGTAAACGTAACACCATAGTGTTATCATCATTTGCAGTATTCTCCTTATCATACACTAAATAAAAAGTGTGGTTAGACACATTCTCTTCTTTTTCGACACAGAAAGGCATAGGAAATATTATCCACTTTGCACTGTAAAGATAGGGTGAAACATTAGAGCCATATCTACTCAGAGAAATTATAGAACGATTATACGTTACATCATCTGAAGAAACGTATGAGTTAACATTCAACTTTTCAGCTCCAGCAGCTTCCACAATAATCTTTTTTGTGTTCTGATCAACAGGCTGCGTTTCCGTATCATATTGTGCATTCAGCAAAACAATATCCCCACTATATGCATCACTAGATAAACCAGGAATTGACATTGAACTAGCCTCAAATATTACATTACTACCTTCTACTTGAAACTGGTATGGGAATGTATTTACTAAAGTAATCACACCATATACAGGTACTACTGTATTATTTTCTCCTTTCATACATGAAGTAACCGACATCCCCATAACCACAGCCATCAAAGCCACCAAGAAAAATTTCATCTGTTTCATAAACATATTTTTTAGATTTTGCAAAGATATAAATTCTAATTCATAATTAATAAATGCAAGGACTTAAAAAATACTGCATCCATTACTTTATTATTTTTGCAAAAAGCTCTAAGTGATCATCCACATAACTCGCAATCAATGCTGTAACTTGTTCTTCCATTTCCAAATAAGTCTCTTCCAGTTCATCGAAAGCTTCATATTGCTCATACATAGCCATAAATTCATCATCTGTCCGTTCCTTCTCCAAGTCTTTCCGGTTGGCATCAAAGATTTTCTTAGCCTTATAGACTAATTTAGAGAATTCTTCTGCCCCCCATAAACGCATCACTTTCGCAAACGGATTATCAAAGATATATCCACCATAGCCGTTCTGAATTAATTGGCAAAAACCGCCAACCATTATTTCATCACGAAAAATCTGATATGCCAGCAAAGAATGTTGCTCGCCAGTGAGCAAAGGCATCGTATCAGCAGTCAATTCACCACCAATCACTTCCTTATATTTATCAGTAAACACTTGGATGAATTCATCCATTCCTTCACCCGCTGCCTTTTGCAATGCAGATTCTACAACTTCGATCATAATCTTTCTTATAAATTATGTGGCAAAGCTACGAATTTTATTCTACATCTGGTGATAATCCTTGCACAATCTTACCTATCTTAACTTCATTATCCACTCTTCACGTCTTTCACAAGACGCATATCAACTCATTTACAGGTGCTTCCGGTGAACTAATCAAATAAAATACGGTATTCACACCATTCACACCTTCACAATATATGCATTTCACAGTCTCATTATATAGCGAAAATGGCTATATAACATCGGCCGACTATAGTCGACCATATAGTCAATTCCAGTCATCCGATCAGACAACAGGAGTTGTCCAGCTAGCCAACAATAGACGGCCGACAGGGATATTGCTAGTTTATTTATGAATATATGCCCCTATTCAGGCAGCTTATCATGCATGTAAATGCATCCCCAGATACACACCTATTAAATAAGGTATGAGCCAAATGCACCAAACCACAATACTGAAACGATTAAAATGCTTTTTAGCTTTAGGTGATCCCTTTACATAAGTCCATATTGCCCACGAAGCATGCACAAACATTAGAAGAATAGCAATAGTTCCCGTCACCGTATGAATTTCGTCATGTAGATGAGTCAGTTCGGCGATGTGCTCCATCAGGCTTGTGCCAACCGTATCGGCAAGCAAACCGAGAAGGAAGAAAATGATATGCCAAAACTTCAATTTCTTTTGAATACGTTCGCCCCAAACACCTATCGTATAAAAAATAAGCGCAGATGAAATAACGCAAATTGCCCCTATTAAATAATGTATATCTACTTGATTCAGTTCCATAAATTTTCGTTTTCTAATAACAACAAAGCAAAGAATAGATAGTTCTCCCAGCTTCAATCTTTCACAAATGCAATCCCGACTTTACAAACGAAGAAAAAACGGAAACAGATTTGTCTCTTTTCACAAAAAAGTAATAAAAGGCGATTTGCAGAAACAAATAAATCGACTACCTTTGTGGGCGATTTAGAGAATCGTGACTACGTATTTTTAATTATATCACTTAAAAAAAGAGCTAATTATGACTTATTCACACGAAGTGGAACACATGTGTGTTGTAAAGAAGGGTCCTAACCATGGACCGGCTCCCATACCCGAAGAAGGCAAATGGGTAAAATCTAAAGAAATCGTTGATATTTCTGGTTTGACACACGGTATCGGTTGGTGCGCTCCTCAACAAGGTGCTTGTAAACTGACACTGAACGTTAAAGAAGGTATCATCCAGGAAGCCTTGATCGAGACAATCGGTTGCTCTGGTATGACTCACTCAGCTGCTATGGCTTCTGAAATCCTTCCGGGTAAAACAGTTCTTGAAGCATTAAACACTGACCTTGTTTGCGACGCTATCAATACTGCAATGCGCGAACTTTTCTTGCAAATCGTATACGGACGTACTCAATCAGCTTTCTCTGAAGGTGGTTTGATTATCGGTGCAGGTTTGGAAGACTTGGGTAAAGGTCTGCGTAGCCAGGTAGGTACTCTTTATGGTACTTTGGCTAAAGGTCCTCGTTACCTTGAAATGGCAGAAGGTTATATCAAACAAATCTTCTTGGACAAGAACGACGAAATCTGCGGATACGAATTCGTACACATGGGTAAGTTCATGGACGAAATCAAGAAAGGTACTGATGCTAACGAAGCTTTGAAGAAAGTTACAGGTACTTATGGACGCGTAACAGCAGAACAGGGAGCAGTTAAATCTATTGATCCACGTCACGAATAATATAAGGAGGAAAGAAACTATGATTAGAGAAGTAAAATTCGAAAGCCAAGACCGTCGTATCAAAGGTATCATTGAAGCCTTGAACGCTAACGGCATCAAAGACATCGAAGAAGCTAACGCTATCTGCGAAGCTGCCGGACTTGATCCTTATAAAACGTGTGAAGAAACTCAGCCTATCTGCTTTGAAAATGCAAAATGGGCTTATGTAGTAGGTACTGCTATCGCTCTTAAGAAGAACTGCACAAACGCTGCTGAAGCTGCTGAAGCTATCGGTATCGGTTTGCAAGCATTCTGTATCCCGGGTTCTGTAGCTGACGACCGTAAGGTTGGTATCGGTCATGGTAACCTGGCTGCTATGTTGCTGCGCGAAGAAACTAAATGTTTCGCTTTCCTGGCAGGTCACGAATCTTTCGCTGCTGCTGAAGGTGCTATCAAAATCGCTGCAAAAGCAGACAAAGTACGTAAAGAACCGTTGCGTTGCATCCTGAACGGTCTTGGAAAAGACGCTGCTCAGATCATCTCTCGTATCAACGGCTTTACTTATGTTCAGACTCAATTCGATTACTTCACAGGTGAACTGAAAGTTGTTCGCGAAATCGCTTACTCTGACGGTCCTCGTGCAAAAGTAAAATGTTATGGTGCTGACGACGTTCGTGAAGGTGTAGCTATCATGTGGAAAGAAGGTGTAGACGTATCTATCACAGGTAACTCTACTAACCCGACCCGTTTCCAACACCCAGTTGCAGGAACTTACAAGAAAGAACGTGTTCTTGCTGGCAAACCTTATTTCTCTGTTGCTTCTGGTGGTGGTACAGGTCGTACTCTTCACCCGGATAACATGGCTGCCGGTCCTGCTTCTTATGGTATGACTGACACGATGGGTCGTATGCACAGTGACGCTCAGTTCGCTGGTTCTTCATCAGTTCCTGCTCACGTAGAAATGATGGGATTCCTGGGAATTGGTAACAACCCGATGGTAGGTTGTACAGTAGCTTGTGCGGTTGATGTAGCTCAGGCTTTAAGCAAGTAATTCAGATTACTTTATATAGATAAACTCCTGTAGTCCTTGCGATTGCAGGAGTTTTTTTTGTAGTAACTTGTAATAGATGGCAGTTACAAACACTTCATTCCAGACATTATTTAAGGCTACAGAAGATGAAATAGCTGAATATATGGAAGCACTTGGTTTTGAAATGGACTATATAGATGAATTCCATAATGAACAATACAAAATCTTTGACGCTGTCCCTAACAATGTATTATATGGTATTGATGGTGACTTATATTTCATTGATACGCAAATAAGATTAAGAACATTTAAGAAATCAGCACTATACTCATTATAAGAATTAAGATCAAAGGTAGCCTTTCCGTTATTTACAACCACATTCCCTTTTGAATAGGTATACATCTCCATTCATCAACAGATATAACTTAATATAAACCTGCAAGAGCAAATAATGTAGCTAATTCGAGAACTTTTGTACGACTTCGCCTGTTTACATAACAGATACTAAAACATTATACAACAATGCTACTCACATTCTTAAATACACTTGCCACTATTATCAGTGTTATTAGTCTGCTAATTGTCACTTACGGAGTATTAGTCTGCTTCATTGCCTTTTTACGCAATGAGATAAAACGATTCAACGGAACATATACGGTTAACAATATACGACAGTTGAGGGCGGATTTTGGTACTTACCTTTTGCTTGGATTGGAGTTTCTAATTGCTTCCGACATACTAAAAACTGTGGTTGATCCGACGTTGGACGAATTGGCAATCCTAGGTGGAGTAGTCATAGTGAGAACTGTGCTTTCTGTATTTTTGAATAAAGAGATCAAAGAATTGGCCGAAAATGATTCAGCGAAAGAAATATAGCATATTACCGCACAACTAAGTTTCTTCAAAGCCACGTCCTTTTTTATTGCCTGATATTTCTATTTTACCTACCTTTGTACGGGAAACATTTACACACTGACTGGCAAGGAATAGAAACACGTCAAAAAAAATGGGAATTACACATCTATCTATTGAGCTTACACTTGATCTGATTGCGTTAATTATAGGAATCATCCTTATCATACGCGCCAAAGATAATTATCCGAAATTATATTGGGG
The DNA here is from genome assembly GCF_040812255.1 of Bacteroides sp. L008. Taxonomy (NCBI): domain Bacteria; kingdom Pseudomonadati; phylum Bacteroidota; class Bacteroidia; order Bacteroidales; family Bacteroidaceae; genus Bacteroides; species Bacteroides sp. L008. The sequence continues at coordinate 392,142 of NZ_JBFNXO010000001.1, read as the reverse complement.
AATTATAGCTACCGGCATCGGTATTATGTTTTCATGGGAAAATATCGGATGGCTGACAATTGTCACAGACACTCCGGAATACAACTTCACAGAATTGCTCAACATTGAGAAAATGCTCAAATGGTATGCTTTAGCAAATATTGTAGCCCTGTTCCCTATCGCTTCTTTATCGCCGGGCTATCTGAACCATTTCAGAATATTTACTTTTCTATTATTACCCATTATTACGATAACCGTAGGAATCAGCTATTTAAGCTTCAATGGGAATATCACTCCCATCCACTCCATAGATGAAATTATTCCGAATATCCATCTAATAGATGTCAAGCTTAGGGTTTGCATATTCCTGTTATCCGTTTTTACCCCGCTCGTTCTTCTTATTTATCCTATGATGAATAACAAGACCTACCGCAGGATAAATAATAACATGTATCTATTCATCGGTTTTCTATTCGTATTTTTAGGGATATACATCTTGTTCACTCTAAATATCAATGAATTTGTTTTCAACCTGTTCGGTATTATGGCAATCGTTTTTACGGTCTTATTCTCCATACAATATTTACGTTACGAGAACCCGTTTTCGAACCATATAAACATGATTCATAACGCAAAGAATACGGAAAGCCCCATAATGCCACAAGCCGGAAAATCATCTCCTCCTCTCCCGCTCTTCTTAACGATTGAAACCTATCTTCAGGAACAGCATCCCTATACCGATCAACGGTATAATATAGAACTTTTAGCCAAAGCTCTGAATAAACAAGAACACGATATTTCAGCAGCAATCAAAAGTCGGGGTTTTACAGGTTTCCGGGAATACATTAATTATCTTCGACTGGAATATTTCAGACAGCTAGCCGCCGAAAATCCAAAGAGTAATGTAAAAGAACTGATGTTTGCATGCGGTTTCACCTCCCGGGCAACTTTCTATCGTAACTTTTCAGAAAAGTATGGTGTATCACCCAGCAAATTCATTGATAGTCAAAGAGTAAAGCAATAAATTCCTTTTTTTAAAAGCATAATTCTTACTAGTAAAAGTGTCTCATTTCAGGAATGAGACACTTTTTATTTTTGTAGCTAAAAGCAATCCATTACTTTTGATGCAAAATAAAACTACGACGTTCACATCATCAACAGATTAATCAGATACCAAGATAAATAGAATGAATATGAATACTGATAATTGCAATCACACCAACACAGAGAAAAATCAAGAAGAAAAGATCTTTTTATATACTACTATAACTGGAAACTTGCAACTAATCCATTTAGAACAGATTGGCTATTTCCGGTATAACTCCAAGAGTAAACTATGGGAAGCTGTATTAAATAACAATCATATCCTGGCACTCAGAAGAAATACAAACTCACAAAAGATATTGAGTCTGCATCCCTATCTTATCCAGATTAGCCAGTCACACATTATCAATATAAGCTATCTGGTTTCGATTGAAGACAACAATTGCATATTGCTTCCTCCATTTAATGAAATGGAACTTTTACAAGTAAGCAAGTCTTTCATGAAGAAGCTAAAAGAAAAATATCCATGTATCTGATTCCCTATAGCTCATCTTTATGCTCTATGCAACACCCAGCAGTTCCACTTCGAAGATCAATGTCGAGTAGGCAGGAATAGAATCAAAAGATTTGATACCGTATCCCATTGCATAAGGAATATAAATAATCCATTTATCGCCAACATGCATTTTCTGAAGTGCCACCTGCCATCCTTCTATTACATCACTAAGACGTAGGGCATCGGGACAAGTACGCTCATAAGAATTATCAAACACCCGGCCATCAATCAGACTTCCTTTGTAATGCACGGTAACAATACTCCGTGCACCCGGAGAAATCGTACTTTCGCCAGTTTCCAAAACTTTGTAATAGATTCCACCCGGCAATGCGAAAACACCCTCCTGAAAAGACAGCTTTTTCAGAAATCGCCGATTGGCCTCTTTGTATTCTTTCTTTTTCCCCATAAATAAATTGATTAAGAACTTGCAAAAATAATCAGAATAACAAAGGATTTAGCATAAAAACTGTATATTTGTTCGTTGAACTATAAAAAAACTCCTCGCTATGGGACAAACAAAGACTACACGTAGCATCAGTGCTACCGGACTATTTTTGCTCATCATGATAACTGTGGGCCTATATTCATGCACACGCACTCAAAAAGACATCATTCCTTCTGCCGATTATGCACCGTATGTAAACGCATATACGGGAGGAGTCATCTCGCAAAATTCGACCATACGTATAGAACTGACCCACGACCAACCCATGGTGGATCTGAACAATGAGTTAAAAAGCAACCCATTCAGTTTCTCACCTTCATTAAAGGGAAAAGCATATTGGGTAAGCAACAATACCATTGAATTTGTGCCTGAAGAAGGAGCGCTGAAACCGGGAACACTTTACGAAGGAACTTTCCGGCTCGGAGACTTTATCGAAGTAGAGAAAAAGCTGAAAGAGTTCAACTTCTCATTCCGTGTACAGGAACGTAACTTCACCCTGCAACTGGAATCATTACCGATTACAGCTACCCAACCGAATGAGATAAATATTAAAGGAGAGATACGTTTCAGCGACGTAGTGAAAAAGGAAGAGGTAGAAAAGATGCTGACTGCCAGTGACGGGAAAAAGAGTTATCCGGTGGAAGTCACCGCAACCGACAATCATACCCGGTATTTGTTTAGTATCAGACAAATCCCCAGAGAAGCTGATGATTACCCCTTGACTATCACAGCCAACGGCAACCCGGCCGGCATCGACCGTAAACAAAGCGAAGAAGTACTGATACCGGCGAAAGATTGTTTTCGTTTTATGTCTGCCGAACGCATCGACCAACCGGAAAACGGAATCGAGATTGTTTTCTCCGCTCCCCTATCCACTACTCAAGATTTAAAAGGACTGATTGAGATCCCGGAAATCTCCTCATCGATCTTCCAAATCAGCGAGAACAGAGTTTTTATCTATTTCGAAGCAAACACACAAAATAAACTGACGTTGAATATCCATGAAGGAGTCAAAGACAGTCAAGGTAAAGCGTTGGGAACTTCCCATACGATCTCATTCAGTGAAGTGAGCCTGAAACCACAAGTGGAAATGTCTACTACCGCCGCTATCCTGCCCGATTCGAAAAGTCTGATTATTCCTTTCAGGGCTGTCAACCTGTATGCTGTGGATTTGAGCGTGATCCGCATTTTCGAGAACAATGTATTGATGTTTATGCAAACCAATTCACTGGCCTCGGCCAATGAGCTGCGCCGTTCGGGCAGACTGGTTTACAAGAAAACGTTATGGCTTGCCAAAGATGCTTCCAAAGACATTCATCATTGGGGAGATTACTCGATAGACCTTGCCGGATTAATCCATCAGGAACCGGGTGCCATCTATCGTGTAATACTTTCATTCCGTCAGGAATACTCCGCTTATCCTTGTGGAGGAGTCGAGAATCAGGATATGAAATTCGCCGACAGCAGCACCTCCGACGGACTGACTAAAGTAAGTGGAAGTGTCTTGTCCGAAGAAGATGAAGCAATCTGGAATACCCCCGAAGCCTACTATTATTACAATGGCGGAACAATGGACTGGAGTGTATACCGATGGACGGAACGCGACAATCCCTGTCATCCGTCTTATTACATGAATTCAGACCGGATAGCAGCCTGCAACGTTTTTGCTTCCAACCTGGGAATGATTGTAAAACGGAACTCACTGAATAAACTGTGGATTGCTGTCAGTAATATTTTGGATACAAAGCCGATAGGGAAAGCACAGGTAACAGCGTATAACTTCCAGTTACAACCCATAGGGAAAGGAGAAACCAATGGGGAAGGATTCGTTGAAATCACTCCGAACGGTGTGCCTTTCATAATTGTGGCTGAATCGGAAAAGCAAAAGGCATACGTCCGCGTTGTGGACGGTGAAGAACAATCCGTCAGCAGATTCGACGTGGGAGGAAAAGATATCCAAAAGGGACTGAAAGGATTCATATATGGCGAAAGAGGGGTATGGCGCCCGGGAGACACGCTGCATATTTCCTTTATATTGGAAGACCGCGAAAAGAGAATCCCCGACAAGCATCCCGTAGCATTGGAGATTTACAATCCGAGGGGACAGTTCTACACGAAAATGATTTCAACACAAGGAATGAACGGATTCTATACATTCGACGTTCCGACACAGGCAACAGACCCGACCGGGCTTTGGAATGCGTATATCAAGGTGGGAGGAACCACCTTCCACAAAGGTCTGCGTATCGAAACCATAAAACCCAACCGCCTGAAAATAAATCTGGCATTGCCGAAGGTTCTTCAAGCCACGGACAAGGATTTCTATGCCCCACTCACTTCAACTTGGCTGACAGGAGCAACTGCCTCCAAACTGAAAGCCAAAGTAGAAATGTCTTTATCGAAAGTGAATACACAGTTCAAGAATTACGGACAATATATCTTTAACAATCCGGCTACGGATTTCACGACTATCAAAACAGATATATTTGACGGCACACTGGATGCAGAAGGAAAAGCAAACGTCATGCTGAAAGTTCCGACCGCAACGGAAGCGCCGGGTATGCTGAACGCTACTTTCACCACCCGCGTGTTCGAACCGGGAGGAGATGCCAGCATCTACACTCAAACGATTCCATTCTCACCATTCACCTCTTATGTCGGTATCAATCTGAACCAGCCGAAAGGCAAATATATTGAAACTGACAAAGATCATGTATTCGATATTGTAACTGTAAACACGCAGGGACAGTTAGTGAACAGTTCTAATCTGGAATACAAAATATACCGCATCGGCTGGAGTTGGTGGTGGGAAAACAGTGGTGAATCTTTCGGAACGTATATCAACAATAGTTCCATCACTCCTGTTGCCAGCGGCAATTTACAGACAAAAGGCGGAAAAGCATCTTTCAAATTCCGTATCGATTATCCGTCATGGGGACGCTATCTGGTTTACGTGAAAGATAAAGAGAGTGGACATGCCACCGGAGGTACAGTTTATGTTGACTGGCCGGAATGGCGGGGACGTTCGAGCAAGACTGATCCCAGCGGTATCAAGATGCTTGCTTTCTCACTGAACAAAGACTCTTATGAAATAGGAGAAACAGCCACAGCAATCATTCCTGCAGCAGCGGGAGGACGTGCACTGGTATCCATAGAAAACGGTTCTACCGTATTACGGCAAGAATGGATAGAGGTTTCCAACGGAGGAGATACGAAATATACATTCAAGATTACACCGGAGATGACTCCGAATGTATATCTGCATATCAGTTTGTTACAGCCTCATGCGCAAACAGTCAATGACCTGCCCATCCGTATGTATGGCGTCGTTCCGGTATTCGTGACTAACAGTCAGACGGTGTTACAACCGCAGATACAGATGCCGGAAGTGTTACGCCCGGAAACCAACTTCAATGTGACCGTCAGCGAAAAGACCGGAAAACCGATGACTTATACATTAGCTATTGTAGACGACGGTTTGCTGGATCTTACCAATTTCAAGACCCCGGACCCATGGAATGATTTCTATTCACGCGAAGCACTCGGCATCCGGACATGGGATATGTATGATAATGTATTGGGAGCTTCCGCCGGAAGTTACAGTTCACTTTTCAGTACGGGTGGCGACGCGACATTGAAGCCTGCCGATGCAAAAGCAAACCGCTTCAAACCGGTAGTCAAGTTTGTAGGTCCTTTCTATCTGGGAAAAGGTAAGAGCCAGACGCATACGCTGAAACTTCCGATGTATGTGGGTTCGGTACGTGCCATGGTGGTTGCCGGACAAGAGGGAGCGTATGGCAATGCGGAAAAAACGGCTTTTGTACGGACTCCGTTAATGATGTTGTCCACCTTGCCCCGTGTGCTTAGCATTCAGGAAGAAATCACCGTTCCGGTCAATATCTTTGCGATGGAAAATCAAGTGAAGAATGTAACCGTATCACTTCAGGCATCCGGTGGAGGAGTACAGATTGTAGGGGCCAACCAACAGTCGCTCAAATTTAGCCAACCGGGTGACCAGCTCGTGTTCTTTACCTTAAAAACAGGTAGCAAAACAGGAAAGGCTACCATCCATCTGACAGCCAATGGTGGCGGACAACAAACGAAAGAAACCATTGAAATAGAAGTACGCAACCCGAATCCGGTAGTAACCCTGCGCAACAGTCAATGGGTAGAAGCCGGACAAAGCAAAGAACTTTCATACAATCTAAGCAGTTCTTCTGCAAATAACCAGATAAAGCTGGAAGTATCACGCATACCTTCGGTTGACATCAGCCGCCGGTTCGACTTCTTATACAACTATCAGCACCATTGTACGGAACAGTTGACTTCCAAGGCTTTGCCTCTTCTGTTTATCGGTCAATTCAAAACAATAGATAAGATAGAAGCCGAAAAGATAAAGACAAATGTACAGGAAGCTATCCGGCAGATTTATGGTCGTCAACTTCCCAATGGCGGATTTGTATATTGGCCGGGAAATGCTGTTGCCGACGAATGGATCAGTTCTTATGCAGGAATGTTCCTGACACTGGCACAAGAAAAAGGATACGCCGTTCATTCGAACGTACTGAATAAGTGGAAGCGTTTCCAACGTGCTGCCGCACAAAACTGGCGGATGCCGCAGGATGCAAGCGGCTGGCAACAATGGCAGTCGGAATTGCAACAGGCTTTCCGTTTATATACGCTTGCATTGGCAGGAGCACCGGAATATGGTGCCATGAACCGGATGAAAGAACAGGCAGGATTATCCATTCAGGCTAAATGGAGACTGGCAGCAACCTATGCACTGACCGGAAAGATGAAACCGGCTGAAGAACTGGTGTATAATGCGGAAACAACAGTAAGCCCCTACTCTTCCATGAATCAGATTTACGGTTCCTCCGACCGTGATGAAGCTATGATTCTGGAAACACTGATCCTGATGAACCGGGAACGGGATGCTTTGCAGCAGGCAAAAGTCGTTTCAAAGAATCTGTCACAAGAGGAGTGGTTCAGTACCCAATCCACCGCTTTTGCTCTTATGGCAATGGGACGTCTGGCCGAAAAGCTGTCAGGCACACTGGATTTCGTATGGACATGGAACGACAAACAACAACCTGCCGTGAAATCAGCTAAGGCTGTGTTTGAGAAGGAAATAGCCACCACTCCCAAATCCGGTATGATTGCTGTGAAAAATCAAGGAAAAGGAGCGCTTAGCGTAGACCTTATCACACGCACACAGTTGTTGAACGATACATTACCGGCCATCAGCGACAATCTTCGCATGGATATAAGATATGCCAACCTGAACGGTACACCGATCTCTGTCAATGATATTATACAGGGAACTGACTTTATGGCTATCACCTCCATATCCAATATTAGCGGAACTTCCGACTACACCAATCTGGCACTGACGCATATCATACCGTCCGGTTGGGAAATATACAACGAAAGAATGGTTGCCCCCGAAACGGAAAGCGTAGCAGCCGACGGTTCCGGTAAGTCCGTCAGCAAATATAATTATCTGGATATACGCGATGACAGGGTATTGACTTATTTCAATTTGCGTCGTGGTGAAACAAAAGTATTCACTGTCAGACTGCAAGCGACTTATGCAGGTAACTTTATTCTTCCTGCCGTTCAATGTGAAGCAATGTATGATGTAAACGTACAGGCACGCAGCAAAGCGGGAAGAACAACTGTCAGTCGATAAATTTTAGGCACGGATTACACGGATTACGCGGTTTTGGTTAACGAGTAGAACCGTGAAATCCGTGTAATCCGTGCCTAATTATTTCTTCCCTAATCATGTTTCAAAAAGATATGTCTCTTAGCTTTTAACATTTAAATGAACCCGATATATAAATTCTTCAAACGATTATCTGTCACTAAGAAAGTAATGACAATAAGCATTGCTCTTTTGATGATAGGGTACATATTTTGTCTTCCCCGGCAACTGTTTCATGTACCCTACTCCACCGTTGTGACTGATCGAAACAAAGAATTACTGGGAGCACGTATCGCTTCGGATGGTCAATGGCGGTTTCCTCCCCGAAAGACAACACCTGATAAAATCAAGCAATGCCTTATTACCTTTGAAGATAAACACTTTTACCACCATTGGGGAGTTAATCCGTTATCTACCGGAAGGGCACTCTATCAGAATTTAAAGAATAAACGTGTTGTAAGCGGAGGTAGCACCCTTACCATGCAGACCATCCGTCTCGCCCGGAACAAACCCAGAACTATCGGAGAGAAAGTCATTGAAATGATCTGGGCTACCCGTTTGGAGTTCCGGACTTCCAAAGAGGAAATCTTATCCATGTATGTCTCTCATGCACCATTCGGAGGAAATGTGGTAGGACTGGATGCTGCTGCCTGGCGTTACTTCGGTCATTCTGCCGAAGATTTATCATGGGCGGAATCAGCCATGCTGGCTGTCCTGCCCAATGCCCCCGCCATGATTCATCTATCCAAAGGACGAAAAACACTTCTTTCCAAACGCAACCGTCTATTGAAACAACTTTTTGAAGAAGAGATTATTGATGCGTCCACCTATGAACTGGCTATTAGCGAACCGTTACCCGACGAACCACATCCTCTTCCTCAAACAGCCCCACATCTGGTTACCCGCTTCTATCAGGAAAGAAACGGATTATATACCCGCTCAACCATTGATAAAGGAATACAAACCCATATAGAGAGTTTGGCGGAACGGTGGAGCAATGAATTTAATCGAAGTGATATCCGTAACCTGGCTATCCTAATTATAGACATTCCCGCCAATCAAGTGGTAGCATACTGCGGAAATGTACATTTCGACCGCAAACAAGGGGGGAATCAAGTAGACGTGATTCAAGCTCCCAGAAGTACAGGTAGTATTTTAAAACCCTTTCTCTATAGTGCCATGCTACAGGAAGGAAGTCTATTACCGCAAATGCTGTTACCGGACGTACCCGTCAACATCAACGGCTTTACTCCACAAAACTTCAGCATGCAGTTTGAAGGAGCCGTCCCCGCTTCCGAAGCTCTTGCCCGCTCATTGAATATCCCGGCTGTCACCATGTTACAAAGGTATGGAGTACCCAAATTTCATCACATGCTGCAACAAATGGGATTCAAGACTATCAACCGATCAGCTTCCCATTACGGATTATCACTCATTTTAGGAGGCGCTGAAGCTACTTTATGGGATGTAACGAATGCCTATGCACAAATGGGACGAAGCCTCTCCAACAATCATTCCAACAATCTTCCCCAAGAAAAGGAAGTACAGATACTACTGGGAACAGAAGAAAAGACTGTTTCGGGAAGAGATGATTCAAGAAAAGTTACTTCAGGAAAGACAATTTCAAGAAAGACAACTTCGGAAAAGGCTATATCAGAAAGAATAATAGCAGAAGGAGCTATTTCTGAAGAGGTTATTCCAGAAGGAGTTATTTCAGAAGAAGTTATTTCGGCAGGAGCAGCCTGGCTCACCCTTTCCGCCTTAACAGAAGTCAACCGGCCTGAAGAGATTGACTGGAAATCAATTCCTTCCATGCAGACTATCGCATGGAAGACCGGAACCAGTTACGGATTCCGTGACGCCTGGGCCGTTGGCGTAACTCCCCGCTATGCAGTAGGCGTATGGGTAGGAAATGCAACCGGAGAAGGAAAACCCGGATTGGTCGGCGCACAAACGGCCGGTCCCGTATTATTCGATATATTCAATTATCTCCCATCTTCACCCTGGTTCGAACGTCCCACAGGAGTTTTCGTTGATGCAGAGATATGCCGTCAATCCGGTCATCTGAAAGGACGTTTCTGTGAAGAAACCGACACCATACTGATCCTTCCCGTCGGATTACGGACAGAGGCTTGTCCTTACCATCATCTCGTCACACTATCCGCCGACGAAAGCCACCGCATCTATGAAAACTGTGCAAACACAGAACCTACCATTCAGCAATCATGGTTTGCCCTGCCACCCGTATGGGAATGGTACTATAAACAGCACCATCCGGAATATAAACCGCTGCCACCTTTCAAAGCCGGCTGTGGAGAAGATTCTTTCCAACCCATGCAGTTCATCTACCCTCCGATGAACGCCCACATCAAGCTGCCCAAGCAACTGGACGGCAGCAAAGGCTTTATCACGGTGGAACTGGCACACAGCAATCCCAATGCCACTATCTTCTGGCATCTCGACGACACCTATCAGACACAGACACAGGATTTCCACAAAGTTTCCCTGCAACCTGCTCCCGGCAAACATTCCCTGACGGCAGTAGACGGAGAAGGTAACACAGTTTCCACCACTTTCTTCATCGAATAAACATCTTATTTTATTATCTTTGCCGCATGAAACAGCCATTAAAAGAAAACGGTGGACTACCGGTATCTATCCTCTGGACACTTGCTATTGTGGCCGGTGTCTCGGTAGCCAACATCTATTATATCCAACCGCTATTAAATATGATACGCCATGAACTTGGCATATCAGAGTTCAGAACTAACCTGATTGCCATGGTCACGCAAATAGGCTATGCGGCAGGATTATTGTTTATCACCCCTCTGGGAGATTTATATCAGCGTAAGAAAATCATCCTGGTCAACTTCACCGTTCTGATATTCTCCCTATTGACCATTGCCCTGACGCACAATTTTCATTTGATACTTATCGCTTCATTCCTCACGGGAGTCTGTTCGATGATTCCGCAAATATTCATTCCGATAGCCGCCCAGTTCTCCCGTCCGGAAAATAAAGGCAGGAATGTAGGAATTGTCTTATCTGGATTACTGACCGGTATTCTGGCTTCACGGGTTGTCAGCGGATTTATCGGTGAACTGATTGGCTGGCGGGAAATGTATCACATCGCTGCAGGCATGATGCTTATCTGTGCCATTGTTGTGCTAAAAGTCCTTCCCGACATTCAGACCAACTTTCAGGGGAAATATAGCGGCCTGATGAAATCCCTGTTAGCCTTAGTGAAAGAATATCCGCAACTACGGATTTATTCCATCCGGGCGGCATTGAACTTCGGCTCCCTCCTCGCCATGTGGTCTTGTCTGGCTTTTAAAATGGGACAAGCTCCGTTCTTTGCCAACAGCGACGTCATTGGTATGCTGGGACTTTGCGGAGTGGCGGGGGCATTGACTGCCTCTTTTGTTGGAAAATATGTAAAACAAGTCGGTGTACGCCGCTTCAACTTTATCGGCTGCGGATTGATTCTCTTTGCCTGGTTACTGTTCTTCATCGGTGAAAACACCTTTATTGGTATCATTGCCGGAATCATCATCATTGACATAGGGATGCAATGTATCCAACTTAGCAACCAGACAAGTATCTTCGAACTGGACCCGCGCGCTTCGAACCGCATCAATACAGTTTTCATGACTACTTACTTTATTGGCGGTTCGATGGGAACATTTCTGGCGGGCAGCTTCTGGCAACTGTATGGTTGGCACGGAGTGATCGGTACCGGAGTCGTTTTAACAGGGATTTCTTTATTAATTACGACTTTCTACAAGAAGTAAGTCAACAAAACAGACGGTCAAACCGTTTATTACAATAAAATAAGCCAATGAAATACGGAGTTAACAGACAAATCTTACTTATCACAGCCGGTGTCGTCTGGATTATAGCCGGTGCCAATATTCTGCGAATAGGAATTGTAACATGGTTAAACACCTCCCAAGATTGGATGTTCAAAATAGGAGAAGCTACCATTGTTTTCTTGTTATTCTTCGTTCTGGTGTTCAGAAGACTTTATTATAAACATACCCAGCGAATCGAACAAAAGAAAGAACACAGAAATTGCCCGTTTTCCTTTTTCGATGTGAAAAGCTGGATTACAATGATCTTCATGATTTCTCTGGGAATTACCATACGTAGCTTCCACCTTCTGCCCGAAACGTTCATTTCCGTTTTCTATACCGGATTATCCATTGCCCTCATCCTGACGGGAGGGCTTTTCATCCGCTACTGGTGGATAAGACGTAAGACTTTCGCCAATTGAGCCGGGCTTATACATATTCCGATCAAATACAAACTTATAATAATTTTTATTGCCTGACGTTTTGAAGCAAAAGATTTCATCCTTTTTTGTTGTATCTTTGCGCGGCTATAAACAAAACAGTAGCCGGAAAATAAATAAAAGGTTATAAGAATCAACATGAAGAAAGCTCCCTCGCCCCTCGTATCATTGATACCGATCATTGTACTGGTGTTATTATTGTTTGCCACTATCCGCACATTTGGCAGCGATGCCCTAAGCGGCGGAAGCCAAGTGTCACTGCTCACCACTACAGCTATTTGTATCCTTATCGGCATGGTGTTTTATAAAATTCCCTGGAAAGATTACGAGCTTGCCATAACCAACAATATTGCCGGAGTGGCGACAGCTATTATTATTCTATTAATCATCGGTGCGTTGAGTGGGATCTGGATGATTAGTGGAGTAGTGCCGACGCTAATCTACTACGGGATGCAAATTATCCATCCCAGTTTCTTCCTGGCATCTACCTGCATCATCTGCGCATTGATTTCCGTTATGACCGGGAGCTCATGGACTACCATTGCTACCATCGGTATCGCTCTGATGGGTATCGGAAAGGCGCAAGGTTTTGAAGACGGCTGGATTGCCGGAGCCATTATTTCGGGGGCATACTTCGGAGATAAAATATCTCCTTTATCCGAAACCACTATTCTGGCTTCTTCCATCACAGACACTCCCCTGTTCCGTCACATCCGTTACATGATGATTACTACGGTTCCATCTCTTGTCATTACACTGATTATTTTCACCGTAGCGGGATTCTCTCATGATGCCAACAATACACAGCACATCGCAGAAGTGGCAGCAGCTCTGAATGAAAAGTTTCATATCACTCCGTGGCTGTTGATAGTTCCCGTAGTAACCGGCATATTGATAGCGCGGAAAGTGCCGTCTATCGTTACGCTGTTCCTGTCCACCCTGTTGGCAGCTGTTTTTGCTTTGATCTTTCAGCCTGATTTAGTGGAGGAAATTTCAGGAGTCGCCGCTTCCGGATTCAATTCATTGTTCAAAGGACTAATGATGACTATCTACGGAGAGACAAATTTGCACACGGATAATGCCGTTCTGACAGATTTAATTGCCACACGTGGCATGTCAGGAATGCTGAATACGATTTGGCTGATACTATGTGCCATGTGTTTCGGCGGAGCAATGACAGCAAGCGGCATGGTGGGAAGTATCACTTCTATCTTTGTGCGCTTTATGAAGAAAACAGTCAGCGTGGTCAGTGCGACGGTCTGTTCCGGGCTGTTTCTTAATCTGACCACTGCCGATCAATATATCAGTATTATTCTGACGGGAAATATGTTTCGCGATATTTATGCCAAGAAAGGATATGAAAGTTGCTTACTAAGCCGCACGACGGAAGATGCAGTAACCGTTACATCCGTATTGATCCCGTGGAACAGCTGTGGAATGACCCAAGCCACTATCTTGAGTGTACCCACACTTGTGTATCTCCCTTATTGTTTTTTCAACATTATCAGCCCCTTAATGAGTATCACTGTGGCAGCCATCGGATATAAAATTGCACGACGCTCGTGAACAATCTGGCATACACATTGTTTTTGCAATAAACGAACAACGTATTAAACCTAAACAAAAAAAAGTTATGAAAAAGTTTATTGCATTATTAGCATTAGTATTAGTGAGTGCAAGCACAATGATGTATGCACAAGAAAGTAACGCAGCAGCACGCCGCGCAGAAAGAAAAGCAGAAAGAGATGCAGAGAGAGCAAAACTCCGTGCCGAAGAAGAGGTGCAGGACATGGCAGCCTATCAACAAGCTGTGCAGGCTTTGAAGAACAAGCAATTTGTACTGGAAGCCAATCAGGTTATTTTCCGTAACGGTATGAGTGCATTCGTTACTTCAAACACCAACTTCGTCTTGATGAACGGCAACAGAGCTACCGTACAGACTGCCTTCAATACTCCTTACCCGGGTCCTAACGGAATCGGTGGTGTGACAGTGGATGGTAATTCTTCGGATATGAAGATGAATATCGACAAAAAAGGAAATGTGAACTGCTCATTCAGTGTTCAGGGTATCGGCATCTCCGCTCAAGTATTTATTAATATGAGCAGCGGAAACAATACTGCTTCGGTTAGTATCAGCCCGAACTTCAACAACAATAACCTGACGTTGAACGGAAATATCGTTCCGCTTGACCAGTCAAATATCTTCAAAGGACGTTCCTGGTAATCCGGATCTTAAGAATCTTATCATAACTCCGCTGCAAATCGCGCAAAATGCGTACATTTGTAGCGGAGTTTTTTTATTCAGCATGGCTTATGAGAGAATTTATCATTGCAGACAATCAGGATATCAGTAAGGCGGGAATGATGTTCCTGTTAAGTAAACAAAAGGAGGTGTCCCTCCTTTTAGAAGCTGACAACAAGGCTGAACTGATTCAGCAGCTACGATTGTATCCGCAAGCAGTGATTATACTGGACTATACCTTGTTCAATTTTGCCGGGGCAGATGAATTGATTGTCTTGCAGGAAAGATTCAAGGAAGCCGACTGGATTCTATTCTCCGATGAACTGAGTCTGAACTTTCTCCGTCAGGTATTATTCAGCAGCATGGCTTTCGGGGTAGTGATGAAAGATAACTCAAAAGAAGAAATCATGACCGCCATTCAATGCGCCACCCGCAAACAACGGTATATTTGCAATCATGTCAGCAATCTGCTGCTTTCGGGAGCTTCTTCCCCGCTGGTAGCGTCAAACATGGACGACCATCTGCTGACGCAAACAGAAAAGAATATCCTAAAAGAAATCGCATTAGGAAAAACGACGAAAGAGATTGCTGCAGAGAAAAATCTTAGTTTCCATACGATCAACAGCCATCGTAAGAATATCTTTCGTAAATTGGGAGTGAATAATGTGCACGAGGCTACTAAATATGCGATGAGGGCAGGGATTGTGGATTTAGCCGAATACTATATCTGATTATACGCTTTACTTCAAGCCATTTTGTTTCAAAAGTTGTTCTATTTCCTTGTCTGATATAGAAGCCCTGTCTGCTTTATCATAAATATAGAGAAGATTCAAAATTGCATCTTGCTGGGAAACAACCAAAGTGAAAGTGATAACTCTTGCACCTCCGCTTTTTCCTTTCCCTTTCGCAGTAATTTTCATGCGGACTTTGCGCAAGCCATGACCTAAATCGGTACCTAATTGCGGATTCTGTTCCAACTCATCAATCAATGAAGCAAAATCTTCTTTAAAAGAAGAATAATGTTTTGCCAATCGTTTAGCTTCCCGCTGAAACGTTGGCTTAACTATTATTTCATAGTTCATTCAAAAACTCCCTTGCACTCTTTAATTCCAACTTGCCATCCATAGAAAGTTTTACCTCTTTCAGTCCTGCATCAATCCCTGCAAGAATCTCCTCTTTTGTGATTTCTTCCATTTCTTTTTCTGCTTCCATTTTCTTAAGTCGTTTCAAATAGTTCTTCACCCGATTGAGCATCTCTTTGTCATTCAAACTCAGGAGTTCCTCCACCAAGTCCATTTTCAGACTTTTCAATTCCATCGTTGTCATAAGCAATCCTCCTTTATTTATTATTCTACGAAACAAAAGTAGTGAAAATTATCCTGATTATCGAATCCTCACCTTTCAAAATAAACTATTTAACAGATGATTTCTCCGCTTCCCACGCAAACTTTCGCCTCTTCATCATAAATCACCCCAAACTGTCCCGGAGCAATGCCTTGCAGCTTTTCAGAGGACAAAATGTGGAATTGCGTCTCCCCTTCCTGTATCAGTTTTCCTTTGGTAAAGTCGGGAGTGTGACGAATCTTGAAAGTGATGTCTATCTCCTTCTCCTGTCCTTTCCAGGGATTATCAGTAATGAAATGGAAATCATGCATCCGGAATTCATTGCCATACTGTGTTTCCACACCATAACCGCGGGACACATAGATTGTATTTTCTTCAATATCCTTCTTGACTACGAACCAGGGACCACCACTCAATCCAAGCCCTTTGCGCTGGCCGATTGTGTGAAACCAATAGCCGCGATGTGTACCCAATTTCTTTCCGGTTTCCCATTCAATAATCGCCCCTTCCTTTTCTCCTAAAAACCGACGGACAAAATCATTGTAGTTTATCTTCCCGAGAAAACAGATGCCCTGACTATCTTTCCTTCTGGCACTCGGCAATCCGGCTTTATTGGCAATCTCACGCACTTCCTGTTTCATCAACCCTCCAATGGGAAACATGAGTTTGGAAACTTGCAGGTAATCAATCTGTGCGAGAAAGTCCGTCTGGTCTTTCACAGGGTCTTTCGCTGTGCCCAGCCAAGTTTTACCGTTACGTTGCAAGGTGGTGGCATAATGACCGGTTGCCGTAAAGTCGAAGTCTTTCCCGACACGCTGTTCAAAGCAGCCGAATTTGATAAGCTTATTACACATCACATCCGGATTCGGTGTCAGTCCCTGCCGGATTTTATCAATGGCATAGGCCGCTACATTCTCCCAATACTCCTGATGCAAATCCACTACCTCCAAAGACAAACCGTACTTACGTGCCGTAGCAGTAGATAATTCAATATCTTCCTCTGCCGAACAGTCCATATATTCCGCTCCGTCCATGCCTATCTTAATATAAAAAAGAGTGGGCTTATATCCTTGCTCACAAAGGAGATGCACAACAACTGAACTGTCGACACCTCCTGATAATAATGCAGCTATATCCATGAATAATGATTCGTCTATTAATAACGTTCTATATGTAAGCTAATACCTATTAAAAATTTCTATGCTACAAAGATAAGGCAAGAATCTCTAACAGCCAATCACATATTGAAGGCATTTTTATACCATAAATGTGGTAGATAAGCAAAGTATTTCCTACATTTGCACAGTAAAAAGCTTTTTATGATGACGAAATTAAGAAAGATAATCCTCATACCTGCCCTGAGCATCGTATTTATCAGTGGCTTTTTCTCCTGTGGTGTCGACCGCTGGCCGGAGTATGCCCACCAGACCGCACTGGATACATGGATGTACGACATCATGCAGCAGAACTATCTGTGGTATCAAGATCTACCTTCCTACAATGATGTGAATCTGTTTCTGGATCCTGCCTCATTCTTGTCTAAAGTGAAATCGAAAAGCGACAGTTATTCGTTTGTGGATTCTGTGATGGAAACTCCCCTGCCTACCTATGGATTTGATTATTCACTGGTTCGAAGTGCGGATATTGATACAGCTTATAATGCATTAATTACTTACGTCATTCCCGGTTCACCGGCAGAAGCGGCCGGATTGGTGCGCGGTGACTGGATTATGAAAGTCGATACTTCTTACATCAGCAAAAAATACGAGACTCAATTACTGCAAGGAACCAAAGCCCGGGATTTAGTGATGGGAGTATGGAAAGAAGTTCCTGTTGAGCCTGAAGAAGGGGAAGTAGACGAAGAAGAAACAACTGTATATAAGGTCGTTCCGAATGATAAAATACTAAAACTACCTGCTGCAAGAGTCGTTGAAGACAATCCGGTACATAAAACAGAAATACTTACGGTAAAAGAAAACAATAGCGACATCAAGGTCGGCTATCTCATGTACAACAGCTTCACCGCCGGGACAAAAGCTGATCCGGAAAAATACAATGACGAACTGCGTCAAATCTCGCAAGAATTCAAGACAGCAGGCGTGAAGTATGTCATACTTGACTTGCGCTACAATGCCGGAGGTTCATTAGATTGTGTGCAGTTATTAGGCACAATCTTAACATCAAATGCACGGTTAAACGAGCCAATGGCCTATCTGGAATACAACGACAAGAACAGGGATAAAGATGCTACCATCAACTTTGATCCTACCATATTAGGAAGCGGTACTAATTTAAACCTGCCCGGTCTGTTTGTTATCACCAGTGGAACTACAGCCGGAGCACCGGAAATGTTAATAGGGAGTCTCTTCTTGAAAGACAGCTATCCCGTTGTAAGCATAGGTAGTGCCACTAAAGGGCAAAATGTAGCAACAGAGCAGTTTGTCAACGAGGAATTCCTGTGGTCGGTGAATCCAGTGGTTTGTACAGTTTATAATTCTAAGCATGATGAAAACGGTTCCTTCGTACCTAACGCAGATCTTAAAATCAGTGAGACAACCATTGATGGAATTACCAATTACAGTGAATTCCTGCCATTCGGTGATCCCAATGAAAGACTTCTGAAAGTAGCCATCGGAGTTATAGAAGGCACTTATCCCCCGAAAAAAGAAGAAGATACAACTACAAAAGCACAATTCAAGATAGAGAAAAGTGTTATTAGTCCCGCAAGTAGGCGGTTTATCGGAGGCGGCGGTCTAAAGATTAAATAGAAGCAAAACAAGAATCAAATAGACTGAAGAGAGTGTATCAAAACGCAGATTTACGCATCATTAACAAAAGAGTCCCATTATTCCACCTTTTTCCGAACAGGCTGTCTGATTCTACTGAATAAAGCATCGGTTTACATCTAACAAAGCATCGGTTTATACTTAACAGAACGTATGATTTACCCTGATAAAACAGCTGATTTCCTGTCCCCCGGCAGCTAAAACCTCTTCATACACCGACTTACAACCGCTACAAGCCGGGGTGAGATTCTCCGTCACCGCAGCATACAACAAAAAAGGAGAAAGCTTTCGCCTCCTCCTTCTATCGTAGTTTAACCTCAATCTATTTTATGATTCTGTATCCAAAGATACGACATTGAAAAGCCAAAGTCAAGCATTCCCGGATTTATTTCTTGAAAAACTTATCGAAGAACAGAATCTGGTAATCAATGGAATTATTCCAGTACTTTCCTGTATGCCCACCCGGACGAGTGACAAAGTCGTGATTAATCTTTCGTGCCAACAGACGGTTGTGCAAATCCTTGTTCACGTTCAGGAAGAAGTCCGCTTCACCACAGTCGATGATAATTGCCAAATCCCCGTTTTCTATTTTATCAATCTGATTGATGACCGTATATTCATCCCATACCTTCTTGTTAGCGGCAAATTCTCCCAACTGCTTCGCCATCTCCCAGTTCTGCGGAAACGGGCGAATATCCATCCCGCCACTGGTAGTTCCGGCAGCACCAAATACATCTTTATGACGGATCGCATTCCACATCGCTCCATGTCCACCCATACTTAATCCGGTGATGGCACGCCCTTTCCTGTCGGCAATCGTCTTGTAATGTCCGTCGATATACTTCACCAATTCCGATGAAATAAAAGTTTCATAACGATAAGACGGATTAAGCGGACTATCCCAGTACCAGCTATTCTTTCCGTCCGGACAAACGAATATGATTCCTTTTTCGTCCGCAATTTGAGGAAGATCCGGTTTAATACCCATCCATGTTTTAGCGTTTCCACCGTAACCGTGCAACAAATAAATGGCGGGGCAAGCAACCGCTTTCTTCCCCAGCGCAGCATCCGGCGTTACCACCACCACTTGCACTTCCTTATTCATAGAAGGACTTTTAACTAATAAGGTATCTACTTTGGCAGCAAAAGAGGGAGCCACCAGAACTAAAAGAAGAACAATTAATAGAAGTTTTTTCTTTTTCATTATGTGTTATTATAGTTAGATATAGTTATTCCTCTGTCACTGCGGAAGGATCAAATTTAGAAACCGGCATTTCGAAGGTTTTATGACACTGCTTACAAGTGTAATTCCAGTGGTTGTCTCCCGGAGGAATAACCATCAATGCCGAAAGTATGGCAGCCCCCATCGCACGCCATCGCTTTCCTTTTCTCAAAACCAACCGGATATCCGATGAACCGCAGTACGGGCAAAGCGTCAACTCCTCCGGCCAACTATCGTTATCCCTCAACACTTGAACAGCCCTATCATAGTCTTCATCTGCCACCAATATATCCACCCCCGCGATGCTGCTCACACAGCTTTTATACAAAGTAGAGAAATTCTCATTGTGCAGAATAGACTCAATACCTTCGTTCTCCAATGCCCCTTGAAGGATATGCGCCTTCATCGCATCATTACAAGTTATCAATTTTACAGTCTTCATCAGGAATCTGTTTTAATTTCCCACAAAAATAAGATATAAAAATGAAATGTGAAACAAAATCCGGCTAACTTTATCAAGAAGTAAAACGAGCCAGATAAGAAGTGATTCTATTTTTATTCACGGAAGGTATCATTCTTTAATGCTTTTTTTGTACTTTCGCAGCAATAATTTGCAATCACATGAAAAAACTGTTGACACTGCTACTATTTTCCAACCTTCTGTTTTCCCTGCTACAGGCACAACCTGTACACCAAATTAAGGGAACGGTTATTGAAAAAAACAGCCGTCAACCATTAGAGTTCATTAACGTAATGGTTCTCGGGCTGAACAAAGGTGGCGTCACCAATGCGGAAGGCCATTTCACTATCGAACAAGTGCCTCCCGGCATCTACCGCCTGCAAGCGACAGCCATCGGCTACAAGAGTGTCACTACTCCCGAATATATTTTATCGACCAAAGATCTGAACATCTCAATAGAGATGGAAGAGAACCTGACCGAACTGGCAGGAGTAACCGTCACCGCTTCTCCTTTCCGGCGTGATCTGGAAAGTCCCGTCAGTCTTCGCATTATCGGATTGCAGGAAATAGAAAAGAGTCCGGGAGCCAACCGGGACATTTCACGCATCGTACAGTCTTATCCGGGAGTTGCCTTCTCACCAATAGGTTACCGCAACGACCTGATCGTGCGCGGTGGTTCTCCTTCAGAAAACCGTTTCTATCTGGACGGAGTGGAAATTCCCAATATCAATCATTTCAGTACACAAGGAGCATCGGGCGGCCCCGTAGGAATCCTCAATGCCGACCTGATACGTGAAGTCAATTTCTACACCGGTGCTTTTCCCACTGATAGAGGAAATGCACTTAGTTCCGTTCTTGATTTCAAGTTGCGCGACGGAGATATGGAGCATAACTCAATAAAGGCTACCCTCGGAGCATCCGAAGTCTCGCTCGCCTCCAACGGACATATCGGGAAAAAGACCTCTTATCTGGTATCCGTGCGCCAATCCTATCTGCAGTTCCTGTTTGACATGCTCGACCTCCCTTTCCTGCCGACTTTCACTGATGCGCAGTTCAAATTGAAAACCCGGTTTAACGAACAGAACGAGTTGACAGTGTTGGGACTCGGAGGAATCGACAATATGCGGTTGAACACGAAAGCGGATAGCGAAGACAATGAATACATCCTTAGTTACCTGCCGAAAATCAAGCAGGAGACATTTACATTAGGGGCCGTTTATCGTCATTATGCAGGCGCACATGTGCAGTCGGTGGTAGTCAGTCACAGCTATCTGAACAATCGCAACACCAAATACCGCCAGAATGATGAAAGCATTCCGGAGAATTTGATGCTCCGTCTCCGCTCTACCGAACAGGAAACAAAATTCCGCTTCGAAAACACTTCCTCTCTCCGAAACTGGAAGGTCAACCTCGGAGTGAATCTGGATTATAGCCAATATACCAATACCACCTTTCAAAAGGCATATACCAATCAGGCACAAACGTTTGATTACCATACCTATTTGGGAATGATGCGCTGGGGACTTTTCGGCACTATCAGCTACTCTTCAATGGATGAACGCTTCACTGCTTCTCTGGGATTGAGAGCGGATGCCAACAATTATTCATCGGCGATGAAATCACTCTCCGACCAGCTTTCACCGCGCATATCGCTTTCCTATCAGCTTGCCGATCACTGGTTTCTAAGTGGAAATGCAGGACTTTATTACCAGTTGCCTCCTTACACGGCTCTCGGTTTTAAGGATAATAACGGAACGTATGTCAACAAATACAATCTCCGCTATATGAAAGTCAGCCAGGAAAGCTTGGGCATCAGTTGGCGCAAAGGAGATACTTTCGAAGTGTCCGTGGAAGGATTCTACAAAGATTATGATAAAATCCCACTCTCCGTTGTAGATGGCATCCCTCTTACTTGCAAAGGGAATGACTATGGGGTAATTGGCAATGAATTGCTGACCTCTACCGCCCAGGGACGCTCGTATGGTGCGGAGATTCTGGCGAAATGGCTGATCGCCAAGAAGCTGAATCTGGCTTCTTCCTTTACCTTATTTAAAAGCGAATACCGCAACGACAAAGAGAGTGAATACATTGCATCTGCGTGGGACAACCGATATATCTTCAACTTACGGGGAACCTACAATCTACCGCGCCAATGGAGCATCGGAATGAAAGTCAGTTGCATCGGCGGTGCTCCTTATACGCCTTATGATGAAGATAAATCATCCTTGGTATCTGCCTGGGATGCACAAGGCAAAGCCTATTACGACTATTCGAGATACAATAAGGAACGGCTTCCGGCCTTTGCACAGGTAGACCTCCGTATCGACAAGACATTTTATCTGAAACATTGTATGCTGGGATTCTATCTTGACTTGCAAAATATCACAGCAAGCAAACTGAAACAGCAGGACGTACTGATGAGTACGGGCATTATTGAGAATCCGGAAGCTCCCGCCGATAGCCAACACTATAAAATGAAACGCATCAAACAATCGAGCGGAACATTACTCCCTACATTAGGAATAACATTTGAATATTAACTATACATAAAACATCAAACTAGAAAAAAGTATGAAAAGAGAAATTGCTATGATTGCCTTCGTATTGTTAGGCATGGGTATGACAGCTTCTGCACAATTCGGCAAGAAGATTAATCTGGGAAAAGCGTTACAAGCCGGTAAAGACGTAGTATCAGCCGTTACTTTATCCGATGCGGACATTGCTAACATGAGCAAGGAATATATGGTATGGATGGATGCTCATAATCCTTTAACTAAACCTGATTCCGAATACGGCAAACGTCTGGAGAGACTGACCGGACATATCAAAGAAGTGGACGGACTGAAACTTAACTTCGGTGTATACGAAGTGATAGACGTAAACGCCTTTGCCTGCGGTGACGGTAGTGTACGTATTTGTGCCGGTCTGATGGATGTTATGACAGATGAAGAAGTAATGGCTGTGGTAGGACATGAAATCGGTCACGTTATTCACACAGACTCAAAAGATGCCATGAAGAATGCTTATCTCCGTTCAGCTGTAAAGAATGCAGCAGGCGCCACCAACGATAAAGTAGCCAAGTTGACTGATTCTGAACTGGGAGCCATGGCGGAAGCTTTGGCAGGCGCGCAATACTCGCAGAAACAGGAAAGTGAAGCAGATGATTACGGTGTAGAGTTCTGTGTAAAGAATGGTATCGATCCGTATGCGATGGCTAACTCACTGACCAAACTGTCCGAACTGTCAAAAGATGCTCCACAGGCTTCTTATCTGCAGAAGATGTTCTCGTCACACCCGGATACAATGAAACGTATCGAGCGTGCCAAAGCAAAAGCAGCAACCTACGCTAAATAACAAGTAAGAAAACTCTTCAAATACGGATGACGCGGAAAACACGGATCTATCATTTTATTAGATCTGTGTTATCCGCGTCATTTGCATCTAAAAAGACAACACGATTATTAAATATTCATTAATCTGTCACACATATTTGCATCGTGTCTTGATTTCTTGTAATTTCGACCCTATAACCATTTTAATCCATTTATGGAATTTCTTATCATACTTCTCTTACTTGTACTGAATGGCATTTTTGCCATGTATGAAATTGCGCTGGTATCATCCAGCAAAGCACGTCTTGAAACACTTGTCGCCAAAGGCAACAAATCAGCCCGCGGAGTTTTGAAACAATTGGAAGAACCGGAAAAGTTCTTATCTACCATTCAGATTGGTATCACTCTGATCGGTATCGTATCCGGTGCCTATGGTGGTGTGGCTATTGCCGACGACCTTGTTCCTTTCTTTTCCCTTATCCCGGGAGCGGAAACCTATGCACGCAATCTGGCAATGGTTACTACCGTAGCAATCATTACCTATCTTTCTCTGATTATCGGAGAGCTAGTACCCAAATCTATCGCTCTTAGTAATCCGGAGCGTTATGCGATATTATTCAGTCCTATCATGATCCTGCTGACAAAGGTTTCCTACCCTTTCGTATGGTTGCTAAGTGTCTCTACCCGGCTACTGAATAAACTGATCGGTCTGAAAAGCGAAGAACGCCCCATGACACAAGAAGAAATCAAAATGATTCTCCATCAAAGTTCGGAACAGGGTGTGATTGACAAAGAGGAAACGGAAATGATACGTGACGTGTTCCGCTTCTCCGACAAACGGGCTAACGAACTGATGACGCATCGCAGAGATCTCATTATCCTTCACCCTGATGATACGCAGGAAAAGGTGATGAAGACGATCGAAGAAGAACATTACAGTAAATATCTGTTGGTGGACGAACGGAAAGACGAAATTCTCGGTGTTGTTTCCGTAAAGGATATTATCCTGATGGTAGGCAGTAAAAAGCTGTTTAACTTACGCGAAATAGCCCGTCCTCCCCTCTTTATTCCGGAAAGTTTGTATGCAAATAAAGTTTTAGAGCTATTTAAGAAGAACAAAAACAAGTTCGGAGTTGTTGTTAACGAGTATGGCAGCACAGAGGGTATCATCACCCTGCACGACCTGACTGAAAGTATCTTCGGAGACATCCTTGAAGAGGATGAAACGGAAGAAGAAGAAATCGTTACCAGGCAGGATGGTTCGATGCTGGTGGAAGCTTCGATGAATATCGACGACTTCATGGAGGAAATGGGTATTTTATCCTATGAAGATCTGGAATCGGAAGACTTCACCACTCTGGGGGGATTAGCCATGTTCCTGATTGGCCGTATCCCGAAAGCGGGAGACATCTTCACCTACAAGAATTTACAATTCGAAGTAGTGGATATGGACCGCGGACGAGTAGACAAACTGCTTGTCATCAAACGGGACGAGGAACAGGAATAGAATAGCAAAAACGAGCAATAGCTCACTATTTATATTAACTTAAAGCACTTAACGATGAAAAAAGTAATTATGTTAGCAGCAGTCGTAGCTGCTTTGGCATCATGCCAATCAAAAGCAAACAAAGCCGCAGAGGCTCAAGCAGACAGTCTAGCTCTTGCTATGACTCCGATTACCGAATTGACTGAAGTTTATGAAGGTACTCTTCCTGCTGCCGACGGTCCGGGTATTGATTATGTACTGACCCTGAACGCTGCAACTGACGGTATGGACACTGTGTATACATTGGATATGACTTACCTCGACGCTGAAGGTCAAGGACAAAACAAGACTTTCACTTCAAAAGGAAAACAAGAAACTGTACACAAGGTAGTGAACAAAAAACCTGTGACTGCTGTTAAGTTAACTCCGAAGGATGGCGAAGCTCCGATGTATTTCGTGATTGTGAATGACACCACTCTTCGTCTGGTGAACGATAGCTTGCAAGAAGCTGTCAGTGATCTGAATTATGACATCATCAAGGTAAAACAATAAAATAAACCTAACCCTAACCAGTAAAAAAGCTCTGCACAGAACGAAGGTTCTGTGCAGAGCTTTTCGTTTTTGGGAGTCTTTCCTCATATTATTCCAAGTATTGTTTCAACTGATTCTTCAATTCCTCCGGATTGCTTGGTCTTTGTGCCTTATATTCTACAATAGCTCCCTCCCTATTAACAATAATAAACTGAGGAACTGAAAGCCCGGCGAAATTACCTTTCTCATCATAAGTGACAAACAACTTCTCCACTTCAACAGAAAATTCGTTATTCTCAACACTATTCTCTGGTCGATGATAGGTGACAAAATACCCATTTAATAATCTTTCATCCAATCTTTTCAGACAGGCATTCCAATCCTTGGGTTCATCTATTGAAATAAAAAGTCTCACAATATCATTCTTTTTGAAAAAATCATCTGTTTTTTCATATTCTTTGAGTTCTGCCAGACAGGGTTTACACCAAGATGCCATTACATCAATATATACAATTTTTCCTTTAAAATGCCGAAGCAATAACTCAAACGAACTAGGATAATTCAAGCATTTGATATTAGACTGCACTGATTGCTCCTGTGCAGTAATGATTAATGATATCAAACAAAAAAAGAATAAAACTCCATTTGTTTTAATGCACTGTTTCATACAACATAGATTTATTGTTAAATAACTGTGATAAAGATAGTGTTTTATTCGATATAAATCTTCTTTATTTAATTACATTCTTTCCTTCTTGCAGACGTTTCAACCGAAGCAATGCTTCAATGTAGTAATAGTCTGCATAAATAATAGAAGCATCTATCTCGGAATGAGCAGGCCAGTGTCCTACACTATGCAACAGGAAAGAGGGGTTGCTTTTTCCACTCTGATAATTATCAGAACTTAGACTCGTCAGCATTTCCACCGCAGCATCCCTGTAACGTTTGCCCGTACCATTCGGAAGATAAGTAGATAATTCGAGCAAAGAGGAAGCCACCACTGCCGCAGCCGAGGCGTCCCGTGGGGCATTCGGAATAGAGGGGTCATCGAAATCCCAATAAGGGACTTTGTCTTCGGGCAGACGTTCGAGATAAACATCTGTCACCTTCTGCGCGAAATCAAGATACTTCGGGTCTTTCGTTTCACGATAGACTACGGTATATCCATAGATTGCCCATGCTTGTCCGCGTGCCCACATGGTGCTGTCGGCATATCCCTGATGAGTGACTCCTTTAATGAGATTACCCGAAATCGTGTCATATACGGCTACGTGATATGAAGTATAATCAGGACGGAAATGACATTTCATTGTTTTGTCGGCATGAGAAACGGCAATATCATACAAATAAGGATTGCCACCATTCTTCGCCGCCCAGAACAACATTTCAAGGTTAATCATATTATCCATGATTGTGTTGTGAGGCCAGTTGCGCGGTTCCACTTCACGAGGCCATGAAAGCATTGTTCCCACTACCGGATTAAACAGAGCAGACAAAGAATCGGCAGTATCCAGAATCACTTTCTTATAAGCTGGATTCTTTGTCAAACGATAACCATTTCCATAACTGCAAAACACGAGGAATCCCAAGTCATGGTCATAGGCGGGAATTTGAGAAAGAAACTCCAATGAGTTCGTGAATTTCTTAGCTTCTTCCAGAATATGTTTATCCTGTGTATATTCGTAATCATACCAGAGCACCCCCGGCCAGAAACCGGCACACCATTCTTCTTTCGTTGCTTTACGGCAGTTCCAGTGATGTTCGTCAGCCATGATATTACGCGGCATCATCGTATAGTCAATTCCGGAATCTGTTTTCAGTTCCGTAAGTGTACGCTGTGCCTGTGCCGCACAGTAGTCCAATGCCTTATTCACATCCAATGTACCGGATGGCTTGTGAGTACACGTACAAAAACCTAACATCACAGCCAGACCTACTACAATCTTTTTCATCTTCGTTTAATATATTCGCGTTAATTCTTATTCTTTATTTCTCTTTGTCGATTACTTAGTCATTCATCAGTTACTTAATCATACACCACTTATTCAGTCATCCGGAACCAGTCTACATCTGCCCATCCGCGATTACCGTCATTCGGAGTTACGCAGAATACTCCAACTTTGGCTCCAATCCATTTGCCTTGTCGGGCTGTGAAAGGCTCTCCCACTGTCGTATATTTCTTTCCGTCCAGACTATAAGCGAATGTACAAACGGCTCCTTTACGAACTTTTACTTGTAAGTAAACTGTTTGCCACTCATTATCTGCTACTCCCGGCATCTTCAGATGTTCCACCGGAAGGTTTGCCAATTCTTTTATCTGTTCGGGATTTTGCTGTTCCGCATCCTTGCAGACTGCTTGTTGCAGAATAAACTGATCTCCTGCCTTACGAATGGAAAGATAACTATAATCCCATCCCATCACAATGATTCCGGTTTGTTCACCGTCCTGCTTGGCAGTAAATGTCAACTTGGTCGTAGCCGTAAACTCTTCAGCCGGAAACTTCTGCATCAACAAGTTAGGAACTTCCCAGAAGTTCACAAATTCTTTTGAGAGGCTGCCTGCATAAAGACGGATATATCCTAAGTCAGTAGTGAACCCGTAAGTGTCTTTTTTATTAGCGTGCCATTGCCACTGTAGTCCCAAATGCCGGGTATTGAATTCATCACTTTCCGGTGGAGTAGCTACCGGATATGTCTTTCCCACATTCGGTTTCTTATAAGTGGTCACAGGTTCACCGCAGCCATCTTTATCCTTGTCTACTCCGATTACGGGCCAATCATTTACCCAAGTCATCGGATTCAGATGAATCACACGTCCGTAAGCTCCTTTATCTTGAAAATGAATGAACCATGATTCTCCAGTGTTCGTATCTACCCAGCCGCCTTGATGAGGACCGTTGATATTTGTCCTTCCTTGTGCCATGACAATCTTCGATTCGTAGGGGCCGTAGATATTCTTTGAACGAAGAACCAACTGCCAACCGGTAGCTACCCCGCCTGCCGGAGCAAAAATGTAATAGTATCCATTGCGTTTATAAAGTTTCGGGCCTTCCACCGTATGGTTCTTTCCATCATTTCCGTCAAATACCATCACCGGATCAGAAATAGCTTCCGTACCTTCGGCATTCAACTCGCAGATCACGGCAATACTATTTACTCCACTACGACTGGCAGCATATGCATATACAAGATACACCTTACCATCTTCATCCCAAAGCGGCGTCGGGTCAATCATTCCTTTTCCAGCCTTTACCCGTACGGGGGTACTCCATTTTCCCTTCGGGTCTTTTGTCTTTATCATGTAGATTCCGTAATCCGGGTCACCCCAGTAGATATAAAATTCCCCGTTATGGAAACGGATAGAAGGCGCCCATACTCCCTTACCGTGCTGTGCCTTATCGAAAAATTCTTCCGGCTCCTGCACCGGTAGTGCATAATTCACCAACGACCAGTTCACCAAATCGTTGGAATGAAGAACAGGAATCCCCGGAATACAATTAAAGCTGGACGCTGTCATATAGAAATCATCTCCGGCTGCACAGACATCCGGATCCGAATAGTCGGCATGAAGAACCGGGTTCTGATAAGTACCGTTTCCCTTATCAGCCACCCAGGTCTTAGAAATTTCTTGTGCACCTGCCAATGAACAGCAAGCCATCATTCCTGCTAAAAACAGAATCTTTTTACGCATACTACCTAACTAATAATTCTTTTCTAAATTCAAGTGTTATTCCTAAAAAACAGATTCTTTCTACCTTATATAAAACTAATCTATCAGAAAACTGAATGTTATCTCTTTTTCTAAAGCAATCTATTTACTGACCTATTTGCTTATATATACGAAGGGGATTAGGTAAATACCTAATCCCCTTACAACTTTTTTCTATTTATCTAAGAAGTCATATTAACTCTATTCACGATACAACATCAACGTAGCCCAACCTAATTGGTCAAAAGCACCACTATTGGATCCATAACGATTAGCAATCTCTCCTGCCCCACCTTCAGGACGCATCTTATCTGCCAGCATTTGAGCATACTTATACCCACTAGTTAATCCTTTGATCTTTGCATAGTGGGTGTAAAAGATTTCCCATCCGGGACGAACTTCACCACGACCATCATCAGACACCATTTTATGATCTTGCCCATGATTCTTATCTTTACATGTACAATTTATACAGTACTGATACTCTTTAAAAGGTATTTTTGTAATATCAATCAACCAAATACCATCTGAATTGTCATTCTTCATTCCATCCGTTGCATTACTAAGCGCTACATACTCACCCATTTTCATAATTGCATTGTTGTTAGCTGCGAAGAAATCCAGTCGGGAAACATCTTTGTTATCCTGATAGAATGTATAAGCTATCTGGCAAAGATTAGCAGTCACAGCTGCCGACATTTGAGCATGTCCCTGATCACGTCCGCTCTCCTGATTCTGGCATATCTCTTCATTCGACAATGGATCAATATGAGTGCCCTGGATTAAATTATTTAAAGCTCCATTACCAGCTCCATTATAAAAATAGTTGACGACATAATTAACCATATCATCATCTTCAGTCAAAATACCAATAGACAGATAAGAACACATATTAACCAAATCCCAATTCGACCAGTAATGTAAAGCACAGTTACTACCACCTTGGTGGTTGTCCAGAAAATCTTTATTTTTAGAAGCGAATACTTTCACAATCCATGTTTTAAAAGTAGTTTGATCCGCTTCTGTCCAACCATCGTAAGTTTGCATAATTTCTGCTGCATTGGCAAAAGTATATCCTTGTGCACCTGCTGCCAGTTTATGATTAGCATCATTGGAAGTAACTTCTGTACAGGTCGCAGCCCACTGATTCAAGATGTTAATCACATTCTTTGCATATTGTTCAGTACCTGTCAACTTCCATAAAAGTGCCATTTGATAAGCAGCTGCGGCATCCTTCATTGCATAACTGTAATTTTCATTACTAACACCAGTTCCGGTCACATCGCCACGAACAATCTTAGTTTGCGGCTGCGGATTGTATGAAGAAGCTGAAACATAACTCGAGTTCTTTAGATTTTCAAATTCATCTTTTACCTTTTGCGGTGCAGTCCCATCATCCAACATATTCTTCACGCGGTCAAAATCAGCCTGATTAAACATAGCACAGGGATGATTATAGGTATATTCTGCTTCTACCGGAACATATACTCCTTCCGGAAGTGTCAAATCCACTACTCCGAATTCATTCTCACGGCAAGAAGTTTGCACTGCTATCAGTAGTGCTAAACCTATCGTCTTTATTATATTTTTATTCATAAGAATCTATTTTGAACCTTGATTGTTATTCCAATTATTTTATTACTTCGTAAGTTAATCCTTCCGATTCAACATATGCTTGTACATCTTGTACAGTCTTGAATGTCTGTATCCAATAAACATTATAACTTACCGGCGTAGCAGAAGATGAGGTTATATCGGCATATTTAAATGTAAGAGTACTAAATGATGCAACAGAAGTCGTCGGTAGTATATCCGTTGATCCCCATTTCTGAGTAGATATATCATAAATAAAGACATGACTACCATCACTGCACTTATAATCATTCAGCCACTTATTATTATTTCCACCTAAATTACCAGAGAATTTAGCGCCCTCACAAGAGCCATTCGATCCATCCAGATTAATATTCCGTGCAGTCACTCCTTCAACATCCTTCAAATCATCCATACGAATTGCAAAAATAGGATAATTACCAGCATGCAACCAGGATGTTTCATAACATTTAAAGTCTCCGCGCCATTTTGTACCCGCCTTAGGAGTAATGGTAATATAGCCTTCATGCCATTCCCATGAAGCCGCTTGGTTTGGATCATAATACCATGTACAATTATCTTTATCACGGAAAAGCTCTCGTATTAAACCTTCTGCCAAATTCAATTCAATAGATGAAGTATTTCCTGTTTCCGGACAGGTAGCCGTAATAGTAACCTTGCCAAACACACCGTTCTTATTGAAAGTAACAACACCAGCTTTCACTGTAGCAATTGTTTCATCACTTGAAGTCCATTCTATCAATGACTTAGTACAATTTTCCGGCACTGTAGTAAAGTTCAATGCTACACTCTTTTCTGCAATAGCAAATTCATAGCCATTAGTTGATGAGTAATTCTGATCGATGGTAATCTCTTCCGGTTGTACAATCGAATTCACGATAATATCTTTAGTAGCTATCACATTTGCACCGTCCAAAGATGTGGCAGTGATAGTAACAGTGACAGCAGCGCCCTTGCCACTATCCAGTCCCGTAACAAGTCCGTCTTTATCCACAGTAGCTACAGTTTCATCAGAACTTGACCATTTCACTGTCTTATAAGTAGCAGAAGACGGTAAAATTGCTGCTGAAAGTTGCAATGTCTCTCCTGCATATACATTATCCGCATCAGAACTAATCGTAATGCTTTCCGCACTAACCAATGAATTAACAACCAACACTTTCAAGGCACTAGCCACATCACTACCCGAATAATAAACACTTGGAGCAACCTGAATTACAGCAATGCCCGTACCATTACCACTGACGGCATTTACCGTACCATTGGCATCCACCGTGGCCACATTTTCATTACTGGAAGTCCAATTCACCTCCTTATAAGTTACGTCATCAGGTGTTATACTATATCCCAATTCCACTTTCTCTCCTTTTACTAAAGGAAGTACCTTGACTTTCGTATCATCAATATAGATAAACTGCTGCAAATCTTCAGAAATAATCATTTCAACCGACGCAGGATAAATCGCTTTAGAAAGTGGGGATACCTCATCATTATCATCACATGAAAAAAATGTGGAAACAACTGCTGTCATAAAAAGACAACCCAGCCCATATTTTAATATCTGTTTCATACGTTTTCTCTTTTATTCATTATTACAATAACACATCTTAGTTCTTCCAACCAGGGTTCTGTTCCAACTGCGGATTCAACTGTAATTGGTCAGAAGGCAGCGGGTAAAGATAAAGTTTATCATTCCAAGTACGATCACTATAAAGAATAAGACAACCGTCAGAACTAAGTGAACGTTTATGATCTGTCCAGTTTGTTTCAAACCAAGTATCTGTCACTTGCACACCAAGCATATCTTGTGGCATTTCATCAGGAGCTGTAGCCCAACGCTTTAAGTCATCAATGCGAAAACCTTCCAATACCAGTTCTACAGTACGTTCCCGGCGTATTTCTTCACGCATTGAAAGATTGTTTGCCGAAACTA
This sequence comes from Bacteroides sp. L008, assembly GCF_040812255.1. Taxonomy (NCBI): domain Bacteria; kingdom Pseudomonadati; phylum Bacteroidota; class Bacteroidia; order Bacteroidales; family Bacteroidaceae; genus Bacteroides; species Bacteroides sp. L008. The sequence goes on along the minus strand of NZ_JBFNXO010000001.1, from coordinate 359,461 downwards.
ATGTACTACTCAACTTAGGCATACTTGGATTGACACGAAGACGAACCTTATTCAATGAATAATCTAATTCTGAATCTGTAATAGTACCATTCAATTCATAAACAGCTTCCGCATAATTCAACAATACTTCTGCATACCGGATAACCGGGAAATCATAAGATTCGTAATAATCTTCCACCTGGCGTTCAGTACCCCATTTACGGTTTTGATATCCACTACCCGAACGTACATTAGCAGTCAGGCTACTTGTTAAATCAGCATCCGTCCAAGTTGTGCGCCATTTACCGTCATTATTCCAGTATTGTTGTCCATGATATAGCATATTATTACCCATGCGGTTATCCCGATTTTGGAATTCATCAGTCACACCGGCATATTGCTGGAATTTGGATGACTTACCAATAGGCAACCCATCAGAACAAAGATACATATTCGCCAATTTACGGGTTACATAGCAAGCATTTGCCACCATACCATGAGTCAGGTTCCATGCAGTTTTATCTCCATTACGATGACGTTTCACAAAGATATATTCTGTATTGTCACTCTTCGAAAGATTTGCCGGATTACATTGTGCGCCATCTTCTAATGTGAACATATAGCGATAGCTCTCATTACCCAGTTTTTCATTATAGAACAACTGATATTTACCACCTTTAATTACTTCATTGGCGGCATCCTTCGCAATAGTCAGCAATTCCGTACTACGGGAAGTATTTGAGGTGGCATCTTTGCCGTTAGTGTGAAATTTCTGCCAAGTACCTTCATACAATGCTACGCGTGACAACATGGCATATGCGATATATTTATTCAATCGTCCCGCCTCCGATGATGTTTCAGGTAAGCCGCCAACTGCATCCTTCAAATCCTTAATCACCTGGTCAATCACCTCACCACGATCATTACGTTTGCCGTAAAGTTTTTCAGAATCCAAGTCCAAAGGTTCCGTAAGAATGATAGCGTCACCATAAAGCTGTACTAATTCGAAATGACTATATGCACGGAAAAATTTAGCTTCGGCTACAGGTACTATAATATCCGCCGGTACATCAAAACTTTCTGCATTCTTCAACAATAGGTTAGTATAGTAAATACGTTTATATAGTTTGGTGTAATTAGCATCTGTAGCAGGAATAGCATTTGTACCCTGGCTATATACATTCATGGATGAACCTGCCACTAAATCAGAACGGTAATCACTATGAGGTTCATCTGACACAGCACGGTCAAAATCATGAGGCCAACTATAAAACTGGTTAGCAAACAGCTGAAAGTTGGCAGCGTTGTCCCACACCAAATTATCTCCCAAATCCGACAATGGTTCCAAATCCATACAGGAAGTTGTCACTGCTACGAAAGAAAAAAGACATGCGGCTTTTATATATTGTTTTAATTTCATATCATCAATTATTTAAAAGGTTAAATTAGCTCCGATAGTAAAGTTACGAGTGAACGGATAACGTTTCACCCCCTTAGCTGCCTGAGTGGTATTATTGGTATCACGAGCAGATGCTTCAGGATCCCATCCATCTTTTATTTTGGTAGTTTCCCACAAATCAGCTCCCGTCAGATATATACGGGCCCCTGATATTACTTTTGTTTTATTCAACAACTTAGCAGGAAAAGTATAACCGATTGTTACATTCTTCAGACGAAGATAACGACCATCTTGTGCTGTCAAAGAGGATGCCTGATAATTGTAATTATTGATATTACTTTCATTGGTATATGGGGCATAGTAAGCATCCCGGTTATTTTCACTCCATGTATTGCCAAGAGAAGCAGTGCTTGTATTGGTATAATTGCTACGGAACGGCACTGTCCAATTATCAATCGGACGATAAACAAAACGATTGGCAGCTCCCTGAAAAACAACGTTGATATCAAATCCTTTATAGTCTGCCCCAAAATTGAAAGAATAAGAGATTTCAGGAGTGTCACTGCCCAGATAGATATAGTCTTTTTCATCTAATACACCGTCTCCGTTTTCGTCACAATACATATTGTCACCTACACGCAGATTCGATGGCATACCAATTCCATTATTATTATAATACTTTGTCTTGTAGGCAGCCAACTGTTCTTCATTCTGAATCTTGCCACCGTAACGCAGACCGAAAATTGAATTCAGAGGATAACCTTGTTGTGTTTGTACATATCCTGACTTTAAAACTGTTGTACCACCGTAATCCACTAATTCATTACGGGCAAAAGTAAAAGTACCACCTATGTGATAGTTTACATCTCCAATCCTGTTACGATAGTTAAGTTGACCTTCATATCCCCATCCTTTAAACTTTCCGGCATTCGCTTTCGGAGCAGAATCTCCTAACGTTCCCGGGAAAGTGACACTAACTAACATATTATTGTTCTGCTTCATAAAAGCCTCGACAGAACCAGTCAAACTACCATTCAGAAAACCAAAATCAACACCAACATTATAATTTTTTATGCGTTCCCAACTACGTGTTGTAGAAGCCAGAGTTCCGTTCGTTTTTATATAAGAAAGTTTATTAGAACCTATATATGCGCCATCATCACCTGCTGCAACCAAATTATAAAGTTGTACTCCGTCATAGTTTCCAATGCCACTCTGATTACCGACTTCTGCATAAGAAAGACGTAGCTTCAAATCACTTAACCAATCAACCTTCTGCAAAAAAGATTCTTCTTTTATACGCCAACCCAATGAAACACCATAAAAGAGATCCCAACGGTTTTCCGGCAAGAACTTAGAAGAACCATCATAACGTCCATTCAGTTCCAGCAAGTAACGCCCATCATAATCATAATTAAAACGTCCAAAATAAGAAAGATTCGCATTTTGATATTTCTTTTCATCACCGGTCAAAGTCACATCACCCGAACCGTTTACTATTTCCATACCATTCTGAATATCTTTCACCATCACTCCAAAATAAGTATACTCCTTAAATTCATATTGTGCACCCAATGTCAAATTCAACTTATGTTTTTGCGCAAATGTTTTATTAGCTGCTAAATAACCGGAAACTGAATAAAAATCAGTTCTCGAACTTGTCTGAGTGTAAGTTGAGTTTGCTTGCGTTGGATCTGTCCGCACTTCTACATCACCCATATAATTATAAAAAGTGACTGAATTTGTTGTTTTATTACGGGATGCCGTACTCGTACTATATCCAACATTAGCATTAGCGGATAACCAATCTAAAATCTGATAATTCAATGTCTCGCTTAATGATATAGCAGAAACAGAGAGTTTATTATTACCACCATTACTAACAATAGCCGCAGGAGATCCCCATGTTCCCCATGCATACGGTTTTCCATTTAAGGACTCAAATGGAAGTCCCGGCATAGGCAAAGTAGCGGATAAAGCTGACTCAATCTGTGTCGGAGCAACCTGTTCCTGCCGATTGTACGAAATAGAAGAGTCCAGTTTCAGGTTCTTTGTAAACTTATATGTATTATTCATACGAAAGTTATAACGCTTGTTGTTATTGTCACCAAATTGCAATGTAGAACCATCATAAAGATAACTCATCGAAATACGATAAGATGATTTTTCTGAACCACCGGAAACACTTAAACTATGCTCCGTACTCCATGTATCACCAAAAAGCGTATCCAGCCAATTTACATCATCTGTGAACACAAAATCTGCAACATCCGTAAAGTTGGTCGAACCGAACGGGTTAGGACTATAGCGCATATCAAGATATGACCCTTTATATTTCTTTGCCAATTCCGCATAAGTATACCAGACATTAGACGTGTTTTTATCGTTCGTCAATGCTGTCATTACCCCATCTGCCCATTGATCAATATTCATGGCAGAAGCCATCAAACCAACAGTTTTCAAAGTAGTGCTACCGCTATATTCTACTTTCACTTTACCTTCAGCGCCTTTCTTTGTAGTTATTAAGACAACACCACCAGCAGCACGAGAACCATAGATTGCAGCGGCACCATCTTTCAAAAAGTTCATTGATTCAATATCATTAGGATTCAGCAGACGAAGCTCATTCACACTTTCATACGCTACCCCATCAATTATTATTAATGGTTCTGTACTGTTCACTGATACTGATCCGCGCAAACTTAATCCCCAGCTTTCGTCACCCGGAGCAGAGGAACTACGAGTTATCATAACACCAGGCACCTGTCCTTGTAGAGCTTCCAATGGGCTAGACAGTCCTCCTTTTTCCTGAAGCATTTTAGCTCCTACAACTGCAACAGCACCTGTTAATGAAGATTTTTTCTGGGTACCATAACCCACTACTACCACTTCATCCAATACTTCAGAATCTTCTTGCAATGTAATTTTCACAGGTGCGCTACCGTTCACATTAACTTCTTTTGTTTTATAGCCAATATAAGAAATAACCAATGTTCCCGGATTGACATTACTAAGTATAAAGTTTCCGTCTATATCCGTAATTGTACCATTAGTAGTCCCCTTCATCAACACACTAGCACCGATTATCGGCTCATTATTTGCATCTAACACAGTCCCCTTTACTGTCACCGTCTGCATAACAGTTTGCGACCTATCAACTTCCGCATAGGTATTTTGGGGTATTCCTGTCAATAACGCAGAAGCAACCACCATTGAAAATAAAAATCTCTTCGGCGAACACTTTAAGATATCATTCATAAAATTAAATTTGAGGTTTAAAAATAGTATTAAATTTTTGTTCTCTAAAATAAGGGAAGGCATACAGGTGCCTCTTTGTAATTTCTGACTCCTTTTCCATAAGCACAAAGGGTTATTTATTAATGAATAAGATTATATACAGTTTCGGAAGAATTCGCGCATTTCACGACGTCCAAGGAATAGGTGGTTTTCTACCGTCCTACAACTTAGATTCAGTTCATTAGCGATTTCCGGAGAAGTTTTATTTTCAAAACGGCTTAATGTATAAATTAACCGACGTTGTTCGGGCATGGCAGCCAGACGGGTCCGTTCCATTGTCATTAAATCATCACCGATAATTTTTTCTTCGGTTTCATTGGTAGAAGTAGACATAGTATCATAGATGTAGCTGTCTATCTCCTGCTTCTTATAATAACGACGGATATAGTCGATTACAATATTGCGGGCAATAGTGAACAGAAAATATTTCACAGTGTCCGGACGGAGCATTTGTTTGTAGTCCAACAGACGTACAAATACATCTTGGGTTAGATCCTCTGCTTCGTAGCGATGAGTGATACGATAAGTAATATAGGTAAGAATCACCTGATAATATTCTTCATAAGCACGGGTGATAATGTTGTCGGAAGTGTTAGCTATTGTCTCCATAATACTATCTTTTTCGGTTTTGATCACGATGCAAATATAGAGGGGATTTCGGATATAACAGCCAGAAAATAAAGCAGATCAATCTCAACGAATCTAGTTAGACTTATTTAAACACATTCTTCTCATTATCAACAATTTACACTCGAATCAAATAGAGTATCACTTTATAAAATGAGACTCCATACACTAAAATCTACGCATTTTTGCTCCACTTACACCTGTTTGCCCTTACCTTTCTCTCCTTTTCAATCTCATCATTTCATGATCTTACCGATTCATTGTCTCATCAACGGCTTTGATGAAACATAAACATTAAGAGAAAACTTTCATTTCATTAAAGATAAACTTGCTTTGCACTTATTGCAAAGTTACATTTGATTAAGGGTAAACTATAAATGCAAGCTTCAATTATATAATTGCAAGCTTTGTTTTTATAAACGCAAGTTGCATTTATAAAAGCAAAGCTTGCGTTTATAGATTACTCCCCATAAAAAACAACTTTGCAATAGGACCAAAAGAAGTTTATATAGGGAGAAGAAGAACTTATCTATTAATAGATTATGGAAAGAAATAAGCGGAAGAAAGAAAGTCACTTAGTGAATCGGGAGCCTTCACCCTCTATCCCCGACGAACAGGAAGAAGTGAAGGGGTGAAGGGAATATGGGTGCAAAATAGATTTCAGAGATAATAAGTCGAAAAGTTACTCTTCTTTGGCTGTTCCGCCTATACTACGGATGTATTCATTCGGAGTAACTCCCGTACTCTTTTTAAATGAACGGAAGAAAGAAGCACGTGAACTAAAACCACAAAGTTCTGCCAGTGCAGTCAAGGTATAGCGGGAATATTGACTATCCGCTACCATCTTTTTGAATTGGGTAACGCGGTATTCATTGATAAAGTCATAGTAAGACTGATTTAGATACTGGTTCAAAAGATACGATAATGAGTGTGAAGAAGTATCCAAAGCAGAAGCCAAGTCACCCATTTTTAAGTCGGGATTGATATATGACTTTTCTTTCTCCACATAAGCCACCAGTTTCTTATGAAGTTCTTTACATTCCTCTTCGGTCAGTCTATTCGTCTTATATTTCTCTTCAACAGCAGAAGAAGCAAGTAAACGACGCATACGTTTCCAGACATAATATCGTATAAAGGCTATAATTCCTACAATTAATAAAATGGAAAATCCCCATCCCCACCAGGGTATCATAGAGCGTACTGTCACTCGGCAGATAGCTTCCGACTGCTCATTTCCCGGAAGACGTACACGGAAAGTATAAGTTCCGGAAGAAAGTCCGTAATAGGAAACTTCGTTCTGTGCAGCCAATAGTTTCCAGTCCTTGTCCACTCCCTCCAGTCTATATTCATATAGTAAGGCAGACGGCAGACCATAGGCAAAATCAGTGAAACAGAAAGTCAAATTATTCTGGTTGTATTTCAAAGAGGAGCTGGTGAAAGGAACGCCATTAGCCAGTATATCGGTAAATACGATCGGATGAACCTTGCCACGCACTTCGTCCACACGTTTCGGATCGACATAAATCAGTCCTTTGGTGTTACCAAACCACAATAGTCCTTTTTCATCTTTATAAGCGGCTCCATTCGTAAAAGTTGGTCCCGGCACTCCATCATTGAAAGTGAAAGCATCATACTCCTCTCCCTCTTCTTTAATACGCAACAATCCATCATTGCAAGCTACCCACAGCCAGCCTTGGTTATCTTCTATAACAGACATCAGCGAATTGTCCGGAAGAGTAGAAAAGATAGAGCGATTCCGGAAACGATCCATTGTTAAAGTAGATGTAAACAAGCTCCCTTTCTCACGGATAAAATAGAGGTTGTGTTCAGCATCTTCGTAGATCGTACGCACCTTATCCCGATGAACGAATCCCTCCGGAAACACATTAGAACGTAAACTTTGAGAAGCCGGATCATAAATACACATACCGGTTTCGGTAGCAATCCATCCTTTACCCGTAGAATCAAAGCTTACTTCATACACATTGCCCTCCGGCAGTTGGGAGTTAGCACTGGTAAAGTGTTTGATCTGTTTGGTCTGTCCGTTATAACAGAAGAGTCCGTGTGAAGTCCCTATCCAAAGATTTCCTTTCGCATCCGGTTTCACACAGAATATATGTCCCTTTTGAAAAAGCTCCGTATCTCCTTGTGCAAAATATTTAAGAGATAACGTTCCCGGATCCAGTACCATCATACCGCCACCATACGTACCTATATAATATTCTCCTTGATAGAAGCTGATTGTCAGTATCAGATCCGAAGTCAAAACGGGTTTTACAAAACTCTTCACGACTCCGGAAACCTCATTTATATAAAACAAACCATCGCGTGAACCGATAACCTTCTCTTGCCCTCGGTTTACGAAAGAACGAATGGAGAGGTTTGCCGAATTGAACAAAGGCGGATAGGCATACGTACGGAAAAGTCCGTTCTGATAGAGTGAATAATCCAATCCTGCCTGAAAATGTCCCACCCAGACAGCACCTCTATCATCTACAAGTAAGGAATAAATAGAATTACTGCGAATTCCTTCCTTATCATTGACATCGTGGTAGAAGCGGCGTGTCACTTGTTGGTCTTTATGTGAGAGGAAATGGACGCCATTACCGTCAGTAGCTATATATACGGTCTCTTTTCCATCGCTGGAAATATCAGAAATGACATCACAGCCTAAAGATACCGCATGAGAGAATGTTTCCTTTTTTATATCGAAACGTACTACACCTTGGCTCATTGTACCTAGATAGAGCGTTTCTCCGATACGGGTCAAACAACGGAAATAATCTGTTTCGGGCACATTCTCTTGAAAATGCCAGGAATCAATCTTTCCGTCTTTCAGCGAATAAGAAAACAGTCCCTGCACAGTAGCCAGCCATAATACGGTTTGATCTTCATTTAAACAAATATCCATGATTCTGTTACAGGCGGCAAGCATATTCCGATCTGTCAAAACCTGTAGTAATTGACCGTCTTTATGAATAAACAAGCCTTTCTCCGTGCCGATATAAAGAATATCCTCATTAGCCAACAAAGCATTCACGGCAAAATCAATCTTTTCGGGGACAATTCTTTCCAATTGGCTGTTTGTACGGTCCAATCGCCAAAGTCCGATTCCATTTCCCACCCACAGTTGCCTGTTGGCTGTTTCTGTAACGCTGTTTACCCGTTTCTTTCTTCCTGATTCAATGCCCCGGAATTCAAAATGGCGTACTTTTACTCCATCAAAACGGTCGAGACAATTATCCGTTCCTAACCAGACAAAGCCCTCTGAGTCTTTATAAATAGTATTCACCAAAAGCCCGGAAAGGCCGTCGGACATCACGACATTACGGAACGTGTAATCCTGGGCTTGTAGATTGACCCCACAAACCAAATATATTATTAGAAGAATCAGATATTTAATCGTGTCTTTCACCTACAATGGGCTTTTTCATATTAAACATGTGACAAACTTACATAAAAATCTCCAAAAGGAAGTACTTCTAATAAAAAAAGTCATCCCTTCGTATTTACCATATGCACATAGACAAATACGAAGGGATTAAATTATTTACTCAATGTAATCTAAATAAAAAATCTTCTAAAGCCGCATTAAACTCTTCCGGACGCTCCATATTCATCATATGTCCGCAATCTTCGATCACTTTCAGCTTTCCATTCGGAAGATAATTCAAAATTTGAGGTTCCTTTGAGAACCGGTTACCAGACGAGTGACCTTCCACAATCAAAGCTGGTACGGCAGGGTGGTTCTTTTTCAGCATCTCAATAGCATCCAAACCAGCTACCACGCGCACTTCCTTATGTAACGGTTGCCATGCATCCCATTCGTCAATCATTTGCCACAGAGGCGCACGCATCCGTTCGCGTTGGGTTCCTCCGGATTTCATCAGTCCTTCAAACCACTCCTTCTTCATCACCTCCACTCCTTTCTTTTTCAATGCAGCAATCTCTTCCTCACGTCTCATGGCTTCTTCTTTCGTCATAGGTTCACTCGGACCTTTCGATTTTCTGATGTTTCCACTGGCTAAAAAAGCGGATAACATTCGTTCCGGAAAGTACGCCAACATATCGGCGGTAATAAAGCCACCCAAAGAAAGTCCGACAATATGCGCTTTTTGGATGTGTAAGGAATCCATCAACGTAACCAAATCTTCAGCATGTGTAAATTGATAATCTTCGGTTTGGGAAGAAGAAAGACCATATCCTCTTAAATCATAGCGAATGACATGATACTTTTTCGCAAACACCGAAAACTGTTCGTCCCACATACGATGGTCAAGCGAATGACCATGAACAAAAATAATCGGCTCACCCTGACCTGCTTCTTCATAATACAGAAAGCCATTCCCAATGTTAATACGGCCTTGTTTTACGACTAATAAATTACCTTTCATAACTGTTGGTGAAACAACCGGACTACCATAGAAGGAAGAAAAAGCATCCTGGCTTTCCTGACCGGATAATCCCTTGGAGGAAACGGTAAGAAAGCAGATATTTAATAAAGCAGTAATTAATAAGCGACCGTTCATCTTATCATTCGTTTTTATGTTTCTTAATTCTTGATATACTTTATTTAAATAGACTTTATTCTGATTGCAAATCCCAATATACGACATAACGCTGGTGATGCAAATCATATAGCGGACGAATCACATCTCCTTGTTCTGTCATAAACTTCAAATCACTTCCTACCCGCTGCAAAGCACGTTCGGGATGCTTCTTATCCAATTTCAAAGAAGTGCGCAGATGGGCAGGGACACGAAAATCATAGGTATAATAATCATTGTAAAGAGCAGGATTAGAGAAAGGAGCAGGCGCCTGCATACCCTCTGTTCCCCGTTCTCCCGCCAATACTAGCGGACCATATAACAGAGCTGCCTTGTCCGGATTATCCGGAGTAGATTCCAGTTTGATTTGCATCGGATAAGTAGCCGAAATTTGATCGCCATCTTTCCATTCACGGGTAATGGCGATATAAGAGCCCGGTTTCTGCTTTACAGATACTTTCTTACCGTTCACCAGCACTTTCACATCTTTGCTCCATGAAGGATAACGCAGATAAACAGTGGTGCGAACGGGATTCTCTGCCCGGAAAGTGAACCGTGTTGTTTCTTCCTGTGGAAACTCCGTTTCTTGACGGATGGTCAGTCCCTTCTCTTTCCAGATTACCTGTGAGGGGATAAACAGATTTACATATATTCCTTGATTGTTGTGATAATAGATGGCTTCTCCAAACTTTGCGTGATTCTCAAATCCACTGCCTACGCAACACCAAAAAGAGTTCTCTTTTGTGCTATATAGTTTATGAGAACCGGAAAGCAAAGGCAGGAAATAAGCCACCATACCCGTTTCGGGATCTTGTTGTCCCAAGATATGATTGTACAATGCCTTTTCATAATAATCTGCAATAGATGAATCGCCCGTCCAGCAGAAAAGATGGCGGCTAAGTTTGAGCATATTATAGGTACAACAGGTTTCTCCGGTATAACCGGTCAGATGTTGGGATAACTTATTCGGGTCAAAGTAGTGTTCTTTATCACTGCTGCATCCCGGGGCGAAAGTATGATGGTCAATCATGGTATGCCAGAAAAATTCCGAAAGTTTCCGGCTTGTCTCGTTGCGGGTTAATTCGTAGTTGCGGGCTTCGGCTATCACTTTCGGGATAAATGTATTGGTATGCTTCGTTCCCAAGTCATCACGAAGTTCTTTCAACGGGTCGATTACATCATTGTGGTAGAAATATTCCGCCAGCCAACGATAACGTTCATCTCCCGTGATTGAGTACAAATTGTAGAATGACTCATTGATACCGCCAAATTCATTGCGGATCATAAGCTTACGTGTTTCTTCACTAAGAGGTTTCAGCTTATTGTATGCCCAGTCACCCATTCGGGTGGCGATAGTTAATGCTTTCTTGTTATCCGCATACAGGTATTGGTCTATCAGCCCGGAAAAAAGTTTATGCAGCGTATACCAGGGAGCCCATACACTTTTTCCCTGGATGTTCCGGTTTATCAATTCTTCAGGCCAAGCACTCAAATATCCGTTTTTTAATGCATTCTGCACTTCTTCCAACCCATTGACCAAACTATCACCTTTCAGCTTGAATATCTCACTACCGGTAGCTGCGTACATCAAACCAAGTGCCGAAAGCATATGTCCGGTAGTATGTCCGCGAAGTTCGCAATCCAAAGATTCCCAACCACCGAGTTTTTTCACTGTCATATAACCGCCCTCACGTCCGGCAAATACACCGGCATTGGTACGGAAGCTATGCAGCAGGCGATTCACATCTATTGAAGTCATCCAGGCAGAATCCCGAAGCATATTATCACGGAAACGACTTGGCAACAAACGGACGTCTTTCAAATCAAAACTTTCTGCTTGAAGGGGAGCCACTGTTTCCTTTTTCAACTTTCCCTGATGTTGACCGGGATATACAGATTGAGCTGACACTATACCCGATACTGTCAATGAACCAAACAAGATTGCCGTAACTAAAATTTTCTTATTCATACTATTTCTATCTTTTACCTATAAGATACGAACAAGGTGCCTCAAACACTCAAAGCTACAAAATTATTTAATTAAGCTACAATTCTTTAATTTAAAGCCCACTTTCTTATAAAATTCATCTGAAACGTCCTATCTTTATTCCCCAAATCAAAGAAAGGAGCTACATGGATTTACGTACGGCAAATGTCACAAGATATATTCTTCCTCTGCGTGAGGGAGGTTCATTGCCTGCTTTGGCCGAAGCTGACGATGAATTTAAGTATGTAGTCAAATTCAGAGGGGCAGGACACGGAACAAAAGCGCTGATTGCCGAACTGATTGGTGGGGAGATAGCCCGTGCACTGGGGTTCAGAGTTCCCGAAATAGTTTTTCTGAATCTGGACGAGGCCTTCGGGCGGACGGAAGCGGACGAAGAGATACAGGATTTACTTCAATGGAGTCGCGGACTGAATATGGGATTGCATTTCCTTTCCGGTTCATTGACTTTTGATCCGATAGTACATCAAGTAGATGGGAAAACGGCTTCGCAAGTGGTATGGCTGGATGCCTTGCTGACTAACGTAGACCGTACCATTAAAAATACCAATATGCTGATGTGGCACAAAGAACTATGGTTGATTGATCATGGGGCTTCTCTTTATTTCCACCATTCCTGGACTAACTGGCAAAAACAGGCACTGGTTCCTTTTGTACAGATAAAAGACCATGTATTATTGCCGTTTGCCGATAAACTGGAAGAAGTAGATATCGAATTCAGACAGATATTAACTTCTGATAAAATCCGTGAGATAGTCAATGCTATTCCCGACGACTGGTTGAACTGGACGGAAGGTACAGAAACTCCACAGGATTTGAGAGAGATTTATATTCAATTCTTAGAAGAAAGGATTAAGCATTCCGAAACATTTGTAAATGAAGCGCAAAATGCAAGAAAGGCACTTATATGAATACGCAGTCATCCGTTTCGTTCCTAAAGTAGAACGGGAGGAGTTTATCAATATGGGGATTGTATTGTTTTCCAAACAAGCCAAATACCTGAAATCCCTCTATACGATAGATGAGAACAAACTAAAACTGTTTTCTTCCGAACTGGATATTAATTGCCTGAAAGAAGGGTTACAGGTCTTTGACAAGATATGCATGGGAAATAAAGAGGGAGGAGCTATAGCCAATATGGATATTCCTGACAGATTTCGTTGGCTGACCGCAGTAAAAAGTTCCTGCATACAGGTATCCCGCCCGCATCCGGGATTCTCCGCTGATTTGGATAAGACTTTGGAAAGATTGTTCAAGGAATTGGTACTCTGACTCCTTGAACAATCTCTTTGTCAAACTAACGGGCAGTAATGTAAAAGCTTCGCTCCACTGCTTCAGCAGTCTGCACTTTAGGTTCCCCGCTACGTCCATATTGCCAAGCTACCACTGTCACCTTTACCGGAAATTTTGCACGCGGAGGAATTTTAGTCAATACCAATTTATCCCCCTTTATTTCTGCCGGTCCTTCTTTTACATAATAGTAAACCGGAAGACCGGAGTCAGCAGTTCCTTTCAAAGTTATTTCTTTCACTGAAGCCTTTGCATCGGATAGTTTCGGAAAAATAATACGCTGGGGTATTCCTTCCTTATTCCGGTAAGGAATACGAATTTCTACCTGCTGAACGGCACTCCGGTAGCTATGATCCTGTTTTACGGAAGCCATCAGACAGATGCTTCCTGTACGTTTAAGATTATCCAATCCCATCCGATAGAAACGTACAGTAAAAGTTGTATCATTCACCACTTCCACCGGACCGCAGATTCTCGACATTCGAATGGGACGTGTACTGTGTTTTTGAGAATATTCGTTCCTTAACGTATCTGTGTACACAGCTTTCAAATGGAAAGTAACTCCGTCCGCCTCGGGTTGAAAAGAAGGAGACATACGTACATGGGATTTCGGATTGAAAGTAATCAGTTTTCCTTTTTGCTCAAAGCCGATGTACTGCTCTGTCTTTCCACGCTCATTGGCGTAATATTTTTCTGTGACATCTGCCATTTCTTTATCAAAATACCAAAACGCATGGGTCTTGTCTCCTTTATACTTATCATAGGAAGCGGCTTCGGCTGTAGGCTTTTCATTCTTTCGCCAGCGGTCTGCCAGCCATCCATTCTTTGCTTCTACCGGAATTAACAGAACCGGAGTATTCGATGGAAAATGGCTTGGCAACCGGTATTGCACTGCCTTTTTCAGAAAAAGAGAAAGATAATCAATCAATTCATCGGATATATCGAAATGTCCATGTCCTGCATCTGCAAGGAACGAAAGGGAAGCATTCGGATATTCACGGCGATAATCGAAGGAAGTTATCAATCGGTCTTCCCACCATTCGTCCTCCCCCATTACCATTAATGAAGGAATACCTTCAATCGTATGGTTTCCCCAATCCAAATTTGCACTTCCGTAGCCTGTCAAATGAGTTCTGGGAGAATCACCGTGAATAGAAAGTACGGCCAATGTACGTTCGGGATTCCAAGCGGCAAAGTTCCACGGATAAGTAGCCATTGCCGAGTGTCCGATAGGGATGACCGGGGCAAACTCCAGTTCTGTATACCCCGCTTATTTCAGACAGGTTCTTCATCATTGTTTCAAAGATTTGCTGGGTACCTTTTGTCACGTCCCATCGTTGGTCTATTCCGGGAGTGATCCATATCTCTGCAATCCCAAGTTGTGCCATATTTTTCCGGAATCCGGGATGTTCGAAAATTGTCTCTTCGGTCATATTATGTTGCCCGACGATGACGGCACGGACTTGTTTGCAGTTTTCCGGTATCCACAGATAAGCAGACGGGTGGGCGTTTGTTTCTTCTGAAATCAGCTCTTTTATTTCTACTGACCACTGCCAGGGAGCTGCTGTAACTCGGGTAGTCTGCATGAACAGAGATAACAAAACAACAAGAAAATATTTATTCATAATGCTTCTTTTTATTGATTTAACTTCCTATACTACGAATATGGAAAACAAAATACTCAAAAAACAACTATATATATGAAAGATTAAATGCAAAGACAGGGCTATCCGTGAAAATGGTAGCAAAAGCCGTAATTTATATAAAAACAGTTTACCTTTTACAAACTAACTTTGCATACAGAAGATAAAGATAATAAAAACATTAGAATACGATTTTAATTTAATAGGATTGATTATGGAAAAAGTAAAATTGAACAATGGCATTGAAATGCCTATTTTAGGTTATGGTGTCTATCAGGTTACGCCTGAAGAGTGTGAACGTTGCGTGTTGGATGCAATCAGTGCAGGTTATCGTTCCATTGATACGGCACAAGCCTATCATAATGAGGAGGGTGTAGGAAATGCAATCAGTAAATGTGGCATTCCGCGTGAGGAACTGTTCATCACTACAAAAGTATGGATTTCAAATGCCGGTTACGAAAAGGCCAAAGCTTCTATCGAAGAATCACTGCGTAAATTAAAAAGTGATTACATCGACCTGTTACTTATCCATCAGCCATTCGGTGATTATTACGGAACCTACCGGGCTATGGAAGAAGCATACAAAGCCGGTAAAGTTCGTGCTATCGGTGTCAGCAACTTCTATCCCGACCGCTTTGTTGACTTGGCGGAATTCTGCGAAATCACTCCTGCCGTCAACCAAGTGGAGACACATGTTTTCAACCAACAGATAAAGTTACAGGAAGTCATGAAGGAATATGGCACTAAAATTATGTCATGGGGGCCGTTTGCTGAAGGACGGAACGACTTCTTTACCAACCCGACTCTCCAGGAAATCGGTAAAGAATATGGCAAATCAGTGGCACAGGTCGCACTACGTTATCTGATTCAACGCGATATTATCGTGATTCCTAAATCGACTCATAAAGAACGTATGATTGAGAATTTCAATGTTTTCGATTTTTCTTTAACACCAGATGCTATGGCGGCTATCGCTGCACTTGATACAGCTAAGACACTTTTCTTCTCTCATAATGACCCGGAGATGGTGAAGTGGTTGATTAATTATAGTAAATAAGGAAATGAAATCCCCTTTACTCCTTTTGCTACTTTCATTACATGAAAGACAAGGTTAAAGGGGATGTTCTCATTAATTGCGCTCATTATAAAATTCTACGAATCAGCTATTGAAAATAAACTTTCATTCATTTCCGTACAGTTATGAGTGAAATTATAAATAAGGAATTAGGCACGGATTACACGGATTTCACGGTTTTAGCGTAGTGAGTGCGCAAAGCTACCGTGTAATCCGCGTAATCCGTGCCTAAATTTTATGACCTGTTTAATTCAAAACCGTACGGTTTTACTCTAATTCAACTACTGATTTACATAAAAAACAATTTATTTTTCCAATAGAGTGAAATGCAATGCGGCCCCGCCACTTGCTTTTAGCTTCAAAACAAGTTTATCTCCGGCTTTTATCTTCTTATGAGTAGTGCGTACTTTCGTTCGTGTATTCAGCTTGTCATCATCTTCATAGAGATGAAGCATATACTTCTTTCCCGGTTCCAGAAAATCCGTAGTCAATGTAATTGTGCGGGCTTCCGTATTTGTCATTGCTCCTACAAACCAGTCATTCCCCGAACGACGTGCCTGAACGATATATTCACCAATTTCTCCATCTAACGCACGGCTGTCATCCCATACACTCGGAATGGCTTTCCAAAATTCCAGTTCTTCTTCTCCTTGGTAGAATTCCGGTCTGTCATACCAAAACATAAATTGCAAAGGACTGTAATACACTGCTGCCATAGCCAACTGATGTGCTTTCGTATTCTTCACCCGGTTATTGAAATAACAAAGCGTATAATCTCCTGCACCTGCCAGATAGCGGGTGAAAGGAAGAGTCGTATTGTGTGTGGCATCCGGCATTTCTTCATTACCACGAATACCCTCCTGCGTCATCAGGTTAGGATAAGTACGACTGAATCCTGTCGGACGATATTCGTCATGAATATCTACCATCAGACCGTATTCTCCACATTTACGGACTGCATCATGCAGCCAAGTACTCCAACGCTGATTACCAATCTGTACAAAACCGAACTTGATACCTTTCAATCCCCATTTTTTATACAAAGGCAACAGGGTATCCAACTGCTGCACTAATGCACGCTGATTGACATACACCATAAGCCCGATTCCTTTCGATCCGGCATACTCGCACAAAACTGGTATATCAAGGTCTTTATCAGGAGAGACAGTAGTAGCATCCGAACTCATTTTCATTTCCGGTCCATACCAGCCGGCATCCATATGCACATACTGAATGCCACGCTCTGCTGCAAAGTCGATGGCAGCTTTTACTCTTTCCTGTTTCAGGTCTCCCGAACGGAATACTTTTCCCGGTCTAATCCAAGAAGTATCAGCCAGTTTGCAAGCCGGATTCAGATTCAAGACAATATCATTATTATTAATTAAATCGACCGGACGTTCGCCAACCATGATTACACGCCACGGAGTACTGTAAGGAGAAATAATATCGACGCTACTATACAGACTTGTCTCCAAAGTGGAAGGTTTCTCTGTCGATAAACGGAATTTACCACGGGCATAATCCACCATTTCCGCTTCCAGCAGAGCTACGGATAATCCGTCAGGCAGTTTCAAAGTCAAAGGACGCTCACTCTCCTCTTTGCCCCATCCTTCCAACGGACGAAGTACGCAAGGTCCTTGTGCCCAACGCTCGTAATATGCCATCGTTCCTTCAGGCATTGTGAAGCTGGTCTGCTCACCGATGATATGCAAGAAAAGTCCGTTTGTCGTTTCCGGAAAATGATAGCGGAAAGCAACTCCTTCATTATAGGCACGAACGATAATGTTCATAAAGTAATTCTTACGCTTATCATAGCCACCGTCTCGGTTGCCATCCCCTTCTCCCTTCTTGAATTTCAAAGTCATCTCATTGTAGCAGTCACGTACTTCCGCACGTTCGCCATATACAGGCTTCCATGTTGCATCCGCCTTTCGTTGTTCAGTCCCTGTCAATTTCAGATTTTCACACCAAAAATGACAAGTATCGTTCGGAACGCCCAACGCCGACTCAAACAGTTGATTCTCAATCAGAACTCCTAATTTACTTTCTTCAATCACCGGACGATTCTTATAAGTCAAGGTATAATACATTTGTGCATTATCCTCTCCCACCGCACGCTGATAGAAGGTAAAGCGGTAAGCTCCATCAGGAGACATCAGTTCCTGGCGGGTTTCTGTCATCACATCTTGCGCTTTTACCAATGCCGGTATCACCAACAACAAAAGCAAAATTCTTTTCTTCATTCTTCTATTTACGTTCATGTTTATTCATCTTTCCTATTATATACGAACGAGAAAGATATTATACTCAAATGTTTATTGCCTGAAAAAGCTTATTCCATCTGCTCTCTATATAAAGTCGGTGTCATTCCTGTCACCCTTTTAAAGATGCGGTTAAAATGTACAGGTGATTCAAATCCGCAAGTAGCACTAATTTGAGATATATTCATCATACTACTATTCAATAGTTTACAAGCATATCCGATACGCATATCAAGTACATACTCTTTGAATGTCTTTCCTGTGTTTTCTTTAAAGTATCGGCAGAAAGCAGCAGGGTTCATCGCTGTGTAAGAAGCAATTTCATCCAGACCGATAGACTCGGTATAATGTTTATTCAAATAAGCAATCACCTTTTCCATTCTTTCATTACGCATGATGGAAGGAGATGGGGTATAATGGGAAGTAGTCAGATATTTCCTGTGATTATTGGTAGCCATCATCTGTAAAAGTGAAAGCAACAGGATGATTTGCTCCGCTCCCCTGGCAGAAGGTATCTGTTTTAATAGCTTGATAATTTTCCCTGAGTGGACAACAGTGAATTTAATCCCCCTGCAAGCATCTTCCAATAAATTCCTGATAGGAATAAACTGGGAGTATTGAGAAATAGAATAATGCATAAAATCTTTCTCAAACTGAATATTCACTCCTTTTACTTTCAGTTTGGATTTTTCTCCATTATCGGATTCTTCTCCGTCATCCGGTGGGCTTTGCATACTATGAGGCAGCTCGGAACCAAAAAGAATCAAGTCACCTTTTGAATAGGAGATAATGCTGTCACCCACCAGGCAATCCCCCTCTCCCTTCTCTACATAGATAATTTCATACTCATTATGAAAATGCCACGGATACGTAAAACGCGTATATTCATAAAAGCGGGCACGGACGGGATTGGAAGTCGTAATAGTCAACTTCTCATTCATTATCTTCTTCATAAATCTCCTTTCTAAACTACCTTTGCAAAGATAGGTAAATATCTTGCAAAAATACGCATCATAGCATGTATAAAAACCCGCTATTTTTGCATCAATTCATAAAAACATTTGATAGAAACCATGAACGAATTATTTAGTATTGCCGGTAAAGTTGCTGTTATTACCGGAGCAGGTGGTGTACTGGGTGGAAATATTGCCCAACACTTTGTACAGCAGGGAGCAAAAGTAGTCGCTATTGACATTCGTCAGGAGCAACTAGACAACCGTGTGGCTGAACTTAAGCAATACGGTAACGATGTAATCGGTATCATCGGTAATGTACTTGACATCGCCAGCTTGGAGAAAGTAGCCGAAGAAATCGTAGCCAAATGGGGACAGATCGATATTCTATTGAACATTGCCGGTGGCAATATGCCGGGAGCTACTCTTGAACCGGATCAGCACTTTTATGATATGGATATCTCTTGCTGGGAAAAAGTGACTAATCTGAATATGAACGGGACAGTCTACCCATCTATGATATTCGGTAAAGTAATGGCAAAACAAGGCAAAGGATGTATCATTAATGTATCCTCAATGGCAGCATACAGTGCTATCACCCGTGTACCGGGATACTCGGCTGCGAAAACTGCCGTAGCCAATTTCACTCAATGGCTAGCAAGCGAAATGGCACTTAAATACGGTGATGGCATCCGTGTAAACGCCATTGCACCGGGCTTCTTTATCGGCGACCAAAACCGTCGTGTGCTCATCAACCCGGACGGTTCACTGACAGATAGAAGCAAGAAAGTATTGGCTAAAACTCCTATGAAACGTTTTGGTGATATTAAAGAATTGAATGGCGCCGTGCATTTCTTGTGTAGTGAAGCCGCTAGCTTCGTAACCGGAGCCATGCTACCTATCGATGGTGGTTTCAGTGCATTCAGCGGAGTATAAATAATCGCTCCTTAATAAAGAAAAGAAACTATGATGGAAAAAACTTGGAGATGGTTCGGCAAGAAAGACAAGATTACCTTGCCGATGCTCCGACAAATAGGGGTAGAAGGGATTGTCACTGCCCTGCATGATGTACCGAATGGTGAAATATGGACAGTAGAAGCTATTAACGATTTGAAATCATACATCGAATCGTATGGGTTACGCTGGTCGGTAGTGGAAAGCCTTCCTGTTTGTGAAGCAATCAAATACGCAGGAGCGGAACGTGAACAGTTAATTGATAACTACAAAACAAGCCTTGCCAATTTGGGTAAATGCGGCATAAAAACAGTTTGTTACAACTTCATGCCCGTTATCGACTGGATACGTACAGACTTGCAATACCCTTGGCCGGACGGTACCAGTTCCCTGTATTATGACCGCATCCGTTTTGCTTATTTCGATATCCGAATCCTAGAACGTGAAGGAGCTGAAAAAGATTACACTGAAGAAGAACTTCAGAAAGTTGCCGAGTTAGATAAGGTTATCACAGAAGCAGAAAAAGACGCTTTGATTGATACCATTATCGTCAAGACACAAGGTTTTGTCAACGGCAATATCAAAGAAGGAGATAAAAATCCGGTTGCCATCTTCAAGCGGCTACTCGCTTTGTACAAAGATATAGACCGCGATACTTTGCGTGAAAATATGCGTTATTTCTTATCTGCAATCATGCCTGTATGCGAAGAATATGAAGTTAATATGTGCGTACATCCGGATGATCCTCCATTTCAGGTATTAGGTTTGCCACGTATCGTTACCAATGAAAGTGATATTGAATGGTTCCTGAATGCCATAAATAATCCTCATAATGGATTAACTTTCTGTGCAGGCTCTTTGAGTGCAGGCGAGCATAACGATACACGTGAGTTGGCTAAGAAATTTGCAAAAAGGACTCATTTCGTACACCTGCGCAGCACGGCTGCCATGCAAAGTGGAAACTTCATTGAAAGCTCCCATCTTACGGGAAGAGGACATCTGATTGACCTTATCCGTATCTTCGAGAAGGAAAATCCGGGATTACCGATGCGTGTAGACCACGGACGAATGATGCTGGGAGATGAAGATAAAGGCTACAATCCGGGATATTCTTTCCACGGACGTATGCTGGCTCTTGCACAAGTAGAAGGAATGATGGCTGTGGTGGATGATGAGAAAGAACGACAGATTGTATTATAATCTTGCAGTACTGATACAGTACAGAGCTTCGTCAGAGCAATAACCTAGTTATTTGTTTCAAGGCGGGAAATATTTTGTTTCACGGTGTGAAACAAAGTGTTTCGTTACTTGAAACTGATGGTTTCCTGCCTTGAAACTTTAGTTCCAAAGGCTCGAAACTCCAGTTCCAAAAGCGGAAAACTATAGTTTCTAAAGCTGGAAAATTCAGTCTCAAAGACAAGAAACGACTATTCCTCCGGACCTTTTGTTATGATCATATGTGAGGGTAAATTTTACCCTCACACTACTCTCACCTTTACCCTCACCCACGAAAGTCCGAAGGATAAAGGGATTGAGAGCCGGGTGAGAGTGTGAGGGTAAAATCAACACAATCTTTTATTTGTTAGCTACTTTATCCGTATCTTCCCTACAAAATCTTTTTTATCTATATTCAGTTCTTCCAAAGAGGTGATCCGTTTGCCGTTCAACACGATGTTTTCAAACAAAATATTCTCAACCTTCCTATTCTTATCATAACCTTCCATCAAAGAAGGATTGATATATTTCCCGATACATGAAATATTACGGAACGTTATGTTTCTGACACCTCTGCCGGGCCCTGTGTTATATTTTTGGTTATACATCACCCGAAGATGAAATAACTGTCCTTCCTGAATATGCTCCACACGAATATCCTCAAAAGTAATGTTTTGTGCCAGATTGTGATCTCCTACGTTGATAGTCATGCAGCCTTGATAATCACGATCGTCCTCATCATGTTCCAAGATATCGATATTCTTGAACAATATATCTTCCAAAACTTCATCTCCTGTTTTCGTATTTCCATGTGTACCGATATTGATGGGGTGAGCAATATCCGCCCATAGTGTAGAATTAAGTACACGGATATTACGAGAATCTCCATAATAATTCCAACGATGCGTATAGATGGCTATACAGTCGTCTGAATTACGAAGAAAAACATCATCAATCACTACATCCGAGCAGGACATAAAATCCAATCCGTCACTCCAGCCCTGATAACTGAATGATTTCAGATTTTTGATAGTGATTCCTTGCGATTGTCCACCGGAAACGGTGTAGTGACGGGAGTTGACGACTGTAATTCCATCAATCAGTACATTCTTGGAGTATGCCACCGATATTCCCTGCTGCGGTTCAAGCAACATACCGTGTCCGAGAATCTTTACATTCTCTACGCTGTCGCAAGTCAGGCAACCTTTCAGCACCGCTCCACCTTCCAGATAGACAGTCGTGTTGGAAGGAATACGGAAGCATTTGCCTGCCACATCAGTGGGTTCGTGTATACCGGACTCAAAATACATCACATTCGGATCATTCTTATCAGGCACATTCTCAATGATCGGATTGGCAAACACATGCAGATTATTCAAACGGTCACCGTTGAACTCTACAGAGAGCTTTTGCGGTTTATCCAATGTGAACAGCAGAAAATTTCCGTCTATCTCCGGCTGAATGCCTTTGGATAACGGACGCACTACTGCTGAACGGAGTTCTCCGTTATTCTTTTGCACCAGCACTTCCACTTTACCGGAAAAATCAAACTGTACCATGGTTGCATCCGACTTGGTATCCATATCCACCTTTACATTATATTCATAAAGATCTACCCAATCTTTTTCACCCACTTGACGTACCTTTACTGTGTAGTCGTCGTTGTGACGGGCATAGTAGATACCTTGTGGCACCGGATAGATGACAATTTCTGCCTGTATAACTCCTGAAGTCATTACAAGTAAAAATGTAAACGCTATTCGTATCAGTCTATTCATTTTAAGTTGTTCATTTATTTTGCATACATCAATGTACCAAGTCCAAGTACATCATATCCTCCGGAATTAGCATCATAATAACCGCCGCCTCCTTCTATTCCTACATATTCGGTAGCAATCTTAGTGTATTTGAGATTATCATCCGAGATGTTTTTTACCCCTTTGTAATGATAGTAAGGCAACGCCCATATCGCACGTTTGATCCATTTACCATCACCAAGTGCTGTTTGCTCTTCCGGAATCGGATATCCCCATTGACTCTGTTTTTGCCATATATAAGTAGTATATGGTACAGTCTCATTGGTATAATTACAACAAGCGGCATATTCGCAAGCCCGCATGAACAGATTGTCATCATAGGCAAAGAAATCGTCTCCCTGACTCCATGCCAACTGGCAAATAATTCCCATCAATCCGACACACATCAACGTGTGCCCTTGGTCACGTCCACTCTCCTGCCATTGAGCAAAGTTATAGTCCGGTGCATAATCGTGATAGATAGCACGACGTAAACGTCCGTTTGTATCACCAGTCTGCAAATGGTCGATACCTTCGTTATAAATATCACGACGATCGGTAACGATGCCGATAGCCATTTTAGCCGCTATATTACAAAGACACCAGTTAGCCCAATAATGTAACGCATTCGTATCGTGATGGCGTTTCAGGAAATCGTCATTGGCAGGATAGAACACTTTAAGTAACCAATTCTGGAAAGCTGCGAAGTCCGCACGGTCCCATCCTCCATAGTCCCTCAATAATTCACCGGCAATAGCAAATTCATAACCATAAAGTCCTGCGGCAAGTGATAAATTCGTATTACCCGTTACACCGACGCAAGTCTGTACCCACTTATTCAAATTCTCCACCGCTTTTGCCGCATATTCATCATCTTGTTCAATCTTCCAACGAAGCGCTTGCTGATATGCGATAGTAGCTCCTCTGGCTGCATTCATATAATTTTCATCACCGGAAATTCCACGTTTAATCCATTCCGTAGGATAAGTATCTGCCGTCTTCTGCGAAAACTGACTTTCTACTAATAATTGATAAGCACTTACCCAAGGCTCTTCTCCGGCAGCTTTTTTATCCCGGATACGCTGGAAATCTGCCTCCGTATGCAACCCTTCATGCAGCATGGGTTCTGTTGACGGTTTAAGTTCAACCTGTTCCAAATTTACGTTATTATCAGGAAGGGGAATTTTATTCAAATCAGTTTCCACATTGACACCCGGAAGGTCAATGCCGTCACCACATCCTGCCAAAAACAGGGTAGCGAATACTGCAGCTATGTAATATATCTTTTTCATCATACTTTTGGTTTAATGGTACACCGCATCTACCATTGATTACGGTGTACCCAATTATAGTTTATTGCTCTACTAACTCTAATTTGAAATTATCTATCTTAGCCCGCCCTTGTTTTACTGTAATCGTACAAACAAAACCAATGACCACATCGGTAGGCTCTTCCACAAGAATATCAACGACTACATCACCCGTACCGGAAATAGAAGCATTTGCCAGACTCTTACTTGGTATATCACTAGTATTTGCCATCTCATTGCCTTTACAAACCGCAACATAACCGGTAAAACCTCTACCGTCATATTCATAAACGTGTGCCGTCAACTTATATTTTCCTTTTTGAAGATGAGAAGTCTGATATACCTTACCATCATTTTTAGGATTGTCAAATCCCCAATCTGTTTGTAAAGCCAAACCTGCGTCACTTCCATCACCATATTTCGTTTTAAATGCCAAATCAACAGCAGCACCTCCTTCACCGGCAGTCAAGTTAGAGTTCTGAACTATCCAATAAGCGGCTTTTGCCCACTCTCCTTTTTTATGGAATCCATTATCTCCACCTTCTTTTACATAGTCAAAAGGCTGTTTATAATTCATAAGTACATATTGAGAAATATCTCCATCCGCCGGCAGAGGTTGTAATATATCACTCTCTACGGGCTGTGTAATGCCTTCAAACACCATTGTTACTTTTCCACCATTGAAACCTTGCGGAACTGTTACTGTTATAGCAGTCGTAGTAATCTCTTTAACCGCAACAGGTACGGATATTCCCTCAAAAGTAACTGTAACAGAATTCTTATCCGTTCCAAAACCTTTTCCTGTAAATGTTATTTCCTGTCCGGCTTTTACTAATGTACCATAAGGATAAATATACGGTGTTTCAACGGAAGTGATTTCCGGAGTTTCCCAAACTTCAAATGTGCCCGATTCGCCCATCTCTATTTCCCTACCCTGAATGATCAGTTTAATCTTCACCGGAGCTTCAGATGAAACTCCTTTTGGAACATTCACTACAATATTACCTTTATCATTCAGTGTCACTTTATCACAAACTGTTTCTCCGAAAAAGACCTGAATATTTTCAGCTTTCGTACCAAAGTTCTGACCAATGATCGTTACTTCCGCATTAATATATCCGGCTTTCGTTGAAATGCCTGTTACTGTCGGCATCGGTAATACCGTATATTTCAACTGTGTCCCAATAGTTTCAAACGGAGTGATGACAGTAATTGTATAATCTCCGGCTTCCAACGAAACAGGTACAGTGAGTGGAATACTCTTATCTGTCAAATTATCAGTATCTATTGCAGCTTCTACAGGTTCTCCGCCAGCTTTAGAGAAAGTGACTTTCAAAGGCTCCAACCCCTCAACAGACCTATCCAGCAATTCTTGCACAAGATTGGTTCCTGTTATTACAAATTTACTGCCTGCAAAACCAGATGGAACCGGTTCGCCTTCCTTAGGAATATCAAGCGCTGCATGCTTCAACACTGTGAAAGGATAAGATGCTAAATCAATCGTTTGTTCTGCCATAACAAGTGTCATGACTCCACTGCCAGCTGTCTCGGGAACTTTGGCTGTAAATTCGGTATCAGTAGGCGTACCCACAATCTCCGCCTTTTCTGTGGAAGTTCCAAAAGTCAAAGTGTATAATGCTTTAGAAGAAACAAATTCTTGTCCTTCGAAAACAATACTGGCACCCGGAAAACCATAGGAAGGTTTCACTACACTAACACCCGGCTTACCAAGTACACGATAAACAAGATCAGTCTCTACACGTTGTCCGAAGACTTCAACGGTTATCTTTCCGTTTGTTGCAGATTCCGGCACTTTCGCAAGAATTGCATCGTCGACACAGGAGACTACTGCTGCCTCCTGGGAACCGATAAATACTTTCACATCTTCTGTTCTGATACCAAAATCACTGCCACTAACGGTAAACTCATTCCCAACATATCCTTCTACAGGATCTATCTTTGTTACAGTTGCCACAGGATCAGTGTAACTCATTGGAACAATTTCTTCGTTATCCTCGTCACAAGCAGCCAATGCGAAAAGCGAGAGGAAAACGGGAAACAGATAGTTATATATTTTCTTCATAATCTTAATTATATTATCACGATGAATTACTCTTTTTTCTTTTTCCACATCATTCAAGAATCAATTTCAATTCTGTTACCTTAAAGTATGAATTGCCTTTGGCCAGAGAAGTAAGGAATCCAATGACAACATCCGTTGTCTCCGCCACTTCAAACGAAGGTGTCACCAACGTACCCGAATCATCATTTGTACCAGCTTTATCATAGACCACACAAACTCCATCTAATTGCTCAATATCAGCCACATCCGGTATATCACTCTCACTATTTCCTTTAGCTATTAATGCAGAAATAAAATTCCCCGCATCATTTACTACCAACGAATAGGCATAAGTAACTTCCAATCTATACTTACCAGGACGGAGCGTAGCAACTTGCCACATTTTCCCATTCGCATAAGCTTCCTTGTCCCATCCATTCTGGAACGCTAATGTGAAGCCCTCTGCTGCTTTATACTGCATTCCGGTAACAGTAGTATTGTTTTTTGCATTGAAAGATGCCTTATTCTGATTCCATACTGCCGGAGTCCACCATTCACCGTTCTTCCAATTTTCGTCATTTGCCTTGGCAAACGGCTGCTTGTAGTTTTGGAGGTAAAGCACTGTCACATCACCCTTTGAGTTAGGATTAAACATTGCACTACCTGTCATTGTATATCCATGAATAGTTACAGTCACATTACCTGTCTTATAATCTGCAGGAGTTGTCGCAACAATAGTAGATTCATCCACCAGTTCAAATTCAGCTGGCGTTCCGTTGAAGCTGACAGAAATATCAGATGGATCCGCACCAAAGTTCTCACCTGTTATAGTAACCCTGTCTCCCGTATCAGCTACCCCCTCACCGTCTTCACTATCAGAGGTCACTGTAATGACACGTGGTGTCGGCAATACTGTATAATAACCGATATTCTCCACCTTTTTATTATAAATCTGTAAAGACAGATTGCCTGTTACTGCTGTTTCCGGCACTTCCACTACCAAACGGTTATTTTTGCAATCGAGCACTTTATTTGATTGAGCTTCACCGAAGAAGACCTTCACAGCTTCTGCACGGTCACCAAAATTGGTTCCCGTAATAACTACCTGTGTAGTGACATATCCGTCCGTTGGATAAATGCTCTCCACTACCGGCACAGGATAATCATAAACTCTATACTTGGGATCTTGCTCACAACCGGAGAAAAGTGCGGAAACACAAGCAAGTATTGCCAAGTGAAATGTATATTTGAATAAAAACTTCATATAATCTATGGTATTATACGTTAAACGATTGAATGATTAATATCCCGGATTTTGTACCAGATTTGAATTCAGGTTGATTTGATTTCTTGGAATCGCCCACAAATAATCTCCCTTAGTAAATGCGCAGTCGGATGATTTGAGAAGCACTACACAAGGTAGTTTACCTTTACCTGTCTCTACTTCTTCCGTCCCTTTCGTAAAAATAGCCGGATTGAAAGCACTGGTAGCATTCCCGTTTTCGTCTATAAATGCTGTCGGATAGCTAGCATTACCTACTACCGCACCACAACGAGACTCATTCAGATTCTCTTCCGCAATGCCCCAACGTTTCAGGTCGTCACAACGGAAACCTTCCATATAGAGTTCCAAAGCACGTTCACGGCGGATCTCATCCAGCATTACCTGATTGACTGTCTTACTCGCATTTGCCGGCACTCCTTCCTGAATTCGCTTTGCCAATGCATTTGTCAGGTTGGCAATTCCCGCACGGGCACGGATTTTATTTATCGACTTATTCAACTGGTCATCTGATATTTCACCATAGCGTTCCATCACAGCTTCAGCATAATTCAAGTATACTTCTGCCAACCGAAGTACCGGATAATTGGCCGATTCATCTTTACTTTGGCGTTGAATATCAGTAATAGCAAACTTGGAAACACCATACCCACAGTTCTCAACTGTCAGACTCGTAGCATATGAACCCACATAAGAGGTCAAACGGAAATCCCGGTTCTGAAATTCGTCCCCCGGATTCTTATATCCCTGAAATTTATCAGACATACTGACCGGAAGCCCGTCGGTGCATAAAAACATATCAATTAATTTCCGACTGGGACGCATATCCGTATAAATCACCTGATTCAAAGCAACCTGTCCTTTACGCGTTTCCTGACTATATACAGAAGCTATGATAAATTCCTTGTTCGTCGCTCTTCCTGCACCGGCAGGATTGCTAGCTTCTTCTTCAATATTAAACAGGTAACGGCTACTCATATTTCTCATCGCTGCTACATTATTATAATTCCAAAGAGAATAAACAGCATCCCCCATCACAGTTTCGGATAGTTGAAGAGATTCTTCCAGGAAAGCATTTACTTGATCGGAAGCCGGACCGGCAGAACCTTCAAAATCGGTAGAAGTGCCATTGTATTTACGCCAAGTAGCTTCATAAAGTAACACACGAGCCTTAAATGCCTGTGCAGCCTGTTTGCTGATTTTACCTTTGTCGGCAGAGGTTATATTCTGCTCCAACGGCAACCCTGCGATAGCCTCATCCAAATCAGAGAGAATCAAATTGACAACTTCATAACGGCTATTACGTTTTCCATACAACTCCGGTGAAGTCACGTCGAGAACTTTCGTAACGACAGGCACTCCGCCAAAAAACTTCAATAAGTAAAAATAGTTATAGGCACGGAAGAAATGCCCTTCGGCTAATTCTTTTTTAATGTCCGCTAAATTGCCTGTATAGGAAGAAACTGCTCTTTCAAACATATGATTAGTGGCACGAATATTACCATAGCAGTTCTCCCAACGACTATCGTCATTAGGAACTCCCATCACACCGGTTCCTACACCATACGAATATCTAAAACAAGTAGAAAGATCGGATGCTGCATCCATATGATCGAATATACTTCCGTAAGAAGACTGCCATCCCAATAATTGCCCGTAAAGCCCGTTAGCATATTCACGGAAATGTTCCGGAGTCTTGAAGTAAATCACATCTGTCTTGGCATCCAGTGGTTCCAAGTCAAGGAACGTATTCACGCATGAAGAAAATCCCAATGCGCAGGTGCAAATTAATATATAGTTCGTTATCTTTTTCATATCTTCTATTCTGTATTTAATTTTTCATAGCTACTATAAAGTGACGTTCAGACCGAACGACCAAGTACGTGCAAACGGGTATCCACTGTTGTTGGAGGCTGCTCCCATTTCCGGGTCGAAACCGTCTCGAATACTGGTAGCTTCCCATAAATCATTGCCAGAGAAGTAAACACGTACTTTTTCCAGTTTCACCTTGCGCGTCCATATCTGCGGCAATGTGTAGCCGACTATTAATGTCTTCAAACGGATATAGCGGTTATTCTGCATCATAAAGTCGTTATTCTGATAATTCCAGCGTGCAAGATTCGCATTAGTAGTCAAACGAGGGAATTCTGCATTCGGATTGCTCTCTGTCCATGTTTTGCCCAAATATGTCGGGTTCTGATTGGCGGTACGTGTTTGAAAAGGATAAGCCATCCAGTCATTACGGATAACATACTGTTTGCCGACACCTTGGAACATCGCGTTCACATCAAAACCTTTCCATGATCCTCCCAATGTGAAACCGAAAACAAAATGTGGATTGGAGTCACCGAGGTATTGCAAATCGCTATTCTCATTCCCTGCACCGGAAATCTTATAATCACCATTCAAATCCAAACGTTTGGTATCACCCGGACGCAACCGGCTTGCACTTCCTGCTCCTACACCAGTCAAATCTTCTTTACCCTCTCCATAAAGTGCATAATAGCGATCTACTTCCGCCTGATCTTTAAAGTAACCATCTGTGCGATAAAGGAAGTACGAATTCAATGGATATCCATTCACGGCTGCATTCCAACCGGCCCCATAAGAAGCTGCTCCTTCCATCTCTTTCAACAGACTCTTTGTATCACCAATATTAAAGTTGGCATAGTAAGAAAAGTCTTTAATCTGGTCGCGCCATCCGATAGTAAACTCCCAACCTTTTACATTCAAATGACCACTATTCGTTTTAGGAGATTTACCTCCTAATACGCCCGGATAGGTGACATTTACCAACATACCGGTATTATCTTTTATAAAATAATCGAATGTAGCTTTCAAGCGATTATCAAAGAAGTTAAGATCGATACCGAAGTTTTTTTGTGAAACTTTCTCCCAAGTACGGTCATAAGAAATTAAACCACCGAAACCTGAAGATACCTGGTTGGCAGGTATAGTTCCAAAACCGGCCGTCCCAAGAGAGACAGTAGATACATAATCGTAATCGCCCAGCCCAACATCATTACCTGAACTACCATAGCTTAAACGCAGCTTACCAAAAGAAAGAACAGGCTTTAGAAACTCTACAAATTGTTCTTCCGAGAACGCCCATCCCAAAGAAACGGAACCGAAGCTTTTGAAACGGTAACCAGGAGCAAACTTGGAGTTTCCGTCACGGCGCCCCATCAATTCAACCATATATTTTTCCGCATAGTTGTAATTCAAACGGGCAATATATGAATAGGTACCATTATGAGTCTTTCCTCCCCCGTTCCCCTGTGTACCTGTAGCCAGATTCAGATCGTAAATTCCGACATCCTCAAACTTCTCACGAGCGGTAACCACTTTTTTAGTCACCCATTTCTCGGCACTGATACCGAACATGGCATCTATGTTATGTACTTCGGCAAATGTACGCTTATATTTCAATAGCCCTGAATAGTATTGATACCGGGAATTGTTTGCCTGTACCAGATATCCCGGCTGATGGGAATCTTTAAAATTCATCACATCTTGCGGAGTACTAAGGGTTTGTGTTGTTTCATACACCAACTTCGCCGTCTGCTCGCCGAACCAATTGTAGCACTGTACCGGAAGCGAATAACGTTCCCTGCGATATTCCTCATTTTGAAAGGAAGCAGTACCCTCGAAAGTAATTCCTTTCCAAATATCCACCAATGCTTTAAAATCAACACGAGTGGTCAGATTCTCTCTCTCGTCACGTCCGCCATCCGTTGTAGCTGCTGCCGCATTGCGGTCACCTACATTACCGAAGTTAGCATACCATTGTCCATAAGGATTCTTAGCCGGAAAGAATGGAGCATCATTCCCGTAGAGTGTACGATCGATACCATGTGTGGGCGTTTCGGTATTTGTTTTAATCATACTGGCTGAAGTCTCCAGTTTGAACCAATCGGTCAATTTGATTCCGTAGTTCAAGCGCAAATTCAACTGTTTCTGTCCATCATAAGCAGTGGCCAGATTGGCTTGGTTATCGGCATAAGCTAAAGAAATACGGTAATCGGATTTATCCGTAGAACCTGCTACACTCAAGTTATGCTGGTAGGAATAACGACGGGCAAACAATTCATCCAGGCGATTGGCATTACCTACGAACATCGTACCCCAATCGGCCACAGTCGACTCATAAATACCTTCAATGCCTTGAGCCATCTTTTTCAGATTTTCTTCTCCCCAGCCCCACCAGTCATGCTCCGGCATTTCCTTATTGGCTTCCAGCCACATGGTGGCATATTCCTGCATACTGGGAGAGAAAGCCATAATGCCATTAGTGGTGAAACGCATATTGAAGCCATAATCTACGGTGGTCTTGCCCTTACCTTTTTTGGTAGTTACCAAGATAACACCATTGGCTGCTTTCGCACCATAAATGGAAGCTGAACCGTCTTTCAAAACACTAATATTTTCAATATCATCCGAATTTAGATTTTGGAATGACTCTGCATTCAATACAGGTACTCCATCTACAATAATCAACGGACTACCTCCATTGACAGATGTCAGACCACGAATCTGGAAATTCAAACCTTCATTACCCGGACGTGAGGAAGAACGAGTGACTACCAAACCCGGAGTAGCTCCTTGCAAAGCAGCACCGACATTGGTAATGGCACGGCTTTCCAATACCTGGCTACCTATTTGTTCTACCGCCCCTGTCAATGTCGCTTTTTTCTGTGTACCATACCCCACTACAACAACCTCATCCAATGCATTATTATCTTCCTTTAATACTACCTTAAAATCAGAGCGGTCATGAAGGTTAATGATCTGATCTACATATCCGATATAGCTAATTTTAATTTGTTTGGCATCAGCAGGAATATTCAGTGTAAACCGACCGTCAATATCGGTAATCACTCCTGCATTGCTTCCTACGACCACTACATTACAACCAATCAATGGTTCACCATTCGCATCTGTCACAAGACCTTTGATGATACGGCCTGTCTGGGCTACCATCAAACTCTCTTCTACAGAATCATTTGCATAGAGCAATACACCGGGCGAACCACCCAGCAGCATGGCAAAAGCCAATGCGACTCCTTTTGAACACAAGAATTTGGATTTAATTTCCATAATACTATTAAATTGTTAAAGTTAATATGTGTTTTTCCGAATCTGGTATTTAACCGACTTTGGAGAATTCATTTTTCAAACAAGTACGAACAGTTTTGCGAGCCAGCAATAATTGACATTCTACTGTACGGGGAGATAAGGACAGCTTTCCTGCAATGGCAGGACAAGACAGTTCATGATTGAAACTAAGTTCATAGATCTGGCGGCGTTTGACAGGAAGAGCTTCCATAACTTTGTCGTGTATCTTTTTTAGTTCACGATAATGAACGGCATCTTCTGTGGTATTCCGACCGATGTCTTCCATCCTATTATATATATAGGCGACAAAATCTTCCTGTTTATAATAACGACGGATTTTATCAGTTACGATATTGCGGGCGATAGTAAAGAGCAAAGACCAGACTGTATCTTTGTTCACGAATGCCCTGTGTTCCCATAAGCGGACAAAGACATCCTGCGCCAAATCTTCCGCTTCGTGCGGATGGCAAATGCGGATAGCGATGTAGTTCTTGATATACTCCTTATATTTAAGGTAGCATTCAGAGAAAAAGTCGTCAAATGTAGCTTGCTGTTTATTCATGGCATTAAATTTATCCGTTTAACGATGATACAAAAGTAGGAACAAGTTTCGAACTAAAATATCACAAAAGTAACAGATAACAAAACTATCGTAACAAGCGTGTATTTTTGCAAAAACGTCCCATTTCATCGGGATAAATCTAACGGTCACTCCAATAAAAAAGGGGATGCCGTTACATTAGACGACTCCCCTGTTCTTAAATTTGCATGGATGAAAGCTTTCATCCGGAAGGATTCATTATTTATTATCCTGCGATGTCTGGAAATCCGGTATACGTTTTACGTTCGCACCTTTCATCACACCTCTTTTGATCGCTTCATTCGTATCGGTGATTTCTTTCTTCACACGTTTATAGTATTCTTTCGTCAGTCCTTTCTCTACCGCTTCCGATTCTGTTACTGCCCAAAGATACTGATAATCCATTAACATCAAATCCGGTGCCACTACTTTAAAGAAAATGCTGTCATCCGCAAACTTTTCACGCAAATCGCCCAAATAGATTGTATCTGCCGGATTTACTTCTTTACCACTCGCATTATTTTTTGAACTGCTACCTCCGCAAGAAGATAACATCAAACCTCCTACCAACGAAATTAAAACTAATACTTTCATATCAATATATATTATAAAATAAAACTTCTTCTGCCCCAATGTGAACAAGATCTTACAATTATCTCACTTATTCAGCGCAAATGTAATAATTAAACTACAAATACAAGCACAATGTCATTCTTTTCTTCCCGATTCCTCAGCATATTGCTTGGGTAGCACCCCAAACATTTCTCTAAAACACTTCGAGAAATAGCTGGGTGAACTGAATCCTACCCGGTTCGCAATTTCAACAATCGGCAACTGGCTTCCTTGTAATAACTGTGCCGCCCGTTTCAAACGGATGCTGCGGATAAAGTCCGTCGGTGTGTGTCCGGTGATGGATTGTAGCTTACGGTAAAGGCTCATACGCACCATACCCAAATCCCCACTCAACTCTTCTACACCATATTCCGGATTGTCCATGTTCTTTTCTATATATTCCAGACACTTCTGTATAAGCTGTTCGTCTACTGAAGTAATAGTGATAGCACTCGGATTTACTTCTATGTTTTTACGGAATTCCTGCTTTCTCTTTTCCTGTTGCTCTATCAGTTTTTCAATGCGCACCATGAGCATATCAAAGTTGAAGGGTTTCGACATATAAGAGTCTGCTCCTACTTCATAGCTATTGATCTTGATATCATCGGCAGTGCGGGCCGTCAACAATATCACAGGTATATGGGAAGTCTGCACATTCGTCTTGATCCGACGGCAAAGTTCGATACCGTCTACTTTCGGCATCATAATGTCGCTGATAATCAGGTTCGGATTCTCCTCTATCGCTTTTCGCTCTCCTTCCTCGCCGTCTGCTGCTTCAACGATCTGATAGAAATCTTCCAACTGTTCTTTCAGGAAAGTACGGAATTCCTGATTATCCTCCACTAACAACAGTTTCTTCAGGTTATCGTCAACTATGGATGTAGTGGTTTCTTTCTCTTTAACGTCCGTTGTTTCCGTTCCGACAATTTCTTCCGGCAGTTCATCCGGTTCCGGTTTCAGATCCATCGGCAGCCAAACGGTAAATACTGATCCGCGATCTATCTGACTGTCCACTTTAATGCGGCCACCATGTATATTTACATATTCCCTTACCAAATGAAGTCCGATGCCACTGCCTATTTTTTCGTCCCCTTCATTTCCTACCTGATAGAAACGGTCAAAGATATAGGGAAGATCTGATTCGGATATTCCGATTCCGGTGTCGGATACGGATATTCTCACGTAGTTTCTTCCTTCTATTTCTTCTGTTGCAAGCAGTAAGTCTACCGTCCCGCCTTCCGGCGTATATTTGAAGGCGTTGGACAAGAGATTATTTACAATCTTATGTACCTTGTCCCGGTCGAAGAACATATAAAGCGCTCTATGTTCCGATTGGTTCACGAAGTTAAGATGCTTCTCTACTGCCATTGGCATGAAGTTGTTATAAGCCGAAACAATAAATTCCTCCATATCGCCGTTCATCAGATGCAACCTCTCTCCTTTCATTTCCAATTTACGGAAATCGAGTAGCTGATTCACCAATGACAATAGGTTTTGAGCATTCTTATAGATGGTATTCAGTTGTTTTTTCATCGCATCGTCTGTCAATCGACGTATCATCATATCCAATGGCGTGATAATCAACGTCAACGGAGTGCGGAGTTCATGGCTTATATTTGTGAAGAAGCGGAATTTCATCTGATCCAGTTCTTCTTTCTGCTTCAACGCTTCTTCCTCCTGCATACGAATCATCTTTTGCCGGTTGCGGCGGTTTATTACATAGATCAGCCCGAAGATTAAGAGAATACCTAAAATTGCATAGAAAACACGAGCGGCCAGTGTATCCCAAAACGGGGGATGAATTACAATTTTGAATGCAGACTCCGGTCCCCATATCCGGTCGTTTCCGGCAGCGGACACACGGAAGATGTATTCGCCCGAAGGGAGATTATTATAGACAACACGTCCTTGTCCATTCTCAAAAAGGGTTTCTGTCCATTCCTTGTCAAATCCTTCCAGCTGGTAACGGAAAAAGGTTTGGGAAGGATTGGGGAAGTTCAGGCCGGAGAATTCAAGTGTAATGTAATTCTCATCATATTTCAACTGTACTTCGTCCGAATAACTCAATGCTTTGTCAAATAAGACACGCCCGTTATATGTTTCACCCGAAACAACCGGAACATTAAACAAGCGGAATGAGGTAAACAGAGGACGATTGAGGCACTGATTATCTATCATGTTTTCCGGTGAGAAAGCGATAAAGCCGTTCATCAACCCCAGGAAAAGCTGATTGTCCCTGGTCATTAACGAAGGGAAACTATATAAATCATCCTGACGGATTTCATCTTCCGACAGACAGCTGATTACATGAAAGCCGTATTTATCAGCTCTTCTGTCTACTTTTATCTTATAAATAGAAGTGACTGTCGAAATCCAGAGATCATGGTTCTTATCTTCTACTACGTTCAGGATGGCTTTGGACAGACCTTCTTCTCTCCCTAATGTGTAGCTTTGCCCATTGTGAGTCAAGACGCTCAAGCCATATTGAGTGGCAAACCATAAAGTTCCCTCATGGTCTTTGAGTATTTGGTTGTACTTGATACTTCCCTGATTGAAGATTGAATTAGCCTGGCCGTCTTGCTCCGGTATCCATATTTTATTCGTTGCAGGATCGTAAATGTAAAGTCCGTTATCACTGCCTACGACCAACCGGGATTGGTTATCTATGGCCAATGCATTGGCTACTTTGTATTTTTTGAGTTCGGGGAACTGTTCGGACAATAAGTTTATTTGCCCGTTTTCCGGATTGAATAATCCTACACCACCATATATACTTACCCACAACCGACCGGAAGGGTCTTCGACCATGACACGGATATTACTGAAATCCAGTTCATTCTGATAATCCGTATCGGGATAATCGTAAGACCGTACCTTTCCATGATCTATACAGTAGAGTCCATCGTGGTATGTTCCGACCCAAACACGCTTCTTACTGTCTTCATAGAGTACACGGCAATTCTTCTGGCTGAATTCATGATAGAATCTGTTCATTCTCTTAGTCTCCGGTTCATAACGATAGACACCTTGTGTAGTACCCATCAGAATTTCTCCTTTAGACGTTTCGAGCATACAGCGTATTTCCTCTCCTTTCCAGTCGCCATTTATCATCTTTTTATTGTACAGCACTATTTTATTCATGCTGGGATGGTAATAGCACATTCCCTGATTATAGAGTCCTATCCAAACAGAATTGTTTTCCTTGTCGCAATAGATACTCTGAATGCCATTACGTACTGTATTACCTGATAATAAAGGAATGTCCTGTGTCCGGGTTACAGAAAAATTATGCATATCAATGACATAGAATCCATCGATAACGGTTCCTACCCATGCATTTCCACCTTTATCAATGTCCATAGAAGTGAACCATGAATAGTGTCCGAGTCGGATACCTGAAATTTGATTCCATTTTTTATTATAGACATCATAATAGCCTACTCCACGATCCCACATCAGCCAAAAGTCACCATTATCGAGTATCTTCAGAACTACACGGTCATCCGGTTTCAGTTGGTCTTTCAGGAAATCAAGTTGCTGTACAAAACGTTTCTTTTCCAAATCGTAGCAACGGATAGCTCCTTTCTGATGAACCATCCAACTGTATTTTCCATGACTTTCCACCCCGAGCAATCCGCCATAGTATTCCATAAACTCATCGTTCCTGCAAACCTGCTCGATTGATTTTGTCTCTGCATCGTACATATAGACAGAAGAACCCGGTGTCAGAAACCAACAGTGTTTTTCAGAATCAATGATGATATCCGCCACTTTAT
This sequence comes from Bacteroides sp. L008, assembly GCF_040812255.1. Classification (NCBI taxonomy): domain Bacteria; kingdom Pseudomonadati; phylum Bacteroidota; class Bacteroidia; order Bacteroidales; family Bacteroidaceae; genus Bacteroides; species Bacteroides sp. L008. The sequence goes on along the minus strand of NZ_JBFNXO010000001.1, from coordinate 321,683 downwards.
CCTTTAAGCCGAACTGTTGGAATAAAGAATCTACGTTATATATATACTGTTCGGTAGTCAAATCGAAGACACGCAGGCTCTTGCGTTCTTTCATCCACAAACGTTTATCAGCATCAATATACTGTTCAGGAATGATATGGTTATATGCTATCGAATATTCGCCATGAATATTGAAAGGGAAATTTGAATAGTTCGCACCGTCATACAGGCTTAACAGCACAGTGCTTCGCACACCGATACGTCCGTCCGGGATGGGGAAAACGCTTTTTACATAGTTATCCGGTAATCCTTCGACAACTCCAATCTGGCGGAATACATAAGGGGACTCTTGCGAGCTAATATAACCCGGATACAATAATCCCATCAGTATGATTAACAAACATATTCGAATTTTCATGGCCATCTTTTTTTGTAGTACTATTATTAAGTACGAATGAGAAATCAAATCCCCTTATCCTGCTTTACTATTATTTTCTGGATTTCGAGTTTATCTCCGGCTTGCTCTATCTGTAAACGAAGTACGCAAGCTCCTGCGGAAAGAGTGAGTTTTCCTATTTCTCTTTCCGTCCATTGTGCGGAGCAGGGTAATTTCACTGGTTCCGTCTTTACTTCCGAATCAAAAGCTACGGACAATAAAGAATTTCCTTTTGATTGATAAACTAGACAATAGGTGATTCCGGGATGAATGAAGTTACGTCGTTGCGCTTGTACTCCATTTTGAATGTTCCCTATCCATACAATCCCAATAATCCATATAATTCTGTTAATCATAGTGCGATTCGATTTCTTTTCTACCAAATGACAAGCAAAGATAGCATTTCGTAGTAAAAAGAAGCTCAAATAGATAAGTTATTATCTCTCTATTGCAAAGTTCTTTCCTTCTAATACTAAAGTTGCTCTTAACTAATAGAAATCTATAATTGCAAGCTTTGATTATAAAAACGAAAGTTTCATTTATATAATTGCAAGTTCTGATTATATAAATGAAACTTGCATTTATAGTTTATGTTTAACCTAAAGAAAGTTTGGTATTAGAAGAAAATAAGTTTGCACCTAATGCAAAGAAATTTATCTATTCATACTTCATGTTCCAGATTATGCTATTTGACGGTGATCTTCTTTATATATTCATTCGTGATAAAATCATCTGTGTTTTTCATCTTCACACCATTGATCATCACATTATCAAAGATGATATTCTTGACGGAGCGTTCTTTATCAAACCCTTTCAATAGAGACGGATTCTCACCCACTCCATTATAAGTGATATTGCGGAAAGTAATATCTTCAATTCCCCGTCCGGGCTGTTTATCATACTTTGAATTGAAACGGACATTAATATGAAACAATCTTCCCTCCTGAATACTTTCTACACGGATATCTTCAAATAATATCTTACGTACCAGATTTTTATCACCGCAATCCACCGCCATACAGCCCTGATAAAGAAGATCATCTTCGTCATGTTCCAGAATATCGACATTCCGGACGGTTATATCCTCAACCACTTCTCCCACTGCGTCGTCCGGGTTACCGTGTCCTCCAATGTTGATCGGGTGAGCAATATCCGCCCAAAGGATTGAATTCTGTAAAGTCACGTTACGACTTCCTCCGTAATAGTTCCAGCGATGGGCATAGATGGCAATACAGTCATCACTGTTCCGCATAAAAACATTGTCTATTAATACGTCACTGCAACACATCAGGTCTATGCCATCACTCCATCCTTTACAACTGAAAGACTTTAAATTCTTGATGATCAAGCCAGTAGATTCACCTCCAAATACTGTATAGTGATCAGGATTTATGACTGTAATACCGTCAATCCATACATTTTTAGAATGAGTAACTTCTATTCCACGGATCGAATGGTCGAGAATACCACGCCCGACAATGCGTACATTTTCAGCTTTATCAATCAGTAATTTAGCTTTTACAACAGCTCCGGGAGCTAAATAAACAGTAGTATTGGAAGGAATCTGTATCTGTGTATTCGGCAAATCTTTCGGACGATGGACACCCGGCCCGAAATACATCACTTTGTCACTGCTTTCAGTATAAGTTTCTGTTTCCAAAGGATTAGCAAACAAATGAAGATTATGCAAACGATCACCATTAAACTCAATCGACAGGTATTGAGGTCTAATTAATGTAAAAAAGATTGCATTGTGATTTACCGTATGTTGTATACCTATTGCCAACGGACGGATTTTCACATCCTGAATTGAACCATTGTTCTTTTTCACCATCACTTCTACGGGACTGCCCATATCAAACTGTACCATTGAAGCAGATTGTACCCGATCCATATCTACCTGAACTTCATATTCGAATACATCTTTCCATTCACCACCTGCTTCACGTACTTTGACTGTATAATCATCATTATGTGGCATACCTGTGTTCAGTCCTTCCGGATAGGTTACTAATTGAGCGTTCCCGAATGTTGAAAACACAATAGCTATCGCTAATAAACATTTTCTTTTGCCAAATAAAACTTCTACCATATTCATATCACCAAACTATGTTATACTTTAATTATTCTATTTATTGAAGTTCTTTGCAAAGCTACACTTTCTATTCCGGTCAGGTTGGCAACCTGGTAACAGAAACTGCCAAACAAGGAACCAATACAAAAAATCTCCTTTATTGTCTATTACGAACAATAAAGGAGATTTACCTAGAGTATTTCTGTTTTTTCAGTTTTCTTATTTCCCGCCTTTTATACTTGCCTCTGCAAAAACACTTCTCTCATAATTATCAGGCAAACCATCAGCTAGCCCGATACGGCGAAATATATATAGAAGGGCGCATTCAGTTTCCCTGTGTGTTTTCATACAATAAATAGTCGGATAATAAAGTGCCTATTTCTTTTCTTACTGGAAAGTAGGCATCTTGAATCTGTATAATAATCCACCTACCATGGAAGCTACGCGGTCAGGTCTTCCCTGTTCGGAGCCATCGTATGTATCGGTACGGATACCCACTTTAGGTTCGGCATACAGATACAAAGAAGAAGCCACTTTCAGCTTTACCTGCACACCGGCATCCAGTCCCGGCACTGCCTGAAACTTACCGTAACGGCGTACCAGTCCGGCAGTAACTCCCACAAAAGGAACAACGTCTATCACATGATCGGGGCTATATCCTTTTGCCAATGTGGCCAGACTCATCATATAATCCATACCCAAACCGGCATAATGGAGATTCATCTTCGACGACGTTTTGGCCTTGTACATAATTGTTCCGTTTACCCGCCATGCAGATAATGGAGTGTACCATTTGCCAATGCTTCCTTTTGCTTCTACACCTGCATTCTTCACCAAATCCTTGTTGGCTACGAGCAAACTACCCAATCCAAGTGCACCGGAGATGAAGTAACGCTTGTCATCCTGACCAAACACGCTACGATTGGCTGCTTTTGAATAAGGAACAAAGCGATAGTGGAAACCTGCATTGACTCCTACCATCACGTCTTTCTGCATAAAGCCCAGATTGCCTTCGATGAATTTATCTCCATACAAGCGAATCTGTGGTTCAATATACAAACCGAGAAAATCATTCACATGCCATAATCCCTGTATGCCCGCATTAACACCCGGTTGGAATTTATGGTCTGATTGGGAAGTATAAGCAAGGTTAACACCTACCGAACCTATTAAATCAAAGATACGATCGGGATTATATCCGCTCATGGTAGACGTTATGTTCCACAAGTAATCAAGGCCGCCACTGACACTGGCATGTCTAAGTTTGCCCGCTTTAACACTTCCCGGAACTACATAGTTCGTAAAGAGTCCACCCATACCCACCAGGCGCAAACCGGAGTAAGGACTCAACCACTTACCGATAGAGACAGAGGCCTGCGGACCTAAAGAACCAAGGTTTTCAAGATTCGTCTTATTCAGGAACATTTGCACACCGATTCCCGAAGTCATAAACAGATTGTCTGCAATGTGATTGCTTGAGAATCCATTCTTCGGACGTGCCGCACGGTCAATCGTATGATAAGTCAAACCAAAATTCAACTCTCCGAGTTGGTCTGTATTGCTACCTACTCCGCGACCTCCTGCATATCTCTTAGTATACACATTAAGGCGAGGTTCTATAAATAAATCCACAGAACGGTTGATACGGAAACTTCCTTGCACACCAACTCCTATTCCCGGAGCATACTTGGCGGTTTTATCCACTCCTTTCGTACCTGCCAGGTTAACTCCGGCAATACCGATCAGACTAAATATTCTGTCTTCATCATATCCCCAAAGAACATTATTGATATTCAACAGATAGTCCGCATGCAGATCGACATGCTTAAAGTAGCCGCTTGCACTGCCCGAAGGGGTGTCTGAAAGTCCAACTGTCCCGGACAAACGCAGACCGGAAGAAGGACTGAACCATTTACCGATTCCGGCAGAGAACTGCGGTCCTGCTCCTTTAATCGTATTCTTGATTCCCGGAACTTTCAGCGTACTGATACCACCGGATAAAGAGATAAACATATGATTCAGGAAAGAGCTATTATCAAAATCATCGAAATGGATCTTAGTTCCCATCGGAGCAGCAGGCATATAGTTCAGACCTACCAGAACCGAACCTGCCATTTTATAATTTCTCCAACTTTCCGTATGGGCAAAACCGTCATTATACCATCCGATCCGTGGCTCTACAAACAAATCCAATGTAGGAGAAAGACGTACATTTCCCTGTAAACCGAGATGAGCGCCGTAATAAAGCTGACTGCCACCTTTCAAATCCGGATACTTTTCGGAACGCCCGCTATTATCGCCCACCTTAGAATAACCGGCTTCTATACCTGCAATCCCCAATAATTCAAAACAACGGTTCGCATTGTATCCGTATGCCAGAGAGGACATATTCAACAGATAGTCCAGGCTACCGCCCCCCATTTTTATTTTAGAATCGTAGATACTCGACGGCAGATAACCCAAATTCACCCCTATCCGAAGTCCGTGAACCGGAGTAATCCACTTTCCCATAAAGAGATGAGCGGTCATTCCCATCCCATCCTGACTATCTCCACTTGTAAACAAGCTGTATGGCCCGATTCCGGCGGAGAAAAAGAGATGTTCATTGAATTTATTGCTCTCGAACTTTTCATTCGCAGGCCGTTTCTGTAACATATATTGCAATGCACCATAATCCTGTGCCTGTAAGGTAACAGCAAGCATCAGGAAGATTGCCGCTGCCACATATTTATTGTTGATTCTGAAGATATTCATCGTTTACTCTTGTTGTATATATCATTATTTAATTTTCTGCTCTTCCGGCAGCAAGTCAATAATATCCCCGTCCACCTTCGCTACTTCCAATAAGGAAGGATCAAGTTCAAGGGCCTTCTCAATGCTCATAATCGCATCACCTATTTTCTCCAGACGGTTGGCGGCAATCGCTTTTATATAATATTCGCGGGCTGTCTCTACATCCATGGCAGAAATCTTATCCCATGCTTCCTGATTTTTCTTCATTGCCAGTAGCATCACCACCTCATTGAAAGGACTGGTAGCCGCCACCTTTTCGAAAGCATCATTATAATAACCGGCCAATGCCTGAACGATGGCCTGCAAATCTTCAGAAACCGCTTCTTCGGGAACCAACGTCAGTACAGAATCCGCTTTTGTATATTTCCCTTCATGTAATAAGGCAATAGCCTGATTGGACAATAACTCTGCCGGTGCCGATTTACTGACAAACGGTTCGAGAATACGTGAATCCGGAGTATCTTTCTGTATTTTTGCCACTGCCAGTTCATTGGCTGCATACGTAAAATTATCATAAAGTTCAAGAGCTTCCCTGCAATACTTTTCTCTTTCGTCGGGAGTTTTTGCCGTCGTAATCATACGGTAATATTCGAAACGGGTCAGTTCCTTCGGATTCTTTCTGTAAAGTTCTCTAATCTCGTCGTCCGTCAAAGAACGGAAGATTGAATAACCATACGTATATTGCACCTTTCTCAATTTAGGCAGATAAGTAGCCGCAAGTTCCTTATAGAAAGGTTTCGATTTCAAGACCCCATTCAACCGGTAAGGAGTAGCTGCATATTGTTTGATTAAGTCCTCTACTTCTTTCGCCAATTCCGGTTTGGAATCCTTCTTCAGCAATTCAGCCACTTCTTTCCATGAAGCTACCGACGCATCCGATTTCACTTCCAGCAGCTTGCGTGTTTCCGGATCCAGTTGGGCTAGAATACGTTCCAGTGCTTTATCCGTACGTAACTTTGCCAGACGGAGATTCGTCTCGTAGGAACCGTCCGGTGAAGCCACTCCCGTGATATGGAAACTCTTCAAAGAGGCATCCGGATTCGTCTCAATACCACGTAATTCCTGATTCAACCGGTTCAGTTCCACCTGATTCTGTGGATTCTTATCATCCAAATCGGCTTTACCTACCAGGAAGGTCAGGTTAACCTCCCCTTTCGTATCCCGCAACTGCATCACGGGTTTCGGAAGATATTTCTCGTCCGTCAGGCTGAAAGCGGAGAATTTATACTCCAAGAAACGAAGCGGGTTGACTGTTCCGCGTGCAATGGAGAAAGAGTCGCGATAAATGATATTCCGGTAATTTTCCATCGCCAGATGCACATCCGCACGATAGTCATGTTGCAGATATTCTATATAGATAGAATCATGATAAGCAATAATATCCCCTTTGCGTGAAGAAGTCGTTTTCACACGGATGTAATCGTGCAAAGGGTCTTTATCCATATCATAATCGTACATTCGATTTTGCGTTGTATTATAAGTATCTCCGTCGAATACAACAGGACGCATCAACAGACGCTTTTTCTGTGTCACATCATAAATGGAAGGCTGCAATACCAAGCGGCGATGTGAGTTAAACATCTCCTTAGGCACCGGGACACGGGTTTTCAGATGGAAATAATTACCTTTGATTTCGATGTCCGTAGGTTCCGGAATCACTTTATCCTTCACTTTGGAAGTAATCGTTACCTCGTCCAGTTCGATGACGGCATCTTTCAATACCACATTCAGAACCTGCTTGCCTGCCACCTTCACCGTTTTGTCCTCATAACCGACACATGTAAACTTCAACGAGCCGTTTTTCTCAACCAATACACTGTAACGGCCATCCTCGTCGGACATTTCTATACGTTCGTCATTGACCGGATTCAGCACATTTACATTCGGAACACTTTTTCCCTGCGGGTTTGTGACATGCCCCTGCACACGGATCCGTTGGGCAGATACATTCATGCCGACTAACATCATCGCCACGAGAAGTATACCTGCTAATCTATCACGTTTCAAATTGATTTTCATTCTCTTTTCTGACTAGCTAATGTTCGTTATCGAATAATATAAACAAAAGATATCCCCAGTTTGACAGGTGCAATGGTGGTCTTACTATCGTTGACCGCACCCGGTTTCGGAGTACCCTTATCATACTTAAACTGACGGTAGCGCAACACACCCACTCCGGCAGTTGCTTCGATATTCCAATGATCGCCCAGCACCCATGCATATCCATAGGTCAAACCTGCGGCGTATGCATCGCCTTTGTGATGCACATCTTTCACCATCATATTAAAATTATTCACGAAAGCGGTGATTCCAAGAAAATGACTCACCATCGGACGATTTAGCCAGTAACGAACTTCAGGCTGAAAATGCGTGAAAGTCGTTTTAAAGTTGTCTGTACTGATTGGGTTCGCAGCAATCCCCATGTTTAAGGAGACATGGCTACCCAATACAAATTCTGCTTCTACATTCGGACTGGCGGTCAGCCAACCTAATGCATTTGTCTTTACAGCCACCCGCTGTGCGTGCACATGTACACCACAACATAATAACAGAAATGATAACGCAGCAATTACCCTGCGACCATTTCTCATCACATATACCATCATTTATTTCCCACTAAATATTTCCCACTAATATTTACCCACAAAAAAGGGCTTACTGTCCATTTTATATACTACTTGGACAGAAAGCCACAAAATTAGAAAAAATATAGTATTAAAAACGTTTAAACGCGCTTTTTTTGTTTTTTATTGCAACTATTTCCATCTTAGGCCATAATATATCATACTACGGATAAGATATACAATTTTTCTTTATTGCAAATGAAACATCAGATACGCAACAATATAGGCTCCGGTGCAGCATCGGATTTTATCTTCTTATCGCCGATAACAACCGTACAGGGGGCAGAAGAAATAATATACCATTTTCCCCCTTTCTTTTCGAGCAATACATTGGCGGCATTGTCGGTCTGGATCATTATCCCGGGCGTAACCAATTGGGTTCCATTCCCTAAAAACAACGTCCGGTTTCCTGCATATTCATTGCTGATAACGGCATAATCCGCTTTCACTTTCATTCCCTGATAAGTAGCGGTTTGTGCGGCATCGGATAGAGAGAAGATATGATCTATACGTCCGTTTTTGCTTTTCACACAGATTCCGGCAAAGTCTTCTAAACCTGCTCCTTCCGCATCAAAGTAAGAGACGGACTGAATAGCGGACGGTTCCTTTTTCGTGCTCGGTTCGTATATCGAAACAAAAGGACGATTCCATGCTTCTCCATGCTGGCGGGCAACAAATGTCAGCGTCGGCTGCTCCTTTATATTATAGGGCATATTCGGTGTGCGGCTCAACCCTTCGGTCATTGGCGCCAAGGCCGTAAAGACTTCACGATCCGGTGCGCCTTTCATCCAAAGATTCATGTATATATCATCGCCATCCTTATCTTTCATATCAATGGTGAAAGTTGCCTTGACATCCTTATCGGTTGCAGCCACTTTCTTATCATATAAATAGGAATAAGCGTAAAGATGTGCACCTGCAAAGGAGAGTTCTTCCGTAGGCTGGAGATTCAGGTCGCTGCCATCTGCTGCCGTCAATGTCAAAGTCTGCCCAAGGTTATGATAGAAGTAATCGTGCATCTTATCGCCTCCTTTCTCTTTCCGGCTGCGGAATACATCGACATAATATCCTGTCTCCGCCCCGGTAGTGACAATACTCATCATACGGGTCTGATCCGCCCTGCTTTCCGGTTCACGGAAATAAAGGTTACTGTAAGTGACGGACGTAAATGCTTTGCCCGGTTCCGCTGATGCCGGAAAACAGGAAAGCAACTCAAAAGAATGGTTACTTTTCATCACCGGATAGCTCGATATTCCATCCACACAAACTGTATTATGACTGGGGAATTGAGAATAATATTCCGCATAATCCAGTCCGCTGTACAGGAAAAGCCCGATACCTGCATCCGGACCCAGTACATATCCTTTTCCGTAAAGTTCCATCGAAATGCCGTTAGCGTGCATGTGATTACCTTCACTGCCATTCAACGAAATCATCAAACTGTTGCGCGGATGCATACCGTTGCGCTGTACCAGCCACGACACATTGGGAGCATAAAATAAAGGAGAAACATAATCTTCTATCTTTCCCGGCTGCACTTTGGGATTTAGCGTCAGCGGTTTATCTTCAAAGAAAGAATTGACAGATACACGCACATTCTTCTTTTCTGTTTTATCATTTCCCAAATCCGGGTCCAGGCATTTCAGTAAAGCCGTGAAATAGTTTTCCTGTCCTTTCTTCCCGTTCGCCTGTGCATTCTGTATCATACGGATAAAGAAGTTCGTACTCAAATATCCCGGATGCGTATCTCCAAAGCCACAAATCATGCGGTTGGGAAACAGATATTGGGGAGTGGTTGCTACCGCTTTCGACAATACAGGCATTGCTTTCACCAAATCATATTGCAGATTCGTATCAAACTGATTCACAAAATTGGCATAATCATTGATTACCACACTGCTATATCCCGGACATTCAGCCCAAATTCCTGTATTGGTGTCGAAACCGTAATCCGCCAGTCGAGTCAGACTCCATTGGCGGATGCTGGAACGGTTCATCACATAGTCAATATAATATTCGCGTCCTTTTCCGTCGGCATATTCCTTATTGTCTTCCAATACCAATCCGACATTCATAATAAACCGTGCCTGTAACAAATTCCAATTGTTATGAGGTACACCGTTCGCAATGATATTATCCGCCCATTTCTTGAAAGCTCCGGCATAGATTTCCATTTTATCCGGGTAATTAGCCTTTAGGTAATTATATAGAAAATCATATAAAGGGACAACGATATGGAGTGCATCTTCATGGATTACCTCGAAAGAAGTCAGCCCTACCAATGTTTGCTGATGCCCGTGGTTCAAGTCGATGGGGACATTTCTATAATAAATCCCCGTCATATATGTATCAAAGACTCCTGCGGCAAGTTTGGCGAACTTCTCTTCATCCGTCATCCAATAAAGGAAAGCGGCATCACGGGCAATTCCCAGAATTTCGCAGTTCAGACTTTCGATATTCCGCCCGGTTTTGGATGGGTGTACACTCTCCATAGGACGGTCGGGAAGTGCATTATTGCAAAAAGTCACATTCCCGTCCGCATCATCATAAGGAACGACATCCGCCAATTTGGGGCGGCCGTGAGTAGCAGCCGTTCCACGGGTTCCTGTATAGCGCACAGTAGGATAAGGAGCCTTTTCACCGCCTGCATGGTCGAACGTTTCACCTTTCACATATACTTCCGTGGCATGAGATTTCCAGTACATCGCCAAACGGGACAACAACCAAGATGGTTGAGCATCCGTCAGGTTTGTATATACTTCCGTCCGTTCCTTCAATTTATTGAAGACATCTTTCGCCCATTCTTCTTTTCTAATCAACTTCCATGTTTCCTGCTTTCCCGCCGGAGTGGTCAGTACCCGCGGATGCGCCTGCGGCATCGTTTCCGGCAAGGGAATCGCTTGTCCGGATGCACTGTTCAGAAAGGATAAAAAACACAGTCCCAGTAAAATTCGTCTCATACTTCAATTATCTTTTATTAGGTTTGATACCTAATTAAATACGAAGATAGAGATTTATTTACCTAAATCCTCCGTCAAAGATCGGTTTTATTTGCACAAGAGCATGCTGTTATTCCAAACAAAGAATTATATTTGCAAAAAACCTACTAACAATTCTGATACTTATGAAAATCTTATCTATCCATGATTTGGCTACAATCAGGAAGAGAGCAGAACACAAACTTTCATTACGTGAAGAGAGTAATGAAAAAGTGACCGAAAAGTGCTGCGGACTGGCGTCCGGCACACAGCATCTTCAGATTCTTATCTGCGGCGGTACAGGGTGCAAAGCCTCTTCCAGTCAAGGCATTACGGAACATCTCCGGACAGCCATCGAAAAGAACGGCATTGCCGAAAAGGTAGAAGTCATCACAGTGGGCTGCTTCGGCTTCTGCGAAAAAGGTCCCATTGTGAAAATCATTCCCGACAATACATTCTACACACAGGTCACTCCCGAAGATGCGGAAGACATCATCACCGAACATATCATCGGCGGCCGGAAAATAGAAAGGCTGCTATACATAGATCCTAAAACGGAACAGACCGTCAGTGACTCCAAACACATGGATTTCTATCGGAAACAACTCCGTATCGCCCTGCGTAACTGTGGTTTTATTGATCCCGAAAACATCGAAGAATATATCGCCCGAGAGGGGTACTTCGCATTAGCCGATTGCCTGCTCAACAAACGACCGATGGATGTGATTGATATCATCAAACAGTCCGGTTTGCGCGGACGCGGCGGTGGCGGTTTTCCTACCGGATTGAAATGGGAGTTTGCCCACAAACAGAAATCAGATGTCAAATATGTAGTCTGTAATGCCGACGAGGGAGATCCGGGTGCGTTTATGGACCGTTCCATCATGGAGGGAGACCCTCATTCGATTGTAGAAGCGATGTGTGTCTGCGGTTATTCTATCGGTTCTTCCAAAGGATTGGTGTATATCCGTGCCGAATATCCGTTGGCTATCAACCGTCTGAAAATCGCTATCGATCAGGCACGCCAATATGGGTTGCTGGGAGATCATATCTTGGGGACTGATTTTTGTTTCGATATAGAAATACGATATGGGGCAGGTGCATTCGTCTGCGGAGAAGAAACCGCCCTGATTCACTCCATGGAAGGAAAACGGGGTGAACCAACCCTCAAACCTCCCTTCCCTGCCGAATCCGGTTATTTGGGCAAGCCTACTAACGTAAACAATGTAGAGACGCTTGCCAACATCCCCATTATTTTGACGAAAGGTGCCGACTGGTTTGCAGCCATCGGAACGGAACGTTCCAAAGGAACGAAAGTATTCGCCCTTGCAGGAAAAATAAACAATGTCGGCCTGATTGAGGTACCGATGGGAACTACCCTCCGGGAAGTAATCTATGAAATCGGTGGCGGTATCAAAGGCGGAAAGAGGTTCAAGGCAGTGCAGACAGGCGGACCTTCGGGCGGTTGTCTGACAGAGAAACATCTGGATACTCCTATCGACTTCGATAATCTTCTGGCTGCCGGCTCTATGATGGGTTCGGGAGGTATGATTGTCATGGATGAAGACGATTGTATGGTATCGGTTGCCCGTTTCTACCTCGATTTCACCGTTGAAGAATCTTGCGGAAAATGTACGCCTTGCCGTATCGGCAACAAACGTCTGCTGGAACTGCTGAACAAGATAACGGAAGGAAGAGGTACGGAAAAAGACCTGGATACCCTCGCTACTTTGGGACAAGTAATTAAGGATACTGCTCTCTGCGGATTAGGGCAGACTTCTCCGAATCCTGTTCTATCAACACTGGACAATTTCTATAATGAATACGTGGAGCATGTGCGGGATAAAACCTGTCGCGCCAAGCAATGTAAATCACTGCTGACTTATACGATTAATCCGGAGCATTGCATCGGTTGTCATTTATGCGCCAAAAACTGTCCGGCTGATGCAATCGGCGGCTTAGTGCGAAAACCGCATGTAATCAATCCCGATAAATGTATCAAGTGCGGCATGTGCATGGCACGCTGCAAATTCAATGCTATTCTTGTCTGCTAAAATCTATTTACTATGGAAGAAAAACAAATTACTCTCCAGATAGACGGTCATTTCATCACTGTGCCCGAGGGAAGCACTATTCTTGAAGCCGCCATCAAAATCGGTATCAATATACCTACGCTGTGTCATATCGACCTGAAAGGAACTTGCATAAAAAATAATCCGGCTTCCTGCCGTATTTGTGTGGTTGAAGTGATGGGACGACGCAACCTGGCTCCTGCCTGCGCTACCCGTTGCACGGAGGGCATGGTAGTAAAAACCAGTACCCTGCGCGTAATGAATGCTCGCAAAGTGGTGGCTGAACTGATCCTTTCCGACCATCCTAATGACTGTCTCACTTGCCCTAAATGCGGTAACTGCGAACTTCAAACGTTGGCACTGCGTTTCAATATTCGCGAAATGCCTTTCAATGGTGGTGAGCTGTCCCCCCGTAAGCGGGAAATTACTGCTTCTATCGTCCGTAATATGGATAAATGCATCTTCTGCCGCCGTTGTGAAAGTGTTTGCAATGATGTACAGACTGTCGGAGCATTGGGAGCCATCCGTCGCGGCTTCAACACCACCATCGCTCCCGCTTTCGACCGAATGATGACGGAAAGTGAATGTACTTACTGCGGTCAGTGTGTGGCTGTCTGTCCCGTAGGCGCATTAACGGAACGTGACTACACCAACCGTCTGCTTGACGATCTGGCTAATCCGGACAAAGTAGTGATTGTGCAGACCGCACCTGCCGTACGGGCTGCCCTAGGTGAAGAATTCGGATTTCCTCCCGGCACTCTGGTAACCGGGAAAATGGTATATGCGCTTCGCGAACTGGGATTCGACTATGTATTTGACACGGATTTTGCAGCGGATCTTACCATTATGGAAGAAGGTTCTGAAATTCTGAACCGATTGACACGTTATCTCAACGGAGATAAATCCGTGCGGTTACCTATCCTGACCTCCTGTTGTCCGGCATGGGTCAACTTCTTCGAACATCATTTCCCAGATATGCTGGACATTCCGTCTACCGCCCGCTCCCCACAACAGATGTTCGGTTCCATCGCCAAATCCTATTGGGCGGAGAAAATGGGCATACCCAGAGAAAAGCTGGTAGTCGTATCTATCATGCCTTGTCTGGCTAAAAAGTACGAATGTGCCCGTGATGAGTTCAAAGTGAACGGTATCCCCGATGTAGACTATTCCATTTCCACCCGTGAGCTGGCACGACTGATTAAACGTGCCAATATCGGCTTCCCTCTCGTACTGGATAGCCCATTTGACAACCCGATGGGTGAATCGACAGGCGCCGGTGTCATTTTCGGAACAACAGGTGGCGTAATGGAAGCCGCTCTCCGTTCTGTCTATGAAATCTATACCGGAGAACCTCTGAAAAATGTAAATTTCGAACAAGTACGCGGACTAAGCGGTGTTCGTCGTGCTACTATTAACCTAAACGGATTTGAATTAAAAGTAGGCATCGCACACGGACTAGGCAACGCTCGTCATCTATTGGAAGATATACGGAACGGGCACAACGAATATCATGTCATCGAAATTATGGCTTGCCCCGGAGGCTGTATCGGTGGCGGCGGGCAGCCTTTGCATCACGGCAACTCGGAAATACTCTATGCACGCGCTAACGCACTTTACCGCGAAGACGCCAACAAACCTTTGCGCAAATCGCACGAGAATCCGTATATCAAGACATTATACGAGGATTATCTCGGCAAACCGCTGGGTGAGAAATCGGAAACTCTCCTGCATACGCATTATTTCAACAAAGCGATTGATTAACTTTTAAATGAAGAGTATTATGTCAGATATCAAACTAGCCTGTGACATGGCAGAGCAAATCAAAACGATCTGCGACAAACATGGAAATAACCCGGGCGAACTTATCAATATTTTGCATGAAGCACAGCATCTGCAAGGGTATTTACCCGAGGAGACGCAACGGATTATCGCTTCCAAACTCGGAATTCCCGTATCAAAAGTGTATGGTGTCGTCACTTTCTATACTTTCTTTACCATGACTCCCAAAGGAAAACATCCCATCTCCGTCTGCATGGGTACAGCTTGTTATGTACGTGGTTCCGAAAAACTGCTGGAAGAGTTCAAACGTGTATTGGGTATCGAAGTCGGTGATACCACCCCGGACGGAAAGTTCTCATTAGACTGTCTGCGTTGTGTAGGTGCCTGCGGACTGGCTCCGGTAGTGATGATCGGCGAAAAGGTGTACGGACGCCTGCAACCGGTAGATGTAAAGAAGATTATTGAAGAATTGGAATAAACGCTCAAACGTTTCTATATAAAAATTAAAGCGGCTGCTTTGATTATTCAAAACAGTCGCTTTTACAAATTTCAAATAACACTAAAAAAAAGCGGAGAGAACGAGATTCGAACTCGTGATACACTTTTGGCGTATACACGCTTTCCAGGCGTGCCTCTTCAACCACTCGAGCACCTCTCCTTGTTCGGGGCGCAAAAGTACAGGAAGTTTCCGTAACTCGCAAATATTTGAGAAGAATAATGCAATATTTTTTATATTCAGACTTTTATTGAAAAGATTTATACATCTACTTATTTAAATTCAAGGTAATATATTCGAATAGGGAGAGAAATAAAAAAAGTCCTGCCATGATAATATGTCATGTAGGACTTTTTTATTGCCTTAAGTTTTTTGGGCGGAGAGACAGGGATTCGAACCCCGGGTACCTCGCAGTACAACGGTTTTCAAGACCGCCGCAATCGACCACTCTGCCACCTCTCCAAAACCTCTTTATCAGAAGTGCTTTTCGTTAAAAGCGGTGCAAAGGTACAACTCTTTTTTTGATACGCAAATATTTTTAGGACAAAATTTACGAAAAATAAAATCAGGGCAGAAAATAAAGCTGGCAAAACAACTCTATAGTCCGTTACTAATTAATTCTCATTTTCCTTTGCATATTTACATTTTATGCATATCTTCGCCTCGTTTTCACAACAAAATAAACAATAAGCGAAAAAGCAGTATGGGAAGTATATTTAAGACTAGTATTATTTTTTTATGCCTACTCACACACACTCTTCTATCAGTAGGTAGTACCCCTAAAAAAGACCTCGACCAGATTCTGGTCATCAGCGCTTATGCAGACTCCAATCCCTGGAGCAACAGCTTCATCACTCCGATTGTCACCATGGCTTCACAAGACAGCACCATAGGAGCATATACTATATATCTGAATATGTTCGCATTGCAAAACGCCAAAGAGGTGGATAAATTCGAAGCAAGTATCTGCGAGATGTTACCTTCGTCTCCTCCCAAAATGGTGGTATTTGTGGGGAATGCCAGTTTCGTTTTCTGCGACAACCTCAATAAGATATGGCCGGACATTCCTATGTTGCTATGTGGCGAGCGGGATTATACAGGTCCGGACAGCCTTATCATTCAGGCTCATGCACTGGCTCCGCAACAGCGTATACCTATCAGCGACCTACAAAAGACGATGAACTTGACCATGTTGTACGCCAATCTGTATATCGAAGAGAATCTGCAACTCATGAAACAGCTCATTCCGCAAATGAATAAAGTCATTTATATCGGTGATGGTACATATACATGCCAGCAGAACGATTATGACCTTTCCGCAACGATCAGGAAGAAGCATCCGGACTTGGAATATCAGTTTATTTCTGCAGAAAACACCTCTACCGACAGTCTTTTCACCATTCTCCGCAAACAGAATCCTCTCACTACCGGATTTTTGTTTTCTTCCTGGTTACGAAAAAAAGACTATGAAGAAAATCTTGTAATGACCAGTAACTCCCATCGTATTATCGCCACCTCATCCGTACCTCTTTTTTCATTCAGAAGAGTAGGTATTCAGGAAGAAGGAGGAATTATCGGTGGCTATATCTATGATGAAAAAGAGTATATTAACCGGATGTTAACCACCATCAAAGAGATTATCCACGGAAAACAACCCCGTTATATCCCTATCTATAATGCCGAAAATGCTACTCCCGTATTCAATTATCAGTCATTACTCCACCGCAAACTCGATCCAAAAAATTGTCCAAAAAATACAATTTTCTATGACGCACCTCCCACTTTGTGGGAGAAATACGAATATGCGATCATCGGAACAAGCTGCCTGTTCATTCTGCTGCTGTTAGGCTTCCAATATTACCGAGTACGCACACTCGAAAGAATGAAGCGTGTCCAGCACAAAGCATTAGAAAGTACTGGCAAGTATTATAACATTATCAATAGTATGCCAATTCTTTACATGGCGGAAGAACTTATAAAAGATGAGGACGGACGGATTGTAGACACAATATATATAGACGTAAACCAACATTTCGAGAAGAGATTTTTCGAAAAACAGAAAGTTATCGGTAAGCGGGGAAGCGAAATATTTCCGGAATCACTGCCGCAGTTTCTACATTTCATGAATATCTCCCTGGCAGAAAAACGTTCCATCACTTTTTCCTACTATTATAAAGAGATCGACACTTTTTATGACATAGTAGTAAATGCCAGTGACGACGGACGATTCATGCATATATTCTGTATGGACAGCACAGAGTTGCACCATGCCCAGATGCAAATGCGTTCTATCAACCACAAGTTATCCATGGCACTCGATATTGCCAATATCATCCCCTGGAAATGGGATTTAAAGACACATACCATACAGTATGATGTAAACAGAACCGCCGTCACCGGCAATGAGAATACAGAAATAAGTGATGAACAGCTTTATATATCCGACGAACAGTATTTTACAAAAATACATAAAGAAGACCTTCCCAAGGTAAAAGAAGCCTATGCAAGCCTAATCACCAAACATACTAGAAAAGCAAAGGTGGAATACCGTATCATCAAAGAAGTGGACGGTGTGAACCATACTGACTGGATAGAGGCACAGGTAGCTGTAGAAAGTTATGACGAAAACGGACAACCACTCACTTTAGTAGGTTCCTCGCTGACCATTACCGACCGGAAGAGCATGGAAAACGATTTGATTTCCGCTAAAAACCGCGCTGAAGAGTCCAATCGACTCAAATCCGCTTTCCTTGCCAACATGAGCCACGAGATCCGCACACCGCTCAATGCAATTGTCGGTTTCTCCGGAATACTGGCTTCCACCGAGGAAGAAGAAGAGAAACGGGAATATGTCAGCATCATCGAAAATAACAATACCCTGCTTTTACAACTTATCAGTGACATCCTTGATCTCTCAAAGATTGAAGCCGGTACCATGGAGTTTGCCTACACAGACTTTGAACTGAACGGTGTAATGACCGAGCTGGAAAGTTCATTACGCCTGAAACTGTCCCCCGACAAACAAGTCACACTCACTCTCGAAACTCCGTTACCGGAATGTTATATTCATGCCGAACGCAACCGCATTTCACAGATTATCATTAATCTGGTAACAAACGCCATCAAATTTACAGAAACAGGTAACATTCGTATAGGCTACCAAATACGTGATAACAAACAGCTCTATTTCTATGTGACTGATACCGGCTGCGGCATTTCGGAAGACAAGCAAGAAAGTGTATTCGGACGCTTTGTCAAACTGAACACTTTCGCACAAGGAACAGGACTGGGACTTTCGATTTGCCAAACTCTTGTTCAGCAAATGGGAGGTGAAATCAGTGTATGCTCAACCCCCGGAGAGGGTTCCACTTTTTGGTTCACCCTCCCCTACCGTCCCGCGCTCGAAGCTCCGCAGCAGGAAGTAACAACAGAACCGGTAAAGATAAAGAAGCAAAAAATCACGATCCTGGTGGCGGAAGACCATGGAAGTAATTACCGTCTGATAGAATCCATTCTTAAAAAGGACTACAATTTACTACATGCCTGGAATGGAGAGGAAGCAGTAAGCCTATTTAGAGAACATAACCCGCAGCTCATCCTGATGGATATCAACATGCCCGTGATGGATGGATACGAGGCAACCAAAGAGATACGGAAATACTCCAAACGGGTTCCCATCATAGCCGTCACCGCCTTTGCCTATGCTTCGGACGAGCAGAGAGTAATGGAAAACGGATTTGACGCTTATATGCCCAAGCCCATCAATGCCAATCAACTGAAAGGGCAAATCACCTCCATACTGATGAAACATATCACTTTTATGTAGACCGGAAACAATCGTTTCGTACAGTCGGGGAAAGGTCATTTCCAAAGAATAGCAATATCTAGGTATTTTATGTTGAAAAGCATAAAATAGAGCATATTTATGCCGATTATATGAAAAATCATTGTAACTTTGTGCGCTCTAAAGAAAAGGATAACTACAACCTCTAATTTTATCATTTATGGAATTAAACAAGATCTTTAAAGACGGTCTTTGGAGCACTGAAATCAACGTCAGAGATTTCGTAAGTCATAACATCACTCCGTATTATGGAGATGCTTCTTTCCTCGAAGGACCTACTGAACGCACAAAAGCCGTGTGGAACCGCTGCCTCGAAGCACTGGCAGAAGAAAGAGCCAATAATGGGGTACGCTCACTGGATAATGTCACCGTCTCAACCATCACTTCTCATAAAGCCGGATACATCGACAAAGAAAACGAACTGATTGTCGGCTTACAGACAGACGAGCTTCTGAAACGTGCCATCAAACCTTTCGGAGGTATCAATGTAGTGAGCAAAGCCTGCCACGAAAACGGTGTAGAGGTGGACGACCGCGTAAAAGATATCTTCACCCACTACCGCAAGACACACAACGACGGAGTATTCGACGTATATACCGAAGAAATCCGCTCGTTCCGTTCTTTGGGATTCCTCACCGGACTTCCTGACAACTACGCCCGCGGACGTATCATCGGCGACTACCGCCGCATGGCCCTCTATGGTATCGACCGACTGATTGAAGCCAAAAAAGAAGACTTACGCAACCTCACCGGTCCGATGACCGACGCCCGTATCCGCCTGCGCGAAGAAGTGGCAGAACAAATCAAGGCGTTGAAAGACATGAAGGTAATGGGCGAATACTACGGACTCGATTTGAGCCGTCCCGCTTACACGGCACAAGAAGCCGTACAATGGGTTTACATGGCATACCTTGCTGCCGTAAAAGAACAAGACGGCGCTGCCATGTCACTGGGTAACGTCTCTTCGTTCCTCGACATTTATATGGAATATGAATTGAGCAAAGGAACCATCACCGAATCTTTCGCACAGGAGCTGATCGACCAGTTTGTCATCAAACTGCGTATGGTGCGCCACCTGCGTATGCAATCCTACAACGATATCTTTGCGGGTGACCCGACATGGGTAACCGAATCTTTGGGCGGACGCCTCAACGACGGACGTACCAAGGTGACAAAGACTTCATTCCGCTTCCTGCAAACACTGTACAACCTCGGCCCTTCACCGGAACCGAACCTGACCGTACTATGGAGCCCGGAACTGCCGGAAGGATTCAAGGAATTCTGTGCTAAAGTTTCCATCGACACTTCATCCATCCAATACGAAAACGACGACTTGATGCGCGAAGTACGCCAGTCGGACGACTATGGAATTGCCTGCTGCGTATCTTACCAGGAAATCGGTAAACAAATCCAGTTCTTCGGCGCACGCTGCAATCTTGCGAAAGCCCTGTTGCTCGCCATCAACGGCGGACGTTGCGAAAACACCGGTACAGTTATGGTGAAAAACATTCCCGTATTGACCAGTGATACGCTGAAATTTGAGGAAGTAATGGACAACTACAAGAAAGTATTGACCGAAATCGCCCGTGTTTACAACGAAGCGATGAACATCATCCATTATATGCATGATAAGTATTACTACGAGAAAGCCCAAATGGCACTTGTAGATACCAACCCACGCATTAATCTTGCTTACGGTGTAGCCGGACTTTCTATCGCACTCGATTCACTGTCGGCCATCAAATATGCCAAAGTAACCGCACGTCGCAACGACATCGGTCTCACTGAAGGCTTCGACATCGAAGGCGAATTCCCTTGCTTCGGTAATGACAACGACAAGGTAGACCATCTGGGTGTTGACCTGGTATATTTCTTCAGCGAAGAACTGAAGAAACTTCCGGTTTACAAGAATGCCCGTCCGACTCTTTCATTGCTGACTATCACTTCCAACGTGATGTATGGCAAGAAGACAGGTGCTACTCCCGACGGACGTGCCAAAGGCGTCGCTTTTGCTCCGGGAGCCAACCCGATGCACGGACGCGACAAGAACGGTGCCATCGCTTCCTTGAGTTCCGTAGCGAAATTACGTTACCGCGATTCACAGGACGGTATCAGTAACACTTTCTCTATCGTTCCTAAATCACTGGGAGCTACTGCGGAAGATCGCATCGAGAATCTGGTTACCATGATGGACGGTTACTTCACCAAAGGTGCTCACCACCTGAATGTAAACGTTCTGAACCGTGATATGCTGTATGATGCCATGGAACATCCGGAAAAATACCCGCAGCTTACCATCCGTGTTTCCGGTTATGCCGTAAACTTCGTGAAGTTGAGCCGCGAACATCAATTGGAGGTTATCAGCCGTAGCTTCCACGAACGTATGTAACAATCTATTTACTCTATATGACGATAAACGTACATTCATACGAAAGTATGGGAACATTCGACGGGCCGGGCTTACGGCTCGTCGTTTTTCTTCAAGGTTGCAACTTCCGTTGCCTGTATTGCGCCAATCCCGACACGATAGCCGGAAAAGGAGGCACGCCTACCCCACCGGAAGAGATTGTCCGCATGGCAATGAGCCAGCGTCCTTTCTTCGGAAAGCGTGGAGGAGTTACTTTCTCCGGAGGAGAACCGACGTTTCAGGCAAAGGCACTCGTCCCACTGGTTCGTGAGCTGAAAGAGAAAGGAATTCATGTGTGCATAGACAGCAACGGCGGCATTTGGAACGAAGATGTAGAAGAGCTTTTCCGTCTGACCGATCTTGTATTGCTAGATATTAAAGAATTCAATCCTGCACGCCATCAGGCACTGACCGGAAGAAGCAACGAGCAAACCATCCGCACGGCAGCATGGTTGGAAGAAAACGAGAAACCTTTCTGGCTGCGTTATGTATTAGTGCCCGGCTACAGCGATTTCGAGGAAGACATCCGCCGTTTAGGAGAGGCTCTGGGAAAATATAAGATGGTGCAACGAGTGGAAATCCTGCCTTATCACACATTAGGCGTACATAAGTATGAAGCGATGGAGCAGGAATACAAGCTGAAAGACATAAAAGAAAATACCCCCGAACAACTTGAAAAAGCTGCGAAGGTATTTAAAGAGTACTTCGCTACGGTAGTAGTTAATTAGTTGAGAGTTGACAGTTGAGAGTTGGCTGCGCACTGTCACGCTGCATAGTTAATTCTCAAATCATTTCGGCTTTCACTTCGAAACAGGGACATTTTTTGATCCGTTCCCACGGGTCGATGATTCCGTTGTAATTGGTGCCCGGGCTCAAGTCCCGATGCCCCACTACTTTCGCTTCGGGATAACGCTACAACAATTCGTGTACCAAAGAGTGCAAAGCCTCTTTCTGGCAGGGAGTACGCGTGTCCACCGCCTTTCCGTTCTCATCCAGACCATCCTCATAGCACACTCCCAAACTAGTTGCATTATGGTAGATCAGCCGCCTATGTTTTACAAATCGCAAAAGAAGAGGAAAGTATCCGAAAAGAAAAAACAGGAAACAACACAAGGCAGTCACCCGGTGAGTGAAGAAACAGCACTCAACTATCATTCTTCGCACGCCGCGTTAATGGTGACTCTGAATTATTATCATAATAAATCCGAAAAATACGTCATCGGAAACCAGAACAATTACCTGCATCGTCTTGCTTGTACATACAACCGGCACGGCATCCCCGAAGAAGAAGCGACGGCATTTATCAAAAGCCAGTTTACCGACCTCCCTGCAAACGAAATGGATTCGTTGATTGCCAGTGCTTTTACATATACAGAAGAGTTCAACACGCGCAAGTTGAATACTACGCAAAAACGGATTCTGCAAATAGAACAACATATCAGCGAATTTTACGAAACCCGTTATAACGAATTACTTCACATCATGGAATATCGCCGAAAGGTTTCCGGCACGGAACAACCGGAGCCTTTTCACATCCTGGATGATATGGTGGAGAACAGTATTTGGGCGGAGATAAACGAACCAGGTTACACCTGCAACGTGAAAATGATTCAAAATTTAATTTACTCTGATTTCAGTGTAAGTTATCACCCCATCCGCGAGTATTTTGATTCATTGCCCGAATGGGACGGGACGGATTATATCCGTATTTTGGCCGATAGTGTCCGCACCAATCATCAGAACTTTTGGACAGAGTTTCTGGAGCGTTATCTGGTAGGTATGTGTGCTGCCGCCACCCAAGATGAAATCGTAAACCACACGGTGCTTTTACTATGCAGCGAGATACAGAATATCGGAAAAACAACATTTATCAATAATCTGCTGCCCCCCGAACTGCACGCTTATCTCTCTACCGGCCTTATCAACCCGAATAATAAAGATGATTTGGCAAAAATAGCGCAAGCAATGCTTATCAACCTCGACGAATTCGAGGGAATGAGCGGGCGCGACCTGAACACGTTAAAGGATTTGGTCACCCGTAAAGTGATTAGTATCCGTCTGCCGTATGCGCGCCGTTCGCAGAATTTCCCTCACACCGCTTCTTTTGCCGGAACGTGCAACTATCAGAAAGTACTGCACGATACCACAGGTAATCATCGTTTCCTGTGTTTTCATGCCGATTCTATCAAGTTCATCGAAATCAATTATACACAGTTGTATGCGCAGATAAAGTATCTGCTCCATAAGCCGGGCTATCAGTATTGGTTCACGCAAGAGGAAAATCAACGGATTGAGGCGAATAACGAGGATTTCGTATTCCATTCACCGGAAGAGGAATTGGTACTCACACACGTTCGCAAACCGGAACGGTTTGATAAGGTACTTTACCTCACTGTCAGTGAGATTGCCGAGTTAATTCGTGAACGTACCGGTTATCAATATTCCACCGGGTCGAAAATTCAGATTGGCAAAATAATGGCAAAGTATAATTTTGAGTTTAAAAGGGGAAGAAACGGGAGAAGATATGCCGTATATATCATTGATACGGAACAAGTAAAGTCAAACAGAACAGGCTATACGGATAAAAAGACAGAGTTAGCATAAAAGGGGCTGTCTAATAACGCCCTTTTAAAATCGTTCACCCGCATTACAAATGATTGTAGTGCGGGTGATTTTTTAGTTTTTAGGGCTTGTCAGACTCTTTTTATTTCTATAAATTCATCGAAAATTCGATTCTACAACCCAAAGCATTCATTATCCGATAGAAAGTAGATACCTTAGGTTCAGTCTGACCACTTTCCACTCTTGATATATAAGAGCGGTCAGAACCAATACGTCGGGCTAATTCAGCCTGGGTGATTTTAGCCTTCTTCCGTGCATCCTCAATGATCTGTCCGGTATAAAAAGCATAGGCCTTTTCTTCTGCTTCGGCACGTTCCGGAGTTCCTTCTGCTCCAAATTTTGCATCAAGAACTACATCATAATCTACTAGCTGATGATTGTTTATCTGCATAATACTCCTCCTTTATTTTTAATGCTCTTTCAATTTCAATATCCGGTGTCTTTGCAGTCTTTTTTTGAAAACCATTAAACAATACTACAATATTGCCATCATCAAAAATGAAAAATACTCGATATATATTACTATTATATTCAGTGCGGAGTTCAAAGATCCCCTCCCGAATAAATTTCACAAATTTGGCGGAGAGTCTTTCTTGTGTTTTCAACAAGAGTAATCCATACTGAATTTATCCTGTTCCTTTTCGGTTAAAGTCTCCATGAAAGCCTCAAAGTAACCTCCGTATGTACGGATCTTACGGTTCTTTTCCATACTGCAAATACACGAAATGTTGTTCAACTATACAACACAAGAGTCTCTTTTTTATCTATTTTTCATTCTATTTACTACAAAAGTGTGAGGGATGTGAAGGAGGATTTTCAACATTCGTATTTTTTTATTTGAATATATAGATAATAGAATTAAAGAATAGAAGAGTAAAAAGTTGTAATTTCTCCCTCACACTTTTTCATTTGTAAAAAAAAGACAGCAGGAAATCAGAAAAACACAACCGTCTTTTTCTAATTTCCCGCCACGTTTTTAAATCAACTCACTATTCTATTCAAGTTCGTCGAAATCTCCTTCACGATAATCTGTGAAGTCTCCGGTGTGTTCCTTCTTCTCATAAGACATCAGTGTTTCCACGCTAAGTGCCTTGCCCGTTTTCGGACTTATCACATCAATCAGAGTTGCCAAAGAGCGAATGGTTTGTTCACTATTAGAAGCCCCGTCATAAGTGAGACGACCGTGGTCAATGGCATTTAGAATAACAGAGATATACCGTTTTGGATTTCCCCGATATTCTATAATAGCAGGCGTCTGCGACTTTACTTCCCGAGCCAGTTGACCAATGATTCTTTTTTTTGGTCAAACAGGTTCATCAGTTGTTCACTATGCACATCTATTTGTGCATTTACTTCACGAAGTTCGTTTTTCAACGAACAAAATAATTCATCATTGAATGAATTTTCCATAAAACAGTCCTTTTAAAATTATTAAACAAAAAGCCATTCCGGTGAGAGGAACAATACCTCTCACCTAAAATGGCGACTAATACCTAGAAAACAAAGACTCTATTTCTAACCTAATGTACTCACATCTCTTTTGATTTTACATTCCAAACCAATAATGCAAAGAGTACCGACAGCAGAGCCGCACCAATCCAGAACCAATTGATGTATGTGAAATCATAAACATCGACTCCGTTCTGAACCGTCTTCTGACCCTCTATCAAAACACCACTCATCACATCCTGCAAACCGGCTCCAATATAACTGGCAATACCCACCACTCCCAATGCTGCGCCCGACGCATTGCGGGGAGCAATATCGACAGCCATCAGGCCACCCAGAAAACAAATGAGAACTCCGATTCCCAACCCGAAAAAGACCATGGCAAGTACATCTACCCAGAAGTGTACGCCCGGAACCAATAGGAACAGACAAAGAGCGGAAACATTCATCAATCCGAATATCAGTGCGGGGACATTACGGCTACCAGAAAAGAACCTGTCGGAAATGATACCGGAAAATACTGTACCGACAATTCCACAGATGGAACTGATAGATATGATGAGACTTGCATCCAATGTAGAGTATCCCTTTTGAGCTTCCAGATAGAAAACACCCCAACTGTTCACAGCATAACGACTGATATACATAAATGCGCTGGACAAAGCCAAAATCCAAATTGCAGGATTCTTCAAGACTGCTTTTTGAGCTTTGTTGAAATCTTCTGTCTGTTTGCCGGATGAAGAACGAGAGTCTGTGGAAGAAGAATTTTTGTCCAACAAGAATCCCTGACTCTGTGGCGTATCACGCATAAAGACAAGCATCATCAGGAATCCCAAGATACCAATTACTCCGGCTCCAATCATTCCATATCTCCATCCCATCCAACTGACCAGCAATGCTATGGAAATAAACGTCAATGCTTCGCCTAAATTATGGCTGGCAGACCAAAAGCCATAGAAAGTGCCTCGCTCCTTACTGCTATACCACCGGGTCAGCGAAACCACACCGGACGCTGCTCCCATTGACTGAAACCAGCCATTTAGCCCCCAAAGTATGACAAACGCATAAAATGAACTGGTGAAACCCAAACATAGGTTTATCAAAGCGGAACACAATAAACCGGTAGACATAAAACGCCGTACATTACTACGGTCGGCAAGAAATCCATTCGTCAGCTTACCCAATGCATACACGAAGAACAGGCAGGAGCCTATGATTCCCAATTGAGTTTCGGAGAATACTCCCTCCTCTACAATCGGCTTGCGCACCACGTTCATACTAAGACGGCAAACATAATAAATACCATATCCGGTAGTAGCCGACAAGAACGTTGCCCAACGGATACGCTTGAAGCGTGAAGAACGTTCGGAATCAGTCTCTCCTCCGGCTGCCGGAGGAGAGATTCTATAAAAATCCAATATTTTAAATGCCATAAACGGAATTTACATATTAATGAAATGCATCTGCCTTATGCTCATTACGTTTCTTACGGGCTTGCAAATATTCCAATAAATAGGCGGTACGATCGGTCTGAATGATGGTTGCGCCAAGTGTGTCTATCAAATATCCATAGCCTTCATCCGGGTTTTCCAACGATTTATCATCGTCATGCCCGCCTGCCATTGTATCCCAAAGGGTATTATACCAGATTTTACTTTTTCTTTCGAGTTTAGCTCGCACCTGTTTGGGGAGTCGGCAAGTATCCGATTCGAACAGTAGTTCAAAAGCTACAGGATGAAGTTCTTTCATAAAATCATCTATTTGCTGCATAGCTCCCGGTCTGTCCAAATGCACGATAGGCATATATATAATCCGGTCTAAATATTTACCCAAATCCTTCTTTACTTCCGTGACGGGTTTGGAGCCTTTCATAATGATCTGCCCGACGGTTCCGGTTTTCTCCAAGATGGGAAAAATCTCGTCAAATATCGGATATGCCTTATCCAAATTTACCATCACACGCCCTTTTGCCGTCAATAATGCCTCTTCCAATGTAGGCACATAGTGTTTGGTTTTCAATGCGGCGCCATTCTTCAGGCGGAGAGTCCGGATGGAGTCCAGTGTCCATTCGGCAATCTTGCCCTTTCCTGTTGTCGTTCTGTCCAACGTCTTATCATGCATAAGGATCAACTGTCCGTCTTTGGTTTTCTGAATGTCCAGTTCTACCACGTCGGCTCCCAACCGGATAGAGCTTTCAATCGCTGCCAGCGAATTTTCAGGTGCAAAACGCCAGTCCGCCCGGTGGGCTACGACAGTGATTTCCTTATTATCGGGATCCGTTATCTTTGCGTAAATTGCCTTTACCGGTTCATCAGCAAACAGGCAGAGAGGAAACAGCAGAACAATTGCTATGATTATATATTTCTTCATATTCATTCTTGTTATCTATAATCTTTGGATTTTAAATACTTGGCTACCAATTCGGCATAATCGGTTTGTACGATATTAATGCGTTTATTTATCATACCTACAAGACCCGAATAGTTCTCTGAAAGCATATTCGTATCATTCGCCCCTACAATATTGGAGAAAATAAGCCAGCCTTTAGATTTAATGTCTTCGGTCATTGCGCCCGAAAGAGCATCTGATGTAGATAGTTGCATCATCTGTACATTGTCCGTATAGGAAGAAGCAAAGTAAGTAATATCATCGGCCGCTTTTGCCATCGGATGCAGTAACAGACTGCCGTTTGCCGCTTTTAAATCATACGCATAATTGCGATTATTGGAAACATACAACAGCACTTCACTTTCCATGTCCAACTTTTTAAGTAATGACACCATTGTAGCTACGGCAACGTTTTTGTTGACAATATCCAAATTGAAATATACCTTTCCTTTCCCCTTTTTCAATGCATCCTCTAAAGTTGGAATCCGTTCTCCCGTCAGATTGCCTGCTGCATCTTTGAGATAGAACTGTTGTAGTTGCTGATAGGTATAATTTCCTACTGTACCGCTTCCGTTGGTGGTTCTGTCGATGGTATTATCGTGCATCAGTACCAATATCCCGTCCGATGTGGGGCGTGCATCCAGTTCGATCATCTCTACTCCGGCGTTGATGGCATATTCTATAGAAGGCAACGAATTCTCCGGTATGCCGTTGGCTATGCCCTTCTGCGTATTCGCCCGATGGGCACAAAGCCAGACTTTATACGAGCTGTCCTCAAATAATTTCTTTAAATCGGCCTTCAGATTGCCTGTGATGGGTAGTTGTCCTCCCGGATCACCACCCGGATTTTCACCCGAACCGCCCAACTGTGCACTGGAATGGCGGCTGTCTTTCCCTTTCATCGGCCATGCGGAAGCTGCACATCCGGTAATACCTTCATCTTCCAAAGCTACCAAAACACTCTTTGACGGATCTACGGTATTCGTGACACCAATATAAATAGTGCCGTCCGGACCGATTGTCGGTGAACTCCATATCTTTCCGATACCAGCTTCCCAGTTGTCCTTCAAAGGGGAATCACTTTCATTAATCAGTGCGGCCAGATCTTTTTTCAGGATTAGCTGTTCTTCCGATGCTTCGGGTTTAATGATATAATAATTACCGGATTGGGTTCCAAAATGAATATTCCCTACCTGATCGATTGCCGCGCATCCGCTGACATCTTCCGGCACACCGTAATGCCATTGGATGACTCCATTAGGAGATAAAGAAACAATTCCTCCCGTAGCTTCGCCCGGAGCACGTTTTACTGTTACAATGATGCTTCCGTCCAAACCTATCACAACGCCACCCTGATCCAGTGTTCCTACATTTCCCAACGGGGTACGCCATTTTTCGACTCCGTCGCTTCCCATAGCAAAAGCACTGCTTCCTATTCCCGCGAATGTGGCAATCCCATAAATTGTACCGGCTCCATCCACCGCTACGGAACCATTCATGTTTTCCGAAGGTTTGTCATTCCCCGAACTATATACCTGCCATGCCCACATCACATTACCGCCTGTATTCAAGGCAGATGCCGAAGCACCAAATAATCCATTCTTTCCACCTGACCAAATCAAAGTATTGTTCGCCAATGCAATTCCGGCAGCCACTCCGCCCGAAGGACCTCCCGAATTGTCCGCATTTGCCACATAACCCACTCTGTAGCCGGTGTTCTTATCAACGGCAAGCACCGAACCGGTAGAGCCGCCATTACCCATATAGATGTGGTTTTCTCCAATCGCACAGGTCAGGTAATTGATACGGGGCGTGGAAGCCTGTCCTTTATTCCAAAATCCTTTTTCGGCATCTCCGGCAACTACCCATTTTTTCGTTCCATCGGAATTAATGGCATATACACGACCTACTTTACCACTGGTATCGCCAGTCCCTACGTAGACAGTACCATCCGCGTCAATGCTTGGAGTTGTATGCGTATTGCCGGACGGAGAATCGCCGTCGGCGGAAGTCCACAAATCGAATTCCCAAAGCTGTTCGCCCGTCGTGGCAGAGAATTTACGTAAATAATGGTCGTTAGAAGTCATATACACATTATTATCATCACTGACTGCCGGAGCCGTGGAACGTATTTCTCCCAGTACATGGGCACCTACCCACTTCAGTTTCACATTCCCGACTTCGGGCAGAGGTTCTGCTTCAATCGTCAGCAATTTATGAGCCATTGCGTAATTTCCTTTGCCATCTTTTACATGCAAAGTCACTGTATAGGCACCATTCGTTTCATAAATTACTTTAGGGGCAATCTCGGTCGAAGTCTTTCCATCTCCTAAATCCCATTGGCAGGTATAGTTGCCTTCTCCGCCCATCGTTTGATTCGTGATACTGACTTCTTCGCCTACATAATAGGTCGTCTTGTCAAAAGCAAATTTTGCTGTCAGCGCATTTTCTTTCCAATCATCCGAACATGCCGAAAGTACCAGCAGGCAGATGAAAAATGTTGCAAATATCTTTATATTCTTCATACTCTGTTCTTTCTAAGATAATTAATAACCTGGATTTTGAGGATAGTTTTCTTCTCCCGCCAAGTCGCGTTCCGACTGGGGTACCGGATAGTACATCAAGTAGTTTCTGCCGTTCAAGGAAGTAAACAAGTCGAGTCGGTTGGTTCGTTTCAAATCATACCACCGTTGACCTTCCGCGTACAGTTCACGATGGCGCTCATCAAGTATTTGGTTCTGAAATTCAGTATCAGTCATGCTTGAGGGCAGTGAAACGGTGGCGTAACGTTTGTTCATAAACTCTTTCAGTGTAGACAGTCCGTTGGTAGCTCCCAGTGCTTCTGCTTTAATCAGATACATCTCTGCCACGCGGGTAACTACAATCGGGGTTTGTGACGGTTGTTCATTGGTGACAAACTGTCCGGTACTTCCATTCGGGAATTTGATAATGCGACTATTATCCGCACCAAACACGGCTTTTGCACGTATATCTTGTTTCTTGACGGTTGTATCATCGTAGAGATGCCCGTAACAGTCAGTAGAGGGAGAATAATCCCAAGTGGGGTCGATATCATTCACCGTTTGGTAGAATAGCAGCAGACTTGTGCTGCGCTTGTTGGCTAGCGCAAAGACCAGTTCTTTACTACTACTGTTGGAGACAAAGGCATTGGCATACTCGGTCGATGTAGCACTCAATGCAAAATTGGATTTGGTAATCACCTTGTCGGCATAAGCGGCTGCTTTTGTATAGTCTTTCAAAGACAGACATACTTTGGCATTCAGTGCGTCGCAAGCGCTAAGAGATACGTAAAAACGGTCTGCAAATTCAGGTAATAATCCTTCCGCTTTCTCCAAGTCTTCTTTTATAAAGCTCCATACTTCAGCTTCGGGAGAGATGGGTACAACGTCATAGGTACGTTTACGCAAGATAGGAGCTCCTCCCCAGCGAGTGGCTAAATGATAATAGATCAAGGCCCTGAAATAATATCCTGTACCGCCTGTCTGCTTCACTATCTGATTGCCCTTATTAGAGGATGCTTCGTATGTCTCGACCAGAAAGTTAACTTGCTTCAGAGTTGTAAAGCATTTTTGCCACTGGCTCAAAACTTCTTTGGAGCTGGGAGCCATCAACATCGGATCATTCAGGGAAAAACCGGGGCCTGCCTTGAAATTCTCGCCCTTTACGTCACCGTCCATATAGAACTTGAATATCAGTTCTTCCATTTCGGCGTACACTCCATTCAATAACTTTTCCAAATCGGATTCACTCAACATATCTTGAGGGATCTGATCTTTAGGCCGCATATCGTCCAGTATACCTGAACAAGCTGTCATCCAGAAAAGGCAAATGCTACACAGCAAATAGTTGATTATAGTATAGTATCGTTTCATACATCTATGTTTTTAAAAGTTTAGATTCAGACCAAAAATAAATGTTCTCAATACAGGTTGCAGACCGAAGTCAACGCCATAATTTGAATCGCCCGGACTACCGGAGAATGATGTTTCGGGGTCATAACCGGAATACTTGGTGAGAGTCAGCAAATTATCTGCCGAAACGTAGACTCTTAATGAGTTCACTCGGAGTTTCTTAACAACCGATTCCGGCAAGGTGTAGCCCAAAGTCACTGTTTTCAGTTTAAAGTAGGAAGCATCTTCCAGATAACGTGTTGAGGTCTGTACGTTGTAGTCATAATCATATCCGGAATGTACTCCGATTCGTACAGGACGAGGAATCGTGTTGCTTGTTCCTTCTCCGCGCCAGTATCCGTTGGCCACTTCTTTGCTTACATTAAAGTATTGTTCCACAGATTCGCCCCGGTCGCCTACTTTTACATTAGACAGTGCGAGCCCCAAATGGTCGGTACCTTCGGCCCCATTCACTCCTCGCCATGCCGACATCACTTTGCCGCCTACGGAGAATTGTCCGAACAGAGACAGGTCAAAACCTTTGTAGGAGAAGTTGGAAGTGATACCTCCGTAAAAGTCAGGGATGGCTTTTCCTACGTTCATCCGGTCGGCATCGGAAATGTCGCCGTCTTCGTTATAATCGAAATATTTCACGTCACCGGCACGTACGCCTTTAGCGTAAAGTTTTGCAGGCACTTCGTCGTCACGCTGGTAGATACCTTCCATCTTCAGCATATAAAATGTACTGATGGGCTGGCCGTTGATTAGAGCATGCATCGAACCGCCCAGAAGGTTACTTCCGCTACTGGGTACTATATACATATCATTTCCTTCGATCAGGGAAAGTAACTTGTTCTTTACGAAAGAGATGTTTCCTCCCAAATCCCATTTGAACTTTCCGGTAAGGATTTTGCCATTCAAAGCCAACTCGAGTCCTTTATTCTCCAATGAGCCGATATTGGATTGCAAAGTAGTATATCCGGTGGTTGCATTGACCGGTTTCTTGAACAGCAGGTCGGTGGTTTTCTGATAGAACATATCTACGTTCAGAGTCAGGCGGGATTGGAACATTTCTATATCAAATCCGATATTGAACTGGCTGGCTTTCTCCCAAGTCAAGGCACGGGCGTCTTGCGAAATCTGGAATCCGGCGGAACCATTGTAGGAAGCGCCACCCGCACTGATAAGTGATAGCGGAGCATAATTACTCACACCTGCCATACTTCCTGTCATACCCCAGCTCAATCTTAACTTGGCGTCATTGACATATTGATTTTTCGGAAAGAATCCTTCATTAGATGCCCGCCATGCAAAAGAAGCAGAAGGGAAATAACCGTATCTCTTGTTCTTCGCAAAACGGGAGGAACCGTCACTACGCAAAGAGGCGTTCAGTATATATTTGTTATCCCAGTTCAAGGCGATTCGTCCGAAATAGGATTCTAAAGCGTAAGAGGTATAGCTAATGTTTCCGGCATAAATATTGGGCCCTGCATTGATTAAATCAAAGTTTGAGGAAGGAAATGCACCGTTGGCGTAGTTGTCACTCTTTGCTCCGAATTGCTCATAAGTGTATTTCTCAAACGAGTGTCCCAGCATGATGGAATAGATCAGTTTGTTCCATTCATTGTTGTAAGAGAATATGTTGTCTATCACATAGCGGAAACTCTGGTCTTTTTGTTCGGCCAATGCTCCCCAACCGCTGCTGTTTTTGCGGGCGTCATGTTTGTCCGACAGTTTTTTAGAGGTGTTATCCAAAATGCCATATACGCTTACTGTCGGTGTGTATTTGAATCCTTTGAAGGGGGTAACGTCTATACTGAATACGCCGGATAGTTGGTATTTCTTTGCTACCCAGTCTTCTTCATTTATCAGCATTACGGGATTGTGACGCAGAATATCCGTTCCATTCACTTTGTAGGATGTTCCGTCTTCTTTGTAGGGTGAATACCAGGGTTGTTCTTCACGTGCTGTACGCAGCACTTTCAGACTGGTGCTCGTTTCTTCCAACAGGTCTGAACGGCTGACGGAACCAGCTAAGTTCATATTCAGTTTGAAGATGTTATTGATCTTATGAGTGAACTTTGCACGCATATTATATTGGTCATAACTACTTTTATTCAAATATCCTTCTTGAGTATTGGCTCCCAAAGAGGCGAAAAAAGTAGTCTTTTCGTTTCCACCGGAGATGCTGATGGAACCGGTACCTGTCTTTGAGTTTTTTCTTGATATTTCTTTCACCCAATTGGTTTCCTGAATTTGAGAAGGAGTATACAGTTGAAGGTTAGCTCCCATCTGTACATTGTAATTGTCGATAGCGGCTTGCATGGTGTTCATATATTCCGTCGAATTGGCCATTTCAATGTCACTGGCGAGATAGGCAAATCCGTAGCGACCGGACACTTCTATCTTTGTCTTGCCTTGCTGACCTGATTTGGTGGTTATCAATACGACTCCGGCATTGGCACGCGAGCCATAGATGGCAGCGGCGGAAGCGTCTTTCAAGACTTCCATGCTTTCAATGTCATTCGGATTCAGGTTGGGGTATTTTTCGCTCGGGATACCGTCAACAACATAAAGTGGCGAGCTTCCTCCACTGACGGAACCAATACCACGAACAGTCACATTGGGAGCTTCTCCCGGAGTGCCGGAAGCAGAGGATATATTCACACCTGCTACACGTCCTTGCAGCATTTTTATCGGGTTATAGTCATTACCCTGGTCTATATTTTCCATCTTTACTTTACTGATGGAAGTTGTCACCAGTTTTTGTGACTGAACTCCGTAGCCAACAACGACAACTTCATCAATCATTTTGCTGTCTTCCTGAAGTACGACTTTCACTAATGTCTGACCAGTGGTAGAAAGATCGACTGTCTTATACCCTATATAAGAGATTGTCAATATTCCTTTTTCCGGCACATCGGCCAATGTGAATTTTCCATCGAAATCTGTTATTGTCCCATGTGACTTGCCTTTGACCACAATGCTTGCACCGATAATAGGTTCCCCTTTTTCATCTACAACCGTACCTGTTATCTTTTTAGCAACTGACTTGTCCTCGGCTTTACGAATCAATACAATCACATTGTCTTGTTCTTTTTTGTATGTCAGATCCATTCTGCCTAAAAGTTGAGTCATTGTATGGTCAATCGTTGCGTTCTTCACATTCAGAGATACTTTCCGATCTAACTCGGGAAGACTTTCACTGTAGAAAAATTTGTAATTGCTTACTTGCTCAATCTTCTTTAAGGAGGCTCTTAAAGACAAATCTTTCAAATTAACCGTTATTTGAGAATAAGCGGCAAAAGAGATGCTTAGGAACAATAGCAGGCATACAGCCCGTAGCGTTCTCCAGTTCTTACTTCTCTCCCCATGGGTTTGAGGGAGATTTACAAGGTGTTTTCTGTTTTTCATATATCCAAACTTTTAAGTTGTTTGATAGGTATACAGACTGCTATATCCTCCCGTCCAAGCGCCTATCAAGCTTTAACTCTTATTAACCAAATCAATCCAGAGAATAAAAAAGCCATTCCTTAGAAGTGAAATTCCGAAATGGCTTTTATTATTATTTGAGATAATACTTATCTATGTTATTTCTCCTTTAAAACAATCACCGAACCATCCATCTCATAATAGAAAGGAGAAGTTAGCATCAGAATATTCAAAGCATTCTGTATACCGCCACCCGGAATAGTTCCCGTGAAATATTCTTTAGGTAATTTGCCGGAATCGAAACGAATCTCTACATCATAAATACGTGAAAGTGTCTTCATTATATTTTCCAAAGATTCTTTCTCGAAATAGATGTTTCCTTTCGTCCATTCGATGTAATCATCCGGGTGCACCCGGGCGGTCGTTATCCTATGGGTGGTCTTGTTATATTCTATTTTATCGCCAGGCTTCATGATGTGCGAGATTTCTTGTGCATAGATGCCGACTTTTCCTTCCAACAGAACGACTGTCACGTCTTTAGCGTCTTCATAGGCGGATACATTGAAGGAAGTACCAAGTACTTTCACTTCCAAATCGCCAATTTGTACGACAAAGGGATGTTTCTCATCATGGGCTACTTTAAAATAGGCTTCACCATTCAGTTGCACGCGGCGAACTTTTTCTCCGAAATTATTCAGATAACTTAATTGGGAAGCTGAATTGAGTACAACATTTGTTCCGTCCGGTAGCTCAATGGTTGCTTTATCTCCTTTGGCTGCTTTCACAATAAAGGGTGTTTCTGCCGTTGGAGAAGAATCTAAAAGATAATAGGTGAAAAAAGCGACACAGACAGGCAATAAAATGGCAGCAACCCATTTCCAAGGAATGATACGGAGGGTTCGCACTTTCTTGTTTTTCAGAGATTCATCTTTCTCTTGAATTTGTTCTAGTCTTTGAATTCCTTCTTTTTCCCCACCTTCTTCTTGACCTAAAGTCTCTTCTTTGATCCGGGCAAAAAGCTTATCACGCAACACGGGGTTCATGGAAGAATCCGATCTCTCAAACTCTTGTTCCCACCAGTCATGCAACTGACGGTCATTCTTTATCCAATCTGACAGTTCTTTTATCTCGACATCCGTGATCGTTTCTTCGAAATATTTTTCAATTAGCTCTTTATAATGTGTCTTATCCATCTTTCCACTTATTTACAAGTATACATTTTCATCCTACTTCCCATCCAAAAACAAGTATTACTATTACATTTCATTAACAAAAAAGGCCAACAAAAGGGTAATTACCTTATCATAATGCTTCATCAACTGTTCACGCATAAATTTCACAGCCAAAGATAATTGGGTAGCAACCGTACTTTCGGAAATTCCCATGATTTCGGCTATCTCTTTATTTGTGTAATTCTGTCTTTTACTCAAAATGAATATTTTCTTCCGTTGCGCAGGCAGTTCTTCGGCAAGAGAATCGATATACTCATTCAAAAAGCGCAGATCAATATTCTCTTCTGTCTGTGAATCACGGTCTACGCTACTTTTCATCAGATATTCATTGTAAACATACTCTATGGTCTGGCGCTGGTACATATTCATCAATAAGTTTTTGGCAATCGTGCAGAGAAAAGAGATAAACGAGGAAGCCGGATCTACTTTTTCACGCACTTCCCATATACGAATGAAAGTAGATTGCACCACTTCTTCGGCCATATATTGATTGCCGGAAGAGAGTCGCATAATGAAATTGTACAGTTTGCCACTATACATAGTATACAATCTTTCGAATGCTTGAAAGGAACCGCCTTTTAAGTCGATTAATAAATGTTTTTCATCTGTAGAATCTACCATATCTTAGAATTTTGCAACAAAGGTATGCAGCCATAGGTCATAAACAGGTGACAATATTATTAATATTTTCTCAATTATCCGACTTTTCTGAAGAAAAAGATAGTAAATAGCAAATAGTAACGCCATCCGGTCAGGATAATGACGCTATCCAATCGGGATAGTGACGGTATCCGAACCGGATGGCGTTACTATATTTAGTGAGGTAATTCGTACTAATAAGTCAGACGAACACCTGCTTGTATATTGAAGTTGAACGGATTCTCTTTACGTATAGTTTGTATGTCGGAGCCATCATTGAAATAATAAGCAACACCCGGTTCCACGTAGATACCCAAACGCTTCGTTGCATTGATCTGTGCACCTACACCACCGGATACCGAGAACTGCAAAGGCTTCACTGTTTCTTTTTCAGAGCCAAGCTTTCCATAAACGCATTTCTCAACCATACCTCCGCCGGAGACATAAAGAGTGACAAGTTTCTTATCCAGGAAGTTCCAGTTGGCACGCAACGGAATACCGATATAATGTAGTTTCTGCTCTATCTGTTGTTCTTCACCTGCCAGTTTTGCATCCGAAGAAAGCAGCGTATAAGTCAGTCCTGTCTCAAGAGAGAATCCCTTAGCTAAACCTTTACGAACGGACAATCCGAAAGAAATAGGTTGATGATGTTTAATATCAACCACCTGTTTTGCCTGACGCAGGTAAGGTACTCCATCTTCAAAAACCAACGTCTGGTCATTAGGAATTGTCTCCATCAAACCGTTGGAAACAGAAAACATACTCACACGGGACATATAGGCATGAGATCCGGCACCTACTTCTGTCGAAGCACCTCCTGAATTTCCTACCGAAAGTCCCATTGACCATGTTCCCTTTTGAGAAGATCTTTTTTCTGTCGGAATATGAAGTTTGTCTTTACCGGAGGGGCGGCGCGGTCTGTTATTCAATCGCTCTGCATCTTGTGACTGTCCCTGACTGACATTTGTATTTTCTACCTGCTTCGGTTCATCTTCTACATTTTCAGTCTCTCCTTTCCCTTTTACATTCTTATCCTCCTCACTCAAAGAGTCCTCTCCATTTCCTGTTGAAGGTTTATTTTCATTACCGATCCCTAATGGATCTACACCTGTTTTCTGCTCCGTATGATTCCTGTTGACTTTCGCCAAACGGTCTACGCGAGCTACCGGCCGTAAGACAGGTTCCACAGCAGTTCCCTGCATATCCGGTTGTTGCACACCCGGCAATACATCGGGCGTGGAAGCCAATGCAGGAGTTTGTATATGACGTATTTCATCCGCAGCAGGTGTCCCTAGAAAATACAGACTTACTGACGAAACGACAGCTAATATTATAACAGCTGCAGCAGCCATCATCCATTTTCGATAAGGATATATTTTCTTCTCCACAGGAGGCATAAGTTCTTTCTCCAGTTGTTCCCAACCGGAAGCAGGCGTCGGCTCGGAATAATCCGCGAGCTTCTCCTTCAACTTATTCATCCACAATTCTTTCTCTTCCATCTCTATCTATCCATTATGCGTTATCCATTCTTTTACTCTTTTTGCTAATACACTCTTCGCACGAAACAGTTGCGAAGCCGAAGATTTTTCATTGATACCTAATACTTGTGCGATTTCTTTATGCGATTTGTCTTCAAATGTATAAAGGTTGAACACGGTACGATACCCGGCGGGTAATTCTTCAATAAACTGCATCAGTACTTTTTGTGGAATCGCTTCCACATCGGAAGCATCCGGCTCTTCATACTCTTCGGGCAACTCTTCCAAAGGTGCCGACTGATTGATTACATCATTCTTCCGAAGATACTGCAAAGCAGTGTTGACCATCACCCGCTCCATCCAGGCCCGCAAGGAACCCTCACCCCTCCAGGTGAACTTATCGAACGAATCGAATATCTTTAAAAAACCGTCGTGAAGCAGATCCTGGGCTGTATCCCGGTCGCCGGTATAACGTAGACAGATGCCAAGCATACGCCCCGCATACTGTTCATACAGTTCCTTGCGGGCCCGGTTATTACCCAGCCTACATTGTTCCGACAACTCTATTTCTTCCATTCTCTTATACACGTGTTTACCTTATAAATGCAGCAAAGATAGAAATACTGCACAGAGAGAACAACTCTTTTATCACTTTTGTTTCTTTAACAGATCCGAATGCAATATTCTCTATCCCCTTGCATTTTTACTACAGAAAACATAAATATTATAAAATCTAAAACCTAGTAAGTATATGAAGAAATTTAAATTCATTGCCTTTATCTTTGCTATTATGACTACCATGCCGATTCTCCAGTCATGCTTGGACGACGATGACAGTTCGTCCGATCTTCTGGTTATCAGCACCATTAATATGATTAGCCAGGATAGCAAGGAATTTTATTTCACTTTGGATAATGGAAAAAAGATGTATCCCAGCAATTCACAAGGATGGAGCAATAAAGATTGGGTGGAGGGACAACGAGCTTTTGTGATATTCAATGAGCTGGAAGAGCCTGTAAATGGATACGACCTTAATATTCAGGTGAAAGGTATCAATCCAATCTTAACCAAAGACATCGTCACAATGGGTGAAGATGACAACGACGAAGAGAAAATCGGAGATGATAAGATCAACACGACTTATATGTGGATCAATAAGGATAATAAATATCTGACGATTGAATTCCAATATTACGGAACACATAGTGAAGATAAAAAACATTTCCTGAATCTGGTGATTAACGACAAAGAAGAGACAGTTCCCACTGCTGACGAAGACAATGCAGAGGACGAATATATTAATCTGGAATTCCGTCATAACAGTGAAGGAGATTATCCTCAACGTTTGGGTGAAGGATATGTGTCTTTCAAACTGGATAAAATAAAAGAGCGGATGGAAGGAAAAAAGGGATTGAGAATTCGTGTTAACACCTTATATAGTGGGGTGAAAACTTATGAAGTAAAATTTCCTTAGATTACTAATCTAATATGAACATGCGAAACACACTCTTTTTTAATATAATATATTAATTACGCAAGAGGGGGCGGTAGTTGTGAAACTGCCGCCCTTTACCTATAAAATCATATACACACCTGCATCTTTTCCATTCATACGCCCAGTCAAGAATGCTCCTGATTATATGGTTAGAAATCATTCCTGCCACATTAGAAAAGATAAGCAGGAATTCTCTAATTCACTATAACAAACATTGTATGGCCTGCAAAGTAAGCATTTCTTTAGGGACCGCTGCCTTTATTTCTTCTTTCAGGACGCACAGCAGGCTGTGACGGATAAAATCTCTATTTGTCACCAGCACCACTTGTCGCGTAGGCCGGGGGATGGCAAACGGACGCACTAACTGTCGCTGTTCTTCCGTCAATTGCGCCACTGCCAGTTCGGGAATAAAAGTGATGCCTTTTCCGCTTTCTACCATTCGCATAAAAGTTTCCATACTTCCCAGACGATAAGCTATCTGGCTGACCTTCACCGCCTCCATCTGACAAAAACGGACAAGTTGGTCACGGAAGCAATGTCCTTCGTCCAGGAGCCAAAGATGTTCACCTGTTATATCGGAAGTACGGATCACTTCATGCTTGAAAGAGGGCTCTTTCCTTGATACATATGCGTAGAATTGCTCATAGAAAAGAGTTTCTTCTGTCAGGAATGTGTCTTCTAATTTACTGGCAATAATCCCTGCGTCCAAATCTCCGGCGTGCAAAGCTTGCTGAATATCCTGTGTTTTCATTTCTGTGACACGAATATCCAGTTCCGGGTATTTTTCCATTAGTTGAGGGAAAAAGCGGGGAAGCAAATAAGGAGCAATAGTTGGCAATACTCCCAAGCGGAATACACCGGACAATGACTGTTTATCTTCACTGATTATTTCTTTTACTTGGGCTGCCTGTGACAGAATCACACGAGCCTGATCTATCACTTTCCGCCCGATGGCTGTCGGACAAACGGGCTGTACCGTTCTATCGAATAGTTTTACTCCCAGTTCATCTTCCAGTTTCTGAATCATGGCACTCAAAGTGGGTTGCGTCACACGGCAATATTCGGCTGCCCGTGCAAAATGCCTGAACTGGTCTACAGCCAGTATATATTCTAATTGTTGTATCGTCATCTATCAAATCATATTAAGTTATAGATTTCATCTATGCAAAGATAGAAATTTTCAGTTTGACAACAAGCATTTTCCGCCTTATCTTTGCAGTACAGAAAAAAAGAAAACGAGTATAAATCATTAAAAATAAAAAGAATATGAAAACTTTAGAATTTATCAAATTGAACGAATCGGGAGCAAACAACGTAGTAGCATCTTTGCAACAACTATTAGCAGACTTCCAAGTATATTACACCAATCTCCGCGGGTTCCACTGGAATATCAAGGGACATAATTTCTTTGTTCTCCACAGTCAATTCGAAAAGATGTATGATGACACAGCTGAAAAGGTGGATGAAATTGCAGAACGTATCTTAATGTTAGGTGGCACTCCGGCCAATAAGTTCAGTGATTATCTGAAAGTGGCAGGCATCAATGAAGTAGATAAAGTGAGTAACGGAGATGAAGCATTGAATAGTATCCTTCAGTCTATCAGCTATCTGATTGGTGAAGAACGTAAGATCTTGTCCATCGCTTCTCAAGCCGGAGATGAAGTTACCGTTTCGATGATGAGCGATTATCTGAAAGAACAGGAGAAGTTGGTTTGGATGTTGGTTGCCTATAATAACAAGTAAAATTTAAATAAAAGGTTTAGGTTTTAAGTCAAAAAGAGAGGATATTCCCATAAAAAGGTATATTCTCTCTTTTTTGCATTTCTTCTCTCCAGAATTAAAAACATTCGTCAAAGAGTTTCTGCATTTGTGGGTATTTGCCATCTGTATCTTCGACCTCCATACGTAGTTTTATCATTTCCTTTTTCATTTGTTTAATGATAGGGGCATATTCTTTCTCATTGTACACATTATGATCTTCTTTCGGATCTTTTTGTAAATCATAAAAGTCCCATACCGGTTTAGTCGCTCTCTCCTGCCCGTCCGTCATATCTAATGGATCACCATAATAGAAAACAAGCTTATAACGTTCGTTACGAATCCCCATATGAGCAGGACGAATAGTGTGGTGCGTCCAATAACGATAATAAAAACTCCTACGCCAATCATCCGGTGTCCGCCCGCAAAGATTATCCACGAAGCTGCGTCCCTGCATTCCTCCTGACGGGTTCACTCCGGCAAATTGTGCCAACGTCGGAGCAAAATCGATATTTAAAATCAAATCTTTCACTCGCTTTCCGGACGGGAGCCTCTTCGGATAACGAATCACAAACGGCATGCGGGCTGCTTCCTCATAAAACATACGTTTATCGAAAAATCCATGCTCTCCCAAAAAGTAACCTTGATCGGAAACATATACCACAATCGTATTATCCGCTATCCCCATATCATCCAAAGCCTGCAAAAGTTTACCTATATTATCATCCACCGTAGCTCCGCAACGCAGATAATCTCTGATATATTTCTGATAGATAGTTTTACGGGCTGCCGCACGTTGCATACCTTGAGTAGAAAAAGGCAATCCGGGATAACGGCACCACCATTTGTCAGGATCGGCAGAAGCCAGTTCCCATCTTCTTCCTATTTCTTCCAATTTTTGTCCGATGAATCCTCTTCCATTAGTTTCCGGTCCCCAATCCATCAGATTCTCGGGCTCGGGAAATACGATTCCGTCGTACAGATGCTCCATCCTAGTTGGATAATCATACGGTTCATGGGTAGCTTTAAAATGGCAACACATCAGAAACGGCTGCTTCTTCTCCCTGGCTTTCATCCATTCTATCGCTTTCTCCGTCACAATATCGGTAGAGAATCCCTGCACACACTCACCGAAATTACGATTGCCCGGCCACGGATCGGAACTATTGATAAACAACGGATCGCGATATACTCCTTGATCGTAAAAAATTGAATAATAATCAAATCCTTGCGGCTGGGATTTTAAATGCCATTTACCGACCAAGCCTGTTTGATAGCCTGCCTGCTTCAAGATAGTAGCAATGGTAGGCAACGAAGTGTCCAACGAATCGGCTAATGTATAGACACCGTTTTTATGGCTATAAGCTCCTGTCAGAATAGAAGCGCGGCTTGGCGATGAAATAGAATTTGTACAGAAACAATTATCCAGCACCACTCCCTCGGAAGCTAAACGACGAATATTGGGATTATGCGCATAATCAGCCAATATTCCTCCATAAATTCCCCATGCTTGCGCTGTATGGTCATCACTTAGGATGAAGAGAATATTCGGACGTTCGTCCCCTGCTATTTTTATATCTGTCTGAGCACATATTTTCCCGTTCATACAGGCAGCCAGCACGCCCAGCACAGACAATGAAATTTTTTTGTCCATAATGTATTTTAGTCCAATTTAAAAGTATATTTCGCAATCAGAAACGAAATCGAATAAATAAAAACTACTTTTTTATACTAAATTACCCCCTTGTTACAATATCCGTAACAAGGGGGAATCATATTTCAAATGTTTTAACTCATATTGTTTTTTTGTTACAATTTTATCATCTCCCCTACAAACTCAAAGCCCATAGTAAGTGCCGGAGATGAAGCACTCTCCGCTATATTAAGTACTCCCTTAATTGTATACTTTTGGGTCGCTTCATCGTATTGAATAGTAAATGATCCCGGATTCGAAAGATCTACTTGCTTGTCTTTATCAACCCCCGTAAATCCTACCGCTCGGATGTCTGCCTTGGAATACTCACCGGGAAGTAAAACCGTCGTATTTAGCGCTATTCTAAGAGTATTATTTGTAGTATTTCTATCAAATAAAATCAACAGTAAATAATCGGTTTGAATTTGATATCTTGCCATTATAGATTCGAAAAACAGATCTGTATCGGGCGTATCTTTTGCTTCTATTCTGAGTTCTGTTGAAACTCCACTGCCGTCATTCGCTATTATTTCAATAACAGCCGTACCGGAGGCCAAAACCTCAATGATACCATTCTCCAATGAAATGACCTCATCGCCTTCCTTCAAATTATAAGATACAGATTTATCCTCCGCATTATCCGGCAATACAACAAGGGTAGCATTCAAATCGTAAGTATCACCGACTACCAAGTCCAGAACTCCCATTCCATCCGCTACAATAATTTCTTCCACTCTTACCTGATAATCTACGGCTACTCTGTATTTGGATTGAAATCGTGCTATATTTGCATTATCTACCAGA
Organism: Bacteroides sp. L008; assembly: GCF_040812255.1. Taxonomy (NCBI): domain Bacteria; kingdom Pseudomonadati; phylum Bacteroidota; class Bacteroidia; order Bacteroidales; family Bacteroidaceae; genus Bacteroides; species Bacteroides sp. L008. Next base: position 277,300 of record NZ_JBFNXO010000001.1, on the reverse strand, counting down.
GTGACCGTCAGTTCTGCTTCACCAGAGGCAATACCCATAATTACTCCTTCACGGTTTACTGTGAAAACGTCCTCGTTACTTGAGCCAAACCGAAATGAGTATTCCTCCAGATTACCAGCATTATCCGGAATAACGCTAACACGCAGAGCAGTGGTAATTCCTACTTCATCAAAAACAATATCCCCCTCTTCGGTTATATACTCATTTTCGACAGAAATCCCGGTAACAGGGTTTTCCACCACCTCTACCTGACTAATTTCATCGTCATCACCGCAAGCCGCACATATAACAGCCGCAGCAAACATTAAATATAATAATTTTTTCTTCATATTTACTTCATTATAAATCGATTGATCTGCCAATTATTCGGGACAGCGTACACCCTCCACCCAGTTAAGAGTCTTATTTATATCCCAGCCATTTCCGGTCCAGTCTCTGACAACATCGCCTTCACCTTCATTAAATCTCCAGTAAGCAATCATATCCTGATAATTGTCCGGAGATATATAGCACATATTATTCTGAATCTCGCTCTGTGTCAAAGCCTTTTTCCATACACGAACTTCACTTATGACTCCGTCAAAATAGCGGGAATCCAGCGAAGAGCCAATACAGAACCTGCGTTTATCTGTCTTTCCACACAAGGTAATAGGACCACGCGGAGCATCTACCTGTCCATCCAATTCACCATTCACATAAAGCTTAATGCTAGAACCGTCGAACACAACTGCAAGATGATACCATTTATTCACTTCGAACTCCGTCTTGCCCGTGACAGGATAGCCACCTCCGGCCAATTGAATCTGATTCGGCTTAATAGTAACATCACCAAAGCGCAATAGAAATTCTTCCTCCACTCCCATTACAGTACTAATATACGGATTTATGGCAGCGAAGTTGTTCACCTTAACTCTCGCCTCCATCGTGACTTGCGGCACACTCGCCAACGCAGGATCATCCTCAAAAGCAAGCTTCATGTTAGTCCGGTAAAGAGTGGCAGCCTTAACTACCATCACTTGATTCAATACAAGATAAATCGTTCGGGAAGATTCCATAACAGGCATATCACCAGTCACATTCGTAATAGTTATAGGCACACAATAGATAACCCCCTCTTCAAAATTAGTAGTTCTCAATAAAGAAAAGATCAATTGTTCTGAAATATTCTCACCTGCTTTCAGCACAATTTCGTCATTGGACAACATATAATCTTCAACAGGAACAATCTTATATTTCTTCCCATACTCCGCATTGTAACCTTCCAGCTTATCCGGATCCACTTTGACTTTAATCAGTTGATCCCCCATTGCCTGGCAAGAAGCCGAAACTGTCACACCAATGTCAGCCGGACCATCCACTGTATATTTAACAGTAGGAGAATTTTCAGTGCCGGTAAAGTATAAAGCATCTTTCAATGGTTCCGCATTTGTACAAGCAAACAAAACGGCCCCCCATAACATAATCAATAATAAATATTTTGTCTTCATATCTTTTCTGCTTTTTAGATATTATTTCTTCGCAGGATTCATTATCTGGATAGCCTCACGAAGATATTTATATTCAACATCCGTATGGTTATACTCATATTCCATATGGTAACTTCCAATCCCTCCCTTATGCTGTTTTTCCGTTATTTCTTCCGGTTGCCAGCGTGCCATTCCAAGCAAAGAGGGAATCGTGCCTAGTTCCGGATCTTTATATCCGGCTCCTCCCGTTGACCAGAGGCTCTCAAAATTTTCTGTAACTATAAAACGTTCTGGGCTAATATGTTTACTCACCGTATTAAATCGATATTGCAAAGAAGAAGGAGCAGTTGTACCATATGCCTGGGCAATTGCATAATTTGCATATTTCCATCCTTCTTCCGTGATTTTCTCTATATATCCGTCCACACAGATGAGCTTATCCTCTCCCAAATTAGCACGCATTTCTCTCAATAAAGTAGTCATATTCACCGACTTATTGAATAAGTCACCACTGCTACATTCATGGTCGAAATCGACTCCATCATACCCATATTTGAACACACTGTCGGCTACCGCCTTCGCCACAGCAGGAATATTCTCCGCCACATTCTCAAAATTACCGGGGAAGTTGGACATATTATGAGAAAATATAGTAAATGTCACCTTGGTTCCATATACCTCTTGCACATATTTCAAATCCTCCATCTGCGCTTGAGTCAAGCTATGCCATGTTCCCCAAATAGAAACCACGTCTACACTGTCAGGCAAGTTACGCAGATATTTTACAGGAGATGTTCCGGCTGCCTTCCAGCCGCCAAACCATCCAAAAGCCAACTGATGATCTGACTTTTTATAGGCTCGCAGATTCTCATAATATTGGGCATCTTTCACAACAGGCACTTGGAGCGATATATTTTCTATCTCCGTATCACATGCCACCATAACCATAGCCAATACGAAAAGTCCAAAGACTCTATTCATTATCTTATTCATAGTAATAAAATTAGATACATAATTATTTTTTATCCCACCACAACTTTACATTTCCATAGTCCTTGCCACCAAGAAAATCAGTTACGGCCTTATTTACCTCTGTTGTATTCGTATCATATTCCGTAGACGGAAGCGGAATACGACGAGGACCGGAAGCGTCCACTTGCCCTGAACTGGCATTTGTTCCATACAAGTTAAACAGTTTCGGATACCCGGTCCGACGATATTCGCTCCAAGCCTCCTGACCTTCCGGAAACATAGCGATCCATTTCTGCGTGATAATACGCTCGAGTTTCTTTTCATCACGATCAACAGCATTCCATGCAATAGTAATTGTTGAAGCTGCCACCGCACTACCTGTTGTTCCCGAGGGCGCAGTGAACGGCACAGGTTTATATTCATCACCTCTTGTCAGATAATCACCCAAGGACACTCCCCACTGCTCAAAAGACTTCGTAATACCTGTATTATATAGTCCTTCCATTTCACCGCCCATATTCCAACCATGAAGCCTTCCTTCCGCACGCAAGAAATAAACCTCCGCAGCACACATCCACTGAACGGGTGTCTCTGCAAATATATTCGGAGCCGACAACTTAACGTAATTCGTCTTATTAGTAATATTCACCCCTAATCGTGCCCCATGAAGCTTATCACCAACTTCACCATATTCCGATTCTTGGAAATATTTGGAAAGACGAGGATCATTGTAACCCTTCATTATAGACTCAATATCAGCTCCCATTCGTACATCCTCATAATTATCCCAGCAAATCTTCAAAGGATGAAATACAGAGATCCCGTTTCCCGACTGCAACAGGGCATTTTCCGCATTTTCCGTAATCACTCCATTCTTAACTGCTTCCTCAGCTAACTTTCGTGAAGTTTTTCCATTCACCTCAAATCCCTCCACATAACAGGTACGCATAGCCAAACGCAGTTTTAATGAATTCGCGAATTTCAACCACCTCGTGAAATCACCTCCATATACCAGATCATATTTACTCAAAGGCTTACTTCCCGGATGAACAGCGACATAATCCTGCAATTCCGCTATAGCCTCATCAAGATCTTCGAAAAAAGATTTATAGATATCTTCCTGTGAATCATAAGGAGTTTCCAAGCCCCCGTGTCCAAACTGCAGATAGGGCAAAGGACCATATATATCCGTTATCCGATGCATAGCAGCCACCTTTAATATTTGTGCCACCGCATAAGCTTCCGGAAACTCATCCTTGCCATTATCACGAATTTGTTTCCATGCCGACATCACATTAGTAAATGCGACCTCGAAAGCAACGTCATTCCATTTATCATACCGCAAGTTATAATGGCAAGCAGAATTCGATCCCCACGTACCGATGGGTGTCATGTATCCTGAATGCATATCGCCGCATAAGTTTTGAGCGCGTTGAAATTGATTAGCGTCCACATCACTGGTCGGTATAACATCCATCTGCATAGCCGGAAAGAAATTCCCTATTTTCATCAATCCGACCAGCATATATTCCGGGACCTCTGTAGGATCGGTATTCCACTCTTTATAATTATCCGTACACGATGAAGCAATCAACATAGCCGCTCCTAACGTGCATACCATATGTCTTATTTTTCCTAATCTTTTCATTGTATTATTCCTTTCTGGTTAGTTAATATTGGAATTTCACACTAAACCCGATGCTACGTACACTTGGTTGCATAAAATAGTCAAACCCTTGATAATATGTACCCGTAGAGGCCGATAATTCCGGATCAAAAGGTGCCTTATTATGAAACATGAACAGATTCTTACCAATAAGCGACACTGTTAGATTTTGTATCTGATTGCCAAACCATTTTGTTGGAAATGTATACCCTAAAGTTGCTTCTCTAAGCCGTACATTTGTCATACTATAGACATAATTCGCCAAGACTCCGGTCGCCCCATTACCAAGTACATTATAGTAATCTTTTGCTGTCACACGGCCACTATTAAGATTCACTCCACCATTATCCCGTACTATAGCCGATGTTTTAGAAGTTCCATAGTAATCCATTTTAGCTTGTGTAGCAGACACGCCTACTCCACCGATACGAGCATCAATCAGGAAACTAAGATTAATGCCTTTCCAGCTGAAACTGTTATTCCATCCCCAATTGAATCGTGGTGCCGCACTACCGGCTTTTATCCAGGTATTCGGGTCAGCCTCAATAGCACCCGTATTTGCGTCAACTTTAATGTTGCCTAAATAGTCAATCTTCAACCCAGTTACATAAATATCACTCAGAGTACCTCCCTCTTTCACTATCATTTTATAGCTTCCTTGCGGATTGAAAGGTTCTATCTCTGTAATGGAAATGGGTTCTCCTGTAATTGGATTGGTAGCACCACCGGGTAACAGATAAACAACCTTATTACGATTCATAGTAAAAGTCAGATTCGAGTTCCATTTTACAGGCCCAAGATTAGCGTCAATACCCAAACGCGCTTCAATACCCCAGTTATTTACCTTACCGCCATTCAACATATAATTGCTATAACCCGTACTCGGCGGCATTGTATAATTAATGAACTGATTGTAAGTATTACTATTATAATAGGTGAAATCAATATTCAACAAATTCTGAAACATTCTCAAGTTCATACCGATTTCAACAGATTTTGTGCGTTCAGGCTTCAGATCCGGATTCAATAATCTGGAGGAAGTGTTGACGATACCATCTTTCACGGTATAGGTGGGCATTGTAATCTGCCGCATCGGCGGATTACCCACTTCACTGTAAGAAGCTCTAAACTTTAAAAAGGAAATATATGCTTTTGACAAATCAAACATCTCACTGACAACTGCAGATACACCTACCGATGGATAAAAGAAACCACTTTTCTCATTATCCGTATTTGCTAAAGTAGAAAACCAGTCATTGCGGGCAGTTAAATCCAGATATGCCCAACTCTTATACCCCAACTGGAAAGTCGCAAAAACAGCTTGATTATTATCTATATATCCCGCTTGTTCAGCCTTGGTATTTGCACCATTTTTACTTATATTGTTAAAAGAGAAAAAGTTGGGAACAGTAGCCAGATGTCCCTCATAGTTCGTCATTTCATAGGTTTGATGATTAAAACTGGCTCCCAAGTTTGCTGTAATTCCCCAATTCTCCCAACGTTTATTAATCTGTGCCATGACATCTCCATAGGTATTCTTATATCCAGACTTCATGTTCATATAATTACCATATTCAGATGCAAACAATTGGTCGGAAGAGGCCGCAATTTTACGTTCATATATATCATTGCTATTGTCTACGCGCATACGGCCAACCACATTCATCCAATCAAAAACTTTATAATTCAAATTAGCCGAGAACATGTAGCGAGATTTATGATTACTCATATTCTCACGATTCACAATCCAATACGGATTTTCTATTGCAAATCCCTGATTACCATAAGGCCAGTATTGCACATCATAATATTTCTCACTATTATAACGTTCATATACCTTATATTTATTCAAATCATCTCCCCTGGGCATGAGGTATAATGCAACAAGTGGGTTATGATATTGCCCCTGCGACATCATATTATTATCATTGGTAATCACATAAGAGGCACTCATATCCAATGTCAACTTATCCTTAATTAATTCAGTCGTATTACGCAATGTAAAATTATACCGGTTATAAGTATTATTAGGTATAATACCACGCGCATTAGTCGATGCTACAGAGAAATAAGTCTGATTGCGGTCATTGCCTGCTGACAAACCTAACGAGTTAGTTTCTGTGAAACCTGTTTGAAAGAAATCTTTAGGTTCCCATGTCGCATCCTTTTTAGCTCCCCAGCTAGCAAACTCACCTTCTAGCGATCCATAAGTCGTCTGAAACTCCGGCATTACCAATGGACTCATGAACTGAGTATCGTTAGAATAATTAATTCTCAACTTCCCCTCTTCTCCTTTTTTTGTTGTAATCAACACAACACCATTGGCACCCTGCGAACCGTAAAGCGCAGCAGCCGCTGCACCTGTCAATACAGACATCGATTCAATATCATCCGGGTTTATACTGGAAATCCCATCACTATCTCCTCCATCTGCATTCTCATAAAAGCTTTTTTCCTGATTAGAACGCATAGAAGCCATAGGAATACCGTCAATTACATACAAGGCATTGTTATCATTTGTGATAGATTTCAAACCGCGCATCACAACACGGGTAGAACCACCAATACCAGACGCACTTTGGTTAATAGTCACCCCGGCAATCTTACCAGCCAGACTATTCATGAAACTAGCATCCTTTACAGTAGTAAGATCAGCTGCTTTCATTTCTTGCACATTATAGGTCAATGATTTCACTTCGCGTTTAATACCCAAAGCGGTAACAACCACCTCATCCAGCACTTCATTATCCGGACGCATGGTTATACTGTAAAAGTCCTTTCCGGAAACAGGTATCAATTGAGTGGCATATCCGATATAAGAGACTTTCAAAGTAGAATTACTCAAAGCAGACATTGAGAAATTTCCATCCAAATCGGTAATGGTACCAGTGTTAGTACCCTCTACTGCAACATTGACACCAATCAAAGGTTCTCCCTTCTCATCAACAATTTTTCCTTTCACCGTCTTTGTAGTCTGAGAATTTGTTACCTTTTTTTCAGGAACAATCATAATATACTTATCAGTCAATTTATAAGAAAACCCTGTTCCTTTCAAAATTGTTTTTAGCGCAGTCTCTAACGGTTGGTTTACTATATTCAAAGATAATTGTCGTTTATCTGAAAGTTGTGATTGATTGTAAGCAACGGATAATTTAGACTGTCTTTCGACTTCCGACAATGCCTTTTGTAAAGTGATTTCTGCATTTTTTATAGTAATACGAATATTACTTTGGGCAAATGCTGTTGTTTGTAATATAAACAAACAGCAAATAATTATTGTACTTTTAGCTGTTTTTAGATATAAATTCATATCTTCGTAGCGTTTTTAGTGTTAAACTCATAATATTAATTCCATCAAAAATCTAGTATTTTACATTTTAATACTAAAAAACTTATTTCATATCCGGAACCAGGCGGCATCCTCGTTCCGGATACTTTTTTACATAATGATATATTTTAAGGTTAAACAATCGAGCTTCTTATTCTATTTCACAGTTTTCATATAGCAAACATTTTTATCTATTTTGTAAGTAAACTTTCCAGTCACTTCTTTCATTACCTCCATTATTTCTCCAATATCCGTATTCTTGCTAAAACTAAAGTTATATTCATCTGTTGTAAATAACTTCGTATTATATTGGAAAGTTATGTCAAAACGCCTTTCCAAAGTCAGCAGAATCTCTTCCATTGTACTTCCACGAAATACAATCTGTCCTCTCTGCCAAGCTGTTACATCTTCCAGATCAGCTTCTTCAATTTTACTTTGAGCTGTCTTTCGATTATAAACTACCTGTTGCCCCGGTCTCAAAATATAAGAATGATCCGATTGTTCATAGTTCACTTTTATCTTGCCTTGAATCAAAGTTGCAACAATTTCCGAATCTTCAGGATAAGCAGCTACATTAAATTCTGTTCCCAAGGCAGTTACAGACATATTGGCAGATCGCACAATAAATGGTTTATCCGGATTCTTCTTAACTTTAAAATCGGCTTCTCCTATTAGATAAACAGTACGAGTATCTCCTTTAAATGCATCCGGATAGAGCAATAACGTTCCGGAATTCACATGAACCCGGCTACCATCCGGTAATTCAAACTCATATGTTTTTCCATCAGGAATATATTGCTCAATCATCGCAGCCGTTTCCTCTTTAAAAGTATTCTTTGTTAACCAAAATGTACCGGATACCGTTACAACAAACATTACGACTGCTGCCGCATATTTCCAGGGAAACAACCGATACCGCTTTTTAGTGCCGGCAGATACTCCGACTTTATCATATACATTCTCTAAAGAAGTCCATGTGCCTGCATCAACTTTGCCTTCTGTTTCTTTCCATAATGTACTCAACGCTATATCTTTCTCATCAGCATGCTCCTCGTCTAACAACCATTGATGTACTTCTTTGGTTACATTCTCGCTATGCTCAGAAGCGGTGAATACATTGATAATTTTTTGAATATAATTCTTCATTTTAGATTTGCCTTATATAATATAGACAACTAGCTAAAACGGACTACTCAACTGAAATAGAAAAAAAATGCGATTAAGATGACTTTTTTTAATTCTTGTAGTGCAAGATAGATGTGGCGTTCCACTGTACGGATAGAAAGTTGTAGTTTATCAGCAATCTCCTGATTACTCATACCGTTTTGCCGGCTCATAGAAAAAACTTTTCTGCGTTGTTCCGGCATATTATCTAAAGTAAGTTTTATCAGAAGTTGTAGTTCTTTTGCATAAAGTTTATCGTATATATCAAATTCAAAAGAAGGAGAATCTTCCTGGGACAATTTCTCCTGATAACTAAGTTCTACGGACTGATGCTTCAAAAAGTTATAAATCTGATTACGAGTCATCGTGTAAATATAACTATCCCATGTCTCTTTGTTTTCCCAGATTTCCGGATTATCCCACAGTTTGACAAATATATCCTGAGCAATATCTTCAGCATCTTCTTCCGAACGTAAAATCTTCCATGCAAAAGCCTTTACCTTCGGAAAAGTAAGAATGAAAAACTGCTCGAATTTTTTCTTCTTTTCTTGTTCACCAATATGTGTCATCAGAGATTTTCGGCTATTATCGTTTTTATGGAAGCCAAAAATAGAAGCTTTTATTAAAAAAAACAAGTAAAAGTTATATTAAAAACAAATTTATTATTTTCTCCCGAAATTCATTTTCCGGTATATCCTCTTATTTATCAGAGATTATAAAAGTGAACTACAGCTTTCATAAGATGAGACCTATTCAACTGAAAATAATCCATTTAATCTAATATCATCCGGAGAACTACCGATCATTATCTGAAAAACTCCTGCCTCAACAGTTCGTTCCACATCTTGGTTTATAATACATAAGTCTTCTTCTGCCAAAGTGAAGATAATAGACTTTTCCTCTCCCTTTCTTAAAGGAAAACGTTTAAAATGTTTCAACTGCCTCATTGGCTGGACAACTGACGCATATTTATGCCTTATATAAAGTTGTGCCACTTCCTCCCCGTCATACTTCCCTGTATTTTTCACATTAAATGAAACCTCAAAACAATAAGGGCCTTTCTGTACTATTTGTAAATCTGAATATTCAAAAGTGGTATAACTCATCCCGTAACCAAAAGTATAGATGGGCGATGCTGACATTTCTACATAATCATGGTTGCGGGGAGCTTTCTTATTATAATATACCGGAATCTGCCCTACTGACCGGGGAACAGATATTGGCAAACGTCCGGCAGGATTATAATCTCCAAATAAGACATCGGCTATCGCATTTCCACCTTCCTGTCCCGGATAATAGGCCGTTAATAATGCATCTGCATATTCCGAAGCCCAGTTTTTCTCTAACGGACGACCTTCGATATAAACTACAATCAATGGCTTTCCCGTTTGCTTCAAGGCTTCCAATAATTCTTGCTGTCTGCCAAGCAATGACAAAGTTGCACGATCGAATCCTTCACCACATTCCATATCACTAATGCTACCCTGTTCAGCTACTGCTGCACCTGTTTCTTTATAACTCGTTTTAAAGTCACGGGCACTGGAACCGCCCACCACTGCTATGACAACTTCAGCACAACGCGCAACGTCAACTGCCTGTTTTATTTCATTCACAGCAGTATCACGGATAGCGCAACCTTTCACATATTCCACACGCGAAGGAGATAGTTTAGCTATTATTCCATCAAGTACAGTTTTCACATTACTGTCTTCCTGAGGAGCGGTATAGTCTCCTAACATATTGTACCGATTGTCGGCATTAGGACCAATAACTGCCACTTTGTTTATTTTCTTGTTTAAAGGCAGAATTGAATTTTCATTTTTGAGCAATGTAATAGAGGCTTGTGCCATTTTACGTGCCAAACTGATATGTTCTTTACTGCGTACTATTTTTTCCGCAACCTTCGGTTCCACATAAGGATGCTCAAACAACCCCATCTCAAATTTCATCCGTAACACCCGGCAAACAGCAGTATCAATCACCGCTTTGTCCATTTGCCCGTTCTGAACTGCATGACAAAGATTAGTATAGGCATCTCCCCCTAGGTCAACGTCAACGCCCGCCATAACAGCGCTTATCGCAGCTTTTTCTTTTGTCGGAGCTACAAAGTGACTTTCATGAATGCCCTCAATACTATATAAATCGGACACAACAAAACCACGAAATTTCCACTCATTACGCAACAATTGAGTCAGCAAATAATGATTCGACGTACATGGAATGCCATCTATTGAGTTATATGAGGTCATGACTGATAATGCTCCTGCATCTATCGCCTTATGAAAAGGAGGAAGAAAGTTCTGATGCAAATCCCGAATACCTACTGATGCATAATTACCATTTTGTCCACCCTCCGGCACAGCATATGCCAGAAAATGTTTCAGCGTCGCTATGGTAGCGTACTTCTGCGATAAATCACCTCCTCCTAAACCTTCGACCATAGCTGCTCCTAAAACGCCACTCAACACCGGATCTTCTCCAAATGTTTCTTCCACACGAGACCAACGGGGATCACGAGTTAAATCAAGCACAGGCCCGTAACTTATATGCCCGCCTTGAGAACGAATCTCTTTAGCTATGACCTGCCCTACTTCTTTTATCAATTCCGGAGACCATGATGCCGCCATTCCTATACCCGTAGGAAAAACAGTAGTACCAATTGCCATATGCCCATGAGGGGCTTCTTCCGCTAGAAACATCGGGATTCCCAAACGGGTATTCTCCATCACATATTTTTGCAATGCATTTCCTGCTTTCGCTGCCAATTCAGGATTTAATCCACTCGATAATGTTTTCTTTGTCCATGGGTCTGCACGATAAGTCGCCCAAAGCATTCCTGCATTCCTTTCCTTGACAAGTTGCTTGAACTTCCCGGAAGGATAAACCTCATTTCCCTTTATTTCGTACATCTCCCACCCCAGAGGACAAAGTAATTGACCGACCTTCTCTTCTAAAGTCATACGGGAAAGCAAGTCTGAAAGTCTTATATCTATTGACAGACTGGAATCTTTGTAAGCAGGTAATGAGAGAGAGGATTGAGTAAATCCCAAAGTACATACCATCTGTACTATCACCAAGATATACAATCGTTTTATCATAATGTTATATGCAGTAAAATGACTCAATTAATTTATAGTGTATTTCTAATCTTTCAAATAGAGATATTCAATCCTACTTACCCATTTCTCCTTCAAATATAACTGTATGTACAGGCTGATGAACATCATTTGTTATCAACTTAACCTTTGCATCCAATGGCTGGTTTGAAGATGATACATTTAATTCAAACAAAACTTCCAGACATTCATTTTGCTTCAAAATCTTTTCACCCCGGAGATTAGTAGAAACAAATTCCGGACATTCTATTTTGCGGATAATAAGAGGATTCGCCCCTTCATTAGTAACTTTTACTTTTCTCTGAATATGCTTTTTTAATGAGATATTCCCCAAATTAAAATAAGATTGTGAGCACTTCATCCGGGGAGCAGTTGCTGTGCTTACTTTTCTCATATCATCAATCACTGTTCCAAAGATTTGTATAGGAGAACTGTGTACGGAATTGGCACTAATAATAATCTTATCTTTAAATGTACCGTAAAAGCCTTTTAAAGGAAAAGCTGTTATTTTTATAGTCGCATAAGATCGACCTTGAAGAGATGATGGCATAGATATCGACAAACATCCACTCTTATGTAACAGCGAGTATGACAACTTGACCATTTTATCCGATCGGTTATAGACTTTAATTTCCTGTTGTTTTGACCTCCTATTATGTTGCAGCTGACCATAAGATAGAGTCATTCGGTCGGCCAGAATATCTGATGATAAAGAATAAGGATATTCATCCTCTATACGATTAATTGTACTTATCGTACCTTTTACCCAAAGAGTATTGACACTTTGCCCTGAATTGGAAACAACCCTTATACTCTTAGAGAAAAAGTTTGTTCGCCCTTTAGGATCGAAAGTTACGGTAATAGTGCCTGTATGCCCAGGTTTTACAGGTTGTTTACTATAAACAGGAATGGCACACCCACAAGTTGAAATCACTTCTTCGATCACAACCGGAGAAGTATGCATATTAGTAAAATGAAAAGTATGACTCACTTTGCCTCCTGCTTCCTGAATATTACCAAAATTCCAAGTAGTAGTATCAAAACGCAATACAGCTTTTCCCTGTTGTTGAGCACATACGCCAACAGTAGAGCACAGTAAAACCATCAAAGCTGATATAAAACGTTTCATCATTATTTCTTTAAGTTAATATTGGGAGTTACGTAAAAACACAATAACTCCCAATATAAAATCACATTTTAATTATCTTGAGGCAAATCATTGAATTCTGCATCCCAAATGATATTTGCTGAAGCCGGGAAAGTTAAATCACGCCCATTGCCCGAACTGTCCTTCAATGTATTCCCTTCTCCTTCATCCAATTTCCAATAGCCATATAAGTCCGACGAAGATGGAGAAGCTATTGTACGCAAGTTAGCTTTTACCTCTTCCGCTGTCAGACATTTCTTCCACATACGAATATCAGAAATCAGACCATCAAAATACATACTTGAACTTGTATAACCAAACTGAATACCGGTCAACGTATATCCCACCTTGAATCTTTGAGAAGAAGATGGTCCCCAACGTTTAGTCGGTTTTGCAGAAGCAACTTCCTCACCGTTAATATATAAACGATAAGCAATCTCTGTATTCTGACCCGTTTTTGTTCCCTCACAAGTGATAGTCAACCTTACCCATTGATTAGCCGGCAACGTTATATTTTGATTAGCCAATGTCAAGTCACATTGACGATTACCAATATTAGACGCTCCCGTTACACCTGTTACACGTAGTTCACAACCACTAAAAACTTCATTATTATTGTTAGTATCTTTACCACGCCATGTACCTATATAATTAGTTCCACTGTGCCAACTATATGGATATACAAGCATTTCAAACGTATGTGTATTATCTTCAATCGTAACTACTTCATCATTTGCGAAACTTAACGTACGATACATATCCGTTGAATAAGAACTCATATTCAATCCCGGTATATAATCCAATTCTCCGTCAATGCTAATCGTAAAATAAGAAACAGAACGAGTGTCCGTTACAAATTGTCCTACACACGTTTCATCTATTGTTGCAACAATAGGAAGCAAATATTCTTCACCTTCCACCAAACCGAACAATGATGAAAACTTAACTGATAAGGAATTGGATTCTTGCTGTCCTGCCTTCACTATCGCATTTTTAGCTTGCAACTCATAGACAAAAGCGGGCATCATCTTATAAGACGTGTTATTTGCAGCATTATAAGCCTCTACCATACTTTCGTCCACGGCAATGTCACACAATAAAGTAGTAGCAGCAGGTTTATCCAGTTTGATAGTATAATCATAAACATAGCTTCCTGCATCCAGTATCTCCCTATAATCAATAGAAACAGGTCCTGCTTCCGACTGTGGCATCTCTATTGTTGGCAATTCAATAAAATCATTGTCATCATCCGAACAGGATGTGAATCCTACTCCTCCCAATAAAACAAGCAAAAGGAGAGTTAATCTATTTATATTGTTTTTCATTATCATACAGTCTATTCATTTATTATTACCTTATTCAAGACATTTATTCGTATCATCATAAGTCCAGTCAATCGTGATTCCATTCTTATAACTGATATCACGCTTTGACGGAGATAAATCATAGAAAGTAGTTCCTTCTCCTTCATTCATTCTCCAATAAGACACAAGTCCATTGGTAGAAGGGTCTACCCCACATACATTTGCTTTAATTTCACGAGCAGACAAAGGACGAGTCCAAAGGCGCATCTCACTCAAACGACCATAAAACAATTGTGAAGATTGATAACCTTTTGAAGGCATACCGATCTGTACTCCATAAAGCGCATATTCATACGGAGCAACTGTCATTGAGTTATCTTTCTCTCCATTAATATACAATGTCAACGTAGTGCCGTCATTTACCAAGGCAACAGCATACCAGGTATTTAAAGCAAAGCGAGTATTCGATGACATTTTCCCCTGTTTAGTTGTTACATGCAACTGGTTCGGCTCATCCGTTCCTTCACCAAAACGAAGCAGGTTCTGGTCACATTTAAAGCCTCCATCATCAATCGCTCCCCCTTCTACAGACGCTTCACTACCTCCAAATGAACAAACACGGGTAGTACCGGAAGCTCCGGAAGAACGGAATTGAGTGGCATATATCTTCACTTCCCATGTATAAGTAGGCAAGGAAGGAATAGGATCCGGAAGCAAAAATTGATAAGCCATAGAAGCCTGTCCTACATACGGAGCATGGAAACGCAATGTTCGAGATACTTTCAGGAAAATAGTACGTCCTGCTTCTATAATATCCAAATCTCCCGTCGCACTTTTTATGGTAACCGGTATCAAATAAACACGTCCCGGAACAAATTCCGAATCATCCGCAATTGAAAGAGAGGCAGCAGAAGAAATTGCCTGTCCTGCTGAAATCGTAACCTCCGGATTTTCAAATGTATATGATTTATCCGGAATGGGATAATAATTGG
Organism: Bacteroides sp. L008; assembly: GCF_040812255.1. NCBI lineage: Bacteria > Pseudomonadati > Bacteroidota > Bacteroidia > Bacteroidales > Bacteroidaceae > Bacteroides > Bacteroides sp. L008. The sequence goes on along the minus strand of NZ_JBFNXO010000001.1, from coordinate 262,145 downwards.
TTCCCATTTCCTCATTATAAGTATCAACCAGACTTGCATCAACAGCCAGGTTCACCTGAATATCCGATTCAACGCGAGAAGTTGAAGTCACAGAAACAGCATACGCAGATGGAAATCCATCAATGGCAAACTTTACCAATCTATCCGAAGATGTTCCGGTCATTAACAACCCGTCACCTTTTTGAGCGGCTTCCTGGCATCCCTGCAGCATAAAAGAAGCTATTCCTATCAAAGCTGCTCCCCATATCTTTTTTATATTATTCAATGTTTTCATACCTTGCATACAAATTTAAAATTCATCCATTTTCATCTTCCGTTTCTTGTTTAGTAGACTGTCGTACAGGCTTTCCGGCAGGATTTTGTTCCTGAATACCACGTCGAAGGCTATAATAAGGAATAGCGGTTTTCTCTTTATCACCTATAGCCTGATTAGCAGGACGAGTGGTATTGTATTCATATTCAAAATAATATCCGCCGAATCCGCCTTTTCGTCCTTGTGTAGGATTCCAGCGTGCCATACCTATTACAGAATAGATTGGATTGCCCCATGAATCTACTTTATTTCCATCAGCTTCCGTAAATTCGACTCCACCATTCTGCCAGTACCATCCCATTTGTTCCGTAGCAACGAATTTTTCAGGAGGACACCAGCTACTAAGCTGGTCAAATTTAGATTGCAAACTTTGAGCACTACCGGTGGTGTAACATTGTCGTACAAAATAATCGACATAAGGTTCTGTTTCCTTAGGAGGCAGCTGATTATAGAAGTCAACAATTAATAATTTGCCTGTATCCGATTGAGGACCGAAATAATTTCCTAATACCTTTATAAACTTTGTAAAGTTATCATTTTGCAACCAGTCGCCTTCCGGTTCGTAGTCCAAGTCCAAACCATCCAGATCATTACGCAACACACATCTCACAAGATGCATAGCATAAGCCTCGATACCTGCGTCGGTTTTAGGAAACTCCGTACTTCCAATACGGCAAATCGTACACATCACAACGCGAGTCCCCTTTACTGTACGGATATAATTCATTTCCTCATAAGCAGTCGGCAAATAACGCTCGTTATAATAACTAGTTTCTACATAAGCCGGATTGTTGGAAGGAATACCTGACCACAGACTGACGATGTCCAGACTATCCGGCAGACCAGTGAAATGAAGTCCCTGCGAAGGAGATGCTTCTGAAGTATAACCGGCATACCAGCCGAAACAAATAGCATGATCTGTTTTCTTATATTCACGCAGGTTCTGATAATATTCTTCATTATAAGTATTAGCTGCCTGTATAACTTCCGGTTCAATATCCGTATCACAACCACTCACAACAAATGTCAAGAGATAGGTGAACAAAAAATATACATAATTTCTTTTCATATTCTGCATTATTTAAGTAACCAATTATTTATTAGGCACATCCCACCACAATCTGACACCCGGGTTATCTACGCCACCTAAAAGTGTGATGCCTTTATCCAACTCTGTTCTATTCGTATTATATTCCGATTCCGGATAAGGTAATCTGCGGATTTGTATATTTGTGTCTACAGAACCTCCGGAACTTTCGTTCACAACAACCGGAAATACTTTCGGGTAACCGGTACGACGGAACTCTGTCCATGCCTCTTGTCCCACCGGATAAAGAGCAATGTACTTTTGAGTAATGATTTGTTCCAGATTTGTTTTAAAATCTCCCGATTCATCCCAAGCGATAGAAACAGTACCCAAAGCATCCATGGAATGAGATGATGTCACCGGATCCTCATAATTGGCAGGCACATATCCACCCGCTGCAGTTCTTGTCAGATACGCGTCAACTCCCGATGCACCATGTTCATCAAAAGACATTCTTATTCCATCTTCATAATACTTTTTAGCATCGGCATTCGTTCCCCAACGCAAAGCATATTCCGCCAACAAGAAATATGATTCGGATGAACGCATCCACACTACATTGGAAGTAGCAGTTGCCTGTGGTTCGGCAAAGATTCCTGTTATATATTTATCCTTACTTACGTCCTTTGACATTCCGGCTCTTATACCCCGATATTTTCCACCCGTACCTGCCTCGAAGTAAGCAGAAAGTCGTGGATCCTGATAACCATTCATGTATGAATCCAGCGTCGCTCCCATACAAATATCATCCCATCCTTTCAGAATATACAGAGGACTTTCATAAGTCGCAATCGGAGTAATATGCTGAAGTTCTGCTAAATCAGACTTCACATTCATCAAACCATAACTATTGCCAATAGCCAGTTGGGCTTCACTTTTTGCCTTTGTTTCATCCACATAGGCAAGATGCAATGCAAGACGCAAACGAAGTGAATTGGCAAACTTTATCCAAGATGTAACATCACCGTTGAACACACAATCCCATGATGACAAAACTTTACTTCCGGATGCAGCATAACTATCCAAGTTATTGATAGCTCCATCCAATTCTTCAAAGAATCTGTAATAAACATCCTTTTGCGAATCATAAGGCACTTCTTTTGAAACTCCAAAATTCAAATAAGGAATAGGCCCATAGGTATCTGTCACACGATGCATTGCCGCTACTTTCAGAATCTGCGCCATAGAAAACCGGGGATCTTCGTCATTGTTAATCGCTTTTCTTATTTCACGCCAGGCATTCATAGTCGTCAGGTAATTGGTAGTGAACATATCACCATACCAACTTCTTTTATCCCAATTGTAACGACCGGCAGAATTGATACTGGGAGCAGGAAAACCAAAATAGCCGATATACCCATCTCCACCCATCACTTCCACAGTCTGATATCTGTCCGAACCGATATTAAGTCCCGGTTGTGCTACCACCAGTACGTTCTGCTCCATCTGTAAAAGAAGAGAACCTGTTCTCACATTATCCCAATCCGTCATCTCATCGGTTGCTTCATTAGGATTGGTATTGTACTCCAGAAAATTCTTCGTACAACCTACATTTATCATGATTACTCCAAGGAGTAAGTAGTAGTAGTTCCTTACTTTAAAAAACTTACGTATGTTCATCATTATTTTTTTTAAAGGTTATCCAATTAGAAAGAAATCTTTGCAGAAAATCCCATCGATCTCAAACTCGGTTGCATGAAATAGTCCATACCCTGATTATAAGTACCGGTGCTTGCAGTAGATTCCGGATCAAATGGCGCCTTACAATACAGCATCCATAAATTCCGCCCTACAAAGGATACATTCAACCCTGAAATCCATTTACACCATTTATTGATCGGAACATCATAGCCCAAAGTCAATTCTCCCAAACGAACATTAGTCATACTATATACATACATAGAGCCTACATAACCTGTTCCATTAGCTCCGATAGTCTGATACCATGTCTGGGCATCAATCATCTGGCCGTTTATTTTCACTCCCCCATTATCCCGTGCCTCTGCCGATGTCTTAGACACTCCATAATAATCCATCACTGCTTGAGTGGCAGAAACTCCGATACCACCTACACGGGCATTCAACATAAATCCGAGGCTGATTCCTTTCCAGTTAAATTCATTTCTCCAACTAAGAGTATATTTCGGATTGGTATTACCGGCATAGACATAATTATTCTTATCAGTTTCCAAGACACCTGTCATTGAATTCATCCAGATATATCCATGCTCGTCAGTTCTCATTGTATTAACATACACATCTCCCATAGAGCCACCTACGGTTAGCCGTTGTTTGGCACCCCCTAATGAATAAACATCCATTTCATCCAAATGTACTGTCACTCCCAACTCTTCATTTGTATATTCAGGGAGCAATTGGTCTATGCGATTTCTGTTAAGCGACCATAGTAAAGTCGTTTTCCAATCTACAGGCCCTATATTCTGTTTAAATCCAAGAGCTAACTCAATTCCTTTATTTGTTACTTTACCTGCATTTACATATAATTTAGAATATCCGGTTGTTGTAGAAATTTCCGGGCTGAAAAGCTGATTCTCCGTATATGTCTTATAAGCTGTCACGTCCAGTGTCAGTTTATTATCAAACAGACCTAAATTAAATCCTCCTTCCCATGAATGAGTCCTCTCCGGTTTAAGGTCTTTTATCGGAAAATAAGAAGTGGTATTCAGCCCTCCCAACACCGCATAAGTAGTGATAGCCCTGAATCTTTCCGGTGCATTACCTACTTCGCTATACGAAAGGCGGACCTTTGCATAAGAAAGGATATTGGATTTCATTGTAAACATATTAGTCAGAATCGCTGAAGCACCGATAGAAGGATATAATATGGAAGAATGGTTTGTTCCTGCCAAAGCTGATATCCAGTCATTACGCAACGAGCCGTCTACATAAACCATGCCCCTATATCCTAATGAGAATGTTCCGAATAAAGAATTGGTACGATCGTGATAGTTCGTATTTTTATAGGTTAATTTACCGGAAACGTTCGCATTGTTAGAAGTAAACAGATTAGGAATGGTCAGCAATCCCCCTCCAAAATTCAGCTCCTTGTAATCCAGGTCCAATAAACTGGCACCTAAAGATGCTGTCAGATTCCATGTATCGTGATAGAAATATTTATTAATATTCAACATGGCATCGGCATATATCTGACTGGTATTTTTGTTCGATTGCACGTATGCTCCTTTATCCGAGTTTTCAGCAATCACATTCAAAGTAGAAGCATACATTTTCTTTTCCGAGTTGATTGTTTCCTTATCCAGCTTCACGCGTCCGGAAACATTCAACCAATCTGTTATCGTATATTTTAGTGAACCGCTTGCCAGAAAACGGTCTTTCTTGTTGGTATACATATTCCGGTTCGTAATCCAGTAAGGATTCTGCATGGATAATCCATTTTCTTTCAATGGCCAGAACTGTGTTTTTATGTTACGGTCTACATCATATCGTTCATAATACTGATATTTTGAGAAATCATCACCGCGCGGAAATAAATAAACGGGAACCAATGGATTTGCATACTCTCCCTGCGACAACATATTCTGTTCCTTTACATTAGAATACATAAAACTTAAATCCATCGTCAGTTTATCATTCAGCATAGAGGTAGTGTTACGAACAGAGAAATTATATCTGTCCAAGTCATTATTCTGAATGATACCCCGTGCATTTACGGCACCTACGGATACATAGGTTTGATTTTTTTGTGTCCCTGTAGTCAGACTTACAGTGTTCGCTACATTGTAACCTGTCTGGAAAAAATCTTTGACCTCATAATCGGTAGGAGATGACAATTTAGATGCCCAACTATACCACTCTCCTGTTTCCGAACCATACGTATTCTGGAATTCCGGCAATCGGAATGGTGAATAGAAGGTTGAATTATTACTGTATGTCAATCTGGTTTTATCTACAGCCCCTTTCTTCGTTGTGATAAGTACCACACCATTGGCAGCAGCCGAACCGTATAGTGCAGCGGCGGCCGATCCGCTAAGTACTGAAATTGATTCTATATCATCAGCGTTGAAGTTAGCCAATCCGTCACCGGATTGTCCGGCACCCGTATACTGATCGTCGGGTTGTTCACCAGATATATTAGCCAAAGGAACTCCATCTACTACATATAGAGCGTTGTTATTACCGGATATAGACTTCGTACCACGCATTACCACACGGGCACCACCTCCAATACCGGATGAACTTGCATTGATATTCACACCTGCCACTTTACCGGCAAGACTGCTCATCACATTCATATCTTTCGCCTTTGCCACTTCGTCACCGCTAATCTGCTGCACATTGTATGTCAAAGACTTGGTTTCGCGTTTAATACCCAAAGCCGTTACAACAACCTCATTCAAAACTTTTGTATCTTCCGTCATCACGATAGAAAGCGATTTATTATCTGTAACCTTCACCTCTTGAGAAGCATATCCAATATAAGAGATCTCCAATACCGCCCCCTTTTTAGCTTGAATCTGAAAGTTTCCGTCGAAATCTGTAATAGCACCGGTAGTTGTTCCTTTTACTTTCACATTCACTCCGATCAAAGGTTCTCCTTTTGTATCTTTCACTGTACCTTTTACTTGAATAATCGGATCTTGCTCTGTTACATTTAATTTAGTGGTAGACAAGATAATCTGCTTATCAACTACTGTATAAGTAACGTTGGTTCCTTTAAACACCTCATCAAGAATATCCAGGATCTTACCTGAATTGTTTCTCACAGAAACAATACGGTTCTTCTGAATTGTTTTATCATTATAAAGGAAAACATAGTCGGACGTCTCCTCTATTTTATTCAGTACCTGTTCTACAGATACATTGTTCATTGAAATGGCAACCCGCGTTCGCTGGGCATAGCCATCTTCGGCAGAAAGTTGTAATACTACTGCGAAAAGTAGTGCTAGACTAATCCTCATAACTAAAGGAAGTTTTAGATTTAAAGCATATTTAGGACATAATGCTGTAAATGAATGATTTTTTTTCATACATTTGTGGCTAACTAAAGTTTATTACTAAATGAACTATGGTTTGATTCCGGCTAGTGTTTACGAGACCTTGTGCCGTGAATCTGGAAAATTCGGAGGAAGACAGCTGTTGGTAGCAGCTTTCTTCCTTTCTTTTATTCTCTAGTGTTATTCCATGGGCTTTTATTTTAAGGGTTACTACTCTAATATAAATCTACTCTAATTTTAGTCTTTGATAATGTATCATCAGCCTGCTGTTGCGGTTCTTCAATTTTCCATTTTAAATCGGCGGACCTGGCCAGATAATCCAATATCTGCGACAGAGTTTCAGTCCGGAAAGTAGCCCGGTATTTATATTCTTTTCCAGACCTATTGTTAAACTGAATTTCTACATTGAAGTGTCGTTCCAAACGCTTCAGGATTTCTTCTAATGAAGCATTTCTGAAAATTAGTTTTCCATCTTTCCAAGCTATCTTTCCATAAACATCCACTTTATTTTTTTTCGACTTTTGACTCTGTTTATCGTAAAGCAACTGTTCTCCAGGAGCCAATACAATTGTTTCCTGATTAGGGGTTATCACATTTACTTTACCCTTTTCCAATACTGTTTCTATATAATTATCATCCTCATAAGCAGCTACATTAAATTGGGTACCATAAACATATACGCTCAAACCATTCGGAGTGTTTACATAAAAAGGACGCTCTTTATCTGCCTGCACTTCGAAATATGCTTCACCTTTCAACTCTACTAACCGGTTGTCTTTCTTGAAAGTGGTAGGATAACGCAATGTACTACCTGCATTCAACCATACTACAGAATGATCCGGAAGTTCATAACGTATGACAGAACCGGTAGCGGTTACCACCTCTGCATATTTCTCGTCAGTTTCTGTTCCACTAAAATATAAATATCCCAAAATCAGAGAAGAGAGAAATAAAGGTATAGTCAGAAATGCTGCATAACGCATCAATTGATTATACATGTTCTTTCTTCTATTAGTTTTTATTTTGGCTTGTGCTTGATAATAGGCACCCAATACATTAATGGATTCCATTTCTTTAATATCATCTCCCAATGCTTGTGCTTTACGGAGCAATGATTCCGGACTCATATTTTCCATATTTTCTTTCAAAATCTTATCTTTTAATTGTAATTACATTTATAATACAACTGAAGCAATTGGAAAAGGACAGCAAATACAAACTTTTTTTTATTTTATTTTTCGAGCCATGCCAAATTGAAGCGGTAATGCAATCGGCTACTAAGGATATGAACCACATTATCAGGAGTTTGTATTCCTGCAAGATAACCACGTGGTTCAGCATGATTTTCATCCATTTCGAAATATCCCGTCCATGCTCCACCGTTTAAAAAGCGATATTCACCGTCCGTCAGTAGTTTTCTTACTGGCCATGTTTTTCCCTCATCGTAGGAAAGAGCCGCGTACATGCCATATCCTTTCTTCACATTTCCATTTTTATCCTTAAATTCCAGACCACGTTCTTCCAAAGGCGTACGTTGCGGATGGTCTGTGAAAGAAACCAATAGCAAAGGGCCTTCATTCAGTCGCATTAAAACAAGACGCTGACCTCCGTCAATAGGAGGGAGTTCGCTTGCTCCATATTTCCAGTTCTTTCCCATATCATCTGATATGCTCATTGGCATTCGGAGCTTTCCTTCTTTATTCCGTATGCTATTACCACGCCCCATAGCCATCAAACTTCCGTTTCCTAATTGTACAATTCCCGCATGGATACCTGCGATTGTACTTCCCGTTCCTCCTTCTTTGAAATCCGGCAAAGGAGCGCCATCCCAAGGATCGCACCATGTTTTTCCTCCATCTTTACTGATTTGAACAGCTGCCCCATCATGACTGCCAGGACCCGCATCACAGGCTTGAACCAGCCATCCCTCACGTGTGCGAATCGTACCAGCTATAACCTGATGACGTTTGGTATGTTCGGGAGCTATCAGTTTAGGAGTGCTCCATGAAGCACCGTTATCTGTACTGGTACGTAGTACCATTGCGAGATTCTGCCAGTCTCCCGATGCTTCCACTCCATTGATATGATACAATTTTCCTTTCCCGTCATTGAGCAAAGCACTTCCTGTCATATTCCGATCCGGAACTTTAAAGAATAAAGAAGCCACATCCCAATCAGTATGCCCGGCACGCAAGCGGGAACCGAGTACTACCATCCCTCTCCCATTCTCTTCATTTGCAGAAAACCATATTGCCAGCAAATCTCCATTATCACACCACGTAACTGCAGGCTGATGATTATGCAGATAAAATGGGGTATTCGAATCACATGCCGGACGTACCACAAATGGTATCGGAGGCAAAAACATCGGTGTGATAGCAGATACTTTCTTCCATTTTATAGATGTATTTTCTACAGATTTCTGATTGAACGGGACAGGAACAAATGTCCCTGATACATTCAAACGAGTATCTGCTTCCACAATTCTAAATCCGGTTTGGGAATGTTTATCTTCCGGGAGCATAGCCAGCCGATTGGCACTTCGCAAGTATTTCTCCGGGGTGTGATGACTCCCTCCTCTAGTGACCCGAAACTCTCCTGCCAATGGTCCTGCCGGGTCTTTCTGCTTTTCTGCGGAATAAGGAGCATACCAATCCAAGCACCATTCTTCCACATTTCCATGCATATCATAAAGCCCGAATGTATTAGGAGGAGTCTGGGCAACTTTTAAAGATACCGGATCAAAATCACGAACCACTTTTTGATTCCGATGATAAACTGCAGGTAACCCGTCTCCTGTAGAAAATAGTGTGTATGTGCCTGCCCGGCAAGCATATTCCCATTCTGCTTCTGTTGGCAAACGATAGTTTTTGCCTTCTTTCCGGCTAAGCCATTCACAAAAGGCAACAGCATCGGAATAACTCACATTGACAACAGCTTCATCATCTCCCAGCGAAACACCGTTTTTTCCTCGTAATGCCCGATGTTCCGGACGGAATGATTCATATTGCGCATTCGTTATTTCAGTGATTCCCATACGAAACGGGCGAGAGATTACTACCTGATGGATAGGAGCCTCATCAAAATTTTCGCCTAATCCGTCACTTCCCATATAAAAACTTCCGGCAGGTATTTCAGTCATCGGAATAAAAGACTTGGAAACTTCTTGAGAATGTATTGGCAAACAAAAGGTTATAGCCAATAAAAAAAACTTGTTTTTCATATTTTAATCCTGTTTATATATAATACAATTATCCTATATACAAAAGGACAGTCTCATCCGATTATTTTTTATTCATTAGAGTTGAAAGCAAAAAAAGAATCGAAAATTAGGCTTTGATAATTATCTTATTATATATTTGCAGCAAAATGAAAAACTACAGAACCTCAAAATAATGAAAATATCTTTTTCCAAACAGACTAAAGAACGGGCTTTCAAACAACTTTATGAGGAGTATTACGCCCCATTTTGTTTGTATGCAAAAAGGTTTGTTGATGATAAAGAAACACGTGAAGACATCGTTTCGGATGTATTCACCTCATTATGGGATAAACTGGATACTGATTCTTTTGATCTTCAATCGGACACTGCATTAGCTTACATCAAAATGTGCGTAAAAAATAGCTGCCTGAATTTCCTGAAACATCAGGAATATGAATGGAGCTATGCGGAAAATATACAGAAAAAAGCTCCTGTCTATGAAACAGAACCGGATAGTGTATATACTCTTGACGAACTGTACAGAATGTTGTATGAAACATTGGACAAACTTCCGGAGAACTACCGTACAGTATTTATAAAAAGCTTCTTTGAAGGCAAAACGCATGTAGAAATTGCAGAAGAGATGAATCTCAGTGTGAAATCTATCAACCGTTACAAGCAAAAGACAATGGAACTTTTGCGCAATGAACTGAAAGACTATCTGCCATTGTTACTTTTGTTATTCCATCGCGCATAACAGCCACTTCTTATCAACACATACAAACTATTACTTGTCCATCCGGAAAGTATTAATAGTAAAGTTGTTATTGCCTAATAGCAAACTTCCAATCCTTTATATATAAAGCTGCTTTCGACTAATCATAAACTATAAATGCAAGCTTCGTTTTTATAATCAAAGGTTGCATTTATAAAAATGAAACTTGCAATTATATAATCAAAGCTTGCAATTATAGTTTATAATAGGTGAAAAACAAGTTTACTATTAACCCCAAACAAGTTTATCTATAATGAAGAATAACTTTGCTATTAATGATTTAGGCGTAAAATAGCAGTAGATTGTTATACAACTGCTATGAGAAATAACGAGAATGAGTATGAGAAATGCCTATTTTTAGGGATAAATCACAGGAAAAGTATGAGAAATGCCAACTTTTAAAAGTATTTCTCATATTCTATTACATTATGTTTCAACAGGTTGACTTATATTCATGAGAATATGAGAAATAGAATTGCCAAATCATTTATGGGAGGCGCTGAATTCAAGTTGTAAATGCGACACCTCCTTATTTTACAAGTTCACTAGTTTTACCGGAAACCTCAACTACATTATTGCATCATCATGTAGTTCTATGGATGGGAACTGATGCGAATGGGAAAGGTATGATGCTGCCAAAGCGCGACATCCGACACGATCTATTTTGCCGTTTTCCGTCTGTGGAATAGATTCTGTAATAAAAATATGTTTGGGACGATAATATGGTTCCAATGTTGTCTGCAACTTATTTTCTATCTCTCTTGTGTCCAATTGTCCTACTATCAACAAAGTCACAGCCTGCCCTAAACGCGGGTCGGGAACAGAAGTGATGACAAATGGCACAGGAATAAACGGTCGGAGCAACTTCTCCAGTTCTTCCGCCTGAATCTTAATCCCTCCGCTATTGATTACATTATCTTTTCGCCCCAGAATCATAAAACTTCTATCAGGATAGATACGTGCAATGTCATTGGTCTGCAATGTTTCGTCACATACCAAAGGAGCATCGATGACTAATGTATTCTCTGCGGATAAAGACAATTTTACTGAAGGAAATGGATAATAATGTTCTGAAGCCGATGCTCCATTCAAACGACGAAGGGCAATATGCGACAAGGTTTCGGTCATGCCATAAGTGGAGTAAACCGCCGTCGGAAGATGTTTGATCTCCGTTTCCAGAGCCTCATCGACGGCTCCGCCTCCTATAATCAGAATATCCGTTTGTTTTAATCGCTTTTTTTCTTCGGGAACCTGCAATGTGTTATAAACTTGCAATGGGACCATTGCAACAAATCTCAAAGGTTCTTTTATATCGGCCATTGGATGACCGGAAGCGGGACGAACAAGCAGATTCAAACCTGCGACCAAAGAACGTACCACTACCATCATGGCACCGATATAACGAAGGTTCATACATAATAATGCCGACTCACCTTTCTTCAAATTCAGAAACTCACAGGTCAGGCGCGCACTTTGCATCATCCGGTCCTTACGTACCATCAGTTCTTTAGGTGTACCCGTAGAGCCTGATGTATGAACCGTAATGACCGGAGAATCATTGAACCATTCGTTCAGGAAAAGATATAAATCCCAATAAGCAGGAGAATGAGCTTCCGCTCCTCCTGCTATCAATTGACGTATATCTTCAGAAGTGTATTCTTTTCCGTCCAGTAACAGACATTGTTGTTGTCGGTTGAATATCATCACAATATCCTTTAAATATCATCCTTTAAATATTATCCTTTGCAAAACCACAAGCAATCTTTTCTTATTTCAAGGGGCACTTCCACATTATCCGTAAAAAGCAATCCTGTCCCCAATCCCTGTGGCAACGGATTATTGAATGTTGCACACCACTGTGCAATAGCGTTCAAACCGATGTTTGATTCCAGAGCGGAAGTGACCCACCAGCCGATATGTCGCTTTTCAGCTTCGGTAATCCATTCGTCCCCTCCGCACATTCCTCCGTGAAGGGAAGGTTTAATAACAATATATTGCGGACGGATGGTTGAAAGCAGTTCTTGTTTTCTTTCCAACGTGTTGTACCCTATCAATTCTTCATCCAAAGCTATCGGTAATGGAGATGCGGAAGTAAGGCGTGCCATTTCCTCCCATTGTCCGGCACGGATCGGCTGTTCGATAGAGTGCAGATCAAGTTCGGACAGACGCTTCAGCTTTTCCATGGCATCAACCGGAGAAAAAGCACCATTCGCATCTACACGCAACTCTATTTCCTTAGAGGAGAAATGTGAACGGATATAACGTAGCAATGCCAACTCTTCTTCAAAGTTGATAGCACCAATCTTTAGTTTGATACAACGGAATCCGGCTTCCATCTTTTTCTCAATCTGGGATAACATACAATCATAATCTCCCATCCAGATAAGACCGTTGATGGGAATCCCCGTCTCTCCACGTGAGAAAGCCGTATCACATAAAGCCCAATTTCCTGCAAAGAAATGCCGGATGGCCGTTTCCAGACCAAATAAAATGGAAGGATAGTCGCACAAACCATCCATATCCAATATTCCTTGTTCTCTCTCCACTTGCCGGCAAACTTTCATTAATATATCTTCGTAATCAGGAAGATCATCGCAACTCAAAGCGGGCAAAGGTGCACACTCTCCTATTCCCACTCTGCCCGGAAAGTCTGGAGAGGTGAAATGAAGATACCAGACTTTACGCGTAGTATATGTTCCCCGGGAAGTCCCTGCCGGTTGCTTGAAATGAAGCAACCGGGGAATGATTTCTATTTTACAGTTCATTGTGAATAAATTCTCTATTCACCACAGAGTAACATAGAGCCCCACGAAGTTTTAGTAATCAGATCTCTTGCAGTTCTCCTGCAGCCCTCTTACAGTTCTGCTTTGCAGAAAAAATAAACTCTGTGTTACTCTGTAGTGAAATCGGTTTAAGGGAATTTCGGATATTGTTTGAAGTTCGGTTTACGTTTCTCCAGAAATGCATTCTTTCCTTCCTGTGCTTCATCCGTCAGGTAATAGAGCAACGTTGCATCGCCCGCGAGTTCCTGAATACCTGCCTGGCCATCCAGTTCGGCATTCAATCCCGCTTTAATCATGCGCAAAGCCAACGGACTAAGCAACATCATTTCTTCCGCCCACTGCACATATTCATCTTCCAACTGTTCCAAGGGGACCACCTTATTCACTAATCCCATGTCCAGTGCTTCCTGCGCATTGTATTTCCGGCAGAGGAACCAAATTTCACGTGCTTTCTTTTGGCCTACCACACGTGCCAGATAAGACGCACCGAATCCGGCATCAAAGCTGCCCACACGAGGACCAGTCTGACCGAAGATGGCATTTTCCGAAGCAATGGATAAATCACATACTACGTGAAGTACATGTCCGCCACCAATGGCAAAGCCGTTCACGGCGGCAATCACAGGTTTCGGGATGCTACGAATCTGCTTCTGTACATCCAGTACGCTCAAACGAGGCACACCGTCTTTCCCGATATATCCGCCACGTCCTTTCACATTTTGGTCGCCTCCCGAACAGAATGCCTTATCTCCGGCTCCGGTAATCACAATCACGTCAATATCCGCTTCTTCACGGCAAATACGCAATGCATCACTCATTTCGGCGGTAGTAGTCGGGGTAAATGCATTCCGATAACGTTCACGGTTGATTGTGATGCGGGCAATTCCATTATAATAATCAAAAAGAATATCGTCGTATTCTCTGATGGTTGTCCACTCTCTTTGTGTTGACATAATCTATTTTTGTTTTAATTGATGATAATAATTCTTCAACATACGCGCATCCTTGTTTTTGTTGGTAAACACTTCCAGCAGCACTGGCTGTTCCATAGCCTCCGGTTGGGTGAAAGTTTTCATCGCTTCAGCCAGTTCTTCATCATTTTGTGCTTGCAGATAGAGGAAGCCACGTTCCTCCGCCCAGCCTTTGGCCGACGTTTTATGGACTGCTGCAATAAATTTATGTGAGGTTCCCGACATATCCAATCCCGGTAAAGTATGGAAAATCTCTCCTCCTCCGTTATTTAATAAAAGGATACGCAAGTTAGAACGGACGTTGATATTCCACAACGCATTCATATCATAGAAGAAACTTAAATCTCCGATAGCTATAAAATTCAGTTTATCGGAAGCTGCCGCATAGCCGACTGCCGTAGACAGTGAACCTTCAATGCCACTTGTTCCCCGATTGCAACAGACCTCAATCGTGGAAGGGATCGAATACAACTGCGCATAGCGAACCACCGAACTGTTTGCCAGATGCAAGGCGCACGACTCCGGCAAGGCTTTCAGCAACGCACCGACAGCCGACATCTCCGAATAAGCAAAATCCGGTTCGGGGATAATCTTGCAATAATTCTCCCATACACGTGGATATTCAGGAGTCCGGTTATCCAGCAGACTGGCAATCTTCTCCAAAAACTCGAACGGATCCATCTCGATTACCGTAGTTAATGAGCCGTACAAATCGACCACCTCACCGTCCGGCGATACGTGCCAATGTTCTTTAGGCGGATGCTGGCGAAGGAACTTCTTCAACCGTTTGGAAACCACGTGTCCACCATAAGTAATCAGCAATTCGGGAACCATCTGACCTACCTTCTCTTCGGGCATGGCATAAAGCGCCGCATCAAAATTCTTCACCGGAATACCGGGAACTGTCTGGTTGCCGATATGTTCTGTCAACCAGGCAAAATGTTTATATAATAACTTGATATATCTTTTCTCAAACAGATAGATAAGATTCATCTGACCGATGATAATCATACGCTTCTGATATTTATTCATCCGGTCGATCAAATCGTTATAATCACGGTCGTAGACATTCAATCCCTGATAACGGGTAATGACACGCACTGCGGGTAGTGAATCGGCCGTAAACTGAAACAGCGGTTCGGAAACAGGTACATTGATATGTACCGGACCTTTCCCATGATGGGTCATCTCCAGCAAAGCCTCATTCACCAGACGATTGCAATACCACTCATCTTCTTCCGTGTGAATCTCCGGAAGGTTCACTGATTTCTTGACCAACGTCCGAAATACGTCTGGTTGCGGAACGGTCTGTCCATCCATCTGTCCGATCCAGGCAGCGGGACGGTCTGCAGAAATGACGACTAAAGGAACATTCTGGTAAAATGCTTCCGCCACAGCCGGATGAAGATTTAATAACGCTGTACCGGAAGTGCAACAGACAGCAGCAGGCTTACCACCATTCAACGCAAGACCAATGGCAAAATAACCGGCACTCCGTTCATCAGTCACCGGATAACAGGTAAAATTCGGGTGGTTAGACAAAGTATGCACGATGGGCGTGTTACGGCTACCCGGACACAACACAACTTTAGTAATCCCATGCGCCTCGAGCAACGCAACCAACTGGAGTATGTTCTTCTTGTCTGTATACATGACGGTTAATGATTAGTGAATTAGTGATTAATGATTAATGGGTTATAAGCCGTTTGATGGTTTGCAACTTCTTTTCCGTTTCCAGCCATTCATCATTCAATTCCGAAGAGGCCAATAATCCGCCGCCGGCATAAAGAGTGAGGTGTTTGTCCTCGATATGCATACAGCGCAGATTCACGTAGATGTCAGTTCTCCCTTCCGGATCCAGCCATCCGATAAAGCCGGAATAATAGCGCCGGTCGTAACCTTCGTTCTGCAATATAAACCGATAGGCTTCTTCCTTTGGCAGACCGCATACGGCAGGCGTCGGATGCAATACTTTCAGAAGATCGCCCAAACCTTTATTATCTTTCAATGAGAAGCGGAAATCTGTCTTTAAATGAGACAAGGCACCGGCATAAGCCGGATAAGGCCCGTTTTCCGTAGAATGGATGCCCAATGAAAGAAGCTGGCGGCGAATGTAAGAGGCTACATAATCCTGTTCTTTCCGGTTCTTTTCATCCCATACCTGCGGCAGCCTGCCATCTTGCAAAGGCTGCGTTCCGGCTAGCGCAACTGTATTCCATTCATCTTTCTCACCTGATAAAATGATTTCGGGAGTACTTCCCAGCCAAATACCCGTTTGGGGAGTGTAGCATAAATATATATAGGAATGAATATAACGCTTGCAAGCCGCACGAAAAATGGACGAAGGAGAAAAGTCTGCTACTTTATCAATAGTAAGATGACGGGAAAGCACTAATTTATCAAAAGTCTTATCGCGTAAAGCATTGATAAAGGTATGAAAGCACGCTGCATATTCCTCCGTGAAAGAAGTCAGGAATGATTCTTGTCCTTGCATCCGCAAAGCGACCTTGCGGTCTTCTTCCGTATCATCATCAACCAGTAAAGGCTGCCCCCACTGATCGGGTTGAATCAACACAACCGGACACCTCTCACTCACCTGAAACGGAGCGATGACAAATCCTCTCTGTCCATTCAGTTCTTTCAGATCGTATATCAGACGTACCTCTCCTTCCGCCTGTGTCAACAGACGGGGAACTTTCTCCCCGGGAATACGGTAAACAGCAAATGGCTGCTTCCGCTGAATAAATGCATCAATAGTTGTCAAGTTACTTATTTCTTCGTCGGTCATCTCTTTTTCATCACACTGTTGACTACCCGTATGGAAGACACCAGTTTATTGGTTGAAGTAAACACGTCTACATTCCACACATGGGATGAACGTCCTTTATGTACAACTGTCCCTACTGCACGTACCGTATCTCCTTCATGCGCAGAAGATATATGATTTCCGCTGACCTGCATTCCTACTACAATTTCGTCCGGCTGGCAAAGGATCATCGAACCGAGTCCGGCAACTGTTTCTGCCAACGCAAGAGTAGCTCCACCATGTAAAATACCAAAAGGCTGACGGGTACGATGATCTACCGGCATCGTCGCTTCCACACGGTCTTCATCGGCATATGTGTATTGAATTCCCAAGTTTCCCATTAACGCGTGGCGTGCCTGCGCATTCAGTTGGTCAAGGGGGATTTCGGCCGCACGCACTTCAGAAAGGATCGCTTTCTCCACTGCAACAGCCACCCCGTCTTCCTCATTCGAAGCTGTCACATAATCGGCACAGGCCTTCACCGAGTCCTGTGAATGTCCCATAGCTACACCCAATCCTGCCAATTGAATCATGGTCACATCACACACGCCGTCGCCAATAGCAATCACTTCCTCACGCTTCATATTTAAGACTTCCAGCAAAGCCCCCAAAGAATTGGCTTTATCAATGGAGCAGGGAACGACTTCCAGAAAATAAGGTTCCGAACGGAATACATCCAACGCTCCGTTCAGTCTTCTCTTCCAGTGATCTTCCAAACCGATCAATGCTTCTTCGTCGTCACTGACCAGCATACATTTGCAAGGAGCAAAGTCAACGGCTGCAGAAAATTCTTCTTCCTTGATTATTTGCAGGTTATTCAACCGGGCTTCATTTTGGATATGTACATTTTCAGGAGAATCCGTTATGATCGTATCATCATGATAAGTGAATATGGCAAAACCGTTTTTACGGGCTTTCTTTTCCAGATACGGCAACATTTCGGGATTAATCCGACGCTCGAACAATATTTCACCGTTTTGCGCACTGATAATCTGGCAACCATTATAGGAAAGGATAAAACCTCCATAGTTTCCAAGTTCGAGCATCTTGGCCAGTGGCATCAAGCCATAAGTCGGTCTGCCGGAAGCCAGCACGATACGTACTCCCATCTGCTGAACTTTCAACAAAGCGGCCAATGTACGTTTACTAATTTCTTTCGCATCATTAAGGAGCGTTCCGTCTACATCAAGAACCAATAATTTATACTTCATGATTACACGATTTTGATTTAGATGACAAAGGTAGGAAATTGAGTGAACGACAGAAAGCGTAAACAGATAAAAATTACTTTAATTTCACTCTTTCAGATGCATTTCCAAATAATCGCGAAGGATTCGGGCATGATTGTACACAGGTTCTTTAGAAGCATAAAGTAAAGTAACCACAGGATGAGGCTTGATAAGAGTTAGAAAATCAGCCACTGCCGGAGAAGCGTCCAGCTCTTTCTGATACTGCACCACAAAATCGTCCCAATGTCCGGGAATATCTTCGTGAAACCATTTACGTAATATAGGGGACGGTGTTATATCTTTTGCCCAATAATCGTATTTCAACCATTCTTTCTTTATTCCGCGTGGCCATAATTTATCTACCAGCACCCTGTATCCATCTGTTTCTGAAAAATCTTCGTAAACCCGTTTTATCCTTACCTGTATCATTTCCATTTATATTCAGTTACTGATAAATAAACCGGAAAAATCGAAAATTGTTTAACGGAACCGCTTAATTCCTCAATGTTTCCTGTGCTTTTTTAAATTCATAAGGAGTCATCCCCGTCTTCTTCTTAAAAAGATTATATAAGATCGGGGTGCTATTAAATCCGGACTCATCCGCTATGGCACGTATCGTATAGTTAGGATACTTCTTCATCAGCTTGATCGCATAATTAATACGCAGTTCATTGATATATCCATTGAAATTGGTTCCGGCACATTCCCTTATCATCCGGGCAAAGCGTGCGTTGTTCAGATGTACGATTTGAGCCAGATCTTCTCTCGACAATTCGGAAGAAAGATATAACTGCTTCTGAACAACAATATGATTCAGCTCCTGAAATATCTTCCGATTCTCTTCTTCTTCCCCACTTTCCTTGTCTGTCTCATCCGAAAGTTCTTCCTGTTCTTCAGGTGAAACCTGTTCCGGTTCCAGATCCGATGAAATAGTCAACTGCTCGTGCACTTCCGATAACTGATTACCATCTTTTCTATTAGCGAATTTTTCGTTTATGAGACTGGCAAGCATTCTGTTCTTATACTTGACTATATGGCTGAAACGCCACAAACGCCATAGTATAAATAAGGTAAGCAGCACAACACAAGCCAAAAAACAGAGCGAAATATTTCTTATTTTTAATTGAGAAGCCTGTTCGGCAATATATTCTTCCTTTTCAGAAGCACCGTATATGGCATTCAGTTCTAATGCCGCATTTCTCTTGTCGTTATTGTTAATGCTATCCGTTATAGCAAGAATAATCCCACGTATCGCTGCCGCTTCCTTATAATTGTGCATCCCCAGATAAGCTTGTACTTCTTTATTAAGCACAGTAATATATTGAGCATTCAAGGTATCTTGCTGCATCCTCAACAATTCTTTAAAGTCTTTACAGTTATCTATTACTTTCTCATACTGTTTGGAAAGAATCAAATAAGGAATCGAATACATCTTGCCGTCCGGAGTATGGGAATCCTTCATTGTCAGATATTGTTGATAATATCGTTCAGCCTGTGCATACTGTTTTTCTACATAGTAGATATAGGCCAATTTTGCATACAAATAACTATACTGACCATCCACATACCCTTCGGGGACTTGTGGTAATTTCTCCAATTTCTTAAGAAGCTTTTCGCGTTCATAGGCAAGATTCAAAGCTTCCTTGACACGTGAATCACTCATTAAGAATCCCATTTCCGCTCCATAATAATAAGAAAGCAACATCATCTCTCTCACCTCCTTTGATCCCCGCAGCAATTCAATAGCACGACCAAAATAATCGTACGCTTTATCTTTCAATGATAATCTCCAGTTATTCTCTCCTATGCAAAAAAGCAGTCTGGCTTCGGCCTCCCGATCCTTCAGTTCTTGCGCCTGTTTAATTCCATTGAGAGCATATCTCATGCTTTCATTATATTTACTCATTAAAGACGATAGTTCAGACAAAAAGACTGTCATTTTCAACATGTGTTGCGGTTCCCTTTGAGATATGGAATCAAGCAAGTATGATTTCCGCGCATACATAAAAGCTAGTTTATTCATATACATATTACGATATGACAAACTACGTAATTCATTAATCAAACGCATAGAGAAAGCTTTTCTGCTTTCTGCCTCGTCCAATAATTGTAAAGCACGCTTTGGATTGGAAATATAAATATCTCTGATATACTTTTCAGTATACAGAGAATCATTATTTATTATTTTATCAGCCCTCGAAAATTGATTGTGTACAAATAGAAGCACAAAAATACATACCAAAAAACGCATACAACTCTTAATCGTGTTTAATCATTAACATTCAAAGATATGCATTTTCTACATAAAGTACAGACAGAATTTAAATTTGCAAAATAAAAATAAGAAACATTAGCTAAAGATACCGAAGACACAACATTGTCCATGCTATCCATTTGCCGGAATCACAGTCCTAACGCTTTGCCCAACCGTCCTTCCATACACGCACTTAAGTCAGTCGTTACAAACTTCCCGTTATAAAAAAGAGTAAATATAGTAGCCGGAGTGGGTGCATTTTGCGCCTGCTCCATACTTTCCAACTCGATTATTCTCAATGGAATATCTTTGTTCCTGACAGCATTTACCAAAGAACCGCGAACGTGATACTCCGTAAATGGGCAGCGATGGGTATAATAAACCACTATTCCATCTTTATCCGGACACTCACCACTCAACACGCAATCATTAAAAGAAGGATCAGGAGCAACCGGATTTAGTTTCAAACCTAAAAGGCTGAATCCGTAAGGGAGCTTTTCTATTGTTTGGAAACCTTGTCGCAACAGCCATTTCGTATCACTCATAAAGTGAAATTTAGAAGTACCCACCACAGTGACCAAGCCATCTTTCCCCTGCGATTTTGCATCATCAATGGCAGACTGCAACAATGCCTTACCATGTCCGCAACCTTTATATTTACCTGACACCCAGAAACAGTTTATCATCAGATAATTGGGAGCGTTCACCGGAATCCATGCTTTTTCAGCAGGACCGTATTCGATAAACACTTTTGCCCGTTCATCAATACGTCTGAACACATAGCCGTTATCGAACTCTTTCTTCAGCCATTCTTTTTTCAGTTCATAACTATCCTTGCATTTCTTATCTGAAAAAGCACAGCATATATGTTCGTTCGCAATATTCTCCTTTGTCAAAGTGATGTAATTGGTTTCCATAATATATTCTATTCAATTAACTGGTTAAACAAATAACAATTCGATATCTCCCCGTTGTTATGAGTCGGCAGAAAACCGCCAGGCTAATATCCTGCTACTTTTAGTTCCCTGCTGCATTCGAATAATTTTATATTCGGACACATTCACCGATTTTAATTTGGCATATAACTTTCCCAGATTCTTTTCTTTAGAAACCAAACTCGTAAACCATCCGCAGTTCTTCTGAAATTTTTGACTCTCGGAAATCATATTCAATAAGAAACGTACTTCTCCGCCTTCGCACCAAAGTTCATTCGCACTCCCGCCGAAATTCAGCTGCACTTTATTCACCTTCGTACCTTTCAGACTGCTTAATTTGCGCAACGTTCCGTCTTCCGCCTCTTCACGCGAACTATGAAACGGAGGATTGCATATTGTCACATCAAAATACTCGTCAGGCATAATAATTCCATCGAAAATCTTCTTACTGTCTTTTTGAAGTCGCAAGTCAATCTTGTGCGCCAACACAGGGTTGCAAGTCACTATCTTTCGTGCATTTTCTATCGAAACCGGATCAATATCAGTTCCAACAAAGATCCACCCATATTCAGTATGTCCTATGATCGGATAAATGCAATTTGCACCTACCCCAATATCCAGACATCTACATTTCGGTTTCTGCCCATTAGCATCTCCTGCCGGTAAATCCGCAGTTGTCCCGTCCGGCTGGATAAGATCGGCAATATAATGAATATAATCCGCCCTTCCGGGAATAGGCGGGCACAAATATTGCTTCGGTATGTCCCAATACCGGATGCCGTAATAAGTGACCAATAATGCTTTGTTCAAGGCCTTCACCGCTTGCGGATTAAAAAAGTTTATAGTCTGTGTTCCGAGGGGATTGAGCGATACGAACCTCTTTAGTGGAAGATAATTTTCCATCAACAATGGAAAATCATACTGACCATTGTGCTTATTTCTTCTATGTAACTCGCCTTTTTTTGCCATGCCGGCAAAGATACAGAGAATTTCCCTGTCTGCAAATCTTTCCCTATTCTTATCTTATACTCTCCGGGGATCATATATAATATTCTACCATTTCAATCAGCCCGGCACGTAAGGCATACTTAGTCGCTTCATATACATTATTCACACCCAACTTCCGGAAAATATTCTTTTTGTGGGTGATAATGGTATGAATACTCGAGGTTCTTTCCAATGCTATTTCTTTCACGGATTTTCCACGTGCAATCAATTTGAGAATGTCAATCTCTGTAACGGTCAAAACAGAATGAATTTCCGGTTTGCCGGAACCGGTTATCAACAGATTGGTTATCTGGTGACCAAGAAACCGTTCCTTATGAGCTGCACACATCAATGCAGAATGGATCTCTTCACCGGAGTTCTCTTTCAATATCATACCGATATTCTTTTCTATACTCATCCTGCGAATAAAATCCTCACTCAATTCATTGGAAAATAATATCCAGTGAACTTCAGGAAAACGCTTTCCTATAATAAGAAACTCATCCACACCATTGAGATCAAACAGGGTATAATCAAGAATGACAACACTGTCACTACATTCTACCAATGCCTGTATCAGTTCCTTCTTGTCTGTCACATCTATCATGCGACATCTACTGAATATAGTGGAAATATATCCATGCATCCCCATTCTGGTTATATCCTGATTATCTGCTATGATAAATGTAATGTCAGTGTTCATTGCAATTCTGATTTTTAAATTCAACGGATTTTTTTCAAAAGCATACGGCAGCCCGGAGATACTGATGCATCATCGTTCCTTATCAGCCACATCAAACCACAAACGGGTAGTGATTTCATCTGCTCCCTGGCGGGATATGGCAATCTGATACTGTTTACCATTAAGTGATTGTTCCGTTACGGGATAAAAAAAGCGACGGGGTAATTCTCCGGAACCCAAAACTGAGTCGGGACCAGGGAGAAGCTGGGGATAACCCAGCCTGCGCCAATCAGTGAAGGCATCGGGGCCTTGTCCATAATAAGCTATCCACTTCTGCCAGCCAATAGATTCGTACCAATGTTCGGCGTCGAACCGGACGCCCTCCTGCTGCAAATAGGAATCGATGATATGAGTGTCTGTTATGCCAAACTGGTTCAATGAAGCAATAACAGCTTCTCGGTAGAGTGTTTCCGCATCAGCCGTTATCCAGCCGCGTACAGCGGATTCCGCAAAGATAAACAAGACCTCGGCATACGTATAAAATACAGCCGGAGAACTGTCTTTCAAAAAATAAGTGCCGGGTCGGGAGACTTTATAAAATCCCTGATTGTTTGCGGCATCAGCAGAGAGGGAATTGGCTGCTCCTACATAGTTTGTCACACTTTCGTCTTGAGGTAGCTGTGCTAAAACTCCGATTCTCGGATCATTCCATTCATTCAGTCTATCAATCAATGTTTTTGATACCCGCTGATCATCACGTGAATTGAAAGCAGACGCCCACGGATTCCATTGCGGTGAAGAAGTAAATACAAAACGGGCTATGGCATCATTGCTATCTATCACACTGTTACGACTATTCCAAAGGGAAGCAATAACCCGACGTGCCGTATCCTCATCCCGATCCGCCAACTCAAGAGCGATACGTAGCCGCAGGGATTGAGCCAACTGTTTCCAACGGGCAATATCGTTTCCGTAAATCAAATCCCCCTCCACTGCTTCTCCCGTGGTAGAAAGCAACTGGTCAGCAGTAACCAACTCCTCCAAAAGTCCGCGTAAAACAGTTTCTTGTGAATCGTAAGCCGGTGTTACACTTTGTGCATATTCAGTGTATGGTATATCTCCATACAGATTTGTAAGCAACAGATAAACCCATGAACGCCATACAGTAGCTATACCTCGGTAATTATCATTACCGAATTCCGAACTGATAATAGCATTCAAGTCAGTTATTAATGTTGCATATCCGGTGTCCCATGTAGTGGTAAAGCTCCCATTATCCACATTATAGCAGTCCGGCTCTGTATATTGTATTTTAGCCCAATGTTGCACCCACAACAGAGTAGAATTATAATTTGTACTACTTCCCCAATAAAGATTGGCGGCATGATACTGTGCAGCGGCAAGCAAATAAGCCGGCTGTGGATTTTCGGTGGCATTAGGGTTACGGTTGATATCGGCCAGTTCATCATCACACGACCACAGGGAAATGGTAACTACTTGTACCCATATTATATATAAAAAGTATATTCTTCTTTTCATTTTATCCTATTATTAAAAGGTTCGCATTTAGAATTTTACGGAAAGGTTCACACCAAAGGAACGTGTCGTAGGCAGTGAGTAGGCCTCTACCCCTTGTGCATTTCCGGTAGTCAAAGCCGATTCCGGATCTATATTGGGGACACTTTTATAGATAGTCCACAAGTTACGTCCCGTCAGCGTAACGGAAGCTTCTTGTAAATGCAGTTTCTGCGTCCACAGGCGAGGCAGACGATAACTCAAAGCCACTTCGCGCAGTTTCACGTAAGAGGCATCATACACATTAGATTCGGCAATACTGTAAATGCGATGATAGTATTTCTCGGCAGACACGACCTTTTCATTCTTAGAACCGCTTTCCGTCACTCCTTCTACAATAATACCATCCTGATATACACGAGTGGATTGACCATTGACGTGGGCATAGTAAAGCCCATCGGAGGATATGGAGTAAGAAGGAGGTTCCGATAATCGTACATTGTTACCCATAGCGTCAGTATAATACCACAAACCACCATGCTCGGCATCCCTGCCCGGTAATGTGTTAGCCAATACACCGGTATATTTTCCTGTTTTATTAGTGTTGGAAAATATAGAACCGCCCACACTGGCATCTATCAGAAAAGAAAGACTCAACGAACGATAGCTGAAAGTGTTGCTGACACCACCTGTCCAGTCGGGTGTAAACTTCCCCAATGTTTTATTAGTGGTTGAAATTTTAGGCAGACCGTTAGCATCCACCACAATGCTTCCATTAGCATCACGCACGTATGAAGTGCCATACAAAGTTCCATAAGCTTCTCCCACTGAAGCCAGTATCTGAATGCCCGACGAGTAGAGCTGGTAACTCGTAATTAAACCTTCATCATCCAGCTTGATAACCTTGCTGCGGTTGGCACCATAATTCAGGTCCAGATTCCAACGAAACCCTTTCGATGTTTGTATAGGAACAGCTCCCAATTGTATTTCATAGCCACGATTACGAATATGTCCGGCATTACGCACCTGCGACGTGTAGCCACTGGCCGCAGTAGTAGCCAGTTTTAATATTTGGTTGCGGCTATCGGTCTTATAGTAAGTGAAATCCAAATACAGGCGGTTGTCCAGAAAAGCTGCTTCGAAACCAGCTTCTATAGATGATGTCTTCTCCGGCTTTAGATTCGGATTCATACCGATGGTAGAAGAACTTTGAAGCGGATTTCCGTCGAAAGCTGTTTCTGAAGTAAAGACTGTTGCTAATTGATAAGGATCGGCATCTGCTCCCACTTGTGACCATCCTCCACGTAATTTCAGATAGTTGACGGCCTTACTCCTCCACCCCAAAGCCTCGGAAAGCAGCACACTAGCCGTCACCGAAGGATAGAAATAAGAATTGTTGTCCACAGGTAGCGTAGACGACCAATCATTCCGTCCCGTTATGTTCAAGAAAGCCCAACGACGGTAATCCAATTGTACGGAACCGTAGAGTCCATATTGCCGCAAGCGGTAAAAATCATTGGACGAAGTGAGCGGATCACGAGAATTGGTCAACGTATAAAGGTCGGCAACAGCCAAACGGGGAGCAGCCTGATAGTTGTTCTCGTACTGTTTGTTACGCACATTAAAACCCAGAAGAGCGTCAAATCCCCAGTTTTTATTCAACTGCTTGACATAAGTCGCCAATATTTCTGTGTTATTCTCTTTCACCGTATAAGCATCTTCAGCATAACTGCCGTAAGGTGAACCGGCACCTGTACTGCCCCATTTTACTTTAGATTTTCTCCGGTCATTATACCAGTCGGTACTGGTACGGAAACGCATATTCAGACCATCTGCCAGATGGAATTCGGCATGCAGGTCACCTATCAGACGATGCCGCTCCTGACTTTGCGTATTATAAGAAGCACTCCAAAAAGGATTATCATAATAGCTTGAATTCCAGTTGCGAGTATAGTCTGCTTTCAATGAGTTCGTATCCACTTGACGTCCGAACCACAAAAACTGAAGCATAGGACTGTTAGAACGTACGTTACTACCCGAAGGGGTAGCTGACCCCGGTAAACTGGGAGCTGTATAAATGATGTAATTGGCCGTAGCTCCCACCGAAATCCATTTTGCAAGATGGTAATCTGTATTTAGACTGATATTCGTTTTATTGGTTCCAGCGTCAGGAACAATACTGACTTGTTTCTCGTAGTTATACCCTACACGGAACTGATATTTGTCGTCCCCACGGGCAACTGAAATACCGTTATTGGTAGAAAAGCCCGTACGGAAATAATCGCGTACATTGTTGGGATGCGACACCCAGGGAGTAGCCATACGAGTACCGTCAGCATCCAGCGGACTGTCAAACTGGGGAATCAGCAATCCAATGTCAAGACGCGGTCCCCAGCTTTCGTCCACACCGTCATTCACACCTGCACCTTTGCCGTCCACATAACTGAATCGTCCGCCTGCCCCTTGCCCGAAAAGGTTCTGAAACTCCGGCAAGGTCGCTGCAAAAGAAATTTGTGTGGAAGAATGCAATGTAATGCCTATCCCTTGCTGCTTTTTGTCTCCTCCTTTGGTAGTGATAACAATAGCACCATGGGCAGCACGTGCACCATAAAGGGCAGCAGCATTCGGACCTTTTAATACAGTAAGCGTCTTTATGTCCTCCGGATTCAAGTCAGCTATCGCATTCTTAAAATCGCGTCCGCTGGAACGTGCATTAAGCTGCGAATTGTCCACCGGGATGCCATCCACAATAAAAAGCGGTTGATTCTCACCGGCAATAGAAGTTTCACCACGAATAACAATACGGCTGGAACCGACATCTCCCTGCGTGTTGGTAATACGCACACCTGCTATCTTACCACTCAATGAATTCAACAAGTTATTGTCTTTCCCCTGCACCAACGCATCCTGCTTTATCTCCTGTGCCGTGTAGCCCAGCGCCTTCTTCTCGCGTGAAATACCCAAAGCTGTTACCACCACCTCATCCAGCAGATGTGTGTCACTCTTCAATGCCACCGACAGCTGTGGTGCGATAGCCACCTCCTTTGCTATCAAACTGATGTAGGAGATTATCAGCCGGGTGGCCGATGGCGGAAGTCCGCTCAGTTCAAATCTCCCGTTAACATCAGTTACAGTACCCAATGCGGTTCCTTTCACTATGACCGAAGCACCGATAACCGGTTCTCCATCTTCTTCTGTGGTGACGATGCCCCGCACCGTTGTCACCTGTGCCGCCCCTTGTATCACTCCTATTGCAAGAGCAAGCAAAAATAAACGAATCCTTTTACCCATTATTATTTACTGTTAAAATGATGGGGCAAAGGTATTAGATATATACAAACTGGTAAATCCCGTATGAATGGCATTTTATATACCATATTTGCGGTATATTACAGCCACAGTGTATCACTTTTTGATTTTCTTTTCTATTCTTTTTTATTTTCCAAAGCCTGCCTGATATCCTCAAACAGATCATCCACATCCTCCAAACCAATGGAGAGACGGATAGTCGTATCCAGCACATCCATGGCCAGCCGTTGTTCGTCAGTAAACGGTCCGAAAATAGTACTCGCAGGATGGATGGCAAGTGTCTTATTGTCAAATAAGTTGGTAGCACGGCGTATCAACTTCAGGCGGTTGATGAAAAGAAAACACACCTCTTTACTTTCAAGGTCTATCGTAATCATAGCACCAGCGGTTGAACCAAACTGTCTTTGCGCCAAGGCATAGTACGGATTATCCTCCAATCCCACATAATTCACACGTCTAATAGCAGGCAACGTGCGGAGTTTGCTTGCCAGTGTAGCGGCATTGGCAGACTGTAACCGGTATCGTGCGTCCAACGTTTCCAGTCCGATGGTATGCATATAGGCCACATGAGGAGTCATGTAAGCTCCCAGATTGAGTAACATCTCTGTACGCATACGTTGACCGAATCCCAGACAAGTACCATAATCAATCACCAAGCCACCAATGGAAGTGGCTCCTCCTGACAAGTATTTGGTACTGGAAACCACTTCAATATCTACCCCTAATCTGTGTGAATCGAATTCCGTAAAAGGAATAAGTGTAGTATCGGCAATGAGAGGAATCCCCCTTTCATGAGCTATCCGTGAGAGCACCTGTAAGTCCGCCACTTCCATTTGAGGATTGGTGATAATTTCCATATAAATACAACAAGTATTACCGTCTACGACTTTTTCTACAGTTTCAACTTCAGTCAAATCACACAACCTGGGTTCCACCCCGAAGCGCGACAACGTACCAGTAATAAATGAATAGGTATTACCGAACAAATGACGCGATGTAACTATATTCTTTCCTGCAGCTGCAATTGAAAGCAATGTATTACTAATAGCCGCCATACCGGAATTGACAGCTATCACTTCCGTTGCCCCGGTAAGTTGCTTTACTTTATTCTCAAAAAAAGTCACTGTCGGATTCATTACTCTGGAATAATCCGGAGCATCTGTCCGCCCGCAGAAAGCATCAGCCATATCATCGGCATTGTCAAACTCATAAGCCGCTGTATGGTAAACCGGCATACTAAGAGAATTATAAGCATCTCTTCTTTGGAACTGGGTATGAATCGCTTGGGTCTGTTTTTTCATTATTCTATCCTTTTATATTATAGCTATCAAATCTTGTAAAATCAGAACAAAGGTAGATATAAAAACTGAAAGGTGATAGTAAATAAAAACAGATATTTAACTGATAATAAGCATTTTGGAATAATATTCTTTAAACTGATAATTTCCACCTTTTAAAAAGAGTGTTTATTCTAAAATATACTGTTCAAATAGTATTATTTTCTATTTCAATAAGAAACACACTTTTTCATGCCTATCATGCTATATATACAAAATAGAAAATCCCTGTAAAGTGCTACTTTACAGGGATTTATCTATTAATTGAAGCGGA
Organism: Bacteroides sp. L008; assembly: GCF_040812255.1. Taxonomy (NCBI): domain Bacteria; kingdom Pseudomonadati; phylum Bacteroidota; class Bacteroidia; order Bacteroidales; family Bacteroidaceae; genus Bacteroides; species Bacteroides sp. L008. The sequence goes on along the minus strand of NZ_JBFNXO010000001.1, from coordinate 232,710 downwards.
GAGACAGGGATTCGAACCCCGGGTACCTCGCGGTACAACGGTTTTCAAGACCGCCGCAATCGACCACTCTGCCACCTCTCCAAAACTCCTTTATCAGAAGTGCTTTCCGTTGAAAGCGGTGCAAAGGTACGAATCATTTTTAAATCTGCAAACATTCTGATATTTTTTTCGCGAATAAATCGTATTTTTGCAGTTCATTAGTAAGAACAGAAATATGATATACCCTCAAAACTTTGAGCAAAAGATAGGATTCGACCAGATAAGACAGTTACTAAAAGATAAGTGCCTCAGCACTTTAGGCGAAGAAAGAGTTACAGACATGAACTTTTCCGAGCAACATGAAGAGGTTGAAGAGAAATTAAACCAAGTAACAGAGTTTGTCCGCATCATCCAGGAAGAGGACGGATTTCCCGATCAATTTTTCTTTGATGTCCGTCCTTCGTTAAAACGCGTGCGGATAGAAGGAATGTATTTGGACGAACAAGAACTATTTGACCTACGCCGTTCATTAGAAACCATCCGTGACATCGTACGCTTTCTGCATCGGAATGAAGATGAAGAAGAGAACAACACCCCCTACCCCAGCCTGAAACGACTGGCAGGAGATATTGCCGTGTTCCCGCAACTGATAGGAAAAATAGACGGCATCCTTAACAAATATGGGAAAATCAAGGACAATGCCTCTACCGAATTAGCCCGCATACGTCGCGAACTTGCCAGTACGATGGGAAATATTTCCCGCTCGTTAAACAGCATCCTGCGTAGCGCACAGTCCGAAGGTTACGTGGACAAAGATGTAGCTCCCACCATGCGTGACGGACGTCTGGTGATCCCGGTTGCCCCCGGACTCAAGCGAAAAATCAAAGGTATCGTACACGATGAATCCGCCAGCGGAAAAACAGTGTTTATAGAACCGGCGGAAGTGGTAGAAGCCAACAACCGCATCCGCGAACTCGAAGGCGATGAACGACGTGAGATCATTCGCATCCTTACCGAGTTCTCAAACATTCTCCGTCCATCTATCCCGGAAATTCTTCAATCATACGAATTTCTGGCAGAGATAGATTTTATTCGTGCGAAAAGTTACTTCGCCATACAGACCAATAGTCTGAAACCCGCCGTCGAGAATGAGCAACTACTGGATTGGACGATGGCCGTGCATCCTTTATTACAACTTTCACTAGCTAAACATGGAAAGAAAGTCGTACCACTGGATATAGAACTTAATCAGAAACAACGTATCCTTATCATATCCGGACCGAACGCCGGAGGTAAGTCCGTCTGTTTGAAAACAGTCGGTTTGCTGCAATATATGCTGCAATGCGGTATGCTGATTCCCTTGCACGAACGTAGTCATGCCGGTATATTCAGTAGCATCTTTATCGATATTGGTGACGAGCAATCTATTGAAGATGATTTGAGTACCTATTCTTCTCACTTGACCAATATGAAAATCATGATGAAGAGCTGTAACGAACGAAGCCTCATCCTGATTGACGAGTTCGGTGGAGGTACGGAGCCGCAAATCGGAGGTGCTATTGCCGAAGCTGTACTGAAACGTTTCAACCAGAAAGGAACATTCGGAGTCATCACTACCCACTACCAGAATCTGAAACATTTTGCCGAAGATCATGAAGGAGTAGTAAACGGAGCCATGCTTTACGACCGTCATCTCATGCAAGCACTTTTCCAATTACAAATCGGAAATCCGGGAAGTTCGTTTGCCGTAGAGATTGCACGAAAAATCGGACTACCGGAAGATGTCATCGCAGATGCTTCGGAAATCGTAGGAAGCGAATATATCAATGCAGACAAATACCTTCAAGACATTGTGCGCGACAAGCGTTACTGGGAAGGAAAACGTCAAACCATCCGTCAACGGGAAAAGCACATGGAAGAAACCATTGCCCGTTACCAGACAGAGATGGAAGAATTGCAAAAATCCCGGAAAGAGATTATCCGGCAAGCAAAAGAAGAAGCGGAACGCATGCTTCAGGAATCCAATGCCCGCATTGAAAATACGATTCGTACGATAAAGGAAGCACAAGCCGAAAAGGAAAAGACACGCCAGGCACGTCAGGAACTGACAGACTTCCGTACTTCTCTGGATGCACTGGCATCTAAAGAGCATGAAGAGAAGATTGCAAAAAAAATGGAGAAACTAAAGGAGAAGCAAGAGCGGAAGAAAAACAAGAAGAGCGAACCGAAAGCTGTAGTCTCTTCTCCATCAAGTGCCCCTAAAATAGTGCCGATTGCGGTAGGAGAGAATGTAAAAATCAAAGGACAGACAAGCGTCGGCCAAGTGATGGAAATCAGTGGTAAAAATGCGACTGTTGCCTTTGGAAGCATAAAAACGACCGTAAAAACAGACCGTTTGGAACGTGTCAATCATATGCCCAAGACGGAAGGGATTGCTAAAAGCACCTTTGTCAGCAGCCAGACACACGATCAGATGTATGAAAAAAAGCTTAGCTTCAAACAGGATATTGATGTACGCGGAATGCGTGGAGACGAAGCCTTACAGGCAGTCACCTATTTTATTGATGACGCCATATTAGTCGGCATGGATCGTGTACGTATCCTTCACGGCACAGGAACGGGAATACTTCGTACACTTATCCGCCAATATCTGGCCACCGTACCGGGAGTTAGCCACTATGCCGACGAACATGTGCAGTTTGGTGGTGCCGGAATCACAGTAGTCGATTTTGACTAACACGTAAACAAAACGTTCAAAGAACTTGTTCTCATTTAGAAAACCACTACCTTTGTTACAGTGGTTTTCTAAAACGAAAATAAAGCATGAAGAATAATCTGTTAAGCGAAAAGCTTATTTACACAGGAGAAAGTCTTACTCCTACCCATTTACATCTTTGTACTTACAATGCTACCGAGATACAGGAAAGCTCTAGTGATACTTTTCAGGCCATCAAAGGTACGCTAAACAATGATCAAATCAATTGGCTACAGATACACGGAATGAAAAATACAGAAACTATCCGGGAAATCTGCAGTCATTTCGAAATAGACTTCCTTGTCTTACAGGATATATTAAATGCGGATCATCCGACCAAGATAGAAGAGCATGATAAATACATTGTCCTGATCTTAAAAATATTCTATCCGAACGAACATAAAGAAGAAAATGAACTGGACGAACTGCTCCAACAGCAAGTCTGCCTTATCATAGGAAATAATTATGTACTGACTTTCCTCGAAAAAGAAACTGATTTCTTCGATGATATCAGTTCAGCCTTGCGTAATGATGTCCTGAAGATACGCAGTCGTCAAACAGATTATCTGCTTAGCGTACTGCTCAACAGCGTGATGGGAAACTATATTTCAACCATCTCTTCCATCGATGACGCACTCGAAGATTTGGAAGAGGAACTGCTTACTATCACCAACGGAGATGACATCGGTATCCAGATTCAGGCATTACGACGCCAATATATGCTAATGAAAAAAGCAATCCTCCCCTTGAAAGAACAATATATAAAGCTACTGAGGGCAGAAAACCTGCTCATCCATAAAGTGAACCGCGCCTTTTTCAATGATGTAAACGACCACCTACAATTTGTATTACAAACCATCGAAATCTGTCGGGAAACCCTTTCTTCATTAGTCGATCTTTATATCTCCAACAATGATTTGCGTATGAACGATATCATGAAGAGACTGACCATCGTATCCACAATTTTCATTCCTTTAACATTTCTGGTTGGAGTATGGGGAATGAATTACAAATGGATGCCGGAACTGGAATGGCAGTACGGGTATTTATTTGCCTGGATTGTAATGGCAATTATCGGTATTATTGTATATTTGTACTTCAGAAAAAAGAAATGGTATTAACAAAAACACATCATCAGTCATGAAATCGATTAAAGAGCTATACAGGATAGGCACAGGACCTTCCAGTAGCCACACTATGGGACCGCGCAAAGCTGCCGAAATGTTTTTGGAACGTCATCAGGATGCTGCATCTTTTAAAGTCACCCTTTACGGCAGTTTAGCCGCTACCGGTAAAGGACACATGACGGATGTAGCCATTATAGACACCTTACAGCCCACTGCACCAGTAGAAATTGTATGGCAACCCAAAGTCTTTCTACCGTTCCATCCGAACGGAATGACATTTGCGGCTTTGGATAACAATAATAAAGTGCTTGAGAACTGGACTGTTTACAGTATTGGTGGCGGTGCACTGGCAGAAAATAATGATAATCCAACTATCGAAAGCCCCGATGTATATGGCATGGAAAACATGACCGAAATACTCCAATGGTGTGAGGATACCGGAAAAAGTTATTGGGAATACGTGAAGGAATGTGAGGAAGAAGATATATGGGATTACCTGGCTGAAGTATGGGGCACCATGAAAGATGCCATTCACCGTGGACTGGAAGCGGAAGGAGTACTTCCCGGCCCACTAAATCTTAGACGAAAAGCCTCCACCTACTATATACGCGCTACCGGATACAAACAATCCCTGCAATCCAGAGGGCTTGTCTTTTCTTATGCTTTGGCAGTAAGTGAAGAAAATGCTTCCGGTGGAAAAATAGTGACCGCTCCTACCTGTGGTTCCTGCGGAGTGATGCCTGCCGTATTATATCATCTCCAGAAAAGCCGTGATTTCAGTGATATGCGCATCCTACGCGCATTAGCCACTGCCGGATTGTTTGGCAACATTGTCAAATTCAATGCATCTATTTCCGGAGCAGAAGTAGGTTGCCAGGGAGAAGTAGGCGTCGCCTGCGCAATGGCTTCGGCTGCCGCCAATCAATTATTTGGAGGTAGCCCGGCACAAATTGAGTATGCAGCAGAAATGGGATTGGAACACCATCTGGGAATGACTTGCGACCCGGTATGCGGATTGGTACAAATTCCCTGTATCGAACGAAATGCATACGCTGCCGCACGTGCACTGGATGCAAATCTTTATTCAGCTTTCACCGATGGTATGCACCGTGTCTCTTTCGATAAAGTAGTGCAAGTAATGAAACAGACCGGACACGACCTTCCATCACTTTACAAAGAAACAAGTGAAGGAGGATTAGCTAAGGATTATAAACAAATGTAATTATAAAAAACAACGGGCTATTTCTATGAAAGGAATAGCCCGTTTTGATTTTTATGATTAAAAACTATTCAGTCGGCGGCCAATTTGTATCATCTCCATTGCTAATATCTTTTTCATGTAGCAATCCGCCTTCCTGTGAGAAATAAAGCGCATAGCGTTGACTACCTTGCTTCACCTGAATCACAGATTCCATCGGATTTTGTGGAAAAGTCAACACATACACATCCGTCACTACCCATGCATTATATTTAGAATCCATGAAAGCGGTGTAAACAGCCGGTACGAGCTGATCTATGCTATTCAGTTCATTTTCCGTCATCACCCAATTGGCATTAGCATCAAACCAGACCTCCAGTTCGTCATTGCTTACCCAGCAGTCAGCTACATAATAGGCACCTTTCATCTCCCATTCTACATTCTGGGCAGCCGGATATACCTGTTTTAAGGCTTCTGTAATATTACTGGGCGGAACAAAAGTATCATCATCGTCATTATCACATGCGCCAAACAAAAGAGCAGTCATCATCAATACCACTGCCCAAGCGCCAAACTTAAATCTCCACATAGCTATCTTCTTGTTTAGGTCTATTATCACAAATCTTCAATTAATCATCAGCCTTGATAAACTTTCCCTTCTTATCAAATTTGAAAGAAAGTCCGGTAGACAATTCTATTTCATATCCTTTACGGTCACGTTCCACTTTGGTCACTCCCTCATTTACAAAATTATGAGACTTCAAATAATTGACAGCAAATCCCGGAATAATACTAACAGGAACAACCTGTCCTTTCTTTGCACTTACTTCTTCCCAGTTGCCTTTACTGTCAAAATCAATTTCCGTACCATCCATCAATACCACTTCATACTTGGTAGACTCCATCATATCCTTATCAATCTTGATATGAGCCACCTCTGGTTTCGTAAAATTGCTATTGATAAAATTACGTGCCGGAAGCGGTAACTGATTCATGTCTTTTGTAATCACATCTTTTGCGAATGAGAATTGTACGGCTACAATAGCCAACACAAGTAAAGATAGAATTTTCTTCATAATCGTTATTCTTTTAGCGTTAATACTATACTTTCGTTTCATACAGCAAATAACGATACAGATTCTGGAAAGATTTAGGAATCATGCAAGTTTGCTCTTTTTTTGTATTCTTTAACCATCTATTCTATCTTCCACTCTCCTATGGTGCAACGTTCTCTGTCAAAGCTAACAGCAACCTTCACTATTGGCAATCCACATAAAGCAAAGCGTTCAGGATAATTCTTCAAGTCAATTTGTCCCATCGCTTCATTCGCATTCTTATCCAGTTTCAATTCCATTACATATAAGGTAGTTTTGGTACGCAATACCATATCCACACGACCGCGGGGAGTACGCACTTCCACATCAACATAGTTACCCAACAAACTGAATATGATATAAAACATCTGTTGATAATGCCCCTCATATCGGGTGTTGTCGCAGTAAGGAATAGTAGACAAAAATGTTTGTAGACGACGCAACGCCGCATCCATATCACCATTCCGAATATCACGGGAGAGATAAGCCACCATCGTGGTAGTTTCCCGCGTTTTGCTGGCGACATAATTGGGCAAAAGACTCTTCATCAAACCCAACCGCACTTCCTTGTTGGGAATATCCAGTGTATACAAATCCAGAGTTTTATCATAATCCTTTATCGTGATATAACCACTCTGATATAATAACGGGATAATATCAGTCATTGTTTCAGTAGGAGCATCGAAGGCAGAAACCTCTGCATGATTATTCCCGATTTCAGAAGGTTCTACATTGAATTTTTTCAGCATTTGTATCAAATATGTAGGCGTACCGCTACCAAACCAATAAGAATTAAACTTTCCATCCGCAAAGGCATTAAGCAAACTGAATGGGTTATATATATCAGGAGATGGATAAGTGAAATGATAACCATCGTAGTTTTCTTTCAATTTCTGCACTACTTCTTCAGATGAAATCTCCATTTTTATAGCCAAGTTATCTATATCCTCTCTCATTTGGATAAGCATCTCATCTTCTGTAATGCCACAAATAGCAGCATAAGGCTCATCCATACTAATATTTTTAATATTATTCAGCTCACTAAAAATACTAAGTTGAGAAAACTTCGTTATACCAGTCAGGAATACATAACGCAGATAAGGGTCGCAAGCCTTTAACGGACTATAAAAATTACGCATGATATTGCGCAATATACCCAAATTTTCATGTTCATGCGCCACATCTAGCAAAGGAGCATCATATTCATCAATAAGCACGACTACTTTCCTACCAGTTTGTTCATAAGCACGTTTTATCAATCCCATCAAGCGTTGATTAGGATTGACCTCTTCCTCCATTTTTCCATAGATTTCTTCATAATTGAATAATTTCAAATTCAATTCCTGAAGCAATTGTTCCTTATCTACATGTTTGGCAGTACTCATATCAAAATGGAGCACCGGATACTCTATCCACTCTTTCTCCAGTTTCTCTATAGCTAACCCATGAAACAATTCCTTGCGCCCGGAAAAATAGCTATGTAGCGTGGAAGTCAGCAATGACTTCCCAAAACGTCGAGGACGGCTCAAAAACATATATTTAGAAGAGGAATGTGTCATCCGATAAACATATTCCGTTTTATCAATATAAAGATAATTCCCTTCTTGTATTTCAGAGAATGTTTGTATCCCAATTGGGTACAATTTTTGCAAATCTTCCATATCTGTTAGTTTTGTTACAAAGCTACAAAAAAATATCAGATTTGCATTGATAACGCTCACTTCTTCTGTACACCAACCCCTTAAAATACAATATACCAACGATCCTCACAGACAGTTGGTATATTTCACATATAGATACATATCAGCGTTTAAACCGATATGAGGGTCAAGTTAGAAATATACCGCTGTATTATTTCCAACCCGCATCATGTAGGGATTTCATGAGTTCATCATGAATCTAGGGACCTACATATTCTTTTATATTTATAGTTTGTGATTCATTTTTAAATATCAACGATCTTCACAGACAGTTGATATAGTGGGAAATTCACATCGGCTTTAACCTCCGATGTCAGGGCGTAGATTAGAAATGCACCGTCGTACTATTCCTAATCCACAATGTAGGAGAATCATGCCTTTACAGCATGAAGCTAGGGACCTACATTTCTTTCATCTCACATACAAACACTCTTCGTGTTAATTACATCTCAACATTTATTTTATACATACAATAATCATTCGACTGGTAAATACTACCTTTTGTACACAACCGCATATTAGCGCAACCTCCCAAACATTTCTCCGCATAAACGCATGTTATACAAAAGCCTGTCATTTTATCTAAAGAAAAATGCCTGCGCCATGTAAAAGAATTCGGGTCATTCCATATATCAACGACAGAATGAGTTCGGATATTCCCTTCAGTAAACTGCGGATCTCTAATAGAAAGACAACCTACAATATCTCCGTTGTGGCGAATACCCAAAGAATTTATACCAGCGTTACATCCATCCCAAACGGGAAATTCTTTACACTGATAAGCCATCTGTCGGGACAATATTTCTTTTTTAGAATAGTAACCAATTGTATCAGCTAAAAATACCTTCGGATAACCTTCCTCCAAATTTTTCTGATAACTGAAATCCACAATCTTTTCTATGTCATCAGCAGGAAGCATCCAGTCTTTATGTTTGGCCAGTCTTCCAGATGACACACCCAATTGCAATTGCCAGCTCATGACACCCACTTTTTGCAAATCCTCATAAAGTTGTGGCAGAGAAGACAAGTTCTGTTTCACGATAGTTGTATTAACAGCAGTACAAATTCCAGCTTCATTTAATATTTGGAGCACATCCATACACTGTTGATAACAATCACAGTTTCTCATTCGGTTATGAAGTTCGCAATTCCCGTCAATGCTAACACCTATGATGTTGATATTCGATTCAACCAGTTTTTCCACTACATAGGGCGTTATCAGTGTACCATTGGTTATAATCCTCAGTTTTACATCATAAGAAGAAATTCTTTTAACCAGAATTTCCCAATCCTTTCTCATAAAAGGTTCCCCACCCGTCAGAACAAAGACAGCAGGACGCAGTTTCATCACCTCATCTATTAATACAAGACTTTCCTCCGTAGTTAATTCGTCAGCAATGCTTGTTGTACAAGCCGAACCGCAATGTTCACACCTTAAGTTACAGCCCATCGTAACTTCCCAAGCCACTTCTTCTAAAACATACTTATCTTTCATTATATAACCACCTTTTTCTTTACGTAAAAGATCTTTCCTTCTGAATAAGCTGTCAATTCAATGCTGCTAAGACTTTTATTCACCTCTATATTTTTAGAACCCTCTTCAGTTTCCAATTCCCCTCCCTCAGAAAGCTCAAGATAGACGGCATTTTCAGTTTTCCACCTAACATTCACTATTTTCTTTTCCTCGGAAGGAGTAGGTTCCGGTCCCGGGCACATATAAGGTTTCGTAGTGACAGGTGTTAAAGGCATTTTTTTTATCGATTCTAAAGTAACGAACCCGTCACACCCAAGCTCTATATCACCGATTGTTCCTCTAACCACTGATGCGGAAAACTCCAATATTTCAGGTTGCTTTATCTCTTTTTTAGTCAAAGGAACTTTTACTTCTTCAACCACAGCTTGATACTTATTTTCTATGATGATATAAGCATGGAGGACCACAGAAATTTCAACTGTCCCTAGCTGGTCATTACAATGTATTTCCTCGAAAGAAAAAGTCATAGTACTCCCCTTTCGTAGAACCTTTTCAGAATAAAAGTTCCAAGAAAGAGTACCGTAAGGTCTAAATTCCCAGCCACTTGGTTGCACTACACGGACACTTTGATACTCTTCCGTCAATTCATCCTTTCCGCTTCCGTAAGGAATTGACACATCTATACCGGATGCCACACCTTGTAGCAGAGAAATGCCAAAGTCTATATCATAAGAAGCAGACTGCACAGATAATGAAAAAGACTGTCCTTCGGCAGAAACTGCCATTATATCCGGCTGCATATTGCATTGGACATATTTACCACAAATACCCATAACGTTAAATTAACGTATCACAATCACATATTCGCCAACTAATACCGGATTGAGCGGTATAGCTGTAAATTCATCTTTCCATAAACGGCATACCCTTTCCGTATGTTGTGAAGAAAATGCATTTAATCTCTTCGCCTCTTCCATTTCATTGAAAGGAACATCATAATATAAATGAATTACTACTTTAGATCCTTCTGTTGGCTGTATCTGACTTGTAGTAGGGTATAACATCACAGAGATTTCCGTAAAAAATCCCGGTTGAAAGTTAAAGTTACCAACGATAATATTATGCTGTTTAAGTGAATTCCTTGACAAAAATATTTCTTTCCCTTTACTATCCGTCCGACTAGATTGTATTTGAATATCCCAATCATCTAACTTTTCGCTTTCTACATCAAGCATCCAGTTGTCTCCAGTATAAAGAGTACCAACAGGTACATTCAGATTTATCTTGGCAGATACCATTGGAAAGTTCGGATTATAAGTGAGCTGCGCTATATTACGCTCTGCCCATAGGAGATTATTCTGTATAATGGAAGCCATATATATAGGACTTATACTTGATGGTATCGGATTGGGGTATTTATCCGAAAACATCCTGGCGATAAAGCAATACTCATCGCCAGCTATCGGGCTTTTAGGCAGTTCCCATACGAAAGGAGCCGCTGTCACACCGATCTCATCCGGTTTCATCGGTGGAATGTAATTGATTTTATCTTCACAGTTATCCACTTTTATAGCCTTCCAATTTGAAGGCCAGCATATAAGGCTTGCATTGGTGTAATATAGTTGCACCTGCATATCTGTTTTTTCTTCCGCCCTGTTTTTGCAACGTACATAAAAATAGTTATTCATATTTTCAACAGGAATTTCTTCAGACATTGTTGCATAGCTGTCCGGTTGTTTTAATATTTCCTGATAGTTGGCTACGGCATGTACTCCTGCACACCAAATATCTGGTGATAGTGCAATATTTCCCGTAGCGGGAATTTCTCCCTGATTTTCTAAATTAGGGCGCATAAATGGTGTTTTTACAAATTCATTCATAATCTTTATTTGTTAAGTTAATGTAATTTATATAAACTAGATATTAGAATTTAATCATAAGTAATATCAGAAGCAGTGCAAGCAGGCACAGCAATGCTAGAAATGACTTCCACCCCACCGATAATCTTATACATGACAGGCTTAGGAGCATCACCAATAGTTAGAAAATACGACATTTCCGTAATAGAACCAATACATTCTGCCGCAAATGCGCTAGCTGTCATTTCACTTTTTCTTTCTACATAACCCCATATTGAAATTGCAAGATGTCCCACACCATACGCTCCTGCCCAAAAGCTTCCCGAATGTGTTCCTTTTCCCAAAATGTCAGTTTTGCGTTGCTTATAAAAGGTAAAAAACATATCCATCGCTACCCCCACTCCGAAAAAAGCCCACGACGTCCAAGTAAATTCAACCGAATCTGTTGATAATAATGGCAAACACGATATGAACCAAATCAGTTCTGCACCAATCGTTACATAATCAAAAAGTGTAGGTCCTATAGAAGCGGATACTTTGACAAAATTATCCATACTGCATACGAGATAAAGAACGCCACTGGATACACAAGAAAGAACTTGCAAAAGAACACTACTTGTGCTATTCAAACCCATCACACTTTTCCGCATCAATATAGATTTGATATATTCTATGAAATTCTCCACATCTTTATCGCTATTAAATGGCAAACTCTTTCCTTTCGCTTTATATATCAATACTGTAGGTAAAGCAAGGAACGTACATAATAAATCCAGAAGAGTTAGTTTATCTCCACATATCCCCTTATAGAATGATGTAAAAAATGGAATTTTTATTTCACTTATAAAGATTTTGCTTGCGAGTTTCATTATGGTTTTCATCAAATCGAACACACCGGATATAATGGCAGACATCCCGGAAAAGATGAGCTGAATAATTCCACGTAGTGCGGATAGCAGTCCGCATAACAAAGAAGAAAGTAATGTGTCTATATCCGTAAAAGCTTTTTGGAAGTAATCCAGTGATTCCTTGAAATGAGGATTATCTGAAATGTCCGTACAAAACTTCTTCACCAGATTAAATAACTCATCAAACGGTCCGGCATTTTCCTCTAATATCTGACACAAAGAAATCGTAAGCTCTTGCATATTGTTATTTTCCAATCTCGATTGCAAGGGGTTATTACTCATCGCATAAGATATAGAAGAATCTTCCGCCGGAACTGTGTTCTGCATATATTTGTCGAAGGACAGATTAGCGTCCAATTGAGATATTAGCTCTTCCAATGCTTTGTCTATCTCTCCTTTACCTAGTTCCAACTGAGTAAGTAATGCCTGTTTGAGGCTTTCCGCCATTTCGGGTAGTTGAGCGAAAAACATAGTCATTAATCCATTAAACGCTCGTTTCGTTCTCATCACATCCTTCCAAATAAACAAAGAAGCCAACCATACGAATATGGTGAGAAAGAATATGGCAATAGCTGCAAATATAGTTTCTACAAAATGGAATACTTCCTGCACAACCTTTATCACAGCATCAAAAATCATTTTGACACCATTCAATACAAATTCCACAACCATTTTCACTCCGTCCACAATCCATTTTACGACAGTCACAATACCTTTTACCACTGAGCGGCAAAAGTCGCGTATCTTTTTCAACCACTTAGGAAGTTTCTTTCCTCCCGAACGTTGCATCATCCGATTCATTTCCAACTGTGCTTCCTCCTTTGTCAGACTCATATATACAGGATGTCCGCTTTCAAATGTCATACCCCATACCGGAAGATCGTCTGTCGGGACTACTCTAGAGACATCCAATAGTTGCGAACGTTTCATCAGCCTCACTTCCTCCATCTGGGGCTTTATTTTCATTACATCCAAGAGCCCCTTTGCCAAATTATCAGCATCCTGCTTGTTACGGAACTTATCGGGTAGAAACGGGGTAACCGTGCCTTTCATTGAATCCGTTTGTTTGGCATCCAGCAACTTCTGCGATGTAATGGCAGACAAGTCATCATGCACTCCGGCAAACTGGGAAAGGACGATAACCTCCTCGTCAGTATGGTATTCGTTGGATAAAGAGGCATACACCACCGGGACATCCAGTCCATTAGTATATTGCTTGAAAGAAATTTTACCTTGCGCGTCCGTCCTTATTTTAGCTTGTATGTCCGTATCCAGTTTCAGTATGCCTTGCGAAGTTTCAATGTAGGTACGTGCTTCTGCCCATAATGTGACCTCCATATCCGGCAGAGCAACGAGTCTATTGTCAGAATGAGTAAAAGTTAACTCTGTAGAGTAACACGGCATTCTTTTTACTTCTCCTTCTTCCGGAAGTTGTAATGTACTTTCCACCCACGTGACTCCACCCTGATTCTCCAGTGTATGAATCAAACCGTCCTCTTGTAGTACATAATAAAGACGTTGGCATTTAGGGTTATAGTTGAATGTCGAGAAAGAGCTTTCCTTGTCTAAGATTGCTACCTCGTCTGTCGTATTTTCTGTCTCGTCTTTCGTCAGTTCGATATAAGCTAAACTGCCTCCGCTTAATGCCATAGACACCTTCCCTGCCTCATTCTGATATACTGAGCAGAACGCATAATTGCCTCTTTCTGCCAAAGCGGATACACTTGCCACGCCTTGTTGTTGGTCGATACATATCTCTACAGGCAGGTTTCCGGCAGTTCCATGCAACAGAAGGAAAACAGTATCAGTAGAAGGTACAAATATCTGTTTTACAGAATCTCCTGCATCCGGCAGATCCAATCTGCATGAATACCTGATCCGATCTTCCGTAACGGAATAAGATGTATAGGTAGTAGACGCGCATTCCACATTTAACTCCTTCATCGTTTTTCCGGAGAATGTTAGTATGGGAGATGAGAACGATGAGGGTATCAAACGAGCAATGGCATTTGTATCCCATTCTTGATAACTTACCCAGAAACTTTTCATATCCGCAGTCTCAGTCACTACACCCAATACGAAATCTTTCTCTTTTTCAAATGGTAGAATGAGCAATTTCTCGACTCTAAGAAAGTTTAACGGATGGACGAATGGCACAGACTCGACTTCCGTAAAATTTCCGCTATGAGGCATTTGCTCTTTGACATGCCAAACTTTGTTTTCATGTATAGCAAACAAATGTAGTATTTCGTCTCTATCAAATGCGGCTACTAATGACTTACCATATAGCTCCACCAAACAGCTATTGAACATGCCGTGACCGCCATGTACAGTAGTCATTATTACCCCGCCTTTTTCAGTATTACATAAAAGCACATCGTATTCGTCTTCATTTGAAACGACTACCATCTCAGTGATTTTCATGTCTTTACTCCAAACGGACTTTATACCTTCGTCGCGTACATCAAGTGCTTCCATCAATTTGGTGGCACTTTTTAATTGGAATTTCTCTCCTTTTAATGTTTTTATAGTATCCATAATTAGTATGTTGGGTTTTTAATCGATAAATCCCATTGCTTTCTAGTCTAACTCCGACTCATAAACTCTGTCAACGATATAACTTATATAGCGACAATCTTCTGACATAGCTTCACTGCAATCAAAAGCCAGACGAAAAAGTCTCTCGCCTATCAACTCTCGTTTCTGTTTTATGATATGATGTATTTAAGTTCACAGTAAAAAAATATATTCTAAAACAGAACCTTAATTTGAGTACTTACACTTACTAAAAGACTTTTCGAATATTATATACAGATATGCAATAAGTATTAATCAAAATCTGCCGAGGAGGAGCATCTGTTTGATAATGGAATACAAAATCACTGTAAAATTCACTCATGTTCACTATTTGAAGCTTTTTAAATCATGAAGCAAAGATCAGAGTAAAACAAAATAGAAGCAAGAGCTATAAGTGAATACATGACTTACAATTCATTTCTATAATAAGAATAGAGGAATTTTAAATAAATAATTTGACGTTTATAGCGACTCGGATGAGTAATAAAACGATAGAACCATTCCATTCCTATATTTTGAATCCATCTTGGAGCACGACTTACTTTGCCGATAAAAACATCAAAACTACCTCCTAAATTCAAATAAGTAGCAGTATGAATTCTATATAATTCATCCATCAACAATTCTTGTACCGGAAATCCCATTGCCACGAAAACAAAATCCGGCTGCCTTTCCTTCACATCAACCAATAAAGCCTCTTTTTCTGAAATTTCCTTGATAAAGCCATTGCGATATCCTACAATATTAATATCCGGATAAAGCTCTTTCAATTTCTTTACTGTGACACAAATAGTATCCTCGGTACTTCCAATTAAATAAAATGTTTTCAAGGAATGATACCTTTTTATTAACTCCAGCCACAATTCACACCCCGGAATACGTTTTACCCCCTTCTCACCTTTACGATACATAACCTTTATAGCTCCATAACCATCTGCATACCCGATATTGGAATTGATTATATCTGCAATTTTTCCTTCTGCCCTCATTATAATTTCAGCATTCAATGACAATAACAGTTTCTTTTTATCGACCGTATAATCCATCAATTCCTCCATATCCTGAAACGGATACACGTTTACATTTTTAATTTTTACCGGAATAACCTTCATTTCATTTGTTTTCTAAGAAAATCCACAATACGTCCACAAGCCTTACCATCACCATAAGGGTTAACCGCCCTGCTCATCTGCTCATAATAAGTCTTATTATCAAGCAATTCAGAAACTGTTGCCACTATCTTATCATAATTAGTTCCTACTAATTTTACAGTTCCCGCCTCCAATGCTTCCGGACGTTCCGTTGTATCACGCATAACCAAAACGGGTTTTCCCAAACCAGGAGCTTCTTCTTGAATGCCACCACTATCGGTAAGGACAATAGTGGATTTCTCCATTAAATAGACAAATGATAAATACTCCAGTGGCTCAATAAAAAACATATTTCCTAAATTCTTCAGATCTTCACCGAAAACTTCATGAATAGGTTTGCGCACATTAGGATTTAAATGCATTGGATAAACAAAATCCACATTTGGATATTTAATAGTTAGACTTTTAATTGCCTGACATATTGAAACAAATCCATCACCAAAGTTCTCACGACGATGCCCTGTTATAAGAACCAATTTTCGTTCTTTGATTAAACGTTTGGCATCATAGCCACCTTTTCTTAAAACACCCTGTAATATGGTATCTAATTCTTTATCATTTTTAAACTTGCTTATTACTATATGAAGGGCATCAATTACAGTATTACCAGTAACTGTTATTCTGTCCTCCGAAATACCTTCATCCAATAGGTTCTGTTTGCTCAATGATGTCGGAGCAAAATGATAGCCAGCAATGCGTCCAGTAATCAACCGATTCATTTCTTCCGGCCATGGACTATAAATATTATGCGTACGAAGCCCTGCTTCCACATGTCCAACAGGTATCTGTTGATAAAAAGCTGCCAAAGCTGCAGCAGTCGAAGTTGTAGTATCACCATGCACCAATACGACATCCGGTTGAACTTCCTTGAGTACTGAACGCATACCAACTAAAACGCGAGCTGTCACATCATATAAATCTTGTCCCTGCTTCATTATATTCAAATCATAATCAGATTGAATATTAAAGATTTCCAGAACTTGGTCCAACATTTCACGATGCTGTCCCGTTACACATATTATAGTTTTAAAACTATCCGTGTTTTTTTGAAACTCCTTAACTAGGGGAGCCATTTTTATAGCTTCTGGACGTGTGCCAAAGACTAACATTACTTTTTTCATATATACAGTGAGTTGATTTTTACTAAAAGAATTAAACTATTTTACAATATTCATTGACAGAAGTGCCATTTTAACAAAACATATGCAATATATTTAACTGAACAAAACCTGATATCGCCTAAAATATGTACTAATCACTATATTTTCGCTTATTATACAATACTAAGACATATCACTAATTTTATTTTTATTCAACAAATACACCTACATTTCTTTC
The DNA here is from genome assembly GCF_040812255.1 of Bacteroides sp. L008. Taxonomy (NCBI): domain Bacteria; kingdom Pseudomonadati; phylum Bacteroidota; class Bacteroidia; order Bacteroidales; family Bacteroidaceae; genus Bacteroides; species Bacteroides sp. L008. Next base: position 215,550 of record NZ_JBFNXO010000001.1, on the reverse strand, counting down.
AATTTATTTATCAACGTCTGTGAAACCTCATCAGAATCATACTGATGAGCCGTCTTTATTGATTGCAAATTCATTGTATCTCGTTGTTTTTCTGTAAGTCTATAAAAATCAATAATTTTTTCCGCCAACTCATGGCTATTCCCTGATTCAAATAGAAAACCAGTTATCCCATCTTTAATATATTCAGGCAAACACCCTATATTAGAACCAATCACAGGACATCCGCAAGCCATAGCCTCTATTCCTACAAGACCCAAACTTTCATGGAGCATAGTTGGGAATATCATGACATCAGCCTGATTATATAATTCATTTAACTCCTGATGAGTTTTAGGACCGAGATAACTACAATATTCCAATAGATTAAGTTCCTCTATTTTTTTCTCTAGCAATTCAGTCTGCGTTCCATATCCAACAAACAAAACTCTTCTTCCTATTATTTTCCCCTTCGATTTCAATTCCGAAACGGCATCTATGAGGACATCCCACCCTTTTCCTGTATCTATTCTTGAAACATAAACAATTGTGCCTGTCAACCCTCTGTGACTATCCAAATGAGTGAATACATTTTTATCCACTCCTCCAGAAGCACTTACAAACAATTGTTTAGAAACTATTCCAGGAATCTTATCCAATACAATATTTTTAAAGTATTCTGACGGCACTACTATCAAGCTAGACTTAACAAGCAGCGGAATTGCAATACTTAATAGCTTCTCTGATGTTTTATCAATCGTGACGATATCCCCCCCATGGATATTCATAACCAGTTTAAATTTCCTAAAGCACCTACAGAATCGTAATGCTGGAGCGGAATGAGTTATTTGATGATTATAAATAAAATCATATTTCGTAAAAAGCGTCTTATAGATGATGGTAAAATAAAAAATAATATACTTATATACTTTAACTATAAAGCTATTAGAACGCCCTCGAATAAAACAGCAATCGAAAACGATATCATTCGTGTTATGTTCTATACTCTCCTTAAACATCTTTACAAATGTTCCATATGTTTTATCCTTTTCTGAAGGATACATATTTGAGATCAATAAAATTTTCATTGTTTCCTGAATATTAACGCATTCATCAACGCAAATGGAATTCCCATCAGACCGGAAAACAACAGATGTCCTGCAAAACAAGATGCCGCAAGTATAAAAACATCCATCCCGAAAACAAAATAGGCATATTGATTTATCTTCCTTTTTCTAAAAGCCTTCACGACGAGTGAAAGGTAAAATGAATAAACAATTATTACTCCCGCGATTCCATAATTGAGCAAGGTGTCCGCTTGATCCATCTCTACAGTTCTAGCTCCTCCCATCCCAAACAATTTCACTCCCAAATTCCCTTCTTCCCACTCCATTTTCTCTTCCTTCCAAAAAGTGTCACGTGAAGAATATATAGCATTTACACCATCTTTACCAAAGAAATACGTCCAACGGCTAATCGCTCCACTATAATCCAGCAATACATAGCCACAATAGAACACCACGCATACAATAGAAAGCAAAACGATCATTTTCTTTTTTGACATTTTGAGAAAAGAATAAAAAACTCCATGCTTCATGCGTACCAATGGAACAAGAATCAAACTAATCAAAACAAGAAGAATTCCCGCTTTCGTTGTTACCAGCAAAGCCGCTATTAAAAACAAACAATTAACAATAAAAAGAACCTTTTTCTTTGACGCATATCTATCATAAATAAAATAATAAGATACACCATACAAGACGGCCTGCATTCCAGACATTTCATTATGAGCGTATATAAAACCCTTACAACCCAAATTGTTTTCGTAGGCATAATATCCGATTCCAAACAATCCCACATAGATATTCAACAGAAGCACTATAGAATTAATATAAAATATCGCATGTATTTCTTTTTCAGATATACTTTCCGATTTGAATACCATAACCGCTGCATAATATATAAAAACAACATTTACAAATTTCAGCAAATGAGTGATGGTTGCACCTATTTGAGAATCAGTATTCAAAATGACAATCGTTAAAAAGGACGGAATATAAACACAAGTAAAAAACAACAGCCCTTTAAATTTTGGTAATGAACACAATATTTTGCAAGCGACCAACAAGATAAACGCCTTAAAAATAATACCAATAGGAGATCCAATACCTTTATTAAGAAAAAATCCATTTATAGTATCCACTATAGCCAAAAAGAATAAGGCCTTTATCAGTAGCTGGCTATCTTGTTTTACACTCATTATTCGTTCAATTCATTTTACATTTCACCCAATACCATAACCGTCGCTTCCAATACCCACCAACGCTCCTGACAAGATAGTAAAAATCTTTACTCCAAGGCGTCTGGTGATGATAGCGCTTTACACGAAACGTTTCCCAAGCACCTTTTACAGAATCACTCATTCCTCCTACCTGCATCACCAATATTTTCCGCTCAAGAAAAACTGCATTCATTTTTTTGCGAAGAAGAAATTCATAATCCGCACTGATCTTAAAATGAATATTAAATTCACCTATTTCCTGAAATAATTTATGGTTATGCAATGTGGATCCATGAGAAATTTCCATCCTGTCAACGAATCGTTCCCATTGATAAGGAAGTCCCCAAATCTTCAAAACCTTTCCTTTTTCATCTACAAATAAACATTGCGCACAGATAAGATCAATTGCATCCCTATTTTCCTTTGCTTGTAGAAAATTCAAATAAAAGCTCATCGCATCAGGAAGAAGATAATCATCCGCACCCAAAAACATAATCCATTCACCGGTAGCCAACCGCAAAGCTTTATTCCATGCATCATATAACCCTTTATCAGGTTCTGATTTAAAAATGTCGATTATATTGCCATAAGATTTTAAGATTTCCACCGTTTTATCCTTAGAATCACCGTCGATAACTAGCAATTCTATTTCATCTGACTTCTGGCATGCAATACTGTCAATACATCGCTTGAGTGTATTTTCAGCATTGTAAGTGGCTATAATAATAGATATTTTCTTCTTATTCATGATTTATAAATCGAATTACTTTAGGCGGAAAAAGTTATTTTGATGAAACATAATAGGCTTTCAACTTATCAATATCAGAAAGCAACTCCCAATGTTTCGAAAACCATTCTTTATCATTACCCCACCAGTGAATACTCAACAAGAAATTTATTGTTTCTTCATCATAACGATAGCGCAGAATTCTTGCAGGAATTCCACCAACGCATTTCACTTCTTGAGCGATAGAAGTAAAACGTCCTACTTTTCCTATAATATAAGAAGATGAAGCTACATACGAACCATATCCCATAGTACCGGAAAAGAAGCACTTCCCATAAATATAATTAGCCCCTTCAAAATGTGACTTCACACTAACTCTGGCAGAAATCGGGAATTTCAGTTTATTCCAATATTTGAGCTGTATGATAATATAACTAATCAGTCTTTTAATCATATTACACTCTACACATTTTTACGCTCATAGCTATCAATCATTGAGCATTTCGTATTATTTATAATATGACATCCTACACTTTTTGCATAACTTTCCAGCAAATCATGACTTAAAAACATTGTGCCACACGCTATGATATAGTCACCAACCTTCCAGACTTCATTATTATCCGTTCTCCTTACAACCTTATATTCCAAGGTTTCTTCTTCATAACTATGAGGGTATATCTGACAAAATTGATTTTTCTCATTAACTATCAAAGCAGAGAAGAATGTATGATCTACTCCATATAAGTCCATATGCTGATATCCCGCGTTAATTCCAATAAATACAGCCAAATTTGCAACTGTTTGAGGTATTGGAGAAGACAAACCCACACGATAAAAGAAATTCCTGAATCTTTCAAATCCTCTATATGTGACAGTGTTAACGCCTAAGATCTTTATATTAGAATTATCCAAACGGGAAAATTTCACAAACTGTTTCATATTTTGAGCTGGAACATATATTGTCATAGGCCACTCTACCTGATTATTCAATAGATTGAAAAGGCGAAGAACCTCTTCATCTCTCCATGAACTCTGAAAATACATCGGATCAGCAAGACAATAATATTGTGGTCGCAATTTAAAAAACAAAGAATCAAAAGCCGAAAAGTTCAGCATCAGAAAATCGGTTTGCTTTCTATAATCTTCATCCAAAAGAAAATGTACGTCTTCCTTCAAAGAGGGTCCATTAGCTATGATGGTTATTTTGTTCTTTTTCTGTCTAGACAACCGCAATACATGCTTATGCTTGGCTTTAACAACTAACACCATTAGAAAATAGACAAACTCCAACATTTTCATTATCCCATATACGATCTTTTTTATAACCGATTTCATATTCTTTTTTTTATTACATTACACACTTCTTTTAAGACATCTCTATTCACATACAATAAAAAAATAAAGGAGAGGCAATATCCTGCTATCTTCCACAACATACTTAAAGAAGATAGAATTAACATCACTATTATTATATTACCCGCCAGACTAAACACAATCTTTGATATATGACGAATCTTGACATACCTCCAGCAATAAAAACAACGACTTAATGACATAACCAAAAAAGAAAACACAACGGACAAGCAAGCTCCCATTATTCCTATATAGGGAATAAACAAAACATTAGCAATAACCGCTGCCAACGCCCCCCACACACTTGAGTAAAAGAAGTATTTACTTTCTTTAGTAGCGGAAAAATTACTCCCTGCCATACCTGATATGGCCATAAAAACAGAAGAGAGCGATAAAATCGGAACGTATTTCCAACTTTCATAATAGTTCTTATCGGCAAGGATACTAATAATCAATGGACTAAAAATGGAGATTAGACAACTGCTCAAAATCATTAATAGAATAACTGACCTAAATACTTTGTTAAAAAACTGACTATAATCCTCTTTACCGTATTCTTCCATCACCGATATTTGCCATGAAACTGCAAACACACTAAACACACTGGAAAATACTGAAGGAAACTTATTCGCCACAGCAAATAAACCGATAGCTTCCATTCCCAAATAAAATTCCATCACAGGGCGATTCAATGCACTCACCAACCACCACATGATTCCGTTTGGAATAAGCGGGACGGAATATCGTAGCATTTCTTTGCAACAATTCCATCTAATGGCAGCTAACGACAAATAACGATAAGCTCCGGAACCCAATAAAGAGTAGGCAGCAGCTCCAACATTCGCCAACACTAAAGAAAAAACAAAGCCTGCCACACCATAACGAGGAATCAAAAAGAAGGAAAAAAGTACCGTACATACGGTTAATACAATGCCTGCAACACTGAATATCACTATACGATCTATACTACGAGTAAATTGTTGAAACAGTTGCTGCCATAATTGGGCTATAAGCAGGACATATATCAACCAAAGATTCTGTATAAAACTATTTTCAATAGAATAGTAATCTGCAAGCATGCTCACGATCTTAAATATAATTCCGGCTAGCAGTAAGGCTATGACTGAAAATGCACATCCTGAAGACAAGTATTCACATTGCTTTTCTGATGATTGCCCTTTCGGAAAAACAAATATGGATTCTGCTATACAACAAGATACAATGCTCAATAAAAAGGTAACGTATATATTGATAATATCCGTCGTACCGTAATCGTCAACTGAAAGAAATCTTGTATAGAAAGGAAGCATCAACAAGCCTATCAGTTTAGAGCCTGCATTTCCTACAAAGACTAGGACAGTATTCTTACCTAATTGTGAGTATTTCCCCATCAAGTACCACTATTTATATATAGTTATACATTAGAAATCCTTTAAGTGCGATTCCATGTAAACTCGAAAATAATTTTGTAGTATTCATTTTTATTTAGTCAGAATATCCACTAATATTCCCCCCATCAACCTAACAAATTCTTTGCTTCAATAATTGTTTTAATATAAATTTGCTCTGCAACAAAAAAATCCAAAGGCGTATCTATATCAATAGCCTCTATATCAGTAGTTCTTATAAATTGGGGAGTTTTCCCTATTATATTCCGATATTTTATCAAATCACTCTTATTTATTAAGGTAAAGCCAAAATTCAAAGCTTCAATATCTGGCAAATTCTGGCTATTAGGAGCATTTAAAGGATTATAATTGATTGCTTTCCCATCTAGCCACATAAATTCTTTAATCACTGAAACTGTTGATAAACAATCAAACTCATTATCTTCTTTAAACATACTTATAGCAGCCTCCATTGTCTCTACCTTGATAAAAGGAGAAGTCACTGGACAATATGCAAATATATCGGTATCAGTAACTTGCCCTAAATGTTCAAAAAATTCACTTCCTGTACATTTTGAAGAAGCATAATAGTCCTCTCTACGATGAAATGAAACTCCCATTTCTTGTGCTATCTTAATTGCTTGTTCCGAATCAGTATTAACTATAATTTCATCAATTCCCTTAACCCTTTTAAGATTTTCTATTTTTATTGCCAAAAGATTAGATCCAGCAAAAGGACGCAAATTTTTGTCAACAACTCTCTGAGACCCCTTTCTAATAGGAACAACTGCTGTAATTTTTTCCATAATTTTAAGTTAACTTATTTATTATCGTCCAATTAGTACCTCTCTCAAAGCTTGTTTCTTTAAAGCAGATACCGAAACAGACTTATTTTATTATATTTTTACATTTCATTCAAAATTCAGAGTATGCAAACAATGAATATTAAAACTCATATCTTTAATGACATAAAGACAGTTTTCATCTCAATACGCCTTCTCCTCCCCCCTAAACACATTCGCTATTGTCTTATAAATAATATACAAATCAAGGAATATTGTCCAGTGCTCCATATACCAAATATCAGCTTTTACACGCCCTTCCATCTGTGACAAATCTTTAGTTTCACCACGAAAACCATGCGTTTGCGCCCAACCGGTTACTCCTGGTTTTATGAAATGTCTCACCATATATTTATCAATCAAACGGGCATAAGTCTCCGTATGAGCCAACATATGAGGGCGAGGACCTACTATCGACATTTCACCTTTAAAGACATTGATAAACTGTGGAAGTTCATCAATATTAGAACGTCGAAGAAAATCTCCAAAACGGGTTTTCCGAGGATCATCAACCGTTGCTTGTCTACTGTCAGCTTCATCATTGACTTTCATGGAACGGAATTTATAACACAAAAAATCTACGCCATTCAAACCAGTACGCATTTGTTTGAAGAATACAGGACCAGGAGAAGTCAACTTTATGATAATTCCCACAATGAGGTAAACAATAGGAAAAACTGTAACTAGAAAAATGCCGGATAAAACAATATCGAATATCCGTTTTAATATACGGTTTTCTACCATAGCAAGAGGCTCATAACGCAGATTCAAAATCGGCATATTACCAACCATACTGTGCCAGATACGACGGGGAAACCCCTTGCAAACATTAGGAACACCATGAAAATAAAGCAGATGGTTCTCACAATAATTCATTATAGAGAAATTATAGCGGCCCTCCTCCATAGACAAAGAACAAAAAATATGCTTAACTCCCGTTTGTCCGGACATAAAATCAGAGAAACCATCAGGACTACCCAAATAAGGACAGTGGGAGGAAAAAGCATCATTAGGTCTAATATCGAAATAACCGATTACCTCATAAATAGAAGATGCCAAAGAACTCTCCATCTCCTCATATAGCATCTGCATATTATTACCTCCCCCAATAAATACGGCATAACGTTTATGTTTACCCTTCGCACAATAGACTATCAGCAGATGACGAATAATAATGCGATAAATACTTAAAACAGCAAAGAGTATAAAAAAATAAGTGACAAAAAAAAGAGGAGAAAAAATAGAGATTCCACTAAAAGTCATGATACATGCCCAAAAGATGGAAAAGGCTATAATATTCTTTAAAACACACAATACAAGCTGATCTGCACGAATTTCCCTACTATTCCAAACTTTCCCACGAGATGCTGAACAAGCTAAATAACAGAGACTAAGAGAAGTCATCATAAAAGAGACAGTACAGGAAAAAGGCAAATACATAAAAGCCTTTTCCCAGAAGAAAAGGAGTTGGAACAAACACAGGTTCAGAATGATCAAGTCTCCCAAAACCGCAATAGACTCTACAACTTTATTTATCTGGTTAGTTGATGCCATTTCACTTAACTAATTAGATATATTAAGGCCAGAGTTCTTTAAACTTATTCAAGAAATCTTTTCCGAATAAATTCCAGGATATAACGATACAAACAGACATAAAAATAAATGCTAGAACATATATTTTCTTACTGGTTCCTGAAGGAGTCAACGGTACTACAGCAGGCTCTACAACAGCAAATACAGGTTTCTCCTCTTGAACTTTGGCTCTGGCAACCTGAAGCTGACTTGCCACTTGACTATACACTTGGTAAGCAAGACTCATATCATTCTGCAAACGCTCCTGTTCGGCACGAACACTTTGCAATATGATATTATCATGAGAATCCTGATAATCAGCATATTTCTGCTGGGCAGCATAATATTCATGCTGGCGCTCTTTGAATAACTTCTCCAGATAAAGACAATCCTCTTTTGCCTTGAAAGTACGATAGTCTATGATGTATTCCTGCAATTTCTTCACAACAGAATCAGCAACAACAGCAGCCACCTTAGGATTTTGAAAAGTTACAGCAACGGAAGTCATGGATGTCTTCTTATCCACAGAGGCAGTTATCATTTTCTTCAGAGTCCTAATCTTCTTCGACTCCTTCTTTGATAATTCGATTATCCCCTGACTTGCTTTATCAGAAGATATTAATTCATCCTCTTCAGTAAACAAGGACTTTATTCCATCAATTACCATACCAGGAAATCCTATAGCATAACTCCACCAGGGAGAAGACTCTTCATCCAAATAAGTGTTTAATGTCATCATTTCATCTTTCGTTACCGGTATGTTCATTGTGGAAAGTTCCAGTAAAAAAGGAGTAGAAGAAACAATGTCCGGAGATAAAGAAGCATTCAAAGCATCAGTACCATCACCCATAGTAACCCCACTTCCTAAAAAAGAAGCCGCCAAACTAGATAAACCACCTTCTTTATTGTTTCCCATCTCCGGAGAAAGAGTCACTTCAACCGTGTACTGTTTAGGAATACTTATTGCCACAACAATCCCAATCACCAAACCAATACCGGCTGCCTTATAGATTTTCTTACGAATGCTTATAACCTTACGAAAAAGATCTATCATCTCAATCTCCTCATCATTGTGAATATCCTGTTGTTGTCTTATTTCTTTTTCAGACGCATGTTCCATCAGAGTAGCCATAAAAGGGATTCGTTATTTCTTTATTAAGTTAGCAATAGAAGCAACCATCATTCCCAAAGTACTGAATGTAGTAGCATAACCCAAAATATTACCTATGTTAGTCTTCTTCTTAGCTTTACTAGGCACAATTATCTCACAACCCGGCTCAATCTGTTTCTTGCCACTACCTTTAACCTTAGTCACCTGACCATTCATGTATACGATAAATTTCTTACTCTTCTTCGCATTTTCAGAATAACCTCCCGCTTGATTCAGATAATAATCTATATTCTTTCCTTCCATATAAGAAACTGTATTCGGGACCATTACAGCGCCATTGATCGTAACCGTATTATTATTTTTCGGAATAGAAATCACATCACCCTCACGCAAGACAATATCTGCTGTACTTCCAGGATTCGCTAATGCTTTCTCCAAGTCAATACCAACACTAAAGGTATCTTCCACACGAACACCCAAAGAGTCCATCATAGCCTCACCCAACTGTCTGCTCATCAAGCGGATCACATCACCCATGCGTTTCTTTTCACTAGCATTGGCTACACGAGTCAATTTTGCACCACGTAAGTAGGCATAATTCGTTGTACCTCCCGCTTTATTGATTAAGTCCGAAAGACGTTCTTCACGACTGGTCATAGCATAAGAGCCTCCGAACAGAATTTCACCTTCAACAACCACATTCTGTTGAGCTTGATAACCCGGACTACGACGTACATAAACTTCATCGTAAGGTTGAAGCACAAAGCCAGGGGTTCCATCTACAATAAAGCCTTCTTTTAGGGAGAATGTATATATCTGGCCGATAGTATCGTTATCTACTGTACTACGAGGATTCTTAATTCTACGGGATACATCTACACGGACTACAGAAGCGGCTTCACGCAATCCACCTGCCTGAATAATCAAGTCTTCAAGGGTCATGTTATCAGCATAAGGATAAGAATCAGGTTTGGCTACTTCACCGTGGATTACGACGTTGCCTCTGTCTTCCAGGTCATGAATACTAGGAATATAAAGGATGTCGTTTTTCATCAGGATGATGTTTTGGGAAGCACCGTCCATGATAGCTTTAATGTCTACTGGAACAACTTCGGTAGTCAAGTCCTCACGCTGGCGGTAGAGAACGGCACGGTTCAAGAAGGCATCACCGGTCAGGCCTTGAGCTTCGTTTACCAGTTCACGGACTGTATTCAGTTTTCCATTCAACTGGTAGATGCCGGGACGATAAACGGCTCCACGGATTTCTAGTTTGTTGATGAAGCGGTTAAGGATGGCTTCGGCGGTCACAACATCACCGTTTCGCATTTTATAGACACTATAGTCAAGGTCTTTGACTGTGTTTACTTCATATTCCTGTCCGTTCTGACGTACGACACGTAAGGAACGGGTATAGGCGTCGGCTTCAAAGCCACCGGCATAGCTGATAAGAGTGGATAGACTCTCATCCTTTTTCATTTCGAAACGCATGGGACGTTTCACTTTTCCGTCGATCTTAACCAATACGTCATAGGCGGGGACTATTACTACATCCCCTTCCTGAAGACGAATGTCATCCTGAATGTTTCCTTTCATGATAAATTGGTAGACATCGATTGTGGCGATATTTTTACCATTACGTACCAGCTGCACATTACGAAGGCTTCCTATGTCACTGACTCCACCTGCACGGTAAAGTGCATGGAAGACTGTGGCAAAAGAAGAGAGGGAGTAAGTACCCGGTTGGACAACCTCACCCATTACATTGATCTGGATAGTACGTATGCTACCCAAAGTCAGACGGATGTCAGAGGTGGGATCATTCGTATTATTAAGACCATTATATATCTTGTTTAATGTCTTTTTGAGATAGTCGTTGGCTTCAGCAATGGTTAGTCCGTTCAGGTTGACAGGACCTATTTTCTGAATGTTGATCGTGCCGTCAGGAGAAATATGCTGACGGATAGTGTTCTGGCTGGCTCCCCAGATGTCGATAATCACTTCATCACCGGGACCCAGACGATAGCTTAAAGGAGTGGCGATGTTGACGCTGGGTTCAAAAGTAAGGTTACGAGTATTGAAGATGTTTCGTCCGAAAACCTGGTTGCCACGTGCGAGGTCTTGAGTGCTCGGGTGGTCTTCCAGCATATCGGAAGTATTTTCTTTCATTTCCTCACGCAGGCGTGATTCATTGACATCGGTACCTGTTGCATTGGAAGCATTGACATTGTTTTGCTGCTCATATAGTTGCTTCACACGTGTTGCCTGCTCTTTGGTCACGCCTTTGCGTGCCAGTTCGGAGGCTAGTTGCTTTTGTTCTTTACCCTGGCGGATGCCGTCCTTGACATATTCAAGAACTTGAGAGTCGCTCATGTTTTGAGCCAGCAAGGGAGAACAAACTCCCAGTATCAAAAATAGAAAAAAAGTACGAAAAAGCGTTTGTATTTTCATCGATCAATTCAAATTAGAAAAATTAGCCCACATGAATGTCTGCAGATTCAACATAACCAATAGGCATATCTACACAGGCACAGCCAAGCATATTCAACCGAACTGCAATTTTACTTTTACCATCAACACTGACCAATTCACCAACCAGTCCAGTCAAAGGTCCTTTCACAACACGAACTTTTTCGCCACGTGCCAAAGGAGAGCTATTCATACAAATAGCTTCTTCTGAATAATCAAGCATAAAACGGAAACGAGCCATCTGTTCATCAGGAATCACTGCCGGAGTACTTTCTCCACGCATCACCATATAACGGCTCACTGTAGAAAAGCTTAGAACTTCTTTACGTTCAGATGGATCAGCATGAACAAATACCATCATTGGAAGAAGAACAGATTCAACCATCTTACGACGGTCGCTCCATTGATGAATTTCCTGCTGAACAGGAACAAAAGAATCAATTCCCATCTTAGATAAACGCTCGGCAACTTTCTTCTCGTGATGCATTCGAACGAGTGCTACATACCAGCGTTTTGAGTGTGCTACGCCTTCCCCTGTCCCACTACTAGGCCCGGCATTTACTGATTTCGGTTTTGTTAAAATCATATTTTTTTACCCCATGTTCATCTGTTACTTCTTAGGTAACGGACAATACATACACAAAACATACACTACTGGAAAAATAGAAATCACACACATGACAAAGGCGTAAAATATGGAAAAGCCTAATACTCAACTAGAAATAGTTGGGATCAGGCAATAAAAAGCATAGAGCATGAAAATAAAATTATTTCATGTTCGGATAGTTTTTTGCCCTATGTTTCAGATAAAACGAAAAAAAGTGGAGGAATATTTGTTTTCTATTTGTGTTTTTGTCTATCTTTGCGTCAATTTTAAATCCGTTACCTAAGAAGTAACACACATATTTTACTTCTAATTATCAACACTTTAAATACAAATCACTTACTAATATTGCAGTTCCTAACGTAAGATAAATTCCCTTTATTTACCTCTGTACGTTCTTTAAGCCCGAAGCCTTTTAAATAGATTTGTGTGGTTTTTATAGATTTGTGTCCCAATGATTCACTAATCATTTCAATCGATACTCCCCGATACTTCGCGGTCGTTGCCCAAGAATGGCGAAGTGTGTAAGAAGTGACAGGAGACTTCAAACGTAAAGCTCTCGCTAAGTCCTTTAAACGGTTGTTGAATCGACGAAGGGCAGACTGGTATTCCCGATAAGCTCTTTCATCCGTCCTTTTTTTATCGCTACGAAGAATATCAAACAGATAATCCGGAGAATCAGGATGAGAATCCTGGTTACTACGAAGCCGGTTAATCATTTCCTTTGCAGTATCAAGTATTTCCACACTCATCGGAGTTTTAGTCTTGATACGGTTATACCGTAACACATTCTGATCTAAAGCTGATTTCTCCAGATGAGCTAAATCCGCGAATGACATTCCACAGAATTGAAACATCAGGGCAGCAATAGCCTGCGTTCGACGCAAACGCTCCGATTTGGGATCCTCATACAGAAGTCTACGTAATTCACCGATAGGCAAAGCTTTCTTTTGGCGAACATCTACTCCCGTATAAACATCATGAAACAACCGAGGCACATAAGGTGCACTACCCGCTTCTACTCCCCGGTTATAAATACTACGAAGCATACGCATATACGTAGAAATCGTATTAGGCTTCAAACCACACTCATAAAGATACTGCCCGTAACGTCGTAAACGTTCGCGGGTGACCTGTCTGAACGACACATTGGACGTGCCACAAAATTTGCTAAAAGAGAAAATAGCATTCTTATAGACATGCGCTGTAGAATGCCTCCCTTCCTTCCGCAAACGACCGATGTAGAACTCTGCACATCGGCTAAATCCATTTTTGTTCATCATTTGCATCACTAGTTATTTTATATATATACCATTTGGCAAGCGGCAAAAAAACAAATCTTTTTGCATACCTGGCACACGCTTACCAAATGTAGACTTATTTTTTCAGCATTATTAACTTTGTTAAAATTAGCAAATTATGGCTAGTAAAAAAACAACTCACAGAGAGTCTAAAACACAAGTAGAAAACGGTGCTCAAAACCTGAAAAAAGAGGGAAGAGCACATCAGAAAGGGGAAATTATCAGAAGAGTCAAACGGGAACAGTTGGAAGAGGAAGAAAGACAGGCGAAAGAGAAAGTATCAAGCACTAGGAAAGTATATCATTGCTGCGCTGACGAATAAACGGTAAGAGAATTAAAAAATATCCGGATGCCCACAAAAGGACACCCGGATATCACTCTCTTTTTACCTTCTGACTAATTACCTTTCTGAATAGTTTGCCAGATTGTAACATACCGGCTTAGTGCTATTACCTACACGGTAGATACCGAACTTGAAGTAATAACCATCATCGTCGTTACGTCCAATCATGATTTTTTCATTGTCTACAATGTGTTTACTAACCTTTTTCCCCTTTTCCTGATAGTCCATCTGCACATCGAGCATGCCCGGTTTTACAATCGTTTCCGCCTCTTTGCCATAAACTGTCCAGTCAATATGAATGCGGAATGTAATCCAGCAGTCTTTCGGAAAATCGGCATAAGGCATTTTGTAAGCAATGGTCGATGCTTTATAGTCTGATGTTACAGGTTTCATAATCGGTGTTTTTTCGGGATTTGCGTTGCAACGGTCGTCTTTATCCGTCAGCCACTTACGGTCGGAATTTGCTTTGATATAGAACCATCCGCCGGAGAACCCGAACGCCAATGGAGGATAGCCTCCTTGTTCCACGAGCCATCCGTTAGCCTTTCCGGCCTGATATACAGGATTTCCTTGCTTGTCTTTTAACGGGTTACCTTGTTTATCCAGCTTGGCAACTTTCTCGTGCCCTTCATTCTTTTTGAAAATCGTAGTCTTTTCCAGTTCAACGAACTCGTCAATCGTCAGTTTTTTCACTTCACCCTGTGGAGTCTGTACCAATGTACGATCCGGCATTCCATGCCATTGAGCAAAAATTGTCGAGACATCGCTACCCAATGAAGAAGGAATATATACGGAAAACTCATAGTCGCGGGAAGCTCCTTGCGGACAAATGCCTTTCCCATGATGATATACGGTTTTAGTGATCTGCGCTTTCTGATAAACATCGGCAGGCAGACCTTTGAAATCATCGGAAGTTGCATAACAATAAGAGAATTCCGCACGCCCTTTTGTTTCCCCTTTGGCATATCCTGACAGGGTGTTATCATCTTCCTTCAATTCAAAACGATAAGAAGGCTTACCATTGAACAGACGTGTAAAGTCGCGTTGAATTGCATGAGACTTTTTAGTCCCTACTGCTACCCAGCAATCGTCTATAATTTGATTGACGCGTGCCGAATCCGCCTGCACATTTACCCGTTCGGTAAGCGGAACCAATGTTTGTGTATCTTTGGTTTGAGCGGTCAGTGCCGTACATCCTACTGCTACCACACAGATAGCAAAAATGTTTTTCTTCATTCTATTCGGTATTAAGTTTGTTGACGGTGCAAAAATACGAAAGGCAACCCCATCGGCTGCCTTTCTTTTGTCTCAAATGTTTTCACATTTGTGCAATTTTACTGTCAACACCCGCCTACAAGCCTAATTGGGCGCTTCGTCGTTATAATCTTCTTCAAGCATATCCACTTTCTGTATACTCATTTTTCCATCAGCGGTGACCGTTATGGAAAGCGGCATATATAAATCTGTCTGCGGATAACAAACACTCGCAGCGTAGACAATTCCCTGCGGAGTAGTCTTGTCATATACAATGCCTTCCAATACGGACTTAGACAGGAAGTTCGCATCGACTACCGATGAAAAATCATTCTTGGTAAAGGTCTTGTTCAACACGGTTTCGTTACCACGCGTCAGGTGCAACACTATTTTATTGTCGACATAGGTATCTCCCATCTCGTTTGTCACATGGGGCAGATTTTCATCCGGAGTACGCGAAACGAGGGAATGATAATCTTTTCCCTTAAACTTAAAGTCGGTTTCGCTCTTAGACGTCTGCATACGCTGCAATCCGTGAGCATCCACACTATCCATCATTGCCAGTGTCGACTTATTATCTGAAGATCCTTTTTTACCGCCACATGCACTCACAGCCACTGCCAACGGCAATAAAAGCCAATAAATTAGTTTTCTCATATGTAAGTTTTCTGTTTATAAATAAATAGCAAAGGAACAAAAAGAGCGGGATATTTACAAGTGTAACCGACATTTTTCCTACATTTGCAAGAAAGAAGGAATACTTTTACAACAATTACAGATTTAAAAACCTGCAAACCTAACACCATGCGCGAACGAATTACAACAATTCTTTTTCTCATCCTTGTCTACTGTACCAGTGGCAATGTATATGGGCAAAAAGTAAATTATCAGCAATTCGACAACATCTATCTCGGGACTGAAGCTTCGGTGATCAGTTGCTTCCTGCAAGATAGCGAGGGACTGATATGGGTGGGTTCCAACAAGGGGTTATTCAGTTATGACGGTTATTCCACACAACAGCATTTCACGTATGGAGAACGCACTAACACACGTATCTACTGCGGTATTATAGCAGACAATACTTATTTATATCTGGGAACAGATAACGGGATTCTTATTTACAACTATCGAACAGACCAATATGAGCAACCGGATACTGATTTTCCAACGGATGTCCGTACCATGGTGCTTCAGGGAGATACGTTGTGGATAGGTTCGTTGAACGGATTATATACTTATCAGTTAAAAAGCCGTCAACTGAATCACTTCGATAGCAAACAGAGTGGGTTGTCTCATAACACCATCTATTCCATCATTCAGACAAAGGACAATCAAATTTATATAGGTACTTACAACGGATTATGCCGCTATGTACAGGCAAGTGGAAAATTTGAAAACATCCTTTTGCCTGTTAACCGGGGAGGCAGCAATTTGTTTGTCAATTCTCTGTTGGAAGACACCACCCGACAATGTATCTGGATCGGGATGGAAGGTTATCTCTTCCAATACAATCCCACTACAGGAGAGATGAAGGCGATAGAGGTATTTCATAACAACTCCATCAAATCACTGGCACTGGACGGAGATGAAAATTTGCTGGCAGGTACAGACAACGGGCTTTATGTATACCAGAATGACAAAGAGCCTTTGCAGCATATCATTCACGATTCACGCAATATCCAGTCACTAACCAACAATATTATCTGGAACATATTCTCGGATCAGGAACATAATATCTGGCTGGGAACAGATTACGGCATTTCCCTGTCACGCTATAACAGTGCGCTGCAATTTGTACCGATTTCTCAAATCACAGGCACAGGAGACGGAAATCAGTTCTATTCCCTGTTCCGGGATTCCAAAGGATTCTATTGGTTCGGAGGTACAAACGGAGTGATCCGGTTCACCCATCCTGCAGGCAATAAACACGATGCTATCTGGTATAGAATGGGAGATAAAAACCATCCGTTATCCCACAACCGGATACGGCACATCTACGAGGATAGAGAACAGCAGTTATGGATAGCCACAGACGGAAGTATCAACCGCTATGACTATAATACCCATCAATTTGTACACTACAACATCGTAGACAGTACAGGAACTTATAATACCAACTGGGCTTATTACCTGTTTGAAGATACTGACGGGAAGCTTTGGATCGCTACCTGTCTCGGAGGTATCTTTGTTGCGGACAAACATAAACTGATACAATCTGCCGGAAGATCGTATGTGGCCGATCAAAATTATTCCATTCATAATGGTCTGTCGGGGATGTTCATTAATCAGATTGTCCCTGATGCGGAAGGTAATGTATGGGTATTGTTATACAACAGCAAAGGGATAGACAAAATCAATGCCCGTACGCGACAAGTGACAAAGCTGTTTGCCGATGAATTAAGTGGCGAGAAGAGCCCGAACTACCTTTTACGGGATGAAGACGGCATGCTTTGGGTAGGATTTCACGGAGGAGTGATGCGTATCAATCCCAAAGACTCGAGTCAGCAAAGTATCTCTTTCGGCAATTTCAGCAATAACGAGATTCTGTCTATGACCTCTGTAAAAGAACATATCTGGGTTTCCACGACTAACGGACTTTGGATCATCGACCGGAAAACGATGGATACCCACCAGCAAAGCCTGACAAATAAACGCTTCACCAGTCTCCTGTTTGATCCGGAAGATGGAAATATCTATCTGGGAGGTGCAGATGGGTTCGGCATATCCCGTCCCGAAATACAAGCCATGAGTCAGCCGGAACACTCCATTTTACTGACCGCTTTATATATCAACAATCAACTGATGTCTCCGCATACCGGAAAGAATATTCCCAACATCCGCTATACAGATGCTATCGAACTAAAATACGACCAGAACAACCTGGCTTTCGAACTTTCAGACCTCCCCTACTCGCTGGAAGAAAAACATGAATTCGTCTACCGGCTGGAAGGTATGGACAAAGAATGGAATTTCCTGCAATCCAACACGAATCGCATTACGTACAGTAATCTGGGTTATGGGGATTATCAGCTGGTAATCAGCAAAGTAGAAAAGAGCGGTTCTCCTTCCGAGCATCCATATATCCTGAATATTAAAATTCTCCCTCCATGGTATTACACACTTTGGGCAAAGATAGTCTACATTCTTTTATTCTTGAGCCTCATTGCCTGGGTTATCAACTTTTTCCGTGTCAAGAACCGTCTGAAAATGGAACGGATGGAAAAAGAGAAGATTCTGGAGCAATCACGCCAGAAAATGGCTTTCTTTACCAATTTGTCTAATGAATTAAAGACACCGCTTAGCCGGATTATCGCTCCTGTCAGTCAATTGCTCCCCGTTGCAGAAGAAGTGCATGAGAAACAGACACTGGAGGAGGTGCTGCGTAATGCAATGAAAATAAACTCATTGATTCATCAGGTATTAAACTTCAACCGGATAGAGGATAATAAAGATTCGCTGCTGATTTTGTCGCGCATCGAACTTGTGTCATTCAGCCATAGCCTGTTTTCTGTCTATGAGGAAAACAAACGGATCACATTCCATTTCGAGACGAATAAAGCCAAGATTTATGCTGATATGGATGCCATCAAACTTGGAGTGATTTTAGATAATCTGCTTTCAAATGCCGTCAAATTCACCCCGGATGGTGGAAGCGTCCGTCTGTCTCTTTTCTATCGTGAAGAAACGGAATTGTTGGATATTTGTGTTTCAGATACAGGAACCGGAATCCCGCAACAAGATATTCCCTATATCTTCCAGCGTTTTTTCCAGTCTCCACATTCCGGCAATAAGGAAGGTACGGGTATCGGACTTTATCTGGTCAAGACTTACACGGAGCTTCATGGCGGTCACATCAGCGGAGTCACCTCGGACGAAGGAAAAGGAACTTCCATTGGCCTGAATATTCCAGTTATCGCTGTAGAGAAAGAAGAGATTCCGGCAACACTGGTGAAAAAGCAGTTGGAATCGTTGCCTGTGCTTAAACCAATCGAAGCTGAATCGCAAGATGAGAAATTTCTGTCGAACATTATCCGCCTGATTGAGGACCATCTTTCTGAATCAGAATTGAATGTGAACGCACTTTGTGAATTATCCGGTATCAGCAATAAGCAGATTTACCGGAAAATCAAACAACTGACCGGAATGTCTCCAGTAGAATACATCAAGTCGATCCGTATGAAAAAGGCGGCCATGTTATTGCAACAAAAGAAATTTACCATTGCCGAAGTGATGTATATGGTAGGCTTTTCCAATCATTCTTATTTCTCCAAATGTTTTCAGGCAGAATTCGGAAAAACGCCACGTCAGTACCTTAATGAAGACCTGTAGAGGCATTTTGGGACATTTCGTCCTATTTTTATCCTTATATGTCCAATCTGTGCTTTTATTGAAATGACCAATAAATTACTTTTGTTGCTGTCAATAAACCGATAAATTTGATAGCATGAAAAGACTGTTGATCCTTACCTTTATTTGTTTGATATCTGCCTTTGTCAAAGTGCAGGGCAAATCATCCTCTACACCTATTATATATATAGATGGAAATGGGGTGATGCGCTGGAGTGACACCCGCCGGGAGGCTTCCTTTTTCGGTGTTAATTATACGCTGCCTTTCGCCCATGCTTACCGTGCCATTGGATATTTGGGACTGGACCGCAAAGCTGCCATAGATAAAGATGTATATCATATTTCCCGTCTGGGGCTGAATGCTTACCGTATTCATTTATGGGATGTGGAACTGACAGACGGACAAGGAAATCTCCTCGAAAACGAGCATCTCGACCTGATGGACTATCTGATTGCCAAACTCAAAGAGCGCAATATTCATATTGTGATTACCACACAAACCAACTTCGGGAACGGATATCCCGAACGAAACATACAGACGGGCGGCTTCTCCTATCAATATGATAAATGCGATATGCACTCCCATCCGGAAGCTATCGTTGCACAAGAAACCTATCTTCATGGTTTGGTGAAGCACGTCAATCCATATACGGGGTTAGCTTATAAAGACGATCCCTCCATTGTTGGGTTCGAAATCAATAATGAACCTTGTCATTCCGGTACGAAGGAAGAGGTAAAAGCCTATATCAACCAGATGCTGAAAGCGATCAATAAAACAGGAAACCGCAAACCTGTATTCTATAATGTAAGCCACAACGAATATGTAGTAGAGGCTTATTATGAAACTGCCATTCAGGGAACTACTTATCAATGGTATCCCATCGGACTGGTATCCGGACAGACACAGCAGGGAAATTTCCTTCCATCTATAGACCGCTATGATATTCCCTTTTCCGATAAAGTGAAAGGATTCGATAAGAAAACACGGATGGTATATGAGTTCGATCCGGCAGATATCATGTATTCTTATATGTATCCGGCCATGGTACGTACTTTCCGTACAGCAGGCTTCCAATGGATTACCCAGTTTGCGTATGATCCGATGGATATCGCTTATGCCAATACGGAATATCAGACTCATTTCTTGAATCTTGCCTATACGCCTCATAAAGCTATCAGTATGAAGATAGCCGCCGAAGCTGCACGCAATCTGAAAAGAGGTGAATCATACGGCAGTTATCCACAGGACACTTTATTTGGTGACGGTTTTCGTGTCAGTTATACGGAGGACTTGAGTGAATTAAATAATGGAAAGAAATTCTATTATTCCAATCATACCAACACCCGGCCCAAAGATGCGTCACAACTTGTTTCCATTGCCGGTTGTGGCAGTTCTCCGATTATTCGTTATGAGGGAACAGGTGCTTATTTCATGGATTGCCTCGAACCGGGAGTCTGGAGACTGGAAGTGATGCCGGACGCGGTAGTAGTGAACGATCCGTTTGCTAAACCGTCACTTGATAAAGAAGTGGTTACCATCGCTTATGGTGCTTGGGACATGGCTCTGCAAATACCTGATTTAGGAATGGAATTTACCTTTACGGCCCTCAATCAAGGAAATCAGCAGAAAGGAGATGTGACAGACGGGATTATCCGCGGACTTTGTCCGGGTACCTATCTGCTGAAACGTAAAAACTGTACGCCCAAACAGAACTGGCAGGCAGACTCTCAATGGAATTCCATCCGCATCGGAGAATATGTGGCTCCTGCTCCACGTGTGACGGATTATAAAGTCGTTCATACTCCATCGGAAACCACTGAAGCAAATAAGGATTTGACGATTAGTGCACAGGTAGTAGGAACCGAATTCCCGGATTCTGTGATTATCTACACCGATAAGATATCTTTTTGGAATGAGCACAATCCATATATCAAGATGAAACGTACAGGCGGATATACCTATCAGGCAACGATACCCGCTACAGAAATAAAGGATGATTGTTTCAGGTATAACATCATCGTATGCCGGGGCAACAGCACTCGCACTTATCCCACAGGAAATTCCGGTTACAGGAATTCATCATCGGGAATAAAGGGAAATCCACTGGAGTGGAATTATACTTCCGGAGCCTATTGGACTACTCGTGTTGTTGCCCCAGATAGTGCGATACCACTATTGACTATTACGGACGCAGATAGCCGGATAGAAGCATACACGCTTCCCGAATGGAATGATCTCCAACGTACTTTGGTTGATTCTTCTCCGGTGGAAAAACCTTTGCTCCGGTTCCGGTTTACTCCTAAAGGAGAAAATCCGCACTATTTCCTCCGCACGTTCGTAAAGAACCTGATTGAAGAAAGAAAAGAAAGAGTAAAGGATTGTAGCGTTCTCTGTATCCGGGTAAATCGCACGAAAGCACTTCCGGAAGGATTCAGTGCCGGTTTCGTAACGTCAGACGGATATACTTATAAAAGCCCTTGTCCTGCTCCATCATCGGAGGGAATCATACGGATACCGTTGAAAGATTTACGCCAGACAGACACGGCATTGTTGCCGGTAGCTTATCCGACATTCTTGAAACAGTATTTCCATCCGGAAACGGAAATCGCATTTTTACCGGAAAGGATTGAAAAGCTGGAGTTATCAATGTCAGGAAACAAGAAAGAGTTAGTTGAGATTGAACTAGGAAATATCTGGTTGGAATAATCGTTCTTAAAGTTCCCCGGTGTCGAAGCCTTCGTTCCTCGGTGAGGAAAGGGTCGTTCATCGGTGAGGAACAAGGTCTTCCTCGGTGAGGAACGAATCTTCCGTCTGAACCACGTTTGAAGCCTTCTGAAAGGGGGGAGCAAACGGAAGAGACAGAAAGAGAAAAGCCGCTGATTTTTAAATAAAAAGTAAAAATAAATCTATTATCAATAACACAGTAATTATGAACAGGAATATCTTAAATCTACGCCATCTGACTGTACTACTTATGTTATGTACAGCCTTTTTAGGAGGCATCATTCCTGCCTTCGCCCAACAAGGAGGCAAGAAAATCACCGGACAAGTGATTGACGAGAACAAGGAACCGATGATCGGAGTAAGTATCCTCATTGTCGGTACTTCTACCGGAACAGTGACCGATTTCGACGGTAATTATACACTCAATGTGCCACAGGGCAGCAAAGAGTTGCAATTCTCTTATGTAGGATATGAAACAAAAGTAGTACCTGTTCCTGCCAACAGTACTACTTTGAATGTCCAGCTGAAAAGTGATTCACAGGTATTGAGCGACGTTGTAGTAATCGGCTATGGTACGCAGCGTAAAAGCGACCTGACAGGTTCGGTGACTAACGTCAGCAGCAAGGATTTCAACCTGGGATTGGTCAGCTCTCCCGAGCAACTGATTAATGGTAAGATTTCCGGTGTGCAAATCATGTCCAACAGTGGTTCTCCTACTGCAGGAAGTACGATCCGTGTGCGTGGTGGTGCTTCACTGAACGCTAGTAATGACCCCTTGATCGTACTGGACGGTGTTCCTTTGGAACAGGGAGGCATCAGCGGTAATGACGGAAACTTCCTTAGCCTCATCAACCCGAACGATATTGAAAGTATGACCATTCTGAAAGATGCTTCTTCGACTGCCATTTACGGTTCGCGTGCATCCAACGGAGTTATTCTGATTACTACCAAGAAAGGAAGTTCAGATAAACTGAAGATTACATTCAGTACGACAAATTCCATCCAGACACGTACTAAGCTGGCTGATATGCTAAGTTATAGCCAATTTGTCAACACCATCCGTACGCAAGGAACGACTGCCCAACAATCTCTACTCGGCACAGCCCATACGGACTGGAATGATGAAATCTATCAGAATGCTTTCGGTACGGATAATAATCTTAGTATTTCCGGAAAAATTGCTAAAAACTGGCCATTTCGTATATCAGTAGGTTATTACAATCAAAGTGGTTTGTTACGCACAGACAACGCAGAACGCTACACGGGAAGCATCATGGTAACCCCCTCTTTCTTCAAAGACCACTTGAAACTGAATATTAATGCGAAAGGGTCTATTAATAACAATACATTTGGTAACACGAATGCTATCTGGGCAGCTTCTACAATGAACCCAACCATCCCCGTTTATTCAGGACTGGATACTTTTGGAGGATACACGGAAGCAATAGACAATACAGGTGCACCAGTCAACGGTGCTGTAATGAACCCGGTAGGACTTATCAAAATGAATGATTCCCAAAGTAACGTAAGACGTTTCATCGGAAATATCGATGCGGACTATCGTGTTCATTTCTTCCCCGACTTAAAGCTGCACGCTACATTAGGTTACGACTATGCACAAGGTAAGGGAAGTGTATATGTTCCGGCAGAAGCTGCACAGAATTACACCACTTCCGGTCTGGATTACAGCTACGGTCCGCAGAAGAAAGAAAATCGCCTGCTGACTTTGTATGCCAACTACAACAAATTGGTAGAATCGATTAAAAGTAGTTTTGACGTAACAGCCGGTTACGATTATCAGTACTGGAAAGCTACGACTCCGCTTTACTACGAAATGAACACGCTGGGAGAAATACAAAAGACTTCAAAGGCTAAAGACGAACGCCATGTACTACTTTCATACTACGGTCGTCTGAATTATTCGTTCGATTCACGTTATATGTTAACCACCACCATCCGCCGGGACGCTACTTCACGCTTTGCCAAGAATGTACGTTGGGGTACTTTCCCCTCTGTAGCCTTGGGATGGAGAGTGACGGAAGAATCTTTCCTGAAAGATAATAAGGTATTGAGCAATCTGAAAATTCGTGCCAGTTACGGTGTGACCGGACAACAGGACGGTATTGGTAACTACAATTATCTACCTATCTATACTCAAAGCCAAAATGGTGCGGAAGGTATCATGGGAAATGAATATATTCATACGTACCGTCCCAGTTCTTACGTCCCTGACTTGAAATGGGAAACCACTACTTCATGGAATATAGGATTCGACTTCGGCTTTCTGGAAGACCGTATTACCGGTAGTTTTGACTACTACACTCGCCAGACTAAAGATCTGATTGCAACAGTTCCCGCCGCAGCAGGTACCACTTTCGACCGTAACATCACCACCAATGTGGGAAATGTGGACAGTCAGGGTATTGAATTCAGCGTAAATGCAACTCCTGTACAGACAGAAGACTGGAACTGGGATGTCAGTTTCAACATGACTTGGCAAAAAATGAAGGTAAAAAATCTGTCTTTATCTGCCGGAGCTGTCGCTACAAATACTTCAGTAGGTCCATATATCGACAGTTACCAAGTACAAACGTTAAGTGAGGGATACGCCCCTTATATGTTCTACGTTTATCATCAACTCTATGATGAAAAAACAGGAAAACCGGTAGAAGGTGCCTATCTTGATGTGAATGGAGACGGACAAATCAACTCTTCCGATTTATATCGTTACCACTCTCCCGCTCCGGATTACATTCTCGGTTTCAGTGCTTCACTGCGCTGGAAAAAATGGACTTTGAGTACAAGCTTGCGTGCAAACATCGGCAACTATGTCTATAATGCCATGGCTATGAATGCCGGAGCCTGGGAAACAGTAAGCTACAACTCCTATCAATTGAATAACCTGTCTACAAGTTATCTGAAAACTAGATTCCAGACCCGTCAGTACTTGTCCGACTATTATGTAGAAAATGCTTCTTTCCTGAAAATGGATAATCTATCGTTGAACTATAATTTCGGTCAAATCTGCAAAGGATGTAGCCTGAATGTGAGTGCTATGGTTCAGAATGTATTCTGTATCACCAAGTACAGCGGTGTCGACCCGGAGGTTCCTAATGGTGTGGATAATTCCTTCTATCCACGTCCGCGCACCTTCTCACTGAATGTAGGTTTCAACTTCTAACTATTTAAAAACAAGCGAATCATGAAAAAGATATTATATACAGCCTTCTATTTTTGCAGTGCATTATTGCTGAACTCCTGCATAGGCGACTTAGACCAATATCCGCATGAAGACGAAACATCTTCTACGATATATACCAATGCTGAAAACTATAAAGCCGTTTTAGGTAAGATATATGCTGCCATGGTGACCACCGGACAGGAAAAAGGGGGTGATCCGGACTTGAGCAGTAACAGTGGACAGGATTATATACGTTGCTTCTTCAACCTGCAGGAATGTGGAACAGACGAGGTGGCCTCTACCTGGTTGTCGGGTGATAATGTGAGTGGATTGACTTATTTAAGTTGGGATGCTAATGATCCTTGGGTATCGGACATGTACTATCGGATTTATTATAACATAGCATTATGCAATGAATTTCTCCGTAACGCAACCGATGAAAAGCTGGCAGAATTTAGCGAACAGGATCAAACTGAAATCCGCCATTACCGGGCTGAAGCTCGTTTCATGCGTGCTTTATTCTACTACCATGCAATGGACTTATTCCGTAATATCCCGTTCATAACAGAGAATGACCCGACTGTCGGTTATCTGCCTCCACGTTATACGTCTGCACAAATTTTCAGTTATATAGAATCTGAATTAAATGCCATTACAAATGATATGCTTAGCAAAGGGAATTGTCCTTATGGACGTGCTTCACAAGGAGCCGCCTACACATTGCTTGCCAAACTTTATCTGAACGCAGAGGTGTATATTGAAACGTCGAAGTATACAGAATGTATCGCTGCCTGTCAACAGGCTATCGCACAGGGATATTCATTGGAAGATGACTACAGCAAACTATTCAATGCGGATAATGATAAGCGTACTGCTAACGAAATTATATTCACCTTACCTGTGGACGCCACACATACCGTATCTTGGGGTTCTTCCACATATATTGTCTGTGGTGCCGTAAGTAATACTTCCGACAAACAGATTCCTGAAAATTATGGTGTGAAAAGCGGTTGGGGAATGTTCCGTGTACGCGGAGAAATTCCGGCCTTATTTAGTGGAACTGATGATAAGCGCTATATGTTCTTCACTGACGGACAAACACAATATCTGGATGTGATAGATAATCAGGCAAACGGATATTTTGTAGAAAAATGGACTAACCTGACAGATGCCGGAGCAACCGCTTCCAACACTGCAGATGGTGGTGTAAATACAGATTATCCTTTATTCCGTTTGGCAGACATATATCTGATGATAGCGGAAGCTGTGGTACGTGGCGGAACGGGTAGTGATAAAGGAACCGTATTGGGATATATCAATAAGCTGCAAGAACGTGCTTATGGCGACGACTCTCATAGTAAAGCGGAAGCCGACCTGACACTGGACTTTATCCTAAAAGAACGTGCCCGTGAACTTTATTGGGAAGGATACCGTCGTACCGACTTAATCCGTTTCGGAATGTTCACTACCGACAAATATCTGTGGCAATGGAAAGGTGGTGAAAAAGGTGGCGTAGCTGTAAATAGCAAGTATAATATCTATCCGATACCGGCTACCGAACTGACGG
Organism: Bacteroides sp. L008; assembly: GCF_040812255.1. NCBI lineage: Bacteria > Pseudomonadati > Bacteroidota > Bacteroidia > Bacteroidales > Bacteroidaceae > Bacteroides > Bacteroides sp. L008. The sequence continues at coordinate 188,509 of NZ_JBFNXO010000001.1, read as the reverse complement.
CTAATCCCAATTTATATAATGAAAATTATTAATCATCCTCTAATACAAACGATATATGAAAACAATAAATAGTCTGTTCCTTTCATTGGCGGCTCTCTTTATATTGAGTGCCTGTGAAGATGACGCAGATAAATATTATTTATCGAGCCTGACAGAAAATGAATTGATAGCTTCTACAAACAACATTGTATTGACGGAAGATATCGCACAAAAAAATGTTCTGTCACTGGCATGGACCGACCGGACATTGGCTATCAACAATCCGGATTTCAAACCAACCAACTTATTGAAAACAAGTATACAGGTTGCATTAAACGAAGATTTCTCCGGAACGATCGTTGAGTCTACCGAAACCTCTCTTTCCAAGACTTACAATGGAGCTGAATTAAATATTGTCACCAATAATCTGGGGGTTGAAGCCAATGTAGCCACTAAATTCTATTTCAGACTGAAAGGAACAACGGGAAACAACATCGAACCGGCATATAGCAATGTGGAAGTAATCACCATCACTCCTTATGAACTGGATATGCGTTTTGCCAGCATGCTGGATCAAAACGGCACAGACACCGGTATGAGTTTATTTTCAGTAAATACAGATGGTGTATACAAAGGATTTGTAGGAGTAAATGCCTGGTACAACTTCCTGATTAAAGAAGCCAACGGAACGATCTGGAGAAATGACAACGAAACCGGAATGCCGTTCCTACTAACTACAGCAGGGGATTGGAAATGTTGGTTCCCAGGAGTTGGAGGTTGCTATTATATCACAATTGACACGAATAATAAGCAATGGAACGGAATACAAATACCAACATTGAACGTCAGTGGAGATATCGATGCAACAATGGAATTTAACCAAACGAGCAGAAAATGGACAGCTACATTCAATGCTAATGCAGCCGGAAGTATGACTATCCAAATCAGTGGAACGGGGAAATTATACGATCATACATGCGCCAATCCGAATGATAACGGTGGATACGACATTGATGACACGAAGGCTAAAGATACTCCTATGGCATTCAGCGGCAGCAGCACAGCGTTAAATCTCGGAGAAACAGCCGGAGACATAACAGTTAATGTGCCACAGGCAGGAGAGTGTACGCTTTCTATCGATCTAAGTAACCCTCAACAATGGACTGTATCAGTAGAAGAAGGTTCTATAGAACCGGAGCCGGAACCGGAAGAGGGACAATATTTGTATTTGCCGGGAATCGGCCAAGGTAGCGACTGGACATACGATCATAAAATTGAAGTGTACTATAAGGAAGAACAAAAATATGCAGGTATAGTGGATGTCAACTCACAATACGGAAATTATGCGATGACCCTGTTCTCATCAGGAGATGCCTGGGATACCAGCAAAATGTACACCATTGCTAATGATGATTCGGAAAGTACAGCAGAAAGTGGAACTCTTGTTAATGGAAGTGCAAAGAATATTCCTGCACCCGCTGCCGGTCTCTATCTGTTTGACGTTTCATTAAAAGAGTTGACCTATAAAACTTATGCAGTTGGAAATAACATCTATTGTTATTATGGAATAGAGGGGGATAACAATTTATATCCTATCGCCACAACAGGAACTGCCGGAGAATATTCGGGAACGATTACGTTATCACAAGATTCTAACTGGGGAATCAAGTTTTATATAAAAGATGACTGGACCGGAGCGTATGGAGGAAGCAATGGAAAACTATATTATAACAGTAACGAGGGTATCCCATTGACTGCCGGAACTTATACTATCACAGTCAATCTGATAGACGGCACTTATTCCGCTTCTAATAAATAACCTTTAGATAACAGTATATAATTATGAAACGATTCAAAAATATATTGATGGCTTCCGCACTACTGTGCGGAGCCTTCTTCACAGCCTGTGACGACAATGATGATAAACCGGTATTTCCGGAAAATCAAGATCAAGCCTATGACATGTCCGGTTTTGCCAAAGGAGCCGATGTCAGTTGGTTGACAGAAATGGAAAAGGAAGGTTACAAATTCTATGATGCTGAAGGAAACGGACATGAATGTATGTCACTACTCCGGGATCTGGGCATGAATGCCATCCGTCTACGTGTATGGGTAAATCCCGATCAGGGATGGTCGGAAGAGGAAGGTTTCTTTAATCCGGGAGGATGGTGTGATAAAGACGATGTAGTGACTAAGGCATGGCGCGCCCACAACTTAGGCTACCGTATTATGATTGATTTCCATTATAGTGATATTTGGGCGGATCCGGGACGGCAAGAGAAACCGGCAGCTTGGGCCGACCTATCCTTTGATGAATTAAAACAAGCAGTAGCCGACCATACCACTGAAGTATTAAGTGCAATCAAAGCAAGAGGCATCGATGTGGAATGGGTGCAGGTGGGCAACGAGACACGTACAGGCATGTTAAAACCCGACGGAGCTGCTAGCAGCGGAAAAACTGCCAACTTCGCTCAACTGGTAACAGCAGGATACGATGCCGTTAAAACAATCTATCCGGAAGCTAAAGTTATCGTACATATTGATCAGGGCAATAATCCCAATCGATATATCTGGCTGTTTGACGGTCTGAAAGCTGATGGGGGAAAATGGGATGTAATCGGTATGTCTCTTTATCCGGAACCGGATACCGAAGACTGGCGACAATTAAACAATGATTGTATTGCTAATATGAAAAGCCTGATTGAACGGTATCATACATCTGTCATGGTGTGTGAGCTTGGTATTTACTGGAATTATGAAGAAGCTGAAGAGTTTTTTACCGATTTCATGACTAAAGCTAAAGAAATAGATCAATGCCTCGGTGTTTTCACTTGGGAACCTCAAAGTTACGGTGGTTGGAAAGGCTATCACAAAGGCTTGTTTGACGATACCGGTAAACCCACTAATGCATTTAATGCTTTCAAGAGATAAGATTATTGAATCATTTTTTATAACTTTACCCCGAATCCAAAATATTTTATACCTGAAAAGCAAAAATGAACATGAAACACCAAAAACAGTTATTAGCTGTACTTTTGATGGGCGCCGCTTGCACATTGCAAGCACAACGCAGTGAGACGCTGCTCGAAAAAAACTGGAAATTCAGTAAAGGAGATTTTAAAGAGGCTAGCCAGCCGGAGTTTAATGACACTAAATGGGAGTCGGTTGTTATTCCACATGACTGGGCGATTTTCGGTCCATTCGATATGAATAATGACCTGCAGAATGTAGCTGTGACACAGAACTTCGAGAAAAAGGCTTCCTTGAAAACAGGACGTACCGGTGGGCTCCCTTATGTAGGCACCGGATGGTATCGAACCAGTTTTGATGCTCCTGCCGATAAGGAGGTGACACTGCTCTTTGATGGCGCCATGAGCGAAGCACGTGTCTATGTAAATGGAAAAGAAGCTTGTTTCTGGCCTTTCGGCTACAACTCTTTCCACTGTAATGTGACGCCCCTATTGAATAAAGACGGAAAGAATAATACGCTGGCCGTACGTTTGGAAAATCGTCCGCAGTCCTCGCGCTGGTATCCGGGAGCAGGTTTGTATCGTAATGTGCATCTGATCGTGACAGACAAAGTGCATGTGCCTGTATGGGGAACACAAATCACAACTCCTCATGTTAGTAAGGACTTTGCAGCCATACGTCTTCAAACGAAGATTGACAATGCGGGTGAGAAAACACAAATCCGTGTAGAGACAGAGATTCTTTCTCCGAATGGAAAAGTGGTTACCAGCAAAGAGAATACGAGTCGCATTAATCACGGACAACCATTCGAACAAAACTTTATTGTAAATGCGCCCGAACTCTGGTCACCGGAAAGTCCGTCGCTCTACAAGGCTGTTTCCAAAATTTACGCAGATGATAAACTGGTGGATACTTACACGACCCGTTTCGGTATCCGCAGCATTGAATATATCGCTGATAAGGGTTTCTATCTGAACGGAAAACATCGCAAATTCCAAGGGGTATGTAATCATCATGATTTAGGTCCGCTGGGTGCCGCTATTAATGTGGCAGCGCTTCGCCATCAACTTATATTGCTGAAAGATATGGGATGTGATGCTATCCGTACTTCTCATAATATGCCGACTCCCGAACTCGTAGCGTTGTGTGACGAAATGGGATTTATGATGATGATTGAACCGTTCGATGAATGGGACATCGCCAAGTGTGAAAACGGGTATCACCGTTATTTCAATGAATGGGCGGAACGTGATATGGTAAATATGCTCCATAATTATCGGAATAATCCGTGTGTGATTATGTGGAGTATCGGTAATGAAGTACCGACCCAATGTAGTCCTGTCGGCTATAAAGTGGCTAAATTCCTGCAAGACATTTGCCACCGAGAAGATCCGACACGTCCTGTCACCTGCGGAATGGATCAGGTTACTTGTGTACTTGCGAACGGATTTGCAGCAATGATTGACATTCCGGGACTTAATTACCGTACCCAACGCTATAAGGAATCTTATGACCAACTCCCGCAGAATCTGATTCTGGGTAGTGAGACTGCTTCTACTGTCAGTTCACGTGGAGTATACAAATTCCCGGTAGAGGATAAGAAAAGTACTAAGTATGAAGACCATCAATGTTCCTCTTATGATGTGGAAGCCTGTTCATGGTCAAATATTCCGGATGAGGACTTTGCACTGGCCGATGATAACCATTGGACAATCGGACAATTTGTATGGACAGGATTTGACTATCTGGGTGAACCATCACCTTATGATACGGATGCATGGCCCAATCACAGTTCCATGTTTGGTATTATCGACCTTGCCAGTCTGCCAAAAGACCGCTATTACTTGTATCGCAGTGTATGGAACAAGGATGCGGAAACCTTGCATATTCTGCCTCACTGGACATGGCCGGGACGTGAAGGTGAAGTGACTCCTGTATTTGTATATACCAACTATCCTACAGCCGAATTGTTTATCAACGGTAAAAGTTATGGTAAACAAAGCAAGAACGATAGTTCGTTGAAGAACCGCTATCGTCTGATGTGGATGGATGCTGTATATGAACCGGGAGAAGTAAAAGTAATAGCCTATAACAAAGATGGAAAAGCAGTAGCGGAAAAAGTGGTTCGCACTGCCGGAAAGCCTCATCACATCGAACTGGTCAGCAACCGTAACGAATTGACTGCAGACGGAAAAGACTTAGCGTATGTGACTGTGAAAGTTGTAGACAAAGATGGTAACCTCTGCCCTACTGATAATCGTCAGATAAGCTTCTCTGCAAAGGGAACCGGTAAATATCGTGCTGCAGCCAATGGCGACCCGACAAATCTGGAACAATTCCATCTTCCGAAGATGCATACTTTCAACGGAATGTTGACAGCTATCATACAAGCTGGTGAAACTGCCGGAGAAATTGTATTTACAGCCAAAGCAAATGGAGTGAAAGCCGGAAATATTCGTATTCAAACGAAATAAGGCATACGCTTTATAATATCTGATAAGCCACCGGATTTCTTAACTAAAGAGAAGTCCGGTGGTTTTCATATATAATATACTGGACTTTTCACTTTTACGAGAAAAGAGGCAGGTAAATACAGGTTAATATCTATCTTTGCAAAAGAAAACGTTACAGATATGTCGCACAGGATTCACTTCCTTATTTTTACAGGTCTTTTACTGATGTTCTGTTCATGCCGGAAAGAAAACAGGTTTGAATGGCAAGTAAATCAAAGACACATGGAAGTATCTCTGAACAAAGAATCTGATTCGCTCTATGTCATTCATTTGAATACAGACCAACCCTCCCACTCTGTTTGGAAATTGCCTTACCCTGTCTATCAATTTGATTATGGAGATGTTACAGGAGACGGGATGCCGGAAATTATTGTGGGGGTTATCAAGCCTACCCGATTCGATCCCAAACCTGACAAGCGGTTATTCATTTACCGGATTGCAGATGAAGCGTATATCCGCCCACTTTGGTTAGGTTCGAGGGTAGCACAACCTTTGGAAGATTTTAGAGTGATTCGTGAACATACTCCTGTATTGATACGTACCATGGAACGGGAACGAAGTGGAAAATTTCTGATAGCGGAATATGCATGGAGAGGTTTTGGTCTGGATTTTAAGGGATATCTGAAACGCGAGACAGAAGAAAAGGAGGCCAAACGCATTCTTGAACGTTAACGTTAGATACTATCATTTATATATAGTAATTTATAGAATAATGAAAAACATGAGACGACTATTATTACTGTCCTGTACACTAATTCTTATTCTCTGCGGATGCAAGAACAAGAACAAAAACACCTCAACGGCATCGGCACAAGATACTGTTATGACTGCCACCTCATTATTGACCGATACTGTTCTACCTCAATCTATTGATTTGAAGCAGGATATCAGTCGTTACTCTTTTCAGGAGTTACGTTTATTACGTAGTTATCCATACGCTATACATGGTTATCATTTTATGGAAGCGGACATCAATGCTTTCTTCTCGGCCAATACGAAATGGTATAATGATCTTGTCTGGAAGTTATGGGATGAATCGGAGGCGGACGGAGAGAATAAATTTCCGGAAAACTATGATGAAGTCAAACTGACGGCTGAAGAGAAGGCTTTCGTAGAACGCATCGATGCTCGCATGGCAGAAATGCGTCAGCAACAGTTTACTCAACGAGACTCTTATTATTTAGGAAATGCAAATAATATAGTCAACCTGTTCCAATTCAAAGATATAGACGAGGCATTACTAGCCAAGTTGCAACAGAACAACTTTGCCATTACAGAAGGAAGTAACTTACAGTTGTTTCATGCTTACGAAGAAAATGATTATCGCCAAGTGCCCAATTTCATCACCACTGACTTATATTTACAGGCATTTCACATGTATTTCTCTTATGTACTGAAAAGTCTGGAGAAACAACACATCATTCCTACTTTGGAAAGACTATGTCTATCACTCAACGCAACTTGCATAAGCATCTCCCGCCAGACAGAAGACGAATCTCTGAAAGATATGGCAGAATATGCCGCTACTTTTTATGCTATCCCTTATTATTTGCTGACAAAGGAAACGCCCAACCTCCCTGCTAAGTATCAAAAAGCATATCAACAGGAAATAGAACATATTAATGCACAAGAAGATGATTTCTCGGAGTTTCTTTCATACAAAGATGCATACTTCCCATACAGTCTTTTCAAACCACGCGGACATTATACCCGTGAACCCCAATTACAGGCATACTTTCAGGCTATGATGTGGCTTCAAACTGCCTGCTTTTGCAGAGAACAACAAGAACAGCTCAAACAAGCAATCTTTCAGGCTACCGTACTATCTAGTTATAAGGATATGACCAGGACACCACTAATGGAACTATACCAACGCGTCTATACACCACTTACTTTCCTGATGGGTGAGACTGATAATCTTTCTCTTCTCGATATTGCACAGATTCTGAAGAAAAATAAAGCAGAATATACTGAAGATGCATTGACTCCGGTTCAAATAGAAAAGGTGAATCAAGCGCTCATTGAACTGGCAAAAAGCAAGAATAGGATCAAACCTAAAATAGAAATCTCCTGCCGGGACAAAATCAACTTTATGCCACAAAGATATCTGGCAGATAATGAAGTACTTCAGGAATTGGTAGATGTCACCCCAAACAGCAAACGTGCTTATCCGAAAGGATTGGATGTCTTTGCCGCTTTCGGAGTAAACTCCGCCGAGACTTTACTGACTGATTTTTACAAAGAACCGGGCAACTGGAACCAGTATACCGGAGAATTACAAAAACTGAAAGATAAATTCAAAGCTTCCCAGCCTGCACAAGTATCTGTCTACGAATTATGGATGAAAAGTCTGTTCACCATGCAGAAAACGGACAAGAGCCAGCCGGGATTTATGCAAACACCCGAATGGGGATACAAGAACCTGAATACAGCTCTGGCATCTTGGGCTGAATTGAAGCATGACGCGATCCTTTACGGAGAACAGCCCATGGCTGCAGAATGTGGAGGTGCCGGACCTCCTGATCCGATCGTAGTGGGGTATGTAGAACCGAATCTTCCTTTCTGGAAGAAAATGTCGGGAATTCTGCAAACCACCCAACAGGTTCTACAACAGAGTAACTGTCTGACGGATGACTTGAAAGGAAAAACAGAGCAGTTGCAAGACTATGTCAGCTTTCTGATTCAAGTAACAGAAAAGGAACTGCGGGGAAAAAAACTGACCGAACAAGAATATCGCACTCTTGAGTATATGGGAAGTAGTATAGAATATTTCACTTTGTCTGTGCTCGATCCTGATTTGCATCTGGATAACTGGTCATTAGTGCAAGGTCCGGACAAGTCGATAGCTGTAGTGGCTGATATTTATACCCGCAACGTGAGGGGATGTGATAAGAATGGAGTACTGCATGTAGCAACAGGAAATGCCAACAATATCTATGTGGTAGTAGAAATAGAGGGTAATCTCTATCTTACCCGTGGTGCCACATTTAGTTACTACGAGTTTGTCCAGCCACTGGATACCCGGCTCACGGACGAAGAGTGGCAGAAAATGCTGGAAGAAAAGAAAGCGCCTGCCGTCCCGGAATGGATGAAAAATATCCTGCTGGAGAAAGAACCTAAAGTAGATGACAGAGTTTTTTATAGTTCAGGATGCTAATATCCTTTTCCCGAATTAACCGGATTATAGGTAGTATAGGTCTGTTATTGCTTACTGCCTGCCAGCACCCGTCAGAAGAATGTCTCTCTATCGCTTTCACCGGAGATGTTCTTCTGGACAGAGGGGTACGCCAACAGATTCAACGGGGAGGTGTCGAAGATTTATTTGCGTCGGTAGCTCCTCTCTTTCATCAAATGGACGCTACGGTAATCAACCTGGAATGTCCCGTCACTTCGGTTCGTTCACCACTACACAAGAAATATATCTTTCGCGCGGAACCGAGATGGATGGAAGAATTGGTTAAAGCCGGCATCAGTCATGCGGCTTTAGCGAATAATCATACTATGGATCAGGGGCGAAACGGATTGACAGATACTTATCAGCATCTCTTATCGGCAGGAATCACTCCGATAGGATATGGTAATACTTCTTCCGAGAGTTGCCAACCTGTAGTGATAAAGAAAGGAAAAATGAAAGTAGCACTCTTCAATTCAGTTACACTTCCTTTGGAGAATTGGGTATATTTAGAAAATGATCCCGGTATTTGCCAGCAAACCACGGAAGAAATAGAAGAGGAAATCAAAAACTTCAAGCGAGAGAATCCCGAAAGTTATGTGGTCGTAATTCTCCATTGGGGAATCGAATATCAATCTTCCCCTACTCTGAGCCAAAGAAAGGGAGCACACCGACTCATTCGTGCAGGTGCGGATGCTATCATCGGACATCACCCGCACGTCATTCAGAAAGAGGAATATTTCAATGGTAAGCCTATTTTCTATAGTTTAGGCAACCTCGTGTTCGACCAACGAAAACCGGAAACATCACAAAGCCTGATTGTGCAGCTTAATTTCACCTCTATAGGATATAGTATACAACTTCATCCTGTAACAATTAATAATTGCAAACCGGAATTACAATAATCAGACGAAATCAAAGAGGATAACTGCCAACATTATACTTTACCAACAAATATCATCATCCCTCTATCTTGAAATCTGACTAGATTTTGCACATTAAATAGCTTTCCAGAAAGCTTGGAAATCGCGGTATCTACCGTAACAAACCAGTTCATCTCCTTCTTCTACTTTCTCATTTTCCGATAATTCATTCTTCACATGAAGTTCGGTCAGAGAAATACCCAGGCAATTGGTTATCTTATTTGCCCGTTTCAAGCCTATCATTTTCAGATGAAATTCTTCATCCAGATTTAACTCATTCACAAAATATCCTACAAATTTTTCTGGAACCGTGAACTTCACAACATAATAATCCTGATCAATGCGGAACCCTTCCATGTTTGTGCCGAAATCGAGCAGTTGCACCAGACTACGGGCAGCATCTTCTTCCGGAGTCAGGATTCTTTCAAGATCAAAGGCTTCAAGCACTGCTTTATGTACTGCATCAATAGCACGGGCAAAGATGCGGGGAACCTTTTTCTGCTTCAACAGAGCAACAACACGTATCGATGCACCAAAATTCTCACCAATCGCTACAATCACTATATCCACACTATTCAACGGTAACACTGACAATGATTGTTCGTCAGTGGCATCAATGACAAAAGCTGTAGCAACCTTATCTTTGATTGAATCTATACGACTTTCACTAATATCCGCACCAATAATCTCGTGTCCTAACGCAGACAATTCCTCGGCCAACACATGACCGTAATTTCCTAAACCGATAATAATATACTTCATATCTTTAGTTTATTATAATGTTATCACTCGGATAACGGTATTTTGTATTCTTTTTCTGTTTTACAATTCCCAACATCAATGTTATCAATCCCACACGTCCGATAAACATCAACAAGGATACCAACAACTTACTGGCATCACACAAATGAGGGGTCAGATTCAGACTGGATCCTACAGTACTAAGTGCAGAAACACATTCGAAAGTCAATGCCATGATGGAAACACCCGGTTCGAGTATGCTCAATGTGAAAATAAAGATGAATAACACTCCCAATGACATGACTACTGTTGCGTTGGAACGCCGGATTGAATCGTAAGACAATTCTCTGCCGAACACTTCTACCCGTTCAGTACCACGCAATACGGCTACAAGATTCAGAACCACGACCGCAAAAGCATTCACTTTCACACCACCTGCCGTAGATTGTGAACCACCGCCAACCCACATCAAGAATAGATAAACCAATAAAGTCTGCACGCTCAACGATGCCAGATCGACACTACTGAAACCGGCTGTTCGCGGACAAGTGGCATTAAAGAAGGCTTGAGTCCATTTGTCTGCCAAAGGCATACCGGCAAAGGAAGCATTCCACTCAAAAGCAGCAATAGCTAATGTACCGATTAATAAAAGCAGGAAAGTCATGATTAGCACAATTTTCGTATTCAGGTTATAGAGATGCTGCATTTTGTGACGATCCAGTTTACGTGTACAGACCAATTTCCAGAAACGACGCAGGTGATACAATACAATATCCTTGAAATTGACAAGAATGGGGAAGCCAATCCCCCCGAAGATTATCAGTAAAGAAACAGAAATAAACAGTCCATTATGATTGGTCATCACCATCGGATTCCCTAAATTACCGGAAAGTGTAGAAAAGCCTGCATTACAAAAAGCTGATATAGAATGGAAAGCAGCAAAACCTAACTCCCCTTCCAAAGTCATTCCCAACGTACCGTGAATACTAAACCAAATCGAGGCCATGCCAATCCCTTCAATCACTAAAGTAAAACCTAATATATATAGTAAGGTAGACAGTAATGAGCCTAACGAATTGGAACTAACCATATCACGCACAACGAGCTGATTGTAAATGGAAGTGTTCCCCATGAAGAACATGGCAAAGAAGCTGGTTAATGTCATCACTCCTAATCCGCCGATCTGAATCAATAGAATTATGACAACTAATCCGGAAGTGGTGAATGTTGTAGATACATCTACCGGAACCAACCCTGTAACACATACGGCACTGGTAGCCGTAAATAAAGAGTCCACCCAAGTAATGCCATTCACCGTGCAGCGCGGAAGCATCAACAAGCCTGCTCCAATCAGGATAATAGCCATAAAACTGACTGCCAATATCAAGGACGGATTGGTACGCCGTCCCAACAGGCGCACCAGCCCATTGGACAAGTTGAGGAAGGAAAGGACTAATAGCAACAGGAGATGATAAAACTTCCCATGCAAGAATTCCCAAATCTGCAAAATAGCTCCTTCTTCTTCCGGACGGTGAAAAATGACGGGTATTAGAGTGAGATATAACAATCCGCTTAATATCCAGGCCAATCGCCGGTATTGTTTTTTAGTATTCCGGTATTCCAGTGAGATATGTAAAGTTACATCAATCAGAAAGATGATCCAGACTGTTTTATACAATGTCTGCAAATTCGCCACTTCATCTATGGATAAGGGAAAGCCGTGTTCATATACTACTCCGACAATCAACAACAGAGATGCCAGATAGGTGAGTGCTTCTACCAGCCCCAACAAGATACGTACATAGGGTTTTAGCAGTTTATTCTGATACAATAAAAACTTATGATAAATCTTCATATCATCTTTTTTAACAGGGTCGTGCAAACTTAAGTAAAATAACAATTAGAACCGATTCTTTGTTGACAAAATTTTCTGAATATTAAAAATTTGAGTACTTTTGGCAACAAGAAACTAAAAAACTACAATATTATGAGTGAAAAAAGAAAACGGTATATTTTACCCGAAGAAGAAATTCCACACTACTGGTACAACATTCAGGCTGATATGGTAAACAAACCTATGCCTCCGTTACATCCGGGAACCAAACAACCACTGAAAGCGGAAGACTTGTATCCGATTTTCGCTAAGGAACTGTGTCATCAGGAACTGAATCAGACCGATGCATGGATCGAAATACCGGAAGAAGTGCGCGAAATGTATAAATACTATCGCAGTACTCCGCTAGTTCGTGCTTACGGATTGGAAAAAGCACTCGGTACTCCGGCTCATATCTATTTTAAGAATGAGAGTGTCAGCCCTATCGGTTCACATAAGTTGAACTCTGCATTGGCACAGGCTTATTATTGCAAAGAAGAAGGGGTGACCAACATCACCACTGAAACCGGTGCCGGACAATGGGGAGCCGCTCTTTCTTATGCAGCTAAGGTTTTCGGTTTGGAAGCTGCTGTTTATCAGGTAAAAATCAGTTATGAACAGAAACCATACCGCCGCAGCATTATGCAGACTTTCGGAGCACAGGTAACCCCTTCTCCATCCATGTCTACCCGTGCCGGTAAGGATATTCTAACTAAACATCCCACTTATCAGGGTTCGTTGGGAACAGCTATTTCGGAAGCTATCGAACTGGCACAAATGACTCCCAACTGTAAATATACGCTCGGTTCTGTACTTAGCCATGTTACTCTTCACCAGACTATTATCGGACTGGAAGCTGAAAAACAGATGGAAATGGCAGGTGAATATCCAGATATCGTAATCGGTTGTTTCGGAGGTGGTTCCAATTTCGGAGGTATCTCTTTCCCATTCATGCGTCACACGATACAGGCAGGAAAAAAGACTCGTTTTGTTGCTGCCGAACCTGCTTCTTGCCCGAAACTGACACGTGGTAAGTTCCAGTATGACTTCGGTGATGAAGCCGGATATACTCCGTTGCTACCGATGTTTACCCTGGGACACAATTTTGCTCCGGCCCATATTCATGCCGGTGGTCTTCGTTATCATGGTGCAGGTGTCATCGTTTCACAGTTGCTCAAGGACAATCTGATGGAGGCAGTAGATATACAGCAATTGGAATCTTTCGAAGCAGGTTGTCTGTTTGCACAGTCTGAAGGTATTATTCCGGCTCCAGAGTCCAGCCACGCTATTGCAGCGGCTATCCGCGAAGCTAACAAATGCAAGGAGACAGGAGAAGAAAAAGTAATCCTGTTTAATCTTTCCGGACATGGCCTGATTGATATGGCTTCTTATGATAAGTATTTGGCCGGTGACTTGGTAAACTATTCATTGACTGATGATGATATTCAGAAGAATTTAGACGAAATAGGAGATTTAGCTAAATAAATAACCTGTTAGTTTCAAGTTTCACCACAGATTACATAAAAGAAACATTGATTCTGCATTGATAATCTTTGAATTACAATCAAATCCGTGCTAATTCTATGATCTGTGGTGATTCTTTTCCCACACTCCTTATTAATTTTCTCTATTGAGCATCTCCATATATTCACTGGGAGACATTTTTTCCACACTCGCAAAATAACGGTAAAAACTGGAACGGGAGGTAAAGCCGCTCAAAAACATTAATTCCTTTACTGTAAGGTCTTTTTTCAGCTGTGCCTGTTCTTTAAAATACTGCAAACGGTAGAAATTAATATAATCTCTGAAACCGGAAAAGCCATCATAATGAAGAGCCTTATTGAGTCTGTTTTCATTCGTATTCAAATCATTCAAGAAATCCTGTAAGGAATATAGAGGATTAGTAAACGATTTACTATGTTTCATAAGACTTTGCATCTGATTGGATAGTTCAAGAACGACAGGTGAAACTGCAATTTCCCGAATGGCTTCTATTTCTTCCATCTCCAACTCTTCTACAGGCTGGGGAGGTAAAGAAAGCGGATTCTCATTACGCAAATATAGTATATTTAAAAAAAGGACGGGAAGGATTACAATATAACCGAACACGTTAAAGCATAATCCACTAGTACCCAGCATCAGCCAAATATAGCCGGACATGATGATAGCAAAACACATCATATAAATCGACATTGCCTTACTCTGTTTACGTCGGACTGGGATCCATCGTCTCATATATGGAAAGAGGAAATTTACGGAAGGAGTAATTACACTGATTATAAACAGCATCAGCCTTACCCGTACATCCTGTTCTCCAATATTCTCCCGAATGGAGGCAAAAGATTTTAGAGTAGTATAGTGACCGTTAAAAAACTCATAACAACAAGCTATACATGTGATCAGCAAAATAGGAATACATAAACTGACGACTCTTGAAAAAGTCATCCATCCCGGTTTCAATGAGGCTATAGGAAAAATAGAAAAGAATTGAAAAAAGACAATCACCCGGACAATATGCCATATCGAAAGATGATTCATCGGAACTTCAGTAAAACGCGGAATCGTCTCCTCACCTCCTCTACTGAAAATCCACATCCATTCCAGATTATCACACAAAAGAAGAAGGGACAGAGTGATAGCCAATACTCCCCATGCTTTTGTAAGTCCATTATTGTCTGAAGAACGTGAATAAACAAGTATTCCCAATACCAAGCCCACAATATCCAGCAACAATTCAATGCAGAGAACAATTACGTTTACCATGTTTTTTTGTTTTGAGCGACAAAAGTAGTCTTTTCGCGAAAAGAACGGGAGCATCCCACTTGCAAAAAGCGTCCCAATATAGGGAGATTAGCTAAAATGGGAACTATTTGGGGGTAATATATTTCAGACTTTTCACCTTTACTAATACTTTTGTGGCAGCATTCACCCCAAACAAGAATAAATTATAATATGACGCGCTACTTAAAGAATATGGAAAAGGAAATCACTATCGAAAATCAGGTAGAGGAAATTGCAATAATTGCCCAATTCATCGAAGAATTAGGCATATCATTACATTTACCTTCCGGCATTACAATGAGTCTCAATCTTGCTATTGAAGAAGCAATAAGCAATATTATCCATCACGGTTACCCTCAAAATCAAAAAGGTGAAATCATATTGAAAACTTCCGTGGCACCCGGACTACTGATTGCCCAAATTATTGACGATGGTATTTCATTCGATCCCACAAAATCTGAAAATGAAGCATCAGGAGATGCACTATCTCTGGAACAGCAACTGACACAAGGTTTGGGGCTCTTTCTGATTCGCCGCACCATGGATAAAGTAGAATATCATTCGACGGACAGTCAAAACGAACTAATCCTGACTAAAAAAATAGACATGGATTTCAAACCGGAAGCAACTCTTAAAACGAACTTATGTAAAATAGAGGAAGTTATCATACTCACTGTTGAAGGACGATTGGACACTGCCAATACGAACGAATTCAATGCTCTCATCCAACCTCTGCTAAGCATTCAGAATCCTAATATAATAATCAACTGCGAAGGATTACTATATATCAGCAGTTCCGGTTTAAGAAGTCTGATAACCCTCCAGAAAAGTGTAAAGCAACACAGCGGACAACTTGTATTGGAAGCTATGCGTCCGGAAATACGGAAAATATTCGATATGACAGGCTGTTCCGGCCTTTTTATCATTCGTTAATCCCACTTATAATGAGAAAAGCATCTATTATTTGCTGTATCTTGCTATCTCTGTTCTTTCTGACAGAACCGGTGAATGCGCAGTCGATTAACCTCACACCTAAATGGACGGCACAAGCACAATTTGCAGGCTATTACGTAGCTGACAAACTAGGATTCTACAAGGAAGAAGGACTTGACGTACACGTAGTACATCCTTCGCTTTCGGCAAGCTCTTTTTCTTTCCTGCAGAAAGGATATTCGCAAGCGGTAGTTATGAACCTATCGTATGCCCTGACTGAATATTTTGCAGGTGCACAGGTAGTCAATATCTTGCAAACCTCACAGGAAAACAGCCTGATGCTTGTCAGTCGTTCACCACTCAAGGGTATTTCATCTTTGCAACATAAGAAAATAGGGGTATGGAATCATCTTAGTCAAGAACTACTGGATCAAATAGCCAACAAATATCAACTCCAGGTGGAATGGATACGTTTCAATGGGGGAGTCAACATTTTCCTATCAAAAGCTGTGGATATTTGTCTCGTAGGAAGTTACAATGAGTTTCTACAACTAATTGAAGCCGGTGTAAAGACTGATTCAATTCATATCATGCATTTCTCGGATTATGGATATAACCTGCCGGAGGACGGACTTTATGTTAGCAGAGAATTCTATCAGAAATATCCTCAAGCAGTACAGAAATTAGCCCGTGCCAGCATGCGTGGCTGGGAATGGGCAAATGAACACCGCGAACAAACATTGGACATCGTAATGGAACAAGTGCATCAACACAACATAGGAACCAACCGGTATCACCAACGTAAAATGTTGGATGAGATACTAAGGTTACAAACAAACAAGAAGAGCGGGCAACGTCCCTATCGGCTAAGCCGGGAAGAGTTTAATCTGGCAACAAGTATTTTGTTGCCGGATCAAACTCAAAATTCCAATGATATCCGTTATGAAAATTTTGTAAAATAATAGACATTCATTCATGAAATACACATTCTCCCATTCTTTTGCAACCCGACTAAGTATCTACGTACTATCTTTTACGTTAATTATCTTTGCTACTATCATGGCGTTATTTTATTATTATAGCCAACAGAAAGTAACGGGCTTTGCAATCGAACGCACTCATGGACTATTAAGTAACATTGCTACAGAAATCAGCGGTCAGCTACTGTCTGTTGAGACGACTGTCAACCAATCTGTCTGGGTCTTGGAAAAGAATATTGATCACCCGGACTCTTTACACAATATTATAGAATCTGTTGTAAGAAACAATCAGTTCATCGTCGGAAGCGGCATAGCTTTCGTTCCCGACTATTACAAAGAAAAAGGGAAATATTTCATGCCTTATGCTTCTTTTAAGGATGAAATAAATGGAGAAATAACCTATCAGGTATTGGGTAGTCAGAATTATGACTATCCATGCATGGATTGGTATCTTATTCCCCAGTTACTTAAACAACCTTATTGGAGTGAGCCTTACTATGACGACGGAGGGGGAAACTTCATCATGAGTACTTATGCCAAACCTCTGTTTGACAGCAAAGGGGAACTATATGCAGTTTTCACTGCCAATATATCCCTGACACAATTCACTGATACAATCAGTCTACTGAAGCCTTATCCTTCCAGCTACACCTATTTAATTAGCCGCAACGGAAGCTTTCTGACTCACATGGACCGAAGCAAGATCATGAATGAAACGATATTCTCCGAAGCTTTCGCCAAAGAAAATCTAGCACAGGAACAGATCGGACACGAAATGCTAGCAGGACATACCGGAACTATGCGCTTCAATAATAAAGGAGTCGACTCGTATGCATTTTACACAACCATTCCTCAAATAGGATGGTCGGTATGT
This sequence comes from Bacteroides sp. L008, assembly GCF_040812255.1. NCBI lineage: Bacteria > Pseudomonadati > Bacteroidota > Bacteroidia > Bacteroidales > Bacteroidaceae > Bacteroides > Bacteroides sp. L008. The sequence continues at coordinate 170,770 of NZ_JBFNXO010000001.1, read as the reverse complement.
ACTGTTTGTCCAAGCCAGATTATTCTTCAGGAATTGGATAACACCTCACGGAAAATCATCTATACCTTTATGGTTGGTATGATAGCTTTATTTCTAATCATATACAGCATTATCCGACGCCTTGTCAGTCCACTGGAGAAATTCTCCGAATCAGCCCGGGAAATTGCGACCGGACGGTTTGATGTTATCCTGCCGGAAGTACATTCCAAAGATGAAATAAAGGATTTACATGATTCACTTGTCTTCATGCAACACTCTTTATCTACCTACGTAGGTGAACTAAGAGATACCACTGCCAGCAAAGAACGGATTGAAAGCGAGCTTTCCATAGCACGGGAAATTCAAATGGGGATGCTTCCTAAAATATTCCCTCCTTATCCCGAACGCAATGATGTAGATTTACATGCTATACTCCATCCCGCCAAAGAAGTAGGTGGAGACCTTTATGATTTCTATATGGATGGCAATCACCTCTACTTTTTAATCGGAGATGTTTCGGGGAAAGGAGTGCCCGCCTCTCTATTTATGGCTATCACCCGTAGTTTATTTCGCACCTTGTCACAACAGGTACTTTCGCCGGCTAAGATTGTGACGGATATGAACAACTCGATTTCTGATAATAACGAATCCAACATGTTTGTTACGCTTATTGTCGGAATCCTTGATTTGGAAACAGGTAAACTGAAACTGTGTAATGCCGGACATAATCCTCCCATATTGATTCGTCCGGACGGACAGGTTTCTTTCCTTGAATTCAAAACACAGATATTTGTCGGTGTCATTGAAGAATTTGCCTATACCGAAGATGAAACAACATTGGAGAAAGGAAGTAAACTGTTCCTCTACACCGATGGAGTGACAGAAGCTGAAAATACAGACAAAGAACTATATGGAGACGAAAAGTTATTGAAAACATTGTCTGATAATAGCACGTCTGATGTACGCACCACTGTTAATGGTATAGTGGACTCTATAGCAGAGCATGTCAAAGAAGCAGAAGCCAGCGATGACTTGACTATTTTACTTATTCAATATGAACCCGGGACAACAAACAATTAAGCACATATCATTATGGAAAGAGAAATAAAGATCTCAAACGATTTAAATGAAATTTCAGTTTTAGCCAGTTTCATCGAAGAACTGGGAGAGGAACTTTCTTTGTCATTTGAAACGACAATGAATATTAATCTGGCATTGGAAGAGGCCGTAGCCAATATAATTATGTATGCCTATCCGACTCAAGAACAACACACCATCCTATTAAGAGTAACTTACAGCGAAAAACAACTCGTTTTCCTATTAACGGACAAAGGAGCCTCTTTTGATCCGACACAAGTAGACGAGGTAGATGTTACGCTTTCTTTGGAGGAACGTCCAATCGGGGGGCTGGGAATATTCCTTATACGAAGCATTATGAACGAAATATCATACCAACGTATCGACAATGAGAATCACCTCATTATGAAAAAAGACATTTAACGCGGGGCGGAAAGATTGTATAGTTTTCCGGTCAATTCATGGGGTATATCAAAGATTTCACTATCTTTGATGCCATTATTAATCTTATGAACTAATAATGAGCAGCCTTAACAAAATAACAATCTGTCTACTTTTTCTATGTGCAGGAGTTAATTATGCTTTTTCTGATATTCCGGAGCAAATCAACTTCTCCTATATCTCTATTAATGAAGGATTGTCACAAAGTACCGTATTCTCTATCGATCAGGACCAACGAGGCAATATGTGGTTCGCAACTTATGACGGAGTAAACAAGTACGATGGGTATTCATTTACAGTTTATCAGCATAATGAAGATGATCCGAACAGTATCGCTAATGATATTTCCCGAATCGTAAAGACCGACAGTCAGGGACGGGTTTGGATCGGTACACGGGATGGTTTGTCATATTATGACGAAGAGAAAGACAAGTTCAGGAATTTCTTCTATGAGAAAAAAGGCAAGAAACAGCAAATCAATGGTATTGCAGAAATCTCGCCTGAGCAGTTGCTTATAAGTACACAGGAAGGTCTGACTATGTTCGATATTAAAGAATCACGATTCGTTGATGATTCTTTTAGCACAGCCATGCATAAGATAGTGGCTTCTGCTCTTTACCGGAATGGTGATATTATCTATATCGGTACCCCTGTTGACGGGCTTTACAGCTATTCCATTCCCCAAAAGAAACTGGAGAAAATTAGTCCGATAACAGGAACTAAACAGATTCAGGCCATTTTACAGCAATCCCCTACCCGCATCTGGATAGCTACCGAAGGAGCCGGTCTACTTCTACTCAATCCGAAAACGCAAGAAGTAAAAGCTTATCATCATTCTTCTTCCAATCCTAAAAGTATCAGTTCCAATTATATCCGTTCCCTGGCACTGGATTCGCAAAATCGCCTATGGATAGGAACATTCAATGATTTAAACATTTATCATGAAGCAAACGATTCTTTCGTTTCTTATAGCAGCAGTCCGGTAGAAAGCGGGAGTCTGTCACAGCGTTCGGTCCGCAGTATCTTTATGGATTCGCAGGGCGGAATGTGGCTTGGAACATATTTCGGAGGACTAAATTATTATCATCCGATCCGCAACAGATTCAAGAATATTCAGCGTATTCCATATAAGAATTCTTTAAGTGACAATGTAGTCAGTTGCATTACCGAAGATAAGAATAAGAACTTATGGATAGGAACGAATGATGGTGGATTGAATCTATATAACCCAAAGACACAACAATTTACACACTATATTCTACAGGAAGACGAACGGGAAATCGGTATTGGTTCCAACAATATCAAAGCCGTATATGTAGATGAACAAAAATCACTTGTATATATAGGAACACATGCGGGTGGTCTGACTGTTCTCCACCGTAACAGTGGACAAATGGAAAGTTTTAATCAGCTGAATAGCCAGTTGGTCAATGAAAATGTATATGCCATTCTTCCTGACAAGGAGGGTAGTATTTTATTAGGAACTTTAAGTGCGCTGGTTAGTTTTAATCCGGAGAAACGGAGCTTTACCACCATAGATAAAGAAAAAGACGGTACGCCATTTACTTCACAACGAATCACAATCCTGTTCAGAGATTCCCGTAAACGTCTTTGGATCGGTGGCGAAGAAGGTATATCAGTCTTTCAGCAGGAAGGGATCGAAATAGAAAAAGCTCCTATTCTTCCGGAATCATCTGTAACAAAGATGTTTACCAATTGCATTTATGAAGCTGCCAATGGCATCATTTGGGTAGGTACGCGTGAAGGTTTCTACAGTTTTAATGAAAAAGAGAAGAAAATCAAACGATATACAACAGCTAACGGTTTACCCAATAATGTGGTCTACGGTATTCTGGAAGATACCTTCGGGCGTCTCTGGGTAAGCACCAACCGCGGTATCTCCTGTTTCAATCCGGAGACAGAGAAGTTCCGTAATTTTACGGAATCCGACGGGTTGCAGAGTAATCAGTTTAATACTTCTTCATTCTGCCGCACCTCTAATGGGCAAATGTACTTCGGGGGTATCAACGGTATCACAACTTTCCGCCCGGAACTCCTACTGGACAACCCTTACACTCCTCCGGTAGTTATCACTAAACTTCAACTGTTTAACAAGACAGTCCGTCCGGATGATGAAACCGGTATCCTGACTAAGAATATCAATGAAACAGAAAGTATCACGCTAAAATCATGGCAAACAGCTTTCACTATTGAATTTGTGGTATCCAACTATATTTCAGGTCAACACAATACTTTCGCTTATAAATTGGAAGGATATGATAAAGAGTGGTATTATCTGACAGACAAACGTACTGTCTCCTACTCCAACTTGCCGCAAGGTACTTATCATTTTCTGGTGAAAGCAGCTAATAGTGACGGAAAATGGAATACCGTACCTACAATGTTGGAAATCATAGTTCTCCCTATATGGTACAAGACTTGGTGGGCAATCATGCTTTTCCTTGCTGTTTTTATCGGCTTTATCACTTTCGTCTTCCGCTTCTTCTGGATGCGGAAGAGCATGGAGGCAAAACTGGAGCTCGAGCGCAAAGACAAGGAGCATCAAGAAGAAATCAACCAGATGAAGATGCGCTTCTTCATCAATATTTCCCATGAACTTCGTACGCCGTTGACTCTTATCTTGGCTCCTTTACAAGAAATAATCAATAAGATCAGTGACCGTTGGACTCGTAATCAACTGGAATATATCCAACGTAATGCTAATCGTCTGCTACATCTTGTGAACCAACTGATGGATTATCGCCGAGCCGAATTGGGAGTTTTCGAGTTGAAAGTTAAGAAAGAGAATGCGCATCAACTAATACAAGATAATTTCTTGTTCTATGATAAACTGGCACGCCACAAAAAGATTACTTATACTCTCCATTCTGAATTGGAAGATAAAGAGGAACTTTTTGATCCTAATTATCTGGAACTGATTGTTAATAACTTGCTTTCAAATGCTTTCAAATATACGGAAAGCGGTCAAAGCATCACTGTGACATTGAAAGAGGAGAATAATTGGCTGGTACTGCAGGTTAGTGACACCGGCATCGGCATTCCTATCAACAAACAGGGAAAAATATTCGAACGTTTTTATCAGATAGAGAGTGAGCACGTAGGAAGTGGTATCGGTCTTTCATTGGTACAACGTCTGGTAGAATTACACCATGGCCGTATCGAATTGGACAGTGAAGAGGGCAAAGGCAGCACTTTCTCTGTTTATCTGCCACAAGACATAAATACCTATAAGTCCTCCGAACTGGCTTCTAATGACAGTCTGAATGAGGAAGGTCAGGTATATTCCACCAATTCGAAAGAAATGTATTTCATTGATACGGAAAAGATCGAAAGCGAAACGATCGAAGCCGGTGACAAGAAGCGTGGCACTATTCTTATTGTAGAGGACAATAATGAAATCCGCCATTATCTTAGTAGCGGACTTGCCGAACTTTTCAATACGCTGGAAGCCGGGAATGGTGAAGAAGCTTTGGAAAAACTGAAAGACAATGAAGTTGACATCATTGTAACTGATGTCATGATGCCTGTGATGGATGGTATTAAATTATGTAAGAATGTGAAGCAAAATATCCGTACCTGTCATATTCCCGTGATTATCCTGTCTGCTAAAAGCGAAGTCAAAGACCAGATGGAAGGTCTGCAAATGGGTGCGGATGATTATATCCCGAAACCATTCTCGCTGGCTATCCTGACTACGAAGATACAGAATATGATGCGTACCCGCAGACGTATGCTTGAACGGTATTCTAAATCTCTGGAAGTGGAACCGGAAAAGATTACGTTTAACGCCATGGATGAAGCCTTACTGAAACGTGCCGTAGCCATTGTAGAAAAAAATATGGATAATATTGAATTCTCTACTGACGAGTTTGCCAGAGAAATGAACATGAGCCGTTCTAATCTACATCTCAAATTGAAAGCTATTACAGGCGAATCGACTATTGACTTTATACGAAAGATCCGTTTCAATGAAGCGGCCAAATTATTAAAAGATGGTCGCTACACGATAGCAGAAGTTAGCACAATGGTAGGTTTCAATACACCTTCTTACTTTGCTACGAGTTTCAAGAAGTATTTCGGATGTTTGCCTACGGAGTTTATCAAGAAAGCAAAAGGATAATTCCAGAGAAATCATAAATCCATAACCTGCCACATTATTGTATTTATTCTAAGTATTATAGGGGGAAATATAAAAATGTGGCAGAACTAAAAATCAGCTATTTAACCCTAAAAATAGAGTAAAATAAAGATTAGTTTACAAAAAAGAACAGGATGATTTTGCTTTTTTCCGAAAGAAAACTGCATTTTGCATATAATACTTTATTTATCAATCCATTATCCAAGAATTCCGTCTATTGCTTTCATTAGTGAACTGCAGTTGTGCAACCATCAAGTTACACTTGTCCATCTAAGTAGATACACAACTGCAACCAGCGAGTTGTCTAACTGTAACTGACTAAACTAATTAAAAGAAGTTACTAAAAAGATAGCATGATTTATAAAATTCAATTAGATGAAATCGTTAATACTTCTGCATCATTTAGAGAAAGAATACTGTCCTTTATATATATCAAGCAGAATCATTGCACAAATTTGATATACTATTCGATAAAACTATTAGCAACAAAGCTACTTTACCCCATATATTTGCATAGAGTTAATAACCAGCTCTCATATAAATTAAAATCTATCCAAACTAAAATTTATACTATGAATTTCAAAAACGGTTTCCGGATTAATATATTGCTAGTCTTTGTCTTTACAATCGTAGGATGTACTGATAATGATATCCCTCAAAAAGAGAACAATGACATTCCGTCAAAAGAGGAACCGACACCTCCGAAAGAGAATACTGAAGAATATTTATTTGAAATACTCAATCTTGATTATCCCGGATTGGAGGAGGTAAAATCTCTGTATGAAACCGGTGACAGTGATGCTGCCCTGAAAAAGCTGCTCACCTATTACAAAAATAGAACAGAGATAATAAATCCAAACCTATCTACTACCCTTAATGAAACGGAACAAGGATATGCCGACTATGCAATAAACGAATATCGCTTTTATGTCAATGACAATTATCTGGAAGACAAAACCAGAAAGATCCCTTATTCATTGCAAAACAACGATAAAACAATTAACTGGGAATTTGCTCCCAAAGGAGCCGACAATGAATATCAAAAACAAATACATCGTCATAACTGGATGCCCCTTCAAGGGAAAGCTTACCAAAACTCTCACGATGAAAAATACATATATTCATGGAAAGAAGTATATACCGACTGGATTGCCAAGAACCCCAAACCTGATGGAAAACCGGACAAGTTCAAATGGTATCAACTTCAGGTATCCACACGTATCATGGGACAAACAGAATCATTCGAGCATTTCAAGTCCTCTCCCAACTTCACAACCGAATGGCTTTCTTTTTTCCTCATACACTTTGCAGAACACGCCGACTATTTGTCCATGTACAAATACACCGGAGAAAACAATATTCTACTAAGCCAAGCAGTAGCATTAGTCTTTGCAGGAACCTTATTCCCCGAACTAAAAAATGCCCCACAGTGGCAAAAAACAGGATGTAACATCATTAATGAGCAAACCACAAAATTGTTTTTAAGAGATGGGATGACGAATGATCTCTCACTCCACTATCACATAGGTATAGTGGACGGGCTATATGATTTAAAGAGATTAATCCAATTAAATAAGCTACCGGACAACCTGCTTTCTCCAGAACTCGACAACGTCTTGCTGAAAGCCACTAAAGTCGTCATGCACTTTACATATCCTAGCTACTTCATTAAAGGAAGTAAGGATTGCAGTCCTGCATTCAACGATTCGTGGATAAAAACACGCAGTGTACTGAACAAGAACTTCGTAAAATATGCCAAAATGTTCCCGGATGATTCAGAACTTGACTACATGAAAACATACGGAAAAGGAACTCCACCCGATACCAAAATCAAAACGTTCGAATACTCTGGATTCTATGTATTACGCAATGGCTGGACTCCCCAATCAACAATGTTGGTACACAGCAACAATGTATCTTCCAAATTAGAAGATTCAAGTCACAACCAACTCGACAATGGGACGTTCGAACTATATCACAATGGTCGCAACTTCTTTCCGGATTCCGGCGTTTGTTCATATATGAAAGAAAATGATACGGAAGTAATGGAATTACGCAGGTGGTTCCGTCAGACCAAAGCGCACAATACTATGGTTTTGGGACAATTGGAAGAGCATGAAGCCACCGGAACCGAAGACATCAACAAGGCACAAGGCAAACTATTATTATCAGAAGAAAACGATAACCAACAACTAATAATAACAGAAAATCAAGGATATAGTAACTTCAAACACCGCCGTGCCATCTTCTATGTGAAAAAGCCTGTCGAATTCTTCGCTTTTGTAGATGAAGGCTTTGGAGCAGCTACCGGATATTCCAAATTATATTTCCATCTTTGTGACGAGACATCAGTCAACAATGTCAATTTGGATATTCAAGAGATGGGTGCGCATACAACTTTTGAAGATAATAACAACTTGCTTATTCGCAGTTTTGGGAATCAAGACATTGTATTAAAACCTTTTGAGGGACGAATCTCATATCAGACAGATAGAAAATTCTCTGTCAGAAAAGCTTATTCATTAGTTATGGAGAAAAAGAAAAACACATCCGTACGTTATATTACCATATTATATCCGGTAACAACAGCTTCCAATCACAAGATTAACGCTAAATTCACAGATAATCCTTCAGATTCAGATAATGTTTCTATTGAAGTGACAATTGATAATGAAACATATAATCTAAATTACGAACTTAAGAATTAATATAAAAGATAGCACTATGAATATTCGACGTAAATACCTTAACTGTATCTTTCTATTTTTAATCTGTTCTTTCACTGTAGACGCCCATTCTACAACTCTTAAACAGGATATTAATTGGCCTGAATTCATGAGCCAGCAAGATATGGTATGGGAAAAGCTGCCAGAATACTGGTATGAATCAGCTTATCTAGGCAACGGCAAATTAGGATTAATGATCTACAAAGCACCCGGTGAAAACTACTTGCGTCTGGAAACCGGTAACTGTGATGTGCATGACCATCATACAAAAAGAGATGTATTCGGGATTCCCCGACTACTTACCGGTTACTTTGCCCTGCATCCTAGAGGAGAAATAATCAGCGGTAAGATGCGCCTTGACCTTTGGAATGCCGAAGCATCAACAGATATTATCACCACCAAAGGGGTTATCCACCTACAAACCTTTGCCCATGCTGACAATATGATAATAGCAGTAAAAGCAACTACAGAAGGAGAAGAACATGACTTCAAATGGGAATGGGTAGCGGCTGAAGCCAATAGTCCCCGCTATCTACTTTTTAGAAGGCGGGGACAAATCAATAAAATTCCCAAAGACTATGAACTCAATCCTGCACCAACAATCACTCGAAAAGAAGATATCAACTTATCTGTTCAGAAGCTATTGGCAGGTGGTGAAACAACAGTAGGCTGGAAAGAGACTCAATCAACTAAAAAGGAACGTACCTTATGGATAAACCTTACACATACATATCCTCAAAATAATTCGAGTGAAATATGTAAAACTGAAATCCGGAAAGCTATAAGCGAAGGCTATCCATCCTTGCAAAAGACACATCGTAAATGGTGGAATTCCTTTTATCCAAATAGCTTCATCACATTACCGGAAGCACAAAAAGAGAACTTTTATTGGATTCAAATGTACAAACTAGCTTCTGCTACCCGTGGCGACCGTGCTCTAATAGACAATACAGGTCCATGGCTGACGGAAACTCCCTGGCCAAATGCTTGGTGGAACCTCAATGTACAGCTCACATACTGGGCACTAAATGCTTCCGACCATTTAGATCTCGCAGCCTCTTTAGAAAATGCACTTTACAATCACATAGACCAGTTACGTCTCAACATTCATCCTAATTATCGTCATAATTCATTAGGCATAGGAGTCGCTTCCAATTTGGAATGTATGACTACAGAAGTAGGTATTCCCGGAAAAGGTAAAGCGCAAGTAGGCCTGCTCCCATGGGCCTGTCACAACCTATGGCTTATCTACCGTCATAAAATGGATGATGACATTCTACGGAATAAACTATTTCCTTTATTAAAAGAGTCAATCAACTACTACCTGCATTTTCTTAAAAAAGGAGAAGATGGGAAATTTCACCTTCCGGCAACTTATTCTCCTGAGTACGATAGTACGGAAGATTGTAATTTTGATCTTGCATTATTACGTTGGGGATGCCAAACTCTATTGGAATCAGCCCATCGTCTGAACATTCAAGATCCATTGGCTAATACATGGAAAGACGTCCTTTATAATCTAACTCCTTATCCTATGGATAAGAATGGATTACTTATTGGGAAAGATATGCCATATGCATTCTCTCATAGACATTATTCGCATCTACTCGCCATCTATCCGCTGTACCTTATCAATAAAGAACAGCCGGGCGGTATCGAAACGATTGAAAAATCACTCACTTTCTGGCAAAGCAAGCCCAAAGCTCTCTTAGGTTATTCATGTACAGGTGCATCTTCCATATCCTCTGCCATCGGAAAGGGAAATGACGCACTAACTTATTTAAACAAATTATTTGGCAAGTTTCTCAGTCCAACCACCATGTATAGAGAGAGCGGTCCTGTTATTGAAACGCCTCTTTCCGGTGCTCAAAGTATTCACGACATGCTACTACAAAGTTGGGGTGGAAAAATCCGCATTTTTCCAGCTATTCCTGATACATGGAAAGACATCGCCTATTCCGGTCTGCGTACGGAAGGAGCATTCAAAGTTTCTGCTAGCAGAAAACAGGGAAAAACACAATTCATCCATATCAAAAGTCTGGCTGGAGAACCTTGCATTATAACGACTGATATAGTTAACCCTGTCTTTAAAGGAGAAAGAGACTTCACTGTACAATCATTCGAAAGCAATACTTATCGGATTGATTTAAAAAAAGGAGAAGAGGTCTACATTTCCCCTCAAGGAGAAAAGCCTGATTTTATTATTTCTCCGATTCCTCATACTTCCAAAAATCATTATGGATTAAAAATCATCCAATAGAACACCTAAAAATGTACAAAACCAACCTTGTAAACACTGGTAGATTAGATTACATTATGATACAAAAATAGCCTTCTATCAGTTCCACAACAGTTTTTTTAGACAGAAATAACATATGATTCAACAAATTTAATATCAAAAAAATCATTTTTGAACAAAGTGTGAACAAGGTAGACTATAGTCTATAATTTAATAAGCTAATTTTGCAAACAGTAAAATATAACTTTTAATAATTAAAACCTAATAAAGTATGAAGAACATCTTCTTTATTTGTTTATGTGCGCTTTTCGCTTTTACAGGATGCGCAGACGATGACGACGATCTATTAACCGGAGGAAATGTAGATATAGATCTACTTCCCGATTCTAAGCCCAATGATGTTGTAAATACCAACGTATTCGACATTATCAACCTTAATTATCCCGGATTAGAAAAAGTGAAAGAATTCTATGAAACAGGGGAATATTATTACGCGGCCAATGCTTTATTGGAATACTACAGAACAAGAACCAATGTTACTAATCCCAATTTGTCCTTAATTAATGTAACAATCTCAGAAGCAGATCAAACAAAAGCGGATTATGCATTGGAGGACTATCGCTTTCATGTAAACAATTTCTATGAAGATCAAGAAACATTGAAACCATATTCTTTAAAGAAAGATGGAACGATTAATTGGACATTTTCTCCAGAAGGTGCCTCTGACGAGTATCAGAAACAACTACATCGCCATCAATGGTTTATTCCACAGGCTAAAGCCTATCGAATTAGCGGAAATGAAAAATACATTCAATCATGGATTGAGGTATATAATAATTGGATAGACCAAAATCCTAAACCGGAAAGCGGTACAAACACAACGTCTTGGTGGCAATTACAAGTAGCAACCCGTATCAATGATCAAGTACAATTATTGGAATACTTCAAAAACTCTATTAATTTCACACCAGAATGGCTTACTACTTTTTTAGTAGAGTTTGCAGAGCAAGCTGACTTTCTTGTTGATTATCCTTATGAATCAGGAGGTAATATTCTGATATCACAAGCTAATGCACTGGCAACTGCCGGAACATTAATGCCGGAATTCAAAAATGCTGAAAAATGGATGGAAACTGGTTACCAAATACTTAGTGAAGAAGTACAAAATCAGATAATGAGTGATGGATGGCATAAAGAAATGTCTCTTCATTATCATATAAGTATTGTAGCAGATTTCTATGAGGCTATGAAATTAGCAGAGGCAAACCAACTTTCCAGTAAATTGCCTAGTAATTTTACAGAACCACTTCGCAAAGCAGCTGAAGTAGTAATGCATTTCACTTATCCCAACTATTTTAGCAAAGGTTCTGATAATGTAGTACCCATGTTTAATGATTCATGGAGTCGGACACGTAATGTACTTAAAAATACAAATTTCAAACAATATGTAGAAATGTTCCCTAACAGTGAGGAACTTAAATACATGCAAACTGCAGGTAACGGTGGTACTCCCCAAGGACATACTCCAAATAACGATATGAAATTATTTGACCAAGCAGGATATTACGTATTACGCAACGGCTGGACGTATGGCTCTACTGTCATGATTTTAAGTAATAATAAAAGTAATGACGCCTCCAACTCTATCAGTGCATACAGCCATAATCAACCTGACAATGGAACATTTGAACTTTATCACAATGGGCGTAATTTCTTCCCCGATTCAGGAGTATGTACCTATTACAGTACTGGTGGCGACAACACACTACGTTATTGGTTTCGCGGTATTGACAAGCATAATACATTATCATTAGGGAAGCAAAACATAAAAAAGGCCGAAGGCAAACTTTTAAAATCTGAAGAAGGTGCAGCAGAACTTGTTGTATTTGAGAATCAAGGATATGACAACTTAAAACACCGTCGTGCTGTATTTTATGTAAATAAAGAATTTTTCGTACTGGTAGACGAAGGCATTGGGAGTGCTGAAGGTACTGTAAATCTAAGCTTTAATCTTTGTGAAGGTAGTAGTACCGAAGTAGTTATGGACAAAGAAGAAAACGGTGTTCATACAGCATTTAGCAATGACAATAATATCATTGTACGTACTTTTGCCAATAAGGAGATAACCTGTTCACCTTTTACAGGACGCATAGCATATCTTGTTGACGGTAACTATAATGACCGGCAATCATATACTATAGATATGAATAAAGAATCTAATGAAACAGCACGTTATATCACAGTTATCATACCAGTTAAAAAAAGCACTGATATAAATAACATATCTGCTCATTTCACAGATAACGGATATAGTGAAAATAGCGTATCTATAGAAGTAAATGTAGGAGGAACTATATACCCATTATCATATACCTTATAAACTAATAACTCTTAAAATATGAGATCTAAATTACTAAACATTACTTCAAGATTACTAGGAACACTCATAGTAATCATATTGACAGTAGTCAATAGTTCTTGTACTGATACGGAAACCACTGACTCTACGAAGTTTACTATTTACTACACAGGTATGACTGATATCGGACCTTCCATGACAGGAATTATCAGTAGTCCGACTTACAAAGGTAGTACTCCATACGATTTTAGTATTACCAAAATAACACTCGATGGAGAAGCCTTTTCTGGCAATATCTTTACCATTGATTCAGAAACAGGAAAAATCACATTAAATAGTACAGGCAATACTCCAGTAGGCTTGTACAAGTTATCTATCTCTTGCTATTCTAATGGTAGCAGATACGAATATGCAGATATTGTAGAAATCAATATGATGAAACCTGTGCCAGATGGCATCAAAGCCATTCCTGAAAAACTTCAGGTAGAATATGCAGATATTATTGATACTGAAAGCAGTCAAGAATTACCGACCTCACAAATAACAACGGAAGGTAATCATATTTCCATTACAAACTACACAATTGCTTCCGTTGTATGGAATGAAACTATAATAGAAGACCCAGACACTTATTTTACAGTTTCGGAAACCGGCGAAATATCAATTATCAAAGGTAACCAGAATATCCAACCTGGCAAATACATCTTATCATTCAAGTTAACAACAGCAGCGACTGGAGAAGATCCTGAAATGGGTATTTTTGAAAATGCATTGGAAATTAATGTCACTTCCAGACCTCTGTCTCTAACATATACTCCCAATGAAGGTAAAATAGAAGAAGAGGGAGAGCTTAGTCCGGAAACAACTTTCCAGAGCAACCCACCAGTACTGAAAGGTTCTACAGAAGGGTTGACTTACAGCATCAGCTCAATAAGCCCAAGTACAGACAAAATTACTATAGATCCAACAACTGGAGTATTGTCTGTGGCTGCGCATCATGGTTTCAAAGATGGAGAAAAATACGAAATCAGTGTCAAAGTTATAAACGAATACTCTACAGAAGGGGTCGTATTTGAAAATGTACTCACATTAAATGCAGTCGAATTTATAGAGCCGATAGCCAATTTCGGATATACTAATGTAGAAGAAGTTCAAGCTGTAGAAATTGATATTCAGAAGAATGACAACTTCAAAGGTGATGAAGTGAAATATGAGTTCATAGACCTCGCAACTGAACTTCAAGGACAATTAAATCTTGATCTGGATGGCAACATCACTATTAAAAAAGGTAATACTATTCCTGTCGGACAGTATACCGTTCAAGTGATGGCAACAAATACCAAAGGTTCAGAAACTGCGACATTTACATTGAAGATTATAGAAAATCCGAATTATTTCACATTCTTCCGTTATGGAAACAATCTAAACTTACAGCCAATAGAGAACTACGCTGATCAATTTAGAATTGCAGCTGGTGCTAAACTCAACACAGTCAAACCTACGCCAGTTTCAACAGATGCATCGGGTGGATTGAAATCGTTAAAATGGGAGGTTGAGTTGAAGCATAATCCCAACAATACAAAAGCAACTATCGATGCTACTACCGGACAAATTACTATCACAGGTTTAAAAGCCGGACAATGTGGTATGGTTATGGTTACAGCTACAGCAGGAGAAGGAAAAACTGCAGTTTCTGTAAGTCAACCCGTATTCTTCCACTTCTCTACTTTATCAGATAATAATGTACAATTAGAATACACTCCATTTGTCTTCCAAGTTAATCCGATGAAAGGTGGTGTATCTGAAGCTCCAAGCTTAGGAACCGATATAGACAAATCAACATTCAGATTAGACTATAGACGTGATTTCTTCTACTATAACATAGCAGGTCCCGATTCACATATAAGTGGTCAATTAGCACAAGGAGTCAACAATTTCTTATCTACATTATGGAATTCATATAGTATAGATGCAGGTACATCCAGAAAACCTGTCTCATATTTTGATAATATAACAGATTTGAGTAAACCTCTAGGATACATAGATCAGACCGACTTTAAGGTACATATTAATCCTAATATGTGGCGCACAAAAGATGGCAATGCTAATGGAGCAATGATTGGTCAAATGACTTACAGCGTCAAAGGAGAAGATCCTCAAGGAGCTGCTAGTGGAGCAAGAGTTTCTCCTATGTTTATCTGGTTTGATACTAAATTCTAATAAATACATGCAAAAATACTCGTTATGTACAATATAAATTTTATAAAATCAATTAGCACAAGAGGGTGGTTCACCCTCTTGACACTGATCCTAACGATCAGCCTATATGCCCAGAATGCCACTTTAAAAGGTGTTATTGTAGACGAAACAGATACTCCTCTCATCGGAGCTACTGTACAAGTAAAAGGAACTTCAACTGGAAGTATAACTGACTTTGATGGTAATTATACAATTAAAGCCAATAAAGGTGCTGTTATTACATTCTCATATATTGGATACAAAACACAGGAAATTAAATTTACCGGGCAACCTACCGTCAACATTAAAATGGTTCCTGACAACCAAACTCTAGATGAAGTAGTTGTAGTTGGCTATGGCACAATGAAACGCAGTGACTTAACAGGTTCCGTAGCTTCTATAGCAGCCAAAGATGTAGAAGGATTTAAAACCAGTTCAGTGGCAGGCGCATTAGGAGGACAAATCGCAGGTGTACAAATCACATCAACAGATGGTACTCCAGGTGCTGGTTTCAGTATTAATATCCGTGGTGTCGGAACTCTGACGGGAGATTCCTCTCCACTTTATATTGTCGATGGTTTTGAAGTAGATGATATTGACTATCTGTCTAATTCTGACATTGAGTCTATTGAGATTCTGAAAGACGCATCTTCTTCAGCTATTTATGGTGCACGTGCAGCAAATGGAGTCGTATTGATCAGCACTAAATCTGGAAAAATAGGGAAACCTATTATTAACTATAATGGTTCAGCTAGTTATCGTAAAATATCAAAGAAATTAGATGTCCTATCTCCATATGAATTCGTTAAATTACAAGGAGAAGTAAACTCTAAATACTCCGACAGTTATTTTAAAACAGGAAATGATGATGACGGAAACCCTTATCGTTATCAATCCCTGGATGACTATATTGGTGTAAGCGGTGTAAACTGGCAAGATGAAACATTCAATCCGACGTGGTCACAAGATCATAGTTTATCAATTATGGGAGGTACGGAAGATACTAAATATAATGCATCATTCTCACGCTATATTGAAAATGGTATTTTCAAAAATAGTGGTTTTAATAAAACAACAGGTAAATTCCGTCTTGATCAGAAATTAAGTAAAAGCCTTTCCTTCAATTTTACTGTTAACTATGCATTGACAAACCGTGAAGGTGTAGGTACATCCGGTGATTCCGGACGCTTCAATATGCTTGCACAAATATTAAGTGCCCGTCCCACGGGTGGACTAAAACTGACAGACGAAGAACTCCTAGCTTCAGCTATTGACCCTGAAATGCTCGAATCAGGTGAAAGTTTAGCCCAAGTAAACCCAGTTAAACAAACCGAGTCGGTAACAAATAATAAACGTGCAGAAATGTGGTCCGGAAACGCTTCGGCAACATGGCAGATCATTAAAGGACTGACATTCAAGACTTCAGGGACCTACAATACAACCAACAATCGTACAGATATATTCTACAAAGATGGTTCAAAAGAAGCATACCGTAATGGTCAAAAACCTTATGGACGCACACAAATGGGTCGTGACGTACGATGGACAAACTCCAACAACCTTACTTGGAAACAGAAGGTAAAAAAGCACAACTATGACATTATGTTAGGTCATGAAGTTTCTTTTAAAAGCACAGAATATTTACTAGGTGAAGCAATGGATTTCCCTTTTGACAATTTAGGCAACGACTATCTGGGACTGGGAGCTACTCCGAGTAGAGTTGAAAGTAGTTACAGCGAGAAAACGCTTCTATCATTCTTTGCACGTGGAAACTACAACTATGATAATCGGTATTTATTTACAGCTACAGTACGTGCCGATGGATCAACTGTATTCTCTAATAAAAATAAGTGGGGATTCTTCCCCTCATTTTCAGCCGCATGGCGTGTTTCGGAAGAAGCTTTCATGAAAGATGTTGAATGGGTATCTAATTTTAAAGTCCGTCTAGGTTGGGGTATCGTAGGAAATGACCGTATTTCCAATTATCTTTCCATGGATTTATATGAAGCAAACAAATATGGAATTGGCAACAACACTGTTACTGTCCTAACTCCCAAACAATTGAAAAATGCTAATTTAAAATGGGAAGGCGCAAGCAGTGTTAACTTAGGAGTCGATTTAGGATTCTTTGACAACAGATTAAATGTTACAGCTGATTTCTTTATCAAAGATACAAAAGATCTATTATTAGCACAGTCATTAGCACATGTTACTGGATTCGATTCACAAATGCAGAATATTGGTAAGATCCAGAATAAAGGAATTGAGCTAAGTCTTAACTCTACTAATATTCAGACACGTAACTTTACTTGGCAGACCAACTTCAACATCTCATTTATCAAAAACACGTTGAAGGGATTAGCTTCAGGAGTAGAGTCAATGTATGCACGTTCTGGATTCGACAGCAACTTTACTGCATATGACTATATTGCAACAGTCGGACAGTCACTTGGTCTTATTTACGGATATGAATTTGACGGTATTTATCAAAGTTCTGATTTTTACACAACTCCTGACAATCAGTTGATTCTGAAAGAAGGAATCACAAATAATGCACGATATGGTAGTGTTAAGCCGGGTGTTGTGAAATATAAAGATCAGGATGGCGATGGCATTATTACTACTAATGACCGTACCGTTATTGGTAATGCTATGCCCAAATGGTATGGTGGTATTACAAATACATTTAATTACAAAGGTATAGACTTCAGTTTCATGTTCCAGTTCAATTATGGAAATGACATATATAATGCTACCCGTTTGTATGCTACACAATCCAGAAGTGGCCGTAGAAATATGTTGGCTGAAGTTGCCGATCGTTGGAGTCCGACAAATGCATCAAATAAAGTTCCTTCACAGGATGGATATATTGTTAATGATGTATATTCCCGCTTTATAGAAGATGGCTCATTCCTACGTTTAAAAAATATAACTTTAGGATATACACTGCCACACAAATGGACTCGTAAGTTTCATGCATCTAAGCTTCGCATATATGCAACAGGTCAGAATTTATTCTGCATAAGCGGATACAGCGGTTATGACCCGGAAGTTAATAGTGCAAGCAGCAACCCTATGACTCCAGGACTAGACTGGGGTGCCTACCCGAAGAGTAGAGTATTTACATTTGGTATTGATCTTCAATTCTAATCCACAAAAAATATAATATGAAAAAGATAATATACTATATAGCCATATCAGTAATGTGTTTACTTCCTTTTTCTTGTTCATTGGAGGAAGAAACCAGAACTGAAGTAGAGAAGAAAAATTATATGAACAATGCGGATGAAGCAAAGGATGTATTACTTGGCGTATACCGTACAACCATTGTAGATGCCATGTATGGTTATCATTTATCCATACTATTCAATTTAGGAACAGACATTTCACAGGTAGAAGGAAGTGGCAATGAAAACTTTCGTATAATTCCTACGAACTCATTTCCCACAACACAATCAGAAGTACAGCAAACATGGGCTGCACTCTATACAGGTATCTACAGGGCTAATGATTTTTTAGAACGTATTTCTAACAAAATAGAATCGTATACTAACACTGATAAGAAACTGGCAACCATATACATTGCAGAGGCCAGGGCATTAAGAGCTATGTTTTATTTTGAGTTAGTAAGACGATTTGGGAATGTAGTTTTGATGACCAGTACAGAAATGTCTAATCAAGATCCGGCAACATATGTACAATCAGCCCCAGAAAAAGTCTATGAGTACATTGAAGATGATTTGTTATATGCATCTGATATATTACCATATGCAATCGATGACCAATATCGTGAAAGTAATGAATACCGTTTTTCAAAAGGAGCTGCATTAGGATTACTTACTAAAGTCTATGCTACTTGGGCAGGAGATCCAGTGAAAGATACATCCAAATGGGAGGCTGCGGCCAAAACTGCACGTATCCTAATTGAATCTGGAAAACATGGACTACTAACAGATTATGAGCAATTATGGAAAAATACTTGTAATGGGGTTTGGGATCCTACTGAAAGCTTAATTGAAATTTCGTTTTACTCACCAACCGTATCTGGTAATAGTGATCCAGTAGGGCGTATCGGTAAATGGAATGGGGTAAAAACTACTGCAATTGCTGGTGTTCGTGGAAGTTGTGCTGCTAACGTAAAGGTAGTTCATACATTTGTACTTGACTGGAGAGAGAATACAGCTGATATTCGTCGTGATTTGTCCGTAGCCAACTACCAATATACTGACACAAAGAAAACTCTTTGGGCAGCTAGTGCTAGTGACACGGAAGAAAGTGCAGCTGCAAAAGATGCAGATCCGACAAAAGCACAAAAAAATAAACAGAATTATACCCCAGCCAAATGGGATATTCAGAAATATGTAACGACCAACAGTTTCATTAATAATGATAAATCAAATGTAAATTGGTACTTCTTACGGTATGCTGATGTATTGTTGTTATATGCTGAAGCATTGAATGAATGGAAACATGGTCCTACAACCGATGCATACAATGCTATTAATGCAGTACGTCGTCGTGGTTATGGTAACCCGGGTAATACAAGTACATGTGATTTAACAGAAGGGCTTGATGAAAAAGGATTCCGTGAAGCAGTTCGTAAAGAACGTAGTTATGAATTATCATTCGAAGGTCATCGACGTATGGACTTAGTTCGTTGGGGTATTTATTATAATACCATACAAGAGACTGCGAAAGAATTAGGTTATTGGTGGGAAAGTGCTGGCTCTCCTAATTATTCTGTGGCAACATATACAGTTAATGGTAAACATGAGTTATTCCCTATTCCACAACGAGATATGGATTTATGTATTTTATTCAATCAAAATCCTAAGTGGTAATTTAAATAAAGTATTCTCCAATATGCCTTGGTTGGGGCATATTGGAGATATTTAAAACCTTTTTCAACAAAATCGAAACTTGAAAAGCTCTATTTAAATGCCTTTTCGACAATCCTGTAATAAAAAATTAGGCTTTTCGCATACTTTTGCATCAGTACAAAACTTCTAAAAACAATCACTTAAAATGAATAACATGAAAAAGAAACTTGTTCTCTTTGCTTCGGTTAGTATTGCACTCGCGTCGTGCCAGACAACCCCAAAGGAAGACTACAGTTGGATAAAAAAAGGACTGGATGTAGCTTCTGCCCAATTACAACTTTCCGCAGAAGAGGTTAGTGGTACAGGGATGTTGCCACGTTCCATCCGTACCGGCTATGACATGAATTTCCTTTGCCGCCAGTTGGAAAGAGATTCATTAACATTTAAGGATTCACTACGCGCACAACCCACTGCTGACCAGCTAGGCAAACGTCGCCTCTGCAACGTTTATGACTGGACGAGTGGTTTCTTCCCCGGTTCATTATGGTATGCATACGAACTGACAGGAAACAATACACTGAAAACTCAAGCAATCGAATATACAAATCTTCTGAATCCGGTGCGTTATTATAAAGGTACACATGATTTGGGATTTATGGTCAACTGTAGTTACGGCAATGCAGAACGTCTTTCACCTAACGATACAATCGCTGCAGTGATGAAAGAAACTGCCGATAACCTCTGTGGTCGTTTCAACGATTCCATCGGCGCTATTCGCTCATGGGATTTCGGAACATGGAACTTCCCGGTTATTATCGACAATATGATGAACCTTGATCTTCTGTTCAATGTAGCAAAAGCAACAGGTGACAATAGATATAAAGACATCGCTATCAAGCATGCCATGACTACAATGCATAATCACTTCCGCCCGGATTATACTTGCTGGCATGTAGTAAGCTATAACAACGACGGAACAGTGGAAAACAAACAAACTTTCCAAGGCAAGAACGATGACTCTTCATGGGCACGGGGACAGGCATGGGCTATATACGGATATACCGCTTGCTACCGCGAAACGAATGACAGCATATTCCTGAACTTTGCAAAGGACATAGCTGATATGATTATGAACCGCGTAAAAACGGATGATGCTATTCCTTACTGGGATTATGATGCTCCTGTAACCAAAGAAACTCCACGTGATGTATCGGCCGCTTCTGTTACTGCTTCTGCAATGATCGAACTAAGTACGATGGTTCCCGACGGACAGAAATATCTGGATTATGCAGAAAAGATTCTGAAAAGTTTGTCAAGTGATGCATATCTCGCAAAAGTGGGTGACAATCAAGGATTCATTTTGATGCATTCCGTAGGTTCACTGCCGAATGGTTCTGAAATAGACACTCCACTGAACTATGCTGACTACTATTATCTGGAAGCATTGAAGAGATTCATGGATCTGAAAGGTATCAACTATAAAGATATCTAATACATTAAATTATAACACCTATTATATCATGAATAAAACTTTAAAGTACATCGTTCTGCTTGCAATCGCATGTTTCGTAAGCAAGGGTTACGCCCAAGAACTGAAAAGCGAAGTCTTTTCTCTCCTTAACCTGGACTATCCGGGACTGGAGAAAGTAAAAACTTTGCATCAGGAGGGTAAAGATGAGGATGCTGCCAAAGCATTACTGGACTATTACCGTGCACGTACCAACGTAAAAACTCCGGATATCAATCTGAACAAAGTGACTATCAGCAAAGAAGAACAGCAATGGGCGGATGACGGATTGAAACATACATTCTTCGTACATAAAGGTTATCAACCTTCTTACAATTATGGAGAAGATATCAACTGGCAATACTGGCCGGTGAAAGATAATGAGCTCCGCTGGCAGTTGCACCGTCACAAATGGTTCACTCCGATGGGTAAGGCTTACCGTATATCCGGTGATGAAAAATATGCTAAAGAATGGGCACACCAGTATATCGATTGGATTAAAAAAAATCCGTTAGTGAAGATGGACAAGAAAGAATATGAGCTAGTAAGTGATGGAAAAATCAAAGGCGAAGTAGAAAACGTACGTTTTGCATGGCGTCCCCTGGAAGTGAGTAATCGTCTGCAAGACCAGACTTCACAGTTCCAGTTATTCCTTCCCTCACCTTCTTTCACTCCGGACTTCCTGACAGAATTCCTGGTGAACTATTACAAACATGCTGTACATATCCTTGCTAATTACTCGGATCAAGGCAACCATTTACTGTTTGAAGCTCAACGCATGATTTATGCTGGTGCCTTTTTCCCTGAATTCAAAGATGCTCCGGCTTGGAGAAAAAGTGGTATCGACATTCTGAACCGTGAAATTCACGTACAGGTATACGAAGATGGCGGACAGTTCGAACTTGACCCACATTATCATCTGGCAGCTATTAACATTTTCTGTAAAGCCTTAGGTATCGCAGATGCTAACGGATTCCGTAAGGAATTCCCCCAAGATTATTTGGATACCATTGAAAACATGATTATGTTCTATGCAAACATTTCTTTCCCTGATTACACTAATCCATGTTTCAGCGACGCCAAGTTGACAACAAAGAAAGAAATGGTGAAAAACTACAAGTCATGGAGTAAACTGTTCCCGAAGAACCAGACAATCAAATACTTTGCTACAGAAGGAAAAGAAGGTGCATTGCCGGATTATATGTCTAAAGGTTTCCTGAAATCAGGCTTTTTTGTATTCCGTAATTCATGGGGAATGGATGCTACCCAAATGGTAGTAAAGGCAGGTCCGAAAGCTTTCTGGCACTGTCAGCCGGACAACGGAACATTTGAACTTTGGTTCAACGGTAAGAATTTGTTCCCGGATTCAGGTTCGTATGTATACGCCGGTGAAGGCGAAGTAATGGAACAACGCAACTGGCACCGTCAGACTTGTGTTCACAACACAGTAACCCTGGATAATAAGAATCTCGATACAACAGAATCTGTTACTAAGTTGTGGCAACCGGAAGGTGCTATCCAGACTTTAGTAACTGAAAATCCGAGTTATAAGAATTTGAAACACCGCCGTTCTGTTTTCTTCGTTAATAACACTTACTTTGTCATTGTAGATGAAATGGTAGGTAGCGGTAAAGGTTCTATCAATCTTCACTATCAGATGCCGAAAGGAGAAATTGCCAACAGCCGCGAAGACATGACATTCCTGACACAGTTTGAGGATGGAAGCAACATGAAACTGCAATGCTTCGGCCCTGCCGGCATGAGTATGAAGAAAGAACCGGGATGGTGTTCAACAGCTTATCGCAAACGCTACAAACGTATGAATGTATCATTCAACGTAAGAAAAGACGGTGAAGAAGCTGTACGTTACATCACTGTTATCTACCCGGTTAAGAAAAGCGCAGATGCCCCTAAATTTGACGCTAAATTCAAGAACAAAGCGTTCGATGAAAACGGTCTGGAAGTAGAAGTGAAAGTAAACGGAAAGAAACAGTCATTAAAATACAAACTATAAAAAACCCCAGAGTCTCTCCCTACTCCTTTTCTTGGGAGAGGCTTCTTCATCATTATGGAAAACTATTACACCTCCTCTACCCTACTCCTCCCATTGGCAGCATTAAACCTCGTTTCTTGCAACAGCCAAAAGAAAGAAGAAGTCAGACAACCGAACATTATCTTCATGATGACGGATGATCACACCACTCAAGCGATGTCCTGTTATGGAGGAAATCTAATCCAAACTCCTAATATGGACCGGATTGCCAACGAAGGTATTCGCTTTGATAATTGTTACGCTGTCAATGCTCTTTCGGGACCTTCACGCGCTTGCATCCTCACCGGCAAGTTCAGTCACGAGAATGGTTTTACCGATAATGCAAGTACATTCAACGGCGATCAGCAGACATTCCCCAAACTTCTTCAGCAAGCCGGATACCAGACTGCCATGATCGGCAAATGGCACCTCATCAGCGAACCGCAAGGTTTCGACCATTGGAGTATCCTTAGCGGTCAACATGAGCAAGGTGACTATTACGATCCTGATTTCTGGGAAGACGGAAAACATATCGTAGAAAAAGGATATGCTACGGATATTATTACCGACAAAGCAATTAAATTCCTCGAAGGACGTGACAAGAACAAGCCTTTCTGCATGATGTATCACCAGAAAGCCCCACACCGTAACTGGATGCCTGCTCCCCGTCATTTGGGTATATTCAACAATACCACTTTCCCGGAACCGGCTAATCTGTTCGACGACTACGAAGGTCGTGGAAGAGCTGCTCGTGAGCAGGATATGTCTATCGAACACACGTTGACAAACGACTGGGATCTCAAATTGATGACTCGTGAAGAGATGCTGAAAGATACAACCAACCGTCTTTATAGTGTATATAAACGTATGCCTATTGAAGTTCAGGATAAATGGGATTCTGTATACGCTGGGCGCATTGCCGAATACCGCAAAGGTGACTTGAAAGGCAAATCTTTAATCAGCTGGAAATATCAACAATATATGCGCGATTATCTGGCTACGGTTCTGGCAGTAGACGAAAATATCGGCCGACTATTGAATTACCTCGAAAAGATTGGTGAACTGGACAATACAATCATTGTATACACCTCCGACCAAGGTTTCTTCCTTGGCGAACATGGCTGGTTTGACAAACGCTTCATGTATGAAGAATGTCAGCGTATGCCTCTTATCATCCGTTACCCGAAAGCAATCAAAGCAGGAAGTACCAGTAATGCAATCAGTATGAATGTAGACTTTGCTCCTACCTTCCTAGACTTTGCCGGAGTAGATATTCCGTCAGATATTCAAGGAGCTTCTTTGAAACCGATATTGGTCAACGAAGGAAAAACCCCGGCCGATTGGCGTAAAGCAGCTTATTACCACTACTACGAATATCCTGCAGAACACTCTGTAAAACGTCACTATGGTATCCGTACACAAGATTTCAAGTTGATTCATTTCTACAATGATATTGACGAATGGGAAATGTATGACATGAAAGCTGATCCGAGAGAGATGAACAACGTCTTCGGCAAACCGGAGTATGCTAAAGTACAAGAAGAGCTGATAGAGCTGCTTCAGGATACTCAAAAACAGTACAAAGATACTGACCCGGATGAAAAGGAAAAAGTCCTCTTTAAAGGTGATCGTCGGCAAATGCAAAACCGCTAAGAAGAGGACATATCAATAAGAATTAATATGCTTCATAATTAGTTTACATAATAAATTTAGGCACGGATTACACGGATGAACGCTGTTGTTTTACCTCATCATCATTCTAAAAACCGTGAAATCCGTGTAATCCGTGCCTCATAACCGAATAAATTAGATAAAACCATGGATAGAAGAAAGTTTTTAAAAAACACAGGCTGGTCTTTCCTCGGATTGGCAGCTTCAGGCAGTTTACTGGGTTCTTGCGCAGCTGGAAGCAAAGAAGCAAAAAAAATTATGCCGTCAGCCAGTAACCTCAAAATGTACTGGGGCGACTTACACAACCATTGCAACATCACATATGGACACGGCGACATGCGCGACGCTTTTGAAGCTGCAAAAGCACAATTGGATTTTGTCAGTGTCACTCCTCATGCTATGTGGCCGGATATTCCCGGAGCAGATGATCCCCGCCTGAAATGGGTGATCGATTACCACACGGGAGCTTTCAAACGTTTGCGTGAAGGCGGTTATGAGAAGTACGTAAAAATGACGAATGAATACAATAAAGAAGGTGAATTCCTTACTTTTGTCGGATACGAGGCCCACAGCATGGAACATGGTGACCATGTTGCATTGAATTATGATCTTGACGCACCGCTTGTGGAATGTACTTCTATCGAAGACTGGAAACAGAAGGCAAAAGGCCACAAAGTATTTATCACTCCGCATCACATGGGTTATCAGGGTGGCTATCGTGGTTACAACTGGAAATGCTTTACCGAAGGAGATATTACCCCATTCGTAGAAATGTATTCCCGCCACGGTCTGGCAGAAAGCGACCAGGGAGACTATCCTTATCTACACGACATGGGTCCGCGCCAATGGGAAGGAACCATTCAATATGGTCTTGAATTAGGTAACAAATTCGGTATTATGGCTTCTACCGACCAACATTCCGGTTATCCGGGAAGCTATGGCGACGGTCGTATCGGTGTCATGGCTCCGTCATTGACTCGCGACGCTATTTGGGAAGCTCTCCGCACCCGCCACGTATGTGCCGCAACCGGTGATAAAATTATTATTGACTTCCGCCTCAACGACGCTTTCATGGGTGACGTAGTTCGCGGTAACAGCCGCCGTATCTATCTGAACGTCACAGGCGAAAGCTGTATCGACTACGTGGATATTGTCAAGAATGGACAGATTTTAGCTCGCATGAACGGCCCTCTGACTCCGATTGCTCCGGAAGGTGATACGGTACGTTGTAAAGTTAAAGTTGATTTTGGTTGGAATCGTGAAGAGAAATACGTACATTGGCAGGGCAAACTGTCAGTAGACAAAGGACAGATCCATAGTGTAACTCCTTGTTTCCGTGGCGCAGCGTTCACTTCTCCGCAAGAAGGTGAAACTGAATTCCACACGCATGTCAACCGTATTGTATCCGTTGGCGACAAGGAAACGGAATTGGATATGTACAGCAGCAAGAATCCGAATACAACTACAGCAGCCATGCAAGCCGTCATTCTGGATGTGGAAATGCCCAAAGACGGCAAGATCATTGCCGAATTCAATGGCAAGAAGTTTGAACATACATTGGGCGAATTGCTCGAAGGTTCACGCTCACACTTCATGATCGGTTGGTTGAGCGAGGCAATCCTCTTCAATCGTGCTATGCCGGAAAGCTGCTTCACTTTGGAACACTACATGGAAGATAAAGAGCCGCAGCGTGATACGGATTACTACTATGTACGCGTTCGCCAACGTGACGGACAATGGGCTTGGAGTTCACCGATTTGGGCAGAGAGAGTGTGATTTTTTTAAGTATTTAAGTATTATGTATTAAGTATTACTTGGTGATATGGAAAAAGAATACGCTATAGGAATTGACCTTGGCGGAACTTCTGTAAAATACGCCCTAATTGATAATGAAGGCGTATTTTACTTTCAAAGGAAGTTACCGTCGAAAGCCGATGTATCAGCAGAAGCTGTCATCGGACAGTTGGTTACTGCTATCAATGAGGTAAAAGCTTTTGCACAAGAACAAGGCTACAAAATCAATGGTATAGGAATTGGTACACCAGGCATCGTAGATTCTACAAACCGTATTGTTCTAGGAGGTGCGGAAAACATCAACGGTTGGGAAAACATACATCTGGCAGACCGTATTGAAAAGGAAACCGGACTCCCGGCTTTATTGGGAAATGATGCTAATCTGATGGGATTAGGAGAAACAATGTATGGAGCCGGACAGGGAGCCACTCATGTTGTTTTCCTAACAGTAGGAACAGGCATTGGCGGTGCAGTAGTCATTGATGGCAAATTGTTCAACGGTTATGCCAACCGGGGGACAGAACTGGGGCACGTGCCTCTCATTGCCAATGGCGAACCTTGTGCCTGTGGTTCCGTCGGCTGTCTGGAACATTACGCTTCCACTTCTGCCTTGGTACGCCGTTTCAGTCAACGGATAATAGACGCAGGTATCTCCTACCCGGATGAAGAGATTAATGGAGAACTGATCGTCCGCCTTTACAAACAAGGAGATAAGATTGCACAACTATCGCTGGAAGAACACTGTGATTTTCTGGGACATGGAATTGCAGGATTCATTAATATCTTCAGCCCTCAAAAGATTGTGATCGGTGGAGGACTTTCCGAAGCCGGAGACTTTTATATTCAAAAGGTAAGTGAAAAAGCCCGCAGTTACGCTATCCCCGACTGCGCCGTGAATACTCAAATCATAGCTGCCGCTCTTGGAAACAAGGCCGGAAGTATTGGAGCTGCTTCACTCTTTTTCAAATGAAAACAAAAATAAATGATAGTTGATAGTTGATAAATGATAGTTAGTAAATGAAAGTTATTCCAACATACAAATACTCAATCATCATTAATTATCAACTTCCATCTATCAGTTATCATTTATCAACTATCAACTATTTAAGATTATGAGAAAAAATTTAGGAATGCTGGCGCTGATTATGGCGTTCTGGTTTACCATCTCGTTTATCACCAATATTCTAGGCCCACTCATTCCGGATATTATCCACAACTTCAATCTAAGCGACCTGGCAATGGCGGGATTTATCCCGACTTCTTTCTTCCTGGCCTATGCCATCATGTCTATCCCTGCCGGATTGCTCATTGACCGTTTCGGTGAAAAGCCGGTATTATTCGGTGGGTTTCTGATGCCGTTCATCGGTACCATCTTGTTTGCCTGCATGCACACGTATCCAATGTTATTAGCTTCTTCTTTCATCATCGGGTTAGGAATGGCCATGTTACAAACGGTATTGAATCCACTCCAACGTACCGTAGGAGGAGAAGAAAACTATGCATTTATCGCCGAACTGGCGCAATTTATGTTTGGCATTGCTTCTTTCCTAAGTCCTCTGGTATATACTTATCTGATTCGCGAACTTAATCCGGCGACATATACAGCAGGTAAGGGTTTCTTTATCGACTTGTTGGCCGATGTCACTCCACGGGAAATGCCGTGGGTATCTCTTTATTGGGTATTTACAATCCTGCTATTGGTCATGCTGATTGCTGTCGGTGTATCCCGTTTTCCAAAAATCGAGTTGAAAGAAGACGAGAAAAGCGGATCTAAAGATTCATATCTGGCTTTATTCAAACAGAAATATGTATGGCTGTTTTTTCTGGGAATCTTCTGCTATGTAAGCACGGAACAAGGAACTTCAATCTTTATGAGTACCTTCCTGGAACAATACCATGGAGTTAACCCGCAAACAGACGGTGCACAAGCCGTGAGCTATTTTTGGGGATTGATGACAGCCGGTTGTCTGGTAGGCATGATCCTACTCAAGTTGATTGACAGTAAACGATTGTTACAGATTTCCGGAATTCTGACGATCATTCTATTATTATCAGCATTGTTCGGAAGTAAAGAAGTATCTATGCTCGCTTTCCCAGCTGTTGGCTTCAGTATCTCCATGATGTATTCCATCGTATTCTCATTAGCACTGAACTCTGCGTCACAGCACCACGGTTCATTCGCAGGTATACTATGCTCAGCAATTGTAGGTGGTGCCGGTGGTCCGATGATTGTAAGTACGCTGGCAGATGCAACATCACTTCGCACAGGTATGCTCTTTATCCTTGTTTTCGTAGGATATATCACCTTTATTGGTTTCTGGGCACGTCCACTGATTAATAACAAGACTATTCGTCTGAAAGATTTGTTCAAACAACGCTGAACAACAAAGCGATGAATAATAAAAGCAAAGTTATATGATGAAACAACGAATATCTATTTTCCTCTTGTTCACCCTTTTGCTATTCGCCAACGGGTATGCACAAAAAGGAATCATGCATCTGACTCAACAGACCTTGATGCATGAAGTCCGCGAAACGCCTTCGCCCCTGGACGGACAGCATATTACCGTCAATCCTCCGCGTTTTATGTGGCCGGATAAGTTCCCGCACCTCGGTGCCGTATTGGACGGAGTTGAAGAAGAGGACTACAAACCGGAAGTAACCTACCGCATCCGTATCGCACGCGACCCCGAATTCAAATCGGAAGTGATTACCGCCGAAAGAAAATGGGCCTTTTTCAACCCATTCAAACTCTTTGAAAAAGGGAAATGGTATTGGCAACATGCCTACGTTGACAAAGAAGGAAAAGAAGAATGGTCACCTGTTTATCATTTTTATATAGACGAACACATACGTACATTCAGCCCTCTTTCTCTACAGGAAGTATTAGCCAAATTACCCCAAACCCATCCCCGCATCTTGCTTGATACCGAAGATTGGGATAATATCATCGAACGGAATAAAAACAATCCGGAGGCACAGGCTTATATCCGAAAAGCCGATAAATGCCTGAACCACCCGCTGAAACATCTGGAAGAAGAAATTGATACAACCCAGGTTGTCAAGCTGACAAACATTGTTCAATATCGTTCTGCCCTGATTCGGGAAAGTCGTAAGATTGTAGACCGTGAAGAAGCAAATATCGAAGCCATGGTACGCGCTTACCTGCTAACGAAAGACGAGGTATACTACAAAGAAGGTATAAAGCGGCTTTCCGAAATTCTTTCCTGGAAAAACAGTAAATACTTTGCCGGAGATTTCAATCGTTCTACTATCCTGTCCATGAGTACTTCAGCGTATGATGCATGGTACAATCTGTTGACTCCGAATGAGAGAAAACTACTCCTAAGAACGATTCGTGACAATGGAAAGAAGTTCTATCATGAATATGTCAATCACTTGGAAAACCGCATTGCTGATAATCATGTCTGGCAAATGACTTTCCGTATCTTGAATATGGCGGCATTTGCTACGTATGGTGAGCTACCGATGGCTTCCACCTGGGTGGATTATTGCTACAATGAATGGGTATCCCGTCTTCCGGGCCTCAACGCTGACGGAGGATGGCACAATGGTGATTCCTATTTCCAGGTTAATCTTCGCACATTGATTGAAGTTCCCGCTTTCTACTCCCGTATCAGCGGATTCGATTTCTTCGCTGATCCGTGGTATAACAACAATGCATTTTACGTCATCTACCAGCAGCCTCCATTCTCAAAATCTGCCGGACAAGGCAATTCACACGAGAGCAAGATGAAGCCGAACGGTACACGAGTAGGTTATGCGGATGCCTTGGCACGTGAATGTAATAATCCGTGGGCGGCCGCTTATGTACGTACTATTCTGCAAAAAGAACCGGATATTATGGAAAAGACTTTCCTCGGAAAATCCGGAGATTTGACCTGGTATCGTTGTACAACCAAGAAAACTCTCCCCAAAGAAGGACATACTCTTGCCGAGCTACCCATGGCGAAAGTATTCAATGAAACAGGAATCGGTACGATGAATACTTCTTTGGGAGATATAGACAGGAATGCCATGTTATCGTTCCGCTCCAGTTCTTATGGTTCCACTTCCCATGCACTAGCCAATCAGAATGCTTTCAATACATTCTATGGGGGTAAAGCCATTTTTTACAGCAGCGGACATCGTACTGGTTTTACGGACGATCATTGTATGTATTCTTACCGTAACACCCGTGCACACAACAGTATTTTGGTAAATGGAATGACTCAAAAGATTGGAACAGAAGGATATGGCTGGATTCCGCGTTGGTATGAAGGAGAAAAAATCGCTTATATGGTAGGAGATGCTTCCAATGCTTATGGCAAAGTGACTTCTCCCCTATGGCTGAAACGTGGCGAACTATCCGGTACGCAATATACGCCTGAAAAAGGATGGGATGAGAATAAATTGGATATGTTCCGCCGTCATATCATCCAATTGGGAACTACCGGAATTTTCGTGATTTATGATGAGCTGGAAGGAAAAGAAGCCGTAACATGGAGTTACCTTTTACATACTGTAGAATTACCGATGGAAATACTGGAACTGACTAATGAAGTGAAAGTAACCGGAAGAAATAAAGCCGGTGGTATCTCTGTTGCTCATCTTTTCAGTTCGGCAAAAACGGAACAGGCAATGGTAGATACTTTCTTCTGTGCTCCGACCAACTGGAAAAATGTAACGAATGCACAAGGAAAAGCGGTGAAATATCCTAATCACTGGCATTTCTCTTCTACAACAGTTCCTTGCAAAACCGCCCGTTTCTTAACGGTTATGGATATACATGGAAATAATCGCCCGGATATGCAGTTAGTTCGCAAAGGCAATACCATTCAAGTAGGTGACTGGACTATCACTTGCAACCTTACGGAAAAAGGAAAAGCCGCTATTCACGTTAGTAATAAAGTGGAAAAAGTTTCCTTAAACTATGATGCAGGTAAAAAGGAAGGTGCGACGACTGTTATTGACCAAGTAAAAGGGAAACAAGTTAGTAAAGTGCTGACAGACTATTTGCCTGATTTTGAAATTTAATCAATGCTCTTTATATCAAAATCAGCCCCTTCTTTTTTGATTATCAAAAGAAGAAGGGACTGGTTTTATAGTTATACGGATTTATAAATCATAAATAGACAATCTCGGATATTTCGAATAAAGTCCGGTATTCTGCAACTCTTCCTTTTCAGGAATGCGGAACAGATAATATTTACTATTCGGAACAAAAGGAGTATTATCTGGTAAACTAATAATAGTATGTCCCTTAACCGATATTTCTTTGCCACCCACAGTAATCTTTCCATCATATTCCTTACGTTCCACTGATTGTTGGTTACGGATAAGGTCAGTCAAAGCAAAACCTTCACCCCACAATTCTTTACGACGCTCTTTCCATATTTCCTGTATCAACGCATCACCGGTTTCCGTAACTGCATGCGCAGTTTTACCTTCCTTCATACGGGCATTACGCAAAGTCTGTAACAACTGTTGTGCTTCACCCTCTTTACCTGCTAAATGAGCAGCCGCTTCAGCTTTAATCAAATACATCTCCGAAGTACGCATCAATACTAAATCCGCCAACATATTGTCGAGGTCTTTAAATATGAATTTCTTATTCAACATAGCCCAGTCTCCATAAGCTGTCTGTCCCCAATCGAATAAATCCTTACGGTAGTCACCATCTTCAAACTCTTCCTTGAAATAAGGATCGGCATTGAGGTTTGTATAACCATCGGATGTGCAATCCTTGAAATAAAACAGATAACAGGGCATATTATCGTCAATTGTACATGACAATCCCCACATCCACTCTTTATTGGTATAATCATTAAAGCCACTCTTATATTCATTCTCATTCATTAAATAAGAATTGATAGCTAAAGCATCCGTCGCATAATCATACGCCTTCTGCCAGCTACGAGCATATAGATGAGTACGTGCCAACAAGCCCAATGCAACAGAATAATCAATCTGATACTGGGCATTCGCATCATTCCCATGTGAATAGTTTTCAGGAATAAACAACAAGGCATCTTCCAAATCACTCAGAGCTTGAGCAAAAACTTCTGATACACTAGAAGCAGGTTTTCCTGTCAAAGCTACTTCGTTATCTGTTGGTTCAGTATATATTGGAGCGCAAACAGCATTCGGATCTTTGTCGATGGCAAAAGAATAATGTGTAGCCAAAATCATATATGCGTACCCACGTGTAGCCAATGCCTGTCCTTTGATCCTGGCCTTATCTTCTTTAGTTCCCGCCACATCGTCTATATACTTCAATATGCCGTTACAATTATTAATCGGATCATACATCAAATCCCAAAGCACGCCATTATACTCGCCGCGTGAATATCCGTTTGTCAGGTTATAACTGCCGGAGAAACCATAGCTTCTTGTTCTGACAGCGTCTGAACCGGCAAAATCGTCATTCAACATTATGGAACCCATACCAATAGATGCATAAGTGGAGCCCGTATTAAAGATATAGTTCCATGCGCCCCTCAACACACGTTCCGCATTCTTCGTATCTTTATATACATTCGGAGCATCCAATGAAGTGGTAGGAGTAGTATCTAAATCACATGACACCACTACACATACCATCAAAATAAGTCCACATACATTTTTAAGTTTTATCTTCATTGTTGTATTCATTTTAAAGTTTTACATTGATACCAAATGAAATTGTCTTCATAGCCGGATAACGGAAAGAAGCCATACCACTGACCGGCTGTTCCGGATCAAGTCCCTGCTGCTTACTGAATGTCAGCATATTTTCACCTTGCACAAATACGCTTGCATCTTTCAAAGTCAGTGGGTGCAACCATTTCTTCGGTAAGTTATAGTTGAGTGTTATTGTTTTTAAACGAAGGAAAGAACGATCTACCAGCCAACGTGTAGACGAGGAAGTAAACTTGCTTGTACCATCCTGTGTCAACCGGGGAATATTTGTATTTGTATTTTCTGGTGTCCAACGGTTCAAGAGTTCTTTACTCATACTATCTCCATTACCACCGTTTACTCTCATCAGCATCGTTATATCATTATTATAGATTTTTCCACCGATACCATAAGAGAACAACATAGATAATGACAGATCTTTCCATGTAAGATCTGACTGGAAACCTCCACTTAATTTCGGCAAAGAGCTACCAGCTTTTACCTTCTTATCAGAAGTCAGAGCCGAATAGTCATCTGTTAAATGCCTCATGCCGTCAGCATCATAATAAGCCCATTGCGCACTTCCGGTTTCGGGATCTACACCACCCCATTCATACAACCAAAAGTCATACAATGAACCACCCTGTACCCATTTCTTACTACCTTGCCACATTACTTCCGTGGGCAACTGCACTATTTTATTTTTATAAGTCGTCATATTAACCGACAACCGCCATGTCCAGTCACGAGTCAATACAGGTGTAGCATTTACAGTAAATTCCCAACCGTAGTTTTTCAATTTTCCAATATTGGCATCAATAGAACTAAAACCGGAGGAAAGTACTAAATCACGGCTGAACAGCAAATCTTTGGACGCACGGTTAAAGTATTCAATCGTACCATTGATGCGGTTATTCAAAAAACCGAAGTCCAAACCGACATTAAAGTTCAAGTTCGTTTCCCACGACAAATCAGGAGTTGCCAGACGAGAAGCGTGAAGAGTAGTCTCACCCAAGAAGCTACCGATACCGTATAATTCTTGATACGCATAATAACCCACATTATCATTTCCCTGAGCACCATAACTGGCACGAATACTTAGGTTTGACAGCCATTTGTCAGCAACACCTTTCATAAAAGACTCCTGATGAATTTTCCAGGAAGCCCCAAACGACCAAAATGTTCCCCAACGATTGTCGGGATGAAAACGTGATGATCCATCAGTACGCATGGACGCCGATAAGAAATAACGCTGATTGAAAGCATATTCGGCACTTCCGAAATAACTAAGTAATTTATACTGATCGCTATTTCCACTGAAACCTGTCAATGTAGAAGCTGCGTCCGGTTCAAAAAAGCCATCAGTAATGACACCGGAACGTGATCCTCCGAAGTTGGAAGTATTGTACTCATAATATTCTTGACCTGCCATCAAACGAATATTGTGGAGTTCTTTGAATTTATGCTCCCAATTTACCACATTATTGAATGTCATACCTGTAGTCCGATAATTGCGCTTACTAACCGAACCTACCAAAGGTTCTTTTCCATAAGTGGGATTAGTATAATCATGCGAAAATTTACTGTTGTAATCTATGCTCAAAGACATCTTATAGGATAATCCCTTAATCGGAGCAATCTGCAAATATCCGCGTACCGAAGCCGCATCCCTCTTTATCTCATTCTTGTCATAGGGCATAGATTGAACAAAATTATAACCGCGGTAAGAACTCTTGCGATAATTTCCGTAATCATAGATTTTATTTCCATCGTCACCGAGCAAATACTCACCGGTATCGGGATTCCGCTCGTAAACCGGATAGAATGAAGGTAATGAACGTGCAGCCAATACAATATTACCGATTGCAGTATCATCCTGCTTCGGATAATCCTGAATAGAATGGGTACCCGAAACGTTCAAACCCACCTGTAACCAGTCACGCAGATCGGAAGTGATATTAGAACGCAATGTATAACGCTTGAAGCCAGAACAGATATATGCCCCTTGATCGTCCAGATACCCCAACGAGAAGTAATATTTCGTATTCTTACTTCCACCTGAAATTCGAGCACTTAAATCCGTATAGTGTGCGTCTTGCGTTAAAGCATCCTCCCAACTGTCGTCCCACAATGGTGTAGCTCCTGCCACCAATTTACCATCTACCCCCACCGGCTGGACATATTTGCTTCCATAAGGATTAATGCCAATAGCAGATATTAACTCGGATGAAGATCGCTGTGCAGCATCTTCTGCCGAATGACCATCGTTTATATATTTATTACGCATAGCTTCCCATTGCAACATAAAATAATCATTGGTACTTAACTGGTCATAATCTCTTACCGCACGACTTGAAAAACCGAATTTAGCAGACAACTCGATAACCGGAGCAGACTCGACTCCCTGTTTGGTGGTAATCATGATTACACCGTTTGCAGCACGCGATCCATACAACGTAGCAGCCGCAGCATCTTTCAACACAGTAATAGAAGCAATATCCTGTGAAGAAATGGAAGACAAAGCACCGTCGTAGGGAACGCCATCCACTACGTAAAGCGGAGTGGTAGATGCATTGGCCGAACCAATACCACGGATATAGATACTAGCATCTTCTCCGGGTTGTCCACTCGTTGAGAATGATTGTAAACCTGCCACACTTCCTTGTAATGCTTTTGAGACACTACTTACTTGTGATGACGCAATCAACTTTTTATCAACAACTCCGGCCGAACCGGTAAATGTAGATTTCTTAACAGTTCCGTAAGGCACAGTAATGATTACTTCATCAACAGCCAAAGAAGTTTCTTTCATCTCCACATTGATCGTAGTACGCCCTTTTACCGGAACCTCCATTGTTTCACAACCAATATACGAAAAGATAAGAGTTCCTTTACTATCCACTTTCAATGAATAATTGCCATTAACTGAGGTTACTGTGCCCTGCTGTCCATTGCTACCTTTCACAACAATAGTCACACCTGCCATTTCCTCTCCATGAGTAGAAACTTTTCCTCGTACAGTGACATCCTGCGCGTAGCTAGCCATACATAGGAAAAGAGCACATAAACAGCCGATACTTTTAATAAAGGCTACATTCAAATAAGAAAACAAAGAATTGGGAGCATGATAATTCATTTGCATGTTATTTATGGCTTATAGCCTCCCCGGATTGAGCAGTAAATAAAAAAAGGCATGGGAGTCTGTACTTCTGCTTATCCCGAACTCAGGCTCTCGCATTGCCCATCTACAAGGATAAGCAACACAGCTAGCCCACGCCAAGACGAGATATACAGAACATTATGCAAAGCACAATGTTTGATAACACATCCTTAGTGAACGCTTCCGTTGCCTTATCTTCTTGTAGATTTCAAATTTGCGAGATTTGAGTTCAGAAGATAACGTTTGGTAAACGCCTTTCTTAAATAAAAAAAACACCCCACCGCCCCCTCCGGAGCTAGCTGGATATCGCAAATATAGAAAGTTAAATTAAGAACTACAAACTTTATTTCACTTTTTTCCTTTCTATGAGCGTTTTGAACTAAATTCATAGTTACAAGGATTAATCTAACGCAATAGTATTTTTAGTAACTCTTCTTGGAACTGCTATTTTCTTCATTCCTATGAATTTACGTTCAACAGTTGTGGAACGTAAACTAGAATGCAGTTCAAAGTATTATTAGTAAAAAACAGGAAGTTAAATACTGCATTAAGACAGCTTACCTCTTACTAACTATTGGAAGCTACCATTTAGTTCATCTCCACTCCTATTAAAACATTTTTGGTGCAGTCGACCTACCCTAATTGTTTTTTCAAACATTAGTTCTTCCAAAAATGTTATATTTGCAAACTGGAATCAGATTAAAAAACAAAATATGAAATATATCGGAGCACACGTTAGCGCATCCGGTGGCGTTGAATTCGCCCCCATTAATGCGCGCGAAATAGGAGCAAATGCTTTTGCATTATTCACCAAGAATCAACGTCAATGGGTAAGTAAACCTTTAACGAAAGAAAGTATCAACCTCTTTAAAGAGAATTGTGAGAAGTACGGTTTCCAACCGGAATATATCCTGCCACATGACAGTTATCTTATCAATCTGGGGCATCCGGAGGAAGAGGGACTTCAAAAAAGCCGTGCCGCTTTTCTGGACGAAATGAAACGTTGCGAACAGCTTGGTTTGAAACTTCTAAATTTTCATCCTGGTAGCTCTCTCAATAAAATATCAACAGAAGATTGCCTGTCGCTTATTGCAGAAAGCATCAATCTTGCTTTAGAAAAAACAAACGGAGTGACAGCCGTTATTGAAAACACAGCCGGACAAGGTAGTAATTTAGGAAGCGAGTTCTGGCAACTGAAATATATCATCGACCGGGTAAACGATAAGAGCCGGGTAGGTGTTTGCCTCGATACCTGTCATACTTATACTGCAGGTTACGACATTGTCAATGAATATGATAAAGTTTTTGATGAATTTAACAAGGAAGTGGGATTCAACTACCTCCGCGGTATGCACTTGAATGATTCTAAAAAAGCATTAGGTACCCATGTTGACCGCCACGACAGCATTGGTGAAGGATTGATTGGCAGAGCTTTTTTTGAAAGATTGATGCAAGATTCCAGATTTGATAATATTCCGTTAATACTCGAAACCCCAGATGAAAATAAATGGAAAGAAGAAATTGCATGGTTAAGAAGTATGGAATAATGAGACAAAAAGAATGGAAAATACAAGTTATAGAACATATTTTTGAAAATTATTCAACTTTTCTATGATTGTATTGAATAATATATATATCTTTGCACCCGTAAGCTTTTGAACTTTAAAGAGCTTACGGGTTTCTTTTAAAACAAAACGAACTAAATTATTGCATAAACAAAAAACAACACATATGAAGAAATTTTGGTTAGCATGTACAGTGATTATTGCAATGGGTGTAAGCAGCTGTGTAGACAGTGATAAAGACTTATACCAAGAAGCTCCAGGAGCAGAAATTAACCCCTCTAACTTTTCTACTATACAAAAAGTACAAGTAGAAATTGACTATTCTAATTCTGAATCAAGAGTTCCTTTCTCCATTTATGATGGAAATCCATTGATTGAAGGTGAAAACACTACTATTCTAAAAGAAAATGTTCAGCCATTAGATGGTGCATGGACAGATGAACAAGGCAAATTCACTACAACAATAGAATTGCCGGCTTATGTATCTAATGTGTATATCGTTTCTACATCACCTTTTGCCAGACAGGCAATACCCGGAAAAATAGTTAACGGTGTTTTAAAGGTATCAGACACAGATGAACAGCCTACGACTAGAGCGTCTTATAAAGAATCAACAAAATTTGATGGAAATCGGTTTAATAATCTAGGATGGAATACTAATCTCGGCTCATTTGATAAACGTAGTGGGGTTATTGATTATGCTTATAAAGGTAACGATCCTAAACTCACTTTGAGTAAATCTGAAATGAATGAATTGCGTACTACTGTAAATAAAGTATTAAATACATTAGGAAGTTGTCCAGAGGGATTTCGCACTCCTGCCGATTTATATGTTGAAAAAGACGAAACAGCCGTAGTTCTAACCGCATTAAAAGGATGGACCTGTTGGAACAGTTCATTAGGCTACTACTATTACCGACTTGACCAAGCTCCTGCTAGCCTGAAAGATGCAAAGGTATATGCTATATTCCCAAACACTCAAATGACTTGGAATAACGGAAGCCTTCAAGCTTCTCCACAAGGCGTAAAAGAAGGCACTGCTGTACAGCTAAAATATTTTGATGATCCTGAACATCCGGAAGGGACAAATTTCCCCAAAGGATATAGCATCGGTTTTGTTCTAGCATGTAACGCATGGAACACCTATTTTACAGGCTTCAATAGCTATACCCAAACCGCAGGATTTTATGCTAGCTCCACCAAAGGATTTAGCACTAAAGTGAATAGCAATATAGATGTACGTACGGCTATGTTTAAAGATAAAAACAACAACATTGCTATCGCTTTTGAAGATTTCATGGATGACCAGAACTTTACAGATGTTGTGTTCTCCTTAAAAGCCAATCCTGAAATCACCAATGTTCCTCCTGTAGATGAAGATTTAAATACAACCATCGAAAAGACAGGTGTATACGCATTTGAAGATGAATGGCCTAAAGCTGGTGATTACGATATGAATGACGTATTGGTTCAGTATACTTATCAAAAAGTTTTCAATATATATAATGAAATTTTAAGCGAATCATTTACGCTTAAAACTTTATATAATAAATCGACTGTATTTACTAACGGATTAGGTTTCACTCTTTCAAATGAGGGAAACGCACAGTCAACTGAATACTTTATTAGAAAAGAAAATGAAAAGGACTTTACTGTAGCTTCGGGAGCTGACAAATTTACTCGTGAAAGTAATGCAATCATATTGACTGATAACGTCAAAACAAACCCGAATGCCGAATATAAAGTAACATTCAAATACGGAGATAAAAACTCGAATAAAAAGCAGGAAACATCAATCGATGCATTCATATACCGTCCTAGTAAAGAAGGTAATCGCCTGGAAGTTCATTGTCCTATGAAGAAACCAACTTCTAAAGTCGATACTTCTCTCTTCGGACAATATGAAGACTGTTCTAAGCCTAATGAAGGCATTTACTATGTATCGGATCAAGAGAATATTTATCCTTTTGCATTCTACCTGTCAAATGCCAATGCAAATGATATTGCAGAATTAAAAAACTTCGATAAAAACGAGAAAAAACCTATCAGTGAAATCTATCCTAAATTTATAGACTGGGCTAAATATGGTACAAACCCCGATTGGTATAAGAAAAAATAAGTATTTAATATACTGAAAGAATAGCTGGAAGAATCTCTCTTTCAGCTATTTTTATATATCAAGGACCAGAATCTAAAGATGAAATACTTAATAAATATTCGCCATACTTACTAAAGGTTCATACAATTTTTCTATATCCTGTGAGTCCATTTCTATTTGAACCTGATCGCCAGGCATTAATTTCTGCCCCTTGGGAGGCCAGTTCTTACGATCACGATGTATATTAATGATCATACAACGTTCTGGCAAACGAAGTTCGTCCACCATCTTTCCATCCAAATAGGAGCCACTCATTACTTCTACAGATAGTGTATAACGGGGTTCTTCCGTAAATGCCGGTGAATGAATCATATCGTCATACAAAATAACATTAAACGGCTTGATCTGAAGCATTTCCGTAAAGTAATAAGTTAATCCCCCTACAACAATGGAAGGATAAAAGACTTCCAAATGCCCTGTAATCTCGGTTATTAGTACAATAGCTGTCAAAGGGGTGCGGATTACTGCTACAAGGAATGCAGACATACAAATCAACATGATATAGCTGATATTCTCATAAGCAATAACACCTTGTTGAACCATAATCAATCCTACTATTTGTCCAAGAAGTCCTCCCGTCACCAGTGTCGGGATAAAACTTCCTCCCGGTAAACCCGAAGAAAAAGAAAAAGTGCTAAAAACAAAATGCAATAACATCATGCCAACAATCCAGAGGATATGTGTGTCCGGATGCATAGCTTGGGATAACAAGAACTGTTCGCCTCCTCCGGTCAGATTAAACTCGGCCATAGAAATTAGAAAAGCTATAAAAAGCAAATACAGCATCTTCACGTATTCCGGATGCTTAATGCCAGGGTAAATACGTTTCACCTGAAGAGTGGTGACAGAAAAGAACTTTCCAAAAACAGAAACGACTGCTGCCAACAAAAGAAACAATTTCACTTGTCCCCAGAAAGTCATTCCCGGTACAATAGCATCAATATGAAAATAAGGATTAATCGGGAAAATCCAACTGGCAACTCCACCTGCCACTACTCCTGCCAGAAGTGTGGTAATAGCTGTTTTAGGTGCATCGAACCGCTCGATAGATTCGATCACCAACAATGACGAAGCCAATGGGGCAGCAAAAGCTGCCGCTAACCCGGCACCGGCACCAGCGGACAATAACTGTTTCCGTTCACCGCTAAGCACCCTCCCCCATTTGGATACCAGATATCCTACATACGAACCTATTTGTACAGAGGGACCTTCACGCCCCAAAGACAATCCGGTACTTAATGCAAGTATTCCACCTACAAACTTTGCCACCAATTCCAGAAAAGGATGTTTATAATCAACCCTCCCATTGATAACTCCACGTGTTTGTGGAATACCCCCACCGGTAATAAGCGGCATTTTCTTTACCAACCAGGATACGAATACAAGTATTCCCCACATCAAAAGAAAAAGAGGTATGTACCAATACCATTTGGGACGAGAATCAAAGAAATCGTGACGGAGATTAAAGAAAAACTGTAATAGGTAATGATAAGGCACAGCTACAAGTCCTGTCAGTAATCCTACGAAGATACTGACAAAGTACAGTCGGGCATCAATCAACTTCAGTTTAAAAATACGCCAACGACCTTTATCTTTTATCTTTCTTATCAGTCGAAACATTCAGCCAGCCTTACATTGTTTTTATACGTAGGACATACAACAATCAAAACCCTGCTGTGGTTTTCGAACTAATGAAGATTTAATTTCTAATTATTTTCCCATCATATTCAAACGAAGTATAGCATGCACCATAAAATAAGAACCCAGTGCATTATAATCAGTGTCACGAATGGCAGTAGCGGTTATCGTGCGTATCATGGAAATGTCCTGATGAAGAATATCATATATTTTGAAGCGGATTAGTAACTGTTTCCTCTTCAAAAAGGCTTTTGACAGCTGGCAGTTCCACATGAAATTTGCTTTGGCATAACCCTCATAACCATATCCGGTACGGAGAAAATAAGTCAAGTCATTATATAACTCCATCCCCCAGGGAAGATAAAGCTGCAATTCGGTCCCTGCCTGATAATCAAAAGTTTCAGTACGCTTCTCCCGTACGTCATTATAAGAATTGTTATAAGTCAGGCCAACAAGCCCTGTAAGTTCCATTTGGCGGGTACGATAAGTAATCCGTAGACGTTCGCGTCCCGTTAAATGCTGTACGGAAGTTTTCACCGGTTCTTCTTTATTCAAGGTTGTATAGCCATTCTGATTCCGGTATTGCAGATAGGAGTAAGTACGAAATATCCAGTTACGATTCTTAAAAGGGGTATTGAGAGAAAAAGAACCCATGGCCCGCCAATTACCATTCATATTGACCGGAGACGTAGTTCGTACACCAGTTTCACTATCATAAGTCACCTGATTGGTTACATTGTTAATGGTATTCTCGAACAAAGCGGTAGCTACCATATTTCGCTGATGTCTGGTATTGTAAGAATTGAAATTCAGCGTAAAAGTATTCATATATGAAGGCTTCAACGAAGGGTTTCCGACACGGATATTCAAAGGGTTGGTACGGTCGGTCACAGGTTGGAGATCACGTATATTAGGCTGTTTCCCTTTTCCCCTATACACAATTTGCAAACGGGTGCGTTTTGAAAACTTATAGCGGA
The DNA here is from genome assembly GCF_040812255.1 of Bacteroides sp. L008. NCBI lineage: Bacteria > Pseudomonadati > Bacteroidota > Bacteroidia > Bacteroidales > Bacteroidaceae > Bacteroides > Bacteroides sp. L008. The sequence goes on along the minus strand of NZ_JBFNXO010000001.1, from coordinate 127,570 downwards.
AATTGACAGTAGGCGAAAAATTCATGACCGTTCTTTCCAACTGATCTTCGGGAGCATCACTCAACAATGAATGGCTAACAGACTTTTGAGGTTCAAAATCAACACCAATATTATAATTGTACTTTTTTTGCGAGGTACGTATCGCAAGATTTACTAAATGATTACTATATTGATTCTCAAAACGGTTACTGGATTCTTCATCAAAGTCAGGAGCAAACTCTTCCAATTCCTTATCCCAGTCATAGACAAAGCGATCAGAATTGTTCACTCTATACTGATAACTGTAACGCAGTTGCAGGAAATGCCGCCACGGTAATGGCTCTACATACACCAACTGCACCCGGTAATTGAATCCGTCAACATCATCCTCTATTTTCTGATTCTGAATCTTCTTCGTATTATTTTTGAAGTACCGGGTAGTAGAAAGGTTCGTCCGCTCTGTAGCTGAAGCATTAGCACCATAGTCTACCTTCAAAGCAACATTTCTCCCCAGACGACTCAATTTCCGACTAAGCTGCAACATCAGTGCCAGATTATACCGGGAATTATGATTAGTGCCGGAGGACTCTCTCTCATTCAGCAACACATCATTCCCCCACCCTTCCTGAAAGCCATTATTCTCTCTATCATTGGCTGCGAAACGATATTGAGGACGGAAAATCAATGTAGTAACAGAATCCATTTTCCATTCAAGAGAAGCATTGGCTACCAGTTCGTGATTCTGTTGCCGGCTATGACTTGTGCCCAGATTGATTGATTTATCTTCCCGGAGAAAGTTGTCGACTGTGGTGCGGCTATCTTCCAAACGATCGGTGCCAACATATTGAATATTTGAACGTAATTTAACGCGCTTCCAGTCATAAGTTGCATTAAGCCCCAATGAGCGGGAGGTAGTCAGTCCCATCCGGCTACGGATATTGCCTGTTGAACTGGAAGATTCATTCTGTAATTCCGAGAATCCCTGGTTATTGGTATTATTCAGATTCCCGATAATGGTTAATTGAGAGTTTTCACGAAAACGGTTCAAGGTATTGGCTAATTCATAACGGTCTTTACTTCCATATCCTCCCATAAAATTCTCCATCCAGCCCCGTTTCATATTTTTTTTCACAGACAAGTCCAGAATCATCTCTTCCTCTCCGTCATCTATTCCCGTAAGACGTGCCAAATCTGATTGACGTTCATACGCTTTTAACTTCTCCACCATCTCCACAGGAAGATTTTTAAGAGCGGCTTTCGGATCATCAGAGAAAAACTCTTTACCGTCCACCAAAATCTTTTTTACTTCCTTGCCATGTATCAGCAACTTACCGTCTGCATCTATTTCACCTCCCGGAAGCTGTTTTACCAATTCTTCAAGCATTGAACCTTCGGGAGTACGATAGGCAGAAGCGTTGAATACCGTTGTATCCCCCTCTGTCACCGCCATTGGAGCCTGCCCCACTACCACTGCTTCATCCAAAGCATAACTTTCCGGAGTCAGATTTATATCCCCCAATTCATAAGAAGAACTTTTGCTGGAAATGGAAACGGGATGAAAAACCGGCTTATATCCGATATATGAAACCTGTAATAATAAAGACTTCGCTTTAGTTGCATGATTAGGAATGGAAACGGAAAGTTGAAATTTACCGATAGCATCCGTAGCGCCGCCGCCCAACAATGTACTATCCGGTAAAGCTAAAAGCCGGACCGTAGCAAACGGTACCGGCTGATAAGTTTCAGTATCAATCACACGACCGGAAAAACGTTCTTTGCCGGACTGAGCAAAAACAGTCAAACTAATCAGTAACAAGACATAACAAGTAATCAAACGGTACTGAAAAGAATAAATATGGCTGTCTATGTTCAATTGTGTTGATTTAGTAAAATAAAACTATAATAAAATAAACCTAATCTTTATTTCTGGTCTGAACGCGGACTACGAGTTCTTTGTCCCTGGTGGTGTCCTTGTCCAGGTTTCTGTCCTTTTCTGCGGTCAAACTCTTTCTTAAACTTATTAGCATTCATCTTTTCCTGCTGATAAATCTTCAGAATCTGCTTCTGCGAAAGTATCTTACTGAATTCATTGTAATACTTTTCACGAACATCCAGCATTTTACGGCTTTGAGTAAACTGATTCCGCAACATGGTTGCAATCTGGTCGTCAGTCATGGACGACCGTTCCTGCTTAGCATTGGCATCCGTCCCTTGTTTTTTCGCTTTTTCGGTTCTCGGTCTGGACATCATACGACATTCGCGTAACTCTTTCAGATATTTCTCATAAACCGGAGTAAACTTGGTAGCAGTTGCATCATCCAGCATCAGTATTTTCACCATCTGGTTAGTCTGCATCTGCACCATTTGTTCCGGTGTAGGGCGTTGTTTCTTTTCTTTGTTATCTGTATTCTGTGCAGACAAAGTCATCTGGCTTCCCATCAATAGGACAGCCAAAATTACATAAATAAATTTAGTCTTCATAATCTTCACGTTTAAAATAATAATTGAGTTACTTAATTCAAAAATATATCATTTTCAGAGAAGTTGACGAGCTCCTCCAACTCCTCATCCGATAGTTCTTTAATCCATTTATCTACAGATTCTGTACCATTAGCTAATACTTTCGAAGAAGACGTTTTCGCCTCATCTGCCTGTCTCAAAGATGGAACAAACAGAAATCCGATCAATACTGCCGCCATGGTAATCACCGTAGAAATAATCAGCTTCATGTGAGATTTCCGCTGTTGCTTCACTCCGGCGCGTTCCATCACCTTTCGTTGCACGTCCTCGAAGAATCCATCGGGGGTACGGTAAGGTGTCCGTTTACCAATATCGTCAAAATCAAAATCCTTTTTCATCATTCTATCTGTTTAATATATATTCCTTAATCTTCTCTTTCGCATAGTGGTAATTCACCTTTAGTGTATCCACTTTACTATCCAGTACACGGGCAATCTCTTCATATTCAAGTTCATCGTAATAACGTAAGTTGAATACAAGCCGTTGCTTTTCAGGCAAACTTAGAATGGCTTCCTGAAACTTCACTGCCAACTCATTTTCATAATCAATATAATCGGAAGCCTTCAACTTGCCCATCAACTCTTCCTGAACATCTTCTGCAGAAACAACTCCCTCATCTTTACGACCGTTCAGCAAGCGTAAACTCTCATTCGTGGCAATCCGGTAAATCCAAGTTGACAGTGAACTTTCTTCGCGAAACTGATCGATATGCCGGAACACCCGGATAAAGACTTCCTGAAGCACATCCTCCGCATCTTCATGAGATACGACCAGTCTACGGATATAATTATATATCGGTACCTGAAAAGAGTCCATCAACATCTTGAATCCCCGTTCGCGATTCGAGGCACAAGCTTCACGAATTTTATTCTCGTTTATCATCAATTCTTTTTCTAAGCTTTATTAGTTAGAACGCAGAAGAGCGGGGAAGTTAAATACGGGAATCCGCATTTTGCTTTTATTAACAAGAAAGAGTAAGAGAGAAGCTGCGCATAAGATATAGAAAGTGCCTCCATATCCTTTGTAAAGGCGATGAAGGCACTTTTAGTAGTTTATCTATAAGTTATAAACAAGAAAATGATTACCAGAACTTATTGTGTTCCACACTATATTCAAAGCCCACGGCTTTCAACTGATTCACTAATTCATCCTTGTCCACATTCATATCTTCACAAAGTTCGTCAAGTGAAGAATAACAATCACGTAACTTCATATTGATGACGCTGAACAACATCATCGGATCTTTTGGTAATTCCATAACATACAATCTTTTAAACCGGATGCAAAGGTACAGCAATCTCATTGAATGACAAAACAAATCAATCACCTATTTCTTCTATCTTCAAAGAGATCTTTTCTATCAGTTTACTGATTTCCTCTTCCAATGGGATCACGTTGAAGTCCTTCCAAAAGTTCTCATCATATTTGAAATAGGTGTCAGAGAAGATGGTACGGGTGGGCAATCTGTCTGTACGGGGAAATACGACCACTTGTTCGGTATCCACCTTGCAAGTAATCATCTCAAACCAGATATGAAGATCCCGGCTGCCGAACAGCATTTTTGTCCGTTTCACTTTGAAATGAAGATCTCCACGGATATGGTGTATGTAATAAGTCCCTTGCCACGGTTTATAAGAAATTGTATATACCACCTTTTGAGGAATCATTCGCACGTTACGCGTACGCCTTTCGACAAACATACCTGCCGCATAACAGCAAAGAGGAAAATAGTAACGACGAAAAAGTTCCTCAAACGCTTTCATGTCACCTCCTTTTATCTTTTTTAGTATGAGCAGTTCATCCAGCATCTTTATGATTGACCTCAAATATAAGAAAACTATCCCTGTTACAATTCGATTGCTTTTTTAATTTATCCACTGCGTGCTCTAAAGATATCACTCGCTTTCTGGCTAAGCAGGCGACGTCCCTTCACCACCCTTACTTTGTCATGATTAGTATTTCTATTAGTGTAGGCTGTTTTGGACACATCGATCACAGCCTCCGATATACCAATATACCGACGCCCTTTCTGTACAGTCTCCCGATAAAATCCCGTCAGCATATCACGCTTATCACTATAATTTAGAGGAATCTTACTGATTGCCTTCTCTACAATCATACGTGGATTTTCAGCAAACACCACCACTTCATTCAGCAGGTTGGCATGAGGTGTCAGCCAAACCGTCAACTTAGAGGGTGTTTCTTTCTCCAGAGAGATATGATTATTTACATAACCTATATGTGAAATCTCCAGTTCGCGCGACGCTTCTGTTTTTTTGATTTTCAAAGCAAATTCTCCTTCCGCATTCGTCACAGTGCCGATATTACTGCCATGCACAGATACATTTACGTTCTCCAGAGCTTTTTTATTTTGCTTGTCTTTCACCATACCAACGATTGTTAGATAATCTCCGGCATCTCCTTGCGCCCACACAGGAAAGCTACAAAGCAGCAAACAAACTGACAGCCATCCAACCAAGTGTTTTTCTACATTCTTCATACTGATGCTTTTTAAAGGTAAATAAATTACGTTTCTATTTATAAGAGCGCTCAGACTGGAAATACCCTACAGCTTTTACAAAAAAAAAGAAAAAGAAATCATATTCCAATGTTATATCCGGGAATTAATAGTAAATTTCCCGGCAAATTAATGATAAAAGCAATCGCCATGATACGCAAATTAGACAAGACCGAATACGACCGGGCTACCTCATTAGCATTAGAGGTATATATACAATGTGGAGCGGAAGACTTCGATGAAGAAGGTTTGAATTCATTCAAAAGTTTTATCTTTAGTGAGCAACTTATGAATGAATTAGTGATTTACGGGGCTTTTGACAATGAAAATCTAGTAGGAATTATGGGAACGAAGAATGAAGGGAAGCATCTATCCCTGTTCTTCATCGGAAAAGAACACCACCGTAAAGGCATCGGCAAACAATTATTCAATTTTGCAATCAAGCATTGCCCGGTAAATGAAATGACGGTTAATTCATCCACATACGCTATTCCTTTTTATCAAAGTCTGGGCTTCGATAAAATTGCCGGGAAACAATGTACCAATGGGATAACATATACTCCGATGAAATTTACGATAAGCAACTTCAAAGAATAATTCCCGGTAATCACTGATATAATTGTTAATTATGCTTGTGAATATGTATTTCATATAAAAATAGTTTCTACCTTTGCGGCGGTTATGATGAAGTACATATTTTGTATACTATTAGGCGTATTTCTGTGTTGGGGATTCCATCTGATTTCCGACGAAGCACAAGAGGCATACCGGTTAGAAGCCGGTAGTAACGGCATACAAACCTATTCCAATTCATACACCTCTAAAGCTAGCATTATACAACTGGATCAAGAACAGAAACTAGTCAAGACAAAAGAATACGCCGGAAAGCAAAATTACAATAACGATAACGGCGTTTTAAATCCATTTTCCTTCCGCCACCTCTCTCCCTTAAAAATACTAAGATTCAATATTCCTTCTGTCACTATCCGCATGCTAAGCTCGCTAAAGATTCAACTTCCTCAAAATCAATGGACAGGTTTTTCATATTATACCAATCTTTTTAAATATTCCGATAGATATCATATCTATTCATTAGGACACATACTCATTTAGCCATTTTATATCTTTTTTCGGCATAGGACAATTCAAGTCTTTTATGCCCCACTTTCTGTTTGCATCCACCATTTGAGTGAAAAGAAAATTCACTATGGTCTGGAAGCCTATAACATTCTTTCATTACAATAATAACCAAAGTATATAAAATGGACTTTTTATTGGATTTTATACTTCATATCGATCAATATATGGTGATGATTGTGCGTGATTATCATGCCTGGACATACGCCATCTTGTTTTTTATCATCTTCTGTGAAACCGGATTAGTGGTCACTCCTTTTCTTCCCGGTGATTCTTTACTCTTCGTTGCAGGAGCCATTTCAGCATTACCCGATATGCCCATCAGCGTGCATATACTTGTCATTATCTTATTTGCCGCTGCCGTATTGGGCGATTCCTGCAATTACATGATAGGACATTTCTTCGGTCGAAAGCTGTTTAATAATCCCAACTCCAGGATATTCAAACAAAGTTATCTGGAGAAAACACACGAGTTCTATAAAAAGTATGGTGGGAAAACAATTATTCTAGCCAGATTTGTCCCGATAGTACGCACATTTGCACCTTTCGTAGCAGGAATGGGAAAGATGAATTACTACTATTTTATGATGTATAATTTAGTTGGTGGTGCGCTCTGGGTTGCCGTATTCTGTTATGCAGGTTATTTCTTCGGCGACCTTCCGTTTGTGCAGGAAAACCTGAAGTTACTGATTGTAGCCATCATATTTATCTCTGTATTGCCTGCCATTATAGAGGTAGTACGTGCCAAACTAAAATCTTAAAAACAGCAAACCATAATCTGTATTCATTTGTTACTAATATAAATAGAGAAGAAAAAACAATTTAAAGTTTTTACACTTATGAAAAATTCTTTTTTTAGCCGGTTTACTCCAAAGGAGCCCAAATTTTTCCCTTTACTGAAACAGCTATCAGAAGTGCTCTGCGAAGCATCAGTTGTTTTAATAGAAAGCTTGCAACATGACTCACCTACAGAACGTTCGGACTACTACAAAAAAATCAAAGATCTGGAACGGGAAGGCGACAGACTGACACACCTGATTTTTGATGAATTAGGTACTACCTTTATCACTCCTTTCGACCGCGAAGATATTCATGACTTAGCTTCCTGCATGGATGACGTCATCGACGGAATAAACAGTTGTGCCAAACGAATCTCTATTTACAATCCCCGTCCTATTTCAGAGAATGGCAAAGAGTTGAGCCGTTTGATTCAGGAGGAAGCGATCTATATATGCAAAGCCATGGACGAACTCGAAACATTCCGTAAGAAACCGACTCTTCTCCGTGAATATTGTTCCAAACTGCATGAAATCGAGAACCAGGCGGATGATGTATACGAATTCTTTATCACCAAACTTTTCGAAGAGGAAAAAGATTGCATTGAACTTATCAAAATAAAGGAGATCATGCATGAACTGGAAAAAACGACCGATGCCGCAGAGCATGTAGGCAAGATTCTCAAAAACCTGATTGTAAAGTACGCATAAAGCAAGCCGGAACACATGGAATTATTAGTGACTATCATCATTCTGGCTCTGATATTCGATTATATCAACGGCTTTCACGATGCAGCAAACTCAATAGCTACCATCGTATCTACCAGGGTGCTTACTCCCTTTCAAGCTGTAATATGGGCTGCTTTCTTCAACTTCGTAGCCTTTTTCATTGCCAAATATATAATAGGTGGATTCGGTATCGCCAATACAGTATCCAAGACTGTGGTAGAGCAATATATCACCCTGCCCATTATATTAGCAGGAGTTATAGCGGCTATCACTTGGAACCTGGTTACCTGGTGGAAAGGGATTCCGTCTTCTTCCTCACACACCCTTATCGGAGGTTTTGCAGGAGCTGCCATTATGGCAAACGGATTTGAAGCAATTCAGCTTAACATCATTCTTAAAATTGCAGCCTTTATCTTTCTGGCTCCTTTTATCGGAATGGTCATTGCTTTCGGTTTCACCCTGTTTGTCCTCTACATCTGCCGACGCGCACATCCCCACACAGCCGAGCAATGGTTCAAGAGGTTACAACTCGTATCCTCCGCCCTCTTCAGCGTCGGACATGGCTTGAACGATTCACAGAAAGTAATGGGTATTATTGCCGCTGCCATGATAGCCGGCCATTCAATGGGATTGGGCATGGGCATCAACAGTATCAATGACCTTCCCGACTGGGTTGCTTTTTCGTGCTTCACAGCAATTTCACTCGGTACGATGTCCGGTGGCTGGAAGATAGTGAAAACAATGGGAACAAAAATTACCAAAGTAACCCCACTGGAAGGAGTGATTGCCGAAACAGCAGGTGCTTTCACTCTCTACATTACGGAAATGTTGAAAATCCCCGTTAGTACCACACATACTATCACAGGAGCGATTATTGGAGTAGGTGCAACTAAACGCCTCTCTGCCGTTCGTTGGGGAGTAACCAAAAGCCTCATGACTGCCTGGATTCTTACAATTCCAGTCAGTGGACTCTTAGCTGCAGCTATTTATTATATTGTTTCCATCTTTTTATAGATGGAAACATATTATCTATCAGGAATGTTATAATAAATAAACCCACACCTAATGTCACACTTGCCAACTTTGATTGCCGACCTTGCGCTGATATTAATATCGGCCAGTATCATAACCTTGTTGTTCAAATGGCTAAAACAGCCTTTAGTCTTAGGTTACATTATTGCCGGATTGCTGGCAGGTCCTTATATTAATATTTTCCCTACAGTGGGAGATATTGAGAATATCAATATATGGGCAGAAATAGGTGTTATATTCCTGCTCTTTGCACTCGGACTGGAGTTTAGCTTTAAGAAGCTCATGAATGTAGGTTCCACAGCTTTTATTACGGCTATCACCGAAGTAATCAGCATGTTACTCATTGGGTATTTGGTGGGACAATTATTAGGATGGGGCACCATGAATTCCATTTTCCTGGGAGGAATGTTGTCTATGTCATCCACTACAATCATTATCAAAGCCTTCAATGATCTGGAATTGCGTAACCAACGTTTTACCGGTATCGTATTCGGTACTCTGGTAGTGGAAGACCTGATTGCTATCTTAATGATGGTGCTTCTTTCCACAATGGCAGTGAGTCAGGACTTTGTAGGTGAAGATTTGCTGATAAGTGTGCTCAAGGTCGTTTTCTTTTTAATCCTGTGGTTTCTCATAGGTATCTTCGTTATTCCGGCTTTTCTCAAAAAAGCAAAGAAGTTGATGAATAACGAGACTCTTCTGATTGTTTCTCTCGGTCTTTGTCTGGGAATGGTAGTATTGGCTACTTATACAGGGTTTTCAACAGCACTGGGAGCATTTATCATGGGATCTATCCTTGCCGAAACTATCGAGGCCGAACACATCGAACATATCATACAACCGGTAAAAGACCTCTTCGGAGCTATCTTTTTCGTTTCGGTCGGTATGCTGGTGAATCCGGCTGTATTGGTAGAATACGCCTGGCCTGTCATCATCATTACACTGGTTACCATTATCGGCAAAGCCATTTTCTCTTCGTTTGGCGTACTCTTATCCGGAGAACCACTGAATACTTCCATCAAATCCGGATTCAGCCTGGCACAAATCGGAGAGTTTGCTTTCATCATTGCCGGACTGGGTGTTTCGCTCAAAGTGCTTGATCCGTTTATTTCACCTATCATTGTGGCTGTATCTGTTATCACCACTTTCACGACTCCTTACTTTATCCGTTTAGCCAATCCTTTTGCCGAATGGCTTTACAAAATATTGCCTACTAAAGTACAGGAGACATTAGATCGTTATGCTTCCGGCAAGAAGACCATGAACCACGATAGTGACTGGAAGAAATTACTAAAAAACATGATTGGGAGAGTTGTTATCTATAGCGTACTGCTCACTGCTATTTGGCTGCTGTCGATACAAATCATTTATCCCGCCATCAGCGAAATGTTTGCTCCTGTCACTGTATGGATCAACCTGGTGATGTGTCTGGGTACTCTTCTACTTATGACTCCTTTTTTATGGGCGCTCATCTCCAACAAATACAACTCTTCGGAATTATTCCTGAAGCTATGGAGAGACGAGAATTACAATCACGGACGCCTGGTTTCCCTGGTTCTGGGACGTGTATCTGTTGCTCTTTTCTTTATCACTAGTGTAGTCATCAGCTACTTTAAACTAAACTGGGGAATAAGTGTGATTATTGCCATAGCCGTGGTAGCATTGATTCTTATTCTTAGGGAAGACCTCACGCAATATTCACGATTGGAAACAAGATTCCTTGCCAATCTTAACCGACGGGAAGAGGTAGCTAAAAAACGGCACCCGCTAAAAACAAGTTTCAATAGCGAATTCAATGATAAAGACCTTGATTTGACATCTATCCTCGTATCGCCTTATTCCGATTACATCGGCAAGTCTTTAGGAGAACTTTCATTCAGGCAAAATTTTGGAGTAAATGTCGTCGCAATCACTCGTGGCGATCTGAACATATATATACCGAAAAGCTCTGAACACATCTATCCGCAGGATAAATTGACAGTAGTTGGTACAGATACGCAATTACAGGAATTCAGAAATAGAATAGAAGATGTAAAAAATACATCAGATATGGATGCAGTGGATAAAAAGATAACTCTCCACTCTTTCACGGTAGACGAAGAATTCCGCTTTTTAAATCAGACCATCGCGCAGTCTCATTTAGGAGAGAAGCATGACAGTATTGTTGTAGCTATTGAACGAAATGACGAACTGATTCCCCTGGATAAAGACACAACTTTCCAATTAGGAGATCTCGTTTGGATTGTGGGCAACCGGGAAAAGATTAGAAAAATACTGTACTTAACGTAATTGGTATCTAAGCCAGAATGGAATACATCTGCTTTACTTATCTAACATTCTATTTACAAAGTGAGGACGTGTGAATGGCTTACTTGGTCCTACAGTTGGTTTAGCACTGCGCGTTTGTGATCTAGTCTGCAAATCAAATACGGCAAACTCTTCATAAGACATTTCTTTATCCAAACTTCTTTCCATTATTTTATCATATATCGCTTTACGGGAAGGAGTATTAAAAGATAAGCTACATTTTCATTACCAGAAAATTTATTCGACAAATCTCCCTAAAAAAAAACGTACAGACTTTTTTTTGAACTTTCCGATATAGAATAATAGTCATTCAAAAATAAAAAGGGTTGAAAGTCTATGACTTTCAACCCTTTTCTATTATTTCAATCGTCTTATTCAGCGATTTTATTTCACTTCCTCAAATATAAAGTATATTGATAATCAGTTAGTTACTGTTATCAAGATACAAATGATATGCAAATGTAAGTATAAAACCATATAGAAAAAGTACAAATGGACATTACTTTGTATGATAACATCCTTTTCTACAGATTAAGGGTTAACACAATGTTATACTACTGATATTCAGCATATTGAAGCTGTTCTTCCTTGCATTCAACAAAGAGTGTTAAATTATATTAAATCCTACAGGGCAATTATGATTCGTGCAAAGATAATATTTTGCAGTCAAAGGAAGAAAGACTTCTTGAACCACTTCTATGGTTCTATACTTCTGTTTCTGACGTAAGCTGACCCGTACGGTTTTCGGGTTTTAGACGGACATATATACAGTTTACTTTAGGTTAGCATATATATAAGAGCTAACCAAGGTAAACTAAAGTGTTTTTGTCCTGTAGATACTGCACTTTGTGGACTCTTTTCTCCTTTGACTGCAAAAACCTCTTATAGCCTTATCTCCACCTATAACGTCACTTCACACTGCTGTACCATGCAGTCTGCCATGTACCACCCCATCGGGCTTTGATAAGAATTGTGTTGCAAAGGTACCTGTCATGGCGTTCATCCTGCAAGGTCGGTGCCTGTGGTTTGTCCGTGAAATCTCCACGCTCTGATTGTGGCAGAGGTAGTATTTGACGGCAAAACCTTGCATTGATGAGCCATAACACCTTTTGGGGCAACATAATTCTTTAATCAATCCCGATGGTAGTTGGTTCTACATAAGGGAAGAAAATAAAAATTTTATCTTATGGCTAACATTTGCGACACTCAGTACAAGGTGACAGGCTCACGCAAAGCCGTGGCAGACCTTTGGAACACACTCCAAGAGTTGGAGGTGAACAGTAATAATGTGTATCTGTATCTCTTGGCAGAACACTATGGCATTGACTACGAGAAGAAAGGCATCTCGGTGAGAGGACACATCTATTGGGCAGAGTATGAGGAGAACGTGGAAGACGATTATGCCCTCTTGTCCTTTGACACCGAAAGTGCTTGGTCTTCATGCGACTTGTTCTTTGAGGAGGTGAACAAGGCACTTGGCGATGAACTTTCAATCAGTTGGCGAGAGGTTGAGCCAGGTTGCGACATCTTCTATACGCACGATGAGAACGACTTCTTCCCCGAAGAGTGCTACGTCACTGCATACGGAGAACTCTTTGAGGATTGTGAGGGTGCTTACTCCACCTTTGGTGATGCTATCAAGTTGTGGTGTGAGAAGACTGGTGTCTCACAGGACGGAAGAAGCGAACAGAAGATGATTGACTTCATCAATGAATACGAGTATGAGGCAGAGGACACGAATTTCTGCATCAATCCAATCACATTCGGCTAACAAGGAGGAACGGATATGGCAACGATAGACATGGAGCAGTTGGACGGCGTTGTAGGGTGTTTCTGCACCTTGCTTTATCCCCGAAGAGGTCAGACAGAGGGAACGATTGTCGAGGACTTGGGTTGTGAGGTCATTGTCCAGCTCATCAACGGCAAGGAAGTGACGGAGTACAAGGATGATGTTGTCATCTGTGAATAATCAGGAGAGAGTCTGTTGGCTATGTGGCTTGCAGACTCTTTCTTCCTTTGACTGCAAAAACTCTTTTAGGACAATCCTCCAATGAGGTTATGGCTGTTGTAACTGAAATACCTTGGGAGCAAGTTGTGCGGTTTGCTCACTTGCTCCAGTCCTGTTATAGAAGCGATGCTTCGACACCTGTATAGCGATACGTCGCCAAAGTCCCTTCGCCGTTTTAAGCGTCTCTGTACCTTGTTATAGGAATGGTCATTTCGCCTTTTGGTTTTACTCGTCTGTCTTTTGCGACTCTTCCTTGTCGGACACAGAACTTGGTCTTAGCATGATGACAGTGCTATCGCCAATCCTCTGATGTCTGTCCTCTTTTGGCTTGATGCCTCTATTGCTAAGCTGACCCTTAGGCTTGTCGTTCATCGTGCATCAGTGTTCATGCTCCTCACTCTTCTGATGATACAGCTGTAAGGTCGGATTTCCCGCTTCGTTTCTCCAGGCATACAGCCATAGCAGTGCCCCTGTCTGTTGCATACGGATTGCCTCCTTGCTTACAACCTTTGTTCCATTGTTTGGCCCCGTCTTTTTCTGAATTGAGCTATTTGAAAGCCACTTATTTTTACCATGCAAAGGTAGCGTGATGCTGCGAAGGACTTCCTCCTTCTTGTGTGGCCGCTATCGCTGTGACCAATAAAATAGTGCGTAATCTTCCTTTTTCTCCCTTACCGCCAACGACAAAAAGAGTATTGCGAACGATTTTCATGGTGCTTCCCACATGGTGCCACATCCCTGCTTTTGAATGCATGTAAAAATTAAGTTTCACTTTTAAATTCAATTCAAAATGAAAAAGATCGAGAACAACTTCACAGTTTCAGGTTTCGTAGGTAAGGATGCAGAAATCCGTCAGTTCGCAAACGCCAGCGTAGCACGCTTCTCATTGGCAGTAGGCCGTCAGGAGAAGAACGGCGAGGAAACCAACCGCGTATCGGCTTTCATGAATATGGAGGCATGGCGCAAGAACGAGCACACCGAATCATTCGACAAGCTCACCAAGGGCACGTTGCTCACCGTCGAGGGTTTCTTCAAGCCAGAGGAGTGGACAGACAAGGATGGCGTGAAGCACTCCAGAATCATCATGGTTGCAACCAAGTTCTACGAGTGTCCCGACAAGGAGGAGACTCCTGCGGAAGAGCCGGCCAAGCCAGCAACCAAGAAAGGCAAGAAATAGCCTTTCCTCTCCATAACAAGGCGACCTTCGGGTCGCTTTTGTTTTGCTCAGGGACATCAATCTGCTGTTATAGCGTGTGATAATCTTCTCTAATAACAACCATGTGCATTTATTAACCATAACGGCAACGCCGTCTTCCTTTATTCTAACCACTTCGTCCCTCACCATTTGCGAAACGTCACCAAGATGGTTGGCATACAGATATTCCCGGCTGATGGCGACAAAGTCGCTATTAGCCAAGAAAGACAGTATGCCAAGGTCTGAACGCGAGAGGACTGCCATCTATGCCACAAGATGCCGAAGCCGAGGCTTCTGATAATTGTGTCCTTTACTGGCTATCCACTCGCCTTGATATTCAGACCGTCAATCTTGCGACAGCTTCACTACCCACCCACACCTGCTTTACTATTCTTCTTCTCTTTGACTGCAAAATATTTTCTGTTATAAGCGGTGGTTTCGTCCAAGTGCGTTGTATCGCTTCGCCCCACACCTTCAGAACGGCATTACTGTACGGACACCGCACGAATCCCATGTGACAGGCAGCCAACAATGTCACTATCAGAAACTGACACTTCTGATAACTGCCTTTATTGCTGTCTGGCTGTCCCATTATCGGGCTTCGGCAATGTCCGTGTAATGCCATTCTGCCCACCCATACCACCTTTACCACTAATCAACTGTTTTACAATTTCTCTTCTGCTATACAAGAGGCAGTTCTTGTCCACTCAGGCATATTGAATGTGGCAGACATGTCTGCTACGTCCAATCTGCCTCAGTGTCCTGCGGCAAGGACAAGGCACATTTGTCATGCTGACAGGAGTGCCCGATTTGTCCGTTGCGCAACTGTCTCTTCTTGCCTGATATACGTTACTATCTACTTCTAAATTATACTGCTTTGCCCCACGCCTTTGCGAAGCGTTACATGGTCTGTCGTCATACAGACATCCTTGGCTGATGGCAACACGTTGCTATTAGCCAAAGCTGACAGTATGCCGAAGTACCGACGCGAGAGAATTGTCTGTCCGTGCTACAAGCTATCAAGGCTGAAGCTTTGATGACTTGCATCCCGGTCAGCCAACACACTCGCTTTATGTCGGTACAGCAGACCTGCAAACACTTCACTGCCCACCCTTACTGTTTCAATCTTTCTTCTTACCTCTTTATATATAACACATCATTCCTCTTGCAGCCAATATCAATAATCTTCTTCCAATCAGCGCAGTGGTAGGCATATTTCCTGCAAAGTTAGCCGCGTCTGAGACAATCGTCAAATTCTGCTTGAGGTCTTGTGACTGTGAACAATCTTCCTTTTCCTCGGAAAAGAGTATTCTTCACACATAATTTGTCTTTATGTCTTTTCTTGCGGCTTGTGGGAGCAGAAAATATCCCTCCACAGGCTGAAAGGTCTCGAAAGGAGGGAAGAGAAAGAAACGGTTAAGCGAACGCAGAGGGAATTTATTCACTATGCTGAGCGTAAGTTTCTTCAACGTAGTTAAACAAGTCCAGCGACATGGGCGACAAACTTATTTGTATCACTAAAAATAGAAAGGCAATGAAGATTATCATCCTGCATGATGCTGACGCACGCATCGAGTATCTTGACGTAGCCGACCACCTTCTCGGCTCAGACATCGAGGAGTTCCTCACCAGACAGGGCTTCTCAGTGAACAACATCACATGGCTTGTCACATCGGCAGACCATATCCCAGTGGTTTACCACAAGTATGACATCGACTGCAAGACCGGCGAGGCAACCCACACCAAACGAGAGGCAGAACTGCAAGACCTCACTATCCACGGACAACTCCAGGCATTGCAGCACCGGGAGCAGGACGAGCTGAAAGCGGCTCTTCGCAAGTACGGCACGGAGGTGGACGGAGGCTTTGAGGTGCATTTCGAGGGAGAGCAGCCCATCGTGGCAGGTTATCTCTTTGACGAGCCTCGTGACATCGTCATAGACGCAGCACGTTTGGATGCCGACGGAAACTTGTCGCTTCTTGGAGAGGACAAGGAAGTGAGGGATGGACAATACGACATAGAGCCAAGCGACATATTTGGCGGTCAGTTGGACTATGTCACGTCGAGTATAGGTGCATGGATGAAGTAGGAGCATGTATGACCCAGTGCATCGTATATGACGAGACGACCAAGGAGAGCGAGACCTTTTGCTCATTGACCGCAGCCAAGAAGTGGATGCGAGAGCGCATCAAACAGAAGCATGAGGTAAGCGGACAGAAGTACAGAGTCTATTCCGACGGAGAGTTTGTTAATTGCGGCTCTATCAGTCTCACAGGCAGCAACAAGTCTTTTGTCGCCAATACAAGGCAGACGAAGAAAGGATATTAATAACAAGGTAACGGCAAGCCTAACCAACTTGCCACACATATATTGATATGGAAAAGCAAATATTGAGTTTTAATGACTTGCCATCAGCATTGTCATTAGTAATAAACAAGCTGGAGATTTTAGAAGAAAAGTTTTCCACACTAATGACTCAAATTCAGCCCGATAAGGGATTGGAATGGCTTAGTGTTTCCGAATTGAGTGAGTATCTCCCTACCCATCCAGTTGAACACACAATCTATTGTTGGACAAGCAATAAACAAATACCATTCCATAAGAAGGGGAAACGTATCATGTTCCTCAAATCTGAAATTGATGAGTGGATGCAAGATAACAAGAGTAGGTCACGAGCAGAAATTATGAATGAAGCAATAGCTTATGTTCAATCAACAAGAAAAGTCATTTAAATAACAAGGTAACGGCAAGTCTAACCAACTTGCCACTATAACATTTTCACATTATGATTTACACTCACACTATCGGACGCATCGGAGCAAAGGATTGCCGCGTCATCACAGGTACACACGGAACATTCATGGCTGTTGACATCGCAGTGGACGACTACAGTAAGGGCAAGCAAATCACCACTTGGGTAAGGGTGAAGAGCAGCAAGGAGAACCATATCCGTTTGGCTGAATACCTCACCAAGGGTCGTATGGTGCTTGTGGAAGGCACACTGACTTCTTCCATTTGGACAGACCGCAACGGAGAGAACCACATACAGCATAGCATCATAGCTGACTCCATCGCCTTTGTCAATGCAGGGAAGAAGGATGCAACCGACACACCTGCAACAAAGGCACGCAAGGCAGCCAAGGCAGAGGGCGAGGCTCCCGTACCGCCAGCCGATGCACCGCAGGACAAGAGCGAAGACCTTCCCTTCTGAGGGTAGTATCAACTGAGAGTAGTACGTACTAATCGTAGTAAATCCGCTTTTACTATGGTTAGTATGTACTATCAGTAGTAGAATAGTAAAGTAGTATTCACTAATAGTAGTATCATGTTATGACACAGATAATTGCAGTATTAAATCACAAGGGTGGTGTAGGGAAAAGTACGACCGCAGTAAGCCTTGCGGCAGCTCTGCAACTGAGTAAGAAGAACGTCTTGGCTATTGACATGGATGGACAAGCCAACCTCACGGAAGCCTTGGGATTGTCCATCGAGGAAGAACAGACAGTCTATGGCGCAATGTGTGGACAGTACACCTTGCCGTTGGTCAAGTTGCACAACGGCATCACCGTCTCACCCTCATGCCTTGACCTGTCTGCGGCTGAGTTAGAGCTTATCAGCGAGCCGGGACGGGAGCTTATCTTGAAGGGACTTATCACCAAAGCCATCGCCAAAGAGCATTTCGACTACATCATCATCGACTGTCCACCGTCATTGGGCTTGCTGACCTTGAATGCCCTCACCGCAGCCGACTACATCATCATCCCTGTTCAAGCGCAATACCTTGCCATGAGAGGTATGGCAAAGTTGATGGACATCATCCGCATCGTTCAGGAGCGGCTCAACCCCAACCTTAAAGTGGGCGGCATCGTCATCACCCAGTTCGATCGCCGCAAGACGTTGAACCGAAGCGTGAGGGAAATCGTCAATGACAGTTTTCACGAGAAGGTTTTCAAGACCGTCATCCGTGATAATGTGGCTTTGGCAGAAGCACCCATCAACGGCAAGACTATCTTTGAGTATAATCCCAAATCCAATGGTGCCAGTGATTATATGTCTTTGGCAAAAGAAGTGTTAAACTTAAAATAGCATAGCCATGAGCAAGAGCAGTATGTTGAAAGAGGGAATGAAAGGCGGTCTCAACGGACTCCTTTCTTCCACAAAGAAGCCGAGTAAGGAGCAGATAGTCACAGAAACTACACCAGCACCACCTGTGTCTGTTTCTGAGACTACCGAAGTGCCGGTGCATTGCAATTTCCTTATCAACAAGAGCATCCACACGAGGATGAAGTACCTCGCCATCAAGAAAGGGATGTCCTTGCGTGATATTGTCAATGAGGCAATGACAGAATACCTAAAGCGGCATGACACATGAGTGCCGCGCGGTATCATCGCCGAACAGACGATGATACCGCTATCTCTTCTATAAACAGACTTTACTATCCGTAGTATGGTAGTAAAAACTATTCGACTATTATACTATTCGTAGTCGATACTACTTTTAGAAAATACTATCCAACTCATTTTTAGGGCAATAGTTTTCTCTGCTTGTAGGACTGTCTCCATGCTGATAAAAGGCAATGTCGTTCCCTATTACAAGATTTTCTCTTTTTCCCTCATATCAACTATCGTCCTTCCCCATATACAGCTTCGCCCCACGCCATCCCGCCCGTTTCCTCTTTTACATAACAGATTTCTTTTCGCCTGCCTTGCCGCTGCGGATATTGTTTTGCAAAGGTAATGCTGGCGATTGTTCAAACACCAAATCGTCCATTGCATTTGACCGAAAAATCTTCCTCTGCGTGCAGAGCGTATTTTTCGCTCCCGATTTGGCTTTTTGATCGCCATCACTCTTGGAAAGCAAAAAATATCCCTTGGGCAGGCAGGAAAAGCCTCCGAAATAAGGGAAGAAAAAACATAAGAGCAATGGCACACAAGAATGACTATCAAATCCAAAAGCAGTTAGACAAGCCTCAGACTTGGTTCTGCAAATACTATCCCGCACGCATCCGCAATGTGGGTGAGAAGGAGATTGCCGACAGACAATTAGTGTTTGACTTCAAGGACGGAAGAGCCTACGAGGAAGTGGCGCAGCGCACCGCAGAGAATATGCTGACACTCTACGGCAAGGGTTGCGTGAACATCGTCTTCGCCCCCGTTCCAGCATCCACAAGCGAGAGCAACGAACTCCGCTACAAGGCTTTCTGCCACAGGGTGTGTGAATTGACAGGAGCGGAAAACGGCTACGAGCACGTGAGGGTATGCGGAGAGCGTAAGACCATCCACGATAACCGCAAGAACGAGGATGAAGTCCGCAAGGCGAATGTCGTTGAGTTTGATGAGCCGTTCTTCGACAACAAAATGGTGTTGGTCTTTGACGATGTGATAACCAAGGGTCTCAGCTATGCCAAGTATGCCAACCAACTCGAAAGGCTCGGGGCATGTGTTATTGGCGGTATGTTCCTCGCACGCACACATTATAAAGTAAGGTAAAGTATGACAAAGTACGACAAGGCAGTGTCCGTATGCTTCAGCGGACACCGCAGCGTACCTTTCGCCAAGCGGAGGGAGTTGAAGCAATGTCTCAAATCGGAGATAGCCAAGGCGTATGCCGACGGCTACCGGTATTTCTATTGTGGCATGGCAATGGGATTTGACCTGCTGGCGGCAGAAGCCGCCCTTTCGTTGCAATGCGAGTTGAAGGACTTGCAGGTGATAGCCGTTGTGCCGTTCCGTGGTCAGTCTGACCGGTGGAGCAAGGAAGAGCAAGCCAAGTATGATGCCATCCTGCGCATCGTGGATGACGTGGTCGTATTGAGCGAGCAATACTACAATGGCTGCCTTCTGAGGCGCAACGACTATATGGTCAACCGCAGTTCACGTCTCATAGCCTACTTCGATGGCAATCCCAAGGGCGGCACGTTCTACACCGTCAGAGAAGCCAAGAGGCAGGGATTGGACATAGTGAATCTTCATAATAGTGTATAACCCATAAAACAGAAAATGCTTATGGACGATATTGTTGCAATCATCGTTTGCTACTTCGTGTTCGGAGCTTTGGGCAATGTGCTCAGAGCTTTGTTCGGCGGAGAGAGACGAAACGACTTCCGCCGTGACCGCTAAGCGTCTTTAAACCAAGATACGCTGACAGCCATACGTCTGCACCTTACCCCAAAAAGATGCAGCGGATAATTGTGTCCGTAGGCAAGGATATTCAGATTCCTCACCTTAACATTTTGATAAAAATAAAGATACTGCTGCCTATATTTCAAGACAGCAGTATAAACCTTACTCTGCAGGTGCCCATTTGCAACGCACAGGAGAGACGATTGCACCCTCTGCTTTCAGCTGCTTCATGGCTGCATCTACCTCTTTGCGGTCGAGACCGCTGAGTTCTGCGATTTTACCTGCGTTGAGAGGCTGACCAGCCTCTTTCATTGTTGCCAATACTTTTTCTTTTGCGTCCATTGTTTTGATGATTTGATGTTTTGTTTATAATCTTGTTATTAACTCTTGTATTTTGTCTTCCCTTATAATCTTCGGTTGTGCCTTACCTGCCAGAACGAGAATTTTCTTCCCGTTTCTGTAGATGTGCAGCTGTCTGCTTCGTACCACTGCTGTCAAGGTCTCATCATCCTGCATGGCTTGCCATATAGGATAATACACACCTTCTGGTTCAAACAACTTCTTCTGAAGGTGTGAGCACATGTTGGTTGTATCTATTGTCATATCGTTACGTCATATCATTAACATGATTCTGCCAGCTTCTTTTGTGAACATTTCAGGGAAACGGCAGATTGTTGCATACACCTGCTTGCTTGTCACAGGCTGACCGTCCTTTCTCAGGTGCAGCCTATGACGATTGATGGCATCGGCAATCTGGTCGGTTGTCATGCCGCCATTTCGCTTTACCATCACATATACTATGGCTTCTTCTATCTTCATCCTTTATTCATCTGTTTTTCAATCCATGCCATCAATACGGCAACAGCATATTCCTGTTCTTCCTTGGTCAGTGCCCTGCCTGCTGAGATGTGATGCCACTTGAAGAAGCATCCCCGGCAACAACAGCCAGTGGCATGTTGAGCCAGGAAAACAGGATGCCCACGCATGGGAGTCTGCTTGCCGTCGTTCGGTATGACAGCCGGAGCAAGTCTTTTTGCCACAAAGTCCTCTGCGTGTTTTCGTATCGTCGGCAATCCCTTTTCCATTACATACTCCCTGTCTTGCTTGGACAGATGGAACCGGCTGCGAAAATCAGACTTTGCCAATCTCTCAAAGAGATTCGTCAGGTCATACTCTTTCTTATCACCAGGAACGCTTTCTTGCGGCTCTTCCTCTTGGAACAACGATGGATATATGTATTTCTGTGACATCATTATCTGTTGCTTCTGATTTCTAATGTTATATCCATATATGACCGCTTGCCGTCTATATAGTCTGCATAGAGTATTTCTTCGCTTCTGCCTTTCAGAATATGGCACTTACCGCACAGCTCACAGTTGTGCAGACATCTCCATTCATTCAGAACGTAATCCAAACGTTCCTCTCGTGTAGATGATTCAATAGAGGGTGTGCTCATAATCAGTGTCTCCCACAGCGTGGTCAATCAGTGCCTGAAACTCTTCTTCCGTATAGTCTTCTTCCCAACCATACGTTACGTCCTTTATGCCCAAAGTAAACCCTAATGCCTCAGAATAGGATATGCCAATTTCAGCTGCAAGGTCTCTTGCCGCTTGAAAAATCTGCTCTTCTTTGCTTAAGGGCAGTTGTTTCGCTTTCTTATGTTTTTTCTTTGGTTTCCCCATTTGAGTATATTCGTTTAATAATCAGCGTTGATGGGCATCTTGAAATTCCTGTATTTCTTTCGGAGTTCCTCATTTTGCGCCTTCATTTCCTCATACATATCATTCAGTGCGTCAGGAAATCCCCATCCACAAGGGCTTGCCCAACGAAGGCATTGCTTGATTCGGGAATCATACTTGTCCCAAAGGTCATAAAGCACGATGTGGCGCAATGTCTTGTCGAAATTACTCTCAACAGAATCATAGAATTGCTCCCACATGTCTCCATAGTCATAAGTGAACTGACAGGCATTCTCCATATAGAACACCATCAATTCTGCGACTGAATCTTCCGAAGGCTTCAGTTTCTTGAAGTCGGACAATGCCTTGCGGCACACTGAGAAGCGTGTCTTTGGCTCTCTGTTTCTGCTCGGATAGAACTCTTCCCGTATGATGTGCTTATACTCTTCCAGCTTCTGGCCCTCATTCGGCTCTGCATAGAAGTCAAGATATTCCTTTGCCTCTTTCCGTGCAGAATAAAGTTCCAATACCATTTTTATTATTTCACTCTTGTCCATGGACATGAGGACAGACTTTAATTTAGATTTTGACATTTCTGCTCTTTTATCTTAAAAACGGGTCAATCGTTGCCAGCAACTCTGATTTCTGCATCACACCGCTCGTCCTCCACAACACTTCGCCGCGTCTGAACAGCATCAATGTGGGCACAGACTGTATGCCATACTGACTTGCAGTCACCCCATACTTGTCCACATCTACCTTGATGATGCGGATTCTGTCACCCAACACTGCCTTCACCTGCTCAAGGATGGGGTGCATCATCTTGCATGGCTGGCACCAGGTGGCGAAGAAATCGACCAAGACAAGTTGGTCACTTGATATAACGTCTTTGAATGTTTCCATTACGATTTTCTGTAAAATTATGCTATTTTCTTTCCTGTTATCTTACAATACTGCCCTGCAAATGTTAAAATCGAGAAGAATTCAATGAAAAACCTTCGTTATTTCAAAGAATATTCGTACCTTTGCAGCGCTCATCTATAGATAGAAGGAGTTTCGAGACCCGGTTGCCTTTGATGCAATTCGGGTCTTGCGTTTTATAGTGGTGTCTGCAATCTCTTTTTCATCTTCTTTTCCAAAGCCTTTAGTCCATACTCTTTGTTAAGATGGTATGCTGTCAACAGATAGAATCCGTTGCTACGTTGTTGTTCCAAGACAATAACATACTTTTCCACTTTATCATAGATGTATGTTTTCTTGACCTTACGCTTTTTGCCGTCCCTCTCTTCTATGGTAAATACATCCAGATTGTCTGGTGTCAATTCTCTCACATGGTGATTTATCCAATGAAGCCTTTGTGAACGAGCCATCTCGAATACTCGCTTTGGATAAGTCGTACCGTCTTCGTTCTCAACCATGATTTCTTCACAGGTAAGATGCTTGAACAATCTTGCCATGTCAATCTCGCCATCTGTCTTTATAGGATAGATGCGCCACCCTCTGAATGAGAATTGACAGTTATCTTCTATATCACGCTTGAATATTGCATGAAGATCATGCTCTCTTTCTCGTTCACTGAGATATGCCAGTTCCAGCAGCTCAGGGTATTTCTTGATAATATTCAAACTGCTCATTGGCTATTTCAGTGCGATAAAAAACAAATTAAACTTCTTTCTAAATTTGGGAGTTGTGGTGTTGAGACTGATATTACTGTGTTTTTTTATCTTTTCAATCAGCTTCATTTTGGCTCTCACCCTTCCTTCAACTTCTCCCTTTTCATATCTAAGGTTGTAGTTGATGGCTCCCATTAGAACATCTGCCAATTGGATGAAGACACTTTCGTGTGAACGTATAAACTGAAACCTGCCAATGGAAGAGTTGTATTCCATTATTTTTCTGAGCCTCTCCAGCTTATCGCTACTGCATGTGTCCTTGATATCCATATATATGTTATATGTATAATCCATGTCCATCTTGTGATGCAGCAATTGGTAGTACATGCGAAAGTAGAAATCATTAAACGTATAGTCTTCTCGTTTCTCGTCAATCTGACTCTTGTCAACAACCACAGCCCTAAATTCCATGTCATTCATAAAGAACCAGTCTATAAGCTCTGCATAGACTTTATACGTGGCCTCGTGGACATTTGTCCATTTCAGCTCATCACTATAGCCGTGCTTCTTCTTAATATCTTTTATGGCATCTTTTGCCATGCGGATTTGTGTGTATGCTATACTTGTACATCCCAAAAGCATGTAGGGATGACCGTCATGCACCATGTGGGTGCTTTCATCACAGTAGATGTTGAATGTCTTATTCATTGTATCTGTTTTTTGTTTATTCTTTATTCCTTTTCTTCAGCGGTCCACTATGAGGTCCACGGTTCAGCGTCACACCATGCTTGTTGAGTATGCGGAACACGGAACTTCGGCTTGTGAAGCCGCTGATGGCAAAGATGTCATCTATGCTGTGCCCCTCGTTGTACATGTTCACGATATTCTTCTCACGCTCCAGTTTCGACAGTGCCCTTTCCGACTTCTTGGGCGGCCGGATATTCTGTTGCAGATGGATGATGTGTGCCGATGCCTTGCGCAGCACGGCACACTCCTCAGAGAGTGACCCGAACATACGGATGACCTGTGAGGGCTTGGTGTCGGGGAAAAGTTCGTCAAACGTATCGATGCGGTCTTGGATGGAGATGATGCGAACCACCTTCACACGGCAGTATTCTATGAATGTAGCCAGTTCACGGGTGCCACGCAGTGCGTTACTGAACCTCGACACCACCAGCTCGTCGCCGCGCTCCAGACTCGATATGAGCTGCTTCCACATCGGGCGCAGCCTCTCGTGTTCGGACAGTTCCTCTATCACCTGAACACAGCCGTATTGCTGCATCCAAGCCTTGTCTTCTGCATACTCTTCGCCATTGGTGGCGATAAAGATGTAACCTACTTTTGCCATACTGTTGTACGCTATTAAATGAAATCAAGTGCAAAGGTACACTATTTTTCCGAGAAACAATCATACTTGAACGAAAAATCATACTTAAACACGATAATTTGCCATTTTCTTTTCACTTGATTTCATTGAAAATCATACTCGCAAGTATGATACACAAATAAGATTAAACTTACTGTCATTCTTGCAAATATATCGCTGAAACGCATTAACTTTGCACCGTCAATTTCAAAATCAGACTCAAAATAATGACAACAATGAAATATGAAACCCAACTTTTCGGAGGACAAACCAACCTCCATTGCATGAAGCAAATATTGCATAATGCAAAATCAAACTCGCATGGCTGTATCAGACTTGCCATTTGTATTGCCAC
This sequence comes from Bacteroides sp. L008, assembly GCF_040812255.1. NCBI lineage: Bacteria > Pseudomonadati > Bacteroidota > Bacteroidia > Bacteroidales > Bacteroidaceae > Bacteroides > Bacteroides sp. L008. The sequence continues at coordinate 102,233 of NZ_JBFNXO010000001.1, read as the reverse complement.
TGCGTTTGCCGTAGTCATGCTGACAGCATGTTCAGACGGAAACGGCACGAAGTCGTTCCATTCGAGCGATGAAGCCATCAGAGAGTATCATGGCTTTCTGACCACTCTTCGACAGAACGGCAAGGTCTCAATTCAGACATTAGTTAAGATTGTCAACGAATGGCGCGTGTTGGACGATTCCGTGACATCGTGCATCTCACGTGACACTGTCAGGAAAGCCCACTCATACCCGTTCACGGTATATCATGAGTTGAACGACTCCATCCACATCGAGCTGTGCCGTATGGCGATGTCTAAGCAACGCACCTTTCACGACCTGCTCTATCTCAGAGAACAGACCTCTTCCCATGTTGGTGATGAGGAACTACAGCAAGCCGTGAAGGAAGCACAGCCATTCTTCGCTTCCTTGGATAGCCTGCCTATATATAATAAAGGTGGCAAACAGTCGGTGCTGAAGCGTTACCTGCTGTTCCTGCAAAAATCCGCCAAGCAAGGCATTCACGGCAAGGAAGACCTGCTCGCTTTCATCAAGGAAGAGCATTTGTATTTCAAATCCTTCCTGCAATACCTGCCGGATTTTGCTGACGATGACATCGGTGACATCAGACGAAACACCGAACACTGCTGTCGGGAGATACTCCGTGCCGCCGACCGCAAGGATTTGTCCCACAAGGATGCAATGATATACCTCTCCATGCGCACCAACCACCGTCTGCTGCGCAACGCACAAGCGGCTATCGAGGATCTGAATAGTGGCAGGGTAAAGGACGAGCACACCATGCACGCCTACCTCCTGATGATGATGCAGCCGTTCATGACGATGGATGACCTTTCCGTGAGCGTGCTCTCCGACAAGGACAAGGCAGACCTCTACAAAATAGCCGATGCGCTCCCCAAGGAGATGGACGGTCTGGCCAAGAAACTGCACCTCGACAAGCAACGCCTGTCGGATATGCCCATGCTCATGATGAAGATTTATGTCACAAGATTATAAACACCCCAAACAGAGAATACGATTATGTTAGAACAGTTTTGCGATGATTTCCTTGCCGTCGTGCCTTTGCAGTTGCCAGAACTGCTGGACAAGCGCAAGATGGAGAAGCCTGTCAAGTATGACGATTACGTGCTTCTTACTTTCCAGTTGAACACCCCTTTCACGATAGAGGAGGTGATGGATATGCTCGAAGACGAGATGGAAATGATAATCCTCTATCACCACATTCCAAGCCGTCATACGGAGTTCGGACACAGCTGCTGTGCCTATTCCAACCCTTCTTTCGGACGGATGTTCAAGGTCAACGGCTCCACAGATGAGCGTGGCATGGTCAGCCAGATAAAAGTGACCATCTATGACTCGCTGGAGCACATGTCGGCAGATGTATGCCTCGACCTCAGTCTGCATTGCAAGAACGGGTTCTTCAAATACATGAAGCCCAAGGAGGAAGTCCTGCTCGACTTCATTTGAAAGTTACATTTGCCAGATGACAGTCCTGTTCTACCGCAACAACGCTCCATTCTGTTGTCCACAACAAAGGCCAAAGTCATGCCACAAGCTCCCGACCATCTGATGAAGGAAACGCTTTACATGAAGATTATCCATCTTCTCGACCGTCACCGCACATGGCTGGAGATTGAGAGCATCGCCACTGTCCGCAACCACACGATAGTCAGGAACGGCAGAATGACCGACATCCTCAGCCGTGTGCTTGTGGTCAAGGCCATCCACCATCATTTCCCCTACACGAGAGGGCAAGTGTGGCAGATAGCCGAGTACGACTTGGAACAGGCTATCAAGAGCCTTCGGACAACCGACGGAGCTTTCCGTCAGAGAATAATCAAGGGAGAACTGACACTGGAGGATGTGGAGCGTATCATATCCACTGCCACACACGGTGTCGTCCAGCCCGACCTGAGTCCACTTCCATTATTCACATGCTATACATATTATGACAAGTAAGATACTGTTTCTCATCCTGATGTCAGCGTTCTTCTTTGTGACGATGATTCTGCACAGAAGCCGCAGACAGTTTATGACACGGTTCTATCTGCGCATGACCGCGCTTGTGACAGCAAGGAAGCTCTACCGGTTGATGCTGCTCATCCTGCTGTACGTGTTCCACTTCCTCTACCTCTGTGTACACTATAACGACATAGGCGTAGTGGCTTCCACCATAGCGTTTGCCATATTCTTTGTCTTTATGGATGTGGAGAGGTGGCTACAGCGTCTGCACGAGGAGCGGACACCCTTCTGCATCGCCGCGTTGGCGGCAGTGGTGTTTGTCTTCACTCCTCATCTGTTCACGCTTGCTGTCACCATCTCCTTTGTCCTTCTGGCATCACTGTTCTATCCCTCGCGCATAGTCATATCGCTGTGGAAGAACAAGGCTGACCGCAAGATGCTCCTCGAAGACACAGAAATGCTCATCATATACTACTATTAAGTATCACCTGTATCATGCCGTTCCTTTTGTATAATGGAGCTGGCGACAAACAACAGTATTCACCAAACAGATTATTGAAATGAAGAAACAGAAACATAGAACGAGTTCCGGCAAGATGTCTGAACGGATGTCCCTGTTGGAGTTCTTGAAAGAGAGGTCCGGGATAAGGCTGTCGAAGCTCGAAGCCTACCTTGACCTTGTAGACAAGGCTTCTGTACAGTACATCCCCAAGGATCTGTGCAAGCAGGAGTTCAGCCTGTCCAACGGGCAGTTTGTAATCACCATTACCGAACTGGCAGGATGCTGGCATTGGCACCGCGCCACTGTCCGCACCTTCATCGAGCAGTTGGAGAAGATGAACCAGATTTCCGTCACCCGTCTCACGAAGAGCCAAATCATCACCATCCCGATGTTGGCTGAGACACCTGCCGTTTCTCCGATTGACGCAGCCTTGGATGTGTTCCGCCAGAAGATGTGTACCGCATTGGACGAATGGCGAAGCGGCAAGATGTCCGCATCGGCTTGCGCCTCGGAATGTGAACAACTCTACGAAGATGCAACAGAGGAAGTAGCCATTATCTTGCAGAAAGCCGACAATGGCAATTCAATTGGCAAGGTGCCATGCGGAAGAAACATTCCCGAATCTGTAGGACACGCCTTTTGTATGACTGCACTCACAGCTGTCTGCGAAGCCACCTTCCATCAGGTGCTTTCGCAGGAAACAGATAACGCCCTCGTTACCTCCCTTCTTCCCTTCTTTTACAAAGACCTGGGAGGAGACTGGCTCTCATTCATCGAGGCGGCAAAGGCAATATCAGAATTGGCATTGGATGGCAGCTCACCAGCCTTGCATCAGGAAAGCGCAGCCATCAAGTCACAGTTTCAGTCACTCTGCCGACCGTTCCTTGCCATTGTAGCCAACCAAGAGGGCTCCTGTCCATCAAAAGGCTGTATTAACCTCTAATAATCACCGTACAACGCTTCTTCTTTTCTACTGGCACAGTGTTTACACGTCTGCCATTGCTGTAAAATAATCGGGCTTGCCCGTTGGTCGGAAATGAGGGAATTTGGGTAGCCTAATACCCCACCAACTAAAAGTTAGGTGGAAGTGTGCCAATAGAACAGCAAGCTGTATTGTACAATTTCTATTCTCAGAATTGTCATACACTAAACACATCATATAATATACAAAAGTGGCTGTTTTTATTTATTATATGATAGGTTATGCAATCTATTGACCACTTTTAGCTCTTTCACTTTGACTATGCAATAGTGATTTGCAGCCAAAAGAAAAAATCAAGTTAAGTATATTCCCATATATATGCATATGAATAATATACTTAACTCAAACAGAGGGAAAGGAAAGAAATTAGTTTTCTTTTTTGGATGCAAAATCAAATACGTGAAAGTCTACAGCATTTAGTTGACATAACAGGCGAGATTTCCGCGTAAATTCCGTACCTTTGCAAACAGAAATATTTTGGTGAACTTCATGGCAAAATACAGGCTTTGCCGGTTCTGGAGACAGGAGGCAAAAACGGACGGAAAACAGACGATTTTACAAGGATAAAACAATTTCTACCGATATTCTACCGTTTTAAGACATCAGTCCTCATTATCAGTCAAGTATATATGTTGCTAAAGGCTTTTCTCTCTTTATTATTACGGTCTGTGCCTCTGTATTTTGTATTCGTTTCTCACGCGCAGCTGCTTTGTATGATTGGCTATTGCATTTGTGAGAACAATACTTTGTTGTTGTCTTTTGTGCGAAGAACTCTTCTCCACACCATTCACAAATTTTCTTGATTTTGATTTTACTCGCTGTCATTTTTGCTCATTTTTGATGTTTATTTTCTCGTTATTTCGCCAAGTATTAGTCTCCCATCTTCAACTATACTCAACCATCTTCAACTTTATCCATCACCTTTCTGACGGATTTTTGGTTGCAAACCTCCGAGACCCAAATGCGGTACAAAAATGAGCTGAAAATCCACTATTAACGATAAACATCAACAGCACGAGCAAAAAGAAAGGCGTTGAAATTCAACGCCTTATTAATCAATAGTAATGTATGCTAATCGTTGGTAATCACCAATTATTTCCCTTTAGCAGAAATTAAAGACAAAGAGTTTCTATCTGTGTTGGAGGTCGGAAAATTGCTTGGAATATCTTTTCAAGCGGTCTATAAAATGATATATGCAGGGCACTTGAAAGCGTCAAAGATTAGTAGTCGGCTCTCCTTTATTAAAAAGTCTGATATTGAAGCTATGCTTGAAGCCAAACCCTACGACAAAAGAGTAACCGTGTCAAAAGCCCCCATCACCGAGTTCTACACCACAGCCGAAGTGAAAGAGAAATACAACGTGGCCGATTCGTGGATCTTCGCTGTTGCCAAGAAGCACAACATCCCCCGAACTTTTAATCGAGGCAAAACCTATTGGAGTAAAAAGCATATCGACAACTATTTCTCGAAGAAAGCCGCAAATCCCGACATCACCGAGTGGTACACCGTGCAGGAGATTCAAGAAAAATTCGATATGACCTTGGCTGCTATCTATACGCTCGCCTCGAAGAATGCTATCCCCAAAAAGAAAGAGGGCAAAACGGTCAGCTACTCCAAAAAGCACTTCGACATAGCCAAAGGCGTAGCCCAACCCGACGAGCCGCAATACTATACGGTAGCGGAAGCAATGGCAAAATTCAACCTCACTCGCGACCAGCTCTACCACTACGTCAAGTACCACAACATCCCCAGAGTGAAAGTCGGCAAATACACTAAGATTTCCCGACCGGAGCTTGACAGGCTTTTGGGTGATCCGAAAATTGAGTAGGTTATTTTGAGGTGACGGTAGCCACCATCATATCACCATCTTTCTTTGCAATCAGAAAACAAGTATAAACAGTTAAAAAACAATCGTATGACACACACGTGCACCAAAGTTACGGTTCGCCAAAGAGCCATCCGCAACGGACAAATTTCTCTTTACCTTGATTATTATCCGGCCATCCGCCACCCCGAAACGATGATTATGAGCCGTCGGGAGTATCTCGGTATCTACATCTACGCCCATCCCAAAAACGAGATGGAGCGTGAGTTCAACAACGATATGTTGCACAAAGCCGAAGCCATCCGCTGCATTCGGGTGCAGTCGCTTATCAACGAGGAGTTCGGTTTCTTAGACAAACACAAGATGAAAGCCGATTTCCTTGCCTACTTTGCCAAGATGACGAAAACCAAAGACCAAAAATGGAAGGTAGTCTACGCCCATTTCTCAAACTTCGTGCAGGGAAAATGCACCTTTGGCGAGGTGAATGTGGATTTGTGCAAACGCTTTCGGGCTTACCTATTGAATGCCGAGCAGCTAAAACACACTCAGCACAAAGTGTCGCTCAACTCGGCAGCAGGCTACTACTCCACGTTCAGAGGTCTACTGAAAATCGCCTATCGTGATAAGCTGCTCCGTGAGAACATCAACGACTTTTTAGAGAAGATTGAATATGAGGACGTAAAGAAAGAGTATTTGACTTTGGACGAGGTGAAGCAGTTGGCTGCCACGCCCTGCGACATCCCCGTTCTGAAAGCCGCCTCCCTCTTCTCTTGCCTAACAGGACTTCGTATCAGCGACATAATGAACCTGCAATGGTCGGACTTTGGCATCGCTCCCGACCAAGGCTACTGCATCCGCATTCGCACCCAAAAGACCAAGACCGAAGCCACGCTCCCCATCAGCCACGAGGCGTTTGAACTTTGCGGAGAGGTAGGAACAGGTAAAGTCTTCAAAGGGCTCAGCCGAAGTATGATAAATTACCCTCTAAAAAATTGGCTAAAGAAAGCTAAGATATTGAAGCATATCACTTTCCATTGCTTTCGGCACTCATACGCGACCCTCCAAATTGCCGCAGGGACAGATATTTACACCGTCAGCAAGATGCTTACTCACCGCAACGTATCGACCACGCAAATATATGCGGAGCTGGTGAGCGAGAAGAAACGAGAAACAGTGAATAGAATCTCGCTGAAATAAAAGGAATAATGTTTGCAATTATGAACAATACACATTAACTTTGCGCATAATTAGATATGTTATTACAATGAAAAGAGCTTTATTGCCCAGCCAACAACGAACCCTGACAACTTTAGGGGAGAATATTAAATATGCACGTCTTCGCCGTGATCTCTCTTCGGAGCAGATTGCCCAGCGTGCCGGAATATCACGTAACACGCTTATCAAAATCGAAAAAGGAGACGAGAGTGTGGCTATCGGGTATTACTTCCGCGTGCTGGCTGTGCTGGGGTTGGATAAAGATTTGATGTTGATTGCAAAGGATGATGAACTTGGCCGTAAATTGCAGGATGCAAAATTAACTGTAAAAGAACGAGCTTCAAAAAAATAACAATGGCACAAAATAGAGATATATACGTATATATGGATTGGCAAGATAGTGACTTGCCAATCCCAATGGGGGTACTGCACAGCGAGGTGTTGCGTGGCAAAGAGGTGTTTTCGTTTGAGAACACCCCCGATTGGCTAACTTACGGGCAATTCAGAGCCTTAGATCCTGACTTGGCTCATTTTTCGGGAAAGCAATATTTACCGGTAGACAAGAGTAACTTCGGGATGTTTCTCGACTCCTCCCCTGACCGTTGGGGGCGTATGCTGATGCGCAGACGCGAAGCGATTAACGCCCGACTTGAACAAAGACCCGCCAGAACGCTAACCGAAGCAGACTATTTATTAGGTGTTTACGACGGAAACCGAATGGGGGCTTTGAGATTTAAGCTATCGCCCGATGGTGAATTTATGGATAATAACAGAGCGATGGCAACCCCACCGTGGACATCAATCCGTGATCTTGAGTACGCTAGTCTTCAACTCGAAAAGGAGAATCTGAAAGATGATGCAGAATATGCGAAGTGGCTCAATATGCTTATTGCTCCCGGCTCCTCTTTAGGTGGAGCCCGTCCTAAAGCCAATATATTAGACAAAGATAGTGCGCTTTGGATTGCCAAGTTTCCAAGTGGGCACGACATCAAAGATATGGGAGCATGGGAGGTTGTTACGGCAGAAATGGCCAAAATGTGTGGCATTGAGATGGCCGAAAGCAGGGCGCATAAATTCAGTAGTAAGCAACATACATTCCTCACCAAACGATTTGACAGAATTGGCGACAAACGGATTCACTTTGCTTCGGCAATGACTTTATTGGGGTATACAGATGGTGCAGACTCAGCAGATGGTATTAGCTACTTAGAACTTGCAGAGTGGATTGCACGAAACTGCGACAATGTGTCGCAAAATCTCGAACAGTTGTGGCGACGTATCGTTTTCAATATTGCGGTGTCTAATTGCGATGATCACCTTCGAAATCACGGTTTTCTACTTACTTCTAAAGGTTGGATACTCTCCCCTGCTTACGACATCAATCCCGACGAGCACGGTATGGGGCTAAAATTGAATATTTCAGAAGATGATAACTCTTTGGATTTTGAGTTGGCATTAAGTACTGCGGCCTATTATGGATTGAATGCTAAACAATCAAACGAGATAGTTTATCAAATAAAAAAAGCGGTATGCGGTTGGCAGCAACTCGCTGTCAAATATGGAATCTCACGTACTGAACAAGAGGATATAGCTCCGGCTTTCAGGTATTAAATCCTCTGAAAAATCCACAGTAGCCAATTTGCTGCTGTGGATTTTTACTTTTAGGTGTGGACAAATGCTGCCAAACGACGCCAAATGCTACCAATGCACCAAAATAGTTGGAGTCAGATAGTTAATCGATTATCTTTGCGTACAAATGATAACCATTGATTAATATGACGGCTAAGAAATACGACTACATTATTATATATTGCTTTGTTTTTGCGTCAATACTGTGTATTGCGGTACTTGCTCGCCTGTTTGTGGTGAGGGAGTTGCAAATGGATGAGTTTTCGGGGTTGGCAGCGTTCGTTGTGGCGTGCCTGCTGCTCAGCGCGACTTATCTCAGTTTTCAATCCTTTGTCAATGAGTGGTTACAGCCCGTTGTGGAGCGTATTTTCAGAAAGAAGCATCCACACATAGAGCCGGAGCAGGAGGTTGAGCCTATCACAGAGACCCTTCAAGAGGAACCCACCGTGCCCAATTATGAAGAGTACAAACTAACTGCTCAACAGAAGATTCAGCAAGAGCAGGCGCAAACCTTGGAGCGAGTGCTTGCCTATGCAGGGCAAGAGATGGCATTGTATATGACCGAGAGGGATTTGCAGCAGCTTTGCGAGCATATCCGTGCTTTTCAATTTGCCTCAGAGCAGGAGTGCGAACAGATAAAAACGCCCGTTACCGTTGATGCCAAACTAAAATCCATCGACCTGATGCACTTCGGCTGGAACATTGGCAACCAATTCAAGAAATCGGGCATTGAGACGGCAACTTTCCTCAAATATGTTTTTGCAAAAGAGTTGAAAGAGAGCGAAATTTCGACTATCAAACGTAAACTCAAAGCCGAGGGAACTTGCATTATTAAAATCAAAGAGGAGCTATAAATTATACTTTTCAGGAATCATTCAGGCGATCACCGCAAGTGGTCGCCTTTTTCATGCCATAACCTATTGGTTTATAGCAACAATCACCGCCGATAAGTTATTCGATAGTTATATGTTGGTGGCGGATTTCACCGTCAAATCACCGATTTCCTTTGCACACGAACTATTAAAATCAAAAGTTTATGTGCAAACAAGAGATCACTTTTGATAAGTTACCGCAGGCGATAACTTATCTGACCGAACAGGTCGCAGAGTTAAAACAGTTGGTGTCGGAGCTTCAACCACCACCAACCGAAAAACACCAATTAGTAGGCATCGACGATGCGTGTCGCATTATCCAAAAAGCAAAGCCGACCATCTACGCCCTTGTACGCAAAGGGCTGCTCCCATCCTACAAAAAGGGCAAAAAGCTCTACTTCTACGAAGATGAGTTGTTGGCGTGGATCGAAAACGGCAGGCGTAACACCGCAGAGCAGAACTACGACCAAATTTTAGCCACGATGCAGAGCGGAGTGCGTCGCAAACCCAAATCGGGCTTCGGCCTTTAACCCCTCGAAGCTATGAAAGAGAATAAAATCACAGACGAAGGGATTATCGGTGAAGCTATGGGGTTGGAAATGTCATTTTCGGGAGCAGAGTTTCCGGTTGAGATATTTCCCTCCAAAATCCAGCGCATCATACACGAAGTGCATGAGTGCCAAAGCTATCCTATCGACTATACTGCTGCCTCCATTTTTACAGCCATTGCAGTTGGAATTGGCAATACGCATCACATCCAGATGAAACAGGGATGGGTGGAGAGTGCCATTCTATTTGTGGCGCTGGTCGGGCGACCGGGAGCGAACAAAAGTCATCCGCTTAGTTTTGCAATGAAACCATTTGTCGACTTCGACCATCGGCAGAATCAGGAGTTCGGAAAGCTATACGCTAAGTATGAGCAAGATGTCTCTCTCACTAAAAAGGAGCGCACGAGCGAAGGTTTGGAAGAGTTTCCGCAAGAGCCTATCCGCAAGCGATTTTTGGTGTCGGATATTACACCCGAAGGATTGAGCTATATCCATGCCCAAAACTGGCGAGGTCTGTGCCTATGCTCGGACGAACTTTCGGCATGGTTCAAGAACTTCAATCGCTATAATAATGGTTCGGAAGAGCAGTTTTGGTTGTCGGTATTCAGTGCCAAAGCCGTTATTTCTGACAGAAAGAGTGCTAAAAGTTCTGTTTTTATCACTCGCCCATTTATTACGGTAATTGGAACCATTCAGAAAAAGATTCTCAGCGACTTGGCTCATGGCGACCGCTCGAACAACGGATTTATCGACCGCATCCTGTTTGTCATGCCTACCATTGAGCACAAAACACGGTGGAATGAAAAGGATGCATCGCCCGCTTTAGAATCCCAGTGGCATGAGCTGATGAATCAACTTATCAATTTGGAGTGTTCGTTTGACGAAAACAACGAGGTTCAGCCCTCGATGGTCACTTTTAGCGAAGAGGCTCGCAGGTTATTGTACAAATGGCAGCACCAACACGCAGAGTTGTGCGACAGCCTTGGCAATGAGACACTTTTGGGGATATACTGCAAGCTGGAAATCTATATCATCCGCTTCTGTTTGGTGATACAGATAACTCGTTGGCTCTGCGGAGAGTGCAGCAAGGAGCAGGTAGACACCGAGACCGTCCGTCGAGCGATTTTGCTAACTGAATATTTCAAGCAAACCGCCACCAGAGTGCAAAATCTGATGAACGAGACCGCTCTCACCACTCAACAGCAATCCATTCTGTCTCAACTCCCCGAACTATTCACCACCGCCCAAGGTGTGGATGTGGCAGCCAATCAGGGGATGAAAGAGAGAGCTTTCAAAGAGTTTCTGAGCAAACAGATTGGAACTCTTTTCACGAAAGATCGACACGGAGAGTATAGAAAAGTATAACCGCATTTTCCACACTATCCACATTTTGGCTCTTCAAAATGCTGAAAATGTCGAAAGTGCATTAACAAAAAATCCAATGACACACAGATTTATATTAGAACCCTATAAAGGTGTTGCCTCCCGACACACATGTCCGGAGTGCAAACAGAAAAGATGCTTTTCCCGATACATTGACACGCAGGGAGCAATCTCCTTTCCCGAATACGTCGGGCGGTGCGACCGGGAGCAAAAATGCGGCTACCACTTCACACCCAAAGAGTATTTCGAGCAGAATCCGCAGCAGGTGCAGACTTATGAGCGTGTCGCACGCCCCGTGCCGCCACCGCTACCAACAAGCTACATAGATGCGCCACTCGTTGAGCGTTCTATGAGCCATTATGCCGATAACCGTTTGTTTCAATTTCTTAGCTCTCAGTTGGGCGAAGGTGAGGCGTTGCGACTTATGCAACTCTATCGGGTAGGCACAGCAAACCATTGGCCGGGGGCTACCGTATTCTGGCAAACAGATCTGCACGGCAGAGTACGCACCGGCAAAATTATGCTCTACAATCCGACAAACGGCAAACGCATCAAAGAGCCCCATAATCATATCACGTGGGTGCACTCCATTCTCCACAAGGAGAGCTTCAACCTCAAGCAATGTTTCTTCGGTGAACATCTCTTGCTGACGGACGAAAAGAGGTCGGTCGCGATTGTCGAGAGCGAGAAGAGCGCACTCATCGCAAGCTCCTATCTGCCCCAATATTTGTGGCTTGCAAGCGGAGGAAAGAACGGTTGCTTTCGTAGTGCAAATCTCAATGTGCTCAGTGGGCGGAACGTTGTTTTGTTTCCCGATTTGGGAGCGACGGAAGATTGGTCTGCGAGAATTTCGACGATGCAACGGATGGGAATTACGGTTAAACTCTTCGACTATTTGGAACGAAACGCCACCGAAAAACAGCGTGACGAAGGGTTCGACATTGCCGATTTTCTACTCGAAATGAAGCAGCCTCAATCCCTCCAAGGGATGATCGCACGCAATCCGTCGCTTAAAACGCTGATAGATTCACTCGGTTTGGAGTTGGTAAAAGTTGAGCCGTGCGCCCCTAAACCAATTAAAAAACGAGGGCTAAAGATGTAGGCAGCAGCCTACTGCAAATTAAGCTGTAATTGGGTTAGCAAGTTTATGTTTTTGGTACCAAAAACCCTACTTGCTCCCGATGGTCAAGCCGTGCAACGGCAGAGAATATACGATTAAACAACATCAAAGTAAGTAAAATGAAAGCACCTAAAAAAGGCGGTCGCCCCGTCAAAGAAGATATAGAAAAACGGAGATACCGAGTAAATCTGATGCTCAACACAGAGGAGTATTTGACCCTCGCATCGAAGTCCACAGAAGCCTGTTTGTCGTTCAAAGATTACCTGCGCTCCATCATCCCCAAGGCGGAGATTCGGCAGCACCTCTCCACCGAAACGATGGGACTGATTCGCCAATTGGCAGGGATGGCAAATAACCTAAATCAGATTGCCCACCGAGCCAATGCGGCAGGCTATCGGGATGCTCGAACCGAATACCTATTCCTTGCCGAAAAGATTGATAACCTACTAAACGAACTTGAAAAATGATGGCTAAAATCACCAAAGGTTCCGCCTTTGCCGGAGCTGTAAAATATATCTTCGACCCCAGAAAGCAGACCGAGCTTCTCGCTGCCGAGGGGGTGCGACTGAAAGATGTGGAGTCCGTCGCCCGAAGTTTCGAGGCGCAACGACAGTTGAACACGAGGGTTACTCGTCCGGTCGGCCATATCTCGCTCGACTTCTCGGCACAAGACCGCGAGCAGCTCGACAACGCCAAGATGGTCGCAATCGCTCGTGAGTATATGGAGCGGATGGGTATTCGAGAGACACAGTTCATCATCGGTCGCCACCACGACCGGGAACATCCGCACATCCACCTGCTCTACAACCATGTCGATAACAACGGCTGCACCATCTCCGACCGGCACGACCGTGTGCGGAGTACCAAAATTTGCAGGGAGCTCACCGAGAAGCACGGTTTGTACATTTCCGGCGGAAAAGAGAACGTCAAGCGGAATCGCCTGCGAGAGCCCGATGCAACCAAGTACCGCATCTATGATGCGCTGGTGCGACACGTTCCGCAGTCAGCCTCGTGGGAGGAGCTGCAAAAACGGTTACGGAGTGAGGGCATAGAGCTTGGCTTTAAGACCAAAGGCTCCACCTCGCAAGTCGAGGGCGTGCGGTTCACGATGAATAACCTCTCGTTCAACGGTTCAAAGGTCGATCGCCAATCCAGCTACGCCAAAATCGACTACGCCCTACGGCAAAACAACCGAGCGGAGCAGCAAAGTTTGCCACCTGTGCAACAACCGCAGCACCGCCCCGAACACCACGAAAGCACCATGGTTGGCAACTCCATCGGCTCGCTCTTCGACATACCGATACTACCAAACGGCATTGACCCCGAAGAGGAGGCGTTCCGTCACCAAATGCAACGCAAGAAGAAGAAAAAAGGAATCAGATTATAAACACTTAAAAATTAAGAAAATATGGATGCAAAATTAGTAATTACCTCATTTGATGAGCTTCGCAAACTCATCATCGAACAGTTCAAAAACCTCTCAAAGCAGATGGAGTCGGCAAAATCAGCTCCACCCAAGCAGCCCTCGCCTACCGCTGACACCTCGCAAATCGAAGAGCTCATACGGAACATTCCGCAACCCGACCTCTTCAACTTGGAGCAGTCGGCCGCCAGCACAAACGCCCTAATCAAAAGCGAATTTCAGCGGTCGCAAGAGCAGCTACACGATATTGCCAAAAAACTCGACAACCGCCAATCCGCTCACTTGCCGCCACAAAAGCACCTTCACATGATAGAGCTAAAATCATCAAAGGTGGTCATCGCTCTGGTATCGCTCGGTGTATCCTTATTCGGTTCAGTAAGCTACAACGTCTATCAGTTCACAGAAAACAACCGTTTGAGCGATAACGATATTAAATTTCGCTACATCAAAGCATTCGGAGAGATCACCCCCGAAAACCTACTGAAACTCGAAACCATCTTCGAGTACGAGCCCGACAAACAGAAACAACGCTCTCTGCGCAGGATGGTAGAAGAGCACGAACAACGTGTAGCCCAGCGAGCCCGTGACCTCGAACAAGCCCGCCTCAAAGAGGCACAGGCCGACCAGCTCCGCAAAGAAGCCGAGAGCATTAAACAGAAAAAATAGAGAATCAATCAGTTGAAAAGATGGGGAATTTTGTCATTCTCCATCTTTTTCGCTTTTATATAGCGAAATTTTTCATATCTTTATCGTCTAAAAGAAGTAAGCATCAAAAACCATTTGATATGAACCGAATAAAAGAAGTCCTTGAAGAGAAAGGAATTAAACAAACGTGGCTCGCAGAGAAGATCGGCAAAAGTTTTAGTCAAACCAACGCCTACGTCTGCAACCGCCGCCAACCCAGCTTGGAGCAACTCTTCGAAATCGCCAAAATCCTTGGCGTGGACGTGAAGGAATTAATTGATAATAAAGAGAAAAATAGATAAGCAGTATGAAACTAACAGACATCCTGAAAGGCTCCGAGTATAGCCTAACATTATTCAAACACGAAAGTGTTGCCAATCTTGAAAATCGTATTACTACAAGAGTAAATAAAAAGGGAGGTGAGGATCCTTATGTAACTTGTATAGTTAGGGACAAGGAGATAAAACTTACTCCAGAGGAAATTGTTCGTCAGTTGTATACTGAACAACTTATCAACGACTACGGATACCCAAAAGAACGCCTTGTTTTTGAATACCCTATATACTTCGGCCGTGAGGCTAAACGTGCAGATATTGTCGTTAGAGATAAAGATGATTTTAATGTAGCATATATAATTGTCGAGGTTAAGAAGCCAAAGGCAAAGGATGGTCGTGAACAATTGAAATCTTATACTCACTCAACAGGTGCAAGTATGGCTGTATGGACAAATGGAAAAGCCATTACCTATCACCAACGCAAGAATCCAAACTATTTCGAAGATATTCCGAATATTCCAAAAGGAACGGAAACACTTGAAGACATCCTGAATACTCCATTTACAATGGCGGATCTTATCAAAAAAGATAAGCTAACACAGACTGGCAAGTCACTGAAGGATTTAGTTACGGAGATGGAGGATGAGGTTTTGGCAAATGCAGGTGTAGATGTATTTGAAGAGGTATTTAAGCTCATTTTTGCCAAATTATTTGATGACCTAAAATCCGCAAGCAATCTCAATGGCAATCTCAATTGCAGTAAAGAGCTTGAACACTATGCATCATGATAGTATGAGCGTGAATTTTGTCCGATTTGTGCATACCTTCCCCTTACCCCACAATGCGACTTGAGGCAATACGCAGATTAAAACCATAAGGAACGGACTTTATCCGAATCCAGTTTTGAAAGGTCTTGCATAAGCCCGGTTTTCAGTATAGATATTCAGCACGTATTGCCTTGCTGTCATGATCCACTTGGCAGGTACGGAGATGAAGCTGAAGACAAAAGCCTTTATGCGACTCGTTTCCTTGAGCCCGAAAGCCTTGGTGTCAAGCTTGCTAATGATGGTCTTATAGAAATTGTGTATCAATGCCGTAAGCAGAAGGAATACGGTGTTCTCTGACATGAACGACTTGGGGAGCCTGTTCCAGCCGAATCCGTTGTTCATATCATCGAATATACGCTCTTTGCCCCCACGCTTGTTGTAAAATTCGACGATGTCTCTTGTTGATGAGTCATAATCGTTGGTAAGAATGCATCTGTAGGTGTATTCACCTTCCCACAAGTCAAGCTCTCCATCCATGCGCTTTTGTCTCTGAATGACAAGACGATAGCACTTGCCTTCCCATTTCTCAACAAGAATGGAATTGAGTTCAAACTGGATGCCGTTGATTTCCTCCGTCTTCCATCCCCTCAGTGAAAACAAGTCATCGTAGAGCGAACTGCATCTGTTGGCGCGGATGTAGAAGTGCGTGCAATGCTTCTCTATCTCACTGACAATTTCCTTCGAGCACGAACCACAGTCGGCTCTGAAGCGATTCACACGGATGCTGTTGGCTTCCAGTAGGGCAAAGAATCTCTTGTGGGTCTCAGCCTGATAAAAGCGCACATTTGTGTTGCCATCGCTGTTCTCAACATAGACAATCATGTCACCGATGACATATACGCCAGGTCTGTAGCCGAGGAACTTCTTGTATGTCGGTTTTGCATCATACTTCTCTGTTTCAAGGAACTGATGGTCGAAATCAACATCATAAGATTCCACCTCATTCAGTTCACCGGTGGAAACCAAGGCTTTTATAAGCAAGGCGTTGAGCTTGTCTGCCGTATTGAAATCATAGGTCTTGCCCTTATCGGAAGTATATGAGATGTTTTCCTGTGTTAGTTCCTTGATGGCTCTGAGGATGGTATCAGAGCTGCATGTGCGCAAGGTCGGATGATACGAGAGATGACGCATCAGATGCGATGTTACATCCTCCACGCATGAACCGCCACAGAAGTATACGCTCATCAGAGAACGAATAATTTCGCTGTACTGGTATCCGATGATACTGCGGCATCTCTGACCAAGTGTCTGGTCGATAATAGGTGAAAGCATGGAGTCAAATTGCTCCATGATTGAAAAAATTCCTCCAAAAGGTGTGAGTTTTTCAGATTTTATTTGTACCTTTGCCATGTCTTGTTACGATTTACGCTCGTTTTGAATTGCAACACTAAGATAAGTGAAAAATCTGACATGGCAAAATCCTGAGCAACTTTTTGTTGCTCAGGAACTTATAAATAAAGTTAAATCAAAGTGTTGCGGAATTAAGGGATGAGCAAATTGGAGCAACAGATAAGAACTATAATTTAGAGTTCCGAAATTCTGGTCAAAGCGACATCCAGCTTAAAGAAAAGATAGAGAAACTTTTCAAAAAAGCTTGTGGGAAGTGGGAAGGAGTATTTCCTGTTGATGCTAAAATCAACTTAACACCTCCGCATCTTTCTATATGTGTATCATCATTAGAAGGAGTTAAGTTATTTAATTCCAACCTTGATGTGGTAGATGAGGCTTTTGAGTATTTGATGAGCAAGAGCAGCAAGGGAGAAAAAGGACAATATTTCACCCCTCGTTATGTGATTGATATGTGCGTTAAGATGCTTAATCCTCAACCAGATGAACCAATAATAGATACGGCAGCAGGTAGCTCTGGGTTTCCAGTACATACGATTTTCCACGTGTGGAAAAATATGCAGTTGGCGAAAAACGAGCCTGTGAGCCACTTGTTCACAGCGGTCAAAAAGGGACGAGAGGAGACCGATTATGTGGTCGATAATGTATTTGCTATTGATTTTGACGAAAAGGCAGTGCGTGTGGCACGCACTCTGAATTTGATAGCAGGGGACGGGCAGACCAATGTAATGCACCTAAACACGTTAGATTACAGCCGTTGGGCAACCGTGACCAAAGACGAGAATTGGAACGACACTTATAATAATGGTTTCAAGAAACTCAAAAAACTAAGCACGGACGGCAATTTCAGTGGTTTTGATTTTACTATTTTGATGGCTAATCCTCCATTTGCGGGAGATGTGAAAGAGGGGCAGATTTTGAGCCGCTACGAGCTTGGAATGAAGAATGGCAAGACACAAAAGAGCGTTGGACGTGATATTCTGTTTATTGAGCGGAATATCAATTTTTTAAAGCCGGGTGGTCGTATGGCTATTGTTTTGCCACAAGGGCGGTTTAATAATAGTAGCGACAAATATATCCGTGAGTTTATTGCGGAGCGGTGCCGTATCTTGGGTGTTGTGGGGTTGCACGGCAATACTTTTAAACCGCACACGGGCACAAAGACGAGCGTTCTATTGGTTCAGAAGTGGGACGATAAGCTATGCCCAAAGCAGGATAATTACCCGATTTTTTTTGCAACTCAGCAGAAAGAGGGTAAAAACAATAGTGGCGAAAAACTGTTTTGGACGGCTGACAAGAGCGGAACAACCACCGACCCGAAGTTAGCTCTATGCGATATGTACGGACACCCTGTTATCTATCACGATTTGCATAGTACGACAAACTATCGTTGGAATGATGCAAAGAAGTGTAACGATGCTGAAAAAATAACCGATGATGGTATTGCTGAGGCATTTGTGGAGTTTGCTAAAAAGGAGCAGTTATCTTTTTTCGTAGCTGCCCCTTTGACGAAGTAAAGTACAAAACTTTGTTGGAGGGGCTGGAAATTAATGTTGTATCTCTCACTGAGCTATTGACCGACAATGAAAAATTCAGGCTCGATGATGAGTTTTTTAGAAAGAAATATATACAAGCTTATAAAACAGTAAAAGATAGGGCTAATGTAAGATTTGATTCAATAATTGATACATTAACTGATTTTCACGCTAATGGTAGTTATGAAAGTATTGCTAAAGTTTTTTCATTGTTAGATGAAAAGAATTACGCCTATATGGTGCGTACAACAGATTTAGAAAGTCAAAACTTTGATACAGACGTAAAATACGTTACAGAAGAGTGTTATAACTATTTGTCTAAGTCTAAGCTTTATGGAAATGAATTACTGATTAATAAAATAGGCACACCGGGTAAATCTTATATTATGCCTAATTTAAACTATCCATGCTCATTGGGGATGAATATGTTTATGGTGAGAATAAAAAAAGATAGTGGGTTTAATACACATTTCTTATGGGCATTCTTAAATACAAAGTTAGGAGAAAATATAATTAAGAGAAAAGTAAATGGAACAGTTCCCCTTACAATAGACAAAGAGGCGATAAAATCACTATATATACCCATTTTGTCTGAAGATTTTCAAAATAAAATTTCATCACTACTTGTAACTTCAGATGAAAAACTATCTAATGCAAAGCAACTTTATCTATATGCGGAGGATATATTGCTGGAGGAGTTTGGATTGAAGGATTGGAAACCACAAGAAGAGGCGGTGTCGGTAAAGAGCTTTGCGGATTTCACCGCCAGCGGTCGTCTTGATGCTGAATACTACCAACCAAAATACGATGACCTTTTTGTCCATCTCAAAAAATACGAAACAAAGCCGTTAAGCCAAATTGCAACCATCAGCAAATCAATAGAACCCGGTAGCGATGCTTACCAAGAGAGCGGTATTCCATTTGTCAGAGTATCAAACCTGTCAAAATTTGGATTATCCGACCCTGATATTCATCTTGATAGAGCTACTTACGAAACTGATGAATTAAAACCAAAGAAAGATACCATACTATTATCAAAAGATGGTAGCGTTGGCATAGCATACAAATTAGAGCAAGACCTCGATGCTATTACATCGGGAGCGATCCTACACCTAAAAATAACTGACAAAGAGTTTCTCCCCGACTACCTAACGTTGGTACTTAATTCTATAATCGTGAAGATGCAGGCAGAAAGAGATGCAGGCGGCTCGATTATCCAGCATTGGAAACCGTCAGAGATAGAGCAAGTAATTATCCCAAAACTCTCTGGTGAGCTACAAACTCAGATTGCAGAGAAAGTACAAGAGAGCTTCGCCCTAAAAGCGGAAAGTAAACGCCTGCTCGACCTAGCAAAAACCGCAGTTGAAACCGCCATCGAGCATGGCGAAGACAAAGCAATAGAACTACTAAATAATTAGACGCTATGCCTATAAATACACATATAAATAATTGGATTAATAAGGCAGAACCTGATTATTACTCTATGTTCATTAAAGCATGGATTCCATACAATGCGTGGTATATGCATAATTTTTATGATGAAGATGCAACACCAAAGAGAACCAATGACAAAGAAATACTTGATTACATAAAGACAAATAACAACAAGTACAAGGATCGTGTCATAAGTCTATTCCGAGGATCGGATGAAATTTCTAATCATTTTAAGTCTTGTATAAGCAAATTACACTATGAATTAGAATCACATCCTCTACCCAATAATGATAACCGAATAGCTTTTACCTCTATCTGCATTACAGATAATGCGCTAAGAACTACATCGATACAAGGGAGACAAAGTTCGTATACAGGTAGACACGACACTACATTACCACGAAGCTCGCCTCGTTGGATTTTTGAAACTATAAATAATAGAACTCATTCTACTACACATAGATTTGCATTATATAAGTGCTCAATAACGGAATTGCATCAAGATCCAAACTTTAACACACTAGATGATGATTGCAAAAAAGGAATCGAAGCATGTTTGCACGACATTAATCCTAAAAAAGCTATTAATATTGTTGTTCCACCTAAAAACGGACGAAATGGAAAATATATGGCTCCTCCAAATAGCATTACCATCGACAATAGCAAACATCTATATTTCAAAGACAATCTTGATGACATAAGCAAGGCCGTGATACAAATTATTTACGAATTAAGATGCCGTTTATTTCATGGAGAAATTGATCCAACAAATGCTAATTCAGGCGTATTTGAACAGGCATTCAACATTCAAAAAATATTAATTAAAGAACTTCAATAGATATGGCACATATAGCAAACAACATAGTTGCAAAAGACAGGAAGTTATCTGAAATACTTTCTGGACAGCGTTATAAAATAGACTTTTTCCAACGAGAGTATAGGTGGCAGAGAACTCATATTGAAGCTTTAGTCAGTGATTTGGCAACTAGCTTTTTAAGATCATACACTGATGGAGATGATATAGAAAAATATGAGTCCTATGATTGCTACTATATGGGACCTTTAGTACTTTGTGAAGACAAAGGTGCTATGTCGATTGTTGATGGGCAACAACGATTAACATCGTTCACGTTGTTACTTATTTACTTGCATCACCTTCAATCAAAATTGAATATACCTGAAAGTCACACGAAAGATATTCTTTCTTTTATTTTCATTAAAAAAGGAGGTAAAAAATCATTGGTTATTAATGTCGACAAAAGAGAAGAAACGGTTATATCCTTAATCGAGAACCCAGATCATACGCTTTCAACCAGCGAAACCTTTGATGAATCATGTCAAAATTTACTATCAAGATATGAAGATATAACTAAGCTATTTCCACAGGAGTTATCTAATTTTCATATTCTGCCTATTTTTATTGAGTGGCTATTGGATAGAATTGTCCTTGTAGAAGTTAGGGCTTTCAGTATGGATAATGCATATTCTATCTTTGAGACAATGAACGATAGAGGGTTAAGTCTAAACCCGACAGAAATACTTAAAGGTTATTTGTTATCTAAAATGAGCGATGGTGGAGATGAGGAAAAAATGGAAGATGCAAATAATTTTTGGAAGTCTCGTATTCAAGACATAAAGTCTGTTACAAATAATGATGGAGATTTAGACTTTTTTAGAGCTTGGTTAAGAGGAAAGTACGCTGACACACAAAGATCGAAAACGACTTCATCAGAAAATCAAGATTTTGAAATAATCGGAACTCAATTCCATGCTTGGGTAAAAAACAACACCAATAAATTACATCTAAAAACCGCTAATGATTACTATTTCTTTATGCGGTCTGATTTTGATTTTTACTCGTCACTATATCTTAAGTTAATAGAATTCACCCGTGAACCCAATGTTAACATTCTTTATATTAACAGCTTTTATCCATTAGCTGATTCTTTAACATATCCGTTATATTTATCTTCATTATCTAAGATGGATACTGAAGATGACATTGCTGAAAAGATAGATATTGTATCTAAATTTATTGACAGTTACACTAATATAAGAGTTATACAGAACAAATCAATTACCCAAAGTTCTATTAGGTGGGCAATCTATGAAATAGTTAAAAGTATTCGAAATCTTGATGTGAATTCTCTTTCATCATTACTATCTGATGAACTAGAACGCAACATCAGTGGGGATGTATTAAAAAAATTGCAACTAATGGATAATTGGGGATATTATCATTATTTCTATGCAAGAATAATATATCATCTGAATGCAGAGGTCATTGATGATTTTAGTTGTTTAATGAGATCAAGAAGACGTCAATCACTTGTATTACAACAACTATTTAATGAATCGGACTTTGATCCTGAATTAGAATTGCCAATCCTGAATTTATACAGGTATTCAGTTGCTGGTTTTGGGTTAATTAGGAGAGATGATATAGATAATTATAATAGCATGCCTGATACGCGTAGTAAATTACTTTTTTTACAAAAACATAATTATTTACCAGAAGTAAATTTTGACGGCATTAATAATACGATACAATTTATTGAGCAGAGGGATCAGGAGTTGAGTAAACTTGCCGCACAAATCTGGAATACAAAATTGAGATAATACTATGGCAAAACAAGATAATAAAGGAATAGTCTATGTTCTAACCAACTCGGCAATGCCGGGCTTGGTTAAAATCGGAATGACTACACGTGAGAGTATTGATACTCGAATGAAAGAATTGTACAGTACAGGTGTTCCTGTTCCGTTCGACTGTGAGTATGCGTGTGAAGTTAAAGCTTCGGATTGTGCAAAGATTGAAAAAGCCCTGCATACTGCTTTTAAGCCTAATCGCATAAATGACAATCGTGAATTTTTTCAAATTAAACCGGAGCAAGCCACTGCCATACTTGAACTATTCGACCGTAAAGACATCACTACTGAGGTAAATGCCGAAATTGAAAATGACTTGACCCCAGAAGACAAAGTCGCTGGCGAAAAGATAAAATCAGCACGCCGTCCTCCGATGAATTATCGAGAGATGGGTCTTCATATAGGTGTCAAACTTACGTTTGTGAAAGATTCATCGGTGCAAGTTGTTATCTCTGGAGACAAAAAAGTTTTATATAACGAAGAAGAATTATCACTTACAGCCGTAACCAAAAGACTATTAGGAATAACTCACGCTCTTCAACCCACCGCATATTGGGAATATGAAGGCAAAAACCTACGTGATATTTATGATGAAACCTATTCATTAGAGGAATAATTTATGACCAGAGAGCAGAAGATATTATCCCTATTGGCTCAATTTGACGAGTTGGGTATCAGCAAGCAGATTGACTACGATAAGTTCTGCCTCTATTCTATCGTCGCTAACTCTGCGGCTCTTGATGGTTCGACACTGACTGATGTTGAAGTGCAGCTTCTGCTGGACGAGGGTATCAGTGCCGATAGTCGCCCGATGGCTGAGCAATTGATGGTCTTAGATCTGAATGCGGCATACGAACAAGCTATCACTTACGCTAAAAAACGTGTTGCTATTTCGGCAGAGATGCTCAATAAATTGTCTTCTTCTGTTTTAAGGAATACTGCTGTACGTGGCACACAAAAGAGTGATAAGTTGGAGGAGTTGTGTCAAAGTATAAACCAAAAACGTAAGGCAATCACCCATGCAGATATAATTGAATGTTACAAGTTGAGTTTCGACACTCACTTCCATTTGGCAACCATTAACCCTTGGGCTGACGGCAACGGCAGGATGTCTCGTTTGTTGATGAATCAGATACAGTTAGAGTTCGGCATTATTCCAACGGAGGTAATCAAAGATCGAAAGTCTGAATACAACGCAGTACTTGTTGCGTGCCGAGACAATGGAGATAAAGAGTTATTCCGAAACTTTATGTTTGATGAGCATATCCGTAACTTGGAGCAGACAATTCGTAATTATCAGGCATCAATGGAAGACGATGGAATGACAATAGCAAAAATACCCGTTTGAATCTATATAACCAAGTAAACAACGCCCTATGCGCATACAGTTTGCATCCGACCTACATTTGGAGTTCAAAGAGAACCTCGCTTATATTCAGAGTATCCCGTTTGAGATAACAGGGGATATTTTGATATTAGCTGGAAATACTTTCTACCTCAAAGACAGGACTATGCCAAATATTAAGTTTTGGCGATGGGCTTCTCAGAACTATCAACAAGTGATATTGGTGCCGGGTAACCACGAATTTTATAACAATGGTGATGTAACTTCTCGTGGAGACTCTTGGCAATATATGTTTCTCGACAACGTGGGATACTATTATAACAAGGTGGTACGTATTGGTGATGTTGATATTATTCTCTCAACTTTGTGGTCGCACATTCGTGAAGAGAACGAGGTTAGTGTATTCAGTGGAATGAATGATTTCCGCCAGATATTATATGACAAACATCGTTTATGTGTGGAAGATTTTAATGCAGAACATGAAAAGTGCCTTGCCTTTATCAAACAGAGTGTTTTAGAAAGTACAGCTAAACACATTGTTGTTGTAACCCACCACTTACCAACTTATCAGGTTGTTAGCGAAGAGAGAATAAAAGATAGCATGAATAATGCCTATGTTACAGAGTTAGGCAACTTCATTGCCGATAGTCGAATTGATTATTGGATATACGGACACTCTCACGCCAATATTGATACCAAGATAAATTCAACTAAAATTGTGACAAATCAACTTGGGTATCTATTGGATGGAATGCGTGCAGAGGGATTTAGTGAAAGTAAATTTATTGAGATATAAAAAATGAACATCTTTCAACAAACGGCTGATAAGAAGCGGTATATAGATCTGCTACTACTTGCCGACGAGCAAGAGTCTATGATTGACCGTTATTTAGAGCGTGGAGAACTATTTGTGCTTAATGATAACGGAGTAAAAGCTGTTTGTGTTGTCACGGATGAAGGCGACGGGGTTTGTGAACTCAAAAACATTGCTGTCACTCCCGAATCACAACGACAAGGATATGGTAAGAGACTGATAAAACATCTACTCACCTATTATTCGGGGAAGTATAAACAGATGATAGTCGGCACAGGTGATGTGCCTAGTTCTGTCGGGTTCTATAAAAGTTGTGGATTTGAATATTCACATCGGATAGAAAACTTCTTCACAGACAACTACGATCATCAAATGATTGAGGATGGTGTGCTGCTGAAAGATATGGTTTATTTGAAACGTAATATTCCAGAGAACATTACCGTAAAAACCTATTACGGTCGGGTTCCTGCCTGCGGTGTATTTTGCGGTGGTTGTCCTATTTACAAACGAGACGAGAAGCCTTGTTTAGGTGCTGAGCTAAACAAAGATCGGTGTGAGAAATGTAAAACATTCCATCTTTGTTGTGCCGAAAAAGAAATCACTCATTGTTATCAATGTAAAATCTTTCCATGTGCAAAATTTAAGAGCTTTGCAAAACGATGGCTGAAATATGGACAAGATTTTGTTAACAATCAGAAACTATTAAAAGAAGTCGGTGAGATGGAGTTTTTGAAACTGTATAATCAAAAAGATTAAAAGAATAACATGAAAAATAGAAACATACTCCTTATAGGATTCTTGTTTTGCACTTTACGCCTATTTGCGCAAACTGAATATACAGTAAGCTTATATGATACGCAAAGAGAGCGCATTGTTCCTATTGCTATATATGAGCCAAAAGATATAAATAAGCATACTCCGGTCATTATATTCAATCATGGTTATGGGCAAAATGCGCCCGATTCGTATATATCATATTCATGTTTGACAAAACCATTAGCAATGAAAGGTTACTACGTAATCAGTATTCAGCATGAATTGCCCAATGACCTACCGTTAGCCATGAGTGGCAACTTTATGGAAACACGAATGCCTAACTGGGAACGAGGGGTAGAAAATATAGTGTTTACAATCGAACAATTTAAGAGATTAAAAGCAGAACTTAATTGGAATAATCTTTCTGTTATTGGTCATTCCAACGGTGGGGATATGGCTATGTTATTTGCAATCAAATATCCAACGATGGCTCAAAAGATTATTTCTTTAGATCATAGAAGAATGGTAATCCCAAGGTGCAGTTATCCCCAAATTTATACTTTGCGAGGTTCAGACTACGAAGCTGACGAAAATGTAATTCCTACAGTAGAAGAACAACAGAAGTATCATATCTCAGTTGTTCAATTAAAAGACATCAAACATGGGGATATGGACAACAAAGGAAAAAGAGAACAGCACGATACAATACTTCACTATCTATATGAATGCCTAAAATGAATACAGATTATAAAGTTGGCAAACTGATATACGACGCAAATATTTACGATGGGTTGAACACATTTTTATCTGATTTACAATTCTATAAAAAGTGGCTTCCAACCAACAAAGATGCTCGAATACTTGAACTTTGCTGTGGAACAGGAAGGCTTACACTTCCGATTGCCAAAGACGGATACAATATTTGCGGAGTAGATTACACTCCGTCGATGCTCGAACAAGCAAAGTCGAAAACTGCCGAAGCGGGGTTGGATATTGATTTTATTGAGGCAGATATTAGAACGCTCGACTTACAAGAGAAATTCGACCTTATCTTTATTCCGTTTAACTCAATCCACCATCTATACCGAAACGAAGACCTGTTTAAGGCGTTAGCGTGCGTTAAGAACCATCTCAAAGAAGGGAGCTTGTTTCTGTTGGACTGCTTTAATCCCAATATTCAGTATATTGTCGAGAACGAAAAAGGTCAGGCTGCGATTGCAGAATATAAAACGGGCGATGGTCGAAACGTGTTGATAAAACAAACGATGCGTTACGAGAGTGCAACCCAAATCAACCGTATTGAGTGGCACTATTTTATAAACGGAGAGTTTCATTCAACCCAAAATCTGGATATGCGATTGTTTTTCCCTCAAGAATTGGATTCATATCTGGAGCAAGCCGGGTTTGATATTGTTCACAAGTTTGGAGGTTTTGAAGAAGAACCATTTGACGACAAGTCGGAAAAGCAGATATATGTTTTGGCACTTAATTCTAAGCAAGTAAATGATAATTTAAAAAAATAGACACTATTATGGATGCACAATACATAACTCTCACAAAAGAAAACTTAGATAAAGAGCATATTTGTTGTGCCTTTTCAGATAAGAAATGTACAGAAGGATATGAAATGAAAAAGGCATGGTTACGACAAGAGTTTGATAACGGATATGTTTTCAGACGGTTAGATGCACGGGCAAAAGTCTTTATTGAGTATGTTCCTGCTGAAAAGGCTTGGGTTCCGGTTGATGCACCGGGCTATTTGATGATAAATTGCTTCTGGGTATCGGGACAGTATAAAGGGCACGGTCATGCCAAAGCGTTGCTTCAATCAGCCATTGATGATGCGAAGTCGCAAGGTAAAAACGGATTGGCTACGGTTGTCGGAACAAAGAAATTTCACTTTATGAGCGATACCAAATGGCTATTGAGTCAAGGATTTGAAACCATAGAAAAGTTACCGAATGGATTTTCACTATTGGCTTTGAAATTCTATAAAAACGCTCCTGCTCCATTATTCAAAGAATGTGCAAAAAGTGGAGAATGCGAACAACAAGAGGGCTTGGTAGTTTACTACACCAGCCGTTGTCCGTTTACGGATTATTATGTGAATGGCTCACTTCAGGTGTTGGCACAAGAAAAAAACATCCCTCTAACCATTATAAAGTTAGAAACAATGGAGCAAGCACAGGCGTGCCCATCTCCTGCGACTATATTTTCGGCCTTCTACAATGGCAAATTCCTAACAACCGATATGAGTATCTGCACCGAATCGAAGTTTCAAAAGATATTTCAAAAGCCTTAATCAAGGTATGATTATCACAAATCCAGATAGAACGAATGCACTTATCGATGCTTTAACCACATTATGGGAGGCATCGGTACGTGCTACGCATCATTTTCTGACCGAAGATGATATTCAGAAACTTACACCATTTGTAAAGATGGGATTGTTGGGCATCGGAACTCTTGTAGTTGCACGAGATAATCAAAATCCTATCGCCTTTATGGGCATTGAAGCTGATAAAATTGAGATGCTTTTTGTCTCACCTGATTACTTTGGCAAAGGGCTTGGCAGAGAGTTGGCAGAGCTTGGTATTGCGCAATACGGTGTACGATATGTGGATGTGAACGAGCAAAATCCGCAAGCCACAGGGTTTTACACCCATATTGGATTCAAAGTGTTTGAACGCACAGAGTTCGACGAGCAAGGCAATCCGTTTCCGATTCTAAAAATGAAATTACGTTGAAAATAAAACAATATGAAGATAATATCAGTTAGAGAACAACCACAATACGCCCAGCAAGTTATTGTGTATTTACAGCAATGTTGGAGTGAAGTTTCGCCAATTTTATATAGCGACTGCGTGACTCATTGTATAGACGCTCAGAATCCGTTACCTCAATGGTATGTATTAGAAAAAGATGGAAAATTTATAGGATGTGCAGGACTTATTACCAATGACTTTATTAGTCGAATGGATCTATATCCTTGGTTTTGTGCACTATTTATTGATGAAAGCCATAGGGGTAATAACTTTGGGCTGATGCTTATCAAAAAAGCCAAAGAAGATGCTCAGAAATTTGGATTCGCAAATATGTACCTCAGCACAGAACACATTGGATATTATGAGAAATATGGTTTTAGCTATATAGGCGATGGGTATCATCCGTGGGATGATCAGTCAAGGATTTACAAAATCGATTTATAAGAAAATCAGTTCTTATTTGCCCCATTTTTCGTATCTTTGCTCCTGCAAACCATTTGTACCCAAGTGCGGTAAAGAGCAGTAAATCAGTCCTCTGAAATTAACTGCTACCGATTGTACAAATAGGGCTAAAAAATAGCGGTACAACACGTATATCTAAAACATTGAAAACAAACACATTGCATTTGTGCCTATTTTCAATGTAATTGTAAAAATGAGGTTTGTACCGTTTAAAAGAGCAAAACGCTAATAGTCAATAGCGTAAATATGCTGCATTGGTAAATAGAAGCCGATAAAAAGCAATTAATCCTTATTAGTGACGATAGTTTGAGATTGTACCAAAACTTATGTAGGCTAATTTTTGCCTACATAACAGCTTACATTAAAATAGAGGTTATCCACTATTTTGTTTATCCCTGCCTTTCACCCGGTTAATTCCCTATTCACCAATAATTTAATAATAAGTATTTTAATGCTAACCACTTCATATATGGCAATAAAAAAAGGCTATCTATCCCAGACAGCCAATCTTTTGTTAACCTTAAATCTAATACTATGAAAAACACATTGCAAAGATACGGACTTCTGGTAATTTTGCAAATTTGCAAAGCAAAACAGGATATCTTATAACATGGTTTAATAGAAGAACCATGACGTTAACATTTAGTCTTTCTTTCGTTAACATTTAACAGACTTATAAAGATTTAGCGAAATAGAAGATACATAGATGCTAAAGTCAGGCAAATGGTGCTAAAGAGGGTTTATTCGGATAACAAATTCCCCAATAAACTGTTTTTGAGGATAATAATCCTCAAAAATAATCCTATATGAACAGATTTGAAAATAAAACAGCCGTTATCACGGGCGCTGCCGGTGGAATTGGCGAAGCAACCACACGCCGCATTGTATCCGAAGGTGGGAAAGTTGTTATAGCCGACCACTCAAAAGAAAGAGCAGAACAACTTGCTGCCGAACTCAATGCTTCAGGAGCAGATGTACGCCCGATCTATTTTTCTGCAACAGAATTGCAGAGTTGCAAAGAGTTGATCGCCTTTGCCATAAAAGAATACGGGCAGGTAGATGTATTGGTAAACAACGTAGGAGGTACAAATCCTAAACGGGATACCGACATTGAGACACTGGACATAGATTACTTCGACGAAGCTTTCCATCTTAATTTATCTTGTACCATGTACCTGTCCCAACTGGTTATCCCCATAATGAACGCACATGGCGGTGGCAATATTGTGAACGTAGCCTCAGTCAGTGGAATTACAGCTGATGCGAACGGCACTCTTTATGGAGCAAGCAAAGCAGGAGTCATCAATCTGACCAAATACATTGCGACACAAACAGGAAAGAAAAACATACGATGCAATGCTGTAGCCCCGGGACTGATTCTCACACCTGCAGCATTAAACAACCTGAATGAAGATATACGGAACGTATTTCTCGGACAATGTGCGACACCATATTTAGGAGAACCGCAAGACATCGCCGCAACAATTGCTTTTCTGGCTTCCGAAGACGCGCGATACATTACCGGGCAAACAATAGTAGTAGACGGTGGTCTGACCATACACAATCCAACGGTAAACCTGGCATAAAAGATTCTCCTTTTACCCCAAACATATTATATCCCAAACAGTAGAAAAGTGCTGTTTGGGAAAAATAGTTCTCTTTTCCTCTCAATGTTACCGATAAGAAACATATTTTTGTGACCGATCAGTAACAATAATATAAAGTCATGGAAAAAGAGTTTATCAAAAACAGACAGGTAACAGAGCTAATCCTCATCAAAGCAGTAGACGAATTAATCGAAGAGAAAGGTTTCGAAGGATTAGGCATCAATGCAGTAGCAGCAAAAGCCGGAGTATCAAAAATGTTGATCTACCGTTATTTCAACTCTTTAGAAGGTCTGATAGCAGCATATATCGGCCAACATGATTATTGGATTAACTTTGACGGAGCACTACCGGATAAAAACCACCTTGGTGAATTCATCAAAGAGATGTTCCGGAAACAAATCATAATAATGCGAAAAAGCTACACTTTGAAACGGCTATACAGATGGGAACTCACATCAGACAACAATTTTATAAAAGACCTCCGCGAGAAAAGAGAAGCCAAAGGCATTTGGCTGATAGATGCTGTAAGCAAACTGTCAAAACACCCGCAAAAAGAAATAGCAGCCCTTGCCACTATCATTACAGCAGCCATCAGTTATCTCACGTTGCTGGAAGAAAACTGTTCTACCTTCAATGGTCTCAAACTTCAGGAAGAGAGCGGTTGGAAAGAACTGGAAGACGGAATCAACATATTAGTGGACCTATGGTTAGAAAAGCAATAACAAAAAATGAAAAAGATGATAACGTTTGGAATTTGCATACTGGCAATATTACTCAACGGATGCAATAAAGATATAATAGAATACAGCAATAATGATCTCAGATCGACCTATTAATTATGGAAACAATAACAGATGACTATCTATTCATGATAGAACAAGCCACTAAAGCTCCTTCGGGACATAACACCCAACCTTGGTTATTTCGTATCGTAGAAGCAGGTATTGAGATTTATCCGGATAAAACTAAAACACTATCAATTGTGGATGGAAACCGGCGTGAAATGTTCATCTCCCTGGGATGTGCAACTGAAAATTTGTGCCTGGCTGCACAAACTAAAGGATATTCAACCCAAGTAAACATTGCAGATAATGGGAATATCACAGTAAAACTCCAGCCCAATGCAGGCGTAATTACCCCTTCTTCTATCATTGTACAAATTGGCAAGCGGCAAACCAACAGAAGTATATATACAGGACAACTGATTCCGGAAGAAATGATACATAAGTTGCTTTCAATACCGAAAGCAGCAACAGTGCACCTCCATTGCTGGAAAATCGGAACGCCTGAGTTCGACAAAGTTCGTTACTATGTTCTGAGGGGGAATACAATCCAGATGACCGACTTCCACTTCAAGAATGAGTTGAAAAACTGGATGAGGTTCAATAAGAAGCATGCAGAATCGACCAAAGATGGCTTAAGTTATGCCGTTTTTGGTGCACCTAACTTACCACAATGGTTATCTCGCCGCATCATGAATGCTTGTCTGACTCCCAAAATACAAAATAAAAGTGATGAAAAAAAGCTCCGATCGTCTTCACACATCATGCTGTTCTGTGCCGAGAAAGATACTCCGAAAGATTGGATTAATCTGGGAAGATCTTTAGAGTGCTTTCTGCTGAAAACAACGGAAATCGGTGTGTCCACCGCTTTTATCAATCAGCCATGCGAAGTGGAAATCCTCTCTGAACAAATGCAAAGAGAACTGCTAAACAATAAAAAAACTGAAATACCGTGTGTTTTACTCCGTATGGGATATAGCAGTCCAATGCCCTACTCGCCAAGAAAAAATCTTCATGAAGTACTGATGCCCTAAAAACTTCCTTTTATAAAACCTAAACCTTTGGACAATTGTTAGTATCTTCGCCCTACATTTTAAATCTGAAATATCGTTTTACCAATTAAAAGAATCCAATGATTATTCGTACCATACTCGATACAGACCTTTACAAATTCACTACCTCGTATGCTTACATTAAACTATTCCCGTATGCGATGGGCACTTTCAGTTTCAAAGACAGGGATGAAACTGAATACAGCGACGAGTTTGTAGAAAGACTGAAAACAGAAATCAGTCGCTTATCGCATGTAGCACTGACCGAAAAAGAACTGGAGTACATGGTGAAGAACTGCCGTTTCCTCCCCAGAGTCTATTGGGAATGGCTCTCTTCTTTCCGTTTCCAACCGGAAAAAATAGAAGTCCGTTTGGACGAAAATCGACACCTCCACATAGAGATCAGTGATTACCTTTATAAGGCAACGCTTTATGAAGTACCTTTACTTGCCATCGTTTCCGAGATAAAGAATCAATCATCCGGCAATATCGCCAGTATGGGAGATATCTTGTGTAAACTATCCGAAAAGGCAGAACTATCCAACAAGCATCAACTGTTTTTCTCTGAATTCGGAACACGGAGACGCTTCTCATTCGACGTGCAGGATCAAGTCATCGGACACCTGAGACAAACAGCCCGCTATTGCATCGGCACCTCCAACTGCCATTTCGCCATGAAATACGGCATGAAACCCATGGGTACACATCCGCATGAATGGTTCATGTTTCATGGAGCACAATTCGGTTATAAACACGCCAATTACATGGCTCTTGAAAATTGGGTAAATGTATACGACGGGGACCTCGGCATCGCCTTGTCCGACACCTATACATCTGCCATCTTTTTAAGCAACCTGAGTCGCAAACAAGCCAAATTGTTTGATGGTGTAAGATGTGACTCAGGCGATGAATTCAGGTTTATCGACCGATTGACTGCCCGTTACAAAGAGTTAGGCATTGACTCGACTACCAAGACAATCGTATTCAGCAATGCACTGGACTTTGACAAAGCACTGGACATTCAGGAGTATTGCCGGGGAAAAATCCGCTGTTCATTCGGTATCGGCACAAACCTGACTAATGATACCGGATTCAAGCCATCAAACATCGTCATGAAGCTATCGCAGTGCAAGATGAACCTGAATCAGGAATGGCGCGAATGCGTGAAGCTATCAGATGACATAGGGAAACATATCGGCAGCCCGGAAGAGGTACGTGCCTGTTTATACGATTTGCGGCTGAAATAAACTCCAACCGCAAATACATTTTATCATAACAGTGCTTTGATAGCGTCCGTTATCTCTTTATCGGTTTTCTCCATTCCATATCCCTGAATGACTTTTCTGACCACCCGGTCCTGATCTAATATAAAGAAGAAAGGTGCCGCGCCATATGTCCGGTATGACTTGACAATACCTTCATCACCACATAAGAATCTATAGTTTATCTGGTTCTTATCCGCATAAGTCCGCAGCGAATGAGGTTTGCGTCCCCAGGTTTCTATAGAAACCACTTCAAATTCATCGGCATTGAACTTCTCTTTCAGCCCGTTCAGAAAGGGAATGGATGCATGACAAGCACCGCATCCGATACCGGTCAGATTCACTAAAAGCACTTTACTCTTAAGATTAGATAACGACACCGGATTCTCGTACATATCTTTCAACATCCAGTCGGGAGCTTTCTTCCCTATAAGTTCTCTTGCCGAAAGTTGGGTAGTCTTTCCTTTCTCACCATACTTACGGATTTCATAGTCTTGGGGCAAATAATCATATAAGTTAAAATCGGCCATTGACAATTGATTCAACACTACATCCGAACATATATTGGCAGAAATCTGATGCGACATTTCCCTGCGGACTTTATAAGGCAAATCATCCGATTTATTAATCCACAGTTCGTAAATCGAGGTCGGGTCCCCCAAGTCAAAAGGAGGTTTCGGTATATAATATGCCTTTCCAAAAAATTCAACCTGTCTGTCTTCATGTATCACCAACTTGAAGTAATACGCTTCTCCTAAATCCTTCCATTCGGTTGTGATGCTATCCCCCGTACTCAAAGCATATCCGATGATATTCCGGCTGTAACAGAAAAACGGAGGACCCACCAACCTGAAAGGAAGTTTTCTGGTCGTGAAATCATCGATCATAATCCCTTTATGCTCATGAAAACTTATCATTTTCACTTTTCCATCATAACCAAATTCAAATCGCGTCGTATCTTTGGCGTTAAGAGCCACATAACTTGCACCGATAGTCGAATCAGAAGGATTAGTGTATTCTTTAATAAACCGAAAAGAATTAGTTATAGCAGTCGTATCACCGGGTTGCCAGGACTGAGATTGTTCATGATAAGAAGCTGATTCTACCTTATCAAGATTACTTAGAACTTTTTTCAAATAAGTTCTCATATCCACATCATTCTTACCACAGACATTCATGACTAATAAGAATGAAATAACAGATAATAAAATGGACTTCATAGTACTTTATATTTTAGACATACACAAATATAGCCAATGAAAGTAGAAATCAACAACCGGCATCTTAACTTTTATACTTAATAATAATATTATAGTATCTACTAACTTTTCATAGAAAGTCAGAGTTTTAAAAGCCTAAAAACAAACAGATGCATATATCTCTATTTTAACATCAAAAAGAAACTATTTTCCCTTTTTGAACAACACACTTTATATTAAAAACCGGTGCAGCAGAAGAATACAACGCATAGATATGACATTTACATACAGAAAGTTGCATCATATTGAGTAAATATGCTATTTCATATAACAAAAGACCTTACTCTTTTCCAAAAAGAAGTAAGTGTTTTCCCGAAAAGAAGTTAGTCTTTTGTTCGGAAGAAGCTAATCTTTTGTCCGAAAGAAGTTAATAACGCAAAAAGAAGGCGTAAAATACAAGTTTCCTGAAATTATCGGAGGCTTCAGAAGGGATATGTGTCAACTATCATTTTAAAGGTTCAATCCGACCTACAACGACAGAAGATGTCTAAAAACAAGGATCACCAACCATATGCTTGATAAAAAGGTAAAATCACATCATTTTGATTCTGTCTGATGGGAAAATAAGAGTCTTTTCGGAAGCAGTCGCAAACGAGGCCGGAAAGAAACGAATACAGACCGTATTGAAAATACAGAATGATACTTCATTGTGTATCTGTCAAAATGCAAATTTTCGCCTCAGCCGTTTTCCTTTCCTCTGCTCTTTACCACTCTTACTTCTTCCGCACCAAAAACTGCCTGATCTTCTCCCTGTCTCCTACCACCCAAACCAAATCTCCCAATTGGAAAACTATAGCCTGATTCACCGGAACCAATTCACCCTCTCGTTCAAGGGCTACGACGAGACTATCATATCTTTTTCCTAACCGGGACTGGGCAATGCTTTTGTTCAGAAACGGAAAATCTTCATCTACCGTGAATGAATGAAGCGTCACATCTTGTTTTATGTTCTTTTCATCCGGCAAATCCTGTCTGTTCTCAAGTTCCGTCCGGAACTCTTGCAGCTGTCCGCCTGTTCCGACCACTACTAACTTATCCTGCGGATAAATTCGTTCGGAACTTTGTGGAATGTATATTCTCCGCTCCCCTCTGACAATACTTACTATATTGACACCAAACTCCCGCCTGAAAGGGAGTTCATCCAATGACTGACCGATATAAGACGAATAAGGAGACACCCAAACGGAAGTCAGCTCAACATCTTTGTCATTAAACTCACTGTTAAAACGACTTTTCAGAGGATAACGTTTGCGGACAGCTTCTTCCCTTCCGTTCAGATTGGTCAGGAAGTGTGTTTCCAGATGCGAATATTGCGTGAGGTTCTCCCTGAAAATAAGAATCAATGCCAATACGGCAACGGCTATCACAATGCCTATCCCATAATTGAGGCTGAAGTAACTGATAACGACCCCTGCAATGAAAAAGACGGCAACCGACACACGGAACAAAATCAGCGCGACCAACCGTCCGTGATTGTAATTATCATCATTCCACAACTTAAAAAACACATCCGGGGAATTATACTTATCTGAAACAAGTGCCCACAGGAAAGGTGTCATCAACAGAAGTGTGACCAGACACATCCCTATGTTTACCCATCGCCCGGGAGCATCGAACATCTCGTTTATCGTGGGATAAACGGTTTGCACAGACAATAGCCAAATCGCCGTGAGAAGAACACTATAGATAATCACTCTTCCGACAATCGTCTTCAACAACCGCTTCCAATCGCTGTCATGATTGACCGTCTTCTTACCGTAAGCATAGCGGTCCAGACTTTCCCTGGTTTTAGGCGGAAGTATTTTATAAAGCCATTCGGCAAACGGATTTGCCAACCGGATGAAATAAGGAGTTGTGAATGTAGTAATCACCGATACCGCAACAATAATCGGAGGGATAAAACTATCCAGTACTTTGAGTGAAGCCCCCAGCCCTGCGATAATGAAAGCGAACTCTCCTATCTGGGCAAGGCTGAATCCTGACTTGACGGAAACCTTCAACGGTTCACCGGATAATAAAACTCCCAATGAAGAAAATATGGATTTACCCACAAGAGTTACCAAAGTAATGATGACCACCGGCCAGGCATACTGCACCAAGACAGCCGGATTGACCAACATACCGACAGAGACAAAGAAAATAGCTCCGAAAAGATCTTTCACCGGCTGGATGATATGTTCTATGTGTTCGGCCTCAACCGTCTCGGCAAGGATAGATCCCATAATGAAAGCACCCAGTGCAGCCGAGAATCCTGTACGGGTAGCCAACACAACCATTCCCAGACAAAGTCCCAGCGAAACGATCAGTAAGGTTTCGTTATTCATCAGCCGTTTTGCTTTTTTCAAAAAGAACGGAAGGATAAATATCCCAATCAGGAACCATAGGATCAGAAAGAAAACAACCTTCAACACACTCATCAACAACTCTTCACCTACAAACTCCTTACTCACTGCCATTGTAGAAAGGATGACCATCATCAGGATAGCGATCAGATCTTCAACTACCAATGTCCCGAATACAACACCCGTGAAGCGTTGGTTACGTAAGCCGAGATCATCAAACGCTTTGATAATAATCGTTGTTGACGACATGGACAACATACCTCCCAGAAAAATAGAATTCATTGTGCTCCAGCCTAACAGATGTCCTACCATATAACCGATCAGCAACATGCTGATAACTTCGGTGGTTGCCGTGATAAAGGCAGCTGACCCGACATTTATTAATTTCTTAAAACTAAACTCCAACCCAAGGGCGAAAAGTAAAAAAACAACTCCTATCTCAGCCCAGATATTGATGTTCTCAATATCACCTACAGTCGGGAAAATCTGCACGTAAGGTCCCGCCAATAATCCGGCGACGATATATCCCAGTACCAAGGGTTGTTTCAACCATTTGAACAAAAGGGTAATGATACTTGCGGACATCAGTATTAGGGCAAGGTCGGCAATTAAGGTAGGTAAGTGTGACATGGCATGTATATTTCGTTAGTAATTCATTCCGTTTATGCTCTTTTATTTGTAAAAAAGAACAATCGACAGTCTATTTGTGTTTCGTCTATATGACATTTATTTTGAAACAAAGCGCCGTTGGTCATTGCACAAAATTGAACTTTTCGTGCAAAAAGTATCCACTCTATCCAATATTTCTCTATATTTGTCCCCGAATTGGTTCGGAATCCGTGGTCAACGGACGAAGATTAAAAGGGAATCGGGTGTAAATCCCGGACAGTCCCGCTGCTGTGAAGCTCTATATAACATCTTATCAATAAACCAATTACAAACCACTGACGGAAAAGGAAACGTCGGGAAGGTCCGATAAGATGTAGAGTCAGTCAGAAGACCTGCCATTCAATGAATAAGAGCTTTTTTACCTCGTGGGTTAGGAAAGAAAGCATCGTTGTTAAGCCCCAAATCGTAGAAATACTGTGTTTTCATCGGGTGGACTCATGTCCGCAGGGTGGAAAGCATGAATATGTGTATTCCATTTAATTGAGAAATGAATATGATTAAAAGAATCTTAGTCGCCAACCGCGGCGAAATAGCCGTGAGGGTGATGCGCTCCTGCCGGGAGATGGAAATAACGAGCATTGCCGTTTTCTCGGAAGCGGACCGAACAGCGAAGCATGTGCTCTATGCCGACGAAGCTTACTGCATCGGCCCGGCAGCATCGAAAGAGAGTTATCTGAATATAGAAAAGATTATCGAAGTGGCAAAGTCGTGCCGCGCAGACGCCATCCACCCGGGATACGGGTTCTTGTCCGAAAATGCAACCTTTGCCCGTCGTTGTCGTGAAGAGGGGATCATCTTCATCGGTCCGGACCCGGAAACCATGGAGGCGATGGGAGATAAGATTTCGGCACGTATCAAGATGATAGAAGCCGGTGTACCGGTGGTTCCGGGTACTCAAGAAAACCTGAAGAGCCTTGAAGAAGCGGTAGAACTCTGCAATCAAATCGGCTATCCGGTAATGCTGAAAGCCTCGATGGGAGGTGGTGGAAAGGGTATGCGGCTGATTCATCGTGCAGATGAAGTGGAAGAGGCCTACACAACCGCCAAGAGCGAATCACTTTCGTCATTCGGCGACGACACGGTTTACCTGGAGAAATTTGTAGAAGAACCGCATCACATTGAGTTCCAGATTCTGGGCGACAAGCATGGCAACGTGATTCATCTGTGCGAACGTGAATGTTCGGTGCAACGCCGCAACCAGAAGATTGTGGAAGAGAGCCCTTCGGTGTTCGTCACTCCTGAACTACGCCGGGATATGGGAGAAAAAGCAGTGGCCGCCGCCAAAGCCGTGAACTATGTCGGAGCGGGAACCATCGAATTTCTGGTGGACAAGCACCGCAACTATTACTTCCTGGAAATGAACACGCGCCTGCAAGTGGAACATCCGATTACCGAAGAGGTAGTCGGCGTAGATTTAGTGAAAGAGCAGATTAAAGTGGCCGAAGGACAGGTGTTGCAACTGAAACAGGAAGATATCCAGCAACGCGGACATGCCATCGAATGCCGCATCTGCGCAGAAGATACAGAAATGAACTTCATGCCCAGCCCGGGTGTCATCAAGCAGATTACGGAGCCAAACGGCATCGGGGTGCGCATCGACAGCTATGTATACGAAGGTTACGAGATTCCGATTTATTATGACCCGATGATCGGCAAGCTGATTGTATGGGCAACCACACGCGAATACGCCATCGAACGAATGCGCCGTGTACTCCACGAATATAAGCTGACAGGAGTAAAGAACAACATCAGTTATCTGCGCGCCATCATGGATACTCCCGACTTTGTGGAAGGGCATTACGATACGGGATTCATCAGCAAAAACGGGGAAGTGCTCCAACACTGCATCACCCGTACCAGCGAACGTGCAGAGAACATCGCACTGATCGCCGCTTACATGGATTACCTGATGAACCTGGAGGAGAATAACAGCGGACTGGCTGCGGACAACCGCCCGATCAGCAAATGGAAAGAATTCGGACTGCACAAAGGGGTATTAAGAATATAGAAGAGTATGGAAATACATATAGGGAATCGCGTGGCCGAGATAGAACTGGTCAGCAAAGAAGATAACAAAGTGGTACTCACCATCGACGGAAAAACGTTCGAAGCGGACGTTGTCATGGCAGAGAACGGGAATTGCAACATCCTGATGGACGGACGCAGCTCCAACGCCCAACTGATTCGCAAAGAGAACGGAAAGAGTTACAAAGTGAATACACACTACAGCAGTTTCAATGTCGAGATTGTGGACAGTCAGGCAAAATATCTGCGGATGCGCAAGAAAGGTGAAGAAACACAGAACGACCGCATCATTTCGCCCATGCCGGGCAAGGTAGTGAAAATCCCCGTCAGTGTGGGACAGGAGATGAAAGCCGGAGAAACTGTCATCGTCATCGAAGCGATGAAGATGCAGAGTAACTACAAGGTGACTTCGGACTGCCGGATTAAAGAGATTCTGGTACAGGAAGGTGATAATATCGCCGGA
This sequence comes from Bacteroides sp. L008, assembly GCF_040812255.1. Lineage (NCBI taxonomy): Bacteria > Pseudomonadati > Bacteroidota > Bacteroidia > Bacteroidales > Bacteroidaceae > Bacteroides > Bacteroides sp. L008. The sequence goes on along the minus strand of NZ_JBFNXO010000001.1, from coordinate 62,420 downwards.
GACCAGACGCTGATAACGTTAGAATAACGAATAATAGAAAGACAATGGAAGAAGTAAATAAAGCCTATGCCACGTTCGAAGAGCGTGACCGTATCGCTTCCCAAGGCGGAGGCGCTGCCAAGATTGAAATACAACATGCGAGCGGAAAGATGACTGCCCGCGAACGCATCGATATGTTACTGGACAAGGGAACATTTGTGGAACTTGACAAGCTGATGGTGCACCGCTGCACCAACTATGGCATGGACCGTAACAAGGTTCCGGGCGACGGTGTGGTGTCGGGTTACGGAAAGATCGACGGCCGTCAAGTGTTTGTCTACGCTTACGACTTCACCGTTTACGGTGGTTCACTCTCGGCATCGAATGCCAAGAAGATAGTCAAGGTACAACAACTGGCTTTGAAGAATGGCGCGCCGATCATCGCACTGAACGACTCGGGCGGTGCACGTATCCAGGAAGGAATCGAAAGCCTGTCGGGCTATGCCGACATCTTTTACCAGAACACGATGGCAAGCGGCGTGATCCCGCAGATTTCGGCTATCCTCGGTCCATGCGCCGGAGGTGCCTGCTACTCTCCGGCACTGACGGATTTCATCTTTATGGTGAAGGAGAAAAGCCATATGTTCGTCACCGGACCGGATGTGGTAAAGACGGTGATCCACGAAGAAGTCAGCAAAGAAGAACTGGGCGGTGCCATGACGCACAGCAGCAAGAGTGGTGTAACGCATTTCATAGCAAACACCGAGGAAGAATTGCTGATGTCGATCCGCGAGCTGCTCTCCTTCCTCCCGCAAAACAATATGGACGAAACGCGCAAGCAGAACTGCACCGATGACATCAACCGCGAAGATGCATCACTCGGCAGCATTATCCCCGCCGACCCGAACATACCGTATGATATGAAAGAGATCATCGAACGGGTTGTTGACGAGGGCTACTTCTTTGAAGTGATGCAGAACTTTGCCAAAAACATCATCATCGGTTTTGCCCGCTTAGCCGGACGCTCGGTAGGTATCGTGGCCAACCAGCCGGCATACCTGGCGGGTGTGCTCGACATCGATGCCAGCGACAAGGCAAGCCGTTTCATCCGCTTCTGCGACTGTTTCAACATTCCTCTGATTACGTTCGAAGACGTTCCGGGCTTCCTGCCGGGATATACGCAGGAGAACAACGGCATCATCCGCCACGGTGCCAAAATAGTGTATGCCTTTGCCGAGGCCACAGTGCCCAAGCTGACTGTGATCACCCGCAAGGCCTATGGTGGCGCTTACATCGTGATGAACTCCAAGCAGACGGGGGCGGACGTGAACTTTGCCTACCCGAGTGCGGAAATTGCCGTGATGGGTGCCGAGGGAGCCGTAAACATCCTGTTCCGCAAGGCGGACGCAGAGAGCAAAGCCAAAGAACTGGATGCCTACAAAGAGAAGTTTGCCACTCCATACCAGGCTGCCGAACTGGGATTCATCGACGAGATCATCCTGCCGAAGCAAACCCGTAAACGCTTGATACAGGCATTGGAGATGACGGAAAACAAAATGCAGACGAATCCGCCGAAGAAACACGGAAACATGCCGCTGTAGGCACAGCAGGCGGACCAAGCAGAGAGAGGGTATATGCGCGGGGGCAAGGCGACCGGAACAAGATTTCGCACGTCTCCCCGCATTTTTCAGGAAGTTTTATCCTATATTTGCGTCAGCTAACTCCAAAACCTTTTATCTTATGCCCACTAAGCGCCTTTTCGTCCCCGATGACATTCTCCGTCCGGCACAGCCGGGTGAAAACAAGAACATACGCCTGCTCCAATACGTCAACTCTACCACACAGGAAAACTTCGACGCTTTCCTGACGCACCATGCCCTGGTATACATCCTCTCCGGGGTGAAGCAGATCAAGGTAGGGAGCAATCAGTTTGACATCCGCCCCGGAGAACTGTTTCTGATACCAAGGGGAGAGTACGTGATGTCGGAATACATTACCGGCGAACATGGGTTCCGCAGCCTGATGTTGTTTTTCAGCAAACGGGTTGCGCAAGGACTGGCCGAACAACTGAGCGGATGTTTGCCGGAACGTATATCGGAAAGGATGCCGACAAAAAGAGAAGCCATAAAGATCATTCCCCACAACCGGGAAATAGAGAAACTGTTTTCTTCGTTGGAGGAATACAGCAAGAGTAAGAGTCCGTTTATGTGCGAACTGATCCGGCTGAAATTTACCGAACTGGTATACCTGCTTCTGGACAGTCCTTACCGGCAACTAATAGCTTCCTTCCTCCTGGATGCGGCACGAAGCGAAAGCCCGGCACTGTCAGCCGTGCTCGACCGGCATTTGTATTCCCCGGCCACCGTCAACGAACTGGCTATGCTTTCCGGCAGAAGCCTGTCGAGCTTTAAGCGGGAGTTTGCCCAGGAATATGGTGAAGCTCCCCGCGGATGGATACGCAGAAAAAAACTGGAACGCGCTGCTTATCTGCTCGACACGTCGGACAAAACGATCGAAGAAGTAACGGACGCGAGCGGATTTGTAAGTGCGGCACACTTTGCCCGGCTCTTTAAAGAGCAATATCAGATGACACCTACTGAATATAGGGGGAGGAATGATGAATGATGGGCGAAAAGCGATGAACGATGGACGAGAAGTGAGGAACGGAGATGATCGAAGACCTATATATAAGGTGTGGGAAGCTGCCGGAACGAAGCATTCGTAAACGTACCCTGAACCAAACAGACCGGAGACTGAACCAAACGGGCAACAACCCGTTCTCTATTTGCCTGTATCTTTGCTGCATGAAATTCATCTTATGAAATACAAGATCAGCTTATGAAAACTAAATTCTTTACTCCCATCCTATTGATCACCTTCTCGGCTACCGCTCTGTGTTGCCAAAGCAAAAAACAAAACCAGCCGACGGAAGAGGCACAGCAACCGGAAACAACGATCATCAGTGACAGCATTCGTTTCTGCGAAAGCACGTACCCCTATCAGGGAGGTATCCTGATCGCCAACTTCGGAACGGAGCAGCTCAATCCACTCAACACGGAAGGCAGGGGATACATCGCCTACCATAAAGATAACCGGACGGAAATCCTGATTCCTGCCGACGGCACCCTCTCCGGACCGAAAGGAATGTTTGTTCGTGACGAGCACCTGTTCATCTGCGACGTCAACAAAATCGTAGTCTACAACCTACAAGCACCGGAGAAAGCACCGCAAGTCGTCCTGCTGCCCGAAGGCAACCTTTTCGTAAACGACCTCGTGGCGGAAGGGAATACACTTTATGCTTCTGTCACCAATACAGGAAAAATCTTCAGCATCGATATCAGTGACCCGGACGCAGTGGGGATTCCTGCCGAATGGGTGAGCATCGCCGGACCTAACGGGCTGATTATCGAAAACGGAACCATGTACGTCGCCTCTTATCCCGCTGACGGGAAGACAACGGACAACAATGTCATCTATCAGATTACCGACCTGAGCAAGCCCGTTCCGGAGAAGTTCATCACCACCCCGGGACAATATGACGGTATCGCCCTCTCTGCCGACAAGAAAACGATGTACATCACCAACTGGACACCCGCACAAGTTTGTGCCGTCGACATGAATACCCGAAAGATCACGCCACTCGACATTAACCCGGAAAAACCGCTGTCCGGCCCGGCAGATATCACGGTAGCCTCCGGAACGATGTATATTCCGGACCTGCCCAACAGCAGGGTCATCGTTTATCCAATGTAAGATTCGGTTCATAATCCGTCATTACTTATACTAAGAATTCCCTTATCCCAGCTTTTCCCATCCATTGAGAAAGTTGAGATAAGGGAATCTTCCGTCTATTGGAAGGCCGTTTTCGGGATGATTATCCTTTCAGGAACTCCGTTCAGAGAGAGCCCCCCGATTAACGGTCTATATAACCCCGCGCTCACCGCTCCCGCATCTCTGCCACGAACTCGTCGGTGGTGTAGACCTTCTCTGCCAGCAGGGTGAAGTTGATGAACGCTGCCGTATCGGCGTCCAGTCCGGGGAGCTTGGCAGAGGCCGTGGCGTCAAAGACGACGGCTGCCTCAAATCCGCGTTCCTGCAACTCGCGCAGATGGGACTCCGCGCAGAGGTTGCCGGACATGCCGCACACCACTACCTTGTTCACCCCACGCTTGCGGAGTTGAAGAATCAGGTCATTGTTTTCCGGCCCGTACAGTTTGTGGGGTGCCGTGACGATGATATTCGTGCCCCCATCGATATAGGGTTTGTAGAGTTCCAGCCAGTCGGCACCCGAACCTTCAAAGCCTTCGCCGGTCAACTGTCCCCGGCGTTCGAACATGCCCGTGTCGTGCATCAGTTTCTCAATGGGGCCTTCGAAAAGCCATTGGTGATCATGCTTATAGTAATAGTGCGGGGAGATGAATACCAGCATGCCTTTTGCGGCTGCCACCTCGAAGATGCGGCGGAGGTTCTCCACGGTGCCATTCTTCTGTATGTTCTCTCCGAAAGCGCCCCAGCCCAGACCGTTCTCGCTCAGGAAATCGTTCTGAGGGTCTGTCATTACAATCGCTGTGTGTTCGTCAATGACGAACGGGGTGTTGATACCTTCCATAATCTTTTTTTGTTTTTAGATGTTTATACTCCTTTTAGCTCAGGGTGCGGCGTCGGTGTACCGCTTGTTTTCCGACTTTGCAAAGATCGGCATTCCACACAGGCCGGGAAAGGGCCATATGGCCGGATAAGTTAGCAATTCTTCCCGAATAAGAAGAAAATCATGCTATCTTACCCTATGAGGAAAGAAAATGGATCAGAAGAGGAAACGGAGATACCTATTTATATATAAAAGTCTTATAACAAACAGGTTTTAGAGAGTGAAAACGCCACTCTTCCCCGTCTTCGGGAACAATTGCCTATTCAATGTGTGATATCGCTCTTTCCCGAGCAGCGATAAGCACCTATCTTTGCAACATCAGATTTAAACAACTAAAACAATCCCGCGAACGTTATGAAAAAGAATTTATTAATTTTAGTCGCACTGCTGACTTCGGCAACGATCTCGGCACAGAACGGAGGAACCATTATGAAGAAGTATGAGAACCAATTGCCGCAAGCCGGCAGGGGAAATGTGCACGTTGCCTACCAGGGCAAGGCCATCGACCAGATGATTTACGATTTTATGGAAGAACAGGGAATACCGGGCATGACGCTTGCCATCGTACAGGCGCCTTACATCCCCCGGGTGGTGGGCTACGGAGTGACTGATTTCACGAAAGGAAACCTCGCCGCCGCCAAGACGCTCTGGCCCATCGGTCCCATCTCGCAAGGATATGCTGCCGTGGCGGTGATGCAACTCTACGAACGGGGCAAACTCGACCTGAACGACCCCGTCGGCAAGTACCTGAAGGATGTGCCGGAAAGCTGGAAACCGGTCAGCATCCTCCAGTTGATGCAGCACAGCTCGGGCATCGCCGACTACCGCGCGCAGAAGGGTTTCGACGTCTCTGCCGATTATCGTCCGGAACAGTTGATCGAGACCGTAGCCGCACTGCCACTGGCCTTCGAACCGGGAACGGATGTGAAGCAGAGCGCCACGAACTTCCTGCTGCTGACTTCCATCATTGAGAAGGCGGGCAAAATGCCTTACCACGATTTCGTGAAGAAGTATCAGATTGACTACCTGGGACTGCGGCAGACTTTCTTCGGAGAAGACCTGGCGAAAGTAAAACAGGAGGACGTGACCACTACGGGCAACGTGCACCAGACATTCAAGAAGGACCGGGACTATATCAACCCCTCGGAAACAACGACCGGATACGTTGAAAAAGACGGCCGGCTCGTCGCAGCGCCTGCTGTCAGCCCTACGGCACTGAAAGGTTTCTCCGACATCTGGGCATCGGCGGAGAACGTTTCCCATTGGGACATCGGACTGGCGGGAAGCGCCTTGATCGAGAAACCGGAAAACCGTGACATCGTGTACAAGCCCACCCGGCTGGCCAACGGCAAGGTGGTCCCCGCCATGGCAGGCTGGCAATTCTATAACCACAACGGGCTGATGGACATCAAAGGCGACGTATCGGGACATTCGGCTTTCCTGAGCCGTTTCACCGATGCTTCGGAACTGGTATGCGTCACCCTGCTCGCCAATAAAGAGGGAGTGGACCTGACGAACCTGGGACGCCGCATTGCCGCCGCTTTCGACAGCGCCAAGATGGGCACGGGAGCCAACGATAACCTACTTTACACCTACGAGAGCCAGTTCAGCGTAGACGAAACCATGGGACGCATTGAGCAGACGCTCCGGGCAATGGGAATCCCTGTCTTCGCCAAATTCGACCACGGAAAGAACGCAGAAGAGGTAGGCTTGACGCTTCGCCCGAACCAAGTGATCGTCTTCGGTTCGCCGAAAGTGGGCACAAAGCTGATGCAGGACAATCCGAGCATCTCGATCGAATTGCCGCTGAAGATCTCCGTTTGGGAGGATAAGAACGGCAGTGTATGGGCCACTTTCCCACAGATGCAGGTGATGGCGGCCGAATACGGGCTGGAAGCGGAACCGGTGATCGGAAAGATGCAGGAATTGCTGGAAAAGATCGTGATTAAGGGGGCAAGCGTGTATTGACTCCATGCCCGAGGGCATTCTTAAAATAAACACAGAAACGGGGAAATCACAAGCGGTTATGGGACAACGCGCAACGTGACTTTCCCCGTTTCATTCGGGTCCTCCCCGTTTCTATTTTCCTCCTACCGGCAGGCAGACTTCAAACCTCGCCCCCTCACCCGCTTCGGACTCCGCACGAATCTCTCCGCCGAAATGTTCCACAATCGTCTTGCAGATGGCAAGTCCCAACCCCGTTCCTTGAACAAAAGAATCTCCTTTATAAAAGCGCTCAAAAACATGCGCGATCACCTCCTCCGACATTCCCTTCCCGGTGTCTTCGACAAACAGCTCTACGTCCTTCTCCCCCCTCCGGCGATAGCCTATCCGGATGCTGCCCCGGCTCGTAAACTTTATCGCGTTATTGATCAGATTGTTCACCACCTGCTCCAGCCTTACCGGGTCCGCAGTAATCGACACATCCTCTGCGGGCAGATCCGCAATCAGTTCTACACCGGGCTTCACGTTCAGACGCTGCATGCGGGCTATGTCGGCAAACATCTTGTTCAGTGAGAAAACCGAAACGTTAAACTCCATGGTGTTCGATTCAATCTTCGAAAGATCCAGAATATCCGAAATCAGGAACATCAGCAACTGCCCGTTCTTCTCTATCAACGCAGCATACTCCTCGATGTCCTCCGGCCTTAAATCGGACTGCTCGCTCACCAGCAGTGTGGAAAAGCCCACGATGGCATTCAGCGGAGTACGGATCTCGTGACTCATATTGGCCAGGAAAGCACTCTTCAACCGGTCGCTCCGCTGTGCCTTCCGGAGGGCATCGTTCAGCCTGTCCTCTATATCTTTATGCCGCTGCGTACTCATGCAGATACCTACAATACGGAACGGCAGATCTGACAGTTGCCCCACATAAGTAGACTGCCCCTCGAACCACTCCCAGCCCCCGTCTCCCCGGCGCAGACGATAAGGTACGGGTGCCTCGTACAAGTTTCCCGTCAACTGCCCGGCAAGGGCGTCGAAAAGTACCTTCCGGTCATCGGGATGCACCAAGTCGGAAAACTGTTCCATGGTCAGCGTATAATCTTGAGTCGGAATCTTCAGGTAGTCGAAATAACGCGGGTCAATCACCATCAGGTTCCGCTCCATGTCGAACGACCAGGAAAAGATATGTGTTTTGCTCAGGGCGATATTCAGCACATGCCGTTGCGTCCGTTCTTCAAGCACATTGCGCAGGTAGACGATCATCTTGATCAAGCGCCCGCTTTCATAAATCCCCACAATGCCGCCTTGAATCAGGAAGCTGATATTGGAACGGGGTTCGCGAATGAAGCAATTGGTAGAAAACAAAATGTTGCGCTTTCCGCTCTGTATCTCTTCCAGAAACCGGGGCAAAAGGTTCTCCTTGTCCTGGATCAGTTCGATGATGTCAACTGCCTGCCGCCCGGCAACCTGCCTCAAATCCAGTTGCAGTTCTTCCAGCAACAACTTGTTCATCCGTTCTATCTTCCCGTCAGCGCCGAGGACAAGAATGCTCAGCGGCCACACATCAAACAGTTGCCTGCATACGGCATCTCCCACCAGCGCCTTTTTGAGCGCCCGCCTCTGCCCGTAGAGGCACTTCACCGCCACACACAAGGCAAACACGACAATAAGCAGCAAAACAATAACCGTAATCAGACTATTGTCCCCAATGGCCAAAGAAGAAAAAAAGACAGGAAAAACAAAGGTGTTGAATGAAGATCGGTTCATATAAATTCAGTTGTGTCAAGGCACAAAGATCGTACTAATATCAGTTATCGGCAACGGATCGGGTTGGAAATAATATTCTATTATTCTCACAAAATATTCCATCGTGTACGGATTGACCACTTTTAACTATGACAGGAAAAGCCCCGTACAGAATTAACAAGTCATTAACTATATTAGACCGTAATATAATGACTTTTGCAACCAAAAAGGGATCTCAGCGTTATAGCAAACAAAAGAACATGCTTACTCCAGAATTAAATATATCGGCCAATTTCACCACTGCCGACCGCATCAGCAGCGAAACACTGTGGGCATATTGTGCCGAACTCAAAAAGACAAAAGCCGTCATATTTGCCCTCTGCATACGGGGGCGTGTCAAGGCAATGATCAACCTGGTGCAATACAATATCGGTCCCGGTACGATGATCGCTATCCCCTCAGAAAGTTTCGTACAAGTGCTGAAGACATCGGACGATGTGCAGCTGCATGCGGTACTCTTTTCACTTGCGTTCATCCACGAAACCCACTTGGACAGATCGATCATCCATACGTTCTACATCATCAACGAACACCCCTTGCTCCCATTGTCCCCGAAAATTTTCGGCATCTACGTCCAGACTTTCGCGCTTTTGACACACATCCATAAAGACGCTCCGTTCCTTTTCAGTCATGCCACACTGAAGTCTATGCTTGAAGCACTCCTACAGGGGTTCACAGAGCTCAGTCAGCGAAAAGCGTTGTCGCAGGTAGCGCCCGCCAACAAACATTCCGCCGTCTTTCGCCAGTTTGTCCGACTGGTACAGGAGAATCATGCCCGCCAACATCAGGTACAGTTTTATGCGGCCGAAATGGGAATGAAATCGACTACCCTCTGCCACATCATAAAGAAAGAATCGGGCGGACAGACAGCAATGGAAATCATCAACAGTATCCTGATCCTGGCTGCCCGAACCCTGCTGCGAACCACACCCACTCCGGTGAAAGACATTGCCTTGAACCTGGGATTCAACAACGCGGCGTTCTTCAATAAGTTTTTCAAGAAGCAAGTGGGGATGACCCCACAGAAGTTCCGGAACGCAGAGAAATAAGGTCAAACCTACGAAACAGGCGGACCGAAACGAGTTTCAACAACTATACAGTCATCTCAAACCCCGTATCCGTCCGCCTGTCCTATATTATTCACACTTATTGGATGGCCTGTGTGCGGATAGTGAAAAGTTTATTATCCTTTTTCCTTCAGAATCACGTCGTGTGCCCCGCCTTCTACGATACTGGTAGACGAAACCAATGTAATCTTGGCGTTTTGCTGCAAATCGGGAATGGTAACGGCACCGCAACTGCACATCGTAGCTTTGATCTTGCTCAGTGTGGCAGCCAGATTATCTTTCATCTTACCGGCATAAGGCACGTAACTATCGACTCCCTCTTCGAACTTCAAAGATTCCGTTCCGCCCATATCATAGCGCTGCCAGTTCTGGGCACGGTTCGAACCTTCTCCCCAGTACTCTTTCACATAATTGTTCTTGATGCAGAGCTTCTTTGTAGGCGATTCGTCGAAACGGGCAAAGTAACGGCCCATCATCAGGAAATCGGCCCCCATGGCAAGGGCAAGCACCATATGATAGTCGTGCACCAGTCCGCCGTCGCTGCAAATAGGCACATAGATGCCTGTGCGTGCCTGATATTCGTCACGGGCACGAGCCACGTCCTGCAAGGCAGTCGCCTGTCCGCGTCCGATACCTTTCTGTTCACGGGTGATGCAGATAGATCCACCGCCAATGCCCACTTTCACGAAGTCCGCACCGGCTTCCGCCAGATAGAGGAAGCCTTCTTTATCTACCACGTTACCGGCACCTACCAGTACTTTATCCCCATACTGCTGCTTGATCCATTGCAGAGTCTCATATTGCCATTCCGAATAGCCGTCCGAAGAATCGATGCAAAGCACATCCACTCCTGCTTCTACCAGAGCAGGTACACGTTCCTGATAGTCACGGGTATTGATACCGGCACCCACCAGCAATTTCTTATCGGGGCTTGACACCTCGTTAGGGTTTTCCTTGTGGCTGTCGTAATCTTTGCGGAAAACGAAATAAGCCAGACGGCCGTCCTTGTCGATGATGGGAAGAGTGTTGAGTTTGTGGTCCCAGATAATCTGGTTCGCTTCGCTCAGTGTCAGTCCCACTTCGCCTACAATCAGCTTGTCGAAAGGGGTCATGAAGTCTTTGATCTTTTTGTCCAGCGGATCTCTGGAAAGGCGATAGTCGCGGCTGGTTACCAATCCCAGAAGATGTCCGTTCGGTGTGCCGTCATCCGTGATTCCGATGGTAGAGTGTCCGGTCTGACGAAGCAGGCGAAGTACATCATCCAACGTATGTTCCGGTGTCAGGTTCGAGTCACTGGTCACGAAACCGGCTTTAAATTTCTTCACTTTCCGCACCATTTCCGCCTGACTGGCGATGGGTTGCGAGCCGAAGATAAACGAGAGTCCTCCGTTGCGTGCCAGCTCGATAGCCAGTTCGGGACCGGAAACCGACTGCATGATTGCCGAAACGAAAGGAATGTTCAATTCGATTGCTGCTTGTGTGCCTGCCGCATGTTTCACCAGCGGGGTGCGTAAAGATACATTGGAAGGTACACACTGTTTGGTGGTAAGACCGGGAATAAGTAAATATTCACCGAAAGTTCTTGATACTTCTTCTACGTAAACTGCCATAAGATAAGTTGTTTTTTGGCATGCAAAATTACATCTTTCTTTTTAATTATGTGACAGGGACAGGGGTATTTTTTTCAATTATCCCTTCACAGCATCCTATTCTTCTGCCGTCCGTCCATTCAGGCACGGATATTATTGATAAGTCTCAAACGTATGTCCCTCTTTCCGGAGTTGGTCGGCATATTGCTGCAAGGCGGCATCGGATATGCCCAAAGGTTCTGACAATACAGACATAGCCTGATTTCTTTAGTTCACCGGCAAAGGTAATACAAACCGGACTACGTCATGCTTTCCTTATAGATTTAATCCGAAACCGGCATCCCTGCTTTTAAATTAACAGAAAACAACGCCATTTAGCAAACACTTTTGTACCTCCGGTGTTATTCATTACCATACTATAAATAACTACCGCTTATGTCACAAGAAATGAAAGCATTCTCCGGAATGAAAACTACACGGAATTTCAGTTTCAGTCATTCCGAAGTCATTATCAACAGCACACCGGGCAGAAAAGTTGTTCTGGAATCGACTCTGTTGGAACAGTCGCCAATTGAAAAAGGATGTGGAGATACCTCTTCACAGGCATGGAAGGCGACTCCGGCAGAAAGCCGGACAAGGCCTGTGTATAACGAGATCTGGTATACATAAGCAACCGCCTTTCCTGTTTTTATTCAATCACACACAAGAACCGGATACTTCGGTTCCATCCGGAGAATGCGTCGTTTGGATACGCATCCTACAGGGGGACATCTGTTACCTTAAATGCCGACTTCATTTACGTGCCGGGATAACCGGTTTTACGTGCCGGGGTAAATGGTTTTACGTGCCGGGGTAAACGGTTTTACGTGCCGGGGTAAATGGCTTTACGTGCCGGGGTAAACGGTTTTACATTGAAAGAAAAATATAGGTAAATACAATCTGCTGATTATCAAGATTACCGGGACGGATGTCGCAACTACGCATTTCCCAGAGAACTCCTATTTTATACCCGCCAACCTCGCCCTGTACTCCATCGGCGAAACCCCTTCGTGACGTTTGAAATACCGGCCAAGATAAGATTGGTCGGGGAAGCTCAGGCGGTCGGCTATCTCCTGGATACTGAGATCGGTGGACTGGAGGAGGACTTTGATCTCCAAGGCCGTGAAATCATCAATCACTTTTTTGGCTGAGCCGCCCATAAGGGAGCGGCAGATGCTCGTCAGGTATTTGGTAGAAATGCAGAGACGGTCAGCGTAGAACACAACGTCGCGCTGCGAACAACAATGCTCGTGCACCAAGGTGACGAACTTATGAAAAAGCTCGTTCGGACGGTTGCCGCCTTCGATCTCTTTATGGGTGAAAAGGCGGTGCACTTTGTCGTATACATCGAGCAGGAAGCTTTGCAGGTGGTTGCGGGCTATCTGGTTGCGGAAGCGGTGGTCGGTGTCGGCGAAGATGGCGCCGGTGGCGTGCAGAAGACCATTGATGGGGGCGGTAAATTCGGGAGGGAGCGTATAGCAGGGCTTCTCCTTGAGGAAGCGGAAGAAGGAGGGTTCGAAGCGGATGCAGGCTTCACGGAACATCTCGATGTGGGAGGCGAAAAAGGAGATCTGCAGGTCTTCGCTCTTCTCTTCAAGGGTGATGACGGAGCCGGGCAGGAGGACAACCTGGGTATTGGGGGTGATCTCGTATTTCTTCAGGTCGATGGCAAGCGTGGCATGACCGCTGCGGCAGTAGAGAATGATGGCACAGTTGAGCTTGTGCAACCGGTTGTAGAAAGGGGCGAAGTCGTCGGTTCCTGCCACGAAGGGCTGGTCGAGAGTGAGAGTGAGCAGATTACTTTTTTCCATATCGTGTTCTTTATTTCGCCTGCAAAGGTAGGTCTTTTTAGTGAATTAGGCGAAAAGTTGTTCCGATTATGAACAATAGTGGGGCGGGTATGAAAAGCTGCCGAAGGGGAAAACGCTCTACCTTTGCCGCGACAAAATTAAATAGGAACTATGATTGAAAAGGTAAGTAAAGTGAAACAGGCCGTGATACTGGCCTGCTGTCTGGCCGTCGGGGGATGCAAGCAAGCACCGCAGGCAAACGTGGAGTCGGGATACAAAGTGATGACCCTCGCGCCTGCCGACCGGACGCTATCGAGTACGTATTCGGCAACGATACGCGGACGACAAGACATCGAGATCTATCCGCAGGTAGGCGGCACGCTGACGCAGGTGTGTGTCAGCGAGGGGGAACGGGTGAAACGGGGACAGTCGCTGTTCGTCATCGACCAAGTGCCTTACGAAGCTGCCTTGCAGACTGCCCTGGCAAACGTGGAGGCGGCAAAGGCGTCGCTGGCCACAGCACAACTGACGTATGACAGCAAGCAGGAATTGTACAGGCAGAACGTAGTGTCCGCCTTCGACATGAGCACGGCAAAGAACTCCCTCCTGGCAGCGCAGGCGCAACTGGCGCAGATGAAGGCACAGGAGGTGAACGCACGCAACAACTTATCGTATACGCTGGTGAAGAGTCCGGCGGACGGAGTAGTGGGCACGCTGCCCTACCGGGTGGGAGCACTGGTGAGCGCCAGCCTGCCGGAACCGCTGACTACCGTTTCGGACAACTCGGACATGTACGTCTACTTCTCAATGACGGAGAACCAGCTCTTAGGACTGATCCGCCGTTACGGATCGAAGGAGGAAGCCTTGAAACAGATGCCGGAAATCGGCCTGCAACTGAACGACCGTTCGGACTATCCGCAGGCGGGACGGATCGAGACGATCAGCGGGGTGATAGACCGCACGACGGGAACGGTGAGCCTGCGGGCGGTGTTTCCCAACCGGGAAGGGCTGCTGCATAGCGGCGGCGCCGGAAACGTGATCGTGCCGACGGAGAAGACGGGAGCGCTGGTGATTCCGCAAGCGGCCACATTCGAAGTACAGGACAAGGTATTTGTATATAAGGTAGTGGACGGCAAGGCGCAATCGGCTCCGGTACAGGTGACGCGCGTCAACGGCGGACAGGAGTACATCGTGGAGAGCGGGCTACAGACCGGTGACGTGATCGTGGCCGAAGGCGTCGGACTGCTCCGGGAAGGAACGGAGATCAAAGCGGTGAACGAGGAACGGTGAACGCTCATCGTATGCAATAAAACAAAGAACAAGGCTCACTACAGAGTGGCACAAAGGAAACATATAACCCTATAATTATGAACTTACGAACATTCATCGAACGGCCCGTCCTATCGGCCGTTATCTCCATCACCATCGTCGTGGTCGGGATCATCGGGCTGTTTACGTTGCCCGTCGAACAATACCCGGATATCGCCCCGCCAACCATCATGGTCTCCACCAGCTACTTCGGAGCCAGCGCGGAGACGTTGCAAAAGAGTGTCATCGCCCCGCTCGAAGAGGCCATCAACGGAGTGGAGGACATGACGTATATGACCTCCAGCGCCACCAACGCCGGAACGGTCTCCATCACTGTCTACTTTAAACAGGGAACCGACCCGGACATGGCGGCGGTGAACGTGCAGAACCGGGTCTCCAAAGCCACGGGACAGCTCCCCTCGGAGGTGAACCAGGTGGGTGTCACCACCTCGAAGCGGCAGACGAGTATCCTGCAAATGTTCTCGCTCCACAGCCCGGACGACTCTTACGACGAGGCTTTCCTGGCCAACTACATCAGTATCAACCTCAAGCCGGAGATTCTCCGCATCTCGGGCGTGGGCGACATGATGATCATGGGAGGCGACTACAGCCTGCGCATCTGGATGAAACCGGACGTGATGGCGCAATACCGCCTGATCCCTTCGGACGTTTCGGCGGTGCTGGCGGAACAGAACATCGAGTCTGCCACCGGATCGTTCGGCGAGAACTCCGACGAGACGTACCAATACACCATGAAGTACAAAGGCCGCCGCATCACCCCGGAGGAGTTCGGCGAGATCGTGATCCGCTCCACCGACGACGGGCAGGTGCTGAAACTGAAGGACATCGCCACCATCGAGTTAGGACAGGAAAGCTACGCCTACAGCGGAACGACGGACGGGCACAACGGTATCTCGTGCATGCTCTTCCAGACTGCAGGCTCCAACGCTACGGAGGTGAACAACCGCATCAACGACTTCCTTGAAGAGGCGCGCAAAGACCTCCCCCGTGGAGTGGAACTGACGCAACTGATGTCCAGCAACGACTTCCTCTACGCCTCCATCCACGAGGTGGTGAAGACGCTGCTCGAAGCCATCCTGCTCGTGATCCTCGTCGTATACATCTTCTTGCAGGACATCCGCTCGACACTGATCCCGCTGGTGGGCATCATCGTGTCGCTCGTCGGTACGTTCGCCTTCATGGCGATGGCGGGATTCAGTATCAACCTGATCACGCTGTTCGCGCTGGTACTGGTCATCGGTACGGTGGTGGACGACGCCATCGTGGTGGTCGAGGCCGTGCAGGCACGGTTCGACGTGGGCTACAAATCGTCCTACATGGCGAGCATCGACGCCATGAAAGGCATTTCGAACGCCGTCATCACCTCGTCGCTGGTATTCATGGCGGTGTTCATCCCCGTATCGTTCATGTCCGGCACATCGGGGACGTTCTACACGCAGTTCGGACTGACGATGGCCGTAGCGGTAGGCATCTCCGCCGTGAACGCCCTGACACTGAGCCCCGCCCTCTGCGCGCTGCTGCTGAAACCGTACATCAACGAGGACGGCACGCAGAAGCAGAACTTCGCCGCCCGCTTCCGCAAAGCGTTCAACGCGGCGTTCGACGTGGTGATAGACCGTTACAAGGGCATCGTGCTCTTCTTCATCAAGCACCGTTGGCTGACGGGCGGACTCCTCGTGGCAAGTATCGCCCTGCTGGTGGTGCTGATGAATACGACGAAGACCAGCCTCGTGCCCGACGAAGACCAGGGCGTAGTGTTTGTCAACGTCAGCACCGCCGCCGGCAGTTCGCTGCGCACGACGGACGAGGTGATGAAGCGCATCGAGCAGCGCATGGAACAGATCCCGCAAGTGGAACACGTGCAGAAAGTGGCGGGCTACGGACTGCTGGCGGGCCAGGGAAGCTCGTTCGGTATGTTGATCCTGAAACTGAAACCGTGGGACGAACGCCCCGGAAAGGAAGACAACGTGCAGTCGGTCATCGGCCAGGTATACGGACGGACGGGCGACATCAAGGACGCCACCGTATTTGCCATCTCACCGGGAATGATCCCCGGATACGGTATGGGTAACGCCCTCGAACTGCACATGCAGGACAAGACGGGAGGCGACGTGAACACCTTCTTCCAGACCACGCAGCAGTATCTGGGCGCGCTGAACCAGCGTCCGGAGATCGCCATGGCCTACTCCACGTTCGACGTCCGCTACCCGCAATGGCTGGTTGAGATAGATCCGTCGAAATACAAGCGCTCGGGCATCACCCCCGACCAGGTGTTGAGCACCCTCTCGGGCTACTACGGCGGGCAGTACGTGTCCAACTTCAACCGCTTCTCGAAAGTATATAAGGTGATGATCCAATCCGACCCGCAATACCGCCTCGACGAAGCTTCGCTGGGCAACACCTTCGTGCGGATGTCGAACGGCGAGATGGCGCCTCTGAGCCAGTTCGTGACGCTGACCCGCACCTACGGAGCCGAGTCGCTGAGCCGCTTCAACATGTACAACTCCATCGCCGTGAACGCCATGCCGGCCGACGGTTACAGTACGGGTGACGCCATCCGTGCCGTACAGGAGACAGCCTCCACCGCCCTGCCCAAGGGCTACGGCTACGACTACGGAGGCATCACCCGTGAGGAGACGGAGCAGAGCGGCACGACGGCGATCATCTTCGGCATCTGCTTCCTGATGATCTACCTGATTCTGAGCGCGCTCTACGAGAGCTTCCTGATCCCCTTCGCGGTGCTCCTGAGCGTGCCGTGCGGACTGATGGGTTCGTTCCTCTTCGCCCGCCTGTTCGGTCTGGAGAACAACATCTACCTGCAAACGGGACTGATCATGCTGATCGGCCTGCTTGCCAAAACGGCGATCCTGCTCACCGAGTATGCCGCCGAACGCCGCAAAGCGGGCATGGGGCTGATAGCCTCCGCGCTGAGCGCCGCAAAAGCCCGTTTGCGCCCGATATTGATGACGGCACTGACGATGATCTTCGGGTTGTTCCCGCTGATGGTGGCGAGTGGCGTAGGCGCAAACGGTAACCGTTCGTTGGGAACGGGCGCCGTGGGCGGTATGGTCATCGGCACGCTGGCACTGCTGTTCATCGTGCCGTCGCTCTTCATCGCTTTCCAGTGGTTGCAGGAACGCATTCGTCCGGTACAGGCCGAACCGACGCACGACTGGCAGATCGAGGAAGAGATCGCAGTGAGCGACCGGGAAAAGAAGGAAGCGAAAGGAGGGGCTTTGAAGGAATAAAGGGTTCTTTTCACCACAGAGGAACACAGAGTGACACAGAGGAAGACAGGTTATTGGTATGAATGATCAAAAGAGCAAGATTCACCCGGTGATACTCTACCCGGTGATACTCTGTACTACTCCGCGATACTTTACTTCGTATCGCTCTGTATGACTCCGTACCACTCCATATCACTCTGTGATACTCTGTGTTACTCTGCGGTGAAAAGAGTTCTTCCCCCGTTCAACCCTATTTATCATTAGCAGCCCCCTCCCCTCCTCTTTCACTGGAGGAACCGGGGGAGGGAGGCTCCCATAAAACAAGCAATCATGAAAAAGTTAATCATATCCCTTGCCGCCACGCTGGCACTCAGCAGTTGCGGCATTTACTCCAAATACAAACCCGCTACCGAGGTTCCCGACGGCCTTTACGGCCAAGAAGGCGCGAATCCTTCCGACTCCGCCTCCAACCTCGGCAGCCTCCCCTGGCAGGAGGTCTTCACCGATCCTTGCCTCCGCACGCTGATCGACACCGCCCTCGTGCGCAACACCGACCTGCGTACGGCCCACCTCCGCGTGAAAGAGGCCGAAGCCACCTTGCTCTCCGCCCGACTCTCCTATCTGCCCGCCTTCTCCCTCTCTCCGCAGGGAACGGCCAGCAGCTTCGACGGCGGGAAAGCCTCGCAAACCTACTCACTGCCCGTCAGCGCCAGTTGGGAGATCGACATCTTCGGCCGGCTGACGAACGCCAAGCGGCGTGCACAAGCTGTCGTGGCGCAGAGCCGTGATTATGAACAGGCGGTACAGACGCAACTGATTGCCGCCGTCGCCAACAACTACTATACGTTGCTGATGCTCGACGCCCAGATCGAGATCTCCACCGCCACCGAAGCCGCCTGGAAAGAGAGCGTCGCCACCACCCGCGCCATGAAAGCTGCCGGAATGGTGACCGAAGCCGCCCTCTCGCAGACTGAGGCCACATACTACAATATATGTACCACCCTGCTCGACCTGCGCGAACAGCTCAACCAGGTGGAGAACGCCCTTTCGCTCCTCCTTGCCGACGTCCCCCGCACCCTTCCCCGCGGACGCCTCGCCGAGCAGCGCCTGCCGGAGAACCTTTCGGTGGGCGTGCCCTTGCAGATGCTTGCCAACCGCCCCGACGTGCGCAGTGCCGAACAGGCGTTGGCACAGGCATTCTACACTACCAACGCCGCCCGTTCCGCCTTCTACCCCTCGATCACGCTGAGCGGCAGCGCCGGCTGGACAAACTCGGCAGGTGCGATGATCGTCAACCCGGGCAAGTTCCTTGCCACCGCCGTGGCCTCGCTGACGCAGCCTTTGTTCAACCGGGGAGCGAACATCGCCCAGCTCCGCATAGCCAAAGCGCAACAGGAGGAGGCACGCCTCAGCTTCGAACAGACGTTGCTCAACGCCGGAAGCGAGGTCAACAATGCCCTGGTGCAATATCAGACGGCACGGGACAAGGCAAACTACTTCGAGAAGCAGGTGGCTTCCCTCGAAAACGCCGCCCGCAGCACACAACTGCTGATGAAGCATGGCAACACGACTTATCTGGAAGTGCTCACCGCACAGCAGACGTTGCTCAATGCGCAACTCTCGCAAGTGGCCAACCGGTTTACTGAAATCCAGGGGGTCATCACCTTGTATCAGGCATTGGGGGGAGGAAGAGAGAGGAGTTAAGAAGCGGAACTCACCACAGAGTAACACAGAGGGAGTCAAGCCGATAACCAACGACTTGACATCCACTCTGTGCTACTCTGTGCCATTTTATGGTAACCCTCTTTTCTTTATACTCCCTTTGCAAACATTTTCATCTCAGTACCGTTGTCCCGAGATAAGAATGTTTGTAAAGACCCGATAAAGAAAGTGAGGAAGCAGTAAAAAGGAAAGAGAAGAAGAAACAAAACATCCTGCTTCATCGGACAGAGATAAAACAGGATGTAAAAAAAGACGAGGGAAGGGGGTTATGCGTTCAGTGCCTGTTCGATATCCGCTATAATGTCATCCGCATTTTCGATTCCTACGGACAGACGGATCAGGTCCGGACGGACACCGGCTTCGATCAACTGCTCGTCTGTCAGCTGCCGGTGCGTATGGCTGGCGGGATGGAGCACGCAGGTACGCGCATCGGCCACATGGGTGACGATGGCGGCCAGTTTCAACGAGTCCATGAACTTGATGGACAACTCGCGTCCGCCTTTCAACCCGAAAGAGATCACGCCGCAAGAACCATTCGGCATGTACTTCTGCGCCAGTTCGTAGTATTTATTACCCGGAAGACCGCAATAGTTCACCCAAGCCACCTTATCGTTCTGTGCAAGGTATTCGGCCACCTTCTGTGCATTGCCGCAGTGCTGAGGCATACGCAGGTGCAGCGTCTCCAGACCCAAATTCAGCAAGAAAGCATTCTGCGGACTCTGTATACTGCCCAGGTCACGCATCAGTTGAGCGGTTGCCTTGGTCATGTAGGCACCCTTGCCGAAAGCCTTTGTATAAGTCAGTCCGTGATACGATTCATCCGGTGTGCAAAGTCCCGGGAACTTATCGGCATGGGCTTCCCAATCAAAGTTTCCGCTGTCCACGATACAGCCGCCTACGCTGGTGGCGTGCCCGTCCATATACTTGGTGGTAGAGTGCACCACGATATCCGCTCCCCATTCGAACGGACGGCAGTTGATCGGTGTCGGGAAGGTATTATCAACGATCAGGGGCACTCCGTGGCTGTGGGCAATGCGGGCAAACTTCTCAATGTCGAGCACTTCGAGCGACGGATTGGAGATTGTCTCACCAAACAGCGCTTTCGTGTTCGGGCGGAAAGCAGCCGAAATCTCTTCTTCATCGGCATCGGGGCTGACGAATGTGACGTCGATGCCCAGTTTTTTCATTGTCACCCCAAAGAGGTTGAACGTTCCGCCATAGATGGCCGACGAACAGACGAAGTGATCGCCTGCCTGGCAGATATTGAATATGGCATAGAAATTGGCAGCCTGGCCGCTGGAAGTCAGCATGGCTCCCACACCTCCTTCAAGGGCGGCAATCTTGGCAGCTACGGCATCGTTCGTCGGATTTTGCAGGCGGGTATAAAAGTAACCGCTCTCTTCAAGATCGAACAGACGGGCCATCTGCTCACTGGTTTCGTATTTAAAAGTAGTACTTTGATAGATGGGCAGCACGCGCGGCTCGCCCTTTTTCGGAGTCCATCCTGCTTGTACACACAGGGTTTCGGGCTTGAATTGTTTTGCCATAATGTTATTGAGTTTACGATTATATTGCCTTAAAAAAGTTATATCGACGCAAAAGTAGAGAAAATTATTGGTTTAAAAGGCTATCTTTGCGGGCGAAAAAGCAAAAATTCACCATAGAAGTCAAACAATTAGGTACAGCAGCCAAGCCTGCATCTTTTATACGTAGCAATATGAAAAGGAAACTCTGTCTTCTCCTGTTCTTCTGTTCCTTATTTACTGCCCCTGCTTTATGGGCACAGCAGAAAGCCACTCCTAAATCCGGTGAGGGAATCTCTTCCTTCCTCCTGCGCCACAACCGTGCTCCAAAGAAATATTATGATGACTTTATCGAACTCAACAAAACCCGATTAGGCAAAAGCAGAACTCTGAAGATGGGTGTCACTTATCTGATTCCTCCCGTCAAAAAGGCATCGGACACCACTCCTGAGAAAGCATCCGAAACGGGGTCTGCACGCCGGCCCAAACGTACGGAAGTCAACGAACCGCTGTTCGGAAAATGGCTGGCTAACGTCAAGGTAACCTCCGACCGCCTTGCCGGTGCCTGTTTCTATGTGGTCAGCGGACACGGCGGCCCCGACCCCGGTGCCATAGGCCGTGTTGGTAAACACGAACTTCACGAAGACGAATATGCCTATGACATCGCCCTGCGCCTGGCACGCAACCTGATGCAGGAAGGTGCCGAGGTACGCATCATCATTCAGGATGCCAAAGACGGTATCCGCGACGAGGCCTACCTGTCCAACAGCAAACGGGAAACCTGCATGGGCTCTCCCATCCCTCTGAACCAGGTACAACGCCTTCAGCAGCGTTGCGATAAAATCAACACCCTCTACCGGAAGGATCGCAAGAAATTCAAGTACTGCCGGGCCATCTTCATCCATGTAGACAGCCGCAGCAAAGGCACCCAAACCGACGTCTTCTTCTATCACTCCAACCGCAAGGCCGAAAGCAAACGTCTCGCCAGGAATATGAAAGCAACTTTCGAATCCAAATACGGCAAGCACCAGCCCAACCGTGGCTTCTCGGGCACCGTAAGCGGACGCAACCTGTATGTTCTGGCACACACCACACCCGCCTCTGTATTCGTTGAGCTGGGCAACATCCAGAATACTCTCGACCAGCGTCGTCTGGTGATCCCTTCCAATCGGCAGGCACTTGCCAAATGGTTGATGGAAGGGTTTATAAAGGACTATAAATAAAGCCGAGTCTCTTGTTTTTCTGAAAGATTACAAAAGGATGTGAACACAGCAGGAACAGATAACCGGAATGAGCTGATTAATCCTATATTTGTCTCCGGATGTAAAGTAAAACTTCTAAAGTCATTCTTATGGATCAGCTATCTTTTGTAGAATCATTCCGGACTTCTCCTTTCATTCTCACCGAAGGCGCTATTGTAGAACGTTTGCGTCACGAATTCCAGATCCCGTTGGACAAACATATCGTCCATGCCGCACTGATTTACAATGACTCTTACCGTGAGACACTGGCGGAAATCTATCGCCAGTATCTGCAAATTGCCGCAGACTTCCGCCTGCCGCTGATGCTGATGACTCCTACCCGCAGAGCCAATATGGAACAAATCGCAGAATCGGACTACCGGCATAAGAATGTATTGGCAGATAACGTATCTTTCCTTTCCAGGTTCCGCACCGGAACTTCCATTCCGGTTTACATCGGTGGGTTAGCCGGATGCCGCGGCGACGCGTACGACGGCCGTTATTGCCTGTCCGTTGAAGAAGCGATGGAATTTCATTTTCCGGCAGTCCGCACGATGGCGGAGGCAGGAGTAGACTATCTGTTTGCCGGCATCATGCCTCAGCTGACAGAAGCCATCGGAATGGCCAATGCCATGGCGGCAACCGGGTTACCTTATATTATCAGTTTTATGGTATGCCGTGACGGACGCCTGATAGACGGAACCTTTATCCATGACGCCATTGATGCTATCGAAAAAGAGACTTCCACCCGGCCTCTATGTTATATGGCCAACTGTATACACCCCGATATCCTGCATCAGGCATTGCTCCATCCCCGGAATGACACTCCTCTGGTGCGTCAGCGCTTCCAAGGTATCCAGGCCAATGCGGCCAACCTTAGTCCGGAAGAACTGAACGGGTGTGAGCATCTGATTTCCTCTCCGCCGGAAGAACTGGCAGACAGGCTGATGACACTTTTGTGGGATTTCCCGTTAAAAATCTGCGGGGGCTGCTGCGGCACTAACCACCAGCATATGCGTCGTTTTGCCGAAATGCTGGCTTGCCGCCGTGACAAGATGGGGCGATAATGGTCCGTACCGGGCCTGCAATACCCCCATCATTCCTTCCTTCTACGGTTCAGATACCTCCGCAACAGGGTAGGTGTAAAGCAAAACACTAACTGAGCCTTGCTCCATTTATAACACTGCTGAAAGACAAGCATGCCAATAGTAATAAACAAAGCGGCACCTATGGCAGCCTGCAAAGGTAACCAACGTATTCCCTCCTGTGGGATAATCAACGGTATCAGTGCCAACGCACCGGCAGGGGCAAAATACTTTCCGGTCCATTCGAAGATGGCAAACAAACAACAGATAACAGACAAGGCGACAATTGTTTCGGGCAAATGCAAATAAGAGTGTCCGACGATCTGAAAGGCAGTACCCAGACTGGCTCCGGTCACCAAAAACAGAAACACCTGCATGGGACGGTTTCTGAAGCCCGCTTTGGAATTGACAATCTCGGTAAAGGTGACAATCAACGGAGGAATAATGAAATAAGCATATCCGCAGAAAAGCGAAAAGGCAGCGACCAGAGAAACAAAAAACAGCAAAGCTCCCCAACGACAACTCTCTTTTTTCCACTCACGCTCCGGTACGGCATAATTGGTTTCTTTACGCAAACCAGCTTTTTCCATAAGTCTCTGCCCGCTGACAAGAATCACGGTAAGGAAAAATACGGCTGTCGGATAGATCCATGTCTCAGTATGCAGCAACACAGGCAGCATGCAAGCCGAAATCAATGGGATCAATGTGGTCCGGCTGAACATCAGGCAACAGGCAGCAAAGGTAAAAGCCATACATAAATTGCAGAGCAACGGCAAAGGAGAATAACGCACGATACAAACTCCTGCAACCGCTCCTGCCGTCATCATCCATATTATTTGCCAACGCCTGACTTTCCAAACTCTCTTATCAATCACCCACATCCCTATAGTGAGTGCTGCCATCTCCGGAAAAATAATTTCTTTCTCCCCTGCCCATTCCGCCAGGCCTACCATCAGAATAACCATGAAGGCAGAGAAAACGTATCTGATCTTTTTCGCTTTGTCCATAATGAAGTCTAATAAAGAACCGCAAAGATAGTGATTTTCAGAGTTAACGGTTGCAGACATAGTAAATTAACCGCAAATCCCGACTTCTATGTAATCATAATCCTCTCTTTTTTGTTACTATCTTTAAGTTTAACATCAAATCCTTATTATTATGTCCGATTTCATCCGAAAGCCGTCCGATAAGCTGACGAGCAATGAACGTAAAGAGTTAGATACTTCTGAGTTCGGTATTCCTGAGTTGAGGGAGTTTCCTATCCATGACGCTGCGCATGTACGTGCGGCAGAAACTTATTTCAGGTATGCACCCGAAGAATATAAAGCGCAATTGGCACGGAATATTCTCGCCAAAGCACACCTGTTCGGGGTGAATGTAAAGAGTCCGACCATTCTGGAATGGGCGGAGAAATGACAGGAGACAACAGAGATTTGGGTATTAAAGAATGATAAGCAGTAGAAGCAGGAGATTTAAAAAGCAAGAGAGCTTAAATTAAAAAGGTAATAGGGCTAAAAGACAGCCAATCCTTAAAAAGACAGCAAGATTTAAAAAAGACAGTAAAATTTTAAAAGGGCTAAAAAGCAATAGGTTACGAATAAGCAAAGAGAATCCCGAATTATTTTCTATTTTTGTATTCGTAATGCTAATTCACTAATAAAAACTGCTGTATATGAGCTTCTCGGGATTTGTTTTTGATATGATCAGGCGCAATAAGGAAAACAGGGATCTGCTTACTTTGCGCCGGGAACGGATGAAGGACCTCCAAGGTAAAATGTACCGGAAAGGAACGCTTCAGAATCCGAATATTACTGTTGAGGAGCTGGAAAAGATAGAAAAAGCCACCCGGGAAAAAGAAAAGGCGGAAACGCAATACTATCTCCGCTCCACACTGATCTTTCTGGCTGTGTTGGCAGTACTGGCACTCCTGCTCTGGTGGATCTTTTAACAGTCGCATGGGACAAATGGTCCGGCATCGGTTACAATCCACCGTATCATATTCCCGCTTGGTTTTACCATAAGTATTTTTCCGGCAAGTAACTTTCTTATTTCTTCTTTCATATCCTTTGTGCGGGGAGCAGGGTTTGTTTTATGGATGTATTCTTGTTGTACGGCACGGCCCTTTCATTTAACAACCGCCTTCCTCCCTTGTCCCCCCCCACAAAACCCTCCATTCGCACACAGCGATGCGGAAGCAGTGCTTCGTTGTTTCTTTTTTAAGAAAGAATCCGACCGGCTATTACCGGAGAAGTATAGTAGATTAACCATTGTCATACAACTCTTTATCCCAGCCCGCATACCCGGGCTGATGAGTCCACATGCCCGGGTTGATGAGCCCGCATACCCAGGCCGATGAGCCCGCATACCCGGGCTGAGATAAAGATCCGACCATTTGCACTAAAGAAAGTAAGGGAAATGAAATGCTCTTAGAGAGATAAACGGATAAGAAATTGGATATATCCATTTGTTTTCCAAATAGTTAATACTAAAATGTTCCCTAAAACAGCGGGTGGAAGATGGAAGATGGGGGTGGAAGATAAATGGCATAAAAACCGCATCTTCCACCAATCTATACATCTTACAATCAACGATATGCATTCTAAAAGGTGGAAGATGGAAGATCGAAGCGTATTTTTTGTATGAGAGGAAGGCGGGGTAAATGAAAGAGCCGTGGTTGTACGGCACAAAAGTAAAGAAGTTCCTTCGAATCACAGATTTATTTGTACTTTTGTTGCACCTTGACTTTACAAAGCACAAATGAAATGGAAATCAAAAAGTTAACGCAATCGGAAAAAAGGATGGCGATGGACCTTGCCTGGGAAGTATTTATCGAATTTGAAGGACCGGACTATCCGCAGGAAGGGACAGATCATTTCCGAAGTTTTATCGACAACACAGAAATGGTGGGAGAAATGGAAGTATACGGTGCCTTCGATGGCAACATACTTGCGGGAATGATCGCTCTCCGCAGTTCCGGCAGTCACATTTCCCTCTTTTTTGTGCGCAAAACGTATCAGCAGCGAGGCATCGGCAAGCGGCTGTTCGAGACTGCGATACGAAGCGGGCACGCAGAGACGATTACCGTCAACTCTTCTCCCTACGCCGTCGGGATTTATCGCAGTCTGGGCTTCACCGCCGTCACCGGAGAGAAAACCGAGAACGGCATCCGGTTTACACCTATGGAATATAAATCAGAACT
This sequence comes from Bacteroides sp. L008, assembly GCF_040812255.1. Lineage (NCBI taxonomy): Bacteria > Pseudomonadati > Bacteroidota > Bacteroidia > Bacteroidales > Bacteroidaceae > Bacteroides > Bacteroides sp. L008. Next base: position 36,232 of record NZ_JBFNXO010000001.1, on the reverse strand, counting down.
AAAATCATGAACGCAAAAACTTATCCACGTACCAATGACTCCCAAACGATCTATCTGAATACGGTCATCCGGAATCCTAACATCACGGTTGGGGACTATACCATATATAACGATTTTGTCAACGACCCTACCCTGTTCGAAAAGAACAATGTGCTGTATCACTACCCGATCAACGGAGACCGCCTGATAATCGGCAAGTTTTGTTCCATCGCCTGTGGAGCTAAGTTCCTTTTCAACAGTGCTAACCACAGTCTGAAATCATTGTCGGGCTACACCTTCCCCCTCTTTTTCGAAGAGTGGGATTTGGACAAGAAAGATGTCGCTTCCGCCTGGGACAACAAGGGGGACATCGTCATCGGCAACGATGTCTGGATCGGTTATGAAGCCGTCATCATGGCAGGCGTACACATCGGCGACGGAGCCATCATCGCTTCCCGGGCAGTCGTAACCAAAGACGTGCCTCCTTATACAATTGTAGGCGGTACTCCGGCAAAAGAAATACGTCCGCGTTTCGACCGGGAGACCATCCTCCGATTGCAAAGCTTACGATGGTGGGACTGGGAAGTTGAGAAGATCCGCCAAGCCCTACCTGCCATTATGAAAGGAGATATAGAGGGGCTTGCGGCTGTGGCCGGATAATGCTTAGAGATCATAAAAGAAAGAAAAAGAAACAGTATCCAGACGGCACACGAACTTATAAAAAGAAGTATCATTACCAAACTTTCCCACCATCGGAAAAACAACCATAAGATCCTAAAATCCGCAAGCAATCTCAATGGCAATCTCAATTGCAGTAAAGAGCTTGAACACTATGCATCATGATAGTATGAGCGTGAATTTTGTCCGATTTGTGCATACCTTCCCCTTACCCCACAATGCGACTTGAGGCAATACGCAGATTAAAACCATAAGGAACGGACTTTATCCGAATCCAGTTTTGAAAGGTCTTGCATAAGCCCGGTTTTCAGTATAGATATTCAGCACGTATTGCCTTGCTGTCATGATCCACTTGGCAGGTACGGAGATGAAGCTGAAGACAAAAGCCTTTATGCGACTCGTTTCCTTGAGCCCGAAAGCCTTGGTGTCAAGCTTGCTAATGATGGTCTTATAGAAATTGTGTATCAATGCCGTAAGCAGAAGGAATACGGTGTTCTCTGACATGAACGACTTGGGGAGCCTGTTCCAGCCGAATCCGTTGTTCATATCATCGAATATACGCTCTTTGCCCCCACGCTTGTTGTAAAATTCGACGATGTCTCTTGTTGATGAGTCATAATCGTTGGTAAGAATGCATCTGTAGGTGTATTCACCTTCCCACAAGTCAAGCTCTCCATCCATGCGCTTTTGTCTCTGAATGACAAGACGATAGCACTTGCCTTCCCATTTCTCAACAAGAATGGAATTGAGTTCAAACTGGATGCCGTTGATTTCCTCCGTCTTCCATCCCCTCAGTGAAAACAAGTCATCGTAGAGCGAACTGCATCTGTTGGCGCGGATGTAGAAGTGCGTGCAATGCTTCTCTATCTCACTGACAATTTCCTTCGAGCACGAACCACAGTCGGCTCTGAAGCGATTCACACGGATGCTGTTGGCTTCCAGTAGGGCAAAGAATCTCTTGTGGGTCTCAGCCTGATAAAAGCGCACATTTGTGTTGCCATCGCTGTTCTCAACATAGACAATCATGTCACCGATGACATATACGCCAGGTCTGTAGCCGAGGAACTTCTTGTATGTCGGTTTTGCATCATACTTCTCTGTTTCAAGGAACTGATGGTCGAAATCAACATCATAAGATTCCACCTCATTCAGTTCACCGGTGGAAACCAAGGCTTTTATAAGCAAGGCGTTGAGCTTGTCTGCCGTATTGAAATCATAGGTCTTGCCCTTATCGGAAGTATATGAGATGTTTTCCTGTGTTAGTTCCTTGATGGCTCTGAGGATGGTATCAGAGCTGCATGTGCGCAAGGTCGGATGATACGAGAGATGACGCATCAGATGCGATGTTACATCCTCCACGCATGAACCGCCACAGAAGTATACGCTCATCAGAGAACGAATAATTTCGCTGTACTGGTATCCGATGATACTGCGGCATCTCTGACCAAGTGTCTGGTCGATAATAGGTGAAAGCATGGAGTCAAATTGCTCCATGATTGAAAAAATTCCTCCAAAAGGTGTGAGTTTTTCAGATTTTATTTGTACCTTTGCCATGTCTTGTTACGATTTACGCTCGTTTTGAATTGCAACACTAAGATAAGTGAAAAATCTGACATGGCAAAATCCTGAGCAACTTTTTGTTGCTCAGGAACTTATAAATAAAGTTAAATCAAAGTGTTGCGGAATTAAGGAAGATATAAATGTTAGTTTGAATACAGCATATAAAAGAATAAAATGAAAACAGTATTTATCCTTATCTCCATGCTTTTCCCTGTCGCAGTTATGGCACAGAAAAGCGTAAAAATATCCGATGACATCAGTATCACCCAACTCTCGGACAAAGTGTACACTTATGTATCCCTCGCCGAAATCGAAGGATGGGGTATGGTACCTTCCAACGGGATGATTGTTATCAACAACCACCAGGCAGCGTTGCTGGACACACCGATCAATGACGCACAAACGGAAATGCTGGTCAACTGGGTGACAGACTCTTTGCATGCCAAAGTCACCACGTTTATCCCGAACCACTGGCACGGCGATTGTATTGGCGGACTGGGTTACCTGCAAAGGAAAGGTGTCCAATCATACGCGAACCAGATGACGATAGACCTCGCCAAGGAAAAAGGGTTGCCCGTACCGGAACATGGATTCACCGATTCACTGACCGTCAGCTTGGACGGCATGCCTCTCCAATGCTATTATTTAGGAGGCGGGCATGCGACCGACAATATCGTGGTTTGGCTGCCGACAGAGAATATCCTTTTTGGCGGATGTATGCTTAAAGACAACCAGGCGACAAGCATCGGCAACATCTCGGACGCAGACGTGACGGCATGGCCGAAAACTCTCGATAAGGTAAAAGCCAAGTTCCCCTCGGCCCGCTACGTCGTGCCCGGACATGGCGACTATGGCGGAACCGAACTGATAGAGCATACCAAGCAGATCGTGAACCAATATATAGAAAGCACCTCAAAACCATAGCCCGAATTGTAGGCATCTACCCGGTATTCTATGAACGAAGAGGCGAGAACTTTTATCTCGTCCACAGAATGTAACGCCGGCCACAAACGAGACATAAAAATATCAATTGAACAACACAACAGATCCTTGTTTCATCTACGGCGTAGCACGGTTAAGTCTTTTTTTATCAATTGTTAAGCGTTTCTTCCCGATTATTAGCGATCTTTGCCATCAAAAAACAAACGATATGAATTGGATTATCCTAACGATTGCCGGATGCTTTGAGGTGCTGTTCACTTTCTGCATGGGGAAAGTGAAAGAAACAACCGGAACGGAAATGTACCTGTGGTTCACCGGATTCCTGATCGCAACTTTTATAAGTATGCTACTACTGGTGAAAGCCACCCAGAATCTGCCCATCGGCACAGCTTATGCCGTGTGGACAGGGATAGGCGCTGTGGGTACGGTGCTCGTAGGTATCCTTGTGTTCAGGGAACCCGCCAGTTTTTGGAGGCTCTTCTTTATAGTGATGCTGATCAGTTCAATAATCGGGCTGAAGATGGTTTCGCATTGAGGGGGAAGTTCATCCCCTCAGCACCTCCGGCAATTCCGCCAACGAACGGATCATCAGATACTCCTTCCCCGACGGATGAATCTCCTCGTGTTTCCACATCGCCTCAGCCGGTACGTGAATGGCCTGCCCACCCAATGACAGAACCGGGAGCACATCCGATTTCAACGAATTGCCCACCATCAGGAAGGATTGCGGAGCGACGTCCAGTGAAGAGATCAACCGCTGATAATCCTCCGGCGCTTTGTCGGTCATAATCTCCGTATGGTCAAAGTAATGGGCAATGCCCGAACGCTGTAGCTTCCGTTCCTGATCGAGCAGATCGCCTTTGGTTGCCACGACCAGTTTATAATCGTCTTTCAAGGTTTCGAGCGCTTCCGTCACCCCGCCGAGCAGCCGGATGGGCATCTCCAACAGCTCTTTCCCCATCTCCACAATGCGTCCGATCACTTCGGCCGGCACCCGGTTGCGGCTGATCGTCACGGCTGCCTCCACCATCGAAAGGGTAAACGGCTTAGCGCCATATTTATAGATATCCATATTCTCCATCTCTATGTCGAACAGGCGGGAGGAGACCTCTTCCGCCGTTCCATATTCACTCAGCAACCGGCAGAACTCACTCTCCACCTCGTCGTAAAACACCTGGTTGTCCCATAACGTATCGTCCGCATCGAATGCGATCACTTTTATCTCCTGCATGTCTCTCTTTTTTTTAATCCCTGCAAAAATACGCTTATAAAACGAATAAACGGCCAAAGGCTTGCATTTCTCCCCACATTTAACGAATATTGCAACCGAACTTATGAATAACCTCTTAACGAGAAAGACATGACTTATACACACTTCGGAAAGCAGGCGGATGTGCTGAAACATCTCCTTTTGTGTGAACTGCTACGCATCGAAAAGCCGCAGGTCTACGTAGAAACCAATGCTGCCTGCGCGCAATACGCCTTGGAAAGAACGCCCGAACAGGAGTACGGCATCTACCACTTTCTGAAGAGAGCCGAAGCCGCAGAAAAAGAATGTATACCCGAGCGTACTGAATATTATCACCCCCAAGAAGCGCTCCGCCGATCTTTCTATTATCAGCAGGAGAGCGAAGCAATGCAGGCAAACCGCTACATCGGCTCACCCGGACTGGCAATGAATATCTTAGGGGATACGGCACGCTATATTTTCTTCGATATCGAATCGGAACCCTTGGAGAACGTAAGCCAGTATGCCGGCACAAAGGAATTGAAAGAATGCATAAACTTGTTCAATCGTGATTCCATCGAGGGGACTCTTGAACTGCTTTCTTCCCTCCCCGCATCGTCGTTCCTCCACATCGATCCTTACGAGATAGACAAACCCGGCAGAAACGGCCGTACTTATCTGGATGTGTTCATAGAAGCGGCCAAGGCAGGGATGCGGTGTTTCCTTTGGTACGGCTACATGACGTTGAAGGATAAACGGCATCTGGAGGAATTAATCGCCCAAAGCTTACCGGAAGCGGGTATCAGAAACGCGACAGGAGTAGAACTGACCCTGAAGATGATAAAGGAAGACATCGCAGAGAGCAACCCGGGCGTATTGGGGAGCGGCATTTTAGGAGCGAACCTGTCTGAAGAATCGAATGCGGTAATCCAAAAATATGCCGCATGGCTGGAAGAGATCTACAAAGACGCAAAGTACAAGAATCTGGATGGATCGGTGTATCTGACCCAACGATAAACAATCGGATTCATACCCGCATCGCTCCGGACGCTAAAAGCGATGAACCGGATATATACCTTTCCGGCCTGTCTTCAATTATCTTGTGCCAATTTCGAGAACCAACCCCTACCTCTTTTGTTATTACCGCATTATCTTAGATGTTTAATTTCTAAATAGTAAATTCTAATGTGTGATAACCTAAAACAACAGAAGTATGAAAAAGTTAATGTTTGCTGTAATAGCTTGCGCGATGGCCCTGTCGGGCTGCTCCTCGGAGGATGACTGCACCACCGTAAATCCCCAGCCTGAAGAAAATGCCACGGAGATCAAATTAAATGCCGGCATCCTGGGCGTGGCAACCCGTGCACCGGTGTCGACGAATGATAACATTACAGCCTCGTTCGTGGCATCCACTACCGATGGAGACTATACGACGAACGCATGGAACTCTACCGTGACATTCGTAGCCTCCCCCACACCGACGTCTGCGCTCTCTTTCAGTCCGGCACGTTATTACCCGGTGAATAGTTCGACCATCTATATCAAAGGTTACTATCCGGCAGGGACACTCGCAGGAAAGAGCGTGACACTCGCAGCCGACGGAACAGAGGATGTGATGATCACCGCCCAGGCTTCCGGAACAAAAGCGACTGCCACCCCCTTGTCGTTCATCTTCAACCACCTGCTGACGCAATTGCAGTTCAAGTTCGTATCCGGCACGGGATATCCCGCATCGGGCGTCAACGTGACCAGCCTCGTAATCAAACAACAGAAGGCACCTGCCACGTTGGACCTGAATACAGCCGCCATGACGTACACCACCAAAGATCTTACGCTTTCGGGAACCTTTCCCATCACAACGGCCGGGGCAACGGTAAGCAATTATCCGATGGTGAAAAGCGGTGAAGCCCTGTCAGTTGCCGTTACCACAAGCGACGGAGTGACCTATCCCGAAACTACCATCTCCATAACCACCGAGGCCGGAAAGTCGCACCTGATTACGCTGACCTTCACGCCTAAAGAAATCACAGCCGCCATCAGCGTGACAGCCTGGCAGGTAGGAGGACAAGGATCATCCTCGTTACAATAATATACTTTCATAATACGCAGATTGCACAGTATAAGGTTTACGCAGGAGACTGTGGAACATGCCTGAACCGTACAGCCGAAGCCTTGCAGGATATAGGAGTCTACGCAAGTGACTGTGAAGTTTACTTGTCTGCGCAATCTGTGCCACGCCAAAAAAGAAAGGACGATGAAACGGGCTATCCTCACTCTGATGGGTTGGATGCTGCTCTCGCAAGGGTGCAGCTACGGAGTAGCAGACGACTGTCTGCCACCTGAAGAACCCGTGCCCATACGGATGGCAATCGCGGAAGAAAAACTGCCCACACGGGCACCTGTCACCACGATAGACGCTTCCAACCTGTCGAGTGTAGGCATTTACGCAGTCAGGGAAGGAAGTACTGCCGGGCAATATCCCTGGACACCCACTCCTTTCGCCTTAAATCTGACACCCAGTGGCATCAGCGGCAACCAGATCTCCTTCAATCCCAAGCTTTATTATCCGTTGGGAGGAAAGCGGGTCATCTTCTACGGTTACTATCCCCGCACAACGGCAACCACCGGCAACAATTACATCACCGCACCGGACAACGGCATCGCCCCCACCTACCATTTCACACTGACAGGAGCGGAGGATGTGATGTATGCCGTCAGCACTCCCACGGGAAGCACCAGCACTTCGCCCGTCAGCCTCACGTTCAACCATGTGCTGACCCAGCTCCGGCTGAACACTTCCCTTCTGGGTTCGCTGTCCAGCATCAAACTGGTAGGCGTATCCAATAAAGGAACGCTTAACATCGGCAACGGAGCTGTCACTTATGACAGCTCCGTAACAGACATTGCACTGACTATTCCCCTATTGGGGTCAGTGACCGATGCCGTGATGGTTCCTGCCGGCGTGGCAAGTTATAAGGTGGAAGTCGTCCTATTGCTTTCGCTGCTAAAACGGACGTACCTGGTGAAGCCCACTTCCGGCACTTTCCAGCCGGGAGTGATTTATACGATTAGTCTGTAAGAAGCAGAGCAACCCTAAAAGGAAGTTTGCGTTTCATTCTCCAAGACTTTTTATATCCCAACGATTAGAATCCAATTCACCATAGAGTAACACGGAATCTCACAGAGTTTTAACCAATATAGTCAAGCAAGAGAAAGAAAGCCTCTATGTACCCTGTGGGGAGTCAAGCAATACGATTTCACAACAGAAGGCACAGAATTCTAATTTACTACTTATCCGGATATGTAAGAAAGAAAAGTTTCTTTGTGAGACTCTATGGTACTCTGTGGTAAAAAAAGTTCAGAACAACCCTGAAAAGAAGTCAGTCCTTCATTCTCCAAAGCTTTTTGTGTCCTTTTCATTACGAGAAGAGCAACGACAGAAAGTTAGCCTCCTGCTCCCCGTCTTCGGAGTTGTGGATACAACCGTTTTCCGCCAGCAAGTCGCGATACATCAGGCAGAGCCGCATAGGTGAATGATAAGGTTCATACGTACTGGCGGGAAGTTGTGATACCGTATGCAACGCATCGGCCATCTTCATAGCCGCCCGTTTACTCTCCTGTATCTGTCGGAAGTACTCTTCCCGTTCTTCCCGGCTTCCGGCATTCACCATCCGCGACGCAAGCCCTTCCATCGCCTGAAGAGGTCCCCGAAGTTCCCGGCTGACATGGGAAAAAAAAGCGGAACGCAACCGATCCGCCTGTTCGGTACGTTCTTTCCCGATATGCAGTCGATTCATCTCCATCACCTGTGCGGTAATATTCTTGACATATCCTTTGAGGTAATAAAACCCGTTGCCGAGCGGTTGGCAGGTCACGACATGATTTTCGAGATAGAAGTCCTCTCCATTACCATGCACCTTATAGCGAATACCCTCCTGAGGAGGACGTCCGGCATGGAGGGCAGCCATAAATTGAGTGACTATTTGTGCATCTTCCCCATTCATCAGTTTCAGATAATCCAATGGATCCACATACTGTAATTCGTCGTGCCGGTGTATCGTATCGGCAAATCCAATGTAACGCAATTTCCCCGTTTCGGTACTGTACGTCCACATACCGACCCCTGCCACTTTCAGCATTTCCAGTAATACCTTCTCCCTAAAAAGGGCATCAAGGCTCTCTTTCCGATGTTTTTTCGTCATTCCGTAATGATTATGAATAAGATGGTTTTGAGTTGTTTTATAATTAAATCTATTATATAGGTCTATTATCCGATCAATTGCATAGTACTACATCTGGAAGATGTTTGCTGGATTACAACAATTGGGAAAAGAAAAAGTTCGGCATATATTAAGTTAAAGGCATCTTATAAAAAGAATGGGTGTGTGTCGAAACTCACCACAGAATGACACAGAGTGAATTTCAAGTCATTAATTATCCATATTGATAATCTGTGAAAATCCGTGCAATCTGTGGTGAAAAGACTTTCGACACAGCCCCATCCGTTCTTTACTTTAAGAGAGTATCACTTATCCCGGTATTTACAGCAACCGGGCAAGGTATCATAAACAGCCTTATCGGCTTTGTATTTATCGGTATCATGACCAACTTTAGCAATAGCTTTGGCTACGGCATCTGCAGAGGTTTTAGATGGATCAAACTGTAAGTGAATCATTTGTTTTTCCTGATCCCAGTCTGCGGTCCGGACACCGGGAACACGTTTAGCAGCTGTTTCAATACGCTCCTTGCACATACCGCAGGAACCATGAACAGTGAACATAGTATGCTCATTGTTCTGAGAGCCGGCATGACTGTCATGCGTACCAGACATATTATGTCCTCCATGTCCGACCATCGGAGCAGTACCCGAACCGTTCTCATTCATCATGGAGCGTTTGCCCTCAAGCTGCGCACTGGCATCAATAGAGAAAACTCCGTTAGTAACAATCTCTTCACCATCAGAAAGTCCATCGAGAACCACATAAGCTCCACCAAGGGAAGGACCAAGAGTTATCTCACGCATCAGGAAGGTGGGAATATCCGTACCAGGCTGACGTACATAGACCACAGCACGCTTACCAGTCCAGAGAATGGCAGTTTGGGGAACAATAATCTGATCTTTATAACCTTTCAAAGGGGCAGAAACCCGGGCAGTGGCATACATTTCAGGTTTCATCTCCTGAGCGGAATTAGCTACATCCACACGAACACGGGCAGTACGGGTGGTAGCATTGATGATAGGATCTATGAAGGAGATGCGACCGGAAAACTTCTTACCGGGAAAAGCAGAAAGAGTGAATTCCACGAGGTCCCCCTTGGTAAGGAACGGAAGGTCTGCCTCAAAAGCATCGAAAACAGCCCATACACGGGAGAGATTAGCTATGTCAAAAAGTACACTGCCTTGTGAAACATAGTCCCCCTGATTGATACGCTTGGCTATGACGATACCACTCGTATTAGATTTGATTTCTACCATAGGAGATGCCTGACCGGAATCGCGGATGGCATCGATCTGGGCATCTGTCAGATTCCAAAGACGAAGTTTCTCACGCGCAGCCTGCACAAGGGCAGGTTGCTGCATGTGGATGGCCTCAAGTAATTCCTGCTGGGCAGTAAATAACTCAGGCGAATAGAGAGTTGCAAGGGTTTGTCCCGCACGTACAGTCTCACCGGTAAACTCAATATTAAGTCGCTCGATACGCCCGCCAACATAAGCAGTCTGTGACTGAAGACTACGTTCGTCAGGAATAATCTTACCGTACAAACGAACCTGTTTCACAGGATTACTCCGGCTGACACGGGTGGTCTGGACATCAGCAAGTGCCATAGCCTCTTCGGACATCCGAATGGCATTGGGATCGATAGCGTCATCACTTCCGGAGGCTACATTCTTCTTGAGAGGGATCAGATCCATACCGCAGATAGGACATTTACCCGGTTTATCCTGACGAATCTGAGGATGCATGGAACAGGTCCAGACACCGGATTCGTCCTGTACAAGGTCATGGGATGATCCGTGAGTGTCGTGAATAGGAGGTTCAGACAGTATCCCTTCGGTAGTTCCCGATGAAGAGGAAGGACTGAACAAAAGCCCCCCCAAGATAAAGCCGGCAAAGGCTATCAATGGATAAAGTACTTGCTTTTTACGAAGAATATCTGATATCTTTTTCATATGGTTATCTTTTTTAGTGGTTCTATATCTATATTATCAGCGGGCTATTAGCTTTTCCATAGCCGCTACCATAGTATTATAAGCCGCTATAGCTTCACTTTTTTTCAGTTTATAATCAAGCATCTGGCGTTCCACCTGGATGACGTCAGTCAACGACTGACGCCCGGCGGAAAATTCACGTACCATCAGCTGCCACGTGGAAAGTGACAAAGAGTACTGCTGTTCGTAGAGCAACACTTTACGGGCAGCATCATCAAGTTGCTGACGGACATTTATATATTCGGCCTGCAACTGGTTTTGTATATTGTCACGCTTCAATTCACTTGCCACGCGGTAATTATGGCTCTCCCGTTGTTGTGCATTGTATTTACGTCGGAACAAAGGAAGACTGATTTTTAACATCGGCATTACCATATCCTTACCATTCATGTCGGGCATCCCCATGGGATCGGCCACCTTGTTGACCAAAGAGTATTGCAGTCCGATACCGATCATAGGATAACTCATACGACGCTCCATTTTTGCTTTGGCACGAAAAGCTTCACCTTCTGCCTCAAGCATAGTAATCATAGGATTATGTGTAAGAATGCTGTCGATCAGAATATGCTCATCTATGCGGTAGAAACGCTGTGTCAAAGAGTCAGGTACATGGACAGGAACATCAGACGGCCGGTTGAGCAGGGCATTAAAGCGAGCCTCAGCAGTCAGACGGGCGGACTGAAGAGTGGCAAGGTTATCTTCCAGTTCTGCACGTTCCATCTGGATACGAAGAACATCGGACATGCTACCGGTAGCAGTACTCCCCATCGATCCTCCACCCATACCAGACATGCCACCTGAAGAAGTACCGATTGAAGTTCCAGAAGCGATGGCAGACGCCGCATTTCCCATTCCTCCCATACCGGCCATGTCGTTACCGGAAGCTGACGCAAGTGGCATCGAGGAAATCGATTTAGCAGAAGAAGAAGAAGATGAGACAGACAAAGAGGTTGCCTGTGCCGACGAAGCAGAAAAACGATTCAGCGCCAATTGTTCAAGCTGACAGAGAAGATGAATATTAGTCTTCATCGTGCGATATTGCTCATTGAGGTTACAGAGCTGATACCACTGGGCTTTGACCTCATACCAAAGGTTGTTGCGAGTATTACGAAACTGTTCATAGGCCATACGTGCCATCTCGGAAGCCTCACCACGGGCTGCTTTACGGGTACCGAACCAAGGGAACATTTGCATCAAGGTGAAGTCGGCCACCTGTTTACCCATCAAGGTTTCCATGGGTTTGATAAAAAGGCCGATCTCTAATTCGGGATCGGAAAAGGCACCTGCCTGAGGAATCTTCTCCAATGAAGCTTTATAGAGCATGAAGTCCGCATTTACTTGCGGATTATTGCGGGCAGCCTGTTCCAGATAAACCGACAAGCTGTCGACCGGTTGCTGTCCTTCGGTAGGTGAAGCGGATTGCCGCGCAGAAACGGGAATAACAGCGGGACAAAGCAAAATATTAATTGCTATGACCAATGGATATTTATATTTTCTGTTCATTATTATATGATCGTTTACTTATGAAATACTATTATGCAAAAAGGTGAGACTTACCCGGGGGGTATATAGCCCCCATATGTGGGGAGTATACGGACCCCATATGCGAGGGGTACTCAGCCCCTATATATTATGGGGGGATACTACTCACCGTATGCTCCTTTCCGTTTCTTCTCCCGTCTACGCTCCACCGCCTCACGCCACCAGCATTGCAGCACCGGAACCACAAACATCGTCATCGACTGTATCAGCATCCCCCCAAACGTCGGGATAGCCATCGGAACCATGATATCCGCCCCTTTTCCGGTGGATGTCAGCACGGGAAGCAGCGCGATCAGCGTCGTCGCCGTTGTCATCGCCGCAGGGCGGACACGCTTCAATCCGGCCTCGACCACCGCCTCACGGATATCGTGTCGGGTCCTCGGGTCACGCTCCAGAAAGACGTGATGGATGTACGTCCCCATCAGCACCCCGTCGTCCGTAGCCACGCCGAAGAGGGCGATGAAGCCCACCCAGACCGCCACGCTGAGGTTGATGGGGTGCATCTGGAAGAGATCCCGCATGTTCTCACCGGCGATGCTGAAATTCATGAACCACGGTTGCCCGTAGAGCCACAGCAAGATGAACCCGCCCGCGAAGGCGACAAACACGCCGGAGAAATGGATCAGCGAAGCCGTCACCGTGCGGAACTGGAAGTAGAGCACCAGCAACACGATGAGCAGCGCCAGCGGGACGACAATCATCAGCCTGTCCGTAGCACGCTGCTGCTGCTCGTAGTTCCCGGCAAACTTATACGAGACGCCCTTGGGCAGCACCAGTTCGCCGCTCTTCACCTTGGCGTCGAGCATCGCCCCCGCCTCGTGCACCACGTCCACCTCGGCACGGCCGGAGAGCTTGTCGAAGATGACGTAGCCCACCAGGAACGTGTTTTCGCTCTGGATCATCTGCGCGCCGCGCGAATATTCGATGTCCGCCAACTCCTTGAGCGGCACTTGCGCCCCGGTGGCGGTGGGAACGAGCAGCATCGAGAGCGCCTCCGGACTGTCGCGCAGCTCACGGGCATAGCGCAGCCGGATGGGGAAACGCTCGCGGCCTTCCACCGTGCGGGTGAGCGCCATCCCTCCCACGGCAGCTCCGAGCACCTCTTGCAGGTCACCTACCGCTACACCGTAGCGTGCCATTGACTCCCGGTTGAGCTTAATCTCGAGGTAAGGAGCGCCCACCGCCCGGTCGTAGAACACGGACGAGGGGATGACGGACGGAGACGACTTCAATGCCTGTTCGATCAGCTTACCCCCCTGCTCGATGTCCTCCAGCGTGGGGCCATACACCTTCACCCCCATCGGCGCCCGCATGCCTGTGGAGAGCATCACGAGCCGCGCCTCGATGGGTTGTAGCTTCGGCGCCGAAGTCAGCCCCGGCAGGTGGGTGACGTTGACAATCTGTTGCCAGATGTCGTTGGCGTTCTTGATCTCCGGCCGCCACTGGCGGAAATAGTCGCCCCGGGGGTCGGCCACCAGGCTGTCGGCAGGCAAGAGGCGGAAACCGTCGGCAGGATTATACGTGCCCCCGTCCTTCAACACGAACGCCCCGTCCCCGTCCACCCGGAAACGTGCCCGCCGCCCGTCCTCGTCGAGGATATATTCGGGACGGTAGTTGATCGTATTCTCGAACATCTGCACCGGCGCCGGGTCGAGGGCGGAGTTCACCCGCCCCCACTTGCCGATGGCCGTCTCCACCTCCGGGATGGCGGCCAGGCGCTTGTCGAGTTTCTCCACATAGTCCAGGTTCTGCTCGATGCCCGCATGCGGCATGCTGGTAGGCATCAGCAGGAAAGAGCCTTCGTTCAGGCTCGGCATGAACTCCTGCCCGACGCCCCGCCAGATGAAGAACCCGCAGACAACCGTCGCCACGGGGATCATCATAAACTTCCAACGGTTGGCCAGGCACCAGCGCAGGATGCGCTCGTAGAAGATGACCAGCGCCCAGAGCATCGCCAGGATGATAGCCACGCAACCGGCCACGAAGAGCACGTTCACCGTTAGCCCCCGCGCCGGGCCCATCGGCAACCACTCTTCGGAGAGGTAGAAGAGCGCCACGAGCAGGGCGATGGCGATGTTGACGTAGTTGGCTATCTTCGAATTCTTCCAGCGCCCCGCCAGCAGATTGTTCACCCCTACCGCCGTCAGCCCCAGAGCGGGGATGCTGCCGTAGATAGAGCACAGCGCGACGCCCATCCCGATCAGCACGTAATTCATCCCCCGCCGGATCATCTTCGAGTCGATCCGCACCGAGAAGAGGAAATAAGCCAGTGTCGGCAACAGGATCAGCCCCAGCACGAAAGCCGAAGCCAGCGCGTACGTCTTGGTGTAAGCCAACGGCGAAAACATCTTCCCCTCCTGCGCCTGCATGGCAAACACGGGCAGGAAACTGACAATCGTCGTAATCATCGCCGTAGCGATTGCCCCCGACACCTCGCTCACCGCCTTGTATATCAGTCCAGCCAGCGCCTTCCCCTTCGTAATCCCCCGGTTCTCCGGCATCTCCATATACCGGATGATGCTCTCGACGAACACCACCCCCACGTCCACCATCACCCCGATGGCGATGGCGATACCGGACAGAGCCACGATGTTCGCCTCAATCCCCGTGTACCGCATCAATATAAATGTAGCCAGCACCGCGATGGGCAGCATGCTCGCAATCACCACCGACGCCCGCAGGTTGAGCACCAGCACGATAATCACGATGATACAGATCAGTATCTCGTGCGAAAGGCTCGACTCCAGCGTGCCGATCGTCTCCTTGATCAGTCCCGTCCGATCGTAGAAGGGGACGACGGTCACCTTCGATACCGTCCCGTCCGCCAGCGTCTTTTGCGGCAGACCGGCATCCATCTCATGAATCTTCTCCTTCACGTTGTCGATCACTTCCAGTGGGTTCGACCCGTAGCGGGCAATCACCACGCCGCCCACGGCCTCCACACCTTCCTTGTCCAGTCCGCCGCGCCTCGTGCCCGGCCCGATGTTCACGAAAGCGATATCGGAAATGCGCACCGGCACCCCCTCCCGGACGGTGACGACGGTGTTCTCGATGTCCGCCACATTCTTCACGTAACCCAGCCCACGGATCAGGTATTCCACCTTGTTCACCTCCATCGTCTCGGCGCCGATGTCGAGGTTGCTCTTCTTCACGGCGTTCATCACGTCCATCACCGACACGTTGAACGAGTACATCGCGTCTGGGTTCAGCTCTATCTGGTACTCCTTGACAAACCCGCCCGCGGATGCTACTTCGGACACGCCCGCGGCGGCGGACAGGGAGTACTTCACATAAAAGTCCTGTATCGTCCGCAGTTCCTCGGCGTTCCAGCCTCCGGTGGGTCGTCCCGTTTTCGGGTCGCGCCCCTCCAGCGTGTACCAGTAGATTTGCCCCAGCGCCGTAGCGTCCGGGCCCAGCGTAGGCTGCACGTCCTCGGGCAGCGTGCCCGGCGGCAACGAATTCAGTTTCTCCAGGATGCGCGAACGGCTCCAGTAGAACTCGATATCATCCTCAAAGATGATGTAGATAAACGACATCCCGAACATGGACGAGCTACGGATGGTTTTCACCCCCGGTATGCCCAGCAGCGAGGTGGTGAGCGGGTATGTAATCTGGTCTTGGATGTCCTTGGGCGAACGTCCCATCCATTCCGTGGCCACAATCTGCTGGTTATCACCGATGTCGGGGATGGCATCCACCGGGATCGGGTTTCTCGGCACGATGCCCCCATGCCAGTTGAAGGGTGCGGTAGAGACTCCCCAGACCACGACCAGCGCCAGCAGGAGCATGGTTATTACCCTGTTTTCGAGGAAATAACGGATTATTTTGTTGATCATATAGAAAGATATTTATTGTATAATAGTAAACACTTGGAATGCCCAAAAGGATATGGGAATCCCTGACAGAATGTCCCAGAGAATAGGATATTCCCTAATGAAATGCATCAAAAGGGTATACCAATTCCTGTCCCACATTGAAAATCAGAGGGGAATAACTTCTTTTCTTCTCTCCGGAAAGGAAGTAAAGTGAATACTAAATCAAATAAGTACAATGATAAACAAACAGAGGAACTCCCGTTTGCTTGGGTGGAGAATCAAAAGCAATAAAACTCTGGCAGGTATCTTCCACCTCCAACGACAGAAATCCTGCATAGAGCACCGGTAACAGTTCTGTCACCACAGGTACCAGGTTCGTCACCACCACATGGTTCACGTCCTGATCTACCGCCAGCTTGATGTAATGTGCCTCATCCTTACAACAATCCGAAGTCTTCTTCTGTCCACACATGGTGCAAGCAGATGCACTCCCCCATTCCACATCTGCCATACGGCCCATGCAGTAATGAACGTTGACTGTAATGCCTGATGACACCACAGCATATAATAACGTAAGGATGATTAATATGAACTTCTTCATGTGCGTTTTTGAGGTTGCGAAAATAAGTATCGGGATCGACACTTCCGAGCCCCGTTACATATAATTAACGTATGAATATCCTTTTTGGTTTAATCCTTTTGGTTATCTTTACCCCACCAACTAATAAAAAAACTGTCATGAAACATATATCTATCAACTATATCTTCACTACTGCCCTCGCCTTGGGCGCCGGTATCAGTATTCCTGTCCTCGTGGGGAGCACTTGCCTCAGCGAGCAACATTCTGTACAATCGGAAGTACCATACTGTGTCACTCCGCCTACCGTCCCCGAACAAGCAATCTTCGATGGCGACACCATCGACCTCCGTCGTTACGACCGACGTGAACGCATGGACCGTGAAATGATGTCGTTCACTTATATGCACTCCACCACCATGCTGATGTTGAAACGCGCCAACCGCTACTTCCCCATCATCGAACCACTATTGAAAGCCAACGGTATCCCCGACGACTTCAAATATCTGATGGTGATAGAAAGCAGTCTCAACCCTATCGCACGCTCCCCGGCAGGTGCCGCCGGCCTGTGGCAATTTATGCCCGCCACCGCCCGCGAATTCGGTCTCGAAGTCAACGATAACGTAGACGAACGCTACCACATCGAGAAAGCCACTGCAGCCGCCTGTCGCTATTTTAAGCAGGCTTATGCCAAATATGGTGACTGGATGGCCGTTTCCGCTGCCTATAATGCCGGACAGGGACGCATTTCTTCGCAACTGGACAAGCAGCTGGCTGATCATGCCATGGACCTCTGGCTGGTAGAAGAGACTTCCCGCTATATGTTCCGCCTGCTGGCCGTGAAAGAGGTATTCGGCAACCCGCAACGCTTTGGCTTCTTGTTGAAACGGGAGCATCTCTATCCCGTCATTCCTTACAAAGAAGTGACGATAAATACCGAAATCAGTGACCTGAGCGACTTTGCACAGAAACAAGGCATCACCTATGCCCAATTACGTGACGCTAATCCCTGGTTACGCGGCTCTTCACTGAAAAACAAAACCGGAAAGAAATACGTTATCCATATACCCACACAAGAAGGTATGAATTATGACCCGAAAAAGACCGTTCCATACGAACGGAAATGGGTAATTGATTAATAATTGACTCTGGCAGTTACATTAACATATTAACACATTGAAAAGTGATTCTTGGCTCTATCGTTTTCTGCACAACCAGGCTCTGAAGCGTAAGTTGTACGTCATTATTTTCGAATCCGACACCCCCGCAGGGAAGGCATTCGATGTAGCCCTTATCATATGTATCCTATTGAGTATTCTGCTCGCCATTATCGAAAGCCTGCAAGGTCTTCCTTCCTGGCTTTCGACTCCGTTCATCGTACTCGAATACCTTTTTACGGCTTTCTTCACTTTTGAATACGTCACCCGTATTTACTGTTCGCCTCAACCACGGAAATACATCTTCAGTTTTTTCGGTATCATCGACCTGCTCGCTACGTTACCGCTCTATCTTGCCTTCTTTCTGCCCGGTGCGCGTTACTTGCTTATCATCCGTGCTTTCCGCATCATACGGGTATTCCGTGTCTTCAAGCTCTTTAACTTCTGGCTTGAAGGCGAACGATTGCTCACCTCACTCAAAGAAAGTAGTAAAAAGATAGCCGTTTTTTTTCTCTTTGTCGTCATCCTCGTCGTCGCCATCGGTACGCTGATGTACATGATCGAGGGAACTCAGCCCAATACACAATTCAATAACATCCCGAACAGTATTTACTGGGCCATCGTCACCATGACCACCGTCGGTTATGGAGACATTACCCCCGCTACCGCCCTCGGCAAATTCCTATCCGCCTGCGTTATGCTGATCGGCTACACTATTATTGCCGTACCCACAGGTATCGTCTCTGTATCTATGATGAAGGAGTACAAAAAACTTAAAGATTTGCAATGTCCCAACTGTCACAAAACGGGGCATGAAGAGAATGCAACATATTGTAAATATTGCGGACATAAACTAAAAAACGAAGAAACGCCCCAACAAGAATCCCAGACTAACGGACCGCGCCGGACTACTTCATAAGTATCTTGTCACCTTCAATTTTAGCCTCTTCCCTGTCCAACAACATCTGGACCCCCCTACGCATAGCAGTCTCCACATTCAGTCCGAAACGAGCATAACCTAATAACTGGGCAGTTATTTTCATTAAGTCAGTCAAAGGTAAAGCTATTTGTTGTTCCAATATACTCAGAGCTGCATTGGCCACCTCACGTGGAGGTAAATCTGCCACCTCACGTTTGGAATCAATACGAAATTTAGTATATGCCTCTGCTTCCTCTTTCGTATTCCAATAAAAAGTCAGTCCGTCAACTTCTTGCTTGTAATAAGGGGTTCTACTCAATATATCATCCATCCAGGCAATCAAACGGGCTGTTTTACGAAGAATTCCATAAGCACTGAAAATTCTGTTACTCAACAATGAACGACTGATAGGCGCTTCTGTATGCATAATTTCATCCAACTGTTTTCTGATACGGGGTTCTCGTCGAGGCATCATAAAGTCCCAGGAAGAAAGATTCACTGAAACCAAAGAAGCTGTTTCATAGATCTCCGATTCCACAGACTTTACTCCCTCCCGAATCACCTGTTCCGGAACGTTTACCAAACAAGGTTGTGCACTACATAGCAATCCGGCTTTCTGTCCTTGATTCAATACAGGAACAGGAAGAGAAACCGATGCCGGAATCTCCGATTTACTGCAACGTGCTTTCTCCAATTCTCCCTCTATACGGTCAATCACTTTTTGAGAATTTTCCCACCAGTCCATTGTCCATACCTTACAGATATTCCATCCCAGCATCTTCAAGACACTGCTTTGCACAATTTCCCGATCCCGGGCAGTTTTCGCAGCCCGATAATTTTCACCGTCACACAAAATTCCGAGCAAATAACGGGAAGAATTATCCGGATCGACAACACCTACATCTACCCGGAATCCGGAACATCCGATTTTAGTTTTTACCTGATACCCCCTCTCACGAAGCTTTGAGGCCACCAGTGTACCGATATCAATACTCTCGGACGCCATTGCATTAGAGTGATTCAAAACACCGGTGCCTTTACCGGCATATTCGAGGAAGTATTTCAAACCTGCCACTCCTACGGAAGATGTTTTTTTCAGGTCAATCTGATCAGCCTTTAATGTAGAAAAGACTTTCATCTCATACCGGGCACGAGATACCGCTACATTCAAACGACGTTCACCACCATCACGGTTCAGCGGACCAAAATTAAGGCTGACCCGTCCGTTGATATCCGGACCATAACCTACTGAAAACAAAATGACATCCCGTTCATCTCCCTGTACATTCTCCAGATTCTTAATGAAAACAGGTTCTTCACGGTTAAAAGCAAGATTCTCCAAATCGGCATTTTGCATAACAACATCCGACAACATATCTTCAATCAGAGTCTGCTGTACAGAACTGAATGTTACCACTCCAATACTTTGACGACTCAGCTTCGGATCGGAAAGCCTACGAACAATCTCGTCGACTACAGCCTGTGCCTCAGCTTGATTCTGCCGGCTTTTTCCTTTATCATAATATCCCTCAACAGATACCAGCGTAACTTTTGCAGCCAGATCGTCAGGAGACGGAAAAGTCAACAATTTATTATCATAATACTGTGAATTACTAAAAGCAATCAGGCTCTCATGTTTACTGCGATAATGCCATAACAAATATTTGGAAGGCATAGACAAAGCCAGACAATCATCCAGGATACTTTCCAGATCTTCCATCTCGATATGCTCTTCATCTACAGAGTTGCTGGTGAAGAAACTGGTTGGCGGCATCTGCTTCGGGTCACCTACAACGACCACATGGTTTCCACGGGCAATGGCACCAACAGCTTCGCATGTAGGCATTTGGGAAGCTTCATCAAATACAACCAAATCGAACTTATCATGGTTCACATCGATATATTGCGCTACAGACATAGGACTCATCAGCATACATGGGCACATGCGTGGCAATAAATTAGGGATAGAATCAAACAGTTTACGGATAGGTACCCCACGCCCATTACTACGGATACACTTCTGCAAAATTCCCACTTCCGAACTTTGGGCAGCCGCATACACAAACGATGGAATGTTAGAAGCCAATTTTGCATAAAGTTCTTTCTTTATCAATTCCTGATACTGTTCATTCAGTTCACGAAAACGGAGAATGCTGTCATTGAACAACTCTCCACTAAAGAACTGCAGTACCTGTTCCGTACCAATGGCATATTCCGTAAAACTACGATAAAATCCTTTCAAGTAAATATTCATCATCCGTTCGGTAGGCAGGTTACACTCCGTATACGCTGTAAATACAGACTCCAAGCCACAAGCTTCGAACCGACGGGACACATTCAGCCAACGATACCAGTCCTTCAATTTATCCGTGTTCTTTGCCCAAATTTCACACTGATGTAACGCTCCCGCCAGCCAATTGTCTTCACTGACATGAAGCACCTCTTTGGAAATACCCAGCAGTTGCAGCATCGATTCCTCCAATTGCTTTTCACGTTCCCAGTCCTGTACCACTCCCTCAAGTTGTTCCTTGTTCATTTGCCGGAATGAAGAATAGCCTTCTGAAAGCTGTTCTGCCAACTTCTCCTTAACCAAGCGTACTGATGACGCATCTTCGGCTAATCCCATCAACAATCTGTTCAACTGAAGCAGTCCCTCACTCATCGCTTCTATATCAGCCCACTGCTCTTCGCCTGAATGGGCCTTAGCACCAAACAAATTCTGCAGCCAACTGCTTTTGCTGTCCACTTCCTGCTTTTCTTGCTGATAAGAAAGCAATTGCTGCAATACCGGAAGTACCTGTTCTTTGCCTATACGCCCTTGCAACGAAAAGAGAGACATCTCTTTACAGAACTTACGTTGCTTCAGCCAACGGGGAAGGAACCAACTTTGTGTAATCTCTTTCCACTCCGCCAACTTTTGCTGTGCTGGAAAAGTAAAAAAAGCATCTTCAAACGATTGTTTCAGCAAACTGTAGACAGCATCCCTTTTTCGCCCATGTTCAATGATACGGCGTATCTTTTCAACATTCTCATTTGGCTCGGTCATCAATACCAAATTGGCAGTCATCCCCGGAAGTTGCATTAAGATACGAATAAACCGAACCAGACTCTCCAACAACTTCTCCGTATATTTATTACCTATTCCATATATTGAAAAGCACTTTTCCACCTTTTTCTCCATCACCTGTAAAAGAGTTATATACTCTTTCAAAAGCTTATCCGTTTCTTCTTTCAGTTGCGAAGAGTACTCCTTTATATTAATTCCGGTGAGGGGATGATGATAAGAATGTCCGCTTACTTTTCCAACTCCCACCAATTCTTCCACAGCATGGTTCCACTCGTTCAACCGTTCTTTGGTCAATGTGGTAAGCAGAAAAGCGGGTATCATTATTTCTTCTTTTTCGTCAATAGAACTGTAACGTGTGACCGCTTCATAAACGGAAATACCGCAAGGATATACCCGGTGCAGCGCCTCTACATATCCATTGATCTGCTGACGCATTTTAAACAGTCTCTCCGACTCTTCCTTAAACTCTTCCGGTTCTTTATACCGGAAAATCTCTGTTGACTCTTTTAACTGTCTGAGCACATCTGTTTTACGTGCTTTATTGGAATGTAATTCCAGACAAAAAGGAGCCAAGCCAATATTTGTAAGCCTTTTTTGTACCACAGAAAGTGCAGCCATCTTTTCGGCCACAAACAACACCCGTTTGCCTTGATACAATGCATTGGCTATAATGTTCGTAATGGTTTGCGACTTACCGGTTCCGGGGGGGCCGTGTAAAATGAAACTCTTTTCACTCACAGCTTCATAAACCGCTTCAAGCTGCGATGAATCCGCACTGACAGGCAGAGCAATATCAGCAGGCGTCAAAGTGTGGTCCAGCTCTATGGCACTGGCATCGACATCTGCAACCTCCCACTCCATTTTACCACTCATCAGGCTCCCGACTATCTTATTTTTACTTAACTCTTCAGCATTTGAATGAATGTCATTCCACATAATGAACTTACTGAACGAAAAAGTACCCAAAATAGCCTGTTCTTCCACATCCCAGCGTTTCTCATTCATCACTGCCTTCCTGAAAATAGAAAAGACACGTTTCACATCGGCACCATTCTCATCTTTCGGCAACGATTCGAGTCCGGAAATAGTAATGCCGAAGTTTTGTCTCAGCATCTCCAACAGAGTGATATTGAGCATACTCTCTTCTTCACGGGCACGGATGATGTACCCTTTGGACACAGACTTGCGAATCATCTCAACAGGAAGCAGCAAGATAGGTGCATAGCGGGGACGCTCACTATGTTCGGTTTCATACCATCTCAACAAGCCCAGAGCAAGATATAAGGTGTTTGCCCCATTCTCCTCCAGAGCTACTCTGGAAGAACGGTATAAATAAGTAAGCGACTTTTTCAGATCCTGTTCGTTCAAATAGGTTCTCAATCTTTTCTGTGTCAATTCCTGCTTAATCAAACCGAGCATCGGATCAGATTCCGTCAAAGCTCCATAAAGTCCGAAATCATACAATGGATTATCCCAGTCAGAGGGTTTGCCCAAGATCTGAAATTCCGTTCCGTCAGAAAAAGCATCCTCCATCTTATCCACATCCGCCGAAATCACCTGAAGAGCATTTCGGGTAATGCGAAGGTTCAGAAAATTATTACGGAGACTCAAGTCCAATAACTTTCTCTCCCATAAAAGTTGTTTGGTGACTTCCACGTAACAGTCCTGATTTCCCCAATCATATTGCTTAATCTCTTCCGGGGCATTGCTGTAACTGACGTGCGACTCGTCTTCCGGTGTCTGAATCATCTCCGGATTTACGCTCCATGCTTTCCCATGCATTATCCTCTGAGGCAAAGGCAGGATATGGGCAAAACGGCTACGTGCCACATCAATAAAACAAATAAAATCGTTCACCGCTAACATTTTACCATTAGCCAATCCGACTGCTGCATCGAAAGTCACATTTTTTCCATCGTTCATGCAGGTAGCTTCCAGCAAAATAATTTCGTTGATCCCGTCTGCAGTTCGTTTTGTCAACAGCGAAGGATCATCATTCACCGCATCAGGAAATGTTCCGTCAATCAGCCAGCATCCCACCAAAGCATGTCCCTGAATAACCACCAGTAATGGATGCAATCCCATAGCTTCGGCACACGAAGCATACAATAAGGACATATCCAGGCAAGTTCCCAATTTGCCGGAAAGCACATTATCCGAAAGTCTGATTCTCTGCCCGGCATCTCCAAAACTGGCAGGAGGTGTACAATAAGCAATGTGCTGCTCCTTAACAGCCTCGTACAAAGCAGCTAATTGTATCTTTACCCTATTAGGATTACAACTCTGATAAGCATCCAACGAGGAGCTACCTGACCACTCTTTCAGAATGGATGCTGTACGAGAAATAATTCCTGTAAGTATGGGATGATTGGGGACCACAAACGCCGACAAAAGTTCGGGCAACACCTGAATACCTCCCCACTGATCGAAGGCCAATATATCAATGGGATATTTACTTTGGAAGACTACTTCTTCATCACAAGAAACAATCAGTCCGATAGCACCGGAAAAACGTTCGGTTTGCCGAATGAAAAAAGAAGGATCCAAAAGTAGGTTCAATGTGGTTATTTTGATCATTTCACCTGGAGATAACCTTTCTATCATCACAGGTGAAGCTGCTGCAAACTCAGGCTCAAAAATCAAAGATACCTTTAAATCCGCAAGTGGATGTTCCGTATTATTTTTGATAGAAAACAACCGTACAACAGGTATCCGGTTTTGCTGCATGGAATAATTGACGACAGGCAAATAAATAAACTCCACATCCAATTTGGAAGAAGGATTCTCTTGACTCATGACAAACAAGATTAATTAGTTCACATTCAAACAATAACATGCAGCAAAATTACATAATAATTTATAAACGAAGCCTACTTATTTCAAAGAATTTACAAAACAAGCAGAAAAACTGTTCTTATTTTCCTTTCTTACCCCAAAAACGTTCCACCAACAGAACAAATACATATCCGCCGGCATAACTGACTATATCTTTCAAATCGAAAGTAGCCCCAAGTATAATACGGGTAACAGAGTTCGTTATTCCCAACACATCGACTAACTGGAAGTACTGAAGAACCTCAATAAAACAGGCAAAAGCAAATACATAGAAAGGTAATTGAGATAAACCTTTCGGAATAAAAATCCGTATAAAGCAATAAATCAACACAACAACCAATGCATCACCCATATAAGGACGTACAAAACGATCGTGAACATACATACCGATTATGATTTCAACTGCCAATATTATAGCAAAGCCAATCAAATAAAAAAGTCTTTTATTCATTGTGTGTTTTAAGTTTTATGCAGTACTGAATATATAGTCTTTCCGAAAGAAATAATCTTTTAGCTGCGAATATACGTTATTTCTAAAAACAATCGTATCTTTAGGTTACGAATAAATTATTGGAATAAAGACAGAAAGGAGATTTTCGTATAATGTTGAACTTCGATTTTGTATTAAGATTATTGGTTGCCGGCATCTTGGGTGCCGTCATCGGTCTGGATAGAGAATACCGTGCCAAGGAAGCCGGCTATCGCACACACTTCCTGGTTTCACTGGGAAGTGCACTGATAATGATCGTTTCCCAATATGGCTTTCAAGAGATAATAAAAGAGGATAGTGTTACACTCGACCCAAGTCGTGTAGCGGCGCAGGTAGTAAGTGGCATTGGCTTCATCGGTGCCGGAACAATTATCTTCCAAAAGCAGATAGTGCGGGGACTGACCACAGCGGCCGGTATCTGGGCGACAGCGGGAATCGGCCTGGCAGTAGGTGCGGGCATGTACGTTATAGGCATTGCCGCCATGGTACTGACTCTCGTGGGTCTTGAAGTATTAAGCTACTTGTTCAAAAGTATAGGGATGAAAAGTTCAATGATTACATTCTCCACCGACAATAAACAAGTATTGAAAGGAATAGCGGACCGTTTTAACTCCAAGGATTATCTGATAGTGTCGTATCAGATGGATAAGCAAGAACACGGAGGAATAGAAACTTATCAGGTGACTATGGTCATTAAGTCCAAACGGAACAATGACGAAGGTCATTTATTATCATTGATACAGGAGTTTCCCGAGGTGACAGTAGAACGGATTGAATAAGGTCATTTCTGTTTCTCAGTGATATACTTCCAATAACGTACCGGCATATCTTGCTTGTGTTTCCGGGGATTCAGCCTCTCTCTGATCGTGATAGATTTAAAATAAGTCTTCCAAAGCTGCTGAAACAGTTTTTCGTCTTTATCCATCAGACTTTCGTCGAGCATACCGGTAACCAGGTGGGCGGCTGGGGTATCCTGATCAAACGTCACCTCTTCCACTGTATGCAGGTCATAATAAAACCCATAACGCCGTTTCATATCATAAATCAGCCACCGCTGATCGGCAAACCGATCTTTAAAGTGAGCAACCGTCAATGGTAATGCGTTGTGCTGAGGTTCAAAAGCAGCAAAGAAAGTGCCATCCGCTGCTTTCTGAAAGCGAACGAACTGCAACATACGCAGCCGCTCCCAATCCACTCGTTTCCATATCCTGGAAAGGGCAAGTACATCCGGATCACCAAAATTCGTTTCAATGGATACAGGGGAATCAATGGCTTTACGGATGTACCGGAACAGGAGTAAACCCACCTCGGGCAATTCCGACAGCCAACACCAGGTAATGGCCGAAAGTGCAGACACCGATACTTTTTTTTGCAATCCCCGCCAGACACGTCCTGCCTTTTCGTCATCGGTAATAACCGTAAAAACTTCATCATAAAAAAGTGGCAACGCCTCCCCATCCGTAAGTAAAACATCGGGGAAAGTCTTGCGGTAATAAGCATCAAATACTGCTGTCAACAAGCCATCAAGCGTTTTATCGTAAATAAAAAGAGTCATAACAATCTCAATCGGAAAAAACAAACGACAACTGATTTTCATCCGTCTTTTTCCTAACAGGCTTAGGCAACAACAGGCTGCGTACGGTCTGTGGCGTCATCTCATTCACTGTCCGTATAGGCAATTCACTGCAAGTAATAAAGTATTGTGCTTTTTTCATGACCACACCTATCTTTTTAAGTTGATAATATCCCAACTTTGAGTAGCGGCGAGAAGCAACAATCAATTTAGCTGATTTCACTCCTATTCCCGGAACACGGAGTATCATTTCATAATCCGCTCTATTGATATCGACAGGAAACTGTTCCGGATGACGCAACGCCCAAGACAACTTGGGATCTATCTCCAAATCAAGATCGGGATAAGCGTCATCCACAATTTCATCAACCTTAAACTGATAAAAACGCATCAGCCAATCCGCCTGATAAAGGCGGTTTTCGCGTACCAGAGGAGGTTGCTTAAGTGCCGGCAAACGGGTATCGTATGTATTCACTGATACATAACCGGAGTAATAAACCCGTTTCATCGTAGGGCGTTGGTAAAGAGCCGAAGAGAGAAAAAGGATATCCTTATCAGTTTCGGCTGTGGCACCGACAATCATTTGTGTACTCTGCCCTGCCGGAGCAAAACGAGGAGCATAGCGAAACTTTTTCCGTTCTTCACTACTCTCCAGTACCCCTTGCTGGATATAAAGCATCGGTGCAAACACGCTCTTATGATCTTTTTCCGGAGCCAGCAGTTTCAGATTCTCTTCTTTAGGTATCTCCACATTCACACTCAGGCGGTCGGCATAACGCCCGGCTTCATTCACCAGTTCACGGCTGGCTCCGGGAATGCTTTTCAAGTGGATATATCCATTAAAACGGTGCACTTCACGCAAATCTTTTGCCACACGTACCAGACGCTCCATGGTATAGTCAGGGTTACGCACCACACCAGAGCTTAAAAACAGTCCTTCAATATAATTCCGGCGATAAAACTCAATCGTCAGATCTACCAGTTCGGATACGGAAAGCGTAGCTCTGGGCAAGTCGTTACTTCTCCGATTGATGCAATAAGCACAATCATATATACAATAGTTGGTGAGCATCACCTTTAATAGCGAAATGCAGCGACCGTCTTCCGCAAAACTATGGCAGATGCCCCAGCCTCCCACAGTATTGCCCAACATGCCGGGTTTGTTGGAGCGCACCGTACCACTGGAAGCACAAGAAACATCATACTTGGCCGACTCTGCCAGTATCTTCAGTTTTTCAAGTACATTCGCATTCATAAGTGATAAAGGGTTTGCATATTTCTTATCTCATCTTTTATCGTATCCCTTAATGACCGGGGCTCCAACACCTCCAATGCCGCTCCCTTAGACAACAACTCCTGTACAAAATCATACGTATGTGATATATACAACTCAAAATCAACGTAATTCTCGGTAACAGCAATTTCCTTCTGACTGGAATGTAAAGGAAGGTTTCTCAGATATGGTGCCTGCGAAATTGTGGCTCTAAGTACTGTGCGCTGAGGAACCAGACTCTCATCTCGAATGATACCAAAACTATTGCGAAAATGATCTTGGGGAGTGAATTTACGCGGAAAACTGAAAGTATCTTCTGAAAGGCTGATCTCCCTGACCCGGTCGAGAGAATAAGAACGGAAAGCCTTATATTCCCGATTCACTCCTATCAGGTACCAACGGTGCCGAAAAAGTTTCAGGAAATAAGGTTCAAGCAATACACTCTTGGATTGCTCCCAATTATATGCCTGATATTCCATAACAAGCACATTCCCGCTACGCATAGCATTGATAATGGTATCCATAAATTGTATTCCTGAAGGAACTTCTTCAAACACAATCCGGTTCTTCATATCTACATTTTCTTGCAGTACATTGTTTAATGAAAAACTATTCAGTAACCACATCTTCAACTTATCGCCCAACATACCCTCGGCATCTGCTATATAATAGGTATTATCCCGCTTATCGCATTCAATGTTGATGTCGAACATCTCCTCGATAGCTTGTCGATGGTTGTGGAAAGTCCGCAAAGGAATATCCACACGGCTACCGTCTCCCGCCCGCCAGCGACGGTTGATTTCGGCGAATGTCACAGGTCCGTTCCGAAAGATCGTATCCACCAGCCAAATTAGTTTATTGAATTGTTGTTTTGCCATACTGAACTCTTTTTCTGCTGCAAAGCAAGAGAATGTTTATGCCAAAAGTAAGCACAATCCCTTGAAAGAACAAAAGATAATCTCTTTTTAACCACTTTATGGAAGGATACAACAGTTCTTAATAATCAGAAATTGATGTTCATTTGTTATTTATAAAAGAGACCAAGGATTATGAAAAAGAAGTTCACTATATTTGTCGTGCTGTTGGCAGGTATCATTTATACCGGCTATGCACAAGGCGTACAATGGATTTATCAACAAAAACAGGAGAAAAAAAGTATGAAAAATCAGAGTGAGATATATTTTGCGGGCGGCTGCTTTTGGGGAACTGAACATTTCCTGAAACAAATCAGAGGAGTAAAGTCAACCCAGACCGGATATGCCAATGGAAACATTGCCAACCCAACCTATCAACAGGTATGTACAGGGAAAACCAATTTTGCGGAAACCGTTAAAGTGGACTATAACCCACAAGAAGTGTCACTGAAACTTCTGATTGACCTGTTTTTTAAAACGATTGATCCCACAAGCCTGAACCGGCAGGGAAATGACCGTGGAACACAATACCGCACCGGTATCTATTATACGGACGAAGCAGATCTGCCTGCAATCCGGAGCGCCATCGGTGAATTGGCCAAAGAATACTCTAAACCTATTATAGTGGAAGTGAAGCCTTTGTCCAATTTCTATAAAGCAGAGGAATACCATCAGGATTATCTGGATAAGAATCCCGGAGGATACTGCCACATAAATCCGGCACTCTTTGAATTGGCAAAGAAGGCCAATGCACAGGGTGCCGAAACACCACAGGCAAGTTATAAAAAGCCGGATGATGCCACACTTCGCAACAAGCTGACAGCCGAACAATATGCCGTCACACAAAAGAATGCAACCGAACCAGCCTTCCATAACGAATACTGGAATGAAAAACGAGATGGCATCTACGTAGATATCACCACCGGAGAGCCCCTTTTTATTTCAACAGATAAGTTCGATTCCGGATGTGGTTGGCCCAGCTTCACCAAACCGATCGAAAAAGAGTCAGTGAAAGAAAAGACGGATACATCACACGGAATGGTGCGGACGGAGGTACGGAGTAAAACGGGAGACGCACATCTGGGACATGTTTTCACCGATGGTCCCAAAGACAAAGGAGGATTGCGCTATTGTATCAACAGTGCATCCTTACGCTTCATCCCCAAAGAGAAAATGCAGGAAGAAGGATATGGAGAATACTTGAAACTTTTACCTCAGAAATAAAAGAGGAAACAGTATCTGCAAAAAAAGAGGATACCTGCTAATTTACTATTTCTGCCAATAGATACAAGCTTAGTTTCTGTAAAATAAAAAAGCCGGTCACAAAACTGAGACCGGCTTTTCATTTTCTTCTATTCGTAAGATTACTTCTTTGATTCTTCTAAAGATACTTTACGGAATTCTTTCATTGCTTTTTCGATTTCCAATGAAGCTTTACGGGCACGAGTTCCTGCAGCTTTGTTACCATTTTCGATCTGAGCATTTGCATCTTTGTTGAACTCAGCTACCAAAGTAGCAATCTTTTCTACTAATTCTTTCATAATCCTTATTTATTTCTTCGTTAATAATGATGGGCAAAAATACATCCTTTCCCGAAATAAACGCATAAAAACGATATTTTTTTTGAAATTATCGGCTAAAAATCGGCAAAAAAATGAGGTTTAGTCTTTTTTATCTACTTTTGCAAGCATGAAACCGCTTACAGATACTGATTACATACACGCATTGATAGCCGAAGGGGAGCATCAGCAACAAGACTTTAAATTTGAAATATCCGATGCCCGCAAGATTGCTAAAACGCTGTCGGCCTTTGCCAACACCGATGGAGGACGGTTGTTGATCGGAGTAAAAGACAATGGGAAAATTGCCGGTGTACGTTCGGACGAAGAAAAATACATGATAGAAGCAGCTGCCCAACTTTACTGTCAGCCGAAAGTGCATTATTCCATGCAAACATTTCACGTCGAGGGACGTTCTGTATTAGTCGTACAAATAGAGGAAAGTGAGAACAAGCCTGTTTATGCCAAGGATGAAACCGGTAAACCACTGGCATATATCCGCATTAAAGACGAGAATATCCTGGCTACTCCGGTACATCTGCGCATTTGGCAGCAAAGTGGAAATCCGGCAGGTGAACTGATCCAATATACCGAGCGAGAACAGTTATTACTCGACTTACTGGAAAAAAATACCTCACTCTCACTGAATCGCTATTGCCGGCAAGCAGGTATTTCCCGACGAGCCGCAGAGCATTTATTGGCTAAGTTGATCCGGTTCGACATTGTGGAACCAATATTCGAAAACCACAAATTCTACTTCCGACTGAAATAGAAGGGGGGGGCCGGAGAATACGGTGTTTTGACGCGCACCCTAAGGGAGAGCATCTGCTGCCTTGAATGCCAGTTCCATTTACATGCCGAGGTAAATGCTTTTACATACCGAGGTAAATGGATTTACATGCCGAGGTAAATGCTTTTACACGCCGAAGTAAATGGATTTACATACCGAGGAAAAAGCAGGTAAATATAATCTGCTGATTATCAACATTATTAAAACGATGGTTCAACTACGTATCGGCCGGATGAACCATAGAACAATGCACCGATGGTTTAATTAACAAAGATATGGATCTGATTAACGATATATTATGGACCTACATCCTTATCGCAATGCTGTTGGGGTGCGCCGTTTGGTTCACGCTTAAAACCCGTTTCGTACAATTCCGGATGATTGGCGAAATGGTACGTCTTCTGAAAGATTCCGGCGGAAAAGAGGAGAACGGAGAAAAACATATTTCTTCATTCCAGGCTTTCGCCATATCACTGGCAAGTCGTGTCGGGACAGGAAATCTTGCAGGCGTAGCTACAGCTATTGCCGTAGGCGGACCGGGTGCGATATTCTGGATGTGGATCATTGCCTTGTTAGGAGCATCAAGTGCTTTTGTCGAATCTACCCTTGCACAGTTATATAAAGAAAAAGGAAAGGAATCATTTATAGGAGGTCCTGCTTATTACATGAAGAAGGGATTGAAGAAGCCATGGATGGGAATTCTTTTTGCCATACTAATTACCATTACTTTCGGTTTCGCTTTCAATTCGGTACAGAGTAATACCATTTGTGCGGCCGTAGAGCATGCATTCGGCATCAACCACATACCGATGGGAATCATCCTGACCGGACTCACTTTATTGATCATCTTCGGAGGCATCCAGCGCATCGCCAAAGTAAGCAGCATCATTGTCCCCATTATGGCACTGGGATATGTAGGGCTGGCACTGGCCATTGTACTCCTGAACATCACGCATCTGCCAGGTGTTATCGAAACCATCATCAGTCATGCTTTTGGTTGGCAACAAGCTTTGGGAGGCGGTATGGGAGCTGCTCTGATGCAAGGCATCAAACGGGGCCTGTTCAGCAATGAAGCCGGTATGGGTTCCGCACCCAATGCAGCCGCCACAGCATACGTGTCACATCCCGTCAAGCAGGGCCTGATCCAGACTTTAGGAGTTTTTACAGATACACTTATCATCTGTTCGTGTACGGCATTTATCATTCTTTTCAGTGGTGCTCCGCTCGACGGTTCGACCAATGGAGTGCAACTTACCCAGCATGCACTGAACAATGAAATAGGGAGCCTCGGAGGTATTTTTGTGGCAATCGCTCTCTTCTTTTTTGCGTTCAGCAGTATCATTGGAAATTATTATTACGGTGAAGCAAACATCCGCTATCTTACCCACAGGAGATGGGTGGTATACCTCTACCGGATATTGGTAGGCGCCATGGTATGGGTAGGTGCCATGTCCACACTCGACTTCGTATGGGGACTGGCAGATATTACCATGGGATTAATGGCTGTCTGCAACCTGATAGCAATTTCCTTCCTCGGAAAATATGCTTTCCGCTTATTGCAGGACTATCGTGAACAGAAGAAAGCGGGCATCCAAAGTCCGGTATTCACCAAAAACAAAATGAAAGACATAGAGCAGGACATCGAATGTTGGTAAAGTACCTCAAAAAGAATAGATGTTATCCATATAATCTGTAGCAATTTAACAAGTTATTTAGTAAATTTGCAGCCTCAATCTATAAATTGACCAAATGACTTATGAGCATATTCGCTAACTTATTCAAGAAACAAGCCGACGCTGACGCAAAAGTAGTGGGCAATGTCGAAGACTTCGTATCACTGACACGTGTATATTTTCAATCTGTAATTGCAGTAAATTTGGGTATCACAAATATCCGCTTCCTGCCGGATGTAGCCAACTTCAAACGTTTGTTCAAAGTAGCCACGCAAGGAGGTAAGTTAGGATTAGCCGAGAAATCGGCATCCCGCAAGATGCTGATGCAGGATTACGGCATCAGTGAATCATTCTTTAAAGAGATAGACACATCTATCAAAAAAAACTGCCGTACGCAAAACGATGTACAAGCATACCTTTTCATGTATCAGGGATTCTCAAGCGACCTGATGATGCTGATGGGCAACCTGATGCAATGGAAATTCCGTATGCCGGCCCTATTTAAAAAGGCCCTGCGCTCCATGACAGAAAAAACAGTACATGATGTATGTACCAAAACGGTATGGAAAGCAGATGACGTACACAAAACGGCAGCGGCTGTACGTCAATACAAAGAACGTCTCGGATTCTCGGAACAATGGATGTCAGAGTACGTTTATAACATTGTCTTGTTGGCTAAAAAGGAGCCTAAACACAAGGACGAAGAAGCAAAAACAAAATGAAAAGCTGAATGTTATTAAACAAAAAAGAATCGTAAAGAATAGCACGAATAGCAAAGCGGAGGTTTTCTACCTCCGCTTTTTTTATTATATTTATGCAAATATTTCAATTTTAACAACTTAAAAACAATCGCGTATGAAACAAAAGAAAATGCTTTCACTCACACTTTCCCAAATCCATCAACTATACTGTCAGGAGTTACCCGAACTCACAGCAATGGCCCGGCAAAGTCTTGATGACACAGACTTTAAAAGCCACCTGCAAGAGTTCCTTGCTTCTCACATATCCGGAGGGAACAAAGCGGGTGAGCAAATTCGACTCCTTATCAACTACGACGGAAAGACAGTTCATGAATTGTCTAACGAACAGGATATGCAAATACAGACCTTATCCCTTCTCCGACGCTTCTTGACCGGGAATCTGGAAAATGCAGAAATGCCTACTGACTTGTTCCTGGATCTGTATAACCTCTTCAAAAGACTGGAGGACCCGGAAATGCCCCTACCCTCTCCGCAACGAATCAAAAACAGAACCGAACGCTGGGCCACCGGACTGGACGAAGACGTGATAGAGCTACGCACCGAAAACAAAGAACGAATGCTGCATCTGCTGATACAGAAAATAGAGAACCGGAAATCAAAGCCATCCTCCCGGTTCCACTTTGAAGAAGGATTGAGTTATGAGGAGAAATACCATCAGGTCTGCCGGTGGTGGGATGATTTCCGCTTCCACCTTTCGATGGCTATCAAAACTCCTGCCGAACTCAACCGCTTCCTCGGAAATTCTCTTTCCAGCGAAACAATGTATTTATTGTCCAGAGCCCGTAAAAAAGGGATGCCTTTCTTCGCCACGCCCTATTATCTTTCTTTGCTCAACACCAACGGCGAAGGATACAATGACGAAGCTATCCGAAGCTACATCCTCTATTCACCCCGTTTGGTGGAAACCTACGGCAATATCCGTGCCTGGGAGCGCGAAGATATTGTAGAAGCCGGAAAACCGAACGCTGCGGGATGGCTATTGCCGGACGGGCATAACATTCACCGTCGCTATCCGGAGGTAGCTATCCTGATTCCCGATACAATGGGACGTGCCTGCGGAGGACTGTGCGCTTCATGTCAACGTATGTACGACTTCCAAAGCGAACGACTGAATTTTGAATTCGACGCGCTCCGCCCTAAAGAAAGTTGGGATAAGAAACTACGCAGGTTGATGACTTATTTTGAAGAAGACACCCAGTTACGAGATATATTGATTACCGGAGGAGATGCTCTGATGAGTCAGAACAAGACTTTGCGAAACATTCTTGAAGCCGTATATCGCATGGCCGCACGAAAACGAAAAGCAAACCAAGAACGTCCGGAAGGAGAAAAATACGCTGAATTACAGCGTGTCCGTTTAGGATCGAGATTACTGGCTTACCTGCCTATGCGCATCAATGACGAACTGATAGAGATTCTGAGAGAATTCAAAGAAAAAGCCTCTGCCATCGGAATGAAGCAATTTATAATTCAAACCCACTTCCAGAGCCCGTTGGAGGTGACACCACAAACCCGGGAAGCCATCCGGAAAATCCTTTCCGCCGGATGGCTTATCACTAATCAGCTCGTATATACCGTGGCAGCATCCCGACGAGGACATACCACAAGGCTACGCCAAGTGCTCAACTCGCTGGGAGTGGTCTGTTACTATACCTTCTCTGTCAAAGGATTCAATGAAAATTATGCTGTATTCACACCTAACAGCCGGTCGATGCAGGAACAGCATGAGGAAAAAACATTTGGTAAACTAACTCCGGAACAAGCTGACGAACTATATTCTCTTCTCGAAACAGGTGAAGACACAGCCGCCCGTATACGCCGTTTCATGAAGAAACACCATCTACCGTTCATGGCTACAGACCGAAGCGTACTCAATCTGCCTGCTATCGGCAAGAGCATGACATTCAACCTGGTGGGAATCACCGAAGAAGGTAAACGCATCCTTCGCTTTGACCATGACAGTACCCGACGCCACAGTTCTATTATTGACAAGTTGGGGAAAATATATATCGTGGAAAATAAATCGCTCGCAGCTTATTTAAGGCAATTAAGCAAAATGGGGGAAGATCCGGAAGACTATGCCAGCATCTGGAGCTATACGGAAGGAGAAACAGAGCCCCGCTTCAAACTATATGAATATCCGGAATTTGAATTCCACACAACAGACCGGATGAGTAATCTGGAAGTATTATAAACGATAAACGAGGGTGTGTCGAAACTTCTTTCACCACGGAGTAACACAGAGTATCACAGAGTCTTTTTATTGATAATCAACAACCTAAAATCGTCTCTATGTTACTCTGTGTACTCTGTGGTGAGTTTTGACACAGTCCCGTTCATCATTCATCGTTCTTCTTCCTCTTTCACCCGAATTACGATATTTGCTATAATCGCAGTCAAGCCACCGGTAGTGATGCCTGACGAAAAGATACTGCGGATAGCTTCGGGAGCCTGACTCAATACATCAGGCATCAATTCCACTCCCAGCCCTAATGAAAGACTGACAGCCAGCACCAATGTCTCCTTACGTCCGATGTTTTGTGACGAAACGATGCGGATTCCGGCTGCTGCCACTGTTCCGAACATCAGCAAAGTAGCTCCGCCCAACACCGGGTCCGGCATCAACGAAAAAACAGCTCCTACAATCGGGAATAATCCTAAAAGAATCAGCATTGCCGCTATATAGTCG